>CAWEIJ010000001.1:0-19393 GCA_963809215.1 uncultured Chloroflexia bacterium
GACGGTCACGGGGATCCGGCGCCGGCTCCTGGCGCACGGCCCGGGCGGCTGATCGGGACGGACGGCCCTGGTCGGCCGCGGGCCGGCCCCTGGTCGGCCGAGGGCCGGATCGTCCGGGCGATACATGTCTCGCACGCCGTCATGACCGCCCGGGTGTATCGATCATCTACCCCCCGGCGGATTGGAACCTGCGCGCCCGCCACCGACGATTGCACGCGGTCGGGTGTGTCGACGGCACGCCCGCGTCCCGTTGCAGCAGGTGTCGCAGATGTTCCGGGTCACGTCCCTCGCGAAGATGGACGACAGGCAGCTCAACCGCTGGATCAGGCGGCTCGTGCTGCTCCTCTTCGTCGGCACGATCGCGTTCGCGGCCTTCTACACGTTCGACCGCTGGCGCCCGGCCACGACGCCGATCGTCGACCAGCGCCTCGCCGCCCTCGAGCAGGCCGTCCGGGACACGCCGGACGACGTCGCCTCGCGGGGCCAGCTTGCCGACACGTACGTGGCCAAGGGCCGGTTCGACGACGCGATCGTCCAGTACGACATGATCATCGAGGCCGGCAAGGACGTCGAGCTCGCGACCTACGGCCGGGCCGGCGCGTACATGGGCCTCGACCGGCTCGACGACGCCGCGAGGGACTACCAGGCGGTGGTCGACATCGCCAAGGACGGCGAGATGGCCAACGCCGATCCGATGCTGGAGGCGGCCTACTACAGCCTGGGCTCGATCGCGATGCAGGAAGTCGAAACCTGCCGATGCGATCCCGCTCCTCGAGAAGGCGCTCGCGATCAAGCGCTCGGACGCGGATGCGCTCTACCTCGTCGGCACGGCCTATGTCGCGACGGGCCAGGCGGATAAGGCCGAGACCGCCCTCCGGGCCGCCGTCGCCTTCGTGCCGGTCGGCTGGAAGGAGCCGTACCTGGCGCTCGCCGAAGCCTTCGCGAAGGCGGGCCGGACCGCGATGGCCGAGTGGGCAGGTGCGATGGCCGACCTTGCGGCAGGAAAGCCCGACCTCGCCAAGCCCCGCCTGCTTGCCATCGCCGAGGGCGACGCCGCGCTGGACGCGGCGATCGGGCTCGGCCTCCTGTACGAGACGAAGGGCGACTCCGCGACGGCGGCAACGTGGTACGCGAAGGCGCTCGCGACGAGCCCGGACAACGCGGCGGCCCGCCTCGGGCTGGGGCGCGTCGGCCCCGCGGCGAGCGCGCTGCCGGCACTGCCCGTTCCCGGCGCGCTGGGCGGAGGGACGAACTGATGACAGCCGACGCCTCCGTGGGCGGTGCTGCCGGTTCCGCCGATCAGCCTCGAGGGCGAGCCTGGGCAGGGGCCGCGCAGTCGGCCGCGCCGCAAGGCGGTCTTCGTGCTGGTCCTGCTGGGGCTCCTGGCCGCGCTGGTCACGATCGCCCTCTGGTACCTCCTGTTCCGGCAGCCGATCACCGCCCTGCCCCTCCCCGGGATCTCGGCACCCGACGTCCCGGCCTATTCGGCCGCGATCTACGGCGTCCAGGGCCCGATCGGGCGTGGCCGTGAGCCCATCGGGCGACCGGATCTACGTCACCCAGTCGGCTGGTGACCGGATCGGGATCGTCTTCGATGCACGCGGCACCACGGTCGCGACCATGGTGCCGCCCGCCTCGACCGGGATGGAGCACGCGCCTGTCTACCTGGCGATCGATCCGCTGACGAGCGAGGTCTATGTCAGCGACCGGTTCTCAGGGGCGATCTACGTGTACGACCGTGACGGTGCGTACCAGCGCACGTTCGCGCTCGCCGAGCCCCGGCCCGGCTGGCAGCCACTTGGGCTCGCGTTCGACGCGAAGGGCAACCTGTACGTGACGGACCTCTCGGGACCGTTCCAAAAGGTCCTCATGATCGATCGCTCGGCGAGGGTGGTCCGGACGCTCGGTGAGAACGACACGCTCGCGTTCCCGAACGGCGTGGCCGTCGACAGCGCCGGCAACGTCTACGTGACGGACAGCAACGCCGGACGCCTCCTCGTGTTCGGCGCCGATGGCCAGGTTCGCGCGCAGGTCGGTCGCGGCTCGGGCCAGGGCAACCTCGGGCTGCCGCGCGGGATCGCCCTCGACGGCAGCGGCCGCGTGTTCGTCGTCGATTCCACGGGTCAGGGCGTCTTCATCTATCGCGCCCCCGGCGACGGGGCAACGGCGTCTCGCGTACCTCGGCTACGTGGGCGGCCAGGGCGTCGCAGATGGCAGCTTCGAATTCCCCAACAGCGTCGCGGTCGACGCGCGCGGACGTGTGTACGTGGCCGACACGTTCAACGACCGCGTGCAGATCTGGAGCTACTGAGGCTCCTGGCAGGGAGGAGCAGGGAGGTGACTGCTGACCGACGTTCGCCGCCGACCGTGGCGGCCCATCGAGAAGAACACCCGCAGAGTCAGAGAAAGGAGGTGAGGACAGTGAGGCGATGGACGCTCCTGCTCGCAGGAGCCGCGCTCTGGCTGTTCCTTGCCGCATTACCTGCCCTGGCGGATGGTGGACCCCACGTCATGACGGCGAACAACGGCAGTCTCGGCCTCACGGCCGACACCTGCGCCGGCTGTCACCGGGCCCACACCGCGCAGGGCACGCCGCTGCTCACCCAGCAGGAAGGTCCGGCTCTCTGCCTGACCTGCCACGGAGCAACGGGCGTCGGTGCCACGACCGACGTCGAGACGGGCCAGCAGTACGCCCCGGCGGATCCGGGCGGAACCGGTCGCGGGGTCGCCCTCGGCGCCCTGCGTGGAGGCGGGTTCGTCGAGGCCCGCATCGCATCCGGATCCGCCTACCGCGTTTCGTACCTGTCCGGCACCGCGGTCCGGCTGAACACGAAGGTTCCCGTCGGACCGGCGCAGGCCGTGACGTCCGCCCACCTTCCCCTCGTGGCGGGAAAGGTGTCGATCGGGACCGGCACCGCATGGGGAAACGGCCCGAACAGCACGACGCCCAACGCGGGCCCGGTCGTGACGATGGACTGCGTCTCCTGCCACAACCCGCACGGGAATGGCCAGTACCGCATCCTCAACACGATCCCGAACCCGGGCGTTTCCGGGACCGACACGTTCGTGCCGGCCGCCACCGATGCGATCGTCACCGACGCGGCGCTCCCGCCGGCGGGTGACGCGCGCAACTACACCGTCATCCAGACGAACGGCGGCACCGGCACGCTTCTCGCCAGCCAGGTCGCCAGCCTCAGCCTCTCGGCCACGTCGGGCGACTACCTGCGTCGCAAGGTTCCGTGGAACGGTGTGAGCGGCACGTCCAATGACGCGCCGAACGGCCTGTCCGCGAACTTCACCACCCAGATCGCGACCTGGTGCCTCACGTGCCACACCCGCTACCTCGGGAGCGGGTTTGACACGAAGGAGACGGACGCGCTCTTCACTTACCGTCACACCAGCAACAACACATCTCGCAACTGCATCACCTGCCACGTGGCGCACGGCTCGAACGCCCAGATGACGGGCGCCTACTCGGCGAACATCCCGAACCCCGGCGGCTCCGCCGCGCCCGTCGGAGACAGCCGCCTCCTGAAGATCGACAACCGCGGCACCTGCCAGGCGTGCCACGATCCGACCGGGACGATCACGGCCACGACGCCGCCGGTCGGCCCGACGCCGAATCCGATCCTCCCCTGACCTGGATCCAGCGCTCCCGCGGGCCGGCCAACACGCCGGCCCGCGGGAGCTCCCACCGGCCCGCGACCCCGTTTCGAAAGCCACGGGGCACGGAGGGAACCAGCCCGACCCCATGACTCGTCGCGACGTGCCCCGCCATCGCGCCGGCCCCCTGTTCGGGGCCGTCCTGGTCGTTGTGACCGCGCTCCTCGCATTCACGCCGGTCGTTCCCCGGGTCGGCGCCGTCGATCCCACGCCGACCCCGTCCGAGATCGCGTCGCCGTCGCCCGACTCCTCGGCGTCACCGTCGGCTGACCCATCGCCCTCGGCGCCCCCCGACCCGTCGCCCGACCCAACGCCCTCTCCGTCGATCGATCCCTCCCCGTCGCCGGATCCGACGTCGCCCTCGCCGGATCCGTCGCCTGCCGACCCTGCGCCATCCCCGTCTCCCGATCCATCCGCGTCGCCCGACCCGGGCGCCTCGCCGTCGCCGGGCCCGTCGCCCGAGCCCGTCCGCGGGTCCCTGGTCCTGACCTCGGATGCGCCGCCGAGCGGCCGCCACCGGATCGATCCCGGCGCAATCCTGGACCTGGTCCTCGCCGCAGGCGTCGAGGGCCCGGCGAGCGACGTGCGGCTCGTGGTCGAGCTGCCGCCGGGCTGGACCGTCATCGACCCATCCGGCGGCACCGTCGATCCGAGCGCTCGAGCCATCGAATGGACCCTCGGGGACGTCGTCGACACGAGGCAGGCCGTCCTCTCCCCGCGCCTGCGCGCGCCGGTCCGCTCGCCGGACGGTGCACCGGCGTTCGCGGCCACGATCGATGCCCGGCTCGAGCACGCGGATGGGGTCGCCGCGACCGACAGCGTCACCGTCCTCGTTGCGCCCGCGGCTCGTGGTGGACCATGCGGTCCTCGCCCGGGTCGAGCCCGTCACGCAGGCGCCGAGCTACCTGGCGATCGACGCGGCTCTCGTGAGCGTGCTCCGGTTCGATGCCTTCCGCGTCCGGTTCCAGGTCCGCAACGCCGACGACCTGGCCGCCAGCCTCACGCCGCGGCTCGAGTTCCGCGAAGGCTCCTCCGGGTTGTTCGCGGACATCCCCGTCGGCGGGTCGGTGGCCGGTGTCCCGTTCTACGTCGGCGCGGAATGGCGCCGGACAGGTCCCGGCACCGGGACCATGCCCGGGATGGCCGACGAGCCGATCGCCGTGCCGGAGATCGCCATTCGAGCCACGGACGACGGGACGCAGGCGCCGGTTCCCGGCCGCCGCGTCATGGGCCCGGGCGGGACCGGCGCGATCGTCGTACCCGGCGATTCCTACACCGAGGTCGAGTTCACCGTCCGTGCCTCGATCGACCTCCCGCGCGGCGCGCGGTTCGACCTGCGCCTCTCCGACGGCGGGCGGTCGATCGCCGGCGCGACGACCGCCGTCGTGATGACCGAATCGGCACCCCGGGTCCAGCTGACGCCAGGGCAGCGGGACGGCCTCGAGGCTGGCGCGCCCGGAGACGCTCGATCGTCCAGCCCTCGGGTCCTCCCGAGCGTGGGCTTCACCGTGTCTGACGCCGGCTGCGGACCCTGCGGCCGGATCCGCGTTCACGGTCCCGGTCTACGGCCTCATCGCCCAGGCTCCAGCTCCGGGTGCCGGTCCGCTTTCGCCATCTGCGCTGTTCACCTCGCCGCACGTCCCCGACACGTCGCTCGTCTCGGACTCCTGCGGGGTCTGCCACTCCGTCCACGCGGCGAAGGCGTCACCGCTCCTGGCGGCGGCGGCTCCCCTGGCACAGGCGTGCCTCACCTGTCACGACGGGTCGGGATCGTCGCTCGACGTGGCCGCCCAGTACCTCGGAACGTCGATGTCGGCGTCGCCGGCAGTCCCGCCCAACGACCCGACGACCCGAAGCTATTTCAGCCACGACGCGCTGGTCGACCCGGCGGCGCCGAATACCCATTCGCTGTCGACGACCGACGAGTTCGCTGCCGCCTCGAACCGACACAGCGTGTGCACCGACTGCCACAACGCGCACAACGCGAGCGCGGCCGCATCGACCGAGACGACGACTGGCTGGACGCTCTCCGGCGCCCAGATGGCGATCTCGGGGGTCGCGGTCACCAATGGCGTCGCCGGCGCCGCCCCGACGTACGCGTTCCTCGACGGCGGCGCGGGCCAGCAGCCGACTCGCGAATACGAGATCTGCCTCAAGTGCCATTCCGGGTTCACGAACCTGGGCTCGAACGTGGGCCAGCCGCCGTCGCGGTGGGTGCTCGACAAGGCGGTCGAGCTCAACCCGGTCAACGCGTCCTATCACCCCGTCGAGGCGGCCGGCACGAACGGGACCGCGGCAATGGCGCTCAGCCTCGCCGGGACCTCGCCATACAAGCAGTGGGACTTCGCGACCGGCAGCACCATCCGGTGCGTCAGCTGCCATGGCGACCCGACGAAGCTCAGCCTGACGAATCCGCCGCCGGCGGGTGCCGACCTCGCGCCGCACGCCAGCACGAACCGCGGCATCCTGATCCAGGGCTACCGGGACCGTGTGCTCAAGTCCTCCGGCGAGCCATACGCGGCGGCAGACGCGGCGCTGTGCCTGGTCTGCCACGCGGAGGAGGGGCTCGTCAGCAGCTTCTCGCCGGCCACGAACTTCAGGCTCCACCAGGAGCACCTGGCCGGCATCGGCGGCAAGGGGAGCGGCAGCACGGACATCGACACGCCGGGCGCCGGGCAGGGCAACGCGGTCTGCGCAGAGTGCCACTTCCGCATCCACGGCACCGCGCTCGCCTACCAGGCGGGCGACACGCAGAACGCTCGACTCGTCAATTTCGCGCCGGACGTCCAGCCGCTCGGTGGCACGCTCAGCTGGGCACTGACGTCGACCGGTGGCGGCACCTGCACCCTGACCTGCCACGGATACGCGCACGCCTCGAAGACGTACGGACCCTGACGCTCACGCGGGGCGGGTCGTCACGTCAGGGAGCTCGGCCCGCTGCGGCGGGGACCCGGAGCCCGCCCCTCTACCGATGGGTACACCCTGCCCGGGAGGCCCGTATCGGTTGAGCACTCGGCCGCCGGCACATTTGTGCCCCCCGGCGGATGGGATCACGACCCCACGGACCCGACACTTCGGTGCAGGTGTCACGGCCCGGGTACGGACCCGGCCGATCTACGAGGGCAATCCAGAGATGGACGGAGCAGGAGCACGCGCCGGGTGGGCGCGTCCGGCCGGAGCCGTGCGATGAAGGCTCCGACCACCACCCAGCCACGAAGCCCGGAAACGCTGGAGCGCGAGCTCCTGGCGCGCCTCGGGCTCGACCCGTCCGCCACGCCCGAGGACGTGAGCACCGCCCACGAGACGGTCTCGGCGTATCTCGCGGCAGCGCCGCGCAGCCTGCGCGCCTGGGCACGCGTCCAAGCCTCGGGCGCCGACGAGGCGTACGCACTTCTCACGGACCCGGTCGCGCTTTCCCGCGCCGCCGCCCTTGTCGGGGCGGGTGCGCGACCGGCTGTCCTGCCCGGCGAGCCGGCGACACCTCCGGCTCGCCGGGACGCAATCGCGCCGGCCCCCGTCGCGGCACCCTCTGCCGCGACGGGGCGCACGGCGGCCGTGCCGACCGCGGTGGCGGTGGGCGCGGCTTCGCCGACCGATGCTGGTCCGGTCGACGAGGACGGCCGGCGCGTCGTCAGCGACGACGAGATCGACGCCCTCCTCGCGGAGGTGGATCCGACCGCGCACCGGGAGATCGTCAGGACGGCGGCCGAGCGGGCGCGGGCCAGCGCGGCACGGCCGAGCACGGCAGCAGCGGCGAGCCCCGCGGGAGCCGTCTCCTCGGCCTGCTCGGCTCGGCGGCGTTCCGGAACCTCGCGATCGTTGGCGCCACCGTGGCCGCCATCGGTATCGTCGCCGTGCTGGGGTTCAACGCCGGCGGGACGAGCGCCTCGGTCATCGGTGCCGGCGGAAGCCCCGCACCAAGCGCCGCCGCGAGCGCTCCGGTCCTCGACCAGGCGGCCGTCGCGGCGCTGATGGTGAAGATCCAGGCGAACCCGAAGGACGCCGACTCCCTGATGGCGCTCGGAGACGAGTACTACCGGACCGGCGATTTCAAGACGGCCGGCGACTGGTTCACGAAGGTCACGGCGGTCGAACCCGGCGTCGTCCGCGGCTACCTGGCCCTCGGGGCGTCCGCCTTCAACCTTGGCGATTCGACGAGCGCGCTGACCGCATGGACGAAGGTCCTCGCGATCGACGAGAAGAACGTGGAAGCGCACTACGACCTGGGGTTCCTCTACCTGAACGCCCAGCCGCCGGACATGGCGGGCGTCCAGCGGGAGTGGTCGCGCGTCATCGCGCTTGCCCCCGACAGCGACATCGCGACGACCGTGAAGGCGCACCTCGACGCCCTCGCCAGCGCGGCGCCGGCTTCGCCGGGCACCGGCGCCGCACCTGCCGGCTCCCCGTCCGCGGGCGCAGGGACGCCCGCCGCCAGCCCCGCTCCGTCCAGCGTGCCGGCGGCGAGCCCCGCTCCGTCCGCGAGCGCCCGGCCATGACGGTCGGGGCCGGGATCGGCCTCCTCGTCGCGTTCATCGGCGGCGTCGTCTCGTTCGCCTCGCCGTGCTGCCTTCCGCTCATGCCGGCCTACGTCGGCTACATGGTCGGCGCAGGCACGGGCGCCGCGGACCGCCGGCTCAGCCTCTTCCACGGGCTCGCCTTCGTGGCCGGGTTCACGATCGTCTTCGTGGCCTTCTGGGCCTCGATCGGCGCGATCGGGTACGCCCTCGCCGACAACGCGAAAGTCCTCCGTCAGATCGGCGGGGCCATCCTCGTCGTCCTTGGCCTCCAGGTCGCCGGCGTGATCAACCTCCGAGCGCTCTGGCGCGACACGCGCCCGATGCCCGCCTTCGGCGGGGCCCTGGCCGGGGGCCGCGGCGTGATGGCGAGCGGTGCGATGGCGGGGGGCGGCACGCTGGCGCTCGGCGGCGGCTCGGGGGCCAGCATCGGTTACCACGGTCCGGGCTACGGCCGCTCACTCCTCTTCGGGATCGTCTTCGCCGCTGGCTGGAGCCCGTGCATCGGCCCGATCCTCGGCGGGATCATCGGCCTCGCCTCGACGACCGGGAGCGTCGCCCAGGGCACCGTCCTCCTCCTCGCCTACGCCGCCGGGCTCGCGGTGCCGTTCCTGGCCGTCGCCATGGGCGCCACGTGGGTCGCGCCGGCGGCTCGGCTGGGTCGGGCGCCACCACCGGGCCGTCTCCCTCGTGAGCGGGGCGATGCTCGTCGGCCTCGGCGTGCTGATGGTCACCAACCTGCTCGGCGCGTCTCGCGGCGTTGAGCACGCCGCTCGGCGGCTGAGGGAGGCGCACGCGATGGCCGAGACCACGAGAGCGCAGGAGCTGGCGGCCGCTCGTGCCGGCGGCGAGCCCGCAGCGGGCGGCAGCCGCGACGGGCCGGACCGGCTCCGTCGACGTCGGCCCTGGATCGCCTGTGGGGCTTGCTCACGTCGATGAAGTTCGGCCTCGCTCCTGATCCTCGCCTTCGCCGCGCTCGCGCTCGTCGGCACGCTGCTCGTGCAGATGCCGGCCGGCGTCGCCGACGACCCGCAGGCGCGCGCCGACTGGGTGGCCGGCGTCCGCCCGAAGTACGGCGGCTGGACCGGGATCCTGGACCAGCTCCAGCTCTTCACGATCTTCCAGTCGGTCTGGCTGCGGGGAGTGGGCGCACTCCTGGCCGCGTCGACGATCGCCTGCACGCTGCATCGCGTCCCGGGCACCTGGCGAACCATGACGAAGCCGCACGTGAACGTCGGCCCGACGTTCTTCGAGCACGCGCCGCAGCACGAGGCAATGAGCGTTCCACCGGACCCCGGCCGACGTCCTCGCCGCCACCGAGAAGGTCCTGCGGCGCCGGCACTACCGGACGGTCACCCTCGACGACGGCACGGTCCACATCTACGCCGATCGAAACCGGTGGCAGCCCTGGGCCGGCATCGCCGGGCACCTCAGCATCGTCGTCATCCTGGCCGGCGCGATGGTCGGCTCGCTGTGGGGCTTCCGCGACTCGCAGTTCATGCTCGCCGAGGGCGCGACCTCGGGCGTGCCCACGGAGCCGGGCCTTTCGATCACGCTCAACTCGTTCAAGGACACGTACGACCCGGACACCGGGCGCCCCGTCCGACTACGTGAGCGACGTGGTCCTCACCCGCAACGGCCAGACGGTCGCCCGGCAGCAGGTCCGGGTCAACGAGCCGCTTCGCTACGGCGACGTCTCCTTCTACCAGGCCTTCTTCGGGCCCGCGGCGGTCGTCACGGTGAAGGACGCGAAGGGCGCGACTCTCTTCTCCCAGGGCGTGCCGCTCGCCTGGACGTCGAACAACGGGGGCAACAAGGTCGGCACGTTCTCCATGCCCGGCCAGAACGTCGCGGTCTGGGTGGTCGCCACCACGGGGCCGGACGACCCGGACGTCAAGCCCGGCCAGGTGGCCATCGAGCTGTACGCGTCCGACACCGGCAACCCGATCGTCCAGCAGGTCGATCGACCAGGGCACGCCCACGACGATCGACGGCCTCACGCTACACCTTCGAGCGCGAGACCAAGTACACCGGCCTCAACGTCGCCAAGGACCCCGGGACGCCGATCGTCTGGCTCGGCTGCCTCCTCCTGGTCGTGGGGTTCATGGTCCGCCTCTTCGTCCCGTACCGCCGGATCTGGGGCCAGCTCGCCGCCGCGGCCCGACGGCGGCAGCTCGCTCGCCGTCGCGGCGGTCGGCCGCCGGGACAGCGACCTCGACGCCGAGTTCACGTCTCTTGTCACGGACATCCGCCAGGCCGTCACGGGCCCGGCGAGCAGCTGAGGAGCGCCGCACCATGGGAAAGCTCGTCCGAGTACGCCTTCGTCGCGGGGACGCTGAGCACGTTCCTCGCCCTCGTGGGCTACGTCCTCTATGCGCTCTCGGGCGTCCGGGCGGCGCGACTGGCCGCCGCGGGCGTCCCGCTGTCGACCGGCACGGTCGCCTTCACCTCCGGGCCGCGGACGGCCTCGATCGGGCACTACGCGACGCCTGCTGGCGTGGCTGAGCGTCCTCGCCATCGCCGCGAGCCTCGTCTTCCGGACGATCGCCACCGGCCACGGCCCGTTCGCGAACATGTACGAGTTCTCGATCGCGTTCGCCTTCGGGCATCCTGTGCGCCTACTACTGGTTCGAGCGCAAGTACCACCAGCGCGTCCTCGGCCTCCTGGCCCTGCCGGTCGCGCTCGCGATGCTGCTCTACGCGCGACCATCCCGGCCAGCATCGAGCCGCTCGTCCCGGCCCTCCAGAACAACCTGCTGCTCACGGTCCACGTCGCGATCGCGATCGTCGCCTACGGCTCGTTCACGATCGCGTTCGCGCGCGGCGCTCCTCTACCTGATCCAGCCGGCCGACGGGCCGCTGGGGCCTGCCGAAGCCGGCAGTGCTCGACGAGATCGGCTACCGCGCCGTCGTCATCGGCTTCCCGTTCCTGACCCTCACCGATCGTGCTCGGCGCCGTCTGGGCCGACATCGCGTGGGGCACGTACTGGAGCTGGGACCCCAAGGAGACGGCCTCGCTCGTGACGTGGCTCATCTACGGCGCCTACCTCCACGCCCGGGTCGTCCGCGGCTGGCGCGGCAACCGGGCGGCCTCCTGCTCGTGGTCGGGCTTCGGCGCGACCCTGTTCACCTACTTCGGCAACCTCTTCTTCGGCGGCCTCCACAGCTACAGCGGCCTGAGGGGCTGACCCGGCCGGCGACGAGAGCGGACCATGGAGCGCTGCGGAGTCGCCGCGTCTCCGCCGGCCGGCCTCGCCGCGGGCCGGCTGCGGACCCTCGCTGGTCCTGGTCGTGGCGGCGATCCTGGTCGGGGCCGTGGCCTGGGCCGTCGACGGCGCCGTCCGACGACGGGGTGACGCAGGTCGCCGGGCGCGGCCGCGCGGGTGGGCTGCCCCGCGTCGGCGACGTCCCGCCCGACTTCCAGGCGACGGCGGTCGACGGCACGGCCGTCTCGATGGCCGCGCTGAAGGGCCAGCCGACCTGGCTGACCTTCGGGGCCAGCTGGTGCCCCGACTGCCGGGCCGAGGCGACCGACCTCCAGGCCACCTACGCGAAGTACGAGGCCCAGGGGCTGGCGGTCCTCGGCGTCTTCATCCAGGAGGACCAGGCCGCGGTCCTGGACTACGCGAAGCGGGTCGGGTTCACGTTCCCGATGGTCGCCGACCCGCCGCCCGGATCGCCGACCTCTACCGGACCTACGGGATCCCGCTCCACTTCTTCATCGGGCGCGACGGCGACGATCCGCGACGTCCGGATCGGCCGGCTCTCGCCGGGCGACATGGAGCAGCTGGTCCAGCAGCTCGTCAAGGGCTGACGGAGCCACCCGATGAGCGAGCCCGGAACGCGCGCCCCAGGCGGCGGTCCGGCCGCGCCTTCGGCGTGCTCCCCCGGGTGCTCCGGCGACGCCCGTCGAGCGTCGCCGATGCCCGTCGGCGACGGCGCCCGCCCGCCGGCGCGGATTGCGCCGCCGCCTCCCGCGGCCGCGGCTCCCGCGCTCCCGGACGGGCATCTTCGCCCTGCTCCTCGTCGTCGGCGCCGTTGGCGTTCGCCGCCGTCTGGACGAGCGTCACCGTGATCCAGTGGACGGAGACGGCCAACTTCTGCGGCCGCTGCCACCAGATGGGCCCCGAGCTCGCCGCCTACGAGGCCGGCCCCCACCGGGACGTCACCTGCGGCGAGTGCCACGTGGAGCCGGGCGTCGCCGGCTGGGTCAAGGCCAAGCTGAACGGCACGCGCAGCTGATCCAGGTGATCACGGGCCTCTACCCGAAGCCGATCCCGCCGCCCGACCACAGCGACGCTGCCGCCGGCGGCCGACACCTGCCAGAAGTGCCACTCGCTCGACCGGCTGGCGACGTCGTCAACCTGCGTGACCCGGACCACGTTCACCGAGGACGAGGCGAACACGCGCGAGTTCGTGGGCCTGATGATCCGGCCGCGGCTCCGGCGACGTCGACGATGTCTCGCGAGCGTCCACTGGCACGTCCTCGCGAACGTCCAGTACCTCTCGCCCGACCCCGGACGACGCGAAGATCGACTACGTCACCGTCACGCGCGCCGATGGGACGGTCGTGGAGTACATCGCCCAGGACAAGATCGGCGTCGCCGAGGACGTCGGCCCGGACATCGACGAGCTGAAGGCCGCCGAGACGGATCGGCACGGTCGACTGCATCGACTGCCACAACCGGGTGGGCCATCCCATCCCGAACCCGCGCGTCAGCCTGGATACCGAGCTCTCGTCGGGCCAGATCGACCCGACGCTTCCCTACATCAAGCGCGAGGCGATGCAGATCCTCTGGTCCGGCTACCCGGACCTGGCCACCGCCGACGCCGCCGACGAACGCGCTGACGGACTTCTACGAGCTCAACTACCCGGACGTCGCCACGGCGAAGCCGGGCGCGATCGCGCAGGCGGTGGCCCAGGTCAAGGTCCTCTACCGGCTCACCGCGACGCCAGACATGAAGGTGACGGCCGCCTCCTACCCGGACTTCCTCGGCCACCTGGACTTCCCGGGCTGCTTCCGCTGCCACGACGGCGGGCACTTCCTGGTCAAGGACGGCGCCGTGACACGGGAGGTCATCCCGTCCACGTGCGACACCTGCCACACGTTCCCCCAGATCGGGACGGCCATCGCCAGCCTGCCGCTCGGCCAGCCGCCGTCGACGCACGTCGACCCGCTCTGGGTGTTCGACCATCGGAGCGTGGCGACGTCCGTGGACCCGGGTGGCCAGGCGTGCGGGGAGTGCCACGCCCGCGACTACTGCGTCAACTGCCACAGCACGGGGGCGGTCACCGTCAAGCACGACACGATGATGACCAACCACGCCCAGGTGATCCGGGACCAGGGCAACCAGTGCGTGCGCCTACTGCCACCAGCCCGTCTACTGCGCACGCTGCCACGCCGAGAAGGTGCTCCCCGTGACCGCGCCGTTCCTCAAGGGGCCCACGGGCAGCGCGTCGGAGGACGTCAGCTGGCCCCTGGTGGCCGTCGCGCCCGCGGCCGGGCCGGTATCCCGGGCTACAGCCGGCGCGGCCGGCACCCCGGCCGGGGCCGCCGTCCCATGACGAGGACCGGGAAGCGGCTGGGCGTCCTCCTGGCGATCTTCGAGTTCCCGATGCTCAACGTCGGGCTGCGCGAGGTCATCGACGCCGAGCCCGACATGGAGGTGATCGGCGAGGTCGGCGGCCGCGCCGCGCTCCGCGACGACCTGGCGCGCACGATCGCCGATGTCGTCATCGCCGAGTGTCTCCCGTTCGACCGTTCCGGTTGCACCTCGTTCGCCTCGATCGAGTCGATCCGCGCGGCCCGGCCAGACCTCCGGATCCTGGCCCTCGAGTGCCGCGGCAGCGCCGAGCAGTTCTCACTTGCGCTCAAGGCGGGGGCCAACGGCTTCCTCACGCGCGAGGCGGAGGCGGCCGACGTCGTCACGGCCCTTCGCTCGGTGGCGCGCGGCCAGACCTACGTCAGCCCGGCGATCGTGACGAGGATGGTCAGCACGTACGTCCTGAAGGCGCCCGGCGGGATCTCCGGGGACCCGTACGAGGGCCTCAACGAGCGGGAGCGCGAGGTGCTGCTGCTGGCCGCGATCGGCCACACGAACCGGGAGATCGCGGGGACGCTCCACCTGGCCGAGCAGACCATCCACAACTACCGGGCGAACGTCATGGAGAAGCTCGGCTTCCACGACCGGGTGGAGCTGCTCAAGTACGCGATCCGGCGTGGCCTGATCGACGTCGCCGACCTCTGAGGTCGCGAGGGCCCGCTCAAGCGCAGCGCAGCCACGTCCGGCCGGCTCGGCCGGCCGCTCCTAGTCGGCGGGCGCCCCCGCGAGGTGGCAGAAGGCGCACATCCCCGCCCGTGACGCCAGGTCGTGGGGTGCCTTCGGCGGCTGGCTCGCAGCCGGGCCGTGGCATGCCGAGCACTGGCTGTTCGTGCGGTCGGCGTGATCGGCCGGCAGGGCCCCCAGCCGGGCAGCGCCGTGGCAGGTGAGACAGATCCCGTCGGCGGGTGTCGGATGCGGGTAGGGCGGCGCCTGGACCGCCGCTGCGGGATGGCACAGCCAGCAGGTCGTCTCCGACCGGTTCTTCATGCTGTCGGGCAGCGGCGCCGTCTTCCCGTGGCAGGAGAGGCAGGGCACGTCCTGGCGGGCAGAGTGGGGACGATCGACCGCCGCGGGCGTCGTGGCCGTGTGACAGACGAGGCACTGATCCGCGTGGATGCCCGAGTGGCCCGGGGCGGTCCTGACCAGGCTGTCGTTCGCATGGCAGGACGTGCAGCCGGTCCAGCCAGCCAGGGGATGGCCGATCGGCGGGACATTGGCCGTGCCGATGCCCCCTGCCGCCGTCGTGTGGCAGCCGAGGCAGTCGGCCCCGGCTGGCATCTCGAGCGTCACGGCGAGCGGCGGCGCGATGAGCGACGGGCCGGGACCTGCCGGCGAACGGCCCGGGCTCGCAGCCGACCCCGGCGTGACCGATGAGCCGCCCGGGCTCGCCGCCGAACCCGGCGTGACCGGCGAGCCGGGGCTGGCCGGCGCGGGAACCGGCGCGGCTCGTGCACCCGGCGAGGCGCTCGCGAGATCGGCTTCGGCTGTCGTGTGCGCCGGCGCGCCGGTTGCGACCGACACGGCGGCAACCAGGGAGTCGACGAGCCCCGAGCTCACCACCCCGAGCCCGAATGCCGCCCCGATCGCCACCGCGGCCACAGCGCCGAGGATCGCCAGGCCGGCGCGGCGCCGTCGCCGCGCCGTCATTTCATTCCTCGAGACGCGCCCGTCGCGTGTCCGCTGTGCTCGCCCATCGGAAGGCAGCGCTCCGCGAGCGTGTAGGCGAGGGCGAGCGCGGCGAGCGCCCCGACGACGATCGCGAGCTCGACCGGCGATGGTGTGTAGGCGGCGAACGGCGCCGACTGCACGCCCGCGACCGCGGTGCTCGGCGCGACCTGCCCGGCGAAGACGAAGATCGCCCGGTCGGCGAAGAGCCCGACCAGGGCCAGGCCGGCGGCGGCGGCGAGCCCCGCGGGCGTCCGCGTCCTGGGGAGCACGAGCAGGACCAATGGAGCCACGAGCCCGAGGAGGATCCGCAGCACCCAGAAGGGCAGGGCGAGCGGACCCGCGAGAATCGCGGCCGTCGCTGTCGACAGGCCCGGGACGTCCCCGTAGAGGCCCCACGCGACCTGCCAGCCGACGACGAGCACCGTCACCGCGAGGATGATCGTGAGGAGGAGGCGGATCGCGGGGATCGCGAGACGCTCCGCGCGCTCGAAGCCGGTCAGGCGGAACCGGTGGACGGCGTAGAAGACGATCCCCAGCAGGGCGGTGCCCGAGAGCAGCGCCGCCGAGACCATCGCCGGCGGCGTGAACGCTCCGTGCCAATACGGGCGGGACGCGAGCACGCCGAAGACCGCGCCGAGCGTGGTCGGCGCGATGATGGCGGTGATCGACGAGAGGACGCAGGCCACCCGGTGGATCCGCCAGCGGCCCGTGAACATGCTCGCCACCTCGACCAGGAGGAAGACGAGGTAGGCGCCGTAGAACACGCCCATCCACCACATCGGGGAGCGCAGGGAGGGGCTGAGGACCGCCCCGAAGACCATCCGGACCGGGTAGTGGAGGTCGAGCGCGATGATCCCGAACGCGGTCACGAGGCAGAGCAGGGCCAGGATCGCGTGGCGCTTCTCGAGCGGGATGAACATCTCGATCCCGAACACGGTGCCCAGCGACGACGCGAGGCAGAGCCCGCTCGTCGTGATCGCGAAGAAGACGTACGCGGAGATGAGGATTCCCCACTCGAACGTCGGGGTCGTGCCGAGGACCTCCCAGCCCGGTGGGATGGCCAGGGCGGCCCCCACGGCCCCGACGAAGCAGAGCAGGACGAGGATCCCGTACCACGCCCGGAGCAGACGCGGCATGGCGTCGATCGCGCGCCGCACCTCGGAGGCGAGGGCTCGCGGGTCAGGGTTCAGGGCCCGGCCGGCCACGCGCACGGCCATCAGTCCACCTCGCCTTCGAGGCCCATGTAGAAGACGCGCGGCCGCGTCCCCAGGGCGGGCTTCATCGCCCGGACGCGCTTCTGATCGAGGGCCACGCTCACCGGGCTCGCCGGGTCGTTGAGGTCGCCGAAGATCCTCGCGTTGACCGGGCAGACCTCGACGCACGCCGGCAGCAGGCCGCGCGTTGATCCGGTGGTAGCAGAACGTGCACTTGTCGGCGATCCCCGGAACGCCTCTCGGCGTGGTGTCGCCCTCCGGCACCATGTAGCGGGCCCCGTACGGACACGCGACCACGCAGTAGCCGCAGCCGATGCAGCGCTCCTCGTCCACGAGGATGACCCCGTCCTCGGTGCGGTACGTCGCGCTCACCGGGCAGACCCAGGTGCACGGCGGGTTCTCGCACTGCATGCACAGGCGGGGCACGAAGTAGGCGTTCCGGACGGGACCCGCCACAGCCGGGCCCGCGCCCGCGACCGACAGGCCCGGCTCGGCGCCCGCGGGTGAGCTCACGGAGACGCTCCACTCGTCCGCCTGGACGTGCAGCTCGACCCAGGTCCGGTTGAGCGTCGGGTTCGGCGGGACGTGGTTCTCCTGCTTGCAGGCGTCCACGCAGCGGCCGCACCCGATGCACGTCGTCGTGTCCAAGACGAATGCCCAGGCATGCGCGGACGGGTCATACGCCGCCCCGGCGGCCTCCGGGTCGGCTGCGATCGCCACGCCCGCGGGGTTCGTCCCGGCGGCGGCCTCCGGCTCGGCGGCTCGCACCGTCGCCTCGGAAGGGGCGAGCCCTCCCAGGAGGCGCGCACCGCAGACCGCGGGAACGGCCGCGAGGCCGAGCTGCAGGACGCGTCGCCGCGACAGCGCAGGCGCTCCCGTCGACGATCGCTTCGCGTGGTCGGCCGCGTCGGCCTCAGGCACCATCTTCCTCATGGCCGCACGACGAACGCAATCGGCGATGCGACGATGGCGGCGGGGCGCGCGTGGCACGTCCGGCACACTGCGTCGCTGGATTGGATGTGCCCGGCCGGGACGGGTTTGAGGCCGCCGGGAACGTGACAGGTCACGCACGCGGGCAGCCGGTCGAGCGAGTGCGGGATGTCGGGTGGACGCAGCGCGGAGGCGTCGTGGGGGTCGTGGCACCACAGGCACGAGGCCCCCGCGTAATGCGTGGCTAGCTCGACCTGTGGGAAGGCCGCCGGCCGCCCGGTCGCCCGCCCGTGGCACGTCACGCAGATCCCGTCCGGGACCCTGGCGATCGCGACGGAGCCGGCCGGCGCGTCCGGGGTCGTCCCGGCTGCGTGGGCCCGGAGAGGTCCGTGGCAGCTCTCGCAGACGACGGACTGGTGGGGCGAGGCCGACCACGGCGCGTATTCAGTTCCGTGACAACGCTGGCAGAGAGTCGAAATCCGCGTAGGCCGGCGTCAGGGCGGCCCAGCTGCGGGCGTTCTCCTGGGGATGGAACCCGTACTCGGCATAGACGGTCGAGAACGCGACGCCCAGCACCACCAGCACGACCGCCAGCCCGGCGACGGCTGCGGCGCCGGCGGCGATCCCCTTGACCAGCCCTGCGCGGCTCGACGGACGGACGCGCCGCAGCGCGGTGCCGAGGGCACCGTCCCGGAAGGCGTCACGGGCGCGGCCGAGGCGGCTCACAGGTCGGTCGCCCGGATGATGCCGCGGCGCAGCGCGTAGCGCAGCAGCTCGACGCGTCGATGAAGGCCCAGCCTCTGCATGATCAGCGCCCGCTGCGCGTGGACGACCTGCTCCGAGGTGCCGAGCTTCCGCGCGATCTCCCGGCTCGAGCCTCCGAGCGCCGCGAGCCGGAGGACCTCTCGCGCCTCCTCGGCCAGGGTGTCGAACGCGTCCGGTCGGCCCGGCTCCCGAACCTCCGACGCGGCATCCGCGGCAGGAGGGGCAGTCGAGGTCGACCCGGCGGACCAGGGTTCGCCGCGGCCGAGCGAGCGAAGCGCCTCCAGGACGTCCCCGGGCGTCGACCCTCGGGGCAGGACGCCGTCGGCCCACGGCGCGGGCGCCTGCGCGTGAGGCGCGGGCCCGCACCGCAATTCGACCGCGAGGATTCGCGCCTCGGCGCGCGCAGCCCGGATCGCCGCGACCGTCGCGGCTGCGGCCCCGTCTGCGGCCGTGGAGGAGGGCGCGTCGATGACCACGATGTCCGCGGCGAACCGGGCGACCGCGGAGGCCACCACGTCGCGACGTTCGGCGACGCCGGCGACGAGCAGGTCGGGAGCCGCGCCGATGACGGCCCGGTACGCGGCGGCCAGCAGCGGGACGTCAACCAGCGCCACGAGGACGGTGGTGGTCGGCACGCCGCGCCGGGCGTCGTCCACGGGAACAGCAGCGCCGAACGCCGCGACGCGTTCAGCCATTCGTCGCCGCACGGCGTGCCCGGCGCCGGAGGACGAGCGCCCAGAAGACGGGCGTCGCCGCAAGGACGACCGCGGCCATCACGACGCCGGCAGCGGCCGCCTCCCTGCCGAACAGGAAGAGGAGCCCGTACGAGATCACGAAGAAGGCCATGAAGACGCAGCCCATCGAGACGGCGGTGAGCACGAGCCATGGCCCGGCGAGTGCGCGCAGGCCGACGCCCGGGACGCGCAGGAGGGCGATGCCGAGGATCACCAGCCAGGCGACGATCGCCGCCATCACCCCGAGGCTGTCCATCCCCGCGCGTCCTCTCGATGGTCCGAGGCCGAGCGGCCCCGACCA
>CAWEIJ010000002.1:0-692500 GCA_963809215.1 uncultured Chloroflexia bacterium
TTGTTGCTTCGTAGGTTGGTCTTGCTCATCCGAGCGGCCCGGCGGCGCGACCGTCGGCGAGTGGCCACCGGAGCGCAAGCAGGCGGTCTCACACCGCGCCCGCGCGGCGCGCCGGATGGCCCCGATCCTCGAGCGCCTCGGGTTCTGACGGTGCGCCCGGGAGCGGTGAGGCGCGGGATCGTGACGTCCTGGAGGACGACCGGGCCGAGCGTGTCGTCGCGAAACGTCCAGGGGGGCCGAAGGACCCCGCCCGGTGGGACGAACGGATGATCGACGGCGCGCGCAGCAGCCCATAGGGTTCGAGTCTGGATCGTGATGCGGGTCGAACCGGGGGGCGAGATCGGGTGCGACCGACGCTCGCCAGCCTCGATCCGGGACGCGTTCGATCACCTGGGAGCGAGGAGAGGCCCGGCGTGAGGCGGTGCCGTCACGGCCAGGTCGATGAAGGAGTCCCGCGCCATGACGAACCGATCGCTCGGTGCCCTCGTCCTCTCGCTGGCCCTCGTCGGCGGGTGCTCCGGCGCGGCAGCCACCGCTCCCGGCGGGACGGCGGGAAGCGGCGCCGCACCGGCTGCCAGCGCAGCCCCGCTCGAATCGGGACCGACGACGCTCGAGACACAGATGACGGGTCCCACCGTCATCGACGTGGCGACCGACGTCGTGAGCACGAGCGTGGTGACCGCTGCGGGCGCGGCGATCGCCGCGGACGGTGTCAGGGTCGCGGTCCCGGCGGGCGCCGTCGCGGGCGACACGACCGTGGTCGTCAAGCGGCTGAATGCCCCGTTCCACATGAACGTCTTTTCCCCGTCGACTCCGACCGACCTGTCCGCGATCCCGGTCGGGCACCCGTACGACTTCGGGCCGGCGGGCGTCGCGTTCACCCAGCCCGTCGAGGTGGCGGTGCCCTACGACCCGCAGTACGTCCCGGCCGGGACCGACCCGGGCCGGCTGGTGGTCACGTACTTCAACGGGACGGGCTGGGTGATGGCCGGCGGCACGGTCGACTCCGTCGCGCACACGGTGACGGTGCGCCTGAAGGCCTTCGACGGAAGCGTGCTCGTGGCGGCGCTCGTCGCGACCGCCGTGGGGATCGGCGTCAACCGGCTGATCCACTGGTACTACGGCGGCGAGGGCACGAACAGCGACCCGATCAGCGAGAAGCAGGCAGCGAAATGGATCGCCCCGACCGACCCCGCGGTCTCGGCGGCGGCCGCGACCGCGACGGTGGGCGGCGTGCCCCTCGGCGATTCGAAGAAGCTGGGCGACTACCTGCAGACGAACGCGAGCGGCGTGGCGCCAGTGACGCTCGTCGGACCCGACGGGAAGCCGATGACCCTGGGCGGCCGCTATTCGGATGCGGCGGGAACGAACTGGCAGAAGCCCGGCGCCTTCCTGACCACGGGCAGCATGCGGGGTGACTGCACCGACGTCACGAACGCGCTCGTCTCCATGTTCCGAGCCAAGGGCTATCCCGCGAAGGGCGTCTTCGGCTACGCCGGCGATCGGGACCACCCGCACGCCTGGGGCGAGGTCCTCATCGGCGGGAAGATGTACCTCATCGACGAGGATGGCCAGCTCCAGAAGCTGGACCAGGCGATCAAGTCGATGTACCTCCTTCGCCCCGAGCCCGGCGATCCGCGCGCCTTCATGTGGGACGAGAACGGTGAGACGCCCTACGAGACCGCCTGGTGGACGAAGGCCGTCGACATCAACGGCACGTGGGCGGGCACGCTGACATTCACGGAGGTGAACGTCGATGCGGCGGTGGAGAAGGAGGCCGAGGCGCAGGGCTGCACGATGGCGATGCTCGAGGCCCTGAAGGGCAAGCCGCTTCCGATGACGATGACCATCACGATGGGCGCCATGACCAAGGGCACAGCGCTGATGAAGATCGACATGTCGTCGCTCAAGGACGCCAAGGGCAAGCCGCTCCAGAGCTCGCCCCAGACCCTGTCCTTCACGTATGTCGGCAACACGCTCACCTTCCAGCTCGAGCAGTCCAGCGGGTCGACGAGCGCGATGTCCGCCGTGGTCATGGACAACGGCGGCGGGATCGTCATCCAGGGCACGATGACCGTGAGCGGCCAGGGCTTCTCGGCGAAGGCCACCTGGACGGTCGATCCGGCGTAGCGACCGACACGCCATGTGGCCGACCCTGGCGAGCCTGACCCTGGGCGACGCCACGATCGACGTGCCGGCCTACGGCACGTTCCTGGTCCTCGCGGCCGTGACATCGCTCGCGCTCGCCGTGCGCGGCGCGACTCGCCTGGGCGTATCCCGGCGCGCTGCGGTCGCGGGCTACGCTCTCGCGATCATCGCCGGCTTGGTCGGCGCGCGCCTCCTCGACGTGGTGCTCGACCCGGGCCCGTATGCGCAGGCCCCGGGACGGATCGTCGCCTTCGAGCCCAATGGCTTCGCGCTGGTCGGAGGCCTGGCCGGGGGACTCCTCGTGGCGTATCTCGCGGCCCACCGGTGGGGTCGCTCGGCGTGGGCGCTCGCCGACTCGGCCATCCCGGCCGTGGCGGCGGGCATCGTCCTCATGCGGGTCGGGTGCTTCCTGGGCGGCTGCTGCAGCGGGTCGCCGACCGATCTCCCCTGGGGCGTCGTCTTCCCGTCGACCGGCCCGGACCTCGACTCGCAGATCCTCGCGAGCGCCGGCCTTCTCCGCGTCTCGGACGCGGCCGTGCCGGTCCATCCCACGCAGCTGTACGAGCTCGTCGCTGCCCTGGGCTTCGCGGCGATCGCGCTCGGGCTCCGGCGAAGGAGCGCGCCTCCCGGCGTGCCGGCACTCGCGTTCGCCGCCGGTTTCCTCGTCTTCCGCGCCGCGAACCAGGAACTCCGGGTGCCGCCCCCCGCGGCGGCATTCCCCGACCTGCTGCCGCCGGCCTACCTCCTCGCGGGACTCGGCGTCGCGGCGCTCCTCTGGTGGCGGTGGCAGACGAGCGGGATGCGCCGGGCGGCGGGGACGGTCATCGCGCAGGCCTGAGCGTCGCTCGGTGCCGCCCGCTCGCTGCCGGGGCGGGACGCAGCGCATCCCGCACGTTCCCATGCCGCGCCAGGCGCCCCTGTCATCGAGACGAACGCCCCGGCGTGCCCACCGCTATCCTTCTCGGGTACGCGGCAGACGCCCGGGAGCGTTCCCTTCAGCCGAGAGGCGTCCGCACCCCCGAGCCTCGAGCCCCGGCCGGCCCGTGCCGGCGATCCCGGAGACCTGGATGACCGACCCCAGACCGATCGACATGGTGGTCCTGGCCAAGCAGGTGCCGGACACCCACAACGTCACCGGCGACGTGATGACCAGGGACGGCACGATGAACCGTGGCGCCCTGTCGGCCATCTTCAACCCCGAGGACCTCAACGCCCTGGAGATGGCCCTGCAGATCAGGGACCGGCACGGCGGGACGGTCACCGTGATCACCATGGGCCCGCCGAAGGCCGCGAACATCCTCCGCGATTCGCTCTGGCGTGGCGCCGACAAGGTGATCCTGCTGACTGATCGCCGGTTCGCCGGCGCCGACACGCTGGCCACGTCGGTCGCCCTCCAGAAGGCGATCGAGAAGATCGGGACCTACGACCTGATCCTGACCGGGCGGCAGGCGATCGACGGCGACACCGCGCAGGTGGGCCCGCAGACCGCGGAGAAGCTGGGCATCCCCCAGATCACGTACGCGGAGGCCGTCCTGGAGATCGCCGACGGACGGATCACCGCCCAGCGTGCCCTCGACTCCGGGTCGGAGATCGTCCGATGCACGATGCCCTGCCTCCTCACGGTGGTGGGCTCCGCCAACACGCCGCGCCCGCCCTCGGTCCGCCGCCGGATCGCGGGCAAGCTGGCCGCGACCGCCAGCGAGCTGCCTGCGCTCCGGAAGCAGTGGCCCGAGTTCGAAGCCCCCGGCGCGCTGGAGGCGTACCTGGACGCCCACGACCTCGAGATCCCGGTCTGGACGGCGGACGACATCGGCGCCGCCCCGGAGAGCATCGGCCTGGCCGGCTCGCCGACGCAGGTCCACCGGATCAACTTCGTGGTGCTGGAGAGCAGCGAGAGCAAGACCATCAAGCCGACCCAGGAGGCCATCGCCGCGATGGTGGCGGAGCTGGTCCATGAATACATCGTCGGGTAGGCGGCCATGACCCAGCAGACCATGACCGATCAGGCCGCCGGCGAGCAGGCGGCCGCCGAGCGGAAGAGCGCCTGGGTCTTCATCGAGCAGGCCGATGGACGGATCGCCGACGTGAGCCTGGAGCTTGTCGGCAAGGCCCGCGAGCTGGCCGGCCAGGCGGGCTATGACGTGGTCGGCCTGCTGTGCGGGCACCACGTGGACGAGCTGGCGCAGGACGTGATCCGGCGTGGCGCCGACCGCGTCCTCGTCGCCGATCACCCGGAGCTCGCGCACTACCGAACGCTTCCGTACGCGCGGGTCGCGATCACCGAGGCCCGCCGCCGCCGGCCGGAGATCTTCCTCGTGGGCGGCACGCCGAACGGCCGGGACCTCGCGCCGCGGGTCGCGAGCGCGCTGCGGTGCGGCCTGACCGCGGACTGCACCGACCTGCAGATCGGCGACTACGAGAGCCGGCGCGAGGACCGCACGTACCGGAACCTGCTCTACCAGATCCGGCCCGCATTCGGCGGGAACCTCGTCGCCACGATCGTCAACCCGGGCAGCCGGCCCCAGATGGCCACGGTCCGCGAGGGAGTCATGCGCATGCCGGCCGCCGACGCGAGCCGGGCCGGCGTGGTCGAGGCGGTGACCCCCGAGTTCGAGCCGGGCGACTTCGCTCTCGAGGTCCTGAGCCGCCAGGTCCGTGTCTCCACCGTGAAGCTCAAGGACGCCCCGGTGATCGTCGCCGGGGGCGCCGGCATCACGGACGCCGAGGAGTTCGCCCTGCTGCGCGACCTGGCCAACCTGCTCGGGGGTGAGGTCGGCGCCTCGCGCGCGGCCGTCGACGCAGGCTGGATCGGCCGCGAGCACCAGGTTGGCCAGACCGGCACCACCGTGCGACCTCGCCTCTACATCGCCGCGGGCATCTCGGGCGCCATCCAGCACCGTGCCGGAATGGACCAGTCGTCCAAGATCATCGCCATCAACACCGATCCCACCGCGCCCATGCTCCAGATCGCCCACTACCGGATCGTGGGTGACGTCGGCGAGGTGCTGCCGATGATCATCAAGGCGCTGCGCGAGCGTTCCATGGAGCATCGAGACGCCGAATGAGCGAGAACTTCTTCCTCGACAACCCTGACCTGCAGCTTCGCCTCCAGCAGCTCGACCTCCGCGAGGTGCTGGAGCTCAAGGAGAAGGGCTACACCGAGTCAGCCGTCTATCCGACCGCCCCCCGCACCTACGCCGATGCGCTGGACAGCTACCGCATCGTGCTCGAGATCCTCGGCGAGATCTGCGGCGAGCGGGTGGCGCCCCGGGCCGCCGAGGCCGACGACGAGGGCGCCCACTGGGCCGACGGCGAGGTCACCTACGCCGCGGCGACCCTGGACGCGATCGAGGCGCTCCGCCAGGCCGAGCTCTTCGGCGCCATGCTCTCGCGCGAGTACGGCGGATTGAACCTGCCAGAGTCCGTCTACCAGATGATGGTCGAGCTCGTCGCACGGGCCGAGAGCGGCCTGATGACCGTGTACGGGCTCCAGGAGATCGCCTCGTCGCTCGAGGAGTACGGGGACCCGGAGACCAAGGCGAGGATCCTGCCCCGCTTCGCGCGCGGCGAGGTCTCCGGTGCGATGGTCCTGACCGAGGCGGACGCCGGCTCCGACCTCGGATCCGTCGCGACCCGGGCCACCCAGGACGAGGCGACCGGGTCGTGGCGCCTCAACGGCGTCAAGCGCTTCATCACGAACGGGCTGGCGGACGTGTCGCTTGTCCTGGCCCGCAGCGAGGAAGGCTCGACCGACGCCCGCGGCCTTTCCATGTTCGTGGTCGAGCGCGACGCGACCGTCAAGATCCGGCGCATCGAGAACAAGATGGGGATCCACGCGTCGCCGACGTGCGAGATCCAGTACACGAACACGCCGGCCATCCTGCTTGGCAAGCGCCGCTTCGGCCTCATGCGCTATGCCATGGGACTGATGAACGGGGCGCGCCTCGCCGTCGCCGCCCAGGCCCTCGGCATCGCCGAGGCCGCCTACCGGGAAGCCGACCAGTACTCCCGCGAGCGGATCCAGTTCGGCAAGCCGATCCGCGCCCTGCCGGCCGTCGCGCGGCTCCTGGTCAGCATGAAGCTGGACCTGGAAGCCACCCGTGCCCTCCTGGCCGAGACCGGGCGCTGGGTCGACCTCTGGAAGGTCTACGAACGGGCGCTGGCCGACGGCGGCGCGGATGCCGACCCGGCGATCCGCGCCCGGCACAAGCAGGCCCAGGCCCTGGCCGACACCCTCACCCCGATGGTCAAGTACTGCGCCACCGAGATGGGCAACCGGGTCTGCTCCCAGGCGATGCAGGTTCACGGCGGCGTGGGCTACACCCGCGAGTTCAACATCGAGCGTCTCTTCCGCGACGTCCGCGTCACGAACATCTACGAGGGCACGAGCCAGCTCCAGGTCGTCGCCGCGATCGGCAAGCTGCTCAACCGCTCGCTCGATCCGCTGCTCGCCGAGTGGCAGGCAGCCGCGTACCCGGCCGACATGGCGGTCGAGAAGGCGCTCCTCGACGAGCTGACCGGCCTCCTCGGCCGCGCGGTGGACGGGCTCAAGGGCACGCCCGAGCGCGAACGCGTCGACTACTACGCGGTCGACCTGGTCGAGATGGCGATCGGGGTCGTCGGGGGCTGGCTCCTGCTGCGCGACACGACGGTGGCGGAGGTCAAGAAGCCGGTCGCGCGCACGTTCGTGGCAGCGCTTGCACCGAGGATCCGGGCCGCCGCCGAGGTGGTCCTCGCCGCCAACCCCGTGCCGCTGGACGCGATCCCGCTCCTGCTCCAGTAACCGGCGCCCGCGGCTCCGATCGGATGCCGTGACGCGGCGCAGGGCCAGTGCGACCGGCCCGGGCGACCCCGGGCAACGGCGTCGCCGTGCCTGCTTTCCTTCAGTCGAGCCGCTCGAGCATCACCTGCCACGGCTCGATGATCGCCGTGGCCGTCCCGTGCGTGGCCATGGATCCCATCAGCTCGGCGGCCGCGCTCGCCTCGAGGGCGAAGAGGACCGGGCGATCGCCCACGTTTCCCCAGATCAGCCAGTCGGCGCCGTCGGTGGCCGCGACCTCCTCGACCGAGGCGATGAGCGACGTCGGCGCCAGCCCCGGCAGCGAACGCGACCGGCGGTGGGCCGACGCCGGCGCGGCCTGGACGTGGGCCGGCTCGCAGCACGGCCCGGCAGGCGTGATCTGCCCGGGAATGTCGAGCGGGGACGGTTGAGCGAGCTTCTGGGCGCGTTGCATGTCGATCACTCCCGGGACCCGTGATGGCCGCGTCATCCCCCGCGGTCGAGGATGGCCGTCCGCCCGGACCGCGGCCAGAGACGTTTGTCACGAAGTGGCGCCGCCTGTGCGGGTCACGCGGCGCGTGCTCGCGTCGCCGGCGCCGGGTCTCGAAACGGCCCCCCGGATGACGGGTCGCCCGGCTCCGCGGTCCATTCCTGCGGTCGGTGGTTGGCGGTCGGCAAACCGGGTCGAGGTTTCCTCTCGGCGGGTCGCGCAACGCCATGGTGACGCTGCGAGCCGGGCTCGGCATCATGTCGCGGGCCTCGTCCCGGCCAGGTGACGGCTCGGGCCACGGAGCCTCGGGATGCGGCCGAAGGAGGCTCCGATGGACCCGGCCGTGACCCCCGCCCGGACGAGCGCGAGACGCTCGCGCGGGCCGCCGAGATCGCGCAGGAGTTCATTGCCGGTCTCCCGACCCGGCCCGTCAACGCCACCGCGCCGATCGCGGAGATCCGCGCGCGCTTCGGTGGCCCGCTGCCCGAGACGGGCGATGATCCGGTCGCGGTCGTCGAAGCGCTCGCTGCGAACGTCGCAGGCGCCCTCGTCGCGAGCGCCGGGCCACGCTACTTCGGGTTCGTCATCGGCGGCGGCCTCCCGGCGGCACTGGCCGCGGACTGGCTGACGAGCGCCTGGGACCAGAACGCGGTGGTGTACGTCAGTGGTCCGGCCGCCGCCGTCGCCGAGGAGGTCGCCGGCGCATGGCTTGCCGAGCTGTTCGGCCTTCCGGCCGGCGTCAGCGTCGGCTTCGCGACCGGCGCGACGATGGCGACCTTCACCGGCCTCGCCGCCGGGCGCCATGCCCTCCTGGCACGCGCAGGGTGGGACGTCGAGCGGCAGGGGCTGTTCGGGGCGCCGGAGATCCCGGTGGTCGTGAGCGACGAGTCGCACGTCACGGTCTTCGCGGCCCTCCAGATGCTGGGCCTGGGACGCGAGCGTGTCGTCCGTGTCGCCACGGACGACCAGGGGCGGATGCGTCCGGATGGGCTGGCAGCGGCGCTCGCGGCGCTCGATCGCCCGGCCCTCGTCAGCGCGCAGGCGGGCAACGTCAACACAGGCGCGTTCGACCCGCTGCCGCCGATCGTCGAGGCGGTCCGAGCGAACGGGGGATGGCTGCACGTGGACGGCGCCTTCGGGCTGTGGGCCGCCGCCGATCCGTCGCGACGGCACCTCGTCGACGGGGTCGGGCTGGCCGACTCCTGGACGACCGACGCCCACAAGTGGCTCAACGTCCCTTACGACTCCGGCCTGTCATTCGTCGCTGACCCGGCCGCGCACCACGCGGCGATGTCCCTCGGGGCGGCTTACTACGTCGAGACCACTGGCGCCGAGCGCGACCCGTACAGCTGGGTGCCGGAGTCGTCGCGTCGCGCCCGCGGGTTCGCGATCTGGGCCGCGCTCCGATCGCTCGGCCGCAGCGGGCTCGCGGAGCTGATCGGCCGGACCTCGGACCTTGCGCGACAGTTCGCGGCGGGGCTCGACGGCGGGCCGGGCATACGCGTGCTCAACGACGTGGTCCTGAACCAGGTGCTCGTCCGGTTCGACGACCCGTCGGGCGACGTCGCGCTCGGCGACGCGCGCACCGACGCGATCATCGCCGGGATCCAGGCCGACGGCACGCTCTGGCTCGGGGGGACGCTCTGGCATGGAGTGCAGGCGATGCGCATCTCCGTCTCTGGCTGGGCGACCACGGAGGCCGACGTGGAGGCGTCGATCGCGGTGATCCGCCGCGTTGCGAGCAGCGTCCCGCACGGGTGAGGCGGCGTCGTGTCGATCGCCCTCGGGCGATCGGTTCCGGTGCCGCCCCCGGCTGACCCCCCGTCGTGGCCCGTTTCAGCGGCATGCGCGATCAGCCCGAGGCCCAGGCGCTGTACGCTAGTCATCAAGCGGCGTGTCGCGAAGCACATGCGTTTCGCGAGCACGAAACCAGTCGGGGTGTAGCGCAGCGGTAGCGCACGTGCTTTGGGAGCACGAGGTCGTGGGTTCGAATCCCACCGCCCCGACCACTGTCTTGAGTCGCGACATGTGCGACACATGAGTCGCGACATCGGTGACACATGCGTCAATCGGTCGCTTGAGACCCCGGCCATCGGCCGGGGTCTCGTCGTTGGTTGCGCCAGTACCGCCGATCAGGCTCGATGAGGTGGTGTCGAGAGGATCTCGCCGGTGTCGAGGGCGACGACCGTGACCTCGTGCTCGTCGACGATGGCCAGGACGCGCTGACGGGCATGCGCTGCGCCGATGTTGAGGTGGTGCAGGCGCCCGGCCCGGCGCAGGGTGATCGTGCCCTTCCCGTCGGCGGTGTCATAGCGGAGCCGGAAGCTGGCCCCCGGCGCGTGAGCCGGCGGCGATCGCCCTGGCGTCGCCCGGTACGCCTCGCCGGGCGTGACCCGGCCGACCGCCGGTGCGGCCGCTGCTCGTCGTAGGCGAGGCGGAACGCGTCGAGCCGGGCCTGCAGCTCGGCAATGCTGGTCGCCGCCGGCCCCGTCCGAGCCAGCGCTTGAGGGTCTGGTGGAAGCGCTCGATCTTGCCCTGGGTCTGGGGATGGCCGGGCGAGCCGTTCTTCTGGCGGACGCCGAGGTAGGCGAGCAGGTACTCGAACCCGTTGCGACCCCCGGTGAACCGGGACGTGTAGACGGCGCCGTTGTCGGTGAGCGTCGCGGCCGCGACCCGTAGGCATCGCCAGCCACGCTGAACGTGGCCACCACCGTCGTCGCCGGCGACCCGCCGGAAGGCCGTGCAGCCGAGCAGGTAGCGGGAGTGGTCGTCGAGCAGCTGATGATCTCGACCTCGCTGCCGTCGGCGAGGCGCCCAGTGGGTGAAGTCGGACTGCCAGACCTCGTTGGGCGCGGCGGCCTCGAACCGGATCCAGGAGCTGCGCGGGCGCTTGCGCGGCTCGGGCACGACCAGCCCGGCGGCATGGAGGATGCGCCGGATGGTCGAGGTCGACGGGACGGGCAGGCCGGCACGCCCGAGGTGCCACGCGATCGTGACCGGCGCCCGCATCGAGCCGCGGGCGGCGAGCTCGGTGCGCAGGACGACGATCCGTGCGCGCACGGCGTCCGGCGTCCGGCCGGGGTTGCTGCGTGGGCGGCGGGAACGGGGCTCGAGGGCATCGAGCCCGCCGTCCCGGTACCGGCGCAGCAGGCGATGCAGGTGCTGCCGGCTCATCCCGTACGCGGCCGCGGCGGCGATGATGGACAGCTGCTTGGAGACGACCTTGAGGACGGCCACCCGGTGCTTCGACATGCGCCCGACTGTCGCGCATGTCCCGACTCACCAGACGCCTATCAGGTGTCACCTATGTCCTGAACTCAGACACCACCGCCCCGACCACCACCGCCCTCCCGACCACGATCTGCAGGGACGCCGCTGCCACCTCGGGGGTGACGCCGAGGATCCGCCCGTCCCGCTCCACCGCCACGCGCAAGCCGCCGTGATGCGCAAGCCGCGTGACACGAGAGCCTCATCCAAGGACGACCCTCCCGCCGACGCCTATCCTGCGGCCATGGTCGATTCCCGTCGACAGGCGTTCGAACGGCTCGACCGGGCCAGGCGCGACGCGTGCGACGCCGGCGATCATCGGACCGAGGCCGATCGCGCGACCGCGCTCCTGGCGGCCGTCGACCCGCGCTCGTCGGCCGACCTCCTCCTCGCCACGCTCGCCCACCTGCGCGCGCTCGAGCACCTGGCCCAAGCGGGGACGACCGGAGCCGACGCGTCCGGGGCGCTCGACCGATGGCTGGGCGCGGCAGCCGTGGCGTACGCAGCCCTCGACGAGCGGCTCCTGCAGGACGAGGCGTCGCCGGCGGCGCGCCGCGCGGCGCTCGACCCGGTGGTCTCCAGCCTGCGCCGCGCCCAGGAAGCGGCCGGGCTCGAGCTGAGCCCGCCGGCGGCCGACCTCGCTCGGCGCGAGCAGGCCAGGGGCGCTCCTCGTCCCGAGAACCCGACGTTCCCCGCTCGGCATCGCGACGGGATCGCCGCCATCGCCGCGCGCGACGGGCGGGCGTGGTGGCACGAACGATTCGTCGCGCGCTTCGGCTCCGTTCCGCCCCCCGGCTGGTGGCTGGACGACCCGACGACCGGCCCCGGTGGCCGGGTCGCCCCCGGCTCCGACGCGGAGCTGTGGTTCGACGCCCACGACCAGGTCGAGTTCCTCGCCGAGATGGAGGCGCGTTACCGTGCCGAGATGGGCCTCCCTGCTCGTGGCGAGGGCCGGGTCAGCGAGCTCCATCTCGCGCGCTGCGTCGAGGCGGCGCTTCCCGGCGTGGAGGTCGCGCGCCAGGTCCGCCCGCCGTGGCTGCGCGGCGGCCAGTCGCTCGACATCGTGATCCCGTCGCTCGCGGTCGCGATCGAGTACCAGGGCGAGCAGCACTACCTCGCGCTGGCCCACTGGGGCGGCGAGGCCGGGCTGGCTGCCCGGCGCGAGCTCGACGAGCGCAAGCGTGACGCCTGCTGGCACGCCGGCATCCGGCTCATCGAGTGGCGCTTCGACGAGCCCGTCTCGGTCGAGGCGGTTCGCGCCCGGCTCGGCCTGCCGGACGCCCCGGAGGGCGACACGGCCGGCCCATAGGCCGGGTCGATCAGCGCGGGAACGTCACGGGGCGCCGCCCGCGATCAGCCGCCGATCGCCCCCGACGAATCGCGTGGTCGCTGCGTCGCGGGAGGCTCGGGCACCTCGATGGGAGGAAGCAGCGGCCGGCCCGTGATCAGCCGCGATCCGCGGCCGTGGGTCAGGAACGACCAGGCCCAGCGCGTGAGGACCACGAGCCGGTTGGCGAACCCGATGAGGTAGACGAGGTGGATCCCGAGCCACAGCAGCCACGCGACGAACCCGCTCTGCCGTCCGAGCGGCCCGAGCCAGGGAATGTCCGTCACGCCGGACAGGCGGCCGATGATCGCCACGTCGCCGCGGTTCGAGTAGCGGAACGCCGGCGTCGGCTTGCCGCCCAGGCGCCGCAGGATCGTGGCCGCGGCGAACGATCCGCCCTGGATCGCGCCCTGCGCGACGCCCGGAACCGGGCGGTCGTCGCGCCAGGGTTGGGACGCCACGTCGCCCACGACGAAGATCTCCGGATGGCCCGGGATCGTCAGGTCGGCGCCGACGACGATCCGCCCGCTTCGATCGGTGTCGGCACCGGTCACCTCGGCAACGACCCGGGCGAAGCTTGATGCCTGGACCCCGGCGGCCCACAGCACGGTCCGTGCCGGCAGCAGCTCCTCCGTCCCGGACACCTGGAGGCGCACCGAGTGGTCGTCGATGCCGACGACCCGGATGCCCGTTCGAACCAGGACGCCGAGCCGTTCCAGCTGGCGGCGCGCCGAGGCCGAGCGGTCTGTCGGATAGGGCGGAAGGACCCGGTCGAGCGCCTCGACCAGGATGATGCGGGCGCTCGTCGGATCGATCGAGCGGAAGTCACGCCGAAGCGTGTCCCGCGCGATCTCGCCGAGCGCGCCGGCGAGCTCGACGCCGGTCGGACCGCCGCCGACGACCACGAACGTCATCCACTCGGCCCGGCGGACGGGATCGGCTTCGCGTTCGGCCGCCTCGAACGCGATGAGGATCCGCCGGCGCATCTCCGTCGCGTCGTCGATCGACTTGAGACCCGGGGCGTCACGCGCCCACTCGTCGTGCCCGAAGTACGAGTGGCGGACGCCGGTCGCCACGATCAGGGAGTCGTACGGGATCGGCCCGCCGTCCGACAGGGCGACCTCGCGCCGAACGGGATCGAGCCCCACGGCCTCGCCCAGGAGGACGGTCGTGTTCGGCCGGGTGCGAAAGATCGACCGAAGCGGCTGGGCGATCTCGCCGGGGCTCAGGGCTCCGGTCGCGACCTGGTAGAGGAGCGGCTGGAAGAGATGGAAGTTCCGGCGGTCGACGAGCGTCAGCGCGACCCGGTCATCGCCGCCCAGGCGGCGCGCCGCGTAGAGCCCGCCGAAGCCACCCCCCACGACGAGGACCCGGTGCCGATCGACCGGCCGGGCTGCGGCCGAGATTCCCCCCATGGCGCGAACGATAGGGGGAGCGAGGCATCCACGCCGTCGCCGACGCGCCTGGGGAGCCCATCTCGCAGCGGCGAGGCTGTCACCGGGAACTTAGGAAAGACTATTGACAAAGGTTGTATTCTCGCTTTGTCCAATCAATGGACAAAGTGCCGCGGGAGTTGCGGCGACACGACAGGCGCCCGATTTGGAACCCCTGACCAAGGCAACGCTCCGCGAGACGCGCGAACACAACGAGCGACTCGTCCTCGCCACGATCTACGACGACGGGCCGGTGAGCCGGGCCGAGGTCGCCCGCCTGACCGGCCTCACGCGGACCACCGTATCCGACGTTGTCGAGGGGCTGCGGGCCAACGGTCTCGCCCGGGAGATGGGTCGCGGGCCGTCGACCGGGGGCAAGGCGCCGATCCTGCTCGAGGTCCCGGAGACTGCCCGTCTCCTGATCGGCGTCGACCTGGGCGACCGCGTCTTCAGCGCAGCCACGATCAGCCTCCGGGGCGAGATCCTTCACCGTGAAGAGGTGCCGTCGGCGAACACCGACGGCGATCCCGCGGTCGACCTAGCGCTCGAGCTCATCGAGCGGATCGTCGCCGCGGCAGACGGCCGGGTGCTCGGCATCGGAATCGGCGCGCCGGGACTGGTCGACACCTCGGATGGCACGGTGATCCGCGCCGTCAAGCGCGACTGGCGCAATCTCCCGCTGGGCCGAATGGTGGCGCGGCGCTTCTCGCTCCCCGTTCATGTCGCCAACGACAGCCAGGCGGCGGCCCTCGCCGAGCACGTCTTCGGGTCTGTCCGGGGCCGAAACCTGATCACCGTCAAGGTCGGCGAGGGGATCGGCGCAGGGCTCGTCCTCAACGGCTCGCTGTTCGAGGGTGACGGCTTCGGCGCCGGCGAGATCGGTCACACGGTCATGGATCCCGACGGCGACCTCTGCCGGTGCGAGCGGCGCGGCTGCCTGGAGACGGTGGCGAGCGCGCGCGCCGTGTTCGCCAGGCTCGAGACGCTGCTCGGTCGCCGGCCCTCGCTCGAGGAGGCGGTCGCGGCGTTCGAGTCGGGAGACCTGGTGGTCAACGCGGTCGTGCTGGAGGCGGGCCACCAGCTGGGCGCCGCGCTCGCCGCGCTGATCGGGGCGCTCCACGTGCGACGGATCATCCTCGCCGGCACGATGGCCGCATTCGGCGATCGATGGCTCGACGCGGTCCACGAGACCGCCGCCCGGCGCTCGCTCGCCGCCCTCGCGGACGACACGACATTCGAGCTCGGCCCCATCGACGACATCATCATCCTCGGCGCCTCGGCGCTCCTGATGATGCGAGAGCTCGGCATCAGCCTCCGGCCGATCCGGCCGCGACGCCCCGCGTCATCCGGGGCACACCCCGATGTGCCGCGTGCTGCCGTTCCGGTGCACGCGGGAATCGACCCAGCGGACGAGCTCGCCCAGGGAGGAGGAGTCCCCAGCTGAAGTCCGTGCGCCCCGAACCACGCCAATCCGGCAGATCGTGCACATCGTCAACTCAGGAGGACATCGCGTGAAAGGCTCCAGGGCCATCCCCTTCGTCGTCGGGGCGTTCGTCGCCGCGACCGTGTTCGCCGGCTGCAGCTCGGCTGCGACGTCCAGCCCGGCGCCCGCCTCCCAGGCAGCGGCTTCCCAGGCCGCCCCGTCGGAGGCGCCCGCCTCCGCCACGCCGGCTCCGTCGACCCCGTCGCAGGGAACGCTGACGGTCTGGCTGATGAACGGCTCCCTGAACGACAACTCCGTCGTCCAGCTGAACACCGACTTCCAGATGGCGCACCCGGGCTGGAAGGTCAACTACCAGGTCCAGCAGTGGAACGGGATCGTCGACAAGCTCACGACGGCGCTCGCCAGCAACACCCCGCCGGACGTCATCGAGATGGGCAACACGCAGGCGATCACGTTCGAGGCGGCAGGCGCGCTCGCCGACCTCACCGGCAGCCGCGCCGCGCTCGGCGGTGGGACGTCCAACGACAGCGCAAGCGCGGACCAGCTCTTCCTCGCCTCGCTGAACAGCGCGTCCGTCTACAACGACAAGCTCTTCGCGCTGCCCTTCTACGCGGGCGACCGCGTGCTCATCTACCGGAAGGATCTCCTGACCGCGGCCGGGATCGATCCCGCCACGATCACGAGCAAGGACAAGCTCATCGCGGCCGCCACGACGCTCCAGGCGAAGAACGCTTCCGTCAAGGACTTCTCCGCGTTCTACGTCGCGGGCCAGAACTGGTACTCGCTCCTCCAGATGATCTGGGACCGGGGCGGCAGCTCTGGCCACGAACACGAACGGCACATGGCAGGCGAGCCTCGAGTCGGCGGCCTCGATGCAGGGCATCCAGGATTACGTCGACTATTACAAGGCTGGCTCCACCGGCCCCAAGAACAACGACGAGATGAACCCGCCCGAGTACGACCTCTTCCACCAGGGCAAGGTCGGGATGTTCGTCGGCAACGGCTGGGAGATCGGGAGCGCGATCGGGACCGACGGCAAGCTCACGGCCGACCAGGTCGGCGTGATGGCCATCCCGAGCGCAACGGACGGGAAGACCGTCCCGGTCTTCCTGGGAGGCTCCGTCCTCGGCGTCGCCGCCAAGAGCCCGAACCAGGCACAGGCGATCGACTGGCTCAAGGAGCTCACGGCACCCAGCGGCCAGCAGATCCTCATCTCCAACGGATGGATCCCGTCCCTCAAGTCGGCGGCGGCCGCGATCCCGGACACTGCGGACACCACGATCCTCAGGATCCAGGCGTCCGAGGCGGCCGCGGGCAGCGGGTTCACCCCCAACGATCCGCGCTGGGCCGGCGTCGAGGCGAACAACCCGATCAAGGCCATGCTCACCAAGGTCCTCAACGGGACCGCGAGCATCGCCGACGCGGCGAAGGAGGCCGATACGAAGATCGACGCCATCCTGAACGCGGCGCAGTGACCACCCGAAGATAGTCAAGACCGCGAGAGGGAGCACGGACGTGACCGAGACGCACGCGATGGCCGACGGCCGTCGCCCGGCGCACGGCCTCGCCGTCGCTCCCCCTCGTCGTCACCGTCGAGCGAGGATCGGCAGGGCGCTGCCGTACCTCGCCATCGCGCCGGCGCTGGTGACGTTCGTCCTCCTGCTCGGCTACCCGGTCCTGCTGGTCGTGGAGACCAGCCTCCAGCACATGGGGCTGCGGGAGCTGATCAACGGCGGCGTCACCTGGGTCGGCCTGCAGAACTTCCAGTCGATCGTCAGGGACCCGGAGTTCGTCGCCACCGTCATCCGGACCTTCCTGTTCATGGCCGCCAACGTCGTCCTGACCGTTGCCCTCGGAACGCTCGTCGCTCTCCTCCTCGACCGCCTCGGACGGCGCGTCCGCCTGCTCCTCTCGGGGGCGATGATCCTGGCCTGGGCGACGCCCGCCCTCACCGGGAGCGTCATCTTCCAGTGGCTCTTCGACAGCAAGCTCGGCATCGTCAACTGGGCGCTCAGCAGCCTCGGGTTCCTCGGTGACTGGCTGAACCACTCCTGGTTCGACACCGGGTTCTCGACCTTCGCGATCATCACCATGCTGATCGTGTGGCAGGGCATCCCGTTCGTCGCGTTCAGCCTCTACGCGGGGATCCTGGCGATCTCCGCCGAGCTCCCGGAGGCGGCCCGCGTGGACGGCGCGAACGAGCGCCAGATCTTCCGGTACGTCGTGCTCCCGGCGATCCGCCCGCTCCTCCTGGTGCTCACCTTCCTGTCGATCATCTGGGACTTCAAGGTCTTCACCCAGGTCTGGACCATGGCCCAGGGCGGTCCTGACGGGGCCACCGTCACGCTCTCGATCTACGCCTACATCACGGGCCTGAGCCGGAGCCAGTTCGGGATCGCGGCGGCCGTCTCGGTCGTGATGGTGATGCTGCTGCTTCTCGTGCTCATCCCGTACCTCAACCACATGCTCAAGGCGCAGGACGAGCTGTGACGAGCCGGCGGTCGGGCAGGATCTCGCTGAGCGCGATCGGCGTCGCAGCGACGGTCCTCTTCGCGTTCCCTGTCTACTGGATGGTCAACACGGCCTTCAAGGGACCCGACGAGATCCAGACCTACGTGCCGGTCTTCATTCCCACGCCGACGCTCGACAACTTCACCAAGGCCGTCAACCAGCCGCACTTCACGGACTTCCTGCGCAACAGCCTGCTCGTGACGTTCTCGACCGTGGCCCTGGCGATCGTCGTGGGGTTCCTCGCCGCGGCCACCGTGGCCCGGATGCGCTTCCGGGGCCGGAAGGGCTTCCTCGTCCTGGTCGCGGTGGCCCAGATGGCGCCGTTCGAGGCGCTCCTCATCCCGTTCTTCCTCGTGGTCCGCGATGTCGGGCTCTACAACCAGCTCCCGTCGCTCGTGATCGTGTACTTCATCTTCACGCTGCCGTTCACGATCTGGTCGCTGCGCGGCTTCATCGCCGGGATCCCGGTCGACCTCGAGGAGGCGGCGATGGTCGACGGCGCGACGCATTTCGGCGCCTTCCTGCGGGTCACCCTGCCGCTGCTCGCCCCGGGGCTGGTGGCGACCTCGATCTTCTGCTTCATCACCGCGTGGAACGAGTACTTCTACGCCTTCGTCTTCATGACCGACGTCCAGAACTACACGCTGCCCGTCTGGCTCGGCTCGTTCCGGACCAGCTTCGGCACGGACTGGGGCGCCACGATGGCCGCATCCACCCTCTTCACGCTGCCGGTCCTGGTCTTCTTCCTCATCGTCCAGCGGCGCATGGTGGGCGGCCTCACGGCCGGGTCGGTGAAGGGATGACGGCGCGGGCCCAGGGCGGGTCCGATCCGGCGCTCGGGCGCGAGCGGGCGCTCGACCTGGCCGGGGTCCGGTTCCTGCGGACGTTCGAGGGCACGGAACCGTCGCCGGGCATCCTGTCCGCGATCCGGGAGGGACGGGCGTCCGGGGTGACGCTGTTCCGGGCGCGCAATGTCGGCTCGCCGGCCCAGGTGCGCGAGCTGTCCGCCCGGCTCCAGGCCGCCCGCCCCGCGTCGGCCCCACCGCTCGTGATCGGGCTCGACCAGGAAGGCGGCCAGCTCCAGGCCGTCGGCGACGGTGCCACCGCCTGGCCCGGCAACCTCGCGCTCGGGGCGACCCGCTCGGCGGCTCTCGCGGGGCGCGTCGGCCGCGCAATCGGCGACGAGGCGGCGGCGATGGGCGCGACGCTCGTGTTCGCCCCCGTCTGCGACCTCCTCTATCCGGAGTCTGCAACGCCGCTCGGCACGCGGCCGTTCGGGTCGGACCCGGCGCTCGTCGGCCCGCTCGCCGCCGCGATGACGCGCGGCCTGCAGGAGGCCGGCGTCATGGCCGTCCTCAAGCACTTCCCGGGCCACGGCGCCGCGCAGGGGGACTCGCACGACGTCACGCCCGTGGTCCGCCGGTCCGCCCCGGAGCTCCGCGCGCACGACCTCCTGCCCTTCATCGCGGGGATCTCCGCCGGCGCGGCGGCCGTCCTGCCCGGCCATCTCGCCGCGCCCGCCCTGACCGGGGGCGCGCCGATCCCCGCGACCGTCTCACGGACCATCCTCGGGGACGTGCTTCGCGGCGAGCTGGGCTTCACCGGCATCACGGTCAGCGATGCGATGGACATGGGCGGCGCCGGGGGCGTGGAGCGCCTGGCCGAGACGCTCATCGCCGCGGCCGAGGCAGGCATGGACCTCTTCACGATGGCCCACGGCGAAGAGGTCGAGGATGCCGCGTTCGCCGCGTTCGTCGCGGCAGTTCGCGCGGGACGGCTCGACCCGAAGCGCCTGGCGCGTGCCCGTCGACGCATCCTGGCGGCCCGGGGCGCTCTCCGGGGCCCGATCCCACGCGCTCGACGTCGTGGGCTGCGCCGACCACCGGGCGCTTGCCCGCGAGATCGCCGACGCGTCGATCACGCTCGTGCGCGACGCCGCCGGTACCCTTCCGCTCCGGCTCGCCGCCGACGCGCGCGTCGCGCTCATCGCCCCGGTGCCCGTGGATCTCACGCCGGCCGAGACCTCGTCCTATCTGCGGCTCGAGCTGGCCCAGGCGCTCCGCGATCGTGGGGTCCGGGTGGACGAGCTGGTCATGCCGCTCGACCCGAGCGTTGCCCAGGCACGGGCGCTCGCGGCCGCGGTCGCCACGCACGACGTGGCGATCGTCGGGACGTTCGACGCCGTCAGCTTCCCCGGCCAGGTGATGCTCGTCCACGAGGTGGTGGCCGCGGCCGCGCCCGGCCGGCCCTGCGTCGCGGTCGCCTTGCGCACGCCCTACGACGCTGCCCACTTCGACCCCACGGTGGCCGCGGTGTGCACGTACGGTATCCAGGCTCCCCAGGTGGAGGCGCTGGCGGACGCGCTGCTCGGCAGGATCCCGTTCGCCGGGTCACTCCCGGTGGACCTGGGCGCCGGCGCCGCCTCGACCTGGGCCGGCGTCACCGCGACCGGAGAGGTCGCAATCTCGAGGCCTCCACGATGAGCATGCGATCCGAGCTCGGCGAGAGTCCCGTCCTCCTCGAGCGGCTCCTCGCCGGCGCCGTGGACCAGGTCGGCGCTGTCGCGCGCGCCGTGCGGGAGCGCGACATCGACCTCGTCGTGATCGCTGCCCGCGGGACCTCCGACCATGCCGCGCTCTACGGGCAGTACATCCTGGGGGCGCGCAACGGGCTGCTCGTCGTCCCGGCCGCACCCTCGCTCGTCTCCATCTACGGGGCCCCGCCGCGGCTGCACAACGCCCTCGTCGTCGGCATCTCGCAGTCGGGCCGGTCGCCCGACGTGGTCGCCGTCCTCGACCAGGCGCGGCGCCAGGGAGCGCCGACGGTCGCGATCACGAACGAACCCGGCTCGGAGCTCGCGGCCGCAGCCGACCACGTGATCGAGCTCGAGGCGGGACCCGAGCGCGCCGTCGCGGCCACCAAGACGTATCTCGCCGAGATCGCGGTCATCGCGATGCTCTCGTCCGCGCTCTCCGGGGACGACGCGTCGGCGCTCGAGCTGCGTGCCGTCCCGGACGCGCTGCGCGCCGCCATGGAGCAGGAGCACCGCGTGGAGGAGCTCGCGCGGAGCTGGGCGAGCGAGCGGGTCTGCGCGATCCTGGCCCGCGGGTTCCATTACGCGACGGCTCGCGAATGGGCGCTGAAGCTCAAGGAGCTGGCCTACCTGCTGGCCGATCCATACTCCGGAGCCGACTTCCAGCACGGCCCGATCGCGCTGGTCCAGGAGGGCTTCCCGGTCCTGGCCGTGGCGACCAGCGGACCGGCGCTCGACGGGATGGCGGAGCTCCTGGAGCGGGTGCGGGAGGCCGGCGCGCGGCTCCTCGTCATGTCGGACGTCGAGGCGGTCCGGGCGCTCGGCGATGGCATCGCCCTGCCGGCCATGCCGGAGTGGCTCTCGCCGCTCGTCGCGATCATCCCCGCCCAGCTCTTCGCCTATCACCTCGCGCGCGCCCGCGGCCTCGACACGGAGGCGCCGCGGAACATCTCGAAAGTGACGCTGACGCTGTGACCGCGCGCTCCGCCCGGCTCCAGGCGCACGATGATCGTCGGCGGCGCGAGGTCACCGTCGACGGCGCGGGATCGGCCGCGTGGTGAACGCACCGCCAGCGGGTCCGGCCGGCGCTCGTGGTGGGGGTCTCGGCCCCGCGGTCATGCCGTACCTCGACGCCCTGGAGGCTGCCCTCGGGCGGGCGCGGACGGCGAACGCCGAGTCGCTGATCGCCGCGGCGCGGGTCGTCGAGGAGACGGTGGCTCGCAACGGGATCGTCTTCGTGTTCGGGAGCGGCCATTCCCAGCTCGCCGCGCTGGAGCTCAACCGTCGCGCCGGGGGCCTGGCCTCGCTCCAGGTCATCTATGACCCGACATGGGGCGCGGCCGAGCAGGTGGAGGGGTACGGCGACACGCTCGTCTCCGACGTCCGGTTCGGCGCTGCGGACTGCCTGGTCGTCGTCAGCCAGTCCGGGGCGACGGCGACGCCGGTCGAGGTCGCGCTTCTTGGACGAGCCGGCGGGCTCCCGGTCATCGCCGTCACCTCGCTCGACGTGTCCCGGGCCGCGCGCCCGCGCCACTCCTCGGGCCTGAGACTCTACGAGCTCGCGGACGTCGTGCTCGACAACGGGGCCGTCGGCCGGGACGCGGCGGTCCGCGTCGGCGACCTGGACCGCGGGCTGGGCCCAACATCGACGGTCGTCGCGACGGCGCTCCTCCACGAGGTCGTGGTGCGTGCGGTCGCGCGGCTCGTGGCCCGCGGCATCGAGCCGCCGGTGCTGCGGGCCAACGCGGAGAGCGGCGGCCGTGAGACGAACGCGGAGCTCTTCGACCGGTACCGCGGCCGGCTGCAACGCGTCCCGTAGCGACAGATCCGGGAATCCCGCGGGCGACCCTGCCCGGCACGAGAGGAAGAGATCACCGATGGTTCTGGAGGAAACCGGCGCCCGGGAAGCGGCCGGCCGATACCTGGTTGCGCCGCGCGTCGCCCCCCCGTTGGACCCGGCGTTTCGGCCGGCGGTGCTCGCGAGGCATGCGCTGGACCTCGCGGTCCGCGGGACCCCCGGCGCGCGGTCCGTCGCGCTGGCCGTCGAACAGCCGGGCGGCTCGGTCCTCGCCCGCGAGACGAACGTGTTCGAGGCCGGCCACCCGGACGTCGCCGTGAGCTACGCGTTCTGCGAGCGCCTGCTCAAGTCGATGCTATGGTCGCACGGCGGCAGCCGCATCTGGGTGGACGGTCCCCCCGCCCTCGTCGAATCCCTCGGGCGTCACTACCAGGACGAGCCGACCGGCCAGTTCGACGCGCGGATCGTGGGCGGCGAGGTCTACCTGGCGCAGCTCGAGGTGCTGGCCGCGGACCGCCGCGATTTCCCGGCCACGAGGGGGGCGGCGTCGCTCCTCGGGCGGCACCTGGACGGCTGCCGGATCGGGTTCGACCTCGGGGCGAGCGACCGGAAGGCCGCTGCCGTGATCGACGGCACGGTCGTGTTCAGCGAGGAGATCGCCTGGGACCCGACCACGCACGCTGATCCCGGGTGGCATCTCGACCAGATCGATGACTCGATCCGGCGCGCGGCGGCCCACCTTCCGCGGGTCGACGCGATCGGCGGGAGCGCGGCTGGCGTCTACGTCGACAGCGAGATCCGGGTCGCGTCGCTCTTCCGGTCCGTCCCCCGGGACCTCTTCGACCGGCGGGTCCGGGGCCTGTTCGGCGAGCTCCGGCGGGCCTGGAACGCGGTCCCGTTCGTGGTCGTCAACGACGGGGAGGTGACGGCGCTCGCCGGCGCCATGCTCACCGGCGTCGGCGGGATGCTCGGCGTGGCGATGGGCTCGAGCGAGGCGGCCGGGTACGTGACCCCTGCCGGCGCCCTGACGTCGCGTCTCGACGAGCTGGCATTCGCCCCGATCGACTACGCGCCCACCGCCCCCGTCGACGAGTGGTCCGGCGACCGCGGGTGCGGCGTCCAGTACCTCTCGCAGCAGGCCGCCGGGCGGCTGCTTGCCCCGGCCGCGATCGACGTCGAGCCCGGCGTCGCCCTGCCGGAGCGCCTCGTCCGCCTCCAGGACCTGATGGCCGCCGGGGACGCCCGCGCGTCGCGTGTCTACGAGACCATCGGGACCTACCTCGGCTACGCCCTTCTCGAGTATCGCGACCTCTACGAGTTCGACCACCTCCTGCTGCTCGGACGCGTGATGACGGGCGCCGGCGGCGATGTCATCTCACGTCGCGCGCGCGAGGTGATCGAGGCGGAGGACCCGGCGGCCGCTACCGCCCTCACCTTCCACACCGTCTCCGAGCGCGAGAAGCGCCACGGCCAGGCGGTCGCCGCCGCGAGCCTCCCCGAGATCGTGGCCTGACGCGGGTAGCGGCGCGCTGTCCGCCGCTCGCTCGCGGCGCGACGTCCACATGGCGTGGCCGGGCCGCTACATCGGGCTGACGAGCTGGAAGTAGTTCCCGTCCGGATCGGAGAAGGTCGCGATCGACGCGACCGAAGTCTCGCTCGGGTTGTACGGCTCGCGGACGATCGTCGCGCCCGCCGCCTTGAGCCGCTCGAACTCGCCCGCGACATCGTCGCTCTCGATGTTCCAGATGATCCTGCCCGGCTGCGGGTTTGCGCCCTTGACCGCGTCGTGGGGCCCCACGAGCAACCCGCCGGTACCGATCCGCCAGCCCTTGTACGGGCCCTCGTCCCACTCGGGCTTGCCGAAGAGCCCGGTGTAGTACGCCGCCAGGCGGTCCGGATCCTCCGATCCGATCAGGATGCTGTTGAGGTTCATGCCCCCTCCTCTCGGATTCGAACGGTGCACAGGGAGATACGATGCCGTGCCGCCCCGCGCGTCGAAGGCTACCCTAGGCGCCGACACGAGCCAATGGGGGTAGAGCGATGTCGCGTTGCGCGGTTCTCCTGGTCGGAACCCGAAAGGGCGCCTTCATCCTCGACGGCGACGTGTCGCGTCGGAGCTGGTCGATCCGCGGGCCGTTCTGCGAGGGCTTCTCGATCCACGACGTCAGCTACGACCGCTCCGACGGGGCGATCCTCGCCGGCGGTGGCTCGTCCTGGTTCGGGCCAGCGGTCTGGCGGAGCGAGGACCTCGGCACGACCTGGACCCACTCGTCCTCGGGCCTCACGTACGGCGACGCCGGCCCCGACCTCACTCGCGTCTGGAACGTGACCGCGGCGGCAGGCGCCGTCTACGCCGGCGTCGAGCCGGCTGGCCTGTTCCGGAGCGATGACGGGGGGCGGACGTGGAGCCACGTCGATGGTCTTCGTGCCCATCCGAGCCGGCCGGAATGGCAGCCGGGCAACGGCGGCCTCATCTGTCACACGATCGTCGCGGATCCCGCCGATCCTGCGCACCTCTGGGTGGGAATCAGCTCGGTCGGGGTGTTCGAGACGCGCGACGTCGGGGCGACCTGGACGACGCGCAACCGGGGCGTTCGGGCCGACTTCGTCCCCGGGCCGGCGCCCGAGTTCGGCCAGTGCGTCCACAAGCTCGCGATGGCGGCTGGAGAGCCGGCGACCCTCTACCAGCAGAATCACTGCGGCGTCTACCGCTCGGACGACGCCGGGTCGACCTGGATCGAGATCACGGGCGAGCTTCCTTCGGATTTCGGCTTCCCGATCGGCGTCCACCCGCGCAACCCCGGGACGGCCTGGGTGATGCCCCTGAACGGGGCCGACAAGGGGCGCTTCGCGCCGGACGCGAGGCCGGCGGTCTGGCGGACGCGCGATCGCGGCGCGAGCTGGACGCGCCTCGACCGGGGGCTGCCGCCACGCGACGCCTACATCTCGGTGCTGCGCGAGGCGATGGCCGTCGACGACCTCGAGCCCGCCGGCGTCTACATCGGGACGTCGACCGGCCAGCTCTACGGATCGGCGGACGAAGGCGAGACATGGACCACGATCGCCGCGAACCTTCCGCCGATCGCGTCGGTCGACGTAGCGATCGTCGAGCGCTGAACGGGCCCGCATCGTGGCGGAGGTGGTGCTGAGCCGGTCGATCCTCGCGCTCTTCCCGGGGGTGCCCCGGCGCCTCGTGGTCGAGGCGTCCTCGGTCCGCGAGATGGTCGCCGCACTGGACGCCGCGGTTCCCGGGATCGCCGATCGCCTGCTCAGGGCGGGCCCCGCGATCCGCGAGCACATCAACGTGTTCGTGGACGGCGACGTCGCGGAGCCTCGACACGCCCGTGAAGCCCGGCTCCACGATCCACGTCATCCCGGCTGTCTCGGGCGGCGCGTAGCACTCTTTCGACGCGCGATCGCCGCACTCCGGGCACCGATTGGAACGCGGTGCCGCCCCTCGACGGCAGGCCGGCCGCGCCCGGCACGCACGCCCGGCACGCACGGCACGCACGCCCGCCGCGCCCGGCACGCACGCCCGCCGCGTCGACGTGGCAGGCTTCCCGCATCGGACGGTGCCTGCGGCGCCGCGGGCAGGGAGCGCGACCCGGTTGGCCATCCTCGACTACTTCGAGCGGAAGACGCGCCTTCTCCTGGGCCTGGCGATCGTCGCCACGGCTGCCTCCGCGGTGCTCGTGGTGAGTGGGGCGCCCTCGGTCGCGACATTCGGGCTGACGGCCGTCGCGCTCGCGCTGCTGGCCTCGCTGGTCGGGGAGGGGACCGAGCAGCTGAGCGCCACGCAGGGCCCGGCGGTCACCGGAATCCTGCAGTCGGCGCTGGGCAACCTGCCCGAGCTGTTCATCGGGCTCTTCAGCCTCCAGGCGGGCCTGGTCGTCGTGGTCCAGTCGGCGCTCATCGGCTCGATCCTCGCGAACAGCCTCCTGGTCCTCGGCGTCGCATTCCTGGTGGGCGGCCTCCGGTTCGGGACCCAGGTGTTCGGGGCACGGGCGAGCCGGTCGATCGCGACGCTGCTCCTTCTCGCGGTCGGGTCGCTCGTCATCCCGACGCTCGCGACGGAGGCGGGCGCGCCCGACGCCGGGCACGCGGCCGAGCTCTCGGTCGTCGTCTCGATCGTCCTGCTCGTCGTCTTCGCCGGATCGCTCGTCTTCTCCATCCGCGGCGACACTCGGCCCGCGCCGGTCACCGCCGCGGCCGTCGTGGAGTCGGAGGGCCCCGGCCATCTCTGGCCGCAGTGGCTCGCGGTCGTCGTGCTGGCCGTGGCGGCCGTCGCCGCGGCGTTCGTGTCGGACTGGTTCGTGGGCGCGCTTCGGCCGGCCATGGCGACCCTCGGCATGTCGGAGGGGTTCGCCGGGCTCGTCGTGGTGGCGATCGCGGGCAACGCCGTGGAGAACGTCGTGGGCGTCCAGGCGGCGGCGCGCAACCAGGCCGATCTCGCCGTCAGCCTCATCCTCAACTCGTCGCTCCAGGTGGCGATCGCCCTGACGCCCGCGCTCGTCATCATCTCGATGTTCATGGGCGTGACCCCGCTGACCCTTGCCGTGACGCCGCTCCTCGCAGGCACCGTCGCGATCTCTGCCATCCTTTCCGCCGTGATCGTCTTCGACGGCGAATCGAACTGGCTGGAAGGGCTGGCCCTGATCGGCCTCTACCTGATCATCGCCGCGTCCGTCTGGTGGGGTCCGGGGATCGTGGCATGACCGCCCTCCCGGGTCCCCTCGATGGGCGCCGGCCGCTCGCGGTCGGGATCCAGCTCCCCGAGATCGAGTGGGAGGCCCGCTGGCCGGACCTCCGCGCGCTCGCGGTGCGGGCCGAGGAGCTCGGCTTCGACTCGATCTGGACCGGCGATCACCTGCTCTACCGGCGGCCGGGTGACGACCGCGCGCGGGGACCATGGGAGGCGTGGTCGGTGCTCGCCGGCCTCGCCGCGGTGACCTCGCGCGTGCTGATCGGTCCGCTGGTCGCCGCGACCGCCTTCCACAACCCGGCGATGCTCGCCAAGATGGCGGCCACGGTCGACGAGATCAGCGGCGGCCGCCTGGTCGTGGGCCTCGGGGCAGGATGGAACGAGACCGAGTTCCGCGCGTTCGGCTTCCCGTTCGACCATCGGATCAGCCGGTTCGCGGAGGCGTTCACGATCGTGCGAACGCTCCTCCGCGACGGAGCGGTCGACTTCGCGGGCGCGTACTTCACGGCCCGCGACTGCGAGCTGGCGCCGCGCCCGCGCCCGGGTGGACCGCCGCTCCTGGTCGGCTCGAACGGGGAGCGGATGCTCGCGATCACGATCCCCCACGTCGACGCCTGGAATGCCTGGTACGACTCGTTCGGAAACCGCCCCGAGGGGGTTCCGGCGCTTCGCGACCGCGTCGACGCGGCGTGTCGCGATGCCGGCCGCGATCCCGCGGCGATCGCGCGGACGCTCGCCGTCCAGGTCCGCCTGCCGGGCGGCTCGGGGCGTCTCGCGGGCGACGGGAGTCGGCAGGCGATCCCGCCGATATCGGGCAGCCCGGACGAGATCGCCGGCATCCTGCGCGCCTTCGCCGGCCAGGGGATCGCGCACGTCCAGCTGGTGGTCGATCCCATCACGCTCGCCTCCCTCGACGCGCTCGCGCCGGTCCTCGAGGCGCTGGATCGGGGCGAGCCCGGGTGAGGCCGCGTCGGCGGCCGGGTGCGCGGGCACGCGCTCTCGGGCGCGCGCCGCGGGCACGGCCTTCCGTCATGCGCGGTGAGGTGCGCGAATCGAGTTGACCCGGCCGCTCGGCGATGCCTAGAGTGGAGGCGGGCAATGGGGGGCGGACCCCGGCAGTCCCGACGGGCGGGGCGTCAGGAGAGGAGCACCCCCATGCGCGCACCTGTCCATCGTCGCTCGGTCCGCCTGCTGGCCGTGTTGGGGGTGACGGCAGCGCTCATGATGCCCATGGCCGCGCTGCCGGCGCGGGCTGCAAATCCGCTCATCCTGCGCGTCGGGACCACCCAGGACCTCGATACGCTGAACCCGTACCAGACGCTCCTGGTCAGCGGCTACGAGGTCTTCCAGCTCACCTACAACCTGCTCGTGGACTTCGGCCCGAACCTGGAGCCGGTTCCCGGATTCGCCGACTCCTGGACGCGCGCGGCCGACGGCAAGTCCTGGACGTTCCACATCCGGGCGGGCATGACGTGGTCCGACGGCCAGCCCGCGACATCCGCGGATGCGTGCTTCTCGTGGGGCCTGGCCGTGGCTGCGATCAAGGACGGCGCGAACATCGGGGCCGGCTACCTGGATCCGAGCCTCAAGGACGCCGGGGTGACGAAGGTGATCTGTCCCGACGCCCAGACCATGATCGCCTCCACGACGGACCCGTCCGACCGCGTCCTCCAGGTCTACCTGCCCATCATCCCGCAGCACATCTGGGGCAAGGAAACCTACAAGTCGATCGGCGACGCCAAGTTCGTCGCGCCGATCGTCGGGCAGCGGCCCGTACACGACCGCTGAGTGGAAGACCAGCCAGTACGTCCGCTTCGTCCGGAACCCCAGCTACTGGGGCAGGCAGGGCGCCGCGGACGAGGTCGTGATCCAGTTCTTCAAGGGTGCCGACACGATGGTCCAGGCGCTCAAGGCCGGCGAGATCGACTACGCCCGCGACACGACGCCGGAGCAGCTCAAGGCGCTCGAGAACCAGCCGAACATCAAGACGGTCGTCGGCAGCTCGAACGGCTGGTCCCAGCTCGCATTCAACGAGTACGGCGCGACAAAGGGACAGACGCTGTCCCCCGGGGTCGGGCCCTCCACCCAGGCGCTCTGGGACCCCGCGTTCCGCGACGCGCTGGGCTACGCCGTCGACAAGAAGGAGCTGGTCGACCGCGTCCTCGGCGGCTACGGCGAGGTCGGCACGACGATCGTGCCACCTGTCCTCGGCGCCTGGCACGTCGAGCCCGATCATCCACGGACCTTCGACATCGAGCTCGCCAAGCAGAAGCTCGACGCGGCCGGCTACACGCTCGACGCGAATGGCAACCGCCTCGACAAGCAGGGCAAGCCCATCAGCCTCCGCCTGGACTACCCGGACACGAAGGACACGTATGCGAAGGCCGCCCAGTTCGTCAAGGACTGGTACGCGCAGCTCGGGATCAAGGTGACCGCCCAGCAGTACGACTCCGCCACCCTCGGCAACATCGTCCTGCCTCCGGAGGCGGGCAAGGACTTCAAGGCGAACTACGACATCGAGCTGTGGGGCTGGTCGGGGAACCCTGACCCGAATGCCCTGCTCCAGATCTTCCGTTGCGACGCGATCGGCTCGTCGTCGGACAGCCAGTACTGCAACCCGGCCTTCGACAAGATGTACGACGAGCAGAACATGGCGGCCACCGCCGACGCGCGCAAGACGATCCTCGCCCAGATGCAGAACCTGATCTACGACCAGGCCGTCTACGACATCCTCTACTACGACGCGAACCTGGCTGCATACCGCACCGACCACTTCGGGGGCTGGCAGAACCAGCCCCTGGCGAACGGGACGCCGCTCTTCTCCTACGGCACCCTCCAGTACACGCTGCTCACCGACGCGACGGCCGCGCCCTCGCCGACGCCGGTCATCACGCCGGTCCCAGGGGCGTCGGCCACGCCCGTCCCATCGGCCGCGCCCTCGGCAGCCGCCGGGGCCGGCGCTCCGGGCGGCGGGTCCGCCGACAACACCGCGCTCTACGCGGTCATCGTCGTCGTGGTTCTCGTGGTCGCGGGCGGCGGCCTGCTGCTCGTCAGGCGCCGCCGGGGTGCGGGGCCGGGCGACGAGGAGTAGGACCGGCCTCCGACCCCGATCCTGACCGGCAGCCCATGACCGTCAACGCGGAGGGCCGCATGGCGACCCTCCGCCGCACGCCCGTGGGGGCGCGACCGGCCGTGCCCCGGCGCGCACCGGCGCGCTTCGAGGCCCGCCCGTGAGCGCCCGCTACCTCGCCCGGCAGTCCGCACAGGCGATCTTCACGATCCTCATGATCGTGCTGCTCAACTTCCTGCTCTTCCGGATGATGCCCGGGTCGCCGGACCGTGTGAACCCGCGCAACCCGAACGTGACCGTCGAGCAGCGCGACGCGGCGCGGGCGCGCTGGGGCCTCGACAAGCCGCTGATCCCGGACCAGCTCGTGGCCTTCGTCGGGTCGACGCTCCAGGGCGACCTGGGCTACTCGATCAAGTTCCAGGGGCAGCCGGTCACCCAGGTGATCGGCGACCGCTTCGGGCCGACGATCCTGCTGATCGGCCTCGCCGAGCTGATCGCGATCGTCCTCGGCCTCGCCCTCGGCGCCTACACCGGCTGGCGGCGAGGCGGGATGGCCGACCGCGTCGGCAACGGGATCAGCCTGGTCCTCTACTCGATGCCCTACTTCGTGATCGGGATGCCGCTGATCATCATCTTCGCGGCCGGGCTGGGCTGGTTCCCGACCTCGGGGATGCTGACCGCCGGGGCGTCGTACCCCGGGCCGGTGGAGTTCCTCGGCGACCTCCTGTCGCACCTCGCGCTCCCGCTCGCCACGATCAGCCTGGGCCTGATCGGCGGCTACTCCATCCTCATGCGCTCGTCGATCACGGAGACGCGCGCGGAGGACTACATCGCGACCGCCCGGGCGAAGGGGCTGACCGACGGCAGGATCCTGCGCTCGCACGCGTTCCCCAACGCGCTCCTGCCGGCCGTGACGCTGATCGCCATCAACCTGGGGTACGTGGTGGGCGGCGCGATCACCGCGGAGATCGTGTTCAACTGGCCGGGCCTCGGGACGCTGACCGTCGACGCCCTCGACTCGCGCGACTACCCGGTGCTCCAGGGGATCTTCCTGCTCCTCGGCGTCTCGGTGGTCCTCGCCAACTTCGTGGCCGACATCGTCTACGGCTACCTGGACCCACGCGTGCGGCAATGAGCGCCGTTCCCGTCGCGCCGATCGACCTCCGCGGGGCCCGGTGGCGGCTTCGCCTGCGCAACGCGCGCCAGTTCGCCCGGCGCTACGCCGCCCGCCGGGACGGCGTCGTGGGTGCCGGGATCCTCGTCCTCTTCGCGCTCCTCGCGCTCGCCCCGCAGCTCTTCGTCGGCGCGCTCCAGACCGTCACCACCGCGACCGGGGGACCGCTCGAGCCCCCGTCCGCCGGGCACCTCCTCGGGACCGACGAGATCGGGCGCGACATCCTGAACATGACCGTCCACGGGGCGCGCATCTCCATGGTGATCGGGCTCCTGGCGACGCTGATCACGATCGTGCTCGGGGCGGTGATCGGGATCGTGTCGGGATTCGTTGGAGGGCGATCCGACCAGGTCCTCATGCGCCTGACGGACTTCTTCCTGGTCCTGCCGACCTTCGTCCTCGCCATCGTCCTGGCGCCGATCATCCTGGACATCGTCGGGACGGACGCCGAGCTCTTCGGGATCCGGGCCACCCTGCTCGTGATCATCGTGGTCATCGGCCTCACCAGCTGGGCCTCGACCGCTCGGATCATCCGCTCGCAGACGCTCTCGGTGAAGGAGCGCATGTTCGTGGACCGGGCGCGGGTCATCGGCGGGAGCCGGGCGCACATCATGCGGCGCCACATCCTCCCGAACGTCGTGAACCTGATCGTCGCGAACACCGTCCTCACGTTCGCCGGCGCGATCTTCACCGAGACGACGCTCTCGTTCATCGGCCTGGGCGACCCGTTCCAGCCGTCCTGGGGACAGCTCCTCAATGCCGCCCAGGTGTCGGGCGCGCCTGGGCTGGGCGCCTGGTGGTACATCGTCCCGCCGGCCTCCTGCGTGGTCGTCGTGATCCTGGCCTTCACCCTCGTCGGCAACGCCCTCGACGACGTCCTGAACCCGAAGTCGGCGACCCGATGACGGACGACGCGTCGGCAGGCGATGCCGGCCCCGGGCGGACGGCCCCCGCGCGACCCGTCCATGGGCGACGCTCCGGTTCCGCCGGTCGGGCTCGGCGCCGCCCGCGGCCGGCGCCAGTGGCCGCTGCCCAGGCTGGCGGACCCGGATGCCCCGCTCCTCGTGGTCGAGGATCTCCGGACCTACTTCACGCTGCCGTCCGGCACGGTGAAGGCGGTCGACGGTGTCAGCTTCGAGCTGCACGACGGGGAGGCCCTGGGGATCGCCGGCGAGTCCGGCTGCGGCAAGACCACGACAGCGCTCTCGCTGGTCCGGCTGCTTCCCGCCAACGCGAAGGTCGTGGGCGGCTCCGTCAGGCTCTTCGGCATCGACCTGGCCACGAAGAGCGAGAACGCGCTGCGCCGCTATCGCTGGCGCGAGATCTCGGTGATCTTCCAGGGCGCGATGAACGCCCTGAACCCCGTCCGCCGCGTCGGCGACCAGATCGCCGAGCCGATCGTCGAGCGGCTCGGGCTTCCGACGTGCCGAGGCGAACCGCCGAGCGGTGGAGCTCCTCGAGCTCGTCGGGCATCGCGCGCGACCGGGCGGCGGCCTACCCGCACCAGCTCTCGGGCGGCATGCGGCAGCGGGCGATGATCGCGATGGCGCTCGCCTGCGATCCCGCGATCGTCATCGGCGACGAGCCGACGACGGCGCTCGACGTCATGGTCCAGGCCCAGATCCTGGAGCTGCTGGAGCGGCTCCGCGAGCAGCTGGGGCTGTCGCTGATCCTCATCACCCACGACCTCTCGGTGATCGCCGAGACGTGCGACCGGGTCCTCGTGATGTATGCCGGGCGCGTGGCCGAAGAGGGGCCGGTCCGGACCCTGTTCCGCGAGCCGCGCCATCCCTACACGCAGATGCTCCTGGCGGCCATCCCGAACCTCGACTCGGACCGACGCCTGCTCGGCACGATCCCGGGCGCGCCGCCGGACCTCCGGACGCCGCCGCCGGGCTGCCGCTTCCACCCCCGCTGCCCGATGGCGATGGAGGTCTGCCGCGAGGTCGTGCCGGCGGAGGTCCGCTATGCGGATGGCGTTCGGGTCGCCTGCCACCTGTATCCGCCCGGCGGCGACGGCGTTCGGCGGCCGATCCCGCTCCCGGAGATCACGGGCGCCGACGCCCCGGGCGTGGCGGCTGTTCCCGCTTCGGAGGGCTCGCGGTGACCGACGAGCTCCTCCGCCTCGAGGGCCTCGAGGTCCACTTCCCGGTCCGGGGCGGCTTCGCGGACACCATCCTCCGGCGCCGCTTCGGCGCGGTGCGTGCGGTCGACGGGATCGACGTGGCGATCCGCCGCGGCGAGGTCCTGGGACTCGTGGGGGAGTCGGGGTCCGGCAAGACCACGACCGGCCGGGTGATCGTCAAGCTGACGCGCCCGACGGCCGGGCGCATGCTGCTCGACGGGACGGACGTCACCGAGGTCTGGGGCGGATCAGCGCTCCGCGACTTCCGGCGCCGCGTGCAGCTCATCTTCCAGGATCCGTACGAGACGCTGAACCCGAAGCAGACCATCCACGACTTCGTGGCCGAGCCGTTGGAGGTCCAGCGGATGGCGCCCCGGGCGCAGCGAGCGCGAGCGGCGGGTCCTCGAGGCGCTCGACGCCGCGGGCCTCCGGCCGGCATCCGACTTCGCGTTCCGATATCCCCACGAGCTCTCGGGCGGACAGCGCCAGCGGGTCGTGATCGCGGGGGCGCTCGTGCTGGGCCCGGAGCTCGTGGTCGCCGACGAGCCGGTCTCCATGCTCGACGTCTCCATCCGCACCGAGATCCTCAAGCTGATGCTGGACCTCCGGACCGAGCACGGGTTGACCTACCTGTTCATCACCCACGACCTGTCCGTTGCCTGGGTCATCGCGGACCGGATCGCGGTCATGTATCTCGGTCGCATCCTGGAGATCGGGACGGCCGAGCAGGTGATCCGGCGGCCGGGCAATCCGTACACGCAGGCGCTCGTCTCCGTGATGCCGAGCCCGGAGCCGCCCGAGATCGGCAGGCGCGCGAAGCGCCAGATCCTCGCCGGCGAGACGCCGAGCGCAGCGGCGATCCCGACCGGCTGCCGGTTCCACCCGCGCTGCCCCTGGGCGAATCGTGCCGGCATCCTGGAGAAGTGCCGCACGGCCGAGCCGCCCCTGTTCGAGATGGAGCGCGGCCACGCCGCCGCCTGCTGGCTGGCCGAGGGAGGCCGGCCGCTGCCGGTCCTGGATCCGGAGCCTGCCAGGGGCTAACGCGTTCCCCAGGTGTAGACCTGCTTGAGCATCCGCAGGTAGACGAACGTCTCCGTCTCGCGGACGCCGGGCACCCGGCGCAGCTTCTCCGTCAGGAACTGGAGGAGGGCTTCGTTGTCCTCGCAGACGACCTCGACGAGCAGGTCGTACGAGCCGGCCGTGACGACCAGGTAGTCGACCTCCGGGAACGCGTTGATGACGTCGGCGGCCTCGAGGAGCTCGGAAGCCTCGCAGCGCACGCCGATCATCGCCTGCTGCTGGAACCCGAGCTTCAACGGGTCGGTGACGCCCACGATCTGGAGGATGTCGCGGTCCACCAGGCGATTGGTGCGCGCACGCACCGTTGCTTCGGAGACGCCCAGGGCGATGGCGATCTGGGTGAAGGGCCGCCGGCCGTCCTGCTGGAGGTGCTCGATGATCCGCTTGTCGAGCTCCGAGATCTCGGTCGAGGGGCTCCGAACCTCGGCCGTACGCACCCGCGGCGGCGCCTGCTGCGACATCGCTGGGCATCCTCCGGGGGCGTGGGCGCGCGCGGCCCTCTCGCGTTGGACGCTAGCAGACCGCAGCGCGGCGCCGCAATGATCGGAACAGCGATTCCCGTCGGCTGAGACGAGCGCGCCGTGCCGGTTCGAGGTCGTCCGGCGTGCGACACGGGCGATCGAGGCGTCACGCCCGCGGATAGAATGCGCTGAGGGGTTCCGTCGCCATCGCGTCCAGGACGAACGCCCGATTGAGGAGCAGCGTGTCCAACGCCGGCCTTGTGCTGGGCATGATCGCGGTGGGCGTCGTGGACGGGGCGTTGTTCGCGGCCTTCGCCATGCTGCTCTTCCAGCGCCGGCGGCGGAACGGGCGGCCGCGCCCGGACGCTTCGCTCGCATCGGTCGACTTCCGGGCGTTGACCGCTGCTTGACGGGGACGCGGGCGTCTCCGACGGCGTCCCGATCGGGGCGTACGACCGCGTGGTCCGGATCGCCGGCTGGGCCTGGATCCTCTCCACCGCGATCCTCGTCTCCACGAGCGGTCTCTGGCAGGACCGGGAAGGCGCGGTCTACGCGATCCTCGGGATCGCGGGCCTGTTCGTCCTGGTCGCCCACGACCTGTTGCCGGCCGGGGCGCTCGGGCGGGCGAAGTACCTGGTCGAAGGCGCGGTCTCGATCATCTTCGTGACGCTCGTCGTGGTGCTCACCGGCGGGGCGGCGAGCCCGTTCTTCTTCGCGTTCGTCCTGATCGTCGTCGGCGCGGCGCTCGTCGTGCCGCCGCTTGCGACCGTGAGCCTCGTCCTTCTCGCCTCGGCGAGCTATCTCATCGCCATCGCGCTGGAGCTCACGCCCGGCAGCGCGGACGTCGGGTTGATCGCGGTGGTCGGGGTCAACCTCGTCTCGCTCGTCCTTCTTGCCTACGTCTCGATGGTCGTCGCGCGCGAGCAGCGCCGCACGCGCCTGGCGGCCGTCCGGCTCTCGACCACGGACGCCCTCACCGGGCTCGCGAACCGGGGCTACCTCCTCGCGGCGATCGAGCGCGAGATCGAGCGCGGCACGCGCTACGGGCGCGGCTTCTGCCTCCTCATGGCCGACCTGGACAACCTCAAGGCCGTCAATGACTCGTTCGGGCATCGCGCCGGCGACCACGTGCTCGCGGGTGTGGCGGACGTCATCCGCGACGGTGTCCGGCGGATCGACACCTCGGCGCGGCTGGGCGGCGACGAGTTCGTCGTGCTCCTGCCGGAGACGGACCCGGCGGGCGCGTTCGTGGTCGCCGAGAAGATACGCCAGGGGGTCGCGTCGATGCGAACGGTCGAACGGGACAGCCCGGTCCCGGTCAGCGTCTCGATCGGGCTCGTCGCGTGGCCCGACGACGGCAGGACGCTCGACCAGCTCATGGACGGCGTGGACGAGGCGATGTACGCCGCGAAGCAGCGCGGCCGGAACCGGATCGGCGGGCCGTACGCCCGGTCGGGCGACATGACCCCCGTGATGGTGCGAGCGTCGCGCGTCGCCGTCGGTCGTGGCCCGGTCGCCGTCGGATGGGAGATGGGCCGGGCAGGCTGACGCGGGTCGCGCACCACGGGCGGCGCCCGGGCGGCGCCGGTGTACGATCCGGTCATGGACGAAGGCTTCACCACGCGGGCGATCCGAGCGGCGTCGCGAGTGCCGCGGATGGCCCAGCCGCCCTCGTCCAGCGACTCGCTCCGCGTCCCTGGGCGCGCTGCCTGGCTCGGGGGCGCCCTCATCGCCGCCTCCGCCACCACCGCAGGCGCCGCCGACACGTCCGCACCGACCGCTGCGACCGCCTGACCCGTGGCCATCACGCGGGCCCTGCCGGACGGCGCCCCGGCGATCCTCGCGCGCCGGCCGACGAACCCGCTCGCGAGCGCAGGGCGCGGCGTCTATCGGCTCCTGACCTCCGTCCGTTTCGCGGTCGTCCAGATCGTGGCGATCGCGCTCGCCGGCGTGGTCGGGATCATCCTGCCCCAGCTGCCTTCGATCGCCGAGCGCAGCGCCGCCGACTACGCCGACCAGATGGCCACGATCAGGGCGCGCCTCGAGCCGTCGATCGGGGCGGGCGCCGTCTCGTTGCTCGAACGGCTCCAGCTCTTCCGCGTCTTCAGCGCCTGGTGGTTCACGCTCCTGCTCGCGCTGCTGGCCGTCTCGATCGTCGTGTGCACGCTCGACCGGACGCCGCGCCTGTGGCGCCAGTCCCGGCACGTCCGGGTCCGCCAGCCGGACGCGTTCTACGACCCGGACGTGCCCGACCGCGCCGTCATCGGGGAGGGCCTGGCCGTCGACGACGTCCGGGCGGCCCTCCGCCGCGCCCGGTTCCGCATCCGGGAGGAGACGGCGAGCGACGGGACGCGCTATCTGTACGGGGACCGCCACCAGTACGTGAAGATGGCGACCCTCATCAGCCATGCCGGGCTCGTGGGGTTCCTGGTGGCGGCGGGGGTGACCAGCCGTTTCGGCTTCGAAGCCGGGATCCTGCTCCCCATCGGGCAGGCCGTTCCCATCGACAGCATCGGGACGTCCGACCTGGTGAGCGTGAAGAACCTCGCCTTCGACGCACCGCGCGACGCGGCCGGCAGGTTCACGGACTTCGCGACCGACCTCGCCGTCTACCAGGACGGGCGCGAGATCGCGCGGAAGACCATCCGGGTCAACGACCCGCTCACCGCGGGCGGGTACACGTTCCACCAGAACTTCTTCGGGCCGGCCATCGATCTCACGATCCGGGAGCGGGACGGGGGCCTCCTGTGGTCCGGACCGGTCCCGCTCGACGCCTCCGCGGGCGGGCTGCCGACCGGGCAGCTCGTGGTTCCCGGCCGCGACGCCGTCGTCCAGCTCGTGATGGCGAAGGCAGGCACGGCCACGCCGCTCTTCGTCGTCGCGGTGCGGCCCACCGCAATCGACGCCGCCGGCAACCCCACCACGTACGAGACCCTGTTCCAGGGCCTCGCCGGCCCGGGCGACACGGCGGCGCCGGAGAACGTCGACTTCAGCATCACGGTGGATGCCATCTCCGCATACTCGGGGATCATCGCGAGGCGCGATCCCGGGGCGCCCATCATCTGGGTCAGCTTCCTGCTCCTGATCCTCGGGCTCGCGATCACGTTCTACCTGCCGCGCCGGCGCGTCTGGGTGCGCATCGCGCCCGCGGGCGAGGTGCGCCTGGCCGCGCACGCGGACCGGTACGTGGACCTGCGCCGGGAGTTCGGGGCGCTCCTCACGGACCTCGTGGCTCGCCGCCGTCCCGCCGGATGACCCACGAGCGCACGGAGCGTGGAGGTACAACCGCGGATACGTTTCAATTACGGGACATTTCGGAGTCCCCCGCGACCGGGGTCTTGGACTGCCCCGCCGGGTGCGGTAGGTTCTAGGCTCATCCCGGATGCGTCCCTGCGCGTTCCGATCATGCGTAGCCCGAGGGCGCCACGCGCCGGTCCGATCGCAGTCAGGCGGACCACGCGCCCACCAGACGTAGGAGTCACATGACCGCTCGACACACGGCCATCGAGGCGATCTCCAACCATCGGGTCGCCGCCACCCAGGACTACCTCGAGCACGCCGGCGAGGAGATCTACGGCAGCTACGTGTTCGACGAGGTCGTCCAGCGGCAGTACCTGCCCAAGCCGATCTTCAAGCGGCTGCGGCGCACGATCGAGGGCCTCGAGCCGTTCGACTCGGTGATCGCCGACGCCGTCGCCCACGGCGTCAAGGAGTGGGCCATCGCCCACGGCGCCACGCACTACACGCATTGGTTCGTGCCCATGACCGGCGGCAGCGCCGAGAAGCACGACTCGTTCCTGAGTCCAACCCCGGACGGCCGGACGATCGCGGAGTTCTCGGGCAAGGGCCTGATCCAGGGCGAGCCGGATGCCAGCTCGTTCCCGTCCGGCGGGATCCGGTCCACGTTCGAGGCCCGCGGGTACACCGCCTGGGACCTCACGAGCCCGATCTTCCTGCAGGTCGAGCCGAACGGCGTCACGCTCACCATCCCGACCGCGTTCGTGTCGTACACGGGCGAGGCCCTGGACCACAAGATCCCGATGCTGCGCTCGCAGGAGGCCCTGGGTGCGCAGGCCCTGCGCGTGCTGCGCTGGTTCGACAACACCACCGCCAGCCGGGTCTTCACGAACATCGGGCCCGAGCAGGAGTACTTCCTGGTCGACCGGCGCCTCGCCGAGCAGCGCCCGGACCTGATCCTCACCGGCCGCACCCTCTTCGGCGCCCCCTCGCCGAAGGGCCAGGAGCTGGAGGACCAGTACTTCGGCACGCATCCGCGAGCGCATGCTGGCGTTCATGATGGATCTCGATCGCGAGCTCTGGCGCCTCGGCATCCCCTCCAAGACGCGCCACAACGAAGTGGCGCCGGCCCAGTTCGAGATGGCGCCCGTCTACGAGCCGACCTCCGTCGGCTCCGACCACAACATGATCGTCATGAGCATGATGCGTCGCCTCGCACGCCGGCACGACCTCATGTTCCTGTCCCACGAGAAGCCGTTCGCCGGCATCAACGGATCGGGCAAGCACAACAACTGGTCGATGGCCACCGATGACGGCGAGAATCTCCTGGACCCCGGCCACGACCCGCACGCCAACGCGCAGTTCCTGGCCTTCCTGGTCGCGGTCATCCGCGCGGTCAACGTCCACGCCGACATCCTGCGCGCCAGCATCGCCGACGCCGGCAAGGACCATCGTCTCGGGGCGAACGAGGCGCCCCCGGCCATCATGTCGGTGTTCCTCGGCTCCCAGCTCGAGGATGTCATCGAGCAGCTGGAGACGGGGCGCCGCGTCCGCGTCCAAGACGGGCGGATCTCTCGAGCTTGGCGTCACCTCGCTCCCGGTCCTGCCGAAGGACGCCACGGACCGCAACCGGACCTCGCCGTTCGCGTTCACCGGCAACAAGTTCGAGTTCCGCGCGGTCGGGTCGTCGGCCCCGATCTACTGGCCCCAGACCGTCCTGAACAGCGCGGTCGCCGACTCGCTGTCGTTGCTCGCCGACGAGCTCGAGAAGCTCGAGCACGGCGACTTCGAGGGGCTCACCTCCATCCTGTCGGGGATCGTCCAGCAGAACAAGCAGGTCCTCTTCGAGGGCAACAACTACGCCGAGGAGTGGCACGCAGAGGCCGCCAGGCGCGGGCTGCCCAACAACAGGACGACCGTCGACGCGCTCCCGGCCCTGACCACGGCCAAGGCCAGGGAGCTCTTCTCGAAGTTCGGCGTCCTCTCGGAGCGCGAGCTGGCAGCCCGGGTCGAGATCAACTGGGAGCGCTACGTCAAGGTCCAGAACATCGAGGCCAACTGCACGCTCGACATCGCCAGGACCATGATCCTGCCCGCGGCCGTCCGGTACCTCGGCGAGCTCGGGGATGCCGCAGGGTCGAAGGGCGTGAAGGCCGTCGCCGACAAGGTGGCGGCGCTGACCGACACGCTCGTCGACGCCATTCATGCCCTCGAGGCGGTGCAGCATGCCGCCCACGAGGCGGGCTCGGTGCACGCCGAGGCCGCGGCGTTCTGCGACTCGGTCATCCCCGCCCAGAACGCGGTTCGCGTGGCCGCGGACGAGCTCGAGACGGTCGTGGCCGACGACCTCTGGCCGCTTCCCAAGTACCGAGAGCTGCTCTTCCAGTACTAGCTGCCGGTTACCCGCTCGAGGAGGTTCACGTGGCCGAGGCCGGCACGCTCGCGATCATCAAGAAGGCCCAGGCCGACGGGATCCGGTTCATCCAGCTCCAGTTCACCGACGTGCTGGGGATCGTGAAGGCGGTCACCATCCCGATCCACCAGCTCGAGAGCTCGGTCAAGCACGGGACCTGGTTCGACGGGTCGTCGATCGAGGGCTTCACCCGGATCGCCGAGTCGGACCAGTACCTGATGCCGGACATGACGACCTTCGCCGAGATCCCGTGGCAGCCGGCGAGCGGTCCGCGCGGAACGGCCCGGATCATCTGCGACGTCTTCACGCCGCGCGGCGAGCCCTTCGTGGGCGACCCGCGCTTCGTGCTGCGCCGCCAGGTGGAGCGCGCCAGGAAGCTCGGGTTCATCGTGAACATGGGGCCCGAGCTGGAGTTCTTCCTGTTCAACCGCGACGCGAACGGCAGGGTCGCGCCGCTCCCGCACGACCTCGCGGGCTACTTCGACTTCTCGACCGACCTCGCGCAGGAGGTCCGCCAGGACATGGTCGACGCGCTCGAGGCGTTCGGGATCAAGGTCGAGGCCGCCCACCACGAGGTGGCCGCGGGCCAGCACGAGATCGACTTCGAGTACTCCGACGCGCTGCGCACGGCCGACAACGCGGTGACCTTCAAGTTCGCCCTCAAGGCGATCGCCCAGCAGCACGGCCTCTACGCGACCTTCATGCCCAAGCCGATCTTCGGGATCAACGGCTCGGGCATGCACACCCACCAGAGCCTGTACTCGATCGCCGACAGGCGGAACGCGTTCGCCGACCCGGCCAACAAGTACGGGCTCTCGGACCTTGCCCGCTCGTACATGGCCGGGATCCTGGCCCATGCGCGCTCGATGATCGCGATCCTTGCCCCGACCGTGAACTCGTACAAGCGCCTCGTGCCCGGCTACGAGGCGCCGACGTACATCACCTGGGGACGGACCAACCGCTCCGCCCTGATCCGCGTCCCGATGATCTCGCCCGGGAAGTCGATCGAGGGAACCCGCTGCGAGGTCCGCTGCCCCGACCCGTCGTCGAACGCCTACCTTGCCTTCGCGGTCATGATCGCGGCGGGCCTCGATGGCGTCGAGAAGGGCCTCACGATCTCGGACCCGGTCGAGGAGTCGCTCTTCGAGATGGACGCCGCCCGCGTCTCCGAGCGCGGCATCAAGGAGCTCCCGGGCACGCTCGGCGATGCGCTCGAGGAGCTCAAGGCCGATCCGGTGATCTGCGACGCGCTCGGGGAGCACGTGCTGGAGCACTACGTCGACGCGAAGCAGGCCGAATGGGACGAGTACCGCGCCCAGGTCACGCAGTGGGAGCTGGACCGCTACCTCGAGGCCTTCTGACCGAATCGCGGCCCGGGGGGAAACGCGGCCGGCGCCCCGCGCGGGGCGCCGGCCGCTTCACGTTCCGTCGGTACGAACACGATGCCTACCGCATCGTGAGGGCCATGACCGCCTTCTGGGCGTGGAGCCGGTTCTCGGCTTCGTCGTAGACGACCGAGTGCGGCCCGTCGATGACGGCGTCCGCGACCTCGACGCCCCGATCGGCCGGAAGCGGGTGCATGTAGATCGCGTCGTCCGCCGCGAGGCCGATTCGCCGCTCGTCGGTGATCCAGTCCGTGTACTTCTTGGCGATCTCGGCGCCCTCGGTCTCGTCCTTCGCGGTGAGCAGGGCGCCCCAGCTCTTCGCGTACACGACATCCGCGCCCGCCATGCCGGCGTCGAAGTCGTCCATCAGCTCGAAGCTGCCGCCCGAGCGGCGGGCGTTCTCCGCGGCCTGCGCGACGATGTCGGCCGGGAGCCTGAACTCGGGGGGGTGGACCAGCCGCACGTGCATCCCGTAGCGGGTCGTGAGGAGCGACAGGTCCACGGGCACGCTGATCGGCTTCTGGTAGCTGGCCGCGTACGCCCAGCTGATCGCGATCGTCCGGCCCCGCGGGTTGCCCTTCTTCTCGTGGATCGTGAGCAGGTCCGCGAGCGACTGGTGCGGGTGGAACAGGTCGCACTGCATGTTGAGGACGGGTACGCGGCTGGCCGCCGCCACGTCCCGGATGTACTGGTTGCCGACGCCCCAGTCGACGTTCCGGATGGCGATCCCATCGTTGTAGCGGCCCAGGATCTCGCCGATCTCCTTCGGCGTGTCGCCGTGCGAGATCTGGGTCGTGCGGCTCTCGATGAACTGCGCGTGGCCGCCCAGCTGGGCCATGCCCGCCTCGAACGAGGCGCGGGTCCGGGTCGAAGAGAAGAAGAAGAGCATCGCCAGCACGCGATCCCGCAGGAGCGGGTGCGGGATCCCGAGGGCCCGCTCCCGCTTGAGCTGGAGGGCGACCTCGAGGACGGTGTCGATCTCCTCCTTCGTCCACTCCTGGAGGCTGATCAGGTCGCGGCCGCGAAGGTCCGTCTGCATGGCGGCGCCTACTCCGCCGCGCCGAGGATGAGCGCGAGGAGCCCCATCTTGAGCGCGACGCCGTTGAACGCCTCGGCCCAGTAGCGCTGGTGGCGGGTGCCGTCCACGTCCTCCAGCAGCTCGTCCATGCGCGGCAGGGAGTGCAGGATGATCGAGCTGCGCTTGGCCTTCTCGCGCAGGAGCTCGCGCGTGACGCAGTACTCGGGCGGCGTGCGGCCGACCTTGTCGCCGCGCTCGACGCGCGACGCGGTGTAGTCGGCCTGGACGACCGGCTCCATGTAGATCACGTCCGCCTGGTCGATGACGTCGCGGACGTCGCCGGCTTCCTCGTAGTCCACGTTGAGGGCGTCGATCTCCGCCTTGAACTCGGGCAGGAGGCTCATGTCCGGCGGGCCGACCACGATGGCCTTCGCGTCGAACTGCGAGAGGGCGTACAGGATCGAATGCATGGTCCGCATCCGCATGTCGCCGACGAGCAGGTAGGTCAGCCCGTCGAGCGTGCCCTTCTCGTGGAGGGTCGTGTACAGGTCGGTCAGGACCTGGGTCGGGTGCTCGCCCCAGCCGTCGCCGCAGTTGATGATCGGCACGGACGACCACTTCGCCGCCTCGTGGGGCGCGCCCTGCTGGAAGTGGCGGATCGCGATGACGTCCGCGTAGTACTCCAGCATGTGGAAGGTGTCCTTGATCGACTCCTGGTAGAAGTCGCCGGCACGCGTCATCTTCGAGTCGGAGAAGCCGAGGACGTGCCCGCCCAGCCGATGCATGGCGGCCTCGTGGGAGAGCCGCGTCCGCGTGGAGGGCTGGTAGAAGGCCGTCAGGAGGGTCTTGTTCTTCAGCAGGTCCGAGTTGCGGCGGTCGCGGGCGAAGGGCCGCAGGTCGTCGGCGACCTGGAAGACGCGGAAGAACTCGTCCCGGCTGAAGTCCTTCAGGGAGAGGATGTCGCGGCCTGAGAAACTGCGCATTACTGGCACCTTCCTGTTCGACGAATTGACGTGGCGGCAGCTGAGATCGCTACGTGGGGCGTACGCCCACGAGCAAGGGTCCGGTCTCCACCCGGCTCAGACCGGGGGAGCCGCTCGACCTACGAATGTGCACTGGCGAGCTCCGCCTCCCCCTGGTCTATCGTCCTCACGGCCGGCGCCGGACCCTCGGAGGCCTGGGGAGCGATCTGGTTGACCCGGCGAATGACGTGGAAGCGGAAGTGCCCGGGGCTGAAGTAGCTCAGGGAATAGTCCACGACGCGCCCACTTTCCGCGTAGAGCTGGGCGGTGAGCTTGAGGAGCGGATCGCCGACACGAAGATGAAGCCGGCGGGCCAGGTCGATGCTCGCCGCCTCCGCGGACAGCTCGGTGTGCGAGTGCCTCAGGGGTGGGTCGCGCCGCCGCAGCAGGAAGTCGAGCATCGAGCCGTCGAACGAGTCGCCCAGCTCCTTCGGGTCGAGGACATCCGTCGGCACGACGTCGATGAGGAAGGCGATGGGAAGCCCGCCCGACACCATGACCCGCTCGACCGCAAGGACCGGGGTTGCCGTGGGCATCTGCAGGGCGTCGGCCTCGTCCGCCGCGGCGGTTCGCTCCCGGATCTCGCGTTCTCCCATGTGGATCTCCACCCCGATCGTCCTGGCCAGCGTCTCGATGCTCTGGAGCTCTTCGAGTCCCGCGACGACGAGGGGATGGCGGGGGCTGACGAACGTGCCGATCCCATGGCGACGAACGATGAGGCCACCCTGTTCGAGCTGCGAGAGGGCCTCACGAAGGGTCGCCCGGCTCACGCCGATGCGTTGACTCAACGACGTCTCCGAGGGCAGCAGCCCGTCTTCGCCTGCCAGCGCACCCGACTGGATCCCCGCGACGACCTCCTGAGCCGCCTGCCGGGCCAGGGTCAGGTTACGGCGAACCATGCACCAGCCTCATCTCTTCGTGTGGCGCAGCAAGACCGAAAGGCGCGGGCCTCGTGACGCCGAGCACCATCGCGCCGGGGATCGGACGCTCGAGGCACGAGACGCTAGTCATCTGACATCTTGTCTGTGCCGCATTGTGGCATAGCCCGGCAACCCAGCTCCCAGTGCCATTCGGCCTGTTGACTTCGGGGCACGCCGGGCCGGCTCCGGGTCCGGCGCTGCGGGCAGGTCGGGCCGCCGGCAGCCTGGCCGGACCGGGACCCGGTACCTGCCGCGGTGCGAGCGCTGGTCTGCGCCGGCGTCGGGCCGACGGGCTCCCACCGCATCGTCCGTCGTGGGCCGCGGCGGCATCGCAGCCCGCGCTCCGCGTCTCCGGCTGTCGTTCCCGACAAGATCGGCGCCACCCCGCCATTCTCAGCGACTGCGTCATGCCAGACGACCCGGCCCCGGCCGGGGGCGGGAGCCGCGTCGCGACGATCACGCGGCGCGTCCCGCCGGCACGGCCACCCGTGCGGTGCGGTGGTGGCCTCCCAGGCCCACGTACCGGAGTCGAGGTCAGGGCTGACCACGCCACAACCCAGCCCCGGAGCTCCGGCATGACCGCTGGTGTCCTGGCCGTTGGCGCTCGACCACCCGAGCGCTGCCCAGGGCATACAACAGGCCGAATGGCACTGGGGACCGGATTGCAAGGCCATGACACAATGCGTGCTCGGAGAGGACGTCAGATGACTAGCATCTGGTCCTTGGAGTGACACCTCGTGATGCAACGGCTCTCGCCAGCACCGGGCTCGGGTCCCGGATCTGCTCCGCCGCCGGACGCGTGATCCCTGTGCAGGCGGGCCATTGCGCGCCGTCAACCGACGCAGCCCTGCTCGCCTCGTGACGAAGCCTTCCATGGGCAGGAACCTCGATCACGTCTAGCGTGGGCTGGCCGGCAGGTGTCACTCGCGCACCTCGGCGCCATCTGGCTCGCCCGCGGGGTCCATGTCTCGTCCGGTCGAAGGTAGGGCGGAGATGAGCGCAGGTGAATCCACCGAGCTGACTGCGGCGATGGTCGGCAGCGCTCGCGGGAGGTGGGGCAGGTTCCTGCTCACCTGGTTCGCGCTCCCGTCCGCGCTGATCATCGCCCTCCTGCTCGGTGCCGTGATGATGCTGGCGCTGGGCGCGGACCCGGTCACCGGATACCGGGCGCTGCTGCAGGGAGCGTTCGGTGGGAGCTATGCGCTGAGCAGCACGGCGATCCAGGCCGTGCCGCTGCTGCTCGTCGGGGTCGGGATCTGCATCGCGTTCCGGGCCAACGTGTTCAACATCGGCGGCGAGGGCCAGATCGCCATCGGCGGGCTGCTGAGCGCCGCGACTGCGCTGGCGTTCCCGGACCTGCCCGGCTTCATCCTGCTGCCGCTCGTCCTCCTGGCCGGCGCCCTGGGCGGCGCGGTCTGGGGGGCCATCCCGGGCTTCTTCAAGGCGAACTACAACGTCAACGAGATCCTCAGCACCATCATGCTCAACCTCGTGGCGGTCCAGGTCATGAACTTCCTCCTGGCAGGCCCGATGGTCGACCAGTCGCCGAGCTCGGTCGGGGGCCTGATCCCGGAGACGAAGGTCCTGCCGGCGAGCGCCCAGCTGCCGATCCTCGTCCCCGGGACGCAGCTCCACCTGGGCGTCCCGATCGCCGTGCTCGTCGCGATCGGCGTGTACGTCCTGCTCTGGCGCACGACGTTCGGTTTCCAGATCCGGAGCGTCGGGCTCTCGCGCAACGCGTCCGCCTATGCGGGCATGCCGGTCAAACGCACGATCACGCTCGCGATGGCCCTGAGCGGCGCGATGTGCGGGCTCGCCGGGGCGATCCTCGTGTTCGGAAGCATCTCCCACCGGATGGTGACGGATGGCAGCCTGACCGGATTCACCGGCTCGGCCGGCTTCAACGGCATCGTTGTCGCACTCTTCGGCGGCCTCAACCCGCTGTGGACCATCGTCTCGGCGTATCTCTTCGGCGGCCTGATCGTGGGTGGCTCGGCGCTCCAGGTTGCCACCGGCGTGCCGTCGGACCTCGTCACCGCGCTCAGCGGCACGATCGTGGTCCTGGTCGTCTCGCTCGAATACCTGCGCCGGCGGGCCCGCGCCCAGTCGATGGCCCTCGCCGGCCCCCGGGCATCGAGCGTGCCGCGGCTCCCCCGCAACGCGCCACCGCAGGCGAACGGCGCAGGGGACCGATGAACCAGTTCTTCACCGTCGACGTCCTCACGACCACGATCGCGTCGGGCATCGCGCTCGCGACGCCGTTCCTCCTTGCCGCGCTCGGCGAGACGATCGGACAGCGAAGCGGGGTCATCAACCTCGGCGTCGACGGGATCATGCTCCTCGGGGCGTTCGCGACCTACTACGTCGAGCTGCAGACGGGCAACCTGCTCCTCGCCATCCTGGCGGGAATGGCGACCGGCACAGTGATGGGCGTGGTCACCGCGTTCGTCAGCGTGACGCTCAAGGCCGAACAGGGCATCAGCGGGATTGGCATCTACCTCTTCGGCCTCGGGTTCAGCTCGCTGCTCTTCCAGAAGCTCGTCGGCACGCCGCTCCCGATCGCGACGCTGCAACCGGTCGGGATTCCGTTGCTCGACTCGATCCCGCTCATCGGCGGCATGTTCTTCAACCAGACACTGCTCGTCTACCTGGCCTTCCTTCTCGTCCCGGTCGTGGCCTTCATCCTCAACCGGACGACGTTCGGGCTGAAGATCCGGGCGGTGGGCGAGAACCCGGCCGCGGCCGACAGCCTTGGGGTGAGCGTGGCCCGCATCCGCTGGTCCGCCGTGCTCATCGGCTGCACCTTCGCGGGTCTCGCCGGGGCGAGCCTCCTCATGTACGGCGGGATCTTCCAGATCAACCTGACCCAGAGCGAGGGGTTCATCGCCGTCGCGCTCGTCTATTTCGGGGCGTGGCGCCCGATCGGCGTGATGTTCGGGTCCCTTCTGTACGGGTTGGTCGGCGTGGTGATCCTGACCTGGAAGTCCCTCGGGATCATCCCCCTGAGCGCGTCCGACCTGGCTGCCACCGCGCCGGCCGTGATCACCGTGCTGGCCCTCCTGTTCCTGGCTCGACGGTTCCGCCAGCCGGCCGTCCTCGGCCGACCATTCGAGAGGGAGGGTTGACGCGACCGAGTGCTTCGCCCATCCACGTCCCGCAGCGCAGACACACCCGTTCCAATCGAGGAGACACCTGATGCAACGACTTCCTGACCGAATTCGGCGGCTTGGCACCGCCGCCGTCGTGGTGGCCCTGGTCGCCGGCGCATGCTCCGGCAGCAGCACGCCCGCCCCGACGGTCGCACCGAGCCCGAGCCCCGCCGCGGCCGCCTCCGCCGCGCCGAGCCCGAGCCCGAGCCCCGCCGCGGCCGCTTCCGTCGCGCCGAGCCCGAGCCCGGCGGCGGTCACGCTCAAGGTGGCCCTGGTCGCGCCGAGTGCCGTCAACAACCTGGCCTTCACGCAGTCGATGGTGGAGGCGCTCAACTCCCTCAAGGCGAAGTACAACCTGGAGGTCGCGGTCTCCGACAACCAGTTCGTCGTCGCGACCGCCGCGAACGTCATCCAGAACTACGCGTCGCAGGGCTACAACCTCGTCATTGCCCACGGGTCGCAGTACGGCTCGATCCTCCAGCAGCTGGCACCCCAGTTCCCCAACGTCTCCTTCGCCTGGGGCACGGCCGGGTCCACCTACAACCTGCCCAACGTGTTCGCCTACCAGGTGAACTCGAACGAGGGCGGCTACGTCCAGGGCGCCATGGCGGCGATGCTCAGCACGTCCAAGGTGCTCGGGGTCATCGGCCCGATCGCGGTCGGCGATGCCAAGCTCTACGTCGATGGCTTCTGCGCCGGTGCCAAGTCGATCGTCGCATCGATCACCTGCAACCCCGTCTACACGGGCTCGTTCAGCGACGTCAGCCTGATGTCCGCCGCCGCGACGACGTTCGTCGCCAACAAGGCCGACGTGCTGACCGGCACCGCCCAGGCGGTCGTCGGGGCCATCGGCGTTGCCAAGTCCAAGAACCTCCCGTGGTTCGGGACACAGTGGACCCAGGCGTCCCTTGCGCCGAGCCAGGTTGTCTCCAGCCAGGTCTACAACTGGGCCCCGATCCTCGAGCAGATCCTGGCCACGATCCAGGCCGGCAAGCTCGGCGGGGCTACCTTCACGGCGACGCTGGGCAACGGCGGCGAGGCGATCCAGCTCAATCCCGGGTTCAACCTGCCGGCCAACGTGAAGGCCAAGGCCGACGAGCTGATCAAGGGGATCACCGAGGGTTCGGTCAACGTCCCGCAGTGACCGCCGACGGGTGAATCGGGAACCATGACGAGAACGGCAACCACCCCGGGAGACGCGACCGGCAGGACCGGCGTCCCGGTCCTCGAGATGCGCAACATCACGAAGCGCTTTCCCGGGGTGGTCGCCAACGACAGGGTCGATTTCGACGTTCGCGCCGGAGAGGTGCACACCCTCTTCGGCGAGAACGGCGCCGGCAAGAGCACGCTCATGCGCGTGGTCTACGGGCTCTACCGGCCCGACGAGGGCGAGATCCGGATCAAGGGCCAGCGGGTCTCGATCGGCTCGCCTTCGAGCGCGATCCGTCACGGGATCGGGATGATCCACCAGCACTTCATGCTGGTGGACACGCTCACCGTGGCCGAGAACGTGGCGCTCGGAACGCGGTCGACACGTGGGCCCCTCACCGGCCTCGAGGCCGTCTCGGCACGCATCGTCGATCTTTCCGAGCGCTACGGCCTCAGGGTTGACCCGCAGGCCCTCATCTGGCAGCTCTCGGTCGGCGAGCGCCAGCGCGTGGAGATCATCAAGGCGCTCTATCGCGACGTGTCCCTGCTCATCCTCGACGAGCCGACCGCCGTCCTGACGCCGAGGGAGGTGGGCGACCTCTTCGCCGTCCTGCGCCAGATGGCCCGCGACGGTCGGGGGCTCGTCTTCATCTCGCACAAGGTCCACGAGGTGCTCGACCTGTCGGACCGCATCACGGTGCTGCGCAGCGGACGCGTGGTCGGAACACTGCCGGCCGCCGAGGCGTCGCGTGAGCGGCTGGTGGAGATGATGGTGGGCCACCAGGTCGCCGCCGAGGAGTCCCCGCCGAAGGGCGAGGCCGGAGCCAGCCGGCTCGTCGTGAAGGATCTCCGCGTCCAGAGCGACCGCGGAACCGAAGCCGTGCGTGGCGTGAGCTTCGAGGTCCGGTCCGGCGAGCTCGTCGGGATCGCAGGCGTCGCGGGCAACGGCCAGCGTGAGCTCGCCGAGGCGATCGCCGGACTCCGCGTTCCCGCCGCTGGCTCGATCCGGCTCAACAACACCGAGCTGGCCGGACGCGGGCCCGCGGCGATCCGATCGGCGGGTCTCGGCTACGTGCCCGAGGAACGGATGCGCGATGGCGTGGTCGCCGACTTCAGCGTGGCCGAGAACCTCCTGCTGGTCGGCTACGACAGCGGCGCGTTCAGCCGATTCGGGTTCCTTCGAGCCCGGGCCATTCGCCGCCACTGCCAGGAGCTGGTGGCCGCGTTCAACGTGAAGACGCCGAGCCTGGATACTCCCATGCGAAGCCTGTCAGGCGGCAACATCCAGAAGGCGATCATGGCGCGCGAGCTGTCGGGCCGTCCGGACGTCCTGCTGGTCGCCCAGCCAACCCGGGGGATCGACGTGGCCGCGTCGCTGTACATCCACCAGCGCCTCGTCGCGCAGCGCGACAGCGGCACCGCGACCGTGATCATCTCGGAAGACCTCGACGAGGTCATGACCATCTCCGACCGCATCCTGGTCATGTACGAGGGGGTGATCATCGGCTCGGCGGACCCGCGGTCGGCGAGCCGCGAGGAGATCGGCATGATGATGGCAGGCGTTCGACCAGCGGGACGCGGCGCCCGACACCGCTCCGGCCGACGCTGCCGTCATGGGGTGATCGGGCGTCGCCAGCTCGCGCGGCAGAGCCTCAAGCCCGCGAAGGGGCGCACGCATGGCCAGGACGCGGGCAGACGCCCCTCAGGCTCGCGCGGACCGCACCGGCGAAGCTCGCGCCGTCGTCATCGGCGGATCCCGGTGAACAGCACGGCGATCCGCTCGTGGTCGCCGATCTCCCCGCGATCCCGGAGGGCGACCAGCCCGGCCAGCCCGGACGAACCCGTCGGGTCGACGTCGATGCCCGTGGCGCGGACGGCGAGCTCGTTGGCCCGGACCAGGAGGTCCTCGCCCACGACGACCGGGCTCCCGTTCGTGCGGAGCATCCCTTCGACCACCGCGAGCCAGTCGTACGTCTCGTCGTCGAGGATCCCGTGGGCGACGCTGCGTGGCTCCTCCTCCCATGGCCACATGAACTCCGACCGGTGCGTTGCCGCATACGCGAGCGCCTCGCGCACGTCCGCCGGGCCTGCATCCTCCGGGAGGCGCGCAGCAACCCGGTCGAACGCCCGGCGCAGCGGCCAGGCTCCCTCGGTCTGGACGGTGTGGACGCGGGGTGCCCGCGGCAGGGCTCCGAGAGCAACGCAGTCGTCGATCGACTCGATGCACGCGCTGGCCAGGGCGCCGCCGCCGACCTGGACCACGACCCGGTCGAGCGTCGGTCCGTCCGCCAGGGCGGCTGTCATCTCGTAGCCGAGCGTGAACCCGCCTTCGACCGCGATCCCGTTCAGGTTGCCCTGGCACGTGAAGGGGAGCGCGCCCTCATCGAGCGCACGGACGAGCCGGTGGTAGGTGGGGTCGCCCGGGACGCCCGGCTCGCGCGGGCAGACGGTGACCCGAGCGTCGAGCGCCTGCAGCCGATCGACGACCGCGGCGTCCGCGTCGACCGGGACGAACACGTCGAGCACGCGACGCCCGGCCGCCGCGACGACGGCCGCGGCAAGGGCGGCATTCCCGCAGCTGGCGATCGCAAGGTTGGGCCGGCGCGCCGGGTCCGCCAGGCCGAGCCGCTCGAGCACCTCGAGGTGCACGAGCAGCCCGAAGAGGTGGCGCGCCTTGTGCGAGCCCGACACGTTGCCGGTCTCGTCCTTGACCCAGACGCCGCCATCCGGCGCGAACCCGAGCTGCTCGCTGAGGGCGGCCGCGCGCGAGAACGGCGTGGCCACGAAGCCGTGGCCGTCGACGCCGGCGATCGCGCCGTCCAGGTGGGCGACCAGCGCGCAGTAGTCGTCGTCGCCGATGCCGCCGGCGCGGGCCAGGTGATAGGCGTGAAACAGGCGCCGGTAGCGGAGGTACGGATTGGCCGAAGCGTCGTCGCCGGCGGCCGGGAACGCCGCCGCCGCGACGTCCAGCCGGCGGCGCAGGACGTGGTCGGTGTCGTCCAACGCGCCCGCGTTCGGGCACTGGAAGGGATGCGGATCATCCGGAGCGGGCGACGCGCCGCAGCCCGCGCAGACCAGCGCGCTGGCGACGGCGCCGGGTGTCGTCGTCACAGGGCCTCCAGGACCCCCGTCCGGGCGTTGAACTCGCCGATCATGCGGTCCCAGTCGGTCACGATCCTGGGCAGGTCGCTCCAGAACCCGGGGTCCCGGCGGATCCGGAACTCCTCGATCGACATCCCCTGCTGCTCGACCCAGGTGAAGTAGCCGAGGTTGAAGATCCGCTCCCGGTCCTCGTGGCTGAGCTCGAGCATGTTGTCGGTGGTCGCGCCGAGGAGGTGCTCGCCGAAGACCTCGCCGGCCGCCACCTCGTCGAAGTCGTTCGCGAAGTACTTGCCCATCGCGAGATCGCGCTCGCTGCCGTACATCGACGCACCGTCGGTCGCCACGGTGACGATCACGTCGTCGGGACCCATGTCGTAGTACCTGGCGGTCTTGATTGCGCCCAGCACGTTGGCGATGCTCGAGAGGCCCATCGACGGCAGCGCGTCCATGCCCTCGTTCGGCACGTTCCGCCGCCGGCCGAGGTACGTGCGCCCGACCTCGGAGCTGAACAGGACGCCCAGGCGGTCGGTCGCGCGGTCCGAGACCGCGACCACCACGTCGGTCGCCATCACGTTGTGGATGAACGGGATGTGCTTGTCGCCGATCCCCTGGATGTTGTGCTCGCCGAACCCGTTTCGGAGCATCGTCGCGCATTCGAGCGCCTCGACCGCAACCGTGAGGGAGCCGGCCTGCGCCTTGAGGAAGTCGCCGGCGGCGATGGTGCCGGCCGACCCGGTCGCCGAGACGAACGCGCGCAGCCGAAGCCCCGGCTGCTTCTCCCGCATCGCGTGGTAGACGTCCAGGAGCGCCGACCCGGTCGCGAGGTAGTGGGCGATGTAGTTCCCGAACTCCGAGAACTGGTTGAAGATGACGTTCTCCGGGTCGGCGGCGAGCTCCTTGCAGCGGTCGTAGATCTCCTTGACGTTGCTCTCCGTGCCTGGCGTCCGGATGATGTCGGACGGGTCGACGACCCAGTTCTCCAGCCAGGCGAACCGCTCCCGGCTCATGCCTTCGGGCAGCACGGCCACACCGCGGCAGTCCATCAGCCGCGAGATCGCGACGCCGCCGCGGCAGTAGTTGCCGGTGGACGGCCAGATCGCGCGGTGGCGCGTCGGGTCGAACTGGCCGGTGATGACCCGCGGGACCAGGCACCCGTAGGCGGCGAGCACCTTGTGCGCGCCGATCATCGGGAACCGGTCGCCGAACGCGACGACGATGCGCGCGTCGACGCCGGTGAGCGCCTTCGGCAGCACGACGTGGGCGGGCACCGGCGCGAGGCCGCGCCGGTCGTCGTCGTTGTACCAGTTGACCCGGAACAGGTTCAGGGGATGCGCGTCGTCCGGTCCGACTGCCGCGAGGGCGGCGCGAACCTTGGCCGGGACCAGGGACGGGTCGGCGAGCTGGGCAAACGTGGGCAGGCCGATCCCGGCCTCCCGAAACCGCGTGACCGTGTTCTCGTAGACCGTCGCGTCGACCAGGTCACGCTCGAGCTCAAGTGGCTGCATGGAAGGCTCCTCTGCATGACCCGGAGGCCAGGACCGCTGATCGTGGATGGGGGAAGACGTAGGAGGAAAGGGGTCACCGACCGGTCGTGGGGGCGGCCGACCCGCGGGACTCGGCCGCCTCGAGCGCCTCGCGCACCCGCCGCAGCCGCGACGCGCGCTCGCGCACGAAACGCTCGATCCCGGCCAGCGATGGGGCGCTGTCAGGTGCGCCTCGTCCATGACCTCGTCGAGCGTGCCGCCGGTCCGCCAGCGGTCGTCCCAGTCCGAGCCCAGCGAGTATTCGAGGCCCAGCGGGCCGTCCACCCAGTCGCTCATCAGCCGGGCCGCCCGATTGGTGATCGCCATGCGCGTCGATCCGGTCGGCCGGGGTCACGGTCCGCGCCCGGTAGTCGGCGGGCTGCAGCCGGAACAGCTGCGGGCTGATCGCGGCCACGACCTTGACGTTGAGGCCCTCCCGGTCGAGCTCCGGGAGGAGCTTCACGAGGTTGGCGGTGCTCGTGGTGCCCTGCACGAAGACCGTGCCCATGGCGGGCTGCCCGGGCCGGAAGTCGCGCAGCACGTACGCCCCGCGGGCGGCCTCGAAGTGGGAGGGCATGCCGAGCGCGGCGCGGTCGGGCAGCTCGATCGGCGGCCGCGTCAGGTGGAGGGCCACGATCGGCGCCGCCTGGGCCAGCGCCGCGCCCAGCACCACCGGGACCTCGTTGTACTCCCAGGGGTGCAGGTCGATGACGTGACCCTCGGGGAAGAGCTGCGTCACGCCGGTCTCGAAGATCCCGAAGTGCGTGCGCGAGTCCTCGGCCGTCTCCGGGCCCGAGTGCCCGGCGACCCAGAGCACCTTGCCGACCTTGAGCTCGCGTGTCCTGGGCAAGCTGGCTGAACAGCCGCATCGGGCCGTACTTGAGGTAGCTGAACGACCCGTACGTCGAGCAGGCGCCCCAGAACCCGTTGAACGCGGCCATCGGGTCCTCGGCGAAGTTGACCGTGGCCAGCCCGACCATCATGCCGGCGTTCGTGAACTCGGTGATCTCGGTCGGCAGGAGCGCGCCGCGTCGGGTTGGTGTCGCGCTCGTACCAGCCCCAGCCCTCGCAGGTCGCCGAAGTCCTTGCCGAACCCGGCGATGTTGGTCGACTCGGCGAGGTCCGCCGAGGCGGCGATGAACAGCGGACGGCCGTACTCGGCCTTGGCGAACGACGTTGACCCACGCGCCCCATGCGCCCAGCGCAGCCCGGTTGGGGGCCTTCTCGCCCGGCTGCTTCCAGATGTGCGGCGGGTAGGCGCGGAAGTCGTACAGGCGCTTGTCCTCGAAGAGGCTCGGCGCCTCGTGCCACCAAGATTGAAGGTTGGCGACGCGCTCGGGCACCCGGCCGGCGAGCTCGACGAGGCGGTCCGAGATCGCCTCCACGAGATCGCGCCGCTCGCGCAGGACCCCGATCGCGATCGCCAGGTTCGCCTCCGCCTGCCGGCGCGCGAGCGGCCGGCGTCGGTCGGCGCCGGCTCGTCCACGCCCTCGTACGTGACGCCGTACTTCTCCATGAAGGCGTGGCGGACGGCCCAGAATGCCGGCGCGTTCATGGGATGCGGCGTGCCGTGGCTTGCCGCGTCGACCTTGCCGTAGCCGCGGCCCTTGCGGGTGCGGAACCACGCCACCGACGGCCGCTTGGCCGGGTTCTCGCCGCGCGCTGCCTCCAGCACCGCGCGCGTCACGGGAGCCCATTCCATGCCGTCCGGCGTGCCGGTGACGCGCCAGTCGTATGCGGCGAACCAGTCTCGGGCGTCCCGGGAATGACCGAGGAGGCGCGGAACTCGTCGATCCCGAAGTCGTTCCAGTCGACCAGGAAGACGAGGTTCGAGAGCCCCAGGCCCCAGGCAGAGTTCCGCGTCTCGTGGCTGGCGCCCGGCGTCAGGCCACCCTCGCCTTCGACGGCGAAGACCCGCACGTCCTCGCATCCGGCGAGCTTGAGGGCGAGCGCCTCGCCGGCGGCGGGCGGCATGCCGTGGCCGGACGGGCCCGTGTTGAACTTCAGGAAGAGGGTCTTGCCCTCCATCTCGGCGTGTCCGGGAAGGCCGCCACGATGCCGCAGGCGCGGCAGGTCCTCCCAGGTGAGCGCCCAGCGGCCCTCGTCGGGGAAGGCGAAGCGCGGGTCGCCCGTCCACTCGTGGCGCGCCCGGAGCGCCTCGTTGAGGACGGCGAGGGTGGCGTAGACCAGCGGGACCGTGTGCCCGGCCGAGAGCACGAACCGGTCGGCGAAGGGGAGCCACGGCCGGCGGATGTCCCAGCGCATGCGCGCCGGAGAGAAGCAGCGCCACGAGGAGATGCACCTTGGATCGGCAGCCGCCGGGATGTCCCGACTGGCGGTAGTTGAGGGTCAGGTCGATCAGCTCGTCGACGAGATCCTTCACGACCTCCCAGTCGCGCGAACTGGCGCTCGGCCTCCGCGTACAGCTCGTCGACCCGGGTCAGCCCGCCTGTGTCGGTCACGGATGCCATCCCTCTGTCGTCTTCGTCTTCTGCGTCCTACACCGTCACCGCGAGCGTGCCGACGAAGTTCCCGATCCGCTCGAGCGCGGTCCGGATGTTCGCCTGGGAGGTCGCGTAGCTGAGCCGGATGTGGCCCGTGGCCACGCCGCCGAAGGCCGTCCCGGCCAGCGTCGAGACCCCTGCCTCGTAGAGCAGCCGGTGCGGCGAGGTCGCCCCCGGAGAGCCCGGTGCCGGACACGTCGGGGAGGACGTAGAAGGCGCCCGACGGCCGCAGGCAGCTGATGCCGGGGATCGCGTTGAGGCCGTCGACGACGAGGTCACGACGGGCGTGGAACTCGGCGACCATCGCGTCGACCGCGTCCTGCGGGCCGCGCAGCGCCTCCACGGCGCCGTACTGGGCGAAGCTCGAGACGTTGCTGACCGAGTTGATGATCAGGCGCCCGAAGGCAAAGGCCAGCCACTCGGGCACGATCGCGTAGCCCAGGCGCCAGCCGGTCATGGCGTACGTCTTCGAGAACCCGTCGAGGACCACGGTCCGCTCGGCCATGCCGGGCAGGCTCGCGATCGAGACGTGCTCGCCGTCGTAGAGGATGCGTCCGTAGATCTCGTCGGCCAGGACGACCAGGTCGTGCGCCTGTGCCAGCTCCGCGATCGCTTCGAGGTCGGCTCGCGTGAGCACGCCGCCGGACGGGTTGGCCGGCGAGTTCAGGACGATCATCTTCGTGCGCGGCGTGACGAGCGACGCGAGCTCGTCGGGATCGAGGCGGAACCCGTTCGACTGGCGAATCGGGATCGGGATCGCCGTCCCGCCGATCCAGCTCACCAGCGACTCGTAGATGGGGTAGCCCGGATCGGGCACGATCACCTCGTCGCCGTCGTCGACCAGCGCCTCGATCGCGTAGAGCATCACGCCCTTGCCGCCGACCGTGACGAAGACCGATTCGGGGGCGACCGGGAAGCCCTTGCGCGCCGTGGCGTCGTCGGCGATCGCGGCCCGCAGCTCGGGGATGCCGGGGAACGGCGCGTAGTGGGTCCTGCCCTCGTCGAGCGCGCGCTTGGCCGCCTCGCGGATGTTCGCCGGGGTGTCGAAGTCGGGCTCGCCGATCTCGAGATGGATCACGTCGACGCCGGTTGCCTCGAGCGCGCGGGCGCGTGCGGCCGCCTCGAACGCGGTCTCGGTCCCGATGCGCTCCATTCGACCTGCAAGTCGCATCTCTGACGCCTCCAATGGTTCAGGTTCGCCAGCCAATGGTAGGAACAGGCCGATCCGCCTGTCTCGGGGCCGCGAGATGGGGGCTGAGTCCGCCGCCGGAGCCCGCGAGAGCGGCGACCCCACGGCTGGGAGCCGTGCGTGACAGCCGTCCATCACTCCAGACGCTAGTCGTCTGACCTCTATGGGTGGCCCGCACTTTGGCACAGTCGGGCGCTCTGTCCGAAGTGCCAAATGGCCTGTTGTGGCTTCGGTGGGCTCGCCGCGCTGATTGTGGCGCCTCGTCGCTCTCGGCCGCCGCCACGCACCTCGCGATCGGCCGCGTCATCGCGCTCGGTGACGCGGCTCGAGGATCCGTCGAGCCGTCGCGTGCGCGTCCGCCGCGAGCGCCGCCTCGTCGACGGTCGCGAGGGCTCCGTCGCGAACCACGAACCGGCCCTCCACCAGGAGGTGGCGGACACGCTGCGGCCAGGCGAGCACGATCCCCGCGACCGGGATCGGCCTCCACGCCCGCGGTCGCGAGCCCGGTCACGTCGAACAGCGCGAGGTCCGCCCGCTTGCCGGGTTCGATCGAGCCCAGGTCGTCGCGCCCGAGGCACGCGGCGCCACCGCGGGTGCCGAGACGCAGGGCCTCGCGCGCCGTCATGGCACCAGGCCCGCCGCGGCCGCGCGCCACGAGCAGGGCCTGGCGCACCTCCCCGAGCAGGTGGCCACCGTCATTCGAGGCGGACCCGTCCACGCCGATGCCCACGGGCACCCCCGCATCGACGAGCTCCCGGACCGGGGCGGTCCCGGAGCCGAGGCGCAGGTTCGAGGTGGGGCAGTGCGCGACGGCGGTCCCGGACCTGGCGATCAGGCGCACGTCCTCCGGTGACAGGCGCACGGCGTGGGCGAGCCACGTGTCGGCGCCGAGGAACCCGAGCCGCTCGAGCAGCTCCACCGGGCTGCAGCCGAAGCGCTCCCGGCAGAACTGCTCCTCGTCCGCGGTCTCCGCGATGTGGGTATGGAGCCGGACCCCGAGCCGGCGGGCGAGCGCTGCCGACTCGCGCATCAGGCGCTCGCTCGCCGAGAACGGCGAGCATGGCGCGATCGCGATGCGCACCATCGCGCCGGGCCGCGGGTCATGGAACCGTCCGATGGCCCGCTCGGTTTCGGCGAGGACGACGTCGGTGTCCTGGACGATCTCGTCCGGGGGCAGGCCGCCCTTCGAGGCTCCCAGGTCCATCGAGCCCCGGCACGGATGAAACCGCAGCCCGACGGCCCGGGCCGCCGCGATCTCCGCCTCGAGCAGGTCGCCCGTGCCGGCCGGGAAGACGTAGTGATGGTCGGTCGACGTCGAACAGCCCGACAGGGCCAGCTCGGCGAGGCCCGTCGCGGCGGCCACCCGCACCCACTCGGCATCGAGCCCGGCCCACACCGGGTAGAGCTCCGTGAGCCAGCCGAACAGGGTGCGCTGCTGGGCGCGCGCCCGGGTCAGCACCTGGTAGAGGTGGTGGTGGGTGTTGACCAGGCCCGGGATCGCCACGCAGCCGCGGCCGTCGAGGACCTCCGCATCGTCCACCAGGCTCGCGGGCGGGCCGCCGGCGCCGACCCAGGTGATCACGCCATCCTCGACCAGGATCGAGCCCCCGGGCAGCTCCGTCCCGGCGTCGTCCATGGTGACCACGGCGTGGCACCCGGAGATGAGGAGCCTGCTCATGCGCTTCGCTGCCCTGCCGCCCCGGTGCGGGCCCCTACCGCACGAACCTCGTGCCGGTCTCGCCGCGGAGCCCGCGCTCGATGTTCTCGGGGCTCGTGATGAGCGCTTCCTTGCCGCCCCCCTCGAGGTACCAGATGATCGCCTGGATCTTGGGCCCCATCGACCCGGCGAGGAAATGGCCCTGGGCGTGGTATTCCCTGGCCTCGGCGAGGGTGAGGGTGTCCAGCAGCTGCTGGTCCGGCTTGCCGAAGTTGAGGGCAACCTTGTCGACCTGGGTCGTGATCACGAAGAGGTCGGCCTTCAGGTCCCGGGCGAGGGTCGAGGCGGCGTAGTCCTTGTCGATCACGGCTTCGATCCCGACGAGATCGCCATCCTGCTCGATGACCGGGATCCCGCCTCCGCCGGAGGCGACGACGGTGAAGCCGGCGTGGATGAGGGCGACGATGGCGTCGAACTCCACGATCCTCACCGGCAGGGGCGACGGCACGACGCGGCGCCAGCCGCGCCCGGCATCCTCGACGACGCTCCAGCCGTCCGCGTCCCGGTGTGCGCTGGCCGTCGGCTGATCCATGAACGAGCCGATCGGCTTGCTCGGATGCGTGAACGCCGGGTCGTCCTTGTCCACCAGCGTCTGGGTGATGACCGTGGCGGCGTGCTTGTCCATGCCGCGCTGGCGGAACTCGTTGCCGAGCGCGCGCTGGAACATGTACCCGATCGCGCCCTGGGTGTCCGCCCCGCAGTAGTCGAGGGGCACGGGATGGAGCTCCGCCCGCGACAGCTCGGAGCGACGCAGGATGAATCCGACCTGCGGGCCGTTGCCATGCGTCAGGAGGACGTCCCAGCCCTGCTCGATCATGCCCACGACGTGCCTGCTCGATTCGACGGCGGCGGCATATTGGTCGGCGATCTCCTGGTGTTCCGAATCCTTGATGAGAGAGTTGCCGCCGACGGCGACGACCGCGATCTTGCCCATTGCATCTCCTGGTCTGTGAGGCGCGCCGGCCGGGTTCGGATCTCGGTGGATGCCGGCAGGCGGGACGCCGGTCGGACTCGCCGGACCCGACAGGTTCCGCGCCGGCCAGTGCCCTGCGTCGCGCCACGTCGGCTGCGCCGGCCTGCCCCTGTCGATCCGGGCCGTCCGTGGCTCGGGGCCCGGTCGGGACTCGAAACGTCGCATGAACGTGCCGAAGGGCAGGGGCCGGTTCTCTGCGTCGCTCGCTAGATTCGGGACCGGCGAGCATTCTTGGGCGCGTCGCATGGCGTCGAGACGCGGAAACCTGGCTCCGCTGGCACGATGAGGGTCGATGAGGCGATGTCGCTCCCGGTCGCTCCGCCGTTCCGGCTTCGCGCGAGGGTCCTGACCCCGCTTGCGGCCGGCGGTACACGATACCTCGCGGACGGCGCCGTTGACGTCGATGGGTTCGGCCGAATCTCCGGCGTTGACGACTGGGATGCGGCCGCGGGACCGGAGACCGCGGTTTCGGCGCACGCTCCGGTCCACGACCTGCGGCCATGGCTCGTCATGCCCGGCCTGGTGGACCTCCACACCCACATCCCCCAGCTCCCGAACGCCGGGCTCGGTTCCGGGCTGGACCTCCTGACCTGGCTGGAGCGCTACACGCTCCCGCTCGAGCGCCGTTTCGACGCGGCGGCCGCGGAGCAGCTCGGTCCGCTCGCCATGCGCGCGTTCGCCGGCGCCGGCACGACCACGGTCGTGGCCTACGCGTCCGACGACGCGGACGCCACCGAGGCGCTGTTCCAATCGGCGGAGGTCCATGGCATCCGTGCGGTGATTGGCCTCGTGCTCATGGATCGGGTGGTTGGTGCCGTGCGCGGTGGGGAAGGGGGCCAGGATGGGAGCGCCGCGCTCCGTGCGTCCGCAGCGCTCGCCGCCCGCTGGAACGGCCGGGACGCCGGCCGGCTGCGCTACGCGTTCACGCCCCGATTCGCCCCGAGCTGCTCGGCGCGGAGCCTCCGCGCCTCGGCGCGCCTCGCGGCCGAGACCGGGTCGCTCTGGCAGACGCACCTCTCGGAGGATCCGGGCGAGATGGAGGCAGTGCGCACGGCCTTCCCTGAGGCCGCCGACTACCTCGACGTGTACGACCGGGCGGGGGCGCTGGGCCCCGGCGGGCCGCGGGCAGTCTTCGCCCACGCCATCCACCTCTCCGAGCGGGAGATCGGGCGGCTCGCCGAGAGCGGTGCCGGCGTGGCCCACTGCCCGGCCTCGAACCTCTTCCTCCCGAGCGGGATCATGCCCCTCGCCCGCTACCTGGACGCGGGGATCCCGGTCGGGCTTGGCTCCGACGTCTCCGGCGGTCCTGACCCATCGATCTTCGAGGTGATGCGTGTCGGGGCGTATGCTCAGCATGCCCTCCAGGCGCTTGGCGGCGAATCGCGGCCGAGCCTCGACCCGCTCGGCTGGCTGCGCCTGGGGACCATCGGCGGTGCGGACGTGCTCGGCCTCGCCGGCACCATCGGCTCGCTGGAGCCGGGCCTGGAGGCGGACATGATCGCGGTCGACGCGTCGCTCACCGAACCCCTGCCGGGCACAGGCGCCGCCGACGAACCGGCCGACATCGTGAGCCGCCTGATCTTCCGGACCCACCCGCAGATGATCACGGCGGCCTGGGTGCGGGGCCGGCTGCTTCCGAGATAGCGAGGGTCAGGACGATGCAGCTGGTGCTGAACGGCAGCCAGGTCACGATCGACGCCGAGCCCGGCGAGAGCCTGCTCGAGGTGCTTCGGGAGCGCTGCGGGCTTCGGTCGATGAAGGATGGGTGCGCCCCCGAGGGTTCCTGCGGCGCCTGCACCGTGATCGTCGACGGGCGGGCGGTCGTCTCCTGCGCCCAGGCAGCGTCGCGCGTCGAGGGCCGGCACGTGACCACCCTCGAAGGGCTGTCGTCCGAGGCTCGTGCCCTCTGGGGAGAGGCGTTCGCGATCACCGGTGCCGCCCAGTGCGGGTTCTGCTCGCCCGGAATCGTGATGAAGGCCCATGCGTTGCTCGAGCGCGAGGTCGCGCCCTCCCGCGAGGCGATCGCCCGGGCGCTGGCGGGCAACCTCTGCCGCTGCACGGGCTACGTCAAGATCGTCGATGCCGTCGAGCGCGTCGCGGCGGCCCGGCGTGGGGATCCGCTGCCCGAGCTCGACGCGGGCAGCGGCGTCGGATCGCGGACCGTGCGTCGCGGCGCACGTGAGCTCGCCCTCGGCCAGCAGCGGTTCGTGAACGACATGGTCGAACCGGGGATGCTCCACGGCGCGCTCCGTCTCTCCGACCATCCGCGGGCCGTCGTCCTCCGGATCGACACGTCCCGGGCGGCCGCCGCTCCAGGGGTCGTGGCGGTCGTCACTGCCGCGGACGTCCCCGGCGAGCGGATCGTCGGGCTGATTGCGCGCGACTGGCCGGTGTTCGTCGCCGAGGGCGAGACGACCCGCTATGTCGGCGACGTCCTTGCGGCGGTCGCGGCCCGGACCAGGCGCCAGGCGCGCGCGGCGGCTGCGCTCATCGACGTGGAGTACGAGGTGCTCACACCCGTCAGCGACCCGTTCGAGGCGCTCGAGCCCGGCGCTCCCGCGATCCACCCGCGCGGCAACCTCCTGGAGACCGCGGTCGTCCGCCGCGGCGACGCCGGGGCGGCCCTGGCGACTGCTGCCCACGTCGTGCGCGACCGGTTCACGACGAGCGCGGTGGAGCACGCGTTCCTCGAGCCCGAGTCCTGCCTCGCCGTGCCGGGCACGTCGGCGGACGCGCCCGCGTTGCGCCTCTTCTCCCAGGGGCAGGGTGTGTGGGACGACCGCCGCCAGGTGGCGGCGCTGCTCGCGCTTCCCGAGACCGCGGTCCGCGTCACGCAGGTCGCGGCCGGCGGCGGCTTCGGCGGCAAGGAGGATCTCTCGGTCCAGGGGCAGGCCGCGCTTCTCGCCCGCCGCACCGGGCGGCCGGTCCTCATGACGATCTCCCGGGCGGAGAGCCTGCGCCTCCACCCGAAGCGCCACGCGCTGACCATGGACTACGAGGTCGGCTGTGACGAGGACGGCCGCCTCGTGGCGGTCCGGGCCCGGATCGTCGGCGACACCGGCGCCTACGCGAGCGTCGGGGCGAAGGTCCTCGAGCGCGCGGCGGGCCACGCCTGCGGCGCGTACCGGGTCCCGAACGTGGACGTCGAGGCGCGCACCGTCTACACGAACAACCCGCCGGCGGGCGCGTTCCGCGGGTTCGGTGTCCCCCAGGTGACCTTCGCCATGGACGGGCTCCTCGACCGGCTCGCCGAGCGCGTCGGCATCGACGGCTGGGAGATCCGCTGGCGCAACGCGCTTCGTGTCGGGGACCGGTTCGGGAGCGGCCAGCTCCTCGGGCCGGGCGTCGGCCTCGAGAAGACGCTGCTCGCCGTCCGCGACGCCTACCGCGGTGCGCGGTTCGCCGGGATCGCCTGCGGAGCGAAGAACGTCGGGGTCGGCAACGGGATGGCCGAAGGCGGCAAGGCGATCATTCGCGCGGAGTCCGACGGGACCCTGACGCTCTGGCATTCGTGGACCGAGATGGGCCAGGGGGTCAACACGGTCTTCGCCCAGATCGTGGCCCAGGAGGTTGGCGTCGACGCAGCCAGTGTCAACGTGCTCGTCGACACGGAGCGCGAGCTGGACACCGGCGAGACGACCGCCTCGCGGGCGACCACGCTCGGCGGGCAGGCCGTCGCGATCGCGTCGCGCAAGCTGCGCGCGGCGCTCGATGCCCGCGCACCGGGCGCGCAGCCACGGGACCTCGCCGGGCCAGGAGTTCGGCGGGGAGTTCGTGGTCGACTGGACGACCCCGATCGGCGAGGGGATCGCAGACCCGGTGACGCACCTGGCATACGGCTGGGCAACCCAGGTCGTGATCCTCGACGACGAGGGGCGGCTGGCGCGCGTGATCGCCGCCCAGGACGTCGGGCGGGCCATGAACCCGACGCTCCTGGAGGGCCAGGTCGAGGGCGGCGTCCACATGGGCCTGGGCCTCGCGCTCACGGAAGCGTTCGTGACCGAGGGCGGCGTCCCGGTCACGGCCACGCTGAAGTCGCAGGGGATCATCCCGGCGTCGTCGATGCCGCCCGGTGGACGTGATCATCGTGGAGGAGGCCCAGCCGGAGGGACCGTACGGCGCCAAGGGCGCCGGTGAGGCGGTCCTCGTGCCGACGCCGGCGGCCGTGGCGGGTGCGCTCTACGCGTTCGACGGCGTCCGCCGGACGGCCCTGCCGATGCGGGACTCCGCCGCGGCCCGGGCCGCGCTGCCGCGGCTGGCCCGCTCACCGCGAGCCGGCGATCCCACCGCCGCCGGGGACGGCTCGGTGCCCGTCGCGGAAGCGGGGGTTCGCTCGTGATGTCGGCCGTCACGCCGGGCCTCGTCTGCGCGCATCACCACCTGTACTCGGCGCTGGCCCGCGGGATGCCGGCGCCGCCGAAGGTCGCCGACGAGCTTCCGGGAGATCCTGGAGCAGGTCTGGTGGCGCCTCGACACGGCGCTCGACCTGGAGATGATCCGCTGGTCGGCGATGCTCGGCGCCCTCGAGGCGCTCGAGAACGGCACGACCGCGATCGTCGACCACCACGAGTCGCCCGAACGCCATCGAAGGGCAGCCTGGACGTCATCGCCGAGGCCTGCGCGGAGGTCGGCGTCCGGTCGTGCTGTGCCTACGGGATCACCGATCGCCACGGACCGGATGGCGCCCGGCGCGGCCTGGCCGAGAACGAGCGGTTCATCCGGGCCGGCGGCCGGGGCCTGGTCGGCATCCATGCCGCGTTCACCTGCACGGACGAATCCCTGCGCGCCGCCGCCGGCCTGGCCGCCGACCTCGGCGTCGGCGTCCACGTCCACGTCTGCGAGGGCATCGGCGACGCCGACGCGCCGCGCCGGCTCGCCGGCCTCACCCGCGACGACTGGCTCCTGGCCCACTGCGTCCACCTGCCCACCGACCACGACCTGCGCCGGGACGATCCTCCACAACCCGCTGTCGAACCTGAACAACGCGGTGGGCTACGCCAACCCGGCCCGGTTCGCGAACCCGGTGGCGCTCGGCACCGACGGGATCGGCGGCAACGTCCTCGAGGCGTTCCGTCTGGCCTACGTCCTGCAGCGCTCGGTCGACGTCACCTGCGGCGCCCGAGACGGCCTGGTCGCTGGCTCGAGGCCGGCTGGAGCCTGGTCCCCGAGGCCCGCGCCGACGAGGTCACCTGGTCCTACGACCCGATGGACCCCTGGCACGTCGCGTTCACGCCCGGGATCATGCCCGCGGCGGATCGTGATCGACGGCGAGGTCGTCTTCGCCGACGGCCGGCCGACGCGCGTCGACGCCGACGAGATCCGTGCCAGGGCCCGGGAGCAGGCCGCCCGTCTGCACGCCCGCCTCTGAGGGACAGCCGACCGGCCGACTCGCCGATCCGCGACCGACGGAGCTGCGACCGACCGGACCGCGCACCCCCGAACGCTGACGAGGAGCACCCGATGTCCGACCGGTTCCACCCGCATCTCGATGGAGCAGCTCACCGACTGGGTCTTCACCGAGCTCGAGCAGAAGGGCTCGCTGTTCAACGTGCCCCGGCCGGCCTTCTTCGCGCCCCGCGCCGGACCACCGGTTCCGGCGCCGCGAGTACGGCGTCGAGCTGGAGACGCCGTTCGGCGTCGCCGCCGGACCGCACACCCAGATGGCCCAGAACATCGTCACCGCGTGGCTGGTCGGCGCCCGGCTGATCGAGCTCAAGACGATCCAGACCCTCGACGAGCTCGACGTCAACAAGCCCTGCATCGACGTCGCGGACGAGGGCTACAACGTCGAGTGGTCGCAGGAGCTCAAGGTCCACGAGTCGTTCGACGAGTACCTGCGCGCCTGGGTCCTGATCCACGCCCTCCATCGCAAGCTCGGCTGGCCCGGCGACCGCCCGGGCATCGTCTTCAACATGAGCGTCGGCTACAACCTCGAGGGGATCCGCAGGCCGAACGTCCAGTGGTATCTCGACGCGATGGCCGACGCCTCGGCCTACCTGCCGGCCTACGTGGACATCGTCGCCCGGCGCTATCCCGGCGGTCCGCGACATCGACATCCCGGCGCGCCTGTCCGACACGGTCACGCTCTCGACGATGCACGGCTGCCCGCCCGACGAGATCGAGCGCATCTCGCGCTACCTGATCGAGGAGCGCGGCCTGCACACGTCGGTCAAGTGCAACCCGACGCTCCTGGGCGCGGAGCGGGTGCGGGGCATCGTCAACGACGACCTGGGCTTCGTCGACGTGCCGATCCCTGACGAGGCCTTCGGCCACGACCTGAAGTGGGCCGACGCCGTCCCGATGTTCCAGCGCCTCCGCGAGGCGGCCGACGCCCGCGGTCTCGTGCTTCGGCCTCAAGCTGTCGAACACGCTCGAGGTCGAGAACTGGCGCACGCGTCTTCGAGCGCGACGCCGACGATGTACCTGTCGGGCCGGCCGCTCCACGCGGTGACGACGAACCTGGCCGCCGGTCATCGCCGAGGAGTTCGGCGGCGACCTGCCGCTCTCGTTCGCCGGCGGCGCCGACTGCTTCAACGTGGCCGACCTGCTCGCGTCCGGGCATGCGCACGGTCACGGTCTGCTCCGACCTCCTCAAGACGGGCGGCTACCTGCGGATGCTCCAGTACCCGGAGAAGGTGGACGCCGCGTTCGATGAGGTCGGCGCGCTCGACACCGCCGACTTCATCCGCCGGACGGCGCTCGGGTCGACGGCTACGAGGGCGACGGCAGCGACCGTCGCGGCGTGCGCGCGCTTCAACCTGCGCCGGCTACGCCGACCAGGTCCGCCGCGACTGGCGCTACCGGAAGGACTCCTTCCGGACCGACCGCTCCAAGACGCCGCGCGCTCCTCGGGCCCTTCGACTGCATCGCGGCGCCCTGTCTCGACGAGTGCCCGGTCGACCAGCAGGTGCCCGCGCTACATGGCCGCCGTGCGCGCCGGCGACCTCGCCGAGGCCGTCCGCATCACCCGCCTGGACAACCCGCTGCCGGCGATCCTCGGCCGCGTCTGCGACCACCTGTGCGAGAACACCTGCATCCGCACGCATCTCGACCAGCCGCTGGCGATCCGGCAGATCAAGCGCTTCATCATGGAGCAGGAGGCAGGGCCGGCGCTCGCGACGCCGTGCCGCCGGCCGGTCCCGGCGACGGACGGCCGCGTCGCGATCATCGGGGCCGGGCCGGCCGGCCTCGCGGCCGCCGAGTGGCTCGGCCCGGGCCGGGATCGGCGTCACGATCTTCGAGGCGCACCCGTACGCCGGCGGCATGGTCGGCGGGGCGATCCCGGCCTACCGGCTGCCGCAGGCGCAGATCGACCAGGATCTCGCCGTCCTCGAGCGCCTCGGCGTCGAGATCCGCTACGGCGCAGCGCGCCGGCGTCGACGTCACGCTCGACGGCCTGCGCGCGCGACGGGTTCGCCGCGGTCTTCGTCGCGGTCGGCGCCCAGCGCGGCGAAGCGGCTCGGGCCTGCCCGGGCGAGGATGCCGCCGGGCGTGATCGACGGCGTCGACGTTCCTGCGCAGCGTCCGCGAGGGCCGGCCGATCGCCGATCGGGGCGCGGGTCGGCGTCGTCGGTGCCGGCGACACCGCCATGGACTGCGCCCGGTCCGCGCGCCGCGTCGGCGCCGCGTCCGTCGCGCTCGTCTACCGCCGCACGGTCGACCAGATGCCGGCCGACCCGGAGGAGATCCACGCGCATCCGCGAGGAGGGCATCGAGATCGTCGAGCTGGCCCGGCCGGTCGGCCTGCGCGTCGAGGACGGCCGGCTCGCCGGCGCTCGTCGTGCACCCGGACCGAGTACCGCGGCGACGCGCGACGCATCCGGCCGCAAGGTGCCCGACGACGTCCCGGGCTCCGACGTTCGAGATCGGCCTGGACACCCTGATCCTCGCGATCAGCCAGCACGCCGGTGCTCGACTTCTTCGGCGACCGGGCGCCGGACCTGACGCCGGCCGGCTTCATCGCCGTCGACCCGGAGACGTTCGAGACGTCCGTCCCGGGCGTGTACGCGGGCGGCGACGTCGCCGCCCACGGGCCGGCGTCGATCGTGAAGGCGGCCGCGGACGGCAAGCGGGTCGCCGCGGCGATCGCCGCCGCGCTCGGCGTCGGGCGACGCGCCGCGACGCCGGCCGGCGACGCGCCGGCGCGCTCCGCGACGTCCAGGCGCTCATCGTCCGTCGCGCCCGCCGCGAGTACCGCGTGCCGATCCGCGTCAGCCGCGCCTCGATCGCCGCGACGGGTTCGAGGAGACGGTCCTCGGCTACACGGCCGACGAGGCGGTGCGCGAGGCGAGCCGCTGCCTCGACTGCGACCGATCTGCAGCCTGTGCGTCGGCGTCTGCCCGAACATGGCCCTGATGACCTACGAGATGGCGCCGGTCGCGTGCCGACCTGCCGGCGCTCGCCGTCGCGGACGGCGCGGTCGTGCGCGACGGGCTCCGCGCCGTTCGCCGTCGGACCAGCGGCTCCAGATCGCGGTCCTCACCGACTTCTGCAACGAGTGCGGCAACTGCGTCACCGCCTGCCCGACCTCGGGCCGCCGTACCGTCGACAAGCCGCGGCTCTACCTCGACCGGGCCGACTTCGAGGCGCAGGCGTCGAACGCGTTCATGCTCCTCGGCGACGGCGTCGATGGAGGGGCGCTTCGACGGCGCGACGCACCGGATCGCCATCTCCGGTGCCGGCGCCGGCGACGGTCGAATCGCCTACACGGCGCCCGGCTTCCGGGCCGTCCTCGAACGCGACACGTTCGCCCTCGTCGAGGCGACGCCGACCGGCGCTGCCGAGGGCGACGCTCTGTCGCTCGAGCCGGCAGCCGTGATGGCGACGCTCCTCGCGGGCGTGACCGGCTCGATGCCCCACATCCCGACGGCCGTCGCCGGCGGCTCGCGGGTGGCGCGGCCGGAGCTCGCCGAGTAGATCGCGATCGGCGGCACGTGCCGCCGGGTCAGCACCGCGGGAGCGGTCCTGGGCGTTACCAGCCCGCGGCGTCGCGCAGGATGCGGTGGAGGATCCGGCCCGCCACCGCGCGGCGGTACTCGGCAGTCGAGCGGACGTCGTCGATCGGCGCGATCTCGGCCTCGAGCGTCGCGGCGGCCGCCGCGGCCACCTCGACCGTCGGCGCCGCGCCTTCGAGCACGGCCTCCGTGGCGCCGCGCCCGGATCGGCGTCGGCGGCGACCGAGCCGAGCGCGACGCGGACGTCCCGCCAGCGTCCCGTGCTCCTCGCGCCATGCGACGGCGAGCACGACCACGCTGATCGCCTGGGCACGCCGGGTCCCCACCTTGCGGAACGCGACCCGCCGGTCGGGCCGGATCGGGACCGCGATCCGCAGGATCAGCTCGCCGGCCGCGAGGGCCGTCCGGCGGTACCCCGGGAAGAAGGACGCGGCTGGGATGGACCGCTCGCCACCGACGCCGCCCGACCACGATCTCCGCGTCGAGGGCCAGGAGCACCGGGAGGCTGTCGCCGGCCGGGGAGGCCGTGCGCGAGGTTGCCGCCGAGCGTGCCGCGGTTCTGGATCTGGGCGGCGCCGACCTCGGCGGCCATCGCGGCGAGCACCGGCACGTGCTCGGCGACGAGCGGGCTGCGTCGCAGCTCGGCGTACGTGGTCGCGGCGCCGAGGACGAGCATTCCGTCCTCGACCCGGATCCCGCGGAGCTCGGCGAGCGCGGAGAGGTCCAGGTAGCGGGCGACGTCGCCGACGCCCGCCGCGTGCTCGACGAGCGCGTCGGTGCCGCCGGCGAGCGGCCGCCGGCCGCCCTCGGCCAGGAGCGCGAACGCCTCCGCGAGGTTCCGCGGGGAGTCGGCGCCGGGATCGTCGAGGTCGAGCAGCCGTGCCGGTCCGGCTCCCCGGCCGCGTCCGCGGCCACGGACGGAGCGGCCATGTCGGGCACGTGCCCGCGTGGCGGCCAGGCGGATGGCGTCGACGATCCGCCCGTATCCGGTGCAGCGGCAGAGGTTGCCCGGAGATCGCCTCGCGGATCGCGGCGTCGGTCGGGGCGCGTCACCGGCCGGCTGCCGGGGCGCCGCCCGGCTGCGCGCGAATCGAGGAACGCTCGGCCGGCCATCAGCATGCCCGGCGTGCAGATCCCGCACTGGACCCCGCCGGACCGATGAACGCCGCCTGGAGCGGATCGAGCTGACCGCCAGTCGGCGAGCCCCTCGACGGTGCGGACCTCGCGCCCGTCGACCTGGCAGACCGGGACGAGGCAGCTGTCGACGACCTCGCCGTCGATGAGGACGGAGCACGCCCCGCACTCGCCCTCGCCGCAGCCCTCCTTCGACCCGGTCAGGCCGAGGTCCAGGCGCAGGACGTCGAGGAGGCGGCGACCGCCGGGCACGGCGACCTCGACGGGCCGGCCGTTGACGCTGAAGCGGTGCACCGGCGCAATCACGCGCACCGAGGCGTCAGCGCTCGGCGCGGTCACGAGACGGCCGCCGCGACCGGCTGGGCCGCCGGCCGCTCCTCGAGCGCACGGATCGCGGCGAGGACGCGGGCCGGCGTCGCAGGAAGCTCGGTGATCCAGGCGCCCGTCGCGTCGTGGATGGCGTCGATCACCGCGGGGGCGCCGACGTCCATGGGAAGCTCGCCGAGGCCCTTCGCGCCGTGCGGAGCGTCGCGGAACGGGAACTCGAGGAGATGTGCCTCGATCACGGGGGCATCGAGCGCCGTCGGGATCAGGTACGTCGCCAGGCGGTCGTTGCGGTAGCGCCCGTCGAGCGACCTGCATCTCCTCGATCGTCGCGTAGCCGACCGCCTGGAGCGTCCCGCCCTCCACCTGGCCGGAGGCAAGCAGGGGATTGACCACGCGCCCCGCGTCGTCGACCGCCACGACACGCCGGACAGCGACCTGGCCGGTGTCGAGGTCGACGTCGACGAACGCGACCGCGGCCGCCCAGCCGTAGGCCGGGTAGGCGTCGCCCCGGTAGCGCTCCTGGTCCCACTCGATCCCGGGGAAGCCCTCGAACCGGGCGTCGACCCGCGTCGGGCCATGCGACGCCACGTCGTCTCGCCAGCTCTCCGCGAACGGGCGACCGGTGCGGGCCTCGACCTGGGCCCGGAGCTGCCCGGCGGCGTCCATGAGGAGCGCGCCGACAACCATCGTCGTGCGCGACGCGACGGTCGGCCCGCTGTTCGGGACGAGGGCCGTGTCGAGCGGCGCCGGCTCGACCAGGTCCGGAGCGACCCCGAGCGCGTCGGCGGCGACCTGGGGGAGCACGGTCGCGGCGCCCTGCCCGATCTCGGTCTGGGCGGTGAGGATCCGGATCCGCGCGTCGGCGGTCAGCTCGATCCCGGCGACGCTCGCGAGCGACTTCTCGCCGCTTCCCGTGAACCCGGCTCCATGCCAGCCGAGCGCGAGCCCGACCCCCGAGGCGACGCGATCGCCAGGCTGTCGCCCGCGGTGCCGTTCGCGCCCGCGCTTGCACGAACCCGGATGCCTCCTCGGCGCGCTCCAGGACGTCGATCGGCCGCCACGCTGTGCTTGAGGACCTGGCCCGTCGCCGTGACGTCGCCTTCGCGATAGGCGAGGCGGCGGCGAAGCTCGGCCGGCGGGAGCCCGAGCTCCTCCGCGATCCGCGAGAGGTGGATCTCGGCAGCGAACTCGGTCTGGGGAGCGCCGAACCCGCGGAACGCGCCGGCAGGCACCGTGTTCGTCATGACCGCGCGGGCCCGCACGCGGACGTTCGGGCAGCGGTAGGGACCCGTCGGCATGGAGGGCGCCGCGCGAGAGCACGACCGGCGAGAGCGTCGCGTACGCCCCGGCGTCCATCACGACGTCGATATCCTGCGCGACGAGCCGGCCGTCCGCCGTGACACCGGTCCGGTGATGGACCACCGCCGCGTGGCGCTTGGTCGTCGCCGCGATGTCCTCGTGCCGGTCGTACGTCATGCGCACGGGTCGCCCCGCCGCGCGCGCGAGGAGCGCCGCGTGGATCGCGAGCATGGAGGGGTACTCCTCCTTGCCGCCGAAGCCGCCACCGGTCTCCGCCTGGACGACGCGGACCATGCCGGTCGGGAGCGCCATGGCGCGGGCGAGCGCGGCATGAATGTAGTAGGGGCACTGGAGCGAGCCGGTCACGGTGACGCCGCCATCGGCCCCGGGGGCCGCGATCATCGCCTGCGGCTCGATGTAGATGTGCTCCTGGGGACCGACGCGGTAGGTCCCCTCGATGATGCGGTCGGCCTCGGCGAAGCCGGCGTCGAGGTCGCCCTTCGCGATCTCGTACCGCGCGAAGGCGTGCTCGGCGACCATGAGGTCGAGGACCGGCGGGAGCGGCTCCGTTCTCAGGGTGATCGCGGCGCGGGCGGCGCGTGCGGTCGCCGGGTCGGCAGCGGCGACGAGCGCGACGGCCTCGGCATGGTGGCGGATCTCGTCGCCGGCCAGGGCCGGCTGGTCGTCGTAGGCGAGGTTGACGACGTTCTCGCCGGGGATGTCTGCGGCCGTCACGACGACTGCCTTCGACCAGTCGAAGCCGGGGTCGCGGTCGATGCCGAGGAGGCGCGCCCGGGGCTCGGTCGAGCGAACCGTCAGGCCGAACCAGGCACCCGCGACCGCGAGGTCGTCGGTGTAGCGCGCGGCTCCGGTGACCTTGGCCGGGGCGTCGCGACGCGGCACCGACCGTCCGATCGACGCGCCGGGTGGGTTGCTCAACTGCGCGGGCCCGCGAACACGACGCTAAGGTACCCCACCGCGCGTCTCGGGTCCGCGCCGGCGTCCGCCGAGGTCGCGGAGGCGAGCGCGACGCCCGACGTGGCGCCCATCGCCCGGAGCGCGGCAAGGCCGAGGACGGCCGGCTCGATGCCGCACATCCCGCAGACCATGCCCGGACCGGCGCCGCGGCCGCGCACCGCGGCCTCCGCCCGTGCCAGCTCCTCGGGGAGCAGCGCCTCGATCGTCGGGAGGAGCTCCCGCGTGACCCGGACGCAGGCGTCCGCCGGCGGGTAGTGGGCCATGTCGGTGCTGATCGCGAGGACGATCGGCGCGCCAGCGGACCGACGCCGCGCGAGCAGGGCCCCGAGACGCGTCCCCGCGGCGATCGCGCCGTCCCCGGTCCCTGCCCCGACGGCGAGCGGCACGATCCTGGCGGCGGGCGCGACGGCGTGGAGGAGCGGCAGCTGGACCTCGATGGAGTGCTCGCCGAGGTGCGCGGCGCGGTCGGGCTCGAACGGCAGGCCGAGCGCCAGGATCTCGGCGGCGAGCTCTTCGTCGACGAACACGGCGCCGAGCGGCGTCCGCCACGAGCCGCTGTCCCACACGCCGACGCCGTTGAGCCATGGCGCGGTGTGATTCGTGCCCAGGATCACGACCGTGGCCCCGTCCGCGACGAGGCGCCAGGCCGCCGCAGCCACGGCGCCGCTGTAGGCGAGCCCCGCGTGCGGGACGAGGATCCCCAGTGGGGAGGACGCCGCGCCCCCGGGCCATGTGCCGGCCGGCGCCTGGGATGATGCCCCGCCAGTCCCGACGACCGACGCGACCTCGGATGCGGCGCCAGGCCCGGCGCCGGCGGCCGCAGCATCGAGCATCGTCGTCGCCATCCGCGACAGGCGCGCGGGGTCCGCCGGATAGAACGTCCCGGCCACCGCGGGCGAGCGCTCGGCGTCGTGCGCGTCCGGATGCGGCCCGGCAGGCGCTCGCTCGCTCATCGGCTCACCCGCACGGGATCCCGCCCGGCGCGCCCGGGATGGCCGTTCCCGCGCGCCAGCTCGCGACCCGCCAGGATCCGCCCGCAGGCCGGGCACGCGCCGTCGTCGGCAAGGTGCGAGAAGACCCGGTATCCGTGTCGCTCGATGAGCAGCGCGTCGCATCCCGCGCAGTGCGTGTCCTCGAGGCCGAGCTCCGGGGCGTTGCCCAGGTAGACGTGGAGCAGCCCGGCCTCGCGGCCGATCTCGACGGCACGCCGCAGCGTGGCGATCGGCGTGGGCGGCACGTCCAGCATCCGGAACGCGGGAAAGAAGCGGCTGACGTGCCACGGGGTCTCCGGGCCCAGGTGCTCCACGATCCAGGCCGTGAGCTCGCGGAGCTCGCCCGGGTCGTCGTTCTCTCCGGGGATGACGAGCGTCGTGACCTCGAGCCACGTCCCGGCGCGACGGTACGTCTCGAGCGCCTCGAGCACCGGCGCCGAGCGTGGCCCCGCAGCGCCGCCGGTAGAACGAGTCCGAGAAGGACTTGAGGTCGACGTTCGCGGCGTCGAGGACCGGCGCGAGCATGCAGATCGCCTCCGGCGTCGCGTATCCGTCGGTCACGAACACGTTGAGCAGCCCTGCCGCACGAGCAAGACGCGCGGTGTCGAGCCGCGTACTCGAGGAATACCGTCGGCTCGACATACGTGTAGGCGATCGACGTCGCGCCGTGCTCGCGAGCCGCGTCGACCACGCGCTCGGGGGAGAGGTGCCGGGTCGTCACGGTCGTCCCGAGGCGGGGTGCCTGGGCGATCTCCCAGTTCTGGCAGAACGTGCAGTGGAACGGGCAGCCCGGCGTCGCGATCGAGTAGGCGAGCGTTCCCGGCGCGACGTGGAAGAGCGGCTTCTTCTCGATCGGGTCCACGCCGATCGCGGCCACGGCTCCGTAGACCGTCAGCATCAGGACGCCGTCGCGGTTCTCCCGAACGCCGCAGATCCCGGAGCGGCCGGGCCGGACGAGGCAGCGGTGTGCGCAGATGCCGCAGCGGACGCTCCCGTCCGGCTCCGACGAGGCCAGCCGGGTCGGGACCGCGGCGGGCACGACGGAGCGCATCAGCGAGTGGGAAGACGGCACGGTTGCCTCCTGCGGCTCACCGAGTCTCGGCGGGCCGGCGCGCCGCGGCGAGTGCCGCCCGGCATGGAAACGGCGCGACCTTGTGCTCTGGCCGGCGACTCGGGGTGAGACTAGGGTCGCGCGGCCAGGGAGGTGCCGCATGTCCATGCTCGGGGATCGCATCACGGCGGAGACGACGCCGGAGCCGGAAGCGTGCGTCGGCCTGCCGGCGCCGATGTCGCTCGACCCGGAGACCACGACGGAGCTCCTCCGGATCGCGCGGGAGGCCGTCACGGCCGTCGCGACGCACACACCCCGGCCGCGGCATGGGTCGCGCCCCGCGACCGGCGCCCTCGACGAGCCGGGCGCGGCCTTCGTCACGATCACGGAGCACGGGTCTCTCCGCGGCTGCATGGGATCCCTCGTCGCGGAGCAGCCGCTCGGGGACGCCGTGGCCTCGGCGGCAATCTCGGCGGCGGTTCGCGACCCGCGGTTCCTCCCCGTCAGCGAGCACGAGCTGCCGGAGATCCATATCGACGTCTCCGTCCTGGGACCGGCGATTCCGCTCCGCGACCCAGCGGCGTTCCGGCCGGGCATCGATGGGGTCATCGTGGCCCGCGACGGACGGCGCGCCCTGCTCCTCCCCGAAGTCGCCACCGACCAGGGCTGGGACGCCCGCGCGATGCTCGACGCGGTCTGCGAGAAGGCCGGCCTCGAGGGTCACGCCTGGCACGACCCGCGCACCCGCCTCTCCGTCTTCCGAACGATCCGCGTGTCCGAGTGCGAGGCGCCGGCCGGGAGCTGAGCTGCTTGCCATCGGCCTCCTCGGCGCCGCGCTCGACGGTCGCCCGTCGGTTGGCAACCCATCGAGACCTGACCGCCTGCGGTATACTCCGTCGGCCCTGAGCAACGGGCATCCTCGGTCGGGGCGTGGCGCAGCTTGGTAGCGCGCATCGTTCGGGACGATGAGGTCGGAGGTTCAAATCCTCTCGCCCCGACCAGTCTTACGCACTTCGCTTCGACGCCGGGCAGCGGGTCCCGCGCGATCGCGCCCATCCCGATTGAGCACGTCGATCGGCTGCGGTCCTGAACCAGCGCGGCGGCATCTCTCAGCGGGGCTCCGCGACGACGGCCTCCAGGCTGGCCCGATCGCGCACGACGAAGAAGCCCGCGCGCTGCGTGACGACGCCGGTCGTGGCGAAGCCGCCGAGCGCGCGGTTCACGGTCTCACGGCTTGACGCGACCATGCCGGCCAGCGTCGCCTGGGACATCCGGAACGGGATCCGAATCCCGTCCGGGTCGGGCTCCCCATACTCGCGCGCGAGCCTGAGCAGCTGGTAGGCGACCCGGCCGCGAACGTCGAGGAACGCCACCTGAGTGACCTGAACCGCCTGCGCGACCACCTGCATGCTCATGCTCTCCAGCATCCGGCGCAGGGCCGCGGGATGCCGTTCGAGGAACCCTAGCAGCGGCTCGCGGCGCAGACTGAGCAGCGTTGCCGGAGCCAGGGCGAGAACATCGACGAGGCGAACGCCGCCGTTGAGGAACAGCGTCGGCGCGCCGAAGCTCTCGCCCTCCCCCGCGACCTCCACCACGACCTGCTCGCCGTCAACGCTGGTCATCACGCCGGAGACGTGGCCGCTCACCACGAACCACAGCGTGTCCGCCGGGTCTCCCTGCCGCCAGACGAGGCTTCCCGCGGCCACCTCGTGCGTGCGCAGGTCGGGCAGCAGTGCCTCGAGCTCGGCAGCGGGCATATCCTGAAAGGGACAGCACAAACCGAGCGATCGAACGATCTCAGCGCGATCCATGGCCGGGTCCTCCAGCCGGCGGCCGCCCGCCGGCCAGACCCTGGGGTGCTGACGGGGCCGGCGGGACCTTCCTCGGGGTGTGACGCGCGTCATAGCGCCGCCGCTCAGCTGTGGTCACGGTGATCGCCACAAAGTCCACCCACCGATGAGGAGCCAGCGATGAGCAGCGACCAGACCCCCGCCATTTCCCATGTCGTCGCATCGTACATGGACCGCCTGAATGCAGCCGATGTCCAGGGCCTCGCCGATCTGTTCGCCATTGACGGCACCGTCATGGCGCCGGAGGTGCCCACCGCGACTGGGCGCGACGCGCTCCTGAGCTTCTTCGATCGGATCGTGGCGGCCATGCGATTCGGCCGGGAGCTGCACATCGACGAGGTGCATGCGGCCGGAGCGCTGGCAGTCGTCCGCTGCCACACCACCGGGACGATCACCCGGCGGGAGCCGGGCATAACCGTCGAGGCGGAGTCCCGCGAGCTGTTCGCCCTGGTCGACGGTCCGGACGGATGGCGCATCCAGGCGTATTGCTTCAACTCGCCGGCGGGCGGGGGCCACTGACCGCCCCCGGCGGTCGCCGCTGTCAGCCTGCCAGCGCACCCCGACGGCTCACTGCCCCAGAAAGGGTTGCCCGTAGAAGTCAGATGGTGACCCCGGTCCCGTCCGTGTCGGTCTGCTCCGGAGCCACTCGCACGGCTTCGGCGGCTCGGCCAGCCGCATCGTGACCGGAAGGTCGTTGGTCGCGGGGCAATTCCTCTCGCCCCGACCAACGATTCCCCGATGAACGGCCTCCATCCCTTCGATTCGCGACGATGGATTCATCGTGTTTCGGCCCAGACGCAATGAACTGGCGAGACGCCTAACGGATGTGGCGGTCCGTCGAGCTCCAGCGGTCAGGGGGCCACAACGATCGTGCGCGCCAAGGGCACCTCATTTGCTGACCTCGGCGGGGCAGTGGTGCGAGTTCGAGGCGGCCAGGTGCGAGGCGCAGTCACCCAGTCGGTGCCGTAATGGTCCGCACGCTCCGGCCTTCACGCGGTGCAGTGGTCCAGGATTGAACTGATACCGGCCGACGCCTCACTATGTGGTGGAGTGCGCCGATTTCGGCGCCGATGGGGGGATCGGCGATGCTCTGGACGACTGCAGCGCGAACGTTGTCGGGCCGTGCGCTCGCGGCGCTGGTCCTTGCATTGATCGTCGCAGGCTGCTCGTCCGCGACGAGCTCGACCGTTCCGTCGCAGGCACCGGCGAGCAGCGCTTCGCGTGCTCCAGCTTTCGCCCCGACAACACCACCGCCGAGCTCGACCGTTCCGTCGCAGGCACCGGCGAGCAGCGCTTCGTCTGCTCCGACGTACGCCACGGCAACACCGGCGCCGACTCCTGGCCATGTCTCTCTGCAGCTCGCAGCCGGCCCTGGTCCGGTCGACGTGGCGGCAGGGTTCGGGTCGATCTGGGTCACGAACCATCATGGGGCCAGCGTCACGCGCCTGGACCCCACCAGCGGCCGGGTCCTCGCCACCATCCCGGTTGGCGTCCAGCCGGCCAGCATGACGATCGGGGCCGGCTCGGTCTGGACAGCAAACTACGACGGCACGATCGGCCGAATTGATCCAGCGACCAACACGTCCACCAGCGTCGGGCAGTTCCCGCACCTGTGTGGCCAGCCGACGGTAGCGGGCGGCGCAATCTGGGTCTACGTGTGCGACGTCGACCAGCCCCATGTCGCGCGGGTGGACATCGCGACCGGGAAGACCACCGCCACGATCCCGGCCGGCTCGGACCAGAGCTCCTTGCTGTGGGCCGATGGTGTCCTGTGGATGGCGACATTTCCCGATGGCGAGCTGCTCCGGATCGATCCCCGGACCGGCTCGGTCCGGCAGCGGATCGCGCTGCCGGGCTGCCCCATGCTGGGCCGCCAGTCCTATGCCTTCGGGTCCCTGTGGGTCAGCCTCGGCTCTTGCGGCGATAACTCCCTGGTGCTTCGCCTCGATCCGAAGACCGGCGCCATCACGGCCCGGATCAAGGCGATCGCCGGCGGGAGCCTGTCCGTTGGCAACGGTGCAGTCTGGGTCGGAGCCGGCGCTGGGACGATCGATCGGTATGGGACGATCGATCGGATCGACCCGACGACGCTGACCGCAACACCCTGGACGGAGCTCGACCGGATCTACGGCCTCGAGAACGGCTTCGGAGCGCTCTGGGCGGTGTTGTTCGACTTCGGAGACTGTGTGGAGGGTCGACACCGCGCCGTGATGCCGCGGGAACCATCGACCCATGTCAAGCAAAGCCCAGATTGAACGCCCGCGGCCGGCGACCCTAACGTTCGCAAGACACCCGATCGGGCCATCGTGCACAGGCACTCCGGCGCCGAGGGTCATCGGAGTTTCGGCTCGAGCCACGCCATCGCTATCGACACCGCGCGACGGCCTTCTCCCACCTCGTCGAGCGCCTTCACGCGCGCTGGCTCGACGTGGTCGGCGACCAGCTCGCTGACTCGCGCCTCGAAATCCCCTGGATCATCGGCCGGTAAGGGAGGCAGGCCCTCGAACTCCGCAAGCCGCACCGTGATCTCCGCGAGCGTATCGGTCCGCTCGCGCTGCTCGGTCCAGCTCCGGGCGGTGACCGGGAAGAGCGCGGGGTGGCCATCCAGATATCGGCCTTCGACCCGTGCCCTCGCGGTCTCGAGGGCACGCAGGTCTGACGCCCGGCCGAGCACCCCGTCCCGGAGCGCGGTCAAGCCCTCGGCGCGACTGCGGAAGATCGAGCGGCCGGCCTTCCCGTCATCCACCATGGCGGGCTGCTCAACGATCCCCGCGCCGAAGGCGCCTACCAGCGACTCGCCAACTCCACTCTGCTTGTCTTCGGCGATCACCCACGCTTCACCGACCCCGCCGCCTCCGTGGCCCTCGTCGCCGCGAACGAGCACCTGCGAAGCACAACGATTGAGCGCGCCGGGGATCTCCCGCAGCTGGAGCAGGCGGACGCGACGGCTGCTGTGATCGACGGGTTCCTCACCTAGCAGAGTGCACGATCTTGCCATCGTGCCTGCTCGGTCTCGGCGACGTTTCGCTCTCGCGGCGTGTCTGAGGAGCTACTGATAGGAGGTGACTTGGTGGCGCCGTAGGCAGGGCCAGTATCGTTGGGACTGCGCGGTCGGATCGACCGTATCGCGCGCCGCCAAGCGGTTCACGAAGCGCTGGCCGACCCGTGTCGCGGCGCGCCCGGCTGACTCCTGTGGCCGCCCAACAGGCAGGGCTGCATGATGTCGCGACGAGTCGTGATCTCGGGCGTCGCCGTGGTCGGTTTGCTCCTGGCCCTGGCAGGTGCGGCATTCGTCACGGGTTTCGTGGGCCCTGCCGCAGCCCTCCCAACGGCCACGGGCGAGACCATCGCGTCGGGAGACCCGCACGCCCTGACGGTCGCCAACATCACGCGCTCGTTGCGCGACAACGCCGGGTTCATGCCGCTCGCGACGCTCGACAACCTGCGCGTGACGGTCCCGCCAAGCGCCGACGAGGTCGACCTCGAGCTGCGACCGAACCTCGTACCCGACGAGCACGCCTTCCTCCTGCAGGCCGGCTCAGACGAACTGGTGGCGGCCAAGGCGCTCATCGGCTGGTACCCAACGCTCCAGCGCATCGGCGTCACGCTCGAAGGCACCTTCACCGATGCCGCGGGCCGCTCGACCGTTCTTACGGGCGTGTCGCTCACCCTGAGTAGCACCACGGTCCAAGCGTGGTCATCCGGGGCCGTGGCGGCACCAGAGGCCGACACGGCCCTCTGCTACGCGGACACCTACGCCATCAACCCAACGATCTGGGATTCGCTGAGCACGAGCGATCGGGGCTGCCTGACAACGCCGACGAGGTAGTGGCAGCGCTCGTCACGAGGTTGCCATCGTGATGGGCCGACTTAGGCCCTGTGGCCGGAAGATCCCGTTCGGATCAACGGGACCGTGCTGGCGCGCGGCCGCCTGATCGAGGGCTCATTCGTGCCTCCAGATTGTGTGCCCGGCTGGCAGCCCGTCGCGGGCCTCGGTGAGAGTGAGCAGGCAGCGGTCGAACAGGAACTCGAAGAGGACCTGGGCATCGAAGCCGGGCCACCGCGATTGCAGTTCACGCTCGGCCAAGAACTGCGTTGCGACCTGCTCCCACGTCGGAGCGTCGGTCACCTCGGCGGCAATACCGGTGAGATAGAAGGCGTCGTCCTGGTGCGGTGGTGGAAACGTCTCGCTGTGGAGCGCGAAGCGCCCGTCACGCCGGAGATCGTTGAGCTTCGGCCCCGGCACGATAAGGCCGTACAGGTGATCCTCGGTCAGGATCGGGCAGATCGGATGGACCCTCGGACCGCCGTCGGGCCGGACCGTGGCGAGAAAGCCCAGCCCGATCCCGAAGTCGTACAAGAACCTGCGCCCTGCGGCCGCCAGATCCGGGCGAACCGAGTGGAATTCTCCCCACGTCAGCATCCGCGGGAGTGTAGCGAATCGACTTTGGATCTGGCACGAATCCGCCGAACCGAGGCGGAGAATTCGGCCCCAGATCCTATGAGCCCGTCACCGCCCGCGCGGTGAGGACGAGCGGGCCGTCGTCGGTGATCGCCACGGTGTGCTCGACGTGGACGCCCGGCGAGCGGTCCACCGACCGGATCGTCCAGCCGTCGCGGTCGATGACGATCTTCGGGCTGCCCGCCAGGAACCAGGGCTCGATCGCGATGACGAGCCCTGGCCGCAGCACGGGGCCGCGACCCGCGACCCCGTCGTTGGGGACGTCCGGCGGCTCGTGCATCGCCCGCCCGACGCCGTGCCCACCGAACGCGGTGTTGACCTGGTACCCTGCGCCCCGGATCACGCCGCCGACGGCAGCCGAAACGTCGCCCAGCCGGTTGCCTGGCTGCGCCGCGGCGATCCCCGCGGCGAGCGCCCGCTCGGCGGTCTCGATCTGACGCAGATCCCCCTCGCGTGGCGTCCCGACCGGAATCGTGATCGAGGAGTCGGCGGCCCAGCCCTCGACCTCCGCGGCGAAGTCGAGGCTGACGAGGTCGCCGTCCCGGAGCCGCCGGTCGTGAGGCAGCCCATGGAGCACCGCGTCGTTGACCGAGACGCACAGCACCTTGCCGAACGGCATCGCGCCGAACGAGGGGTGGTAGTCGATGTAGCAGCTCGTCGCGCGGCGCTCGCGGATCAACGCGTGCGCGATCCGGTCGAGCTCGAGCGCGTTGATGCCGACCCGGGTCCACTGGGCGAGCTCCGTGAGCACCGCCGCGACGAACCGGCCAGCGGGGCGCATGGCCTCGATCTGGCTGCGGCTTCGGAGCTCGATCACGCCCTGATCGTAGCGGAGGCCGGCGAGGTGGTCGGGCGCGGGCAGCCGTCGATGCGAACGGCAGGACGGTGGGACGGTTCGCCCAATCGGCTACAGGCGCTCGGAAGCTATGTCAGCGGAGCTGCTCACGCATGGGTCTTCGGTCCTACCTAGCCGCTAGGCCCGCTGGGTGGCGTCTCCGAATGGCCTCGGCGCCTCGCGCCATGAACGGTCGGCCCCCATACGATCCGTTCATCGTGTTGATCCACGACCGGCACGGTGCCAGGGCGAGAACCTCGGCCGCCGCGGTTGGTGCCCCGCGGACCACCCCGTAAGCGGACTCTCGTGGGGTTAGGCCCCGACCGAACCGGGCGCGACACTTCTTGCGGCATACAAGGGCGACCGCTACTGTCCGCTGCACGAGAGACGAGGTCGGCGCGGGGCCGGGATACGATGATCGTCGCCCGCGTTGGAGGAGGGCACGGTGCGTCTGGGGCGCCAGCGGCACGGCTCGGGCCGATTCCTGACCACGGTTCTCTTCGTGGACATTGTCGGCTCGACTGACCTCGCCTCGACAATCGGCGATGCGGCCTGGCAGAGCCTCCTGCGCCGCTATTACGCTGCAGTCCGAGACCTGCTGAAGCGGTTCGGCGGTCGGCAGATCGACACCGCCGGGGACGGGCTGTTCGCGGCGTTCGACGCTCCCGCGGACGCGATCACCTGCGCCCTCGCCATTCGGGACGCGGCCACTGCGCTCGGCATTGCAGACTCGCGCCGGGCTCCACATGGGCGAGGCGCAGACCATCGAGGGCAAGGTCGGCGGGATCGCGGTCCACATCGGCGCGCGGATCGCCGGTGCCGCCGGGCCCGGAGACGTGCTGGTCTCGGGGACCGTCAAGGATCTGGTCACGGGATCGCGGATCCGGTTTGAGGATCGCGGGGAGACCGCGCTCAAGGGCATCCCGGAGCCATGGCACCTCTTTCTCGCCCTGCCACCGCTCGCCGAGTCGCCGACACCGTCCGTCCAACCAGGCACCGCGGCAGACCGCACGGGCGTTCGGCGATGGCCGGCTTTCCTCGGCTCGACCCGAAATCGTGTAGTCGTCATCGCGGCTATCGGTATGGTGCTCGTCGCCACGACCGCGACCGCCTGGCTCCTGTCGTCGTCGGCGACCCCGCCGTCACCACCTCCGACATCCGTGCCGCCGCAATCGCCCGCTCCGATCTCAGTCTTCGCCGACAGCGTCGGCCGGATGGATGACAGCGGAAGGATCGTCGCCACCGTTCGAGTCGGAGCGGAGCCTGACGGCATCGCGCTCGGAGCGGGCTCCACGTGGGTGACCGACGCCACGGATGACGCGGTCACTCGTCTCGATGCCTCCGCTTCGACGGTCATCGAGCGGATCCCCGTTGGTGGGAGTCCGGCCGGCATCGCGTTCGGCTTCGGCGCCGTTTGGGTCGCGAACAGCGGGGATCGCACGGTTTCGCGAATCGACCCCACCACCAACGAGGTCGTGGCCGTGATCCCGGTCGGGACGGCCCCCGCCGGTATCGCCACGGACGAGCGGTGGGTCTGGGTGACGAATCGACTTGACCACACGCTATCGCGGATCGATCCGAACGGTGGCCCCACAGAGACGTTCGTCGTCGGAGCGACGCCACTCGGAGTCGCCACCGCCGCGGGCTCGGTTTGGGTCGCGGACGCGGATGCGAGTCTGGTCGTCCAGGTTGATCCACAAAGCGGCGCGGTGCGGGCCAAGGTCCCCGTCGGCAATGGGCCGTCGGCGATCGCAGCCACGCCACTCGGCGATGCCGTGTGGGTCGTCAACGGCCCCGACGGCACGGTCACCCGTATCGACACGACCACGGCGCGCGTCACCGCGGCGATCACCGTCGGCGCCGATCCAACCGGGATCGGGATCGGCCCCGACGGCGTGTGGGTTGCCGTGTCGTCGACGTCGGAGATCGTAAAGATCGACCCCACCTCCGGATCAGATCGTCGGCCGCTTCCCGGTCGGTGCGAGCCCCCAGTCCCTCGTGGTCGACTCCGGCGGGCCGCTGTTCACCGCTCGAGCCGTCCAGGGTAGCCACCGGGGCGGAACCTTGGCCGTCGTCAGTCCAGCCAGCGGCTTCCAGAATTCGGCTGACCCCTCGTATGTCGAAGGATTCAATCTCGGGCTCGCGCTCCTCACGAACGACGCCCTCGTCGCATACAAGGCGGTCGGGGGTCCTGACGGCCTGACGCTCGTGCCCGACCTCGCAACGGCGATCCCGATATCGCCGGATGGTGGTCGGACCTGGACGTTCCAGCTCCGGACGGGCGTCACGTATTCGAACGGTCAGCCGGTCCGGCCGAGCGACGTCCTCGGGTCATTCGAGCGGGCAGCGATCGCGGGCAATGCGATCGGCATCGGCGCCGGCGCGGGGCTGAATGGCAACACCGACATCGTCGGGGCGAGCGCCTGCGGGGCGAAGCCGCCGTGCGACCTCGCGCGCGGCATCACCTCCGACGATCAGGCCGGCAGCGTGACGTTCCATCTGGTGGCCGCCGACCCCGGGTTCCTGTCCACGATCACGACCGCGTTCATCGTGCCGGCCGGGACACCCCTGACCGAGAGCGCATCGCCGTTGCCGGCGACCGGACCGTACATGGTTGATCGGTACGAGGCGGGCCGGGAGGCACATCTCGTCAGGAACCCGGACTTCCACGAGTGGTCCAGGGATGCCCAACCCGACGGCTACCCCGACGCGATCGACTGGACGGTGTCGTCTCTCGCGGACCCGACGTCGCTCGTGGAGCAGGGGGTGGCGGACGTCGTGCTCTTCAACTCGCCTTCAGCCGATCGCCTCGCACAGCTCCGCACGCGGGTGCCCGCCCAGCTCCACGTCGGGCCGTCACAGGAGACGTGGTTCGAGGACATGAACGTTGACATCCCGCCGTTCAACAACCTGCTCGTGCGGGAGGCGATCAACTATGCCGTCGATCGTCGGGCGGTCGTCGACGCCTGGGGCGGCCCGCTTGCGGGACGCATCACGTGCCAGGTCATTCCACCCGAATACACGGGGTACGAGCCCTACTGTCCGTACACGGTCGACCCGAATGCCACCGGCAGCTGGCTCGGTCCAGACCTCTCGAAGGCGAAGGCGCTCATCGAACAGGCGGGCGTCACGGGCCAGCGAGTGACCGTCTGGGGGCTCGCCGACGGGGGTCAGCATGCCGCCGTGGCGCGGTACTTCGCAGCCCTGCTCAATCAGCTCGGGTTCAAGGCGTACCACGCGGCTCCTCGAGTTCGGCCCCTTCTTCACGCAGGCGAGCGATCCCCGCAACAAGGTGCAGATGGCCGGTTTCTATCTGATATCTGCAGACCCGGTCGGGCTCGGACATGATCGTCGGCTTCTTCACGTGCCCCGACTTTCCTGGAGTGCCGTATTACGGATCGCCGGGATACTTCTGCAGCCGCCCGATCGACGCCAAAGTAACCAAGGCCGAGGCACTCGAGGCGACCGATCCCGTAGCCGCGACGCGCCTATGGGCGCAGATCGACCGGGCGATCGTCGACGGCGCCCCCGCGGTCATGGCCTTCAACCCGACCGACGTGACGTTCGTGTCGCGGCGCGTGGGCAACTTCGAGCACCACCCGCTATACCAGATCTTGCTCGACCAGCTCTGGGTCCAGTGAGCCTTCGTTGGCGCTTGCCGCTGGCGCGTCGGTAGAGCGCAAGCCTAGACACCCTGCCCTGTCAACGTCTGTCACGACTCCGACACCAAGAGAGTCGGCCCTGGAACGCCCGTGCGCGTCCAGTTGGCTCTATGTTTCGTGAACGGCGCCCAGTCAGCCCGCCGAGTCGAACGCGGAAGCATGGACGAGGGCTGGTCCAACAGGCAGTCGGCGGTGGCCGTCCGTGCCGAGGCGTGCCAATCCATCCGCGACCCAACCGACGCCACCTCGACGGCATCTGGACAGGTGAGGCCGCACTGAGCGGCACGACAGGGGGCCCGTGGAGACTCTGGCGGCGGCACAGCATGCGGCGACGTCGGCGGACGAAGCCCTTGTTCGCCGCGCTCGCCTGGGGGATGCCGCGGCCTTCAACAGCCTCGTCGCGAAGCGGATCGACCGCTGTTACCGCCTTGCCTGGTCGATCCTCCTCAACGACGCGGACGCGGCGGATGCCACCCAGGATGCGTTCCTTGCAGCGTGGCGTCAGTTGCCGAGGCTCCGCGATCCATCCGTCTTCGACGGCTGGCTCAACCGGATCGTCGCGAATGCAGCCCGGATGGCCCGCCGCCACCGGGTCCGGCTGCGCGAGGTCCGGGTCGGATCGACCTCACCCGACGAGGACTCGACGACAGCGCAGGAGCGCGCGCCCGACGCCTACGCCCGAACCGAGATCGACGACGTCGCCGAGAGTGATGCGATCGGCCGCGCCTTTGACCGCCTGAGACCCGACGAGCGAGCGATCCTGGCCCTTCATCATGTCGATGAGCGGTCGGTCGCCGAGATCGCGCGCACCCTCGGGATCCCGACCGGGACGGCGAAATGGCGCCTCCACGCGGCCCGCCGCGCCCTCGAGCGAGCGATGGAGGCCGAGGCATGAACGACCGACGCTTGAGCGACGCTCAGATCTCCGCCGCTCTCCGCGCACACCTCCCGGCCCAGGCCCGGGCGGGTCTTCCGGGACGGGTCATGGACGCCGTTGATGGCACCTCGCAGCAACGGGCGCTGCCGTCGTTCCTCGGCGCGCTCTCGGACGCCGATCCCATCGGGGCCCGACGGAGCCTCCTCATCGCCGCCGCCCTGTTGCTCGCCTTGGCGCTCGCCGGTGCCGCGGCAGTCGGGGCCTGGCAGCTCATCCGGCGTGACACGGTCCCGAAGCTGAACCTCACGCCACCGGCCGACGTGCCGGCGTCGCGTCTCCAGAACGGCTGGATCGCCGTCTCGGCGAACCCGTGGGAGGTCGGCGGTGGGGAGAACGGTGACATCTACCTCCTGGCCGAAGGCGCCGCCCCGCGCCGCATCATCGGTTCCGATGGCGACGGCATCGCCCAGGCGTGTCCCGTCTTCTCGCCTGACGGGCAGAGGCTCGCTTACGGGGAGGCTCGGGCCTCCGGCCCCGTCTCGTCCTACCGAAGTGTGTGGCCGGTCGATGGCCGAGCGATCGTTGTCGTCGGCATCAACGACCATGGCGACCCATCCCCTCCGATCATGCAGGTGACCCTTCCCCCAGGCCCCGGGGAGATCGCGTGTCCCGAGTGGTCCCCCGACGGCAAGCAGGTGGCCTTCCCTGCTGGGCACGATCTGTGGGTCGCCGACGCCGCTTCAGGGAAGACGACCGTGTTCGCGATGGCCGCGGCGCCATCGGGACAGCAGGGACTCGCCTGGTCGCACGACGGGTCCCGCATCGCCATCCCGGAGCCCGGACAGATCCGCGTCGTTCATGTCGACGGCGGCGCCGCGACGCTGATTCCAGTGGGACCGTGGGGAGGGACACCTTCGTCCGTGGGTTGGACTGCCGGCGACGACGGGATCGTCGATATCAGCGCGGACCCGACAACCGACACCGGGGCCATGAACGTGGTGGAGGCGGACGGCAAGGGCGAAACGGCGCTCATGCCAACGCCGGCCATGGGCGTCGGCCGCGCCGCGGTCTCGCCCGACGGTTCCCGAATCGCGTACGTTCCTCCGTGCGCCAGTGACGGTTGCAAGCGCGTCCTGATCATGAACACCGACGGCTCGAGCGTGGTTGAGGTTCCGATCCCACCCAACTTCTTCGTGTCCGCTGTGATGTGGTCGCCGGATTACGGGCGCCTGCTCTTGAGTTCGATCGACGGCGTCATTTCGGTGGCGATGGCGCCCGGGTCACCCGCGATCGCCTATGCGAGCGGGAGCCCAAACGGGGGGCTCAACCTAGAGTGGTCCGGTTCAGAAACGAGCTGGCAGCCGGTGGTCCATTGAAGATGTTGGGCATGAGGATGAAATCCCAGTCGGGAGTCCGACCATATGAACGCCTGGCGCCCCGCGTCCTCCTTGGGGTCGCATTGGCTGTTACGGGCTTTCCATCTTCGACCTGTCTCGCCGGCCGCAGGTCGTCGGGCGACCAAGGCCCCTGGGCACCGAGCCGCCGCAGGCAGCAGCGTCTCGTTGTCGGCACCCGCCCAGAGCGAAGCGCCACCCGCGAGCGAGTCGACCGGCCGGTTGGTCAGCTCCGTGCCCGCGACGGTCGGTCCCACGGTAGCGAGGCCCGCCCGCAGGTGATGCCAAGGACGTTCAGACCGCCGCCGATCCCCTCGCCGTCGAGTCATCCGTGACTGTCCCGGTCGACCCGGTCCTCGACCGACGGTCACGGCGCCTTCCGGTGTCGGTCCTGATCGCGCTCGGCCTCGGCGCGATCGCCTTCGCCGTGGGACTGCACCTCGGTGGCGCTCCGTCGGGCGGGACGGCGGCCGTTGCCGCGACCTCCCCGCAACCGACGCCATCGGCCGGCGTGTCGACCGCCCCGACGAGTCCCGCGGTCGCGAGCGGGGCCCCGTTCGCGTCGCCCCCGCTCTGGAGCGACTTCGTTCGCATCTTCGATCCAACCAGGCTGATCGAGGCACTTCCGGGCGGGGCCACATGCGTCGGTGGCTCGCCGGGTACCTGGATCGCGCCCCGAACGGGCACCGATCCGGACGGGACCTTCGTCAAGACGTGGCTGACGTCCTGCCCGATTGCCCTCGCGCAACGAGACGCGTTCCTCAGTCAGGTGGTCGAGGCGATCGCCCCGGTGGACAACCCCATCCGCGATGGCGCGGGCGGGGTGATGGCCGTGACACCCTACGAGGAGGGCGGCTTCGTGGGCAGCGTCGCCCTCACGGCGCGCGCATCGGCGGACGGGCTCGAGATCGCCGTCACGCTCGAGGAGCGACCGGCCCCGTCCGGTGGTCCGAGCGTGTCCGGACCCGGCCTCGGCCCCGGCACCGCATTCTGGACCGCTACAGGGACCATGGTCACGCCACGCTCTGGTCACACTGCCACGCTGCTGTCGAGTGGAAAGGTCCTCGTGGCGGGTGGGGAGTCCGGCAATGTCACAATGGCCTCGGCCGAGCTGTACGACCCAGACACCAGGACGTGGACCGCCACCGGATCCATGGTCACGCCACGCGTTGGTCACACAGCGACGCTGCTGCCAAGTGGGAAGGTCCTCGTGGCGGGTGGCGGCACCGGCGTGAATGGGTCGGCCGAGCTGTACGACCCTGCGACCGGAACGTGGACCGTCACGGGGAACATGGTCGGGTCGCGCGCGCTGCACACGGCCACGCTCCTGCCGGATGGGAAGGTCCTCGTGGCGGGCGGCTTCGACGTCACCAAGCCACTCGGCATCGGAGCCAGTCCTGAGATCGTGGCCACGGCCGAGCTGTACGACCCGAGCAGCGAGACGTGGAGCGCCACGGGGAGCATGTCCACCTCGCGCCGGGACCACACGGCCACGCTCCTGCCCGACGGCACGGTGCTTGTGGTTGGCGGCTGTCGCAACGCCAACCCTGGGGGAGACGACCGTGGGCCCGAGCCCTTGAGTACCGCCGAGCTGTATCACCCAGGCCGGGGCGTCTGGACCGCCACCGGGGCCATGGATGCGCCGATGATGGATCAGGGCGCGACGCTCCTGCCCGACGGCAAGGTGCTCCTCGAGTACGGCACGGTCGAGGTCGTCAAGCTATATGACCCGGGTAGTGGGACATGGGCTGACGTTCCGTTTCCCGACCTCGGAGGCTTCGTCACGGCCACGCTCTTGCGCGACGGCACCGTGCTCACCACGTTCGCGGACCGAGACGTCGAGCTCTACGATCCCGCCACGGGAGCATGGGACTACACGAACACCGGGAGCGTCACCTTCGGGGCCGGCGCCACCGCCACCCTGCTTCAGGACGGGACCGTGCTCGTGGCCGGCGGTGACGCGAACACTGCCGGCGTGTATCACCCCGTCAGCACGAGGTGAGACGCAAGCGCCGAGACTGCCCGCGATGTGGTCGAGCCCGCCTCGTCGGTCGAACGGTTCCCCAGGCTCGGCGCCAAGGGACACGCGTGACGTTCGCGCACGCTGAGCGATGCGAGTGCTCCCCTTCGACCCGCCGAATCAAGCGCTCTGTGTGCGTCGGCGCGGAGCACGACGACTGGAGACGCCTGACGGACAGTTGAGATAGGCACCATCTCCGCACGACGGAGTGACCAGCGCCGTGGAATGACCCTTGTAGCCGGTGCGCGTCCGCTGCCGCCGAGTCCGTTGTCGCAGGGCGCGACCAGCAGTACGACCCGTCACCATGGGTTCATCGTGTGGTCCGCGCCCCAGCCAGAGCGGGATGGGCGGGCCGTTCGGTATATACCGGAGTTAGGGGCCTGTAGCCGAATTGCCCGACCCAGAGGGGCAGGTGTAACCCGCGCTGATGCGGGCGTGCAGTGAATGGGCGGCAACCGATACCAGCGTGGGGTAGCGCACCAACTTTGCCCTGCTGCCGTCTGAACCTGCTGCCGTCTCGAATAAGGATCAAGTGGCCTCAATGCCAGCGGTGAGTGCGCCGACGACTCCGGGTCGGGAGCGAGGGGCCCACGCACACCCTGACCGCAACGCCGCGAGGCGCCGGCAACGACCTCATGGAGAACCCCCCACGACGACCCGAGCCCTTCGCGTTCATCGGGCGGGGCTCGTCCGCCGCGGCTGCCGTGGCAGCCGGCCAGCGGGTAACGTCAGGAGCATGACTCGCAGCGTGTCCGTGCCGCCGACGCGCACGAAACCCGCCCGCTCATAGAGGTGGAGTGCGACTGGGTTCAGGAGGTGGACGGACAGGCTGAGGGCTCGCACCCCCTGGGACGACGCCTCCTCGATGAGCGCCGTCAGGAGCCGCTGGCCGACGCCCTCTCCCCGATGCTCCGCCAGGACGGCCATGGAGATCTCCGGCACATCCTCCGCGACGAAGCCATACCCAGGTTCCGACGCAGGGAACAGGCGGCACCAGGCCGCGCCGATCGGGCCGGACGCGTCCTCGGCGATGACACCGAGGTCGCCGGCGCGACCCCACGAGCGCAGATACCGAGCGGAATGCAGGTTAGTGAGCGCCTCATCGGGCGTGGGCTTGGGGTCGATCCAGGGTGGGTAGGCCGCGTCAACCAGCATCGCGGCCATGAATGCCACATCGCGCGCTTCGGCCGGGCGAACGTTCACAGCCCATCCTCCGGCTCGACCCAAGGCGCCACGACGGAAGCGCACGTCATCGCGCTGGAACGATACGCCGCAGCCTACCGGGCTGGCGAGCGACGCAGGTTCGGGCATGCGACAGGACGATCGCCAAGCGTAGCCACCTCGCTCCGCCCCGTTCGCTGACGCGCTCCATGCGGCGGCATTGGACGTCCTTCGATCGGATACAGGCGCTCCAACACGCCGAATTCGGCTACAGGCCCTTAGCGATGAGATGGGCCTTTGCTGGCAGCGGCTCGAGTCTCCCGCCCAGCCACGCCGCCCCGACAGTCATTGCCTGGCGGCTCTCCCCGAGTTCGTGGAGAGCCGTCGCCTTGGCCGGCTCGACGAGATCAGCGACGAGTTCGATCGCGCGCTCGGGTGTTTGGCCGGGACTCCCGGGCTCTGCTGCGGGGACGCCATCGAGCTCGGCGAGACGGACCCCGACGTCCGCGAGCGTCTCCGTCCTCGTGCGTTGGGCATCCCAGGCAGTCAGCGCATCCGGGAAGAGGGCTGGGTGGCCGGCGAGGTAGCGCTCCTCAACCAACGTCCGCGCCTCCTGCTCGGCGCGAAGCTCCCTGACTCGCAGCTCGAGCAAGTCGCGAAGCTCGGCGAACCGCGCGAGATACGTGGTGTCGGCCTCGCGCGCCGTGGGGCTCACGGCAGACAGGACACCGAGGTTGGCGGCGAGGGCGGCATCGATGAGGATCTCCCGGTCGAGGAGGTCGTGGGCGACGACGTTGATCCGCAGGACGAGCTCGTAGCGGAAGAACGTCTCGCGCAGCGCAGTTCGAACCGCCTTGTTCACGACTTCCGGTCGCGTGCCAATGCCGCCCATCCGGGCGCCGTGCTCGGCCTGGCGGGCCAGTCGATCGAGCGGACCCTCCAGCATCGGCCCGGCGAAGAGCGAGCGCAGATCCCCGAACGCCTGCGCCAGAAGATCGAGCGGGGGTACGCAGTGTCCCTTGCGAGCCAGACCCACGCGTCCGACGCCGCGACGGCGCGGTCGCTCGTGGGGCGCTACGAGGCCGCGAGCGCGGCGGGTGATGACGCGACGGCGTGGTCCCTTCTGGGGGCTTGGTCGCAGGACCAGTTTCCTTCGCGCCAGTCGTTCGCGGACGCCCGCAGGGTGGCCTTCGCGGGTGCCGCTGCCACCTACGTCATCGGCGAACCCCGAACCGACGACCCGTACATCCCGGGCTGGCTCGCCACGGGCGCACCCGGGGTTTCTGCTCCCGGGCGGGTATTCTCGGTCGACGTGACCCACCCGAACGCCTCCCCGGCCGCGCTCAGGCTCGAAGTGTTCTTCGTCGCGCTCGACGTGTCTGGGACGTGGAAGGTCTGGGCCGTCAACTGATGGCGTCTGGAACACGATGCGAGCGATCCTAGGGACCGACGATGCAGGACCCCACGACCCCCGAGAGCCAACGGGTCACCGACGACAGGCGAAGCCGCAGGGCGTCCGCACTCGTCCTCGTCCTGATCGTCGTGTTCGTTGGGGTCGCCATCGCCAAGCCATGGGGAAGTCCGGCGGCGTCGGCCTCCCCGCCTCCGGCACCTCTGGCAACGGGGACGATCATCTCGCCCTCTCCCGCCGCAACAGGAACGCCGGTTCCTTCCCCGGCAGTTCCGACACCCGGTGGACCGTCCATCGACACATTCGGCACCGCTCTCCCGCCACCGGAGACTGCAACGTGGAGCGCGATCCACTGGCAACTCCTCGCCCCCGACAACCCGCTGCGTCTAGTGCGGTCAGTCCTGCGCTGGCGAGGCGGGTACATCGCAGTCGGCTCACGCGGGCCGACAACGACGCCGGTGTTGACCTCGCAGGACGGCGGCACCTGGATGCCCTTCCAAGTCAACACGGCGAACACCTTCTGGCCGGGCCTCCTCGTCGTCGGGATCGCTCAGGTCCCGCCGGGCCTGGTCGCCCTCACCCTGCTCGATGGCTCGTACCAGTGTGGCTCCGCCTGCCCGACTTACAGTCCAGCGTTGCCCCTGATGGCGTGGACCTCCCTGGACGGCCGGTCGTGGACACCCAACACGATTCCAGACTTCGGCGACCTTGCCACGTGGCACGGGCCTCCCCTGCTGGCTGCTGGACCAGCGGGGCTGGTCGTCGCCTCTCCGGAGGGACCGACCCGTCTCGCGACCTCGGTTGACGGGATCCACTGGCGGACTCTGCCCGCCTCCGCGCTCCCGGCTGGGGTCACGGTCAGGGCCTTGGTCGGGACGGCGACCGGGTTCACGGCCGTCGGTTACGTGCCCGCACATGCGGACCGCTTCCGGGCAGTGGCCATGCAGTCGCGTGACGGGATCACGTGGAGCGGCCCCTTCCCGCTCCCCGTTGTCTCGGCCTCTGGGGTCAGCCTCCCGGGCATCGGCGCAAGTTGGGCCGCGAACGGACTCGTAGCCGCCAGTCACGGGCTGATCGCGACAGGCACCGTCGTGGCGACGCCGGGGGAGTCGCTGTGGTGGCAGTCGGCCGACGGTCGCGACTGGCAGGCCCTGCACAACTGGCCGCCTCTTGGGCCGACGTCGTGCAACCCCGGTGGCGAAGGCTGCGGCCTGCAGCCCAACGGGACTCTCGTTGGAGACGGCCATGGCATGGTTGCTGTACGTGGCGGGGCTGCTGCCGGTGTCTGGACGTCAGCCGATGGCCACGCATGGCAGCAACTCGCCATCTCAGGCGATATCCCGAGTGAGCAGGCGACGCAGGCGGTCCTGCTGCCGGATGGCGTGTTGCTGTCCGACGGCACGACCACATGGATCGGATATGTGGAGGTACGGTAGCCCGGGGCAGGCGCCTCCTCCCGCCTCAGTGGCACATGTGCCCGACCTCGGCATTCGAGGGGTGTTCGCGCCGCTGTAGACCACCACAGGCCGAGGCCGACGAGAACACCCAGCGGAAGGACTTCACGCCACTAGAGGGGCACGCCATAGGCGCCGCGCTGCGCCCCATCGAGGAAGCAGCTGCGAAGGAGCGGCAGCGCGAGCACGCCGGGACGGCTCCCGGGAAGCCGAACACTTCCGTCAACTTGACGGAAGTGTTGCCGAAGAAGTCCGACCGCGAGAGCCGCAAGAGGGTTGCCAAGGCCGTCGGCATGAGTGCCGCGACTCTGGACAAGATAGAGGCCGTCGTGGCTGCCGCCGAGAAGGACCCCGAACTCGGGGCCATCGTGGCCAAGATGGAGGAGTCGGGCAGGGTCGATCCAGCCTACCGGGCGGTGAAGAAGAAGGAAGCGGAGAAGGACGTATCGTCGCCCGCGACGCTTGATAGCGCCGGACGAGCCGATCAACGTCGGCGTCCGTCGGCACGGTGCCTGCTGCACTGATGGCACGTGCGTCCCTGTCGGAGCGCAGCACGTTGGACGGCACCATCACCGCACCAGCAAAGAGGTTGCAATATCTCTCAGGCTCGGGCGTCTCCACTGCGTAGCCGCATACGGGCAACTGTGATCAAGCGGACCCTGATACTCGAGGTGGTTGCCGTCGGTCACAAGCTCACGCATGGGGACCTGCATGTCCGGCAGGGCCGCGTAGAAGCTGCGTGCGACATCCGTGACCGCGGCTCGGGCCACGGCTCGCGAGCCGTCGTTGATCGCGAGCGAGCCCTCCGGCGCGTAGTGCGCGGCCACCTGGGCAGGGGTCGAGGCTGAGCAGGCGGCGATGGAGCTGAGGCTCCTGGCCCCCGGGCCGGGGCGTGCGGAGAGTCTTGGGTTCTGAACGATTCGGGTGCGCCCTACCCTCATGCTCGGTAGACCGCGGTCATCTCGACCGCGGCGAATCGTCGGAGACCCATGGATCGAGACCTCGTCGAGCGGGCGCGCTCGGGCGATCAGGCGGCGTTTGAGGACCTGGTGCACCAGGTCAGCAACACGCTGTTCGGGATTGCTCGACGCATCCTGCGCGATCCCGGCCTCGCCGAGGACGTTCTGCAGAACGCGCTCGTGACCATCTGGCGGAAGCTGCCGCATCTGCGCGAGCCAGACCGCTTTGACGCGTGGGCCTACCGGATCCTCGTCAACGCCTGCTACGCGGATGCTCCGCGCAACCGGCGCTGGGCGCTGACCGTGCGCGTTCTCCCGATCGATCGGGCGAGCGAGGCGGACGACTATCAATCGATCTCCGATCGGGACGAGCTGGAACAGGCCTTCCGGCGGCTTCCGCTCGACCAACGGGCTGTGTTCGTCCTCCATCACCACGCGGGCCTGCCCCTCGTGACAGTGGCCGAGACGCTGGGCATCCCGGAGGGCACCGCACGATCTCGACTCCATTACGCAACGCGCGCGCTTCGAGCTGCCTTCGAGGCATCCCGGGCGCGAGAGAATCTCCGCGAGGGACGGCTGGCATGAACGACGATCAAGCCTTCGAACGCGCCACTCGAGCGTTTCTCGAGGAAGGGTCCGACACGACCCCGGCCGCCGCCATCGATGCCGTCCTGCTCGCGGTCCGAACCACGCCACAGGAACGGGATCTCCGGATTCCGTGGAGGATCGCCCCCATGCCCAAACCCATGCGCCTTGTCGCTGCGATCGCGATCATCGTGGTCGTCGGAGTCGCGGCATTCAGCCTTCTCCGACCCTCGCCGGGGGTCGGTGGCGTCGGCGGCGCCTCGACCCCGTCACCCGCGGTGTCGCCGTCTGCCCCCGCAACATCGCCGAGCACCCGACCCACGCCGACTCCCTATTCGATCAACACGACGACGTGGACGACCTACACGTCGGCGCGTTATGGCTTCAGCATCGGCTACCCTGCGGATTGGTCCGTGCACACCAGGGCGACTCGCGACTGGACGTATCCGGCGGACGCGACGGTGAACATGTACAGCACGGCCCTGGAGACCTTCGTCGACCCGGGCAGCACCATCGCCGCGGCAGCCTGGTCGGTCGCCGTCAAGTCCGGCACCACGCTCGATGCCTGGATCCAGGCCTACTGCGCGCTTGCCGAGTCCTCCGTGCCCACGGATTGCACAACGATGCCGGGCCGCACCGCCGCGGCGACCATGGATGGCCATGCTGGCTCGCTCGTGCGGTTCACCCAGGACACCCAGGCGTTCTTCCTCGTCAACAACCGAATGTACGTCGTCGCGATCTGGCAGGCAGAGGCCTTCATCCCGGGGGGCGTCTCGCGGCTCCTCGAAGCCTACCTCTCAACGATGCACCTTCTGCCCGCTGGCCCAAGCCATTCAGGCGCGAGCCCGTCGCCATCCTGAGGAGCGCGTGTGGTGGCCGCCACGTGACCATCGAGTTCCTGCTGCGAACCTTGGCTATTGGTCGGGGAACGCCTCCGAGGCTTGCCCGCCGAGCTCGGAGGCTTCCCGCGCTTCCGGACGAGTTGGCCCGGCACCGCGCAGAGTCCCGGCTGGTGACACCTGGACCTGCGTGAAGGTTTCGCCATTGGCCCAGCGCGTCGGTTGGCCACCGAGTTGGGACGCCGCGCTGGCGGGACCTCGCGGCCCCGTGCTCCCTGCCGTGGCGCGGAGTGGTGCATCGCGTCTTCGGGAATGAATAGTGGCTATTCCCCGGTCGCCCGGTGCGCCTCCCATCCAGCCAGCGGAGCGGAGCGCCCGGCGCGGCGCCGGGACGGAGCAGCGAATGGCAGCGCCGTAGAGCATCGGGATCTCACACGATGACCACGTCGTGGGCAGCGAGTCGGGCGGTAGCCTGCGGCGCAGAAAGCGCGCCTGATCTTAGGGGGCTGCCAGCTCGGACAGCGGGATACGCAGGACCGCATCGGTACCGTTCGACACCCAGTAGTCGCCGCCGGCGATGGCCGACCCGGCGTCATCGGCGAGGGCGTCGACGCGCACCTTCCGGTCGACCCGGTTGGTGGCCGGGTCGATCCGCTCCAGCTCGCGCGTCAGGGCGAAGCCCGCCGCCGCGACCCACACCTTGCCGCCGATCTCGACCGGGTCCTGGGCGTAGCCGTCGAGGGTGACGTCCGCGACGATCTTGTTCGTCCTGGGGTTGATCCGGACGATGTCCATCGAGTCGTGGCAGCCCGTCACCCAAACGGCCGTGCCGGTCGCAAGGATGCCGCCGCAGTCCCCGAAGTCGGGGGGCATCGAGATCTTGGCCTGCACCTTTCCTGACACGGGATCCATCCTCACGAGGGTGGAGTTGTTGGACTCGTCGGTCCAGACGCTGCCGGCGCCCTCGGCGAGCTGCTGTGGCCCGTAGGTACCGGCCTGCCCCACGGTCACGGTGCCCAGGACTCGGCCGGACGCGGCGTCAATCCGCGTGACGCTCCCCTCGTGGTGGTTCGTCACCCAGACGGCTCCGCCCACGGGGAGGACGTCCTCGGCGGCGCCGACAGCGATGGTGCCGACGGCCGCGCCGCTCGCGGGGTCGACCTTGCGCACGTTGCTCCCGTCGAAGTCCGCCACCCAGATCGTGGCGGGCGTCGCGGCGAGGTTGTCGAGCGAGTCCGAGCCGGCCCCGATGTCGAACGGCGTCACCTGGTTCGTGGCGATGTCGATCCGCGCCAGACCGCTCCCGGCCACGGCCCACACGGCCGACCCGAGGACGGCGAGCTCCCACGGCTGGCGGACCGGGATGACTGTCAACGCCAACGATCCCGGCTCTCCCGAAGTGCGGGCCGGGGAGGCGGACGGCAACGTCGAGTGGACCGGTGTCGCCGCAACCTGCTGCGACGGGGCCGCGCTGCTGGTCGCGGTGGTGGAGGGGCTCGCGGCCATGGAGGGCACTGGGCCCGCGGCGCTGGCCGTCGCGCCTGCGATCGCTGTCACCGGCGTGGGCGCAGTCGGGCCCGCGCAGCCGCCGACGGCCCCGGCGAGGAGCACTGCAATCAGCGCCCCTGAGGCGAGCTCGAAATGACGGTCAAGAGACGGGACGCTGGAACGCATCGTGGCCTCCGCTCGGTCGGTGCGGCAGCGCCCCGGGCCCGGGACGCCTCGGTCGGGCCATGCTGACACGTGGCCCGCGGCAATCAAGTTGCCGCACCAGTGGGTGCATCAGTCGCACACAAGCGGAGCGCGCCTTCTCGGATCGTGCACGCTGGCCGATCTTGTCGGTGCCACGCTCCTCGATCAGCGTCGTGACGAGCGTCACCGCGTTCGAGGGGGCCGGGAGCCGCCGATCCGGAGATGCGCGGCGCTCCGCCCGGGCGGCTGCAGCCTGGGCAGACGCGGGAGCCGGTCGCGAGGACGGCGTCGGAGACGCCGTCCTCCCAGTGGCTCTGGCAGGCGTTGCCCAACGCACTGTGGCTTCGGGTGCGGGCTCGGAGTTGTCTGCGAAGGTTCGGGACTGGGCTATCCTGCCGCGATGCGCGGCAGATTCCCGGAGATCGAACCCTACGAATTCGGGGCTATTCGACGTGGGCGACGGGCACCGCGTCTATTGGGAGGTATGCGGCAACCCCCATGGCACGCCGGCGCTCGTCCTCCATGGCGGGCCTGGGAGCGGGTGCGGGCCTGGCCTGCGCCGCTACTTCGACCCGTCGCGTTACCGCATCGTCCTGTTCGACCAGCGCGGGTGTGGCCGGAGCCTTCCGTTCGCCGGCGAGGCCACGGTCGACCTCTCGGCCAACACGACGCATCACCAGTTCTTGGATATCGAGCGGTTGCGCGAGCACCTGGCCATCGAGCGGTGGCTCCTCTTCGGCGGGTCGTGGGGGTGCGTCTTGGGGCTGGCCTACGCGGAGCGGTTCCCCGAGCGCGTGACCTCGATCGTGATGATGGGCCTCGCGACGGGCCGTCGCGCCGAGACGGACCTCCTCACGCGTGGCCTCGGCAGGTATTTCCCCGACGAGTGGGCCCGCTTCCGGGACCACCTCCCGTCCGAGGATCGCGACGGCGACCTCGCCGCCGGTTACGCGCGCCTCCTCGGTTCACCCAGCCCGGACGTCCACATGGCTGCGGCGGATGCCTGGTGCCGATGGGAGGACGTGCTGGCGCCTGGGCCGGGACGCTTCGTCGACGAGCCGCCGACCTATCGCCTCGCGTTCGCGCGTCTCGTCACGCACTACTGGAGCCACGGCTCCTGGCTTGAGGACGGCGAGGTTCTGGCGAGCGGGGCCCGGCTGGCGGGGATTCCGGGTGTGCTCGTGCAGGGGACGCTCGACCTCGGCAACCTGATCGGAACGCCGTGGGCATTGGCGGACGCATGGCCGGGCGTCGAGCTTCGCATGGTCGATGCGGCCCACGAGACACGCAGCGCTGCCATGATCGACGGGCTGGTCGAGGCGACGGACCGGTTCGCAGACCGTCGATGATGCCCGTCGCCGTGCCCCGCTGGTCCTCGGGCCATCGGTTGCCTCACGGTGCACATCGGTCTAGAGAAACCATCCGGGTACTCGATCCAATGGCCTGGAGGCTGACGCTGGGCCCGGCCCGGACGGTCCTGTCCCGCCGGATCCGCGCCTGACACGATCTTGCCATCGTGTCTTGCCCGGTCGCGTCAGTAAGGCCCGGCGGGAGCGCCGAGCCGATGTGAGGGGCGTCGGTCGGTTGCTGTGCCGTCATCGAGCCGGGCCTCTCGGGCGCTCTGCATAGGTGCGCGGTGTGCGCAAGCAGTGCGAGACCAAGTCGCGGGACAAGCGCCTGCGAATTCCCGGAAACGAAGATGGAACAACCCGGCTCGCTGCGGCCCCAGACTAGGTGAGCGCGGCCAGAGGGCCGCTCCGACGAAGGCCAGCCGATGCAGCGTGACCTGGTGGTGCGAGCGCAGGGAGGCGATGTCGATGCCTTCTCCGCGCTCACGGCCGGCCGGACCGATCGCCTGTTCGCCGTCGCCCGCTTGATCCTGCGCGACGATGAGCAGACGGCCGACGCAGTCCAGGATTCCCTCCTCCAAGCGTGGCTCAACCTGCGCGGCCTGCACGATCCCGACCGGTTCGACGCCTGGCTGCACCGGCTCCTCGTGCGGGCCTGCTACCGGGCCGCGCGGCGGCGGCGCGGTCGGGAGATCGTCGTGCTCAAACTCGCCATGACCGTCGAGGCGACGACCTCCGACGAACAGCATTCGGTCGCCATTCGCGATCAACTCGAGCGCGGCTTCCGGCGCCTGTCACCCGAGCAGCGCGCCGTCATCGTCCTCCATCACTACCTCGGTCTGTCGCTGGTCGAGTCGGCGGAGGTGCTGGCGATCCCGCTCGGAACAATGCAGTCGCGGCTGAGCCGCGCTACGCAGGCGATGCGCGCAGCCCTTGAAGCTGATGAGCGGCCGGCTTATGCATCGGAGGTGGCCCGATGAACCCGAACGGAACCTTCGGCCGAGACCTCGAACGATGGCTCGATGACGAGGCGCGTCTGGCTGGACCGACCGGTCTTCACGAGGAGATCCTCGCGCGCGCCCGGGCGATTCGCCAGCGCCCAGCCTGGATCGTATCGGTCCGGGGCGAGGCATTCCCGAGCCGAGGAGGCGCATTCGGATGGTTCGCTGTGGCCCGCCTCGCCGTGATCGCCGTGATTGGCGTGCTCGCGGTCGGCGCCGCCATGTACCTGGTCCGGCCTGCCCCTTTCACGGTCGGCAACCCGAGCCCGCCGCGAAGCTCTCAGGTCCAGCAGATCGCGACCACGAATCAAGGCGTGGCCATGACCATCCAGCGGCAGGACCCGACCGACAAGGGCCGCTACTACTGGCGCGCGCTGACGTACGACCAGATCGACCTCAACGGCTGGACCCAGACCAACTCAACGACCATCGTGCGCCAGCCCGGTACCCAGCTCTTCGAGGGGCTGGCCGACGCCGTCGATCCGGCGGGGCTGCACAGCTTCACGTTCACGGTGACACCGGGCGACTTCCACGGGCCGACGATCGTGTCACCCGGGACCCCCCTGGAGGTCAATGAGCCGACCCGCCTGACGTACGTCGGCCACGCCGGGTACTTCGCGATGCTCGAACGAGACGGCGGCTCTGGACCATACACGGTCACAGCTCTGACCCAGCCGCCCGTCAGCACCCCAGGGCAGCTGACGCAGGCCGAGCTGCGGGTCGCGGGCACTGGCTATCCGCAGGAGGTCAAGGACCTCTATCTGCAGGTCGCACCCGGCTCGATCGGCCCCAACGCCAGGAAGCTCGAGGACAAGGTCCGCGCCGAGGCCGCCTCGTCGGCACCGTTCGATCTCGCCAGCCAGATGGTGACCGAGCTCCATTCGCCGACGTACGTCTATGCCACCGACGTCCGCGACCTCAACTGCGCGACCGTTGTCTACGGTGGAATGCTTCGCGACCTACAAGCGCGGGTTCTGCCAGTACTACGCGGCAACGATGGCGGTTCTGCTTCGCGACCTGGGCGTGCCGACCCGGATCGCCGAAGGGTTCCTGCCAGGTGCGGTCGATCCAAGCACGGGCATCGAGACGATCCAGCTCACGAGCGCATCCACCTGGGTCGAGGTCTACTTCCCGGGCCATGGCTGGGTCATGTTCGACCCGACCGGCGGCAAGGTGTCCCAGGTCGAACCGCTGCCGTTGAAGTAAAGGCAGCGAGCGATCGTGGCGACGCAGATGCCGCGGTATGAAGGCGTGGAGACCATACGACGTTGCCATTTTGGTCAATTGGGCAGGCGCCGATACTCGGACCATGGGCGCAGGCGCCGACCGCAACGAATCCCTACGGGAAGCAGCCGGAGATGTTGCGAGGTTGAGTTTCACGTTGACGCGTGCCGCGCACTGAGCGCGTCAAGGTCCTCTCGGCTGCCACTGCCAATCGCCCCAGCCGGTCCCCGTCACGAGAAGCTGGGCGTCGGAGCCGTCGGCCCGAACGCTCCACAGGGACATCCCCACGGCATTGGCGTCCATTCTCGAGAATAGGATCCGGTCGCCCTCTGGTGAGAACCTGATGACCTGGAGGAAGTCGGGCCCCGGAGCAGCGGCCAGCTTCGTCACCGTTCCACTCGCCACGTCGACCACCCGGAGCTCGTTCGGCTCCGAGTCCGACCCAGCGGTGAACGCGATCCGATCACCCGTTGGCGACCAGACGAGGCCCGGCTCCCCGACGCCGACCCCGGCAGGGACCACCACCCGAGCCTGGGAACCATCGGCCGCGGCAACGGCGAGCGACGCGCCGGCGACGGACTCGGCGGTGAGGTACGCGGCGCGAGTTCCGTCGGGCGAGTACACCCATGAAGACTGCGATCGCGGGTCCTCCCCCGGGAGACTCGCTGGGGTGCCACCGTCGACCGGCACCTCACAGTCCCTACCCACGAGCGACGCGCCGTCGGGCGACCAGCGCATGTCGTAGTCGCCCGCCCGCGCGCATCCGGGAGGCACCGTGAAGACCGCCTGGCGGCCACCGTCGACCCGGTCGATGCCGATCGTCGTCAGTTCGGCGACCCAGGTCGCAACACGCGTGGAGTCGGGGGACCACGAGATGAGCCAGCCCTCGCCGGGGAACGATGCGACAGCCTTGGTCGCCACGTCATAGATGACAACAGCGCCACAGCCTGAGAAATAGGCGAGATGCCGCCCGTCGGGCGACCACGTGAGTCCCTCACCCCGACCGCTGTTGCAAGGGGCCGGGCCGACGGGAGCCCCGTCGGCGATCCGGATGGGGTTCCTGCCATCCCAGTCGGCCAGGTAGATGTGGCCGTTGAGGCTGTAGGCGAGGCGGCCGAGGCGACCGGCCGGTAGCGGCGATGGCAGCGGCAGTCGCAGCGTCGTGGCCGTCGAGGGCGTTGGCGCGGGAACCGGTGCTGTCGTTGCGGGGCCCTGGGCCTGCGCTGTACCAGGGCCGGGTCCAGAGATCGTCGGACCACCGATCGGCGCCGGTCGCTCCTCGAGCGTGACGGCGATCTCGATCCCGTCCACCGATGCGCGCGTCGTGAGGGCGACGCTGCCCACGAAGCCGCCCTCCTCGTAGGGTGTCACGGCCATGACCCCGCCTGCGCCGTCCCGGATGGGGAGGTCCACCGGGGTGATCGCCTCGACCACCTGGCTGAGGAACGCGTCTTGTTGCGCGAGGGCAATCGGGCAGGACGTCAGCCACGTCTTGACGAAGGTCCCGTCCGGGTCGGTGCCCGTTCGGGGCGCGATCCAGGTACCCGGCGAGCCACCGACGCATACGGCCCCGCCCGGAAGGGCCTCGATCAGCCTGGTTGGATCGAAGATGCGAACGAAGTCGCTCCAGAGCGGGGGCGACGCGAACGGGGCCCCGCTCGCGACCGCGGGATTCGCGGGGCAGTCGACACGCCGGCCGATGGCGTCGGTTGCGGGGAGGTCGCGACAACGGCCGCCGTCCCGCCCGACGGAGCGCCACCGAGGTGCAGTCCCACGGCGAAGGCGATCGCGCCGAGGCCGAGCGCAATCAGGACCGACACGGGAAGGCGCCGTGAGCGTCGGTCGAGGTCAACCGGGACGACCGGGACAGTCAGGGATGGCTCGTCGGCGACAGGATCGGCAGCGGTCTGAACGTCCACGACATCACCTACGGGGCGGGCTTGGCGAGGCGCGCCAACCCTGATCACGAGCGAATAGAACCTTGATCGCGCGACACGAATCTGGATCGAGTGGCGGTTCTCACGCTCCGGGAGGGGTGATGGTGACCCGCGCGGCGAGTAGCGATCATTGCCACTCGCCGCGTTCCGATTTCGCCAAGGTCAGGGCGTGATCTTGATGGAGTCGAAGATCGCCTGGAGTTCGGCCATGTCGGCCGAGGTGTTTGTCGGGTAGAACGATCGCTGGATCGCGAGCGTCTTGCCGTTCACATCGAGGATGTCGAGCAGGTCGTGCTGACCAGGGCCCTGGTTATATCGGTCGCCCGCCGGTCGTGTCGGTCCACGACTTGTACTATGCCGCCGTCGCAGGCGGCGATCTTGACGGCGAGCGGCACCATGAGGTCGATCTGCTTCCCTCGGAAGCCGTCGATCGTGACGTCGACCGGCGTCACGGTCGCGCCCCGCTTCTGGGCCACGAGCGCGGCCACCAGGGCGTCGACCGTCGGGCCGACCGGGGCGCCGTGGTCTGCCAGTGGCATGGGTCGTTGTAGACCGTTGCGATGCTTCGGTCCGGGGACGATCGCCATCCCGTCGGGCGGATCCGCATTGCGCTTGAGGGCCGCCCAGCCGCTCGAACGAGGTCCAGCCGGCGGACAGCGTGTACGTGATGAAGTCGGATCGGTACGTCCCGGGCGCGAGCGCGCCGGACGGCGGCAGTGTCGGAGCCGGGCTGGGAGTCGGCGTCGGAGTCGGCGTTGGGGTCGGCACCAGAGCTGCCGGCGGCCCTCCGTTGCCTCCGACGCCCCCGGTCTTCGGGATCAGGTTGACGCCCACCAGGGCGAGGACGACCACAGCGGCCGCCGCCATGGCGATGCGGATGGATGTGTTCACGGGTCGCAGCCTCCGCGCCGGCCACCAGGCACGGCGCTGTCGGGTCGCGGGGACTTGGTCAAGCACGGCGTCCAGGACGCGGTCCGGGAGCGCGGTCACGCCCTCCTCCAGCCACGACCGAACGATGCGCGTGACGTCACGATCGGTGCTCACTGGGCAACCTCCCGCAAGACCGGCCGCGCGTCAGCCTCGAGGGCCGCGCGAAGCCCGCGCATCGCGTGGAATAGACGGGATCGGACCGTCCCGATCGGGACGCCGAGGATCTCGGCAACCTGATCGAGCGGCAGGTCGACGTAGTGGTGGAGGACCACCACCGCGCGATGGTCGAGAGAGAGGCGCCGGAACCCGCGCTCGAGCTGGTCGCGATCGACGACCGCGCTCAGGCCCCCGGGCCCCGCCGGTTCGTGGACCGGCAGGAGATGGAGGTTGGGTCCCAGGTCCCGGACCCGGCGACCCTCTGCGTAGCAGGCGCGCAGGAGGAGCCGGTACGACCAGGCGTCAAAGCGCGCCGGGTCGCGAAGTTGGGGAAGGTCTCGCCAGATGGTCAGCAGCGCCTGCTGCGTCGCATCCTCGGCGAGTTCGATGTCGCGCAGGATCCTGTGCGCCACCGCGTGGAGCCGACCACCGACGCCAACGGCGAGGCTCGCGAATGCCTCTTCGTCGCCGTGCTGAGCCCGGACCACGAGATCCGTATCCACGTCCCCCCCAACCATGAAGGCCGATGGGCTCGGCGTCTTCGTTATGTATGGGCGTCGGGACCGAGGATGCGACTCAATAATCGCCGAATCAACTGCCCGGGTGTCGTCTACAGGCCCGGCCGCTCCTTCAGTTGAGCACTGGACGGGCTTGGGACAGCCTGCCTCACGTCGCTTTTCGCCCCAGGTCCTTCGGCGGCGATGGCTCAGGCCCAGCAAGGATCGACACACGACGTTGCCATCGTGTTGGCGCGAGACCGGTGAGGTAGATCCGGACATTCCGAGATCTCGGGGTGACCCAATATCCACGGCGCGTTCTGGGCGGGGCCTATCCTCGGCTCGGCCGCCGAGGCGCTCATCGATCGGGGAAGGGTTGCCCCTCCTCACCAGTCTGCCACGATGGCCAGCGCGGTCAGTCCCCACGCGGCATGCTTGCGCGGCATTGTCGGCGGGAGGCAGGGCGACGAGACGAGGACGCCGGCCCTCCGGTCGTATTGGACCTGAGTTCCTGTGCGGCTTGAAGGGCAGCTCGCCCGGCAGGGGCCGCTAGCACAGACACCTGCCATCACCCACACAAGGGGTGCGAGGATGGATCTGGCCCTGACGATCGTCGTCGCGACGTTTCTCTCGATCCTCGTGATCACGCTGCTGGTCCTCGGGGTGGTCGCCTTCGCGATGCGACGGGCGATTCCCAAGGCCGAGGATCCGGGGATCGCGGAGCTGAAGCGTCGGATGGCCGCGGGCGAGATCTCCCCGGTCGAGTACGAGGTCCGCGTGCGGGCGATCACCAAAGGCGACGAGTAGCGGCGCGACTCCGCCAGAGACGGCGGACTGCGTAAGCACTCCTCTCAATGGCCCGGAAGCGGAGGCTGCCCCTGGATGAACACAACAGGCCCGTCAGGGCAGGGCGTTCGTGGCCCAGGTCGCACGTGAAGGCGGGTCGCGTCGTGTGTCCGCAGGGCAGCTCGCGGCGCTCGTGATCCTGGGCGGCCTGAACGGCCTGATCGTCATCCTCCTGCTCTTCAGCCTCTGGCATGCGTCCGTGGCGTTGGGCGTGCGCCTCACCTTCGCCTTCTTCGCGATCACGACGGTCACGTCTTGGATCTTCGAGGAGATCGGCGTCGCCACGGGGCTCGTCTACGGCCCGTACCACTACACGGCGACGCTTGGCCCATGGCTCGGATCGGTGCCGATCCTCATCCCCCTCGCCTGGTTCATGCTCGTCTACCCGACGTACGTCATCGCCAACCTGGTGGTGGACGGGTGGCCAGTCGGGACGCCCGGGGGACGCGGCCACCTCCTCCGCCTGGCCCTCATCGGCGCCCTCGTGATGACCGTCTGGGATCTCGTGGTGGATCCGATCCTCTCCGGTCCGACCGTCGGCGCCTGGGTATGGGAGCGCGGTGGCTCCTACTACGGCGTCCCGCTCCAGAACTCCCTCGGCTGGATCGCGACCACCTTCACGATCTACGTCCTGTACCGCACCGTGGAGCGACACTGGACGCTCCAGCGGGTCGGGTCCCTGCCCTCGCGGTCCCGGCGGCGGGACGCGGACTCGCCCATGCGGCAATGAAGGCCTGGGGCCCAGTTCCGGCCCAACAGGCACGAACCGTTCATCGTGTAGGCCCGACGGCAGATGGTGGTGGCCTCGCAGCCTCCCTTCCGCTACGCTCGATTCGCCATATCGCTCTCGGGGCGGAGATGATCTGTTCGAGCTGCGCAACGGACAACGAGGCGGACCGCAAGTTCTGCAAGGAATGCGGCAAACGCCTGGCGACAAGCTGTCCGGCATGTGGCGCTCCGAACGCGGCAGACGCCAAGTTCTGCGGAGAATGCGGAGCGTCAATCGCTGGCGGCGCACCTGTCAAGGCGACGAATCGCCCGTCGTCGACGCCACTGCCGGATGCGCCCGTGGCCGAGCGTCGGCTCGTCTCGATCCTCTTCGCCGATCTCGTCGGCTTCACGACCCTTGCTGAAGGCCGCGACGCCGAGGAAACCCGGGAGCTGCTCACGCGCTACTTCGACCTGTCGCGCGAGGTCGTCGCGCGCTACGGCGGAACCGTCGAGAAGTTCATCGGCGACGCGGTGATGGCGGTCTGGGGGGCGCCGACCGCCCACGAGGACGACGCCGAGCGCGCTGTCCGGGCAGGACTCGAGCTTGTGGATGCCGTGCGAAGGCTGGGTCCTTCGATCCAGGCCCGCGCTGGGGTCTTGACTGGCGAGGCCGCGGTCACGATCGGCGCCACGAACCAGGGGATGGTCGCCGGCGACCTTGTCAACACGGCATCGCGACTGCAGTCCGTCGCCACGCCGGGGACGGTCCTGGTAGGCGAGGCGACCCAGCGGGCCGCCAGCAAGGCGATCGCATTCGAGGCCGCCGGGAAGCACGTCCTCAAGGGCAAGACCGCGCCGATCGCCGCGTTCCGTGCCCTTCGCGTCGTCGCCGAAAGGGGCGGTCGCAATCGCAGCGAGGCACTCGAGGCACCCTTCGTGGGCCGCGATGACGAGCTGCGCCTGCTCAAGGACTTGTTCCACGCCACGAGCCGCGAGCGCCGGGCTCGCATCGTCAGCGTGATCGGCCCCGCCGGGATTGGCAAGACCCGCCTGGCTTCGGAGTTTCTCAAGTACGTCGACGGCCTTGTCGAGACAGTGTGGTGGCATGACGGGCGGAGCCCAGCCTACGGAGACGGGATCAGTTTCTGGGCCTTGGGCGAGATGGTCCGCGGACGCGTCGGCCTCCTCGAGACCGACGACGAGCCCACCACTCGCGCCCGGATTGCCGAGGCGCTCGCCACGCATGTCCCGGATGATTCCGAGCGGCGCTGGATCGAGCCGGCGCTCCTCGCCCTCCTGGGCGTCGAGTCTGAGGCTCGTGCGGAGCAGCTTTTCGGTGCCTGGCGGACCTTCTTCGAGCGCCTTGCTGCGAGCGCTCCCGTGGTGCTCGTGTTCGAGGACTTACACTTTGCCGACTCGGGCCTGCTCGACTTCGTGGACCACCTGCTCGAGTGGAGCCGGAGCCACCCGATCTACGTCGTCACCCTGTCGCGGCCGGAGCTGCTCGAGAAGCGCCCGGACTGGGGTGCCGGCAAGCGCACCTTCAACTCCCTCTACCTTGAGCCGCTGCAGGAGCCGGCCATGCGGGCGCTACTTGAGGGCCTGGTTCCGGGGCTCCCTGAGCCCGCGATCCGGGCGATCATCTCCCGAGCCGACGGCATCCCGCTGTATGCCGTCGAAACCGTGCGGATGCTGCTCGCCGAGGGGCGCCTGTCCCTCTCCGACGGCGCTTACCGACCGGTGGGCGACCTCACGACCCTCGCCGTGCCCGAGACGCTGACGGCCCTGATCGCGAGCCGCCTCGACGGCCTCGGGCCTGCCGACCGGGCCCTCGTGTCCGACGCCGCCGTCCTGGGCCAGAGCTTCACGCTCGCGGGTCTTGCAGCCGTCTCCGGGATCGCCGAGGCGGAGCTCGAGCCACGCCTTCGGGCGCTTGTCCGCCGCGAGCTGCTCACGCTCGAGGCAGACCCGCGGAGCCCCGAGCGCGGCCAGTACGCCTTCGTGCAGGCACTGATCCGGGAAGTTGCCTACAACACGCTCGCCCGGGCCGATCGCAAGGTGCGTCACCTCGCTGCGGCGCGCTATTTCGAGAGCCTCGACACCGACGAGCTCGCCGGGGGCCTCGCCGGCCACTACCTCGCGGCTCACGCCAATTCGGCGGAGGGGCCGGAGCGCGATGCCCTCGCCACCCAGGCACGGATCGCGCTTTCCGCGGCTGCGGATCGGGCGGTCCAGCTCGGCTCCCACGATCAGGCGCTTCGGTTCCTCCGCCAGGCGCTCACCGTGACCAGCGACCCGAGCCAGGACGCTGAGCTCCTGGAGCGGGCTGGAGAGTCGGCTTCAGCCGCCTCGCATCACGACGACGCGGAGACGCTCCTCCGGCGGGCGGTCGACCATCATCGCGAGCGCGGCGATCGGGCATCGACGGCCCGCGCCACAGCCGCTCTCGGGCGAGCGCTGTTCATGCCGTACCGGACCGAGCAGGCGCTCGCCGTTCTCGAGCCGGCTGCCGAGGAGTTCGCCGACCTCGACGGTGACCCGGGGTTTCTGGCCGTGCTCGGCCAGCTGGCGCGGGGTTACATGCTCACCGAGCAGCGCGAGCGATCGGTGCAGGTCGCGGATCGCGCGCTGCCGGCGGCGGAACGGGCCGATCTCGTGGCCCTGGTGGCGGATCTCCTGGTGACTAAGGGCACGTCGTTGGGAGCTTCAGGCCGCCCGTACGAAGGGTCCGGCGTCATCGACACCGGCCTCCGGCTGGCCGAGCAGCACGGGCTTGCCGTGACTGCGCTCCGCGCGCGTCTCAACCGCGGCTACCTCCAGTCCAAGGTCGATCTCCGCCAGGCGGTCGAGGGCGATCGAGCCGGGCTCGCCGAGGCGCGTCGGCTTGGCCAGCACCGGTGGGCGCTGCTGTTCATGACGAACGTGGCCGCGGACTCGATCTGGCTCGGCGAGTGGGACTGGGCGCGGCGAGAGCTCGCAGAGGCACTCGACGGTGAGCTCGAGCGCGAGGATCGAATCCTCGTGCTCGGTCGCGCCGCCATCCTCGAGGCCTGGCGCGGCGAGCCGATCGACCGCCTCATGACCGAGATGGAGCACTTGCTAGGGGCGGCGCCTGACCCGAACAACGCCCGCTTCATCGACGAAGTGGGCGCCGTGCGCGCGTTCGCCCAGGGAGAGTTCGCCGCCGCCGCGGGAGTCTTCCGGGGGCTCGCGCGGAGCGACGTAGGGAACGCGAGGCATTCGCTCAACGCGGCCGCACGCGCCGCGCTTCTCGCCGGCGACGCCGCGTCCGCGTCGGCAGACCTCGACGCGTTCGAGAGGACGGGCGTTCACGGCCCGTGGACCGACGGTTGCAAGACGTCGATCCGGGCGGGCCTCGCCGCGCTGGACGGGCGCGTCGCGGAATCGCTCTCGCTCTATCGCACGGCGCTCCGGTTGCTTCGCGACGTCGATGTGCCGCTTGACGTGGCGCTGACCGGGCTCGAGATGGCGACGCTGCTGGACCCAGCCGAACCGGAGGTCCAGGCCGCGGCCGAGGCAGCTCGCGGGATCCTAACCCGCCTAGGGGCGAAGCCGTTCCTCGAGCGGCTCGCGAAGGCCACCATGCTGCAGACGTCGACCGTCACGCCTGAGCGGGCTCGGTCACAGGATGCGTCTCGCGTCTGACGGTTGGTTCGCTGGAGCGCCCACGATCTCGCCACACGATTCGATTCTCGAGAGAGCCCCTCAAACGTCCCGTTCCCGCGCCCGACGCTGATCCAGGCGCGGTAGTGGATGTGATCGCCTTCGCTCACGATGGGTTCATCGTGTGGGCAGGTTGCCCAGCACGACGGCCGCGAGCATCGCAGCGTCGACTCCGTGAACGGAGCTCGGCCATCGGACGCTATTCGGCCATCGCCGGCTGACGAGTAGACTCGCCTTCATCCAGTCCTGGAGTGGAGCATGCCCTTGCGCCCGTTCGAGATCGGTGTCGTGCTCGCTTCCTGGCGCTCCACCGAGGATCCCACCACGGTCCCCTGGAGCGAGATCCGCGACCTCGCGCTCCGCGCTGAGGAGATCGGCTTCGACACCGTGTGGAGCCCCGACGAGCTGGTCGGGCGTCTTGTCAAGGACGGCCCGGTGTATGGCTTCTGGGATGGGGTCGCGGTGCCCGCCGCGATGGCGGCGGTGACATCCCGGATCAAGGTTGGGACGTGGGTCTCGTCGGCGCTGCACCGCAACCCCGGGATCATCGCCAAGGCGGCCGCGACAATCGACGAGATCAGCGGCGGGCGGTTTGTCCTCGGTCTGGGGGCTGGCCACCCCGGAACCGGTGCGCACAGCTTCGGCCTTCCCGAGGATCACATCTACGAGCGGTTCGAGGAAGCTCTCGAGATCGTCGTCCCACTCCTGCGCACCGGTCGCGCGGACTTCGGGGGGACCTACCATCTCGCCCGCGACCTGCAGCAGCTCCCGCCTGGCCCGCGTCCAGGCCACATCCCGATCCTGATCGCCGGCCACGGTCCGAAGGGGTACCGCCACGCGGCCCGCCTCGCCGACATCTGGAGCTGCTACGCGACGGAGCGCAGCGACGTCGTAGAGCTGGGGCCACGGGTCGTTGCCTTCGAGGCGGCTTGCGCGGACGTCGGCCGGGACCCGGCCACGGTCGGCCGCTCGGCCGGCGTCGTCGTCGCGCCCCTGGCGACGGCGGAGTACACGGGCATGTTCGGAAGCGCGATCACTGGGTCAGCACGGGAGATCGCCGACACGTTCCGGACCTTCCGTGCTGCCGGCTTCACCCAGCTCGAGTTCATGCTCGAGCCGCAGTCGCTGCCCTCGCTCGAGGCGATGGCCCCGGTGCTGGAGCTCCTCGACACTGACTGAGCGGCGCCGCATCGCCGCCTCGTCCGGCCGTCAGCGCGGCGGACTGGGCATTATCCGAGCTTCGGCTCGAGCCACGCCATCGCCACAAACACCGCCCGCCGACCTTCGCCCAACTCGTCCAGCGCCTTCACCCGCGCTGGCTCGACGTGGTCGGCGACCAGCTCAGTGACTCGCCCCTCGAAGACCTCTGGATCGTCGGCAGGCAAGGGAGGCATGCCCTCGAGCTCCGCCAGGCGCACCGTGATCTCGGCGATGGCATCGGCCGCCTCCTCGGCTCGCTCCGGGTCGTGGCTGAAGCAGTAGGGGCGGTCGCGAAGGGGTGCCATCTGGCAGGCCTGGCCGTCCGCCTTGGCGTAGGCGCAGCGGCGGCGGATTGCATCGATTAGCTCTGCACATCAGCGGCCGTGACGGGGAGCCCGATGTCACCATCTGGCGATCGTGACGGGCCATCGGCCCCTTGACCCGGCTGCGAGTCCGTGTGCAACCTTGGGCCGCCGGAAGTCAGCCTGGGGATCCATCGTGGCCGTCGACGACCTGCGCGAAATGCTCGATCGGACGACGGCTGCCCTCGGCTATCTCGTGAACGGCGACGCCGGACCGTACCTCGAGCTGTGGTCCCACGCCGACGACGTGACGGTGATGGGCGGCTTCGGCTCCTACGAGCGGGGCTGGGACCGGGTGCGCCAGAACACGCTCTTCGCCGCCACGCGCTTCCGCGGCGGCTCGCTCTCGAGCGTCGAGGCCATGGCGGCCGGCGAGAGCGGCGACCTTGCCTATGCCGTGTGGATCGAACGGGGCCAGGTGTGGGTGGAAGGACGGGACGCAGCCGGCCCGCTCGCGATCCGGGTCACCCATGTCTTCCGTCGTGAGGAGGGTGCCTGGCGGATCATCCACCGGCACGGCGATCCGATCACCGAGATCCGCGAGGCTGCGTCCGTCCTGCGGCAGTAGCGCGATCCTGCGCGGCAGTCCGTCAGCCATCGACGCGCACCGCGTCCTGCCCGCTGAACCGCTCCCAGCGGGCGAGGGCAACCTCGACGTAGATCGGGTCGATCTCCAGCGCGTAGCAGCGGGTCCCGGTCCGCTCGACCGCGATGAGAGCAGTCCCCGAGCCACAGAAGGGCTCGTAGAGAGGCTCTCCCGCCCGCAGGTGGTTGCGGATCGGCGTCTCGAACAGGACGAGGGGCTTTTGGGTCGGGTGGTCGAGCCGAGGCTCCGTGGAGCCGCCCATGATCATCTTCGGAGATGGGACCCGCCAGATCGTGGCCTGATCCCGCGCTCCGCGGAAGGGGACCATCGAAGCTCTCCACGTGCTCGCGCTTCTCCCGGGACTTCAGCGATCGGAGCAGGTCCCTGATCTCGTCCTCACCGAAACCCGAGAGCGAAAGGTCGACGTCGGGTGTCGACCCGAGGTCCGCGAGGAGACGTGCCAGGAGCTGCTCGTCCCAGGACCCGCTGATCTGTTGAGGGCGAGCCCGAGGAGCCGTGCCTGCTCCACGCTGACATCGAGCCACGTGACCGGCACGAGTGGCCAGCCCGAGCCTACGGGCCGCCACGAGTCGCTGGTGGCCGCCGATGACGGTTCGATCCTCACGACGGGCGAGCACCGGCTGCACGAAGCCGAACTGGCGGAGGCTTCGCTCGAGCGCGTCGAGCTCGTCCTCGGTGATCCGGCGGGGGTTGGCGGGGTCCGGATGGAGCTGATCGACCGGGACCTGCTCAACGGTGAGGGAGGGGAGGCTCGGGGCGACGCTCATGCGCTGCGCTCGCCCGACGTGGCCTCTCGAGGCTTCGTGCAATTGATCAGGAGGAAGGGCCGCCCAGGTCGCTGCGTTCTGGAGGGGCTATCCCTCTCGCCCCGACCAAACTCACCGATCTTGCTCTCCAGTTCGAGCACCGCTGGCAGTGCCGCGTCGAGGCCGAGGTCGATCGCATCCAGCGTGAGCTCGTATTCGTGCCGCTGGAAGCCCAGGACGTCGAGCCGGGCGAAGATCGCGACGACGAGCGCCTGCAGGAAGCGATGGTCTGCCTGCGACCGGCGACGGCAGCGCGGTCACGGGACACGATCTAGCCATGGCGAGGGACCGGCCGCGTACACTGGCCACTCCGCGCGCCCTCGTCGTCCCGGTCTGCCCTGGTGTACCGGCGTCCGAGGGCCGCTCGGCCGAGGTGCCTGATGGACCGCGTCCCCGGTCGCATGCAGGGTCGGGAGATTGTCTCTGACGGCAGTCACCCGACCGCCGGCATGGGTGGCACACGGCGCTTCGGGCCTGGCGTCGGTCCCGCAGAAGACCAGCCAGGGCGGCGATCCGTATCGGCAAGGCTCGACCCGGTTATTCCTCCCTCGACCCCTGGCGGCAGGCGCATGAACTCGGCGCGGCGCCAGCTCCCGACTGGCACCGTCACCTTCCTGTTCACCGACATCGAAGGCTCGACCCGCCTGGTGAACGCCCTCGGCGATGCGTTCGGGCCGCTTCTCGAACGCCACCACGCCCTGCTGCGCGGCACGTTCGAGGCCGCTGGCGGTGTGGAGGTCGCCACGGAAGGGGACGCCTTCTTCGTGGTCTTCTCGAGCACCCCCGCCGCTCTGTCCGCCGCCGCCGCGGCCCAACGTGCTCTGACCGCCGAGCCATGGCCGTCGGAGGCCGGACCCGTGCGCGTGAGGATGGGTCTCCACACCGGTGAGGGGACCCTCGGCGGCGACAACTACGTCGGGCTCGACGTCCACCGGGCGGCGCGCATCGCCGCGGCCGCACACGGTGGCCAGGTGCTGCTCTCAGCCACCACGCAGGCCCTTGTCGCTGCGTCACTGCCGGCTGGCCTTCGTCTCCGGGACCTGGGCGAGCACCGCCTCAAGGACCTCGAGCTCCCGGAACGCCTCGTCCAGCTGGTTATTCCCGGCATCCCGGAGGACTTCCCACCACCCCGGACGCTCGAGGTTCCCTCCAACTTGCCGGCACCCGTCACCAGCTTCGTCGGTCGCCACGACGAGGTGGAAGCACTTGGAGCGCTCTTGCGTCGGTCTCGCCTCGTGACCGTCACCGGCCCGGGCGGGGCCGGGAAGACGCGCCTCAGCCTGCAGGCCGCCGGCCAGGCCGCACCGGGATACCCCGGCGGGACGTTCTACGTCGAGCTTGCGCCGATTCAGGGATCTCGCCCTGATCCCTGCCACGATCGCTCAGGCGATCGGACTGCGCGAAGAAGCGAGGCGGCCCATCCTCGAGACGCTGGAGGCGCACCTGCGCGATCGGCGCGTCCTGCTCGTGCTCGACAACTTCGAGCAGCTCATCGCCGGAGCTTCGCTGGTTGGCCGGCTTCTGGACGGGGCGCCGAACCTGACCATCCTCGCGACCAGTCGCGAGGTCCTCCACCTCCGAGGCGAGCAGGAGTATCCGATTCCCCCGCTCCGGGTTCCCGACGTCGGCGGCCCGGCTTCGCCGGAGGCGCTGTCCGCGTACGACGCCGTGATCCTCTTCGTCGAGCGAGCGCAGGCGGTGCGGCCAGACTTCCGACTCGAGCGCGAAAATGCCCGCGCCGTGGCTCAGATCTGCGCGCGCCTCGATGGCCTTCCGCTTGCGATCGAGCTGGCCGCCGCGCGCGTCAAGCTCTTCGCCCCGGCAGCGATCCTCGCTCGCCTCGAGCGAAGCCTGGCGCTGCTGGCGAGCGGAGCTCGCGACCTGCCCGAGCGGCAGCGCACTCTCCGCGGCGCGATCGAGTGGAGCTACGACCTGCTCGATACGACCGAGCAGGCGCTGTTCCGTGGCCTTGCCGTGTTCGTCGGGGGCTGCACGATCGAGAGCGCCCAGTCGGTCTGCGACCCGGACAGCGAACTGGGCGTTGAAATGCTCGACGCGCTCTCCTCCCTCGTCGACAAGAGCCTGCTGCGAGCCGTGCAGGACTCGGGCGGCGAGCCCCGGTTTCGCATGCTCGAGACGATTCGGGAGTACGGGCTGGAGCGCCTCGCGGACGCCGGCGAGGTCGTGCACGCGCGGCGCCGATTTGAGGAGCACTTCGCATCGCTGTCCGACGAGGCGGAGGCAGAAATGCTGGGTGGGCACCAGGCAGCGTGGCTCGACCGCCTCGACGACGAGCGTGACAACCTGCGCACAGCGCTCGCATGGGCGGCCGAGGATGACCGGATCGAGCTGGCGCTCCAGATGGGCGCATCGCTGTGGCGTTTCTGGCAGCAGCGCGGCCACCTGGGAGAGGGCCGCGAGTCGCTGGCCGCCCTCCTTGACCGGCCCGAGTCGGTGGGGCGGACTGCGGCGCGCGCCAGGGCCCTCGCCGCGCAGGGCGGCATCGCGTACTGGCAGGCCGATATCGCAGCGGCAGGGCGCGCCTACGCCGAGGCCCTGGAGATCGAGCGCGGGCTCGGAGACCCTCGCGGGCTCGCCGAGGCGTTGTACAACGCGGGCTTCGTCGAGGCCCTCACGGGAAACCATGCTGCCGCCCAGGCGGACTATGAGGAGGCGCTTCGGATCTACGAGGTGATCGGCGACGAGCGCGGTCTGGCGAGGCTGCGCGAGGCGCTCGTCTTTCAGCTCTTCCACCAGGCCAAGTTCGCGGCCGCCCGCACCCTGCAGGAGGCGAACGTCGAGTCGTTCCGGCAAACCGGCGACCCCTATCCCATCGCCAACGCGCTCATGCTGCTATCGGCGATCTACCTCAAGGAAGGGGCCTTCGGGCGCGCACACGATGCCCTCGACCAGGCGAGCGGGATCTTCCGCCGGGCGGGCGATGTGCAGGCCATCGTGAGGTTCCTCATCATCTCGGCGGCGCTCGCCGTGGCGGAGGGGAAGCCCGCACTCGCGGCGCGAGCGAGCGCGGCTGCCGATGTCCTCAAGGAGCCCCTCGGCGAGATCGCCACGCCGCTTCAACTCCTGCGCCTCGAGGACCCGGCTCGTGCAGCCCGGGCCGCGCTCGGTGATGAGGCGTTCGACGCCGCATACCGGGCGGGTCGCGCGATGAGCCTCGACGAGGTGGTCGTCGCGCTGCGGCCTTAACAGGTGCACGCGCCGGTCGTATCCGCGCCCGCCGGCCATCGGACGGCGCGACCACGCAGCGCGCTGTCGACGCCTGTGCTGGCTGGTGGGGCCGTAGCCGCTCTTCCGGAGAGGGTGAGGCGCCTTCGGCAGACCACCACGACGTTGCCATGGTGTCCCTAATGGTTATGGGGAACGATCTCAGGCTCGAGGTGCAGGCGGCGGCGCTGCGTAGTGCAGGGCCGCGGCGTCCCAGCCGCCGTTGGTCACCGCAACCTGGTAGACGCTGTTGAGGAAGTCCAGGATCGTCCCGCGAGGATCATCGCTCGCGCGGACCTGCTCGTATGACAGGATCCATTCGGAGATCGACTCGACCCATGCCGCGTGGGCTGGCCGGATCGGCGCGACCTCGCAGCCGTCGGGCCTCGGCACGACATAGGCCCAGAACCGCGCCTCCGGTACGTTGTCGTCGCCCGGCCAGAAGCCGGCATTCAGCTGCTCGGCGTCGAGGTCGTAGCGCATGATGTAGCCGCGATCGTCGGGCGCCGCCAGATGGCGGCCGGTGAAGAGGATCACGGCGAAGTCGAAGCCGCCCCACCAGAACTGGACACCCGTGCGCCCGAAGAACGGCGAGCGGAACTCCTCGAACGCGCCATCGATCGCACACAGGACGCGGTGGAAACGCTGCGCGTGCTCGGCCACGACCGTGCAGTCGTGCGTGTTCGCCGAGAACGGCGTCGTGTCCGAAAGCTCCTGGGGCTTCTCCCAGATGTCGGCATCGATCCCGAGGCCGTCCAGGGCAGCCCGGAAGTCCGCCCAGATGTCCGCCACGCAGCGGGTCGGACCGAGGCTGACCGTCGCGCGACGGCCGTCGCTGACGTCGATCCGGATGACGACGTCGTACACGTCGATGCAGATGCTGACGACGCCCGTTCCGAACGGCATGGCGCCCGTCGTGAACCCGCGTGCGTCGAGATAGAGGCACGTCCCGAGCCACTCGGCCTCACGGGGTGCCAGGGCGAGGCGCGCCTTGCCGAGCATCTGCGCGACCATGTGCAGCGTCTTCTTCGTCGGCGCCCATTCCGCATAGGCCAAGGACGGCCACGCCACGTCGTTCCTCATGCTGACTCCGGATCCTCGAACGCGGCCGATCCGTCGGGGTCCGGGGGATCCATCTCGGTCGCCGCGGTGCGCCGGCCGATCAGCTCGTCGACCCACTCGCGCAGGCGGCCGAGGTGCTCGGCATAGTGTTCCGGGCCGGACTTACGGACCCACCACGCCGCCTCGTCGGTCTGCTCACGGAGCGCGTACCACTCCCGGACCATCCGCGTGCGCCCTGCGTTCGCCTGGGTCCAGGCGACGGTCCATGGCTGGTCGCCCATCGCCTCGAGGAAGGCCGCGTTGAGAGCGTCGATGTCGACGTCATGACCCTCGTAGGTCCCTGCGTTCAGCCGCTCGAGCTGGATCTCGGCCTCGGCGAGCCAGGGGCCGAGATGGGCGACCAGGTCACGCACGGTCCAGTCCGGATCGACGTAGTAGCCGGGCACCAGGCACTCATCGGGTGTCAGCGAGCGGACGAGAGCGGCAAGCTCGTACCAGCCCCCGCGCTCGGCCTCGATCTCCGCGAGGTACGGGTGGTCCGGCCGTGGTTTGGCAACCCGCGATTCGGCGTTCGAGCGGTCCCCCCGCATCGTCTGGCCCGTCCGGTCACGACGCCGTGCTGGCCACGAACGTGCCCTCGAGTGGGAGGCCGGCGTCCTCCCACTCCATGAGCCCGCCCGAGTAGCGGCGCACATTCCGGTAGCCGCGCGCGACGAGGTCGCGGTACACGGCGACGCTCGAGAGGCAATCGTTCTGCGAGCAGTAGACCACGATCTCGTCGTCGGGCCGGAGGGCCGCGTACAGCGCATCGGGCGTGTCGAAATGGAGCGAGCCCGGGATGTGCTTCGCGTCGTATGCCCAGCGGTTCAGCGCCATGACGAGCTTGACGCTGTCGCCGTGGTCGAGCTTCGCCTTGAGCTCGTCGCGCGAGATCGTCCGGATCGGATCGATCCCGAGGGCGGCGTAACGATGCGGCTCGGTCATGTGCCCGGACATACTCCCACGTCAACGGCTTCGCCGATGCCCGCCGTGATGTCGCGTCCCACGCGGCGCTCATCGAGCTCAATGTTGGGGCGTCGTCCCCGACCAGACCCAGCCCATCGTCGAGCCCGTGGCCTCCTGGGCGTACAGCTATCGGGCGGCCGCAGCCAGAACGCGTTTGCCGGGGGTTTCCGGGCTCCCGCGTCTGCCGCCAAGGCGTCATGCCGCGACCGGCCGGCTTCGCGGATGACATCCAGGCCCTCAGACCAAGCGGGCGCTCGCTGGCGATGGGGCTGTCAGAGAGGGCCGCCGTGCTGGCCGACTCCGGTAAGGTGGGCACGGTGAGCACTACCGCGCCCGCGACCGCCCGCGCCACGAAGGCCGTCTATGCCGTCTTCATCCTCAGCGGGTTCGCATTCGCGAGCTGGGCGTCCCGGATCCCGAGCGTCCGGGACGTGCTGCAGTTGTCACCGAGCAGCCTCGGCCTCGTGCTGCTGTCCATCGCGGCTGGATCGGTTCTCTCGATGCCGCTGTCCGGCGTGGTCGTACACCGAATCGGGACCGCCCGCACCGTCGGGGCGATGTCGCTGGTCGCCGCTGTCGGACTCGCCACCGTCGGTCTTGGCCAACAGGCAGGCGTGGTCCCGGTGGTCGTCGGGCTCTTCGCGCTGGGCGTCGGAAACGGCACGTGGGATGTCGCCATGAACGTCGAGGGGTCGGCCGTCGAGCAGGCAGGCGGCAAGGCGATCATGCCCCGGTTCCACGCCGGCTTCAGCGTCGGGACGGTCGCGGGCGCCCTCCTCGGCGCGGCGATGGTGGCGATCGGCGTCTCGGCATCGGTCCACCTGCTCGCCGTCGCGGTGATCGTGGCGGCCGTCGGACAGATCGCCGTCCGCGACTTCCTGCCGGACCCACAGGACGCCGGCGGAGGCGAGCGTCGAAGCCCGCTGGTGGCGTGGACGGAGCCGCGGACCCTGCTGATCGGCCTGTTCGTGTTCGCCGCGGCGTTCACCGAGGGCACCGGGAACGACTGGCTCGCCGTGGCGACCATCGACGGCTACGGCGTGTCGCCCGCGGTCGGCACGCTGACGTTCGCCCTATTCCTCTCTGCGATGACCCTCGGGCGGTGGTTCGGCCCGGGCCTCATCGACCGCTACGGCCGGGTCGGCACCCTTCGCCTGTTCGGGCTGCTCGCGCTCGTCGGTCTCGCGCTGGTCATCTGGAGCCCCGTGTTCGCGATCGCGATGGCCGGGGCGGTGCTCTGGGGCCTCGGTGCCGCGCTCGGGTTCCCGGTCGGGATGAGCGCGGCGGGCGACGAGCCCGAGCATGCTGCCGCCCGCGTGAGCGTGGTCGCGACGATCGGCTACGTCGCGTTCCTGGCCGGCCCGCCGTTGATCGGCTTCCTCGGCGAGCACACCGGGACGCTGCGCGCGCTGACCCTCACCGGCGGAGTCGTCGTGATCGGCCTGCTGATCTCCGGGATGCTGCGTGGGCCGTCACGCGCGGCTCGGAGTGGCCTGAAGAAGGCGTAGAACGATGGTGCCGTCCAGCGGGGCAGCGCACGGACTAAGGTTGATCACTGGTTTGTCCGGGCAAGCCCCTTGAGCCCGATGCCTCACGCGGCTCCACGGAGCGCATACGCGATCCGCTCGGGCAGCACGATCCGAGGTGTGGGAACGGCAGGCCCAAGCCCTCTCGTCCCGATCAGATCGACCCGGCTACTCTGGTGCCCTGGCCCCAGTTGACGATCGTATCACCGGTGATACACTTGGCCCGTGGACACCGTGACGATCCGGGAGCTGCGGAACCGCGGAGGCGAGGTCGTCGACCGTGTCGAGGCCGGTGGACACGTGACGGTGACGCGGGACGGTCGCGCGGTCGCCGAGCTGCGACCCCTGCGACCCCGAGGCTTGTCCGCGGTGGCCCTTCTCGAGCGGTGGCGGCGCCTGCCGGTCGTCGAACCAGCGAGGCTGCGGCGCGACCTCGACTCGGTGATCGAACCCGATCTGTGAGCGATCCCGAAGGCCTGCTCGACACGAGCACGCTGCTCCTGCTGCCGCGGATCGGGGATCCGTCGGTCCTGCCCGACGTCCCGCTCATCTCCGCCATCACCCTGGCCGAGCTCTCGGTCGGCCCGCTCGTGACCGACGATGAGGGCGAGCGCGCTCGCCGCCTGGCGCAGGTCCAGCAGGCGGAGGCGGACTTCGACCCCCTGCCGTTCGATGCCGCTGCCGCCCGGGCGTTCGGACAAGTCGGGTCGTCGCTCCGCCGATCAGGGCGCAAGCCCGCTGCCCGCGCACTCGATGCGCTGATCGCGGCAATCGCGCTGGCCAACGGTTTGCCGCTCTACACGTGCAACCCGGCTGACTTCTCGGGGATCGACGGACTCGTGGTGCGGCCGGTCCCGGTTCCTGGCAAGCCGCGGTAGTTGTCGCACACGACGACCGCTCCGGTTTGTCGGGGCAAGTCCTCTCGCCCCGACCAGATCGACCTTCTTTCACGCGGACGACGCCGGCGCCGAACGCCGCATCCGGCCCGAGGATCCCGGTCGCTCGGGCGAACTCAAGAAGAAGATGCGGTTGACGCCGAGCTCCTGCGGTGACCGCGGTCGAGCTCTCAAGTCGGATCGGCCGAGAGGGGTTCCGGGAAGCCGCCGTAGCGCCTCAACGTGACCACGACGCTGAGCAGGCCAAGCGCGAGCGAGACGAGGAGGAACGACCAGAGCGCCGCGCTTCCGATGATCAGCTGCAGATGCCAGAGGTCGCCGTGGAACCCGCCCACGAAGCCGACCGTCTCGCAGACCAGGTCGAACGTCGGCCTCAGGCACACGAGCATGAGCAGCAGACCGACGACCAGCGCGTTCCTGGACAGGCGTCGCCCCAGGACTGCCAGGCTCGCGACGACGCACGCGACATCGATCACGTACGGAGCGCCAGTCGAGACCAGCTGTTGCCAGGACTGGTCGAGTCCGACGGACCTCACCCAGGCAACCGCGAAGGTGCCCTCCCAGAAGCTGGGGATCAGCTTGATGTCCACGACCCTGCCGCCGACCAGGACTGTCCCGAGGGCGTGGCTCAGCTCATGGATTGGCGCATAGGTCAGGTACCACACCAAGGGGATGCCACACAGACACGCCGTCACGGTGCGCAGGGTCCACCGCCCGCGAAGGTACAGCGCGAGCAACGGCATGACGATGGTGAGGAGGATCTCGAGGGTGGTCAGCACGCCGGCTGAGCCCCGGCAACCCGCACGCGTTCAGGGCCGCGGTCCTGGCGCAGCATGCTGAACCCCAGCCACACGAACCAGCCGACCTGGGCGAGTCCGAAGAGGATCGCCAGGTCCGTGAGAGGCGGGATCACCGAGGCGAGCCCGATGGCGCCGACCACCATGCCGAACCAGCCGATGGCGCGAGAGAGCCCGCTCACCCGAAGGCCCGCGATGCTCACCAGCAGCACTGCTCCTCGACGTACTACGTACGCTGACCTTCTCCACCGTGGTGCCGTCTCTGCGCTGATGTCCCCGACACGGCGGCCTGCCACCGCGACGTCTCACCGGCAGGCTCGGCGGCGAGCCCGGCGGGGCTGAAACCCTTGGCGATCAGCCACACGGCCAAGGCCATTTCCTGCACGGCGAGTGGAGCCATGAAGAAGCCGACTGAATGCCCGAACATGCCCCCGAGCGGCGCCACGATGTAGAGCGCGGCCCCCACGAGCCCCCAGGCCGACAGCCACCGGGGCACGAGTCGCGACCGGTAGAGCACCACGTAGAACATCAGGGCGCCAAGGACGAACGGGATGGCCACGAGCTGGTCCCAGGCCACGGCTTCGACGGTCCGCACGAAGCCCGCGACCGGCGCCGCATCCGGGTTCTTGCTGAGCGCGATCAGCAGCAGCCAGGCCAGGGCGGTGGCGATGTACATGACCATCTCCTGTCCGCCACGGAAGACCACGTACCCCAGGGCCAGCGTCTCGTTGTACCGCTTGCCGATCGGCCAGAACACGACTGGGACCATCGCGAGCGCGACGCCCGCCAGAAGGACGATCAGCGCTCCCATCGCCACCTGGTTGGGCTGCGCGGCAACCTGGGCGAGAACGGCGGGACCCGCGAAGACCGGTCCTGTAACGATCGCGCTGAGGACCAGGCCAACTGTCCCGATGATGTACAGCACGCCGATCCAGACGGCTGCCTTCCGATCCGCGCTCATGCCGGGCCTCCCCGGAGCTGCGGCATTCCCTCGGTTCGTATTCATTCCCTTCTCTCCTATCGTTGCGGCAGGCCGAACTGGCCCCGTCCAAATGGCTGACATCGGACCGCGCCTTGTTTCGGTCGCGGGGAACGTGGGTCTCGAGATCCTCGAGGTGGGGTGAAGGCCCCTACTCGGGTCGGGGCGACAGGATGACGACCGCGGTCTCTCGGGACCTTCGCGCGGCGAAGGCGTCGAGATCCTTGTCGTAGGTGGCCTGCATGGCCCAGAGGCGTGGCCGCTCGTCCGTGTCCGCTGCACGGGCGCGGACGGCGCGCGACCCACCGGGCAGATCGACGGTGGCGTCGGGCTGAGCCTGCAGGTTGAGCCACCACGCTGGCTCGGGGTCGGCCCAGCCGTTCATCGCCATGGTGACCAGGTCCGGGACCGTCCTCGAAGTAGGCGAGGATGGCCGTGCGCTCCTGGCCGCTGCGGCGCCCGACCGTGCGCAGTCGCAACATGCCCCAGCGCGTGGCGGTCGCCCGGCGGAGACCGAGCCGGCCGCCCGTGGCTGAGTAGATCGCGCGTTGCCCGGCCCAGAACGAGCGGATGAACCAGCGCGGCGGCAATGACGCTGACTTGATCGACGGTGCCGACATCGTGCCCACGAGCGTCTCCTCCTTCTCGTTCATCGATCGACACCTGCCTCAGGCCGCAACAGGCGCATGATCGTCGAGCGCGGGGATCGCAGGCTTCGTCGCGAACGGGTCGTCGGAGCGAACCGCAGACGGCCTGAATCCCTTGGCGATCAGCCAGACGGCCAGGACCATCTCCTGCAGGAAGATGGGAAGCGCGAGCGGCACGTACCCGGTCACGGCATCGTTGTTGAACAGGGCCAGCACACCTGCTGTCGTCATCAGGATGATCGCCGCGATACCCCAGCCCGAGAGCCAGCGCGGGATCAATCGCGACTGGAAGAACGCGCAGTAGTACAGGAACGCACCCAGGCAGAAGGCGAACACCCCCGCCAGGGACGCGTGTTCGCGCAGGCTCAGGAGCAGGCCGCCGACAGCCGCGAGCGGGGCGCGCTCGGCGGCACCGACGCTATCGAGCTGCTGGCCGAGCGTCGGCAAGGACAGCAGGCTCACGACGGCGATCATGTACATGACCGCCTCCATGGTCCGGAAGACGACAGATCCAAGGGCCAGGCCCGCGTTCGCCTTCCGCAGGATCGGGTACATCGAGACCGCGATCCCGGCACACGCAGACGCCGCGATGAGCAGGAGCAGCGCTCCCGCGGCCACGCGATTCCCCTGTGCGGCGACGTGGGTGAGGTAGTCAGTGCCGGTCAGATCGGGCCTGACGGCCGCACCGAGCAGGTCTGCGGCCGTCGCGATGATGAACAGCACTCCAGCGGTCAGGGCATACCGTCGATCGTTCATTGCGTCTGATCCCTTTCTGGCGTTACCGACACGAGCGGCAAGCCGAGATCGCGCACGCGCCGCAGCAATCCGTGCAGCGCGGCCTGATCGACGACCCGGCCCGTGATGAGCGTGTCTCCGTTGTCGACCGTGATCGTCAGACCGTCGAACCACTCCTCCCATCGAGGGTCGAGGCGGCCGGTGATGCGGATCACATACGTGGATGCACAGCCTTCGTCGGCCGGATGACCGAGTTCGTTCGGCATCGTTTCGTGCCCGTCGCTGGGATCGGTCTCACGCGGCCGATACGGCCGACTTGACCCGACCGAGCGGCTCGGCCCATCGCCACGCCGTCCACGCGATGAACAGCAAGCAGCAGATCTCGATGGCGGAGAAGAAGACGTAGTACGGCGTGGGGCCGCCCCCGACGAACTGCGTCCCGATCTGGACGACGACCAGGAACATGCCCGCGATGACATTGGCCCACCGGTTCGGCCGGTACGGCAGCACGCGCGACAAGAGAACCATCGCGATCGGTATCTCCATCAGCAACGAGAACGCCAGCAGCGCGTCGCGGCCGAGCTCGGCGGTCGCGAGTGGGTCGAACGCCGTCATGACGTCGCAGTAGAGGTAGTTGAAGAGCATGAACACCCAGAGCGTGGAGAGCCGGACTCTGATGCCTTGCATTGGTCGTGCCTCGCGGAGCGATGTGTCGTCAGGGCGTCTATCTCGACGCGGCTCCAGCATCGGGCGGCGGCGTGCGGGTGTCATACCTCCGCAGAGGTATTCGAAGGGGTATTCGCAACGGCCATCGAGGGCGGATTGGCGTGCAGCGGGACGGTGGAGCGAGCCTGTCCGCGACCTAAGATCTGGTCGTGGCAATGCCAATCCTGGCGACCAAGCTCTACGTTCCGCCGCGCCGGTCCAGGATCGTCCTCCGCCCCCGCCTCGACGAGCGGCTCAACGAGGGGCTCCAGCGCAGGCTGACGCTCGTGTCGGCGCCGGCCGGCTTCGGCAAGAGCACCCTGGTCGCGGAATGGGTCGCGGAGTGCGGGCTGCCCGTTGCGTGGCTCTCGCTGGACGAGGGCGATGCCGGACCGACCCGGTTCCTGGCATACCTGGTGGAGGCACTTCGAACCGTCCGGCCGGGCGTGGGCGAGAGCGTGCTCACCGCGCTCGGGTCGCGCCAGCCGCCACCGGTCGAGGCGACGCTGACCCCGCTCGTCAACGAGCTCGCCGCCCTGCCGACGGATGTCGTGCTGGTGCTCGACGACTACCACAGCGTTGACGGGACGCAGGTCGACGAAGCCGTCGCCTTCCTTCTGGAACATCGACCGTCGCGGCTGCACGTGGCCATCGCCACTCGCGAGGATCCGGCCCTGCCGCTCGCTCGGTGGCGCGCGCGTGCCGAGCTCACCGAGATCCGGGCCGCGGACCTCAGGTTCACCTCCGACGAGAGCGCCGCATTCCTCAACCAGGTCATGGAGCTCGGTCTTTCGATCGGAGACGTCAACGCCCTCGCAACGACCACGGAGGGATGGGTCGCCGGGCTTCAGCTCGCGGCCATCTCCCTGCGTGGTCACGAGGATGCCGTCGGCTTCATCCGGTCGTTCTCGGGGACAGACCGCTTCGTGCTCGACTATCTCGTCGAGGAGGTCCTTGGGCGGCAACCTCCGGCTGTCCGCGAGTTCCTGCTCCGCACTTCGATCCTCGACCGGTTGTGCGGAGCCCTGTGCGATGCCGTGACCTTGGACCCCTCCATGCCTGGCCAGCAGACGCTGGAGCATCTCGAGCGCGCGAACCTGTTCATCGTGCCGCTCGACGCCGAGCGTCACTGGTATCGCTATCACCACCTCTTTCGCGACCTGCTGCGCCAGCGCCTCGGACAGTCCGAGTCCAGCGCGGTCGTGGACGAGCTGCACGCGCGGGCGAGCCTGTGGCACGAGCACAACGGCTTCGACCTCGAGGCCTTCCGCCACGCCGCGGCCGGCCACGACATCGAACGTGCCGAGCGCCTGATCATGGGCCATGGCCCGTCGCTGCAGATCAGCGACACCTTTGTCTCCGCTGGCGCCTGGATATCGTCGCTGCCCGTGGAGACCCTGGACGCCCGGCCGTCCCTGCGAATCGTTTGGGCGCAGGTCCTGCTGGCAAACGGCCGGACCGCGGGTCTCGAGGAGATCCTCGCCGCCGCGGAGGCCACGCTGGACATTCGGGCCGACGACAAACCGACTCGCGATCTGCTGGGCCAGATCGCCGCGCTCCGGGCGATCCTGGCGTTCGTTCAGCGTCGGGCCGATGACTTCATCGCCGAGTCGCAGCGAGCGCAGAAGCTTCTCCGCTCGGACGACCTGACTCGCGCGTTCGTTGCCTGGGCGTCGGGCTACGTCCATGAGGTCTCCGGTGAGCGAGCAAAGGCCAGAAAGGCGTACGGCGACGCACTGTCGATGAGCCGGGCGACGGGCTATCGGTTCGGAGACATGAACGCCTCGATCGGGCTCGCCGGGATGCAGGAGATCGACAACGAGCTGAGGCTGGCGGCCGAGACGTACGAGGAGACGATCCGTTGTGCGGCCGATCTGCCCTGGTCCTGGATCTCCGATGCCCACCTCGGGCTGGCCCGCATCCTCTACGAGTGGAACGAGCTGGACGCCGCCTGGGAGCGAGGCCAGAAGAGCCTTGGGCTTGCTCGCCAGCTTCAGGACACGGATCGACCCGCGGCCTGCCTCGTCCTGCTCGCCGAAGTCAAGCTGGCCCAGGGCGATCTGGCGGAGGCGGCGCGCATCCTGGCCGAGGCCGAACGTTCGGTGCACGAGCACGACTTCGTCCGCGAAGCACCCCGGGTGGCGGCCGCCCGCGCGACGATCTCCCTCCGCACAGGCGACGTGGACGGGGCGGCACGGTTCGCCGAGGCGTTCGACCTGCCGCTGGTCCGCGCTCGAGTCTGTCTCGCGCGGGGAGGTGCCGACGCCGCGCTGGCCGCGCTCGATCCGTATCGCCGTCAGGCTGAGGCGCAGGCCTGGCTCGACGATCGGTTGCGGGCGTTGGTTCTCCAGGCGCTTGCCCATCGTGCTGTGGCCGGTATGGGCGAGGCAGTGTCGCTGCTCGGCGAGGCGATGGAGATCGGCGAGCCGGAGGGCTTTGTCCGGCTCTTCGTCGACGAAGGGCCGCTGATGGCCCAGCTGCTGCGGGAGACCGCTGCCGCGGGGCTGCACCGCGAGTACTGCCTGCGGCTGCTGGATGTCTTCCATACGGACGCGACCGGCGCCGGGCCGGGCGCCCCGGCTCCGCATGGGGGTGGGCCGGCGGGCGCCGCCGGCCTCGCGGAACCGTTGAGCAAGCGGGAGCTCGAGCTGCTTGCGCTCATCGCCCAGGGGCTGTCCAATCACGACATCGCCGAGCGGCTGTTCCTCTCGCCGCTCACCGTGAAGGTCCACGTCCGCAACATCTACTCGAAGCTGGACGTGAGCAGTCGCACCCAGGCGGTCGCTCGGGCAAGAATGCTCGGCATCCTGTCGACCGAGCAGGCGATCGCCTACTCGATGGGCGGCCAGCAACCCTAAGCGGGCCGCGGTTTCTATTCGTCCGTTCGGACCATGCCCTCGAGCTCGGGCAGACGCGGCGCCAGGATCCACACGAGCGGCGCGGTCGTGGCCGCCCCCACCGTGGACCGCGCGTTCGCCGGGTGGTGCTTCACGGTCGAGTGCGACAGGCCGAGTCGGTGGGCGGCGGCCTTCTCCGACCCGGCGGCGAGGACCGCGGCGACCACGCCGATTTCGCGGTCGGTCGCGCGTTCGGCGGCGAGCGGGACGGCCGGCGCGTCATGCGCTGCGGACCAGCTCGTGCGACGTCGGCGGCTCGGCGAGGCGCCTGGCGCTCCTCGCGTATCGCACACCTGCACTCCTACTGGCGGCGCGGCGGGCAGCGACCCTGACCCAGGAGCGGGTCCCGTGGTACCCATCTCGCTGGTCAGCTCGGCATTCCCTCGGACTCCTGGCCGGGGGTGCTCGCAGGCCAGTGATCGGGCGACCAGTCCCCGTCGGGGTCCGTGGTTTGCCCCACTTCGATCAGATGACCGTCAGGATCGCGGAGGTAGCAACGGATCTCGTACTGGTGCTGCTTCGGCGGGGTCAGGAATCGAGCACCCCTGGCGCTCCACTCGTGGTACACGGCCTCGATGTCTCTGACCCGGATATTGAGGAAGCTGCTGACCCGGTCGGGATCGCGTGGCGTCTCCAGGGTGACCGCGGGCTTGTCGTCGGTCGGGCCCCCGCCGACATTGATGATGACCCACGTGTTGGAGAGTGCGACGTAGGTCAGCCCTCCGGGGCCGGAGAAGACCACCCTGCCGCCGAGCACCTCGGTGTAGAAGCGCCGCGAGCGCTCGACATCGTCCGAGACGATGAAGTGGGCCAGCACAATCCCCTCTGGGGGCGGTGGGAGCTCGGCCATCTGACACCTCCGACGGTTGGGCCTCACGGGGTCTGCAACCGACGTCAACTATGCCAGCACCCGCCCGCCAGGCGCGATCGCTGCCCTCTTGCATGGCTTGGGCTCGGGCGGACGCCCAGACAGGCCCGCATCCGCCTTCGTCCCGGACGGTCGTCGACGGGGCCGACGGTCCGTGACGGCCGGCGGATGGACGCGGCGTCAGCGACCCTCTTGAGCCCCTCGCCCGCCATCCAGACTCGCCGCCGTCAGCTGCGCGTAGTAGTCCGCCACGGCCCTGAACCCCTCCTTCGGCTCCCAGGGCATGTCGGGGTATGTCGTGCCGAGCCGACCACGGATCAGCGGCCGGACGAGGCCAGCACTGCAGGCGTCGAGGTCGTATCGGGGGTCCGGGTCGTAGGGCCTGATGGCAAAGACGAAGGTGCTGACGAAGGCGCCCTCGACCCCGACGCCATCGAGGATCGCCAGCGTCTCGGTGAGCTCCCGTGCCTGGAGCGCCTCATCGCGCGGGACGACCTTCGCGACCCGCGGCCGCACGAACCGGCCGAGTGCCGGGAGGGAGTGGAGGAGGAGGCTGACGCCGTCGATGTTCGAGGCGGTCGAGAGCGCGCTCATCTCGTCGCCGCCGACGCACGACGGGTTCCCGAACTCGGTGTCGACGACCGGCTTGCCGATCGCCAGGAGCGGGGCGAGCATCTCGACGTAGCGGTCCTTGATGCGCGCCGCCCGGTAGTGGTCGACGCCGACGATGTCGAAGCGGCTCCAGTCGACCTGCTCCCACGGCAGGGACGCGTACGTGAGGGGGCCGCCGAAGACCGGGCGGACGGCTGCCTCCAGCCGAGCGAGGACGGCATTGAGGGGCTGGTTGTGGGCCCCGCTCCGGATGATGCCGCCGGCCATCATGTTCTTGAGCCTGCCGGACAGCGTCCGCCCCGGCAGGATGCCGCGCATGAACAGCGTCAGCTCGCCGCCGACCACGAACGTGACGCGCCCCGGCGCGGCCGCCCGGAAGCGCTCCGCCGCCCGCGCGGCCCGAACGGTGTCCGCGATCGTCTCGTCGGGGCCCCGATCCCACACCGTCGGCGAGAACCAGACGTCGAGGCCGGCCTCAAGCGCCGCCTCCGTGGCCAGCTCCAGTCGAGCGATGTCGCGCGCCACGACGCGGACCGCGGTGCAGTGGAGGTCGCGGCGGATGATCTCCATCTCGCGCCGCGCCGTCCGCGCATCGAGGCTCGGCCGCCAGGGAATGTCCTTCACGACGCCGGCGTCGTAGCAGACGCCGAGGGTCTTCATGGCCCGTTCACTCGCCACTGTTGCCGGTATCGCAGGCGCCAAGCGGCGCTGACTGCGAGCGTGAGGAATTCGCTCTCGGCACGATACCCCTCAGCGGACCACCGCTCGGGCGGTGGGCAGGGCGGTCAGGAACAGGTCGGCCGGCTCCCGGCGTCCGCCCACTGCCACGCTGCGGCCGCGGATCTGCCAGGTAGCGGCGGCCTGAGTCCCCCTGACGGCGCCCGGGCAGACACGGCACGATGTCGGGGTCCCAAGGCATGCCTGGGTGGCACTCAGCGGCGCCGGGCCAACTGACGCCTCGCCGGAGCGGAGCTGGCCGAGGTGCGCCGGGTTCGTGACGCTCTCGCGCACGGCTCTGCGGTCGACCTCAACGGCAAGGATGGACATGGGCGCGGCCTCGCAACCGCTCCAACGTCTTCGGCGAATCGAGCCACGCCGGCTCAGCGTCGCCACGACAACGCACCTCCGGCCGCTCAGCGCCAGCCAAGCTCCGGCGCCACGAGCTTGAGGATGCTCTCGATGGCGTGAGCGTTGTACTCGACGCCGAGCTGGTTCGGGACCGTCAGCAGGAGCGTGTCGGCGGCCTGGATCGCGGTGTCCCCGGCGAGCTCCTTCACGAGGACGTCCGGCTCCGCGGCGTACGACCGCCCGAAGATCGCCCTGGTCTGCGCGTCGAGGTAACCGACCTGGTCCGCTGCCTGGTTGCCGCGCCCGAAGTACGCCCGGTCGCGGTCGTCCACCAGGGCGAAGATGCTGCGGCTGACCGACACCCGCGGCTCGCGCTGATGCCCAGCGGCGGTCCACGCCTCACGGAACAGCCGGATCTGCTCGGCCTGGAGCTCGTGGAACGGCACCCCGGCGTCCTCGGTCAGCAGCGTCGATGACATCAGGTTCATGCCCTGCTTGCCTGCCCATTCGGCCGTCGCGCGGGATCCCGCGCCCCACCAGATGCGGTCTCGCAGCCCGGGCGAATGCGGCTCGGGACGAAGCAATCCAGGCGGGTTCGGGAACATCGGGGAGGGGTTGGGTTCGGCGAACCCGGCGCCGGTCAGCGCCCGGAGGAAGACCTCCGTGTGCTGGCGCGCCATGTCGGCGTCCGTCGTGCCCTCCGGCGGCACATGGCCGAAATGCCGGAAGCCGTCGATGACCTGCTCGGGCGAGCCGCGGCTGATCCCGAGCTGCAGGCGGCCGCCGGCGATGAGGTCGGCTGCCCCGGCGTCCTCGACCATGTACAGCGGGTTCTCGTAGCGCATGTCGATGACCGCCGTCCCGATCTCGATACGCCTGGTCCGGGCGCCGATCGCTGCCAGGAGCGGGAACGGTGACGCCAGCTGCTGGGCGAAGTGGTGGACGCGAAAGTAGGCGCCGTCGGCACCCAGATCCTCGACCGCCTCGGCGAGCTCGATCGACTGGATGAGGGCATCCGACGCGGAACGCACCCGCGAGTAGGGTGCGGCCGACCAGTGCCCGAACGAGAGGAACCCGATCTTCTTCATCGAGGGATTCTACGGGTGACGGCCGTCCCTCACTCCATGCTCGGCACCACAAGTCAACCCTCCGCCCGTCCTCACGCCACGTCCTTTCGAAGCCTGGCCCCCAAAGTTGCGCCCTCCGTCGGGCGCCCTCGCACGGCAAGGTTGCCATCCGGAAGAGAAGCCGGGTCAGGCAGGTCCGTAGGTCAGGTGGACCACCCCGTTCTCGTACGCCTCGTGTCCCTTGAGCGCGAGCCTGGTCGTGTCGGCGCCCTCGCCCCAGAGCCTCCTGCCGCTGCCGATGGCGACCGGGTAGACGAAGAGGTGGAGGTCGTCGACGAGCCCGTCCCGGAGCAGGGCGCGGACGAGGGTGCCGCTGCCGCTGACGTAGATGGCGCCGTCCGTCCCGTCCTTCAGCCCGCGGATCACCTCCGGGTCGTACGAGCCGAGGTGGGTCGTGGGGTCCCACGCCCCCTTCGGTTCCCGCGAGCCGACGACGTACTTGTGGGTACTGTTGAAGAACGGGGCGCCGGGGTCATCCTCCACCGTGCGCTTCGACCAGGCCGGCGCGAACATCTCGAAGGTGGTGCGCCCCAGCAGGATCGCCCTGGCCGAACCGGTGATCGCGCCGATCGCCTCGCCCATCCTCGGGTCGTAGCCGTAGTCGAACGTCCACCTCGGGTCCTCGAACACGCCGTCGAGCGACACGAACTCGTGGACTGCGATGGTGCCCAAGATCCGCCCCCTCGTCTGCTGGCTCCGGCTCGTTGACGGCTCCCGTCACCACGTCGCGCGGCCGTCGGTCAGCGGATCCCGCGCTCGGTGCGGAAGGTGCCGACGAGTGGTTGGTGTCAGATTGGATCGACCCGATGCTCCGCCGCCGACCCAATCGGGAGCAGGCCGGAGTCGGGGCGTCGAGGCGCTGGCCAGGGTGCCGTGGCCGGTGAGGCCAGCGGCCGACGGCTGGCGGTTTGCCGAACGCGTCAGGCGTTATGAGGCGCCAGCAGGGGCCCAAGCGTCTGCATCAGGTCCGGCGTGGTGATCGGGTCGTCTTCGGTGATCTTGCCGTTCGCGAGCCCGTAGTAGGTGAGACCGCGGCCCGCGATCTTCTCCCCACTGGCGAGCGTGTACGCCCAGGTGAAGCGTGCGACGACGGCATCCCCTTCGGCCACCAGATCGGCGATCTTGAACTCGCGACCGGGTATGGCCGAAGCCATCGCCGCCAACGTCGCTTTGAAGCCCGCGACGTCCATGCCCCCCATCGCGCGGTTCACGTAGTTCGGGGCAAACAGCTCGTCGATCACATCGACGTTGCCACCATCGAGTGTCTCCGTGATGAAGCGGCGGACGACCGCCTTGTTCTGATCGGTTGACATCTCAGAGCCCCGTGGCCTTTCTGGGCGCGGCACGCCCCAACCGGAGGGCTCGGTCTCGCCACTGGCCCTGCGCGACGGTTTGGCGACCGTGTTGGGATGCCGCGCCGGTGGAGACCCGAAGGTTCCTGTGCCTGCCTGCCGGTCGGCGGAGTATGCCCGTGCACGGTTCAGGCGGGGCAGGAAGTCCCGTCGGCCGAGCCGTGTTCGTGCGCGGGTCGACCAGGGAGCGAGGCCACGTTCCGGGCCACAGCGACAGCGATGCCAGCCACGCACCGCGACCTCCCGACGCTCGGTCATGGGCGCGGCGACGGCGCCTCGGGCAGCGCCCACGTCAGCGTGTCGACGCACGCGCCACGGTCCGTGCCCACGCGGCGATCTCCGTCCGACGCGACGCGCCGAGCTTGGCCAGGATGTGCTCCACGTGGCTGCTGGCCGTCTTCGGCGCGATCGAAAGCTCGCCGGCGATCTCCGCGTTGGTCATCCCCGACATGATCAGCTTCGCCACGTCGAACTCACGGGCCGTCAACGGCCGCCACGGCTCGTGCTCCGACACGTGGCCGCGCACCATCCGCTGGAGCGTTTCGGCGCGATCCTCGAGCGCCCGGCTGCCGAGCCGCATCGCCACGTCCTGGGCCTCGGCGGCCCGAACCGCCGCATCGCCGAACCGGTTCAGGCGGGCCAGGCAGCTCGCGAGATCGAGGCGCGCCCAGGTGGCTTCCCAGATCCGTCCCCGCTCGTCCCAGCCATCGATCGCGGCCTCGAGCGCCTGGCGTGCCACCCCGGTCGCGCCCCCGGCGAGGGCAACGAGCCCCCTGCCGTGATCGAGGGCCGGTTGCGCAACGGCAAGCATTGCCGAGAGGTGCCGGGCGCAGGCCTCGAGCCACGCCTCCGCCGCGGCGGGTCGCCCGGCCGCCTGCTCGGCACGGACTCCCGTGACGACGAACGGGACGAGGAGCGCTCGCTCGCCGACCGCGCGCGCTCGCTCGAGGGCGTCGTGGCAGTGCGCAGCCGCCTGGTCGGCACGACCGTCGAGGAGCGCGGCCTCGGCCAGCCCCCAGAGCGGCGGGAGGATCAGGTCGATCGCGCCGCTCTCCTCGCCGACCGCCATTGCAGCCTGCAGCTCCGCCCCGGCGGCCTGGAGGTCCCCCTGGCCCAGGGCCACGTAGCCGACCGCCCAGCGCGCCGTCGTCACAGCGCGCCTGGACCCCTGGTCGGCGATCGCCTGGCGGGCCATCGTGGCTGCGTCGCCCCATTCGCCGCCCGCCCAGGCCACGAGCGCGGACGTGGCGTCCATCACGTGGCGACAATGTGACTGCTCGATCGCGTCGGCGTAGCGCAACCCCTCGGCAAGGAAGCGGTCTGCACGGCGGTACTCCATCGTTCGGAAAGCCAGCGTGGCAGCGTCGCGGAACGCGGTGACCCCGACATCCTCGAAGCCCGCCCGCTGGGCCTCGTGGGCGGCGGACGAGATCCCGTCCAGCCCTTCGGCGACCTGGCCATCCAGGACGTCGACCATCGCCGTGAACGCGCCCGCCTGGATCAGATCGGCGGCACCTTCCAGCGCCGTCGCGGTCCCCCGCAACGTCTCGGTGGTCGAGCGGGCCGCGTCGACCGAAACCGTCTCCAGGTGGATCCGGGTCCACTCGTCGTACAACCAGGCGCGAGAGATCTCCAGCTCCCTGCTGGGAGGGAGCAGCTCCAGCTCATGCAACAGCGCAGCGGCAAGCTCGGATCGCTCCACGACCGACCGGGCCTCGCGACGCCAGATGCCGAGCACGTTGGCGAGCGCCCCGGCGGCGTTCGCCGGCCGGCCGGCCGCCAGGTAGGCTGCGCGTGCGTCCCGGCTCATCCGCTCGGCGAGCTCGTTCAATTCGATCGCGCCGGCTTCGTCGGCATAGGCTTCGAAGAGCGCTCCGCGGTCGGCATCGTCGAGGTCGTCCGGCATGTTGGCGACGGCGCGCCGGTACAGCTCGAAAGCCTCGCGATGGGCCGAGAGTCGCGCGGCCTCGCGGGCGCCCGCGAGGCCCGCCTCGAACGCCTGCCGACGGAGGCCGGCGCGTTCGTAATGGACAGAGGCGTGGATCTCCGACGCCCCCTCGAGCAGCGCCCCGAACTCCCCGGCCCGAGCGTGGAAGCGGCGACGCTCCCAGGTCGGGATCGTGCGGTAGAGCGCGTCGCGCAGCAGCTGGTGCCGGAAGTCATACAGGCCACGCAGCCCGGGCGGGTCGAGGACGAAGTAGTCGACGAGCTCCTGGAGCGGCGCCTCGAGCGCCTCTGGCGGCACGTCCATGATCCCGGCGAGAACCTCCGGCACGAAGCAGCGGCCGATGACGGCCCCGGCGCGGGCAGCGGCCTGGGCCTCCGGCGAGCGCTGCGCGATCCGGGCGATCACGGCATCCTCGATCGTGTCGGGCACGCTGGCCTCCCGGATCTCGGTCCCGTTGGCCCGGGCCTCGGCGCTCAGCGCGCCGAGCAGCTCCTCGATGTGGAGCGGGACCCCATCGGTCCGCTCGAACACCGCGTCGGCGACCTCGCGCGGCGCCGGGAGCCCCGTGTCCAGGATCAGGGTGGTGACCAGGGCGGTCTCCTCCCTGGTCAGCGGTGCGAGCCGGACCTCCTCCGCGATCCGCTGCGTGATCAGGCGCGCCCGCCATGTCCGGAGGCTTGCGCCAGGCTCGACGTCCTCCGTCCGATAGTCGGCGGTCAGGAGGAGCGGCCGATCGCGTGACTGCCGGGCGAGCTCCCCGATGATCTCGAGGCTCAGGTCGTCCGTCCACTGGAGGTCTTCGAAGGCCAGCATCGTCGGGCCCGGCAGCGAGGCGAGGATCCGGTCGACGATGCCCATCACGAGCCGGCGCCGCTCCACCTTCTCGGCTGTCGACGTCGTATCGGCCAGGACGAGCAGCTCGTGGCCGAGCGCGGCGAAGGGCGCCAGCCGGGTCATCGACCGCGCCAGGTCAAGGATCGAGGCGGCCGGCACGTCGCGGTCCTGGGGAGCCACGGCACCGTCGACGGCTGCCAGGCCGCGTGCCTCCGCCTTGCGACGGATGGCGGCGAGCAGCCTCGTCTTGCCGACTCCGGCCTCGCCGGCGAGCAGGAGGAACTGGCCCCGGCATGCGACGACGTCATCGAGCCGCCGATCGGCGAGCACGAGCAGGTCGTCACGCCCGACGAGGAGCGGACAGCGGACGGCTCTGGGTGCGGGACGCATCGGGGTGAAGTGTAGGCGAGGTTCGTCCCGGGTCATCGGTCATTCGACCGATGACCCCCCGGCGCCGCGGATCGATTGTGCGTGGAGATGACCCCGACCGGATGGTCGAGGCACGTGACAAGGAGGGGGTTATGGCGACCTTCATGGATGTCCACTCGGGCTTCTTCGGCGTGACGGCCGAGCAGCTGAAGGAGGCCCACGAACGCGACCTGGCGATCGAGGGGGACGAGGGTGTCCACTTCGAGCGCGCCTGGCTCGACCCCGATTCGGGCAAGGTCTTCTGCCTGGCCAGCGGGCCGTCGCGCGAGTCGGTCATGCGGATCCATGAGCGGGCGGGCCATCCGACCGCCGAGGTCTACGAGCTCCAGGTGGAGGTCTGACATGTCGTCGCTTCGAACCCGTGCCCTTGCCAGCCTCGCGCTGGCGATGACGGCCGTCCTTGTCATGAGCGTCCCCGTCGGCGCGGCGAACCTGCCGCGCGCGGGTCGGACCCCGGGCCAGGTCTCGATCACCCAGAGTCCAGCGATCTCCTGCGCCGACCCGGTGACCGCCGCACCGACCGGCCCCGCGACCGTCTCGGCTGCATCGTCGCCCTATGGCAGGGTGCTCGTCGTCGGTTCGGGCGCCTATGCCGGCTGCTCCCTCTACGTGCTCACGTCAGACCAGCTCCATGCGCTCACTGGCGCGGCCTTCGCGTGCAGTGACAACGCGAACGTCATCGGGCAGCCGTGCGACACGGTCCTCTGGCCGGCGCTGCTGACCGAGGGCAGGCCCATCGCGGGTCCGGGGGTCAATCCCAGCCTGCTCGGGACGGTCACCCGCACCGACATGCCTGGCATCTCGTCGGTCCGCCAGGTGACGTACGCCGGTCTGCCGTTGTACCGGTTCTTCCTGGACGAAGTTCCCGGGGAAGCGGAGGGTGTCAACCTGTTCGACCCGGTGACCAGCCCCGGAGGCACCTGGTACATGGTCGATCCGAGTCGGGGCCTCCCGGCAGTGGGCCAGGCGCACCTGCAGCTCGAGACCGCTCCTGTCGGCGGCACGGGGCCGAACGAGACGGTGCTGGCCGCAACAATGAACGATGGCTTCAGCCTCTTCCCTAACGCGAGCTTTCCCGTATACACCCTGAGCACCGGCAGGCGGGGCCGGGCATCTGCCGGCGACACTCTGCACAGGCAACGTGGCGACGCGAACGCATGCCTGGGGCAGTGTGCCGTGTTCTGGACACCGGTCCTCACCTCGATGCGGCCTGAGGCCGGGCCGGGCGTCGACCAGGATGCCCTCGGGATCACCGTGAGGCCCGACGGCACGCACCAGGTGACCTACCACGACCAACCCCTGTACCTGTTCATCGGGGATGCCTACATCCCGGGCCTCATCGGGACCCAGAGCATCAACGGAGCGGGTCTGAACACCCCCTGGGGAGAGTTCAACCCCATCCCGTAGCCCTGGGGGCAGGGCAGTCTTGCCGGCCCCGTACGACACAGGCACGCCGGTCTCCGGACCGGCGTGCCTCTCCGCTTTCGCCTGCAGCCGGCCAAGTCGCTTCGCCACCAGGGGCGCTTGGGTTACGGTTGTCGCCCGTCACGCTCGCTCGAGGTCGCGCCTGATCCAGCCCAGGTGGTCCCGCGCCAGATGGGACAGCATGTTCCACCCCTCGCCCGGGTCCGCCCGCGGCTGCTGCTGCGTGAGCCCGGCGACAAGGGCGGCAACCTCGGCCCGCAAATCCTCGTTGGCCCGTCGTGGCTGCGATCCACGATCGTCGTCTCTCGGTCCGCCGACGCCGCTCTTCACCGCCGGCCCGGCGTGATCGGGGTCCGACGGACCACCGTTGGACCACACGGCCGGCGCCACGAGCTGCGCGCCATCGGCTCGGCTCGACGCTGCCCGGTCGCATCTCACCGCGTCTGCCTCCGGCCGTTGGCTGGGGGTCGGCAGCTGGGGTCGAGCTGGGCGGGACGAGCCCTATGCTTGGTCGGTGACGCAGCGATCAGTTCCGTCGGACGGCGACTCTCGGCTGACCGGTGTGCTTGCGGCTCTCTCGCTCGTGAGCGACATCGGCCGGGGGCGACCAGCCGACGAGGCCATGCGGGCGTGACTCGTGGCAACTGCGCTCGCACGTGCCACGGGCGTCTCCGCTGGCGAGGCGTCTGCCATCTACTACACGGCGCTCCTTCGATCGGTCGGCTGCACAGCGACGTCGCACGAGTACGCGGCGCTATACGGGGACGACGTGGCGCTGCGCGGGCGGGGCGACATGGTCGACGCCCGGGCGCCCCGCGAGACCTTCGCGTTTCTCTGGGAGGCGAGTTCGGCCCGGACGAACGTTGCCCACGTGCGCGCGTTCGCGGCAGCCGTGGGTCACGGACGCCAGGCCGCGAGCGACGGGGCTCGGTCCGATTGCGAGGTCGGCGCCCGGATGGCCCGGCGATTCGGCCTGGACGCGGTGGTGGAAAGGGGCATCCTCGGGGTCTTCGAGCGCTGGGACGGTCGAGGCGTGCCGGCCGGGCTCGCCGGGGAGCAGATCAGCCCGCCCGCGCGGTTCGCAGCCGTGGCCCACGCCTTCGTGCTGTTCGCCGCGTCGCTCGGCCTGCCAGCGGCCTGGGAACAGGTGCGTCGGTGGGCTGGTGGAAGCCTCGACCCGGGCATCGTCGCCGCGCTCGTGCAGCATCGCGAGGATGTCGTGAGTGCGCTCCGTGCGGACGACGCCTGGGTCGCAGTGGTGGACGCGGAGCCAGGCCCCGCTCGGCGGCTGACAGCTGGGCAGCTTGACGAGGTTGCACGGGCATTCGGCGACGGGGCCGATCTGAAGTCGCCGTGGCTGCACGGCCACTCGTCGGGTGTCGCCGACCTCGCCGGCGCGGCAGCCACCGCGCTGGGGAGTCCGCCGGACGAGGCCGCCCGGGTTCGGCGCGCCGGGCTCCTTCATGACATCGGGCGGGCGGGCATCTCCACGCGGATCTGGGACAAGCCGGGACCCCTGACCACGGCCGAGTGGGAGCAGGTCCGGCTCCATCCGTATCACACGGAGCGCATCCTCGGCCGCGCCCCGGTCCTGGCGCCGCTGGCGCGGCTCGCCGGTATGCATCACGAACGGCTCGACGCCTCCGGCTACTTCCGCGCCGCCCCGGCCGCGATGCAGGATCTCGCTGGTCGCGTGCTCGCTGCCGCGGACGTCTACCACGCCCTCACCGAAGAGCGCCCGCACCGTCCCGCGCTCAAGCCTGACGCGGCAGCCCGGGCCCTCGAGGCCGAGGCGCTCGACGGCGACGCGGTGCACGCGGTGATCGAGGCTGCTGGCGAGACAGCCCGCCGGCGCCCGAGCAGAGCTGCCGGCATCAGCGAGCGCGAGCTCGACGTGCTGCGCCTGCTCGTGTTGGGCCGGTCCGAGAAGGAAGTCGCCGGGCAGCTGTTCATCTCGGCCGCGACGGTCCACACCCACGTGTCCCATATCTACGAGAAGGCGGCAGTCTCCACCCGCGCCGGGCTCGCAATGTTCGCCATGGAGCACGACCTCATCCGCACCGGCGATCCCGTCGGGTCTCCAGGAATCGAACTGAACAGTCGATACCGTCGCTGACGTCGCGCTCTCACACTCCAGCCATCAAGGCCAGATGACGGAAAGGGGTCGAGCGATGTCAGCACAGACGATGGAACGAGCCGCGGAGAACGCCGCCCGCGTCGAGGCAGGGTACGCGGCCTTCGCCCGTGGTGACCTCGCAGCGGTCGAGCAGACATTCGACACGGAGGTTGTCTGGCACGCGCAGCGCCTGGGCGTGCTCGGGGGCGATCACCGCGGATGGGCCGAGGTCGTCCAGTTCTTCGGGCGCACGATGGAGCTGACCCAGGGCACCTTCCGGATCGATGTAAAGGAGATCCTGGCGAACGAGTCGGCCGCGGCGGTCGTCGTCCGATCGAGCGCCCGGCGCGGGGATCGCGAGCTCGACGACCAGCAGATCCACCTCCTGCACCTTCGGGGGGACAAGGTCGTCGAGGTCTGGCAGTTCGTGGGCGACGGGGCTGCGGTCGAGGCGTTCTGGTCCTGACCGGCGACGTCCACGTGGTCGAGAGGCGCTCCGTGCGACGCTCGGAGCGCCTCTGCGCACAGGTTCCACCTGCCTGGCGCTAGCCCGAGCGCGGACGCCTGTCAGCGTTCCTACAGAGACGCCTCGATCGCCGCGGCGATCTCGACGAACTCCCGGGCGTCGACCTCGGCGCCCATGCCCATCGACGTCATCCGCGGCAGGGTATTGATCGCGAGGAGCGACCCGCCCTCGTGCGGTACGATCGCGAAGATCCGCGGGGCCTTGACCTTGATCGAGCCCATCTCGGCCTCGGTGCGCGCGAACTTGTCGACGCGCTTGGCAAGGTCCTTGGCGTCGTTGAGCCTGGCCGCCGCCGTCGCATCGCCGAGGAACTTCGGCGTCCCGAAGCTCTTGTGCCCCTCGATCGATACCTCGCCGGCTACCGGCTTCGCCAGGGTCGCGCTGTACAGCAGCGAGCCGACGTAGGCGCCGACACCCTGGCGTTCGACCCGCGCCCGCAGCGTCGCCTCCCGCGCGCCGGGGAGCGCGAAGTCCAGGGTGAACAGCAGGCTCGTCTTGCCCCCGCCAAGGACGTTGCCGATGTCAGCGAGCACGCTGGCGACGTTCGTGGCTCCTAGGCCGGCGTCCTCCACCCGGTATTCGATCGGAACCGTCGCTCCCAGGTCCTTGCGGAGCTTCTCCTCGACCGCCGGGCCGATCTTGCCGGGGTCCTGGTTGCCGTAGATGAGGTTGTTCACGGACCTCCCCTCACTTCGTCGCAGGCCAGCGAACGCGTCGGCGTGGTGGTTCGCTCGTCACGGGCGTCGACCGAAAGGATAGGGGCCCGAGGTTGCCGAGCGCAGCGTCGATCCCACCTGTTGATGGTCGACGCCCATGCTCCGCGGTGGCGCATCGTCCGCATCGGGAGAGTCGCATGGACGCCTGAATAGCCCGGCGGAACCCCTGGTGTCATCGAGCGCCCGCCCACCGGGTGCACGGTGACGTCGAACGCCGGGCGAATCGCACATCCCGCCTGGCCCGTTCTCCCGTGTGGGCGTAGATTTCGGCCTGTGAGCTTCGAGGTCGCCGCCGACGCCTACGACGACTTCATGGGGCGGTACTCGCGCCTGCTTTCGGGCCAGATGGCGGACCTGGCCTCCGTGGGCCGCGGGCAGCAGGTCCTCGACGTGGGCTGCGGGACCGGCGCCCTCACGGGCGTGCTGGCCGCACGACTTGGACCCACGGCCGTCGCGGCGGTGGATCCATCCGAGTCGTTCGTCGCGGCGACCCGAGCGCGATACCCCGACGTCGACGTCCGACGTGCGCCGGCCGAGCAGATCCCGTTCCCGGACGGCGCGTTCGACGCGACCCTCGCGCAACTCGTCGTCCACTTCATGCCGGATCCGGTCGCGGGGCTCGTTGAGATGCGCCGGGTGACCCGGCGTGATGGTGTCGTCGCTGCGTGTGTCTGGGATCACGGCGGCAGTCACGGCCCACTCCGGCTGTTCTGGGACGCGGCGCGGGAGCTCGACCCGGCGGTCGATGACGAGTCGGACCTCCCGGGCACCCGCCAGGGACACCTGGCCGAGCTGTTCGAGAGCGCCGGGTTGCGCCACATCGAGTCGACGGTGCTCTCGGTGAGTCTCGAGCACCCGACGTTCGATTCCTGGTGGGAGCCATTCACGCGCGCGGTGGGCCCGGCCGGCGCCTACCTGGCGAGCCTCGGCCCGCAGCAGCGTGCCGAGCTGAGGGAGGCGTCCCGCCGGAGGGTGTCTTCGGAGCCATTCGTGGTCACGGCCAGAGCCTGGGCGGCGCGCGGCCTGGCGTAGTCCCACGCGCTGGATTCCCGACACAAACGAGCCAACGTGCGCAGGCACCCGGGCGCCGAGGTTATCCGAGCATCGGCTGGAGCCACAGCATCGCGATTGGCACGGCTCGGCGACCTTCACCCATCTCGTCGAGCGCCTTCACCCGCTCTCGTCGGCGGCTCCGACCGATCAGCTGTAGATCCCGGGAGCGATGAGGACCCGGGACGTCAAGACTCGGGACGGCCGCGCGTGACCGATCACCCGCCCCGGGACCGCTCTCAGGACGGCCGCTCGTCTCCGAAGCGGCCGTCGGCCCGAAGCTCGGGCAGGCGATCGAGGCGGTCGGTGAACCAGCCGATCCGCGCGCCAGCCCGATCATCGAACGCGGGCACGTACGGCTTGATGTCGAGGAGCGGCGTTCCATCCACCACGTCCACGTCCTCGATCTCGACCGTCGAGCCCCGTGATGGCAACGAGACGAACCGTCGAGATGCCGATCGGGTTCGGGCGGGCCGGAGAGCGCGTCGCGAAGATCCCGTGCGGGCGGTCGTCGAGGAATGGCGTGACCCTCAATCGAGGCGCCGTGACCCGGTGGAGGTGGTAGACCAGGGTCAGGTGGCTGAACCCCTCGAGATCGGTCAGACCCTCGACGAAGGCCGGGTCGAGGTCGATCCAGCCCGGGACACCGATGGCCGCGGTCGCCTGGATCGGCATCCCGGCCGTCTTCGCGAACGGGGTTCGGATGACGCCGATCGGCAGAAAGGTGACGGGCTCGATCGGTCGGCGGTCAGTCATCGAACCTCACGCGTGCATACGAGCGACCGCGGGTTGATCGCATTCACGAGCATCGGGGACCCCTCCCGTCCGTTCGCCCAGGCGGCAGATCATACGTCGTGCCGACGGGGGACCCGCCCGGGAGCGCGCAGGCGCGAGCAGGCCGGCGAGGGCGAGGACGGAGACTTCGCCCCAGCCGTGGCGGCGCCGGGCCGGGCGGCTCGCTCGGGTTACGTGGGCGACGCCGTCCGCCTGGCCTGCGTCGGCCTCGATCACGACGGCGGGAGGAACCCGAAGCTCGCGAGGATCGCCTGGCCGTCGGGACCAGCGAACCAGGTCAGGAACGCCTGCGCCGCGGCGGTGTTCGCCGAGGCCTTGACGACCACGCCGGCGTAGGTGGCAGGGACGTTGGCCGCGTCGGGCACGGCGATCGTTGTGACCTTCGTCGAGGTCTTCGCGTCGGTCACGTAGACGATGCCCGCATCGGCCTCGCCGAGCTCGATCTTGGAGACGACCGCCGCGACGTTGTCCTCCTTGGAGACGATGTTCGCGGTGTAGCTGGCGACGAAGTCGGGCGGGTAACCCGGCTGCTTGGCGAGGTTCGCCACGAGCTGGGTCGCGTACTTCGTGATCGGCACGGTGTCACCGGCGGCGACCACCTTGATCCCCGCCTTGGCGAGGTCCGCCGGGGTCTGGATGCCGGCCGGGTTCGCGGTCGGGACGATGACGGTGAGGAGGTTGCCCGCGAACTTCGTCAGCGCGCCCGCCGCGAGCCCCTTGTCGACGAGCTTCTGCGGGTTGGCCGTGTCGGCCGACAGGAACACGTCGGCCGGAGCGCCCTGCTCGATCTTCGTCTCGAGCGCCGAGGACGAGTCGGTCGAGATCGTGATCGTCGTGCCCGGGTTGGCGGCCTGGTACGCCGTCTGCGCCTTGGCGAGGACCGCCTTGAGCGACGCCGCTCCGTAGATCGTGAGGCTGGCCGGCGCGGCCCCGGCCACGGAGGCTGCGGCGCTCGGCGACGGGGACGAGCCGCTGGAGCAGGCCGCGAGGACCAGGGCCAGGGCGGTGATCGAGACGACGATGCGGGATCTCATGCGCGGGTCTCCCTGGAAGTCGGGATCTCGACGATGACGTTCGTGGCCTTGACGACGCAGACGGCCTCGTCGCCGACCTCGAGGTCCAGCTCGTCGACGGCCTCGGCCGTCATGAGGCTGACCAGTCGATGCGGTCCGGCGATGACCTCCACGACCGCGGCCACGCCGTCGCGCTCGATCCGGGTGACGAAACCGGAGAACCGATTGCGGGCGGACTGGGCGACGATCGGTCGGCTGGTCGCAGCCCGGCGGCGCACGTCGAGGAGCCGGGTCACCTCGTTGATGTCAACGAGGCGCTGGCCACCCTCGGACCGTCCGAGGTGGACGCGCCCCTCGGTCTCCCAGCGGCGCAGCGTGTCGACCGATATGCCGAGCATCTCGGCGGCCTGGCCCAGGCGCAGGCGGACGCCCGGACGTTCGGTGGTCTGCGCCATGCACAGGAGTATCAGCCACCAGCGCTGTTCATGTCTAGGGGTTTGGCGACGTGCGCACAGGAACTGGTCGACAAGGTTCGCCTCCTGGCGTCGGCCCGTCGGTTCGCGGCGGCCGCCCGCCGACGGCCTTTGGTTGACGACCGGGCCGTGGCGACGTCCGATCTCGGGGCCTCCTCCACGAATCGGTCGTCAGGGCGCGAGAATGGCGTGTGCAGGTGGGAGTCTTCGCGCTCAGCGCTGCCGTCAGCCTCGCGGCCAGCGTGCTTCTCGTCTCGCGACTCGAACGCGTCGGCGAGCGGCTCGGATTGTCCGAGGCGCTCCTCGGGCTGCTCGCGGCGCTGGCCGCCGACGGCCCGGAGATCACCGCGTCGGTGACCGCGATCGCGAGCGGGCATGCGACCGTCGGGATCGGGGTGACGCTGGGCTCGAACGTGTTCAACCTGGCGGCGCTGCTGGGCCTGAGCGCCGTCATTGCCGGTCGCGTCGGCTTCCATCGACGCGCGGTCCTGCTCGAGGGCGGGGTCGGGCTCTGGATGGCGCTCCTGGGCGTCGTGGTCGTTGCCGGCCTCATCGGGCCGTGGGTAGGGCTGTTCCTGGCGCTGCTCGTGTTCGTGCCGTACGTCGCCTACAGCGCCGAGCGCCCCGCGGTCCGGGCCCGACTCCACCTTCCCGGGCAATGGTCCGACTGGCTGGCCCGCGCGCTGGCCGAGGAGGAGGCGGACCTGGAGGTCGCGCATCGTCCTCTGCGCGGCGATCGACGGGACGCGGGCGTCGCGCTCGCGGCGTGCGCGGTCGTCGTGGTGGCCAGCGTCGTCATGGAGGAGACGGCCACGACGCTCGGATCGCAGGCCGCTCTGCCTGCCATCGTGGTGGGCGGCCTCGTCCTTGCGGGAGTGACGAGCCTGCCCAACGCCGTGGCCGCGATCTACCTCGCGATGCGGGGTCGCGGGGCGGCCACGCTCAGCGAGGCGTTCAACAGCAACGCCATCAACCTGATCGTGGGACTGCTGTTGCCGGGCGCGATCCTTGGCCTCGCCAATCCCGCAGGGGACACGCTTTTCGTGGCACTCGCCTCCGCGATCCTGACGGCGGGGTGCGTCGCCCTTGCCCTGCGGGCACGAGGGCTCGAGCGTCGGGCCGGCTCGCTGATCATCGTCTGCTATCTCGCCTTCGCCGTGGTCCTGGCGACGCGCTAGCTTCGGTTCGCTCCGGCCCCGGTGCCGGCTCGCGATCGTCGGCCGTGCTCCCTGTCTCCGCGATGCTGCCTCACTTGACGGTGACGTCGAACTGCGCCGCCAGCTGGTCTCCGTTCGGCGCCGGCCCGGCGATCGAGACCGTGTAGGCGCCGCTCGTCAGCGTGGTGTCGGCGACGAAGTGGCCGGGCTCGAGCTGGCGCGCCGTGAGCGGCGCCAGCGCACAACCCGATGTCCCGATCTCCATCCGCACCGTCTGGACCGGCAGCTCGGTGCCGGCCTGATCGAAGAAGGTCACGTGCTCCTCGTTGTGGCCCGCGGTCCCCGGGTCGAGATAGACCTGGACCGTTCGTCCCGCGGTCAGGGCGGCCGTGTAGATCGTCGGTACCCCCGCCGCGGCATTGATGGAGATCGACGACATCGGACCCGCCGGCACCGGCGGGCAGCGCGTCGTGACCATGAGCGGCACCTCGACCGAGGAGACGCCGTTGACGACGAGGGCCGTCACGGACCACGTGCCGGCGATGGACAGGTTGGCGCCGCTGCCGCTGAAGACACCCGTGCCCGCGCCCTCGGGGGCGAGGTCGAGGCGCGACTCCCCGATGTCGGCCCGGCTCGGGATCGAGAACCGGAGGGTGAGCGAGGTCGCCGGCACGGGCGCCCCGCTGTCGTAGTCGGTCGCGCGAGCCGTGAAGGCATTGAACCCGGCACTCCCCGGGGAGACCGTGAGGTCGAGCCGGACCGAGGTCCCGAAATCGTTGCCGGTCACCACGAGCGGCGCGGCCGTCGGCAGCGGCGCCGGCGACGACCCTGCCGATGCGGGCGCGCTGCTCGCTTCGGCCGGCGGCGCCAGGTTGACCAGCGACGCGGAGAGCACGAGGACGGTCGCGCCGACGAGGAGCTCCACCGATCCAACCCGGCGCAGACCGCGAAGCCGCCGGCCGGCAGCCGGCACGTTCACGAAGTGGTTCAGGGCGCCGAGCAGCGCGAGCAGGCCGAGGAGCGCGGTCTTGGCGATGACGAGCCTGCCGAAGTCGGTCGAGACGAGGTTCCCGATGGTGCCGATCTCCTGGATCGCGCGAAGCAGCCCGGTTGCCGCCACGATCGCGATCCCGGCAGTCGCCACGTGTGAGAAGCGGCGAGCGGCCCGAGCCGTCGCGTCGCCCGGATCGCCCCGGATCGCGAGGAGGAGTCCGACGAGCCCCCCGAGCCAGGCGCCCACGGCGACGATGTGCAGCAGCTGGACTGCGACCGCGAGGATCGGGAGCGCTCCCGCGGCGGCATGACTCGCCGCGACGTCGGCGAGCATCGCGCCGCCCGCACCGAGCCCCACGACGGCGAGCGCCGGCATCGACGCGGCGGGCCGCACGGAACGGGCGACGATCGCAAGCCCGGCGACGCCGAGGGCGCCGACGCGCTCGGCGATCGCGGGCCCGAAGGACGTGCCGAGGGCCGTGTCAAGGCCGATGCCCGCGTCGGACAGCTGCGCGGCGACGACCGCCGCGGTTCCGGCAACCGCGACGAGCCAGGCGGCAGCCACCAGCCGGGTCGAGATCGCCTGCACCCCGGGTGCGACGAGCGTGCCGAAGATCGCTGTCCCGAGCAGCAGGACGAGGCCCAGGTAGAGGAGCCACCGGCTGGCGATGGCGAACGGCGACGGCCCGGCCGAGCTCGTGGACGCGCCCTGCCCGGCCCCCGCGGCCGGCGCCGGCGGGGCCGCGCCTCCGACGCCGAAGGCGAATGACCCCGAGGCGATGTGCCCATCGACCGCCGACACGGTCCGCCACGCGACGGTGTAGACGCCCTCCGGCAACGGGTTCAGCGGGACGACGAGCTCGTCCGCGTTCCCGGCCGCGACCACGGTCGGCCCGGACGTCACGGCCGTCCCGGTCGAGTCGAGCACCTTGATCGACGAGAGCTTCGGGTCCGGGCGCTCGCCGAAGACGATCGAGACCTGCGTGGGTGCCTGTGCCAGCTGCGCGCCCGGGCTCGGCACGGACGATTGCGGAAGTGCATGGGCGGACGCCACGCCGGTGAGCATCGCCAGCCCGATGCCGGCGATGATGATCGAGCGAACCGTCGCCCGACCGGCGTGGCGAACGCCCGATGGCCTCACGCCGCGCCGGATCGCCGGCGGGTGGAGACGAAGAGGGCGACCGCCCCGAGGACGATGCCGATCGCCCCCACGAGCACCCCGACCTGGAGGGCGGTGGTCGCGTTGCTCTGGGCCGATACCGCGGCGTTGTTTGCCGCCGAGGCCGCGGTGGCGGCCGCGTTCGCAGCCGACTGGGCCGCCGCTCCTGCGGCGTCGGTCGCCGGGCTGGCAACCGCGGCCGGTGCAGGTGACGCTGACGTGCGCGCGTCGATCCGATCGAGCCGGGTCGCGATGTCCGAGATCGACGGGAGCTTCGACGGGAAGTCGACCGTGCTCGAATCCACGACCGAGTTGAACGTCGCGTCGCTCGAGGTCGCCGTCTCGTCCACCGCGGTTCCGTGGATCTTGCCGGTGAGGTGGAACGTGTAGTCACCGGGCACCGTCGGAGCGATCGGTGCCTCGTAGTCGCCGGGGATGCCGAGCCCCGTGTCGCTGTCGAACGCGTTGTTCAGGGGAAGGGACGACGACGTCTGGCCGGAGATGCTCACGACGACCTTGAGATCGCCGTCGGGGATGTCGGTGACGGGCGTTCCCTTTGCATCCTTGACGATCACCTGGACGGCGTTCGCAGCGCCGACGTATGTCGGCTCGTGGGCCCAACCGAGGGCGACGCTGTATGAGCCGAAGCTCTTGACCACGTGCGCGTCGGCGGTGCCGACGATGAGGATCGCGAGCAGGCCGGCGAATGCACCGGCCTTGACCAGGGCGGCCGAACGAATCCGGAAATGGTGGGACATGAGCAGATATCTCCAGGGGTACGGTGCCGCGCACGCGGCGCCGCGGGCGGAACGAGCAGGCGCCGTCGCGTGGTGCGGGGCGCGATGTCAGCCGGCGACCAGCGCCGGTGGAGCCCGCCCCGCGATTCCGTGCCCGGAGATCGACCCGTGACGGCGGTCGACCCATGGGACATCCGGCCGCCGGGTGGCAGTGCTGGATCGCGCCCGGCCCGCGCGGGCCGCCCGGATCCGGGCGATCAGGACGGCGCGTCGCCACCGGTACAGGGCGTCGACGAGGGCGGGGATGCAGGCAACGAGCGCGAAAAGCGTGCAGATCCCGGCGACGCCCATCGGCCCCATGACGTCGAGCCCGGGTGGCGGCAGGCCGACCGACATGCGTTCGACGTTCTCGACGACCAGGAACAGAGCGATCGAGACCGGGAAGATGACGAGCCAGGACTGGCGGAGCCCCGCGGCAAGGGCGCCCATGTCCGCACGGGCGGTGACTTCGGGACCCGCCTCGAGGCGCCGGGCCAGTCGCGCAAGCTGGCTGAGGCGCGCGATGCCGGCAGCGCCCAGGGCGAGCGCGATCCCCGTGACCGCGATGACGGTGTCGGTCCAGCCCTCCCCGTGGCCGGTGCGCGCGAGAAGCGCCTGCCACGACCCGCCGTACGTGAGCAGGAACGCGATGTCATGCGCAAGGATGAAGGCGACGATCGCAAGGAAGCCGAGTCGAGCCCGATCGCGCCACGTCCGGTCGTGCATCGGCGCACTTTACGCGAGACAGGCGGGGACGGCCTCCAGGTCCCATGGCGTGATGCGGCCGCGAGCCTCGCGCGGCGGGCGACTGGCGTCGGGGTGTCGAGGGGGCCTGCCCGAGGGTCGCGACCACGGCGTCGGGCGCGCACCGTGCGATCGACCTCGATCCATATCCGGCGGCGAGCGTAGACTCCGCCGCCATGGGGAGCCACCGGCACGAACCGGTTCCTCGCAGCAGGGTCACGTTGCTGTCGGGCCAAGCCGCGAGATGCCGCCCGGCGCGCGCTCCGACCACCCGGCGACCGCTCGTCTGTTGGCGGGCCGCCTCGCCGGGCCTCGCGGCTCGGCACCGAGGCGTGCTTCCTTGCGCGCCATCGGTGAAGGGGAGCGACCAAGAACGCGAATCGCCCGGGTGACGATCGCCCCGGCGTCTCGCCCGGATATGACCCGCTGATCGATGAGGTACACGATGCGACGCCATCCGAGGACGGCGATCGCGGCGCTCGCCGCGATCGCTGCGATCTCCATCGCGGGTTGCGCGGCCGGCACATCTTCGGCGCCTGGCTCCTCCGGGCTCACCGCGAGCCCTGCGGCGAGTCAAGGCACCTCGCCCTCCGCGGCCGCCTCCGGTCCGGCCACCGGCGGCACGCGCCCGGCCTCGACCGCGCGGCTGACGCTCGTCTCCCCGACCCAGGGCGAGTCGGTGACGGGCGGCATCGTCCACGTGGTCGTCGGGCTCACCGGCGCCACGATCGTGAGCGCGACCACGACCGACATCCGGCCCGACCAGGGCCACATCCACCTCTATGTCGACAACAACCTCGTCTCCATGAACTACGGCACGCAGGATGACCTGCCGGTCGCCCCGGGCACGCACGTCCTGCACGTCGAGTTCGTCGCGTCGGACCATGCGCCGTTCAACCCGCGCGTCGTCTCGCCCGATGTCGTCTTCACGGTGAAGCCGTGAGCCGGCCGATCCGGCGCCTCCAGGGGGTGATCGCCTCCGCGGTCGTGGGATCGATGGTCCTCGGCGGCTGCACGACGGCACCGCCGCCGCCACCGATCCGGGTCGGTGCCGTCTTCCCCATCTCGGGATCCGCCGCGTCGCTCGCGGGCGAGGAGCTGCGAGGGGTCCGGATCGCGGCCGACCTGGTGAACGCGGCGGGCGGCATCGACGGGCGGCAGGTCGTGCTCGACGTCCGCGATCTCGAGAGCGCCGACGGGGCGCCGGCGGTCATGGCGTCGCTGAAGTCCGATGGGGTCACTGTGGTGGTCGGCACGTACGCCTCCGACCTGTCCGTCCCCGCGAGCGCGGCCGCCGACGCGGCAGGCATGGTCTACTGGGAGGCCGGCGCCGTGGCCGATCGCCTCACCGGCCGCGGGCTCCCGCTCGTCTTCCGGGTCGGCGCCAGCGGGACGAACCTGGGTTCGAACTCGGCCTCGTTCGCAGCGACGCAGCTGGCTCCGCGCCTCGGTCTGCCCGCGTCGCAGCTCCGGCTCGCGATCGTCGCGGCCCGGGATGATTACGCCACGTCCGTCGCGGACGCCGCCGCCCGGACCGCTGCTGCGGCGGGCGTGCCGATCGTCGCCCGGGTCGCCTACGACCTCGTCCTCCCGCAGTGGCCTGCGGTCATGCGACAGCTCGCGGCCGCCCGGCCGGACGTCATCATCCTCGCGTCGCACATCCCCGACGGCGTTGCCTTCCGCCAGGCGATGATCGGCGCGGGCCTGCGGGTGGGCGCGCTCATCGGCTCCACGATGGCCGAGTGCGACCCCGACTTCGCCGGCGAGCTCGGGCAGGCCGCGGTGGGCGTCTTCGCCTCCGATCGTCCGACCGGGGGCTTCCAGCCGACCGCGCTCGGCCCGGCGGCCCGCGCCACGTACGAGCGGTTCGCGGCCGCATGGGCGTCCGGCCAGGACGTGCCGGGGGCGTCGGTGTCGGCCTCGCCGTCGGCCTCCCCGGCGGCGGCCGGCGGCTGGTCCGACGGTGGCTCGTACGGGAGCGGGAAGGCGGCCGGCGACGGCTACACGATCTCCGGCCCGGACACGATCACGCCGGCAAACGGCCCCACCGAGGAGGGCATCTCCGGGTTCTCGGCGGGCTGGGCGCTGTTCGACGCTGTCCTCCCGGCAACCAATGGCGACATGACCCCGCAGGCCGTCGCCACGGCGGCCCGGTCGGTCGACCTGCCCGAGGGAGCCCTCCCGAACGGCGCGGGCCTGCGCTTCTCGAGCGATCCGTCGACCCTCGGCCAGAACCTGCGGGCCGCCGCGGTCATCTGGCAATGGCAGGCCGTCCGCTCGTATGCATTCGTCTGGCCTCCCACGTACGCGACGGGGACGATCGGCTTCGTGCCCCTCGGTCGATGACGACCCCTGCGGGCCCGGGTGCGCGGCCGGCGATCAGGGGATCGGGGCCCGCCGCCGCGGCGCTGATCCGCGCGGCATGGATCGCGCTCCTTCTCGGGCTCGCGGTCGCGATCCGATGGGCCGCGATCGTCGGTGCCGTTTCCGACGGCATCGTCGTGGGCGCCGCGTTCGGGTCTGTCCTCGCCTTCGGCGCCGTGCTCTCCGGCTGGCGCCCGTCCCCGTTGGGAGGCCGGCGGCTGGCCTCCGGGGCGGCGCTCGGGCTCGCCGGGGGGACGGCGCTCGTGGCGCTGGCAGTCGCGACGCGCTGGCCGGGCCCATGGCTCCCGTTCGACCCGGCTCCCGCGTTCGTCCCCTGGGCCGCCGTCACGATCCTCGTCGCGACCGCCGAGGAGGTCGTCCTGCGCGGCGCCCTCTTCCGGGCGCTCGCAGACGGCGCGGGCTGGACCGCCGCGCTGCTCGGCACATCGATCCTCTTCGCGGTGCTCCACGTTCCACTGTATGGCTGGCACGTCGTGCCGCTCGACCTGGGCGTCGGGCTGTTCCTGGGCGGGCTTCGCCTGCTCACCGGCGGGACCGTCGCGCCGGCGGTCGCACATGTCGTGGCGGACCTCGCGACGTGGTGGATCTGATGGCGAGCCGCCGGGTCGCCCTCGTCGTGATCGCCCTTGGCCTCGGGGTCGCGGGCGTGGCGCAGGTTGCCGCGCCGCTGGCGGCACCGCCGCTGTACGACGGCGTGGTGGTCGTGGAGCCGTACGTCTACGTGAACCCACCACCCGGGAAGCCCGGTGGCGCCAAGGGGGCCTCGGCCCGGGTGCCGATGAACGGGACGAAGAACGCGGTCGTGGCGCTGGCGACGCCGGAGCAGCCGCCGCAGGCCCAGGTCGTGGCCGGCGACGGCACGCTCATCCTGCCGTCGTCGGCGTCCGCGCTCGACGTCGCGATCACGCCCCTCGACCCGTCGGTCGATGCCTCGGTTCCGGGTGCGGCCCAGGTCCTGGGCAACGTCTACCGGATCACGATCGCCGACCAGGCCGGGGCCGCGGCGACCGCGCTGATCTCGAGCCTGGTCACCGTCGTCGTCCGCGCCCCCGGCGACGTCGCGGGGGCCCAGGTCGGGGAGGTGGTCGACGGGACCTGGCATCCCCTCAGGTCGGAGCCGATGTTCGGGTCGACCTACGTCGCGGTCGTCACGAGCTTCGGTGACTTCGCCGTGATCGTCCCCGGTGCGACGCCCGCGGGTGGGTCGGCGTCCGGCGCGCAACCAGGAGGACCAGCGTCAACCCCTGGCGGCGTGGCAAACCCTGCCGGCACGCCCGTCGCAGCATCGGGTGAACCCGGGTCGGACGGGAGCTCCGGCTCGGGTGGGTCGGTCTCCGGGCAGCTCGTCGGGGCGGTGATCTTTCTGCTCCTCCTCCTCCTGATCGGCGCCGGGACCATCGTCAAGGTCGTGCGGGGCCGCACGCCCAGGCGGTGAGGCAGGGGCGCGCCCTGAGATCGTGCCCGACGACGGCCCGGGAGCGGCGACGCGGTCGGGAGCGACGGCCGCGCCCCGTCCCGAGCCTGTCGAGCCGCCCTCCGACCGCTGGGGACCAGGACGCTGCCGATCTGGCGGCGGGAGCCGCTCGGAATGTCCGGCCTCTGAATGTCGCTGGGCGAATACCGCGAACCGGGGAACCGGACCGGGAGGTTCGGTCCCGTTCGACGACTGCGCCTCACCTCACGAGCGGCGAGGACGAGCGATCCACGCGGCGGGCGCGGCGCCGCCTACACCTAGACGCCGACCGGCTGCCGGACCAGCACGACCGTGGTACGACCGGGCCGAGGCTCGAGGAACGTGACAAGGAGCTTGGCCAGGCGCGTGCCGACGCCGAGCTGTTCGCGCAGCCGGGCGTCCTCGTACGGCGCCACGTGCTCGGTGACCCGCCGCATCGCCGCATCCAGGTCCGGGACGATCTTCTGGCTGCCGACGACGAGGATGACCCGGCCGGCGCTCGCGGCGTATGGTCCAACCTGGCTGCCCGAGTAGCTCGCGGTCACGAGCGCGCCGTCGAGCGTGACGGCCTGGACGCTGCCGAGCATGACGTCCGGCGCGGCCATCAGCTTTCGGATCTCGCGGCCCTGGGTCGCCCGGTCCATCGCCATGTACCGGGGACGGATCGGGTCGTACCTGCCGGACTCCAGGAAGGTCTGGCTGATCCCGAGATCGTCGAGGGTCTTCGATTTCGCCCAGTGAACCTCGGCGCCCTCCGGCACCAGCGCAAGGACCCGCGCCCGCGCTTCCTCGCCGGTGTCGACGACGATCGCCTCGATGTTGTTGGTGGTGAGGGCCGCTGCCACGGCGGCGATCGCCTCCTCGGGCGCCGCCTCCGCGAAATCGGTCCTGGTCATCGTGTCGGTTGCCATCCGGTCACCCATCGCAGATGTAGTTGCTCACGCAACGATATCACGTCGAGCCTGGGAGGCCGGATGCCGACAGCCGGATGCCGAAGGGTTGAACGGACACGGGCGCAGCCAGCATCCTGCGCGGTCCCTGACGGCCAGCGGGAACGAGTCGGCTCGACGCCTGTCGACCCACCGATCCCTCGGCCTGGTCGGGCGGCGGCCTGCCAAGGACGTGGCGTGTCGGTTGGACTGCCGGATCACCCGGTGAAGGCGTCCCGCAGCGCGTCCCGCGTCCGCTCGTCGACACCCAGCCCGTCGTCGAAGTAGCGCTCGATGGTTCCGTACCCGCGTCGAACCTCGTCGATCGATGCCTCGAGGTAGCTCGGGCGGACGTCGAGGATCGGCCGGAACAGCTCCGGGTCGCCGCCCCGCGCGGCGACCGCAGCGAGAAACGACGCGACGAGGGGCCCGAGATGCCGCCGGCTCTCCAGGAAGTGATCCATCACCGCGTCGTCCGGCACGTCCAGCAGGAGCTGGAGCGCCGCCGCAGCCCACCCCGTGCGGTCCTTCCCGGTGGCGCAGTGCACGAGCGCCGGCCGGTTCGTCTCGATCGCCAGATCACGGAACATCGCTCCGTAAGCCTGGCGGGCGCTCGGGCGTCGAACGAATGCCCGGTACTGCTGAACCCAGAGGGCCTCGGCACCCCCTGCGCCCAGCCCGACCCGTGCGGCCGCGGGGTCCTCGAGCCAGGCGAAGAGCTGGCCCGGGCCCCCATCGGTCCACCCGGCGAGCACGTCCACGGGCATGTGCCGTGTCCCCGCGGGGAGCCGGTCGGGCGCCTGTGCCTGCTCCCGGGCCATGCGCAGGTCGTACACGGTCCGGATCGGCAGCCGAGCGAGCGCGTCGATGTCGGCCTCGGCGAGCGCGTCGAGGCCGGAGGATCGGTAGAGGAGGCCGGTCCGGACACGGCCGCCCGAGCGGGTCGGTCCGCCGCCCACGTCGCGCAGGTTGGGGATGGACGGGAAGGGGAGCGTCGCGCCGGAGATGGACGTCGGAATCGCCTCGGGCTGGGGACCGCGCATGGGCCCTGCCCTCACGATACCGGCCGACCTGACCGCCGTGGAGGCCCGTTCGGCCCCAAGCGTCCCAACCCGTGATCCTCGCGCTCCCGTGCAGTCACCGGGCCATGGGCGCCGAGGTTCCGCGTCGATCCCCGAGGGATCGGTGGGCGTGATCTCTCGGCTTCGACTGCGCCCGGTCAGGAGGGCGCGCGAGATGCCCGTGCCGGGGATCGCGACCCCTGTCACGATTGGGCCAGCGTGTCGATCCCCATCCACCCGGCCGTCGCGTCTCGGTTTCCCGAGCCGTCTTCGGGGACGGTCGGGCCGGACACGGTCATCTCGTAGCCACGTCCCCCGCCCAAGGCCCGGAGCTCATCACGTGCAGAACACCACCCCTGGCGAACGCCAGGAGCCCAGGGAGACCGTCGGGTTCGGCGGGCTCGGCGCCAAGCTCAACTGGCTCAGGGCCGCGGTGCTGGGCGCGAACGACGGCGTGGTCTCGGGTTCGGGCATCACGATCGGCGTCGCGGCGGCCGACCCCACCAACCTGCATGCAATCCTGCTCGCCGGGGTGGCTGGCCTGCTGGCCGGTGCCTCGGCGATGGCCATGGGCGAGTACGTGTCGGTCTCCAGCCAGCGCGACACCGAAGAGGCGCTGATCTCGAAGGAACGGCACGACCTGGAGCACACGCCCGCGGAGGAGTTCGACGAGCTGGTCGACGTCTACCGCGGCCAGGGGCTCTCCGAGGCGACGGCGCGGACCGTGGTGAAGGAGCTCAGCGCGCACAACACGCTGGCGGCGCACCTGCGCGCCGAGTACGGGGTGCACCAGGAAGAGCTGACCACGCCCTGGCACGCGGCGATCGCGTCCGCCGTCTCGTTCACGGTGGGCTTCCTGCTGCCATTGGTGTCCATGCTGCTCTGCCCGGCGGAGCTGCGCATCCAGGTCACCGTCGTCGTCGGGCTGGTCGGGCTTCTCCTGACCGGCTGGACGAGCGCGGTGATCTCCGGCTCCCCGAAGGCGCGCCCGATCCTTCGCAACGTGATCGGCGGCGCGATCGCGATGCTGCTCACGTGGGGCATCACCCACGCCTTCGGGGTGGCGATGGGCTAGCGCGCAGCGCTGCCTGCCGACCGCGCGAGCGTCACCCCGGACCGGTGATGAGCCGTTCACGGTCGAACAACCGCGACGTCATGCGCCATCCGAGGACGTCAAGGATGAGCAGGGCCGCCGCGGCGCCGACGGCCAGGGCCAGCGTCACGGGGATCACGTTGAATGAAACGAGCACGACCACGAAGACCGGCGGCAGGCTCGCGAGTACCCCGAGCTGTTGCGCGACTCGCACATCGCTCGATCGCGTGGAGACGGCGATGCCGACCCAGATCGACCAGCAGGCGAGGAGCGGCGTGAAGATCACCTGGGCGATCAGGTCCGGGGCCTGGATCAACGCGGACGCGACGCCCGGTTGTGCCAGGAGCGAGACGAGGGCAAGGAAGACCGCGTAGACCGCGTACGCGACCGCGAGAGACGGGACGAGGGCGGCGAGGGCCTTGCCAAGGAGGAACTCCTCGCCGTCGATCGGGGTCGTGAGCGCCGGTTCGAGGGTGCCCTGCTGTCGCTCCCCGGCAACCGCGTAGGCGGCAATGAAGACAGGCACGAGCGCCGGTATGCCCAGCATGTACAGCAGGACGTGCTCATGGGCGAGCGAGCTCGACGCCGAGGCGGCCAGGGCGACGACGGCAACGAGCGGCTGGACCGTGAAGATCAGCGGAAAGATCGCCATGGCAACGATAAGCGAGCGCGTGCGCCGGTACTCGCGCAGCTCCTTGCGGACGATCGCCCGGACGCGCCGCGGGCTCACGCTCACGCCTGGCTCGTCCCGGAATCGTCGTCGATCAGGCGCAGGTAGACGTCCTCCAACGAGTGGCGCGTCTCGCCGATCGACAGCACGTCAGCCCCCGAGGTCACCAGGGCCCGCGTCACGGAAGGAGCAGCCAGCGTCACGTCGGACACGGCGATCACATAGCTCGACAGGCCATCCTGGTGCCAGCCGCTGACGCCGGGCAGGTCGCCAAAGACTCGGCCGGGATCCGACACGGCGCCGAGCGTCCGGACCGTGAGCGCCGTGCGGAACAGCTGATCGCGCAGCTCGTCGGGCCGGCCGGTGCTCCGCAGGGACGTGTTCAGGATCGCGACCCGGTCGCAGAGGCGCTCCGCTTCCTCGAGGCGATGCGTCGTGAGGAAGATGGTGACGCCCTGTTTGCGCAGCCCGAGGATCAGCTCGTGGACCTCACGTGCGGCGACGGGATCGAGACCGGAGGTCGGCTCGTCGAGGAACAGGACCTCCGGGTCGCCGAGCAGCGCCCGCGCAAGGGCAACCCGCTGACGGAGGCCTTTCGACAGCGTGCCGCAGGCATCCCGCGCTCGTTCGACCATGTTGACCGCCTGCAGGGCGCGGTCGATGCGGCCGTGCGGGTCAGGCACCTCGTACAGGTCGGCGAAGCACTCGAGGTTCTCGATGACGCTGAGGCGCAGGTACAGGCCCGGCGACTCCGGCATGATCGCGATCCGGCGACGGATCTCCACGCCGTTCCCGGGCGTGAGGGGGAATCCGGCGACGGTTGCCGAGCCGGAGGTCGGCGCCAGCAGGGTGCCGAGCGTTCGCACCGTCGTCGTCTTCCCGGCGCCATTCGGGCCAAGGAACCCGAAGACCTCGCCGCGTCCCACCTCGAAGGAGACGTCGGCGAATCCGATGCGGTCGCCGAACCGCTTCGTCAGGTGTTCGACGGAAACCGCCGGTTCGCGGGTCCCGCCGCTCAACGACGGCACGAGGTCTCCGCGTCCGGGCCAGAGCGCATGCTCGAGGTCGGGGCGACCGTCAGCCGGCAGCTACTTCGGTACGGAGATGACGCGCTGGTCGCTGTATCCGTGCGCCGCGATCTCGGCGGCGCGCGCGTGATACGCGTCGGCGGTCGGCGGCGTCCTGGCGCGGAAACCCTCGACCATCCGGTTGTACATGGAGAACGCGGCGGCGATGAGGACGGCGAGCTGGACGTCCGCGTCAGAGGCGCCGGCGGCTTGCGCAGCCCCGACGTCGGCGGCCGTGAGGTCGCGAGGTTCGCGACGAACCGTTCGGGCGATGTGGAGGAGCGCCCGCATCTTGTCGTCGAATCCCTCGGATGAACCGCGCTTGATCCCGTCGACGAGCGGGAGGAGCTCGGTCGCCGCATCCCGCTCGAGCAGCGCGCTCGCGAATGCGCCGTGCGAGTCCATGCAGTAGAAGCAGTCGTTCGCCGCCGAGACGGCAGTTGCGAGCATCTCCCGCTCGGCGCGTGCAAGCGTCGCCCCCGGAAAGTCGCTGACGAGCAGCTCATCGGCGAGGCCGCGCAGGTGGAGACCGAGGCCGGGCGTCAGTCGGATCGCGGCGAGAATCCCCGGGACGTCGGGCAACCCGCCCACGATCGGCTGTTCCTGCGAGCGCATGAGGCGCTCATCGTCGCGCGTCATCGGCGTTCCTCTCTGGTCATCACGGGGGCGATCGCCGCCAGTATGCAGGACTCCGTCGCAGACGCCCATGGCTTCAGGCGCCCACGGCCCGGACGCTCGCGATCGCGATCCCGGCCTCGTGGATCAGGTGCCGGCTCCCGGCGGAAGGACGGCCACGATGAGCCATCGCGCCCCGGTCGCGCGACGCACGGCGAAGGTCAACGCGAACGGAGCCGTCCGTTGCCCCTGCAGCGTCCCGCCAGCGTCGTAGGTCTCCTCGGTGACCGTGCCCCGGGAGTCGAAGCCCAGGCTCACGCCGGTCTGGACGCCGAATGGCACGATCCGGACGACGCGCACGGAATCGAAGTGGTAGTGCTCGACGACCGTGTGGCCAGAGGCCGCCGCGGCCGCGAGCCGAGCCTCCATCTCCTTGAGGCGGTCGCCGTGATCGACCGCGCTCAGGATGTTCGCGTCTCGTCGAAGGAGGGCCTGGTTCTCGAGCTCGAGGTTCTCGGCAAGCGTCACGAGAACGTCCTGGGCCGTCGAGGTCGTCTGCGCCTCGTCCCCGATGCCCTGGCCGATCGTGATCGTGGGAAAGGTCGCCGGATCGATCGTATGGGGGATGCCGTTGAGCATCTCGGCCGTATCCGGCAGGACGAGCCCGCGCGCCGGGGTCCCCGCGAGGACGATCCCGACGCCGAGGACCAGGACCGCGGCGACGGCGAGCCCGACGCGGGCGGCCCGGCGGAGCCGGGTGGTCCCGTCGCCGGTCGCGAGCCGCGTCACGAACCGGCCGATCGCGTCCGCGGTCGATCGCGGCTCCGGGAGCACGCGATCGAGAAGCGGCCGCGCCGCGCACAGGACGACGAGGCCGCCGAGCAGCCCGACCTTCGTGCCGTACTCGTCGGTCTGGGGTGCCATCAGGAGTGTCGAGGCAACCGCCACGAGGAGACCGAAGACCACGCGCCCGACACGGCCGGCCGGCACCGTCCTGGGGTCCGTGATCATGAAGAAGAGGAAGATCGCGACTTCGGGCGAGGTGACGATCGTCCGCCAGAAGTCGACGCCGCAGACGGGCGCGAATGCCCAGTTGGTCGTGATGCAGTGCCCCGAGGCGGCCAGGATCCCCGTGCCGGCAGCCAGCCCGACCCAGAACGTCGCGGCCAGCGCAAGCAGGCGGAGCCGCCTCGTGATCAGCAACCCGCCGCCGATGATGACGATGTACGCGGCGATCATCCAGGCGTTGAGCGGGGCCCACCAGAAGTCGAGCGGCTCCACGCGCGTGCTGCCGAGCACGACGAAGGTGACGACCAGCCCGATGTTGGAAGGGTTGAAGACGTGCGAGCCGCGCGAGCGGATGACGTACTTCGTGAGCAGCGACAGGGCCGCGACGCCGGCGAACACGTACCAGGCCGAGGTGTTCCACGGGTCGTCGGGGGAGGTCCCGACGACCCGCAGGATCAGCGCCACGCCGCTGCCGGTCAGCATCGCGCTCGCCGGCCAGACGAAGGCCCGGCTCTGGCGAAAGGTCAGGATGACCTCGATGATCGCGCTCGCCAGGATCGCCGCGAGGATCTGCGGCACGCTCACCGCGAAATGCAGCCCGACCTGGCCGAGCACGTGGATCGTGATGATGACCGCCGCGACGTGCAGGCGCGGATCGCGGATGCTCGGCAGGACCAGCGGGTAGCTGCTCCCCGCCACCGTGAGCGTGCGGGTGGTCACGGCGCCTCCCGGCGAGCGTTCGTCCGAACCGTCACCCGACCGACCATCGCGCGGAGTGTAGCCAGGCCCGGCCATCCGGCGCCGGTGTGTTGCCACCTCGTCGCCGGTGTGTTGCACCTCGGCGCCGATGTGTTGTCCGGCTGCCATCTCGGCGCCGGACCGGGGATTGGCGACCCGACCCTGCCTCGACGTGTTGACGACGCTGCTTGCTTCGACGGGCCGCCTGGCCGTCGCACCGTCGTCTCCACCCCGACGCACGGGCCGGCCCGTCGGCGCTTCGAGCCCGGCCGTTTGTGGCAGAGTTGGGCGCGGGTATCCAACCAATCGACCAGGGAGTGCGCGGAGCGGCGGAGGTTCGGATGACTGCGGCAACCCAGTGGGAGTACGCGGAGTACACGGTCTCGAGTACGTCGAGCGAAGTGACGGTCAGGTTCTACTGGAGCCAGGGCGACGGGTTCGTGGCGCGGGCCAAGGGCTGGTTCGGCGAGATGCTCATGGAAGGGGGCTCCGCGACGAACTTCCTCCGCCTCAGTGGCCAGGTCCAGGCGTCGGCCGTGCTCGCGTTCCTCGGCACGAACGGCTGGGAGGTGAGCGGGTTCGCGCTCGGTGCGGCCGGCGACGCGCGGTACGTGTTCAAGCGTCCCTTCGGCAACACCGACATCGGCAAGCCCGTCTGACCGGCCGCCGGCCCGTCTGACCGGCCCCGAGTCCGCGTCGGCGGCAGCCGGCCGGCGTGACCGGCCGCCGGCCCGCCTGACCGGCCCCGAGTCCGCGCGCGAGCGCGACAGGAACGGGCCGACGGCGTTGGACAGGCACGCATCCGCGTGCTCGTCCACCAGGTCCAGCGTGGGCAGGGCCGGGTCGAGCCACCCGCGCATGTCAAGTGGCTGCGACGGGCCTGCCCGTCGGCCAAGCCCTGGCTACGCCCGCCTGAGGCAGCCACGCGTGGTCGCGCGCGAGGGACGCGACGGCTCGACAACCGGCGGCCGGGATAGCAGCCACGCGACTTGTAAGCGACGCGCGGGGGCGATCTACGCCCCGTGACGGGTTGATCCACGCTCGGGTCGGAGGCTTGGAGATCGTCCGAGCGACGAGTCAGGGCTTCAAGGCTCTCTTAACAGCATCCCCGCGAATATCGCGGCGTCGGCGTCGGCCGGGCGGGGCTTTTCGCCGGCGTCGGCGGGCGGGCTTTTCGGCCAGCGTCGGGCGGGCTGGGCTTTTCGGCCGGCGGGCAACGACCGCGCGGCGTCGGGCGGGGCAACCTCCGCGGGTGGGGCGGAGCGTGGCGCGCGGGGAACGACCGCGCGGCGTCGAACGGGCGGGCGGGGCCGGGCGGCGGGGCGGGCGGGAACCGCCGATCCTCGGCTCTTCGGGACCCGGCAGCGGTGCCGTGTAGGATGTGATCCTGACGCGGAGGACGTCGCCGGTCTCGACGCGGGCGCTTCACGTCGGCGAGAGAGCGAGCGTGAGCACCGGCTGGGATTCCCGGGAACGGCATGGGGGCGCTGCGTGATGAGGTGGCCCCCGCACTTCTCGACGCGAGGAATCGTCCTCACGTACGCGCTGGTCGCGGGGGCCTGGATCGCCTTCAGCGATCGCGTGGCCAGCCGCGATCGCCCCGAGCCAGGACGCGCTCGCGACGATCTCGACGCTCAAGGGCTGGGGGTTCGTCGCCGCGACCAGCGCCCTTCTCGGCGGCCTCCTCTATGGGTTCGGCGCCGAACGTGCCACGAGGACTCGCGCGCTCGAGGCACAGATCGGCGAGCGCGAGCGCGCGGAGGTCCACCTGGAGCGGCTGAACCGGGTGCTCCGGATGCTCGGCCTCGCCAACCAGGCGCTCGTGCGCTCGCCCGGGGAGACGGCCCTCCTCCAGGCGTTCTGCGACATCATCGTCGAGCAGGGCGCATTCCTGGGCGCTTGGGTCGGCTCCCGCGAGGATGACCCGGGAGCCACGATCCGACCGGTCGCGTGGGCCGGCCCTCTCCAGGAGTACCTGGCAGCGATCGCGCTGAGCTGGCGGGACCCGGAGAGAGGGAGCCTCGGCCCGGCTGGCACGGCGATTCGGGAATGCCGCACCGTCGTCGTCCAGAACGTCGACGCCGACACGACGCTCGCCTGGCGGGACGAGATGCTGGCGCGCGGCCTCCGGTCGGTGGCCGCCCTGCCTCTGGCGGTTGACGACGTCGCGCGCGGGGCCCTCGTGATCTACGCCGGGGACCCGGACGCGTTCGGGCCGGATGAGATCGGCCTGCTCGAGGAGCTCGTCACCGATCTCGCCTATGGCGTCGGAGCGTTGCGGACGCGCGCGGCCGCCGTCGCGCGGCGAGACCGAGCGCCAGCGGCTGGCCGTCGCCGTCGAGCAGTCGGCCGACGCGGTCGTGATCACGGATGCGACCGGAGCGATCGAGTACGTCAACCCGGCCTTCGAGCAGGTCAGCGGCTACACCCGTGACGAGGTGATCGGGCAGAACCCGCGCATTCTCAAGAGCGGCGTCCAGGGCCCGGCTTTCTACGCCGCCATGTGGACCGCGCTCACCGGCGGGACCTCGTTCGTGGGGGACCTGACCAACAGGCGCAAGGACGGCAGCCTCTTCCAGGAAGAGGCGGTGATCTCGCCCATCCGCGATGCGGCCGGCACGGTCACGAGCTACGTCGCGGTGAAGCGCGACGTGACCCGCGAGCGCGCATCCGAGGCCGCCCGGGAGCACCAGGCACGCGAGCGCGCCCTGATCGCGGGCATCCTCGCGGAGCTGAAGGTCCTCCCGACGCCCGCGGCCACGGCCGAGGCGATCTGCCGGCAGGTCGTGAGCCTGAGCGGCGCCACGAGCGCCACGATCTCGTACCTCACCCTGGATGGGCCGGCGATGCCGCTCGCCTACGTGCGCGCGGATGGCTTGCCGGTCCCGCTGCGGCGCCTGCCCTTCCAGCGGAGCCGGCGCCTTCGCGAGCGAGCCGAGGAAGGGCCCTGGGTGGAGGCCTGGGTCCATCGCCCCTGGCATCCCTACGCCCGGCAGCAGGCGGAGATCCACACCCGGGCGCTTGCCTACGCCCCGATCCGCCATGGTGGGGCGCTCATCGGGATCCTGATGGTGACATCCGCGGAGCCGGACGCCGTCGCACAGCTCACCGAGCGCCTCCCCGCCCTGCTCGAGTTCGCGGGCTTCGCCGGCGCCCTCGTCGGGCCCGCGATCGCCAACCTGACCGAGGTGAACCAGGTCCGCGACCGGATCGCCGACGTGGTCAGGACCGCCGCCTTCCGGCCCGTCTTTCAGCCGATCGTCGACCTCGCGACCGGTGTCCACGCCGGCTACGAGGCGCTGGCCCGCTTCTCGAGCGGGACGAGTCCCGACCTCGTCTTCGCCGACGCGCGAGCGGCCGGCCTCGAGAACGACCTGGAGATCGCGACACTGGGGGCGGCGATCTCTGCGGCCGCGACGCTCCCGCCGGGTGCGTGGCTCAGCCTGAACGTGTCGCCGAGCCTGGTGACCGGGAACGGGGCGCTCGCCCGGCTCCTGCAGAAGGCGGACCGGCCGGTCGTGCTGGAGGTGACCGAGCACGCCCCCATTGCCGACTATGCCGCCCTGCGCGCCGCGATCGGCCGTCTCCGGCCGGAGGTCCGGGTCGCCGTCGACGACGCCGGGGCCGGCATCGCCAACTTCGGCCACATCGTCGAGCTCCGGCCCGCCTTCGTGAAGCTCGACATCGGCCTGGTTCGTGGGATCGACGCGGACCTGAGCCGGCAGGCGCTCATGGTCGGGCTGCTCCACTTCGCCACCGAATCGGCCAGCACCACGATCGCCGAAGGCGTGGAGACTGACGAGGAGCTCGCGACGCTCCGGAAGCTCGGCGTGCCGTTCGCCCAGGGATACCTGCTCGGCCGGCCGGCGGCCGCGAAGGACTGGGTGCAGCCCGCCGGCCTATAGGCGCAGCGCGCAAGGCGCGCGCTCCAGTCGTACTATGTGCTACGATATACAACGCGCTACGATGCACGTCGACCACAGGGAGGAGCGAGCCCCGATGCCCCGCCACCTCAGCTTCAGAGGCCAGCCCCCGGAGCCGGGGATGCTGATCCTGACGAGCCTTGCCGGCGGACCCAAGCACGGGTACGCGATGATCGAGGACATCGACCGGATCGCGCGCGTCCGGCTGGGGCCGGGCACGCTCTACGGCGCGCTGGCGCGCCTGGAAGCCCGCGGCCTCATCGAGCCGCTCCCCGACGAGGAGCGTCGCCGCCCGTACCGCCTCACCGGCCTCGGGCGCGAGGTGCTCGGTGAGCAGCTCGCGTCCATCCGGCAGATCGCGGAGGCGGGGTTGCGCCGCCTCGCCGTCGTGTGAGCGTCGGCGTGCACCCGCGGCTCCTCGTCCGCCTCTACCCGTCGCGCTGGCGCCGCCGGTACGAGGACGAGTTCGGCGCCGTGCTGGATGAGGAGCGCTGGTCCGCCCGGCTCGTCCTCGACGTCGTCACTGGCGCGCTCGCGGCTCGCCTCGATCCCTACCCGGCTGCGCCCTTGGAGGAACGTGCCATGACATCACGTCGCATCGACAACGCCGCCGCGTTCGCCGCCACGCTCCTGGTGCTCCCGGCGGTCGTCCTGCTGGCATCGGCGATGATCCGCCTGATGCAGCCGGTGCAACTCGAGCCCGCCCACGCTGCAGACGTGATCTTCAGCTGGTTCGTCTCGATGAATGCCGGTCCGCTCGTGCTCGGGGTAGCGCCGGTGCTTGCGCTCGTGCTCGGCGTGTTCGCAATCTGGCGACGGCTCTCCTCCGACCAGGATCTGCGGGCGGATTCCCGCCTCTTCGTGGACGTCTCTGTCCGGCTCCTTCGCCGCCCCGCGGTCGTGGCCGGCGCGCTTGCGACCGTGGCCTCGCTTGCCGTGCTCGTCTTCGCGATCGATCACGCCATCGCGGGGTGACCTCCGGGGCGCCGACCGGCACGGGCCGTCGTCACGGGGACCGATCCATTTCGGCGCGCAGAATGGGCGAGTGAACGTGCTCGCGGGCGCCGTCCAGGTGACCAGGGCACGATCGATCCTTCTCGTGGCGGTGATCGGACTCGCCGGGGCCTGCGCCGGCCAGCCGCTCCCGACCCCGGTCTCCTCGGGCGCGCCGCCGCCGAGCGTCGGTTCGAGTCCGACGGCCGTGGCATCCCGGGCATCCGCGACCTCGCCGAGCCCGCCCGCGCCCCCGCCCAGCCCGCCCACGCCCCCGCCCAGCCCGACGTTGTACGCCTCCTGCGCGTTGCGGTCCCTGCAGAGGATGACGACGGCGCAACGGATCGGGCAGCTCTTTCTGCTCGGACTGGCGGACGACCGGCTCGGCCCCGCGGAGCTCCAGCTGATCCGCGACGAGCATGTCGGGTCGGTCTGGTTCACCGCCCAGACATCGATCGGGGTCGCCGGGATCCGGACGATCGCCGATGCCGTCCAGGCGCAGGCCGATGAGCGTTCGACCGGCGGCGTGGGCTTCTTCATCGCGGCGAACCAGGAAGGTGGGCGCATCCAGGCCCTGGCGGGTCCCGGCTTCTCGACGATCCCGACGGCGATCGCGCAGGGCGGGCGCCCCGTGGACGCCCTCGCAGCCGCTGCCGCCGCCTGGGGATCGCAGCTTCGAGCAGCCGGTGTCAACCTCGACTTCGCCCCGGTCGCGGATGTCGTTCCGCCGGGCGCCGACGCGACGAACCAGCCGATCGGCGTCCTCGATCGCGAGTACGGGCATGATCCGCAGACGGTCGGCGAGCACGCCGCCGCGTTCATCGAGGGAATGACCATGGCCGGGGTGGCCACGACAGCGAAGCACTTCCCCGGCCTTGGGCGCGTTGTCGGCAACACGGACGTGAGCGCGGGAGTCGCGGACACCGTGACGACCGCGGACGACCCGTCTCTCGGGTCGTTCCGGGCCGCTGTCGTTGCGGGGGTCCCCTTCGTCATGGTCGCGCTCGCGACCTACTCGCGAATCGATCCCGCGCATCTCGCGGCGTTCTCGCCGCTCGTGATCGGCGGCATGCTCCGGGGCGACCTCGCGTTTCACGGCGTGGTCATGTCCGACGACCTCGGGGACACGGCGGCGGTCGCCGCCGTCCGGCCGGGCGAGCGGGCGCTCGCCTTCCTGCTGGCGGGAGGCGACCTGGTCGTCTCCCGGTCCTCGGCCGTGACCGCGGCCATGGTCGCGGAGCTCCAGGCGCGGGCCGCTACGGATCCGGCCATTGCGGCCCGCGTCGACGACGCGGCACTCCATGTGCTTGACGCGAAGGTGGCAGCCGGCCTCGTGCCCTGCCCGGGTTGAGCCCCGAGCGGCCCACCGGCCCTCCGGCCTGCCGGCCGAGCGGCCGAGCGGCCCACCGGCCGAGCGGCATGCCCGCGCGGTCGTGGCCGGGTTCGAGGTGCGGCTCGATCGCCGGGGTCGCCGGGCCGTGCCCGAACGGGACATCGTCCGTGCCCGAACGTCTTTGCCCCGGGCGGGAGGCGCCCGGCGAGAATACGTCCATGTCCGAGGAGGGCGGGATCCGCGAACCGCGGCCACCTGCGCTTGAACCGGCGAGTGGCGCCGTGCCGGCGGCGCCGCATGGAGGTGCGCGCGATTCCGCGCCGCACCTGGTGGCCGCAGGCCCGCCGCGGGCGGGCGGCCCGCCGGGCGCGATGCTGCACCTCCAGGCCACTGCCGGGAACGCCGCCGTCGCGTCGCTCCTCGAGCGCGGTGATTCTGCGCGCGCGGGCAGGACTGCCGTCCAGCGCCAGGCACCCGCGACGGTCGACAACGTGGCGGAGCTCGACAAGCTCATCGATGCATGGCTGACGCCGCATCGAAGGATCCTCGACCTCCTCGGCAGGCTGACCACGACTGAGAAGGCGACGATCGTCGCCGGCTACCGCGACCGGCTCGCGCATAAGCTGAGCTTCGCGGAGATGCGCGAGGCGGTCGTCACCCTCGGACTGACCCTCCCGGTGAAGCTCGACTGGCTCGAGAAGACGGCGTTCCTCACGAGCGGCATCGCCTACAGGGAGATCCAGTCGTACGTGACGGGTGCTCCCCAGACCGAGCGCGACATGCTGAAGAACGGTCGCTGGCAATCGTTCTTCGTTTCCGTCTGCGACAACTCGACGATCATCACCGCGGTCGCGGACCTCAGGTTCGACCTCGTGACCCAGCTCACCTGGCTCCGCAGCGAGGCGAGCGCGCGCTTCTCGCTGCGCTACGGCCAGGTCCAGCCGCTGATCACGGCGGCTCCGCAGGCCGACCGCGACCGCCTGAAGGTGCCGGAGTGGAAGAGCTGGTTCCTTGCCCTCTGCGACAACCGGACGATCTTCACTGCGATGTCCGACCTCGGCTTCGACCTGCCGACCAAGATCGAGTGGATCCGGGGCGAGGCGAGCGCGCTCTTCTCGCTCGACTACGCCAAGCTGTCGCCGCTCCTGACTGGTGCGACTCCGGCCGAGCTCGCGATCGTAGGCGGTGACGCATACCGTTCCTTCTGGACGGACGTCTGCACGAACGCGACGATGGCGCTCCTCGTTGATGTCCTGTTTCCGACGAACCTCATTCGGAAGCTCGAATGGATGGCAGCGGAAGGGAGCAACCTCGCGCTCGTGCGGGGCAAGCTCGCGGCCGCCTCGCCGGCCGACAAGCTGGCCATCTTCGGCAACGGCGCCATCCGCACCATGATGGTCTCGATCTGCAGCACCGCCGAGTTCGAGCAGTTCGTCTTCGACCTCGGAGGCGGGTGGGCGCAGTGGTTCGAATGGGCCCGCGCCAAGGGAATCAAGGCGCTCGACCTTGCCGTCGCCGCGGTGGATGCCGGCAAGATTCCGAGCGGCACTGTCCCGGCCGCGTTCGTCCGCGTCGTCCAGTCTCCCGGCACGGTTGCCGCGGTCCAGGCCCACGTCCGGGGCCTCTCCGACCCGGACCTCGCCGCCCTCAATGCGTCCCCGGTGACGATGGACGTGGTCAACGGGGTCTTCGGGGCCGCGAAGGACCCGATCGTCCGGGCCCTGGCGGGGGAGATCTCGCGCGAGGATCGAAAGATCACGAACACGGAGACGTTGCTCTCCGGCCCCACCTCCGGCCCGTTCACCTCGGGCACGTTCGGCGGCGATCAGCGCTATACGATCACCTACCAGCGGAACGCGCTGGTCGTGGACGTCGGCATCGCCCTGACGCCCGCAGCCGGCGACGCGACGGCCGCCTCGCTCCTGCCGTCGGCGATCGCGACCTGGACCGCGAACATCAACGGCGCATGGAACGGGAAGTTCCGGATCACGAACGGACAGCGGACGATCCCCATCCAGTTCCGGCCGAACCTCGGCTCGTCCGGGGCGAACGCCGTCACCGTCCACTCGGGGGTCTGGGTCTGGCCCGCGCTCAACGCATCGAACTGGTTCGTCCCGGATCCCGCGGCTCCCACCCAGATGGCCGCCGTCTCGACCGCGCCGATCCACGAGTTCGGCCATTTGATCGGCAACCTCGACGAGTACATGATCAGTGCGGCGCACTACCTGACCGTCGTCGGACGGACGCCCGTGGGTGACCCGAATGCCCGGGCGGAGACGGACACCGCGGGTACGACGCGCTACACGAACACGGTCAGCGTGATGGGCCAGGGTGGGCCGGTCCTCCAGCGCCACGTCCAGGGGCTCCTCACCTGGGTCAATGCAAACCTGCGGCCAGGCGAGCCGCCGTTCACCTTCGCGCCATGACAACCGGTCGCCCGCGCGCGCCGTTCCCGCTGCGCTACGCGCTCTCGGTGCCGCGACCCCCGATGGACCTGGAGCTGACCGTTGCCGCGGACGGGTCCTTCGTCGCGGACGTCCTCACCGAGGCGACGTTGGCACAGGTGCCGCCCGTCCGGCTGGGCAGCTTCCGGGGCTCGCTCCTGGCAGAGAGCGCTGCAGCCCTGGCCGACTCCGCCGTCCGCGTGGCCGCGTCGGGCCCGGCCGGCGCCTCACCGGGCGACGGCGGCGCGCAGTACGTCGCGGTGGCCGGTGGACCGTTGGTACCCGCGCCGGATCTCGACCCGACCCTGGTGCGGCTGCTCGTCGAGGCCGCGACGACGGCCCTCGCGAGCCCGCTCGCCGCGATCGCGGTCGAGGCGCGCTCGGGTACATCGGGGATCGAGCTGGTCATCCGCTCGATCGGGACCGAGGCCGTGCCCATCGTCCTCTACGAGCGTGCCAACCCGGACATGTGGGCCCGCCTGTGGCGGGACGACCCATCGCACCTGGACGGCCGCCGGACCATCGAACGCGAGACGCTCGCGAAGCTTGCCGACGACGGCCAGCTGGTCGACGGCGTCATCACGCTCGATCCTTCAAGAGAGGTGCGCATGCCGCTGCCCCCGACCGGCTCGACGACCGGCGGATTCGCCTTCTGGCGGCCCGGCACCGGGCTCGAGCGACGCGCGTTCGAGGGATCATGGGAGCTCTCGCCCTCGGCCTGAGCCGCAGCCCTCGCGCGGCGGCGCCGGGTCGGCGTTGCCCGGCGCTCAGGGAGCCGCAGGCAGGCTGAACCAGAACCTGGTCAGCCCGTCGCGCGACTCGGCCCCGACCCTGCCGCCGAACGACGACACGAGCTCGGCGACGATCGCGAGGCCGATCCCTGCCCCGCCGCGCTCGGCGTCGCGCGACTTCTCCACGCGGTAGAAGCGCTCGAAGACGTGGGGCAGGTCCCCGGCCGGGATCCCGGGCCCGGTGTTCTCGATCGACACGATGACATCGCGGGGGCGCGGCTCGGCGGCCAGGCGGACGGACCCGCCGCTCGGCGTGTACCGGAGCGCGTTCTGGAGCAGGTTCGCAAGGACCTGGGCGAGCCCGTCCGGATCCGCGCGTCCAGGGAGGGATGCCGGCACCTGGAGGCTGCAGGTGAGGCCGGCCTGTGCCATCGACGGCGCCACGAGATCGGCCGCCGTCCGGACGGCGGCCGCGACATCGACCTCGACGACCGTGGGCCGGCCCACCCGCGCGTCGCCCTCGGCGAGGACGTCGAGCGAGTGCGACAGGCGGACCAGGCGTTCCGCCTCGTCCCAGAGCGAGGCGAACGTCGCGCGATCGGCCGGAATCACCTCGTCCCGCAGCGCCTCCAGGTACCCCTGGAGGTTCGTGAGCGGCGTCCGGAGCTCGTGGGCGGCATTCGCGATGAACTCGCTGCGCATCCGCTCCTGCTCCTGGAGGGACGAGGCCATCTGGTTGAACGAGTCGGCCAGCCCGCTCAGCTCTCCCGGGCCGTCGCTCGGGACGCGGGCGGCGTACTCGCCGGCGGCGATCTGCCGGGCTGCCCGCTCGATCTCCCGGAGCGGCCGTGCGATCCGCCGCCCGAGCGCCGCCGACAGCGCGGCCGCCGCCAGGATCGAGACGACCAGCGCCACGACGACGACCCGGCCGACCGAGTCGTCGAACATCGTGCGGGCCGCCTCGGCCGGGTGGCCGTCGGCGGTCATGAGGTTGATGAACGACTCCGCGCCGAGGACGAGGGCACCGGCCGCCACGATCGCGACGGCGAGCACGGCCACGAGGATCGCAGCCGCCGCGATCCGTGCGCCGATGCTGCGCGGCCCTCCGGGGATCACGCGGGATCCGGCCAGGCCGGCGCGGTCCGGTATCCGAAGCCCCGAACCGTCGCGACGTAGCGCGGCCGGTCGGCGTCGTCGCCGAGCTTCTCGCGGAGACGCTTGACCAGGACGTCGATCGTCCGGTCAAGGACGTCCGCCTCGCCGTGGCCGTAGACGGCGTCCATCAGCTGGTCGCGGGACAGCACGCGGCCGTTCGCCTCGAGGAGCGCGGCAAGGAGCCGGAACTCCAGCGCGGTCAGCCGGATCTCACGCCCCGCCAGGGTCGCCTCGTGGCGATCCCGGTCGAGGACCAGCTCGCCGGTCCGCAGGATCCGGCTGGGGGGTGGCGCGCTCGATGGTCGCGCGCCGCGGTCCAGGACGCGCCGGACGCGGACGACGAGCTCCGCCGGCGAGAACGGCTTCGGGAGATAGTCGTCGGCGCCGGCGCTGAGACCCTCGATCCGGTCGCTCGTCGTGCCGCGGGCCGACAGCATGATGATCGGCGTGCGGTCCGTGCGCCGGACGGCCCGCAGGATCGAGAGGCCGTCGACCTCGGGCAGCATCACGTCGAGCACGACGAGGGCCGGTGCCTCCAGCGCGATGGCAGCGAGGGCCGCTCGCCCGTTGGATGCCTCCACGACGCGATAGCCGTCGCGCTCGAGGTACGTGCGCACGAGGTGCACGATCTTCGCGTCGTCGTCGACGACGAGGATCGGCCCCGCCCTGTCACGCATGACCCGATCGTAGGCCAGGGCGTCCACCGCGTCCTCCATCTCGCTCGGCGTCGTGTCGAGCTGCGCCGAACGATGGGGTCGCGGCGTGACGCCTCGATGTCAGGTCGCCGGCGGCCAGGCACAGGGCGACGGTCGTCACCCAGCCGTTACCCGATCCACCCCGGAGATGGACGCCTGCCGTGCGCTTCTAGGCTTCGGCGATGACGCCGATCGAGACCCGGAAGCCGGCCCGGCGCTGCAGCGGCGGCATCAGCGTGCCCTGGCCGACCGGCGCGTCGCCGGGGAACCAGCGCACCCACTCCTCGTCGAAGATGTCGAACTCCGCCGGGTCGCGCAGGGACCAGTTCGCCCAGACGACCTTGTCGAGCGAGGTCCCGGCCTCCTCGAGCTTCGCCTTCAGGTTGCTCAGGCACTGGCGGGCCTGCTCCCGCATCTCGCCGCGGACGACCTGGCCGGTCTCGGGGTCGATCGGCCCGACCGACGAGACGTAGACCATGCCGCCCGCCGCGACCGCCCGGCCGCCGCCGATGGGAGGCCCGGACTCGATTGCCCGCGTCGTCGTGTCTCCCGAGACCCAGCTTCGCTTCGCACGGCGAGGGCCGGCTTCGTCGGGTCGTCGGCTGGGATGCCGAACTCGCCCGTCGGGAAGCTGGATGCCGTACGCCTTGAACTTGCCCATGAACGTCGGGCCGGATCCCGGTCGGCCTGAGGATCGCCCTCGATCTTTCCCTCTCGGAAGCCGGTCTGCTCGAACGCGAAGATGTCCTGCGTGAGGATCTCGTCGTCCTCGATCCCGTAGACCTCGGTGATGTTGACGATCTTGCGCGTGCCGTCCTTGAGGCGGGCCGTGTGGACGATCAGGTCCACGGCGGACGCGATCTGCTCGCGGATCGCCCGCAGCGGCAGCTCGTAGCCGGTCATGAGGACCATCGTCTCGAGGCGCCGGAGCATGTCCTGCGGGCTGTTCGCGTGGCCGGTCGAGAGCGAGCCGTCCTGGCCCGGTGGTCATGGCCTGGAGCATGTCCAGCGCCTCGCCCGGAGCGGCACTCGCCGACGATGATCCGGTCGGGGCGCATGTGGAGGGCGTTGCGCAGCAGGTCGCGGATCGTGATCTCGCCCTGGCCCTCGAGGTTCGGCGGGCCGGGCCTCGAGCGTGACGACGTGCTCCTGGCGGAGCTGCAGCTCGGCGGCGTCCTCGATGGTGATGATGCGCTCGTCTTCGGGGATGAACGAGGAGAGGACGTTGAGCGTCGTGGTCTTGCCCGAGCCCGTGCCGCCGGAGACGAAGAGGTTGAGGCGAGCCTCGACGCAGGCCCGCAGGAAGTCGAACATCTCCGGCGTCGCCGTCCCGAACCGGATCGAGGTCCTCGACCGTGAACGGCTTGGCCGAGAACTTGCGGATGGTGATGACGGGCCCGATCAGCGAGAGCGGCTCGATGATCGCGTTGACGCGCGAGCCGTCGGGCAGGCGGGCGTCCACCCGCGGGCTGGTCTGCGTCGATGCGCCGCCCGAGCGGGGTGATGATCCGGTCGATGATCCGGAGCACGTGCTCGTCGTTCAGGAAGCGCCGGTTGACGCGCGACGATCTTGCCGGCGCGCTCGATGTAGATGTGCGTCGGGCCGTTGACCATGACCTCGGTGATGGTCTCGTCGCGAAGGAACGGCTCGATCGGCCCGAAGCCGGTGAAGTCGTCGGCCATCTCCTGGACCAGTCGAACGCGTTCGTCCCGCGTCACGACGAACCCGTGCGCGTTGATGACCCGGTCGACGATCCCTTCGAGCTTGCTGCGGGTGTCCGCGGGACCGGTGGTCTCGCGCAGCGAGTTGAAGGCGCCGATCACCTCGCCCTGGAGGCGGACGCGGACGCCGCGCAGGAACTCCTCGCGGGCCTGGCCCGGCTCCGGCTTCGGGGGGGCCGGGGGCGCGACGGGGACGATCGCGTCCGGGTTCGGGACCTCCGGTCCCTGGTGCGCGCGCTCGACCCGTTGGAGCAGCGACATGACCTATACCTCCCTCGGGTCCGCGGCGGACTCCAGGTTGGTCGTGAACCAGTCTCGCACGAGCGCGTGTTCCCCCTCGCTGGTTGTCTGCGGGCAATAGTACCCCCGGCCCGTGCCGCCGGCGACGCAGCGTGCCCGGCAGGTGCATCCGCGCAACCCGATCGGCCCGCCGCTCGGGTCCGCTCCTACGGGCGGACAGCCCTGGCGCCCGCCGGGCGCCCGTCCGTGCGCTCGAACCCGATGAAGCCGCCCGCCGCGTCGCGCCGGATCGGGCGGACCATCGTGATGGCTGCCCGGTCGAGCGGGCCATAGACGTGCGGATAGCGCGCATCACCGTCGTAGCGCCACGGCGCGCTCAGCCGGTCCAGCTCGATCGTGAGCACGAGGTGCGGGCCGGGCTCGTCGCGGTACAGCGCGTTCGCGACGTCGACGAGATCGGGCAGGGCATGCGTCAGGTGGACGAACCCCTCTCGATCCAGCGACGCGGGCCGGAACGGCCCATCCATCGGCGCGGCATCCCAGAGGGCCGTCGGCGCGAGGTGATGCGCGATCACGGCGCGACGCGGACCTCGGCCTCGATCTCGACGGCCATGTTGAAGGGGAGCTCGGCCATGCCGACGGCCGACCGGGCGTGCGCTCCGGCGTCTCCGAACAGCTCGATGACCAGGTCCGAGAAGCCATTGATCACCGCGGGCTGGCTCCCGAACCCTGGAGCCGAGCTGACCATCCCGAAGACTCGCACCCACGCCGTGATCCGGTCGAGGTCGCCCAGCTCCCTCGCGAGGCTGCCCAGGATGGAGAGGGCCGTCGCCCTGGCTGCCGCGTAGCCCTGCTCGACGGAGACTTCCGCGCCCACCTTGCCGAACGGGCCGGCGATCGACCCGTCCGGGTTCTGCGGCCCGTGACCGGAGATGCAGGCGCGATCGCCGACGATGCGGACGGGCGAGAACGGGAGCCGGACGCCCGGCGGCGCCTGCACGCGCGGGGGGAGGACCAGGTTCAGCTCCCGCAGCCGCTCCTCGATGCGCATCCCGATCCTCCCTGGCCCCTGCCCGGCCTTCCATGCGTCCCGCCGCCCGCACGTCGCCGCGATCGGCGGCCATCGGCGGCGATCGGCCGATCGTACCGCCGCCGGTCGCGCCACCGTCGTGCGATCCCGGACCGGAGCATGGTCCGCTTGGGCCCCTCGCTTGAAGCGGGACGTACAATCGGGGCGAGGAGATTACGAGAGCACTCCAGGCGGGATTCAGGCGGGGAAGTCGAGCCGTGAGCACCTCGAGCCCGGACAATCGGCGGGCACTCATCCTCCACGATCAGCCACTGGTCGTCGATCTGATCACGCTGACCCTGAACCATGGCGTGTTCGCCGTGCGGGCCGCGAGCTCGCTCGCCGATGCCGAGGCCATCCTCGCCGATTGGGCGCCGACCATCTCCGTGGTCGACATGGACCTCGACGACAGCACTGCGGTGCTCAAGCTGCTCGGGGTCTCCAACTCGGCCAGGCGGAGCGGGACGCCGGTCCTCGGGCTCACCCGGCGGGGCGACCTCAAGACGAAGCTGCGAGCGTTCGACCTCGGCGTCGACGACATCCTGACCGTGCCCTTCTCGCCCGAGGAGCTGCTCGCCCGGGCCATGGTGATCAGCCGCCGGGCGACGGGCGCCGCCATGCCGCTCATCCCGACGATCACGCTCGGCGAGATGGAGATCGACATCGTCAACCGCCAGGTCCGCGCCGGCCACTCGGTCGTCCACCTCACGGGCATCGAGCAGAGCCTGCTCTACCTGCTCGCGAGCCGGGCCGGCCGGGTCGTCACCCGGGAGGAGATCCTCGACGCCATCTGGGGCGTGGACTTCGTGGCCGAGAGCAACATCGTCGACCGCCACATCCGCAGCCTGCGCATCAAGCTCCAGAACGACTACCGCCGCCCGCGCTTCATCGCCACGGTCCCGGGCGAGGGCTACCGGTTCATCCCGACCTTCTCGAACCTGGGCTGGGCGGGCGGGGCGACCGAGGGCCAGCGCACCTCCGCCTGATCCCATGCATCGCGGCGCCGCGGCCGCGAGGGTTCGTCACACCGTGCCGGCCCGTGATCAGGCCCCGGCGCGCGCCGCTTCCATCTTCGCGATCTTGTCGAGCAGCGTGCCGATCGCGTCGTCCTGCGCCTTGAGGTGATCCTGGATCTGCTGGGCCTCGTGGAGCGTTGCCTCGGCGTCCATGTAGGTCTCGTCGGCGCGCTTGTCGGAGGCGCGGCTCAGGATGTTCTGGCCGACCATGATCACCGACAGCATGACGAGCTGGATGAACGTCTGGCTCACCCACTGGATGATCGGCAGCAGCCCGCCCTCGAGCGCCTGCGGGAGCGCGATGAACGCGAGGATCGAGAAGGCATAGGCGCACCACATCGTGCCGACCGTCGTGGTGAGGACGAGGGCGACCCTGCCGTTGAAGCCGACGTGCTCGTCGGTGGTCTTGGCCGGGGGGGACTTCTTGCGTTCGGCGATCCGCGGGTGCGGGTGGTGCTCGAAGAGGACCGGCATGCTCGTCTCCCTGCAACGCTGCCCACGGAGTGGGCCCGGCAACACGACGCTGCCCATCATCCACGCGACGTCCAGCCCCGCGGCTCGCTCGACCCGAAGGTCCCGCGGGTCAGGCCTTTTCGGGCACCGGGCGCGCGTTCCTCCGGCGGGCGATGCGCCTGGAACGAGCGGTAGAAGAGCAGGTCGTAGGCGATCTTGAGGCTCCCCGCGATCACGAACGGGAGGGCGGCCAGGCCGGCCGCCTCCACCAGCGGCGTGGCGAGCGACGGGGAGACCGCCGCGCCGACACTGCGCGCGATCGCCGTGACGCCGGCGGCGGCCGACCGCTCGTCCGGGTCCACGACCGCCATCGTGTACGACTGGCGGGCGGGCACGTCCATCTGGCTGATGCTGAAGCGGGCGAGCAGGACCGCGACGGCCAGCGGCGCCGTTGGCATGAACGCCACCGCGATCAGCAGGACGTTCGAGGGCAGGTGCGTGAAGACCATCGTGTTCACCAGGCCGAAGCGCGCCGCAAGGCGCGCCGCGAGGAGGGCGGAGATTCCCGCGAGGATGTTGGCCGCGAAGAAGACCGCGCCCAACGCTCCGACCGGCACGTCGAACCGCGTGTGCAACCAGTAGCTCACGATGCTCTGGATGACGAACCCGCCGGCGAACGCGTCGAGCCCGAAGAGCGCGGAGAGTCGCGCCACGACGCGCCGTGAGCGATGGAGGCCGAGGCGCGTGGCGACGGAGACATCGATCGCGTGGGGCACCTCGATGGCGGGGGAGACGGTGGCGAAGAGGGCCACGAGGATCACGCCGATCAAGGCGTAGCCGACGATGATCATTCGGTAGCTGTCGAGCGGGCTGGCACCGGCGCCCTGGAGCGTCGCGCCGAGGAGGCCGGCCGCCAGCGAACCGGTCGCCGTGGCGAATGACCCGGCGAGGTTGTACCAGCCGAAGACCCGGGTCCGCTGCCGGTCGGTGACCGTCTGGGAGAGGGCGGCCTGCTCGACCGCGAGGAACGGGCCCACCTCGTTCCCGCTCGGGCTGATGACGCCGATCGTCGCGGCCAGGACCAGCACCCAGAAGTCGTTCGAGAGGGCGAACGCGATCCCGGCGAGGATCATGAGGCCCGCCCCCGCAAGCAGCGTGCGGCGTCGCCCGATGCGATCGGCGTGCGTGGTCAGCCACAGCGTGATGACCGCGTCGCCGACCAGCGTGAGGGTCAGGATCAGGCCGACCTGGAACGCGCCGAACCCGATCGCCACGAGGTACAGGACAAGCACGACCGAGAGGAAGCCGTAGCCGAAGAGGCGCGCGATCCGGGTTCCGAACAGGAGGCGCCCGTCGCGCGTCAGCACGCTCGACGTGGCAGGGCCCCTCACCCGGTCCCTGGCCCGAACGTCGTCATGAACGGTGGGTCATGTCGTGGCACATCTTGGCATGGGCCGGTCCGGGCGGTGTGCCCGGCGACCTCCGGGTGCGATAATCCGGCGGTGATCCCCGCGTGGGCGGCGCCCGACCTGACGGGCTATCGCCGTCTTCCCATGCACAGCCTGGAGCATCCCGATCGGCTGTCCCTGGACGGCCCCTGGCGCTTCCAGCTGCTTCGTGCGCCGGCCGACCCGGCCGGCACGGACTGGGAGGAGGCCGTCGTCCCGAGCCTCTGGACGATGTCCGGCACGTGGGACCACCCGCACTACACGAACGTCCAGATGCCCTTCGCCGGCCGGCCGCCCGAGATCCCGGACCTCAACCCCACGGGCGTCTACGAGCGCGAGTTCGAGCTCCCCGAGGCCTGGGCGGGGCGCCGGGTCGTGCTCCATGTCGGGGCGGCGGAGAGCGTCCTGGTCGTGTCCCTCAACGGCGTCGAGGTCGGCGTCGGGAAGGACTCGCACCTCGCGTCCGAGTTCGACCTGACGGCGCTGGTCCGGCCCGGGTCGAACACCCTGACGCTCCGGGTCGTCAAGTGGTCCGACGCAACCTACATCGAGGACCAGGACCAGTGGTGGCACGGGGGGATCAGCCGGTCCGTCTTCCTCTACGGCACCGGACAGGTCTACCTGGCCGACGTCAAGGCGATCGCCGGCCTCGAGGCAGGATCCGACGGCCGGCTCACGACGGGCACCCTCGACCTGACCGTCGACGTCGGCTTCGCGCAGCGCGGCCTCCAGCCCGGCTGGAGCGTGGAGGCGTCGCTCGCCGGTCTCGGGGTCTCGGTGCGGGGGGACGCGCCCGCTCCCGCCGGGCCGGCCGACCCCAGGGACCCGCGCAGCCGCGCCCTCGTGCGCCGCCACGTCGTGCTCGGGCCGGGCTCGCTCGATGGCGACCAGATCACGGGGTGGGACGAGCTGTATCGGGCCCTGGCGCCGGTTCGCGAGGGGTCGGTCCGGTGGCAGGTCTCGATCCCGTCAGTCCCCACGTGGAACGCGGAGTCGCCGGTGCTCCATTCGCTCACGGTGACGCTCCGGACGCCCGCGGGCGAGGTCGCGGAGACGGCGCAGCTCCGGGTCGGGTTCCGCCGGGTGGAGGTCGTCGGGCGCGACCTCCTGGTCAATGGCAGGCGCGTCTACATCCGTGGCGTCAACCGCCACGACTTCGACCAGCACACGGGCCGGGTCGTGTCGACCGAAGCGATGCGGGCCGACCTCGTCACGATGAAGCAGTTCGGCTTCAACGCGGTGCGGACGTCCCACTACCCGAACGACCCGGCCTTCCTGGACCTCGCCGACGAGCTGGGCATCTACGTCATCGACGAGGCCGACATCGAGTCGCACGCCTTCCAGAGCACGCTCTGCGACGACCCGCGCTACCTCTCGGCGTGGGTCGAACGGGTCGCGCGGATGGTGCAGCGGGACAAGCACCATGCGTCGGTGATCGCGTGGTCGCTCGGCAACGAGTCCGGGCATGGCGCGAACCACGCCGCCGCTGCCGCCTGGGTCCGCCGCTACGACCCCTCGCGCCCGCTCCACTACGAGGGCGCCATCCGCTGGGACTGGACGGCCGACCAGACCGCGAGCGACATCGTCTGCCCGATGTACCCGGAGATCGAGGCGATCGTCGATCATGCGCGGTCGGGCCTCCAGCGCCACCCGCTCATCATGTGCGAGTTCTCCCATGCCATGGGCAACAGCAACGGGACCTTGGCCGAGTACTGGGACGCCATCGAGTCCACGCCGGGGCTCCAGGGCGGCTTCATCTGGGAGTTCCGCGATCACGGGCTGGTCCAGGGCCTGCCCGATGGCCGGCGACGCTGGGCCTATGGCGGCGACTTCGGCGACGAGCCGAACGACGGCAACTTCGTGATGGACGGCATGGTCTGGCCGGATCGCCGCCCGAAGCCCGCGATGTGGGAGCACCGCCGGCTGGCCGCACCGGTGCGGATCGCCGGCGACGGATCGGGCCTCGCGTCCGGTCGCGTCGAGGTCTCGAACCACCAGCATTTCCGCGACCTCGGCTGGCTGCGGGCCGGCTACGAGCTGGCCGTGGACGGGGAGTCGATCGCGGGCGGTCCGTTCACGTTGCCCGGGATCGGGCCGGGCGAGCGCGCGGTCGTGCAGCTGCCGGGCTGGGTCGCGCCCGCGGCCGCCTCCGGCGAAGCGTGGCTGACCGTGCGTGTCACGACCGCCGCCGCCGAGGCGTGGGCGCCGGCCGGCTTCGAGGTGTGCGCGCTCCAGCTCCCGGTCGGGCCGGCGCCGTCCGGGGCGCCGCTCGACCCTGCGCGGTCCGGGGCGCCGCTCGACTCCGCGGTCGATCCGTCCCGGAGCGTCACCCTCGACGCCGACGGACGGCTCGTTCACCCACTGCTCGCCGCGCCCCCGGCGCTCACGCTGTGGCGCGCGCCGACCGACAACGACCGGATCGGCGGGCTGGCCGCGCGCTGGCAGGCCGCCGGCCTCGACCGGCTCACGCGGCGGCTCGTCGGGATCGACCGCGACGGGCCGACGACCGTCGTCCGCGCCGAGGTGGCGACCTCGGCCGGAATCGTCGTGGACCACGAGGTCCGGTACACCGCCCTCGCCGGTGACGCGATCGCCGTGGATGAGCGCGTGGTGATCCCCGAGGCGCTCGACGACCTCGCGCGCGTGGGGACCGTCATCGAGGCGATCCCCGGCCTCGAGGCGCTCGAATGGTTCGGGACCGGTCCGCATGAGACCTACCCGGACCGGCGGCGTTCGGGGCTCGTCGGCCGCTGGACATCGACCGTCACCGACCAGCTCGTCCCGTACGTCCGCCCGCAGGAGAACGGCGGCCACGCGGACGTCCGCTGGCTGCGGCTGGCGGGTGCGAACGGGGCTGGCCTCCGAATCGACCTGGACCTGCCGAGACAGGTCTCCGTGACCCACGTCCGTGCCGCGGACCTGGCCGCGGCCACGCACGACGTCGACGTGGTCCCGTGCGCGGAGACGATCATCGTCCTCGACGCCGCCCATCGCGGGCTGGGCACGGCGAGCTGCGGCCCGGACACGCTGCCGACGTACCGCCTCGGCCCCGGGACGTACCGCTGGGGCTGGACCCTCTGCCGGACCGCCGGCGGCTGAGCCATGTCCATCACGTACCTCACGGACACGCGCGAGCTCCACCTTCGCAACGAGCAGGTCAGCTACGTCATGCGTGTCCACGACGACGGCACGCTGGGGCACCTGGCGTTCGGGCCCGCCCTGGCGCCGGGGCGCTCCTACGCGCACCTCGTGCCCGGGCGGCTTCACCGGGTTCTCGAACCGGATCGGCGACCCGGTCGCGCTCGAATACCCGACGACGGGCACCGGCGACTACCGGGTCCCGGCCCTCGAGGTCCAGCTGGCCGACGGGTCGGGCGTCCTCCACCTCGTCTACGCGAGCCACCGGATCCTCGCGGGCAAGCCCGTGATCCCTGCCGGGGGCGGGCACCTGCCGGTCACGTACGTCGAGGCCGACGACGAGGCCGACACGCTCGAGGTGACGCTCGTCGACGGCCCGAGCGGCGTGACCGTCGAGCTCCGCTACACGATCTTCCGTGACCTGCCGGTCGTCGCCCGGAGCGCGACGATCCGGAACGAGGGACGCGCCGCGGCCCGGGTGACGGCAGCGATGAGCGCCACGCTCGACCTGCCGGACGCGGGCTGGGAGCTCCTCCAGCTGAGCGGAACGTGGGCCCGGGAGGCGCACGTCACCGCGCGAGCGCTGCGGCCCGGGCGCCAGTCGGTGGGGAGCGACCGTGGCGCTTCGAGCCACCAGCACAACCCGTTCATCGCGCTCCGTCGCCCGACGACGACCGAGGCGGCCGGCGAGGCGTACGGCTTCAGCCTGGTCTACTCGGGCAACTTCGTCGCCGAGGCCGAAGTCGACCCGTTCGACACGGCGCGCGTCCGGATCGGCATCAGCCCCGGCACGTTCGCCTGGACCCTTGAGCCCGGCGAGGCCTTCACCACCCCGGAGGCGATCCTGGTCTTCTCCGCGTCCGGCCTCGGGGCGATGAGCGACGCGCTCCACCGCCTCTACCGCGAGCGGCTGGCACGCGGGCGCTGGCGCGACCGGCCGCGGCCCGTCCTGATCAACAACTGGGAGGCGACGTACTTCGCGTTCGACGAGGGGAAGCTGCTCCGGATCGCCGAGGCAGCGCGCGACCTCGGAGTCGAGCTGTTCGTCCTCGACGACGGCTGGTTCGGATCACGCGACGACGACACGTCGTCGCTCGGCGACTGGTTCGTCGATCGGCGCAAGCTCCCCGACGGGATCGCCGGCGTCGCGTCGAAGGTCGAGGCGCTGGGCCTGCGCTTCGGGCTCTGGATCGAGCCGGAGATGATCAGCGAGCGGAGCCTCCTGTTCCAGGCGCACCCGGACTGGGCGGTGGGCGTCCCCGGGCGGCCGCGGACCGAGAGCCGGCAGCAGCTCGTCCTGGACCTGTCGCGGCCAGAGATCGTGGACCACCTGTTCGGCGTCATCTCGGGCATCCTGGCGAGCGCCCCGATCTCATACGTCAAGTGGGACATGAACCGGACGCTCACCGAGCCGTTCAGCATCGGGCTGCCCGCCGACCGCCAGGGCGAGTTCTTCCATCGCCACATCCTGGGCGTCTACGACCTGTACGCGCGCCTGACGAGCGCGTTTCCGGAGATCCTGTTCGAGTCCTGTGCCGGTGGCGGCGGCCGGTTCGACCCTGGCCTCCTCGCCTTCGCGCCGCAGGCCTGGACGAGCGACGACACCGACGCGATGGAGCGCCTGCGGATCCAGTGGGGGACCTCGCTCGCGTATCCGCTGAGCGCCATGAGCGCCCACGTCGCCGCGGTCCCGAACCACCAGACCGGCCGGATCACGCCGATCGACACCCGCGCGGCGGTTGCGTTCTTCGGCACGTTCGGGTACGAGCTGGACCCGACGGCGCTCACGGCGTCCGATCGCAGCGCGATCGTGGCCCAGATCGCGTTCTACAAGGAGCACCGCGACCTGTTCCAGCGCGGCCGGTTCGTGCGGCTGCTGAGCCCGTTCGAGGGGGACGGCAACCGGGTCGCCTGGATGGTGGTCGCGCCCGATCGATCCCGCGCGATCGTGGCCTTCTACCAGGCGCTGAACCATCCCGTCCCGCCGGCCGCACGGTTGCGGCTGCGGGGCCTGGACCCGGACCGCGTCTACGGGGTTCGAGGGTGGCCGCCGGGCGGGCACGCGCTCTTCGTCGACAACGCCGGCCCGCGTGGCGGCGACGAGCTCATGTCGGTCGGGCTGTCACTCGGGGCCCACCGCGACGAGATCCTCGGCGTGGGGCGACTTCCGCGCCTGGGTCTTCGTGCTGGAGGCGTAGGGTCCGTCGGGGAGCCTCGTGGCCGGCCTTCGGCGCAACTTGCCCGCCGGCCGGCCGTCGGGCCAACAGGGCAAGCACGCCGGCGCCGGCGCCGCGAGGGGCGCCCACCGCCGCCCGTCGGCGCGGTATCGCAAGCCCACGCGGCTGGCCCTCGGCGGCCTCCGCGCGGTGAAACCGCCCGGCTATCCCTTGGTCGCGCCCAGCGAGAGCCCGCTGATGAAGTGGCGCTGGAGGGCAAGGAACACGAGGATCGTCGGCACCGCGGCCAGCAGCGCGCCCGCGGCGAGCAGGTTCGTGTTCGTGAAGAACTGGCCCTGCAGGTTGTTGAGCGCGGACGTGATGGGCCGCTTGTCACCGCTCTTCATCAGGATGAGGCCCCAGAAGAAGTCGTTGTAGATGAACGTGAACTCGAGCGTCGCTAGTGCGGCGAGGGCCGGCCGGCAGAGCGGCATGACGACGGCACCCCAGATCCGCAACACCGACGCGCCGTCGACGAGCGCCGCCTCCGTGAGCTCCTTGGACAGCGTCTTCATGTAGTTGCTCAGCACGAAGACGCAGAAGCCGGTCTGGAAGACGACGTTGATGAGGATGATGCCCAGGTACTGGTCGTACATGAGCCCGTTGTCGCTCAGGAAACGAGGGAGCGGCAGCAGGAGATACAACCGGAACAGCGGCACGATGATGACCTGTGGCGGCAGGAGGTTACCGGCGGTGAAGAGCATGAGGATCAGGAGGTTGAATCGCCAGCTGAAACGCGATACCGCAAACGCCACCATCGACGCGACGACCAGTGTGACGATGACCGCTGGCACCGCGACAATCAGCGAATTCAGGTAATGGCGGGGGAAGTCCGCCTGGTTCCATGCATTCGTGAAGTTCTCGATGCTGAGTGACGAGGGCGTCGAGATGTACCCGTGCAGCTGCGTGTCCGAGTACGGCCTCAGCGCGGTGTAGATGGCCCACACGAGCGGGAACAACCAGACGACCGCCATGGCGCTCAGGAACGCGTAGAGCACGAGTCGTCTCGGACGGATGCGGCGCCGGCGGTGCGCCGGCGCGGCGGGATGGACAGTGGCAGCGACGGTCATTGCTTTTCCTCGCGCATCATCCGCGCCAGGAACGCGATGATCGGGCCGAGCGAGATCACGAGCAGGATGACCGCGATCGCAGACCCGAAGCCGACTCGGTTCGATTCGCTGATGCTGTTGTTCGTGATGAGCGTGGACAGGAGCTCGAGGCCGTTCTTTCCGCCGTTGATGATGAACGCGATATCGAACGCCCGGAGGGCCTCGATCGTCGTGATGACGACGATGACCACGTTGATGGGCTGCATCACCGGGAACACGACATGCACGAACGTCTGCCGCTCGGACGCTCCGTCCACCTTGGCCGCCTCGCGGAGAGCGGGATCGAAGGCCTTGAGACCGGCAAGGTACAGCACCATGATGTAGCCCACGTGACGCCAGCTCGTCGCGACGAGCGCTGCCCACAGGTTCAGGCTCGGATCGCCAAGCCAGTCGATGAGATTGTCGTTCGACGTGCGGCCCAGGACGTTGTTGATGAAGCCCTGCTCCGGCGCGTACTGCAGCGACCAGATGATGCCGATCACGGCGAGTGACAGGACCACGGGCAGGTAGAAGATCGTCTGGTAGATGCGCGTCCCGCGGACCTCACGATCCAGCAGGACCGCGAGGAAGATCCCGACCGGCGTCGCGATGAACATGAGCCACGCGAGCCAGAGCAGGTTGTGTTGCAGCGCGGGCCAGAAGAACGGGTACGCGGTGAACAGGTTCTCGTAGTTCTTCAGACCGATGAAGTTCTTGCCCGAGATGCCGCCGATCCCGTTCCAGTTCGTGAACGAAGAACACGATCGAGACGACCGTCGGGCCCCAGATGAGGGCGAGGTCGAAGAAGAGCGGGATGCCGACCATCACCGCCAGGACGATCTTGTCCCGGCGGGTGAGCAGGCTGTAACGGCGGCGTACGCGGCGAATCGCAGTCACCCCCGTCCCGCCGGGCGACCCGGCGGTGACGGGGGTGATGCCTTGCGACGCGCGGTCAGCCACGGTCCTGACAGTCTAATCAGGCCGCAGCAGCGGGTGACTAGAGCGTGTCCCAGAAGCCCTGGATCTTGCCCAGGAAGGCGTCCAGGTCCTGGCCGGGGGTCTTGAGGAAGTCGAGCAGGAAGGCCTGCATGCCGTTCGCGCCCGCGAAGTTCGGGTTCGTGTCGCGGTCCAGGAACTGGGTGATCCGCTGCGCGTCCCCGATGAGCTGCACGGCCTTCTGCTGAAGGGCGTTGTAGTTGCTGGTGTTGGCATCCTTCGCCGCGGCCACGTTGCTCGGGTCGGCCTTGACGTAGATGTCCTGCGCCTCGCCGGTGCCAAGGAACTCCACGAACGCCTTGGCCGCGTCAAGGTTCGTGCCGAGGTCCGGCGCGTTCTTGGCGATCATGAACCCGTCGATCGGAGCGTCGAGCGCCTTCTCGGCGTCGTACTGCGTCCCGAAGCTCGGGTAGGGGAAGAAGTCGAGGTCGGCGAGATCCGCCGCGCTGGCTGCCAGGAACTGCTGGGAGACGAACATCCCCAGCAGGTACATGCCGGCCTTCTTCTGGACGAGCGCCTGGGCCGCATCCTGCCACGTCCGGCCCGCCGCGCCCTCCTGGTGGAAGGGAAGCAGTGTCTTCCAGGTTTCGAAGACCGCCTTGACCTTCGGATCGGTCCACTTCTCCTTGCCGGCCATGAGGCCGACGTGGAAGTCGTAGCCGTTCGAGCGCAGGTTGATGATGTCGAAGGTGCCCATCGCGGGCCAGCCGTCCTTGTCGCCGAAGGCGATCGGAACGAGGCCGTCCTTCTGCATCTTCGTGCAGAGCGCCTTGAAGTCGTCAAGGCTCGCCGGAATCGCGTAGCCCTTGGCCGCGAACACGCTCTTCCGATAGAAGACGGCCCACGGGTAGTTGTAGATGGGCACGAAGTACTGCTTGCCGTCGTCGCCTGTCGAACCGACCTTGAAGGCGTCCGAGTAGTTCGACGTCAGCGATTGCGTCCAGACGTCGCTGATGTCCGCGGCCAGGCCCTGAGCGGCGAAGAACCGCATGCGGAACCCGGAGAACCACGTGAAGACGTCGTCCGGCGTGCCCTGCAGGTATGAGCTGATCTGGTTCTGGAAAGTGCCGTGGTCGACTGTGTTGACCTTGACCGTGATGCCCGTCTTGGCCGTGAAGGCGTCGACGATGTCCTGCATCGCCTTCTTCGGCACCGGGTCGGAGTAGTTCGAGCCGAGCGACGTGCTGCCCGTCGCCGGTGCGGAGCTCGCGGCGGCGCTCGCCGCCGCGCTCGGTGCGGCGCTCGGGGCGGCCGCGCTCGGCGCCGTGCTTGGTGCGGCCGCGGTCGGCGACGGGGTCGCTGCCGCATTGCATGCCGCGATGATCGTTGGGATCGACGCCACCGCAGCGACGCCGGCGAGGCCCTTCAGGACGGTCCGTCGGGAGACCGCGTTGGGCCCGACTGGGTTCAACCATGGTGTGAACACCTCCTCCGAGAATGCCCGACAGAATCCGACAGGGTCACGCGGATTGTCCCTACCGGTGGGGCCCGTGTCAAGGGATTGCGGCGGTTCACGTTGATTTCGGATGTGCAACTGCGTTGACTTTCTGTGACTTCCGAGGCAATCTCTTATCACCAGAGGAGAGGGCCACACGTGCGCGTCACGTCCGACCACGACGCTGGGCGATTCGAGTGATGTTCGCTCGCCAGCGCCAGGCATTGATCCTTGATCGCGTCCGCGAGATCGGGGCCGTCCGGGTTGCGGACCTCGTTCGCGAGCTTGGCGTCTCCGACATGACCGTGCGCCGCGACCTGGAGATCCTCCACGACCGCGGCCTCATCGAGAAGGTCCACGGGGGCGCGACAGCGATCGCCGGGAACGCCCTGTGGGAGCCCGGCTTCACCGCGAAGTCGGCCCTGCAGCAGGGCGAGAAGGCCGCCATCGCGAATGCTGCCGTCGGGCTGGTGGAGCCGGGGACGGCGATCGCGGTCTCGGCCGGGACCACGACGCACGCGCTCGCGCAGCGCCTCGCGGGCGTTCCGGGCCTGACGGTCGTCACCAACTCGATCCCGGTGGCGGACGCCTTCCGCCAGCTCGGCCGGGTGGACCAGACCATCATCCTCACGGGCGGTGTGCGGACCCCGTCCGACGCGCTGGTCGGCCCGTTCGCGGTCGCCGCGATCCGGAGCATCCACGTCGACCTCGTCTTCGTCGGGATCCACGGGATGGACGCGCGCTCGGGCTTTACGTGCCCGAACCTCCAGGAGGCCGAGACGGATCGCGCGCTGATCGAGGCAGGCCGTCGTCTCGTCATCGTCGGGGACCACTCGAAGTGGGGTGTCGTGGGGATCAGCTCGATTGCCCGCCTCGACCAGGCGGACATCCTGATCACGGACACAGGGCTTGCCCCAGAGGCCCATGCCATCCTGGCCGAATCGGTGGGCCGCCTCATCGTGGTCGAGATCGACTCGCCATCCGAGGCCGTCGGTGCCAATTGAATCGGTACCGGGCACGCTGGGCCTCCCGCGGGCTGGCGCGGCAGGGAACGGGGTCGGGCCCTCGCGACCTGCCTCGCACCACCTTCGTCGCGCCCGACGGGCGCCGGATCCACGTGTACGGCGAGGTCCGCGGGCAACCGTCCGCCGGCGCGCCGCGCTCCGAGCCGACTGCGCTTCACCTTCGGCGCGACGAGCTGTCGGCCTCCTGGATCGCGATCTCTCCGGCCCGCAACGAGCGGCCCCACCGGTCCGCGCCCACCGACATCGGCACGATCCCCGGCAGTCCAGCCGAGCGGTACGGCTGCCCGCTCTGCCCCGGCGGTCCCGAGCTGTCCTTCAGCTACGAGGCGGCCGTCTTCGAGAACCGCTTCCCGTCCCTCGCCCTGGATCCGCCCGAGGTGCCGGACCCGTCGGATCCCCGCTTCGCGCGTTCGCTGGGAACGTGCGAGGTGGTCATGTTCACCGAGCGCCACGAGGGCAACTTCGCGACCCTGACGCCCGAGGAGACCGGCCGCGTCGTGGCGGTCTGGCGCGACCGGTCGGCGGACCTGTGGGCCGATCAGCGCCTGGCCTACGTCCTGCCGTTCGAGAACCGGGGGGAGGAGATCGGGGCGACGCTCTCGCACCCGCACGGGCAGATCTACGCGTTCGACCACCTCCCGCCGTGGATCGAACGGCGGGCGGACGCCCTTGCCGACGGCCGGGCGAGGACCGGCGCGTGCGTCTCGTGCGCGGTCGTCGCGGACGAGCTCGCGTCGGCCCGGATCGTGCACGCCGACCCGCACTGGGCCGTCGGCGTCCCGTTCGCGCCGCGCTGGCCGTTCGAGGTCCACGTCCGCGCCGTCCGGCATGGCGCGCGCCGGCTCTCGGACCTGACCGCCGCCGAGTCGCGGGCGCTCGCCGGCGCGCTCCACGGGGTCGTCGAGCGATACAACGGCCTGTTCGGGTTCGAGCTGCCGTACATGATGGTGGTCCAGGAGGCGCCACGCGGCGCCGATGACTGGCACCTGGCCGTGGAGCTCTATCCGCCGCACCGCTCCGAACGGCTGACCAAGATCCGCGCGTCCGTGGAGACGTCGACGCTGCTCTTCATCAACGACACGCTGCCCGAGGAGAGCGCGGCGCTGCTGCAGGCCGTCCCGGTCGTGCCCCGCGAGGAGCATCCCGGGTTCGCCGTCGTCACCGGGGCGGGCACCGGGCGGTGAGCGGCGGCCACGCCGCAGCCGCGCGCAGACGCGACCTGGCCCCCGAACGTCTCCGGACGCGTCTCGCCGAGATCCGGCCCTCGGTCGTCCCATCGTCGGTCCCCGTCGTCCGGGCTCCCGGGCGCGTCAACCTGATCGGTGAGCACACCGACTACAACCTCGGCTTCGTCCTGCCCGCCGCGATCGACCTCGAGATCCGGATCGCCTTCGTCCCAACGCCGGATCGCCGGGTCAACCTGGTCAACGATGTGACCGGAGAGCGCGCCTCGTTCGCCCTCGACGCGATCGGCCCGAGCGCCGGAGGCATGGCCTCCTACGTCGCCGGGACCGCGTGGGCGCTCCGGGAAGCCGGCATCCCGACGCGCGGCTTCGCAGGCGTGCTCGCCTCGACGCTGCCCCGCGCCTCCGGTCTCTCGTCATCGGCCGCCCTGGAGCTCGCCGCGGCATGGGCGCTGGCAGAGGACCCGGCCGCGATCCCGCCGCTCGAGCTGGCCCGGATCTGCCAGCGCGCCGAGAACCTCTATGTCGGCGTGAACTGCGGCCTGATGGACCAGTTCGCGAGCGCGTGCGGCGTCGCCGGGGCGGCGATGCTCCTCGATTGCCGGTCGCTTGACTGGCACGACGTGCAGCTGCCGCTGGCGCGCTACACGCTGGTCGCGATCCACACCGGCTCGACGCGCAGCCTTTCCGCCAGCGCGTACAACGCGCGGCGTGCCCAGTGCGAGGCCGCGGCGGCGGTCCTTGCCAGGGACGACCCCGGCGTCCGGTCGCTCCGCGACGTGACCCCGGCGATGCTGCCGGCCGTGCAGGGCCAGGTGGACGGGGAGACCTACCGCCGCTGCCGGCACGTCGTGACCGAGAACGTCCGCGTCAGCGATACCGTCGCCGCGCTCGCGGCGGGCGACGTGGCGGCGGTCGGCGCGCTATTCGCGGCGAGCCACGCCTCGCTCCGCGAGGACTTCGAGGTCGTCTCGCCAGAGCTCGACGCGCTCGTGGAGATCGCGGCCTCGGTGCCGGGCGTCGCCGCCGCGCGCATGACCGGCGCCGGCTTCGGGGGCTGCACCATCAACCTGGTGGAGCGCGATGCCGTCGCCGAGCTCCGGGCGCGGGTCCAGGCCGTCTACCCGCGCCGGACCGGGCTCACGCCACGGGTCTACGTGGTCGACGCCGTTGCCGGCGCCGGGTTCGCACCCGAGGACTGACCGCGCTCCACCTGATCGCTGGGCGCCGTGCGGTCGCCGCTGCTACGCGAGCGCCTGGGCCACCACGGCCTGCGCCTCCTCGATGACCCGAGCGAGGTGCTCCTCCCCGAGGAAGCTCTCCGCGTAGACCTTGTAGACGTTCTCCGTGCCGGAGGGGCGAGCCGCGAACCAGGCGTGCTCCGTCACGACCTTCAGGCCGCCGATCGGGGCCGCGTTTCCGGGCGCCACGGTCAGGGTCGCCGTGATCGGCTCGCCCGCGAGCTCTGTCGCGCTGACCTGCTCGGGCGAGAGGCGTGCCAGCACGGCCTTCTGCTCCGGGCTCGCCGGCGCGTCGATCCGGCGGTAGGCCGGCGAACCGAATTGCGCGGTCAGCCCCACATAGGCCTGGCCCGGATCGCGGCCGCTGCGCGCGGTCATCTCGGCAGCCAGGAGGCAGGCGATGAGCCCGTCCTTGTCGGTCGTCCAGACGGAGCGGTCGCGGCGCAGGAACGAGGCGCCCGCGCTCTCCTCGCCGCCGAAGCCGATGCTCCCGTCGAGGAGCCCGTCCACGAACCACTTGAAGCCGACCGGGACCTCCAGCAGGCGCCTGCCGAGCGACGCGACGACCCGGTCGAGCATGCTCGTCGAGACGAGCGTCTTACCGACGGCGACCTCGTTCGGCCACGCGCGCCCGCCGCCGAACAGGTATTCCACGGCGGCCGCAAGGAAGTGGTTGGGGTTGAGGAGGCCGGCGCTCCGCGAGACGATGCCGTGCCGGTCGGCGTCCGTGTCGTTCGCGAACGCCAGGTCGAACTGGTCGCGGAGGCTCACGAGGCTGGCCATTGCATACGGCGAGGAGGGATCCATCCGGATCTTCCCGTCCCAGTCGACGGTCATGAACGCGAACCTGGGGTCCACGCGGTCGTTCGTGACCGTGAGGTCCAGGCCGTATCGCTCGGCGATGGCGCCCCAGTAGGCGACGCTGGCGCCCCCGAGCGGGTCGACGCCGATGTGGAGGCCGGAGGCGCGGATCGCCTCCATGTCGATCACGGATCCGAGGTCCGCGACGTACGTCCCCATGAAGTCGTACATGCCCACGGCGCGGCGCGCCCGCTCGAACGGCTCGCGCCGGATGCTCGCCAGGCCATCCGACGGCCCACCGCCGAGGATCTCGTTCGCCTCGCGCTCGATCGCCCCGGTGATCGCCGCGTCGGCCGGCCCGCCGGTCGGGGGGTCGTACTTGAAGCCGCCATCCGCCGGCGGGTTGTGCGAGGGCGTCACGACGATCCCGTCCGCCAGGCCGTCCTGCCGTCCGCGGTTGTGGGCGAGGATCGCGTGCGAGACCGTCGGGGTCGGCGTGAAGCCGTCGGCACTGTCGACGAGGACGCGGACACCGTCGGCGACGAGCACCTCGATGGCCGAGCGGAACGCGGGCTCGGACAGCGCGTGCGTGTCGCGGCCGATGAAGAGCGGGCCGGTGATCCCCGCGCGCCGGCGGTACCGGCAGATCGCGGCGCTCGTGGCGACGATGTGCGCCTCGTTGAACGAGGTCGTGAGCGACGAGCCGCGATGGCCGGAGGTCCCGAACGCGACGCGCTCCGACGGGACCGCGATGTCCGGCCGCCGATCGTAGTACGCGCCGACGAGGCGGTCGACATCGACCAGGAGCGACGGCTGGGCCGGGAGACCGGCGTGCTCGCTGACCGCCATCGTCGCTCCTCCATCGACCGGCGCCCGCGCCCCGGCGCGCGCGAAACGTCGTGGCGAGTGTACTCAGCGGCGGGCTCGGCGGGCTCGCCGGGCTCTACGGGCTCGACGCGCCCCCGGCGAGCTCCGCATCGACCTGCCGCAGCAGGTCGATGGTGTCGGCCAGGTGGCTGTTGAAGATCCGGTGCGCGACGTCGAGCAGCTCGAAGAGGTCCGGGTCGTGCACGCGGTAGATCACCGTGGTGCCGCGCCGCTCGGTGGCCACGATGTTGCGGCCGCGCAGGACGGCGAGCTGCTGCGAGATCGACGAGGCCGGCGCCCCGATCGCGTCCTGGAGCTGCCCGACGCTCATAGGCCCGCCGCGGAGCAGCTCGAGGATCCGGATCCGCATCGGGTGGGCGAGCGCCTTGAAGAACTCCGCCTTGAACTGGCGAAGTCCCTCCGGGTCGTCGCGTCGCTGGTTGCCGAGCATCCCGCGCAGGGTACCCGCACCGCCCTTGCTTCGCAACTCCTGAATTCTGCAAGAAATGGATCCTGCCGGTATCATTCGAGGAGTGGAGGAGTCTTCCGGCAAGCTCGACGAAGTTCCCGGGCTGCACGCCGAGACGGCCGCAGCATCCTCGGCTCCGGCCCGGTCCTGGGCCTTCGCGGTCAACAGCACCGTCGACTCCAGCAACATCGAGATCAGCCTGTTCTTGTTCGTCGTGGTGGGCGATCTCGCCCGGGTCACCGGCCTCGTCCGCGTTCGGAACCGACCCGACGTCCGCCTGGCATCCGTGCCCGACCTCTCACTGACCACGGCGGACGGGTCTGCGCTCGCCTGCATCTCCGGGCACGTCCTTCCGCACGGGCCGATGGCCTGGGTCTCGTGGCTCTTCCGGCGCCCGGCGAACGTCCTCACGTCGTACGAGGGGCGCATCGAGCGCGTCGACCTCGACCATCACACCGGCGGACGGGTCCCCCGGCCGCGCCAGCCGCAGCGCGGCGCATGGGTGTTCCGCTTCACGCTGCCGGCGACGCCGGCCGGCGCGACCATGGCCGCCGCGCTGGCCGATTGACCTTGGAGGGTCCGATGCAGCTCGCGAGTCTCCTCGAAGAAGCGCAAGGGGCAGCGCCGGATCGCCGGATCCTTTTCCGCGACCAGATCGCGCCGTTCGGGACGCGCGCGATCGAAGGCGTGGAGCCGTGGCTGACGAGCGACGTGCTGGCCGCCTTCGCGGTCCGCGTCATCCTCCGCGTCGGTCAGCAGGGCGAGCGGGTCGCGGCGGCCAAGGCCCTGCGCTCGGCACGTCGCCGTGTTCCCCCGCGAGTCCTGGGGGACGTCGAATGGGCCCTGGCCAGCCTCCGCCTTGCGGCGCGAGAGGCTGCGGACGCCGAGAAGGAACCGGTGATCCCCGTCACGACCCCGCGCCCGCCGGTCGCCTCGGTCCGGCCGCGCTTCTCGCAGGTGCCGCGCCGACGCCGCTGACCCGTCCGTCCGGGCTGCGGCCGGGGAGCGTGCGCCCGCTCGGCGGATCCTGGATGAAGGTCCGGCCGGCGGAGAATCGCCGGCAAGGGATCAGCTCTCGGGCGGGATGGGCTGCAGGTCGATGGTGCGAACCTGGCGCGTGCGACCTGCCTCGGTCCGCACGACGGCTGCCGGGATCGCCCCGTTGCTGAACCGCTCGATCACGGCGGCCTCGCCGGCGTAGAGCCCGCTGCCGCCGATTCGCACGCGATCTCCGATCGCGAGCCCCGGCCGGCCAGCCCGGGCAGAGAGGTCGATCGCCACGACCGTCGGGCGGACGTACGGCTCGCCGGCGAGCCCCGGCGGCGGTCCGGGCCGGTTCGCGGTGCGAGCCGGCGGATAGGTGATCTTGCGCTTGCGAGGCGGCATCTAGCGCATGCCTCGCGGTCGCTCCGGCGCCTGCCGGCCCTGGGTGTTCCTGGTCATTCGTCCCTCGCTGATGCCGCGATCACGCGATCGCCGGGCACCGGCCAGTGTACGGCAGACCCGCGGGTTGCCAAGCCGGTCGACGGGAGGGGTAGACTTCCCTGTGACCGGTCGAACCGTAGAGGGCGGCTTGACTCGGCCCTCGACGGTGAACAACGTGCCCGGCCTTCGCACTGCCGCACGCGTGGGGGTTGGCGTGCGCGACCTCCCCACGCGAACGCTGGAGCTGCTCGGCCAGCTCGACCCGGTCGTCCTGCGCGATCGGCTCTCGCTGGCCGGGATCGCCGTGCTGGCCTGGTTCGCCGCATTCGGCGGATCATGGGTCGCGTATGACACCTACGCGTACTGGTCGGTCAATCCCGCGGCCCCCTACCATTTCGACTTCAGCCCCGACCAGTACGGCGCCTTCCGCTACAGCCCGGCGATCGCGCAGCTCTTCTCGCTCTTCCACTTCCTTCCGTGGCCGGCGTTCGCCATCGGCTGGTTCGTCGTGCTGGCGCTGGTCGTCGCGTGGCTCGGCCGCCGCTGGTCGCTCGCGTTGCTCGTCTTCTTCCCGATCGTCTGGGACGGCTATCTCGGCAACATCGAGATCCTGATGGGCGCGGCCATGGTGGTGGGCTTCCGCAAGCCGGCGGCGTGGTCGTTCGTCCTCCTGACGAAGGTCACACCGGGCATCGGGCTGCTCTGGTTCGTGGCCCGGCGCGAGTGGCGCAACCTCGCGATCGCGCTCGGCGCCACGCTCGTGATCGCCGGCGTCTCGTTCGCCATCGCCCCGGCCCTGTGGCTGGATTGGCCGCGCTCGATCCTGTCCGTCACGGGCCGGCCGGCCCCGCTGGCGACGGTGGCTCGCGTGCTCGCGGCGGCGCTCCTCGTCATCTGGGGAGCCCGCACGAACCGGCCGTGGACCGTGATCGTCGCCGGCACGCTCGCGCTGGCCTGGCTCGACCTCAAGACCACGGCGATGCTCGTGGGCCTGGCTCCGTTCCTGCCGGCGCTGCCGGGCGACGAGGGAGCCCCCGTCGTCGTGCCGTCGCTCAAGCCCGGCAAGCGCGGCGAGCCGCTCCCGGTCCGCGCGCGTCCATGATCCGCGCCGCGACCCGCTGACCTGGCCCGCCCGGCCTGTCAGATCGTCGGGCCGGAAGCCGTCCAGTAGCGCTCGGCGTGAACGTCGGCCGGCGGGACGCCGTGCGCCAGGAGCTCGGCCTCCGCGGTGGCGACCATTCCCGGGTTGCCGCACAGGTAGGCCGACACGCCATCGGGCGGGAGATCCGCGGAGCGCAGGACCGCCGCGAGCACGGCCTCGGCGCGCCCGGTGCGTCCCTGCCAGCCGCGGTTGGCGGGGTCGTCGGGCCGGGAGATGGTCGGGATGTACGTGATCGGCAGCCCGCCCGCCTCCAGGCACGCGATCTCCCCGCCGCAGACGAGGTCCTCGGTCAGCGCCGCACCATGGACGAGGACGGTCCGCGGCGGATGCGGACGCCGGGCGAGCGTCCGGAGCATCGCGAGGAACGGCGCGATGCCCGTGCCGGTGGCGACGAAGAGGTGCGCCTTCCGGTCGCCGTCGACAAGCGTGAAGGCGCCCTTCGGGGGGCCCAGCCGGACGCGTGACCCGACGGGGAGCGACCAGAGCCGCGGCGTAAGGGCACCGTCGGGCACGTGGCGGACCAGGAACTCGTGGGCGTCCGCGTGCGCCGGGTCGCTCGCGGTGGAGTACGGACGCTGGACGACCCGATCGGCCACGCGCACGCCAAGCGCGAGGTACTGGCCCGCCACGAACGGCGCGATGCCGGCATCCGGCCGGACGACCAGCCGGGCGACGGTGGGGCTCAGCAGGTCGCGCGCCACGAGCACCGCGTTGTCGGTGAGATCGGGCGCCCGCCGCACGCCGCGCGGGCCGTCGGCGAATGAGCGGGGGACGATCTCCGCGACCATCAGGCGACCTGCGCGTCGACGGCGTCGACCGCCGCGCGAGCCCACTCGGGGTCGATCCACCAGCCGCGATCGATCTCCGCGAAGGCCGCCCAGGCTCCGGGCAGCCGGCTGTCGAGCATGATCGCCCCCTGCGGGCAGGCGGACTCGCACGCCCCGCACTCGATGCAGGCGTCCGGGTCGATGTAGGCCTTCCGGTCCGCGGCCGGGTCGTGCGAGATGCAGTCGACCGGGCACACGGTGACGCAGGCCTGGTCGAGGTGGTCGATGCAGGGGGCGGCGATCACGTAGGCCATCGGGGCATCCTCGGGTGACGGGCCGATCATCGGCCGATACCCGAATAGAGCCATGGAGACCCGCGAACAATGTCAGGAACCAGATGAGAATGTGCACATCCGCCCGGCGCGACGTCAGGCCTGCGCACCGGGCTCCTCCCGCCGGGTTTACGCTGCAGGCGAGAACGTCGCAGCCGAGGACCCCGCGATGACCGCCGCCGATCCCCACCCGCCCCTGACGCCGGCGAACGGCATGCGCATCGAGACCGACTCGATGGGGCCGATCGAGGTGCCGGCCGACCACTACTGGGGCGCCCAGACCCAGCGCTCGCTCCACCACTTCGCGATCGGCACGCGACACGATGCCCGTCCCGATCATCCACGCGTTCGGGATCCTCAAGCGTGCCGCCGCCGAGGTCAACGCGGACCTCGGCCTCCTCCCGCCGGACAGCCGCGACCTGATCGTCCGCGCTGCCGGCGAGGTCATCGACGGGACGCTGGCGGCCGAGTTCCCGCTCCGCGTCTGGCAGACCGGCTCGGGCACCCAGACGAACATGAACGTGAACGAGGTGATCGCCGGGCGCGCCAACGAGCTGGCGACGCGGCGTCCGCGGCGGCAAGGCCCCGATCCACCCGAACGACCACGTGAACATGAGCCAGTCGTCGAACGACACGTTCCCGACCGCGCTCCACGTGGCCGTCGCGCTCGGAGCTCCGAGCTGCGCCTGCTGCCGTCGGTCGCCGCGCTGCGCGACGCCCTCGACGCCAAGGCACGCGCCTGGGCGGGGATCGTCAAGATCGGGCGGACGCACCTCCAGGACGCGGTGCCGCTCACGCTCGGCCAGGAGTTCTCGGGCTACGTCGCCATGCTCGACGGCGACATCGCCCGCCTCGGCGCGGTGCTCCCCGGCCTCCACGAGATCGCCCTCGGCGGGACCGCCGTCGGCACCGGGCTCAACGCCCACCCGGAGTTCGCGGCACGGTCCGCGGCCCGCATCGCCGAGCTCACGGGCATCCCGTTCGCGTCCGCGCCGAACAAGTTCGCGGCGCTCGCCGGCCAGGAGGCGACGGTCTTCGCGTCCGGCGCCCTGAAGACGCTCGCCACGAGCCTCATGAAGATCGCGAACGACGTCCGCTGGCTCGGCTCCGGCCCGCGCGCCGGCCTGGGCGAGCTGCGGCTTGCCGGAGAACGAGCCGGGCTCGTCGATCATGCCGGGCAAGGTGAACCCGACCCAGAGCGAGATGCTCACCATGGTGGCGGTGCAGGTCATGGCCTACGACGTCGCGATCGGGATCGCCGGCAGCCAGGGCAACTTCGAGCTGAACGTCTTCAAGCCGGTCATCGCGCGCGACCTGCTCCACGGGATCGAGCTCCTGACCGACGCCTGCCGCTCGTTCCGCGAGCACTGCATCGAGGGCCTGGAGGCGGACGAGGAGCGCATCGCCGTCGCACGTGGCGAGCTCGCTCATGCTCGTGACCGCGCTCGCCCCCCACATCGGCTACGACCGCGCGGCCGCGATCGCGAAGACGGCCCACCACGAGGGATCGACGCTGCGGTCGGCCGCCGTCGCCTCCGGCTTCCTGACCGCCGAGGAGTTCGACGCCTGGGTGCGGCCCGCGGCGATGACCGGCCCCACGCTCGCGGGCTGAGCGCACTCCACGAAGCCCGACCGCGGTGAAGGCCGCCGGGATCGCTCCCGGAGGACGATGCGGCAGGCGTCGCTCAGGGACCGCTCGGCGCCGGGACCGGCACGGGCGTCGGCAGAGGCGTCGGTGTCGGCACCGGCGTGGGGGCCGGTGAAGGCGTGGGCGCCGGTGGCGGCGGCGGGAACGCGATCGCCAGCAGGGCCGCCGCGAAGACGTCCGGGCTGACCCGGTCCTGGTTCGTCACGACCGCGATGCTGAACCCAGAGCCGGGCAGGTAGCGCATCGTGGCCCCGGCGCCGATCAGCCGCCCGTTGTGGCCGACCGTCAGGCGGCCGCCGAGCGAGACCTCCTCCACGCCGAGGCCGTACGGGAGCGTGGAGCCGGCGCTGACGCTGCGCGAGACGTCGAGCATCGCGACGAGCCCATCCGGCCGCAGGACCGCGCCCCCGTAGAGGCGGCGCGCCCAGACCGCGAGGTCCCGCGACGTCGCCGCGATCGCGCCCGCGCTCCCGGCGGCGGTCACGACCGACGTGAACGGCGAGACCGCCGTCCCGTCGGCCTGGCTCACGGTCCGGATGCTCGACCCGGAGCCGAGCACCTCGTACGAAGTCGCCACGGTCCCTCGGGCGGCCTCGGCGCCCTGGACGAAGGTCCGGACAAGGCGGAGGGGATCGAGGAAGCGGCGCCGCAGCTCGGTCGCGACAGGCTTTCCGGTGACTCGCTGCACGACCTGGCCGAGGAGCACGTAGTTCGAGTTCGAGTAGTGCCAGCACGTTCCGGCCGGGCAGTACGGCGAGCGCATGTAGCTCAGCGCCCGTGCGGGCGTCCAGGCACGCCGCCGGTCCCCGAGGAGCGCGGGATCGATGGCCGGGTTCGAGAAGAAGTCGTAGAGCCCGCTCGTGTGGTCGAGCAGCTCGCGGATCGTGACGTCAGCGGGCACGCGAGCCGTCGGGAGCCAGCGCAGCAGCGTGTCGTCGAGCGAGAGCCGGCCCTCGTCCGCGAGCGCCACGATCAGCGCGGCAAGGAACGTCTTCGACACGCTCCCGACGGAGAACGCGGTGGTCGGGGCCACGGGGACGTGCAGCTTGACGTCCGCCCACCCGTTCACCCCCGTCCAGCTGCGGCCATCCGGCCAGATGATCGTTGCCGACACGCCGGGCACGTGGTACTGGACGCGAATCGCGTTCAGGCGTGCCTGGAGCGCGGCGGCCGGGATCGCGGTCGGCCCGGGCGCCGGCGGCGATGCAGGGGTTGGCGATGGAGGGGTTGGCGACGGCGGGCGCGGCGATGGCGGGCGTGGCGTCGGCGCCGGCGACGCGCTCGGACCCGCGGCGGCGACGACCGGACCCGAGATGAGCCCGCGAACCGGGCCGGCAGGCCCGTCGAGGCGACCGACGCCGATCGCGAGGATGGCGAGGCCGAGCGCCATGCTCGTGGCGAGACGGCGGACCATGAGTCGGCGCGATCGATCGTGCGACGGGGTTCGGGGTCCCATGCGAGGAGCCTACAGGGCCGGCGACCCAGAGAGGTCGCGGCGCGGGGACGGCCCGTCCGCGCGTCGCTACCAGAGGCGGAGCTGCCCTGTCCGGCGAAGCCAGAAGAGCGCGACGAACCCGAGCGCGAGGCCGACCGCCAGGAAGATCCACTGGAGGAACATCGTCTCGGGCATCACGAGGAGCTGGACCAGGATCCAGATGATGAGCCCGACCCCGAGCGTGCCGGTCAGCCACGGCGCCAGCCAGTGACGCCCGATGGTCAGCGCGGCGAGGACGAGCATGCCGGCGCCATTGACCGCGAGCAGGTAGAGGCCCGGGACCAGGTACGAGCCGAACGGGGTTGCCTCGATCCAGCCGGCGGGAAGCTGCATCGTCCCGCCGCTCGTGTCGACGAGGAACATGATCCCCACCGGGATCGCCATGACGCCGGTGAACAGCTCCAGCAGGACCGCGAGCAAGGCGTATCGCGGCCGATCGACCCGGCCCGACGCCGGAGTGAATCGAAGCTCCATGGCACCTCCGGTGGGTCGCGCGGCCCGTCCCTCGCGGACCGCCTCCGACCTCCCGGCCATGATCCGACCCCACGTCCGGCCCCGGTCAGGGCCAGTCGACGTCGGGACGCGTGCCGCACGTCTCCCGTGCCGCGTCCCAACGGCCTGCCCACGCGTCCACCGCGGCGGCCGGCCGGGACCGGACCGTCTCTAGGCGGCGGACCCTCCCTGGGCGGCGGACCCGGACGGCGCCGCGGGACCGGCGCCTGCCGGAGCTCCCGCGCGCAGCGCGGCCAGCAGCGCGGCACCGTCGGGGCGGCCCAGCCCGGTGCAGGCGTCCCAGCCCGGGCCCGCCGTGTACGCGCCGTTGCCCCCGCTCGTGATGTCGCGAAACGTGCCGGGCGGGATGGCGTAGAGGAGCGGGTTCAGGAAGCCGACGGACGTGGCCAGCTTCTCGTTGAGCTGCACCACCAGTGCTGCCATGAGCGGCGCGACCGCGCTGGTACCCCCGACGACCATCTGCCTCCCGTCCACGCGGATCGCGTACCCGCTCGCGGGACTGGCGTCACCGGAGAGGTCGGGCACGCCGCGCCCGATGCGGCCACCCGGGTTCGCCGACGCGGGCACGGCGGCGCGGGACTGGTAGGCCGGCAGGTCGAAGACGTCGCTGATCCCACCGCCCGTCGCGCCACCGCCCGGCTCGTCGTTCCATGTCCGCTCGTCGCTGATCGATGCCGGCGAGCCGATCAGGCGCGTCCCGCCGCAGGCGACGACGTGCGGGCTGGATGCCGGGAAGTCGACGTGGGCGAGGCCGTCCGTGACCGAGTCGCCCGAGCCGTCGTCGCCGGCCGCGCAGAGCACGGTGACGCCGACGAGGGCCGCGTCCTGGAAGGCCTGGTCCATCGCCTGCATGGCCTGGCCGGTCCAGCGGGACTCGGCCCCGCCCCAGCTGATGGAGATGACCGAGGGGCGGTTCACGGTGTCGTGGATCGCCGCGGTCACCGCGTCGAGGAAGCCGCGGTCCGTGTTCGGCGCGAAGTAGACGGCGATCGACGCGCCGGGAGAGACCGCTCCGGCGACCTCGATGTCGAGCATGACCTCGCCGTCCGGGCCGTTCGGCCCGGTCGGGTGGCTCTTCGCCCCGTCGACCGAAACGGCAACGACCTTCGGCGCCGGGATGCCGAGGGCCGTGAAGTACGCCGCGAGGTCCTGTCGTCGGAGGCCCCCGCCCAGCTCGATGATGGCGATGCACTGCCCGCTCCCGGTGGCGCCGGGCACGAAGTCGTAGAGATGGGCGACCTGTGGGGGCGTGAACGAGGCTGCCGGGCCAGCCGGAGCCGGGCCAGCCGGAGCCGTGCCGGCGCCCCGAGCACCGATGCGCTCGGCGAGGCGCTCCTCGGCCGGAAGCGCGCGGAAATGCGCCTTGCCCTGGGGGCGGTCGTCGAGCCCGAAGACGCCCTCGACGATCCCGTCCAGCTCGGCCGGGACGGTGACCGTGCCGAGTCCGTCCCCGGTACGTGCCCTCGTCGTACGCGTAGCGCTGGAGTCGTACCCCGAAGGCCGGCTCCATCGCCCTGGCGGGACCGGCCAGCACGACCTTGCGCTGGGCGGCGTCGGCCTCGAGGACTTCCAGGCCGTGGTCGGCCGCGAACGCACGGATCGCGGCGATGTCGGCCGGGTCCGCGCCACGCGTCGCGCGCAGCTCCTCGCGGCTCAGGTAGCGTCGATCCCCGAGGCTCGTCGAGAACGGCGCTGCTGACCCGGGTGCGGTGGCCGAGGAACCCGGCCGGACCCGGACGGTGACCTCGACGCGCTCATCCGGCTGGAGCTCGCCGACGACCCGCGCCCCCGGCACCTCCCGGCGGCCGCTGCCGGAAACCTCGACGCGCGACTTGTCGGTTGGCATGATGGCTTCCCCCCTCCATGCGTCGCGACGATGCGACGACGGCTATGCCCGGGCCCCTATGCCGGCGCCTCCGCGAGGGCGCGCCATCGATCGCCGTCCACCCGGAGGACGGCGCTGGCGCGGTCGATCAGGCCGGTCATGGGGCCGGATGCTACCCACTCCGCGACCCTGCGTCCAGAGACGTGGGCGAGCCCGTCGGGGACGACGAACCCGGGGGGATACACTCCGCTCCCGTGACCACCTCCAGCCCGCTCGTCCTGCTCGTCTCCTGCCCGGACCGGCCGGGCATCGTGGCGGCGCTCGCGCAGACGCTCTTCGCCCACGGCGCGAACATCCTCGACCTGGACCACCACACCGATCCGACCGCAGGCCGGTTCTTCGCCCGCTTCCGGTTCGCGCCGGGGCCGCCGTCCCCGGGCAGCTCCAGCGAGGACGGCGACGCCGCGCTCCGGGCCGCGATCGCGGACGTCGGCGCACGCTTCGCGATGGAGCTCCGCCTGACGTCGGAGGCCGACCGCAAGCGGCTGGTCGTCTTCGTCTCGCGCTTCGACCATTGCCTGTGGGACCTCCTGCTGCGCCACAAGGCAGGCGAGCTGCCCTGCGAGATCCCGCTGCTGATCTCGAATCACGCGGACCTCGCCCCGATCGCGGCCCAGTTCGGGATCCGCTTCGAGGTGGTGCCCGTGACGCCAGCCGGCAAGGCCGCGGCCGAGGCCCGGGAGCGGGCGCTGCTCGCCGAGGTGCGCGCGGACGTCGTGGTCCTGGCGCGATACATGCAGGTCCTGTCGCCGGACTTCATCGCGGCCTGGCCGAACCGGATCATCAACATCCACCACTCGTTCCTGCCGGCGTTCCAGGGCGCCCGGCCCTACCACCAGGCGCACGAGCGCGGAGCGAAGCTGACCGGCGCCACCGCCCATTACGTGACGACCGACCTGGACGATGGCCCGATCATCGACCAGGACGTCATCCGGTCGTCGCATCGCGACACGGTGGAGGACCTCGTCCGCAAGGGCCGCGACGTGGAGCGCACGGTCCTCGCCCGCGCCGTCCGCTGGCACCTGGAGGACCGGATCATCGTCCACGGCAACCGGACCGTCGTCTTCGGCTGACCGCGGCCGGCGGAGGCGCAGTCCGGGTCGGCGGACTCGACCGGTCGCCGCCTGGGCCGCGATCGAGCTCGGCGGACCACGTCCGGCCTCGATGTGGCCGGGGACCGGGCCCGGCACGACCTCGGCCGGGTTCCGGGCCACCCCGCCCGACGTCAGAGCGATGCGGCCAGGATCCCCTCGATCTCGGCGTCCGTGAGGACCACCGGGTTCGTGCGCATGCTGCTCCCGCGACTCTCGGCCACCAGCGCCGGGAACGCCTTGCGGTCCACGCCGAGCTCCCCCAGGCGCGGCACCCCCAGCGCCGCCGTGAGCCGATCCAGCGTCGCGAGAAGCGCGTCGCGCGCGGACTCGTCGGAGAGCGCCGCGACGGCCTCCGCGGAGCCCCCGGCCAGCAGCCGGCCCGCGTCGGCATAGCGCTCGAGGGCCGGCGACCCGGGCCCCCGCGCGGCGAGCGCGGCCAGGTTGGCGCGCGTGACGGCGGCGAGGAGCGCGCCGCACCCGGTGCCGTGGTGGATCCCGAAGCGGGCCCCGAGCGGCGCGACCAGCCCGTGCGCGGCGCCGAGGCCGGCGTTCGCGAGGGCGATCCCGGAGCAGAGCGCAGCCCATGCCATCGCCGCGCGCGCACCGGCCGTGTCGTCCGGCCCGGTCCCGCGGATCGCTGCCGCGTGCCACGCCGGAAGCGCGTCCGCGATCGCGGCGAGCCCGCTCCGTGCGACTGCGTCGGTGAACGGCGAGGCGCCCGTGCTCGTGAGCGACTCGAGAAGCTGGGTCAGGGCGTCCATGCCGTCGCCGGCGATCACCGCGGGCGGGCAGCCGGCGAGCAGGTCCGGATCGACGACCGCGACGGACGCCACGAGCCGGTCGTCGCGGAACGACTTCTTGAAGGGCGGGTCGCCCGACCCCGGCGCCCGGCAGGTGGCCGGAGATCACGGCGTTCTTCGTCGCCTCGCTGCCGGTTCCGGCCGTCGTCGGCACGGCCACGAACGGGGTTGCGGGCCCGGGGTAGGGGAGGTTCCGGCCGACGCCCTCGAGATGGTCGAGCACGGACGTGCCGCTGCGAAGGAGCCCGGCGATCGCCTTCGCCGTGTCGAGGGCAGCCCCGCCGCCGATCCCGACCACGACGTCCGGCGGGTCGCGACGCGCGTGAGCGACCGCGCCATCGACGAGCTCGGGGGACGGCTCACCGGTCACGGCGAGGCCGGTCCACGACGACGCCGGCCGCCGCCAGCCCCGCGATCGAGCGCGCTCCCACGCCGCGCCTTCGCGGAAGGAGCGGCCCCCGGTGACGAGCAGGGCCCGGCCCCCGAACCCCGCCGCGATCTCCGGCAGCTGCGCAACCCGGCCCGCGCCGAAGACGATCCTCGGCAGCCGGGCGACGCCGAACGCTTCGAACGGCCCCGGAGCGCTCACGCGAGGTCGGGCAGCAGGCCCGTGAACGGCTCGCCACGGCGCGGCTCGGCCATCCAGCCCGCGACCGCGGCCTTCCACGCCAGGTAGTGCGCCGTCTCCTTGTGGGCCGCCGCCGCGGTCGCGTCCGCGTACGCCTCGTACAGCACGAACCGCGTCGGGTCGTCGGCCGCCTGCAGGACGTCGAAGCGGAGGCAGCCCGGCTCGGCCACGGCGCCCTCGTGGTTCGGCCGGGTGGCCGCGACGAAGTCGGCGATGTGGTCGGACAGGACGTGGACATGGACGAGCGTGACGTGCATCGGCGAGACCTCCTGCCCGGGAGCGTACCGCGCACGGGCGATCGGTTCGCGCCAGAATCGACCGGTCGAGCATCCCGCCAAGGAGGCCAGCCATGGCCGACCCCGTCCGCGTCGCCTACTACTATCGGACCCGTTGGGGCTCCCACGCGGAGTTTGTCGAGCTCTTCACGCGCAACCACTGGCCGATCCTCCGGGAGCAGCTCCGCGACGGCCGCTTCCTCGCGGTAACGCTCGACGTCCCGCGCTTCCACGGCGACGGCCGGGCGGACTGGGACGTGCTCGTCACGATCGTCTACCGCGACTGGGCGGCGATGGAGGCGCACGCCGAGGCCGAGATCGCCGCGCGGCTCTTCCCCGACCAGGCGACCTACCGCGCCGAGGAGCAGCGCCGTTTCGCGCTCCTCGAGGCGCACTGGGACGTGCCGCTCGAGCCGGTGGCGCTCCCGGCCTGACGACTCTCAGGCCGACGTCGGCGATGGCGTGCCGGCCCGGTCGTCCGGCGACGTCGGATCGCCGGTCGCATCCTCGGGCACGCGGCGCCGCTCCAGTCCGACGAGGTTGACGAGCGCACCCAGGAGGAGCAGGCCGCCCGCGACCCGCATTGCCAGCTGGAATGCCTCCGTCGAGGCGGCCTGCGCGGCGACGACGAGGTCGTGGGGCGTGTCCGCCGGCGCGGGGGCGAGCGGCTGGATCGCCGAGAACGGCGGTGAATCGCGCGCATAGCCGGGGGCCTTCGCCGCGAGCGACGGCGTGAACGTGGCGGTGATCGCGATGAAGAGCACGGCGCTCGCGAGCGGCGCGCCGACCCGGGAGATGGCGTTGTTGATCGCCGAGCCCAGCCCGGCCCGAGCAACGGGAATGGACGCCATGAGCGCGGTGGTCAGGGGCGCGACAAGCAGCGCGATCCCGAGGCCGAAGAGGAGCGTCGTCGGGCAGGACGTCCACGAGGAAGTCGACCGGGGGAACGAGGCTGGCCGCAGAGCCCGGCGTGGCCGCCCAGGCGGTGCTCGTCGAGGGGATCCGCGAGAGCCAGAAGAGGCCCGTCGCCATGAGGAGCGGGCCGGCGACCATGAACGGCCGCGCGCCATACCGCCCGGCCAGGCGTCCGGCAGGCGTCGAGAGGAGCGTCAGCAGCACGCTGGACGGAATCCCGATCATGCCGGACGCGAGGGGCGTGTAGCCAAGCGTGCCCTGGAGGAAGAGGTTCTGGAACGTGAGGCTCACGTAGAGGGCCCCGTAGATCACGAGCGTGGACAGGTTCACGACCGAGAAGTTGCGCGACCGGAACAGGCCCAGGGGCACGAGCGGGCGCGGCCGGACCGCCATGAGGACCGGGAAGGCGACGAGCGCGACCGCGCCGACCGCGAGGGCGACGAACGCAAGCGGGTCCCGCCATGCCTGCTCCTGTCCGCGTGTCGCGCCGAACGCGAGCCCGCCCACCGCGACGGCGGCGACGATCGCGCCGAGCCAGTCCAGCCGCCCGGTGTCGGCCTCGTTGCGCGACTCCGGGACCGCCCGCAGCGCGACCAGGGCGATCAGCACGAGCGGCAGGTTGACCAGGAAGGCGGCCCGCCACGAGACCGCCTGCACGAGGAAGCCGCCCAGCAGCGGGCCCAGCGTGACGAGCGCCGAGGTCGCCGCGGCCCAGACACCGATCGCGCGCCCTCGCTCCTCGCCATCGAAGCTCGCGGTGATGATCGAGAGGGCGCCCGGCACGAGGAGCGCACCGGCCGCGCCCTGGAGGAGCCGGGCGAGGATCAGCACCTCCATGTTCGGGGCCGCCCCGCAGATCGCGGAGGTGATCCCGAACCCGAGCAGGCCCAGGCGGAAGACACGCCTGCGGCCCAGTCTGTCGGAGAGGGCGCCGGCGAGGATCAGGAGCGCGGCGAGCACCGCAAGGTACCCGCTCGAGACGTAGGTCAGGCCCTCGAGGCGCCCGAAGACGGTGGACGGCAGGTCGCGCCCGATCGTCTCCAGCGCGACGTTCACGATCGTCCCGTCGAGGAAGACGATCCCCGAGCCCAGGACGACCGTGAGCAGGATCGGGCCGCGCCGGACCTTCATCGCGCCGCGCGGGGCCGCTGGAGTACCCATGGCGCACGACCGCGCCGCGCCCGTCCCTGCCCGGCCCATCCCCGCGGGTCAGGGCCCGGGCGCCCGCGATCCGGGCGGTGCCGGCCCGGCCCGCCGATGACCCGCCGCGTCACTTCGGAGCCAGGGTCCGGACGTGGGCGATCGCCCGGGCGACCCACGCGTCGAGGCTCGCCGGGTCGGCGATCACCGATGGCGGGAGGCTGACGTAGCCCCGCATCGCGCGGCCCGGCATCGGCTCGAAGCTCTGGCCGCCGAGATCGCGGAGCACAGCCGCGTCCGCGTCCGCCAGCCGCAGGATCCAGCGATCCTGGTAGAGCGACGTCGCCAGGTTGCCGCCCAGGAACGCCGCGGGGTACCCGAACATCTGGCGGGTGGCCAGCTCGGGGCGCCCCTGCACGCAGGTCGCGAACGCGGCCACCAGCTCCGGCGGCGACTTCTTCCAGGACTCGGCCATCTGACCCTCCCCCGCGAGTCTACCCGTGCGGCGCTCGCCGTCACGAGGAACCGTCAGTCGTCCAGGTTCGGTCCCAGCCAGCGAGCCATCTCGGCGAGCGGCCTTCCCTTGCGCCGGGCGTAGTCCTCCAGCTGGTCCGGCCCGATCCGTCCGATGCCGAAGTAGGCGGCCTCCGGCCTCCAGAGGTAGATCCCGCTCACCGATGCGGCCGGGAGCATCGCCATCGACTCGGTCAGCGAGATCCCGGCGCGCGCCGGGGCATCCAGGAGCGCGAAGAGCGTCTCCTTCTCGGTGTGGTCGGGCAGCGCCGGGTAGCCCGGCGCCGGGCGGATCCCCGGGTAGCGCTCCGCCAGCAGGTCGACGTTGGAGAGCGCCTCGTCCGGGGCGTAGCCCCACAGCTCGCGCCGGACCAGCTCGTGCAGGCGCTCCGCGAACGCCTCGGCAAGCCGGTCCGCGAGCGCCTTCACGAGGATCGCGTCGTAGTCGTCGTGCGCGGACTCGAACATCGCCGCGGTCTCGGCGGCCCCGAGCCCGGCCGTGACCGCGAATGCGCCGACGTAGTCCAGGATCCCGGACGTCCGCGGAGCGACGAAGTCCGCGACGGCGACATTCGGGCGGCCCGGCGGCTTCTGCTGCTGCTGGCGCAGGGTCCGCAGGACCCCCGCGAGCCCGGCGCGGTCCGCCGAGGTGTACAGCTCGATGTCATCGCCCACCGCGTTCGCCGGCCAGAACCCGACGACGGCGCTCGCCCGGAGGAGCCGCTCCTCAGCGATGCGCTCCAGCATCGCCGTGGCGTCGGCGTGGAGCGAGCGCGCCTGGTCGCCGACGCGTGGGTCGGACAGGATCTCCGGGTAGCGGCCCTTGAGCTCCCACGTCGCGAAGAAGGGGGTCCAGTCGATCCGCGGGACCAGGTCCCGGAGCGGGTGGTCGACGAGGGCGCGCACGCCGGTGAACGTCGGGACCGGCACCGGCACGCCGAGGTCCGGACGGAGCGCGTTCGCGCGCGCCTCCTCGAGGGAGACGCGGGCCTCGCGGGCGCGGCGGTCGCCTCGCTCCCGTCGCAGCGTCTCGTATTCCGCCCGGATGCCGGCCGCGAAGGCGTCGCGCTCCGCGCCGAGGAGGGCGCCGACCACGCCGACGGCACGCGACGCGTCGGCGACGTGGACGACCGGGCCCGAGTAGGCCGCCTCGATCTTCACCGCGGTGTGGACGCGGGACGTGGTCGCCCCCCCGACGATGAGCGGGATCGTGAAGCCTTCGCGTTCCATCTCACCCGCCACGTGGCGCATCTCCTCCAGCGACGGCGTGATCAGGCCCGACAGGCCGATCACGTCGGCCCCGATCTCCCGGGCGGTCGAGAGGATCCTTGCCGCGGGGACCATCACGCCCAGGTCCAGGACCTCGTAGTTGTTGCAGCCCAGGACGACGCCCACGATGTTCTTGCCGATGTCGTGGACGTCGCCCTTGACCGTCGCCATGACGATCCGGCCCTTCGCCTGCGGCGCGCCGCCGCCCGCCCTCTGCTCTGCCTCGATGTACGGGACGAGGTGGGCCACCGCGGTCTTCATCACCCGGGCGCTCTTGACGACCTGGGGCAGGAACATCTGGCCGGCGCCGAAGAGGTCGCCGACGCGGTCCATCCCGGCCATGAGCGGCCCCTCGATCACGTCGAGCGGTCGCGCGGCGCCGAGGCGCGCCTCCTCCACGTCAGCGACGACGAACTCGGCGATCCCCTCGACGAGCGCGTGCGTGAGCCGCTCCCCGACGGGCAGCGCGCGCCAGGCCAGGTCCGGGCCGCTCCCGTGCGCGCCGCCGCGCGCCGTGTCGGCGACCGCGAGGAGCCGTTCGGTCGCGTCGGGGCGCCGGTTCAGCACGAGGTCCTCGACACGTTCGCGGAGCCCGGGCTCGATCTCCGAGTACACCGTGAGCGCGGCCGGGTTCACGATCCCCATCCCCATGCCGGCCCGGACCGCGTGGTACAGGAAGACGGAGTGGATGGCCTCGCGGACGGGGTCGTTGCCGCGGAACGAGAACGAGACATTGCTGACGCCGCCGCTCACGATGGAGTGGGGGAACCGGCGCCGCAGCTCCCGGGTCGCGTCGATATAAGCCGTGCCGTACGCGGCGTGCTCCTCGATCCCGGTCCCGATCGCGAAGACGTTCGGATCGTGGATGACGTCCTCGTCGTCGAAGCCCGCCTGTTCCACGAGCAGGTCGTGCGCGCGGGAGAGGATCTCGACCTTGCGCTCCACGCTGTCCGCCTGGCCGGCCTCGTCGAACGCCATGACCACGACGGCGGCGCCGTATCTGCGGGCAAGCCGTGCCTGGGCCAGGAAGGGCGCCTCGCCCTCCTTGAGGGAGAGCGAGTTGACGATCGGCTTGCCCTGCACCGACCGGAGGCCGGCCTCGATCACCGACCATTTCGACGAGTCGATCATCACGGGGACGCGGGCGATCGCCGGCTCCCCGGCGATCAGGTCCAGGAAGCGGGTCATGGCCGCTTCCGAGTCGAGCATCGCCTCGTCCATGTTCACGTCGATGACCTGGGCGCCGTTCTCCACCTGCTCGCGGGCGATCGCGACGCCGGCCTCGTAATCGCCGGCCAGGATCCGCTTCGCGAACGCGCGGGAGCCGGTGACGTTCGTCCGCTCGCCGACGTTGACGAAGCGCGACTCCGGGCCGACGTCCACGGCCTCGAGGCCGGCGAGGCGGGTCCGGGGCGGCAGCGTGGGGATGGCGCGCGGAGCGCAGCCGCGCACGGCGGCCGCGACCGCGCGGACGTGCGCCGGGGTGGTTCCGCAGCATCCACCGACGAGGTTCACCAGGCCGTCGCGCGCGAAGCCGCCCAGGACTCCCGCGGTCATGTCGGGAACCTCGTCGTACCCGCCGAGCTCGTTGGGAAGGCCGGCGTTCGGGTAGGCGGTGATGCGCACGCCTGCGACGCGGCCGAGCTCCTCCACGAACGGTCGCAGCGCGGCCGCCCCCAGCGCGCAGTTGAGGCCGACGCTCCACGGGCGGGCATGGCGGACGGAGTACCAGAACGCCTCGGGCGTCTGGCCGGAGAGCGTCCGGCCCGACAGGTCGACGATCGTCCCCGAGAGCATCACGGGCAGGCGCAGGCCGGTCGACTCGAAGACCTCCTCGATCGCGAAGATCGCCGCCTTCGCGTTGAGCGTGTCGAAGATCGTCTCCACGAGGAGGATGTCGGCGCCGCCGTCGACCAGGCCGCGAGCGGCGTCCGCGTATGCGGCGCGAAGCTCCTCGAAGCGGACGTTGCGGGCGCCGGCGTCCGCGACGTCCGGCGAGATCGACGCGGTCCGGTTGGTGGGGCCCAGGGCGCCGGCCACCCAGCGTGGCCGGCCGTCACGCGCCTCCGCGGCGTCCGACGCCGCGCGGGCCAGCCGAGCGGCCGTCTCGTTCAGCTCGCGGGCGAGGTGGGAGAGGCCGTAGTCGGACTGGCTGATGGCCGTGGCATTGAACGTGTTCGTCTCGATGACGTCGGCGCCGGCGTCCAGGTAGGCGGCGTGGATCGCCGTGATGACGTCGGGCCGCGTCAGCGACAGCAGGTCGTTGTCGCCGCGGAGGTCCCTCGGGTGATCCCGGAAGCGCGCACCGCGGAAGTCGTCCTCGCTCAGCACGTATTCCTGGATGAGCGTGCCCATCGCCCCGTCGAGGACGAGGACCCGCTCGGCTGCGATCGCGTCGAGCAGGGGTCGGCGGCGCTCTCGAGTCAGGGGCTCCATCGACCGAGTGTATCCCGCGACATCCGGGCGCGAGTCGATGCGGGAGCCCGGCCGGCGGCGGGCCCGGAGCCACGGACCGGCGCGATCCTCAGTCGCGATCGAGCTGCAGGTCGACGGTCAGCTGGTCGCCGGCTTCCCAGTCGGCGGCATGGTCCTCGCGCATCCGGTGTGCTTCACGGGAGACCCACGCGGCGACCGCCGGATGCGCCTCGCGCAGGGTCTCGGCGTGGGCATAGCGGCGCTGGAGCGCCGCGAGCATCGCGCCGTGGAGCGCCCGTGGCGACAGCGCGGCGATCCGCTGCTCCGCGCCGGGCGAGAAGTCGATCGGGACCTTGATCCTGGCAAAGAACGCGCCCACCTCGCCCGTGAGCGGGTCCACGGACTGGCTGTGCCCCGTCGAGCGCAGGATCGGCGCGGGCGATTCGAAGACGGCGATCGTCGTGTCGGCGTCGAGCGCGGCGACCGTGACGTCGCCGCCGAAGCTCAGGAAGGAGTTGAACGCCTCGACCCGGTCCACGACGCGGATCGAACCCCAGGCGTATGCGTCCCGTCGCGGGAGTGGCGTGGCTCGGGTGATCTCGACGAGGCGCCCGCGGCCGGCGCCGACGGTCCAGTGCTCGACGAGCTCGGGATCGAAGTGCTCCAGCGTTGGTTGCCTCCGCAGCGCGACGAGGAGCTGCGAGGCGCCGGTCTCCTCGGGGTGCGACCCCCCGACGACGACGAAGCCCAGCCGGGCGAGACGCTCCGCGGCGTGCCGCAGCCCGGGATCCGCGCTCATCGAATGGTCGGTCGGGGTGGTCATGCCGGCCAGTCTGGACCCCGGCGGCCGGCCTGGCAGCCGCCGGAGCGGCCGTTCCGGCGGGCCAGTCGGCCCGGACTTCGCGCGCCGCCCCTGCTGATATAGGCTCCAGCGATGACGCGGCGCGCGCGACTCCTGGCGTTCCTCGCGGGCGACCCGCCGGAGGAGCTGCCCGGCGCGATCGACCGGCGGACCTTCGACCTGCTCGGGCTCCGGCTCCCCGCGCTCGCGACCGGCGCGCTGCTGCTGGTCAGCCTGCTCCTCCTCCTCCAGCACACCCACGACATCCTGCCGCGCTTCGGGCCGGTCGATCCACGGAGCCTTCGCAACCAGGCGATCGAGCGGTTCGTGCTCTTCGGGATCGTGCCCCTCGGGGTGCTGATCGCCCTGCGCGAGGATCCACGTCGATACGGTCTGCGTGTCGGGGACGCGCGACGCGGGCTGATCCTGCTGGCCGTGCTCAGCGCGGTGACGCTGCCGGCCATCGTGCTGGTCGCTCGCATCCCCGAGATCCGCGACTGGTATGCACCCTCGATGTCGAGCGGGGCCGACGTGACCCTCTCCAACGTGCTCGACCTGGTGCCGACCGAGTTCCTGATCCGCGGCTTCCTGCTTTTCGCTCTGCTCCGCGCGGTCGGGCCGCTCGGCGTGGTCGTTGCCGTCGTCCCGTTCGCGTTCACGCACATCGGGAAGCCGGACATCGAGACGCTCTCCACGCTCGGAGGCGGGCTCGTGTTCGGGTGGCTCAACTGGCGAACCGGCTCGATCTGGTACAGCGGCGTCTACCACGTGCTGATCCAGACGACCGTGATCATCGCCGCGGCGGGCTGGGCGGCCGCCGGCTGACCGAGGGCCGTGGCCGGAACCACCGACCGCCGTGGCCGGAAGTACCGACCGCTCCCGGCCAGAACGCGGGCCGTCGTGGCGGAACGCGGGTCGCCGTGGCGGGGGACGCCCTCGCGCCCGGTCCGTACCATGCCGCGGGCAGGATTCCGGATTGTGAAGTACCCTCTTCCCATCGTGTCGCGGATCAACTAACGTGCACGCGCAAGCCCGCACGGCGGGCACAGAATTTCCGGCAGACACGATCGCTCCCACTCACGGACTCCCGCGAGACAGTCGGTCAAGGGTCGCGGGCGCCGGCCGAGCACAGAGGAGCGGTTTTCTTTGTACAGCGACAAGGTCATGACCTGCGCGGATTGCAGCCAGGACTTCGTCTTTACGGCGCGCGAGCAGGAGTTCTACGCGACCCGGGGCTTCACCGAGCCGCGGCGCTGCCCTTCCTGCCGCGCAAGCCGCAAGGCGGCCCGCGGCGACACCGGTGGCGGCTACGGCGGGGGCACCGGTTTCGGTAACCGCGGCGGTGGTGGCGGCTACGGCGACAGCAGCGGCGGGTACGGCGGCGGAAGCAGCAGCGGTGGCGGCGGGTACTCCCGCGGTCCCCGCGAGATGTTCACCGCGACGTGCTCCAACTGCGGCAAGGAGGCCCAGGTCCCCTTCCGGCCCACGAGCGGCAAGCCCGTCTATTGCAGCGACTGCTTCGCCCTCCGACGCGCCTGAGCGCCGGCGCTGACGCGCAGCACGAAGGGGCCCCCGGTTCGCCGGGGGCCCCTTCCATGTACGTCGGGCTCGCGGGAGATGGCGTCGGCGCGGCGATCACCTCGTCCGGGCCGGGCTTCGTGGAAGGCGTCGAGTGACGGCGTGACGGACGGCCGGTCCGCGAGGCCCGTCGCTCCCTCGGGTGGAGGTCGGCGCCGGAGGATTCGCCCGGATGAATTCGCCTGAGATCGCCCCGGGCTATTCGGGGGGCAGTCCCTGTGGCCCGGGCGCCCGGGGCTCCGGACGGCTCCCGTTCAGGCCGCGGAGCTTCGCGAGCGCGATGCGTTCGTCCGCCGAGATCGGGATGGGGGGGCGGACCTTCACCCCGAGCACGTTGCGGTCCTCCTCCGCGAGGATCTGGCGGACCTCGTCGCGGAGGTGGGCGCCGGGGTCCGGCTCGGGCGCATTCGGGATCATCTGAGCGCCTCGACAGGCGCCGCGTCGGTGGGCAGGGAGCAGCCCGCGTCCGGGCCGGCCTGGGCAGTCTCCGAGAGGGCGGCGATCTCCGTCCGGCGAGGTGAGCCGAGCCTGCGCTCGATGCCGTCCACGTCGCGAGGAATCGGTACGGTCACCACCGGACGGGACCTCCCCCTGGCGCCGTCGCCGGACGCGGCGCGATCGTGCATCCTTGCACGCGGGCTCGCCCGAAGTCCAGCACGACTCGTGTTGTCTCACACGTCGCGCGCCGCAGGCCGTTGGGACGAGGCTCACCGATCGCGGGAGGCGAAGCGCACCGATCGCGCGCCGCGGGGCCGAGCTGCGTCGGCCGGCGTGCCGGCCGAGGCCGTACCTCCAATCCCGCGGGATGTGTCACATTCAACCCGGACACGGGACGCCTGCCCGACGCACGAGCCGCACCGCCAACGGAGATGGAATGGCTGGCCTTCGATCGCGCGCGCTCCTCTTCCTGGCCGTCAGCGCCTTCCTCGCAGCGGCGCTGCCGCCCACGGCGAGCGCGGCGACGATCCGGCGCACGTGGACCGCGACGATCGCCGGCGTGAGCGCCGGCGGCGCCATGGCCGGCGGAACCGCCGTCCTCACGCGCGACTGGGCCGGGAACGGCAGCTTCTCGGCGCAGGTCTCGGGACTCGCGCCGTCCTCGACCTACGCCGTCGCGGTCTACGTCGGGACCTGCTCGCACCCGACGGTCCTGCTCCGGCTCCCCTACCTGGTCACGGACGCGAACGGTTCCGCTGCGGTCGCCTCGACGATCACCCCGGTCAGGATGGCGCCCGTCTGGAACCGGGCGTCGGTCGGGGCGATCGCCCTTCGGATCGGCACCGGCACGGACTCCCATTGCTCCGTGCTCACGTACCCGCTCGCGACCCGCGTTTCGGTGCCGGGCCTCGGCATCGACCTGCCGGTCGTCGTCCAGAAGGGCAACGCGTTTCCCTGGTGCAACGTGGCGATGTACATGCCCCAGCTCTCGCAGCCGGGCGAGGCAGGTGTCTCGTTCATCTATGCCCATGCCCGAACGGGCATGTTCCTGCCGCTCCTGACGGCATCGCTCGTCAACAACGGTGCCCGGATGCTGGGCATGAAGGTGTACGTGTGGACCAGCGACGATCGCATGTACACGTACCAGGTCATCCGCGTCCGGCGCCACCAGTACACGATCCCGGACCTGTGGTCGATCTCGAGCCAGCAGGTGTGGCTCCAGACGTCGGAAGGACCCTATGGGACCTACAACAAGCTGATGGTCGTGGCGCAGCGGATCGCGGTCACCACGGTGTCCCACGCGGCCGCGAACCCCAGGCCGCGGCCCATCGTCTGCAGCCTGTACTAGGCAGTGGCCTGGCGCGACTCGTCGGGCCGGCCCCCCAGGCCGGGCACGCCGGGATCGATGGTCGCTCGGCCGCGCAGTCCCGTCTCGTCGGTCGCGGCGACCCGGTCGGATCGACGCCGCCGGCGCGCGCAGATCCGACCCTGCCGGCAGTCGGCTGCCGCGGTCGGGTCTAGGCGGGAGGGCCGGAAGGAGCCAGGCCGAGCTGTTGCATCATCGTCATGAGGTCGATGACGCCCCAGTGCTCGCGCACCCGACCGTGATCGTCGAAGCCGAAGATGTCGATGAGCTGTATGTCGACGCTCTTGCCGGTAGCCGGCATGCCCATGAACGCTCCGCGGTTCGTCCCCGTGTACCGCACGCGCGCGACGGCCTTCTCGCCGCTCGCGAAGACATCCTCCACCGCCATGTGCAGGTCGGGGAACGCGGCGAGCTGCATCCGGAAGAAGTCCTGGACTCCCGCCTTCGTCGGCGCGAGGCCAGGGGTCACCTCGTGCTCGACGAAGTCGTCCGCCAGGTGCCCCGCGAACCCCTCGATGTCGCCTCCGTTGATCAGGTCGTACATGCGTCGCGCCGTGGCTGCGTGATCCATCGTGCCCCCCAGATGTCCTGCATTCGGTCTTGATCCGGATCGTCTCGGACCCCGACACGGAGCCGGCCGTGCGTCGGTGCCTCGGGTCAGGCGCCGTTGCCGTGCCTGCGGAGCATGCGCGGCCCGCGCGCGAGCCGATACGGCCGGTTGCGCTGGCCGGGGCCGGGCACCCTGGGCTGTCGTCCTTCTCGCCGACGCACGACCCACGAGAAATGCCGGGCCGCCTGGTCAGCCCATCCGCTCGACCCACTGTGCTCGCCACGCCGGAGCCTCGGACGATGGTGCGAAGTACCACGTCTCGCGGAGCACCGTGCCGTCGCGCAGCTCCAGCAGGATCACGTCGAACCACGTCGAACCATCTGCGTAGGACACGGTTCCGGCCGCCCACCAGAAGTCCCCCGAGCCGACCACCCGCTGAACCGTGAACGACGGCGTCACGACCCAGCGGTCCTCTGCGCCGACGACGCGGTTGACACGGGCGCTCGGCCGGCCTCCGGGCCAGTTGTCGATGATCGCCCGGTCGTTTGCATCGCCGCGCACGCGCTCGCCGGACTGCGGCCACTCCGCGGTCCACTCCTGGTGGCGCAACTGGCCGAGCATGTTGGGGTCGTGGGCCGTGACCGCCTCGACATACCGGCGCACGACCTGTTCGTTCGATGGTGGGGCCATCGGCATCGCTCCCCTCATGGACGAATGAGAGTGCCACGATGACCGGGGTGGTCCACGTGGTCAATCCCGTGTGGCGCCACGGAGTTGGCCGCTCGGTGCCCTCGCGTTCGTCGACGTCACCCGGACGTGCGACCCTGGGACAAACGCGCGTCGTCGCGCGCTGGCGAGTCCGTCCTCCTGCGAGGGACGCGCCCGCGACCAACGGCCAGGGTGCCCGCCGGGGCGACCGCCAGCCCGGCGACCGTTCCCGGAATCCGTTGCGCGTGGACGTAGGGCGGGGGAACGCGAAGCTACGTGACCCTGGGCCGAGGAGGGCGACGGTCTACGAGCGGTCGGCCGGCACGGGAGGGCGTTCGACCGATCCGGCCGCCGAGCGCGATGGCGCCGGGCTGGAGGCCGTGGCGGCAGCTCCGCGGGCCTCCGCGGAATCCAGCAACGCGAGCCACAGGCCGGCGCCCAACTTCTCGAAGAGCTGGCGGCTCTCGGTGATGGCCGACCGGACCTGGGGGTCGCCCGGGTCGAGCAAGGTGGCCATGACGAGCCCCGTGAGCGCCTGCCTGCGTGACGCCCCGATCGCCTGGTGCCCCGCATAGGCGTCCAGGAGCCCGCTCCGCGCCGCGGCGGCCTTCCCTTCGAGGGCCGCGATCCCTGCCTCGGCGACCTGGAGCGAAAGGCGCCCAACCGGCGCGTGCGAGCGCGTCGCCCGCAAGGCGCGCACCACCTCGGCCGCGCGCTCGCGATCGCGGTCGAGGAGCGCCACGATCGCAGCCTCGCCGAGCGACCAGACCGCGTTGTACGGGTCGAGGCGGCCCGTCTCGACGTGTCCCGATGCCGCGGCGGCCAGGTCACCACGCTCGAGCGCGCGCATCGTCCGAATGCTGCTCACGTGCGATTGCAGGTGCGGCTCGGCGCCGACGTGCGCCTCGACCCAGCGCTCGACCTCCTCGAGCTCGTCGCCTGCGGGCAGGCCACCCTCGACCAGGAGCAGGACCTGGAACCAGACAAGGAGGTAGCGTTCCTCCTCGCTCGCGGCCTCGTCGAGCGCGGCACGGAGCTCCTGGCGTGCCCACTCCCATTCGCCGGTCTCGAATGCTCCGATGCTCGCGTTGCCGACCAGCATCGAGACGCCCTGCCGGTGTCCGAAGCGGCGGGCCAGCGTCAGGCCATGCCGCGAGACCTCGAAGGCGGCCCGTGGGTCGTGGATCGTGAGCGGCCCGCCCAGGTTGATCCGCGCCCGGATCTCCGTCCCGAGGAGCGCGTGCCGCTCGGCGAGCCGGAGGCCGGACTCGAGGCAGCCGATGCCCTCGTATGCCCGACCGACGCTGGTGAGCGCAACTCCCCGCGTCACGAGCGCGTCGGCGACCAGGTCCACCCGGTCGAGGTGCTCCGCGATCTCGAGGGCACGGTCCGCCGTCGCCACGGCCCCGCGGAAGTCGACCTGGCGGAGCATCTGGAAGCGGGCCAGCTGGCCGAGCAGCGACGCGTACCCGGGGTCCTCGCCGAGGTCGGCGAACTCCGCGGCGGCGTCGTTGACGAGGGCGAGGGCGGCATCGAGGCGGAGGCGGCCGAACATGGCATCGCCGAGGCTCCCGGTGACCCGTGCCGCACCGCTTCGATCGCCGGCGGCGCGGAGAAGCTCGATTGCGCGCGCGAGAAGCCGCTCGGCCTCCTCGTGCATTCCACCGGCCGACGCGGCGGTCCCGGCCCGCTCGAGCAGGATCGCGCGATCGACCGGCTCGGACGTCACGTCCAGCGCGTCGCGGTAGAAGCCCAGCGCCTGCTCCTGGGCGCCCAGCGCGACCGCCCGTTCACCGGCGGCACGCAGCGCGATCCGCGCCTGCGTCGCGAGCGCGTCGGCCTCAGGGCCCTCGGACGCGTTCCGGTAGGCGGCCAGGTAGTGGGTCGCGAGCGCGCCCGCGAGCTCCTGGTCCACGAGCGTCTCGAAATGGCGGGCAGCGGCGAGGTGGCGTGCCTTCCGGTCGCGGCGGGCCAGCGTCGAGTAGGCCACCTCGCGGACCAGCGACTGCACGAACGCGAACTGGCCGCGCTCGGCCGAGCGCGGGTCGACGTTCCGAACGACGAGCTCCCGGCGCACGAGCGAGAGGAGCCGGCGCTCCACCTCGCCCGCGTCGACCGCGGCGACCGCCGCGAGGCCATCGACGCCGAAGGCGTGGCCGATGACCGACGCGGCCTGGAGGAGCGCGCGATCGGACGGATCGAGGGCGTCGAGCCTGGCGGCGATCAGCGAGTGGAGCGTCTCCGGGATCGCCACGTCGGCGAGGTCGCCGACCGGCCGATACGCGCCGTCCACGGCCTCGAGCGAGCCCTGTGCCACGAGCATCCGCACGATCTCGACCGCGTAGAGGGGGATCCCGTCGGCGCGCCCCACGATCCGCGCGGCGGCGTCCGGCGACAGCCCGGGCACGAGGCCCGCGAGGAGCGCCCGCATCGCCTCGGGAGAAAGCGGCTCCAGGGCGAGGCTCGTGAAGTTGCGCTTGCCCGCGCCCCAGTCCGGCCGTGTCTCGAGGAGCTCGGGCCGCGCCAGCGCGACCACGTAGATCGCCACTCCACGGCTCCAGTCCACGAGGTGGTCGATGAAGGCCAGGAGCCCGCTGTCCGCCCACTGGAGATCCTCGAACACCATCACGACAGGGTCAGCGGCCGCGATCCGCTCGAAGTAGGTCCGCCACGCGGAGAAGAGCCGGTCCTGGCCGCCGGGGAGCGGCTCGCCAACCCCGAGCAGGGCGAGCAGCGAGGCCTCCACCCAGCGCCGCTCCTGCTCGTCCGGGATCCAGCGGGCAGCCGACTCGCCGATCCGCGCACGGGTCGTCGCCTCGTCGTCGGCCTCCGTCAGCCCCGCGCGCACCCGGACCATCTCGCCGAGCGCCCAGAACGTGATCCCGCTCCCATACGAGGGGGACCGCCCGTGGTGCCAGTAGACGGTCTCGACAAGGCCGTCGATGTACTTCAGGAACTCCCAGGCGAGCCGGCTCTTGCCGATGCCGCCCTGGCCCGTGACCGAGACGAGCCGCACGCGCCGGTCCCGCGCCGTCGTGTGGTAGAGGTCCTTGAGCAGCCGAAGCTCGTCGTCGCGCCCGACGAAGGGTGCCTCGATGGCTCCCGAGCGGCCGCGCCCACCCCGCTCGGCGACCACGCGCAGGGCGCGCCAGGCGGGCACCGGAGCCGACCTGCCCTTGAGGAGCTGCTCGCCCGCCATCTCGAACGCGATCGCCCCGGAGGCGGCGTGCATCGTCGCCTCGCCGACGAGCACGACGTCGGGCGGTGCCATCCCCTGGAGCCTGCTGGCGGTGTTGACCATGTCCCCGGCGACCATGCCCTCGCCGATCGCGCCGATCGTGACGGCAGCCTCGCCGGTCACGACTCCCACACGGGCGCGGACCTCCGGTCCCAGGCCGCGCACCTCGCCGACGATCTCCAGGGCGGTGCGCACGGCCCGCTCCGCGTCGTCCTCGTGGCTGGTCGGGGCACCCCAGACGGCCATCACCGCGTCGCCGATGAACTTCTCGATCGTGCCGCCGTGCCGCTCCACGACCCCGCGCGCAAGGTCGAAGTAGCGCGAGAGGAGGTCGCGGACCTCCTCGGCGTCCCGGTGCTCGGCGAGCGTGGTGAAGCCCACCAGGTCCGCGAACAGCACCGAGACGACCCGCCGCTCTGCGACCGGTGGCACGGGCACCTGCGCCGGGCGTGGCGGGGTTGCCGTTCCGGCGAGGCGGGCGCCGCACTCGCCGCAGAACCGGGCGGTCGGCGGGTTGGGGGAGCCGCAGGCCGGACAGCCCGCTGCGAGCGAGGCGCCGCACTCCAGGCAGAACTTGCGCCCCGCGTCGTTCTCCGTGCCGCAGGTGGCACAGGTCACCGGCATCACCCCCATCGTTCCCGAGGAGGGAAGGGTAGACCACGCGGGCAAACGGGAGCGGCAGGCGTTCCCGGGTCGTCCGGCAGGGCGCTCGCGCGGGGCGTTCGCGCTGCGGCCCGGCGCGGGCCGTCGGGTCCCGATGGGCTCCCGCCCCCGAGACGGGCGGGGTCGTGCTGGACGGGAGAGGGCGCGAACAATGGTGGTGCTGCCTCGGCCCACATGGACCGAGCGCGGCTCAGGCAGCGACGTCGCCCGTGCCGGTCTTCGTCTACGCGGTCGTGGGGCAGGCGTTGCCGGCCGCGCCCGTCGCTGCTGCGCGCGGGGTCCGGACCATCTTCCCGGTCGTGGTGTTGGTCCTGACCGGTCCGCTGAGCCGCAGGACGTTCCACGAGCGCGGCGGCAGCTCGACGGACAGCCGTCCCGCGTCGATCCGGGCGTTCACGCCGGGTCGCGGCGCGACCCGGTCGGGATCGGCGGCCGTGTTGGCCACGTGGATGTCCGGATCGGTCAGGACGCGATGCTCGTCGACGACCAGCGGGCCGAGGTCGCGGAGCTCCGCCTCGAGTGCCAGCGCCCGGTCGAGCCGGTTGACCGCGAAGAGGGTGAGCGAGCCGGCAGCGACATCTCTCACCGCGACTGCGTCGATCGCCTGGACCCGACCTTCGCCGGCCACCAGGTAGGTCGGTCCGTCGAGCTCGAGGCCGAGGACCGTCCCGCGACCGAGCCGCGCGACGTCCGCGAACGGGTGGAACGACGCCTGGCGCCAGGCGGGTCCACCGTCGACCGTGCGGATCGCGGGGATCACGTTGACGAGCTGCGCCTGGCACGCGATCCGGACGCGGTCGGCATGGCGCAGCAGCGCGATCAGGAGGCACCCGACCGCGAGGGCGTCCGCGAGGTCGTGGTCGTCCTCGGCAAGCGCCGGCGCCACTCGGTACGGGCGTTGCGGGTCCTCCCGGGAACGGTGCTCGCTGAAGTGCCAGATGTTCCATTCGTCAACGCTCACGCCGATCCGCCTGTGGCTCGCCTTTCGGGCCGCGACGGAATCGGCGGTCGCGGCGACCTTCTCGATCATCCGCTCGAGGTCGAGCGAGCAGGCAAGGTAGTCGCCGACCGTGTCGTACTCGGCCGGGTCGTAGTAGCTGTGCAGCGAGATGTGGTCGACGACGTCCCAGGCGACGTCGAGGACGGTCTCTTCCCACACGCCGAAGGTCGGCATCCTCGAGCCGGAGCTGCCGCAGGCGACGAGCTCGATCGACCGATCGACCAGGCGCATTGCCCGGCCGGCATCCGCCGCCAGCCTGCCGTATTCGATCGCGGAGGTGTGGCCGATCTGCCACGGGCCGTCCATCTCGTTGCCCAGGCACCACAGCCGGACGGCGTAGGGCTGGGGGTGCCCGTTGGCGGCCCGCCAGTCGGCGAAGCGGCTGCCGACCTGTCCGTTGCAGTACTCGACGAGGTTCCGGGCGGCGTCGACGCCGCGCGTGCCGAGGTTGACGGCGAGCATCGGCTCGAGGCCGGCCAGCCGGGCCCAGGCGAGGAAGTCGTCAGTTCCGACGGCATTCGACTCGATCGAGCGCCAGGCGCGGTCGAGCCGGGTCGGGCGTGCCTCGCGGGGCCCGACGCCATCCTCCCAGTCATAGCCCGACACGAAGTTGCCGCCCGGGTAGCGGACGAGGGTCACGCCCATCTGCCGCACCAGCTCCACCACGTCGCGCCGCCAGCCGGCCGCATCGGCTGTCGGATGGCCCGGCTCGTAGATCCCGCCGTAGATCGCCCGGCCCATGTGCTCCACGAACGATCCGAACAGTCGATCGTCGACCCGTCCGACGACGACGGCCGGGTCGACGACTGCCCGGACGTCAGGCAAGCGTCGTCCGGGTGAGGTAGCGATGGCGCTCGACCAGGTGGACAGTGCGCCCGACAAGCTCGAACTGCCCCGCGAGGGGAAGTTCGGCCGAGGAGGTCCCGACGAAGACGCGGATGACGCCGGGCTCGACAACGCGGCGGTAGTCGGCGCCCACGTAGGCGAACTGCTCCGAGGCGAGGGTGAACGTCACCGAACGCCGCTCGCCGGGCTCGAGTCCGACCCGGCGGAACCCGCGCAGCTCCAGCACCGGGCGGGCGACCGTTGCCTCCGGGTCGCGGACGTAGAGCTGGACCACCTCGTCGCCGCGCCGGCTTCCGGTGTTCTCGACGTCGACGGTCACCACGATCTCGCCGCCGTCGGTCGGCAGCTCCGTCCTGTCCAGCCGCAGACGCGACAGCTCGAACGTCGTGTACGACCGCCCGAAGCCGAACGGCCAGAGCGGCGTGCTCGGACCGTCCACGTAATCGCCCTTCCAGGTGGACCGGCCGCCGGTCGGGTGGTGGCGATACGAGACGGGAACCTGGCCGACGTTCCGCGGGACCGAGATCGGCAGCTTGCCGCCGGGATTCACGTCGCCGACGAGTGCGGCGGCGACGGCCTGGGCGCCCGCGTCGCCCGGGACCCACGCCAGAAGGACCGCGGAACAGTGCGCCGCCGCCCATTCGATCGCCAGCGGCCGGCCGCTCACCACGACGAGCACGACCGGCGTCCCGGTCGCGACGACGGCCTCGAGCAGCTCCTGCTGACGACCCATGAAGCCCAGGTCCCGCCGGTCACGTGCCTCGCCGGTCGTGGCGATGTCGGTCAGCCCGGAACGCTCGCCGAGGACGACGATCGCCACGTCGGACGATCGCGCGAGCTCGACAGCAAACTGGATCTCGGCGTCCGTCCCGCCGTGGATGCCCGTTCCACGCGCATGCACGACCCGTGCGTCGGGCAAACCGGCGGTGATCGCATCGAAGATCGTGGTGCGACCCGCCAGCTCATCGGCGGGGACGATCTCGTCGGTCAGCGGGAAGCCGAACGCGTTCGCCCTGCTCGCGCATCTCGAGCAGCGTCTCGATGTGCAGGAGGTGGGCGTAGTCGCCGAGCAGCTCGCGGGGGCTCGCGGCGATGGGCCCGATCACGGCGACCCGTTCGAGGCCCGTCCGAAGCGGCAGAACTCCATCGTTCTCGACAAGCACGAACGATCGCCCGGCGAGCTCGCGCGCCACCCGCGCCTCATCGCCGGCAAGCTCCGCGAGCGTGGCCGCCGACGGCGGGTCGACGTACGGGTGCTCGAAGAGTCCGAGCCGAAACTTCATGCGCAGGACCCGCCTGACCAGGGTATCGACCAGCGCCTCGTCGATGCGCCCCTCGGACAGCGCCCCCAGGAGGGGTGCGCCGTAGGTCGACGGTGCTCGGCAGCTCGGTGTCGAGGCCGGCCCGTATGGCGAGCGCAGCGGCGGTCCCCAGGTCCGCGGTCAGCTCGTGCTTGGTGGAGAGCATCTGGATGCCGGTGTAGTCGGAGACAACGATCCCATCGAAGCCCCACTCGTCGCGCAGGATCGTCGTCAGCAGCTCGTGCGAGGCGTGGCAGGGCACCCCGTCCACGTCGCAGTAGGCGGGCATGACGCTCGCCACTCCCGCTTCCCGGACCGCCGTCTCGAAGGGGAGGAGCTGCTCGTCCCGCAGCTCGCGCGGGCCCACGTGAGCGGGGGCCTGGTTCAGGCCACCTTCGGCCAGGCCGTGCCCCACGATGTGCTTGGCAGTCGCGATCACGCCAGCCTCGAGAGAGTCGTCCCTGGATGCCGCGGACGTAGGCACACCCCAGCTCGGCCGCCAGGTACGGGTCCTCGCCGTACGTCTCCTCGATCGCGCCCCCAGCGCGGGTCGCGCGTCACGTCGAGGACCGGCGCCAGGGACTGGCGGGCACCCGTCACGAGCATCCGCCGGCGGATCGTGGACGCCATGGCCTGGACCAGCTCGGCGTCCCAGGCCGCGGCCGCGCCGATCGACTGCTGGAAGCACGGGGCGTCCCGGGAGACGAGGCCGTGCAGGGACTCCTCGTGGAAGATTGCCGGGATCCCGAGGCGGGTCTTCTCGACGAGGAAGCGCTGCATCTCGTTGGCGAGGACCGCGACCTCGCGCGCCTCGAGGTTCGTTGCTCCGGCCAGACGCGTGATCTGGCCGATCCCGAGACCGATCAGCCGTTCGGCCTTCTCGGGGTCGAGCGTCCCGATCCCGACGATCTCGAAGGACCAGACGGATCCGAGCTGGGCGACCTTCTCCTCGACGGTCATCCGGTCGAGCAGGTCCGCGATCCGTTCGTCGATGGACAGCGTGGTGTCCAGGTAGCTCTGGTTCGAGTGTCATCAGCCCTTCACCGAGCCGGCGGTCAAGCCGCCGACGATCTGACGCTCGGCGACTGCATAGAAGAGGATGGCCGGCATGATCGCGAGGACGGTGAACGCGAGGATGCGGGCCTGGTCCGGCGCTGTACGTGCCCGGAGAAGTTCATGACGCCGAGCGGCAGCGTCCACTGGACTCGCCGTTGAGCAGGATCAGCGGGAGGAGGAACGCGTTCCAGGTGCTGACGATCGCCAGGACGCTGACCGTTGCGATCGCAGGTCGGGCCAGCGGCAGGAGGACCCGCCAGAAGAACCCGAACGTGCTGCAGCCGTCGATCCTCGCCGCGTCCTCGAGCTCTGCCGGGATGCTCCTGAAGAATGGCCGCAGGATGATGATGGTCAGGGGCAGCCCGAAGGCGGCCTCCGGCAGCGCGACGCCCAGGAAGTTTCCCGACAGCCCGAGATCGCGGACCAGGATGTACAGCGGCAGGATCGCGACGGCCGCCGGGAAAAGCAGGCCGAGCGCGAACAGCGTGTAGATCGCCTCCCGGCCGCGGAAGGCGATCCGGGCGAAGACGAACGCGGCCAGCGATGCCGGCACGACCGTGGCGGCGACCGCGATGACCGCGACGATCAGGCTGTTGCCGACCTCCTGCCAGAACGCGCCGCTGTTGGCGCCGAACAGGACGTCCGTGTAGTTGGAGAACGACCCACGGGCTCGGGATGACCGAGCCCGGGTCGCCGACGAGCTGGTCGTTGGACTTGAAGCCGCCGAGGATCGCGAACGCGATCGGGACCAGGATCAGGAGCGCGACGAGCGACCAGGATCCCGTAGCTTGCGACGTCGAAGGTGCCCGACGCGGGCGAGGCGTGCCGGCCGCCGAACCTCCGAAGCGGTCGTGACACCCGACTCGGTCGATGCGCGTCGTCATGCCGCTACCCGTTGAACACGGTGAGCGCGCCCTCGATGTCCCGTCGCAGCACGAATCGCAGGTAGGCCAGGGCAAGGACGAGGGCGAACCCGAAGAGGATCACGGCGAGGGCGCTGCCGTAGCCCATCTGCTGGCTCTGGAAGCCGCTCTTGAACATCAGGATCGCCATCGTGTTCGACGCCCCGACCGGCCCGCCCTTGGTCATGACCCAGACCATGTCGAACAGCTGGAGCGCACCGATCATCGACAGGAAGACGGAGACGCGCAGCGTCGGCCCGAGCAGTGGCAGCGTGACGAAACGGAACGCCTGCCACCGGCCCGCGCCGTCGATGCGGGCCGCCTCCTCCAGCTCGCGCGGGATCCCCTGGAGCCCGGCCAGCAGGATGATCATGTGGAAGCCGAAGTACTTCCACGAGATGATCACGAACAGGGTGAACATCACGACGGTGCCATCACCCAGCCAGTCCTGGATCAGGCCGCCCAGGCCGAGGCCCCTGAGGCTCGTGTCCACGATCGCATCCGGCCGGAGCATGAGGCTGAAGACGATGCCGGTGATCGCCTCGGACAGGACGTACGGCAGGAAGAAGATCAGCCGGAAGATCGCCGCGGCCGGGGAACCTCCGGTTCAGGAGGACGGCCAGGCCGAGCGAGAACGGGATCTGGAGCGCCAGCGAGAGCACGACGATGAAGACGTTGTTGCCGATCGCCGCCCTGAAGGTATCGCTTCCCAGCGCAACCTGGTAGTTCTTGAGCCCGATGAAGTCCGTCAGCGGCTGCAGCCCGTTCCACTTGAAGAGGCTGTAGTAGGCCGCCTGCGACGATTGGCAACAGCACGAAGATGACGAACAGCGCGAGCGCTGGCAGCAGGAAGACGGCGATCGTGATCCATCGGGATCGCACTCGCGCACGTGCCTCCGGCCGAGCGGCCCCCGGCCGAGCGGCGATCGCGCTGCTCGTGCTCATCTCCGTCCTTTGGGTTCGCGTGTCGAAGCGCCGGCCACTTCGAGAAATCGAGCGGGCCGGCGTGAGCCGGCCCGCTCGATCGCTGCCATTCTGGCAGTTCGAAATCGCTTCGCGGAGTCGGTCGCTACTGCGCCGCCGCCGCGTCCGTGATCGCCTGGCAGACCTTCTGCGGGCGTCGACTGTCCGAGGAACAGCGCGATCGTCGCCTCGTTGATCGCCGTGCCCATGGCCGGCGATGTCGCCTGGTCGAGGTAGAGCTGGATGAAGTTGGCCTGCGTTGCGGCCCGCCAGGACCAGCTGCAGGTTCGGATCCGTGACCGTGCTCTCGGTTCCGATGACAGGCGAGAGGGCGGTCGGCGGATTCGAGCTGTTGAGCGAGTCGGCGTTCGAGACGCTGCTGAAGAACTTGAGGAAGTCGACGGCCTCCGGCGGTGCGTTCTTGCCGACCGCGATGCCGTTGCCGCCACCGACGCCGTCGGTCGGAGCGCCCGCGCCACCGGCGACGGCCGGGAACGGGAACCAACCGAGGTCAGCGCCGAGGCCCTTCTTGCTCGTGCTGTCGGCCACTTCGACGCCCGGCGCCCACTGGCCCATCAGCTCCATGGCTGCCTTGCCGTTGCCGACCGCGGCGGCCTCGTTGTCGTACGAGGCGCTCTTGTAGCCGTCCTGGTACGGGTTCAGCGCGTTCAGCTTGATCACCGCGTCGCCTGCCTGCGTGCAGGCGGCGGTGTTCCAGTTCTGCTCTGGATCATCTGCGTAAGCGCGTCGGCGCCGCCGATGCGGACGAGGAGATAGGTCCACAGGTGCATCGAGGGCCACATGTCCTTGCCGGCGATGGCCAGCGGTGCGACGCCGATGGCCTTGAGCTTGCTGACGTCGGCGAGGTACTCGTCCCACGTCGACGGCGGCGCCGCGATCCCGGCCTTGGTGAACAGGGCCTTGTTGTACCAGAAGCCGATCATCCCCATGTCCCAGGGAACGCCGTACTGCTTGTTGTTGTAGGCGTAGATGCTCATCGCGCCGGGGTTGATCGTGTCCTTCCACGACGCCACATCGGCGGTGATGTCCTTGAGCATCCCGGCGTCGGCCTGCGCGGCCATCGTGCCGCCGCCCCACGACTGGAACAGGTCGGGCGGATTGCCCGACTGCATCTGCGTCGCGAGCTTCGTCTTGAACGCCTCGTTCTCGAGGACCGTGATGTTGATCGTGACGTTCGGGTGCGCCGCGGTGTAGGCGTCGGCGATGTTCGCGAAGAGCGTCTTGCCGGGATCGTCCTTCGAGATGTGCCACCACTCGATCGTGACGGGCGCCGCCGCCGGCGATGCTGCAGCCGCGGACGGCGCCGTGCTCGCGGCCGCCGACGGAGCCACCGACGGAGCCACCGACGGAGCTACCGACGGGGCAGCGGGCGTGCTCGTGGCGCCGCTCGAACAGGCGCTGAACACCAGCGCCATGACGGTGAGCACTCCGGTCAATCGCAAACGGGTTGTCACTGCTTGACCTCCATCATTCCTCGCTCCTCCTCGCCCAGGGCTCGCCTCGATCGTCGATCCTCCGCGCCTCCTTCAGCAACTTCTCCTGTCGCGCATCAGCGGCCTTCCGGGCACGACGCGCCTCGGCCGCGGCGACCGCATCACGCGCCGCCTGACACCCGCGCTGGCCGCAACCGAGTGGTGCCGCCAAATGCGTTCGGCAGGAGGGGCGATCCCCAGCCAGCCGAGAGGAGGAGGCATCCTGCGGGAAGAGATCGCCCTCGCACCGGGCTGTCGATGCACGGTTCGTCACCGTGCCGCCTCAGCCGAGCCGCGCCCGGCTCCATGCCCGTGCCTGCCTCGCCTCCGATCTCGAAAGTTTCGACGTCAATCACCGACTGCTTTCGAGAATCGGACTCTACCAGACTGTGGGTCGCCGTCAAGGCACAAACCCGGGCCGGCCCCGTCGCGGCCGAGCCGCCGCATCTCCTGCCAGGAAGGGCACGCTTCGAGGCCGAAACTTTCGGTACACTTCGATCATGGCGACGCCCCCGACGACCAAGGTGAGCCGATCCGGCCGGACCCCGACCATCGCCGGCATCGCCGCGGAGGCCGGGGTCTCCGCGCCCACGGTGTCGAAGGTGATCAACGGCAGATCCGACGTCTCGCTCGCGACTCGCCAGCGAGTCGAGGCGGTGATCCGGGAGCACGGGTACGAGCGTTCGAAGCGGTCCGGTCGATCGGCGCCGCTCATCGAGGTGATCTTCCACGAGCTCGAGAGCGACTGGGCGCTCGAGATCATCAAGGGCGTCGAGCAGGTCGCGCGCGAGAACGACCTGGCGGTGGTCCTGTCCGAGATGCAGGGTCGGCGCACTCCCGGCCGCCGCTGGATCGACGGCGTCCTCGAGCGCCGCCCGATCGGCGTGATCGCGGTCATGGCGGACCTGAGCGAGGGGCAGCGAGCGTTGCTGGAGTCGCGCAACATCCCCCTTGTCGTGGTCGATCCGACCGGCGAGCCGCTGCATGACACACCGTCGATCGGCGCGAGCAACTGGAGCGGCGGCCTCGCCGCGACACGGCACCTTCTCGGGCTGGGCCACCGCAGGATCGCGGTGATCGGAGGGCCAGAGAGCGTCCTCTGCAGTCGCGCCCGCATGGATGGGTACCGGGCTGCCATGGACGGGGCGGGCATCCCCGTCGACCCGGATCTCGTCCGGTGCGGCAACTTCCACGTCGACGAAGGCATCGCCGAGGGTCGAATCCTGCTGGGCCTGCCGACCCCGCCAACCGCGGTCTTCGCCGGCAACGATCTGATGGCGCTCGGGGTCTACCAGGCGGCGCGCGAGGCGAGATTGCACATTCCCGAGGACCTCAGCGTCGTCGGGTTCGACGACCTGCCGGTGGCGGCCTGGGTCGGCCCGCCGCTGACCACGGTCCGCCAGCCGCTGGTCCAGATGGCGGTCGCCGGCGCGCGTCTCGCCCTGAGGCTGGCCCGGGGCGAGCAGCCCTCCCAGACCCGAGTTGAGCTGGCGACCGAGCTCGTGATCCGGGAGAGCACGGCCCCCCCGCGATAGCAGGTCCCGCCGGATGACGATCACCGGCGGTCATCGGGCTCGCGTCCGCGCCAACCGTGCCACATCCGCCTTCAGTCGAGCACCTCCTCGCGGCGACGCTGGTGGCCCGGCCGACCGGCCCCGCCCCCGGGGTCCGCTCGGCCCTACCGGGCGCCTTGACGGGGCACCCACACTCAACCCAGAAGGACGACCGCCGGGCCCGGGCCGGGAACCGGCTCGTCCGCGTCGGCAGAGATGCGGAGGAGCGGACGACCATGGACCGCACGCAGGTCGTGATCATGGGCGCCGCCGGGCGCGACTTCCATGACTTCAACGTCGTGCTACCGAGACGACCCCGAGGTCGAGGTCGTCGCGTTCACGGCAACCCAGATCCCGGGCATCGACCGCCGGCGCTACCCGCCGGAGCTCGCCGGGCCCGCTCTACCCGGACGGCATCCCGATCGTCCCGGAGTCCGAGCTCGAGCGGATCTTCGCCCGCCAGAACGATCGACCGGGTCGTCTTCGCCTACAGCGACGTCGCCCACGAGTTCGTGATGCACCAGGCCAGCCGCGTGCTTGCGGCGTGGCGCCGACTTCGTGCTGCTCGGACCCGGTGCGAACGATGATCCGCAGCACGAAGCCCGTCGTCGCGACCGGCGCCACGCGGACCGGTGCCGGCAAGAGCCAGACGACGCGGTACCTTGCCGGGCTGCTCGAGGCCCAGGGGCTCCGGGTCGTCGTGATCCGCCACCCGATGCCGTACGGCGATCTCGTGAAGCAGCGCGTCCAGCGCTTCGCGACGTACGCCGACCTCGACCGTCACGAGACGCACCATCGAGGAGCGGGAGGAGTACGAGCCGCATCTCGACGCGGGACGCGTCCTGTTCGCCGGGGTCGACTACGAGGCGATCCTCGCGCGAGGCCGAGAAGGAGGCCGACGTCATCCTCTGGGACGGCGGCAACAACGACTTCCCGTTCTACAAGCCGGACCTCTTCGTCGTCGTGGCCGATCCGCTGCGGCCCGGTCACGAGATGCACTACCACCCGGGCGAGGCCAACCTCCGGATGGCGGACGTCGTCGTCATCAACAAGGTGGACTCGGCCGACGCCGGGCGCGGTCGAGCAGGTCCGAGGCGACATCGCGAACCTCAACCCGCGGGCCGAGGTGATCCTGGCCCGCTCGTCGCTCGACGCTCGAGGGCGGCGACCATCGAGGGCAAGCGGGTCGCCGTCGTCGAGGACGGCCCGACGCTCACCCACGGCGGGATGACCTTCGGCGCCGGCGATCGTCGCGGCCCGGCGCTTCGGCGCCGCCGAGATCGTGGACCCGCGTCCCGTACGCGATGGGCAGCCTTGCCCTGACGCTCGCGAAGTACCCGGCCCTCCAGCACCTCCTCCCCGCCATGGGCTACGGCGCAGGAGCAGATGCACGGAGCTGGAGGACACGCTCAACGCGATGCCCGCCGACCTCGTGCTCGCGGCCACGCCGATCGACCTCAACCGCGTGCTCCACCTCGACAAGCCGGTCGTCCGCGTCCGCTACGAGCTGGACGAAGTCGCGGGCGACCCCGACATGCCGACTCTTGCTGACCTTCTCGCCCCGATCGTGGCCCGTGCCCGCGCGGCAAGCCCTGCCGCTGCTCGCTGACGGATGATGACGCGATGACGGACCACCTCCTCTCCCTCGACTCCCTCGGTCGCGAGGGAGTCCGCGAGATCCTGGACCTGTCGCACCGGTTCAAGAGCGAGCCCGGCCGGCACCGGGGCGCGCTTGCCGGCGGACGGGTCGGGATGATCTTCGACAAGCCCTCGACGCGGACCCGCGTCAGCCTCGAGGCCGCCGCGTGGGCCCTCGGGATGCTGCCGATCGTGCTGCGGCCCGACGAGCTCCAGCTCGGCCATGGCGAGACCGTCGCGGACACTGCCCGCGTCCTCTCGCGCTACCTGTCGGCCCTCACCATCCGGACCTTCGCCCAGGCACGGGTCGACGAGCTGGCGGCCAACTCGAGCATCCCGATCATCAACGCCCTGACCGACGAGCATCACCCGTGCCAGGCGCTGGCCGACGCGATGACGCTCGAGGAGGCCTTCGGCGACCTCCGCGGACGTCGGGTGGCCTTCGTGGGCGACGGCAACAACGTCGCCCACTCGCTGATCCAGGCGGCCGGCTACCTCGGGTTCGACCTCGCGATCGCGACGCCGGAGGGATACCGGCCCGACCCGGCGATCGTCGCCTCCGGGCGGGCGAACGCCGCGGAGAACGGCGGCTCGGTCGAGATCGTGACGGATCCCGGCGAGGCGGTCCGGGGCGCGGATGCCGTCTACACGGACGTCTGGGCCTCGATGGGCAAGGAGGCCGAGCGCGAGGAGCGCCGTCGCGTCTTCGCGGGCTACACGGTCGACGACCGCATGATGGCCGGCGCGGTGCCGACCGCGATCTTCCTCCACTGCCTGCCCGCCCACCGCGGCGACGAGGTGACCGACGCGGTCATCGACGGGCCCCAGAGCCGCGTCTGGGACCAGGCCGAGAACCGGGTCTACACGGAGCAGGCGCTCCTTTACGCGCTGATCACGGGCGACCGCCGCGGCGAGCGACTGGGATGACCAGGATCGCGGTCGCGCTCGGAGGGAACGCGATGATCCGGCGCGGCGAGCCGGGTTCGATCGAGGTCCAGCGCCACAACCTGGAGATCGCGGCGCGCTCGCTCGTCGACCTCGCGGAGCGGAGCGGGGCGGAGATCGTGCTGACCCACGGGAACGGCCCGCAGGTCGGCTTCCTCGCGATCGAGGCGGAGATGGCGTCGGCGGTCGTGCCGGCGCCGCCGCTCGACGTCCTCGGGCGCCGAGTCCCAGGGCCAGATCGGCTACCTGATGACGCAGGCGCTCCGCGACGCGTTCATCGCCCGCGGGATCCGCCGTGAGATCGCGGTGATCCTGACGCAGACCGTCGTGCGGGCCGACGACCCGGCGTTCGCCGCGCCCAGCAAGCCGGTCGGGCCCGTTTACACGGAGGCCGTGGCGCAGCGGCACGCGGAGGAGCAGGGCTGGACGATCGCGCGGGACGGCAAGCACTGGCGCCGTGTCGTCGCCTCGCCCGCTCCGCTCCGCATCGTCGAGGCCCAGGCGATCCGCTCGCTCGTCGAGACCGGGGCGCTGGTCGTCGCCTCGGGCGGCGGCGGGATCCCCGTCGTCGAGCTGCCGGACGGGCGCTACGAGGGCAGGGAGGCCGTCATCGACAAGGACCTTGCCGCGGTCGTGCTCGCCCGGGCGGTCGGCGCGGATGGGCTCGTCCTGCTCACCGACGTCGTCGGCGTCGTTCGCGGCTGGGGGACCCCGCAGGCCGAGACGATCCGTCGCCTTTCCGTGGACGAGGCGTTCGAGGGCCTCGCTGCCGGGGAGTGGCCGGCGGGCTCGATGGGGCCGAAGGTGCGCGCCTGCGCCGACTTCGTCCGGAGCGGCGGCCGGTTCGCCGCGATCGGGGCGCTCGACGACGCGGCGGCCGTGGTCTGGGGTCGTGCCGGCACCCGGTTCGGGAGCGGCCGGCTGGGCCTGCCCCGGGAAGGCGCACGGGCGGAGGCGGCGGCTCGATAGCCGGCCGGCGCCAGGGGCCGGACGGTCGCGAGGAATCGAAACGGGCCGCGCCTTGCGGCGCGGCCCGTGTCAGCGACGATGGACGGGGTCAGCCGACCGAGCGCGCCGCCTTCACCACCATCGATCCGACGAAGTGGTCGTGGAACCCCTGCTTCGTGGGGCTCTGCGCGGTGGTGTAGAGCAGGTAGATCACGTAGCCGAGCGAGACCAACGCGATCAGGATGCCCAGGAGCGGCAGCGGGTTGAGGGCCTGCGCGATCGTGATCCAGCCGCCGACCGCCAGCCAGCGCCGGATCGCCTGGTCCATGGTCAGCGTTGCGCCGTCCTTCTCGCTCCCGATCTGCATGCCGAGCACCTTCATCCCGACCGTGCCGCGCATCGCGGTCCACGTGTAGACGAAGTAGCCGATGCTGATCGCGCCGTTGAGGGCGGCGTTGATGATCGCGGCGACGTAGTTGTAGTGGAAGCCGTTGACCAGGTCAAAGGAGTAGACCGGCATGAACGAACCGGTGATCGCCGCGATGATGAACCCCACGATTCCGAGCAGGATGACGTCGATGATGTAGGCGATGATCCGGTTGGGCAGGTCGGCATAGAACAGCCCGGCCGGTCCTGCCACCGGGGCCGTCGACGTCAGGTTCTGCATCCAGGCCGGCTGCGGGGGCATCTGGGGCGCCTGCGACGGCATGGTCGGGGGCGGCGGCGGTGCCTGCGGTGGCGGGGCCGGGGCCTGCGGAGGCGGCGGCACCCCCGGGCTGCTCGGCGGCATCTCGGACGGGGTCGGCTCCATCGCATCTCCCTCTGTAGCGTGTCTCCCCGGCACCGTCGAGCGCGGAGCGCCCGACCGGCAGCCACACAGGAACCTTCCCTGCGATGCACGTGAGCATAGCCACGCGGCGGCGGCGTGACCAGCCGGTTCCACGGCTTTTCGCGAGGCGAGGGCGAAATCCACGGTGCCCCGGGGCAATCCCGTGCCTCCGCGCACCGCGGGGTAGACTCGCCACGGATGAACGGCACGATTGCGCTTGTCGGCTCCGGCGAGTTCACGGCCGCGATGGTGCGCCCTTGATCGGGTGCTGCTGGCTGCCACGGGACGGGACCGACCCCGGGTTGCCGTCATGCCGACCGCGTCATGGCCCGATGGCGAGGAGATCTTCCGCGGGTGGGCCGCCCGCGGAGAGGCGCACTTCGCCGCCCTGGGGGCCGAGGTCGAGCCTGTGCTCGTGCGTGGGGCGGAGGACGCCAACGATGCGACCGCGATCGCGGCGATCGGTGAGGCGGACCTCGTGTACCTGTCGGGCGGGAAGCCGGGCCACCTCCTCGATGCGCTCGTCGAGGGCGGCGTCGGCGCCGCGCTGCGCGCGGCCCACGCGCGCGGGGCGGTCATCGCCGGGTGCTCCGCAGGGGCGATGGTCCTCGCCGGTTACCAGGTCCGGTCGGTCGGACGCGCCTTCGTGCGCCTGCCGGTCGGCTGGCGCGAGGCGCTCGGGATCGTGCCCGGGGCGGTCGTGATCCCGCACTACGACGCGTTCCCGGAGCCGCTCTCCGCCGCGATGGCGCTCGCGGCGCCCGCGGATTCGCTGGTCCTCGGCATCGACGAGGAAACCGCGCTCGTCGGCGGCGACGGCGTGTGGCAGGTCCACGGCCGTGGTCGCGTGACCGTCTGGCGTGGACGCCACCGCCAGCGCGTCCGCGTCGGCGAGAGCCTGCCGCTGGCCGCCCCGGCCGACCGGCCCGAATTCCGGGAGCGCCGAGCCTAGCCGGCCTTGACCTCGCGGAAGCAGTCCGAGCAGTAGACGGGCTTGTCCATGCGAGGCTTGAACGGGACCTGGGCGTTGTTGCCGCAGCGCGAGCAGGTCACCGCGAAGAACTCGCGGTCCGACGAGCCGCCGCGCTCGTAGCCGCGCGGCCCGCCGATGCTGCGGGCGTCGTAGCCATCGCCGCGGGCCGCCCGCCGGCTCGACCGACAGCTGGGGCACCGCTTCGGGTCCGAGGTGAAGCCCTTCTCCGCGTAGAACTCCTGGTCGGCCGCGCTGTGCACGAACGAGATCCCGCAGTCGACGCAGGGGATGGAGCGGTCAAGGTATGTCATCGCGTGTGCCTCCAGGTCCGGGCGCTCGCCATCGATCCGTGCGCCGGGGCCACGGTCCGCCCGACCACCCGACCGCGGAAAGGCTGGGAACGCCTGGTGCCGCGGACCCGGGTGACGAGCTGGTGTGGGGCCCTGTGGGGCGCGCACCGGTTGCGTGCCGGCAACGATAGCATCCCGTCCCGTTGACGACCGCCGGCCACTTCCGGCGCTCGATGGCGCGTCGGGCGCGACCCCGGCGAGCTCATCCGGGGGCCGGCCGCGAATTCGCCTGCCTCTGCCGCCGGTCGGCGAGACCGGCTACGCGACGGGCCGACGGGCGGCCCTGGCGTCCCGCTCGGTGACCCACGTCGCGGCCGGCTCGGGGTGCCCGAAGAGGTAGCCCTGGGCGAACTCCACCCCGAGCTTGGTGAGGGTGCGCGCCTCCTCGGCGGTCTCGACCCCCTCGGCGATGAGGCGGCAGCCGGCGGTGCGGGAGAAGTGGCGCATGCCGACGACCATGGCCTGCCGGCCCAGGTTGGCGTTGACCCGCCGGACCAGGCTGATGTCGAGCTTCACGAAGTCCGGGCGCAGGTCGATGATGTGGCCGAAGTTGGCGACCCCCGCCCCCGCGTCGTCGACCGCCAGGCGGATGTCGCGCCCCAGCTCGCGGATCGCCTCGCGCACGAGGTCGTAGTCCGCGATCACCTCGTGCTCGGTCACCTCGAGCACGAGGGGCCGCTCGGCGCTCCACAGGAGCGGGCGCAGGCGCCCGGGATCGACGAGCAGGCGCGGCGAGACGTTGAGGTCGAGCCAGAGCCCCGGGGCCAGGCCCCGGCCGCCCTCCACGGCGGCCGCCAGGGTGGCGAGCTCCATCTCCGGACCCAGGCCCACCGCCCAGGCGTCGGCGAAGCACAGGTCCGGGCGCTGGCCCGAGTCGAAGCGGGTGAGCGCCTCGTAGCCCACGACCTCGCGCGTCTCGAGCTCGACGATCGGCTGGTAGACCGGGTGGAAGGCGCGGGCGGCAAGGATGGCCTCGATGCCCGCTCGCAGGGTTGCCCGCGCGCTGATCGTCTGCAGGCGTCCCGCGAGCAGCGCGCTCAGCGTCGTGCTCATCGACACGATGCCCGGCATCTTCTCGACCATCGTGCGAGCGAAGGCTTCGTCGAACGTCCCGATAAGGAGGACGCCTTCCACGTGGTCGCCGTGGGCGATCGGCCCGAAGGCGAGCGCCCTGAGGCCGCTTGCGATCGTGCCGGGCATCCAGCCGTCGAACGGATCGGCCGAGACATACTCTGCCCACGGGCCGTGAGCCGCCCGCGCCCGCACGATCGCCGCCCGCTTCTCCGGCAGGAGCGTCCCCACCGGGACCGCGTAGCCGGGAGGGACGCTCTGGGCCATGATCTGGACATCCCGGGCACCGAGGAACACCTGCACCGTCGCGGTGTCCACGAAGGGGAGCGTGACGAGCTGGTCGCAGATCGCCTGCGCGGCCTCCTCCACGCTCGCCCCCTCCGGGATGGACTGGACGCTCTCCGCGAGGGCCGCCCGGAATCGCATCTCGAGCTCGGCGTCCGCCTGCGCCTCCCGCAGCTCGGTGATGTCGCGCTGGACCCCCAGGAAGTACAGGGGCCTGCCCTCGCTGTCCCTGACCATGGATGCGCTCAGGAGGACCGTGCGCCGCTCGCCGGTGCGCGTGACGAGCGTCTGCTCCATGTTGCTGATCGGGCCGACCTCGGTCCACCGCTCGAAGAGGCCCGCCATCCGCCCACGCTCCTCGGGTGCGTAGATGGTCTCGAGCGACTGCCCCACGAGCTCCTCGAGCTCGTATCCGAGCGCATCGAGCGCGGCCGGGTTCGCATCGAGAAGACGTCGGTCGAGCGATACGGTGAACACGTAGTCCGGCGTCCGCTCGAAGAACTGGCGGAAACGGTGCTCGCTGTGGTGCAGGGCCTCGGCCGCGGCGGCGCGATCGGTCACGTCGCGCCACGTGGCGAAGAATCCATCCTCGAACCTCGCGACCTGGATGTCGATCAGCCCCTTCCGTCGGGTGCCGTCGGCACCGGGAACCAGGAATTCCACCCGGTCCTCCGCCCAGGTCTCACCCGTCTCCACGACCGCGCGGAAGGTCTCGAAGAACGGCGCGGCACCCAGGTACGGCATCCGGTCGGGCATCGGCGCGCCCGACAGCGTGTCCGGCATGCGGCCCATGAACGCCTCTGCCGCGCGATTCGCGAAGACCGCCCGGAAGCCGGTGAGCGTCCCGTCCGCGGCCCGGATCGACGAGCAGACGAGGAACGGATCGAGCATGAGGTCGAGCGCGCCACGCATCCGTGCCTCGGAACCGCGCAGCTCCTGCTCCCTGAGCTTCCGCTCGGTGATGTTCTCGAAGACGGCCGCGAAGTGGTCGGGCCCGGGGCGGAAGACCCGCACGGCGAACCAGCGCTCGAGGCCCGCCACGTACGACTCGAACTGCTCGGGGACGCCAGTCCGGGTCACGCGGCCGTAGATCTCGAAGAGCTCCGGGTTCGCCTCCCGGATTCCCGGAACCAGATCGGTGACCCGCCGGCCGATCGGTTCCCGGAGGCCGGTCAGGCTCTCGAAGGCAGGGTTGACGTCCTCGTAGACGAAGTCCGCCGGTGCGCCGTCCTCGTTGAACAGCATCCGGCAGTAGGCGACGCCTTCGACCATGTGGGTGAAGAGCGAATGGTGCGGGTCGGGGCTCGTGAACGACGTTGCCCGCGATGGAGCCGCGCGCAACGGATGTGCGCCCGCGCCGTCGCTGACCGCCTGGGCAGCGGCGACAGGACGTGTCCGTCTCCGACCCTCGCTCATGCGACACCCGGAACAAGCCGCTCGTGATGGCCGCCCACGTGGGCGGCAGGGACACGACGGGCGAACCGATCCGCGGGGCGAGAGTACGCCGCAATCTGCCGTTCTGCCAAGGCGAGGTCGCGGGTCCGAGATCTCCGGCCGGACCCCGAGCCGCTCCGGGTCCCCCCGCAACGCGCCATCGCCCGGGCAGCGCTCGCCGGATGCGGCACAATGCCGGGGATGCTGCGCCTGATCCACACGGCCGACGTCCACCTCGGCGCCCGCCACGCGGACCTGGGAAACCAGGCCGCGGCCCAGCGCGAGCGCCAGTTCGCCGCGTTTCGTGCCACGGTCGACCTCGCCCTCGCGGAGAAGGCTGACGTCCTGCTCGTGGTCGGCGACCTGTTCGACTCGAACACGCAGCCGCGGCGCTCGGTCGAGCGAGCGGTCGCCGAGCTCAAGCGCCTGACCGACGCCGCCATTCGCGTGGTGGTCATTCCCGGCACGCACGACGTGTACGACCGCGCCTCCGTCTATCGCGCCTACGACCTCGCCGCCATCGCGGGCCTGCCGGCGGACTCGGACCGGTTGGTGGTCCTGACCCCGGAGCGCCCCGATGTCGTGTACGGGATCCTCGACCTCGCGATCCACGGCTTCGTCTTCCCCACGAAGCGGGCGCCGCGCAGCCCCCTTGCCGGGTTCGACGCCGCGTCCGACGGCCGCGCCCGCTGGCACGTGGGACTCGTCCACGGGTCGCTCGCCATCCCGGGCAGGACGGACGCGGACGAAGTGGTGTTCACGAGCGGCGAGGTCGCGGCGTCGCACCTCGACTACCTCGCGCTCGGCCACTGGCATTCGACCCAGCGCGGCAAGGCGGGCGCGACCCAGTGGGCCTACCCTGGCGCGCCCGAGCCGGTCGCGGTGGACCAGGATCGAGCGGGCATCGTCCTCCTCGTCACGCTCGACGAGCGCTCCGGCGTCCGCCATGTCGGGATCGAGGAGCGGCGCGTGGGGCGGACGCGGTTCGACCGCCTGGAGGTGGACGCCGGCACGCTCGCCGGCCAGCCCGCCCTCGTGGACCGCATCGCGCGTCTCGCCGATCCCGACCTGGTCCTCGACGTCCGGCTCATCGGCGTGCGCCGCGACGACCTCGACGTGGCGACCGACGAGGTGGAGCGCGAGCTGGCCGAGCGGTTCTTTCGCCTCCGCGTCCGGGATGGCGCGGCCGCGGCGCTTCCCGACGGCCCCCTGGCGCCCCCGGACACCATCGCGGGCGCTCTCGTCCGCGACCTGCGGGCCTCCATCGCGGAGGCGGAGGCAACCGACCGCCTCGACGAGTCGCTGGAGCTGCGCGACGCGCTGCGGCTTGCGCGGCTGATGCTGGACGGGCGCGAGGTGGCCCTGTGAGGATCACCCGCGTGCGGGTCCGCGACTTCCGCGTCCACCGCGATCTCGACCTCGAGCTGGCGCCGGGCCTGACGGTGATCCGCGGCCCGAACGAGGCCGGCAAGACGACGCTGCAGCGCGCGCTGGAGGTCGGCCTCTTCCGGCGGGTCACGGCTGGGGGAGCGGAGATCGATGGGCTCCGCAGCTGGGACGCCGGCGAGGAAGGACGGCCCTCGGTTCGGCTCGACTTCGTCCAGGACGACCTGGAGGGGATCCGGGAGGGAAGCGTCAGCAAGGACTTCCGGGGCTCGCGCGGGACGGTACGGCTCGACCTCGACGGGGCGATGACCACGGATCCGGCCCGGGCCGACGAGCTTCTCGCGGAGCTGACCGGGATCCCGTCCGAGAAGTTCTTCCGATCCACCGCGTCCGTCCGCCACCACGAGGTCGACGACCTCGCGCGCGACGAGGGCGCGCTGCGGGACCGCCTCCAGGCGTCGATCAGCGGGGCCGACCGGGGCACCAGCGCCGTCAAGCGTCGGCTCGAACGCACGCTCCACGACCTCCAGGCCAGGGGCGACAAGAACCCGGGCCGGCTCAGGGTCGCCGAACAGGCGGTCGCGCGCGCAGAGGCGCTCGTCGGCGACGGCGAGGCGCGGCTGACCCGGCTGGAACGCGACCGCGACGCGCTCGTGCTCGCACGCGGCCATCGCGCCCAGGTGGATACGTCGCTCGCAGAGCGGCGCTCGCTCCTCGAGAAGGCCCGCCAGGCCGAGCGCCTGACGAGCGAGCGCACCGTCGCCCGGGAGCGATTCGAGCGCTATCGCTCCGCGGTGGCCGTGTCGGAGGAGATCGCGACCCTCGAGGAAAGCCACCCGTCGAGCCAGGCGTTGCCCGTCCTCCGCCAGGTCGTCGAGCGGCTCCGGATCCTCGACCGCGAGATCGCCGAGCTCCGCGCGCAGCTGGGTGACGGTCCCTCCGCGGTCGACTACGACCTCGTGATCCCGGAACCGGCCTGGCGCATCTTCGCGTTCGCATCCGGGCTCTTCGCGGTCCTCGGGCTGGCCGCCGCCATCGTCGGGCTCGTCTTCAGTCAGCTCCCCGCGATGCTCGGGGGCCTCGTGGCGGCCGTCGTGGGCCTGGGCCTGGCGGCCTACGCCCGCCGGAAGCGCCGCTGGGCGAACGACTTCCGGCGCCAGAAGCAGCTTCGCGACGACGAGATCGCCCGCCGTCTCCGCGGACGGAGCCAGCTCGAGGAGGACCTCAAGCGGCGCGTGGCGGACCGCGACAGCCAGCTGGCGGCGCTCGGGCTCGACGACCTCCCGGCAGCGGAGGACCTCCTCGCCCGCGAGGACGCGCACGTCCAGGCTGTCGGGCGGGCGCGGGCGCAGCTCGAGGGCCTCGTGGGAAAGGCCCCGCCAGAGACGCTCCCCACGCTGCGCGATGCCGCGGCCCTCGACGTGGAACAGAAGTCCGGCGCGCTCGAGGCGCTCGGGCCGATCGCCAAGGAGCCGCGGGCTCGCGAGCGCCTCGAGGTGGAGGTTCGCGACCAGGAGGGCGCCCTCGAGCGGGCCCGCGACGACGAGGCCGGCGCCAGGGCACGCGTCGAGCAGAACCAGGTTGACGCCGAGCAGGTCGCGGGCGAGGTGGAGCGCCTTGCGGCGTGGCGCGAGGAGCTTGCCGCCCTGCAGCGCCGGGCACGGGTCTACCAGCTCGCCCTCGACGCGATCGTCAGGGCCGAGCGCACGACGATGCGAAAGGCGACCCGCTATCTCGAGAAGCGCATGCACGGCGACCTCGAGCGCCTCACCGGCGGGCGCTATCGCCGGGTCCGCGTGGACGACGAGACGCTGGACATCCGGGTCTTCGCCCCCGAGCGCGGGGACTGGGTCGGTGTCGAGGACCTCTCGCAGGGGACGCTGGACCAGGTCTACCTCGCCGCCCGTCTCGGCCTCGTTCGCCTGGTCACCCAGGACCGCCGCCCACCGATGGTCTTCGACGACCCGTTCGTCACCTTCGACGACGAACGGGCCGGCCGCGCCATGGCTGTTCTTCGTCAGCTCGCATCTGACTTCCAGGTCATCTACCTGACCACCTCGACCCGCTACGACGCCCAGGCGGATCGGGTCGTGGTCCTGCCCGGACCGACCGCGCTCGACACTGCGCCTGACGACGCCGAGGAGGCCGGCACCCCGGCCGTCGCCTGAGGGTCGGCCCATCGACCCGGCGCTCCTGACGATCGTCCTCGGCCTGGCGTCGGCGGCCGCCTGGGGGGCCGCCGACTTCGGGGGCGGGCTCACCGGCCGCCGCGCGCCGGTCATGGGCGTCCTGGCGGCCGCGCAGGCGATCGGGGCCGGGGCCGCCCTGCTGGTCGTGCTCGCGAACGGAGACGGCCTGCCGACGCTCGCCGACCTCGCCTGGGCGGCGGCCGCCGGCACGTGCGGCGCGACCGGCCTCGCCGCCCTCTATCGCGGGCTGGCGGGCGGCCGGATGGGGATCGTGGCACCGGTGACCGGCGTGCTCGCGGCTGCCATCCCGGTCGCGGTCGGCATCGCCCTGGCCGGCGTCCCGGGCCCGCTCCGGGTCCTCGGCTTCGGCCTCGGGATCGTCGCCGTCATCCTGGTCTCCGCGGCCGACGACGGGTCCACGGGGCGCCGCGGCCTTGGCCTCGCCCTTGGAGCCGGCACGATGCTCGGGCTCTACAACGTCGCGATCTCGCGAGCCAGCCCGGCCGGGACCTTCGGCGTGCTGGTCGCGTCCCGCCTGACCGCGACGGTCGTCGTCCTCGTGGTCGCGCGGCTCGGGCGGCTGCCCGTGCGCTTGCCGCGGCGGGTCCTGCCGGCCGCCGCCCTCGTGGGGCTCCTCGACATGACCGGCAACGCCGCGTTCATCGTCGCCGCCCACGTGGGACGGCTCGATGTCGCGGGCCTGCTCTCGTCGCTGTACCCGGTCTCGACGGTGATCCTCGCGGTCGCGTTCCTCCGGGAGCCAGTGACTCGGGCCCACGCGGCCGGGATCGCGGTCGCGGTCACGGCGGTCGCGCTCATCGCCCTGGGCTGAGCGATCCCGCGCCAAGCCGGCCACGGCGCTACAGTCGCGCAGCGTGGAAGGCGCGACGAGCCGACGAGGAGGCACCCCAGCCCATGACGACCGACCTGCCGGCGGGCCCGCTGCTCGATCGCGGCGCCCGATGAGCGGCCGGCATCTTTCCGTAGGCCGGCTGCTCCTTCTCGTCGCGCTCGGGGCTGCGGTCGTCGCCGCCTGCGGGTCGAGCGCTCCGGCGGCGGCGTCCCCGGCGACGAGCCCGGCACCTGGATCGTCCTCGTCCGGAGCAGCCAGCGGACCCGCGACGCCGCGCCCGGCCGGCGCCTACTCGCTGACCCTGCCGTCCGGCTGGCGCAGCGTGAAGATCGGCTCGAACTACGCGGCGACGGCCACCGAGTACAACGCCGTGAACCTTCGCTTCGCAACGTCCCTCGTCAGCCAGCTCATGGCCCTCCCGCCGACGGCGTCCACCTACGCGTTCGACGCGAGCGACGCGACGGTCCGCAGCGGAGCCCTGGTGGCCCTGACCGTGACGGAGGTCGTCCTGCCGGCGTCCATCGGCCTCGACGCGTTCAGCGCCGAGGTGGGCCGCCAGGTCTCGCTGCTCGCGGAGACGCCGGTGCCGGCCCAGCGGATCGAGACCGCCTCCGGACCGGCCGACCTGTTCGCGTACCAGGCGCCGCTCAGGACGACTGCCGCCGGGACCGAGGTGGCGGCCGTCACCCAGGTCCTGCTGGTCGTGCCCGGTCGCGGCTACGTGCTGACGTTCGGGACCACGCCGGCCCGCGCCGCGACCGATGCGCCCGTCTTCTCGAAGATCGCGGCCTCCATCACGCTCGCTCCGTAGACGGGCCGTGATGTTCGGCACGAAACGGTGCCCGAAGGTCATCCTGGAGGGGACCCGCCTCACGCACAAGACCGACCTGGCGCTCGCCCTCAACGAGCATCCGCGGATCGTCGGCCCGCGCCGGTACCGCTACCCGTCGCCGCTCGTCTCGGCCGAGTGGTGCGGCTTCTCCAATGACCCGTGGGGCCACGGCCTCCTCAACTACGGTCCCGAGGACGAGGGACGGGCAATGGAGACGTTCTCGACGTGGGCGCGCCTGTTCGAGCTCCTGCCGTACTACAGCTGGATCGTGGACCGCTTCCATCTCTCGACGATCGCGGAGCAGCGCCGGCTCCGGGGCGCCGGCCCCGACCTCGACTGGCTCGAGGAGCGGCTCCTGCCGCTCGGCTTCCGGATCGTCCTGTGCACCCGGCGTGACGAGACGTTCGCGGCCGCCCGGTCGGAGCGCCTCACGGTCTCCGGCAAGCCCGACCAGTACGACGACCTGGGGGTCTTCGTGCGCGAGCAGGCGCTGCTCCGCGCGCTCACGGCGCGGTCGCGCCTCCCGCACCTGGAGCTCGACGTCTCGGACGACGACGTCGCCGGAGCCGCCGACCGGGTCGCGGACTGGCTCGAGGCGACCGGCGGGATCTTCCTGCCCGACGGGCTCTGACGCTCAGTCGAGGTCGAGCTGCCGCCAGGTCCCCGGGTCCGTGAAGCCCAGCGCGGCGTAGAGGTGGCTGCCATCGTCGCTGGCCCGGAGCACGAGTCGCCGGCAGCCGAGCGCCCGGCAGTCCGCGACCACGGCCGCCATCACGGCCCGTCCGACGCCGCGCCGGCGCCACGCCGGGCGCGTCATGACGTTGAAGACCATCGCCTCGGGCGCGCGCCGGGAGCGCGGGTGGGGCGGGCGGTCGATGACCACGATCCCGGCCATGCCCACGACCTCGCCCCCGGCGTCCGCGACCCAGATCCGGTATCGCCCGTCGGGAAGGTGCGTGCGGAGGTACGTGTCGATCGCGCCGCGATGCTCGTCCGCGTGCTCCGCGGGAAGCGGTCCCGCCAGCTCATCGTCGAACTCGATCCGCAGGTCCACGATGACAGGGATGTCGGCGGGCGTCGCGCGGCGAACCGTGAACGTTGCAGGCTCGGTCATCGCGGCATGGTGCCATGTCCCGGCGCGCCCCATCGTCCCGGCCGCCGCTACACTCGATCGCGATGATGCCCCGGACCACCCCGGCGCCGGCGACGCCGGGCGATGCCGGGCCTTCCCGCGAGCCCGAGTCCGGGCCCCGGCCTCGTCCTGGGCAGGCCGAGCAGGGCTGGCGCAGCCTCCTGCTCGTGTACGCGATCACCTCGGCCGTGGAGTCCATGGGCGTCGCCCAGGTGTTCGCGTTCCTCCCGTCCCGCCTCAGCGAGGTCGGCCTGCCCGACGCGCAGGTCCCGACGTTCACGGGCCTGTTCAGCAGCCTGATCTTCGTGTTCGGGATCGTCCTCGTGCCGTTCTGGGGCGTCTGGGCCGACAAGTACAGCCGGCGGGCGGTGATCGTCCGGAGCGCCGTGGTCGAGGCCGTGGTGTTCGCGGGGGTCGCACTGGCGCGCGAGCCGTGGCAGCTTGCGGCCAGCCTCCTGCTCGTCGGGCTCCAGCTTGGCAACACCGGCGTGATGCTGGCGGCGCTCCGCGACGTGACGCCGCGCGATCGGGTTGGCACGGCGACGGGCCTGTTCGGCGCGACGGGGCCCCTCGGCATGGCGCTCGGCCCGGTGCTGGGCGCGTTCATGATCGACGGCCTGCATCTTCCCCTCACCGACGTCTTCTGGATGGCGGCATTCCTCTCGATCGCCGTGATCGCGCTCCTGGTGTTCGGGTCGCGGGACGTCCGTCCGGCCGTCGCCCCGGTCGGGAGCGCCATCGCGCTCGCGCGGCGCGCAATCACTGGCGTCCTCGCCGATCCCGCGGTGCGCCGGATCTTCCTGATCTTCGGCGTCTCCATCCTGGCCAACCAGATGAGCCGCCCGTACCTGCCGTTGCTCGTGAAGAGCCTCCAGGGCGGGCAGCCGAACCTTGCCTCCGCGATCGGCCTGGTCACCGGCGCGGCGGTCCTCGCCGGCGCGCTCCTCTCCCCGCTCGCCGGCCCGCTCGGAGACCGGATCGGGTTCCGCGCCGTCCTTGCCGGTGCCCTGGTCGGGGCCGGCGTGACGCTGCTCGGGATGGCGGTGGCGCCCTCGGTCGCCGTCCTGGCGGGCGCCGTCGTGGTCTACTCCGGGCTCCAGGCAGCGACGCAGGCGATGGTCTTCGGGCTCGTGGCCGTCGAGGTGGCCCCGGAGCGGCGGTCCGCGACGCTCAACCTGGTCCTGCTCCCGCTCTACATCGCGGGCATCATCGGCCCGACCGTGGGCGCGGTCGCTGCGGGTGTCGGCGGGATCCCGGCGCCGTTCGTCGTCGCGGCCGTGGTCTTCGTCGTCGGCGGAGCCGGCGTTGCGGTGTCGCTGCGGAGGGCGCGATCGGCGCGCGCCGACGCGGCCAGCTGATGACGCGGCAGCCGGCCGAGCGCGTCGCCGGGCGCGCGGCATCGGCTACCTGGGCAGGTCGCGCTCCTGGGCGCCGATGAACCGCGCATCCGGCCGGATCAGCCGGTTGGCCGAGGCCTGCTCGAGGACGTGGGCGGTCCAGCCCGCGTGGCGCGCGAGCGCGAAGGTGGCCGGGAACAGGTCCGGCGTGAGGCCGACGCCCTGGAGCACGGCGGCGGCGTAGAACTCGACGTTCGTCTTGAGCGGGCGGTCCGGGTACTTCTCCTCGAGGACCCGCAGCGCGACGTCCTCGACCTTGATCGCGAGCTCCAGCCAGTCGGGCCGCGCCGGCATCGACTCGACGACCTTCCGGAGCGCGGTCGCCCGCGGGTCATAGGCCCGGTAGACGCGATGGCCGAATCCCATCAGCCGCTCGCCACGGGCCAGCGCGTCGCGGATCCACTCCTCTGCGTGCTCGGGCGAGCCGACCTTGTGAATCTGCTCCACGACCTCCGACGGGGCGCCGCCATGGAGCGGCCCCTTCATGGCCCCGATCGCGCCCGCGACCGCCGACGCGATGTCGGAGCGCGTCGATGTGATCACGCGTGCCGTGAACGTCGAGGCGTTGAGGCCGTGCTCCGCGCCCACGATGAAGTAGGCGTCGAGCGCCCGCGCGGTCGCACGGTCCGGCCGGGTGCCGGTGAGCTGGTAGAGGAAGCTCGAGACGATGTCGAGCTTCGGGTCCGGGTCGATCGGCTCCAGGTCCTCCCGGAGCCGGATGAACGCCGCCAGCGCCGACGGCGAGAACTCGGTGAGCGCGCGCGCCTGGATCGCGGTTGGCGGCCAGTCGAGGGCCTGGGTCGCGCCCCAGACGGAGACGGCCGTTCGCAACGCGTCCATCGGCTTCGCAGTCCGCGGGAGGGCTCGCAGCGCGGCGATGACCGCGGAGGGGACCCGCCCGGCGGTGAGGCGCGCCCGGGGATCCCAATCGCCGGTCCAGAGGAGGTTTGCCACCGACGCATAGGAGCCCTGCGCCACGAGGTCGCCGATCCGGTAGCCGCGATACAGGAGCCGTCCGTTCGCGCCGTCGACGAGGCCCAGCGAGGTCTCGGCGGCAAGGACGCCCTCCAGGCCGGGGGAGTAGGGCCGTCCGTCCACCGTGTGGTCGAGCGGCGTGGTTGTCTCCGCAGGCGGCGTCGGGGGCTTGGTCGTCGTCATCCTCGGCGTCCTCCGTGGCCCAGGCGCGGGGCCGTTTCGCGGGTCGGTCGCGTGGGAACCCACGACCGGACGGGTCGATTGGCGGACATCGTACTCTCGGCGCGGCCCGCCGGGCGATGGCCCATGCCGGCTGGCCGGCGGGTCAGCGGCCCGGTCGGCGGCGGGCCGGGGCAGCGGCGCGGGCACGGGCGATCCGCCGCGCCTCCGAGAAGTCGGTCCAGGCGCCGAAGACGATGTACCCGAGGCCCGCGATCGCCATGACGAACAGGAACACGCCCGTCGAGCTGGGCGTGGTGCCGCTGCCGGCCGCGTCGATCATGAGCGAGATCCCGCGCGCCGAGCTGAACACGAGGGCAGCCGCGAGGATCGTGGAGAAGAGCGACGGCGAGCGCTGGCGCGCCGACGGCTGGAGCGGCGTCTTCCGTCCCAGCCATCCCAACAGGATGAAGAGCCCGCCGAGGATCGCCGGCACGACCGCCGTGCTCCCGGTCGTGGCTCCGGCGAAAGCGACGAGGGCGCTCACCGCGATGATCGCCGCGCCGAAGCCCATCGTCACCCGGGAGAACACTCGCGCCTCGCCCTGCCTGACCGGGATGCCGGTCGCGCCGCGCCCCGGTTCCGGGCGCAATCCGAGCAAGGATCATAGCGGCCGCCCGAGGTGCGCGGGGCGGGTCAGTCCCGCGGCAGGCTCCCGGCCGCGGCCGCGTCGAGGACCCACGTTGCGCCGGCTCTCCGGGCCCGCTGGGCCGGCAGGCGGCGCTCGTCGCGCGGCCCGCCGAGGACCGTGGCGAGGATCGCCGCCTTTCCGCCGCCGAACGCAAGGGCGAGGAGGGTCCGTGACGCGTCGAGCGCGCCGGGCGTCAGCGAGACGCGCGGGAGGTGGGGCTGGACGTGCGTCGGGGCGGGGATCGGCACCACCCAGCCGGGTGCGTCGAACGCCGCGCTGCCCGGGAACACGGAGAGCAGGTGGCCGTCGGGCCCGATCCCCACGATGATCGCGTCGAAGACGGGCCGCCCCGATGCGTCCGCAGGCAGGACCGCCCGCAGCGCGGTCTCGTACGCGGCGGCCGCATCGGCGGGGCTGCCCCCGGCGGCGAGCGTCGCGTCGATCGGGATCGGGTGGATGTTCGCGGCGGCCAGCGGCGCGGGCTCCAGCCCCGCGGCCGCGTCGCCGGCCAGCAGCACGCTGTCCACGGCCTCGAGATTCGACGCCGGGTCGCGCCGCGGCACGAACCGGTCGTCGCCGAACCACACGTGCAGCCGATCCCAGGGCACGCGGTCGCGAAGGGGCCGGGTCAGCAGGGCCCGGTAGAGCGACGGGCAGGTGGAGCCGCCGGTCGTCGCGATGTCCGCCCGGCCCCGCCGGGCGACGCCGACGTCGATCGCCACCACGAGCCGCTCTGCCGCGAGCGCCGCCGCCGCCGCCGGCGTCGCGCCGACCAGCACCTCCGGCTCCCCCGGAAAGCCCGGCGGCGGGCCCGGCGCCCGGTCTGGGATCCGGGTCATGCGGGGCTCGTCGCGCCCGGGCCCGCGAGGGCCGCGGCCATGCTGGTCGCCCCGGTCGCCACGAGATCGCGGCCGCCGGCCTCGATCGCCTGGGCGAGCAGGTCGACGTCCGTCCGGCGCGGCGCGACGAACGGACGCTCCAGCGCCTCGACGCCGTCCTCCCAGACCCGCACGTGGACGCGCTCCGCCTCCGCCGTCACCTCGGCGCGCAGCTCCGTGCCGCGTCGCTCCGCGAGGATCTCCACCCGCAGCGTCGTGCCGCCTGGCATCCCCGAGATCACCGGGCGGATCACGACCTCCACATCGCCGCCGCGTTCCCACGCGAGGAGCGCGCGCATCCCGCGGCCCGGTTCCGGGCCGGCGCCCGGCGGCGGTCTCCGGGCCGGCCCGGGCCGGCCCGTCCGCTCCAGGGGCCGGACGACCCGCAGGCCGAGCCGCGACGCGAGCCAGGCCACGTGATAGATGGGCTTGACGATGTTCGTGCGCGCCTCGGCGTCCAGCCCCCCGTGGGTCCCGTAGGTGACCGCGACGCGCCGGAGCGAGCGCAGGTAGGGCAGGAACTCGGGGCGATCGAAGACGGACGCGACGGCCTCGCGCCACCGCGCCTGGCGCATCAACGCGAAGTCGGAGATCGCGAGCGCGCCATCGCCCAGCCCGGCGAGCGCCCGCAGGCGGTCCAGCCCGTCGCCGGCCCAGCTCGAGCCGTCCACCACGAGGCGGTCGGCCATCCCGATCAGGTCGTGCGCGACGGGCATGCCGAACGGCGGCTCGCCCGGCCACCAGAGCGTGACCGGGAGGTCGTGCACGAGGAGCGGGGCGACGATCGCGCCGAGGTGGCGTCCGGTCGCGCCGCCGGCCGTGGCGTAGATCTGCTCGGCGCAGGTCTCGGGCGCGCCGGCGCGCGGGACCATGCAGTAGGCCTTGACCTGGGCGCGCAGCCAGTCGGGCCCGTCCGGGTCGGTGGGGACGAGGATCAACGTCCGCGACGGGTGGCGGCCGGTCAGCATCGAGAGCGTCGAGGCGGCCCGCTGGCCGAGCTCCGGGCTCCGCGCGACGACGACCAGGTTCAGGACGCTGGTCCGGGCCGCGATCGTCCGCTCGGATGGAGCGCCGACGACCGCGTTCACCTGGGGAAGCGCCCAGAACGTCGCGAGGGCATGCTCGATCCCGCCGATCGTGGTGGCCTGGCTCGACCAGCGCAGCGCCGGGTCGCCCGGCACGACCGGGACCCCGGGTGGCACGACAGCGCCCACGGGAAGGCCGCCCGTCGAGCCGCTCAGATCCGCCGCCACCGCCGCCCGTCCCGCGCCAGCAGCGCATCGGAATCCGTCGGGGCCCCAGCTTCCCGCCGCGTAGTTCGGGAAGTCGGGTGCGGGGCCGTCGGCCCACGCGTCGATGATCGGGTTGACGATCGCCCAGGCCTTCTCCACCTCGTCGGCCCGGGTGAAGAGCGAGGCGTCGCCCAGGAGCGCGTCGAGGATCAGCGTCTCGTAGGCGTCCGGGCTGTCGACGCTGAACGCGGAACCGTACGTGAAGTCCATGTTCACCGCCCGCACGTCGACGCCGAGGCCGGGCACCTTCGCGGCGAATCGGAGGAGGATCCCCTCGTCGGGCTGGATCCGCAGGGCGAGAAGGTTTGCCTCCGGGTCCACGCTCGAGTCCTTGAACAGGGCATGCGGGACCTGCTTGAACGCGATCGCGATCTCGGTCGCCCGCTTTGGCAGCCGCTTCCCGGCCCGCAGGTAGAACGGGACGCCCGCCCAGCGCCAGTCGTCGACGAAGAGGCGCGCCGCGACATATGTCTCGGTCTCGGACGCCGGGTCGACCTGCGGCTCGCTCCGGTAGCCGCCCACCTGGCCCGCGGTCACCCATCCCGGCCCGTACTGCCCGCGCACGACGTTCGCCGCGACCGCGTCCGGGTTCATCGGCTCGATCGCACGGACGACCTTCACCTTCTCGTCGCGGAGCGCCTCCGCATCGAAGGTCGCCGGCGGCTCCATCGCGACGAGCGAGAGCAGCTGCATGAGGTGGTTCTGGAGGAAGTCGCGCGAGGCGCCGGCCTCCTCGTAGAACGCGCCTCGCTTCTCGACGCCGATCGATTCCGCCACCGTGATCTGCACGTGGTCCACGTACCGCCGATGCCAGATCGGCTCGAAGATCCCGTTCCCGAATCGGAAGACGAGGATGTTCCTGACCGTCTCCTTGCCCAGGTAGTGGTCGATCCGGTAGACCTGCGACTCGCGGAACACCTTGCCGACCTCGCGGTTGAGGCGGATCGCGGAGGTCAGGTCGCGCCCGAACGGCTTCTCGATGACGATTCGCCGCCAGCCCCCCGCGTGCTGCTCGTGGTCGAGCCCGACGCGGCCGAGCCCGGCGATGATCTCGGCGAACGCCGACGGCTGGGTCGCGAGGTAGAAGATCCGGTTGCCCGCGGTCCCGCGCTCCCGGTCCAGGTCGTCGAGGCGGACCGCCAGCTCGTCGTAGAGCGCGGGGTCGTCGAAGCTGCCGAGCTGGTAACGGATCCGGCCCGCGAACTCCTCCCACACCGGCGTCTCGATGGGCAGCACGCGGCTGAACTCGTCGAGGGATGCCCGGAGGTCGGCGCGGAACGCGTCGTCGCTGTACGCCCGCCGCCCGATTCCCACGATCGCGAACTCGTGCGGGAGAAGGTTCGTCCGCCACAGCTGGAAGAGTGCCGGGACCACCTTCCGATGGGCCAGGTCGCCCGTGGCGCCGAAGAGCACGAAGGTCGCCGGGTCCGGGACGCGCTCGAGCCGCAGCCCTTCGCGCAGGGGGTTGTCGAGCGGCTTGCCGGCCGCGCGGCGCTTCCCGAGACGGGCCAGCCGCAGGTCGCGCGCGGTCCGCGGAGTCTCGTCGGGCGACCGTCCGGGGCGCGCCGGCCCCTTCCCCGCACCCGGCACCTCGGTGGCCTCGGCCGGCGGCTGGTCCGGCCGGTCGGAGGCGACGGCCGGCGCGTCGTCGGTCATCAGGCCCGCCTACTCGGTCTTGATGGCGTGGCCGCCGAACTCGTTGCGCAGCGCGGCGAGCACCTTGGCCCCATAGCTCTCGTCCTGGCGCGACCGCAGCCGCGCCTGCAGGCTGAGCGTGATGATGGGCGCCGGGACGTCGTGCTCCATCGCCTCGAGGACCGTCCAGCGGCCCTCTCCCGAGTCGGCGACCCAGCCCTTGACGCCCGGGAAGTCCTGGCCCTTCGCGAGGGCGTCGACAAGGAGCTCGAGGAGCCACGAGCGCACAACCGAGCCGTAGCGCCAGATCCCCGCGACCTGCGCCAGGTCCAGCGCGTACTCGCTGGCGTGGAGGATCTCGAAGCCCTCCGCGTAGGCCTGCATGAGGCCGTACTCGATCCCGTTGTGGACCATCTTCACGTAGTGCCCCGCACCCGGCCCGCCCACGTGGGCGTAGCCGTCGGCCGGCGCGAGCGTCCGGAAGATCGGTTCCACGGGCTCGACCGCGTCGCGGTCGCCGCCGACCATCAGGCAGTAGCCGTTCTGGAGCCCCCAGACGCCGCCGGACGTGCCGGCGTCGACGTACTTGATGCCCGCGGCCCCCACCTTGGCGTGCCGCCGGACGTCGTCGTGGAAGTTCGTGTTGCCACCGTCGATGATCGTGTCGCCCGGCTGAAGGACGCCCATGAGCTCGTCGATCATGGCCTCGGTTGCATCGCCGGCGGGGACCATGATCCAGACCACGCGCGGGGCCGCCAGCGAGGCGGCCAGCTCGGCGACGCTGAAGGCGCCCTCGGCACCCTCGCTCATGATCTCGCGCGTCTTGTCCGGGGTCCGGTTGAACGCAACGACCTCGTGGCCGTCACGGACCAGGCGGCGGACCATGTTGGCGCCCATCCGGCCAAGGCCGATGAAGCCGATGCGCATCGGAGTCTCCTTGTCTCGTGTTCCCCGGGAATGACCGTGCGTTATGGCTGACGGTTGCGGGCCGCTTACGCGAGGGCGTCGCGAAGCGCGGCCTCGAGCGTGCCGAGGCCTGCGTCGACGTCGGCACCCAGGTGGACCCGGAGCACCGGCAGGCCGTGCGCCTCGAGCGCCTCGAAGTCGCCGAGGGCCTGGGCATCGACGAGCTGGCCGAAGCTGAACGGCCGCCCCGGGATCTCGACGTCGACGGGGTGATCGGCGGTCATCTGGAGGAACCAGCCGATCGGGGCACCACCCTTGTGGAGCTGCCCGGTCGAGTGGAGGAAGCGGGGGCCGAATCCGCTCGTCGTCGGCCGTCGCGTCGCGTCGCGGAGCAGCGCGCGCAGCCGGTCGAGGGCGTCCGCACGGCCGGGGGTCGGGGCGACGAACGCCTGGAGCGCCAGGTACGCGCTCGAGTGCGCCCGCGCGACGTGCAGCCGAAGCGCGTCCGCGAGCGTGCCGTCACCGCCGGCCGCCCGGAGCGTCGCATCGCCGACGACGATGAGGCCGTCGCCCTGGGCGATGACCGCGGGGGCCGGGAACGAGCCGGTCCGCTCGAGGTCCGCGAGGACGCGCTTCGTGTTCTCCTTCGACTCCGTGACGTTCGGCTCGTCGAACGGGTTGATCTCGAGGATGACGCCGGCGACGGCCGTGGCGAACTCCCACCGCACGAACTCGGCGGCCAGGTCGATCGGATCGGCGAGGCCGATGCGCACGACCGGATGGCCGGCCGCGGCAAGCGCGTCGAGGAGGTCGTCGGCCGGCGTGCCGTCCGGGGCCGGGGCCGGGGGCGGCGCTCCCTCGAGCGTGAGGCGGACGAAGACGCGGTCCGGTCCGTACGCGGCGGCGTTCCCGAGCGGCTCTCCCGCGATCGGGACGATCCCCACGCCGTGCTTGCCGGTGCTCTCGGCGATGAGCTGCTCCAGCCACGCCCCGAAGCGGGCCACGGCCGGGTCGGCCACGAGGGTCAGCTTGTCGCGGCCGGCGCGGCCCAGCACGCCGAGCAGGACCCCGAGCGCGGCGCCCGGGTTCGCGGCCGCCTCCGTCACGTGGGTGCGCGCGAGCATGGCGAGCGCCGATGCCAGGAAGGCGTCGAGGTCGATCCCGATCAGGGACGCGGGCACCAGCCCGACGTACGTCAGCGCGGAGTACCGCCCGCCGACGTCCTCCGGGTTCAGGAAGACCTCGCGGAGGCTGTCGTGGTGGGGGATCGCCTCCAGGCTCCGTCCCGGATCCGTGATCGCGATCATCAGGTCCGCGGGGGACTCGCGCCGCTCGCCCGCGGCGCGCAGCGCGGTGTGGATCCGGGCCCACGCGTCCGCCTGGAAGGCGAGGCTCTCCGTGGTGGTGCCGGACTTCGTGGCGACGATCACGAGCGTCGCGAGAGGATCCAGGCCATCCCACGCGGCAGCGACCGCGGCCGGGTCGGTCGAGTCCAGGACGCGGACCGCGAGCCAGTCGGGGATGTCGCGGAAGGCGTCGGCGAGCACGTCCGGGGCAAGGCTGCTGCCGCCCATGCCGGCCACGAGCGCGGCGGTGAACCCGTCCGCCCGGATGCTCTCGCCGAACGCCTCGAGGGCGGGAACCTGCTCGCCGAAGCCGCGCGGGGCGTCGAGCCAGCCGAGGCGGTTGGCGATCTTCTCGAGGACCCCGGCATCCGCCGACCACAGGGTGCCGTCGCGGTCGTGCAGGCGCTCCACCCAGTGCTCGTCGTCGGCTCGGCGCAGCGCGTCCTCGACCGCCCGGGCAAGCGCAGGGTCCGCGATCCGCGCGTCGAGCGCGTCCGGGGCGAACGTGTTGAGCGTCTCTGCCATGGGCTGCCTCCTGATCGGTGCAGTGTATCCGCGGCGCCCTCGCCGGCAGGAGCGCCGTTCCATGCGCCGTCGTCGGCGTGGTCAGCCCGCGCGCGACTCCTCGGCCTCGATCGCGAGCACCTTGGCGACGCGCCGCGCATGCCGCTCGGCGCCCGAGAACGACGCCCCGAGGAACGCGCGAGCGCATTCGACGGCGGGCTCCACGCCGATGACCCGGCCGCCGAGGCACAGGACGTTGAGATCGTCGTGCTCCACGCCCTGGTGTGCCGAGTACGTGTCATGGGCCACCGCCGCCCGGATGCCGCGGACCTTGTTCGCGGCGACGCTCGCGCCGATGCCGGAGCCGCAGACGAGGATCCCGCGATCCGCCGCGCCGTCGCGGATCGCATAGGCCAGGCGTCTCGCGAAGTCCGGGTAGTCGTCGGCCGGGTCGGCCCCGTCGCCGCCGAGGTCGATCAGCTCGTGGCCCGTGTCGGCCAGGCGCCGCAGGAGCTCGTCGCGCAGCTCGACGCCGCCGTGATCGGCCGCGAATGCCACCCGCATCAGGCGTGCACCGCCGCGTGCGGCGATGGGACCAGCGTCGGGACGCGGCCGCGAAGCCCGTCGCGGACGACGGCCCGGCCCACCGCGGCGACCCGCTCGATCGTGAATCCGAACTTCTCGAAGATCGTGCCGGCTGGCGACGACGCGCCGAAGTGGTCCAGCCCGACGATCGCGCCCTCGTCACCGGTCCAGCGCTCCCAGCCGAGCGAGACTCCGATCTCCACGCTCACCCGCCTGCGGACGACGGACGGCAGGACGGTCTCGCGATACGCGGCGTCCTGGGCGTCGAACGCCTCCCAGCACGGCAGCGAGACGACCCGGGTCGGGATCCCGTCAGCCTCGAGCACGTCGGCCGCGCCCATCGCGAGCTGGAGCTCGGAGCCCGTCGCGATGAGGATGAGCGTCGGCATCCCGCCACGCGCCTCGGAGGTCGCCGCGCGCAGCACGTATCCGCCGCGGCGCACGCCGTCGCGGGCGAGCGTCGCCGTGGCCGCGAACGTCGGCAGCTTCTGGCGGGTCAGGGCGAGCGCGGTCGGGCCCTCGGTGCGCTCGACCGCGAGCGCCCACGCCGCCGCCGCCTCGTTCGCGTCGCCCGGCCGCACGAACCACAGGTTCGGGATCGCACGGAGCGCGGCGTAGTGCTCGACCGGCTGGTGCGTCGGGCCGTCCTCGCCGAGCCCGACGGAGTCGTGCGTCCAGGCATACACGACGTGCAGCCCCGCCAGGGCCGCGATCCGGACGGACCCGCGCATGTAGTCGCTGAACGTGAGGAACGTCGCGCCGTAAGGCAGGAGCCCGCCGTGATAGGCGATCCCGTTGACGATCCCGCCCATCCCGTGCTCGCGGACGCCGAAACGGAGGTTCCGGCCCGCCTCCTCCGCCGAGAAGTCGATCGCGCCCTTGACGTCCGTCAGGTTCGACTCGGAGAGGTCGGCGGAGCCGCCGAACAGCTCCGGCAGGCCGGCCGCGAGGACCTGGATCGTCGCCTGGCTCACCTGTCGGGTCGCGAAGTCCTCGCCCACGCCATATGCGGGGAGGTGCGCGTCCCAGCCGTCGGGCAGCTCGCCGGCGAGGCGCCTCCGCAGCTCCGATGCGAGCGCCGGGAAGGCCACCGCGTACCGCCGCATGCGGTCCTCCCAGTCGTTGACGAGATGCTCGCCGTAGGGGATCGCCCGGCTGAACAGCCCCTCGGCATCGTCCGGCACGTAGAAGGTTCGGTCGGGATCCCAGCCGTATGCCTCCTTCGTGAGGCGGACCTCATCGACCCCGAGCGGCGCGCCATGCGCCTTCTGGGAGTCCTGCTTGTGCGGGGACCCGAAGCCGATGTGGGTCCGCACGGCGACGATCGAGGGCCGTCCGTCGACGCGCGCGGCGCGGATCGCCGCGTCGATGGCGGACAGGTCGTTGCCGTCGTCAACCTGCTGCGTGTGCCACCCGTAGGCATCGAATCGCTCGAGGACGTCCTCGGAGAAGGCCATCGAAGTTGGCCCGTCGAGCTGGATGTGGTTGTCGTCGTAGAGCATCACCAGCTTGCCGAGCCGGAGGTGACCGGCGAGCGAGGCCGCCTCGGACGCGATCCCTTCCTGGAGGTCGCCGTCGGAGCAGATCGCGTAGGTCCAGTGGTCCACGACGGTGTGGCCGGGACGGTTGAACTCCGCCGCGAGGCGCCGCTCGGCGATGGCCATCCCGACGGCGTTCGCGACGCCCTGGCCCAGGGGACCGGTCGTGGCTTCGACCCCGGGGGTGAGGCCGTGCTCGGGATGGCCCGGCGTGCGGGAGCCCCACTGGCGGAAGCTCCGCAGGTCGTCGAGCGTGACGTCGTAGCCAGTCAGGTGCAGGAGCGCGTACAGGAGCATCGAGGCGTGCCCGGCCGACAGCACGAAGCGGTCGCGATTGGGCCAGTCGGGGTGCGTCGGGGAGTGATGGAGGAACCGCGTCCAGAGCGCATAGGCCATCGGGGCCATCCCCATCGGGGCGCCCGGATGGCCGGAGTTCGCCTGCTGGACACCGTCGATCGCGAGCGTCCGGATCGTGTCGACAGCCAGGCGGTCGAGCTGGTCGGCGTTGAGGGTCATGCGTGCGTGCTCCTGGGCCGAGGGGCGGGGCGCGGGTTGGATGGCTCAATTGTAGGCGCGGCCCCGGGATCGGCCGCGGCGTATCCTCGGCCGCGTGCCGTCGCTGCCCTCCCGCCCGCACATCCCGTCACGGCCGCGCATGGCGTCCCGCCCGGGCATGGCGTCCGGTCCGCCTCCACCGCCCGGCCCGCGCCCGCCGTCGGTGCGACACGGGCCGGAGGACCGGCGCACGCCGGAGGGCCAGCGCACGCCGGAAGGCCGGCGCATGGTCCGCGTGCTGGTCCTCGGCGATCTCGCGCTCGACGTGACGCTGGCGCCGTCGCGCCCGCTCCGGCGCGGAACCGATGTCCCGGGCGCGGTCGGGCTGCACCAGGGCGGCTCGGCCGCGAACGCGGCGCGCTGGCTTGCCCGGCTCGGTGCGCGGACCACGCTGGTCTGCGCGGTCGGTCGCGACGGGGCCGGGCGTGCGCTCGTCGCGGCCCTGCGTGCCGACGGCGTCGTGGTCCGGGCCGCCCGACCCGCGGGTGCACGGACCGCGCGCATCGGGATGCTCGTCGACCCCGCGACCGGCGAGCGATCCTTCGTGGCGGAGCGCGGCGCCGCGGACCTCCTGGGGGCGGCCGACCTCGAGCCGGGCTGGTTCCGCGGGGCCGGCGCGGTCCATCTGCCCGCGTACTCGCTCCTCGGGACGCCGCTCGGCGAGGCCGGCAATGCCGCGATCGAACTCGCCCGCAGGGCCGGGGCGCGCGTCAGCCTGGACCTCGCCTCGGCCGCGCCGCTGCTCGCCGGCGGCCGGGCCGCGGCCCACCAGCTGGTCCGGCGGGTCACGCCCGACGTGCTCTTCACGAACGAGCGCGAAGCGGTCGCGTTCCTCGGGGAGCCCGACCTCGGGCATCTGCTCCGCTTCGCGCCCGTGGCGGTCGTCAAGCGCGGGCCCCTCGGCGCCACGCTGCTGATCCGTGGCGGCGGCGGCTCGACGACGCCCGGCATCCGGCTCGACATCGCGACGCGCCCGATCGTCGCAGCGGACACGACGGGAGCCGGCGACGCATTCGACGCCGGCTTCCTCGTGGGATGGCTCGCGGAGGACGCAGCCGGGACGCCGGTGGTGCTCCGACGAGCGGTGGTCGCCGGTCACCGGACGGCGGCGCGCCAGCTTGCGATGCCCCGGCCCGAGCTCGCCCTGGGGTAGCGCGGCATCGGCGGGTGCCGGGAGCCGGCGAACCGCGTGGTGCCGTCGCCGCCTCGCTCCGCCCGCCTCGTCGTCGTCGCCGAGCGTGCGTTCGCGCCGCTGGGCCCGCTCCTCAGCCCCGCAGGAACCGGTCGAACCAGGCGAGGACCCGTTCGTCGCGGTCGATCCGGCGGTCGATCCGCCCGGTGATCGCGTAGGTGTGCCAGCTCTCGGGATACAGAACGTACTCGACCGTGGCGCCGCGCTGGCGGAGCGCGACGAAGAGCTGCTCGCTGTCGGCCGCGGGGCAGCGCAGGTCGGCCTCGGCCTGGAGCAGCAGGAGCGGCGTCCGGATCCGGGTCACGTGGCGCAGCGGCGACTGCCGCCATAGCTTCCTGACGCCGTCCTCGCTGAGCGGGTCGCCCAGGAGCGCCATCCGATCGTACTCGGGCCCGGAGTCGGCGTTCGCCCACCCGCTCAGCTGGTTCGTCACGCCGTTCTCGCTCACGGCGGCCCGGAAGCGATCCGGCGCGGTGCCCACCAGCCAGTTCGCCATGAACCCACCGTACGAGAGCCCGATGATGCCCAGGCGGGCCGGGTCTGCGAGCCCGCGGTCCACCACGTCGTCGACCGCGGCCAGGACATCGGCCGCGTCGGCACCACCCCAGTCGCCGAGCTGCGGACTGATCCAGGCGCGGCCGTAGCCGGCAGAACCACGGATGTTGGGGAGGATGACGCGGTATCCGTGCGCCGCGAGGAGCACGCTCTCGGTCGACGGCGCGGGAGACCATGCGCCAAGGGGCCCGCCGTGGACGTTGACGATCGCCGGGAGCGCGGCCTCCCCGGCGCCCGCCGGCGACACGACCCAGGTCTCGATGGGGCCGCCGGCCCCCGGCGCGACGACGCGCCGCATCTCCGGCCACGGCAGCCCGCGGCGCCACCTCCCGCCCATCGTCGTCCGGGCCCGGAGCCGCGCGCCTCGGGGCCGGCCATCGATCGTGAGCAGCTCCATCGGGCGCTCGTCGCGCGTGGCCACGATCGAGACGACGCCACCCGCGACGCCGAGCGTCCACGCCGCGATGTCGCCGTCCACGAGCCGCTCGGCCCTGCCGGCGGGACGGCCGGACTCCGGGTCGACCGGAAAACGCCACGGCCGCACGCGGCCGGCCTCGCTCACCAGCGCCACGAGCGACGACGGCCCGTCCCAGCAGGGTCCGGGTCGGCACGCGGCCATCCAGCCGTTGAGGTCGGTGTCGTTCCATGCTCCGACCGGCAGGTCCAGGTCGGGCGCGAGGGTGACCGCCGGAGCCGGTCCGGCGCCCGCGGGGCGGGCCGGCGCGACGTGGAGTCCCGGCTGCTCGTCGTCGAGCGGATCCGCGACGTCGACGCCGACACATGCCAGCCAGCGCCCGTCGGGCGAGTACGCCGGCGAGCCTGCGTAGCCGGCAAGCCGGATCGCCTCGCGGGCGTCGCCCCCGTCGGCCGGGACGGCCCAGATCGACCGCCGCGGATGGATGTCGGCGTCCGGGCGCGGATCGGCTGCATACGCGATCCAGCGGCCGTCGGGGGACCATGCGACCCCCGACGCGTCCGCCTCGTGCTCGGTCAGCTGGCGGGCTCGCGCCCCGGGTCGCCGCGCGACCGTCCAGACCTGGTCCCACCGGTCCCGGTGGCCGACGCCATCCGCCCGCCAGTCCGCGCGCAGGATCCGCCGCGCTGTCGGGGTCCGTCCCTTCGTCTCGGGCCCGACGATCGAGCGGGGCACGGCGCTCCCGGCCACGAGCGCGAGGCGTGATCCGTCCGGCGACCAGGCGATCTCCGACACCCCATGCCGCGGGACGCACACGACCTGCGCCGCGCCACCGTCAAGCGCCGCGATCATGACGGCGGTGGACCGGTCCGGCGCGTCGGGGTACGCGCGGAGGAACGCGACGTGCCGTCCGTCCGGGCTCACGCGTGGCCACGTGTCACGCACGGCTCCGTCCGTGAGGCGGACCGCGGTGCGGGTCGCCGCGAAGTCGACGCGGTGGAGATGCGAGCGGTACGCCAACCCACTGACGAACCGCCGGACGACGACCGCCCCGTCGCCGCCGGGGAGCGGATCGTGCTCCTCCAGCACGACCTGGCCGCGCAGAAGCCGCGCGGCCGAGAGTGACTGGCGCCGGATCTCGGGCACGGCCGAAGCGTACGCGGTCAGGCAGGGGGCGCGACGGGTGGGTCCAGCGCGACGAGCGCCTCCGGCCGACGCTACCCTCGTCGCATGCATGATCCAGTCGCCGCCGGTCTCCGCGACCGCCTGGTCATCGCCCCGGAAGTCGCGGACGCGCTGGGAAACGGCCGCCCGGTCGTCGCTTTGGAATCCACGCTGATCAGCCATGGGCTCCCGTTCCCCCGCAACCTCGAGGTGGCTGGCGCGGCCGAGAAGGCCGTCCGCGAATCCGGCGCAGTACCCGCGACCGTCGGGATCCGGGACGGGCGCCTCGTGGTCGGGCTGGACGCTGCAGCCCTGGTCGAGCTCGCGACCACGGACGGCGTCCGGAAGGTCGCCCGGCCGACGCTGGCCGGGGCGCTCGCGGCCGGCGTCCTCGGCGCCACGACCGTCTCGGCGACGATGCTCGCATGTGCGGCCGCTGGCATCCGCGTCTTTGCGACCGGCGGGATCGGCGGTGTCCACCCGGGAGCCTTCGAGGGGCTCCGTGCGCCGGGCGGCGAGCTGCGGCCGCCGAGCCTGGACGTGTCGGTCGATCTCGAGGAGCTGGCCCGGACGCCCGTGGTCGTCGTCTGCGCCGGCCCGAAGGCGATCCTCGACGTGCGCGGCACGCTCGAGGTGCTCGAAATCGCGGGGGGTGCCGGTCGTTGCCATCGGGACCGATGAGCTGCCGGGCTTCTTCTCGCGCGCGTCGGGCATTGCCGCGCCGCAGCACGTCGCCGACCTGGCGGCAGCCGCGGACCTCGTGCGGATGCACCTGGGGCTCGGGCTCGGGTCGGGGGTCCTGCTGTGCGTCCCGGTACCCGCCGACGATGAGCTGCCCCGCCCGGATGCCATCGCGGCGATCGCCGCGGCGACATCGGACGCGGAGGAGGCCGGGATCCGCGGGCCGGCCCTCACCCCATGGGTCCTTCAGCGGGTCGCGGAGCTGACCGACGGCAGGTCCATCCGTGCCAACACGGCGCTCATCATCAACAACGCGAGGATTGCCGGCCTGCTTGCCGGTGCGATCTGACCCCTCTCCAATCGCGTCCCGACACGGCGGGATCACGATCCAGCCGGTGGAGTGAGCGACGGGCGATCCACGGACGTTTCGCTCGCGACGCGGCCCGGTCGGCGACGCCGCCGCGGGAGTTGCGGTCCGGCATCGGGCGCCTGGCCGTCCGGTTCGCCTTGTGCGCCCCTCGCGGCGTGCGTACACTCGTGAGCGGGGCGCCAGTCACAGGTTCGCCCTTGCGGCGCGCGGGCGCGAACCGAGAATCGACCGGGCCACGGGAAGCTGAAGCCGGACACCGGGACCGCCGGCGGCGCGCGGTCACGAGGAGGGACGATGCGGATCTACGAGGGGAGCCCGCGCCAGGACTACGAGGAGGTCCTGCGCTCGATCGGCGCGTTCCTCGACCAGCGCGGGATGCACGACGTCCTGCTCGTCGAGGCGCCCGACGGCTTCATCCTCCAGGGACTCGCGGTGGAGGGCGACAGCGGCACGTGGTCCGAGAGCCCGGGGCACCAGGTGAAGGAGACCCTGACGTTCCTCGACGACGACATCGCCCGCTTCATGGAGGAGGCGCTCGCCCGTCGAAACGGGGACACGGCCGCGCCCGACTGGACGAACGCGGGCTACTATGAAAAGGCGTTCCGCGTGCTCGGACGGTGGATCGACGAGCAGAAGCCACGCGACATCTTCTTCTTCGATCAGGAGGGCGCGTTCGTGGTCCGCCTGCATCGTGTCGGGCCGACCGGCGGCCACCACACGCTCGCGGAGTTCACCAAGGACGATATCGAAGCGATGATCGCGCAGGCACCCCAGGCCCGCAGGGCCTAGCGGACCCGGCGTCCCAGCGAAGGAGGTACGGCCCATGAAGGCTCTGAAGATCGTGGCGACTGCCCTGGGGGTCACGCTGGCGGCGCTGGTCGTCATCCCCCTCGTGGTCCTCGCCGGCCTCTTCGTCTGGCTGAAGCTGACCGAGGAGAGCGACGAGGAGACCCTCGAGCTCGAGCAGGAAGGCGTCTAGCCCATCCTGCCGCTCTCGCGCGACTCGGCCCCGCCGGCGCCCGCCGACGGGGCCGACGACGTTTCGGGCGCGCCCGTCAGCGTCCTCGTCGACTACGACGGGACGATCTCCCGCCACGACATCGGCGACGTCCTCCTCGCGCGTCACGTGGCCGACCGGGCGCTGGTGGCGCGCATGGATCGTGGGTACGAGGACGGCCTGCTCGGGTCGCGAGACCTCATCCGATGGGACATGGAGGTGCTGCCGCCCGACGCGGACCTCCTGCGATCCGAGGCGGCCGGGGTGGACCAGGACGAGACGTTCGTGGGCTTCGTCGCGGCCGTCCGCGAGACGGGCGCGCTGGTGGAGGTGGTGAGCGACGGGCTGGGCTTCTACGTCGCCTCGAACCTTGCGCGCCTGGACCCGGCCCTCGCCGACCTGCCGATCGCCACGAACGCCAACGCGCTGGACCCGCGCGGGGGCATCTCGTTCCCGTACGGGCACCCGGGATGCCTGGTGTGCGGCACCTGCAAGCGCGAGCGGGTGCGCGCCCATCGTGCACGTGGCCGTGCCGTCGTCTTCGTCGGCGACGGCACGAGCGACCGGTACGCGGCGCATCACGCGGACCTCGTGTTCGCGAAGGGCAAGCTCCTCGCGTGGGGCCGCGCCACCGGGCGCGACTTCATCGCGTGGGACCGATTCGCCTCGATCGAGGCGTGGTTCCGGGCCGCCCTTCGGGATGGGCGCCTGCCAGGCTCGCCCGCCGATCTCGTCGCGTGGCGCGCGTCCCGCCCGGCGGCCACGCCGCCATTCATCTGCGGTCCCGAGGTCTGGGGCGACGGGCGGAGACGACCCGGACCCTAGTCCCAGCGGTCGAACCGGGTGAACTCCTCGAAGGGGACCCAGCCGCGCTTGAGCGAGGGGGACCGAACGTCCGGGAGCGGTCGGCCGACGGGCATTACCCCGATCGGGACGAACTCGTCGGGAATGCCCAGGAGCATCCGGATCGCGACCGGGTCAAAGGCGCCGGCGAACCCCGATGCCAAGCCCGCGTCGACCGCGGCCAGCATGATGACCATCATCGTCGCGCCGATGTCCACGTACCAGTAGGGGACCGGCCATTCGATCTCGGACCCATCCCCGGCGACCTTGTCCGGCTCGCGGTATCGCCGGTGATAGATCTCGGCGGAGACACAGGGGACGAACTGGGCGGCGCACTCGGAGATCCAGGGGCCGAACTCGTCGTACTCGTCCTCGCCGGCCGCCCGTGCCACGGCCCGGCGCAGGTCGGGATCCGCCACGACCACGAGCCGCTGGCCCTGGCTGAACCCGGCCGACGGCGTGCGCTGGGCGAGCCGGGCGATCCTCTCGATGATGGCCGCCTCCACGCCTCCCTCCTCGAAACGACGGACCGCACGGCGCTTCATGACCGTGTCGCTGAACTCCATGTGGGCCCTCCTTCGGCTCCTCGATGCCCCTTCGACCGCCGGTGCCTCGGATCACGTGCCGGCGCCATCCGATTGGCCGCCGGTGTCGGCGGGCAGGTCGGCGACCGGGGCGGCGCTGCCCCGGTCGACTCCGAACCGCAACCCTCCCCGGGCGCTCCGCGTCTGGCGCCGGCGCCCACTTTCCGGTAGCATCGGAAAAACCCCGGAGGAGCGCTGACCATGGCGAAGTATGTCTTTGTGACCGGAGGGGTCACCTCCTCCCTCGGGAAGGGCATCACCGCCGCCAGCATCGGCCGCCTGCTCAAGGCCCGCGGGATCTCCGTCTCGGTCCTCAAGCTCGACCCGTACATCAACGTCGACCCGGGGACGATGTCGCCCTACCAGCACGGCGAGGTGTTCGTCACGGACGACGGCGCCGAGACGGACCTGGACCTGGGTCATTACGAGCGGTTCATCGACGAGAACCTCTCCCAGCTTTCCAACGTGACCACCGGCCGGATCTACCAGGCGGTCATCGCGAAGGAGCGCCGCGGCGACTACCTGGGCGGCACGGTCCAGGTCATCCCGCACATCACGAACGAGATCAAGGAGCGGGTCCTGCGCGTCTCGCGCGACGGCGGGGCGGACGTCGTCGTGGTCGAGGTCGGCGGGACCGTCGGTGACATCGAGAGCCTGCCGTTCCTCGAGGCGATCCGCCAGATCCGCAAGGACGTCGGCCGCCGGAACGTCCTTTACGTCCACGTCACGTTGCTGCCGGCCCTGCAGGCGACGGGCGAGCTCAAGACGAAGCCGACCCAGCACTCCGTGAAGGAGCTCCGCGGGATCGGGATCCAGCCCGACGTCATCATCCTGCGCTCCGACCACCCGGTGCCCGACGAGATCCGCGAGAAGATCGCGCTCTTCACCGACGTCGCGGTGGACGCGGTCATCCCCGCCGTCACGGCGGACACGATCTACGAGGTGCCGCTCCTCTTCGAGGCCTCCGGGCTCGGCGACCTCCTGGTCCGCGACCTCGACCTGGCCGGCGTGGCGGCACCCCCGGACCTCGAGCGCTGGCGCCGGCTGGTCGAGCTGATCAAGCGCGACAAGCCCGAGCTGGAGGTCGCCCTCGTCGGGAAGTACATCGAGCTCCCGGATGCCTACCTCTCGGTGACCGAATCGCTCAAGCACGCGGGCTGGGCAAACGGCGTGGACGTGAAGGTCCGCTGGGTCAACTCGGAGACGCTGACGCGGGAGAGCGTCGACGAGGCGCTCGCGGGCGCGGCGGCGATCCTGGTGCCCGGCGGCTTCGGCCATCGCGGGATCGAGGGCAAGGTCCTTGCCGCCCGGTACGCCCGCGAGAACCTGGTGCCGTACCTGGGCCTCTGCCTGGGGCTGCAGTGCGCGGTGATCGACTTCGCGCGCGCCGTGACCGGCTCGGACGACGTGAACTCCACCGAGTTCGACATGTTCACCGCCCACCCCGTCATCGACTTCATGCCCGACCAGCGTGACCTGGAGGAGAAGGGCGGCACGATGCGCCTGGGGCTCTACCCGGCGCGCCTGGCACCCGGCACGAAGGCGCACGTCGTCTACGGCGACGAGGTCGTCTATGAACGGCATCGCCATCGGTTCGAGGTGAACAACCGCTACCGTGCCCTGCTCGAGGGGGCCGGCATGATCCTCTCGGGCCAGTCGCCGGACGGGCGTCTCGTGGAGATCATCGAGCTGCGCGACCATCCGTGGTTCGTCGCGAGCCAGTTCCACCCGGAGTTCAAGAGCCGTCCCGAGCGACCGCACCCGCTCTTCGACGGCTTCATCACCACGGCCGTGGCCCTGCGCGACGGGCGCCGGCCGGTCCTGCACGCGCGCCGGTCCGGCGTTCCGCTCATCGAGTACGAGCGTGCGCCCGACGCCGATCTGGCGGGCTCGGCGGCGGAGGCCGAGGCCCGCTGAGCGATCGCGCACGGCCGCGGCGCCAAGCGACGGGCCTGGCGCCGAGCGGCTGGCCTGGCGCGGAGCGGCGCCTGACGCCCGCCGGCGCTTGACGCCAGGAGTCGCCGCCGGACCTCGGCCGGCGACGCCTCGCCCGGCGACGTCCCCGGGCCGGACCTAGAATTGACGGATCCGACCCTCGCCAGGAGGCCACGCATGAAGCTCTTCCTCGACACCGCCGACATCGATGAGATCCGGACCGCCGTGCGCTGGGGCGTCATCGACGGCGTGACCACGAACCCGAGCCTCTACGCCCGGGTCGGCGGCTCCTACGACGACGTCCTTCGCGAGATCTGCAAGCTGACGCCCGGGCCCGTCAGCGCCGAGGTCATCGCCGATGACGTCGAGGGGATGCTGACCGAGGGACGGCATTTCGCGAAGCTCGCCCCGAACATCGTGGTCAAGGTGGCGATGAGCGAGAACGGCCTCGAGGCGATCAGCCGCTTCGCCGAGGAGGGGATCAAGACGAATTGCACGCTGATCTTCTCCGCGAACCAGGGACTCCTCGCCGCGAAGGCCGGGGCCAGCCTCCTCTCGCCGTTCGTGGGGCGCCTCGACGACATCAACGAGGAGGGGATGACGGTCATCCGCGAGCTCGCCGACATCATCAACCTGCACGAGTTCGACAGCGAGGTCCTCGCCGCCTCCGTCCGTCACCCCCGCCACGTGACGGACGCCGCGCTCGCGGGCGCCCACGTCGCGACGCTCCCGTTCAAGGTCCTCCGCCAGATGATCCATCACCCGCTCACCGACAGCGGCATCGTCCAGTTCAAGGCGGACTGGGCGAAGGCGCACGCGGAGGCCGCCGCCAAGGGCTGAGGCGCGCCCGCTGCTTGATCCGATCCCGATCGACGGGATCGCTGGCCTCTGACAATCGACGGGATCGCCATTGACGGGGACGGGCCCCGGCGCGTATGCTCCGGTGGTCCCACACGCACCGTCCGCCGCGGCTTGATTCCGCGCCGGTGCGCAGTCCCCCGGTCGCGGACCGCGGCCGCACGCTTCAGGTGGCCTCTCTCCCATGCCCTCCAACATTCCCGATCCGCGTATCCGGAATCGCCGACCGCGCCGACGCCCCCAGGGCCAGCGCCCGGCCGGCATGCCGGACTACGACGAGCTGAACGGCACCGCCGACGGGCCGGAGATCGGCGCGGCCGAGCTGCAGGAGATGAGCCCGGCGGAGCTGCGCGCGACCGCGGCGGAGCTCGACGTCGAGACGGTCGCCGCGGACCGCCGCGACGACCTCGTCGACCGGATCCTCCAGCGCCAGTCCGAGCGGCTCGGACAGGATTACGGGACCGGGATCCTGGACGTCGTGGACGAGGGCTACGGCTTCCTCCGGCGCCACGGGCTCATGCCCGGGCCGGAGGACGTCTATGTCAGCAGCAGCCAGGTCCGCCGTTTCGGGCTGCGGATCGGCGATCGGGTCAACGGCACGGTCCGCGCTCCGCGTGAGGGCGAGAAGTACTGGGGCCTGCTTCGCGTCGACACGGTGAACGGCGTCGACCCGGACACCGCCCGCCGGCGACCGCACTTCGGCGACCTCACGCCGATCCACCCGATCGACCTGCTCAACCTCGAGTCGGATCCGAAGAACCTCTCCCAGCGCCTCGTGAACCTCGTGAACCCGATCGGCAAGGGGCAGCGAGCGCTCATCGTCAGCCCGCCGAAGGCCGGCAAGACGATGCTCCTCAAGAACATCGCCAACGGGATCAGCGAGAACTATCCCGAGGTCCTCCTCATGGTGGCGCTCATCGGCGAGCGGCCGGAAGAGGTCACTGACATGCGGCGGTCCGTCAAGGGCGAGGTCATCTCCTCGACCTTCGACGAGCCCACGGAGAACCACACCCACGTCGCCGAGATGGCCCTCGAGATCGCGAAGCGCCAGGTCGAGACGGGCCGGGACGTCGTGATCCTGCTCGACTCGATCACCCGGCTCGCCCGGGCCTACAACCTGGCCCTGCCGCCCTCCGGGCGGACGCTCTCCGGCGGCATCGATCCGATCGCCCTCTACCCGCCCAAGCGCTTCTTCGGGGCCGCCCGGAAGATCGAGGAAGGCGGCTCGCTCACGATCATCGGCACCTGCCTGGTCGACACGGGCTCGCGGATGGACGACGTGATCTACGAGGAGTTCAAGGGGACCGGCAACTCCGAGCTCATCCTGGACCGCAAGCTCGCCGAGAAGCGCATCTTCCCGGCGATCGACGTGCAGCGCTCCGGCACGCGGCGCGAGGAGCTGCTCCTCGAGGAGCCCACGCTCAAGATGGTCTGGACGATGCGCCGGATGCTCTCCGCGGTGGGCACGAACGAGGGGATCGAGCTCCTCCTGAACCGGCTGGCCAAGACGGAGACGAACGCCCAGTTCCTCGCCACGCTCCAGCGGAGCGCAGAGGCGAGCGCCTAGCCTCGACCGCGACGTCCCTGCGGCGAAACGGCACGAACGCCCGCGTCGCGTTGCATCGGCGATCGGCGTCTGCTAGGGTTCGCCCGAAAGGTCCATTCCCGGCCCGCGGGGGAACCGGGTAGGCCGCGCGCACTGGAGAGCCCCAGCTCCCCGGTACCCGCGACAAACGGACGGCTGCACCGCTCGGGCCGACCCGGCCCGCGCCCCCGGTGCCGCGGCCCGTCGCTCATGGAGACCGTATTGCTGAAGGCGACGGTCGCCGTGCGCCGCGCGATCGCGCGGATGCGCCGCGACACGACCGACCCGGAAACCCGGGTCCAGGCCCCCCGTCGACCCGGCCTTGGACTCGCCCGGCGCGCTGACATCGCGCTTCGCGCGGTCGCGCGCCCCTCCGTGCTCGCGGGATCCGCTGCGTCATCCTCGCGCGAACGCCTGCACGCCACGCGATCCTCCTTCCGGCTGCGGAGCCGGCTGCACCTCGACTCCCCCGAGCGCGTGGTCCCGATCCTCGTCGCCGTCTTCCTCCTCGTCGCCTCCCTGACCGCCGCGCCGGGCATGGTCGGCGCCGCGACGGGCGCCACGACCTCGGCCGGCACCACGCCGCGGCTCGTCCTCGGTGGCGCGGGCGGGCCGAACGACGGCCAGGTCGGGACCGTCGACACGCCCACCGACACGATCGACGGGCCGGGAACGGGCACCGACGCGGGCGCGGCAGGCCTTCCCGGCGTGGGGATGGACGAGTCGGCGGCGAGCATCGCCGCGCGGGGAGCGGTCGCGGTCGACGTCTCGGGCCAGTTCCTCGAGGACGGCACGCTGCTCAAGCCGGTCGTCGTGGACACGACGGTCGCCGACGGGCGCGGCCAGCTGCGCACGTACACGGTCCGTTCCGGCGACACGCTGACGGGGATCGCCAGCAAGACGGGCGTCTCGATGATGACGATCTGGTGGGCGAACAAGCTCCACGCCAAGGACGAGCTCAAGATCGGCCAGCAGCTCGTGATCCCGCCGGTGAACGGGCTCGTGGTCACGGTCGGCGCCGACGACACGCTCGCCTCTGTCGCCGCGGCCCACAACCTCGATCCGCAGGACATCGTCTCCACGAACCAGCTCACGGATACCACCCTTGTCATCGGCCAGGTTCTGATCCTGCCGGGCGCGCGGGGCGCCGCGATCCCGACGCCAAAGCCCACGGCCCCCACGAGCCTCGCGTCGGTCAGCCGCTCGACGTCGCTCACCTCGTCCGGCTCCGGGTCGGTCGCTCCGCTCAACGACTACAGCGGCGGCAAGTTCGCCTGGCCGGTCCCGGGCGGCTTCATCAGCCAGTACTACCACTACGGGCACCCCGCGATCGACATCGCGGCCGCCTTCGGGTCGCCGATCGACGCGGCCGCGGACGGCGTGGTCACCTACGCCGGCTGGCGCGACAACGGCGGCGGCTACCAGATCTGGATCTCGCACGGCAGCGGGCTCTACACGACCTACAACCACCTGTCGTCGATCTCGGTCTCCGCCGGGCAGTCCGTCGGGCGCGGCCAGTTCATCGGGCGCGTCGGCGCGACCGGCAACGCCACCGGACCCCATTGCCACTTCGAGGTCTGGATCGGCCCGATCTGGGACGGCGGCGTCCGCGTCAACCCGCTGGCCTACTTCTGACGCCCGCCACCGGCCGCGGCCGGGGCGCGTGCGACAATCGGTCACGATGTTCCTCGACCGCGTAACGATCTGGGTTCGAGCCGGTGACGGCGGCGACGGCGCGGCGACGTTCCGCCGCGAGGCCCACGTCCCCAAGGGCGGCCCGGACGGCGGCGACGGCGGTCGCGGCGGCTCGATCGTGCTCCGTGTCGACCCGGGCCTCACGACGCTCCGCGACTTCCGCTTCACGCACCACTTCCGGGCCGAGGCCGGCGGCCGCGGTCTGGGCGCGAAGCGGCACGGGAAGTCCGGCGACGACCTCGTGATCACCGTCCCGCCGGGCACGGGCGTCCTGGACGACGCGACCGGCGAGCTCCTCGCCGACCTCGTGGCGACCGGGCAGGAGGTCGTCATCGCGCGCGGCGGCCGGGGCGGCCTGGGAAACGTCCACTTCGCATCGGCCACCCATCGCGCGCCACAGCACGCGCTGAAGGGCGAGCCGGGCGAGGAGCGCTGGCTGCGCCTGGAGCTGCGCCTGATCGCCGAGGTCGGCCTCGTCGGGCTGCCCAACGCCGGGAAGTCCACGCTGCTCGGGGCGCTCACGGCGGCACGCCCGAAGATCGCGCCCTACCCGTTCACCACGCTCGAGCCGAACCTGGGCGTGATGGATCTCGGCGACGCGGCAGACCGGCGGCCGACCGTCGCGGACGTGCCCGGCCTCATCGAGGGCGCATCCTCGGGCGCCGGTCTTGGCCACGCGTTCCTGCGCCACGTGGAGCGGACGCGCGTCCTCGTCCACGTCGTGGATGGCGCGGCCCGGGATCCCGGCTGGGACCACGACGTCATTCGCGAGGAGCTCCGTCTCCACGACCCGCGCCTCCTCGACAAGCCGCTCGTGGTGGTCTTCAACAAGATGGACCTCCCCGCAGCCCGCGAGGCGTGGCCGGCGTTCGAGGCGGCTCGCCGCGCCGGAGGCCTGAACGTGCTCGCGGTGAGCGCCGACTCTGGCGACGGGCTCGATCGCCTGCGTGGCGCCATCGGCGACCTGCTCCCGGACACGGACGAGGCGGCCGACGTCCCGGAGCCATTCGGCGTCGTCGTGCATCGCCTCGACGCGGCCGGGGATGGGTTCACGATGGAGCGGGAAGGGACCGCGCACCGGGTGCGGGGCAAGCGGATCGAGCGGATCGCGGCCCAGACGAACTTCGATGTCGAGGAATCGGCGGAGCGCTTCCAGCGCGCCCTGGCCCGGCTGGGCGTCGACGGTGCCCTCCGGAAGGCGGGCATCCAGCCCGGCGACCTCGTCCGGATCGGCGCCCTCGAGTTCGAATGGGGGCGGGATGCCTGGGAGCCGGGCGTCGAGTGAGCGCCGCTGCCGGACGGCTCGGAATCCTCGGGGGGACGTTCGACCCGGTGCACCTCGGCCACCTCGCGCTCGCGGAGGAGGTCCGGGAGACCCTCGGCCTGGCCCGCGTCCTGTTCGTGCCCGCCGGCGACCCGTGGCAGAAGGTCGGCACCGGCGTGACGCCCGGCGCGATCCGGTTCGCCCTCGTGGAGCGCGCCATCGCCGACAATCCGGGGTTCGCCGCGAGCCGCGTCGAGATCGACCGGAACGGGCCGACCTACACGGCCGAGACGCTCGCCGACATCGCGGATGCCGAGCGTGCCGCCGGTCGCGAGCCTGACCTCTGGTTCATCCTCTCGGCGGAGGCGCTCGCCGGCCTGCCCACCTGGCGCGACCCAAACCGCGTGCTCGCCCTGGCGCGCCTCGCCGTCGTGCCGCGCGCCGAGGACGCGGACGACCTTGCCGTCGCCGCCGAGCGCTTCGCCGCCAATTTCCCGGGGCAGGGGGATCGCGCCACCTTCCTGCAGGGTCCGCGCCTGGCCATCTCCAGCACGCTGATCCGGTCCCGGGTCGCGGCCGGCCGGTCCATCCGTTACCTCGTGCCCGAGACGGTCGCGGCGGCCATCCGGGAGTACGCTCTCTATCAGCCGGGCGCGGCACGTGCCGCGTCGACACCCTAGAGGAGCCCATGGCGACCGAACCCAAGGATCCCGGGACCACGCTCGATCCCGCCCCGGCGATGGAGGCCAATTCGCCGGCCCGGCTGTCCGCGCCCACGGCGCGCCGCGCCGGGCTCCCGGCGCGAACATCCCCACCCCCGGCGAGCGACCGCCCGCCGCTCGATGTTGCCCGGCTGGTTGTCGAGCTCGCGGAGGACAAGAAGGCCGCGGACATCGTGCTCCTCGAGATCGCCCCCTTCACGACGGTCGCGGACTACCTCGTGATCTGCTCGGGCGGGTCGGAGCGCCAGCTCGACGCGATCGCGGACGCGGTGGTCACGGGCCTGAAGCACGCAGGGCTCACGATCGTCGGCCGCGAGGGGGAGCCGGCTTCGCACTGGGTCCTGATCGACGCCGGGGCCGTGATCGTCCACGTGTTCGCGCCGCCCGAGCGCGAGTACTACGCCCTCGAGAAGCTCTGGGCGGATGCGAAGACGGTGATCCAGGTCCAGTGACACGGGCTCCCGGTCCGGGCGGCGGTGCTCCGCGGCAACGACCGGAAGGCGCGCGCCGATGATGTACCCCCTCCGGCGGTACCTGCGGCCTATGCGCGCTGCGGCCCGCAGGATCGAGAATGCGCGGGACGGCAGCCGCAGACGCGGCCAGCCGCGAGGCCCGAGGTCCGAACGTCCATGGCCAGAACCCGTGACCGCTGCCCCGAGTGCATGCGTCGCCTCGTGACGACGCGCTTCGACGCGACGTTCCGGATGCCCGACCGAGCCGAGCGCCTGTGCTTCGGGATCCCGGGCGGGCTGTGCGAGGACTGCCACCAGCTCTACATCGATCCCGCGCTGATCGAGATGCTCGACCTCGCGCGGGGACGCTGCGTCTTCGCGATCGAGAGCGACCTCGTCCTCCAGGAGCACGCCTGGTCGAGCGCGGACTGACGGTCGGCACGACCTGAGCACGCGCGCTGGCTGACCTGGGGCGCCGGCCGGCGACTGTCGCGGTCGCGCGAGGGCCCGCGCGATGACGGTCGCGGGGGCCCGGCGATCTGCCCTCCGTCAGCGGGCGACGTGCTCCGCGATCCAGAGCAGGAACGCGAGCCGCCGCCGCCGCCCATCCGCGGCCGCCTCGCCCTTGAGCACCGTGTCGAGCTCCAGCAGTCCCTCGAGCGCGGCGTCGAGCGCAGCCGGGTCCCAGCCATGCGCCTGCTCCCACAGCTTCCGCGCCGGGTACTCCTTCAGCTTCATGGCTCGCGCGGCGTCCTGGACGGATTCTCCCCGGAGCTGGGCGTCGAGCATCGCGATCAGCTCGCGCACGCGTCGGTGGAGGACGGAGAGGACCACCGGCTCTGGTGTGGTCGCGAGCACTCGGTCGAGCAGGTCCGCAGCCTCACGGGTCCGCCGCGCGCCAACCGCGTCGAGCAGGGCCCAGGTCGAGCCCGGGATGGCGTCGGCCACGAGCGCCTCCACGTCCTCGCGCCGGACCGGGGCGTCGAGCCGGTAGAGCGCGAGCTTCTCGAGCTCGGCCACGGCCAGCTGGCCCTGCCGCCGCCGATCGATGTCGCCCTCGCGCACGAAGCCGCCGACGCGCCGCGCGAGCAGGTCCGCCGCGGCGGGCTCGATGGCGATCCGCCGCTCCGACGCCCGGTCGCCGATCCAGCGAGCCAGCGCTCCCTCCTTTGGCGCGACCCGCTGACGGACGCGGCCGCCACTCGCTGACACGGCCGCGGCGAGCTCCTCGAGGCTCTTCGCACGGTAGGTCGAACCGTCCGTCGGCTCCAGGAAGGCGAGCGCGTTGCCGGCCGCCACCGCCCCGAGCGTGGCGACGAGGGCGTCCCGGTCCGCGCGTGCCCGCACGAGGGGCGATGGGTCCTCGACGACGACGAGGGTGCCGCCGCCGAACAGCGTGCCGGTCCCGACGCGCTCCGCGATCTCCGAGACACGGGTCGATGCCCCGGACGCACGCCATCGTGTCAGCGGCGGGCCGTCGCCCGCGACGTCGCGGGCGAGCGCGGTCGCCTCGGCCTCCAGCCCGTAGCCGTCGTCGCCCCAGAAGTAGCCGATCGGCGCCGCGGCCGGCGCGCTCACGCTTCGGCCCGGATCGCGGCAGACGACCCGCCAGGCGCACGCGCACGGGTGGAGGCGAGCGAACGGGCGGTCGCAAGCGCACGACCGGTCCAGGCGAGCCGGCGAACCGCCTCGGGAGCGACGCCCGCCAGCTCGCACGCCGCCAGCTCGAGCCGCGCGGCCCGTCGCCGCACGGTCGCCGCCTCGCCGCCGGTCCACCCGTGCCAGTCGGCCGTCTGCGGGTAGCGGCGGGTCCAGTCCGCGAACCGGCCTGCCATCGGCACGAGGCGCTGGGCGGCCCGCTTGTCGGCGTAGGCGACGAGGATCTCCTCGGCCGTCGCGTCGTCCAGCCATGCGTCGGCATCGGCTGCGCCCAGCCGGGTCACCGAGTGGTTTGTCACTGCATCCGCGAGCTCCGCATGCCCGCGGGCAGCGAGCCACGCCCCGCCGCGCGCCCCGTGGGCGAGCGCCTGGTCGAGGTCGCTCGCGGGGAGCACCTTGTCGACATCGTGGAGAAGGGCTGCGGACTCCACGAGCGCGCGGTCGACGGGATGCCCCGCGACCGCCCCGCGAAATGCGAGCCAGCCGGCGACCTCGGCCGCAGCCCGCACGTGGCGGAGATGCCACGCGGGCGGCTCGAGCGACAGGAGGAGTGCGGCGGCGCCGACGCGCCCGGGAACGGACATCGAGCCGATCATACGGGACGGCGAAGCCGGTCCCGGGAGCCCGCGGCGTCGACGGGTCCCCGGAGGCGGGCGCGGCGAGGGCCGTGGAGCGCGGAGTGGGCGTCGGCGCACGCTCGCGCCCGGTTCGAACGTCGAGCGTGCGCCCGTCGAGGGCCACGTCCAGGGTTCCCTGGAGGTCGGTCCGGTAGGTCGCGACCCCGTGAGCCGCCAGCCGGGCGAGCGTTCCCGGAGCGGGGTGCCCGAACGTGTTGGCCGCGCCGACGGAGATGAGCGCCACGGCGGGCCGGGTCGCGGCCAGCAGCGCGTCCGACGTCGCCGTCCGGCTCCCGTGGTGGGCGACCTTGAGGAGGTCGACGTGCGGCAGCCCGCGGGCGAGAAGGATCGGGTCGATGCCTTCCTCGATGTCGCCCGTGAGCAGGAACCGCTGGGCGCCGAAGGAGCCGAGCAGCACGATCGAGACGTTGTTGATGCCGGTCCCGGTGTCGGGTGGCTCGGCCGGCACCGCCGAGCGGTCGGGCCAGAGCACCTCGAAGCGGACGTCGTCGAGCGCCAGTCGATCACCTGTCGCCAGTCGCCCGCTGGGGGCGTTCCTCTCGGCGAGCGCCGCCTCGAACGCGGCGTATCCGGGACCGGGACCCCGCATTCCCGGCTCGACCACCCGCGCCACCCGGTAGCGCTCGACGAGGAGGGCGAGGCCGCCCACGTGATCCTCGTGCGGATGCGTCACGACAACGACGTCGATCCGGCGGTCCCACGGCGGGATTCGCCCGTCGAGGGCGACCAGCAGCCGGTCCGGGTCCGGGCCGCCGTCGACGAGCAGGCGCCCGCCTCCGGGCGTCTCCACGAGGATGGCATCGCCCTGGCCGACGTCGAGGGCGACGACGTGGAGGCGGCCATCAGGCCGCGCGACGGCCGCGACGGTGGCCAGGGCGACCACGAGGGCGAGGAGCGTCGCGAGCATCCGGATGCCTCGGTCGGAGCGCAACGAGCCCGATCCTTTGGTGCCGGGTCGCGGCCCATGGCCGGCCGTGTCCCCGGCTGTCGCCCCCCGGCCGCGTGGCACCCGGCGGCGTGGCATCCGGCGGCGCGGCCCCAGGGCCCGTGCGATGCGACGGCGCGCCGCGAAGGCGAGGAGGGACGCGGCCGCAAGCCCACCGAGCGCTGCGGCGGCCGTGGGTTCAAGCGTGACGCCGGCGAACGGCAGGTCGGCCGCCGCCTGGACGACCAGGACCATGAGCCCGATCACGAGGGCGCCCGGGAGACCGACCAGCGCGGCGAGGATCGCCGGGGCGCCGGCGCCCACGGCGAGGCCGCCGACCATGGCGAGCGTCCCGGTCGCCATCGCGAGCGGCACGAGCGGCACGACCACGAGGTTGAGCAGCGGCGAAAGCGGGGCGAGCCGCCCGAAGGAGAGGAGGACGATCGGCAGGGTCGCCGCCTGGGCAGCGAGCGACACGGCGAGCCCTTCGACCACGAAGCCCGGCAGCCATGGCATCCGTGACCGGAGGTGGGCAGCCAAGCGGCGAGCCCCAGGCAAGGAGGCCCGCCGTCGCGGCCGCGGACAGCTGGAACCCGGCGTCGGTCACCGTGCCCGGGTTGACCGCGAGGAGGATCACCACGGCCCAGGCGAGCGCCCTGGCTGCGGTTCCCGGACGACCGGTCTCGCGTGCGAGCAGCGCGACGCCGGCCATGACGGACGCGCGAAGCACCGAAGCGGACGCGCCGGCCAGGACCGTGTAGATCGCGATGGCGCCCACGGTCGCAACGGCGCGGCGGCGCCGTGGCCAGGTCCCAAGGAGGGCCGCGACGACCCCTGCGACGAGCGCGATGTTCCAGCCCGATATGGCCACGACGTGCGAGAGGCCGGTGGTCGTGAAATCCGCCGCAAGGTTGCGGTCGACCCGCTCCCGTAACCCGATCAGGATTCCTGCCGCGAGCCCCGCGGCGGGCTCGGGAAGCCCGCGCGCGAGCGCGTCGCCGGCGCTGGCCCGGATCCCCTGGACGACCCGGTCCAGGTCCGCCGGCGTGTCCAGGCCACGCAGGGAGCGCGAGACAAGGGTGGCCGCGACGCCGATCCGGTCGAGATACGCCCCGTACGGGCTCTCCGGCGGCCCCTGAAGCGCCCCGAACACCTCGACTCGATCGCCCGCGACCACGGCCGGGTAGCGCGGAGCCGTGACGTCGATGCGGAGCCCGCTGCCGTCGTCGAGACCGCCGACGAAACGCTGCGTCCCGTCCCGCGGTGTCGCGATGGACTCGACGCGAACCGTCCACGGGCCATCCCCGGTGGGCAGGGTCTCGGGACCGGCGGACAACGCCGCAGCGCCTCCGCCGACGGCCACCCGGCCCAGCACGAAGGCGACGCCGACCGCCGCCGCGGCCGCGGTCCGGGCGCCGGCGCGGCGCCGGACGAGGCTGAGCCACGAAGCGACCACGGCAAGGACGAGGGCGAGGAGCGGCGCGAGCTCGGCGAGGTGGGGGTCCGTCGCCAGCAGGGCGGCGCAGATCGCCCCGAGGGCGAGGCCGGTGGTCCGTGTCACCGCCCGCCGACCGTCACGAGGCCGGCAAGCTTCGCGAACACCGACGCCCCGACAAGCTTTCGGGTCTGGAGGTCCTCGACCGCGGCGAAGGGCCGCTCCTCGCGGCTGGCGATGATCTTCGCGGCCGTGACCGGCCCGACGCCGGGGAGCGTGTCGAGCTCGGTCGACGAGGCGGTGTTGAGATCCACCAACGCCCCCGCCGCTCCGTTCGACGCCGCACCTGCCACCTGGCCGGTGCCGCTCGGGGCAGCACCGCCAGCAGTGCCCGTGGCCGGCGCGCCTCCGCCCGGTGGGTCGTCGCGCGACGGCACGCGGACCTGGACGCCGTCCCCCAGCGGCGCCGCGAGGTTGAGCGCCTGCGCCGCGGCCGCATCCACGCGTGGCCCGAACCCGCCCGCAGCCGTGATCGCGTCGGCGACGCGCGAGCCCGCCGGGAGATGGTAGACGCCCGGCCGAAGCACGGCGCCTGCCACGTCGACGACCAGGCCGGGCCCCGCGACCAGCCCGGCATCCGGCGCGAACGATCCGAAGGGCGCACCGGAGCTCCGCAGGCCGGCGGTGTCGCCCTCCAGGACGAGGGTCCCCGGACGAGGGCCGACCGCGATCAGCACCAGGGCGATGACGGCGGCGATCGTCGCGCAGATTCCCAGGGCCGCGATCGCAAGCACGCGGCGCGGATCGCGCGGCACCGCCTCCGCGGGCCCGCCCCCCGGCGCGGGCACCGCTCCGGCGTCGGGCACCTCGAGGACGCGCCACGGGAGTTCTGGTTCCACGTGCAGCTCCCCGGCGGGACTGCGACGGCGACGGCCGGTGGGCGAGGGCGGGATGGAAAGACGCCCGGACGCTGGGGGCACAACCGGCGCGCCGGGCGTTACCCGTCAGACTATGTGCCGGGCATTACCGGCGACTTATCGAGGGTCGCTCTCGGAGCCCGAGCGGCGCGATGGATCGGGTCCCACCCACCCAGCGTCGGGTCCGGCGCGGAGGTGTCCGCGAGCGGCTCCTGATCAGGCGTCGCGCAGGGCCGCATCCCCGCGTGGCTCCGCGGCGACGCGGCAGTCGAGCCAGATCGCGACCCGGGCAGCTGCGCGGCTGACGCCCGCCGCGACCTGCGCCGCACCGACCCGGGCACGGCTGGGCGCGCGGTCTCGTGGCACGGGGCGACCGTCAGGGCCATCCGCGAGCGTCCAGCCCCGCCGGCGCGCCGCCTCTGCCTCGAGATCCCGCATCCGCTGGACCGCAATGTAGTAATGGGTCTGCCACATCGGAATGATCTCCCGTCGCTCAGCTCAACGTCGATCGTCGACGAACGAATCGCGGCTGTCGACGCCGTACAGCGCCGCTGCCACGCCGACGAGGGCGAGCAGGACGACGAGCGCGAGAGCCAACTGGATGGCCGTGACAGTCATCTCGTCCCCCGAAGTGCATCCAGCGAGGTAACCGTTTCACTGGCTTTGCTGGTTACGAGATCATAGACCCTTGCGCGTAACCGGTCAAGACTATAGAGTGGTTACCAATGGACGCGATCGAGGCGAGGGATCATCGCCATGCCGGGTCCGTCGAGACGTCGCTCGACTTCCTGAACACGGATGAGCTGGACGAGGGGACGTGGGTCGAGACCCTTCCCACGCTCGGCGATGCCGCGGCGTGGCTCGTCGGGCACGACCTCCTCTACCCGGATGAAGCCGCGCCGCTCGGCCGCCTTGACGAGGCTCGGCAGCGGGACCTTCTGGCGCACCTCCGCGACGTCCGCACCGCGATCCGCGACGTGGTCGAGGCGCTCGTCGCGGGAGGCCCGGCGTCCGACTCCGCGATCGCCGCCGTCAACGGGCTGATGCGGACGCGGACGCTCGTCGAGCTCGCCCAGGTCGACGGGTCCCTCGTCGCTCGCCACCGCCATGTCGGCGACGCCCTCGAGGGTGCGCTGGCGCGGCTCGCCGAGCCGGTCGTCGACGCCGTGGCGTCGGGCGACACCGGCCGGTTCAGGATCTGCGCGAACGACGACTGTCGCTGGGTGTTCGAGGACGCCTCGCGAACGGGGCGCCGACGCTGGTGCAGCATGGCGAGCTGCGGCAACCGGGCCAAGGCGGCCCGCCACCGGGCGCGTCGGCGCGATCAGCTGGCGGCGGCAGCGGCGACTCGCTGACCGGCCGTCGCCCGGCGACGATCAGCCCGGGACCCGGACCCAGTCCACCCAGCGCGTGCCGTCCCACCACCGGTGCCAGGTGGCGCCGTCGACGCCGCGCGCCACGACGGACAGCCGATCCGGCCCCCAGGCCGCCGCCGCTGGGACGGACGTCGGGTCGAGCGACCCGCCGAGCGACTCCCATGGGTGCCAGCTGGTCCCGTCCCAGTAGCGATCCCAGAGCGCGCCGTCGGGGAAGATCGCGAAGACCTCGAGGGCATCGGGCGCCCAGGTGACTGCCGCAGGCGCGGACGCGCACGTGCCGCCGAGGTTCTCCTCGACGCTCCAGCCGTCGGCCGTCTGCTTCCGGTGGCGCAGCGTGCCGTCGTCCGCCACGAGGAAGAGGTCGATTCGGCCGGGCCCCCACGAGCACGCGGCGAGCCCGCGTCCGGTTGCTGCCGGCAGGTTCACGACGCCTTCTCCAGCATCGGCTTCACCTCGGTCACCAGGCGGGTCATCGATTCCTCGTCGTAGTCGGCCGGGAATCCGGCGACCAGGTGGTGATAGCCCAGCGCGACGTACGGCGCGAGGTACTCCGCGACGTCCTCTGGCGTCCCGACCGGCTGGTTCTCCCATGGTCGCGCGACCCGGTTGCGGTCGAACGCGGCCCGGAAGCAACGCTCCGCCTCCGCGCGGTCGTCGCGGATGAAGACGGTGCCGATGCCGCTCGTACGCTCGATCTCGGACGGGTCGCGCCCGACGGTCGCGCAGTGGTCGAGAAGGATCGCCTCCTTCCGCCGAACCGCCCCGATGCCGCCGCCGATGTTGTTCATGTCCGCGTACTGCGCCACGAGCTTGAGGGTCACCCGCTCACCGCCCCCGCCGACGCAGATCGGCAGGCGCGACTGGACGGGACGCGGATCGTTGCGCACGCGCGAGGCGTGATAGCGCGACCCGTCGGGTGCCGACGGCTCGGACCCGTCGAGCATGCCGCGCATGATCGGCAGCGCCTGGCGCAGCCAGCGCAGGCGCTCCGGGGCACCGGATCCGAACGCGAACCCGAAGTCGTGGGCTTCACCCTCGAACCAGGCGGCGCCGATCCCGAGGATGGCCCGCCCGTTGCTGACGTGATCGAGCGTCGTGGCCATCTTCGCCACGAGCGTCGGCTCGCGGTACGGGTTCGCGCCCACCATCAGGCCGATCCGGGCCTGCTTCGTCAGCGCAGCCCAGGCCGTGATGGTGAGCCAGCCCTCGTAGTTCGGGCCATGCGGGTCGCCGACGATCGGGTACAGGTGGTCCCACGTCCAGAGCGAGTCATACCCGAGACGATCGGCCCGGAGCCCGGCCTCGAGCAGCGATGGCCAGTCGGTGTACTGGTTCCAGCAGAGCGCCCCGATCCTGACTTCGCTCAACGTCACACTCCATCCGGCCGTGAAGGTCGACCGTAACACCCTCGGCGCCAGTGGCTCGATTCACTCCTGCCTGGCGATATCGACCGAGATCTCCACGGCCGGGATCGTTCCCCTGTTCTCGAGCCAGTGGATCGTGTTCCGATCCTCGGGCCAGCCCGCTCCCGGCCCATAGTCCGTTGCGACGCCGTTTCGATGGTCGGTGATCGTTCCCTGCAGGATGTAGACCGTGCCCGGTCTGCCTTTGTGGTCGTGAATCGGGCCGAAGACGCCTCCGGGCTCGATGGTCACCCTGCGCATTCGGAGCTGGCGCCGTTCCATGCCCTCGATCTCAGGGCCAAGGTCCACCGTTGCAAGCAACGTCACCGTAACGCCCTTCGTCCCAGGTGCCGCCTGTTCGTCGCTCATCGTGTTCTCCCATCCACCCCCGGGACCCGGGGTGGCTCGACGGCTCAGAGCCAGTCCGGCCGATCAACGTTGACGTCGACGCTGCCGTATCCCGGGACGTTCACCGACGCGTGGACCGTCGTGTCGGTGACCGAGACCGCGGCGTCGCCATACGACGTGTGCACGTTCCCCGCCCCGGTCCCGGCGTCCATGTTCACGTTCCCGGATGCCGACGTGGCCCCGGAGGTCGAGGTGTAGGAGCCGCTCGCCGTGCCGCTCTGGCTGTTCCACGCGGCTGTCGCGCTGCCGCCCGATGTGCTCCCGGCGGCCGACCACGAGCCCGTGTTCGTGTCGTAGGACCCGGTCGCCGACACCGGGCCGGAGGCCGTCGACGTGGAGACCCCACCGGATGCAACACCGGTCCCCGCATCGTACGACCCGCTGGCGGTGGTGCCGTTCACGGAGACGTGGCCGGACCCCGAGCCGGTGTTGACGTTGTAATCGCCCGACGCCGAATCGCCGCCGCGGTCGCTCACCGCACCGTGGGCCTGGCCCGTCCCGGCGTCGTACGACCCGGACGCCGCGTTTCCATGCACCGAGACGTTCCCGGACCCCGAGCCGGTGTTGACGTTGTAATCGCCCGACGCCGAATCGCCGCCGCGGTCGCTCACCGCACCGTGGGCCTGGCCCGTCCCGGCGTCGTACGACCCGGACGCCGCGTTTCCATGCACCGAGACGTTCCCGGACCCCGAGCCGGTGTTGACGTTGTAATCGCCCGACGCCGCGTCGCCGCTGCGGTCACGGGCTTCGCCGTGCACGGCGCCGCTCGCCGCGTCGTAGGAGGCGCTGCCTCCCGCCCGGGCATCCCCGACCGTCATGCTGGCCGAGCCTCCCGCGGGCGCACCGGGTCCCGCCGACGCCTGCGCCGCCGCCTCCGCCGGGACCTGGCTGTTGACCGCGGTCGCGATCCGGGTCGCCAGCTCCGCCTGCTGCTCGGGCGTCGAGGGACGGCCGCCACCCATGCTCAGGGCGTTGCGCGTGTCCGGTCCGACGATGCCGTCCGCCGCGATCCCCGAGCGTCGCTGGAACGCCATGACCGCCCGTCCGGTCCCCGCGCCGAACGTTCCGTCGGCCACGAGGGGAGGGTCGACGGCCCGCGCGTCGTTGAGCGCCCGCTGCAGCTCGGCAACGTCAGGGCCCTGCGAGCCGATGGCCAGGAGCGGCGATGACACCGCGCGCTGGACGATTGGGATCGCCCGGCGCTGGAGGATCGGCGCCGCGGTGGCGAGTCGCTGGAGATGACCGGGGCCCGCGCCACCCGCGCCTGGTGCGAGAAGCCCAGAGACGGCCCGGTTTCCTGCGCGAACCTGGAGGTCGAGCACCTCCAGCACCTCCGCGCTCTGGGTTGCCGCACGGGACGGCCCGTTGGCGACGGGCCGCGGCTCCTCGTCGTGCGTTTCCCGATGGGACGGGAGCCTGGATCGACGGCGCATGCGGGAACGCTACGTGACCGGCGGGCGAACGTGCAGTGGCGGATGGACGTCCGTTCGGGCAGCAGGGCGTGCCCGATCGGGCAGCTTTGGCGCGGTGCCCTGGCCGGGACGCCCGGGCCGGCCGCCGGATGGCACGTGGACCGCCCGTGCCGGCGGACCGGCGGAACCGGGCGCCCCGGCCCCTCGATCGGGGGATGGTCGGCCCTGCCGGCGCGCGCTCGAAACGTGGCACGCTTGGCCCTCACCGCCAAGAGAGACCCGCGCCACCATCGCTGCGTCCGCAGCCTTCCGCCGCGCACATCGTCGCAAGGAGCCGCCCCGTGCTGGAGTCCGCCGTACCGACATCCGTTCCCGAGCGACCGGCGCCCGACGCCGCCGACCGGGCTCCGCGCCGCGGCGTCCCCATCGGAGACCGCTCGAGCGACGTGCTGGGCTACGGCCGCAACCCGCTCGATTCGTTCTTCGAGCCGGCCAGCGTCGCCGTCATCGGTGCCACGGAGAAGGAGGGGAGCGTCGGCCGGACCGTCTTCTGGAACCTCATCAGCAGCCCGTTCGGCGGCACCGTCTACCCGGTCAACCAGAAGCGCCCGAGCATCCTTGGCGTCCGCGCCTATCCGACCATCGCGTCCCTGCCCGAGGTTCCCGAGCTCGTCGTCATCGCGACGCCCGCCACCACGATCCCGGCGACCGTCGAGGAATGTGCGGCGGCGGGCGTCAAGGCGATCGTCATCATCTCGGCCGGGTTCAAGGAGGTCGGCCCGGAAGGCGCGGAGCTCGAGCGCCAGATCCTCGCGACGGCCCGGGCGAACGGGATCCGGATCGTCGGGCCGAACTGCCTGGGCGTGATGCGCCCCACCACCGGCCTGAACGCGACCTTCGCGGCCGGGATCTCCTCGCCGGGCACGGTCGGCTTCGTCAGCCAGAGCGGCGCGCTGCTCACCGCCGTGCTCGACTGGAGCAAGCGCGAGAAGGTCGGCTTCAGCGCGGTCGTCTCGCTCGGCTCGATGCTGGACGTGGGCTGGGGCGACATCATCACCTACTTCGGCAACGACCCGGCGACCCAGAGCATCGTCGTCTACATGGAGACGATCGGCGACGCGCGCGCCTTCCTGTCGGCCGCGCGCGAGGTGGCGCTCACGAAGCCGATCATCGTCATCAAGCCCGGTCGGACCGCCGAGGCGGCCAAGGCCGCGGCCTCGCACACGGGCTCGCTCACCGGCTCCGACGAGGTCCTCGCGGCCGCATTCCGGCGGGTCGGCGTCCTCCGCGTCGACGCCATCGCCGACCTGTTCAACGCCGCCGAGGTCCTCGCCAAGCAGCCGCGCCCGAAGGGCCGCCGCCTGACGATCGTCACGAACGCGGGCGGGCCGGGCGTCCTCGCCACCGATGCCCTGATCACGGGCGGCGGCGCGCTCAGCGAGATCTCACCGGCCACGATGGAGGAGCTCAACGCGTTCCTGCCAGGACCGTGGAGCCACAACAACCCGATCGACATCATCGGCGACGCGGCGCCCGGAGCGGTACGCGAAGGCGCTCGAGATCGCGGCCCGCGATCCCGGCAGCGACGGGCTCCTGGTCATCCTCACGCCGCAGGCGATGACGGACCCGACCGCGACCGCCCGCGAGCTGACCCGGTTCGCGAAGATCGAGGGCAAGCCGGTCCTGGCCAGCTGGATGGGCGGCTCGGACGTCGAGGAGGGCGCCGCGATCCTGCGCGAGGCCGGGATCCCGACGTTCTCGTACCCCGACGAGGCGGTCAAGATCTTCAACGACACGTGGCGCTTCGCCAGCCAACCTGCGCCAGATCTACGAGACGCCCACGCTCCCGTCGGACGACGAGCACCCGGTCGAACCGGGCCCGGGCGCGGGCGCTCATCGACGCGGTCCGGGCCGAGGGCCGGACGCTCCTCACCGAGGACGAGTCGAAGGAGCTCCTGGCCGCCTACGGCATCCCGATCACCGAGACGGTGGTCGCGCCGACGCCGGACGAGGCGGTGGCCGCGGCCGACCGGATCGGCTACCCGATCGTCGTCAAGCTCTACTCGCACACGATCAGCCACAAGACCGACGTCGGCGGGGTCCAGCTGAACCTCAAGGACGCCGACGCGGTGCGGCACGCCTACGAGTCGATCCGGTCGTCGGTGACCGAGAAGAAGGGCGCCGAGCACTTCGAGGGCGTCACGGTCCAGCCCATGGTCGAACTGGACCGGCTACGAGCTGATCCTCGGCTCGTCGATCGACCCGCAGTTCGGGCCGGTGCTCCTGTTCGGGATGGGCGGCCAGCTCGTCGAGCTCTTCAAGGACCGAGCCCTCGGGCTCCCGCCGCTCAACACGACGCTGGCCCGGCGGATGATGGAGCAGACCAAGATCTACACGGCCCTCGGCGGCATCCGCGGCCGCCGCGGCGTCGACCTCGAGGCCCTCGCCCAGCTGCTCGTCCGGTTCAGCCAGCTCGTCGTCGAGCAGCGCTGGATCAGCGAGCTCGACATCAATCCGCTCCTTGCCTCGCCGGAGCGGCTCATCGCCCTCGATGCCCGGGTCGTGCTGCACGACCTCGCCATCACCGAGGACCAGCTCCCGCGCCTCGCCATCCGCCCGTACCCGCGCAAGTACGCCGGGACCTGCACGTGCCGGGACGGCGAGGTCCTGCGGGTTCGCCCGATCCGCCCGGAGGACGAGCCCCTCGTCGTCGAGTTCCACCGCACCCTCTCGGAGGAGACGGTCTTCCAGCGCTACCTGGCCCACCTGGGCCTGGACGAGCGGACGGCGCACGAGCGGCTCATCCGGATCTGCTTCGTGGACTACCACCGCGAGATGGCGCTCGTTGCCGAGCGGGACGACCCGGTCACCGGCCGGCCGGTGATCGTCGGCATCGGTCGCCTCAGCCGCGTCTTCGGCACCGACGACGCCGAGTTCGCGGTGCTCGTGACCGACGCGTGGCAGGGACGCGGCATCGGGACGGAGCTGCTCCGCCGGCTTGTCGAGATCGCCCGCGCCGAGGGCGTCGCGGTGCTCGGCGCCCAGATGCGCGCCGAGAACGTCGGGATGCGCAAGGCGAGCGAGCGCCTCGGCTTCACGGTCACGCCGGGGTCTTCGGACGCGATCGTGCGCGCGGAGATGCAGCTCTAGGGGTTACCCGGGCAAGCGGCGCGCCTTCGCGACCTCCCACGGCCCAGGCAGGGAGGCGACCGACGGGGCCGAGTCGGTGGCTGCCGGTCAGCCCCGGACGACGATGTTCACCAGCCGGCCGCCGCCGGCGTGGATCACGCGGTCCGGGGTCCGACCGGCGAGCGCGGCCACGACCTTCGGGCGGGCGAGGACGAGCGCCTCGACGTCTGCCTCGGAGAGCCCGACCGCGATCTCGATCCGGTCGCGGACCTTGCCGTTGACCTGGACGGGAAGCTCGCGCGTCTCCACGGCCGCAGCGGCCGCGTCGACCGTGGGCCAGCGCTCCGCGTGGATCGATCGCCACGCCTCGCCGCGAGCCGCCAGGCGCCGTGACCAGAGCTCCTCGGTCACGTGCGGCGCGGCCGGCGCCAGCATGAGCAGCAGGAGCGCGGTCGCCTCGTCCCAGGCAGCGCGGCCGGCCACCTCCGTCCCGCGGTAGCGGAAGAGCAGGTTCGAGAGCTCCATGAGCCGGGCAACCATCGTGTTGAAGCGGAACGCCTCGTAGTCGGCAGTGACCGTCGCGAGCGTCCGGTGGGCGGCGCCGCGGATCGTCCGCTCGGCCGTCGCAGCGTCCTCGCCTTCGGGCAGCGCGCCCGAGGCCGGGTCGCCGGGCTCGGTGCCGTGCGGGTCCAGCACGAGCGTCCAGGCCCGTCCGAGGAAGCGGGCGACGCCGCCGATCCCGGTCGGGCTCCAGGGCCCACCCTGGTCCCATGGCCCCATGAACATGAGGAACAGGCGGACCGTGTCCGCGCCGTACTGTGCGACGAGCTCGTCGGGATCCTGGACGTTCCCGCGCGACTTGCTCATCCGCTCGCCGTCGGCGCCCAGGACCTGGCCCTGGTTGAACAGGCGCCGGAACGGCTCGCGCTCCGAGACGAGCCCGCAGTCGGCCATCGCCTTCGTGAAGAAGCGGCTGTAGAGCAGGTGCATCACGGCGTGCTCGGCGCCGCCCGTGTACTGGTCCACGGGCGTCCAGCGATCCACGAGGGCGCGGTCGACGGGGCCGTCCTCGAGTTGCGGTGACAGGTAGCGGAACCAGTACCAGGACGAATCCATGAACGTGTCCATCGTGTCGGTCTCGCGCGTGGCAGGTCCGCCGCAGCGCGGGCACGTCGTGTTCAGGAACGCGGGATCCCGGCGCAGCGGGTTGTCGCCGCTGCCCCGATAGTCGACGGTCTCGGGGAGCCGCACGGGAAGCTGGTCGTCGGGGACCGGAACGATCCCGTCCGCGTCGCAGTAGACGACCGGGATGGGCGCGCCCCAGTAGCGCTGCCGGCTGACCAGCCAGTCGCGGATCCGGTAGGTGACCGCGAAGTCCGCCTTCCCGTCCGCGCGCAGCCACTCCACGATCGCGCGGAACCCGGCCGGCGCGGGCTGGCCGTCGAACTGCCCGGAGTTGACCAGCACGTCGCTTCCGGACTTCGACACGTATGCCTCCGCGAGCCCTCCCTCCGGGGCGGGGGCGCCGGCCGGCCGGATCACCTCCACGATCGGCAGCCCGAACGTGCGGGCGAACGCGAAGTCGCGCTCGTCGTGGGCGGGGACGGCCATGATCGCGCCGGTCCCGTAGCCGGCGAGCACGTAGTCGGCGATCCAGATCGGGATCCGCGCGCCGTTCACGGGGTTGATCGCGTGCGCCCCGAGCGGCACGCCGGTCTTCTCGCGCTCGGTCGAGAGGCGCTCGATCTCGGTCGCGGCCCGCGCCGAGGCGACGTACGCCTCCACGTCGGCGCGCTGCTCCGGCGCCGTCAGCTTCGCGACGAGCGGGTGCTCGGGCGCCAGGACCATGAACGTCGCCCCGAAGAGCGTGTCGGGCCGCGTCGTGAAGACGCGCAGCTCGTCGCCGCCCGGCTGGTGGTCGTCGGGGGCCGTCGCGAACACGATCTCGGCGCCCTCGGAGCGTCCGATCCAGTTCGTCTGCATGATCCGGATCGGCTCGGGCCAGTCGAGGCCCGTGAAGTCGAGCAGCTCGTCGGCGTAGGCAGTGATCCGCAGGAACCACTGGGCCAGGTCGCGCTTCTCCACCTTGGCGCCGCACCGCCAGCAGCGCCGGTCCGTGCCCTCGACCTGCTCGCGCGCCAGCGTCCCGTCGTTCGGACACCAGTCCACCGGCGCCGTGGTCCGGTAGGCCAGGCCCTTCTCCAGGAAGCGCAGGAACAGCCACTGGTTCCAGCGGTAGTAGGACGGGTCGCAGGTCACGACCTCGGCGTTCCAGTCGAACGTCGCGCCCATGCTCCGCAGCTGACGGCGCATGTTCTCGATGTTCCGGTAGGTCCACTCCGCGGGATGGATGCTGTTCTTGATGGCCGCGTTCTCGGCCGGCAGCCCGAAGGCGTCGAAGCCGACGGGGAAGAACACGTTCTCGCCGTGCATCCGGTGGAAACGGGCCAGCGCGTCGGTCGGCGTCTTCACGTACCAGTGGCCCGACGTGGAGGTCGCCCGACGGGTAGTCGTACATCGTGAGCAGGTAGAACTTCGGGCGGGACGTGTCGAGCAGGTCCGTCCGGAAGAGGTCGAGCTCGGCCCAGCGCGCCTGCCAGCGCGGCTCCACCGTCGTGGGGTCGTAGCGCTCGATCCGGGTCCGCTCGGTGGTCACGTTCTGGGCCTCACAGATGCGAAACGACCCCCCGCCGCACGGGCGTGGGGTCGTGTCTGCGGCACTGGTCAGGGGGCTGGTGGAGCTACGGGGGTTCGAACCCCGGACCTTCTGAATGCCATTCAGACGCTCTTCCAGCTGAGCTATAGCCCCATTCGTCCGGAGGCGGAGTATAGCGCAGGCGAACGCGGCCGCGACGCGGACGCGGCGAAAGGCGGGCGCCGGCGCGTGCGCCCCGCGCGCAGCCGTTGCCGCGGCCCGGCGCCAGGGGAAGGGCGGGCGCAGAAGCCTGCGCCCCGCGCGCCGGCGTTGCCGCGGCCCGGGCTCCGGGTATGGCACGATCCCGTCGTGCCCATCCGCCCGCCCGGACGCCGCGAGTCCGCGATCGAGACACCGGCTCGCGTGCTCCTGCCCGGAGGCGAGCTTCCCTACACGCTCCGACGGTCGACCCGGGCGCGCCACCTCCGGGTGACCGTCGACCCCCGCCGCGGGGTGGTCGCGACGATCCCGGGCATTCGGACCTCCGAGGGGCGCGCCAGGGCGCTCGTCGAGCCCTTCCTCGCCGAGCGCGAGGCGTGGCTGCGCGGGCATCTCGCCCGCAACGCAGCGGCTGCTGCGGGTCTCGCGGCGGCGGGGCCGGTTCGCGACGGGTCGTGGGTCCGCTACCGGGGCGAGCTGCACCGCGTGCGGGTCCTGGCGGGCTCGCTCGGCGGACGCCGCTCCCGCGTCGAGCGCGTCGGTGGCGACGAGGAGGATCAGCTCGTCGTGACGCTGGCGACGACGGAGCGGCGGGAGCTCCCGGCAATCCTGGAGGCGTGGCTCCGGGTGCGCGCCCGGGAGGCGCTCGACGCCGCGGTCGCGCGCCACGCGACGGCGCTCGGGCGTCATCCCGACACGGGTCACCGTGCGCGACACCCGGAGCCGATGGGGAAGCGCGTCACGGGCGGGCCGGCTCTCGTTCTCGTGGCGGCTCGTGCTCGCGCCGCCCGAGGTCCTCGAGACCGTGGCCGTCCACGAGCTGGCGCACCTTCGCGTCTTCGGTCATGGAGCTGCCTTCTGGGCGCTCGTCGCGGCCCGCATGCCCGAGCACGCTGCGCGCCGGCGGTGGCTGCGAACGCACGCCGCAGAGCTCCACGCCGCCCTCGCCGCCGACGGCTGACCGCGGGGCGGGACGCACGGCGCCACCCGGCAGCGCTCCGGTGCCAGGGCCGGACGCGCGTGCCCGCGGCGTGGGCGACCGTGCCACCGCGCCCGGGAGCCTGCCGTTCGCTCCTGGCTCGATCGTGGCCTGGAGGGGCTTCGAGGGCGGTTTCGCCCCGATCCGGTACTCTCCCCGAATGGACCGACGCGCTGCCGCGCGGCAGCCGACCCCGGCCGTGAGCGCCGTGGCGCTCACGACGCGAACGCCGGGGGTCGCCGTGATCGCTGCCCGGAGCTACGCAGGCTGGTCGGGCGCTGCCGCTCGATGACCGGCGTCGACGGTCCGCCTCCGGTCCCGGGGGGCGTGGAGGGACAGCCGGCGGGCAAGGATCCACTGAGCGTTGTGCCGGGCGGGCCGAGCGTCGGGCCGGGCGGGCCGAGCGTCGCGCCGGGTCGAGACGCGTCTGGCGGTCGGCTCCTGATGGCTCGGCCTCGGCGGGCCGCGCGCGGGGGCGCACCCGACGCGGCGGCCCACGCCGATCGTCGCGGTGACATCGAGGGCCTTCGCGCCGTCGCCGTCATGCTCGTCGTCCTGTTCCACGCCTCGATCGGGGGCGTGCCGGGTGGATTCGTCGGCGTCGACGTCTTCTTCGTCATCTCCGGCTTCCTGATCACGGGGCTCCTCCTCCGGGAACGCACGGGCTCGGGGACGATCTCCCTCTCGAGCTTCTACGCCCGCCGGGCTCGGCGCCTCCTGCCCGCCGCGGCGCTCGTCCTCGTCGTCACGCTCGTCGCCTCCATCGTCCTGCTGCCGCCCCTCCTGATCCCCGGGGTGGCGACCGACACGGCCGCCGCCGCCCTGTACGTCTCGAACATGGGCTTCGCCGTGCAGGCGACCGACTACTTCGCGGTGGGGCAGGCGCCGTCGCCGATCCTCCACTTCTGGTCGCTCGGCGTCGAGGAGCAGTTCTACCTCTTCTGGCCTGCCATCGTCCTGCTGGTCACCCGGGGCGCGATCCGGCCGGGACGCCGGGTCGGGATCACGGTCGTCGCGATCGCCGCCGCCTCGTTCGTCTTCGCGCTGTGGCTCACCTCGGCCGCCGAGCCGTGGGCGTTCTTCTCGCTGCCCGCGCGCGCCTGGGAGCTGGCGCTGGGCGGCTCCCTCGCCGTGGCCGGCACCCGGCTCAGCCTCCTCCCGGAGCGGGCCGCCGCGGCAGCCGGCTGGATCGGCCTGGGGCTGATCGTGGTGGCCGGGGTCGTCCTGAACGAGACGACCCCGTTCCCGGGGACCGCCGCCCTGTTGCCGACGGTGGGCGCCGCCCTCGTGATCGTCGGCGGCGCGCAGCCCACGGCCCTCGGACCGGCCCGCCTGCTGGGCACCGCCGTGCCCCGCTTCCTGGGCCGGATCTCGTACTCGCTGTACCTGTGGCACTGGCCTGTCCTGGTGCTTCCGGCCATCGCAGCAGGCGTGCCACTGCCCCTGTCGGAGCGCGTCATCCTCGTCCTCGTATCCGTCGCCCTGGCCGCGGCGACCAGCCGGTGGGTGGAGGACCCGTTCCGCCGCGGCCGGTTCATCGGGACCTTGCCACGCCGGAATCTCGCGATGGCTGGCGCTCTCACGGTCGCGGTCGCCATGACCTGCGTCGGCGTGAACACGTCGGTCGCCGCGAGCATGCGCAGCAGCGGGACGGCCTCGACGCCCGCCGCCAACTCGCAGAAGCTCGACTCGATCCTGAACGCCCTTGCCAGCGAGGCCCCGGAAACGCCTGCAGGCAGCGCCTCGCCGCCTGCCGTCGCCTCGATCATGGGATCGCCGTCCCCGGGCCCCTCGCCCACGGCCACCCCGACGCCGACACCGACCCCGCCCCCGCCCCGGCCGGCGACCGCGGACGGCCGCGTGCCGTCGGACCTGCAGCCAGCGCTCTGGGCGGCCCGCAACGACTACCCCCAGTCGTACCTGGACGGCTGCCACACGCAGACCGAGCAGCCGCCGTCCACCGCACCCTGCGTCTACGGCAACCTCGCGTCCAAGACGACGATCGCGCTTTTCGGCGACAGCCACGCCCTGAGCTGGTTCCCTGCCGTCGAGCAGATGGCCGAGGATCGCGGCTGGAAGCTCCTGAGCCTGACGATGTCCGCCTGCACGCCCGCGGACATGCCGGTCTGGAACGCGAACTTCAACCGTGTCTCGGCCGCGTGCGCAAACTGGCGGTCGCTGGCGATCGCGCGGCTCGTCAGCGCGCATCCGGCGATCATCCTCGTGACCGGGACCCGCGGGTTCGCGGTCGTCGATTCGTCCGCGAAGCTCCTGACCGGCGACGCGCGGACGCGCGCCTGGGACGCCGGGATGCATCGCACGCTCGCCAAGCTCGTCCCGGCCGCTGGCGAGGTGATCATGATCGCCGACACCCCCCTCTCCCTCGTCGACCCGCCGGTCTGCCTGTCCCAGCACCCGTCGAGCGTCCTCGCCTGCGCCACGCCGGTGAAGGACGCGATCAACGACGCCTGGCTGGCGGAGGAGCAGCGGGTCGCGAACCTCGAGGGGGTGGGGTTCATCGACCCCACGCGCCTGGTCTGCCCGTCGAGCCCGTGCCCGGTCGTCCTCGGCAACCTCCTCGTCTACCGCGACAGCGGCCACCTGACGGCGACGTTCGCGGCGGCCCTGACCGACAAGCTCTACGCGGCGGTGGTCACGGACCTGAAGCGGCGGCGGCCAGCGATCGTGTTCTGAGGCCCGCGACCCGGGCCCACGCTAGAGCTCAGGCGCCGGCGAGGAAGCGCAGGATGTTGAGCGTCAGGCGGGCGAAGCCAGGCGGAACCTCGTGCTGCCGTCCCCAGCCCGGCTCGAGGGCCCAGCCCCAGTAGAACGTCCCGGCGCTGAAGACGCGCCCGCCGCCCGGGAGCTCGCGCCAGACCGCCTCCGCCGTGTACTTCGTGGCGGGATCCCGGCCGGTCAGATACCCGGCGACCGCGAACCGGTGGTCGTAGGCGCCGTTCAGGGGCCCCCACCACTCGGTGAACGGGTAGACGCCATCGACCTCGCCGCCCGCGATGAACCCGAGCGAGCCCCCGGCCGCGATCCCCGTGCCCTCCAGGAGTCGGGCGTCGGCCCCGGAGGCAAGGATCGTGTATCGGCCGAGGACCGAGGTGATCCCACGGTACCGGACGCCGAAGAGGGGCTCCCCCATGAAGCTGCCGATGTATGGCCCGGCACCCGCCGGCCCGACCGCCCGGTAGCCCGGGAGGCTCCGCTCCTCGTTGTCGCCCGGGTCCGGCGTCGCGCCCGGCGCCTCGGAAGGATCGGGGGTCTGACCCGGCAGCAGCATCGACGGGGGCACCGGCCCGCTCTTGAGGCACAGGAACTCGCGCGGGCCGTCCGGCGTCTGGCCGGCGAAGCTCACCGGCCAGTAAGCGCTGTCCGCGGCGAACATCGCGATCCCCATGTCGCCCGCCGAGACGTGGCTGTCGAGCCAGTCGTAGAGCGGCACGCCCCAGTACTCGGCGTGGCCGTTGAAGACGACGACCCGGGCAGGGGGCTGCGCGTTCGGTGCGAGCGAGAGGTCGTAGTCGGTCGTGTACGCGAGGTCGAGGCCCTGGCGTTCGAGCCAGGAGAGCAGCGGCAGCTCGAGGAAGAAGAGCTGCCCGGCGCCGTCGTCGTTGGCGTACGGTCGATCGAACGAGACGCCGAGCGCCCGGCGAATGCCCGGGGCCGGGTCGCCGAGGGTCGTCGCGTACATGCTCGATCCGCCCCAGTCGTTGTAGGCCTGCCAGGTGAGCGCGTTCGAGACGACGAGGATCGAGTGCGACGAGGCGCTGCGGACCACGAACGGGACGTACGCCTGGACCCCGTCGCTGCTGGCGAGCCGCACGAGGTAGACCCCGGACGGCCACGACGTCGGGATCGGGAACGAGTACCCGAAGGCCCACCGGGCGGCGACGATCTTCGTCGTCGGGTCCACGGTCGGGGCGGCCTGGACCCGACCCGGGACGTTGGCCGCCGAGGCGACCTGGGTGAACGGGCTATCAGGGGCCTTGCCGGACACCCGCCAGATCGTGAGGTCGTAGGTCGGCGAGGTCGTCGAGACGGCAAGGCGAAGGGTCTCGCCCGGCAGGTACGACGGTCGCGAGGGATAGCCTTCCAGCACGTTCCCGCCCGATGGCCGGGCCTGGATCTGCCACGGCCGCGAGCCCATGAACTCCACCGTCGGACGCGACAACGGGACGTTGTCTGCAGCCACGTTGGGCACCTGCGCTGGCGGCAGGGTCTGACCAGGCCGCAGGGTCTGCCCCGGCAGCAGCGTCTGCCCAGGCAGGGCCGATGGCTGGACCGGGGCGCCGGTCGATATCGGCAACGGCCCGCCGCCGGGCCCTGTTCCGGGCGGCGTCTCGGGGCGAGGCGTCCCGGCACCGAAGCCGATGGCCACGAGGAGGCCGGCGACGGCAAGGACGGCCAGGAGCGTGAGCGCGATCCCGACGCGGCGCGGCCGACGTCGACCGCGCGTCGACTGTGTTTCCATCATCCCGTTCGACGATCAAGGGAGCGCCGGGTGATCGGCACGAGCAGGACGCTGGGCACACGACGAGCTGCCGCCTCCGGGATCATAGGCCGTCGCGTCGTGCGCCGTGCGAGGTCCGGGCTCGTCGGCGGTGGCGATCGCTTGCCGCGAGCGAGCTGGCATGAGAAGATACTCCCTGGGAGTATCAGGAGCGCACGTGATGACCGCAGTTCCGACCATCGAGATCGTCTCGTTCCCCGTCGAGGGGATGACCTGCGCGTCGTGCGTGAACAGGATCACGCGGCACCTCGCGAAGGTCGAAGGGGTCCAGGACGCGACCGTGAACCTCGCCAGCGAGACCGCGACCATCCGGTTCGATGCTGCCGCGACGGACGTCGCGGCCCTCGCCGCTGCGGTCGAAGCCGCGGGCTACGTCGCCCGCGTCGACGCCATCGGGGCCGACGCGCCGGCCGTCGGCGACGAGCTCAGCTTCGCCGATCGCCATCTCGCCGACCTCCGGCGTCGCCTCGTCTTCGCAGGCGTGCTCACGGTGCCGCTCATCGTCGGGCTTGCGCGCATGACGATCGTGCCGGGCCTGCCCGAGCTCTTCACCAACCCGTGGTTCCAGCTCGCCCTCGCGACGCCGGTCCAGCTCTACGCGGGCTGGCCGTTCTACCGGGGCGCGCTCAACTCCCTGCGCCACCGCGCCGCGGACATGGACACGCTGGTGGCCGTCGGTACGAGCGCCGCCTATGGCTACAGCGTGGCGGCGATCGCGTTCCCCGGGTTCTTCCGGGCGGCCGGCCTCGGCGCGAATGGCTCGGCAGTTCCCCTCTACTTCGACACCGCGGCTGCGATCATCACGCTCATCCTGCTTGGCCGATTCCTCGAGGCGCGGGCTCGGAGCCACACGTCGGACGCGATCCGGGAGCTCATCGGCCTGGCGCCGCGCACGGCTCGCGTCGTCCGCCTTGGAGCGGAGCTCGACATCCCGGTCGAAGAGGTGGTCCGGGGCGACATCCTGCTCGTGCGCGCCGGCGAGCGGATCCCGGTCGACGGGATCCTGAAGGACGGCCGCTCGGCCGTCGACGAGAGCATGGTGACCGGCGAGAGCATGCCCGTGGGCAAGAGGGCCGGGGACGAGGTCATCGGCGGCACGCGCAACGGCTCGGGATCGTTCTCCTATCGGGCCACGCGGGTCGGCGCCGACACCGTGCTCGCCCAGATCGTGCGCCTCGTGCGGGACGCCCAGGGTTCGCGTGCCCCGATCCAGCGCCTCGCCGACGCCGTGACCGGTGTCTTCGTGCCGGTCGTCCTCGTCGCTGCCGCGGTGACGTTCGTTGCCTGGCTTGCCCTCGGGCCCCAGCCTGCGTTCAACCTCGCCCTCGTCAACACGATCGCGGTCCTGATCATCGCGTGCCCCTGCGCCCTGGGCCTTGCCACTCCCACGTCGATCATGGTCGGGACGGGAAAGGGTGCGGAGAACGGTGTTCTCTTCCGGAACGCCGAGGCGCTCGAGCGACTCCAGAAGGTCCGTGCCGTGGTCCTGGACAAGACCGGCACGCTCACCGAGGGCAAGCCTCGGGTCACGGACATCGTTCGCGTGGACGGTGCCCCGGCAGAGGACGAGATCCTCGGCCTCGTCGCGGCCGCGGAACGCGGATCCGAGCATCCGCTCGGCGAGGCGATCGTGCGGCATGCCCGTGATCGGCGGCTCGAGACGGCTGTCGCGACCTCGTTCGAAGCCGTCGCGGGCCAGGGGGTGCGGGCGACCGTGGCGGGCCACGCGGTGATCGTCGGCCGCCCGTCGTTCGCAGGGATCGACGACGCGCTGCTCATCGAGGCCGCCCAGCGGCTCGCCGCGTCCGGCAAGAGCCCGGTCTACGTCGCGATCGACGGCCGAGCAGCGGCGGTCATCGCAATCGCGGATGTGCTCAAGGCGGGGTCGACAGCCGCTGTCGCGGAGCTTCACCGCCTCGGGCTGACCGTGGTCATGCTCACCGGCGACAACGAGACGACGGCCCGGGCCATCGCGGGGGAAGCTGGTGTCGACCGCGTGCTCGCCGACGTCCGCCCGGAGGGGAAGGCAGACCGGGTTCGGGCGCTCCAGGCCGAGGGCACGCTCGTGGCGATGGTCGGCGACGGCATCAACGACGCCCCCGCCCTCGCGTCGGCAGACGTCGGGATCGCGATGGGCACGGGAACTGACGTCGCGATGGAGTCCGCCGGCGTGACGCTCATGTCGGGCGACCTCCGTGGGCTCGTCACGGCGATCGCGCTCTCTCGTGCGACGATGCGGAACATCAGGCAGAACCTGTTCTGGGCCTTTGCCTACAACCTCGTGCTCATCCCGGTCGCGATGGGCGCCCTGTACCCGCTCACCGGGATCCTCCTCGACCCGATCCTCGCCGCGGGGGCGATGGCTCTCTCCTCGGTGACCGTGGTGTCGAACGCCCTGCGCCTGCGACGCTTCGTCACGCCGCACATGGCGTCGGGTTCGCTCACGACCGGCGAACCGGTTCCCGTCGTCCGGCCCGAGCCTTCGTGACGCCGAGGGCCGCTCCCGGGGAGGCGTTCCCACGAGCCCGCACCAACCACCGGTCGCTCCGAGGCGGGGCTCCGACGTCGAGAGTCTTCTGAGGGACCGGGCCTGAGCTCCGCGCCTCGTGCCGATGCTCGGTCCAGCGGGAGGGGCTCATCGGCCGTGGTCGGATCGCTCGTGTCAAACGCGGGGTCCGCGGTCACGCCGCAGCAAGGCGGGGGAGCGAGAATGGTGGAGATGAGGGGACTCGAACCCCTGACCCCCGCGATGCGAACGCGGTGCTCTTCCGGCTGAGCTACATCCCCACGTGAGGCCGATCGCACACGCAGCGGGGCCGATCGCCTGGGCGAGAGTGTAGCACGGCCCCCCGGGCCGGCGGCCCAGCCGGGGTGTCGGGACGCCGTACATGGGTCTTCCAAACATCGAACAGATGTTCTATCGTTGGCCGTCCGATGGACCGCCACCCCGACCGCGCCGCCGCCCTCGCCGCCCTCCGGGAGCGCTGGGGCGCGGCAGCTCCGCGGCCGGCGACGGAGGTGTTCGGCGCGCTCGCGGTTGACCCGCGCCGCGCGGTTGGCCCGCGCCCGCCGACGAACCCGCTGGCGTTGCTCCCATTGCCCGACATCGGGCCATCCACGCTGGTCGCGCCTCGCTCCCGGCCCGCACCGGCCCTGACGGAGCGGACGATCCCGACGGGCTTTCCCGCGCTGGACGCGCTCCTCGCCGCCGGCGGCCTCCCGCGGGTCGGGACCGTCGCGCTCGCGGGAGCGGGATCCAGCGGCACCACGACGCTCGCGCTCCGCGTGCTCGCCGAGGCGCAGGCGGGGGGCGCGCTCGCCGCCTGGGTCGACCTCCCGCGCGCGCTCGACCCCGTTGAGGCGGTGGCTCGCGGCGTCCGTCTCGAGTGGCTCGCGGCCCTGGTCCCGGACGGCCCCGCCGAGGCGCTTGCCATGGCCGGCACGCTGCTCCAGGCGCGCGCGGTGGACATCCTGGTGCTGGACCTGGGGACGACAGGCGCGGGGGTGGCGACCTCGACCACACCGGCGCCGGCGTCGACCACGCCGGCGACCCCCACGGCCCCGGCCCGGCACGGTCCGCGCCCGCCCAGCCTTGCGGACCAGCTGGCCCGGCTCGTCGCGTTCGCCCGGCGGGCCGGCGCGCTCCTGCTCGTCCTCGAGCCGGCCGGGATCCCGGCACCGCTGCGGGCCGTGCTCGACGAGGGCGCCGGCCTGCGCCTGGAGCTCCGGCGGAGCGGCTGGGTCCGGCTGGGTCGCGAGGTCGTGGGCCAGCGGACCGAGATCCGCGTCGCGAAGGACCATCACGGGGTGCCGGACCGGCGGACCACGCTCCGGATCCTCTACGCGGAAGGCGGGCCGCGGGACCGCTGCCTGGCCCGCGACGAGCTCCTGGTGGAGGAGCCCGTCGCGGGGGCGCCGCCGGGCATCGTCCGGCCGGGCGCCGTCACCTTCCCCGGGCCCACCCCCGCCGTCCCACCCCCGCCGCAGCACGAGCCCAACCCATCGACCGATGCGCCTCCTCCACCTCTCCTGGCCACATCTCGCGCTCCGGCTCGCCCGGGAGCGGCCGTCCGGGAACCTGCCCGACGGGCCGTTGATCCTCGGCGGGCAGCCGTGGGATGACGGCGTCGTCCTCGACGCCAGCCAGGCGGCCCGGGATCTCGGCGTCCGGCGGGGGATCCCGCTCGGGCAGGCGCACCGGCTCGCCCCGGAGGCCACGTTCGTCCCGCCCGATCCCGCGGCGGATGCGACGGCGGTGGAGACGGCGCTCGACGCGCTCGCGGCGTTCAGCCCGGGCATCGCCGGCCCGCTCGACGCGGCCGACCCCGCGTTCGGGACGCTCGAGATCCAGCTCGACGGCCTGGAGCCGCTCTGGGGGCCGGAGCCCGTCCTCCTCGCCAAGGTCCGCGCTGCGCTCGCGCCGCTCCTCCCGGGGGCGCCGCGAGCGGGGATCGCCGGGACCCGGTTCGCGGCCGCGCTCGCGGCGGCCACCGGCCCGGGCCCTGCCGCCGTCCCGTGCGTCTGCGTGCCTCCCGGCGGGGACGCCTCGTTCCTCGCCCCGTTCCCGGCCGCGGCCCTCTCGCGCGACCCGGACGTCCGTGCCCGGCTCGCCCGGTTCGGCCTCGCCACGATCGGGGAGGTCCGCGCGCTGCCGCGCTCGGCGCTCGTGGCGCGCTTCGGGACCGACGCCGGCGCGCGGCTCCACGATCGGGCGGCCGGCCGCGAGACGGAGCCGTTCCGCCCGCGCCGCAGCCCCGAGCGGCTGGCCCTGGGGCTCTCGCTGGACGAGCCGATCGTCGGGCTCGAGGCGGTCCGCTTCGTGCTGCGCCGGGTGACGGGTGCGCTCGCCGCGCAGCTCGACGCGCGCGGCTCCGCCGCGGGACGCGCCCGGCTGACGCTCACCCTCGACCCGACGTTCCGGCCCGGCCGGCTCCCGCTCCCCGGCGAGAACCTCCCGCGCCGGGTCGTGGAGCAGCGGCTCCCGGAGCCCTCCGCGGACCCGGAGGCGCTCGAACGGCTCCTCCTCGCGCGGCTCGAGAAGGACCCACCCGCGGCGCCGATCGCTCGCCTGGACCTGGAGCTGCTCGACGTCACGCCCGCCGCCGGTCACCAGCTGGCGCTCTTCGTGCCCCAGGCGAACGCCGCGGCCCGGCTCGGCTGGCAGCTCGCCCGGCTGGCCGTCCGCTACGGGGAGGGGCGGGTCGGCCGCCTCGCCCTCGCCGATCCCGAGGCGCTGCTGCCCGAGGCGCGCTGGACCTGGCATCCCGTGGCGGCCGACGGCACGGGGCCGGCCCGGTGACGCGCCTCCTGCGCGAGCACCCGGCCGTGGAGGCGGAGCTGGACGAGGCCGGCCGCCTCGTCGCGATCCGCTGGGCCGGCCGTCGCGAGCCGGTGGAGGTCTGCACGCGCTGGCGCGTCGACGAGGCGTGGTGGGGCCGCCCGATCGCGCGCGACTACTTCAAGGTCGTCGGACGCCAGTGGCTCGCCCTCGTCTACCTCGATCGCGTGGACGGCTCGTGGCACCTGGAGCGGCTCTACGACTGACATCGGCCGCGGCCCGGGGCGCGGGCGTGGCCGCCGCCCACCGTCGATCGGCAACGGGCCGTGGGTGCCGCCGGACGGGCAGGGCCGAATGCCGGGGGACGTTCGCCTCAGGCGAGGAGCGCCGCGAGCGCAGCGGGCTTCGCGCCCGAGGCGCCGGCCGCAACGATCACGATGATCAGCGCGACGAGGACCAGCACCAGGAGGCCGGCGCCCAGCCACTCGCGTGCCGTCGGTCGCATCGGTCGCGCTCCTTCGATCGGTCCGCCCGGTCAGGGCCGGGGGCAGCCCGCGCCATAGTAGATCGTCAAGAAACGAGGCCCCGCCCGCGCGGGCGATCTCCGGTGGCCGATGGCCGGGCGTGCGCCGTCCGCGGCGACCCGCCCCAGTGGATCTTGACGAAGATAGAACGACTGTTCTATCATTCGGGCCCTGCCCCCGCCGGCCGCGACGGCCGCGCCGCCGTCCTTCCCGACGCTGTCCACCGGGTCGTGCCATGCCCGTGCCGCCCTACGCCGAGCTCCATGCGCACACGAACTTCTCCTTCCTCGACGGCGCCTCCTCGCCGGCGGACCTCGTCGCGCGGGCCGTGGAGCTCGGGCTCTCGGGACTCGCCGTCACGGACCACGGGGGCCTCTACGGGGTCGTCCGCTTCGCGACGGCGGCGGAGGAGGCCGGCCTCCACCCGGTGATCGGGGTGGAGGTGGAGCTCGTCGACCCGCTGGTCCCGGACCCGGACGGAATCGTGATGCCGGGTCGCCGGCGTCCTCGACGGGCCCATGTGCCGGGCCCCGGCGGCGTCGACGCGGACCGGCCGCTCGCGGGCCTGCCCGCGCGGCCGCACCCGGAACGCGCGCGCCTGCCGGGCGGCCGGGAGGCCACGAAGGAGGACCACCGCGGCGTGGGGGCCGCCCAGCGGGGGCCGCACCTCGTGCTGCTCGCGCGCGACGCGACCGGCTACCGGAGCCTCTGCCGGCTCCTGAGCCGCGCGAACCTGGCCGGGACCAAGGGCGCGCCGCGCCTCACCCAGGCCCTCCTCGCTGACCACGTGGACGGGTTGGTGGCGCTGTCGGGCTGCCGGGAGGGCGAGCTCGCGCGACGGCTCCGGGCGGGGGATCGGGCGGGCGCGCGGGCGGTGGCCGAGGGATACGCGCGCCGCTTCGGCGGCCGCGGCGGGGCGCTCGCCGATGCGGGCTTCGTGATCGAGCTCGCCCATCACCTGCTCCCCGATGACGACTGGCTCGTGGCCGAGTCCGCGCGCCTTGCCGAGGACCTTGGCCTCCCGGTCGTCGTCACGAACGACGTCCACTACGCCCGCCCCGAGGACCGCGAGCTGCACGACGTCCTGGCGGCCATCCGCCATGGGCGGAGCCTCGAGACGCTCGCCGACCTGCGCACGCCCAGCGGCGAGCACCACCTCAAGTCCGCCACCCAGCTGGCGGCGCTCCCGCCCGGCGACGCGGCCACCTCGGACCCGCGGACTGCGCGGGCGTGGGCGGAGGGACTTGCGAACGCGGGGACGCTCGCGGCGGCCTGCACGGTGGACCTCGGTTTCGAGCGATACCGCTTCCCGGGCTTCGCGGTCCCCGGCGGCGAGACACCGTTCTCGTACCTGGTCGAGCTCTGCCACGGCGGGATCCGGCGCCGCTATCACCCGGTGACGCCGCCGGTCGTCCGCCAGCTCGCCCACGAGCTCGACGTCATCGAGCGGACCGGCCTGGCCGAGTTCTTCCTCATCTGCTGGGACCTGATGCGCTTCGCGAAGGACCACCGGATCCCCGCCCAGGGCCGGGGAAGCGCCGCGGACTCGATCGTGGCCTACGCGCTCGGGATCACCCGCGTGGATCCCATCCGCCACAACCTCCTCTTCGAGCGGTTCATCAACGAGGGCCGGACCACCTACCCGGACGTGGACATCGACTTCTCCTCGGCCCGCCGCGAGGAGGTGATCCAGTACGTCTACGAGCGGTACGGCGCCGAGCACACCGGGATGGTCTGCAATCTCGTGACGTACCGGGCGCGATCGGCGGTCCGGGAGGTCGGCAACGCGCTGGGCTTTCCGCGCCCGCTCGTGGACCGGGTGGCGAAGGCGCTCGAGACCTACGACTCGGTCATGGTCCGGCGGGACCTGGAGGCGGACGGCGGCTTCGCGGAGTTCTTCCGGCGGCCGGATGACGTCCGGGACGGCGAAGCCTCGGCCGGCCGGGCGGGCGCCCGCGGGCTCGTCGACGGGATGGGCCAGCTCGACCACGGGCGCGGCGGGCGGCTCCTCGCGAGCGGAGCCGGGGGGCGGGGGAGCGGCGCGCCGTTCGAGGGCTCGCGTCCCGCGATCCGGCCCGGCGGGCCGTCAGACGACAAGGGCGGCCCGGGCGATTCTCCCGCCAGCGTCGCGTGGCTCGCGCGCGATGGCCCGCCGGCCGGGGTCGGGCCGTCCGTTCGCGGCGGGCGCCCTGCCGCCGGGGAAGGGCACACGTTCGGGCCGGGCGCCGGCGGACGCCACGTCCCGGACCGGCCCGGCACCGTGGACGGCCGGGCGATCGACGCCGAGTCGGGCGCGCTGGAGCCGCCGCCGCGCTCGGTGGACGCGCTGGGCCGGCCACGACACTGGGATCCGCCGCCCGTCCCAGGCGAGGCGTCGAACACCGGCCGGGCGCCCGGGATCGCCCCCGGGACGCCATCCATGCCGCGCGGCGGGAGCGTCGCCGGCCTCTCGCCCTGGGAGCGCTGGCTGGAGCTGTGCGGGCGCATCGACGGCTTCCCGCGCCACCTCAGCATCCACAGCGGCGGCATGCTCGTGACCGCCGCGCCGCTCATCGACATCGCGCCCCTCGAACGCGCCACGATGCCGGGCCGGGTCGTCGTCCAGTTCGACAAGCGCGACGTGGAGACCCTCAAGCTCATCAAGCTGGACCTGCTCGGCCTCGGGATGCTCGCCGCGATGGACGAGACGCTTGCGCTCGTGGAGCAGGACTGCGCCACGTGCGTGGACCTCGACCGGCTCCCCGAGGAGATTCCCGAGGTCTTCGCCATGCTCCAGGCGGCCGACACGGTGGGCGTCTTCCAGGTGGAGAGCCGGGCCCAGATGCAGACGCTCCCGAAGTCACGCCCCAGCTGCCTGGACGACCTCGTCGTGGAGGTCGCGATCATCCGGCCGGGCCCGATCCAGGGGAACGCCGTCCACCCGTACCTGCGCCGCAAGCAGGGCCTGGAGCCGGTGACGTACCTGCACCCGTCGCTCGAGCCGATCCTCCGCGATTCGATGGGCGTGATCCTCTACCAGGAGCAGGTGATGCGGATCGCGATCGAGGTCGCCGGGTTCTCGCCCGGGGACTCCGACGGGTTCCGCCGCGCGATGGGAACGTGGCGCTCCAGCGCGGAGATGGAGAAGCTCCACGCCCGGTTCGTCGACGGCTGCGTGCGTGTCCAGGGGATGCCATGGGCGGACGCGGAGGAGCTCTACCGCGGCGTCGCCGCCTTCGCGAGCTTCGGGTTCGCGAAGAGCCACGCGGCCGCCTTCGCCCGAACCGCCTACGAATCCGCGTTCCTCAAGCTCTTCTACCCGGCCCAGTTCCTCGTCGGCCTGGTCAACGCCCAGCCGATGGGCTTCTACCCGGTGGAGGTGCTCGTGAACGACGCGAAGCGCCACGGCGTCGCGGTCCTCCCCGTGGACGTCAACGCGTCGTACCACCGGACCACGACCGAGTGGGTCGGGCGGCCCGGCTGGGCGCTCGCGGGCGCGGCCGGCGACGCCGGGTGCCGCGACGGCGACCCCGGGGAGCCGCTCCCCGGCGATGCCGGGATCGCCGCGCGGCCGCGCCCGGTCCGCTCGCCGGCGTGCGTGATCCCGGTCGCGGCAGCGCGGGAGCGATGGGCCGCCGAGGGCGCCGTCGGCTGGGGCGTCCGCCTGGGCCTCCACCTGGTGAAGGGGATCGGCAAGGAGCACGCCGCCCATCTCGACGGCGAGCGGGCGCGCGGCCCCTACACGTCGTTGCCGGACGTGGTGGAGCGGACCGGCCTCCCCGAGGAGGTGCTCGAGCGGCTGATTCGCGCGGGTGCGCTCGACTCGCTGGGACGTCCGCGCCGGGAGCTCCTCTGGCAGCTGCGGGAGGTGGCGCGGCCGGCGAAGGGATCCCCGAAAGGCGGCGGCCATGTCGCCGGGCGGCCCCTGGACCTGCGGCTCCCGGCCACGCCGGCGCCGGACCTCGCGCCGCTCAGCGAGCTCGAGCGGCTCGGGGACAGCTACGCGATCCTCTCGCTCGACGCGCGGCGCCAGGTGATCGGGCTCTTCCGCCAGGCCCTGGAACAGCTGGGCGCGGTCACGAACGCGGCGCTCACGGAGCGGCGGCCTGGACAGGTGCGAATCGGCGGCCTCGTCGTGACCCGCCAGCACCCGATGACGGCGAAGGGAACCGTCTTCCTCGCGCTCGAGGACGAGACCGGGATGGTCAACGTGACGCTCTGGCCGGACGCGTGGGCGCGCCTCCGGGGCGTGGTCCGGCGCAACGCGCTCCTGGTGGTCGACGGCAGTCTGCAGCGCGAGTCGAGCGTCGTGAACGTGGTCGCCCACGAGATCCGCCCGCTCGTCGAGACGACCCGGCCGGCCGGTGGCCCCGGACGCCCCGACGGCGTGCGCCAGCTCGGCCACGCCGGGATGCGACGCCTGGGCTGAGGTCGACGGATCGACCCACGGTCAGCCCCGCGCGAATCGGGCGCCGGTCAGCGACGCTTCGACTTCGCCGGTGCCGGACGCGGCGGGGTCGACATCGCCAGGAACCGGCGGTAGAAGCCCGCGAACGCGCCCACGAGAAGGCCGAACGGCACCGACGTCACGACCGCGTTCAGGATGACCCCGACCTTCTGGTCCGACGTCATCACGTACGTGAACCCGAGCCCGGTCTGGACCGAGTTCGTGAAGACGCCGAAGAGCAGGCCGTATGCGATCGCGTTGGCGAGGGCCACGATCCCCCCCACCAGCCACGCGCCACGCGGTGCCAGCATGCCGCCGAGGAACGGCAGGATCATCGGCGGCGGCTGCAGCGCCAGGTTTCCCGCCAGCGCGACGAGCGGGTTCCGCGAGATCCCGGGAATGAAGAAGAGCGCGGTGACGGCCGCGATCACCGCGAGCGGCACCCAGAGCGCCTTCGAATGGATCGCGATCATGGGAAGGGCGCGGAGATCGGCACGGATGTCCGCCGGGCCCGCCGCGCGGCGCAGCGCCGGGACGAACCCGGTTCGGGGTGGCGGCTCGGCGACGCGTCGCGCGACCGTCGCCGGCTCGGCCCGGCGCGTCCGGGATCCACGGGCGGGCGCGGGCAGCGACTCTTCGGTCGCCTCCTCGACGCCGAGGTCGGGGTCCGGGGGCGCTCCGACGACGGAGCGATAGCGGCGGCGAGCTTCGGCGCGCTCGGTCCTCTTCGCGCGGGCCACGAATCCTCCTGGGCGTCCTTGGGGCGGCGGGGCTTGCCGCGCCGAGCATCGTAACCCGCCCGCCGATAAGCGATCGGTGAGCGGCGCGTGGTACACCCGGCGCGTCGCCCGCCCCGACGCCCCGCCCGCCCCGACGCCCCGCCCGCCGGCCAGCCACCGCCCCAGCCTGCCCGCCGGGAGGTCGTCCATGCGTGCCCCGAGGAGCGCCGCCTTCGGCGCGGTCGCCAGCCTGCTGCTGCTCACGACGCTGATCGGCGGCCCGCCCCGGCCCGCGACGGCAGGAGCGACCAACCTGCGGCCGGCCGCGGCCGTGACGTGGCCGCCTTCGTCGGGGCTCCTCGTCGCCGAAGTCGTGACGGGCGGTTCCTCCGCCTCCGACGAGTACGTCGAGATCACGAACGCGGGCGCCGTTCCCGCCGACCTTGCGGGGCTCGAGCTCGTCTACGTCACGTCTTCGGGCTCCACCGTGACGAGGAAGGCAACCTGGACGGAGCTGACGCTGCTTGTCACCGGCCAGCACCTGCTCGTGGCGAACGCGACGGGAACGTACGCATCGACAGCGGACGCCACGTACTCCGGCGGCTTCGCGGCCACCGGCGGCGCGCTCGTCCTCCGGCATGTCGGCGGGACCCCGATCGACGCGATCGGCTGGGGAGATGCGACGAACGCCTTCGTGGAGGGAACGGCCGCGGCCGCGCCGCCGCCGGGCCAGAGCATCGAGCGGCGCCCCGGCGGGAGCGGCGGCAACGTGACGGATACGAACCAGAACGCGGCCGACTGGGCCGTCCTCCCGGCTCCGATCCCGCAGAACCGGTCGGCGGCCCCGGTTCCGCCGGCATCACCGAGCCCGAGCCCCGAGCCGTCGGGATCTGGCGAACCGTCGCCGAGCGCCGAGCCGAGCACGACTCCCGAGCCGAGCGCGTCGTCGAGCCCCGAGCCGAGCGCGTCGTCGAGCCCCGAGCCGAGCGCGTCGCCCAGCCCCGAGCCGACCGCCCAACCAAGCACGACTCCGGAGCCGAGCCCGACGCCGACCCTGGCTCCATCCCCAAGCCCTCTGCCGAGTGCGACGCCAACGCCGACCCCCACGCCGACGCCGACGCCAACGCCGACGCCCGACGCCCACGCCGACACCAACGCCGACCCCGACGCCGACGCCGACGCCGACACCAACGCCGACGCCGACGCCGACGCCGACGCCGACCCCGACACCCACGCCCACGCCCACGCCGACGCCGACCCCGACACCCGCGCCCACGCCGACACCAACGCCAATCCCGACGGCGACGCCGACTCCGACACCCACGCCGACGCCGACCCCGACCCCGATCGTCCCCGTGTCGATCGCGGCGGCACGCGCGGCACCCGACGGCGCCAGTGTCACGATCGAGGGGATCCTGTCCACGCCGCTCGGCATTCTCGAGGCCGGTCGAAGCGGCTTCGTGCAGGACGAAACGGCCGGCATCGCGGTCTACGCGGCTGCGGCACTCGAGCCGATCGCGGCCGGGTCCATGATCCGGGTCTCCGGCAGCGTCGACGACCGGTATGGCCAGCGCACGATTCGCGTGGAAGGCGCACCCGTCCTGCTGGCGGCAGGGATTGCGCCGGTCCCGATCGCCACGACGACGGGTGCCGCCTGCGAGCCGCTCGAAGGCCTTCGCATCGGGGTCCACGGCGTCGTGCTCGACGCGGCGACGAACCTGAGCGACGGTCCTGCCCTGGACATTGACGATGGGTCGGGACCGCTGCGCGTTGTCTTCGCCGGGCTCGCCGCTGGGAGCGCGCCTGAACGCGGCTCTCTCGTCGTCCTCGCAGGGACGCTGGGTCAGCGCGACTCGTCTGGCCAGGGCACGAGCGGGTACCGCCTGTTCGTCGTCGACCCGCTTGACGTGGTCGAGGAACCCGCGCCGACTCCGACGCCAACGCCGACGCCGACCCCGACGCCGACCCCGACGCCGACCCCGACGCCGACACCGACACCGACCCCGACGCCGACCCCGACACCGACACCGACCCCGACACGTACGCCCGCGCCAACTCCGACGCCAACCCCGGCCCCGAGCCTGACGCCCGGCCCGGCACCTTCGGACCCGCCCGCGCCCATCCGGCTGGCCCGCGCGGCTGCGATCGGGGCGACCGTCCATGTTCGTGGCACCGTCACGGGCGAGCCGGGACGCGTCGGGCTTCCTGCGCTCGGTGTCATCGCCGACGAGACCGGCGGCATCTTCGTCAGGTTCCCTGATGGGGTCGCGCCCGCCCGCGGGGCCCTCCTCGAGGTGACCGGACGCCTGGCGAATCCATACGGGCAGCTCGAGGTCCGTCCGGGCTCGGACGGTGTCCGCCTCGTCGGCGCTGCAGGTCCCGGCGACCCGCTTCCGGTCGCCGCCGCCTCGCTCGGCGAGCCGGTCGAGGCTCGCCTCGTGACGCTCGACGCCACGCTCGATGCCACCGCCGTCCGGGAATCGGGCGGCGACCTCGTGCTTCGCCTCCGGGACTCGGCCGGCTCGCTCTTCTCGGCGCGCGCGACGCGCGCGAGCGGTCTCCAGCCAGACGTCGCGCGGCGCGGCGATCGCGTACGCGTCGTGGGTGTCGTCGGGCAGCGCGCCTCCGCTCTTGGGAAGCTCGACGGGTACCGCATCTGGCTTCGGGACACGGCCGACTGTGTCCGCGCCCCCGGCCCGACGCCGACTCCGACGCCCACGCCCGGGGCGACGCCGCGTCCGGGCGCCTCGGATCCGCCGACCATCACGATCGCGGCCGCGCTCCGTCTCGGCTCCGGGACCGTCAAGGTCGATGGCATCGTCACCGTGTCGAGCACGCTCCTCGACGCGACGGGACGCCGCTCGGTGGTCCAGGATGCCACCGCTGCCGTCGAGTTCCTCGTCCCGCGCGACGCCTCGGCGCCGCGTCCCGGGGACCGCGTGCTGGTCGTCGGGTCGCTCGGCCGGGCCTACGGCGCACCGCGAATCACGGCCACGACCCTGGTGATCGTGGCGCACGCGGCCGAGCCGGCCCCGATCGCCGTGAGCGGGGCGCTGTCTGCCGCGCTCGAGTGGCGGCTCGTCAGTGTCGAGGGCACCGTCGCCGACCAACGCCGCCTCGGAGACCGCTGGCGCGCGGAGATCGACGTGTCCCGGGTGTCGATCCCGGTGGCGGGCCTTCCCGGCGCGGGGATCGCGGCCTCGGCCCTCGTGGAGGGGAGCCGCGTCCGTGTCGTCGGGATCGCGCGCCGCCCGAGCCCGGCCGCGACCGACCAGCGCTTTGCCATCGTCCCGCGAGGGCCAGCCGACATCCATGTGCTCGCCGCGGCATCCCCTTCGTCGCGGGCGGACGCAACCCGGACGGCGGCGAGCCGCGCGGCCGCGTCCGCGGGAACGGCGGCCCTCGGTGCGGATGGGACGGTCTCGGCGACGGCGCCCGTGTCCGCCGACGCCTCGGGGCTCGCCGGCCTCGTCGGTCGGTCCGTGGCCGTCGGCGGGCTCGTCGTGGCCGTGGACGAGACGGGGCTGGTGCTCGACGACGGCACGGGCGCCGCCCGTGTCGAGGTCGCAGGCGAGGCGGGTGCCTTGCTGCCGCTCCTCGGGCCCGGCGACGCCATCGGCGCCACCGGCACCGTGGCTGCCGGAAGTCCGCCGATCGTCCGCGTGACCGATCCCGGCAACCTCGTCCGGCTCGGTGATCTCGGCGAGGCGCTTCCGCTGGGGGAGGAGGCCGTGCCGCCCGACCTGTCCGACGCGAGCGCTTTCGACGGTCCGGTCGCCGAAGCGCCCTCCCCGCCGCCGGAGGCGGACGGCCGCACCCCCGCCGATTCGTCCGGGTCCATGACCGCCGGCGCGGGCTCGGTCGGTGCCCTCGCGACCGCTGGGGCCATGCTGGTCGTTGTTCGTCGTCGGCGCGAGCAGCGCAGCGTTCGGGCGCGCATCGCTCGACGTGTCGCCGAGCTCGGCGCCCCGTTCTCGGCCGGATCGGGGCCGGGACCGGGGGCGGGATCGCTCGATCCGGCCGCTGAGCACGGATCCGAGCCGGCTCGTGCGTGAATCGGCTTGACGCTCCGATGCGGCGCGGGCTACCGTTGCGCGAGTTCGCGCCGCCCCGGATCCGACGGCTCGCGGGAAGTCCGTCGGATGGCTGCGCCGAACCCGTATCGCTCGTAAAGGATGAGCGCCGGGCGAGGGGCCCGTCGACGTCCACCGTGACGAAAGGGAGGCTCCCGGAGTGGCCGAGGCGTACTGCGTCAAGTGCAAGGCGAAGCGCGAGATGAAGAACGCGCAGCAGATCACGATGAAGAACGGCAAGCCGGCCGCCCAGGGCACGTGCCCGGTGTGCGGCACCAAGATGTTCCGCATCGGCGGCTGACCTCACCCCGCGCGTTCGATCGACCCCTCGCCGGTCGCGGCGGGGGGTCGATCCGTTTTCGGACGGTCGAATCGCGGCATGGGGTGTGCCGTTCGGACCGTGATGCCGGGACGCTCGGCCCGACGGCCACCGCGTGGCCGCTTGGTAGAATGCTGCGTGTTCCCGTCGCACCCACGAGGTCAAGTGCCCCCACGTCCTGATCGCGCCTCCGGCATCGCCGGCGCGTCGTCACGGGCTGACACGTCTCGCCCGGCGCGCCACCTCGGCAGGCCGGCGGTGACAGGTGCCTCGCGTCCCGCGGCGGACGTCACCTCGCCGCGTCCTCGCGCATCTCACCCGGCCGCTCGCGTCGCGGGCGGGTTCCCACGATCCAGCTAACCGCACAGCGGAGGTTCGACACATGTCCGTACGCGTCGGCATCAACGGCTTCGGTCGCATCGGCCGGCAGTCGCTCAAAGCGCTCATCGAGCGCGCGCCCGACATCGAGGTCGTGGCGGTCAACGACATCGTCGACGTCCCGACGAACGCGCTCCTCTTCAAGCACGACTCCACCTACGGCGCCTTCGCCGGGACCGTCGAGCACACGGATGACGCGATCGTCGTCGACGGCCACGAGATCAAGGTCCTCCAGGTCTCCGATCCCGTCGCAGCTGCCGTGGAAGGCGCTCGGCGTCGACATCGTCATCGAGTCGACCGGGCGCTTCACCGACGCCGACAAGGCCCGCGTGCACCTCGACGCCGGCGCGCGGAAGGTGCTCATCAGCGCCCCGGCCAAGAAGGAGGACGTCACGATCGTCCTCGGCGTCAACGACGCGGCCTACGACCCGGCGAAGCACCACATCATCAGCAACGCGAGCTGCACGACGAACTGCCTGGCCCCGGCGGCCAAGGTCGTCCACGACGGCTGGACCATCCGGCGCGGCCTCATGAACACGATCCACTCGTACACGAACGACCAGAAGATCCTCGACGTCGCCCACAAGGACCCCCGGCGCGCTCGCGCCGCCGCCCTGAACATCATCCCGACGACCACCGGCGCGGCGAAGGCGCTGGCCCTCGTCATCCCCGACCTCAAGGGCAAGTTCGACGGCTTCAGCCTGCGCGTCCCGACCCCGACCGTCTCGGTCGTCGACTTCACGGCCGAGCTGGAGCGCGAAACGTCCGTCGAGGAGCTCAACGCCGCCTTCCGCGCCGCCGCGGCCGGCGCCGATGAAGGGCATCCTCGGCGTCAGCGACGAGCCGCTCGTCTCGCTCCGACTTCCGCGGGCGACACCCGCTCGTCGATCATCGACAGCGCCTGCACCATGGTCGCTCGGCGGCAACTTCGTGAAGGTCATCGCGTGGTACGACAACGAGTGGGGCTACAGCTGTCGCGTCGCCGACCTCGTCAAGGTCGATCGCCGAGCGGCTCTGATCGCCCGCGCAGCCAGCCCGCTCGACACCCCCCGCTAGCAGAGGCAGCAGCCTGCCATGGACAAGCGATCGATTCGCGACCTCGACGCGTCGGGCAAGCGCGTCTTCGTCCGCGTCGACTTCAACGTGCCGCTCAAGGACGGGCAGGTCACCGACGACACCCGGATCCGGGCGGCGATCCCCACGATCAAGTACCTGATGGACCAGGGTGCGCGAGTGATCCTCGCAAGCCACCTCGGCCGGCCCGACGGCAAGGTCCAGGATGGCCTTCGGCTTCGCCCGGTGGCGGAGCGGCTGTCGCAGCTCCTCCGCGTCAACGTCCCCTGCACCGGCGACGCGCTGGCGCCAGGGGACGGAGGATGCGATCCGCCGGCTCAAGCCCGGCGAGGTGCTCCTCCTCGAGAACCTCCGCTTCCACCCGGAGGAGGAGAAGAACGATCCCGCGTTCGCGAAGGCGCTCGCCTCGTACGCCGACGTGTACGTGAATGACGCGTTCGGGACGGCCCACCGTGCCCACGCGTCAACCGAGGGTGTCGCCAGGATCCTCCCGGCCTATGCCGGCTTCCTGATGGAGCGGGAGATCACGTACCTCTCCCGCCTCGTCGAGGATCCGGAGCGACCCTATGCCGCGATCATCGGCGGCGCGAAGGTCTCCGACAAGATCAAGGTCCTCGTCCACCTGCTCGGGAAGGTCGACATCCTGATCGTCGGCGGCGGGATGGCCAACACGTTCCTGCTCGCGCAGGGCAAGGCCGTCGGCAAGAGCCTCGCCGAGCCCGACCGGATCGAGGACGCGAAGCGGATCATGGCGGCGGCCGAGGAGGCTGGCGTGAAGCTGATCCTCCCGGTCGACGTCGTGATCGCGAAGGAAGTCACGCAGGGCTCCGAGTACAAGACCCTCTCCACCGAGAAGCTTCCCGCGAGCTGGCACATCGTCGACGTCGGCCCGGCGTCGCTGGCGATGATGGCGTCCGCCCTGGAAGGCGCGCGGACGATCTTCTGGAACGGCCCGCTCGGCGTCTTCGAGATCCCGGCCTTCGCGACCGGCACGAAGGCCATGGCGAGCCTCCTCGCCGAGATGGCCGAGCACGGCGCGACCGTGGTGGTCGGGGGCGGCGACTCGGTCGCCGCCGTCACCCAGCAGGGTCTCGCCTCCAAGATGACCCACATCAGCACGGGCGGCGGGGCGTCGCTCGAGCTGCTCGAAGGGCGGACGCTGCCCGGCATCGCGATCATCCCCGACCGCGATCTCGCCGGCGCCGCCGGGAGTGCATCGTGAACACCGAGATCGAGCTCATCGAGGCACGCGAGATCCTCGACTCGCGGGGCAATCCGACGATCGAAGTCGACGTCGTCCTTGCCGACGGCTCAGTCGGACGCGCAGGCGTGCCGTCGGGCGCCTCGACCGGCGTCCACGAGGCGGTCGAGCTTCGCGACGGCGACAAGAAGCGCTTCGGTGGCAAGGGCGTCCTCAAGGCTGTCGCGAACGTTCGAGAGACGATCGCGCCGGCCCTCCTCGGCGCCGACGCGGCCGACCAGCCCGGGATCGACGCCGCGCTCATCGACCTCGATGGGACGCCGAACAAGGGCAACCTCGGGGCGAACGCAATCCTCGGCGTCAGCCTCGCCTGTGCGCATGCCGCTGCGGCAGCGCACGACCTCCCGCTCTACCGGTACCTCGGCGGCGCCGGCGCGCGGATCCTGCCGGTCCCGTTCTTCAACATCCTCAACGGCGGCAAGCATGCCGTGAACTCCACGGACTTCCAGGAGTTCATGATCGCGCCGATCGGACGCCCGACGTTCGCGGAGGCCTTCCGGGCCGGCGCGGAAGTGTTCCATGCCCTCAAGGCGATCCTCCACGAAGGCGGCTATCTCGGTCGGCCAGGGTGACGAAGGTGGCTTTGCCCCGTCGCTGCCGTCGAACGAGGCGGCGGTCGAGGTGATCCTCCGCGCGATCGAGAAGGCGGGCTACCGACCGGGCGAGGACGTCGCGATCGCGCTGGACCCGGCCACGAGCTCGATCCTCGTCGAGGGGACCGGCGTCGAGGGCGTCACCGGCCGGTACCTCCTGGAGCGCGAGGGTCGCACCCTCGACTCCGGGGAGATGGTCGACCTCTGGGAGAAGTGGATCGCCACGTACCCGATCGTCTCGCTCGAGGATGGCCTCGCCGAGGACGACTGGGCCGGCTGGAAGGAGCTGACCGCCCGCCTCGGGAGCAAGGTCCAGCTCGTCGGTGACGACATCATCGTGACCAACCCGACGATCATCGCCCGCGCCATCGAGGAGAAGGCGATGAACTCGGCCCTGATCAAGCTCAACCAGATCGGGACCATCACCGAGTCGATGGCCGCGATCGAGATGGCCCGCCGGGCCGGCTGGACCGCGATGGTCAGCCACCGCTCGGGCGAGACCGAGGACACCACGATCGCCGACTTCGTGGTCGCGATGGGCACGGGCCAGATCAAGACCGGCGCCCCATCGCGCTCGGAGCGGGTCGCGAAGTACAACCGGCTCCTCCGGATCGAGGAGGAGCTGGGCGACGGCGCGCGATACCTCGGCCGCCACGCGCTGGCGGGCGCGCCGCCGTTGCGCGCGTGACCCTGGCGTTTCTCGCGGCCCCGGCCGGCGTGCCGGCCGGGGCCGCCTGCTTCCCGGCGCCGGCCGTCGACGGTGCCGCGGGCGCGCCGGCATGAGGCGCGTCCTGGCCCGGTACGTGGACCGGGGCGCGATCTACGCCGGCTGGGTCGGGGTCGGCATGGCGGTGACGATCGCCGTCAGCTTCCTTCTCGTGATCCCCATCGAGCCCATGGTCTGGCTGTCGGCGCCGCTCGCCGGCATCCTGATCGGCTACTACGCGAACGCGCGTGCCGACCGGCGCGCCGGACCGTGGCGACGGATCCTGGTCAACGGGGTCTTCGCCTCGCTCCTCACCGCGGTCACGCTGGCCGTCGTGTTCATGGGCACGAAGGCGATCTTCTTCTTCGCCGACGACGGCTACCGCGATGCGAGCCAGGGCGGCCCGATCGCCGGCTGCGTGTCCGGAGCCGACTGCGTGTACCAGCGCTATCTCGCCGAGCAGGGCAAGGCCACCCAGTTCGAGCAGGCGGGGGTCACCGACGTCGCATCGTTCTCGGCCTTCTACTGGCGCGAGCAGGCGGGGACCACGGCGACCGTCACGATCCTGTGCCTCGTCGGCGGCGTGGTCGGCGCGGCGCTCTATGGCTTCGCCCGCCCGAAGGTTCCGCGGCCCGCGGCCGCGCCGCGAGCCCCGACTGCCTGACCGGTCTGGCCGCCCCGCTCAGCCGCCCACCGCCAGCAGGATCGCCCCGGCGGCAATGCAGCCGGCTCCTCCCAGTCGCCATGCGGCACCGTCGCGCTCTCCGAGCCGCAGCACACCCCAGCCGGCGGCCAGGACCGTCGGCCGACTCGCGGAGGGGCGCCACGCCGGCGAGCGGGGCGATCGCAAGGGCGGTGAGCACGAGCGTATAGCCCGCAACCATGAGGATCCCGGCACCAAGCGGCCGCCGCCAGCCCGGGTCCGCGGCGCTCCCAGGAAGGGGGGTCGGGCCCACGACGCGGCGCGGGCCCGCCGCAAGGACGACGGCGAGGCCGATGCTCCCACCCGCGAAGAGGAGCCAGCCGTAGAGCCAGGCAGGACCCGTCCGTGCCCCCAGGCGGTCGACGAACGTGTACGCGGCGATCATGACCCCGATCGCGAGGGCTGGGCGGAGCGAGCGCCGCGCGGCGCCGGGCGCGGCTGCCGCGAGGGTCCCCGCGACGAGGAGCCCCACGCCGGCAAGCTGGAGGGGCGCGAGCCGCTCGGCGAGGACCGCGATGCCGAGGATCGCGCCCAGCATCGCCGCCGAGCCGCGTGCAACCGGGTAGATCGTCGAGAGCGCGCCGTCGCGGTAGGCGACGCCCAGGGCGACCCAGTAGACGACCTCGAGGAGCGCCGAGACGCTCACGATCGGCACGACGTCGGCGGTGAACCCGGGTCGCCCCTCGAGGAGCCAGGCCGCTGCTGCGAACGGCGTCGCGACGGCCGTGCCGAGCCAGACCGCACGCGCCGTGGTCCGGAGCGGCTCGCCGGACGTCTTGACCGATGCGTTCCAGGCCACGTGCAGGATCGCGGCGACCAGGACGAGCGCGGTGGCGGCGATCGGCATCGCTCGAGTGTACGGGCGGAAATCCCGCCGGATAGGGGCGCAGACACGACCCGTTGCGACCGCGGCCGCAACGCCGGCGTACGGTGGACCACCCGTGCGGCCGGCCCGACCACGACGTCAAGCCCGCGACGAAGAAGGCACGCGGGACCGGAATCGGTCGACCCCGGGCGGCGTGCCCGGGGTCGACCAGGTGGTGCTGCGGGATCCGGCGCCGAGCCTGCGGCGCCGGAAGCCGGCTCAGGCTACTTCTTGGCGGGTGCCTTGGCCTTCGCGGGTACCTTGGTCGCGGGCGCCTTGGCCTTGGCAGTTGCCTTCGCGGCCTCGGCGTCCGATGCCTTCGCCTTCGACGCGGTCTTGGCGGCCGCCTTCGGCTTGGCGCCCGCCTTTACGGTGGCGGCCGCCTTCGCGGTGACGCCCGGGGCTGCCTTCGCCGCCGGCTTCTCGGCCGGGGTGCTCGCGGCCTTCGTGGCGGCGCGAACGCGCACCTTCGGAGCCGCAGCCGAGGTCGGAGCCGCCGCCTTCGTCGCCTCGACGTCGGTCCGGCCGGCGCGGGCGATCGCCGCCTTCGCCTTCCCGGCTGCCGTCTGGGCGCCCTTGGCCTTCTCGGCCTTGCCGGCAGCGATGCGCGCCTTGGCGGCCTTCGCCGCGGCCGCCGTGCCGGTTGTCTTCGTGATCTTGGCGGCCGTCTGGACGGTTGCTCCGCCGATCGCGGCCGCGACCTTCCGGGCCAGGCGCGACTTGCGGCGCGCGGCCGTGTTCGGATGGAGGGCGCCGACCTTGGCGGCCTTATCGAGCGCGCTCATGGCCTCGGCGAGCGCGACAGTCGCGTCGCCCTCGGCCTGGCCGGTCGCGATCCTGAGGGTCTTCGTGACGAGGGTCTTGGCCTTCGTGCGCCGCGGGGCGTTGATCGCCTCGCGACGTTCGGCCTGACGGACCCGCTTCAGGCCGGACGGCGTCCGTGTGCCGGTCCAGCCGCGGGGCGAGTGAGCCACTGGCGTTCTGTCCTCTGGTGGGGAAGGATGGTACGAGGGCGGTGCCGCGCAGCGGGAGAGGACACCGCGACGGCGCGACCGCGAATGTTACCAGACGCGCTCGCGACGGACCACACGCGGGATTGGCCGCCCCTGGGTCGAGCGCCCCGAACCGGCCCGCCTGGGCCCGTCCGCGGGGCCGACAGCGTCGGCTACACTCGGCTCCCGATGTCGATCCCCCAGTCACGCCTGCGCAACTTCTCGATCATCGCCCACATCGACCACGGCAAGTCGACGCTCGCAGACCGGCTCCTGGAGCAGACGCACACGATCGATCCGCGCCAGATGACCAGCCAGGTGCTCGACTCGATGGACCTCGAGCGCGAGAAGGGGATCACGATCAAGGCCCGCGCGGTCCGGATGGAGTACGCGGCCGCCGACGGCCTTGTCTACGGCCTCAACCTCATCGACACGCCCGGCCACGTCGACTTCGCCTACGAGGTGAGCCACAGCCTGCAGGCCTGCGAGGGAGCCGTCCTCGTCATCGACGCCTCCCAGGGGATCGAGGCCCAGACGCTCGCCAACGTCCACCTCGCGCTCCGCCAGGACCTCGTGATCGTGCCGGTGATCAACAAGATCGACCTGCCGTCCGCACAGCCGGACCTCGTCATCGACGAGCTGGAGAACGTGCTCGCAATCCCCCGCGAGGAGGTCCTCCTCGCGTCCGCGAAGGAGGGGACCGGGATCGCCGAGATCCTCGAGGCGATCGTGGCGCGCGTCCCGCCCCCAAGGGGAGACCCCCGTCGGCCGCTCCGTGGGCTCGTCTTCGATTCCCACTACGACCAGTACAAGGGTGTCGTCATCTACGTGCGCCTGGCCGAGGGCCGGATCCACGAGAAGGCCCGGATCCGCATGATGGGCTCTGGTGCGGAGACGGACATCCTCGAGCTCGGCGTCTTCCGCCCGCAGCTCGTCCCCGTGCAGGACCTCTCCGCGGGCGAGGTGGGCTACATCGCCACCGGCCTCAAGAGCGTCCGCGACGCGCAGGTCGGCGACACGGTCACCGACGCGGCCTCGCCCGCCGCCGAGCCGCTGCCGGGCTACCTGCCCGCCAAGAGCCTGGTCTTCGCGGGGATCTACCCGATCTCCGGCGAGGACTACCCGCTCCTCCGCGACGCGATGGAGAAGCTGCACCTCAACGACGCGAGCTTCACGTTCGAGGCCGAGAGCTCGATCGCCCTCGGCTTCGGCTTCCGCTGCGGCTTCCTGGGTCTCCTCCACATGGAGATCGTCCAGGAGCGGCTGGAGCGCGAGTTCTCGCTGGAGCTCATCGCCTCGGCGCCGTCCGTGGAGTACCGGGTCACGCCGACCGGGGGCGGCCCGGTCGTCGCCGTCGACAACCCGGCCCTCATGCCGTCGGCGGGCGAGATCGAGATGATCGAGGAGCCGTGGGTGAAGCTCTCGGTGATCACGCCCGCGACGTACATCGGCCCCCTCATGGAGCTCTCCACGAACCGCCGGGGCACGTTCACGAGCATGGAGTACCTGGACCCGACCCGCGTCCTGCTCGCCTTCGAGATGCCCCTGGCGGAGCTGATCATCGACTACTTCGACCAGCTCAAGAGCCGCAGCCAGGGCTATGCGTCGATGGACTACGAGGAGATGGGCTACCGCGCGGCGCGCCTGGTCAAGCTCGACGTCCTCGTGAACGGCGAGCCAGTGGACGCCCTCTCGCTCATCGTCCACCGCGACAAGGCCCAGCTCGCCGGGCGGCAGCTGACCGAGAAGCTCAAGGAGCTCATCCCGCGCCAGATGTTCGAGGTGCCCGTGCAGGCGGCGATCGGGTCGACCGTGGTCGCCCGGGAGACGATCCGGGCGATGCGCAAGAACGTCCTCGCCAAGTGCTACGGTGGCGACATCACGCGGAAGCGGAAGCTGCTCGAGAAGCAGAAGGAAGGCAAGCAGCGCATGAAGCGCGTCGGGTCCGTCGAGATCCCGCAGGAGGCCTTCCTCGCCGTCCTCCGCATGGGCGAGACCAGCTAGGCACGGCGACCGCGCGGTGGAGGCGATGCTCCGCGACCTCGTGACGCTCGGCATCGCCGGGCTCCTCTGCCTCCTGCGCCTCGAGGCGGCCACCTTCGGCGCGGCGGAGTATGACGAGCCGGGCGGCGATGGGCGATCGCGAACGTTCCGCCTGCGGATGGGCTGGTACGTGATCGGCCTCGCGCTGGTCGTCGCGGCCTTCGTCGTCCATCCGGCTCCTGGCAGCGACCTCCTGCTGGGCCTCGGCGACCGCGCCGGTGCGCTGCTCGGCGGCCTCGCGCTTGGCGCGATCGGGGCGGCCCAGGCGGCCCTCTTCGCGAACCGCCGCTACGGCCGGTTGCGGACGCCGCCCCTCTGGTCATACCCGGGCGGCGTGATGAACGCGCTCGGAACTGCGCTCATCGACGAGGCGACCTTCCGCGGCCTGATCCTCGGCTTCCTCCTCCTCGCGGGCGTCGACCCCACCCTCGCGATCATCACGCAGGCCCTGCTCTACGTCCTCGCCACGCGCACGGCCGCCCCCGGCCGCAGTCCGTATGTCTTCGCGCTCGCGGTCTGGATCGGCCTTGCCGCGGGCTGGCTGACCGCGGTCACCGGCGGGATCGGTGCCGCGTTCCTCGGCCACGCCGTCACCCGGATCGCCGTCTTCGTGTGCACCGGCCACGCTGGCCAGCCGGCCGCCCGCGGCCACGAGGCCGAGGACTCGTGGGAATACCGACGGTCGCCCGACGGATGGCGCCAGGCGGAGCGACCCGGCGAGGAGGCGCGGGCGGATCGATGACGACCGGCGTCGGACCGGCGCCCGCGGCCCCGGTCGCGCTGTACGTGCACGTCCCGTTCTGCCGCTCGCTCTGCCCGTACTGCGACTTCGTGGTCGTCGCCGGCGCGGCGGCCGTTGGTCCGCGCAGCAGGGTCGCGGGCTACCTGCGAGCCGTGGCCGTGGAGCTGGACCTGCGCGCGGACGCGCTTGACCTGGCGTTCGGGGCCCCGGGAACCGCGACGCGGCCACGACTCGAGACGGTCTACCTCGGCGGCGGCACGCCGTCGCTCCTCGCGGCATCGGCAGTCGCCGGGCTGCTCGACCAGGTCCGGGCGCGGTATCGGGCTGGCGCCGGACGCCGAGGTCACGCTGGAGGCGAACCCCGGGCCCGACGACCGCGGGGACCTTGTCGGCCTCGCGGCGGCGGGCATCACGCGCCTGTCGATCGGCGCCCAGAGCCTCCAGCCCGACGAGCTCCGGGCGCTGGGCCGTCGACACCGACCGGCCGACGTGGCATCGACGGTCGCCGCTGCGCGCGCGGCAGGGATCCCGAGCGTGAGCCTGGACCTGCTGTACGACATCCCGGGCCAGACGCTCGCGTCCTGGACGGAGACCCTCGAGGCGGCCCTCGCGCTCGAGCCGGACCACGTCTCGGCCTACGCGCTGACGCTCGACGATCCCGACGCCGAGGGGATCACGGGCCCCTCCGGCGATCACCTTCCGACGCCGCCCGGCGCCCGGCGCTGGCGTGAATCGGCGCGGTTGGCGCAGGACGAGGACCGAGCCGCCGGTGCCTACGGCCTCGCCGACGCGCTCCTCGAGGGGAGTGGATATCCGTGGTACGAGCTCTCGAACTGGGCGCGCCCGGGGCACGAGAGCCGGCACAACCTGGTCTACTGGGAGCGCCGTCCCTACGCCGCGGTGGGCCCCGGGGCGCACTCGTTCGACGGCGCGACGCGGCGCTGGAACTCCGCGCGCCTCGATGCGTGGATGTCCGCGCTCGCGCCCGCGTCGGGGGCCGCCGCGCCGGTGCTGCCGCCTGGCGGCGAGGAGCCCGTGGACGCCGCCTCGGCAGACGCGGAGGCGCTGTTCCTCGGACTTCGCCTGGCACAGGGCATCCCGCGCGAGGCGGCGCTGGGGAGGATCGAGGCGTTCGCCTGGGCCGCCGAGCATGGGCTGGTCGAGGACCGACCGGGGAACCGGGTGCGCCTGACGCTCCGCGGCCGGCTCCTCTCGAACGAGCTGTTCACGCGCCTCGTCTGACGGTCGGTCCCGGCCCGCTTCTTGAAGCACATGCGAACGCCGGCGCGGCAACCCCACGCCGGCCCGGCAACCCACGCCGGCGCGGCAACCCTCGTCCGCGGGAGACCTCGCCGTCCGCCACGATCGGCCGAAGCCTGCCACTCGAGTTCCGCGCGCGATTGACACCTCCGCGTTCCTCCTGCTACGATCCGCTCCAGCCGTTGGCACTCTATAGAGGAGAGTGCTAACCAGATCTGGCACTCGTGACAGGCGAGTGCCAACAGGAGCAGGATCTCGTGACTCGTGGCATTCGACGCAGCTCCGGCCCGCTGGACCAGCGGGCCCAGGCGATCCTGCGTGCGGTGATCGAGGAATACATCACGAGCGCGGTCCCGGTCGGATCGCAGATGCTCGTGGAGCGGTACCGCCTGCAGGTCAGCTCGGCGACCGTCCGCGCGATCCTCGCCGAGCTCGAGACGGAGGGACTGCTCTCCCACCCGCACACGTCGGCAGGCCGCGTGCCGACCGATGCCGGCTATCGGTTCTACGTGGAGGGCCTGATCGGGCGAGGTCCCGCTCTCGCCCATCGAACAGCTCACGATCCGCCACCAGTTCGGGCAGGTGGAGTTCGCCTCGGACCAGTGGTTCCGGCTGGCCGCGACGACGCTCGCAACCGCCACGCGCTCGGCCGGCATCGCGACCCCGGCGAAGCCACGTGCCGCCCAGATCCGGCGCTTCGAGCTCATCATGATCGGCGATCGGATGGCGAGCCTCATCATCGTCCTCAACGAGGGGACCCTGAAGCAGACGCTCCTGACACTCGACCCTGCGACGACCGAGAAGGAGCTCGAGGAGGCGGCGCGCCGCCTGAACGCATCCTGCGCCGGACGGAGCGCGGCGGACGTCGCCGAGCACCTCCGCTGGTTCGACCAGGCACCTGCCGACGACGCGGTCTTCGCCCTGGTCCGCCGCACCGGCGATCGCGCGCTCCGCCTCCTCCGCGAGTTCGACGCGGCGAGCGTCGAGCAGCTCTTCAGCGACGGCCTCCTCAACGTCATGGCCGCGCCCGAGTTCGCCAGCTCGGAGAAGCTGCGCCGCGTCTTCGAGGCGCTGGAGAACCGAAGCTACTTCGCCGAGCTCTTCGACACGGTGACGGTCGACGGCGGACTTCGCGTCTATATCGGCCGCGAGAACCGGCCCGACGAGATGGCCGACGTGAGCCTCGTGCTCGGGCCGTACGGTCGGCCCGGGTCCGCGGTGGGCGTTCGTCGGCGTGCTGGGTCCCACCCGCCTGCGCTACCCGCAGGCGATCGGAACCGTGCGCTTCGTCTCGGGCCTGATGAACGACCTCGTCGACCACCTGTACACCTGAAGCCCGGGGACCCAGCATGCCGAACCAGCCTGACCATCCCGCTCCGCGGCGCCGGACCCGGGCCGACGAACGGATCGCCGAGCTCGACGTGAGCGCCACGACGCTGCTCGCCCAGGTCGAGGCGCTGACCGCCGAGCGCGACGCGGCGCTCGCCAGGGCCGACGAGAACCTCCAGACCGCGCAGCGCGCCGCCGCGGACTACGCGAACCTCAAGCGCCGCTCCGAAGCGGACCGGGAGCGCGACCTCGACCGGGCCCGCGAGAGCCTGCTCTCGCGCGTCGTGGAGCTCGCCGACGACTTCGACCTCGCCCTCGACCACCTTCCGGCGGAGGCGCGCGACAACCCGTGGCTCGAGGGAATCGTGGCGATCGACCGCAAGCTCCGGGCGCTCCTGGAGCGCGAGGGCGTCACGCCGATCGAGGCGCTCGGGCGGCCGTTCGACCCGAACGAGCACGAGGCCCTGAGCCACGTGTCGGGAAGCGGCGCCCCGGAGGGCGACGTCGTGCTGGAGATCCGGCGCGGATATCTCCTGCGCGATCGCGTGCTCCGACCTGCGCTCGTTGCCGTGAGCGACGGCAGCCCGCGCCTGAACTGACCATCCACCCAACCCCCAACCAACCCGAGCACCAGGAGAGCTGCACGCAATGGGCAAGATCATCGGCATCGACCTCGGCACCACGAACTCCGTCGTCGCGGTCATGGAGGGCGGCGAGCCGACCGTCATCGCGTCCGCCGAGGGCGGCCGGACGGTCCCGTCGGTCGTCGCGTTCACGAAGACCGGCGAGCGCCTCGTCGGCCAGCTGGCCAAGCGCCAGGCGGTCACCAACCCCGCCAACACCGTCTACTCGATCAAGCGCTTCATGGGCCGACGCTGGGACGACCCGGAGGTGAAGCATTCGCGGGCGCTCGTCCCGTACACCGTGGAGAAGGACGCCGCTTCCGACGGCGTCCGGGTTGCGCTCGCCGACGGGCGCACCTATACCCCGCCCGAGATCTCCGCGATGATCCTCCAGAAGCTGAAGGCGGACGCGGAGGCCTACCTCGGCGAGAAGGTGACCGAGGCCGTCATCACGGTTCCGGCCTACTTCGACGACACGCAGCGCCAGGCGACCAAGGACGCCGGGCGCATCGCGGGCCTCGACGTGAAGCGGATCATCAACGAGCCCACCGCGTCGTCGCTCGCCTACGGCCTCGACAAGCAGAAGGACGAGAAGATCGCCGTCTACGACCTGGGCGGCGGCACGTTCGACATCTCGATCCTCGAGCTGGGCGAGGGCGTCTTCGAGGTCAAGTCGACGAACGGGGACACGCACCTCGGCGGCGACGACTTCGACATCCGGGTGATGGACTGGCTGCTGGCCGAGTTCAAGAAGGACCAGGGGATCGACCTCCGGTCCGACCCGCAGGCCCTGCAGCGCCTCAAGGAGGCGGCCGAGAAGGCCAAGATCGAGCTCTCCTCGTCGATCTCGACGGAGATCAACCTGCCGTACGTGACCGCGGACGCGAGCGGACCGAAGCACCTGGTCGTCACCCTGACACGCGCCAAGCTCGAGGACCTCGTGGGCGACCTCGTCGAGAAGACGAAGGGCCCGGTCGTCCAGGCGATCAAGGATGCGGGCCTCAGCGCGGCCGAGATCGACGAGGTCGTCCTCGTCGGTGGCATGACCCGCATGCCGGCCGTGATCGAGGCGGTCAAGGCGATGTTCGGGGGCAAGGAGCCGAACCGCGGCGTCAATCCCGACGAGGTCGTCGCGGTTGGCGCAGCAATCCAGGCCGGCGTCCTGGCGGGCGACGTCAAGGACGTCCTCCTGCTCGACGTCACACCCCTCTCGCTGGGCATCGAGACCCTCGGCGGCGTCATGACCAAGCTCATCGAGCGCAACACGACCATCCCGACGTCGAAGAGCCAGGTCTTCTCGACGGCGTCGGACAACCAGCCCCAGGTGGAGATCCACGTCCTCCAGGGCGAGCGCGACTTCGCGAGCGACAACAAGACCCTTGGCCGGTTCATCCTCGACGGGATCCCGTCGGCTCCGCGCGGCGTGCCCCAGATCGAGGTGACGTTCGACATCGACGCGAACGGCATCGTCGAGGTCCGGGCAAAGGACCGCGCCACGGGCAAGGAGCAGAAGGTCCAGATCACCGCGTCGTCCATGCTCGACAAGAAGGACGTCGACCGGATGGTCCGCGAGGCGACCGAGCACGCGGCCGAGGACAAGCGGCGCCGCGAGGAGGTCGAGACCCGGAACCAGGCCGAGGCGCTCACGTTCCAGGCGGAGCGCACGCTCAAGGACCTCGGCGAGAAGGTCTCGCCCGAGGACCGCGCCGCGGTGGAGGGGAAGGTCTCCGACGTCCGCAACGCGCTCAAGACCGAGAAGGCCGACGTGGTCCAGGCGCGGGCCACGGAGCTCGCCGACCTGCTCGCGAAGGTCGGGACCGCGGCCTACGCCGCCGCGAGTGCGCCGTCGGAGAACGGGTCCGGCGCTCCAGCAGGGGAAGCGGCCGGCGAGCCGGGAGCGACCCCGAACGCCGAGGACGAGACCGTCGAGGGCGAGTTCAAGGAGGTCTGACCTCCGTCGCCCCCCTCGCCGGGCGGCGTCGACGACCGATCGAGCAGTCGAGGCCCGGGCTTCCCGCCCGGGCCTCGCGATTCCCGGCGCAGCCGGCGGCGGGTCCGAGACGCGAGGGCCCGCCGCTCCACGCCGATGGTCCCGCCCGCGGACCTCGGCTGGCCCCTCCTGCGGGCTGGCCCCTCCGCGCCACGAGGGCCCGCCGCTCCACGCCGATGGTCCGCCGCCGACGCCGATGGTCCCGCCCGCCGATGGTCCCGCCCCGACCGCGGTTGGCCCCTCCGCGCCACGACGGCTACACTCCGCGTCCATGCTCGCAACGTCGACCGCGCCGCTCATCCGTGCCCGCCGGCTCACGAAGCGGTTCGGGGCGATCACGGCCGTGGATGCCATCGACTTCGACGTCGCGCCCGGAGAGTCGTTCGGCTTCCTCGGGCCGAACGGCGCCGGCAAGACGTCAGCCATGAGGATGATCGCGTGTGTCTCGCCGGTGTCCGGCGGCGAGCTTTCCGTCCTGGGCATGGACCCCCGCGCGGACGGGCCGCGGATCCGCGGCCCGCCTCGGGGTTGTCCCGCAGCAGGACACGCTGGACATGGAGCTCACCGTCTCCGAGAACCTGTCGATCTACGGGCGCTACTTCGACCTCCCACGGAGCCTCATCCGGGCGCGGGTCGCCGATCTGCTCGACTTCGTGCAGCTCTCCGAACGGGCACGCGACCAGGTCGAGTCGCTCTCGGGCGGGATGAGGCGGCGGCTGACCATCGCACGGAGCCTCATCAACGAGCCGGACCTGCTGCTCCTCGACGAGCCGACGACCGGCCTCGACCCGCAGGCCCGGCACCTCCTCTGGGACCGGCTCTACCGGCTCAAGCAGAAGGGAGTCACGCTTGTCCTGACCACGCATTACATGGACGAGGCCGAGCAGCTCTGCGACCGGCTCGTCGTCATGGACAAGGCGCACATCGTGGCCGAGGGCTCGCCGCGCCAGCTGATCGAGCGGCACAGCAGCCGGGAGGTGCTGGAGATGCGCTTCCCGGCGGGCGTCCAGGACTCGCTCGACGGCGCCCTCGACGGCCTTGGCGAGCGCGTGGAGCGGCTGCCTGACCGCGTGCTCGTCTACGCCGACGACGGCGATGCCGTCGCGGTCGCCGCCCACGAGCGCGGCCTCCGGCCGGAGATGAGCCTGGTGCGGCGCTCCTCGCTCGAGGACGTCTTCCTCCGGCTGACCGGCCGGAGCCTCGTCGACTGACGCCGCGATGACAACGCCACCGGCGCTCCTGGTGCTGGAGCACGAGATGCTCCTCTACCGCCGCGTCTGGCGGGGGAGCATCGTCAGCTCGTTCCTGAACCCGGTCCTGTTCCTCGCGGCGATGGGCGTGGGGCTGGGCAGCTACGTCAGTCAGCACGCCGGGACGGCCGGCGCGACGGGCGGCGGGGCTGCGGCCGCGCTCGGAGGCGTCACCTACCTGGTCTTCATCGCGCCGGGCCTCCTTGCCTCGACGGCGATGCAGGTGGCAGCCGGGGAATCGACCTTCCCGATCATCGGCGGCATCGTGTGGGACCGGACCTTCCTCGGGATGCTCATGACGCCGATCCGTGTCTTCGACGTCCTCGTCGGGAAGATCGCGTACATCGCTGTACGGCTGACGCTCGTGTGCGGCGTCTTCTTCGGCGTCATGCTGCTCTTCGGGGCGACGCACGGCCTCCAGGCGATTCTCGCCGTGCCTGCCGCGGTCCTCACGGGCCTCGCGTTCACGACCCCGATCGTCGCCTTCTCCGCCACCCAGAAGAACGCGAATGGCTTCAGCGCCCTCTTCCGCTTCGGCGTCATCCCGCTCTTCCTCTTCTCCGGAACCTTCTTCCCCATCGCGCAGCTTCCCGCGCTCCTGCAGCCCCTCGCCCTCGTCACGCCGCTGTGGCACGGCGTCGACCTCTGCCGAACGCTGGCGCTCGGAACCGCCGATGCCCCTGGCGTGCTGATCCACGTGGGGTACCTCGGCGCGATGGCGGCCGGTGGCCTGCTCGTGGCCGAGCGGGCGTTCCGACGCCGGCTCGAGGTGTGAGGAGAGCGGCATGGCCCTGATCGCACGCGTCGCTCCGCCCATCCACCTCGGGGGCCGTCGCGCCGGCCTGCTCATCGAGCGCAACCTGCTGGTCTACCGGCGGGCCTGGTTGATGATCGTCTCCGGCTTCTTCGAGCCGCTCTTCTACCTGCTCTCGATCGGGCTCGGGATCGGCGCGCTGGTCGGGGCGATCCCGCTCGGGGACGGGCGCACGGTCCCGTACACGGCGTTCGCGGCACCCGCGCTCCTGGCCAGCTCCGCGATGAACGGCGCGATCTACGACTCGACCTTCAACGTCTTCTTCAAGCTGAAGTACGCGAAGACCTACGACGCGATCCTGGCGACGCCCGTCGGGGTGGGCGACGTGGCCGTCGGCGAGATCGCCTGGGCCCTCATCCGCGGCGCGCTCTACGCGGGCACGTTCCTCCTCGTCATGCTCGCGATGGGCCTCGTCCTCTCGCCCTGGGCGATCCTCGCGCTTCCTGCCGCGCTCTTGATCGGCTTCGCGTTCGGTGCCGCCGGCATGGCCGCCACCTCGTTCATGCGGACCTGGCAGGACTTCGACCTGGTCCAGCTCGTGATCCTGCCGCTCTTCCTGTTCTCGGGCACGTTCTACCCGATCACCACGTACCCGGAGCCGGTCCGGCTTCTCGTCGAGCTCACGCCGCTCTACCATGGGGTGGACCTCGTCCGCGGCCTGACCACGGGCGACCTGGGGCCCGGCATGCTCGTGCACGTCGCCTACCTGGCGGCAATGGGCGTGGCGGGGCTCGCGATCACGGCCCGGCGCCTGGAGCGGCTCCTCCTCAAGTAGGATCGGGCGAAGCGCCTGCTCCCGGGGCCGGCGGCTCGCGGCCGGGCCGGGCCGGGCTCTGCCAGCGGGTCACGCCCCGCAGATGGAAACAGGCCGAGCGGTCGCGCGGCGCCGGGCGTATCCTGCGACGCCATGAGTCCTCGAGCGAAGCGCCCGGCACCTGCGCTGCCCCGGACCGCCATCGGCATCGACGTCGGTGGCACCGGGGTGAAGGCCGCCGTCGTGGACCTCGACACGGGCGCGCTCGCGTCGCCTCGGCTCCGGGTCAAGACGCCGCAGCCCGCGACGCCGGAGTCGGTCGTCGCGGTGATCGGCGGGATCGTGGACCAGCTCGTCGCCGACGGGCACGTCACGCCGGGCATGCCGGCCGGCGCGGGCCTGCCGGGCGTCGTCAAGGCGGGCCGCCTGCTCACCGCGGCGAACATCGACAAGGCGTGGATCGATGCGCCCGCCGAGGCGATGCTGTCGACCCGGCTTGGCCGGCCCGTCCGCCTCGTCAACGATGCCGACGCCGCGGGACTCGCCGAGGCGACCTTCGGCGCGGCAAAGGGCGTGCCGGGCACGGTGCTGCTGCTCACGATCGGGACCGGGATCGGCAGCGCGCTCTTCATCGACGGCCATCTCCTTGACAGCACCGAGTTCGGGCACGTGACCTACCGGGGGAAGGACGCCGAGACCCTCGTCTCCGGCACGTCGCGGGAGCGCCGCGGGATCGGCTGGAAGCGATGGGCTCGCGAGTTCAGCGAGTACATGGCCCTGCTCGAGCGCTGGTTCTGGCCCGACCTCATCATCCTCGGCGGCGGGGTCAGCAAGGAATACGCCAAGTACGCGCGGTTCCTGACGTCGCGCGCGCCGATCGTGACGGCGCAGTACCTGAACACGTCGGGGATCGTCGGCGCCGGGCTCGCGGCCGCCGGCGTCGGGATCGCCGCGGCCGTCATCGCCCGCGAGGATGCGGCCGACCCGGGGAGCGGCGGGCCTCGTCGAGCGGGCCGTGACGGCACATTCGCGGCCGGTGCCGCCGGGCAGGCCGCCGACATCGCGTCGACGCTCGTCATCGAGGACCAGCCGGGGCACTGACGGGGCGCGGCCTTCGACCGGCCGGCTGCCGTGTTTGCGCCGGGGCCTTCCGGGTCCGCCGGCCGGGACGTGCGGAGCGGCCGCGGGGCGCCCCGCGGCGCGCCTCCCGTAGACTTGCGAGCGAATGGCGACCGAACGCGACTACTACACGATCCTCGGCGTTCCCCGCACGGCCAGCGACGCCGAGATCAAGCGTGCCTTCCGCAAGCTGGCCCAGCAGTGGCACCCCGACGTCAATCGCGACTCCGGGGCCGACGAGCGGTTCAAGGAGATCAACGAGGCGTACCAGGTCCTCTCCGACCCGCAGCGCCGCCAGGCCTACGACATGTTCGGCGTGGCGGGCGTGAACGGGTCGGGCGGCTTCGACGGGTCGCAGCAGGGCTTCGGCGGCTTCTCGGACCTCTTCGATGCGTTCTTCGGCGGGACGGCCGCCGGGGGCGGTGGAGCGAGGCGCTCGCGCTCGGTCGTCGGCTCCGACCTGCGCTACGACCTGCGGGTGACATTCGAGGAGTCCATCCGGGGCACGGAGAAGGAGATCGAGTTCCCCATCCTCGATCGGTGTGCCACGTGCTCAGGGTCGGGCGCGAAGCCCGGCTCGACCGCGATCCCCTGCCCGCAGTGCCAGGGCCGCGGCGAGATCCGCCACGTGCGCCAGACGATGCTGGGCCAGATGGTCAACGTCGTGGCGTGTCCGCGCTGCCGCGGCGAGGGAAAGGTCGTCGAGACGCCCTGCGAGGCGTGCGGCGGCGACGGCCGCCGCGAGCGAACGAAGCGGCTGCGCGTCAGCGTGCCCGCGGGCATCGACGACGGCCACCAGATCCGCCTCTCCGCGGAGGGCGAGGTAGGCCCGCGGGGCGGCCCGCCCGGCAGCCTCTACGTCGCGATCCACGTCACGCCGCACCCGTCGCTCAGGCGCGAGGGAACCGAGCTCTTCCACGACCTCTCCCTGTCGGTTGCGCAGGCGGCGCTGGGGACGACCGTCCGTGTGCCCACCGCGGACGGGGAGGAGGACGTCGAGATCAAGCCAGGGACGCAGCCCGGTACCGAGCTGCGGCTGCGCGGCCGCGGCGCACCGCACCTGCGACGTGCCGGCGCGCGCGGCGACCTCCACGTGCTGCGTGGACGTCCGGATCCCGACCAAGCTCACGCGCGAGCAGCGCGAGGCGCTCGAAGCGCTCGCGGCGGCATCCGGTGAGACCGGCCTCGGAACCGGCAAGGTCGGCGTCCTCGACCGCCTCAAGGATGCGCTGGGGTGATGGACGCCGAGGTCGTCGACGCACTTCCTGACCGAGCGGTTGGCAACCCCGGGGTTGGCAGCGACGCGTCCGACGGGCTCGTGGGCGACGACGCGTGGCTCGAGGTGGCCGTCACCTGCGACCCTGAGGCAGTCGAGGCCGTCAGCGAGATCCTCTCGCGCGTGGCGACCGGCGGGGTCAGCGTCGAGCCCGGCTTCCGCCTCACCGACGAGGGCCTGGGTGCTGTGGCCGACCCGTCGCGCCCGGCCACGGTGCGGGGCTACCTCCCGGCCCGCGATAGCCGCGCAGTCCGCGAGGCCACCGCCGTCGTGGACCGTGCGCTCGGCCACCTCCAGGCGTTCGGCCTCCGCGAGATCGGCGAGATGGCGACCTCCGTCGTCCACGAATCCGACTGGGCGACAGCCTGGAAGCGGCATGTCCGGGTGATGCGAATCGGGCGGCGCATCGTGATCCGCCCGACCTGGCGTCGCCATCGCCGCATGCCCGGCGACGTCGTGATCGCGATGGACCCGGGGATGGCGTTCGGGACGGGCCTCCACCCGACGACGCGGCTCTGCCTCGCCGGGATCGAGCGCTGGGCCGACGAGGGCCTCCTCGCACGCGGCGGCGCGCGGGACGGCCGGGCGCGGCTGCTCGACGTCGGCTGCGGCTCCGGCGTGCTGGCCATCGCGGCCGGCCTGCTCGGGGCCGGTGAGCTGGTCGGCGTCGACACCGACCCGATCGCGATCGATGCGACCCTCGCGAACGCGCGGCGCAACCGGATCGGGCGGCGCGTCCGGGCCTGGGTCGGCAGCGTGCCGACGGACGCCGGCCCGTTCGATCTCGTGGCGGCGAACCTCGTCGCATCCGTGCTGATCGCGATCGCACCGTCGCTCCAGGGCGAGCTGCGGCCCGGCGGCCGCCTTCTCGCGTCCGGGATCTTCGTCGATCGCGAGGGGGACGTCCGGTCGGCCCTCGCCGCGGCCGGCCTCTCGATCGTGCGTCGCGAGGCGGAGGGCGAGTGGGTCGCAATCGACATGGAGCGTCCCTCGAGCGGAGGTCCCGCGTGAGCACCGAATGTCTGTTCTGCCGGATCGTCGCGGGCGAAATCCCGGCGGCGAGAGTCCACGAGGACGACCTGGTGATCGCGATCCGCGACCTCCACCCGGTCGCGCCCGTGCACGTGCTGCTGATGCCACGTGCGCACGTCGGGTCGGCGCTGGACCTCGGCGAGTCCGATGCGCCCCTCGCCGGGCGGCTGCTGGCATGCGCGGCCGAGCTCGCGCGCTCCGAGGGGATCGCGGACGGGGGCTTCCGGCTGGTGGTGAACGCGGGTGATGACGGCGGACAGACGGTGGGCCACCTGCACGTCCACCTCCTGGGCGGTCGCCAGATGCGCTGGCCGCCCGGATGACGCCTGGGTGACGGGCGCGGGACGGGCAAATCCGAGGCGTCGCGGGATCCTCGCGCTCGCGGGCGTGTTCACCGCCGTGGGCGGCCTGCTCGCCGCGTGCGCCGGCGGGGCGCCCTCCATGGACACCGCGGCGCCGATTCCGACGTTGCAGCCGAGCCCTCCTGCCGCCGTTTCGGCCACGCTCGCGCAGCTCGAGGCCGCCCTCCACGCGAACGGGCTCGTCGCCGACCTGGCGCGGACGGCGGTCCGGCCGGCCGAGCCGCCCTCGTTCGACGGGGTGGCGCGCTGGCCGTTCCACGCGACGCTCCCCGACGACCCCACCGGGGGCTATTTCGTGATCTACGACTTCGCCGCCCCGGCCCTGGCGACGGTCGGTGGCCACGACCTCGCCGCCTACGTGGCAAGCGGACCCGGGCGGGTCCAGTACCCGCCGGACGTCCGATTCGTCCTGCACCAGGTTGGGTCGACCCTGGTGTTCTACGCGTGGTCGCCGGCCTCCTCGCCGGATCCGCGGACCCCGGACCTCGCGGCTGCGATCGCGTCGGTCGGGTCGAGCGTGCCGATCCCGCCCGACTGAGGCGCGGTCCCGATCGGCCGGCGCGAGCGGGTGTTCTGCGCCTGCCCGGCGCGACGTGGAACGTGACGCGGCGTAACGAGAAGGGCGCGCCCAGAAGGCATGGGCGACGAACTCGGTGCCGAGATCGGCGAGGAGAGGCTCAGGACAGCGGCAGCGCTGATCGACGAGGTCCGCCTCGCCGTCTCGACCAGGAGTTCCCAGGGCTCCTCGTCGAAGGCCGTTCGCAAGACGCACGCAGATTCGGGCGCAGGCTAGGCGCCCTCGGTGACGGGGAGTGGCGCGGCGACCGCGGCCCAGGCGCGGACCTGGTCGCGCTTGACCTTGAGCGTCAACGTGCGTGGGAAGTCGTCGTCGGGCCAGAACCGCCATGCGGCCACCCGCGCGTGGACCGCGAGGGTCGCGTTCGCGGCCCTCACCGCGGTGTCCATCTCGGCACGCAATTTCGAAACCGCCGCCGCGTCGCCGAAGGCCACGGCCGGGGGGGCGGCTGCGCCGTCCGCCGGCACCCCGGGCGAGGCGGCGGGGGCGAGGATGATCGCCTCGATCCGTCCGGGATCCGTCTCGAGGACGATCGAATCGCGGATCCCCGCGACGCGGAGCGCGTTCTCGACGTCCTCGGGAAAGACGTTGAAACCGTTGGGCAGCACGATGATGTCGCGTTTCCGACCGTGCAGGACGAGCCGTCCCTTCCCGTCGAGCCGGCCCAGGTCGCCCGACCGGTAGAAGCCGTCCGGCGTGAAGGCGGCCGCCGTTGCCGCCGGGTCGTCCCAGTAGCCGCGGGTCACGCTGGGCCCACGGAAGAGGACCTCGCCATCCTCGGCGATGCGCAGCTCGACGCCGGGGACCGGACGGCCGACCGTGCCGACGGGATGATCGCGCCAGGTCGTGCATGCTCCGGAGCCGGTCTCGGTCGCGCCGTATCCCTGCATCACGACGACCCCGATGTCCTCCCAGCCCTGCTGGATCGCGGGCGGGAGGAAGGCCCCCGCCGACACCAGGAGCCGGAGGCCGCCCCCGAGCTGCGCATGGATCCGCCGGAAGATCCAGCGCCGCGCGGCCATCGGCAGCCGGCGGGCGATCGCGCGGGCGCGCCCGAAGGTGGCCGCCTGTCCCCGTCGCTCGACCTCGCGCTCCAGGCCCGCCCAGAACACGTCGAGGACCTGCGGGACGAGGATCATCGCCGTGGTCCGATGCGCACGGATCGATTCGAACACGACCCGCGGGTTCCGGCTCCGGACATAGAGGACGTCCGCGCCGAGGTCGAGGACCAGGTAGAGCCCGATCGCCTGCTCGAACAGGTGGGCCAGTGGGAGCACGGACACGATGCGGTACTCCATCTGCGGGACGAGCTCGTGGAACCCGTCGATGCCCGCGATCGTGTTCTCGTGGGCCAGCACGACCCCCTTCGGCGTTCCGGTCGTGCCGGACGTGAAGACGAGCAGGTACGGGTCCTCGGGGGCCGGGCGTACCCACGCGGCGAGCGTCGCCTCCCAGTCCGCCGGGAAGCCCGCAGTCGGATCGGCGCACAGCTCGTCGATCGTCGCGGTCGGGAGGTCGTCGAGATCGGCCTCACCGGGATCCGGGGCGTCGCGACCGGTGCCGATGGCGAGGTGCACCGCGCCCGAACGGTCGGCGATCCGGCGAATCGTGGCCGCGGCCATCCGCAGGTCGAGCGGCACGAGGACCAGGCCCGCTCGCATCGCGCCGAAGTAGACGGCCGCCAGCTCGGGGCATGACGCTGACCAGGTCAGCAGCCGGTCGCCAGGCCGCAGCCCGCGGGAGCGGAGCCGCCACGCCGCGAGCCGGCTGCGTCGATCGAGCTCGCGATAGCTCCACGACCCGATCGTGCCGTCGTCGTGCCGGATCCCCAGCGCGGTGCGATCCGCGTACCGGGCCGCGGCTCCCTCGAGCAGGTCGACGAGCGTGCGGCGTGTCGTCGTCATCGGCGCATCGTGGACGACGCCAGCCGGCACCGCAATGGGGATCCGGCGTCGCCGTGCCACTGTCCGCGGAGGTCTTCCCGCGCCCGAACCGCGGCCCGTCCTCGCGGATCTCGCGCCGCGGCGACAACGGCCTCGGGCGGCACGCACGGTCCGACTCGCGCCGCGCGGTACAAGGGCCTCGGGCCGCACCCGCGGCCCGTTCTCGCGGATCTCACACCGCGGCGACAGCGCCTCGCGCGGCACCCACGGCCCGACCCAGGGAGGTGGGGGCACATTCGGCGCCGCGTTTGCCAGCGGCCTTGGCCCGGGCTACACTCCGCCAGCCCGGTGCCGCGTCTGTGCGCGCCACCGAAACGTGTGCGCCGAGACTCGCCCGGCGGTGCCGCGGACCCGACGATCCCAGGGCGGAGGAGGTGATCCCGGCATTGGCAGAGATCCGAGTTGGTGAGAACGAGACCTTCGAGAGCGCGCTTCGCCGCTTCAACAAGAAGATCCAGCAGTCCGGCATCCTCGCCGAGGCCCGCCGTCGCGAGCACTACGAGAAGCCCAGCGTGAAGCGGAAGCGGAAGGAAGCGAAGCGCAAGAAGGCCGCCCGCCAGCAGGGTTAGCCGCCGGGACCGGCGGCGCGGAGGTGCAGCGGCCGGACCGACCGCGGGAGCGCCCCGCATCCACGCCGGTTCCACCAGCTTCCCCGGCCCGCGCCCCCGGGCCCCGGAGGCCCCAGCGCACATCGATGCCGCGTCGCCACCGCGCCCATGCAGCGGAGGCGCGCGGCGCCGGACGCGACAGGAGCCAGGGCCGGTGTCCCTTCGAGATCGCATCCACGACGACATCACGGCGGCCATGCGGTCGGGTGATGCGCTGCGCCGTGACACGCTCCGGATGGTCTGGAGCAGCATCTACGCGCAGGAGAAGCGCGACCTCACGAGCCTCTCCGACGACGCGACGCTCGGCGTGCTGACCCGCGAGGTGAAGTCCCGCCGCGAGTCGGTCGAGGCGTACCGGACGGGCGGCCGGGAGGACCTCGCGGCGAAGGAGGAGGCCGAGATCGCGATCATCGCGGAGTACCTGCCGCCGCCCCTGACCGACGACGAGCTGCGGACCCTGATCGCCGACGCCATCGCCACCACGAGCGCCGCGTCGGCCCGCGACATCGGCAGGGTGATGGGCCGGCTGGCCGCGCCGACCCGTGGTCGGGCGGACGGGAAGCACGTCAGCGGGCTCGTCGCGCAGGCGCTCATGGCCGCCGAGCTCGCCCCGCACGACGCGGACCTGCATGGAGGCGCTGACACCGGTTCCGCCGGCGGCACGCATACCGGCTGACCGATGCTCTCCCGTCGATTCGACCGCGTCACGCGCTTCACCCGGCGCGATGCGGTACGGCTCGCGGTCGCCACGATCCTGCTCGTCGGTGGGCTGACCGCGATCCTGTCGATCGGGGACCTCCCGCAGGCCTACAACCTCCAGGAGGGGAGCGTCGCGCCGCTCCAGATCCGGGCGCCACGGGCGATCCAGTTCGAGTCGGCCGTCCAGACCGCCCAGGCCCGCCAGGCGGCCAGCGATGCGATCGAGCCCCAATACGACTTCCGGGCCGACACCGCGTCGTCGCTGGCCCAGCGCCAGCTCGCGGCGCTCGCGACGGCCCTCGCCCCGGTCGACGCCGCGTTCGCGGCGCAGCTGATCCCGGACCAGCGGAGCCTCGCCCTCGCCGGGACGCTGCCCGATATCTCGGCCGCCGCGCGCAAGACCCTCGACGCGATGGCCGCGGACCGCTGGTCGTTCGTCGCGGCCGAGGCCACCCGCGTGCTCGGGATGCTCCAGCGATCCGAGCTGCGCGATTCGGAGATGGAGGGCACGCGAAGCACCCTGGGCGGTCTCTTCTCGGTGCAGCTGACCGACGACGAACGGGGCCTCGCGACCGAGATCGTGCGTCCGCTGCTCGTGCCGAACTCGACCTACAGCGCGACGCTCACCGCGGATGCGCGCCAGGCCGCCGCGAGCGGCGTCGCGCCCGTCGAGGTCGCAATCGCGAAGGGCGAGGTCGTGGTGGACGCCGGCCGGCGGGTGGACGCCGCCGACATCGAGAAGCTGGCGGCCCTCGGCCTCACCGAGGCGCGCCTCGACATCGCTCGAATCGCGGGCTGGTTCCTGCTCGCCGGGCTCGTGGTGATCCTCTACCTCGCCTGGCTCTGGCGGTACCGGCAGGAGCTCTGGCACCGGGCACGGACGCTCGCGCTTCTCGGCCTGATCCTGCTCGTGACCGCGCTCGCCTACAAGATCACCGCGGGACGCTCCGTCGTGCCGTTCTTCGTCCCGGGCGCCGGTGCCGGGATGCTCGTTGCGATCCTGCTGGGGGCTGGGCCGGCGACCGTCCTGTCGTTCTTCCTCGCGGTCATCGCCGGCGCGTCGAACGACCTGTCGCTCGAGCTCGCGACCTATGTCTTCGTCGGATCCCTGACCGGGATCCTTGCGGTTCGGCGCGGCGACCGGGTCGCGGTCTTTCTCCAGGCCGGCATCGCGATCGCGATCGCCAACATTGTCGTCGTCTCGATCTTCTCGCTCCTGGGCACGCGCGACATCACCGGCGTCCTCCAGCTCTTCGGGGCGTCCGCGGCCGCCGCCGCCGGGGCCGCCGTCGCGACGGTCGGCACCTTCCAGGTCGTCGGCAACGTCTTCGGCATCCTCACGGTCTTCCAGCTGCTCGAGCTCGCCAACCCATCGCAGGCGCTCCTCCGCCGCCTGCTCCTCGAGACGCCGGGCACGTACCACCACGCCCTGATGGTGGGCAACCTCGCCGAGCGCGCGGCCGAGGCGATCGCCGCGGATTCGCTGCTGGCCCGCGTGGCCTCGTACTACCACGACGTCGGCAAGCTGGACAACCCGGCCGGCTTCATCGAGAACCAGGCCGGCGGGGAGAACGTCCACGACCACCTGTCCCCCGAGGCCAGCGCTGCGCTGCTCAAGGCCCACGTGTCGGGCGGGATCGACCTGGCGTACCGGGCCGGGCTCCCGAAGCCGCTGATCGCCTTCATCCCGCAGCACCACGGGACCGCCCGGATGAGCTACTTCTGGGCCAAGGCACGCGAGGAGGCGGCGGCACCGCACGGCGGCCTCGGGACGAGCGCCGGCCTCGCGGCCGCCGACGCGCTCGACGAGCGTCGCTTCCGACACAACGGCCCGAAGCCCCAGTCGAAGGAGGCGGCGATCCTCATGCTCGCCGACGGGGTGGAGGCCTCGGTCCGCTCGCTCGCGAGCCACGACGAGCCCACGATCCGCGGGATGGTCAGCCGCATCATCACCGAGCGCCTCGAGGACGGCCAGTTCGACGAGTGCGAGCTGACCCTGCGCGACATCGAGCGAATCCGCGAGGCCTTCGTGGCCCAGCTGCTGGGGATGTACCACCAGCGGATCGCGTATCCGCAGAACAAGATCGTCGAGCTGGAAGCGCGCCGCGAGGCGTCCGCCGGCGGTCGCGGAACGTGACCCCGGCGGGCCCGACCCCCCCGGCAGGCCCGACCTTCGGTCCGCGCCCGTTCTACCTGCCGCCCTTCCGCATCGATCTCGAGATCCGAGCGGCCGTGGCGCGCCTGCTCCCGGCGTCGGCGCTCGCGCGGCTCCTCCGCTCGGCGCTGTACGCCGGAGGCGCGCCGGAGCCTGCGTCGGTGGGCCTGGTCCTGGCCGACGACCCCGAGCTGGCCCGCCTCAACCGCGCGTTCCTCGGCAGGTCCGGCGCGACCGACGTGCTCTCGTTCCCGCTCCTTCCGCCCGACGCTCTACCCGCCCCACGCGGGCGCGAGTCGCGTCGCCGCTCAGCCCGCTTCAGCCACCGCCCGGGCGTTCCTCCTGCCGCCGGGGACGCGGCTCCACCTGGGCGATGTCGTCGTATCGGTCGAGCGCGCGGCCCGGCAGGCGATCGAGGGACGCGGCGGCCAGGCCGGCGACACCCACTGGGCGCCCGCCGACGAGCTGCGGCTCCTCGTGGTCCATGGGGCGCTGCACCTGTGCGGCTGGGACCACGCCGAGCCGGCCGAGGAGGCCGCGATGCGCGCGCTCGAACGGACGATCCTCGCCGCCGGATGAGCCCCCGGCTCGGGTGAGCCCCGGCTCCGAACAGCCCGGCCGGATCGCCGCGGGCTCGCACTCAGCCGCGTCGTCCGGGGCGCGGTACCATCGTCTCAAGGCCCGGTCCGCGCGGATCCGGGCCGTTCGGCGTGCGCGGCGGAGGAAGCGTGAAGGTCGTCGTCGGGCTCGGGAATCCGGGTGAGCAGTACGCGAAGACGCGCCACAACGTCGGCTGGATGGTGGTCGACCGGCTGGCGGACCGCGCGGGCTGGGCCGGCCGAGGACGGACGCGCGACGCGAGCGCCGTCGTCCAGGGCCGGTTCCACGGCCTCGACCTGGTGCTCGCGAAGCCGCTCACGTTCATGAACGACTCCGGCGTCGCGGTCCGCAAGCTCGTCGCGCGGGAGCGCGCCCCGCTCCACGAGCTGCTCGTCGTGACCGACGACTTCAGCCTCCCCTTCGGGAAGATGCGCTTCCGCGAGGGCGGCAGCCACGGTGGCCACAACGGCCTCCGCTCGATCATCGACGAGCTTCGCACCGAGGCCTTTCCGCGCCTGAGAATCGGGATCGGCGAGCCCGGGCGCGACGCCATCGATCACGTCCTCTCGGTGTTCCAGCCCGCCGAGCGGCAGCGGCTCGACGAGCTTCTCGATGCGGCCGCCGACGCGACGGAGGCGTGGGCGCGGGACGGCCTGAGCAAGGCGTCCAACCGGTTCAACGCTTTCGTGCTGCGTCCGGCCGACGAGACGCGCACCGCGCCGCCCGGCGAGGTGGATGGCCCGCCCGGCGCGGACGGCGTGCGGCGCACGCGAACCGGCTGGCGGCGGGCCCGGCCGGGCGGCCCGGACGAGCCCGGATGAGCAGGCATCGGGCCCAGGCCGGCGGCCCGCGAGCGGCCGCACCCGGCAGCAGTCCCGCCGACGGGCACGGCGGCGGTCCTGCCGGCGGGCCCGGCCCGACCGAAACCGGCAGCGGTCCTGCCGGCGGGCCCGGCCCGGCCGGCAGCGCAACCGGCGGCGCCGAGCCCGAGGACCGCGGCGCGCGCCGGAGGATCCCGGATCTCGCGGTCCTCCCGCCGCTCCTCCACGGCACGCGGCCGTTCGTGGCGCTGCGCGCGGCGCTCGGACCGGGCGGCTCCGAGCCCGGCACCCGCGGCCGGCATGCGGCGGTGACGGCGGTTCCCCACGGGGCGAAGACGTTCCTCGCGGCCGCCCTTGCCCAGGGGGGCGGCGAGCGGGTGTGCTGGATCGCGCGGGACGCCGAGATCGGCGATCGCGTCGCAGAGGAGCTGGTTGCCTGGCTCGGCGACCCGGCCGCCATCGCGGTCCTGGAGCCGCGCACGGCCCTGGCATACGAGCGGAGCGAGCTGGTCCGGGACGAGTCGGCGGCCCGCGTCGCCGCGCTCGCCGCGTGGGGAACCGGGCGAGCGCGCGTGCTCGTCGCCTCGGTCCAGGCGCTGCTCCAGCCGACGCTCGGCCGGGACGACCTGCCGGCGACGCCGCGGGCGATCCGGGTCGGGGACCGACAGGTCCAGGGCTCGCTCCTGGCCGAGCTGCTCCGGCTCGGCTACGAGCCGGTGATCGAGGTGGCCGGCCGGGGCGAGTTCGCCCGGCGAGGCGGCCTCGTCGACATCTTCGCCGCGGGCGCCGACCTTCCCGTCCGGATCGAGTTCTTCGGCGACGAGATCGACAGCCTGCGCCGGTTCGACCCCACCGATCAGCGCACGGTCGGCCCGGCGGAGCTCGTGGAGCTTCTGCCGGCCAGCGAGTTCCTCCTGCCGGCCGGGGGCACCGCCGGCATCCGGGCGCGCCTCGGCCCGCTCGCGGGGCGGCTCCCCGAGCGCCTTGCCGCGGACCTGGCCCGCTTCGAGGGCGCGGACGAAGTCGCCGCGGCGTCCGGGACGCGCGCGCTGGAGGCCGGCGACGCGGCCGAGGTGTGGGCCGCGATTCTCTGTCCCGCCACTGGAATCGACCACCTCCCGCCCGGAACGCTCCTCGTGCTCGACGAGCCTGGCGACGTGGCCTCCTCGGCCGAGTTCCTCTGGGAACAGGCGGCGGAGCGACGGCGCGACCTCATCGCCGCTGGCGAGCTGCCCCGAGAGTGGCCGGACGCGTACGCAGGACCGCGGGACTGGAAGGCGCGCCTGGTCCGGGGCCGCACGCTGGAGCTGACCTGGGAGCCCGGGCCGGTGGACGCGATCGGCGGTGCGGCGGCGACCGAGGATCCGTTCGGCTGGCGCGAGCCGATGCTCCCGCCGGGCCGGAGCGCAAGCCTCCCACGGGCCATCGAGCGCTGGCGGGCCGGTCGGCCGGCGACCGTCCCGATCGCCGAGGAGGAGGCCGATGACGCGCGGCCCGCGGTGCCTCCCGGGATCGTGGCCTCCCGCCTTGCGCCGGGGGCGAAGCAGACGCCGGCGCCGCGGATCGTGCTCGCCTCGGACCAGGCCCCCCGGCTCTCGGAGCTGCTGGGCCAGGCGGGGATCCCTGCCGGCGTGACATTCCACCCGGCCGTCGCGCCGCCCCCGGGTGCCGTGACGCTCGTCGGGCGGAGCCTGAACGCGGGGTTCGCGGGTGGGCCGGACGGCCTCGTGCTCGTCACCGATCGCGAGCTGTTCGGTGCCGTGCGCGTCCGCCGGCCGAAGGCGCTTCGACGCGTCGTCCCGCGCGACATCCTCGAACGCCTCACCCCGGGCGACCTGGTGGTCCACGTCGACCATGGGATCGGCCGCTACGAGCGGATGCTCCGGCGGGGGAGCGACGGCGGTGAGCGCGACTACCTGGAGATCGCCTTCGCGGGGACGGACCGGATCTTCGTCCCCGTCGAGCAGATCAGCCGGGTGAGCCGCTACGCCGGCGCGGAGCGGCCGGGCCTCTCGAAGCTCGGCGGCGGGGATTGGGCCCGGACGAAGGCCCGCGTCCGCAAGGCCGTCAGCGACCTGGCCGAGGAGCTGCTCGAGCTGTACGCGGCGCGGGCCGCCGCGGAGGGCCACGCGTTCCCCCCGGACACGCCCTGGCAGCAGGAGCTCGAGGCCTCCTTCCCGTACGAGGAGACCCCGGACCAGCAGCGCGCGATCATCGAGGTGAAGGCGGACATGGAGGCCGGCCGGCCCATGGACCGGGTGGTCGTCGGCGACGTCGGCTACGGCAAGACCGAGGTCGCCCTCCGGGCAGCGTTCAAGGCGATCCAGGACGGCCGACAGGTGGCGGTCCTCGTCCCGACGACGATCCTCGCCGACCAGCACCTGCGCACGTTCGCCCAGCGGTTCGCGGCGTTCCCGATCACGGTCCGGCTCCTCTCGCGGTCGGTGCCGCCGCACGAGCAGGCCGCCACGCTGGCCGGCCTCGTGGCGGGCTCCGTCGACCTGGTGGTCGGGACGCACCGCCTCCTCTCGAAGGACGTCGTGATCCGCGACCTGGGGCTTCTCGTCGTGGACGAGGAGCAGCGCTTCGGGGTCGCGGCAAAGGAACGTCTCAAGCAGCTCCGGCGCGAGGTGGACGTCCTGACCCTGTCCGCGACCCCGATCCCGCGCACGCTGAACCTGGCGCTCGTCGGTGTCCGCGACCTGTCGGTCATCGAGACGCCGCCCGAGGACCGCCTGCCGATCCAGACGCGGGTCGCGGAGGCGTCCGCCGGCCTCGTCAAGGACGCCGTCCTGCGCGAGCTCGACCGGGGCGGGCAGGTCTTCTACGTCCACAACCGGGTCGAGACCATCGAGGCCCAGGCGGACCAGCTCCGGCGGCTCCTCCCGGGCGCGCGGATCGTCGTGGGTCACGGGCAGATGGACGAGCGGCTGCTCGAGGAGGTCATGCGCACGTTCGCGGGCGGCCAGGCGGACGTCCTGGTCTGCACGACCATCATCGAGTCGGGGCTCGACATCCCGAACGCGAACACGATCGTCATCGACCGCGCCGACACGCTCGGCCTGGCCCAGCTCTACCAGCTCCGCGGCCGCGTCGGGCGGAGCTCCCGGCGCGCATACGCGTACCTGCTCTACCGCCGCCGCGACCGGCTGTCCGACGAGGCGCGCAAGCGGCTCCAGGCGATCTTCAACGCATCCGAGCTGGGTGCCGGCTTCCAGATCGCGCTCTCCGACCTGGAGATCCGCGGCGCCGGCAACATCCTGGGCGGCGAGCAGTCGGGGCACATGGCCGCGGTCGGCTTCGACCTCTACACCAGGCTGCTCGCCGAGGCCGTGGAGGAGCGCAAGGCGACCTGGGAGGGCCGGGCGCCGCTGCTGGCTCCCGCAGGCGCAACGGTCGACCTTCCCGTCGATGCCCATCTCCCGGACGCCTACGTTCCCGACGAGGCAGCGAAGCTCGAGCTCTACCGCCGCCTCGCCCGCGCCAGGACGCCCGGCGACCTCGCCGCGTTCCGCCAGGAGGTGGCCGACCGTTTCGGGCCGCCGCCGCCGGCCGTCATCAGGCTCGTGGAGGTCGCGGAGCTGCGCCTCGCCGCCGAGGCCGCCGGGATCACCTCGCTCGCCCGCGAGGAGGGCCAGCTCGTGGTCCGCTTCGGGTCCGGCCTCTCGCGCGGGGAGGCGATGCGCCTGATCGCCGGTGCGCCGCTCCCTGGCGTGCGGCCGGGCGACGTGACGTTCGCGGCGAGCCAGGTCCGGATCCGGATCCCACGCGATCCGGCCCGGGCATGGGTCCTGACGCAGGCGATCGTCACCCGGGTGGCCGCGGCCCGCGCCCCGATCGGCGCGGATCAGGCGTCGTCCGCGCCGTTCGATCCTCCCCGGAACCGGTAGCCCACGCCGTAGCTCGTCGCGATGAAACGACGCGTCGGCGCGGCCTCGGCGAGCTTGGCGCGCAGGTTGCGCATCGTCACCCGGAGCAGGTGGAGATCGTCGCGGTAGCCGGCGCCCCAGACCGCGGCCAGCAGGTCGGCGTGGCCCACCACGGATTCCGGGCGCTCGGCGAGGTGGCGTAGGAGGCGGTACTCGGTCGGGGTCAGATGGACCTCGCGATCCCCGGCCGTCACGCGGTGGCCGCGACCGTCGATCACGAGCCCCGGGTGGCGCACCTCGTCGCCGGCGATTGCCACGGTGCGCGCGTTCGCCCGTCGCAGGACCGCCTCGATCCGCGCCATCAGCTCCGGGAAGCTCAGCGGCTTCGTCATGTAATCGTCGGCACCCGCGCCCAGGCCGCGGATCTTGTCCTGCTCGGCGTCACGCGCGGTCACGAGCAGGATGGGCACGAGGCTCGTGGCCCGGATCCGCTCGATCACCTGCCAGCCATTGAGTCGGGGCAGGCTCAGGTCGAGAAGGACGAGGTCAGGCTCCTCGGCCTCGAAGCTCACCACGGCCTCGGCGCCGTCGCGGGCGACGCGGGCGTGCCAGCCGTGGCGCTCGACCCACAGGGCCAGGAGGTCGGCGAACTCAGGCTCATCCTCGACGATGAGGATGCGCGCTCCGGGCGGCGGGTCCGGCATCATTGGAGCACGGGCAGGCGGAACGAGACGGACATGCCACGCCGGGTCGTGTCGAGCCGGATCCAGCCGCCGTGCGCCTCGACCAGGCGACGGCAGACGTAGAGGCCAAGGCCGCTCCCCGGGATGCGGGACTCGCGCATGCGCTCGCCACGGAAGAACCGGTCGAAGACCTGCGACGTCTCCCGCGGGTCGATTCCCTCGCCGTCGTCGGCGAACGTCACGACCACGGAATCCGGCGGCAGGTGGCGGGCGCGGATCGTGATCGCGGCGCCCGGCCCGGCGTACTTCTGCGTGTTGGCCGCGAGGTTGGCCAGGACCTGCCGGATCCGCCGGGCGTCCACGTCCACCTTCGGCAGCGGGGGAACGTCGAGCGCGATGGGAGGCGCGCCGGACAGCTCGCCCTGCTCGGCGACGAAGGCCTGGAGCATGCCGTGAAGGTCGGTCGGCGCCCGATCGAGCTGGAGCTGGTCGCTCTCGAGCCGCGACACGTCGATCACCTCGTCCACGAGGGCGCTCAGGCGGTCGACCGCGTCCCCGATCCGCTCGAGGTGGTGCCGGCTCGTCGGCGCGTCGAGGCCCAGGTGCAGGAGGCTCTGGGAATGCCCGCTGATCAGGGCGAGGGGCGTCCGGAGCTCATGCGAGATCGTCGCCACGAAGCTGGACTTGAGGGCGTCGAGCGCCCGCGTGACGCGAAGGTCGCGCAGGACGGCGACTGCACCGGGCGGTGAGCCCGTCATCCGCGCATAGCTCGCCGCAACCGGGATCGCTGCCGCGTCCGCACCACCGACAACCTGCTCGCGGACCAGCGGCCGCCCGTGCGCCAGGACCTCCTGGAACGGGCATGTCCGCCCGCAGCCGCGATTCCCGCCGGCCTCGGGCAGGCAGCCCAGGAACGCCTCGCAGGTGGCGCCGATCCCCTCGCGCTCGGCCGCGCCGACCATCCGTGCCGCCGCGCCGTTGAGGCGCGTGATCCGCCCGGCCGAGTCCACCGCGATGATCGCGTCGCTGGCGCCGTCGAGGATCGCAGCGAGGGTCGCCCGCTCGTGCACCAGGGCGCCGCGCAGCTGCGCGGCGCGGAACGCAAGGGCGAGCTCGCGCCGGACGAGGCCGAGATAGCGGGCGTGGCGCACGTCGAGGACGGTGCCCGGCATCGGCCGGACCGCCAGGAAGCCGAGGGCAACGCGGCCCGCACCGCCGACGCCGAGAGCCCGGCTCTCCTCGAGCGGAACCCCGAACCAGCCTGCCCGGGCAGCCCAGCGCCCGGCCGTGGCGGAGTCGGCGAACGAGGCGGGCAGGTCCGCGCCGTCATCCGGTAACCCGCCCTGGGCCGCGGCGCCGCCCGGACGGTCATCGGCCTGGTTCAGCGAGGCGATCCTGTGGAGCGTCCGCCGGCCCGGGGCCGCCAGCCAGAGCGCGGCCTCCCCCGCGCCGCTCGTGCGCGCGATCTCGGCCAGGACCGCCGGGGCAAGCTTGGCGAGGTCGTCGCCGGACGCAAGGAGCTGGCTCAGCTGGTACTGGGCGAACATCGCGTCCGCCTCGCGCTGGGCCTCCTCGAACGTCCGCCGCCGCTCGTCCTCCAGGCTGGCCACGCGCGCCCGGAGCGCGTCCAGCTCGGTCACGGGCGCCTCCGCGCCGGGCGCCCGCCGGTCCGCCCGTCGAGCATGGAGCGGAACAGGAGGAAGCACGATGTCGCGCCCGGATCGCGATGGCCCCGCGATCGCTCGCCGAGCCGCAGGGCCAGGCCGCGTCGGGCGACCATCGGGACGGTCGCCTGGACGCCGGCCCGTGCGGCCCGCGCCGCGCGCACGAACGCCTCGTCCGGTGCCAGCCCTGCCGCCGCCGCGACCCTGAGCGCCTGCACGGCCGGCTCCAGCGCGTCGAGGATCGTCTTGTCCCCGAGGCGGCACCTGCCGCGACGGGCGAGCCCGGCCCGGCCCGCATCGAGCGCCTGTGCGAGCGTGGGCAGGTCCACCGCGCGTCGCCCGTCGAGCGCGAAGCCCGTCTCGATGAACAGCGTCCCGTAGAGGGGGCCGCTCGCCCCGCCGACGCTGCCGACGAGCGTGTGGCCGATGCGGCGCAGCAGTGCGCCGACGTCGAGCGGGCCGGCCGCCTCGGCCGGTGCCTCGTCCCGGAGCGCGCGGAGCACCGCCTGGAGGCCCGTGCTCATGTTCGTGCCGTGGTCGCCGTCGCCCAGCGCTGCGTCGAGCCGGTCGAGCAGCGCCTCGTGACGCGCGATGGTCACGGCAGCACGCCCGACGAAGGCGACGACGTCCTCGGCCGTGATCGTGACCGCGGAGACGCCGGCACCCACCGCGGCTCGGTCGGGTCGCCCTAGACTCATGCAGCGCAGAGTCTACCCTCCGCCGCGGGCCAATCCGCGACCATCGGCGGGCCCACGCCGGACGCTCGGGAGGTGCCCCTTGGTCGCGCTCGTCCTGGTCGGCCACAGCATCGAGCTGCTCCGCGGGCTGCGGGCGATGCTCGCCCAGGCCGCACCCGGCCTCGTCGTCGGCGTTGCGGGCGGGACGGACGCCGGCGCGCTCGGGACCAGCGCGCCGCTGATCCTGGACGCCGTGCGGGCCGTCCTCGCGGCGTCAGGCGACGGGGCCGTCGTGCTGCTCGACCTGGGCAGCGCGGCGCTCGCGCTCGAGATGGCGCTCGACGACCTGGAGCCTGCCGAGCGCGACGTCGTCCGGGTCAGCCGGGGCGCGCTCGTCGAGGGCGCGGTCCGGGCCGCCGTGGAGGCGGCCGGCGGTGGATCGCTCGCGTCGGTTGTCGCGGCGTCGGAGACGCCGGCCGGCCGGGACAAGCTGCCCGACGACTGGCCGGTCGACGGCGCCGCTCCGGGCGGGATCGCGAGGCGGCCCGGCCGGTGAGCGGCACGCTCGTCGTCGCCTGGCTCCGGCTCGCCGCGGTCCGCGTCGCGGCCGAGCGCGTGCAGCTCACGGACCTCGACGCCGCGATCGGCGACGGGGACCACGGGATCAACCTCGACCGCGGCTTCGCGGCGCTCGATGCGCGCCTCGCCGCCCTCGACGCGCTCGTCGCAGGCAGCGGGCTCCCTGCTGGTCCTGGCGGGCCGCACCATCATGGGCACGGTCGGGGGCGCCAGCGGGGCGCTCTATGGACGCGCCCTCGTGCGGGCCGCAGCCGCGCTCGACGCCTGGCCGGTCGATGCGGGGCCGCCCGCCGTCCGGGCGGCGGCGGCGCTCCGGGCCGCAGTCGACGGGATCGCTGCGCTCGGCCGGTCTCGGCCCGGCGAGAAGACGATGCTCGATGCGCTCGTCCCCGCGGTCGAGGCGCTCGAGGCGGCGGCGACCGCGGGCATCGACCTTCCGGGCGCCCTGCGCGAGGCCGCGAACGCGGCGGCCGCCGGGGCCCGCGCAACATGGCCGCTCCTCGCCACGAAGGGCCGAGCCTCGCTACCTCGGCGAGCGGTCGGTCGGCCATCTCGACCCGGGCGCGGTCTCGAGCGCGATCCTGCTCACGGCCCTCGCCGACGCCGCTGGGCGCGTCGCCTGACCCGACCGCGCGACCCGGGCCGGCTCGCGATCGGCCGCGTCGGCGAGGGTTGCCCGCAACGTTCCTGCAACCTAGACGTTTCCTTGACGTTTTCCGCGATGCCGCGGGCGTACCGTTTCGGCAACAGTGCTCGAGGGCACTGTGGCGTCGGCATGATCGGCCGTCTCGCGACCCGGGCCGGGGTCGCGACGATCGGCAGCGGAGGGATCGAGCGAGTTTCGCAGCCGGCGTTGGTGTCCACCCAATAGAGGGAGTGAGCATGACTACCGAGAAATTCGTAGCGGAAATGCTGGGGACGATGATCCTGATCCTCCTCGGCGACGGCGTGGTCGCCGGCGTCCTGCTCGCCAAGTCGAAGGCCTTTGCAGGCGGCTGGATCGTCATCACCCTGGCGTGGGGCACTTGCCGTCTTCTGCCGGCGTCGTCGTCGCCGGCCCGTTCAGCGGCGCCCACCTGAACCCGGCGGTCACCCTCGGTCTCGCCGATCGCCGGCAACGACCGCACGTGGGACCAGGTCCCGCTCGTACTTCATCGGCGAGTTCCTCGGCGCCATTCATCGGCGCTACGCTCGTCTTCCTGCACTACTACCCGCACTGGGCGGAGACCGAGGACCAGGGCCTCAAGCTCGCCGTCTTCTCGCACCGGCCCGGCCATCCGCAACACCGCTCTGGAACCTGGTCTCGGAGATCATCGGCACCTTCGTGCTGGTCTTCGTGATCTTCAGCGTTCGGCAGCGACACAGCGGCGCCGAGCCATCGGCCGGCGCCCTGGCCGTCGCCCTGCTCGTCGTCGTGATCGGCCTCTCGCTCGGCGGCACGACCGGGTACGCGATCAACCCCGCCCGCGACCTCGGGCCGCGGATCATGCACGCGATCCTGCCGATCCCCGGCAAGGGCAGCAGCGACTGGGAGTACTCCTGGATCCCGGTCGTCGGCCCGCTCATCGGCGGCGCCATCGCTGCGGTCGTCTGGATGGCTGCTACCAGAACTTCATCCTGAACGTCGTCAAGAACTGACCTGATCTCTGTCGGGATCCCCGCGATCCCGCGCGCCGGCGGCAACGGCCCCGCCGCCGGCGCTTCGATCCGGTCCGTCTGCGTCCCACGAGCAACCGTCCGGTGACTCGCCATTGGAGGAGCGCATGAAGAAGCTCATCAACACCCCGGAGCGCGACGTCGACGAGGCCCTCGCCGGCATGGCCGCCGCGCACCCGGACCTCATCCGGGTCGAGGAGCCGAACATCATCGTCCGCAAGGACGCGCCTCGACGCCGGCAAGGTCGGCGTGATCTCGGGCGGCGGCTCCGGCCACGAGCCGATGCACGGCGGCTTCGTCGGGCTCGGCATGCTCGATGCGGCCTGCCCGGGCGCGGTCTTCACCTCGCCCGTGCCGGAGCAGATGCTCGCCGCCACGAAGGCGGTCAACGGTGGCGCCGGCGTCCTTCACATCGTGAAGAACTACACCGGCGACATCATGAACTTCGAGATCGCCGCCGAGATGGCGCAGGCGGAGGGGATCGAGGTCGCCTCGGTCGTCATCGCCGACGACGTCGCGGTGAAGGACTCGCTCTACACCGCGGGTCGCCGCGGCGTCGGCGGCACGGTGCTGGCCGAGAAGATCGTCGGCGCGGCCGCCGAGGCGGGCGCCGACCTCAAGACCGTGACCGCGCTCTGCCAGAAGGTCCAGGACAACGTCCGCTCGATGGGCATGGCCCTGACCTCCTGCACCGTTCCGGCCGCCGGCAAGCCGACGTTCGAGATCTCCGACGACGAGATGGAGATCGGGGTCGGGATCCATGGCGAGCCGGGACGGCGGCGCGAAGCTCTCCGGCCGGCCGACGAGATCATCGAGATGCTCGTCAACCCCGATCCTCGAGGAGGGGATCTTCGCGAGCGGGGATCGCGTCCTCGCCTTCGTCAACGGCATGGGCGGCACGCCGCTGATCGAGCTGTACGTCGTCTACCGGAAGGTCAACGAGATCCTCACGCGGCCGCGGCGATCACGATCGCGCGCAACCTGGTCGGCAGCTACATCACGTCGCTCGAGATGGCGGGCTGTCGGTCACGCTGCTCAAGCTCGACGACGAGCTGCTCCGAGTACTGGGACGCGCCGGTCAAGACGCCCGGCCTGCGGTGGGGGGTCTGACCCCCGTGATCTCGACGGGCGACTTCTCGCGGTTTCTCGAGACGTTCGCCGTCCGAATTCACGCCGCCCGGGAGGAGCTGACGCAGCTCGACTCCGCCATCGGCGACGCGGACCACGGGATCAACATGGACCGCGGGATGACCGCCATCAGGGAGCTCCTCCCCGGGCTCCAGGACGGCGATGCCGGGACGCTCTTCAAGCAGACCGGCATGAAGCTCATCTCGACGGTCGGCGGGGCCAGCGGCCCCCTGTACGGGACCTTCTTCCTTCGCCTCGGCACCGCGTTCGGCACGGCCACGGAGATCGGCCCCACCGAGCTTGCAGCGGGGTTCCGCGCCGGGCTGGAGGGCGTCATGGCCCGCGGCAAGGCCGAGCTCGACGACAAGACGATGGTCGATGCCATGGCCCCGGCCGTCGCCGCGCTCGAGGCGGGGACGGACGATCTCCCGGCCGCTCTCGACGCTGCCGCAATCGCTTCGGCCGCAGGTCGTGACCGGGTCACCCCGCTCGTCGCCCGCAAGGGCCGGGCGAGCTATCTCGGCGAACGCTCCGCGGGCCACCAGGATCCGGGGGCGACGAGCACCACGATCCTGTTCGAATCCCTTCGCGACGCTTTGCGCGCCGGCTAGTGCCGGCGGGCGCCATCTAGATCCGTACGGAGAGAGACATGACCAAGTACGTCGGCGCGCTCGACCAGGGCACGACCAGCACCCGCTTCATGATCTTCGACCATGCCGGTGCCGTCGTGGCGGTCGATCAGAAGGAGCACGAGCAGATCTACCCGAAGCCCGGCTGGGTCGAGCACGACCCGATGGAGATCTGGACCCGCTCGCGTCGAGGTCATCAAGGGCGCCCTCGCCAAGGCCGGCATCACGGCCGCCGACCTCGCCGCCGTCGGCATCACCAACCAGCGCGAGACCACCGTGGTCTGGGATCGCAAGACCGGCAAGCCGGTCTACAACGCGATCGTCTGGCAGGACACCCGGACCGACCAGATCTGCAACGAGCTCGCCAAGGACGGCGGCCAGGATCGCTTCCGGCCGAAGATCGGCCTGCCGCTGGCCACCTACTTCTCCGGCCCCAAGGTCAAGTGGATCCTCGACAACGTCGCGGGCGCCCGCGCCAAGGCCGAGGCGGGCGACCTGCTGTTCGGCAACATCGACACCTGGTGCATCTGGAACCTGACCGGCGGCGTCAACGGCGGCGTGCACGTCACGGACGTGACGAATGCCAGCCGCACGCTCATGTTCAACTACACCACGCTCGACTGGGATCCCGAGATCACCGGGCTCATGGGCGTCCCGGCGTCCATGCTCCCGGCGATCAAGGCCTCGTCCGAGGTCTACGGCACGGCCGTCGGCGACCTCGCCGGCGTCCCGGTCGCGGGCGACCTCGGCGACCAGCAGGCCGCCCTCTTCGGCCAGACGTGCTTCTCCGCCGGCGAGGCGAAGAACACCTACGGCACCGGCTGCTTCATGCTCCTCAACACGGGCACGAAGGCCGTTCCGTCGAAGAACGGCCTGCTCACGACCCTCGGCTACAAGATCGGCAACCAGCCGGCCGTGTACGCCCTCGAGGGCTCGATCGCCATCACCGGCGCCCTCGTGCAGTGGCTCCGCGACAACCTCGGGCATGATCGAGAAGTCGCCCGACATCGAGGCCCTCGCGGCCACGGTCGAGGACAACGGCGGCGTCTACTTCGTCCCGGCGTTCTCCGGCCTCTTCGCGCCGTACTGGAAGAACGACGCGCGCGGCGTCATCGCCGGCCTGACCCGCTACGTGAACAAGGGCCACATCGCGCGTGCCGTCCTCGAGGCGACCGCGTGGCAGACCCGCGAGGTCCTCGACGCCATGAACGCCGACTCCGGCGTTCCGCTGACGGCCCTCAAGGTCGACGGCGGCATGGTCTTCAACAACCTGCTCATGCAGTTCCAGTCCGACGTCCTGGGCGTCCCGGTCATCCGCCCGAAGGTCGCCGAGACGACGGCCCTCGGCGCGGCCTATGCCGCCGGCCTCGCGGTCGGCTACTGGGCCGAGGTCGAGGACCTTCGCGCCAACTGGGCGAAGGACCACACTGGGAGCCCAAGATGGACGCGGCGCTCCGCGACAAGGAGTACGCGCTCTGGAAGAAGGCCGTCACGCGGACCTTCGACTGGGCGGAGTAGTCCCCCTCGCCTCACCATCCGGGGCCCCTCGGCAGCGCCGGGGGGCCCCGGAACACGTCACCCGGGCCGTGCCCGTAGGATCACGCACAGCGAGACCAGGACCAGAGCGAGGTGAGCAGGATGGGTGAGGCACACGCCTTCGACGTCCTCGTCGTCGGCGGCGGTGCAACCGGGGCAGGCGTGCTCCGGGACCTGGCACGACGGGGCCTGCGCACGCTGCTCGTGGAGCGCGGCGACTACGGGACCGGCACGACCGGCCGCTACCATGGCCTCCTGCACTCCGGCGGACGCTACGTCGCCAAGGACGCGCTCGCCGCGCGGGAGTGCATCTCCGAGAACCGCATCCTCCGGCGGATCGCCCCCGCGAGCATCGAGGACACGGGCGGCCTATTCGTCGCCACGCCAGAGGACCCGGACGACTACGTCGCCGGCTTCGAGGCCGCCTGCAACGCCGCCGACGTCGACTGCGAGGAGATCCCGGTCGCCGAGGCGCTCCGGCGCGAGCCCGCGCTCAACCCGCGCATCCGCCGCGCCTTCAAGCTGCCGGACGGCTCCGTGGAGCCATGGCAGCTCATCGAATCCAACATCGCCGACGCGCGTGCCCACGGCAGCGAAGCCTGGTCCTATCAGCGCCTGGTGGGCATGGACCGCGACGGCAGCCGGATCGTCGGAGCCACGCTCCGCGACGAGCGGTCGGGACAGCCTGACGCGCATCGCGCCCCGGTTCGTCGTCTCGTGCGCGGGTGCGTGGGCGGGCCAGATCGCCGCGATGGTGAACGTCACCGTGACGATGCACCCGGGCAAGGGCACGATGCTCATCTTCAACCAGCGGATGACCGACACGGTGGTGAACCGCTGCCACAAGTCGTCCGATGGCGACATCATGGTCCCGGTCCACACCGTCGCGATCCTCGGGACCACCGAGCAGCGCGTCGAGGACCCCGATCGCTACGAGATCACGCGCGAGGAGGTCGCGGCGCTGATCTCCCAGGGCGAGGTCCTCTTCCCGGACCTCGGCGAAGATGCGCCTGCTGCGTGCCTACGCCGGTGTGCGGCCGCTCTACCAGCCGCCCGCCGAGGTGACCGCCGCCGCGCTGAAGGACGGCCGCCAGATCTCGCGGGCGCACACGGTCCTCGACCACGGCGCGATGGACGGCGTGGAGAACTTCGTCACGATCGTGGGCGGCAAGCTGACGACGTTCCGCCGCATGGCCCAGGACACCGTCGACCTCGTCTGCGCCAAGCTCGGCGTCACGGAGCCGTGCACGACGGCCGACGAGATGCTTCCCGGCCAGGTCCCCGGGAAGACGTACTGGCTGGGCCATCGGCTCGCCGACCACGAGGCGGAGGGTGGCGGCGACGCCGGGCTCCTGTGCGAGTGCGAGTTCGTCACGCGTCCGCAGCTCGACGCCTTCCTCGACCGGCACCCCGCCGCGTCGCTCGATGACGTCCGGCGCGGCACGCGCGTGGGGATGGGACCCTGCCAGGGCGGCTTCTGCACGTTCCGCGCCGCCGGCGTGGTCGGCGAGCGGGCCGGGCATGCCGGCGCGTCCGATGTCGCCGAGCAGGCGGACCGGGCGATCCTCGGGTTCCTCCGGGAGCGCTTCAAGGGGACCCGGCCCATCGCCGCGGGCCGCCAGCTGCAGGAGCAGTGGATGGTCTCCGGAATCTACGGGGGCGGCCTGGGGGTCGAGTCCCTGATCGAGCACGAGACCGCGGAAGCGTCCCGGGAGGTGGTCGGTGCCCAGCGCTGACGTCGTCGTCATCGGGGCGGGCCTCGCCGGGCTGACCGCGGCGATCGCGGCGGCCGAGGCCGGGGCGCACGTCGTCGTCCTGGCCAAGGGCCACGCGGCCACGCACTGGGGGCCTGGTGGCATCGACGTCGCCGGGATCCCGGCCGCGTCCACGCCGCGCGACGGGATCCGTCTCCTGGCCGGCGAGCCCGGCCACCCCTACTCGTTCCTCGGCGGCGACGTCGCCGGCGCGCTCGACTGGCTCCGCCCACTCCTCGCGGCCGGGGGTGTCGACTACGTCGGCGACCTCGACACGCCGCTCCAGGCGGTTCCCACGTCCATCGGCGGGACACGCCGCGCGGCGATCCTGCCCGCGGGCCAGGCGGGCGCGATCGCGCCGTGGTCGCCCGGCGAGCGCCTCGTGGTTTGCGGCATCGTCGGCTTCAAGGACTTCTGGCCCGACGCGATCGCGGCAAGCCTGGCGCGCGAGCGTGTCTGGCAGGGCGCCACGCGGCCTGCTTCGGTGACGCCGATCAGCGTCGCCCTTCCCGGGCTCGCCTCCCGCCACAATCTCAACGCGCTCGAGATCGCGCGGCGCTTCGACGACCCGGCGTGGCGCGCGACCGCGATCGCGGCGCTGGCGAAGGCGATCGGCGGCGTGCCGGGGTCGGGTGGCCGCGTCGCCCTTCCGGCCGTCCTCGGGATCCGCGACCACGCGGCGGTCCTCGCGGCCGCGCAGGAGCACCTCCCGGCCGCACCCTTCGAGATGCCGCTGGTCCCGCCGAGCGTGCCGGGAATGCGCCTGTACGCGGCGCTGCGGGCGGCGCTCATCCGGGCCGGCGGGCGCGTCCAGATCGGCGAGATGATCGAGCGGGTCGAGCACGACGGCGGCCGCGTCACGGCCGTCGTGGCCGCCGCGGCGGCGCGCACCTTCACGGTGCGGACGGGCGCCCTGGTCATCGCCACCGGCGGGATCGCGGGTGGCGGCCTCGTCGCCGAGCGCGATGGGCGCCTCGAGGAGGTCGTCCTTGGCCTTCCCGTGGAGGCGCCGCCGGTGGAGGAGTGGCTCTCCCTCGACGCATTCGACCCGGCGGGCCATCCGCTGGAGAGGGCCGGGATCCGCACCGACAACGAGCTGCGGCCCATCGGCCCCGACGGGGTGCCGGCCTTCGAAAACGTCCGCATCGCCGGCAGCCTGCTCGCCGGCCAGCGGTCCATCGGAGAACGATGCGGCGACGGTGTCGCGCTCACCAGCGGGCGACGGGCAGCGCGATCGCTGACCGCCGTCCCGGCCGGGCACGCCGCCGAGCCGGGGAGCACGCGACCGTGACGATCGCCGAGCTGATCATGGATGCGTCGGAGGAGGCCGTCGGGTATTCGTCCGACGAGTGCCTCAAGTGCAACGTCTGCCTCACCGTCTGCCCGGTCGCGCGGGTCACCGACCTGTTCCCCGGGCCGAAGTACGTCGGTCCGCAGGCCCAGCGCTTCCGGACCGGTCGCGCCCAGCCGGTCCAGGTTGCCGGCATGCCGATCCCGCAGTCGCCCGACGTGACCGTCGACTACTGCTCGGGCTGCGGCTGGTGCACGACCGCGTGCCCCGCCGGCGTGAAGATCGCGGAGATGAACAGCCAGTCCCGCGCCCGGATGAAGGCCGGGAAGCGCCCGAAGCTCCGCGACTGGGGCCTGGGCCAGACCGACCTCGTCGGGCAGGTCGGCGTGCTCTTCTCGCCGATCTCCAACTGGGCGCTCGCGAACCGGCCGATCCGGGCGATCATGGAGACGACGGTCGGCATCCACCGCGAGGCGCCGTTCCCGAAGTTCGGCCGCCGGACGCTCCAGGCCACCTGGAAGCGACGGCAGAAGCGGCGCGGCGCGACCGCCGTGCCCGGTCCCGGACAAGGCCGTCGTCTACTTCCACGGCTGCTCGGCCAACTACTACGAGCAGCACGTCGCCGACGCCGCCATCGAGATCCTGCGGCGCAACGGCTTCGAGACGATCATCCCGGAGCAGGTCTGCTGCGGCCTGCCGCTCATCAGCAACGGGATCTACACCGAGGCCCGCCAGCGGGCGCACCGGAACCTCGACGTGCTGGCCGGCTACGCCCGCCAGGGCTACCGGATCGTCGGGACCTCCACGTCCTGCACGCACACGATCAAGGCCGAGTACCGGGAGATGCTCGACATCCACGAGGACGACGCGACGCTCGTCGCGAACGCCACCTGGGACATCTGCGAGTTCCTGCTCGACCTCCACGAGCAGGGCAGGCTCGACACGCGGTTCGGCAGGCTCGACGAGGACCTGCCCTACCACGCTCCGTGCCAGCTGCGCTCGCATGGGATCGGACTGCCGGCGATGGATCTCTTCGCGCTGGTGCCCGGGCTGCGGGCGGCGGACATGGACCATGACTGCTGCGGCATCGCCGGCACCTATGGGATGAAGAAGGAGAAGTACCCGATCGGCATGGCGGTGGGTGCCCCGCTCTTCGAGAAGATCCGGGCCAGCGGCGCCGATGAGGCCGCCTGCGACTCGGAGACGTGTCGCTGGCAGATCGAGAAGGCGACCGGGACACGGACCCGGCACCCGATCGAGATCCTCCTCCAGGCCTATCGCGCCGGGGATGCCGAATCCCGCAGGCAGAGCGGGCAGCCCTCGGCCGGAACGGCGTGACGGAGCAGGACGCCGGCGGGGCCACCGGGCCGCTCGTCGGCCTCGTCATCGTTTCGCACTCGAGCAAGGTCGCCGACGGGACGGTCGAGCTCGCCGCGCAGATGGCGGGCGCCGAGGTCCGCATGGTGGCGGCCGGCGGCCTGGCGGACGGCGCGATCGGGACGGACGCCACGCGGATCGCGGCGGCCATCCAGGCGGCCGACGCGGGCCGGGGCGTGGTGGTCATGACGGACCTCGGCAGCGCCGTGCTCTCCGCCTCGACCGCGCTGGAGATGCTCGAGCCGGAGCAGGCCGCGCGCGTCCGGCTCTCCCGCGGACCCGTGGTCGAGGGCTCGATCGTCGCCGCGATCCAGGCCAGCATCGGCGACGATCTCGAGGCGGTCGTCCTGACCGCGGACGCCATGCTGGCACACGACAAGCTCGCTGGGTGACCCGGCCCGCATCGGCGGCGGGTGGGGCGGGCGGCGGGGTCGTCGTGATCGGCGGCGGCGCCGTCGGTTCCTTCATCGCGGCGCTGATCGCGGGGTCCGGCCGGCGCGTCACGCTGGCGGGCCGGCCCGGGAGCGACGTCGCCGGTTCTGCGGAGATCGTCCTCCGGACGCCGAACGGCGACACGCGGCGGGCCCGCGTCGAGCGAGCCGCCGGGACGGCGGGCCTGGAGCGCCCGGCCTATGTCGTGCTGGCCGTCCGGATGCCCGACCTTGCCGCCGCGATCGACGCGTGTCGCGCGTGGCCCGACGCCGCGGTGGTCACGCTGCAGAACGGCCTTGGCGCCGAGGAGCTCGTCGCTGCGGCTCACCCGGACGCACCGCTGCTCGCGGGATCGCTCACGGCCCCGATCGAGCGCGACGCGGAGGGGACGCTCGTCTGGCGGAGACGCCGGGGGATCGCGCTGGCGCCGGTTCGCGGCGAGACGGCCGACGTCGAGGCCGCGCTCCGCGACGCGCTCGCGCCGGGCGGACTGCCCGTGGCCGTCCTCCGGGACTGGCGCGCCATGAAGTGGTCGAAGCTGCTCACGAACCTCGTGGCGAACGCCGTCCCGGCCCTGCTCGACGAGGCGGCCGCGGATGTCTACGCGGACCGGCGACTGTTCGCGGTCGAGCGCTCCCAGGTGCAGGAGGCGCTGGCCGTGATGCGGGCGCTGGGGCTGGCACCGCTCCGATTGCCGGGCGCGGACGTCCGGCTTCTTGCGCTCGGCTTCCGGGCGCCGGCTACGGTGGCGCGGCCAGCCATCCGCCGGGTCGTTGCGGGCGCGCGCGGCGGGAAGCTGCCGTCGCTGCTGCTCCACCTGCGGGGCGGCGGCGGGCCGTCCGAATCTCCCTGGCTCAACGGGGGCGTCGCCCGGGCCGGCCGCGAGGCCGGCATCTCCACGCCGGTCAATGCGGCGCTTGCGGCCCTGGTGGAGGCCGCCACCGCGGCCCCGGCCGCATGGGCGCGCACCCGGGGCCGGCCGGAGGCGCTTCTCGCGGCGATCACGCACGCTGCCATCACGCAGGGCCCCGGCCGCGGCGCCTGACGCGGGCCTGCCCCACGATCGCCGGACCATCCCTGGCGCCTCGACCCGATAATGCCCGGGTGGAGCCCGGATCTGCCCTCGCGATCGTCGTCACGGTCACTGCCGCCTACTTCATCGGCGGGATCCCGTTCGGGATCGTGGTCGCCCGGCTCGTCGGCGGGCGGGATCCGCGCAGCATCGGGAGCGGCCGGACGGGCGGCGCCAACACGCTGCGGGCCATCGGGCCGCGCTGGGCATTGGTGGCCGGGCTCCTCGACGCCGGGAAGGGGAGCGTCGCGGTGCTGATCCCGCGGCTGCTCGGCTTCGGGCCCGCGATGGAGGTGCTCGGGGCGCTCGTCGCGATCGTCGGGCACAGCCGCTCGCCGTACATCGGGTTCGGCGGCGGCCGCGGCGTCTCGGTCGCGTGGGGGACGCTCGTCGTCATCCAGCCGCTGGTCGCGGTCGCGATCATCCCGGTGTTCGCGGGCGTGATCCTCGCCACGCGGATCTCGTCGCTCGGCTCGCTCGTCGGCTCGTTGTTCGGCGGCCTCGTGATGATCGCGCTCGTCTGGATCGGCGGCCGGGATCCCGTCCTCGACGTGTACGCGGTCGGCTCCGTTGCGCTCATCTGGTTCTTCCACCACGACAACATCGCGCGGCTGCTCGCCGGCACCGAGCGGCGGATCGACCGCGGCTCCTGACCGGGCGGTGAGGCAGGGGGCACGGCGCGCTCCGGGCGCCTCGCCGGGAGCCCGTGGGAGTCCGGCGCTGCGGTAGACTCTGGCGGGCCCCAGACCTCGTTCGACCCGCACCCGCGACCGTGCCCGCGCCGCGCCTTCGGAGGTTCCCTGCAGCAATGACGCCGGACGAGCTCCGCGCGAAGATTCGCGAGATCCCCGACTTCCCGAAGCCGGGCATCCTCTTCTACGACATCACCACGCTCCTCAAGGATCCCGTGGCCTACCGGGCGGCGATCGACGCGATGCTCGCGCCGTACGCGGGCATGTCGATCGACATCGTGGTCGGGATGGAATCGCGCGGTTTCATCTTCTCCGCCCCGCTGGCCTACAAGCTCGGCGCGGGCCTCGTTCCCGTGCGCAAGCTCGGCAAGCTTCCGGCGGAGACCATCAGCGTCGAGTACGCCCTCGAGTACGGGTCGAACACGCTCGAGGTCCACCGCGACGCGATCGAGCCGGGCCAGAAGGTCCTCATCGTGGATGACCTGCTCGCGACCGGCGGCACCGTCAACGGGACGGTCGAGCTTGTGCAGCGCCTGCGCGGCGAGATCGCCGGGCTCGCGTTCCTCGTCGAGCTCGGGTTCCTCAAGGGGCGCGCGCGACTCGCCGGGCACCCGGTCTCCTCCGTCATCACCTACTGACGCGGACCCGGGCGGGGACGGGTCATGACCGACGACCGGCTCGGGGCATCCCAGCCCGCGGCGCCCGAGCCCGACCGACCCGGTCGACCCCGACGAGGCGAAGCGGCTCGCCCGCCGGCGGTTCTTCCGTTCCTTCGCAGCCGACGCGATGAAGACCGCGGCGACGGTCGTCGGGGCTGCCGGCGCCCTGCGCGAAGGCACCGCCGGGATGGCCGGCGCGCTCCTCGGGACGGCCGAGGCGCCCGTGACGCCGATCGCCGCCGGCGCCGAGGCGGTGCCGGCCGCCGCGACCGGGATCTGGCGGAGCACGTTCCGCCTCGACCGGGAGCAGGTGGTGCTGCTGGACCAGCGGCGGATCCCCGACGAGCTCGTCGAGTTCGTCTGCCTCTCCGGCGCGGAGGTCGCGCAGGCGATCCGCGAGTCGGTCGTCCGCGGCGCGTCCCTGCTCGGCCAGCTGGCCGCCTGCGGGCTCGCCCTGACGGCGGAGCGATCGGTCCTCTCGTCGCCATTCGCGCGGCGCGCGATCCTCTTCGGGACGGCGAACGCGCTTCGCAACGCGGCCCCGACGGCGGCCCCGGTCCGCAACGCCATGGACCGGATGCTTGCCCGGTTTGCCGCGGTCGGGGACGTGGCCGCCGACGGCGCGAGCGTTGCCGCTGCGCTCCGCGAGGAGGCGGACGCGATCGTCGAAGAGGCGATCGCGGCGCACGCGAGGCTGGCAGCCCACGGGGCGGCGCTCTTCGCGGCGATGCCCCGCACCGCGACGGTCGAGACGCTCCGCATCCTGACGATCGGGAGCACGGGCGCGCTCGCCGGCGGGCAGCTGGGCACCGCGCTCGCGATCGTCCGCGCGCTCCGCGACGACGGCCGGGACGTGCGCGTCCTCGTCGCCGAGACGCGGCCCTGGCTGGCGGGCGCGCGGCTCGTCGCGTGGGAGCTGGCCCAGGCCGGGATCCCGTGCACGCTCGTCACCGACGGTGCGGCGAGCGGGATGCTGGCGCGCGGCGAGGCGGACGCGGTCCTCGTCGGCGCGGATTCGATCGCCGGCAACGGCGACGTCGCGTCCGACCCGGGCTGCTACGGGCTTGCCGTGGTGGCCGAGCGGCACGCGATCCCGTTCGTCGTCGCGGCGCCGCTCGCCGCCCACGACCCCGGGGCGGCCGACGGCGAGGCCCTCGCGACGGATCCGCGCCCGGCCTGGGAGCTCCTCACGTTCGCGGGCCGGCGGATCGCGCCCGAGGGAGCGGCCGCCGCCAATCCGTCGGTCGACATCGTCCCCGCGTCGCTGGTGTCGGCGATCGTGACCGAGGTCGGCGCGCTGCGGCCCCCGTTCGAGGCCCAGCTTGCGGACGCGGCGTCCGCGGCAGCGTCGGCCGCGGGCCGGACCACGGACCCCTCGACACGTGCGGCGGCCGTCGGCCCCGCCGGCGCCACGGATGCGGTCGGCGCGGCCGCAGGCCCCGTCGGCGGCGTGTCGACCATCGCCGGGTCGGCGGACGCCAGCGGTCCGGAGGCCTGAGTGGCGGCCCCGGTGGCGCGCCAGGATTCACCGCGGGCCCCGGTCGTGCGCCCGTCGACCGATCGCGCCTTCCTCCGGGCCTTCCTCGAGCGGGACCGCATCTACGCCGCCTACGCGCTGTGCGACCTGGACGACCGCGAGTTCGGGCGAACACGATGGGGCGTCGCCCTGGCCGGTTCCGAACCGACAGCCGTCGTCCTCGAATATGCCGGGCTCGCGCCGCAGCCGGTCTTCGTGATGGGAGACGGCGCGGGGATCGCGGCGGTCCTGCGCGACCTGATCCGCCCGCGGGCGGCCTTCCTGGCCGCGCGTCCCGAGCACCTGCCGGCCGTCGCCGCGCTCTATCGGATCGAACCCGGCCCGCCGATGGTCAGGATGTGGGTCGACCGCAGCACGTTCCGGCCGTATCCGGCCGACGTCGCGCGCCTCCTGCCGGTGGAGGTCGGCGACCTCAACCGCCTCTACCAGCTCGGCTTCACGGCGTGGCTGCCGCCCACGGCGATCGCGGAAGGCATCTACTACGGGATCCGCGTGGGCGGTCGGCTCGTCAGCGCCGCCGGCACGCACGTGATCTCGCCCGAGGCGGGGCTGGGGGTGGTCGGCAACGTGATGACCCACACGGACTTCCGTGGGCGGGGCTACGCCACGGCGGTCACCGGGGCGGTCACGGCAGATCTGCTGCGCTTCTGCGAGCAGGTCGTCCTGAACGTCCGGTCCGACAATCCTCCGGCCCTGCAGGCGTACGCGAAGCTGGGATACCGCGAGCACGTCCGTTTCGAGGAGCGGCTGATCCACCGCAGCGGCGGCGGGCCGGGTCCGTTCGGGGCGCTGCCGGGGCCGATCCGGCGGCTGCTGGGACGCGGCGGCGACCCCTGACGGGCACGTCGACGCACGGCGGCCGGCGCCCGCCCGCCCGGGCCGATCCCCGGCCTCCTCGCTCGGCTGCGGGCAGGTGCGGCCGGGAGGTCGGGCATAATCAGGGAAACGCCCGCCGGCCTCGGCCATCCCCAGCCCGGAGATCCTGCCCGACATGACCATTCCGACCGCCCTGCCGCCCCACGACGTGGCCGACCTCGGCCTCGTCGACGAGGGCGTTCGCCGGATCGAGTGGGCGGAGCGCGAGATGCCCGTCCTCCGGCTCATCCGCGACCGCTTCGCGCGCGAGCTGCCGCTGCGGGGCATGCGCATCGCCGCCTGCCTGCACGTGACGACCGAGACCGCGAACCTCATGCGCACGCTGGCCGCCGGCGGCGCCGAGATCGCGCTCGCCGCGAGCAACCCGCTCTCCACGAAGGATGACGTCGCGGCCGCGCTCACGGCCCGCTACGGGATCGCGACCTGGGCGCGCCGCGGCGAGGACCGGGACACGTACTACGCGCACCTCAACGCCGTGGCCGACACGCATCCGCAGCTCACCATGGACGACGGCTGCGACCTCGTCTCGCTGCTCCACGGTGATCGGCCCGGCCAGCTCCGCGAGGTCCTCGCCGGGACCGAGGAGACGACCACGGGCGTGATCCGCCTGCGGGCGATGGCGCGGGACGGCGCGCTGCGCTTCCCGGTCGTCGCCGTCAACGAGGCGGAGACGAAGCACCTCTTCGACAACCGCTACGGCACGGGCCAGAGCACGATCGACGGGATCCTCCGGGCAACCAACATCCTGCTCGCCGGGCGACAGGCCGTGGTCGCCGGGTATGGCTGGGTCGGCAAGGGGATCGCGTCGCGCCTCAAGGGGATGGGGGCCCACGTCGCGATCGTCGAGGTGAACCCCGTCCGCGCGCTCGAGGCCCTCATGGACGGCTTCGAGGTGAAGACCGTCGACCAGGCCGCGCCGTGGGGCGAGCTGTTCATCACGGCCACCGGCAACGTGAACGTCTTTCGTCGTGAGCACTTCGTGGCGATGCCCGATGGCGCGATCATGGCGAACAGCGGCCATTTCGATGCGGAGCTCGACCTCAAGGCGCTCCGGGCGCTCGCCGAGGGCCACGTCCGCGAGGTGCGCGAGAACGTCCAGGAGTTCGACCTCGGGCCGAAGAAGGTCCACCTCATCGCGGAGGGCCGCCTCGTCAACCTCGGCGCGGCCGAGGGCCACCCTGCGGCGGTCATGGACATGAGCTTCGCGAACCAGGCGCTGTGTGCCGAGTATGTCGCCCAGCACCATGCTGACCTCGAGAGCATGGTCTACAACGTGCCGGAGGCGATCGACCGCGAGGTCGCCCGCCTCAAGCTGGAGGCGCTCGGCCACCACATCGACGGGATGACCCCCGAGCAGGAGGCCTACTCCAACTCGTGGAAGAGCGGGACGTAAGTCGACGATGACACAGCAGGCATCACGCGATCCGTTCGCCAAAACCGACGGAACGTCCGTGGCCGACGGGACGCCCCCTGCCGACGGGACGGGCCCCTGCCGACGGGACGGGCCCTGCCAGCGGGTCGGCCCCTGCCGACGGGACGTCGGTCGTCGTCGCACCCTTCGGAAGCTGGCGATCGCCGGTTGCCCTCGACCTCGTCGCGACCGGGTTCGTCCGCCTCGCCGAGCCGCGCTGGGATGGAGACGCGCTCACCTGGCTCGAGGGCCGCGCCGAGGATGGCGGGCACCAGACGCTGGTCCGCTGGACCCGGGAGCGCGGCATCCGGGACGTCAGCCCGGCGGGGACCAACGTTCGGACGCGCGTCCACGAGTACGGCGGCGGGGCGTACCTCGTCGCCGGCGACCGCGTCGTCATCTCCGACTTCGCGACCGGGCGGCTCCTGTTGGTCGGCCCCGATCGGGCCGCGACGCCGCTGACACCCGACATCCGCTCGCGATATGCGGACATGTGCCTCGACGCCGCGCGCGGACGCCTCATCTGCGTCCGCGAGGATCACGGCGTCGAGGGGCGCGAAGCGGTCAACGCACTTGTCGCGGTCCCGCTGGACGGATCGGCCGTGGCCGATCCTGCGCGCGTCGTGGCCCTTGCGGGCGGCTCTGACTTCGTGGCGGCACCGCGCCTCTCGCCGGATGGCGCCCGCCTGGCATGGGTGCGATGGAACCATCCGAACATGCCGTGGGACGGCACCGAATGCGTCGTCGCACCGGTCGACGCGGACGGGACGCTGGGCGCGGCGACGGTCGTGGCGGGCGACGCCGGCACGTGGGTGACCCAGCCGACATGGTCGCCGGGCGGCGTCCTCCACGTCTCCGCCGAGCTGGACGGCTGGCTGAACATCTACCGCGTCGAGGAGCCACGGGGCTCCCGCGCCGGTGACGGAGCCGGTCGGCCTGTACGGCTCGTCCCGATCGCGCCGATGGCCGCCGAGTTTGGCGGCCCGGAGTGGAACTTCGGCTCTGCCGACTACGCCTTCGCGAACGACGGCACGATCGTCGCCGCCGGCCGGTCCGACGGGCGCGATCGCCTCTACCGGATCGACCCGACCGGTGCCGCAGAGCCGCTCGAGGTGCCGCTGCCCTTCACCGAGCTCGACTTCGTCGGCGTCCGGGGGGACCGCCTCGTCTGCCTCGCGGCCGCGCCGACCGTGTTCCGCTCGGTCGTGCTGGTGAGCCTCGTCGACGGGTCCTTCGAGGTGCTTCGCCGGGCATCCGACGCCGCGCTCGACCCTGCGGACCTCGCGGTGGCCGAGCACGTCGAGTTCTCCACGACCGGGGGACGGACGGCCCACGGCCTTCTCTACCGGCCGCACAACCGGCACGCCAGGGCGCCCGAGAGCGAGCTGCCGCCGCTCGTCGTGACGAGCCACGGTGGCCCAACCTCGGCCGCCTTCACGGGTCTCTCCATCTCGCTCCAGGTCCTCGCCACCCGGGGGATCGCGGTCCTCGACATCGACTACGGGGGGAGCACCGGCTACGGCCGCGACTACCGCAGGCGGCTGGAGGGGAGCTGGGGCATCGTCGACGTCGACGACTGCGTCGCCGGTGCCCGGGCGCTCGCGGCCCGGGGCATCGTCGACCCGGCCCGGCTCTCGATCGAGGGTGGCTCGGCGTCCGGCTTCACGACGCTCGCCGCGCTCGCGTTCCGGGACACGTTCCGGGCGGGCGTGAGCTACTTCGGGATCGGGAACCTCATGGCATTCGTCGCGGAGACACACAAGTTCGAGTCGCGCTACCTCGAGCGCCTCGTCGGGCCGTATCCGGCCGCCCGGGAGGTCTACGAGGCCCGCTCGCCGATCTTCCACGTCGACGGGATCCGCTGCCCGGTCCTGGTCCTCCAGGGCCTCGACGACCGGGTCGTGCCGCCCGCCGAGGCGGAGCGGATCGTGGCCGCGCTGCGCGCGAACGGAATCCCGCATGCCTATCTCCCGTTCGAGGGCGAGGACCACGGGTTCCGCAAGGCGTCCTCGATGATCCGCGCGATCCAGGCCGAGCTCGCCTTCTACGGCGCGGTCTTCGGGTTTTCCCCTGCGGACGCGCTGCCGCCCCTGCCGCTGGTCCGCGGCGCATCCGACGGGAGCCGGCCGCCGGCCGGGTGACCGGGGTGCCGTCGTGACGGCCCGCCCGGGCGGCCCTCGTGACGGCCGGCCCGGGCGTCCGCCGCGCGGTGCTACGCTGGCCCGCGACCACCCAACGGGAGAGCCAAGCGACCATGACCTCGATCGTCGACGCGTCCGGCTACCTCTTCACCTCGGAATCGGTGACCGAGGGTCATCCCGACAAGATGTGCGACCAGATCTCGGACGCCATCCTCGACGCGATCATCCGCGAGGATCCGGACGCCCGGGTCGCGTGCGAGACGGCCACGACGACGGGCCTCGTCCTCGTGCTCGGGGAGATCAGCACCTCGACCTACATCGACTTCCAGGGCGTCGTCCGCGACACGGTCAAGGAGATCGGCTACACCCGCGCCGAGTACGGCTTCGACTACCTCACGTGCGGGACGCTCGTGAGCATCAAGGAGCAGTCGCCCGACATCTCCCGGGGCGTCGACGCGTCGCTCGAGGTCCGCGAGGACGGCACCGCGCTCCACGAGCTCGGCGCCGGCGACCAGGGGATGATGTTCGGGTTCGCGTGCCGCGAGACGCCGGAGCTGATGCCGCTCCCGATCGCGCTCGCGCACCGGATGGCCCGACGCCTCGCCGAGGCCCGGAAGTCCGGCCAGCTGCCCTACCTGCGCCCCGACGGCAAGACCCAGGTGACCGTGGAGTACGACCACGGCGTGCCCGTCCGGGTGCGGACGGTGGTCGTCGCATCCCAGCACGACCCTGACGCCCGGGCCGATCGGCTCCGCCGCGACATCATCGAATCCGTGATCCTGCCGACGATCCCCGCCGACCTCCGCCCGACCGATCCGGTCATGCACGTCAACCCGACCGGGCGTTTCGTGATCGGCGGCCCGATGGGCGACGCCGGCCTGACCGGTCGGAAGATCATCGTCGACACGTACGGCGGGATGGCCCGCCACGGCGGCGGGGCGTTCTCGGGCAAGGATCCCACGAAGGTCGACCGCTCGGCCTCGTACGCGGCCCGCTGGGTCGCCAAGAACGTGGTCGCGGCCGGCCTCGCCGATCGCTTCGAGATCGAGATCGCCTATGGGATCGGGATCGCCCGCCCGCTCTCCGTCTCGATCGAGACCTTCGGTACGGGGCAGGTCCCCGATGATCTCATCCGTGCCGCGATCGACCGGCACTTCGACCTGCGCCCGGCCTCGATCATCGCGGCCCTGGACCTTCGCCGGCCCATCTACCGCCAGACCGCGACCTACGGCCATTTCGGGCGTCCGGACCTGGACCTCCCCTGGGAGCGCATCGACAAGGCGGCGCTGCTCGCCGCGGATTGTGGCCGCCCTGCCCCGATGGGCATCGCCGGGGCGGGCGCCTGACCGCGGCACCGGCAGGCGCGGCTCCGCTCGAGGCCGGCGTCGCCGTCCACGCCGAGCTCGCTCGGCCGGCCCGGCAGGCCCCGGGCCCGGCCTCGGCGGTCCGGGCTCATGCTGCGGTCGGGCGCGCCCGATTCGAATTCACGCTCCATACAATCGACCGATGTACGCGGTGATCCTCGCGGGCGGCGGCGGCACGCGCCTCTGGCCCCTCTCCCGGCCGGATCGACCCAAGCCGTTCCTGCCACTCCTCGGCGAGCGGACGCTCCTGCGCGCCACGTTCGAGCGGCTCGTTCCCGGCCTCCTCCCGGCCTCTGATGTGGCCGTCGTCACGGACCGCCGCTACACGGCGCTCGTGCTCGAGGCGCTGCCCGAGCTCGATCGCGCGCAGGTGCTCGGCGAGCCAACGGGGCGCAACACGGCCGCGGCCATCGCCTTTGCGGCAGCGGCCATCGACCGGGCGCCGGGCGACGTGATGCTCGTGCTCCCGGCGGACCATCTCGTCGCCGACGAGGAGGCATTCCGGGGGTTGCTTCGCGAAGCCGCCGCGGTCGCAGGCGCGGCGTTGCCGGGGTCCGGCCACGCGTCGCTGGTCACCCTGGGCATCGAGCCCGCGGGCCCGGAGACCGGGTATGGCTATATCGTTGCAGCGGGGCCGGGCGAGGGCGTGCCGGGAGCGCCGCGTCGCCGGATCGCAGCGTCGAGCGCCGTCGGCGTGGCGCGGTTCGTGGAGAAGCCCTCGGCCGAGGCGGCCACTGCGCTCCTCGGCGGGCCGGCGGCCGTTGCCTGGAACGCGGGAATCTTCGCCTGGCGCCGCGATGCCATCGTGGCGGCCCTCGCCACGCACGCGCCCGACATCCTCGCGGCGGTCGAGGCGGGCGTCCAAGCGGCCGCGGGCGACCCGGCGGCGCTCGACGCGGCGTACGCGACGCTTCGCGCCACCTCCATCGACTACGCGGTGATGGAGCCGGCGTCGCACGAAGGGAGCGTCGTGATGCTCCGCGCGGACGTGGGATGGAGCGACCTCGGCAGCTGGGCCGCGCTTCGTGACGCGCTGGTGGCGCAAGCCGTGGCAGCCGGGGAGCCGTCGGGGGTCGTCGGATTCGGGGCTCGCCGCGACCGCGGATCGGAATCGACGCTCGTGCTGGGCGGCGACCGCCTCGTCGTGACCATCGGCCTGCGCGATACGATCGTCGTCGACACGCCCGACGCGCTGCTCGTCTGCGCCGCGGACCGCTCGCAGGAGGTCCGGTCCATCGCCGACGAGCTGGCACGGGCGCGGGAGGAGGACAGGTGACGATCGCGGAGATTCCGCGCCCCACGACCATCGTCTTCGGCACGGATGGGTGGCGGGCCAGGGTGGCCGACGACTTCACGTTCGAGAACGTTCGCCGCTGCGCCGAGGGTGTCGCGCGCTATGTCGTGGATCGTGGAGAGCAGGCGAAGGGCGTCGTGCTCGCCTACGACCGGCGCTTCGCCTCGGAGCACTTCGCGGCCGCGGCAGCCGAGGTGCTCCTTGCCTACGACATCCCGGTCGCCTATGCGAGCTCCGCGGTCCCGACCCAGATGTCGAGCTACGAGGTGGTCCAGCGCGGCGCGGCCGCGGGCATCGTCATCACCGCCAGCCACAACCCGTGGACGGACAACGGCTTCAAGGTCAAGTCGCCGACCGGGGCCGCCGCCGGGCCGGAGCTTCTCGCGGTGCTCGAGCGGACGATCGCGGCCAACGGCGCGACGGCGATCCCGCGGCGGCCGTTCGCGGACGCCGAGGCGGCCGGCCTCGTCGAGCGGTACGACCCGTATCCCGGCTACGAGCGGTTCGTCCGGCGCACCGTCGACCTCGACGCGCTCAAGGCGGCCGACGCGACGATTCTCGTGGACCCGATGTGGGGTGCCGGGGCGACCTGGCTCAGCCGCCTCCTCGCGGGAGGCCGGGTCCGCGTCACGGAGCTCCATACCGAGCGCAACCCGTACTTCGGCGGCGTCAACCCCGAGCCGATCCGGCCCAACATCGACGAGGCCCTCGGGTCCGTGGCGGGCGGCGGGTTCGACCTCGGGCTCCTTCTCGACGGGGACGCCGACCGGGCGGGCGCGATCGACGAGCGCGGCGTCTTCGTCCACCAGCTCCAGGTGTACGGCCTGCTCATGTACTACCTGGTCGAGCATCGCGGGATGCACGCGCCGGTGGTCAAGAGCGTCAACGAGACGTCGATGGCCGACCGCCTCGGCAAGCGCTACGGGATCCCCGTCCACGAGACGCCGGTCGGCTTCAAGTACGTCGGGCCGAAGATGATCGAGACCGGCGCCATGTACGGCGGCGAGGAATCCGGGGGCTACGGGTTCGGCATGCACCTGCCCGAGCGCGACGGCATCTACGCCGACCTGCTCCTGCTCGACCTGTTCATGCGCGAGCGGGCGGCCGGCCGCTGGCCTGTCTCGCGGGCGATCGCCCACCTGCACGAGATCGCCGGGCCGTCGTACTACCAGCGCATCGACATCCACGTGGACCGGGCGGTCTATCCGTCGGTCAAGGCGCGTCTCCTCGTCGAGCTCGTCGAGAAGGCGCCGACCGAGCTGGCCGGCCAGCCGGTCACGGGCACGATCGCGCTCACGACCGGTGACGGGTTCAAGTTCGTCACCGCGGACGGCTCGTGGCTCCTCGTCCGATTCAGCGGCACCGAGCCCCTGGTCCGCGTCTACACAGAGGCGACATCCGCGGCTGCCGCCGACGCCTGCGTCGCCGCCGGCGAGGCGCTCGTTCGGGGCTGATCCGGGACCCGGGCCGCGGTCCACCGGCCTCGGAACCCCTGCGGGGCGGCGCCGGGCCCGGACGTCCGGTCCGCGCCCCTCTTGGCGGGGGGTTGTACTCTTCCCGAAACGACCGCACGCCGGTCGGCCGGACGATTCGACCGGGCGGCGGCCACCCTTGGCCCACCTGACAACGGAGGGATCGCCGCAATGCACAGCTCTCTCATCGGCAAGGTCGAGAAGGCGAATCGCTACGCCCGCGAGCAGGATCGCGTCGAGTTCGATCGCCTCAGCGTCACGTTCCGTGGGGACAACGACACCCACCATGTGAGCCTCGACGCCGGTGCCTGGCACTGCACGTGCCACTACTTCGAGAGCTGGCAGAGCTGCGTCCATCAGCTCACGCTCCAGAAGATCCTGGGCAACATGCTGCGCGAAGAGGCGCAGCTCTCGATCTTCAGCGCGCCGCCGACCGAGGCGCTGCCCGGCTGACGCTCCGCGCGCGGGCGCGTGGTCGGGGGACCGCGCACGACGGCGCTGCCCGGCTGACGCTCCGCGCCCGGACACGTGGCCGGGCGCCCCGGGTGCAGGGCGCCGCCGCGAAGCCAGCCCGCGCCGGTTCGCCGAGGTCTCACGGCAGCCACGTCGGCTGCCCGCCCGAGACACCGGCCGGCAGGCTGAGCCGCTCACGGGGTTCCCAGCCGCCGCCGATGCGCTCGTACACGGCCAGCCAGCCGGGACCGGTGTCGCCCTCCCGGACCGAGAGCGCCACGTAGCGGCCACCGGCGCTCAGCGCGATCCCGCCGGACGCGTGGTCTTCGGCGGGCAGGGCCGGACCTGATTCCGGGAGCATGCCGAGCGCCAGCAGGGACGCGGTCGATCCGACGACGACGCGGTCGTCGGGCAAGGCGGCGCACGTTGCGCCGTCGCCCGAGGTCGCGAACCCGACCGCACGCACCGTGAGCCGTTCCAGGATCCGCATGTCCGCGACGGCAACGAGCTCGAGGAACACGCGGTCGTAGCGATCCCGCTCCACGATCGCGACACGGGCGTCATCGACCCACGCCGGCGGGTTGCCCTCGGTCTCGTCCTCGAGGAGATGAACCTCGCGCCGGCCCCGATCCGGCTCGATGAGGACGAGCGCGCCCGGCGACTGCGCGTCGGCGGGCCGCGCGATCGCGGCGACGCGCCTCCCGTCCGGCGATGCAGTCGCCGACCAGATGAAGGCACCCGGGGGCATCGCGCCGGGCCCGTCGAGCGCGACGGCGAGCCAGCCGGCACCGGCCGCGAGCCCCGCGGGACCTCGCCGCGCCACGAAGGCCCGGCCGTCGCGGAGCAGCGCGAGGAGCCGGTCGCCGTCGATCGGTGCGACCGCCGCGACGGACGGATCGGGCAGGGGGACCGGGATGGCGTCGCCCGAGCGAGGAACGAGGTGGAGCGAAGCCACTCCGCCCTCGGACGCGAGGAGCAGGATGTCCGGCCGGGCCGACCCCAGGCCCGGCGAAGGCGACGTCGGCTCCGCCGGGCCGGTCGGGCTCGGCCCTCGCGCCGACGGCGTGGGCGTCCCGGCGCCGGGCGTCCGCGATGCTGCCACCACTGGTGGAGCAGCCGAGGCCGCGGCGGTGGGGACCGCGGGCGAGCACCCCGCGACAGCGAGCACGAGAAGCCCGGCGAGGCCCGCCGCGCGGCCGGCGGTGCGAGGGCTCCTCGCCCGGGCTGCCGCCGGGCGAGGAGCGTGAACGCGTTCCGGCGGGAGGAGCGTCACCGGAGGACGTCGCCCCCGATGAGCGCGCCGGTGCCCGCGTCGAGGTAGAGCCTGACGGCGCGGAGCCCGTCGGCAAGGGGACCCGTTGTGCGGGCCTCGGCGACCCACGCCAGGCGGAGCGTCGTGCCGGGGGCGTCCGGCCCGGTCGGGTCGAAGGCGCTGTTCGGGGCGACCCATGCGAGCGCGAGGGTGGCGATCGCGACCTGGTCGGCGCGGTTCCCGAACATCGTCCCGAGCGTCGCCGTGGAACGCGCACGTGCGGTCGCCTCGTCGAGGGTCGCGGGCGGCCGGGACGCCAGGGGCCGCTCGGTTCGGGCGATCGCGTGCATCCGGCCGTCCGGCCACAGGTCGACGCGCACGCCGTCACCGGGGACCGGCACGCCGTCGACGCTGCGAGACCAGGTCAGCGTCCAGCCGGTGTCGTCGGGCGCCTGCTGGATATCGGGCGTGCCCGCCGCATCGAGGCCCAGGTCGGTCGCGACGCGGCTGCCGCGGGCACGCGCCGCCGCGGCGTTCGGCAGGCGTGAGCCGCCCGCGGCCTGCCACCCGAACGTGACGCTGCCGACGAGGCGGCCGCGCGCGTCGAACCGGTGCAGCCCGAGCGCTCGGCCCGCCGCATCGCTCTCGGTGACCTCGTCGTAGGAGCTGCCGTCGAACCGGTCGACGACCCGTTCGACGCGCGACGCTGCCGGAGCCGGCAGGCCCAGGCGCGCCCGGACGTCGGCCGCACGCGCCAGGGCAACGGATGCGCGGTCGCCGGCGACCGGCGCCCGCTCGGTGACGGGACCGCCCGCGATGAAGGGACTGGCGGCGTCGCCCACCGACGTCCCGCCGGGGACGCCGAGCGCGATGGCCGTTCCGGCGACCGCGACCGCCGCGACCACGCGGGCGGCGCGAGAGGCGGCCGGGGAGGAGGTTCGCGTGCGCATCTCGATCACCTCACAGACAGCTGGTGCAGCCGGACGGCAGGGGTCCGGCCCGGCCCGTCCACACGTAGCTGCCGTACCAGTTCGCGGCGAACCCGACGTTGAACGCGCCGAGCCGGGCGACGTCGAAGGCCTGGCCGACGCCATAGCCGGGCCCGATCGCGCTCCAGAACCGGGTCTCGAAGGTGTACTCGTCGCTGTCCCACGCCTCGCCGAGATAGCCGAGGTAGAAGCTCGGGCCAGCCCAGGCGCCCCGCCCGGCCTTGGTCTTGGCGATGGCAAATGCGCCGGGCATCGTCGTGGCCGACTCGCCGAGGTGGCAGGTCGACATGATCACGAGGTTCGAGGTGCGCCCGCGCCGCGCGGCCGAGATGTCGCCCGCGAAGATCGTCCGCGCCCCGCTGCACAGCCCGGCGTCCTCGCGGAAGCCGAAGTCGCGCGTCGAGCCCGAGGAGTAGTAGTTGTCGCCATGGCTGTGCACGTAGAACCCCCAGTCGCTGGGAGTCCGCGACAGGACCTGCGTCCTCGAGAACGCGGTCCCGCTGTAGCCGGTGGTCGTGTACCCAAGGTTCCGGTAGCCGGCGAGCGCGGCCGTGAGCAGCCTCGCCGGGTACGTGTCGTTGATGCCGATGCAGTTGAACGAGAACGCGCTCGTGTTCGAGTCCGCCGACGCCTGGTACGCGGCGTGCACCGGGCCCGCGGCTCCAGCCACGAGCGCCGCCGCCCCGACCAGGGCGGCGAGAGAGCGAAGCCATCGGCCGGGAGACATCCCTGGACCTCCTCCGGCGGGGAACGAGCGGATGGCGGAGCGGAGCGGCTGCCGGCGAGGAGGCGAGTGCGCGGAGTCTGCCCGCCTGCCATTCACGCGCCCTTATCCGACGCGTGGCGCTGCGCCGCGGGCCGGGCCGCCGGGTCGGTGCGGACGACGCGCGGCTCGACCGGCGGGAGCCGCCGTGCTACGCTGCCGCCCGTCACCACCCCGCCGCGTGGTCGCGAAGCCGGTGAGATTCCGGCACAGTCCCGCTACGGTGACCGCCGTTCACGCAACGGCGGAAGTCCGGTCGCCGGCCCCGCGGCAGAGCCGCACGTACCCTCGCGAGAAAGGGGCAGGCAGGCATGATCCCGACCGGCTGATCCTCGCCCGTCGTCGTCGTGCGTCCCGTGGTCCCGAGCCGGGCCACGCGTCGATCGCAACCCGAGCGAGAGGTCCAATGTTCCGCACGCGCGCCCGCCGGCGGCCCGCCGGCTCCACCCTGTTCTCGATGGTGGTCGCCGTCATCCTTGCCGGCTGCGGCGCCGGGGCGACGGCCGCGCCGGTCACGGTCGGTCCGTCCCCGACCACGGCGATCGCCGCGCCGGCCACCGGGACGCCGCTCCCGGTGTCGATGGCGCCGTCTGCGAGCCCGTCGCCGCAGGCGGCGAGCTACCCGCTGAACCTGACCGACGACGAGGGGACCGCCGTCGCGATCCCGGCCCGGCCGACGCGGATCGTCTCGCTCTCGCCCGCCACGACGGAGATCCTGTTCGCCGTGGGTGCCGGATCGCGCGTCGTGGGCGTCACCGACGCGGACGACTACCCGCCTGCCGTGAAGCAGATCGCGCAGGTCGTCAAGCTCGGCGCCATCGACGTCGAGAAGATCGTGGGGCTCGGCGCCGACCTCGTGATCGCCGGCGGCAACGGGTTCAACAGCCCCGATTCGATCGCGAAGCTCCGGTCGCTGGGGATCCCGGTTGTCGTCGTGTACGCCGCCGACGTTGCGGGGGTCTTCCACGATATCGAGCTCGTCGCCAACGCGGCCGGCCAGGCGGCCGGCGGCACGGCGCTCGTCGGCTCGCTCCAGGGGCAGGAGGATGCGATCGTCGCCGCGGTCTCCGCCGACGGGATGCGCCGGCCGCGCGTCTTCTACGAGCTCGACGCCACCAAGCAGATCTACACGTTCGCCGACGGCATCGTCCAGGACGACCTGCTCCGCAAGGCCGGCGCGGACCCGATCACGACCGGGAGCGCGACGGTGTTCAGCATTCCGCTCGAGAAGCTCGTGGTCGCCGACCCGGAGCTCATCCTGCTCGGCGACGCCGCGTACGGCACGACGCCTGCCCAGGTCGCGGCCCGCCCGGGCTGGTCCGTGATGACCGCCGTGAAGACCGGGGCGATCCGCCCGATCGACGACACCCTCGTCTCGCGGCCCGGCCCGCGGATCGTGGATGCGCTCCGCGCCCTCGCCCTGGCCATCGACCCGGCGCTCACGCTCCCCGCCGTGCCGGTCCCGAGCCCGGCTCCGTGACAGGGTCGGGCGGGCGATGACCCGGCCGCCTGCGGGTCATTCGGCGCGGTGAGCATCGGCGCCCGCGGCCTCGCCCTGGCCCGCGCCCGCGTCGGGCGGCCGGTCCGCGCCCCGAGCGCAGGCGTGCTCGCGCTCGTCGGCCTCGGGGTGCTCGCCTGCGCGGTCGTCGCCGCGGTCGCGGTCGGGTCCGTGGCGGTCGCGCCGGGCGACACCCTGGGCATCCTGCTCAGGGCGATCGGCGTGCCGATCGGGCGATCGTGGTCGCCGGCCGCCGAGACGATCGTCCTCGAGCTGCGCCTGCCGCGTGTCCTGACCGCGATCATGGTCGGCGGCGGCCTGGCGGTCGCCGGGGCGGCGTTCCAGGGACTGCTGCGCAACCCGCTTGCCGACCCATACGTTCTCGGGACCGCCTCCGGCGCGGCGCTCGGTGCCGCGATCGCCGTGCTGATCCCGTTCCGTGCCGTCTTCCTGGACCTCGGCCTCCTCCATCTCCTCTCGTTCGCGGGCGCGCTCCTGTCCGTCGCCGTGGTCTACCGGCTGGGGCGTGGCGGTGGGCCGTTCGCGCCCCTCACCGGGCTCCTCCTCACCGGCTACGCGGTGGGCTCGCTGCTCGCGGCAGGCCTGGCGATGACGATGTTCCTCGCCGGCTCGAACCTGCGCCAGATCTTTGCGTTCCTGCTCGGCGGTCTCGAGAGCGCGAGCTGGCTGCGGCTCGCGTTCGCGGCGCCGCTCATCGCCGGTGGCTCGCTCGCGATCGTCGCGCGGGCCCGCGTGCTCAACGGCCTGCTGCTCGGCGAGGAGGCCGCCGCGCATCTCGGCGTCGACGTGCGGCGCGAGCGCGCGGTCCTGCTGGCGCTCGCGAGCCTCGTGACCGCCGCCGCCGTCGCGGTTGCCGGGCTCGTCGGCTTCATCGGGCTCGTGGCCCCGCACCTCGTGCGGCTCGTCGTGGGGCCGGACGCGCGCCGAGTGCTGCCGCTTGCCGCGATCCTCGGGGCGATCCTCCTGGTGCTCGCCGACCTCGGGGCGCGGCTCCTCGGCGAGATCCCGGTCGGGGTCGTGACGGCGGTGGTCGGCGCACCGTTCTTCCTCGCGCTGCTGCGCGGCACCCGATCGGCGTACGAGCTTTGATGCCGCCGGTCGCGGAGCTCGCCGGGGTCACGGTCGCCTATCGCGAGCGGCTCGTCCTCCGCGGCGTCAACCTCGCGATCGCGCCCGGCGAGCGGGTCGCCCTGGTCGGCCCGAACGGGGCGGGCAAGTCGACGCTCCTGCGGGTCCTCGCGGGCCTCGTCGTGCCCCGCGAGGGCCGCGTGGCCCTCGGCGGTGACCCCGTCGTGGGTCTTGGCCGCCCGGCCATCGCCCGCCGCCTTGCGGCCGTGCCGGGCCAGGCCGCGCTCCCGTTCTCGACCCGCGTCGAGGAGGTCGTCGCCCTGGGCCGTCTTCCCCACGAGGACCCGTTCCGGGGCCCGCGGCCAGCCGACCGCGCGGCCGTCGACGCCGCGATCGAACGGGTCGGGATCGGGGCCCTCCGGGGCCGCGATGCACGCGAGCTGAGCCTTGGCGAGCGGCAGCTGGTCCTGATCGCCCTCGCGGTCGCCCAGGCGGCCCCGCTCCTCGTCCTCGACGAGCCGACCGTCCACCTGGACCTGCGCCACCAGGTGGCCGTCATGGAGCTCCTCGCGGACCTGAACCGCCGCGACGGCGTCGCCGTCCTCGCCGTGCTCCACGACCTGGCCCTTGCGGCCCATTTCTTCCCGAGGCTCGTCCTTCTCGACGGCGGCCGGGTCGTGGCGGACGGTCCGCCTGCCCATGTGCTTGCGCCGGAGCGGATCCGCGTCACCTTCGGGGTCGATCCCGCGATCTTCGCCGGATCCGCTGCCTTCGCCGAGCCCGGTATCCCGGCCGGCCCGGGCGGGATGCGCGGAGGGCCGCCCGAGTTGACCGCGGGACCCGGCGGCCGCTAGGCTCCCGGCGTGGCCACGACCCGCCCTCGTCCCGGCCGCGCGACCCGGATCGTCGCGATGCTCGGCGTTGCCGTGCTCGTCGCCGCGTGCGGGGCGACCTCGACGGCCCCTCCGTCCCCCGGCTCGCCGGCTGCATCCGGTGCCACCTCGGCGCCCGGTCCGTCCTCGGGCGGGAGTGAAGCGGCGACGTCCGCGGCACCCAGCGTGGGGCCCGACGGGTCGTCGTCGCCCGCCGACAGCGCCACGCCGTTTGCGGCGGCCAGCCCGTCACCCCGCCCCGGCACCGCGGACGCCTGCAGCGGCACCGCGGAGAACCGCGACTTCTACTCGGCGCTCGCCACCAGCGTCGCCTGGGACGTCTACTGCGCGACGCTTCCGCCTGGATGGTTCGTCGAGAGCGGCTCGTACCGGCTCTCGAACGGCGGCCAGCTCTCGATCACCTACAAGGGCCCGGACGGCGCGCACCTCGAGGTCCGCGAAGGCGGGTACTGCGTCGGGCATCCGGACTGCGTCCCGGCCGGGACCGACGCCGGCGCAGCCAGGTTCGGCGACCGGGACGCGCGCCTGCTGGATATCGGGAACGGCTCGTGGCTGGTGGTCGTCGTGCCGACCGGGGCGGACGTCGACTGGCAGGCCGTCGGGAACGGCATGGACGGCGCCGCTCTCGAGGCCTACACCGCCGCGTTCGCCCGCGTCGACCAGTAGGCCGTGGGCGCCACGGTCCGCCGCGTCGTCCGGGAGCGGATCGATCCGCGCCTGACCGCCGCGCTGTTCGCCAACTACCGGACCCCGATCGACGCCGTTCTCGAGCTCGCCGACAACGCGGTCGACAGCCGGGTCGCCGGCCGTCCGCTCGAGCTCGACATCACGGTGCACCCCGGACGCCTGATCCTTCTCGTGGTGGGCGGCACGGGCATGGGCCCGGGCGCCATCGAGCGCGACTACCTCCGTTGGGGCGCGTCGTCGAAACGGGCCGGTGACCGCATCGGCCGATACGGCCAGGGCGGCAAGGCGGCCATCGGCCACCTCGGCAACCGTTTCGAGATCGTCGCGTCCGCCGCCGGCGACGACCACGCGTACGGTTTCGAGGACGCGGCGTATCGCGACCGGGCCCGCCTTCGCACGTACGACCTCAACGCCAGGAAGAAGGCCGTGGCCGCCGACCTGGGCTACGTCCGAATCGAGGTCGGCGAGATCGACCGGAAGCTCGACCCGCGGCGGCTCGTCGATCGGCTCGCGGAGACCTACCGGCCGATGCTCGCATCCGGCGAGGTCACGATGGTCGTCAATCGGGCGCCCGTGACGCCGCGACCGTGGGCCGCCGCGGAACGGCACGAGATCTCGGTGCGCGCCGCGGGTCGCCTGGTCCGGGGCTGGTGGGGCCTGCTGGCGGATCCCCCGCCGCCCGCCGCGCCAGAGGCCGGTATCCGCCTCTACCACCTCGGCCGGCTGGTCGGAGCGCCCGAGTGGTTCGGGCACCCAACGCCCGCCGCGCACCCGGCGTTGAATCGCCTGGTCGGCGAAGTGGAGCTGCCCCACGTCCCGGTGACCATGAACAAGGCGGATGTCGACCGCGGCAGCGAGGTCTGGGCCGCGATCGAGGCGCGCCTGCACTCGCGGCTGGCGCCCGTCGTGCGCCGGCTCACGCGAGAGCCTGGATCTGCCGTCACACCTGAGGCGGCGCGGACGGCGGAGCAGGTGCGCCGGATCCTGGTCAAGGCGCTTCGCCTGCTGGAAGAGGGGCGGCTCTTCGAGTCCGAGGTCGCGGTCGGAGGCGAGGAGCCCGGCGGGCAGCTCGCGCTCGACGGCGTCCGGAAACGGTCCGAGGCCCCGGCGGAACCGGGCGGATCCGACGTTGTCGACGCCGACACGGGTGCCGCCGGGGCCGCTGCGCCGGCACCCCGCCTCCCGCGCCCCGGCGCCGCTGGCAGCCCCGGGAACGCGCGCCGACGCGGCGCCGCGGAGGTCGTGGTCCGCCAGCTCGACCCGCGGCTGCGCAGCGCCCTCGTGGAGGAGGACGGGGTGCGCCGGGTCGTGATCAACAGCGCCTATCCCCTGTACGAAGTGCGGCGCGGCGATCTCTGGTACCAGCTCGAGACGGCGCTCCGCGAGGTATGCGTGACGATCCCCGAGGCGACGGTGCCCGAGTTCGAGCGCAAGGTGAACGAGCTGATGCTCGTCTCGCTGAAGCTCGCCGACGGCCGCCGGCGGCGACCGAGGAAGAGCGCGGCGACCGCCGGGCGGATCCGCCAGGCCGGCCTCTGGCGTTGAGCCCGCCGCCGGGCTGGCGTGGCGGACCGTGTGCTATCGTCGGCACACGACGTTGCACACGCACGTCCGCACCAGGATGGCCCCGCCATGCCGCTCGTCCGCACGAACATCACGCTCCCGGCCGAGACGCTCGCGATCATCGACGAGGTCGCGGGCCCGCGCGGTCGGAGCGCCTACATCGCCGAGGTGCTGCTCAAGCAGGCGAAGCGCGACCGGATGATCAAGGTCTGGCGCGCGAACCGCGGCGTCCTCAAGGGGTCCACGACCTGGGGCACCACCCCGGAGGAAGTCCTGGAAACGCTCAAGGCGATCCGGGCGAGCTGGGATCGCCCGTGGGTCGACGCGCTTTGGGACGAACGGAGGACGAATGCCCCGGATCCTGGACACGACGATGCTGATCGACTACGCGAGCGACCTGCCCGGCGCCGTCGCGATGCTGGAGCGCCTGTTCGCGGAGGCGGATGACCTGCTCGTCTGCGACGCAGTGGTCGCGGAGGCGCTCTCGAAGGGCAGCGACGACGAGCGGCGCGCGATCGCGAGCCTGATCGACGCGGTCGAATACGTCTCGACCGCTCCTGACGCCGCCAGATGGGCCGGTGAGGCGCGCCGCCTTCGGGGGGCGGCGGGCCCGCGGACGCTCGGCGACGCCATCATCGCGGGCGTCGCGTGGTCGCAGGGAGCGACGGTCGTGACCCGCAACAAGGGCGACTTCGTGCGCATGGGCGTGCCGGTGCTGACCTACGAGGCGGACGCGCCGGCCTGAGCGAGACGCTCGAGCGTGGCCACATGCTGTTCGGGCACAATGGCGCACGAAGGACGGGCCAGACCACGAGCCCACCGGCGTCACGCCGGCGCCCAGCGGAGGAGCATCTGACGTGACCGTCGGGACGCCGTTCCACGCGCGGACCGCGCCCCTCAACGCCGGCCTCCAGTGGCGCGAGTGGTCCGGCTTCTTCGCCGCCAGCGCATACCACGCCTCCCACGTCATCGAGGTCAACGCGATCCGCGAGGCGGCCGCGCTCATCGATGTGAGCCCGCTTTTCAAGTACGAGCTGCGCGGCCCGGACGCCGTCCGCCTGGTCGACCGCCTGGTCGTCCGCGACGCCGCCAAGCTCACCCCGGGCCGCGTCTTCTACACGCCGTGGTGCGACGAGCACGGCAAGGTGATCGATGACGGGACGGTCCACCGGCTCGACGACGAGGATGGCGCCCAGGTGGTGCGCTGGACAGCGGCAGACCCGCAGGTCCGCTGGCTGCGCATGAACGCCCACGGCCTCGATGTCGAGGTCCGGGACGTGAGCGAGTCAGTCGCGGCGGTCGCCCTCCAGGGGCCGCTGAGCCGCGATGTCCTGGAGGCCGCGACCGGCGCCACACTCGCCGACCTGCGCCACTTCCGACGCCGGCGGGCGACGCTCGCTGGAGTCCCGATCGACGTCTCGCGGACGGGGTACACGGGCGACCTGGGCTACGAGCTGTGGATCCCGGCGGATCGCGCCGTGGAGGCGTGGGACGCCCTTGTCGCGGCCGGCGAGCCGTATCGCCTGCGGCCGGCGGGAATGCTCGCGCTCGACGTCGCGCGCCTCGAGGCCGGCCTGATCCTGATCGACGTCGACTACACGAGCGCCGTCCATTCGCAGGTCCCGAGCCAGAGCTACTCGCCGTACGAGATCGGGCTCGGCCGGCTGGTCGACCTGGGCGCCGGCGACTTCGTCGGCCGGCGCGCGCTCGTCGCGGAGATGGCCGCCGGCGGGCCGCCGCGGCGTCTCGTCGGGCTCGACATCGACTGGCCGGATGTCGAGGCGCTCCACGCGGCCCAGGGACTTCCGCCGTCCGCGCCATCGATCGTGAGCCGGGCGGCGGTCCCGATCTTCGCCGACGGCCGGCAGGTCGGGCGCGTCACCAGCACCGGCTGGAGCCCGCTCCTCAAGAAGATGCTCGGCCTGGCCTCGGTCGGGGCCGCGCATGCGCGGCCGGGGACCCGCCTCGCGATGGAGTGGACGGTCGAGGCGCGGCGGGGCACGGTCGCCGCGACCGTCGTGGACCTCCCGTTCTTCGACCCGCCACGAAAGCGGGCCTGACCGCAGTGGACCCCATGAGCACCGGCACACGGACACCGATCGGCGGAGGGACGCGCGCGGCGGATCCCTACGACGCGGTGATCATCGGCGGGGGCCACAACGGCCTCACCACGGCGGCGTATCTCGCGAAGGCGGGCTGGCGGGTGCTGGTCCTCGAGAGGCGCCACATCCTGGGCGGCGCGACGACGAGCGACGAGATCGTCCCCGGGTACACCTTCAGCGTTCTCTCCTACGTCGTGAGCCTCCTGCGGCCGGAGATCATCCGGGACCTGGAGCTCGCCAGGCACGGCCTGGAGATCCTCCCGCTCGACGGCACCTTCACGCCGCTCCACGGTGACTACCTGTGGCGCACGGACGACCACGCCCAGACGTTGCGCGAGATCCGGCGCTGGTCGGCCACGACGCCGACGCATACGAGGAGTACGGCCGCCTGATGGCCGACATGGCGCGCTTCATCAAGCCGATCCTCGGGATGGTGCCGCCCGACCCGACGAGCCTCGATCCGCGCGAATGGCTGGGCGTCGCCGGGCTCGCCCGCGACTTCGCGCGGCTGCCCGAGCGCCAGCAGTCGGCCTTCATCGGCCTCATGACGATGAGCGCGGCGGACTTCCTGGACCAGTGGTTCGAGACCGAGCCGCTCAAGGCCACGATGTCCGCGTCGGGGATCATCGGGACCTTCCTCGGCGTCCGCTCGGCGGGCACCGCGTACGTGCTCCTCCACCATTACATGGGCGAGATCGACGGCGCCTTCCGCGCCTGGGGCCTCCACAAGGGCGGAACCGGTGCGATCAGCGCCGCCATCGCGAGCGCCGCCCGTGCGCACGGGGCGGAGATCCGCACCGACGCGGGGGTCAGCCGCGTCATGCTCACGCCGTCGGGCGACCGGGCCACTGGCGTCGTCCTCGAGAGCGGCCAGGAGATCGCGGCGAAGGTCGTGATCTCGTCGGCGGACGTGCGGCGGACCTTCCTCCAGCTCCTCGAGCCCGGTGTCCTGCCCTCCGGCTTCGAGGCACAGGTGCGCCGCTTCCGCTTCCGGGGCAGCTCGGGCAAGGTCAACCTCGCCCTCGACGCCCTGCCGACCTTCACGACGAACCCGGGCGGCACGGAGTACCTCCGCGGCGCGGTGAGCATCAGCCCGTCGCTCGACCACATGCAGCGGGCCTACGACGAGGCGAAGTACGGCCGCTTCAGCCGCCGGCCGTACGTCGACATCGTGATCCCCAGCCTGGTGGACCCGTCGGTCGCGCCCCCGGGCCGGCACGTGATGAGCTGCTTCGTCCAGTACGCGCCGTACCACCTGGTCGAGGGCCCCGGCGACTGGGACAACCAGCGCGAGGCGTTCGGGGACGCCGTGATCGACCTCGTGAGCGAGTTCGCCCCGAACCTGCGGGACGTCATCGTCGGCAGGCAGGTGGTCACGCCCCTCGACATGGAGCGCGACTGGGGCCTCACCGAGGGCAACATCTTCCACGGCGAGCTCTCGCTCGAGCAGCTCTTCTTCAGCCGGCCCATCCCCGGCTGGGCGCGCTACCGGACGCCGATCCGCGACTACTGGATGTGCGGCTCGTCGACGCACCCGGGCGGCGGGATCATGGGGGCGAACGGGCGCCTCGCGGCGCTCGAGCTGATCCGGTCGCGCCGGTCGCGGGTGGCCTGAGCGATGGCCAGCCGCAGCTCGAACACGTACGAGGCGATCGTCATCGGCGGCGGGCACAACGGCCTGGTCGCCGCGGCCTACCTCGCGAAGGCCGGCCTTCGGACGGTCGTCCTGGAGCGTCGCGCAACCGTCGGCGGGACCGTCGAGACCCGCACGCTCGCGGATGGGAAGCGCGCGCCCGGGCTCTTCCAGACGGTCGGTCGCCTCCGCCCGGCGGTGGCCCGTGAGCTCGGCCTGCGCGGCCACGGGCTGGTCCTCGTGGCGCCCGAGGTCCGTGCCTTCGCGCCGCAGCCGGACGGCCGCGCCGTCACCCTGTGGGCGGACGCGGCGCGGACCGCCGACGGGCTGCGCGAATGGTCAGCTGCCGACGCGGCCGCGTGGGTCGACTTCGACCGGCACGTCCGTGCGCTGGCCTCGTTCATCGCCTCGCTGAACGACGCGACGCCGCCCGCGAGCACGGGTGCGGGCCTGGGCGACGCGCTCACCGGGCTGATGCTGGGTCGCGCCTTCAGGAAGCTCGCGAGGGACGACGCCCGCCAGCTGCTCCGCGTCCTGCCGATGGCGATCGCGGACTTCGTGGCGGAATCGATCGAGAGCGAGCCCGTCCGCGCGGCAGTCGCAATGCGCGCCGTCGCGTTCACGGCGCTCGGTGCCCGGTCGATGGGCACGACCGCCGCGCTCCTCGCGGACTCGGCCGGCAACGACGGCGGCGCCGCGGGCCAGACCGTCTTCGCGAAGGGTGGTCCGGGCGCGGTATCGGATGCGCTTGCGGCGGCAGCCCGTGGCTTCGGCGCCGAGATCCGGACGGGCGCGGAGGTCGTCGGGGTCAGGACGCTCGACGGCCGCGTCACGGGCGCCGCCCTCGCCTCCGGCGAGGAGATCGACGCGCCCATCGTGGCGTCCGGCCTCGACCCCAGGCGGACCCTGCTCGGGCTCCTGCCACCGCAGGAGCTCGGACCGAACCTGCGCTGGCGCGTGGGCAACATCCGGCAGCCGGGAACGGTTGCCCGTGTCAACCTGGGCCTGTCCGGCCTGCCGGACTTCCCGACCGCGGGCGGGCGCGACGAGGGTGCGCGCCGTCTCCGGGGCCGGATCCTCGTCGGCGCCACCTCGCTCGACGACCTCGAGCGCGCCGCGGATGCCGCCACGTACGGCCGCGCATCGGATGCCCTCCTGCTCGAGGCGACGATCCCGTCGCTGGTGGACCCGTCGCTGGCGCCGGACGGCGGGCACGTGATGAGCGTGATCGCGCAATACGTCCCGTACCGGCTCGCGCTCGGGGCCTGGGACGACGCGGCGCGCGAGGCGCTCGGGGAGCGCGTCGTGGCTCGTCTCGAGGAGGTCGCGCCGGGGATCTCCCGCCTGGTGACGGCGCGGGAGGTCCTCACCCCGGTCGACCTCGAGGCCGAGTACGGCCTCAGCGGGGGCCATCCCTATCACCAGGAGCCCGCCCTCGACGCGTGGTTCGCCTGGCGGCCGCTCGTCGGCCATGCCCGATACCGGATGCCGGTCGACGGGCTCTACCTGGTGGGGCCGGGCGCCCATCCCGGCGGCGGCGTCACGGGCGCACCCGCCCGGAACGCCGCGAGGGAGATCCTGGCCGACCGCCGGAGGCGGCGCCGCTGACCAGCCGCGCGTGGTTCGACCGTGCCGGACGGCGCGAGCGCGCGCGGGTCAGTCCGGCAGCCGCAGCTCCCAGCCCCGCAGTCGCTCCAGGAAGCGGTCCGCCGTCAGGTCCAGCTGGATCGGCGTGATGGAGACGCGCGCGTGGAGGACGGCGTGGACGTCGGTCCCGGGGATCGCCTGCCCGGTCGGCGGGGGCCCGCCGACCCAGTAGTAGGGGACGCCGCGCGGGTCGGCGCGCCGGATGAGCTCGTCCTGGTAGATCCGCTTCCCGAGACGCGTGACCTCGATCCCGGCGCACTCCTCCAGGGGGATCGCAGGCACGTTGACGTTGAGGAGCTGGGCGGGCTCGAGCCCGCGCTCGAGGATCGCCCGGGCGACGACGACGGCCGCCGCCGCGGCAAGCGAGAAGTCGTCCGGCGCGAAGTCGTCGTGGCTGATCGCGAACGCGGGGCACCCGGACAGGACGGCTTCCATCGCGGCGCTCACCGTCCCGGAGTACGTGATGTCGTCGCCCAGGTTCGCGCCGTGGTTGATGCCGCTCGCCACGAGGTCGATCGGGCCGGGAAGCAGGCCGAGGAAGACGAGCCCGACGGCGTCGGAGGGGGACCCGTCGATCGACCACGCGGCGGTCCCGTCGGCGAGCGTCCGTTCCCGGACGCGCAGCGGGCGCCACATCGTGCGCGAGTGGCCGACGGCGCTCTGGTTCGTCTCCGGCGCGATCACGACCACCTCGCCGAGGGTCGCCATCGCCTGAGCGAGCGCCAGGAGGCCCCGCGACTCGATCCCGTCGTCGTTCGTGACGAGGATGCGCGGCCGCCCGCCCCGTTCCGGGATCGCCGGGCTCACTCCGGCGACGCGTCGGCTGCCGGGTCGGGCTCCCGCGGGACCCGCACGGGACGACCCTCCCGCGCCTCGAGACGCCGTGCCGCCCGCACCGCGACGCTGCCCTGGTCCGTCATCGAGCGCTGCAGCCCGAACATGAAGACCGCGCTGATGACGGCCGCGATCGGGAGGCCGAAGATGGCGCCTGCGACGCCCGCGACCTTGGAGCCGATCAGCACGCTCGCGAAGACGACGATCGGCGGGATCCCGACGACCTCGGCCATCAGGCGCGGCTGGACCAGGTTCATGATCACGAACCAGCCGATCGCCATCCCGATGAGCGCAGCGACCGTCGCGTCCGGCACGCTGACGAACGCCACGAGGACCGGCGGCACCCAGGCCACGAACGGACCGAAGAACGGAATCGCCATGAGGACGCCGGCCGTGGCGGTCACCACCGGGACGTACGGCAGGCCCAGCGCCATGCTCACCGCGAACGCCACGGCGGCGTACAGCAGCCCGATGATCGCCTGGCCGCGCAGGAACCCGCCGAACGACCGGCCGATCGCGTCCTCGAGAAGGCGAGCCTCCACCGCGTAGCGCGGCGGGACGACGCGCAGGATGAAGGAGAGGATCGCCTCGCTGTCGATGACCATGAAGACCGACAGGAAGAAGAGGATCAGGATGTTGCCCACGACCCCGATGCTGGCGACCGCGGCCGCCTGCAATGGCCCGACCAGGCCCTGCGCGGCCGACGCGAGCCCATCGAGGAACGCGTTGGCCTGCGTCACGAGGTCCACCTGGCCGAAGCCGAGCGCTGCGAGCCGGTCGGCCCACGGCTGGAGGAGCGTCGGCAGCTGCTCACGCAGCGTCGGGACGTTCCGGATGAACTCCAGGAGCGAGCTGAAGAGCGCCTGGGCGAGGACCACGATGAGGGCGAGGAGCGCGACTGTCAGGACGGCGTAGACCACGACCACCGCGATCACCCGCGGGAGCCGCGGGACGGCGCGCATGAGCAGCCGCACGGGCGACGAGAGGATGAAGGCGAGCAGCCAGGCAAGGAAGAACGTCAGGATGACGTCGGCGAAGAAGTTCCAGTAGGTCGCCAGGTACGAGAGCACGACCAGCGCGAAGGCCGCCGACCCGAGCACGAGGAACGCCGTGAGCCAGCGCTGCTGGCGCTCGTTGAGGGCTGGCGGCTGCGGCTCGGACATCGGTGCGCGGGGGCTCCCGGCGGCCCGTCTCGGCCGGCCGTGCGGGCGGGCGGCGTCGGCGGTCGGGCGATCCGCCGGCACGCCTATCGTACGGCTCGTGCGACTAGCGCAGTCCCATCTTCTCGCGGACCTCGGCCATCGTCGCGTCCACGATCGGGCGCAGCCGCGCTGCCCCGGCCTCGAGGATGCCGTCGACGGTGGCGGGGCTGGCCATCAGCTCCGCGTAGCGCTCGCGAGCCGGCGCGTAGTGGCGCAGGATCCGCTCCACGAGGAGCTTCTTCGTGTCGACGCAGCCGGTCCGGGCGCTCCGCTCGCCGTCCCAGATCTCCTGGTAGTCGTCGCCGAAGAAGCGGTGGAGCTGGCAGACGTTGCAGATCTCGGGGCGCCCCGGGTCGGTCCGCTTGATCCGCTGCGTGTCGGTGACCATGCTCATCACCTGGCGGCGGATCTCGTCGGCCGGGGCGAAGATCTCGATCGTGTTCCCGATCGACTTCGACATCTTGCGGACGCCGTCGGTCCCCAGGACGACGGGCGCCTCGGTGTAGACGGCCTGCGGCTCCGGGAAGGTGGGCCCGTAGCGATTGTTGAACGCACGCACGATCTCGCGGGAGAGCTCAAGGTGCGCGGCCTGGTCGCGCCCGACCGGGACCACGCTCGCCTTGTAGAGGACGATGTCGGCGGCCTGGAGGACGGGGTAGGTGAGGAGGCCGTCGTTGACGTCCCCCGGCTGGTTCTCCCGCTTCTCCTTGTAGGTCGGTGTCCGCTCGAGCCAGCTGACGGGCGTGACGGTCGAGAAGAGCCACATCAGCTCGGCCACCTCGGGGCGGTGGCTCTGGACGAAGATGGTGCAGGTCTCCGGGTCCAGGCCCAGCGCCAGGAGCGCCGTCGCCATCTCCCGCGTCCGGCCGCGGAGCACGTCCGGGTCGTGGGTGCTCGTGAGGGCGTGGAAGTCGACGATGCAGTAGATCGACTCGTACCGATGCTGGAGCGCCACGTAGTTGCGGATCGCACCCAGGTCGTTGCCGATGTGCGGCGCTCCCGACGGCTGGATCCCGCTGAAGCAGCGGACCCTGTTCGAGGCATCGGCGGCGGCGGGGGTGGACGCGAGGGCCGGGTCGAGGGTTTCGGTCGGGGCAGATTCGGACATCGCGGCGAGTGTAGCGGAGCGTCGGACGCGGCCGCGCCACGTGCGGGTCTGCATCTGTCACAACGCCCGGCAGGGTCGCAACGCACGGCCGGGTCGCAGCGCACGCAGGGTCGCAGGACGGCAGGGTCGCAACGCACGGCCGGGTCGCAACGCACGGCCGGGTCGCAACGCCCGGATCGCGCCGGCTGCCGCTGCGTTCGCGTTCTGCGCGGCCCGTGGACGTCGCGGCGGGCGCACGCGTCCGCTACGATCGTGGCGATGTCCAGAACGCCCTCCCTTCGCGTCGCGGTGCTCGGCGCGGGCACCGTCGGCTGGCCGGTCGTCCGTGCCTTCCTGGAACGGCCGGGAAGCCTGGCTCCGTTCGACGGCGTCCCGCTCACCCTCGCGGGCGTGGCCGACAAGTTCATGGAGCGCCTGGTCGAGCGCGGCGTGCCCGCCGCGATCGTGACGGACGCGCCCGCGCACCTCGTCGCCGACCCCGAGGTGGACGTCGTCGTGGAGCTCATGGGCGGCGACGAGCCGGCCCGGACGCTGATCGCGGCCGCGCTCGGCGCGGGCAAGCGCGTCGTGACGGCGAACAAGCACGTCATCGCCCACCACGGCGCGGCGCTCGAGGCAACCGCCCGCGAGAACGGCGGGACCCTTCGGTTCGAGGCATCGGTGGGCGGCGGCATCCCGGTCCTGGGGCCGCTCGCGGCCGACCTCGCCGCGAACGACGTCCGCCAGGTGCGCGGCATCGTGAACGGGACGACGAACTTCATCCTGACCTCGATGCGCGAGCAGGGGAGCGCGTACGCCGAGGCCCTCGCCGAGGCGCAGGCCCGCGGCTACGCGGAGGCGAATCCGCGGGGCGACGTGGAAGGCGACGACGCCGTCAACAAGGTCGTGATCCTCGCCCGGCTCGCGTTCGGCGCGTGGCTCGATCCCGCCGACATCGCCAAGGCCCCCCCGACCGTGCGCGGCACCGGCCGGCCGGGGATCACCGGCGTCACCGCCGACGAGGTCCTCGCCGCGGGCGCGCTGGGCCTGGCGCTTCGGCTCATCGCGCTGGCCGAGGTCGGGGCCGACGGTCATCTCCGCGCATGGGTCCTCCCGAGCGCCGTCGACCGGGACGATCCCCTCGGGCGCACCGACGGGGTCGTCAACCGCATCGAGGTCGTCGCGGACCCGGTCGGGACCGTGGCATTTGCCGGCCCGGGAGCCGGCGGCGACCCGACGAGCAGCGCGGTCCTGGGGGACCTGTTGACCCTCGCGCGCGGCGGCGGCAGCACCTGGGCGGGGCTCGCGCCCGCCTACGACCTCGCGAACGGAGGCGACGGGGCCGATCCGATCGCCACTCCCCGAGCCTGGTTCGCATTCCTGCCCGGCCTGTCGCCCGACGGGCTCGACCTCGGTCCGACCGCCGCGGTCGCCGCTGTCGGGGGCGGCACGGCCCTCAGGACACAGACGCTGTCGCTCGAGCAGGCGCGCGTGTCGCTGCGCGCCGCCCTCCCGGACGGCGTCGACGTCACGCTCTACCCGGTGGTCGACTGATGGCCGGGGAGCCCGGGGCGTTCGCCTCGACCAGCAAGGTGGAACGTGCCGCCACGACGGGGGTGGCCGGCGCCCATCGGGCCGACCGCGCGCGCCCCCGGCTGCTCGAGCGCTACCGCGCGTTCCTGCCGCTCACCGACGCCACGCCGATCGTCAGCCTCGGCGAGGGCGCGACGCCGCTCGTGCACGCGGAGCGGCTCGGCGCGGCGTGGGGGATCCCGAACCTCCATCTCAAGTTCGAGGGGATGAACCCGACGGGCTCGTTCAAGGACCGCGGCATGGTGATGGCGGTCGCGAAGGCGCTCGAGACGGGCGCACGCTCCATCGTCTGCGCGAGCACGGGCAACACGTCGGCCTCCGCGGCGGCATACGGCGCGGCCGCCGGGCTCGAGGTCGTGGTCGTCCTGCCTGCCGGCAAGATCGCGGCCGGGAAGCTGCTCCAGGCCCAGGCAGCCGGCGCCCGCGTCCTCGCCGTCGAGGGCAACTTCGACGCGGCGCTCCGGATCGTGCGCGAGCTCGCCGAGCAGGACGAGCACCCGATCACGCTCGTCAACTCGGTCAACCCGCACAGGCTGGAGGGCCAGCAGACCGCCGCCTTCGAGGTCTGCGAGGACCTGGGACGGGCGCCCGACATCCTCGCGATCCCGGTCGGCAACGCCGGCAACATCAGCGCGTACTGGATGGGGTTCCGCGCATGGCAGGCGGCCGGACGCATCGACGCGCTGCCCCGGATGTGGGGCTTCCAGGCCGAAGGCGCCGCGCCGCTCGTCCTCGGCCACCCGGTCGAGCATCCGGAGACGTTCGCGACCGCGATCCGGATCGGGAATCCCGCCTCGTGGGACAAGGCGATCGCGGCGCGTGACGAGTCGGGCGGGCTCATCGAGACGGTCAGCGAGGACGAGATCTTCGATGCGTACCGCGACGTGGTCCGCCTCGCGGGGATCTTCTGCGAGCCCGCATCGGCCGCGGGCCTCGCCGGCGTTCGCAGGCTTCGACGCGCGGGGCGCCTCGACGCCGATTCGCTCGTGGTCTGCGTCCTCACCGGGCACGGGCTCAAGGACCCGGAGGCGGCGAGCCGCCTGGCCGACCCGCTCGTCACGGCCGCGCCCACGCTGCCCGCGGTGATGGAGGCCCTGGGATGGCGATTCTGAGCAATCTGGCCGACCTCGACGGTCGCCGTGTCGCCGTGGAGGTGCCGGCGACGAGCGCGAACCTGGGGGCCGGCTACGACACGCTCGCGGTGGCGCTCGAGATCGTCAACCGGATCGAGGTGGAGGCGATCGCCCGACCCGGCGTCGGGGTCGAGCTGAGCGTGGACGGCGAGGGCGCCGGTGAGCTCCCGGCCGACCGGTCGAACGGGTTCGTGATCGCGCTCGAACGCGGGCTCGCCGAGGCGCGCGGGAACGCGCCCGACGGCCTCAGCTGGCGCATCGAGATGGTGAACCGGATCCCGCTGAGCCGCGGGCTCGGCTCGTCCGCCGCGGCGACGGTGGCGGGGCTCCTGGCAGGTGCCGCGCTCGGCGGGCTGACGCTGTCGCCGGATCGGGCGCTCGCGCTTGCCACGGAGCTCGAGGGCCACCCCGACAACGCGGCGGCCGCGCTGCTCGGCGGCTTCACGATCGCGGCCCACGGGGACGCGCCGACCGCGATCCGGTTCGACGCGCCACGGGACCTGCGGGCCGTCCTGTTCATCCCGGACCTGCGGCTATCGACGCGCGCGATGCGCGCCGCCCTCCCGGCCATGGTGCCCCTCGCCGACGCGGTGGCGAACCTGCAGCGCGTCGCGCTCGGCGTCGCCGAGCTCGCGACGGGCAGCCCGGACTTCCTGCGCCACCTGACCGTCGACCGGCTCCACGAGCCCTACCGAGCGGCTGTCTATCCGCAGCTGCCGGGCCTCGTGGCGGCGGCCCGGTCGGCGGGTGCGCTCGGCGCGTGCCTCTCCGGCGCCGGCAGCACCGTGATCGCGTTCGTGGACTCGCTCCGCGCGATCTCCCGGCTCGAGGGCGCCTTCCGGGCCGCCGCGGCCGATCTCGACCTGCCCGGCCGGGTCGAGGTCGTGGCGCCTCGCAACGCGGGCGCGCGGATCCTGCCCGAGGAGTAGACACCGTCGCGGTGCCCGCGCTGTGGCGTTCCCGCGCTCGTCGCGGCGGTGCGGATCGCCCCCGAACACCCTCTGGGGGGCGCCTATGCGACGGGCGTATTCGCCCGGATGAACCCGAGGACGCGCTCCCAGGCGTCCGCCGATGCCTCCGCGTAGTCCTCGAACTTGCGGTCGAAGAACGAGTGCGGGGCGCCCGGGTAGGTCACGATCTCGTTCGGCACGCCGGCCGCCGAGAGCGCCGCCTCGAACGTCTCGACCGCCTCGCTCGTGATCCCCTGGTCCGCGCCGCCGAAGATGCCGAGGACGGCGCCGCGCATCAGCCCGGTCGAGTCGGCCGGCGCCGGGACGTCGCTCCGGGCCGCTCCCACCGGCCAGCCATAGAAGCCGATGGCGCCGGCGAGGTCGAGCCCCATCGCGGCCGTCATGAACGCGAGCCGTCCGCCGAAGCAGAAGCCGATCGTGAAGATCGCCCGTCCGCGCCCCTCGCCCAGGCCGCGGAGGTGCTCCGCTGCCGCCTGCACGTCCCAGGACAGGCTGGAGAAGCGCGTCTCGCTGACGTGCGTCATGAAGTCGAAGTCGGCCGAGCGCTCGCGGACGCCGATCCCGGCGGTCCGCCCGAAATAGTCGATCGAGATCGCGTCGATCCCGGCCTCGGCGAACCGCAGCGCGAGCTCCTCGTAGTACGGATGCAGGCCGCGGACGTCGGGCAGCACCACGATCCCGGCCCCGATCGGCTTCTCGGCGCGTGCGAGCAGGCCCGCGAACCGTCCGCCGTCGCCGGCACGCAGCACAACCTCCTCCGTGTCGATCGCACCGCCCTCGATCGGCGGGATCGGCGGCTGGCTGTCGAGATCGAAGCACATGGCGGGCGGAACCTCCGGGGCTTCACGGGAAGCGAAGATGCAGGTCGTCGTTTCGGCGGCTGCTGCGGTGGGTCGTGTACGGTCCGGCACACACGCGGCGCGCCGACCGCCGCAGCCGCGGTTGCGCGCATCCTGCCACGTTCGAGGGTCTCGGCGAGCGTCGGGTTTCGGGGATCGGCCGTTCAGATCGCCGGGGCTCGGTCGGCCAGGGGAGGCCCGCCTCGGCCGCAGCCCGGATGGCCGGATCCCGCCCGGCCGGATGCCCGCCGCTCGGATGCCCGCGCCCCGCCCGAAGCCCCGCCCGGCCGTGCCACGATGCCCGGATGCCCCACCCGGCCTGCCCGGCGGCGGTCCGCGATCGGATCGACGCGCTGATTCCCGCGATAGCAGCCCGGCGACTGATAAGTCGGCCCGCACACCCGTCTCGAGGTCTCCGGCGGTTCCACGCACGGGAGATTGAGCACGATTCGGAGGGCGCTTCGGTCGCGCAACCACGGCAGGAGGCTCGCGACGCACGTACCAGCATCCGGACGAATATCCAGAGCCCGGGCGCCCGAACGCGGCGTACCAGCATCCCGGCGAATATCCAGGGCCTCTGGCGCCCGAAACGCGGCGTACCAGCATCCCGGCGAATATCCAGGGCCTCTGGCGCCCGAAACGCGGCGTACCAGCAGCGCTCGCCGGAGCTGCGATCGTCCAGGCCCGGGCCGCGGCCCCCGCGCCCAGCTCGCGCCGGGGCCTCTCGCCCTGGCCCTGCGCCTGCCTCCTCATCGATCGTCTCGCTGCGTCGCTCGTCCGCCGGTATCCCGGCGCGCCGGTACAATCCGGGCCGATGTCGCACCCCCTCGTCGTGATGAAGTTCGGCGGCTCGTCCGTGGCGAACGCCGATCGGATCCGGCGCGTCGCGCGCAGGATCGCCCGCGCCCGCGTCGACGGCGCCGACCTGTGCATCGTCGTGTCGGCGATGGGCGACACCACCGACGAGCTCCTGGCCCTCGCCGCCGCGATCACGGAGGAGCCGGATGCGCGCGAGCTGGACATGCTCCTCGCCACTGGCGAGCACCAGAGCGCGACGCTCGTCTCGATGGCGCTCCATGCGCTCGGAATTGCGGCGATCAGCCTGACGGGCGCCCAGGCCGGGATCACCACCGATGGCACGTACGGCCGCGCGCGGATCGCCGGGATCGACCCGGCGCGCATCCGGTCCGAGATGGCCGCCGGCCGCGTCGTCATCGTGGCGGGTTTCCAGGGCACGAGCGCCCAGGCGCTGGAGCTTGCCGAGACCACGACCCTCGGGCGGGGCGGGTCCGACACGACCGCGGTCGCCCTGGCAGCCGCGCTGCGTGCCGATCGCTGCCAGATCTACACGGACGTCAGGGGCATCTACACCGCGGACCCCCGCATCGTGGCGGATGCGCGGCAGCTCCCCGTGATCGGCTACGAGGAGATGCTGGAGCTCGCCCACCAGGGCGCCCAGGTCATGCAGGTCCGCGCGGTCGAGCTCGGCTGGGTCAACAATGTCGTCATCGAGGTCCTCAGCTCCTTCGAGGAGGCGCCCGGGACGCTGATCAGGGAGGACCCGCTCGTGGAGCAACGCAACAAGGTCCGCGGGATCGCGCACGACCGGAACGTCGCGAAGGTGACCCTGGTCGCCGTCCCCGACCGGCCCGGCGTCGCGCGGGCCGTTTTCGCGCCGCTCGCCGACCAGGGCATCAGCGTGGACATGATCGTCCAGAACGTCGGCCACGGCGGTGCGACCGACATGAGCTTCACCGTGCCGCGCGGCGAGCTGGCGAAGGCGAAGCGCGTCCTCGAGCCGATCGTCCGCGAGCTTGGCTTCCGCGAGATGACCACCGACGCGTCGATCGCCAAGGTCTCGATCATCGGGGCGGGCCTCCACAACGCGCCGGGATACGCGGCCCGGATGTTCGGGACGCTCGCCGACGCCGGCGTGAACATCGAGATGATCTCGACCTCGGAGGTCCGGATCACCTGCACGATCGCGGAGGACCAGCTCGAGGCAGCGGCGACCGCGCTCCACGCGGCGTTCTCGCTGTCCGTGCCGGACCCGCTCGATGCCGCGGTGCCCACGCCGGAGCCGGCAGGCTGATCGGCAGCCGGTGACGCCCTTCATCGCCCGCCAGGAGCGCTTCGCGCAGGTCGACTCCACCCAGGACGTGGTCCGCGCGTGGCTCGCCGCGGGCACCCCGGAGGTCTGCCTCGCGGTCGCCGACGAGCAGGTCGCGGGGCGCGGCCGCTCCGGCCGCACGTGGATCGCACCGGCCGGGCGCGCGCTGCTCCTTTCGCTCGGATTCCGCCCGGCATGGCTCGCCCCCGAGCGAGCGTGGCGCCTCGCGGCGACGGTGAGCCTCGCGATGGCGGACGCCGCCGAGGACGCCGCCGGGCTCCGCGACCGGGCGGTCCGCCTCAAGTGGCCGAACGATCTCGTGATCGAGGACGATCGTTCGGGTGAAGAGGGGACCGGGTTCGGGGGTGGCGCCATCCGCAAGCTCGGCGGCGTCCTCGGCGAGACGGACGGGCTCGGAACGGGGGCGCCGCAGGTCGTGGTGGGGATCGGCATCAACGCCGACTGGGCCGCCGGCGAGTTCCCGCCGGACCTCGCGCAGACAATGACAAGCCTTCGTGAGGCGTCGGGCGGGCGCCCGACCAGTCTCGTCCTCCTGCTCGACGGCTTCCTCGTCGCGCCTCGAGGCGCGCGTGGAGGCGCTTCGCGCCGGCCGTTTCGACGTCGGCGACTGGGTCGCCCGGCAGCTGACGACGGGCCGCCTGGTGCGGCTCGAAGGCCACGGGCCGGTCGCGGAGGAGCGCCTGGCCGTCGGCGTGGACCCGGGCACCGGCGCGCTCCTGGTCGCCGACGACGCGGTCCCGGGCGGGGAGCGCGCGGTCCACGCCGGCGAGGTCACGCGGATCAGGCTGGCGGGCTCGGCTGGCCTCGCGGCGGCGCGGGACGCGACACGACCCGGGGACGCGGCGCCGCCGTCCGCTGCTGGCGCGGGCGCGTCGCCCGAAAACGGCGCCGGCGTGTCGGCCGAAGCCGCCCCATCGTCACGGCCGTCCGCGGCCGGCGCGTAACGGACGGGCAGACGCGGTGTTAGGACGGGTGAGGGAACGCGGAACGCTCGGCAGGTCCGGGCGGGTCGTGGCGCTCGACCCGGACCGGACGCTCGTGCGGGCGGCCCAGGCCGACCCGCTGCAGTTCGATCCGCTCTACCGGAAGTATCTCGCCCAGGTCTACAACCTTGCCTACCACGAGCTCGGTGATCATCACGAGGCGGAGGACGTGACGGAGCGCACGTTCATGCTCGCCCTCGGCGGCCTGTCGGGCTTCCACGAATCCGCGCCCGACGATGCCGGCCCCGAGGCATCGACCTTCCGGGTCTGGCTCTTCCGGATCGCGCGGAACGTCATCGCGAACCATCGCCGGACACTGCGGCGTCGACCCAGCGCGACCCTCGACGCCGCCGCGGGCGTTGCCGCGCCGGACGACGTCGAGGCTGGTGCGGTCGCCCGGTCCGACGCGTCCGCGGCCTGGGCGGCGGTTCGCCGGCTGCCGGGCGATCGGCGGCGCGCCGTCGTGCTCCGGTTCGTCGACGAGCTGAGCACCGCCGAGATCGCAGGGATCCTCCAGCGGTCCGAGGGCGCGGTCCGCGTGCTGCTCCACCGGGCGCTGCGAAGCGTGGCCAGCGAGCTTTCGCGTGTCGACGACGGCAAGGGCTCCGCCACCGACGACCCCCGCGGCGGGGGCGACCGGTGATCATCCAGCCGGCGAACCTCGACGCGATGGAGGTCGACGCCCTCCAGACGGACCGCTATCTCGACGCGCTTCTTGCCGCCGTCGAGCGACGCGCCGTTGACGTGCCGGCGGACGCGACCGTCGATCCGACGCTGCGCCGCGCGGCGCGGCGCCTGCGGGACGAGCTGGTCCGCACCCACCCATCGTTCCGGTTCGAGGAACGGCTCGCACGCCGGCTCGCGGACGCGGCGGTCCGGATGCGCCTGGCGACCGCGGCGGGCGGCGAGGCCGAGGCGGCGCTCATCCCGTTCCCGACCCCGCTCCTGGCCGACCCGATGCTCGCCGCCGAGCTGGCGAACCCGGAGCTTGCCGCGCTCCTTGGAGTCCGCGACGCCGTGGCTCCGGCAGGCGACGAGGCCGACGCCCGCGCGACAGCCGCCGATCCCGGGAACGTTCGCGAGGACCCGACGCCCGGGCTACGACCGGCGAGCCCGGCCGCTCGACGGGCGCCGCCTCCAGGACGCCGCCCGACCCGCTCGTCGGGCCGCTGCGACCCGGAGGCCCGCGGCCGTTGCTCGTCGGCGGCGCGCTGACATCGGCCGCGCTCTCGCTCGCCGGCGCCGCGTTCGTGGCATGGCGGCTGACGCGGGCCGCGCCGGCCGACCCGATGGCCCGCGCCGTCCGTGCCGCGCGCGCGGCACGTGAGGCCGCCACGGCGACCACCACGCGACTGACCGCCGCCGGCCTCTCGGCCGCGACGGGCCCGGTCATGGCCCGCGGGGCCACGCACGGCGGGAACGCCACCATCCGACGCCGGAGAGACGCCTGATGCCGCTCACCCTGCCGTTCCGGCCGCGCCGCGAGACGTATCCGCCGGACATGTGGACGAAGTGCCCCAGCTGCTCGGAGATGCTCTTCAACAAGCATCTCGAGAAGAACCTGCGGGTGTGCGGCACGTGCGGCCATCACTTCCGGATCTCCGCGAGGACGCGCCTCGACCAGCTCCTGGACCCGGGCACCTTCCGCGAGCGCGACGAGGGGCTCGCATCGCGCGACCCGCTCAGCTTCGTCGATTCGAAGCCGTACGCCGACCGTCTCGTTGCGGCCCAGCTCGCGACCGGGCGCCGCGAGGGCGCGACCTGGGGCTTCGGGACCATCGGCGGCCGGCGCGATCTCGATCTGCGCCCTCGACTTCGGCTTCATGGGCGGGTCGATGGGCTCCGTCGTGGGCGAGAAGGTGACCCGCGCCGCGGAAGGGGCGTTCGTGGAGCGCCTGCCGCTCATCGTGGTCAGCGCCTCGGGCGGCGCCCGGATGCAGGAGGGGACGCTCGCGCTGATGCAGCTCGTCAAGACGATCGGCGCGCTGGAGCGGCTCCGCGCCGCGGGGCTGCCGTATATCTCCGTCCTCGCCGATCCGACAACCGGCGGCGTGTTCGCCTCGTTCGCCGCGCTCGGCGACGTCAACGTGGCCGAGCCGAACGCGCTCATCGGCTTCGCGGGCGCCCGCGTCTCCGCCGGCACGATCGCCGAGGAGCTGCCGCCCGGCTTCCAGCGCGCCGAGTTCCTGTTCAGCCATGGGTTCGTGGACCGGATCGTGACCCGCGCGGACCTTCGCGACGAGATCTCCCTGCTGCTCGCCCTCCTCGGGCCGGTCGGCGCGACCGACACGACGCCCGGGAGCGTGCGCCGTGGTTGACCGTCTCCTCGGCCGGCCGCGCGATCGCGAGGCGGCGCCGGCCCCGCCGCCGCCCCCGGCCGACCCGCGCGACGCGGTGTGGGCCCGCGTCCAGCTGGCCCGGAGCCCGCGCCGTCCGCACACCCTGGAGCTCGTGGGCCACATCACCGACGCGTTCGTCGAGCTCCACGGCGACCGGCTCTACGGCGACGACGGGGCGATCGTCGGCGGCCCGGCCCGGATCGACGGCCGCCGGGTGATGATCGTCGGCCACCAGAAGGGCGCCGACACCGACGAGAACATCCGGCGCAACTTCGGGATGGCGAAGCCCGAGGGCCTCCGCAAGGCGATCCGCCTGTTCGAGCTGGCCGAGCGGCTGGGCCTGCCCGTCGTCACGTTCGTGGACACGCCGGGCGCGTACCCGGGAGCCGAAGCCGAGGAGCGCGGCATCGCCGACGCGATCGCGCGCTCGATCGGGACGATGACGCGGCTCCGGGTGCCCATCGTCACCCTGATCACGGGCGAGGGCGGATCGGGCGGCGCGCTCGCGATCGCCGCCGGGGACGTGGTCGTGGCCCTCGAGAACGCCGTCTACGCGGTCATCAGCCCCGAAGGATGCGCATCGATCCTCTGGCGGACCAGCGAGAAGGCGCCGGACGCGGCCCTCGCGATGCGGATGTCGGCCCAGGACCAGGCCGAGCTGGGCGTCGTCGACCGCGTCATCGCGGAGCCCGGCGAGGGCGCCCACGTGGACCCGGCCGAGACGGGCCGCCGGCTGCGAGCCGTGATCCTCGAGGAGCTCGACAAGCTTGCGGCGCTCTCCGCCGACGAGCTGGTGGCCGAAGCGCGGCAATCGCTACCGTGTCTTCGGCGCGTTCGACGACCTGGGCCTCACGGAGCCCGGTCCCGGGGGTGCGGAGCGACCAGGCCTCGCCGATCGGCTGCGCCGGGCGCTCGAGCCGATGGGCAAGTCGGTCGGCGACGCGCTCGGCGGCCGGACCGGCCGCGAGGCACGGGAAGCTCGGAACACGCTCGGCGGGGGCGATTCCCGCGACGGCCGTGACGCCCGGGACGGCCGCGACCCGCGTGATGCCCGCGACGCCCGCGACGGCCGCGATGAGCCGCCCGCGCGCGAGGAGGTCTGAGCGTGGCCACCGACCGCCGCAGCCCCGCCCCGCGCCGTGCCCAGGACCGGCTCGACGACCACGCGGCGATCGACCGCCTCGCGGACGAGCTGCTTCCCGCCCTGGTCGCGAAGCTCGGGGCAAGCGGCCTCGGCGAGCTCGAGATCCGCGAGGGCACGTGGCGCGTCCGCCTGCGCATGCCGGCGGACGGAAACGCCGGCGCGGGTCGCCGATCGGCGCCCGGCCGCACGGGCTCACGAGCGGGAGACGCCCCGCACACAGAGCGCGCCCGAGCCGACGGGCCCGGGGCCGCCGGGACGGGGGCCATGCCCGGCTCGCCGGCGACGGCGCCCGCTGCCGTACCCGCCGTCGGCCCCTCCCGGGTCGTTGCCACGTCGCCGGCCGTGGGCTACTTCCGGCCGCGGGGCGACCTCCGCGCCGGAACCAAGGTCCGGGCCGGCGACCGGATCGGGAGCGTGGACGTGCTCGGCATCGGCCAGGACGTGGTGGCGCCCGGGGACGGGCTGATCGGCGCGACGCTCGTCGCGTCGGGCGAGCCGGTCGAGTATGGCCAGGCGATCATCGTCCTCGAGCAGCTGACGGAGCCGAGGCTTCAGCCAGCGGGCGCGCCATCGATCGGCGCGATCGCAGCCGCCGATACCGACGCGCTCTCCGGAGCAGCCCCGTTGGCCGCCGAGGCCGGGCGCCCCGATGCCCGCTCGGAGCCCGTCGAGCCCGTCGAGCCGGTCACGGCCGCAGGCGCGGCCGATGGCCGAGCCGATCGGGAGGCAGCTCCTGCGTTCGACGCAGTGCCCTCAGCGCCACGGGACCGCCGCTCTCGACGCGGCCGCTCCCGCCGGGGCCGACACCGAGCCCGACACGACCCGGCCCTCTGGCGCCGACACGGAGCCCGACCCGACGGCCGCCCCCGACGCGACTCCGGCGCTCGGCGCCACCCCGGTCGCCGGGACCGATGCCGGCGCATCCCAGCCGACCGTGGCCGACTGATGTTCGACCGCGTGCTCATCGCCAACCGCGGCGAGATCGCCGTCCGCATCCTGCGCGCCTGCCGGACCATGGGCGTCGGGGCCGTCGTCGCGTACAGCGAGGCCGACCGCGACTCGCTCGCCGCGCAGCTCGCGGACGAGGCCATCTGCATCGGCCCGGCCGACGCGAAGCGGAGCTACCTCTCGCCGTCGGCGATCATCTCGGCCGCGATCGTCACGGGCTGCGACGCGATCCATCCCGGCTACGGCTTCCTGTCCGAGGACGGCGGGTTCGCCGAGGCGGTCGCCGCGCACGGCCTCACGTTCATCGGGCCGTCGGCCGAGGTGCTCGAGCGGTTCGCCTCGAAGGAGGCATCGCGCAGCCTGATGGCCCGCCACGGCCTGCCCACGATCCCCGGGTCCGACGGGATGCTCCGCGACGACGAGCACGCCCTCTCCGAGGCGGCGCGCGTCGGCTACCCGGTCCTCATCAAGCCATCGGCCGGCGGCGGCGGCAAGGGGATGCGCATGGTCCGCACGCCGCGCGAGCTGGAGGCGTCGCTCCGCGTCTGCCGCTCCGAGGCCCGGGCCGCGTTCGGCGACGACTCGCTCTACCTCGAGAAGTGGCTGGAGGATAACCGCCACGTCGAGGTCCAGGTGGTCGTGGACCGCTACGGCCGCGGCGTCCACCTGGGCGAGCGCGACTGCTCGGTCCAGCGGCGCCACCAGAAGATCGTGGAGGAGGCGCCGACCCCGGCGCTCCCGCCGGCGTCGCGGGCCGAGCTGTGCGAGCGCGCGATCGCGGCCGTCGTGGCGGCCGGCTACGACAACATCGGGACGCTCGAGTTCCTCGTCGACCGGGACGAGCGCTTCTACTTCATCGAGATCAACTGCCGGATCCAGGTGGAGCACCCGGTGACGGAGATGCTGACGGGGATCGACCTCGTGGCGACCCAGATCCGGATCGCCGCGGGCGAGCCGCTCGGCTTCGGGCAGGAGGACGTGGAGGTCCGCGGCCACGCCTTCGAGTTCCGGATCAACGCCGAGGACCCGGCCCACGAGTTCCGCCCCCAGGCCGGGCTCGTCGAGCGCTTCTATGCGCCGGGCGGGCCGGGCGTCCGTCTCGACTCGCACCTCTACGCCGGCTACGACGTCCCGCCGTACTACGACTCGCTGCTGGGCAAGCTGATCGTGTGGGGCGCCGACCGGCCGGCCGCGATCGCGCGCTCCAAGGCCGCGCTCGACGAGCTCGTCGTGGACGGCATCGTGACCAACCGTTCGTTCCACCGCGCGTTGCTGGAGAACGCCGCGTTCGTGGAGGGCCGGGTGACCACGAATCTCATCGACCGCGTCGGCACGGCGGCGTTCCTCGCCCCGCGGAGCTGAGGCGATCCGTGCAGGCCTGCACCCATCCACCCGCTCGGCGCGCGATCGCCGCGCGACACTGAGCCCGACGAAGCGGAGTCGCACGTGACCGAACCAGTCCACACCACCCGCGAGATCGAGGCGCTGATCCCGCACCGCTGGCCGTTCCTGCTCGTGGACAGGATCGACGAGTACGACCCGGAGGCCCACCGGATCGTCGGCCGGAAGGCCATGACCGCCACCGAGTGGTTCTTCCAGGGCCACTTCCCGGGGATGCCGGTCATGCCCGGCGTGCTCCAGGTCGAGGCGCTCGCCCAGACGATGGCCGTCTACGTGGCGAAGCAGGAGGGCTTCGGGGACAAGATCGGGCTCTTCGCCGGCGTCGACGAGTGCCGCTTCAAGCGCGTCGTCAAGCCCGGCGACGTCCTGCGCCTCGAGGTCACGATGGACAAGCTCGGCCGGCGCTTCGGGCGTGGGCGGGCCGTCGCGAGCGTCGACGGCGAGGTCTGCTGCGAGGCGGTCCTCAGCTTCGTCATCCCCGACGCCTCCGTGCTCCGCTGATGACGCGCCTCGCGCTCTTCTCGGACGTCCACGGCGTCGCGCAGGCGCTCGATGCGGTGCGGGCGGCGATCGCCGCCGCGGCGCCCGACGTCGTCGCGATCGCGGGCGACTACGCGGTCAACGGCGCGGACCCCGCGGCGGTCATCGACGCCATCCGTGAGCTCGAGTCGCGCGGCGCGCTCGTCGTGGCCGGCAACACGGACATCGCGGTCGCGGACTTCGACTACGGCGCCGCGTACCCGTGGCTCGGCGACGGCATCCCCGAGTCCACTCGCTCCGCGGTCGAGTGGGCCCACGAGGCGATCGGGCCGGAGCGCGTCGACTGGCTCCGCCGGCTCCCCGCTGAGCGCCGCCTCCGCGCCGACGACGGCACGCTGGTCCTCGTGACCCACGGGTCGCCCGGCAGCCAGACGGCGGGCTTCGACCGCGGACTCGACGAGAGCGTCTTCATGGAGCGCCTCGGTCGCACCGACGCGCGGGTCATCTGCTGCGGCCACACCCACGTCCCCGAGGTCCGCGACTTCGGCTGGAAGGTGGTCGTGAACGGGGGCAGCTGCGGCTACGTCTTCGACGGCGACCCGACCGCCTCGTGGGCGCTCGTCGACATCGTGAACGGCGAGATCACCGCCGAGATCAAGCGTGTCCCGTTCGACGTGCTCGGGGCGGCCGACGCGGTGTCGGCGCGCGGCCTCCCGGGTGACGTCTACCGCGCCGCCACGATCCGAAACGGGAAGCTGGTGCGGTGAGCGGCGCGACGCCGCGCGGCCAGCTCACGACGCCGGACGGCGCGCCCCGGGTCGTCGTGACCGGCACGGGCATGCTCACGGCGCTCGGCGCGGACGTCGCGAGCACCTGGGCCGGCCTCGTCGCCGGGCGGTCGGGGATCGCGACGATCACCGCCTTCGACCCGGCCCGCGTCTCGTCGCGGATCGCCGGCGAGGTGCCGGGCTTCGACCCGTCGGGCGTCCTCGATCGCAAGGAGCAGCGCCGCACGGACCGCTATACGCAGCTCGCCCTCGTGGCGGCGCGCGAGGCGCTCGACGAGGCCGGCTTCCCGGGACGCCTGGACGGCGAGCTTGCCGAGCGGACCGGGATCGTCATCGCGACGGGCCTCGGCGGCGGGATCACGTTCGGCGAGCAGGTCACGACCAGCGTGGAGAAGGGCCCCGACCGCATCAGCCCGTTCTTCGTGCCGATGGCGATCCCGAACGTCGCGGCCGGCCAGGCAGCGATCTTCTTCGGCGCGCTCGGGCCGAACTACGCGATCGCCTCGGCCTGCGCGAGCGGCGGTCACGCGGTCGGCGAGGCGTGGGAGATCATCCGGCGCGGCGACGCCGACGTGATGCTGGCGGGGTCGGCGGAGGCGGTCATCTCCGAGCCGCTCGTGGCAGGGTTCGCGGCGATGCGCGCGCTCTCGACGCGAAACGACGACCCGACCGCAGCCTCGCGCCCGTTCGACCGGGGCCGCGATGGGTTCGTGATCGGGGAGGGGGCCGGCGTGCTGGTCCTCGAGACGCTGGCACATGCCCGGGCGCGCGGTGCGCAGCCGCTCGGCGAGGTCGTCGGCTACGGTGCCTCGGCGGACGCGAGCCACGTCACGCTCCCCGCACCCGGCGGCGTCGGCGCGATCCGCGCGGTCCGGCGCGCGCTCGAGAAGGCGCGCCTCACGGTCGACGACGTCGAGCACGTGAACGCGCACGCGACCTCGACGCCGGAGGGCGACCGGACCGAGCTGGAGATGCTCCGCGGCCTCTTCGGCGCACGTGCCGGCGAGGTGAACGTGACGGCGATCAAGTCGATGATCGGCCACACGCTCGGCGCGGCCGGCTCGATCGAGGCGATCGTCACGCTCCGGACGCTTCGCGAGGGCGTCGTCCCGCCGACGATCAACCTCGACGACCCCGACGAGGCGGCCGCGGGCCTCGACCTGACCCCGAACGTCGCCCGCGAGCGGCGGATGACGATCGCGGTCAGCAACTCGTTCGGCTTCGGCGGGCAGAACAGCGCGCTCGTGCTCCGGCGGTGGGACGAATGACGGATCGCCCGCTCGACGGCCCCGGCGCCTCGGCGCGCACGAGGCCGCCCGCGACCGCGATCAGCGCCGCCCCGGGCGACGCGGCCGGCTCCACTGCGCCCGTGGCTTCGGTCCCGGCAGACGCGGTCGCCGCCTCTGCCGCGACCACGGTTCCGCTCGACGTCGACTCCGCACCGACGGGCGCCGCTGCCCTCGTCCCGACCGACGCCGCCGGCGACGCGTCCCTGCTGGCGCTCCTCGATCGGCTCGCCGGGCTGCTCGAGCGGAGCGACCTCACCGAGCTCGAGGTCGAGTCCGGCGGCACCGGCCTGGTCCTGCGCAAGCCCGCTGCCCTCGCGCCCCTGGCGACCGTGGTCGCGACGGCGCAGCCGGCGACTTCGGGGCAGCGCTCGGAGACGGCCCCAGGGACCGGCCGACCCTCCGCCGGCTCGCCGGGCGGCTCGCGCACCGCGTCCGGTTCGTCGTCCCCGGCCGGCTCGGCAGTCGCGCCCACCGTGGCTTCCGCGTCCGTTCTCGCTGTGCGCGCGCCGCTCACCGGGATCTTCTACGCGTCGCCCGGGCCCGGGTCGCCGCCGTTCGTGGCGGTCGGCCGCGAGGTCGTCGTCGGCCAGGTGATCGGGCTCATCGAGGCGATGAAGCTCTTCAACGAGATCAAGTCGGACCAGGCCGGCCAGGTCGTGCGGGTCATCGCGGAGGACGGGGCGCTGGTGAAGGCGAAGCAGCCACTCATCGAGGTCGTGCCGCTATGAACGACGGGATCGCAGGCGGGCTCGCGGCCACGAGCGGGCGCGTGCTCTCGGAGGCCGGCGCGCCTGCCCCTGCCGCCGCGCCCGGAGGCACCGGCCCGGCGTCCGCTGTCGGCGGCGCACGCCACGCGCGGATCACCGGCTGGGGCTCGTACGCGCCGGCGGCCGTGCTCACGAACGCCGACCTCGAGCGGATCGTCGACACCTCCGACGAGTGGATCGTGAGCCGCACCGGCATCCGCGAACGCCGGGTCGCGGCCGCGCACGAGACGACCGCGAGCATGGCCGCCGTGGCAGGGGCGCGCGCGATCGCCGTCGCCGGCCTCGATCCCGACGAGATCGACCTGATCCTCGTCGCGACGCTCACGCCCGACTACTGGATGCCGTCGACCGCGTCGCTCGTCAAGGAGGCGATCGGGAACAGCCGCGCGGCGGCGATGGACGTGTCCGCGGCCTGCTCGGGCTTCGTCTACGCGTATGCCACCGCGAGCGCCTACGTGACCTCGGGCATGGCCCGCCACGTGCTCGTCATCGGCGCCGAGCTCCTGACCCGCTTCCTCGACTACACCGACCGCAGCACCTGCATCCTCTTCGGCGACGGCGCCGGGGCGGTGGTGGTCTCGGCGTCCGACGCGCCGGCCGTCCCGCACGGGATCGAGATGACGACCGACCCGTCCGGCGCCTACATGATCTGGCTCCCGGCCGGCGGGTCGAAGAGCCCGCCCTCGGCGGCCACGATCGGCCGCGGCGAGCACTTCATCCGGATGGAGGGGAAGGAGACCTACCGCTTCGCGACGAAGACGCTCGCGTCCACCGCGCTCGCCGCGATCGCGAAGGCGGGGCTGACACCCGACCAGATCGACCTCTTCATCCCGCACCAGGCGAACGTCCGGATCATCGAGGCCGTCGCCAAGGGCCTCGGCCTCCCGATGGAGAAGATGTTCGTCAACCTGGATCGCTACGGGAACACCTCCGCGGCGTCCGTGCCGCTCGCGCTCGCCGAGGCCGTCGACGCCGGCCGGATCCGGCAGGGCGACAACGTCGTCATCGTCGCATTCGGTGCCGGCTTCACGTCCGGCGCGGTCGCCTTCGAGTGGACCGCCGACCCCGCCGCCGGCGCCCGCGCCGCGTCCATCCGGCCGGATTCGATCCACGTCCGCCTGCCCGTCGACTGGGACTCCGTGGACCCCATCCCGCCGCAGCTCGCCGCGGTCCTCGCCGCGCCCGGCCCGGTGTCCGTCCCGCTCGACGACGTCGTCCCGGGTGACCCGCCGGCGCGGGTGACGGTCTCCTGACGGGAGTGCGCGCCGACGACCGGGCGATGACGCTGCCACGCACGACGACGCCGATCGCATGGCCCGCGCCGCGCCAGCCACGTTGACGAATCACGCTGTCAGCGTCACGATCCGTTCATGAGCCGACTCGTCGCATCCGAACATGGCCTGCGCGCCCTCATCGCGCTGTCGCAGCGACCGGAGGGCCTGCGCCCCGCCGAGGTCGCGGCGATCCTCGAAGTCCCATTCTCGAGCGCGGAGCGAGCGCTGCGCATCCTGGACGACGACGGACTCGTCGAGCGGCGCGACCGCCGGTTCGCCCTCGGAGCGGACGCCCGAGCGCGCGCCGCGGTCCGTTTCGCGCTCGCGATGGTCGAGCCGCTCGAGGCGCTCGCCGTGCTGGCCCGCGCCAATGCCGCGGTCGAGTTCGCCGGGATGGACGATCAAGGCGCCGTCGTGGTCACCCGGCGCTTCGCCGAGCCGGCCGACGAGGCGCTCCTCCTCAACGCCCTCGAGGACCTGGGCACCCTCCGCCCGGACTTCCACGTCGACCTCCTCGACAAGTCCGCCCTGCGCGATCGACTGCTCGACGACCGGTCCCCGCGCGACCGGGCGCTCCGGATGCGCGTGCTCGCCGGCTCGGTCGACCGATCGTTTCCCGACCGCTCGCGCCACGGCGACGAGAGCGCCCCGCCGCTCCGGCGCCTCCACGACCGGCGTCGCGGCCCCCAGCGACCGGCGCCTGCATGCCCTCGCCCGGCGCCACGGCCTGCGTCGCGTGGTGGCGTTCGGCTCCGCCACGCGGGCCGACTTCCGGCCCGACTCGGACCTGGACCTCCTCGTGGAGCCGGCACCCGGCCGGCGGTTCGGCCTGCGCCAGCGCGCCGCGCTCAATGCCGACGCGGAGACGCTTTTCGCGCGCGACGTGGACCTCGTCGTGGCCGGCGAGGCTCGACCGGCGCTCGCGGCGCGGATCGCCCGCGAGGGCGTGATCCTGCATGGACCCGCGGCATAGGCGCGCGCTCGAGGCGATCCTCGAGCACTGCGCGAAGATCGAGGCGTACGTTGCCGCTGCCGGACCCGGCTGGAAGGACGACGACATGGCGGTCGACGCGATCGCGAAGCGCCTCGAGGAGACCGGCGAGCAGGCGAAGCTGCTCTCGCCGGAGATCCTCCTCGCAATGCCCGAGGTGGACTGGCGCGGCCTCAAGGCGCTGCGCGACTTCCTGGCGCACAACTACCCGGCGGTCGTGGTGGGCCTCATCGCCGCCACGCTCGACGACGATCTCCCGGCCCTCGTGGAGGCCGTGCGACGCTTCCTCGCGGCCGACGGCACAGCGAAAGGATGATCCGATGATCGATCTCACCGGCAAGGTCGCCATCGTCACCGGCGGCTCGCGCGGCATCGGGCGCGCCGTCGCGCTGCTGCTCGGCCGGCAGGGCGCCGACGTCGCGTTCCTCGACCGGCTGGCCTGCACGGTCGAGGACCACACCCGCGAGCGACGTCGAGACGCTCGGCCGGCGCTCGGTCTGCATCGGCGGCGACGTGACGGACCCGGCGGCGTGCGCCGAGCTCGTCGACCTCGCGCTCAAGGAGCTCGGCCGGGTCGACATCCTCGTCAACAACGCCGGGATCACCCGCGACGACCTGATCATGCGGATGACCGACAAGGCCTGGCACGACGTCCTCGACGTGAACCTGACCGGCGCCTTCAACATGACCCGCGCCGTCCTGCGCCCGATGATCAAGGCCCGCTCCGGGCGGATCATCAACATGTCGAGCGTCTCGGGGCAGATGGGCAACGCCGGCCAGGCCAACTACTCGGCCTCGAAGGCCGGCCTGATCGGGCTCACCAAGGCGACCGCCCGCGAGGTCGCCTCGCGCGGGATCACCGTCAACGCGGTCGCCCCCGGCTTCGTCATCACCGAGCTCACCGACGGCCTGCCGGACAACGTCAAGGACGCCATCAAGGCCGCCACGCCGCTGGGCCGCTTCGCCTCCGTGCGACGAGGTCGCCGCGGCCGTCGCCTTCCTCGCCTCCGACGAGGCCGCCTACATCACGGGCCAGGTCCTCGGCGTCGACGGCGGCCTCGCGATGATGTAGGGGCGGGAGGGCGGAATCGGATGGAACCGCTATCCTGTAGTCGGAGCGTCGGAAAGTCCGAACGCAGGAGAGGAACACCCGATGCCGGTTTCGGTTATCCGTGCGAAGGGCCAGGTGACCATCCCACTCGACGTGCGTGAGGCCGCCCACCTGAAGGAGGGCGACCCAATCGAGATCGAGATCACGCCGGACGGGATCCTGCTTCGGCCGCAGAAGCTGATCGACGCGTCCCAGGCCTGGTTCTGGACCCGGGAGTGGCAGCAGGGTGAGCACGAGGCCTCCGACGACATCAAGGCCGGGCGCGTGACGACGTTCGATTTCAGCGGCGGCCTTCCTCGAGTCCCTCGCTGACTGACCGGCGAGCATGCCGACGTTCGCCCGGACCGATCGGTTTCGGCGCGACTTCGCGGCGCTCTCGCGCGGAGCAGCAGGCTGCGTTTCGGGCCGCTGCCGCGAAGTTCGTCGCCGATCTTCCCTCTGGACGCTTTCGGCCGGGCCTCCGGGTGAAAGGCGTCCAGGGCGCTCCCGGCGTCTTCGAGATGACGTGGGCCGACGACGGGAGGGCCACCTTCGAGTACGGGTCCGCCGTTCGAGAAGGCGCAGCGCACATCATCTGGCGACGCATCGGAACGCACGAGATCCTCACCCGCCCGTGATCCCCACGACCTCGCGCTCAAGGAGCTCGGCCGGGTCGACATCCTGGTCAACAACGCCGGGATCACCCGCGACGACCTGATCATGCGGATGACCGACAAGGCCTGGCACGACGTCCTGGACGTCAACCTGACCGGCGCCTTCAACATGACCCGCGCCGTCCGGGGACGGCGGGATGGGTGCAGCCCTGGCGCCGTTCTACCGCGCGGTGACGACCACCGTCCGGTGGACGTTCAGGGTCATGCCCTGGCAGATCCCCGAGAGTGCGTCCGGGTGATGTCCGGCGAACCGTGGTAGCCGACCGTGTCACCGGGACAGGTGAAGGCGATATCAGCGGGCGCGATGAAGGTCGCCATGGCCGGCGTCGACCCGAATGGCACCAACAGCGAGCAGATCGTTGTATTCAGACACTGATGGGTAAGGGCCTGCCCTGGCGGGCCGGCCGAAAGGTCGATCTCGGTCATCTTGATCGTGCTCTTGAGCGTGAGCAACGTCTTGCAGGTAAAGGTCACCGTGCCGGTACCGGGAGTCACTCCCAGGTAGAGCGTGCCCGCACCGCCGATTCCCGGCGCAGCCAGTGCCTGCAAGGGCGAGCAGGGGCATGGCCCCGGTTGCGGTCGTCTGGTTCCAGCGGAGCAGCCTCTCGCTGCTGGCACAGTGGTGGCTCGGGTAGTCGATCACCCGGAGAGCCCCGCTGCTCGTGGCGTAGCAGGCGTTGATCGTGCCCCCGTTCGCTGGAATTGAGGCCACGGCCACCCCGAACGCGATCCCAAGCAGGGCGATCGCCGTCCCCACGGCAATGCCGATCCGCAGCCCGCTGAACCTGCTCTTCCGTTCCATCGTCATTCCTTTCCTCACGAGCTCTGTGTCGAAGATCGTGCGCTGCGGAGCCTCTGATGGCGAGAGGAAAATTCCGGCTATTGGGCGAGCGGCAGGCGGCGGCGTCACTCAGCCCCCCGGTGGGCGAGATGCACCGTGCCAACTACTGCATGGCCTCACGGCGGCCCTGGTCGCCCCGCGCATTGCCGTTGGGGGCAGGTCTGAGCGGCGACCTGTCCAGCGACCGGACTCCAGGGCCATAGCGTCGGACTATGGACGCGCGGCAACAATGCCCGGCGAGAGTGAGCTGCCCTCCGTCTCCCGTGGCGAGAGACCCGGTGAACTGGTTCGAGTCTGGATCCTGAGGGCGCCAAGGGCGGCAGTGGCTGACGCCCTACGCCGAGACCCCGAATGCTGAGCAGCTCCACGTTGTTGGGGTCGGCTCCGAGGATGCCTCACGAGGAGGACGTTCGGCGCGAGGCGGGCCACCGTCGCGCCCAGGGAGCCAGGCGCCTGGACCGAGGGCGTGCCCACGAAACTCACCCTCGACCCATCGCCAGCGTCATCGGTCAGGGTGACCCGGAATGACCCCGACGCCGAAGGGATGGCATCCACGCCGACCTCGAGGAACTGGAGAACGAGCTGGTTGCCCGATGAGCCGCCGCGGGGGACCTGGCCGACTCCGATGACGCTGGCCCTGAACGCGGGTCCGGAAGGGCGCGTTGCGGCACTCGAGGGCGTTGCCAGGGAGGGCGGCCCGGTTTGGATCGTGGCACCCGGTATCGATATGGGCGGCCGCGGCAGAAGGACTGCAACCGCGACGACGACAGCCAACACGAACGCCCCGACCAGCACCGAGGCCACCACCGCTCTGAACGTACCCTCGCTCATCTGTCCGGCGTGCCTCGCTCTGAGTCGCCCGGGGTCGTCGTCACATCTGGTGTTGCCTCGACACCCCTGCCCGCGGCAACGCCGAGCCGGGAGTGAGTGTGCACCTCGCGTCCGCCGAGTGCCGGAGCCATTGGCGATCTCTTCTTGTCAAGGCCGCCCTGCCGGTCGACGCGATGCCTTGGTCGACCGGGTCTCGTCGGTCGTCCTCGTCACGGGATCCGTCGAACCCGGCTGCATCAGCGGTCTCGGCACGCCATTCGACGGTTTGGACTCGACCGGTGCGGGCAGCGTCCGACAAACGGGGCCCGAGCCCGGATCATCGCATGAGTCATGGAGTGTGGGTCCGCGGCGCCTACAACGAGTGCAGGCCGGGGTCGCGTCGGGTACCGTCGAGGCTGCGGCAGTCGACGCCGTCCCGGCGTTGCTCGCGCGATCAACCCGTCGGCCCGCCACCCGCTCGATCGACGTCAACGGGGCCGCCGAGCCGAGGGTCCACCTTACTCTGCAGGACGGGTGAGCATCCTGGGCCGGAATGGATCGGCTCTGGGCGCCCTGAAGGTGATAACCTCGGTGGCCGGTAGGCCGACTCGCATCGGCCAGACCGCAGGCAGTGCGCACCCTGACCTTTTCAACTCGACTCGACGACGTGAAAGTGGGTGACCACGGAGGATCGGCCATCCGTCGCGCATCTCGGACCTCCCTGACCCCACTGACACGTTCGGAATCGTCGACTGCGGATGCGGCCCTGCAAGGGCGACGCCGCGGGCCCACGCGGCGATACGAGCCCGCACGGTGGAGTGTGCCGTTCGCGCTTGCCTCCCTCGTGGTTTCGATGGCGTATCCGCTTGCACCGACGGTCCTTCCGGGGTCAATCCCTGTCGCTCGGGCTACTGTGCCCCCGACCAGCGCGCTCTGCGGTCCCGCCCTCCCTGGCTACGCGTCCTGCATGTCACTGCGTCGGAGCGACCTCGCGCCCATGTCCGGGACTGTCGCCCAGGCAGCCGCGCCGGCGGGCCTCGGACCTTTGGATCTGCTGGCGGCATACGCGCTGCCTGGAATCGGCGCCGGGTTTGGCGCCGGCCGGACGGTGGCGGTCGTCGATGCGTACGATCTGCCCACGGCCGAGTCGGACCTCGCCGCCTACCGGTCACAATTCGGCCTTCCCTCGTGCACCTCGGCCAACGGGTGCTTCCGCAAGGTCGATGAGAACGGCGGTACCAACTATCCGATTGCCAACTCTGGCTGGGGCGGCGAGATCGCCCTCGACATCGAGATGGTGTCCGCGGTGTGCCCGAGCTGCAGCATCCTGTTGGTGGAGGCCAGGTCTGCGTCGATGCTCGATCTCGGCGCATCGGTTAACACCGCGGCGGCGCTTGGGGCGATCGCCATCTCGAACAGCTATCTCGGCCCCGAGTCGTCGAACGAGCATTCATACGACTCTGCCTACTACGACCACCCCGGGATCGCCGTCACGGCGAGCAGCGGCGATGGTGGCTACGGGGTTGGCTATCCCGCGGCCTCACCGTACGTTGTCGCCGTGGGCGGGACCTCGCTGAGTGCCGCAACCAGCTCGCGTGGCTGGACTGAGACGGCCTGGTCGGGGGCCGGGAGCGGCTGCTCTCGCTACGAGGCGAAACCCGCGTGGCAGCAGGACGTTGGTTGCTCCATGCGTACGGTCGCAGACGTCTCCGCGGTCGCTGACCCAAATACCGGGGTTGCCGTCTACTCAGTCGGCCAGGGCGGCTGGGTGGTCTTCGGCGGAACAGAGCGTCGCCTCCCCGATCATCGCCTCGGTGTACGCGCTCGCTGGAACGCCCGTGACAGGCACGAACCCAGCGAGTTACCCCTACGCCGCGTCGGCGTTCCTGAACGATGTGACTTCTGGCAGCGATGGGTCGTGCGGCGGGTCGTACCTGTGCACGGCGGGACCCGGCTATGACGGGCCAACCGGCATGGGCACGCCCAACGGGTCAGGAGCTTTTGCCGCTCCCGTGGCGAACAACTTCTCCTTGAGTGCTATTCCCGCAACGGTTGCGGCCGCCCCGGGTGTGCCGGGAACAAGTTCGATTAGGACTGTCCTCGTGTCTGGCTCGGCGGAGACGATCTCGCTTTCGGTCAGCAGCTTGCCCAGCGGCGTCACGGCGGCCTTCGTCCCGGCCTCAGTCCCGGCCGGCGGGACCTCCGCGCTCACCTTGAGCGTGAGCGGGAGCGTGGCGACCGGTGCATACCCACTGACTGTCGCCGGCACGGCCGCGTCGGTGACGCACACCGTCCCGCTAAGCCTCACTGTAACGGCCGCGGTCGCACCGGTGGTCACAGCCATCGTCCCCTCCACGGGTCCTGCTTCTGGCGGCACGACAGTGACGATCAAGGGACGTGGCTTCTCGGCGGCGACCATCGTCTCCTTCGGCAATCTGGCCGCGACGCGCTTCACCGTGGGTTCCGACACGTCCATGACAGCGGTGAGTCCGCCTGGCGTGGGCACCGTCGACGTGACCGTCACGACGCCTGGCGGCGAAAGCGCGACGAACGGCGCCGACCAGTTCTCGTATCAGGCACTTGGCTTCCTGCGCGTCACGACCAGCCCGCCGCTGCCCTCGCAGATCTCGCTTAACGGGGTGGTGGCCGACTCCTGGGGCCTCAACTGGCTGGAGCTTGCTCCCGGGCTCCTACACGGTCCACTTCAGCCACGTCGAGGGCTACATGGAGCCCGCCGACCAGATTGCGGTCGTGACCGCCGGAGCGACCACGACCGTGGTTGGGACCTTCAGCCAGCGCGGCTCCCTGAGCGTCACGACGAACCCACCCCTCGCCGCGCAGATCAGCGTCGATGGGGTACCACGGAATGATTGGGGGATGTGGACCGACCTGCCCGCCGGCTCCGACGTCGTCTGCTTTGGTGCAGTCGCCGGCTACATCGCGCCGGCCTGCCAGGACGTGACGGTCAACACCGGGGCGCTCACTGTCATCACAGGCACGTACACGGTGAACTCGGCCGCAAACGGTGCGGTCGGCCTTGGCTTCCTGCGCGTCACGACCAGCCCGCCGCTGCCCTCGCAGATCTCGCTTAACGGGGTGGTGGCCGACTCCTGGGGCCTCAACTGGCTGGAGCTTGCTCCGGGCTCCTACACGGTCCACTTCAGCCACGTCGAGGGCTACATGGAGCCCGCCGACCAGATCGCGGTCGTGACCGCCGGAGCGACCACGACCGTGGTTGGGACCTTCAGCCAGCGCGGCTCCCTGAGCGTCACGACGAACCCACCCCTCGCCGCGCAGATCAGCGTCGATGGGGTACCACGGAATGATTGGGGGATGTGGACCGACCTGCCCGCCGGCTCCGACGTCGTCTGCTTTGGTGCAGTCGCCGGCTACATCGCGCCGGCCTGCCAGGACGTGACGGTCAACACCGGGGCGCTCACTGTCATCACAGGCACATACACGGTCGGTCAGTGATCGGGCGGCCTGTCGCCGACGACGACGGCGGACGACAGCAGCACGATGGCCAGACGGTGTCGCCATGATGTGGTGGCGGCGGCGAGCCAAGGCTCGGCAGAACCCCCCAGTCGGGGCGCCTCGCGCCGCGGCCGGTTCTCAGCCTGACCGCCCGACCACAGCGCTCTGGCTCGAGGTAGCGCACTGGCGGCGCCACGTGGCCATCTCGGCGGTGCTCCTACTCCTCGTCCTCGGTTCGCAGGCGGTCCTGGCGCAGTACGGGCCATCCGGCGTGCTGACCGTATCGGATGCACACCCGCTCGGCGGCGCCAGGATCACGGCCTCCGCGGAAGGCTTCGCGCCGTCGACGGCCGTTCAGATCACCATGGAGTCAGTCTCTTCGGCGCCGGTGCTGCTGGCCACGACAACGGCCGATGCATCTGGTGCGCTCTCTGCGAGCGTGATGATCCCGACGTCGGCATCCGGGCCGTACACCTTGACCGCCACGGGCACCGACGCGTCAGGGTCCGTGCTGGTCTTCTCGGCGAACATCGATGTCGGGTCCGCGCCCGTCGCGACCTTCGCCTCGCCACCGGTCGTCGGCATCAGCCGTTCTGGGTCGGACGCGCTGGTGATCGGCGTCGCCGCTGCCGGGATCGTGCTGATGACGGGCATCATTCTGCTGCTAACCTCGAGCCGGATCAGGCCGCGTCGTGCCTCCGCGATGCCTCCGGAGGGGGCTCTCGTTGACATGCACGCCACCGATTCGGGGGTTGATGCGCCTTTGGTCAGCGTCGTCCTACCCTGCCTCGACAAAGCCGGCTCCGTCGCGCTCGTCGTTCGTCAGGTGCTGGCTGCATTCGCGGCGAACGACGTGGACGGGGAGGTCGTCGTCGCGGACAATGGTTCGACGGACGGCTCGTCGGACGCGGCTCGAGCCGCTGGGGCCCGGGTCATAGACGTGCCCGTCCGCGGATACGGCGCCGCGCTGAGTGCCGGGTTCGCAGAGGCGAAAGGCGCGATCTGCGTCATGGGCGACGCCGACGCCACTTATCCGTTCGAGCATCTGACGAAGCTGATTGATCCGATCATTCGCGGCGAGGCGGACATCGTGATTGGCTCGCGGCTGCGCGGCGTCACGGCACAGACCATGCCGTTGCTTCACCGGTTTGTTGGGACGCCGATCATCACGTGGCTCGTCCGTCGTGCCGGAGGGCCGCGCAGCCTGACGGATAGCCAGTCGGGCTTCCGCGCGTTCCGTCGGGAGGCGTTGCTTGGTCTCAACCTGCGTGCGACCGGAATGGAGTACGCATCGGAGATGCTCATCGTCGCGGGGCGTGCGAACTGGCGGGTCCTGGAGGTCGAGACCGGGTACCGCGAACGGATCGGCACCAGCAAGCTCGCGACGGGGCCGGACGGCCTGCGCCACCTGACGACGATCCTCCTGCTGGCGCCGGACCTCGCCGCCACCCTGCCGGGCGCCGCCCTCGCGATTCTCGGAGCCGTCGCGGTCGCGTGGGCGCTGATCGACCCGACCGTCGTGCAGACCGGCTCGCTGTCGTGGTTGGCGTCGTTCTTCGGGCCCGCACTTGTGATTCTCGGCATCCAGGCGGTTCTCGTCGGTCTTCTGCTTGCGATCTACTCTCCGATCGCTCCTCGCAGGGCTCGGGCATCCGCGCGTGTTTTGCTCGGCCGGTACCTCCTCGGCGGGACGTGGGGCACCGGCGCCGGCATCATCGTCATCACGACGCTTGCCGTGGCGCGGCTGGTTGGGCTCCAGGCGCCGGTACGGGTTGCACAGATCGAGTTGATCGCGCTGGTCCTTGTCCTGGTGGGTGGGAGCGCGGTCGCGACTGCGGCGATCGCCGGGGTAATCGTCGAGAGCTTGCGGCGGTACCCGCCCGGCGGCACGTCTCTCGGGGACTCCGCCGTCACCCGGGAGCCGGGCTCCGCTCGCCCCGACGAACTCCTTGAGTGAACCACTCCGCACTCCGCATCCTGGTTACAAGTGACTCGTTACGCCCATCGCGGGCGGGGGGCGGAACGCGTGGTGCTCGAGGTCTCGCGGCGCCTCGCGACGGCCGGCCACATGGTCACTATCCTCGCGACGTTGCCGCGCGGAAGCGCAGCGTTCGAGCTGCCAGGCCGGAAATCGATCTCGTGGGCATTCGTGCCTTCGATCTTGCACGCTCTTCCGCGCGCAAATAAGCCTGGCACCTGCCCTTGTCACCGCGCTCCCGAGGAGGATCGCGTCGGTTCAGCCTGATGTCGTCTGGGGGCACAGTCTCCAGTCCAGACGTCGCCCGTCGCGGCCATCTCGGCGCGCCGCCGCGCCCGCGTCCCGTTCGTCATCTCCGCGCACATCGGCGACCTCCGGTCGGTCGCCGGGCTGATCGGCCGGGGTCACCCGTGTCCACGAGGCGACAATTGGTCACGCGATCCTCCGGCTCGCGACCCGCGCGCTCGCGGTGAGCGAGCCGGTCGCGGCGCACCTGCGTTCCCTGGAACCGAGGCTGCCTGTTGACGTCGTCCCGAACGGCGTCGACCTCGCGGCGTACCCCGGTTCACTCCCGCTGACCGTGCGCCCCACGAGAGCCTGCGCGTTGGCTTCCTCGGACGCCTAGTGCGCAACAAGGGACCCCGAGGTCGCACTTCGCGCCGTCGCGGAGGCCGTCCAAAGCGGCATCGACGCTTCTCTCTCATTTGCCGGTGGTGGTCCCGAGAGGGCGAGCCTTCGAGCGATTTGCGGCGCAGGCGGGAATCGCCGATCGAGTCACCTTCGACGGCTTTCGGACCGATCCCGAAGCCTGGCTGCAGGGGATCGACGTGCTCGTCCGCCCATCGACGACCGAGGGGATGCCGCTCGGTGTCCTCGAGGCGATGGCGGCCGGAGTCCCGGTTATCACCTCCGATGTCCCAGGCAACGCGAGCCTGGTCCGAGACGGCGAGTCGGGGATCCTGGTGCCGGTGAAGGACCACGGCGCACTTGCGCGCGCGCTCCAGCGTCTCTCGCGGGACCCTGAGGCTCGCGCTCGGCTGTGCGTGGCCGGACTGCGGATCGCGAGCGAACATCGTGGGATCGAACGGCGGACTCACAGTCCAGGCTTTCGAGCGGGCGATCTCGGACCGCCCGGCCCGGGTGCTTCGCTTGGGAGGGCGACGAAGTGACGACCGCCCCCACGTTCCGGGTCGGCGCATCGGAGCTGGGGGTGGGTCGCGCGGGATCGGCATATCCCCGTGTATCGTGCTCTGCCCAACGTGGAGGTCGCGGGTGTCTTCGACGCCCGTGCCCGGGAGCGAGCGCGCGCAGCCGCTGAGCGGTTCGGGATCAGCCTCGTCGCACGCGACCGCGACGAGTTGTTCGACGCTCGGCTGGATGCCGTGAGCGTCGCGACGTCGCCCTGGTCGCACGCAGAGCACGCGCGGGCCGCCCTCAGTGCCGGGCTGCACGTCTTCTGTGAGAAACCGATGGCGCTCAACCTCGCCGAGGCGAGATCGATGACGGATGCGGCCACCACGGCAGGCCGGATCCTGACGATAAGCCGACAACTTCGACTCGCGCGTTCCACGCGGTCGGCGCGTGCGTTTCTCGGGCCGTCGCCGGCGCTGCTCTACGCGTCCGCCGTCCAGCTCTCCTCGGGCGGCGCCGGCTGCCCATCTGGTACCGCCAGCTTCCCGGTGGTCTCCTTTTCGACGAGGTCCCGCACCTCATGTACACCCTCCGCGGCTGGTGCGGCCGCTCCGGCTCGCCTCGGCGAGCGCGACGTGGCGACCGGACGGACACCCTGGCGTTGTCGAGGCGACGTTCGCGGGCGACCCGCCGGCCCGCGCGACGATGGTCTTCGGCGCACCGGTCTCGGAATGGCATGTCACGCTCATCGGGCAGCGGCGCCTTGTCGACCTGGACCTCTTCCGCGACGTCGCCGTGCGACTCCAGCAGGATGGCGCCCATAGGGCAGCCGACATCGCGAGAACGAGCGCGAAGGCGATGCTCGATCACGGCCTCGGGTTCGCGGGCTCCGGCGTTGCGATGCTCCGTGGCGGGCTTCACTGGGGGCATGACGCGCTGATCGCTGCGTTCGTCGAGGCAGCTCTCGGTCGCCGGGACAATCCCGTCGCGATGGGCGACGCCCTCGCGGTGGCCGAGATGTCAGACGATCTCCTCGCCGCCATCGGCGCCAGCGAGCCGGCGGCCCAGCGCACGCCACGGTTGTGAGCGAGCGTCGAATTGCGCTGATCGGGTTTGTAACGATCGGGGCGATCCAGATTCTGCGTGCCTGCGTCCTCTACACGCCAGGAGCGCCGTCCGGGATCGACGGGGGAAATTGGCTGGCGTTCGGGACGTTCGAGCGGTCCGGCATGGTCTACCCGCCTCTCGTTCCAGCGGTCTTCGCGGCGCTCGTCGCTGCGGTCGGTGCGCCGACGGCGACGGCCATCAGCGGTGCAGCGGCAACGGCCGCACCTGCGCTGGCCATCCTCATGGCTCTGATCTGGGCGCGGCGGCCTGCTGCCGGCGGCTCGCTGCCGTGACGGTGGGTCGCGTCGCGACCGATCGGTGAGATCGCCGCCTGGGGCGGCTACGCCGGAGGCCCTCGGTACGGCCGCGGCGCTGGTCGCTCTCGTCGGGCTGGCCGCATACCTGCGACGCGGCTCGCGGATCGCACTCGGCGCGTTCGCCGTCAGCATGGCCGCCGTCGTCGCGACCTCACACCTCGTCGCCGTGCCGACCGCTGGTGGGGTCGCCGTCATGCTCTACGGCACGGCGATCGGGTCTCGAATTGCGGCAGAGCGGTCCGTTCGATCGTCACCGCCGCGGCGCTGGCCGTACTGCCGTTCGTCCTCCTCGCGCCGACGTATGCCGCGCTGTTTGCGACGCTCGGCGGCGGCGGCATCCAGGCCGGCGACGCGGGGCGCGTGCTCGGCCTGGGTTGGCCGCTGTACCTGGTCGTCCTCGTCCTCGTGCCCCTCGGACTGGTGCTGTCGTGGAGGCGAGCCTCGGTGGCCGCAGAGCTCTCAACGCGTGACTGGGTGCTCGTGGAAGCTGCTTCCGCATCAGCGGTGATTTGGGTCATCGCGTACCTCGTGTCCGGCGAGGCGCGGCTGCTCGGCGAGATGGGAGTCCTCGCGACGTTCGGCATCGCCGCCTTCGTCCCGCTCGTGACGAGCGTCGTCGGCAAGGGTCGCAGTCGTCTCACCGTCGGTGCCGGCTCGCTCGCGGTCGTGGTCATTCTCGTCGTGACGGGCCTGTCTGCATTCCCCGACCAGGTCGCCTTCTACCACATTCTGACCAGCGATCGCTTCACCGCGATCGAGTGGCTCGCCACGAACGCCCCGGCGCGGAACCGATCGATCCTCGTGGCCGACCTGACCGGCGTATCGGTCGGCTGGTGGACCGAGGGCATGGTCGGGCGCGAGGTCCTCTTCGCCTCGGCCCTCCGCTGGCTTCGGTTCACGACCGAGCGATACCGGGCGACCCTCGCCAATGGCCTCCTATATCGGAGCGGTTTTCCGGGCCCGGCGAGCGTGGCGCCCATCCTGCAGGCAGGGATCGAATACGTGTTCCTTCCGAGCGGCGGCGCATTCGGGGTCGATCCGATGCGTCCTCCGACGGGCTGGCGGGCGGCGTTCGTCGCCGGGGACGCAGTCGTCCTCGCGCCCGCCGACACGGACCGGCCTTTCCCGTGACGGGGCCCCCGTCCTCGTGAACGCCGCACCACTGGACCCCGTGTGGCAGACTCTTCCCGTGCCGCCAGTCCGGGCGGCCACTATGACGTGGCCCGATGTCCGGACGGGAAGGGCCAGTCCCGGTCCACGACAGACCGCCAGCCGGGCCGCTCGGAGGACATGCTTGGACGAGTGGGGTCGCGACGAGCAGGAGCTCGTTCGGCGATGCAAGGAGGGGTCGGAGGCCGCGTACGCGGTCCTGGTGCGGCTCCACCGACCCCGCCTGTACACGCTCGCCTACCGCCTGCTGCTCGACCGCGAGTCCGCCGAGGACGTGGTCCAGGAGACGTTCATCGCGGCCTTCCGGCAGATGGAGCGCTTCGAGCCGCGCCCGTCGCTCGCCGCGTGGCTGAACACCATCGCCCTGCGAATGGCCACCCGCGCCGCCGCACGCCAGCGGTCACGCCCGAAGACGTCGATCGACGCGCCGGCGTTCCGGGACAACGGAAGCGCGGCCGACGGCTGTCGGTGACCACCTGGCCCTCGGCGGCCTCGCCGACACGAGCCCAGGCGCCGACCCCATCGCCGCGGCCGAGGCCGCCGACCTCCGTCGCGCGCTCGCCGCCGCGATCGTCGAGCTGCCCATTCAAGTACCGCGCCGCGGTCGTGCTCCGCCACGTCATGGGCCTCGACTACGCGGAGGCCGCGCACGCGCTCGACCTGCCCCTCAACACGTTCAAGAGCCACCTCCTCCGCGGCACGAAGCTCCTCCGCGACGGGCTGGCCCCCGAGCTCGACGCACCGCGCCAGGCGTCCACGGCTCGAACGGCCGCCATCCTGCGGCGACCGTCGATGGCGATCGGATCGCCGAGACCGGCGAGATCCGTCGCGGTTCCAGATCCGGTCGCCGGAGCGGATCGCGGGCCGCTGAGCGCGGTGACGGAGGAAGGCTCAAAGGACCGCCAGATGGAAACGCCGCGGTCGGAGATGACCGACGAACAAATGCGCACGATCGAATACTCGCCGCAGACGACGGTCGACACGATGGCGCGCATTGCCGTCGGCGTCGATCCATGGATCGCCTTCCGGGATTTCCTGGAGGATTGGACCTACATTCCGGGGTCGAGGACCGAGCTCGCCAAGAATCGTCCCCAATTCGCCAACGAGGACGAGCACCGTTGGGCAGCATTGCTGGCCGCGGCGATCGAGGCGCTCTGCGCCCGCGACGGGCTGGACCCACCGGCGTGGACAACGGACCCGGCGTTTCGTCTTGATCACGCGTGGTTCCTCTACGAGGAACCGGGCGGATCAGGACTGGCTCCGCGAGACCACCCCGCCGTTGTTCGCCTCCCGCAACATCTGGAGCGGCGACCGACTCCTGCGACGGACGTGACGCTGCGATCCCACGAGCCAGGTTCTGCAACCTTTCCGGCCCCTCCCCGTCATTCATAGGATGTGAGCCCCACTCCGTCCGCCCGCGAGCCCCTCGATCACGCCGCCGCACGCGGCCTGATCGACGCGTTCCTCGTCGACGACCTGCTCGAGGCGGACGCATCGCGGCTCGCGGCCCACGTCAAGGGCTGCCCGATCTGCGCGGCCGAGATCGGCGGAACCACGCGGCTCCTGGCGCTGCTCGGGAGCCTGCCGACGCCGCCGCCGTCGCCGGACCTCGACGAGCGGATCTACGCGGCCGCGATCGCGGACCGGGCCCGGCGGCACGATCACCGGTCCTGGCTCCAGGACCTCCAGACGCAGGTCTTCCGGGGCGCGGTCCGGACCACCGGCACGCTCGTGGTGGCCATCGTCACGGTCGGATTGCTCGGTGGAGCGGCGGTCCTGGCCGCGGCGCTGCTCACGCAACCGGCCCCGTCGCCATCCTCGCGTGCTACAGTCGGGCCGAACATGACGCCGACGCTCGCGCCGACGATGGTCCAGCCGACCGTGTCCGCGGCACCCTCCGTCAAGGAGACCCCGCCGGCCGTCGTCGCGACCCCGGCCCCCACCGCCAAGCCGGTGGTCACCCCCGAGCCAAGCCCGTCCCCGTCCGCCAGCCCGGCCGCCTCGGCCGAGCCCAGCGCGAGTTCTTCGCCGTCGCCGAGCGCGACCGCGGAACCGTCGCCCACCCCATCGCCGTCTCCATCCCCGTCGCCGACGGAAAAGCCACGGCGGACCCCTCCGCCAACGGCCGTCCCGTCGCCGACTCCACCCGGCGCCTTCCGAGGCGCCGTCCCCGACATTGCCGTAACAACGGGGCGGGCAGGGCCCGCCACGTCGTTCCGGGCCTTGCGCAAGGCAATGGAACAATCGGACAGCCGGATCGGTCGACACGACGAAAGGAGCCCAACGGACCGACCCGCAGCCGGGAGCCGATAGCCCCGGTCCACGCACCAGACCATGAATCCCCAATGGGAGGAACTCACTTGAATCTTGCGAAGAAAGCGCTGAGCCTCGGCACCAGTGCCGCGCTCGTTGCTTCGCTTCTCGCGACGGTCGCCGCGCCGGCCGCGTTCGCCAGCACGACAGTGGTGTCGGCTGGATCCATCGCGGCAGGGTCGACGTCGACCGGGACCGCGAGCTTCACGTTCACCGAGAACACCATCACGTCGTTCACTGGACCTGGAACCCTGACGGTCACGATCCTGGACGCCAACAGCCAGAACACCCTGACCTTCAGCGGCGGCGTCCTCGCCGCCCCCGGTTCGCTCGGGGCAACCCTTGCGGTGAGCGGCAACACGTTCACCGTCACCACGACCGGTAACGACAACAACAACATCGAGCAGATCACGGTCTCCGGCCTGAAGATCGCGGCCACCACGGCTGCGGCGACCGGCGGCATCATCGCGACCCTGACCGGCACGGGCGGCACACCCCCGAGCGCGGTCGTGACGCAGACGACGTCGGCAACTGGCTACCTGTTCACCAGCGTGAACACGGGCTCCACCTCCGCCGTCATCGCGGTAACGTCGTCGTGCCCGTTTGTGGTCACCGGGACCGGTGCCGGCCCCGCCGGCGATCTCGTGATCAACGGCGTGGATGTCGGCGCCGCTTCCGTAATGACGAACGTCGTCACTCCCCCCACGTACCAGACCGCCACCGTGCCGGCACTTGGCACGGGCTATGCCGCCGGCGTCGCGGTCAGCCAGGCGAACGTCCCGAACTGCTCCGGTAACGTCCTCGCGTCGCCGGGCACCATCGGCGCGATCGTGACCCAGAATGCGACCTCTAAGGTCGTCTTCCCGGGCCAGAACAACCAGCTGGCCGGCACGACCACAGCGGTCGAGCCGAGCGCCGGGTTCCTCGCCGCCAACTCCACCCTGACCTTCACGCTCCCCACGGGCGTGCTCTTCTCGCAGGCGCCAGTCGCGGGCGTCACCGCCTCCGGCGGGATCGTCGCGGTCCCGACTGGGCTGAGCGCGACCCAGGCGACCGGTGCGCAGCCCCCGGCGAACCACCCGGGGACGGTCCTCAACGGCACCTACTACTTCGAGGTCGCGGCGCGCGGCCTCACCTCCGGGAGCACTCTCCCCTCGGCGCCGGTCGCGGTCACGGTCGCGAGCGCGGTCACGGGAACCGGTGCCATCAACCTGAGCTGGACCGCGGTGTCAGGCTTCACCGCTGGGTATGACATCTACATGTCAACCACCCTCGCTGGTACGTACAACCTGCTGACCGTCGGAGCAACCCTCCCGATCCTCGGCACGACAGCCTCGATCATCGTCCCACCGGTGGCTGGTGGCGCCGCTGCGCCGACGGCCAACAACGCCGTGCCCGCCAACGCGGCGGTACCCGGCGGGCTCGCTGGAACTCCCCTTAATGGCTCCGACGCCGGTCCTGTCGGCACGTGGGGCGTCTCGACGGCCTACTTCGAGGTCACCGCGAAAGGCTCCACCGGCGAGACGACTGCGTCCGCGCCGCTTGCCGTCACGATCGCGGCAGCGGCCACGACACTGACCCTCAACTGGGCCGCGGTGCCGGGCGCCGTTTCGTACAACGTCTACGAGTCGTCGAACGGCGTCCAGCCGTACGTCCTCGTGGCCTCGGCTGTCGCGACGAACAGCAAGGTCTTCGCGACGCCGCCCACGCTGAGCTCGACCACGGTGCCCCCGACGACGAACACGGCCGTCGGGAACGCCGCCGGGCTCACGCTCACGGCGGGCACCTGCGCGCTGTCCTTTGATCGCACGAGCTGCACCGTCACGGTGAACACCGCCTCGACGGTCGCCTCGGCGATCACGCTCAGCGGCATCTTGCTCGACCTCGCGTCGACGGTTCCGAACGGGACGTCGGTCACGGCAACCCTCACGGGAAGCCCGGCCTTCACCGTGTACGTCAACAGCAACGTCATCGCGGTCGTCAACCGCACCCTCGTCGGCGTCGGCGCCACCCCGACCGTCTGGATCGGGTACAACGCCCAGCAGTCCGGCGTCCTCACGATCACCGAGTCCGCGGCCGGCTTCCTGCAGGCCGGTCTCAACAACAACAACGCCTTCCAGGTCTGCGTGGCCGACTTCAACCCGACCAACAGCAACGCCTCGGAGACCTTCACCTTCGCCCCGTGGGCGGTCGTGACGACCGGTAATGTCAGCCTGCTCAACACGTCGACGAATGTCGGCGTCTCGAGCGTGGCGGGCACCCTGAACGCCACGAACACCTGCGCGACGTGGACTGTTTACGCCGCCTCCACGACGGCATCCACGATCACGATCGTGGGCGCCAACGCGGCCGGCGCCCTGCCCGCATCGGTTCCGACCAACGGCCCGACGCTCAACATCGATCCGAACGCGACGCCGGGCGCGGTGACCTTTGCCGTTGGCACGGGCACGCTTACCGGCTCCACGTTCAACGCCCTCTACAGCACGAACGCGGTCAACGCGATCCGCGCATTCAAGAGCGGCGTCGTCGTGACCGCCGTCACCCAGCCGTACATCGCCGCGGGAACGATCGGTCCCGCGGGCAACATCCAGGTCGCTGAGACCCTCAACGGCCAGCTCGTGGCCGGCGAGACCTTCACCTGCGAGCTCCTCCAGCCCAACGCGGAGAACAACGCGTTCTGGATCAGCTCGCAGAACAGCAACGACCTGCCGATCGTCTCGACGAACCTGGCCAGTGGCCTGGTCGCGCATCTCGTCTCGTTCCCGACCGGTGCAGCCGCGTCGACCTTCTCGGTCTATATCGACCAGCAGGCCGTCGCGCCGAACACCGGCACCGTGACGATCAGCAACCTCAAGTACCAGACCGCGACCGGCGCCCCGCTGGGCCCGATCAACGTCGAGTGCTTCAACTCCACGGTCGTCGTCGTCGGGACGCAGGTCAACCGCACTCCGAGCATTGGCGCTGCCTTTGACCAGTTCATCTCGAACGCGATCAACGGCTCCGCGCCGACGCTCGCCCCGCTCAACATCGCTGCCGTCAGCGCGCTCGGGCTCAGGCCGACGAGCGGCTACAGCACGAAGAGCCTCAAGATCCAGGCGAAGGGCAAGTACGTGACCTGGAAGTTCTCCGGTGGCGCGGCGCTTGCCGGCCAGACGGTGAAGATCTGGGTGACCACGGCCGCCGTTCCGGGCGTCTGGGGTCCCTGGAAGGCCGTAACCGCGCGCGTTTCTGACGCGAACGGGATCGCGACCTACTGGTTCAAGTCCACGAAGGCGACCTCTATCAGCGTCCGCGCCGAGTGGATGGGCAACGCCACCTACGGCGACAGCCTGTCGCCCGCACGCGGCGTCACCTGGAAGTAGCAAACCGTTCGGCGTCGCATGCCGGCCGAGGGCCGGCGGCGATAAGAGCTGAAGCCTGAAGACCGGCCCCGGGGCACCACCCCCGGGGCCGGTTTCTCTGTCCGGCAGGCGTAGACTCCAGATGCAATGAGAATGGCAGCGAGGAGGATGGGAGGCTGCGGCCGCACGCGCGCCGCCGGGTTCGTTCTGGCGGTCGCGCTGCGGCATGTCGGGCGCCATCGCGTCCCCGGCCGCCATCGCGCGCGCCGATGGCTCGTCGGACATCCCAGGTGTCCCGCTCACCCCCGGCGTCGTCGTCGGATCGCTCGGGGGCAACATCTACGACGTGGTGTATTCCATGGTCCTCCCGCCGGGCACGCGTCATGCTGGCGAGCCTGACCGGGACCCAGGGGACGGATTTCGACCTGTACCTCTTTGACAGCACCGCCACGACCGTCATCACGAACCAGGGCGTCGTCGCGACGGTCCACCGGTCCGACCAGCACAGAGTCCCTCTCGTATGCGACGCCGGTCGGCGGCCGGTACTACCTCGACATCAACTCCGCGACCGCCGCCGTCGGGACGTACACGCTGGCCGTCCAGGTGATCCCCGATCGACCCGCCCTGGCCGTGCTGGCGCTGGGCGCGGGACCCTCCACGAACACCCCCGCCGTTCCCGTCCTGTTGACGTCCTCCGGTAGCCTCTCGGGCCCGGCCCTGATGTCGTTCAGCGCCGACGGGATGACGTGGGGGCCATGGCTGCCGTACCAGGCTGCCACGACGTGGACCTTCCCTCCCGGGGACGGCACGAAGACGCTCTGGGCGAAGGTGCAGAACGTCGCGGGCGCGGTCTCTCCGCCCGTCTCGGCAAGCATCGTCCTCGATACGCGGCCGCCCAGGGTGACGGCCACCGACCCTCCGATCACCGCCGACCTCGTGGGCCCGCGTCCCACGGTCACGGTCACGTTCAGCAAGCCGATCGACCCGGCATCATGGACGCAGGTCGGCCTTGTCGTCCAGACGCCCGACGGAGCGCTGGTGCCGGGGACTTTCACGGTGGTGGCCCCGAACGTTGGGTCGTATCAGCCCACGGTGGACCTGGCGATCGGGAGTGTCTACGTCCTGACTGTTGGCCCGGTGCGCGACATGGCGGGCAATGTCGTGGTTCCGATCGGATCGTGGGTCGCCGTGGATCGCGAGGCGCCGGATATCGCCGTGCTGGCGACGCCGCGAGTTGTCGATCGCGGGGGCACGGCGCTCCTGGCCGGACGGCTCGCGGCCCCTTCCGGGGTCACGTCGCTTGAGCTGAAGGCGATCCCCGTCGGGGCGCTGCAGACGGTCTCCCTGGGATCCGTGGCGGTACGCGCGGACGGCGGCTTCAGCACCAATGTGACGCCGTCGTCAACGACCGTCCTATCGCTTCGACGTACCCGCCGCCGGCAGCTTCGGAGCCGGGAGCGTTACGACGGTTGTCTCCGTGCGGCGGACCGTGCGCCTCAACTGGTCGACGTCGGCGCTGCACGCTGGGCGGGTTGGCGTTCGCGTCTCGATCGTCGCGACGGTCAGCCCCGCTGACACCGGCGTCGGCGTCGCCTTTCGCCTGGAGCGCTGGAGCCCGGTCTCGCAATCATGGAAGCTCGTCGGGACCACGAATCGGCGCACGGACGCCGCGGGACGGGCCAGCGTCACCTGGACGCCGTCCGGAAGCGCGCTTTTCCGCTGGCGGGCCACGGCCGCATCCGCGCCCGACTACGCGACTGGATCGAGCCCGTGGGTTCGGTGGTCCATCACCCGCTGATCCGGATCCGGGACCCGGGATCTGGGAGCACGGGCTCCAAGCCCTCCTTTCCGCATCCTTTCAGGAAGCGCGTCGATACTCGGACCCCTCGGACTGCGGGCCCGTCTGTCTCCTGGCCGCTTGATCCGTTCATCGTTTCTCTGGCGCCGTTCCGCCCGGGCCGCGCTAGACTCGACTCAGCCCGCGCTGTCTTCGCCCGGGCGCGATGAAGAGGATGTGCAATGCACGGCCGATCTAGCGCGCGCCTCGCCGGTATCGTGGCTGGGGTCCTGCTGACCCTTGCACTCGTGCCCACCGGCGCCTTCGCGGCATCCGTACCGGTCATCACGAGCCAGAGCGCCGCGACGTTCACCGTCGGCGTAGCTGGCAATTTCACGGTCACGACCGTCGGCACACCCACGCCGGTGATCTCCGAGTCCGGTGCGACCCCTATTGGCGTCGCCTTGGTCGACAACGGCAACGGAACCGCCACGCTGTCGGGCACTCCAGCCGCCGGCAGCCTTCCGTTCTACCAGTTCACGATCCGGGCGGCCAACGGGACCGTCGATGCCACGCAGGACTTCATCCTGACCGTGATCCCGGGGACCAGCCCCGGCACGACGCACCTCGTGTTCCTCAGCCAGCCGGGCGGCGGCGCGCCAAGCGCCATCTGGGCCCAGCAGCCGGTGGTGGAGGTCGTCAACGCGCTCAACCAGGTCGTGACGACCGATAACTCGACGGTCGTCACGCTCTCGATCGCCACGAACCCGGTGGGCGGCACGCTCTCCTGCACGGGCGGAACGAGCGAGGTCGCGGTCGGCGGATACGCCTACTTCAGCGGCTGCTCGATCGACCTCGGCTCCGCGAGCCCATATACCCTGTACGCCACGAGCAGCCCCGTCTGGACTCCAGCCACGAGCAGCGGCTTCTACGTCGGCGGGGGAATCCTTCACCTCGCGTTCATCACCCAGCCGGGTGGCGGTCTACCCGGCGCCGTGTGGGCCCAGCAGCCGGTCGTGGCCATCGAGACATCGTCGAACGCCGTCGTCGCCGACAACAGTACGTTCGTCACGCTGTCGATCGCCACGAACCCGGCGGGCGGCACGCTCTCCTGCACGAGCGGCACGACGCTCCGAGCTACGAATGGCTACGTGTACTTCGGCGGCTGCTCGATCAACAACGCCTCCGCGAGCTCGTATACCCTGACGGCCACGAGCAGCCCTGTGTGGACCCCGGCCACGAGCCTGGCCTTCACGATCGGCTCGGGCGGCACGAACCTCGCCTTCCTCACCCAGCCGGGTGGCGGTCAGCCGGGGGTCACCTGGGCCCAGCAGCCGGTCGTCTCGGTCCATGACAACTACGGCAACCTGGTGACCACCGGGACCACCGTCACGCTCGCCATCAGCGCCAACCCGGGCGGTGGCACGCTCTACTGCAGCGGCGGTACCAGCATCTACACCACCAGCGGCTACGCCTACTTCACGGGCTGCAACATCTCCACCGCGGGCGTCGGCTACACGCTCACGGCCACCAGCAACCCCTACTGGACCCCGGCCACGAGCCTGGCCTTCACGATCGGCTCGGGCGGCACGAACCTCGCCTTCCTCACCCAGCCGGGTGGCGGTCAGCCGGGGGTCACCTGGGCCCAGCAGCCGGTCGTCTCGGTCCATGACAACTACGGCAACCTGGTGACCACCGGGACCACCGTCACGCTCGCCATCAGCGCCAACCCGGGCGGTGGCACGCTCTACTGCAGCGGCGGTACCAGCATCTACACCACCAGCGGCTACGCCTACTTCACGGGCTGCAACATCTCCACCGCGGGCGTCGGCTACACGCTCACGGCCACCAGCAACCCCTACTGGACCCCGGCCACGAGCCTGGCCTTCACGATCGGCTCGGGCGGCACGAACCTCGCCTTCCTCACCCAGCCGGGTGGCGGTCAGCCGGGGGTCACCTGGGCCCAGCAGCCGGTCGTCTCGGTCCATGACAACTACGGCAACCTGGTGACCACCGGGACCACCGTCACGCTCGCCATCAGCGCCAACCCGGGCGGTGGCACGCTCTACTGCAGCGGCGGTACCAGCATCTACACCACCAGCGGCTACGCCTACTTCACGGGCTGCAACATCTCCACCGCGGGCGTCGGCTACACGCTCACGGCCACCGAGCAACCCCTACTGGACCCCGGCCACGAGCCTGGCCTTCACGATCGGCTCGGGACTGACGTAGCGTCACGCTCACCGACGCGATCGCCGCCGGCGTGAACAAGGGGACGTCAGGCTTCGGCACGGCGAGTGTTTCCGTGCCCGCCAACAAGTACGTCACGGTCCTCGTCCAGACCAGCCCCAACCTGTCCGCGGTCAACCGTCCAGGTCTGGGTCAAGTCGAAGACGGTCGGCTGGCACGCGCTCACGACGCGGCTGGTCGCGAGCGACGGTACGGTTCACTACTATGCCAAGGTGAACGGGTGGACCGGGTACTGGTTCAAGTTCGCTGGCAATGCGACCTACTCGCCCGCGACGAGCCACGGGAGGGTCGCCACCAATCCCAGCTGAATCCATGCCATTGAGCCCCCTACGGGGGACTGAGCCGAATGCGAGGCCCCGCCGAAAGGCGGGGCCTCTCGTTTGTATGCGCGCCGGGGCTGCTCCGTCGGAGATGTGCGCGTGCGGCATGGGCCGCCCGATCGCGGGCTCGGTCGCTGTCGCCGCTCCCATGGCCCGGATGAGCCTTTCGGCACTCATCACCTTGCTGGCACGCCCCGATCATGACGCCACGTAATGCCCCGTTGATGCCGGACGGGCATGCTTGAGGAGCCGTCGTCCGGAACCGGGGACGATTCCGGGGCGTCGGGGAGTCGGAGGTGATCATGATCATGCCCAAGCGAACCTTCCATGGGCGCCTTGCCGTCCTGCTATCCGGCGGCGCGCTCGTCGCGGCGCTATTCCCGATGGCGGGGGTCGCGCTGGCGGCGAGCTCGGTCACATCGGCGACCGGCGGCGGTGCGATCTCGGCCGATACTTCCGCGATCCCGCCCGGTATCAACAGCCCTACCCTTCTGACCGGTCCATCGGTCGCCGTCACGCACGCCGGGGACATCGGGACGGGGACGATCACGATCACGGCCCCTCTCGGCTTCGAATTCCCCGCCAGCCCGAGCCCGACCATCAGCGTCGGTGCGACTGGGGCGGTCGCGACGTTCAGCGCCGCGACAACCAGTGAGTTGACATTCACGGTGAGCGGCGCGAGCACGGGCGCCGGGACAGTCGTCTTCAGCGGGATCCGGGTCCTCCCGACCCGTGGCATTCCGCTCGCTGCCAATGGCGAGCTCCAGGTCGGCGGCACGGCGGGTGTCTCCGATGCGACCGCAGGAGGGCTCATCGAAGTTCCCGGGGCGGCGGTCCTCTCATTCCAGACCGCCCCGAGCCTCACCGTGACAGCCGGGACAGCCCTTGCCCAGCAGCCGATCGTGCTCTCGCAGGACCAGTACGGCAACGTGCGCAGCGGCGACTCGATTCTCCTCGCCTCGGTCCCCGCGACCGGGGGGCTGTCCTGCGCGACCAACCCCAAAGTGACGGCCGGCTCGGGCCTCGTCAGCTTCGTGGGTGAGGCGTGTGCGTTCGGCAGCCAGGGCTCCTACGTGATTCGCGCGTCAGTGGCCGGCGGGGCATCCGCGGACAGCCCGACGATCACGGTGGCGCCCGCGCCAGCGACGAAGCTGGTCTTCACGATGCAACCAGGCAACGGGATACCCTCGAGCTCGCTCTCGAGGCAGCCGGTCGTCGCGATCCAGGACAACTTCGGGAACACGGTGACGTCCGCGTCGGCGACGATTCTCCTGACCAGGGTCGCGCCCGATCAGGGTGGGCCTGGCACCCTCGCCGGTTGCAGCACGTCGCCGACCGTCAACGGCGTCGCGACGTTTGCCGGCTGTCGTGTTGACGCGGTTGGAGTCGGGTATTCGCTGACAGCGACCGACACGACTGGCGGCGGTGCCCCACATCCGTACGCGCCTGCCACCAGTGGCAAGTTCGACGTCGCCGATCGGCTCGTGATCACCACGGCGGCGGCCGGCGCCGTCAGTGCGACCGGTTTCACGACGCAGCCGCTTGTCGCGGTGCGGGCCGGTACGACCAACACGGCCACCCATGATCAGCTCACGCAGGTCACGCTGGCGATCTCCGGCGGGCCGGCCGGCGCGGTGCTTACCTGCACGGCCAACCCGATGACGGTCGTGAACGGCGTTGCGACGTTCGGCGGCTGCAAGATCGACAAGGTGGGCACCTATACGCTCACGGCAACCGCGTCCGGCCTGACGTATGCGAGCCAGTCGCTCACCGTGGCGGCCGGGGCCGCGTCGAGGCTGGGCTTCACGGCCCAGCCGACGAGCGCGGGCAGCAATGCGGCCTTCACGGTCCAGCCCGTCGTCGCGATCCAGGACGCCGGCGGCAACACAGTCACGACGGCACCCGCCACCATCGTGACGCTCGCGCTCGGCGTGAATCCCAGCGCCGGGACGCTGACCTGCACGAGCGGCCTCACGCGCACGACGTCGCAGGGCGTCGCGACCTTCTCCGGCTGCTCGATCGATCATGCCGGCGTCGGCTACACGATCGTGGCCTCGGCGACCGGCTACACGATGGCCACGTCGACACCTTTCAGCGTCGGCGGGACAGCGACCTCGATCACGCTCACCACGTCGGCACCAACGCCGCCGGGTGCCCAGAATCCGGTCATCACCTGGGGCCAGGGCTTCAACCTCGGCGTCCAGTTCGCCGCCAACGGGTCCGGCAGGACCGTCGCGCTCCAGGGAACCCGCGACGGGATCACCTGGACGACGATCACGAACCTCACGATGGGCTCGTCGGGAGGCACCTCGTACCACTACACCCCCGTCACGAACCTCTGGTACCGGGCCGTGTTCGCCGGGACGACCGAGCTCGGCGCCACGACGAGCAACCAGGTCCGCACGGTCGTCCGCGAGATCGCGGTCATGCGCCCGACGAACGGCGGCGCCGTCAGGTCGGTCTCGCGCAACTCCTCGGTCACCTTCTCGACGACCGTCCGGCCGGCTCGCCCGGAGCTGGCGCCCGCGAAGGTGAGCTTCTGGTTCTACCACCAGGTCAACGGTTCCTGGGTCCTCGCCGCCAAGCGCGATGTGCTCATCGACGCGGCCGGCGTGGCCCGGACCACGCTGACGTTCACGTCGTCCGGCGAGTGGTATGTCCGCTCGGCTGCGAACCCGACGCCCTACAACGCGAACAGCGTCCTGAGCCCGGTCGAGCGGTACACCGCCGGCTGACGACCGATGACGGCGCGAGCCGCCTCGTACTGAGATCCATGAAGGCCGCGCGGGTCACCCGGGCGGCCTTCCTCGTGGTCAAGGTCGCGACGCTGGCCCGCCCGGGACACCCGGGCGGGCCCTGCCATGTCCGCGAGGCGGCCCTCCCCGCCCAGCGCCGGGCTCCCTTCAGAGCGCGCCCATCACCGACGCCGCCACCAGCACGAGCGAGAGCAGGATCAGCAGCGCCGTGCAGATCCAGCCGATCGCGCCGAGGATCCGGCCGCTCGCGAGGTCGCCCATGATCCGGCGGTCGCGCGCAAGCAGCATCACGAAGACCAGGATGAACGGCAGCAGCAGCGCGTTGAGGACCTGCGCCAGGAACATCACCTGGATGAGCGGCAGGCCCGGGGATCATGACGAAGAGCGCGGCGAAGCCGATGAAGAAGGCGAGCAGGCCGTAGAACGCCGGCGCCTCGCGCCAGTTCCAGTCGACGCCGGTCTCCCAGCCGAACGCCTCGCAGGTCGTGTACGCGCTCGTCAGCGGCACGACGCCGAGGCCGAGGAACGACGCCCCCAGCAGCCCCACGGCGAACAGCACGGTGGCCGCCCGGCCCGGCGAACGGCGCGAGCGCCTTCGCAGCATCCGCTGCGCCCGTGATCGTGATGCCGGCCGTGAACAGGGTCGCCGCGCAGGCGATGACGATGAACGCCGGCGATGACGTTCGTCAGGAGCGCGCCGGCGAAGACGTCGAGCCGGCTCGCCGGCGAGGTCGTCGGGTCGCAGTCCCTTGTCGGCCACGTACGACTGGATGAAGGCCTGGCCCCACGGCGTGATCGTCGTGCCCACCGTGCCGACGACCGCCAGCCAGTAGACGCGGCGAGGCCGAGAGCTGCGGGAGATCACGAGGCTCGTGCGGCGCCTGCCCCCAGTCCGGCTCGGCCAGGAACGCCGAGATGACGTAGGCGACCGAGACGAGGATCCCGACCCCCACGAACAGGTACTGCACGCGGCTGTAGCTGCCGAGGGCGATGAAGCCGACGACGACGACCGCGGCGACCGCCGCGCTGACCTGGGGCGGCACGCCGAAGAGGCCGAGCGCCGACGCCGATGCCGGCGAACTCGGCGACCGTCGAGCCGAGGTTCGCGGTGAGCATGAGCGACGGCCGCGAACGCGCCCCAGCGCACGCCCCAGCGCTCGCGGATCAGGCCCATCAGCCCCTTGCCCGTGGCGAGCCCGAGGCGGGCGCCCGACCTCCTGGGTGAAGAACAGGACGACCTGGCTGGCGAGGATCACCCACAGCAGCGCGTAGCCGAACTGGGCGCCGACGATCGAGTAGGTCGTGATGCCGCCCGCGTCGTTGTCGGCGAAGCCGCTGACGAGGCCCGGCCCGAGGACGGCGAGGACGGCGATGAGGCGGACCCGCCAGGCGGGAATGCGGGGGAGCGGCGGAAGGGCCCGAACGCCGCGAGACCGGTCGCCGCTGCTGCGTCACTCCTCGTCTACCGGCTGAACACGCGCGGAAGTCGCTTCTTCCACGCCGTGGGGATGATCGTGTCGAGCGCGTCGTCGACCGTCACGATCCCGACGAGCCGGCCGTCGTCGTCGACGACCGGCACGGCCAGCAGGTTGTAGTGGGCGACGACCTCGGCCACCTCGTCCTGGTCGGCGAGGACGCCGACCGCGACGGGCTCGCGGATCATCACGTCGCCGATCGCGGCGTCCGGCCGGGCCACGATCAGGTCGCGCAGCGACAGGACGCCGACGAGGCGGCCGTCCTCGTCGGTCACGTAGACGTAGTAGATCGTCTCGGCGTCGGGCTCCAGCTCGCGCAGGCGGTCGATCGCCTGGGCCGCGGTGAGGCGCGCCGCCGAGGGCGATGTACTCGGTCGTCATGATCCCGCCGGCCGAGTCCTCGGGGTAGCCCAGCAGCTCCGGACCTCCTCGACCTCGTCCTGCTCCATGTGCGACGAGGATCTCGTCGCGGGTGTCCTGGTCCAGGTCGGCCACGAGGTCGGCCGCGTCGTCCGGGCTCATCTCCTCGAGGATGTCGGCGGCGCGCTCCGGGGCGAGGTCCTCCAGGACGTCGACCTGCGTGTCCGGCTCCATCTCCTCCATCGCGTCGGCCACGGCCTCGTCGTCGAGGGACGCGAGGACGCCGGCACGGTCGCGCGGGCGCGAGCTGCTCGATGATCGACGCGAGGTCCGCCGGGTGGAGCTGGGCCAGCTTGCTGTGGGGCACGCGCAGCCGGACGCTCGCGATCGTGCTGTCGAGCGGATCGACGTCCTCCCAGTCGATGTAGCGCTCCGGGACGCCGCGCCCGAGGCCGCGGGCGAGGACGCGGAACGGCCCCTCGATCCCGAGCCGGCGCATGAGCCCGGCCGCCCCGACGTCGACCGCCACGACATGGAGGGCGCCCTCGATCTCGTCGAGGCTGACGTCGTTGACACGGATGACCTTGCGGCCCTCGATGTCGACGATCTGCTTGTCCATGAGGTCGCCCTTGAGCAGGATCTCGTTCGGGCGCTGGTGGAACTTGCCGATGTCGATGGTGCGGACGCGCAGCCGCACGCCGGTCGCGTCCAGTGCGCGACGGACGCCCAGGGCAGGAAGATGCGGCGACGGTCGGTCACGACGACGAGGCCGGTGACGGGCGGATAGCGGTCGCCGATCGCGACGATCAGGTCGGCGACCTTGCCGATCGGCTCGCCCGACGGATCGCGGACGGGCCGACCGATGCACTGGCTCAGGAACAGCATGGGCCACCTCGGGGCGGGTCCGACCCGCCTCTGGGTGGCCGCGGGGCCGGACGCGTCGCGCGCCGGCACCGCACCGCTCAACGGACGGGGTGGACCTCGTGGGTGATGCCGGCGCCACGCGCACCGGCGGGACTTGGTCCGGTCTCCACTGGGGGAGAGGTCCTCCGTGCGGTTCTGGATGCCTGGCCGGCCCGGGCGCGCGATGACGGCGGGCGATCCGGTGAGGCAGGCCGAGTGTAGTCCCGCGATCGAGATCGGGTCAATTCGCGCCGCCGTGCCGGGGCCGTCATCCGGCCCGGGCGGCCTCCGGGCGGCGTCGCACGCCGTGGGGCTGCCGCTCGCCCCCGGTCGCCCCTCCGGGCACGTCGCCTGCCACCTCCGTGCGCGCGGGCAGGTCGCCTGCCACCTCCGGGCACGGCGGGCGGTGCGGTGCGGTTAGTACCACGGGGCGGCGATTCCGGTACTTACGCACCCGCGCCCGCGGGGTGCTCCGGATGGCACGATGGCCCCATGTTCGAGACGCCGGTCGCGCCGGCTCAACGAGGAGGCAGCCGCCGCGACTGGATTCGGGTGGTCGTCCGGGACGCCGTCTTCGGGGACGCGGCTGCGCGCCTGTTCGACGCCCGCATCACCGTCCCGCTCGTGGCCGGGCTGACCGTCCTCTACATCGCCGTCTGCGCCCTGCTGCCCACCGCCGACATCGCGGTCCCGTTCGCGATCATGCCATTGACGTTCGCCGCGTTCCTCCTGCGCGCCAGGTGGTCGTTCGGGGTGGCGCTCCTGACGTATGCGACGGTGCTCGTCTACGAGGAGATGTACGCCGGCATGCCCGCATTGAGGCCGGTCGAGCTCTTCGAGCTGGCCGTGTTCGGCCTGGTGTCGCTGGCGCTCCGCATCGCCGTCACGCGGCTGGTCCTGGACCGAGACGCGCTCGATCGCCAGGGCGTCGAGCTCGCCTCGACGCAGAGCCAGGTCGCGGAGGCCCGTGACGCCACCGAGCGCTGGGTCGCGCAGCTGGAAGCGGTGCAGCGTGCCGCGGCCCGGATGAGCGGCCAGCCGACCGTGGCGGCGGTCGCACAGGCGGTCGCGGACGAGACCGGCGCGATCATCGACTACCACAACTGCCGCGTCTACCTGGTCGAACCGAACGACGACATGACGCCGGTCATCGCCGCCGGCCAGATCGGGACCTACGAGAGCATCCCGCTCGACCTGCTGCGAACCAGGGTCGGCGAGGGGTTCTCGGGCTGGGTCGCCCAGCACGGGACGCCGCTCCTCATTCCCGATGCGAACGCGGATCCGCGCGGCTTCACGATCCCGGGGACCGATGACGTCGACGAATCGATGCTCGTCGTCCCGATGCGCTACGACGACCGCGTGATCGGGGTGATCGCGCTCTCGAAGCTGGGATTGCGCCAGTTCGACGTCGGCGACCTCCGGCTCCTCTCGATCGTCGCCGACCACGCCGCGACCGCGGTCGAAAGCGCACGCGCGCTGGGCAGGGCCCACGTCCTCGCGGACGAGCTGCGCGCGCTCGCGGAGATGAGCTCCGCCCTGTCGGAGAGCCTGGACCCGCTCCAGGTGGCGGACCTCGTGGCCCGCCACATGGGCCGGGCGGCCGGCGTCGACCAGTGTTCGATCAGCATCTGGGACCGGGCCGGCGACCGGCTCCTGACGTCGGGCTACTGGCCGCCCGAACGACTGGCGGAGCAGGAGCCGTTCTTCGCGCTCTCGTCGTACCCGGCGACGCGCCACGTCCTCGACTTCCAGGAGGCGGTCCAGGTGGACGCGGACGACCCCGCCGCGGACGCGGCGGAGGTGGCACTGCTCCGGCGCGACGGCCACCACGGCCTGGTGATGCTCCCGCTCGTCGTGAAGGGCGACACGCTCGGCCTCGTCGAGCTGTTCATCGATCGGCCGATCGCGCTGCCGGAGCGGCGCCTGGACCTGGCCCAGATGATGGCGACCGAGGCGGCGATGGCGCTGGGGAACGCCCAGGCGTACGTGACGGCCCGTGCCCTCGCGGATCGCGACCCGCTGACCGGCTTCTTCAACCACCGCTACCTCCACGAGCGACTGGCCGAGGAGATCCTGCGTGCCCAGCGCTCTCGCGAGCCGCTCGCCGTGCTCATGCTCGACCTCGACGACTTCAAGCTCGTGAACGACACCCTGGGCCACCTCTTCGGCGACGAGATCCTGCGCTGGACCGCCGAGCAGATCCGGGCCGGCGTCCGCGCGAACGACGTGCCGACCCGCTACGGCGGCGACGAGTTCGCCGTGATCCTGCCCGCGACGACGGCAGCCGAGGCGCGCCGCGTGGGGGAGCGGATCCTCGCCTCGCTCGCCGGGAACCCCTACGCGGCGCAGGACCACGGCCCGATCCCCGTGACGGCATCGATCGGGACCGCGGCCTTCCCGGGCCAGGGGAGGACGCCACGCGAGCTGATCGCGGCCGCGGACGCGGCGCTCTACCGCGTGAAGGCCGGCGGCGGCGCAGCGGTCGGCGGCGTCCCCGCGCTCGCCGGAGCGAGGGCCTCGGGCCAGCTCCCGAGGGGCGGCGACCCCGGCGCCGTGAGCAGCGGTCCGGTCGCGACCGCGGCCGACGTCGGGCATCCGAACGCGGCGCGCGGGAGCGGCGGACACTCCGCGCGGGTCGCGGACGCGGTCTGAGCTCGGCATCGGGGGTCGCGGCCGTTCGGCACGGATAGGGGCGGGCAGGGACCTCCAGGGGCGGGCATGGGCGGGCACGGCCGGAACCGGCCGGAGCGTCTTGAGCGAGAGAGGCGATCCGCCCAGGCGCGGCCCGGGCCCTGGACCATCGGGGCGCCGACCCAGGACGAAGGTACTACCCCTCGTCCGCCAGGAGTACTGCGCCGGGGGGTGGCGGGCGCCCGGTGACCGCGCCATCCTTGGGGAGTCGTGAGCTTCCTGCGCCGCATCCGCCCCGAATACGACACCTCGAACCCGCTGGCGCGGCGCGTCTGGCGCCTCAGGTGGCTCCTGGCCGCGTTCTCGACGCTCCTCGGCGTCATCGTCCTTGCCCGGCTCTCGGCGCTCGACCAGCCCATCGACCTCGTGATCCTCGCGCTGCTCCCGCTCGTGGCCGCGACGGAGCTGATGAGCTGGTACGCGGTCGAGGAGCGCGAGGGGCGGCGCCGCGCCGCCGCCGAGGACGTGGCGCGGATCCTCCACGGCTTCTCGCGAGCCGAGTCGCCTGACGGGATCGTCGAGGCGATCCTCGCCGAGGTCGTTCGCGGCACCGGGGCGGATCATCTCGTCGTGGTCCAGCGACGCCCCGGGACCCCGATCCTCGATGCGACGCTCATCGCGACCCACGGCGGCGGCCAGTCGTCGTCCGCGTTCCTGCCCGCGGCAGACCTGGAGCCGGATCCGCCACAGGGACCGCTCCCGGAGCGACGCCGGCGCCGGAACGGGGATGCCGGCGAGCAGGCGAACCCCGATGCGGTCCGCGCGACGCCGGGGACCGGCGAGGCGGCATCGATCGCCGGGGTGGCCGCCGGCCAGGCGCCGTCCACGCCGGGCATGGCGGACGGCGCCGAGGCTCGCGAGCCCCGGGACCGTGCGGCGCACACGAGGGAGACGGGCGTGTCGGACGCGGACGCGGCAACGGCCCGCGCGCGGGAAGCGGACGTCGCAACGGCCGGCGCGGCCGCGAGGGCTGCCGCCGACGCCGAGGCTGCGGCCGACGCGGTCACCGTCGGTGTCGCCGTGGGCCCGGGCCGGGTGCCCGCGCTCGCGGCCGACGAGACGCCCGAGGATTCGCGCGCCGCGCGCGCTTCGCTCCGCGGCCAGCCGGACCCTGCGGCAGCCGCGGCCGCAGTGGCCGCCCGCGTCGAGAGCCGCGTCCGGCGCGCCTTCGGCATCTCGCACACGCTGGCCGTGCCGCTCATCGCGCGCGAGGAGATCCTGGGGGTCATCGTGATCTCACGCCGTCGCAACGGCGCCTGGCCGGAGGGGGCGCGACGGATTCTCGAGGTCGCGGCCGCCGAGGCCGCGACGGCGCTCGCCCGCGTTCACTCGCTCCGGGACGCGCAGGCTCGCGCGTCAACGGATCCGCTGACGGGGCTGCCGAACCGGCGCTACTTCGAGGAGTACGTGGAGCTGCTGGGCCGCGGGCGCCGTGCCGAGGACGCGCTCGGGATCCTGATGATCGACGTCGACCAGTTCAAGGTGCTCAACGACCGGCACGGTCACGCGATCGGCGACGTGGTGCTCCGGGCCATCGGTCGGACGATCGCCACGACGGTCCGCGACCTCGACGTGCCGGCCCGCTTCGGCGGCGAGGAGTTCGTGATCCTGCTGCGCAACCCGAGCCCGGAGGTCGCGCTGGAGGTCGGCGAGCGGATCCGCGAGGCCGTGGCAAGGATCGACCTTCACGACATCGGGGTCGGCGAAGTCACCGTTTCGGTGGGCGCCTCGGTCTCGCGCGCGGACGGCGAGGCCGTCGCGGACCTGGTGGAACGGGCCGACCAGGCGCTCTACCGCGCGAAGCGCCAGGGCCGCAACCGCGTCGAGGCTGCATAGGCGTTCGGCGCAGGCGCTGCGCGGGTCCGGCGGGGGCGGCACGGCGCCGTGCTCGATCGGGCCCCCCGGCCCGCGCGGAGCGACTCTCTGGCCCGCCCGCGTCACCGGCGCGACGCCCCTCCGGCGCGGGTCGCGCGGCGGGTACCATCCTGCGCATGGCTGTCGACGGGCGTGCCGGTGGGCCGCGAGATTCGGACGAGATCCCGCAACCTGCGGGCGAGGTCCCGCAACCTGCGGGCGAGGTCCCGCTGCCCACCAACGGCGACCTCGCGGCCGTCTTCCACGAGATCGGCGACCTGCTGGAGATCAAGGGCGAGCTGGTCTTCAAGACCGTCGCCTACCACCGCGCCGCCGACGCGATCGCGCACAGCCCCATCGAGATCGCGCGGGCCTACCGGGCCGGATCGCAGCCGAGGATTCCCGGGGTGGGGAAGGCGATCTCCGACAAGATCGCCGAGCTGGCGACCACCGGCCGCCTCGCGTTCCTGGAGCGGCTCCACGGGGAGGTGCCGGCCTCCCTCGTCGAGGTCCTGGCGATCCCGGGCCTCGGCCCGAAGACGGTCAAGCTCCTCTGGGAGGGCCTCGGGATCACGACGCTCGCCGACCTGCGGACGGCTCTCGACTCCGGGGCGCTCCGCGACGCGAAGGGGATCAGCGAGAAGGGCGAGCAGGCGATCCGGTTCGGACTGGAAGGGCTGGACCGCCGCAGCATCCGGATGACCCTCGGGGACGCCGAGCGGATCGTCGGGAGCATCGTCGAGCTCCTCGGGGACACGCCCGGCGTGGTGGCGCTGACCCCGGCCGGCTCGTTCCGGCGCCGGCGCGAGACGATCGGCGACCTGGACATCCTCGCCGAGACGACCGACCCGGGCGCCCTGATCGAACGATTCACCGCGATCCCGCCGGTCGAGCACGTCGTCGGCGCGGGGCCGCAGAAGAAGGCATCGATCCGGCTGCTGCGCGGCCCACAGGTGGACCTGATGACGTTCCCGCCCGGCGACGCGGGCACGTACCTCGTCCACTTCACCGGCAGCAAGGAGCACAACGTCCGGCTCCGCGGGATCGCGCGCGACCGGGGATGGAGCCTGTCCGAGAAGGGATTTCTCCGCCTCGGCGAGGACGGGGAGCCGGCGACCGGGCCGGGCGCCGAGCTTCGTACCTTCGCGACCGAGGCCGAGGTGTACGCGTTCCTCGGGCTCGCCGAGGTTCCACCCGAGCTCCGGGAGGATCGCGGCGAGATCGAGGCCGCACGCGACGGCCGCCTGCCGCGGCTCATCGAGGATGCCGACCTGCGTGGCGACTGCCATGCTCATTCCGACTGGTCCGATGGTGTCCACTCGATCGAGCAGATGGCGGAGACGGCCCGGGCCCGCGGCTACGCCTACCTCGTCCTGACCGACCACTCGCACGGGCTGGCGATCGCGCGGGGGCTCACCCCCGGACGGGTCCGCGAGCAGCGCGGATCGTGCGCGAGCTGAACCGTCGGTTCGCGACGGAGGAGGACGCCGGGAACGCCCCGGCCGGAACACCGCCGGAAGGGTTCCGGCTCCTGCACGGCTGCGAGCTGGAGATCCGGGCGGACGGCGGGCTCGACTTCGACGACGAGATGCTGGCGGCGTTCGACGTGGTGGTCGCGGCGCTCCACCAGGGCCGGCGGCAGCCGCGGGCCCAGCTGACCGAGCGCGTCCTCGGCGCGATCCGGAGCCCGCACGTCGACGTCATCGCCCACCCGGCTGGCCGGATGCTCGGCGAGCGGGCACGCGACGACCTCGATCTCGCCTGGGACGAGCTTTTCGCGGCAGCGGCCGCGAACGGGACGCTGCTCGAGATCGATGGCTCCGACCATCGCCTCGACCTCGCGCCCGAACGTGCGCGGCGGGCCGTGGAGGCCGGCTGCCTGCTCACGATCGACTCGGACGCCCACCGGACCGAGGAGCTGGCCGGCATCCGCTGGGGGGTCGCGCAGGCCCGCCGCGCGTGGGTGGAGGCCGCCGTCGTCGCCAACACGTGGTCGCGTGCCGCGCTCCTCGCCTGGGTGGCCGCAAAGCCGGGACGAACCGGGTGAGCGGGAATCGGCGACGCCTTCCCGGGTTCGGGCGGCGTGCGCGGCTCCCGCGGCTCGGGCCGCTCCCTTCCCTCCGGGGCTTTCTCGAGCGGCGGCGTCCGCCGCTCGAGATGGGACGGCCGGGGATCCCGGTCGCGCCGCAGGTCCGGGGCGGTCGCGTCCGCGACCCGCACGCGGGCGGCCGTCCTTCGGGCCCGGGTGTCGTGGGGCGTGCCCTTCCGCGGGACGCGATGGGCCCGAGCTCCGCTGCCGGCATGGGCGACCGGTCGCTTGACGGGGGAACCGGGCTGGCGGTCACGGCGGGTGCGGGCTCGGTTGCGGCGGCCCGTGCGAGCGCCTGGAAGGAGCTCGTGACGCTGACCGTCGTCCTCGTTGGGCTGAGCCGCCTGGTCGAGGGCCCCGCCCTCTGGGTCATGGCGGTGCTCGTTCTCGTTGCGCACGTGCTTGCGACCCTCGAGGTGCTGGGGACCGAGCCCGCAGCCGAGGACGACGGGGTCCCGGTCGAGGCGCTCCTGGTCCCGGGGGTAGCCGCCGTCGCGGCGATCGGGGCGCTCCGGCTCGTGCCCGTCGGCCTCCTGCTCGTGCCGGCGCTCTTCGCCGCGGGCTGCCTGGTCCTCGCGTCGGTCGCGCTCGAGCGCAGGATCCTTGGCCGCCCGAACGGCCCAACGGCCGACGACCGAGCCGGCGTTCTCAGCCTCGTCCTGATCGTCGCCTTCGCCGCGTTCACCGGCATCGCGGCTGCGATCCCGGGTGCACTCGTGGAGCCGGGTGGCGTCAGCGCGGGCGCCCGGCCCGCATTGCCCCTCGACGGCATGGTCCTGCTCGCGGCCGCCGACGGGCTGCTCGCCGCGCTCGTTGGGTACCGACTCGCGGCCCTTCGGGCGCCGGACGTGCGGGGTGCCGTGCTGTCGGCGCTCTCGTACGCGGTGGTGGTGGCGATCGCCGCGGCGAGCCTCCGGGCGATGGCAATCCCGCGCCTGCTGGGGCCGGCGCTCCTGACCCTCGTCGTGTACCTCTGGAGCGCCTATCGCGGGGCGCCGAGATCTCCCCATGCCGACGCGCGCTGGGCCTGGGAGCTGCTGCTCCTGCTCGGGCTCGGCGCGATCGTCATCGCCTGGAACCTCCTCGCCCAGGCCTGACCGTGGTGGTCGCGCCGGGGGGCCGCGGGCTCGGCGCCGGGGCCGACCCGGCCGTCGCGTCGTGGCCGACCCGGCCGTCGCGTCGTGGCCGACGTGGGGACGCCGCCCGAATATCGGCTCCGACGATCAGATTCGAGTGCCTCGAGCGCGGGCGTGCGACGAATGTCGGGTTCGGCTGCGTCTCGGAGCGTGGAGGAGGCGATTCCGATCGGCAGGGCCGATAGTCGCCGTCGTGCGAACGAGCTCGACGAGCCGCGGCCCGCCCCTGCACCTCCAGTCGGCGTCCGCGCACTCGGCGTCCTCTGACAGCACTCGGCGTCCGCGTTTGACGCCTGCGGCTGCCGGTGCTACAAACGTGAGTCGCACCTTGCATCGCGACCCGATTCGGCGCGCCCCGCGCCGCCCCGAAAGGATCCAACCCTCCGTGACGTTCCCCGAGCTCGAGCAGACGACGCAGAGCGCCCCCAGCCTCTCCCGGATCAAGCGGACCCTGACCGAGCAGGCGATCGCCGAAGCCGCCAACGCCCAGTGGGCGGCCGCCGCGGACGTCAACCGGAAGCTCCTCGAGTACGGTCCGGATGCGGAGGCGGAGAACCGCCTCGCCAAGTCCCTGTGGGAGCTGGGCGACCTCGCCGGCGCGCGCGAGCACTACCAGAAGGCGCTCGCCCTCGACCCGACGAACCGGATCGCCGAGCGCAACATCGACCGGCTCAAGATCCTCCTCGTCGAGGCCGGCGACCGGACCACCCCGGCCGAGGTCGGCAGCAAGGCGCCGATCTCCATCTTCGTCGAGGAGACCGGCAAGACCGGGTTCGCGCACCTGATGGAGCTCGCCCGCCCGAAGGTCCTCGCCCAGGTGAACCCGGGCGACCTCGTGGAGCTGCTCGCCGAGGGCAAGCACCTCGTGGCGATGTCGAACGGCATCCGGATCGGCGTCGTGGAGCCCCGCGTCGCGGCCCGCCTGCTCAAGCTGATCGCGAACGGCAACCGCTACGCCGCCGGCGTGACGTCGCTCGGAGCGCAGGACGTCCGCATCATCATCCGCGAGATCTTCCAGGACCCGCGCAACTACGGCAAGGTGAGCTTCCCGACCGCCGCGAAGTCCACCGACCTGCGGCCCTACACGAAGGGCACCCTGGTCCGCGAGGACGAGGAGCTCGAGGACGAGCTCGAGGACGACATCGAGGACGACGAGATCGAGGACCTCGACCGCGTCCTGCCCGCCGACGTGACGCCCGACGAGGCGTTCGAAGAGGAGCCCGACGAGCTCGACGAGCCGTAGGCGGGCCGGCAGCGCCCGCGCATCGCGTCGCAGCGGCGACCGGGACGGCAACGGGCGCGGCACGAGCGCCCCGCGACGGGGTGGTGACCTGCCGCGAGAGCGGCACCGGGCCCCGCGTCGCGTCGTCGCGCGACCCAGGCCACCGGCCCGGGCGGGACGATCGGTGCGTGCCACCGGCCCACGCCGAACGGCCGCGGGAGCGTCTGGCAGAATCGCCCGATGGCCAGTCGTGACCTCCCGGCGCGGATGGCGGCGACGTTGACGCTGCCCGTCTTCGAGCGGCTCGCCCCGCCGCACGCGAACCCGGCGCTCAACGCCGTGATCGAGGCGAGCAGCGAGCCGGACGACGTGGTGGTCGACCTGGCCGGCCGCGGCGGCTGGGTTGCGCGGTCCGCGCTCGTCCTGGGCCGCCGGGCGCTCTCGATCGAGACGTCGCCCCTGACCCGGCTCCTGGCGGACGTCGTCGTGCGACCCCCGGACCTGCGCCACCTCGACGCCGCGTTCCAGGGCGTGGGGTCGGCGCCGCTCGGGACCACGAGCCTGCGTGGCTGGATCACCGAGCGGTTCGCGACGGCCTGCCCGACCTGCGGTCGGACGCTCGCCGCGGAGGAGCTCGTGTGGGAGCCGCCGGCGGCCGGCGAGCGCCCGGCCCTCGTGCGGCGCGCGTTCCGCTGCGCCGCCTGCCTGGATCGTCGCGGTCGGGGCAACGAGCTGCGCCACGCGCCGCCGGAGCCGGCCGACATCGAGCGTGCCGGCGCGTTCCGCGTGGATCCGGCGGTCCGGGATGAGCTCATGCGCCGTTTCCCGGTCCGCGGCCCGGCCGCTGAGTCCCTGCCGGGCGCGATCCTCGACCTGCACTCCGAGCGACAGCTCGGCGGTCTCCACGCGATCCTGGCCAGGATCGACGGCGACCTCCGCGCGTCGCAGGTCACGTCGGCGCTCCGCCTGGCGTTCCTCCACGCGATCTTTCCCGCGTCGCGCCTCAATGCGTACCCGGGCCGGGCCGGCTCCATCCGGATCACGGCCGGGCACCTTCGTCCGCCGGGCTCGCCGGGCTGGCGCGAGCGCAACCCGTGGCTCGCGTTCGAGGAGGGATACGCGCTGGTGCGCGGGTTCGTGCAGGCGCTCGACAACGGTCCGCTGGCGGCTGTCCAGGCGCGCCTCGTGGATCGCCTCGACGGCCTCGTCGAGGGCGCCCCGATGATCTCGCTCCGCGTGGCGGCCCCCCAGGCCCTCGAGCGGCTTGCGGCCGAGGGCGCGGCCCTGCAGCCTCCGGAGCGGGCCCGCGTCCGGCTCGTCGTGGGACAGTCGCCCGTGGAGTGGACCCCGCCGCGCCTTTCCGAGGCGTACGCGCTCACGGGCTGGTGCCTCGGCAGCGAAGCCGCGCGCCTCCTGCCACTCGACCCGCTCTTCGACGCCGACGCGCGGCCGCCCGCCCGGGTCGCGCTCCTCCGCGCCGGTCTGGAGGCCGTGGCCCCCGCGCTCGCGGGCGACGGGCGGGCCGTCATCCTCCTGGAGCCCGACGGCCCGTCCGGCCTCGCGGGTGCCGCCCTCGCGGCCGCCTCCGCGGGCTGGCGCGTGGTCGACGCGCGGCTCGCCGAGCCCGGCGCACGAACGGGCGGCAGCATCGAGCTGATCGCGCCGAGCGGGCGCCTTGGCACGGGGCCCCGGACTCGCGCGAACCGGGCGCTGGCGACGGCACGCGGCGGGGCAGGGGACCCGGCGTCGATCCCCGGCCGTGGCGTGTTCGGCGCACCCGAGGCGATCGACGGGCGGTTCTCCCCCGCCGAAGCGGCTCGCGCGGTGACGGAGGCCGCCGTCACGGTCCTCCAGGCCCGCGGGGAGCCCGCCGAGCGCGACCGGCTGCTGGGGCCGGTGATCGTGGCCCTCGACCGCTCCGGCCAGCTGCGGCGCTTCGCGACGGCGAGCGATACGGGCGGGACCGGCGCCGCCGCCGGGGTGGCCGGTCCGAACATCGTGTCCGGTCCCCGGGCCGCTGTCGGCGCCGGGGCGAGCGCCCGTGCCGCAGTCCGGGCGCTCGCGGAGGGGTCGCGGTCGCCGGGAGCGCACGAGCCCCCGGCAGCGTCCCCGGCCGCGCGCGTCGGAGGTCCGACGCCGGCCGCTCCCGGGCCTGCCGCCATCCGCGCCCTCCTCGACCTGGTGGACGGAGAGCTCACCCGCCCCGACCATCGGCGCCTGGCGCCCTCGGACGAGGGTCGCATCTGGCTGGCCGACCCGCGGGACGAAGCCGCCGCGGCCGCTCCCCTGGCCGATCGCCTGGAATGGGCGCTGTTCAGCCTCCTCGGCACGGAGGCCGCCGCCTCCGAGGCTGCGCTGCGCGAGGGGATCGGCGCGATGTTCGCGGGCACCGACGCGCCGGACCCGTGGCTCATGGACGCGTGCCTGAAGAGCTACGCGGAGCCGGGCGTCGGCCGTCCCCGGCTCGCCGCGATCGACCAGCTCCAGCGCCGCACGGAGGAGCACACGGCAACCATCGGCCTGCTGGCCGACGTCGGCCACCGGCTCGGACTCCATGTCGCGATCGCGCCGCGTGAGCAGGGCCGCCGCGCCGGCGGCCACCCACTCGCCGCTCATCTCGCGCCCGACGAGCACGGCCCGGGCCTCGCGTTCCTCGGCCGCGCGGGTGCGGACGCCGTCGAGCAGGTCGACTGCCTGTGGTACGCCCGCCCCAGGTTCGCATTCCTCTTCGAGGTGGAGTGGACGGCGATGCTGGGCGACCCGGTGCTCCGCCGCGGCCGGCTGATCGCGCCGGACGAGCGGATCGTCCGGTTCCTCGTCACGGTGCCGGAGCGGACGGAGCTCATCCGCGCGAAGCTTCGCCATGCTCCCGGTGCTCCGGCGTGCCATGGAGGAGGGCAACTGGCATATCCTCCGCCTCGACGCGCTGCGGCGCTACGCAGCCCTGCCGGCACCGTCCCTCGAGGACCTCCAGCCGTACCTGGGCCTCGATCCCGCGGCCGATCGGCCGGGAGATCAGCTGCCGCTCTTCGAGGGCTGACGCCCGTCCGCGGAGGGCGACCGGCCTGGTGCCCTCCGACCGTGGCGCCTGTTCACCCCGGGGCCAAACGGGGGCCCCCGCCGACGGCGTACCCTAGGACCCCAATGATCGAATCCGCCAACCTCGGCGCCCTCGCGGCGCGCACGTGGGAGCGCACGCTCGAGCTCAACCCGACCCTCGCCACCATCTACGGCGACGAGCGCTACGACGACCGGCTCGACGATCCGGGGCCGGCGGGCCGGGCCGCGCGTCGGGCCCTTGCCGATGAGACGCTGGCCGCGGCCGCGGGCCATGCCCGTCGCGACCCTCGACGACGAGGAGCGCATCACGCGCGACCTGCTTCGCCTGACGGCGGCCACGGACATCGCGGACGACGAGGCGCGGATGGACCTCGTGGGCGCGGTCCAGCAGCAGGGCCACCAGTCGCTCCTGCCCGAGCTGGTCCAGTTCCAGCGGGCCGACACGCCTGAGCGCCTCGACCGGCTCCTGGCGCGCCTCGAAGCCTACCCGGCGATGGCCGCGTCGGTCATCGGCCTCCTCGAGGAGGGGCGCGCCGCGGGCCTGACCGCGGCGCGCGTGGTCGCCGAGCGGACGCTCGCCCAGCTGGAGCGGATGCTCGCCGCCCCGGCCGCGTCCTCGCCGATCGTGACGATTCCCGGCCGTCGCCCGGGAGGCCGACCGCACGCGACTCCTCGACGCCGTCGAGCGCCACGTCCGGCCCGCCGACGCGCGCTATCTCGCGGCCCTCCGCGACTACCTCCCGGCCACGCGCGAGGTGCCGGGACTCTGCTCGACGCCGGGCGGTGCCGAGCGATACGCGGCCCGCATCCGCGCCTACACGAGCCTCGAGGTCACCGCCGAGGAGCTCCACCGGACCGGGCTGGAGGAGCTCGAGATGATCGAGGCCGAACGCCGGGTGATCGCCCGCGCCGCGGGTTTCGGCGACGACACGACAGCCTACCGGGCCGCCCTCAACGCGGATCCCGCGCAGATCCCCGAGACGCCGGCCGCGCTCGTCGCGCGCTGCTCGGAGGACGTGCAGCGGGCGTTCGACGCGGTGCCAGCCCTGTTCTCCCGGATCCCGCGGGCGGGCTGCGAGGTCCGCCCGGTGGATCCGCTGCTGGAGAAGGACGCGGCCGGAGCGTACTACTACCCGCCGACCACGGACGGCTCGCGTTCCGGCGTCTACTTCGTGAACACGTTCGACCTGCCCAGCCGCGCGTACTGGACGGCCGCCTCGACGACGTACCACGAGGCCGTGCCGGGCCATCACTTCCAGCTTGCCCTGGAGATGGAGCTCGAGGGCCTGCCGGCCTTCCGGACGCTCGGCTTCTGGCCGCAGGGGACGGCGTACGTCGAGGGCTGGGCGTTGTACGCGGAGCTCGTGGCGGACGAGGCCGGCCTGTTCCGAACGCCAGGCCGAGCGCTTCGGGATGCTCGACGGGCAGGCGCTCCGCGCGGCCCGGCTGGTCGTCGACACCGGCCTCCACGCCTTCGGCTGGAGTCGCGACAGGGCGTATCGGACCATGGTGGCGGCCGGCGTCCACCCCACCGACGCCTCGAGCGAGACCGATCGCTACATCGCGTGGCCGGGCCAGGCGCTCGCCTACCTGACGGGCCGGCGCGAGATCCAGCGCCTGCGCCGCGAGCGGGAACGTCGCGAGGGATCGGCCTTCGACATCCGGCGCTTCCACGAGGACGTCCTCCGCCACGGCAAGCTGCCGCTCACGATCCTCGCCGACGTCGTGCTGCACTGATCCATCCGCCTGACCACACGGGAGACCGATCCGCATGTCCACGCCCGACACCGCCGTCAACGCGCTGGCCGACCGCTTCTGGGAGGACCTCCTGCGCGAATCGCCCACGACCGCGACGGTCTACGGGGACGAGCGCTACGACGACCTGCTGGACGATCCCGGCCCGGCCGGCCGCGCCGCCGCGCGCGCTCTCCGGGAGCGGACGCTGGCGGAGATCGCGGCCCTCCCGACCGACGGCCTCGCGGTGGAGGAGCGCATCACGCGGGACATGATGCAGGTGGTCTGCGAGCTTGGGATCGAGCAGGCCGATTCCCGGATGGACCTGCTGGCCGCGGTCGACCAGATGAGCGGTCCGCAGACGCTCCTCCCCCAGATGGTCCAGTTCCAGCGCGCCGACACGCCCGAGCGTCTCGACCGGCTGCTCGCCCGCCTGGAGGCGTACGGGCCGTTCATGGACGCCTACGTCGGCCTGCTCGCGGAGGGCCGCGCGACCGGGCTCACGGCACCGCGGATCGCGGTGGACCGGACGATCGCGCAGACCGAGCGCCTCCTCGCGATCCCGGCCGCCGAATCGCCGATCGTGCAGTCGGCCCAGCTCGCGGACGGGGACGAGGCGGGCCGTGCGCGGCTCGCGGATGCGGTCGAGGCGCACGTCCGTCCGGCGCTCGCGCGCTACCTCGATGCGCTCGGCGGCGACTACCTGGCGGGCTCCCGCGAGGACCCCGGGCTCTGGTCCGCGCCGAACGGGGACGCGCTCTACCGGCTGGCGATGCGGACCTGGACGACGCTCGACCTGGACCCGGCCGAGGTCCACCAGGTCGGCCTCGACGAGCTGACGGAGATCGACGCGGAGCGCCGCGCAATCGCAACCGGGGCCGGGTTCGGAGGCGACATCGACGCCTACCGTCGCCACCTGCAGGCGGACCCGGCGAACGTCGTGGCGACCACCGAGGCGCTCGTGGCCCGGGCGCGCGAGGACATCGAGCGAGCGCTGGCCGCGGCGCCGGCATGGTTCGGCCGTCTCCCCGTCGCAACCTGTGACGTGCGGCCCGTCGACGCGTTCATGGAGAAGGACGCGCCGTTCGCGTACTACTTCCCGCCGGCGGTCGATGGATCGCGGCCCGGGATCTTCTACGTGAACACGTATGACCTCGAGCATCGCTATCTCTCCAGCGCTCGGCACGACCACCTACCACGAGGCGGTGCCCGGTCACCACTTCCAGATCGCGCTCGAGATGGAGCACCCGGACCTGCCGGCATTCCGGCGCCTTGGCTCGCGGCTCGTGGGCGGCGCCTACGCGGAGGGCTGGGGCCTCTACTCGGAGCGCCTGGCCGACGAGATGGGCCTCTTCCGGAACGAGGGCGAGCGCTTCGGGATGCTGACCGCGCAGGCCTGGCGGGCCGCCCGCCTGATCGTCGACACGGGCATCCACGCCCTTCGCCGGGATCGCGCCTGGGGCGTCCGGACGCTGCTGGACGCCGGCCTGACGGAGACCGACGCCTCGATCGAGACCGACCGCTACATCACGTGGCCCGGCCAGGCTCTCACCTACAAGGTCGGCCAGCGCGAGATCGAGCGGCTCCGCCGCGAGCTCGCCGCCCGCGACGGCGTCCGCATTCGACATCCGAGCCTTCCACGACGAGGTCCTCGGCCACGGATCGCTGCCGCTCGCGACGCTCGCGCGCGAGCTTCCGACCTGGCTGACCGTCCCGGCGAAGTAGGGGAGCGGCGCGGGGAGCTCGCGCCGGGATGGGGCACGAGCCCGCGACGGGCAGCCGCCTCAGCCGCGGCGGGCGAGCACCCGCCAGCTGACGGCGAACGTGACGATGCACCACGCCCCGAGGAGGACGAAGGAGCCCGCGGTGACCGGGAACTCGGCGGGGGCCAGCGTGCCGCGCATGACCTCGCCCATCGCCTGGATGGGCAGGACCCGGTGGATGGCCGCGAGCCAGTCCGGGAGGCGGTCGGCCGGGAACTGGAGCGGGCTGAACATGAAGACGAGGACGACCAGCACCTGGCTCATGAGGCTCGCGAGGAGCGGCGGCAGCACGGAGGCCATCGCGTAGCCGACCGAGGTGGCCGTGAGCACGACGAGGAGGACGGCCGGGACCACGAGCGGCGTGACCTCGATCGGGAGGTTGAAGCGCACCGTCGCCACGAGGACGCCGAAGACGACCCCGGGGAGGACGACGAGCAGCTGGACGGTCAGGTCCGCCAGCAGGTAGACGACCCGCGGGATCGGCAGCGCCCGCATGTAGTCGAGCGTGCCCTCGGTCCGGGCCTGGGCGACCTGCTGCGGCACCGCCACGAGACCCATCGTGATCAGCGTGATGGACGGCGCGGCCGGTGGCGATGAAGAGGATCGTCCGGGGGTCGATCTGCGGGAACAGCAGCGGGTAGCCGATGACGATGCCCAGGGAGAACAGGCCCTGGATGACGATCGCAAACGGCAGGAATGTCTTCTCGCGCAGGGCGGTCCAGCGAACCAGCAGGGCGTAGCTACGCAGCGGCGACACGGGTGGCCTCCTCGGTCGTGTGCCCGGCCTTCGACGGTCCCTCGGTCTCGCGGGCTCCGTTCGTGCCGGTGCCGTTCTGCAGCGCGTCGGCCCGCCCGACCAGCTCGACGTAGACGTCCTCGAGGGTCGCCGGCGCCAGCGAGAACTCCTCGACCCGGCCGGCCCGCTTGAGGCCGTCCGCCCAGCCAACGGCCTCCGCGGCAGCGGTGGCCGGGACCGTGGCGAGGACCCGCTGGCCGGTGGTGACCGTGTGGAGGACGAACGGCGCGGCGTCCGGCGGCTCGGCGCCCGGCTCGAGCACGAGCTCCAGGCGCAGGTCGTCCGCGACGCGCTCCTTGAGCTGCGCCGGCGACCCCTCGACGATGACCCGGCCGTGGTCCAGGATCGCGAGCCGGTCGACCGACCGCTCCGCCTCGACGACGTTGTGCGTGACGAGGAGGACCGCGGCGCCCTCGTCGCCCAGCGCCCGAACCTGCGCCCAGAGGAGGCGACGCCGGACGGGGTCGACGTCGTTGGTCGGCTCATCCAGGATGACGAGGACGCCCGGTGCCACGGCCGCCATCGCGAACGAGACGAGCCGCTTCACGCCGCCCGACAGGCGCCGGCCGTCCTGGTCCAGCCATTCGCCGATGTCCAGCCCGTCCACGAGCCGTGCCCGCCGCGCACGGACGTCGACGGCCGAGGCCCCGCGAATCCGGCCGACCAGCTCGATCGCCTGGCGCGGGGTCAGCCCGTCGATCGGAAGCGTGGCCTGGGGCTGGATCGAGCACGCACGACGGGCGTACCCGGGGTCGGCGACGACGTCGTGGCCGCTGATCCGGATCTGGCCGGCATCGGGCTTCAGGAGCCCGATCACCTGGTTCACGAGCGTCGTCTTCCCGGCACCGTTATGGCCGAGGAGCCCGTAGACCTGGCCCGACGCCACGGACAGGGCAATCCCGTCGTTCGCCCGGGCCCCCTTTCGGTAGGCCTTGGCGAGGCCGTCAATCTCGAGCAGCATCGTGTGATCCTTTCCTCGTCGCCCTCGGGGGCGGGGTGGCTGTCTCAGGTACCGGACGGTATCACGATACCAGCTGGTATGTCAATACTCTGCAGCATCGTGATACCGCGTGGTATCATCGCGCCATGGACACCGCCCCTGCCGCCGCGCACCGACTCAGCCGCGACGAGCGCCGGACACAGACGCGCGACCGCCTGGTCGATGCCGCCGTGGATGTCTTCAACCGGCTCGGGTACGCCGGCGCGTCACTCGAGGCCGTCGCGGACGCGGCGGGGTTCACGAAGGGCGCCGTCTACTCGAACTTCGCCACGAAGGCGGATCTCTTCCGCGCGGTCATGGATCGGACGCAGGGCGGCCGGGGGGCGGAGGCCGGGGCGCTGATGCGCGAGCGGTCTCTCGGCGAGTTCATCGACCTGATGGGCGCGCTGATCGCCAGGCAGGCAGCGAACGAGGCGGACTTCGACCTACTGACGATCGAGTTCTGGCTCGCGGCGATGCGCGATCCCACGCTGCGAGCCGAGCTTGCCGAGGGCTACCGGACCATGCGGGGATCGCTGGCGCCGACCATCGAGGCCGGGCTTGCGGCGGACGGCGTTCGGAGCCGGTTCGACGGAACGGAGCTGGCGACCCTCGTGAGCGCGATCGGCACCGGCATCCTCCTCCAGTACTACCTGGAGCCGACAGCCGTGAACCCCGAGCTGCTGCCACGGGCGCTGCGGACGCTCTTCGGGTACGAGGACGCACAGGACCAGGCGATGACCCCGGCGTCGGTGGGCGAGGAGGGCCGGGCAGGACACGGGACCGGCTGACGTCCTGATTGACACGTCGATCCGGATGTCGCAGGATCGCCGAGTGCGGACCAAGCGGACCTACAACCTGCCCGAGCGGACCCTTCGGGTCGTCAGGGAGCTGGCGACCGCGTATGGCATTGCGGGCACCCAGGACGGTGTGATCGAGCTGGCCGTGGACGAGCTCGCGCGCCGGCTCACGGAGAGCGCGGAGGAGGCGCGCTGGACGGAGGCGGCGGCAGACGCGTTGTTCAGGGAGGAGACGGCCGACCTCTCCGCGGCGTACCGGACCGCGGACCAGCAGACCTGGCCGCGGGAGTGACCCCAGACCTTCCCCTGCGGTGGGCGGTGGTCCGCGTCTCCCTGGATCCGGCGATCGCCCACGAGCAACGAGGAACACGCCGATCGCTCGTCGTCAGCTATGAGCCGTTCCATCGATCCGGGCTGGCGACCATCTGCCCGATCACCGCCGCGAGGGACGCGACGCGCTACCCCGGCGAAGTGGCGATCCCGGTTGGGGCCGCGGGCCAGACGCGCCCGGGCGTCATCCTCTGCCACCAGGTACGGACGATCTCGCTCGAGCGGGTCGAGGGACCCCCGGACGGGCGGCTCGACGACCCCGCACTCCGCCGCGCGGTGCGTGCCGCACTGGCCCACCACCTCGGCCTGGACATCCCCGCCGTCGGCGACGGGGCGTTCGTCCGGCCCGCGCCCGATCGACCCTAGCTGTCGAATCCGATCCCGAGCCCGTCGAGGGTTCGGAGCAGCACGCCCCGTCGGCCCCCGTTCGAGTCGGCCCGGACGAGCTCGTTGCGCACCGTCTCCACCGCGAGCGAGCGGAACGGCTCGGGCGGGAACGGGATCGGCCGCGATCGGACGAAGCGAAGCCGGAGGAGATCCGAATCGGGACGGAGGATGAAGTCGCGGGCGATGCCCGCGGCCCAGCGCGAGGCCCCGACGCCCAGGCCCGTGTACCCGAGGGCGTAGACGACCCGTCCTCCCATCGTCCGTCCAAGGGTCATCGTGAAGCGCGACGTCGTGTCGATGGCACCGCCCCACCGGTACGCCCAGCGCAGGTCGGCGAGCTGCGGGAACGTGCGCCGCCAGTTGCCGCCGAGCCGTTCGAAGGTCGCGGGCCGCCGGTCGTGGGTCGAGCTGACGCCGTTGTGCGGGTGGTAGACAGCGTCGAAGCCGCCCCACAGGACCCTGTCGTCGGCCGTCAGGCGGAAGTAGTGGAACTGGTTGTTCGCGTCAGCAAGGCCCTGCCGGTTGCGCCAGCCGATCGCCGCGCGCTGCGCCGGCGTGAGCGGCTCCGACACGAGGACATAGTCGTAGACGGGGACGAAGAGGGGCTGCAGGCGCCGGAGCCAGCCCGAGTAGGCGGACGTGGCGATCACGGCCTGTCGCGCACGGACCTCGCCGGGCTGGTCGTTCGAGGCAACCGTCCGGACGCGGACGCCGCCCGCCACGCGCTCGACCGCCGTGACGCGGGTGCGTTCGTGGAGGACGGCGCCGCGCGCCAGCGCGACCCGGGCGAGCCCGCGGGCGAGCTTCGCCGGGTCGAGCATGACGCAGCTGTCCGGATGCCAGGCGCCGGCCGTCCAGCGCGGAGAGTGGACCTCGGCCCGGGCGGCCTCGCCGTCGAGGAAGGTGGCGCGCTCCCCGTGGGCTCCCGCCAGCTCGACGTGCTCGCGGAACGATTCGACCTGCCACGGGTGGTCGGCCAGGGTCAGCTCCCCGGTCTCCTCGAGGTCGCACTCGATCGCGTTGAGACGCGCGAAGTCGACGATGGCGCGCAGGTTCGCCATCCCCTCGCGGTGGAGAAGGCTCGCCTCGTCGGGGTAGTGGCGCAGGCCGTTCTCGAGGCCATGGGTGAGGCTCGCCTGGCAGAAGCCGCCGTTTCGACCCGTCGCGCCGAACCCGACCTGTTCCATCTCGAGGATCGTCACGCGGAGCGAGGGCTCGGTCTCGAGCAGGCGCAGCGCCGTCCACAGGCCGGTGAACCCGGCTCCGACGATCACGACGTCCGCGGCCGCCGCGCCGGTCAAACCGGGGGCGGGCGCGGTGTCGCCGCTGGCCAGCCAGTAGCTGATGGCGCGCGCCGGGTCGGCGGACTGCATCGCCGGATTCTGCCCGATGCCCGTCGGAACGGCGACGCCTCCAGGCGGCGATGTGCCGTCTCCCGGGCCAACGAGTGGCAGAGCGCGTGGCTCGCTCCACGCATTGCATGATCAGGGGGCATCCTGGACACGGATTTCGCACGCCAGAACCCGTATCGCAACGGATATCGTTGACGTGACGCAGACGCTGTGGCAGGATTGCGCCTGCCGTGGCATCCAACGGACGTCGCGGCAGCGGTAGCCGGCAGGGACGGACGCGTCCGCCCGCCCGCTTCCGGTGGGGGGTTCGCACAGGATTCATCGCCGTCGCTGGAGGCTCCATGTCCGCACGTTCGACCCTCAAGGCAACTCGTGAACAGCCAGCCTACGCATCCGGGTCGCGCAAGGGCGCCCTCTCGCGACCCCGCGACGTGCAGCTCGCGGCGTGGCGGCGAGCGATCGACGTGATGCCCGGTGGCACGGATTCGAACTTCCGGGCCTGGGGCGAGGACACCATCTACGTCGACCGCGGCAAGGGCTGCACGGTCTGGGACCTCGACGGCAACGAGTTCATCGACCTGCGGATGGGCTACGGCCCGGTCATCCTCGGACACGCCGACGAACGCGTGGACGACTACGTCAACGAGCGGATGCGTCGCGGCGTCAGCTTCTCACTCACCTCCGAGGACGAGATCCGGGCGAACGAGCTGGTCCAGGAGCTGACCGGCTGGGTGGAGCTGTCGCGCCTGACCGTCTCCGGCACCGAGGCGACGATGCACGCGATGCGCGTCGCGCGCGCGTTCACCGGCCGCAACAAGATCGTCAAGTTCGAAGGCCAGTACCACGGCGTTCACGACTACGCACTGATCAGCGTCCTGCCGAACAATATGGCGGACCTCGGGCACGCCGAGAACCCGTCACGACTCGCGTGGGGCCGGGGCATTCCCGCCGCGGTTGCCGAGACCGTCATCCCCGCGCGCTACAACAACATCGACCAGCTGCGCCGGCTCTTCGAGCGCGAGGGGCACGACATCGCCGCGATCATCGTCGAGCCGGTGCTCGGCAACGCCCAGGGAATCATGCCGCAGGCGGGTTTCCACGAGGCGATCCGGGCTCTCACCCGGGAGTTCGGGATCCTCATGATCTTCGACGAGGTGAAGACCGGCTTCCGGCTCGCGAAGGGCGGGGCCGCCGAGTACTTCGGCGTCACGCCGGATCTCGGGACGTTCGCCAAGGCCATGGGGAACGGCTACCCGGCCGCCGCCTTCGGGGGACGGCGCGACATCATGAGCCTGATGCCGGCGAACGTGAGCCATGGCGGGACGTATGCCGGCAACCGGATCGCGGCCGCGGCCGCCGTCCGGACGCTCGAGATCCTGCGAGATACGGACGCGATCGCGACGATCCACCGGACGGGCGAGGCCGTCCAGGCGGGGATTCGCTCCGTCCTCGACCCCACGGGGCTGCCCTACGTGATCACCGGGCACCCCTCGATGTTCGGGATCATGTTTACGGATACCATGCCCAGCGAATACCGGGACTGGGCGGCTACGGACCACGAGCTGTACGACGCGATCGCGGTGGGCATGCATGCCCGCGGGGCGATGCCGGAGCCGGACAGCCGTGAGCCCTGGTTCATGTGCGAGGCACACTCGCGGGGGGACACAGTGGACAGGATTGTCTCGATCTTCGACGCGTCGGTCGCCGCGGCCCTCGAGGAGCGGTCGCATGGCCGCTGAGCTGCCCTCGGTCCCGGCGGCGCGGCCGCCGGTGGGACTCTCGATCGTCGGCGAGCCGACCGCCGCGCCGCGCCGGCGCATCTCCGTACCGATCGTCCTCCCCTCGCATGTGCCGGTTCCGGCTGGCGCGTCGGCAGCGCTCTACCCGGCCCCGGTCGAGCGGCCCGATGCCGACCTCCTCGACGGGAGCGCGGTCCGGTCCGTCGACCGCGCCGCGGCGCTCCTCCTCGCGCTCGGCGACTTCCCCACCGAGGCCGGCGTCACGGAGCTCGCTCGCAAGCTCGGGCTCCACAAGAGCACGGCGTCGCGGCTCCTTGCGACGCTCCAGCGACGTGGGCTGGTGGAGCAGGACGAGGAATCCGGCAAGTACCGGCTGGGCCTCGTCGTGATCCGGCTTGCCGAGCGCGCGGAGAAGACGCTCGACCTCGGGACCCTTGCGCGGCCCGAGCTGGAACGTCTCGCGCGTTCGACGCGGGAGACCGTGGGGCTCACCGTCCTCGACGGCGAGCGCTGCCTGACCGTGGCCCAGGTGGACGGGCCGAACATGGTCGCGTGTCCCGACTGGACGGGGCGGACGACGGCGCTCCATTGCGTGGCCTCGGGCAAGGTCCTGCTGGCCACGATGCCGGAGCGCGACGTGATGCGGCTTGCCAAGAAGGGCCTGCAGGCCTGCACCGAGCGGACCATCACGACGCTCGAGCAGCTGCTCGAGGAGCTGGCCCGCGTCCGCCGTCGCGGGTTCGCGACGGCGTTCGCGGAGTGGGAGCCCGGCCAGAACGGGATCGCAGCACCGGTCCATGACGCCCGGGGCCGGGTCGTCGCATCGGTCGTCATCTGGGGGCCCGCGTACCGGATCACCCCGGCGCGGATCGGCGAGCTCGCGGCGGAGGCCCGTGCGGCCGCCGGCACGATCTCGACCCGGCTGGGCGGCGCGGCCGCCTGGCCGGCCGCCACGACGGCCTGAAGCCTGCCCCGCGGGCGGGCCTGACGGCCCGCCCGCGGGCCCGGAGCTAACCGGCAACCCGCCACGCCGGGCTGCCCGTCGACGGCCGCGCGCCGCGTGGTACCGCGCGGTGTCAGCGCGCGACCGGCATCGGCGCCAGCGATGCGGCGAGCAGCTCCGCGAGATCGATCGTGTCGATCCCGGCGCCTCGTTCTCCCGCGGCGCTGAGCCCGTCGCGCAGCATCGTCATGCAGAACGGGCACTCGGTGACGACGGCCGCAGCCCCGGTCGCGAGGGCCTGGCGCGTGCGCTCCTCGTTGATCCGCGTGCCCCGGCGCTCCTCCATCCACATCCGCCCGCCGCCGGCGCCACAGCAGAACGTCGAGCGTTCGCGCTGCCCCATCTCGCGGAGCTCGATGACGGGCAGCTGTCGCAGCACGTCGCGCGGCTCGGCGGTGATCCCGCCGTAGCGCGCCAGGTAGCAGCTGTCGTGGAGCGTGACCGGTCGTGCCGGTCCCGGCGCGCCGGCCGCCAGCGGGAGCCGCCCGGCCGCGAGGAGCCCCTCGAGGTAGACCGCGTGGTGGATGATCTCGAACGTCCCGCCCAGCTGGCCGTACTCGGTGCCGATCGTGTTGAAGCAGTGCGGACAGGCCGTGATGATCGTCCGCTTCTCCATGCCGTACCGCTTCAGGGTCTCGATGTTGCCCGCCGCGAGGACCTGGAAGACGTACTCGTTGCCGAGGCGGCGGGCCGGATCGCCCGTGCAGGACTCCTCCTGGCCGAGCACCGCGAAGCGAACGCCCGCGGCCGAGAGACACGTCGCCACGGCGCGCGCCACCTTCCGGTTCCGCTCGTCGAAGGCCGCCGCGCAGCCGACCCAGTAGAGCACCTCGAGCGATTCGAGCGTTCCCTCCCGCGCCATCTCGGCGACGGTCGGCACGCGGAACGGGAGATCCCGCGTCCAGTCCAGGCGGCCCGAGCGCGGGCTGCCCCACGGGTTGCCGGCCGACTCCATGTTCCGGAAGGCGCTCGTGAGCTCCGCCGGGAACCGGCTCTCCTCGAGGACCAGGTTGCGGCGGAGCCCGACGATCTTGTCGACGTGCTCGATGAGGACGGGGCAGGCCTCGACGCAGGCGCCGCAGGTCACGCAGTCCCAGACCGCGTCGTAGGGGATCGCCGCGTCCACGATCGGGACCGCGAGGGCCGCGGGCGCGACCCGGTCGTCGAGGCCGTACGTCTCGCGCACGAGGGGGCTGTTCGGGATGAGGTTGAGTCCGCGCCCCGCGTCCACGGCCATGTGGCGGATGCCCATGATCATCGCCCGCGGGTCCAGCGACTTGCCGGTCGCGTTCGCCGGGCAGGCCTCCGTGCAGCGGCCGCACTCGGTGCAGGTGAACCCGTCGAGGAGGTCCTTCCAGCCGAGGTCGGCGATCGTGCGCACGCCGAACGTGCCGCCCACCGCCTCGAGGTCCATGGCCGGGAGCTCGCCGCGTGGGGCGAGCTTGCGGAACCAGACGTTGAAGAAGCTCGTCGCGATGTGGAGGTGCTTGCTGCCCGGCAGGTAGCACAGGAATGCCGCCACGAGCAGGACGTGCGTCCACCAGGACGCCGCGAAGGCGAGCTGGAGGAGGCCCGGATCCGCGCCGCGCAGCGCGGCCCCGAGGGCATTCGCGACGACCGCGCCCGCACGGTCGCCTGAGCGCGCCGCCTCGAACGCCATCGCCAGGAGCTCCATGCCGACGACGCCGCCGATCAGGCCCAGGATCACGAGCCCGCCGCGGGTGAGCGCGAGCCGGCGCGGTCGCGAGACGAGGCGCCGCCAGCCGGCATAGCCGACCGCGAGGAGCACGGCGACCGCCGCCAGGTTCCCGAGCGCCGTGACCGCGACCCACAGGGCGCCGCCGAGCGGCCAGCCGACGACCGCCTGGACGAGGCCCCCGGTCGCGATGTCGGCCGTGCCGACCGTGAGGACCACGAAACCCCAGAAGATCGCGACGTGCATGATCCCGGCGCGGGGGTCCCGGAACATCCGCGCCTGCCCGAGCGCGTAGACGACCAGGCCCGTGGCACGACGGCGAACGGACCCAACGGGATCCGACGGACCCGCGGCCGCGAAGACGCGCAGATGGCGGGCCATTGCCAGGCCGAAATAGGCCATCGCACCGTAGAGGACCGGGAAGACCAGGACGTACCCGGGGACGTCGGCGTAGGCAGGGAACATCGGGACCTCCCGAAGCGGCGCGGCGGCGGGACGTGGCCCGCCCTCGCGAGCATACGCGACGAGCGTGGCCCGGACGCGCGGCACGACCGGCTCGTGCGCTAGAGTCAGCCGCGATGGCGGACTTCTCCGACCGGCTGGGCAGCTTCCTCCTCACCACGGCGGGCAACGCGCTGGTCGTCGTGATCGTGGCCGCGATCGCCTGGGTCGCGTACCGCGTGCTGGCCCGCGTCGTCCGGAGCTTCGCGGCGAGGGCCGCGACGGCGCCCGCCCCCGGGGACGGTGAGCTGGGCGCCGAGCAGCAGGCGATCCGCCGCGCGGAGCGGAGCCGGCGCCTGGACACGGTGGCCGGGTTCGGCCTGCGACTTGTCCGCTGGTTCACGATCGCGGTCATCGCCTCGGTTGTCGTGGCGGTGTTCCTGCCGTCGGCCTGGAGCGCCATCGGCGGCCTGGGCGTCGGCTTCGGCGTCGCGATCGGCGGGGCGATCGGGTTCGGGACCCAGCAGCTCGTGCGTGACTACCTCAATGGTGTCCTGATCCTCGGCGAGAACCCGTACAGCGTGGGCGACATCGTCGCGATCGCCGGCGTTCGCGGCACCGTGGAGGAGGTGGGCCTGCGGCGCACGGTGATCCGGGACATGGATGGGACGGTCCACTCGGTTCCAAACGGCGAGATCGCGGTCGCCTCGAACTTCACGCGGCGGTTCGCGCGGGTGAACGAGCGGTTCATCGTGGCCTACGGCACGGACATCGCGCACGTGACCACGGTCATCAATGCCATCGGCGAAGCGTTCGCGGCGGACGCCGACTGGGCCCCGAGGCTCATCGACACGCCCGCCGTCCTGCGAGTCGACCCGGTCGTCGATCCCGGGATCCCGGTGCTCGTCTCGTTCGCGGTTCGCCCGGGCGACCAGTGGGCCGTGGCCGGCGAGTTCCGGCGCCGCGTCCTGGACGCCTTCGTGCGGGAGGGCATCCGCCTCGCGACCGCACAGCGGCTCCAGGTTGATGGCCCGCTCCCGCTCCCCGTCGCCGACGCCGACGGCGCCGAGTCGGGCGCCGAGTACACCTGAGCGCCGGGTATCATCTCGATGACGACGCGCGTCGCGGGCCGGCCCCCGCACGACACGGGCACGCTGGCGGCCGCGGGCGTCGACGGGGCGTTCCGCGGGCGCTCCGGCCGGGCGGAGGACTGAGCCGATGCCATTCGGGTTCCATCGCCGCGCCGGCGGCACCAAGCCGCCACCTGCGCCGGCCGGGCCGGGGAGCGCGCATGCACGCTCGGCCGGCGGTGGCCGGGCGGGCGGCCGGCGTGCAGGTGTGCCGTTCGACGGGCTCACGGAGGAGTGGCGGCTCGTCGGCGTGATGGAGCTCGAAGGACGCCTGCTCGACATCCTCAACCGGCGCGAGGCGATCCCGATCGGGGACATGCAGTGGTCGACGCTCGGCGCCCTGGCCGACCTCGAGCCGGCCCCGGGGCTCCAGAAGGTGGACCCGTACGACCTCATCGTGGTCCTCGCGGGCGACCAGACCCTCCCCCCGCTCAACGACGCGGAGAAGGGCGCGCTCCGGGTGCACAAGGTTGCCTACGACGTGATCCTTGCCCTGCCCCCGTACCAGGTGGTCGGCACGGTCTTCCTGCACGCGGGGTCGGAACCCGAGCGGCTCATGGATCGCGGCACCGACCTGTTCTTCCCGGTCACGAACGCGGTCGCGCTGCTGGGCAACGTCCCGGTCAGCGACGCGGGCATCGAGGTGGTCCTGGTCAACCGCTCGTACCTCCGCGGCGTCGAGCAGGTCGATCGGCACGTGATCGAATCGGCGCGCGAGCGGCAGACGGTCCGGCCCGCCGACTGACCGTGCGCGGGCGTCAGCCCGCCCGGGCGGCCACCTTGCGCCCGAAGAGGCTCTTGAGGGAGGAGCGGCCGGCCTCCCTGGCGCGGGGCCGCCCGACGACGCGCTCGGCGAGCGCGTGGAAGTCCTCGGAGACCTTCTCCGTCGGGAAGAGGTCGATGACCGTGCGGCCCTGGTTCGCCGCCCGCACCAGCTGGAGCCCGGCCGAGCGGATCTCGGCGAATGACGGCATTCCGACGGTGCGTTCCATGTCGGCGACGCTCACGCCGCTGTTGGCCCGGTTGATCACGAGCGCCAGCTTGTCGCGGAAGCCCAGGTCAGCGCCAACGTCGCGCAGCTGCACCGCGGCCCGTAGGGCGGGGACGTCGGGCGTCACCGGGACGAGGATGCGGTCCGCGCGACCGAAGATGGCGCGGTTGAGACTGTCGTAGTCGGGGTGCAGGTCCACGACGATCACGTCGAAGGATCGCCTCGCGCGATCGATGGCCTCGGCGACCCCGGCCGGGTCGATGTGCTCCGTCTTGAGCGGGCTCGAGGAGAGGACCAGCACCTTCAGCCCTGACGGGTGCGATGCCACGAGCTCCTCGATCGTCTCGGGAGCCGTGCCCGGCCCGCCCTCGCGGGTGTCGGCGAGCAAATCGACGAGCGTCCTGATCCCCGACATCCCGAGCGAGCTCGCGATGTGGCCGGTGACGGTGTCCGCGTCCACGAGCAGGACGGTGCGGCCCATCGCGACCAGCGAGGCCGCCAGGTTCACGGCGATCGTGGTCTTGCCCACGCCGCCCTTCGGGTTGAAGACGGCCAGGAAGGTCCCGCGGCGCGACCAGTCGCCCACCGAGAGCGGGCTGTTCTGGAGGACCGCACCGCTGCCGTCGTCGACCGCCATCTGGCGGATCATCATCGCCTCGACGCGCCAGCGGAGCGCCTCAGGCGAATAGGGCCGGGTGAAGTACTCGTCGTGCGCCCCCGCCCGTCCCGCGGCGCCGGCGAGCCGGTCGAGCGTGCGTGCCGAGACGATCATGAGCGCGGGAATGTCGCGCCCCGGCTCGTGCAGGAGGCCGTAGTACTCGAGCGACTCGTCGAAGTCGCTCTCGCCGTCGAGGATCGCGACCGCGATGTCGGGGCGGCTCGCGAGGAGCGCGGCGAGGTCCTCCGGGTGCCCGACCACGACCGGCTCGAACTCGGCCTCGCGGAGGACGTCGACGACGTACTGCCGCTCGTCCTCGGGCAGGGCGATCGCGATCGCGGGTCGGGCCATCCGGGCGGGTTCCTTTCGTGTTCGCGGTGTGGGCGGGGTCAGTCCTCGGGGTCGTGGGCGCTCGCCGTCACGATGCCGTTACCGCCGCCGGTGACCCTGGCCTGGAACCCGGGCAGCGCCGGGATCAGGTCGCGGAGGGCGGTCTCGGGCTCGTGCTGGACGGTGAACAGGAACTCGCCGTCCGGCCCGGACGAGACGCCGACATGGTGCACGCCGGCGGCGCGGCTGAGGTGGCGCTTGAAGCTCGCGATGCTCGCGACGCTCACGAGACCGCTGACGATGACCTGGGTCGAGACGAGCGGAACGCTCGGCGTGGCGTCGGCGGGAATGCCGGCGGCGGTGGACGGGACGAGACCGGCGAGGCGAGCCGTGAGGTCCTGCTCGTCCATCTCGGGGATCTCCTGCATCTCGGCCGCGGCGGCCTCCGCGGCGGCCAGCTCGGCCGCGGCGAAGCCCGGGGTGAGGCCGAGCATCGCGAGACGCGGGTCGGGATCCTGCCACGCGCCGGCCGGAGCGGCGCGCGGGGCGACGTCAGGCGTGGCGTCACGCGTGACATCCGAATCCGGGGCGTCGTCCGCGGGCGAAACGTTGCGCGCCGACTCGGCAGAGGCGGCCGCCTCGGCCTCGAGCGTGGCAGCGGCCTCGGCGGCCGCCTGGATCGCGGCCATCGCGGCCTCGCGATCGAACGGCGCATCATCGCTCGTGGGCTCGGCCGTCTCCGCGGCGGTCTCGTCGCTCTCCGTCGTCAGCGCCGAGGCGGACGTCGGGTCGGGCTCGATCGGCGCGGCGGCAGCGGCCGTCTCGGGTGCGGCTTCCACGATGGGCTCGGGCTCCGCGGCCGGAGCCGCGACCGGAATCCCGACCGCGGGCTCGGTCATGAGCGCGGTGAACGCGCGCTCGTCGGGCTCGTCGAACGTCGGCGCCTCCGGCATCTGCTGGGCGCGTGCCGCGAGGACCGTCAGGTCGGTCTCGGCGAGCAGCTCGTCGAAGAACGCCGCCATCTGCGCCTCGAACGAATCGATCTGTCCTTCGATCCTCGCCACGTCGCGCTCCACGAGGGCGTGGTGGCGTGCAAGCTGGTCGTCGAGCTGGCCGCGACGTCCGGCGATGCGGCCCTCGGTCTCGTCGCGGATGCGCGCGATCTCGGCCTTCGACCAGTCCTTGATGCGGGCGACATCCTCGTCGGCGCGCCTGCGGAGCGCGCCGGCGTCCTCCACGGAGCGACCCTGGATCTGCTCGACGTACGCGGTCCCGTCGACCTTGAACTGCTCCAGTGTCGCGGCGCGCGCCTGCTCGGCGGCCACCTGCATCGCATGGGTCAGGTCGGTCAGGAACTTGGTCGGCCGCCGTGCCGGTGCGGCGCCGTGGGCCGGCGGCGGAGCGGCGAGGGGCGCCGCAGCCGGCGCGCCTCCTGCGGTCGTCCCCACGGGGACCGTATCCCGGTGGGCGGGGTCCGGGGCAGCGGCCGTCTCGGCCGCTCCCGGTGTCCCTGTGTCGAGCGTCGATGCGGGCGTGACCAGGTCTTCGTCAGGCCCGTCGGGCCCACCGAGCGGCGCGCTGGGATCGGTCACGGACGTCTCCTCGAAGCCGTCGCGGGATGGTGCCCGATCTGCGCTCCATGGGAGCCGGAAGCCGGTTCGCAATTCGGTGGTCGCCATGCTGCGCGGTCCCTTCTCGGTCCTTTGATGGTCATGGGCCCTCTACCCGATGCGGAGCCTAGGGGCGCGGAGCGGTGCGGTGGAGTTGACTAGTGGTACCACCTGGCACCGGCGGTGGTACCCCCGGCGCCTCCGTTGGTGCTGGCCCGCACCGGATCGGTGCGCGGACGCGACGGGCGCGGCCATTCCGGGGCCGGGGGGCTAGGATGTTCCGGCCATGAGCGAGCCGACCCCGGATCTGCGTCCCCGATCCCGCGCCGCGCCGCCGCGCGACCTGCTGGGCCGGCATCCCCGCGACCTCAGGATCTCGGTGACCGACCGCTGCAACTTCCGCTGCACGTACTGCATGCCCGCCGAGGTGTTCGGGCGTGACTTCGCGTTCCTGCCGCGGTCGCAGATCCTGCGGTACGAGGAGATCGTCCGCCTGGCGCGGATCTTCGTCGGGCTCGGCGTGGAGAAGCTCCGGATCACGGGCGGCGAGCCGACCGTGCGGCGCGACCTCCCGGACCTCGTGCGCCAGCTCGCGGCGATCGAGGGCGTGCTCGACCTCACGCTCACGACCAACGGATCGGTGCTTCGCACGCTCGCGGCCCCGCTGGCGGACGCCGGGCTGCGGCGGATCACGGTCAGCCTCGATTCGCTCGACGACGCGGTCTTCCGCGCGATGAGCGGCGCCGACCTGCCCGTCGCCCGGGTGCTCGACGGGATCGCGGCGGCGCGGGCGGCCGGGCTCGCGCCCCTCAAGGTCAACATGGTGGTCAGGCGCGGCAGCAACGAGGACTCGATCGTCCCGATGGCGGCGTGGGCCCGGGACGAGGGCGTCATCCTCCGCTACATCGAGTTCATGGACGTCGGGACCGCGAACGGCTGGCGGATGGACGACGTCGTGCCACTCGCGGAGATCGTCGCCCGGGTGGGCGAGGCGTTTCCGCTCGAGGCGCTCCCACCCAACTACCCGGGAGAGGTCGCCACCCGCTTCCGCTACCGCGACGGTGCCGGGGAGATCGGCGTGATCGCGTCCGTCACGGCGCCGTTCTGCGGGGCCTGCACCCGCGCGCGGCTCTCCGCCGAGGGCGAGCTGTTCACCTGCCTCTTCGCGGCGCGCGGGACGGACCTCCGGGCTCCGCTGCGGGGCGGCGCCGACGACACCGAGCTGGAGGCGCGGATCCGGTCGGCCTGGGCCTCGCGGGACGACCGCTACTCCGAGGTCCGGAGCGCCTCGACCGCGCACCTTCCCCGCGTCGAGATGTTCGCGATCGGTGGCTGAGTTCGCCGGATGAGCCTGCCCCCCGCGGCGCCGATCGCGGCGCTCGGGCGCCGGAGCGTCGCGTACCTCGTGGATTCGCTCATCATCGGCCTGGCCTACCTGGTGCTCGGCATCGTCTTCGATTCGATCTTCGGGCCGCTCGTCGAGGCGACGCCGGACGGACAGGCGATCGTGGTGGTCGCGGTCAACCCGGTGCGCGTGGCACTGGAGCTGAGCGCCACGCTCATCGCCGATGCGCTCTACTTCGCCGGGTGCTGGAGCCGCTGGGGCGCGACACCCGCCCAGCGCGCGCTCCGGCTTCGGGTCGTGACCGAGCGCGCCGTCGTGCCGGGGCATGCCGCCGTGCCGGCGGACGATGGCACGGTCGGGCTCCCCGTCGAGGCCGCCGGCCGACGCTGGGCGGTCCTCGCGGTTCTCCCGATCGCCATGGGCTCGCTCGCGGGAAGCGGCGCCCTCGACCTGGGCGTCCTGGCCGTCGTCAACGGCGCCTGGTTCCTGCTCCTCCTCGCCTCGACCGCGGCGGACCCGCTCCGCCGCGGCCTTCACGACCGTGTCGCGGGCACGCTCGTCGTCCCGGCCCCGCGCCCGTCCGTCTGAGCGGCGGGCAGCGCCGGGCCACCCCTCGGGCCAGGCAAGTGCCCGGGCCTGTCCACACGCCGTCCACACCGCGGTGCAGATGGTGGACGATCCCGCTGGGCGGACCGCCGCCTTCGTGGATAACCGGGTTGCCTGTGCCCCGCCGCCGAGCGATGATCTCCCTGCCCAGAGGGGCTACGACAGCCGACGACCTGGCGATCACATCAACGGGTCACGGCGAGGTGATCGGGAGCAATCCCGGTTGCTCTCCCTCCGAGGTCGCGCCGCGATTGCATCAAGGCCGCTTCCCCGGACGTGGTTCCTCCGGGCACTTTCGCGTCCGGCGTTGTGTCCGGCGCTCGCGGGGCGGTGCGTCTCGGCCATCGCATCCGGCGCAGCCGGCGCCGTCGCATCCCGCGAGACTTCCAACCGACCGGCGGCTCTCGACCGGACGGGTGGCTTCCGACCCGACCGGCGGCTTCGGACCGCCCGGGCGTCCGGCGCCTGCCCATGACCCCGCAAGCGTCAGGTCGGCGGGTCCAGGCTCTCTCGATCGGTGAGCGGGTCCGCGGCCGGTGTCGCGCACAGGAAGTAGCGAAGCCGCGTGCGCCCGATGTTCGCGATGGCGTGCGGAAGGCCCATCTCCACGCGGATGCCCTTGAGCGGCTCCACGATCTCCTCGTTCGAGCCGACCCGCACCGAGCCGCGCCCCTCGAGCACGACGACCACGTGCTCGGAGGCGAGATGGCGATGCCAGCCGGTCGAGGCGCCGGCGTCCAGCTCGATCTCGGCGACGCTGAAGCTGCGGGTGCCGAAGTCGCCGGGCTCCACGAGCACCCGGTGGCGCATGCCGGACGCCACGATCAGGCGCGCACCCTCCCGGCGACGGACCGGCTCGCGCGGCGGCATGAGCCAGGATGGCTGGTCGTCGAGCGGCAGACGGACATCGACGTCGATTGCGGCACGCAGCGCCAGGGCGTCGATCGCCCCGTCGTTGCGAACGACGCCCTCGTCGGAGGGTGCCAGGTAGAGGACGTCACCGGACCGGACGATGACGTGCCGGCTCAGGCTCAGCCCGTGCTCGAAGACGATCTCGCCGGCCGCCACGTAGACCACTGCCTCCTGACCGTGGAGGCGCGGGCCGATCTCCCGGCCGGGCGGAATCCGGTCGAGATGGAGCTGGATGGCCATGCCGGGTCGGACGTCCATTCGCGTGGGCTCAGCCGTCGGCGACGGCCTCGTCGCGCCCCCCGGACCGCGCGGTCTTCGCCCTGTCCGCCCAGGCGCCGAGGACCGAGTCCCGGTGTGGACGGATCGGGCAGTGCTCGTCACGGTTGCCCATCTCGTCGCAGTACCCGAGCGGGACGCACTTCGGTGCGAGGAAGCTCCCCAGGAAGGGGCTGACCGCGAAGACCTCGTGCCGGATGAGCTGGAAGAGGCGCCGGATCTCCCATTGGGCCATGGTGCACAGCCGCAGCCCCGACATGTGGATGAGCGCGCGGAGGTTCGCTGTCATGACGAGGTTCGTGCGGGTCGCGTTGGGGAAGACGAAGCGCGCGTCCTCGCCGGGGATCCCCGCCGCGAGGAGCTCGCCGTAGAGGTCCAGGGCGCCATCGACCTGTGCCCGGTACCGGGCGAGGAGCGCCGGGTCAGCCTCCGCGAGCGTCCGCGGCAGCATGGTCGCGGCGCCCTTGAACTTGACGTACCGCTGGCTCTGCTGGTCGAAGGCCACGCCCGCCCGGTGCCGGACGAGCTGGTGGGAGAGCGTGCGGCTGACGCCGCTGATCCCGAACGTGAAGACCACGTGCTCGATCGTGCTGCCGTGCCCCGACTCGACGACCCCGGCGATCAGCTTCTGCATCTTCGCCCGGTCGATCTCGCCGGTCTCCGCCCGCCGGAAGATCTCCGCGGGCTCGAGCTCCGAGTAGCACGTCCGGCAGGCCGTGTAGATGAGCGGGACGTAGTAGCGCTCGACGATGTCGCGCGAGGGGAAGAGGAGGGTCGCCTTCATCCCCAGGTCGCTGCGCCCCGGGTTGCGGGGGATGCCGGACTTCTCGGGGGTGGGCGGGGACTCGGCCATGCTCTGCGGAGGATAGCCGGTCGGCCGCGCCTCGGGCGGGCGCGCGTGGGCGGTCGTCGGCAGTCAGGCAGGGCGCGAGCCATCGTGTGGGCAGGTTCGCGCAGCCGCCGGCCCTCGTGCGGGCACGGTGTCGCTCAGGCGCTCGCTGCGGCGTGCGTCCCGACCGAGCCGCTCTCGGCGGCGTGGAACCAGCGTCCAGGTCAGGAACGTGCCGAGCGTGTACAGGATGATGATCGTCACGAAGTTGATCGCGTAGCCTGCCGTGAAGCCGAGCGTCGCCTGCAGCAGGCTGTACCACGGCCCGGCGATCACCCACCCGAGCGACCAGGCGAGGCTCGCCGCTGCCGCGTAGGTCGCGCGCTCGCGCGGTGGCAGTCGCTCCATCGCGAACGCGTTGAAGATCGGGTTGCCCGCGTTCATCAGCGAGTTGCGGATCGCCATCGAGCCGATCACGGTCCACAGGATCGGGCTGAAGCCGAGCACCGCGAGGAACGGGATGCTGGCGGCCTGGACCAGCACGACCGAGCCGATCTTGCCGACCCGTCGGGCGAGGGCGGGCTGGAAGAGGATCGCCAGCGTGGTCCCGAGGCTGGTGACCGCGAAGACCGCGTTGAGCGACTCGAGGTCGAGCCCGAACTTCCCCTGGACAAACAGGTTGAGGTACGGGATCACCTGGCCGGCCCCGAGCGAGATCAGGAACCCCGGCAGGATGAGGCGCATGAACGTGGTTCGATCCGAGATCCGCGGAAGCCCGATCCGAATCGCTCCGCGGCGCCGCGGCAGGTCGGGCCGGGCCGCCAGCAGCTCGCCGCTCCACGGGATCCCGGGCCGCCCTTCCAGCGTCCGCCAGTCGCGGCGACGCCCCCGCGGGCGGTCATCCCGCACGGCGAACAGCACGGCCGTGGCGACGAGCGCGGCCGCGAGCATCAGGACGAGCAGGACCCGGTACGCGGCCGGATCTCCGGTCGAGAAGCCGCCCAGGCTGGCCGCCAGCGCCGCGATCGCGCCACCGACCAGCGCTGCCACGACGTTGACACCAGTCGAGACGGCGCCCTGGAGCGAGAAGAGCTCGCTCCGGTGCTCGGCGTGGCTGTGCTCGGTCATGAATGGCGACTGGACGACGAAGAACGATTGGTTGGCCGCGCCGATGAGCGCGGCACAGGCGATGACCGCGAGCGAGGACCCGACCAGGAGCAGGCCGACGATCCCGACCGCGGAGACGCCGGTCGCGAGGACCAGCACGAGCCGTCGACCGATCCGATCCGAGAGCAGGCTCGCCGGGAACGCAGCCACCGCCCCGGCGCCGGAGGACGCCATGCCCACGATCCCGATGAACGCGTTGTCGAAGCCCAGCGCCTTCAGGTACAGGTTGAAGTCGACCCACCACAGGCTGAGCGTGACGCCGTAGACCAGGGTGGCCAGGAGGAAGATCCGGGCGTCGCGCTCGAAGCCCGTGAAGCTCCGCGCGTAGCGCCGCAGCGCCGACGTCACGCTCCCACGGCCGGGAGGATCGCCCGATCGACGAGCCCGGGCTGGCGCGGGTCGGTCGGCGGGAGCTGCGCAGCCATCTGGAACCCTCGGTGACGACGAGCGGGCGGCGGCCCCCATCGTACCGGGTGACACGGCCCACCGGCCGGGCCCGGGCGGTCAGCGGTCGGTCCGACCTGGCGCTGCGCCGAACGGATCGGCCTCGTCGAGCGCATAGGCGACCGCGACGTCGAGTGCCAGGCCGCGACCCTGGAGCTCCAGCCGCTCCAGCTGCCCGGCGTCCATGGCGACCCGCGCGTTCGGCCGCGTCGCCTGCTCGAACATCTCCTCGACCATGCGGGCAAGCTCGGTGCCGGTCGACTGGGTGAGCTGTCGAGCCGCCCCCCGCAGCCGCGCCGCGCGCTCGAGGTCGCCGCCCGTCACCGCGACGGCGGAGAGGTCGTCGAGGACCATGGTGATCCCCGAGAGGTCGCCTGCCTCGTGGAAGTGACGGAGCGCGTGCCGCATCATCTCGGCGGCGTTCTCGGTGCGGCCGAGCTTGAGGACCGTGGACCCCAGCATGTGCAGCGCCCACGCCTCCATCGTCCGGTTCCTGGCCGCGCGGAAGTGCTCGAGGGAGCGGACGTACCAGCGCTCGGCCTCCGCCTCGTCCGACGCGAAGTAGAACAGGCCGCCGATGCCCCACAGGACGTTGCCCTGCCCGAGGCGGTCGCCGAGCTCCTCGTAGAGCGCGAGCGCCTCGTCGAGGCTGGCCCGAGCGCGCTGCCAAACCGGGGAGTCCTTCGAGAAGCTCCCGATCAGCCCGGCGATATCCGACGAGCCCAGGTTGTAGAGCGCATTGGCGATCTCCTGCCGGTCGCCGGTCGTGCGCCAGATCTCGAGCGCCGCCTCGTACCACGAGCGCGAGGCCGCGGCGTCGGCCTGCCAGTACGCCACGCCGCCGAGCGCCTCGAGCAGCCGGGCGTGGGTTCGGGGCGCCATCTCCCACCCGTGCGCCTCGAGCGCCGTGAGTCGCCCGCGCGCCTCGCGAAGGTAGCCGCGCTGCTGCCAGAAGCGCCAGAGGGCGAATCCGAGCCGGACGGCCGCCTCGGGATCCGGGATCGCCTCGGCGCGGTCGAGCGCGGCCCGGAAGTTGTCCGCGTCCGCCTCGAGCCGGTCCAGCCACGTGCGCTGCTCGGGCCCCGGCGAGCGCGGCAGCGGCGCGCTCTGCAAGCTCGAGGTACGCGGCGAGGTGGCGGTCGCGGATCGCCGGCCCCTCGCCGGAAGCCTCGAGGCGCTCCGCGCCGTACGTCCGGATCGTGTCGAGCAGGGAGAACCGCGCGGCGCCCGCCACGTCGTCGCTCCGCACGAGCGACTGGTCCACGAGCGCGGCGAGGACGTCGAGGAGGTCGCCGCCCAGCTCGCCGTCCGGGTCGCAGACCCGCTCGATCATCGGCAGGTCGCCTCCCCCCACGAAGACCGAGAGGCGGGCGAGCAGCCGCCGGCCGGCTTCGTCGAGGAGGTCGTAGCTCCAGGCGATCGCGCCGCGCAGCGTCCGCTGCCGCTCGGGCAGGTCGCGCGAGGCCGAGGCCAGCAGCTCCAGGCGATGCTCCAGGCGCTCCAGGATCGCGTCCGGGGCGAGGACCTTGACGCGTGCGGCCGCCAGCTCGATCGCGAGCGGCAGGCCCTGGAGCGTGGCGCAGATCCCGGCGACGGCGGGCGCGTTCTCGTTCGTGACGCGGAAGTCCGGCCGGACGGCGAGCGCCCGCGCGACGAAGAGCCGGACCGCCTCGTACTGGCCGAGCGTCGCCGGGTCCCCGGCCCGGATCTCCGCCGGCAGCCGCGCCGCCTCGAGCGTGGAGAGGTGGCGCGTGTCCGGGGGGGCCGGGAGCCCCGGCACCGCGTACTCCTGCTCGCCCGAGACGTGCAGGGCGCCCCGGCTCGTCGCCACGATCGTGAGGCCGGGGCAGGCGCGCAGGAGCTGCGCCACGAGCGGGGCCGCCGCGATCACGTGCTCGAAGTTGTCGAGGACGAGCAGGCAGGTCCGCGGCGCGAGGTGCTCCACGAGCAGCTCGAGGGTGGGGCGGACGCCGCTGTCGGTCAGCCCGACCGCACGCGCGATGCGTGCCCGCCACGAGTCCCGCCTCGGTGAGCGGCTCGAGCGGGACGAACCACGTCCCGTCCGGATACCGGTCCGCGGCCGCCGCGGCGACCTGGAGCGCCAGGCGCGTCTTGCCGATCCCGCCGGGTCCGGTGAGCGTGAGCAGGCGCGACGCGTCGAGGAGCAGGAGCGTGGCGGCCAGGTCGTGGTCGCGGCCGACGAACGACGTCAGCTGGGTCGGCAGGTTGTTCGGCTGCCGGTCGAGCGAGCGGATGGGCGGGAAGTCGGCCGCCACGCCTGCCACGACCAGCTGCGCCAGGCGTTCCGGCCGGAGGTCCTTGAGGCGGTGCTCGCCGAGGTCGCGGATCGTCACGTCCGGGGGCAGCGCCGTCGCGATCAGCGCGCGGGTCGTCTCGGAGACCAGGATCTGGCCGCCGTGGCCCGCGGCGGCGATGCGCGCGGCCCGGTGGACCTCGAGCGACGTGTAGTCCCCGCCCGGGGTTGGGGTCGCCTCGCCCGTGTGGAGCCCCATCCGGACGCGGATCTGGGCGTCGGCAGGCCACGGATGCGCCGCGAGCGCGCGCTGCGCCGCGACGGACGCCGCCGCGGCCGCGCTGGCGCTGGCGAACGCCACGAAGAACGCGTCGCCCTCCGTCTGCACCTCCACGCCGCCGTCCGCCGCGAAGGCTGCCCGCAGGATCGCGCGGTGAGCCTCGAGGAGGGGCTGGTAGGCGCTGCCCAGGCGCGTGATCAGCTCGGTGGAGCCCTCGATGTCGGTGAAGAGGAACGTGACCGTCCCCGCGGGGAGCGGCCTCCGCGTGCCGAAGGGCGCGGGCTGGGCGGGCGGTTCCACGGCCCGATGCTGCGCCAGCGCGCCGCGCCCGTCAACGCCGGGTCCCGCGAGCGGGAGCGGCGCCTCCAGCCAGTCGGGCGAGTCGTGCGGAGCAGTCCGAAAGCGTCACCGACGCGAGTCCGGGCACCGGTGACAGCGTCCGCCCGCCGGCCCCGCCGCCGTTCCCGCGCAGCCGGGACCTCGACTGGGCCGCTGCGTGTCAGCCGTTGACGGCTAACCCGTGCTCCCGTAGCCTCACGTCGTGAACGCCTGCCGCCTCGTGGCCCTCGCCGAGCCGGTCACGGCGACAGGGCCGATGGCCGGTGGCATCCCGGCGCGCGTCGGGGAGATCCCCGGCGTGCTGGACCGGATCATCGCCAGCCGGCTCGACCGGGCGGGCAGCGCCGTCCGGTGGGGGATCGGGGTCGGGCGCGACGACGCGTCGGCGGCAGCCCACGCCGCGCTGGCGATGCGCACGGCCCGAGACCGCGGCAGCTGGCTCGAGCTGGCGACCGGCGACCCGTGGCGCGACGCGCTCCTGGCGGACGTCGTCCCGTCGCTGGCCGCTCTCCTCGACGACCTCACGCCGCGCCAGGCCCAGATCGCGGCCCGGGTCCTGGTGGGCGGGGCGCGCCAGGCCGAGGTCGCAGCGGCGCTCGGCGTCAGCCGCGCCACCGTCTCGGTCGCGGTCGCGCGCGGCCGGCTGCCTGCCATCGCGGGCACGCGACGGGCGATCGCGTCGCTCCTGGCCGGCCCCCCGGACACGATGCCGGACGGAGCCGACGGTGGCGCCGAGGACGGTGACGTCCCGGGCGGCAATCGCGTGGCCGCGGCCCCTCGGCCCCGATGATCGCGGCGCTGCTCGCGGGGCTCGCCGCCGGGTACGGCATCGCGATCCCCGTCGGCGCGGTGTCCGTGCTCATCGTGGAGACGGGGCTCCGGGCCGGCTTCCGGACGGCCGCGGCCGCCGGGGCCGGCGCCGCGTCAGCGGACGGAATCTACGCCTCGATCGCGGCCGTCTTCGGTGCCGCGCTCGCGGGGATGCTCATGCCCTGGCAGGCGCCGCTCCGGGCCGCGGCGGTCGTCGTCCTCGCCATCGTCGCGCTGCGCGGGTTCCGATCGGTTGCCCGCGATGCCGAGCGATCTCGCGCCGTCGCGCCCGGGTCCGGCGAGGCCCGGCTGGACGGCACGTCCGTCGGATCCGGGCCGGCGCCCGCCGACGGCGGCCGGGCGCACTCGTCGGGACCACCGACCGCTCTCCCCGTTCGGCCCGACGGACCTACACGGCCTTCCTGGGACTGACGCTCCTCAACCCGATGACGGTCACGTACTTCGCCGCGCTGATCCTCGGCCTCGGCGGGACCGGGGCCGAGCCCGTCGAGAAGGTCGCCTTCATCGCGGCGGCGTTCGGCGCGTCGCTCTCCTGGCAGACCCTCATCGCCGCGGCCGGCGCTGCGCTCCATCGCCGCCTCGGGCCGCGGCTGCGCCTGGCCGTCGGCGTCATCGGCAACACGATCGTGCTGGCCTTCGCGGCCGTCATCGCCGCCGGCCTCGTCGCGTAGGCACGTGCGCACGCCCGCGACGGGACGCCGGCGTCAGCGCTCGGGCGGGAGCCGGCCCGGCAGCGTGACCGCGAAACAGGTCCGGCCCGGCACCGACGCGACGTCGATCCGGCCGGCATGCCGATCCACGATGGAGCGGACGATATGGAGCCCGAGGCCGCTCCCGGCCCCGACGTCCTTCGTGGTGAAGAAGGGCTCGAAGATCCGGGCACGGACGTCGTCCGGGATTCCCGGACCCGAGTCGCAGATCTCCACCCGGACACCGCGCACGACCGGCCCGGCGGGCGCGCCCCCCGCCGCGTCCGGGGACGGGCGATCGGCCCCCGATCGCAGGTCGTGGTCGCCGGGGGCCCGCTCGACGCCTGGCACGGGATCCTCCACGACGGCGATCTCGAGCACGCCGCGCCCGCCCATCGCGTCCGCGGCGTTCACGATCAGGTTCGTCCACACCTGGTTGAGCTCGCTGCCGAACGCCTCGATTCGCGGCCGGGCGGCCGGGTACGAGCGACGGACCTCGACCCCCGTCTTCAGGCGCGACCGCAGCATCACGAGGGTGCTCTCGATCCCGGCGATCACGTCGACGTCGCCCACGGGTGCCCGGTCGAGGTAGCTGTACTCCCGGACCGATGCGACGATCTCGCCGATCCGGTCGGCTGCCGCCTCGATCTCGCCGAGGAGCTGGCGCCCGAGCGCGCCTGCCGCAAGCCAGGCGAGGACGACGTGGCGCGCCTCGTCGCTCGCGAACGGCGCGAGCAGGTCGTCGAGCTGGTTCCCGTCCCAGCCGAAGGCGACGAGCGTCGCCGCGGGCTCGGCGGGCCGCGCGATGCCCAGCCGGCTCAGCAGCGCGATCATCGCGTCCTCGCGATCGGCCGCCTCGACCGGGTCGAGCAGCGGGGGCTCCGCTGCCCGGCGGTCCAGCTCGTCGCGCAGCGCCGCGGCAACCTCGCGGGCGACGCCGTCGGGGTCCAGCGCGTCGGGACCGAGCGCCCCGAGGCCGACGGCCGCCCGGTCCCAGTCGCGGACCAGCGCTGCCAGGCGGGAGGCCGTGCTCCGGATCGCCGCGGCCGGGTTGTTCAGCTCGTGGGCAAGCCCGGCGGCCAGCGTCCCGAGGCCGGCGAGCTTCTCCTGCTCGCGGAGCAGCGACTCGGTGGATCGGAGCCGGCCCGCGGTGGTCCGCAGGAGCGAGAGTGCCAGCTCTGGCTGCCGGCCCAGCACGTCGAGCAGCGCGTCACGGCGGAGGCAGAGGAGCGTCGCCGGGCCGACCGCCCGGACAGTGGCGGTGCGCGGCCTGCCCTCGAGGACGGCCAGCTCGCCCTGGACCTCCCCCGGCCCGACGACTGCCAGCGGCACGTCGACCCGGCCCGATCGTTTCGTGACCGCGAGCTCCCCGGCGAGCACGACGAACAGCGCGTCGCCAGCGTCGCCCTCGCGGATGATGACCTCGCCGGCCCCCAGCTCCACGGTCTCCGCCACTGCGGCCAGCCGCGCGAGCTCCGCGTCGTCGAGCCCGTTCAGGAGCGGGATGCGGCGGAGCGGTGCGAGGTCCACGGGCGCGTCAGATGCCCGAGAGGTGCTGGTGGACGAACTGGACCGCCATCGCGCCCTCCCCTACGCTCGACGCGATCCGCTTGACGGAGCGAGCCCGCACGTCGCCCGCGGCGAAGATCCCCGGCACGTTCGTCTCGAGGAGGAACGGCTCGCGCGCGAGCGGCCAGCCGGCCAGCCGTCCCTCGACCCGGGCGAGCGCCGGCCCGGTCACGATGAAGCCCGCCGCGTCCCGCTCGACAAGGCCACCGAGCCACTCCGTGCGCGGCAACGCACCGACGAAGAGGAAGAGCGCCTGCATCGGCACCTCGGCGGTCCCGGAGGGGTCGGTGATCGCGATCGCCTCCAGCTCGTCCGTCCCGCGCACGGCCGACACGTTCGCGTTGAGCCGGATCTCGATCCCGGGGCGGGCCGCGATCTGGTCCACCAGGTACTGGCTCATGCCCGCCTCGAGCCGTCCCCCGCGCACGACGAGCGTCACGCGACGGGCGAAGCCGGCGAGGTAGACCGCGGCCTGGCCGGCGGAGTTGCCGCCGCCCACGACCGCCACGTCGCGGTCACGGAACGCGAGGGCCTCGGTGATCGCGGCACCGTAGAAGACGCCGAGGCCGATGAGCGCGTCCACGCCGGGCGCCTCCAGCCGGCGGTACTGGACGCCCATGGCGAGGATCAGGGCCTGGCAGCTGAGCTCGGTCCCGTCCGCGAGCGCCAGGAAGGCGTACGGGTCCTCGCGCCGGACGGTCCGGACCTCCTGGGGGGTCAGGATCTCGGCCCCGAGCCGTGCGGCCTGGGTCACGGCGCGGCGGGCGAGGTCCGCGCCGGACAGCCCGGCCGGGAAGCCCAGGTAGTTCTCGATGCGCGAGGTGGTGCCTGCCTGCCCGCCGGGCGCCTCGCCCTCCACGAGCAGCGTCCGGAGCCCCTCGGAGGCACCGTAGACGGCCGCGGCGAGGCCGGCCGGGCCCGCCGCCGACGATGACGAGGTCATAGGACGGCATGGCCGCGCGGGTCCGGAGGCCGACCTTCTCCGCGATCTCCACGTTGGAGCGGGGCCCGGAGGTGGCTGCCATCCGGGAAGACCAGGAGCGGATCGCGGCCCGGGTCGATGCCCGCGCTCGCCACGAGGCGCGCCGCCTCGGGATCGGACTCGACGTCGATCCATCGATACGGCACCTGGTTGCGGGCGAGGAAATCCTTGATCTCGTGGGCGCGGGCCGACCAGCGGTGGCCCACGAGGCGGACGCCCTCGAACGGCGGGATCCAGCCCGCGCGCCAGTCGTCGAGGAGCTCCGCGAGGGCCGGGAACAGTCGCTCCTCCGGCGGGTCCCAGGGCTTGAGGAGGTACTGGTCGAGGCCGATCTCGTTGATCGCCCGGATGGCGACATCGGTGTCGGCGTAGGCGGTCAGGAGCACGCGCTTCGTGTTCGGCAGGAGCGGCAGCGTCGCCCCCAGCAGCTCGACGCCGGTCATGCCGGGCATCCGCTGGTCGACGACGATCAGGGCGATCGGCGTCCCGCGCAGGATCAGGCGGCGGATCGCGTCGAGCGCGTCCGCGCCGGAGGCCGTCGCCACGACCCGGTAGTCGCTCCCGAACCTGCCCCGCATCTCGCGCTCGACGGCGCGCAGGACCTGGGGGTCGTCGTCGACGACGAGGATGACCGGGTTCGCCATCGCCGGGCCTGCCCTCCGTCGCGTCGGCCGAGCGCGGACCGGCCGAGCCCGGGCGCGTTCTCGTGGGATCGCGCGTGCATGCTAGTCGGAACAGCCCGCCGCGGCGAGGCGGATCCTGCCGCGCGGTCCGGCGCGCGCTCAGCTCGCCGGGTCGTCGCGCAGCCTCGCGTACATGACCGCGTCGACGAGCTCCCCGCGGAATGGGAGGTAGCGCCGGAGGACGCCCTCCCTGGTGAACCCGGCGCGGAGCGCGACCCGCCCGGACGCATCGTTGCCGACGAGCGTCAGCAGCTCGACGCGGACGAGCTCCGGCTCGACCTCGAACGCCCAGGGGACGACGAGCCGGACCGCGCGGGTCGCAGCGCCGCGCCCGCGGGCCTCCGGCGCGAGCCAGTACCCGACCGCGGCCCTGCCGGGCTCGTCAGGGCGCCGGTGGAGGGCGAGCGTGCCCAGCAGCGAGCGGTCCGCTGCGTCGGCGATCACGAAGGTCGGCTCGCGCCCGCTCGACCAGCCCTCGGCCGTGAACGCGACGAAGTTCCGCGCATCCTCGACGCCGTACGGCACCGGGACCGGGATCCAGCGCGCGATCTCCGGGTCGCCGCACGCTGCCGCGATCGCCGGCACGTCCGTCTCGCGCGGGAGGCGCAGGACCAGCGTCCCGTCGGTCAACGGCACGCCGGGGGCCGGGATGGGGCGAAACAATCCGGTGGCCATGCTCCGTAGACTCTACGGCGCGGGAGATGGCCCGGCGCGGCCGGGACCGGCGGGGCTCTCGTCGGACCGGGAGTGCTCGGCATGCCAGATCGATCGGTGCCCCGCGACGTCGTGCGACGCTACCGGCCGGACCGCGAGCCCGTCGGGCACCCCGTGCGGATCGAGCACATCCGGATCGCGATGGACGACGGCGTCCGCCTGGCGGCGACGCTCTACGGCCCGGATGGCCCCGGCCCGTATCCCGCCCTGCTCGAGTCGATCCCGTACCGCAAGGACGACTGGACGCTGACCCGCGACTGGCCGCTCCACGGCGCGTTCGCCGCGGCGGGCTACGTGAGCTGCCGCCTCGACGTGCGCGGGACGGGGAGCTCGGAGGGCGTGGCCTCGGGCGAGTACACGGAGCGCGAGATCCTCGACAACCTGGCGGTCATCGACTGGCTGGCGACACGGCCCTGGAGCACCGGCGGCGTGGGCATGTTCGGGATCAGCTGGGGCGGCTTCTCGGCGCTCCAGGCCGCGGCCCGGCGTCCCCCGGCCCTGCGGGCCGTCGTCCCGGTGCACTTCAGCCACGACCGCTACAACCTGGACGTCCACTACGTCGGCGGCACGCTCCACGTCGGGGAGAGCGTCTACTGGCCCGTCGAGATGGTCGGCGAGAACGCGCTGCCGCCCGACCCGGAGCGCTTCGGGCCGGGCTGGCGCGAGGAGTGGCTGCGGCGCCTGGAGGCCACGCCGCAGTGGCCGCTCGAATGGCTGGCCCACCAGCGTCGCGATTCGTTCTGGCGGGCCGGGTCGATCGCGGAGGAATGGTCGGCCATCGAGGCGCCGGTCCTCGCGATCGGCGGCCTCAACGACGCCTATCGCGACGCGGTCCTCGCCGTCCTCGAGCACGTCCGGGCGCCGCGCCGCGGGGTGATCGGGCCGTGGGGCCACGCCTGGCCCCACGACGGATCGCCCGGGCCGTCGATCGACGGCGTGGGCCTCATGCTCGGCTGGTGGGACCGCTGGCTCAAGGGTGGCACGCCGGGCGGCGCGGCTGCGCGCGCGGTCGACGAGCCGATGCTCTCGCTCTACGTGGTCGAGCCGCCCGGGACGATGGAGTTCCCGGCGGCGCTCCCCGGGCGCTGGTGGCATCTCGACCGCTGGCCGCCACCGCCGCGGGTCGCGACCCTGCCTCCGCTGTACCTCGAGGGTGACGGCGCGGCCGGCCTCGGTTCGCTCGCCGGCGAGCCCGCCGGACGCGGGGACCCCGCGACGTCCACCTGGACCGGCCCACCCGACGTCGGCCTGTGCGCCCCGTTCTGGAGCGGCTACGGCTATCCGCCGCAGGGGCTGCCCGGTGACCAGCGGGCCGACGACGCGCGCTCGCTGCTCTTCACGTCCGCGCCGCTGGAACGGCCCGTGCTCGTCGCCGGGATCCCGCACGCGCGGCTCTGGCTCTCGGCCGATCGACCGGTGGCACAGGTCGCCGTTCGTCTCGAGGCGGTGGCGCCGGACGGCCGATCCGCGCTCATCGCGCGCGCCGTGCGCAACCTGACCCGGCTCGACCCTGCCGGGGAGGTGCCCGTGCCGCTCGTCCCGGGCGTGCCGGTCGAGCTGGACGTTCCGCTCTCCGTCGCCGGCGCCCGGATCCCGGCCGGACACCGGCTGCGGGTCGCGATCGCCGGCGCGGCGTTCCCGATCGCCTGGCCGACGCCCACGCCGGTCGCGCTCACGCTCCATCACGATCGCGCCCGTCCCTCGGCGCTCCGCCTGCCGCCGGCCGCGGGCTGGTCGTCCGAGCACGGGCCGGACCTGGGACGACCCGCCTTCGAGCCGGGGTCGAGCGAGCCGATCGCGGGGATCCCGGCCGCCTGGCGGATCGAGCGCGACGGGATCGCGGGGACCACGTCGCTCGTGTGCGAGTCCGGCGGCGGTGATCGATTCCCCGAGCGCGACGGGCTGGTCTTCGCGGCGGATGCCCGCTACCGGATGTCGGTGGCGGACACGTTCGCCGAGTGTCGCGCCGAGGGCACGATCACCTACCGGCTGGCGTACCCGGGCGGCCCGGAGATCGTCGCCGACGCGGGCCTCTCGATCGAGTCGGACGGCGCGGAGCTGCGGATCCACGTGGCGCTGGCGGTCACCGAGGATGGGTTGTCGGTCTTCGATCGGACGTGGGAGGCGGCCGCGCCGCGCGACCTCCTCTGATCCGGGTGCCCGCCGACGGGCGCTCCGGCGGCTACGATGGGCCTCGATGCAGAGAAGACGCCGGATGCCGGACCTCGGCGTGGACGGTCCGGGCCTTCCCTCGCTCGGGCCGCGAGGCGAGGGCTGGGTTGCGCTCCAGGCCGCGGGCTTCGTCGTCGTGGGCGTCGCCGGGCTGCTGGGCCCGGCCTGGGGCGACCCATGGCGGACTGTCGGCGTCGTCTCGGGCGCCGGTCTGATCCTCGCGGGCTTCGTGATCGCGGTCGCGGGCGTGGTCGGGCTTCGCGAGAACCTGACCGCCGTGCCGCGCCCGGTCGAGGGTGGCCGCCTCATCGACACCGGCGCATACGGCGTGGTCCGTCACCCGATCTACACGGGGATCGTCGCGGCCGCGATCGGGTGGGGGCTGGCGACCGCGAGCCCCGCCGCGCTCGTCGCGGCAGCGCTCCTCGGCGTCTTCTTCGACCTCAAGTCACGGCGCGAGGAGGCGTGGCTGCTGGCCGCCTATCCGGGGTACGCGGCCTATCGGCAGCGGGTGCGGAAGCTGGTGCCGTTCATCTACTGACGGCGCGCGCCGAAGCGTCGGGCGCCGTGCCGGCCGAGAGATCCGCGCTCGCCGCCGGCGCGCCGCGTGCCGCCCGCCGGAGGCGGTCCATCACGGCCCGGCCCAGGCCCTCCTCGCGAACCGGCTCGGCCACGATCCGTGTGAGGCCGGCGGCGTCGAGCGCATGCAGGGCGTCGAAGAGCCGGGCCGCGGCGCCCACGGGGTCGCCGTGCGCGTCGAGGACCTCGACCGCGGCGAACGGTCCCCCGATCGCCACGGCCATCGCCTGCCCGGCGTCGGACGCGGCGAGCAGGCCGACGCGCTCTCCGGGACCGGCCGCGAACAACCCGGCGGACGCACGGTCGCGGGGGTCCGCGAGCTCGAGGGGCGCGCGCGGTGCGTAGTGCGCTCCGGCCCTGCCGGGTGCCAGCTCGGGCGTGCCGGGGGCCTCGTCGTCCGGCACCTCGAGCGGCCCGATCTCCGCCTCGATCGCCTCCACCGGAAGGCCGCCGGGGCGCAGGAGCACGGCCTTGCCGCCCGCGAGAAGGATCACCGTGGATTCGACGCCGACGCGGCACGGCCCGCCGTCGAGGACGAGATCGACACGCGACCCAAGGCCCGCGACCACGTGCGCGGCACGCGTGGGCGAGAGGCCGCCGAATCGATTCGCGGACGGCGCCGCGACGGGAACGCCGGCGGCCCGGATGAGGGCGCGTGCGACAGGGTGGTCGGGCACGCGCAGCCCCACGGTCGGGAGGCCGGCCGTCACGATCCCGGGTATGGTCGCCCGCTTCCGCAGGACGAGCGTGAGCGGGCCCGGCCAGAAGCGAGCCGCCAACCGTGCGACGCGGGGATCGTCCGCGTCCGCCGGCTCCGCGCAGGCGCCGACCGCGGACGCGTCCGCGAGGTGGACGATCAGCGGGTCGAACGCCGGCCGCTCCTTCGCGGCGAAGACTCGCGCAACCGCGCGGGCGTCGAGCGCGTTGGCGCCGAGGCCGTAGACGGTCTCGGTGGGGAAGACGACGAGACCGCCGGCGCGTAGCCGGGCCGCGGCGATCGCGATCGACCGAGCGTCGTCGCCGGGAAGGATCCGCGGGCGCTCGGGCGATGCCACCCGGGAAGGATCGCGCGTTCGCCGCGGGCGTGCACGCGGGAGTGCAGGAGAGGCCGCCCAGATTTCGCGGGTGCCGCGCGGGATGGCCCGGCGGGCCCGAAGGCGACCATCCGTCGCCCCGCCGGACATCGTACGATCGGCCGACCCATGCTGAGCCCGACACTCGCCCTGCCCGAGCTGGTTGACGCGGTCCCGGAGCCGCTTGCCCGCAACCGGGATTTCAAGGTCGTCCTCATCGGCCAGGGCGTCAGCTCGTTCGGCGATGCGATCACGAACACGGCGCTCCCCCTGCTCGTCCTCGGGCTCACCGGCTCGGGCTTTGCGATGGGAATCGTCGGCGCGCTCTCGACGCTGCCGGACCTCGTCATCGGGCTCCCGGCCGGCGCCTACGCGGACCGCTGGGACCGGCGCCGGATGATGTTCGTCGCGGACCTGGGCCGGGCCGTCATCACGGCGGCGGTTCCGGTCTCGTTCTGGCTGGGCGGCCCGACGATGGCCGTGATCCTGCTCATCACGTTCCCGCTCAACGCCCTCCGCGTCCTGTGGCTGGCGGCCTACACGGCGGCCGTGCCCGGGCTGGTGGGGCGGCCGCAGATCGCGCGGGCGAACGCGATCTTCGAGTCGTTCTTCACGGTTGGCTGGATCGCCGGGCCGGCCCTGGCGGGCATCCTGTCGGCGACGATCGGGCCGGCCTCGACCATCGCGATCGACGCGATCACGTTCGTCGTCTCCTCGGCGGCGCTCCTCCTCGTCCGTCGCCCGTTGCGGCCGGCGCCGCGCGGCGAGCAGCCGCACCTCGTTGCCGACATCCGGGAGGGCGTCCGGTTCGTCGCGAGCCATGCGACCCTGCGTGCGGTGATCCTCTTCTGGGCGACCTCGCAGGTGGTCACGGCCGCGCTCGCGACCGCGCTCACGTACTACATCACCCGGGACCGTGGCCTCCCCGCCGACGTGCTCGGCATCGTCCTGTCCGCGTTCGGGGTGGGATCCCTGGTCGGCTCGCTCGCGGCGGGGCGGCGACCACCGGAGGCGGTCGGCCGTGCCCTGCTCATCGGAACCGTGGTGACCGGCGTCATCCTCTTCGCCCTCACGATCGGCGCGCCGATCGAGGTGATGGTCGTGGGCGCCCTCGTCGCGGGCATCACCCAGTCGGTCGTGCTGATCGGGTACATCACCCTGCGGACCGCCCTGTCGCCGGACGCGATGCTCGGCCGGATCGGGAGCACCGCCCGGACGATCTCGGTCGGGCTGATGCCCATCGGGTCATTCGCCGGCGGCGCGCTCATCGAGGTCACGAACGGCGGGGTGACGCTCGCCGCGATGGGCGGCCTCCTGCTCGTCGCGAGTGGCGTCTTCGCGCTCGTGCCGAACCTGCGCCGGGCGCGCGTGCCGCGGCCCGCGAGGCTGTACCCGGCATGAGCCACCCACGAGACTCCGAGGCGGGACCGCCGGCCCGGCGGCGTGCGCTGCTGGCTGACCGGTGGGCCCTCGACCCGGACGTCGTCTTCCTCAACCATGGTTTGTTCGGCGCGTGCCCGCGAACGGTCCTCGACGCCCAGCAGGCCCTCCGCGCGGAGATGGAGGCGAACCCCGTCGCGTTCCTTGATCGCCGGCTCGAGGACCGGCTGGCCGCTGCCCGCGTGGCGATCGGGGCCTTCGTCGGCGCGGACCCGGACGATCTTGCCTTCGTGCCGAACGCGACGGCCGGGATCGCCACCGTCCTCGCCTCGGTCGGGATCGGCCCGGGTGACGAGCTCGTGGCCACGGACCACGAGTACAACGCGGCGCTCAACGCGCTCCGGGCCGCCGCCGCCGACGCCGGCGCGCGAGTCGTCCTGGCGCGGATCCCGCTCCCGGTCGCCGGGCCAGACGCCGTGGTGGAGCGCATCCTCGCTGCGGTGACGCGGCGGACCCGGCTCGTGCTCCTCAGCCATGTCACGAGCCCCACCGCGCTCGTCTTCCCGGTGGAGCGGCTCGTGCCGATCCTGGAGGCGCGCGGGATCGGCGTGCTCGTGGACGGCGCCCACGCGCCCGGAATGATCCCGCTCCAGCTGTCCGCGCTGGGAGCAAGCTGGTACGTGGCGAATCTCCACAAGTGGTGCTGCGCCCCGAAGGGTGCCGCGTTCGTCCACGTCCGGCGGGACCGCCAGGCGAAGGTGACGCCGCTCGCGGTGAGCCACGCGGCCAACGATCCGCGGCCCACGCGGTCCCCGTTCGTCCGGGCGTTCGACTGGACCGGCACCCTGGACCCGACGCCGTACCTGGTCGCCCCGACCGCCCTCGCGGAGGTGGCGGGCATGCTCGAGGGCGGATGGCCCGTCGTGATGGCGAGGAACCGCGCGCTCGCCCTGGGCGCACGCGAGATCCTCGTGGGCGCGCTCGGCGGGACGCCGCTGGCGCCGGCGGCGATGCTCGGCGCGATGGCGGCCGTCGAGCTGCCCACCGCCTCGTTCGGGCCGCCGCCCGTCTCGCCGGTCGACGGCGACCCGATCCAGGCGGCCCTCCTGGAGCGCGCCGGCATCGAGGTGCCGCTCGTCGGATGGCCCCGCGACCCCGCACCGGGCGAGCGCCGATGGCGCCTTGTCCGCGTCTCCTGCCACCTCCACAACGAGCTTCCCGACTACGTCGCGCTCGCGGATGCGCTCCGCGGGCTCCGGGCACCGGTCGGCGCCTGACGTCGAGCTGCTCCACGCGGTGCGTCACCGCGCCGCCGCCGACCGGCAAAGCGGCCCGAACCGTCAGCCGGGGCGGACGTCGCCGGATCGTCCTCGCCGCAGCGCCCGGGCGAGCACGGCATCGAGCTGTCGCACGAGGCCGATCCGCCGAAGCCCGTGCACCGCCATGGTCCACGCCGCGCCGATGCCCAGCAGGCCCAGGATCTCGCGTGGCCCGAGGGGCGTCAGCTCGTAGAAGTCCCGAGCGATCGGCAGCGCGAGGATGACGAGGTACACCCCGAGCATGATCCCGGCCAGGAGCCACGGCCAGAGGCGGACCAGGCGTCCCGGCGATTCCTCGCGCGCGCCCGACGAGATCAGGGGCAGGAGCCCCAGCCCGAAGAAGACCGTGACGGACGTCAGCACCGTCTGGGCCTCCACGAGCGGGACGCCGGTCCCGAGCACGTAGGCATAGGTCGGCAGCGCCACGAGGACGACCGCGATCGACACCGGGATGGAGACCCGCAGGGTCTCCGCCAGGAGGCTGCGCGGCAGGCGGCGCGGCGGGACCCAGATCGCGAGCACGATCAGCGGGATCCCGACGGTCGCGAACGCGAGCACCGAGTTCTGGCGCGGCGTCAATGGGAAGGGAAGGCCTGCGATCGCGGCGCCGGCGATGATGAGGAGGACGTAGAAGGTGCGCGAGAGGAGGAGGACGAGGGTCGCCTCCATCGCCGCCACGATCCGCTGGCCCTCGATCACCGCCCGTGGCAGCACGTCGAAACGGTCCCCGAGCAGGACGAGATCGGCCACGCCTCGCGCGGCGGCCGAGCCGGATTCCATCGCGATCCCGAGGTTCGCCCGGCGGAGCGAGAGGATGTCGTTGACGCCGTCCCCGACCATCGCGACGTAGTGCCGGCGGCCGCGCAGGAGCGCGACCAGGCGTGCCTTGAGCGACGGGTCGACGCGCCCGAAGATGGAGCGCCGCTCGGCCTCGTCGGCCGCGGCTGCGTCGCCGAGCGCTGCGAGGGCCGGCCCGGATGCGGCCCCGCCGGCCACCTCGAGGCCGACGCGGCGAGCGAGCGCGTCAACCGTGGCCGGGTCGTCGCCGGAGATGACCTTGAGCTCGATGCCGGCCCGGGCGAACCCGGCCAGGATCTCGCGGACGTCCGGCCGCAGCTCCTCGCCGAAGCGCAGCAGCGCGATGGGCTCGACGACCGGGGGCACGGCCGGCCGGCCCTCGCCGTCACGGAGGGCCGCGCCGGCAGGGGCGCGGGCAAGGAGCAGGACCCGGACGCCTTCGGCCGCAACCGCCGCCGCCCGACCGGCCACGTCGAGCGTCCCGCCCGGCTGGGCAGGGGCCTGCACGGGCAGCAGCTGGCCGCCGGCCGGGGCCGGCCCGCCGGCGCCGGCGCCGGGGATCGCCTGCCCGTCGTCGGACGCGGCGACCGCTCCCGCCGGGCGCGGCAGGAGGACCGACGGCGCCCCGAGGAGCCAGGCCGCCCCATCGGCGAAGCGCAGGCCGGACCAGCGCCGCTCCGATGCAAAGGGGACCTCGTCGTCCACCGCTTGCGCGGTGCCCGGGCAGGCCGCCGCGATCGCCTCGGTCGTCCGGTTCGTCGCGGTCGCGCTCACCGCCATCGACCCGAGCACCGCGGCGACCTCCTCCGCGTCGAGGCTCGCGAGGACGTCGGCGCCCAGGTACCAGATCCGCTGGGTCGTGAGCGTCCCCGTCTTGTCCATGCAGAGCGTGTCGACGCGGGCCATCGACTCCACCGCGTTCTGGCGCTGGACGAGGGCGCCGAGGTGGCTGATCCGGAGCGCGCCTGTCGCGTACGTCACGGTCACCATGATCGCGAGGCCCTGCGGGACCAGCGTCACGAGGACCGCCGCCGCGGTCAGGGTCTGCGTCGAGCCGAACCCGCCCGGCAGCGCGGCGAGGGCGATGGCGACCGGGATGACCGCGAGGAGCACGAGCGCTGCGACCACCCAGATCGTCGCCGCGATCTCGCGCTGGAGCGGGGTGCGCTCGTCGCCCACGCGCCGTGCCTCCAGCAGCAGCCGGTTCGCGAAGCTCGCCGCGCCAACGGACGTGACCTCGAAGACGGCCGTGCCCGAGATCACCGCGGTCCCGGCCAGGACCGGGTCGCCGGCCCGCCTGGAGACCGGGCTCGATTCGCCGGTGAGCAGCGACTCGTCCAGCTCGACCCGGCCATCGCCGACGAGCGTGCCGTCAAGGAGCACCTGGTCGCCCCGTCGCGCGACGAGGAGGTCGCCGAGGACGATCTCCGCGGGATCGACCCCGCGCTCCCCGGCCTCGCGGACGACGCGAGCCAGCGGGCGCGACAGGAGCGCGATCCGGTCCAGCTTGCGCTTCGCCCGCGACTCGCCGGCGACGCCGATCCCGATGTTGGCGAGGACCGGTCCGGCCGTCAGGAGCGCTTCGATGACCATGCCGAATGCGAGCAGCAGGACCGAGACGAGGACGAGGATGCCGTTGATGCCCGGGTAGGCGTTCTGGCGGAGGATCTCCCAGTAGGTCCGGGAGGTGGACGGCCGGTAGGCGTTCCCATCGCCCCGCGCCCGGCGCGCGACCGCCTCGGCCTCCGAGAGCCCATCCGCGGCCGTGTGCAACGGGAGGACGATCGGCGGGTGGGGTGGGGGCACGGCGGGCTGAGCGCCCGCGGCCTGGGTCGGCGGGCCGGCGGGCGCAGAGGTCATCGGGTGGATCATGCCGGATCACGGCGCTCGTGTACCGTTCCGCCGTGTGGAGGCGATCTCGACGCACGGCCTCACGAAGGAGTACCGCTCGGCGCGCTTGTGGGGCCGGGGGTCCGCCGGGTCGCCGCCGATCCGGGCGCTCGACGACCTGACGCTCGCCGTCCACGCGGGCGAGGTGTTCGGCTTCCTGGGCCCGAACGGCGCCGGCAAGAGCACGGCCATTCGCCTGCTGCTCGGGTTCATCCATCCGACGGCGGGCAGCGCCGAGGTCCTCGGCCTTGACGTGGCCACGGCCGGGGCCGGGCTCCGGGGTCGGATCGGCTATCTCCCGGGCGGCATCGCCCTCTACGATGGGCTCACCGGGACGCAGCTCCTCGATTACCTGGCCGCCTTCTACGCCCGGCCGCCGGTCCTCCGTGGCGGCCTGCTCGATCGGCTGGGGCTGTCGTCGCGCGACCTCGGGCGGCCCATCCGCGACTATTCGCGCGGGATGCGCCAGAAGATCGGGATCGTCCAGGCCCTCCAGCACGACCCGGAGCTCGCCGTCCTCGACGAGCCGTCCGAGGGCCTCGATCCCCTGGTGCAACGGGCCTTCTACGCGATCCTCGACGAGCGCAAGGCCGCCGGGCGGACGGTCTTCTTCAGCTCGCACGTCCTTTCGGAGGTCGAGCGCGTCTGCGACAGGGTCGGGATCGTCCGGTCGGGGCGCCTCGTGGCGCTCGAGCGCGTCGACGAGCTCCTGGCGCGTCGCCGGCGCCACGTCGAGGTGCGTCTGCGGGCACCCGTCCCGGCGCTCGCGACGGCGATCGCCGCGCTGCCCGGCGTGTCGGCGTTCGAGGGGCGTGACGACCGGCTCGCGTTCGGGCTGGACGGAGACGTGACGGGGCTCCTGCGCCTCCTCGACGGCGCGGCCCTGGCCGACCTCACCATCGAGCCCGCGAGCCTCGAGGACGCGTTCCTGGAGCTCTACGACGAGCCCGCGCCGTGAGCGCCGTCCTCTTCCGTCGAACCTGGGCGGCCCAGCGCGTCCGGCTCGCGTTCGTGATGCTCGCCCTCGTGGTCTGGGGGTTCCTTCTCCCGGTGGTCTTCGCCACGTTCGGGAAGGAGATGGGAGCGCTCGCACGCAGCGGCACGTTCGCGAACATGTTCGACCTGATGTCGCGCTTCACCGGCGGCGACGTCTTCAGCATCCGGGGAACCGTCGCCCTCGGGCTCGTCCATCCCATCGCCCTCGCGCTCGTGACCATCCAGGTCGTCGGCTTCGCGGCCGCGGCCGTTGCCGGCGAGCGCCAGCGGGGCACCCTCGAGGTGCTCCTTGCCCGGCCGCTGGAGCGCCGGGTCCTCCACCTCACGCTCCTCGCGGCGACGCTCCTTTTCGCGGCACTGACCGAGGCCGCCGTCCTCGGCGGGATCGTGGCCGGGGCGCTCCTCTTCGGCGTGGCGGGCGACCTCCGGCCCGTCGACCTCGGGCTTTGCTGGCTCAACGGCGTCGCGCTGTTCGGCGCGCTCGGAGCGATCTCGCTCGCCGCGTCCGTCAGCTTCGACCGCCTGGGCCCGGCGCTCGGGATCGCGCTGGGCGTCACGCTCGTCGGCTACACGGTCGAGTTCCTGGGCACGCTCTGGCCGGACGCGGCGTGGCTGCGGCCGTATTCGCCGTTCCGCTACTTCGAGCCGACGCGGATTCTCGCCGGGACGTTCGAGCCGGTCGACCTCGTCGTGCTGGCTGCGATCTTCGCAGCGGCCGTCGCGTGGGCGGCCTGGGCTTTTCCCCGGCGCGACCTCGCGGCTCCCAGCTGATCCGCTACGGCGACACCGGGGGCTACGGCGTGACCGACGCTACGGCGTGGGCGTCGGCGTTGCCGCGCCCGGGGCGGCCGGGGAGGGAGTCCCGGCGACCGATGGGGACGTCGACGGGGCCGCCGACGGCGCCGGCACGGCGACCGCCGCGATGGCGTCGCGGATCACCGACCAGCCGGAGCTGAAGCCGGCGAGCGTTCTCGTCCCGCCAGGTCCGCTCACGCGCAGGGTCGGCGTGGATTCGACGCCGAGCGCGCGGCCGGCCGCGGTCTCGTCGGCCACGGCTTTCGCGACCGACGGGTCGTCGAGGCACGCCGTGAACGAGGTGGCGTCCAGGGCGGCGAGCCCCGCGAAGGTGACGAGGTTCGCCCGCGTGAAGGTGCCCTGGTTCTCGCCCTGCTGGGCCGCGAACAGGAGGTCGTGATAGCGCCAGTAGGCGCCCGGGTCCTGGCGACCCGCACACCGCGCCGCGACCGCCGCGTCGGTGGATTCCTGGCCGAGGAATGCGAAGTCGCGGAAGATCACGCGCACGGTCCCCGGCAGCACGAACGCGCGCTCGAGGGATCCGCCGAAGACCATCGTCTCGAGTCGGCAGTACGGGCACTGGTAGTCGGCCCAGATCTCGACGGTGACGGGCGCCGCGGCGGAGCCGAGCGAGGGCCCGTTCGCCTCGTTCGGCGGTGGTGGGAGGGTCGGCGACGGCGACGGGGTCGCCCGCCCGACGCCGCCGAACGCCACGAGGCTTCCGGCGAGCAGGAGCGCCCCAACCATGGCCGCGGCGAGATACCCGAGGACGATGGCTGGGCCGCGTCCCGCCCGGGGTATGGGCGGCCGCGCGCCCGCCGGCTCGATGGGCTCCGCCATCGCGAACTCGACGGGTGGCTCGGCCGGCTCGTCGGTGGCCGGCTCGGCGTCGACCGGCTCGGCGTCGACCGGCGGCTCGACCGCCGCGGCGTCGGACGATGGCCCGGGCATGGCGGCGCCGGGCACGGCCTCGATTGCCGTGGCGACCGTCGGCTCGCTGTGCTCGAAGGGCTCCGCCGGGCGCTCGTCCGGCTCTGCCGATCGCTCGTCCGGCTCGGCCGGCTCGGCCGCCCGGAGACCGTCGGCATCGGGAAGGAAGGGTTCGGTCACGGGGAAGGACCTCTGGGCGCGTGCCCGAAGCGTACCCGAACGCGCCGGCACGAACCGGCCGCCCGGGACCCCGCCGCGAGCGTGCGCACCGGACCCCACCGCACGCCCCGCTCGGTGACGGGGGGCACCGCAAGATCGTCAGAATGGGCCACCCGACTGTCTCAGTTCGGTGCCCCACGCGTGTAGAGTCGCCGCTGCGGCAACGCGCCGACCGACCGCCTCGGCTGCGGCGGATGCGCAGGCCGTGAAACGGGAAGGATCTCGTGTCGCCAGAACAGCTGACCTACGTCCTCATCGCCCTCATTGTCGCGGGCCTCGCACTGGGTCTCCTCGTCGTCGTCGCCCTGCTTGCTCGACGTCGCGACGCCGGTTCGTCGCGGGAGGCGGAGCGGCTCTTCGCCGCGGCCAAGACGGCGCCGATCGCGCGCCCGGCGACGGTGTCCACCGCCGCCCCGGCGTCGTCGGTTGCCGGGGAGCCCGCGGCCGCGGGCCTCGGCGCGGCTCGTGCCGCGACGGACGCGTTCGACGCCCGGGATGCCGTGCCGATGGCCCGGGACCTCCGTGCGGCGGATGCCCCGCCGGAGACCGGCCGGCGCTTCCCGGTCGGTGATCGTCACCACGAGCCGGGCGCCGAGGCCGCGATCGCGGGCTTCCTGGCGCTCGAGCCGGGACGCGTCCCGAACGAGGGGCCGACGCCCGACCCGACCATCGATCCGCTCACGGGCCTCGACACGCTCTTCGCCTGGGAGCGGACGCTGGCCGAGGAGAACGCCCGCTACGTCCGGTACCGCCGGCCCGTGAGCGTCGTCGTCGCCGAGATCGACGGCCTCTCCCGTCTCGTCGATCGGTTCGGTGCCGAGCCCGCCCGTCGCGTCCTCCCGGCCGTGGGCGACGCGATGCGCCGCCTCGCGCGCCGCACCGACAAGGTCGCGCACGTCGGCGGCGGGCGCTTCCTGGTCCTGCTCCCCGAGACGGACGAGGTTGCCGCGATCAACTACGTGGAGCGCGTGCGGATCGCCTGCGAGCGCTGGCTCGAGTCGGGCGCGGTCGCCCTCCACCTCTCGATCGGCTGGGCAAGCCCGACCGCGGTGGGCGAGCTCGACACGGCGATGCGGGCGGCCGAGGAGCGCATGTACGCGGAGCGCCGCCGCGCGTCGCGGCAGGGGAGCGCGGGACCCGACCTGGCGCACTGAGCGGCGTGCCGCGCCCGGGACAGGGGCCCCGGGCCGCGGCTCCCGCCGTCCGGGGTTGCGGCCGGCCCGCCAGTGCCCGGCGACCGGTCGCAGCCTCCCGTCAGACGACGGGCTCGGTCAGCATGATCGGGAGGCCGATCTTGTTCCCGTACTGGGGCCGGAAGCGGTCCGCGTTGTACTGCCTGGCGACGTCGACCGTCCGGGCTCCCGGTTCGGGGATCGGGCAGAAGCCGTAGCGTCCGTCCCGGATCGCCGTCATGTAGCCCGACTTGCCGTCCACGACGAGCTCCATCGCCACGTTCGCAAACGTGATCGCGACCATCTGGTCGAGCGCGTCCGGGTCTCCGGAGCGGAGGTCGTAGGTCAGCTCGGAGTTGACGGTCTCGATCCCGGTCCGGTGCCGGATCTCGTCGGCAAGGAACTCGCCGATGCTCGCCTTGTGGCGGTGCCCGTACGCGTCCGCCTCGCCGACCTCCTTGAGCTCCATGCCCACGGGAAGCGCGCCCTCGGACGCGATCACGAAGGAGTACCGGCTCGGGTTGTTGCGGCGATCCTCCACGAGCACGTCCACGAGGCGCTGGAGGTCGAAGCGCGATTCCGGGATCACGCACCGCGCCGAGGTCACGTAGGCGGTGTAGAGGGCGGTGAAGCCGGCGTTTCGGCCGAAGATCCGGAAGACCCCGATCCGCTCATGCGAGCCGAGGGTGGTCCGCTGGCGGTTGATCGCGTCCTTGGCCCGGGTGACGGCCGTCGAGAAGCCGATGCAGTACTCGGTCCCGTGGACGTCGTTGTCCATCGTCTTGGGGATGGCGATGATCTGGACGCCGGCGTCGGCGAGCACCTTCGAGTACGAGAGCGTGTCATCCCCGCCGATCGAGATCAGCGTGTCGATGCCCAGGCGCCCCAGGTTCTCGAGCACGATCGGGGTGAAGTCGTAGATGCCGTCGCCCGTCTGGAGGGCTCCCAGCCGGTCGGAGCCCACGAACGCGGGCAGGTTCCCCGCCCGCATGCGCTTCGGGTTCGTCCGCGACGAGTGGAGCGCCGTCCCGCCGGTGCGGTCGATCGTCCGCGTGTTGACGCGATCGAGCGGGCGCACGTAGTCCGCGTCGGGCTCGGGGCCCGGCCGCATGTGGGTCAGCGACTCCCAGCCACGGCGCAGCCCGAGCACGTCGAACCCGAGCTCGGTCGACCGGTAGACGACGCTCTTGATGACGGAGTTGAGGCCGGGGACGTCGCCCCCGCCGGTGAGGATCCCGATGCGGCGCGAGGTGGACATGGGCGGACTGGGCTCCTGGCGTTGAGGTCAGCGGTGCACATGGTAGCGGTGAGACGACCTGGCGCGGTCGTGCCTCCGGGCACTCCGGCGGCGGCGGTCGTGCCGCCGGTGACGTCCGCGCGAGCGACGTGTGGGTCCGTCCAGGCGGAGCTGGCCGTTTTGAGAGCATCCGCCGCGCATCAGCCCCGGCGATGCACCAGCTCCGCCTTGTGTCGATGCTCCGGCAACCGCGCCTCGCCGCGTCCGCCGCCCCCGGAGAACGTGTGGATCGGCTTCGGCGGCGTTTCGGGGTCGGGCAGGAAGCGCTCGATCACCTCCACGGGGATCGCCCGCTTCAGCAGGCGCTGGATCGCCCGGAGCAGGTCCACCTCGTCGGGGCACGCCAGCGCGATGGCGATGCCCGACATGCCGGCACGGCCGGTCCGCCCGATGCGGTGGACGTAGTCCTCGGCCTTGACCGGGAGCTCGTAGTTGACGACGACCGGGAGCTCCTCGATGTCGAGCCCGCGCGAGGCGACATCGGTCGCGACCAGGACGCGGACCTCGCCGGCCTTGAAGTCCCTGAGCGCCCTGAGGCGCTCGGCCTGCGTGCGGTCGGAGTGGATCGCCGTCGCGGCGACGCCGTGCCGGTCGAGGTCCGCTGCGAGCCGTCGCGCCGCGATCTTGGTTCGGGTGAAGACGAGCACCTGGCGCAGGTCGTGGGTCCGGACGAGGTGCTCCAGGAGCTCGGTCTTGCGCTCACGGTCGACCGGGTAGAGGACCTGGCGGACCATCTCGGGCGGCGCGTTCCGGCGCGCGACCTCGAGGGTCGCCGGATCGACAAGGAACTCGCGCGCGAGCCGGCGGATCTCGTCGGAGAACGTCGCGGAGAAGAGGAGCGTCTGCTTGCGATTCGGCATGAGCGCGAGGATCCGGCGGATGTCCGGGATGAACCCCATGTCCAGCATCCGGTCCCCCTCGTCGAGGACGAGGATCTCCACCTGCCCGAGGTTCGCGGCGCGCTGGCCGACGAGGTCCAGGAGCCGGCCCGGCGTGGCGACGAGGAGCTCGACGCCGGCGCGGAGCTCCTTGATCTGGGGGTCGAGCGGGACGCCGCCGTAGACGACGGTGCTGCGGAGCGGGACGTGGCGGCCGTAGGCCGTGGCCATCTCGTTGACCTGGATCGCGAGCTCGCGCGTCGGGGCGAGGACGAGCGCGCGGACCGGGTGCCGGGCGGGCGAGAACGACGTGTTCGCGTACGGCTTGAGCCGCTCGAAGATCGGGAGCACGAAGGCCGCCGTCTTGCCGGTTCCGGTCTGCGCCGCGCCCATCAGGTCGCGGCCTGCGAGGACGAGCGGGATGGCCTGTGCCTGGATCGGCGTTGGCGTCGTGTAGCCGGAGTCGGCCACGGCGCGGAGGAGTTCAGCCGACAGGCCGAGGGATTCGAAGGTCACGTGGGTGCAGCATACTGGAATGGGCGCCGAGACCGCGCCAGGGAGGACGGAAGATGGCCAGGACGAAGGCACATGGCGGCAGCGCCGCGACCCCGGCCGGGCGCAATCGACGCCCGGAGCGCGACGCGCTGAGCATCCCGGCGGCCGCGATCAACGCCGCGAGCGACGGCCCGGCGCTGCGCTCGGAGGTGAAGGCCGCCCTCACGAAGAAGGACTACGAGGCCGAGCTCCGGCGCCTGGCCGTGGAGCTCGTCAAGTGGGAGGAGTGGATCAAGGCCCGGGGCCTCAAGGTGGTGGTCATCTTCGAGGGCCGCGACGCGGCCGGCAAGGGCGGCGCGATCAAGCGGATCATGGAGCCGCTCAACCCCCGCTTCGCCCGTGTCGTCGCCCTGCCCGCCCCGACCGAGCGCGAGCGGGGCCAGTGGTACTTCCAGCGCTACGTGGTGCACCTGCCCGCCGCCGGCGAGATCGTCCTGCTCGATCGCAGCTGGTACAACCGCGCCGGCGTCGAACGAGTGATGGGCTTCTGCACGGAAGAGGAGTACCAGGAGTTCCTGCGCTCGTGCCCCGAGTTCGAGCGGATGCTCGTCCGCAGCGGGATCGTCCTCATCAAGTACTGGTTCAGCGTCTCGGATGCCGAGCAGGAGCGCCGGTTCCAGGCGCGCCTCGACGACCCGACGAAGCGCTGGAAGCTCTCGCCGATGGACGTCGAGAGCCGCGCGCGCTGGCTCGACTACTCGAAGGCGAAGGACGAGATGTTCGCCCACACGGACTTCAAGCAGGCCCCCTGGTGGGTGGTCCGGAGCGACGACAAGAAGCGGGCGCACCTCAACGTCATCACCCACCTCCTGGGCCAGGTCCCGTACGAGGACCTGACCCCCGAGCCGATCGTCCTCCCGCCGCGACAGAAGGACACGGGCTATGTCCGGCCGCCGATGAGCGACCAGACGTTCATCCCGGAACCCTTCTGAGCCCGGGGCGAGCCGCGCGATCCGGTGGGCCCGGGCCGGGGGGACGATGAGATCCAGCGCAGCGCGCTGCTGACCGCCTGCGGCCGGCTGCTCGGGTCCATCGGCCTGCTCCTGCTGGTCGTGCTCCTCCCGGCGACGTTCCTGGTGGTGGCCGGCACGCTGGGCCTCGTGTCGTCGCCGGGCTGGGCGGGCGACAACACGAGCACGTTCGGTTTCTTCCTGGTCGTCGTGCCGGCCGGCATCGCGCTCGCGACGGTCCACTTCCTGCTCGGCGGCCTGATCCTGGCTCGCCGCTTCTGGCCTGTCGTCGTGACCGTCCTCCTCGTCCTCGCGGTCGTCACGCTCTTTCCCCTGGGGTTGCGGATCAGCTGGCCGTTCCTGAGCCTGACCCTCCTCTACACGGCCAGCCTCCTGCTCACGGTCGCCCGGCAGGGCGAGTTCGGGTGAGCGGCCGCGGGACGCCCGCGCTGGCGGCCCTTGCGGCAGCCGGGATGACCCACGTGGTCCACGAGTACGACGCGCCGGAGCCTGGCGTGGGCCGCGATCGCGACGTGCGGCCCCACTACGGGCTCGACGCCGCAGCCGCGCTCGGGGTCGAGCCCGCTCGCATCTTCAAGACGCTCGTTGCCAGCGTCGACGGCCGCCTCGTCGTCGGCGTCGTGCCGGTCTCGGGGGAGCTGGACCTCAAGGCGCTCGCCGCCGCCGCGGGCGGCCGTCGCGCCGAGCTCGCCGAACCGGAGGCGGCCCAGCGCGCGACGGGATCCGTCGTCGGCGGGATCAGCCCGCTCGGGCATCGCCGCCCGATGCCGGTCTACATGGACGCGAGCGCAGCCGCGTTCGCGACGATCTACGTGAGCGGCGGGCGCCGCGGGCTCCAGGTGGAGATGGCGCCCGCCGACCTCGTCGGCCTCTCCCGCGCCACGACGGCCCGGATCGCCCGCGAGCGCTGACCGGTCAGCGGGCCGGGCGGCGGGCCGCGGAGGTCAGCCGATCGTGACCTGACCGACCCCGCCGCGCACGCTGATCTCGACGCGATTCGGATTGCTGTCGAAGTCGGGGGACGCCCAGGCGCCGCCGTCGGGCGTCCTCGGGAAGCGGCCCGTGTCGACGTCGGTCGACCCGATCGCCATCGTGCTCGTGATCCGGGCGGCCACCCCGACCGGGACGCGGAAGCGCATCTGCGCCGCGCCGCCCTCCGCGTTCACCCGCGTCACCCCGCTCGCCGGCAGGGTCACCCGCGACTGGGCCGCGCCGGTCCGCAGGCGGAGGTCCGAGACGCGGAGCCGGCTCAGGTCGATCTCGTTGTCGGAGGCGCCGGTCTCCACCTCCAGGCGGAGCGGGACCTCCGCCGTGAGCCCGAGCCGCCAGTTGAACGGGGCGCGCCCCCAGTCCCAGCTCCACGACGCGGGGTGTGGCGTGGCCAGGCGAACGCGTCCCGGGCCGGCCGGGGTCGTGGCCACGCCGCCCTCGAACGTGCCATCCACGAGCAGCCCGCTTGCCGCGGGACCGACGACCAGCGTGCCGGCGCCGAACGAGACCCGGACCTCGGCGTCGGCCGCGCCGTCGAGGGAGAGCGCGAGCGCCTGGGGGACGCTGCCACCGGTGCTCGACCCCGCGGCCGCGGACGGGGTCGTCCCGCCGCTGGACGCCCAGGCCGCCGGGCCCGACTCCCGGCGCGGGCGGCCAGGATCGGCGACGCCAGGGCCCGGGGACGATGGCGCCGACGAGGATCGCGGCCCCGAGCCCCATGATGACGATCGGTGCGCTGACGCCGGTGAGGTTCGAGAACCGGTCCCCGTCGAGGTGCAGGAGACCCTCGAAGAACAGGAAGCCGACGAGGAAGAGCACGATCCCCGTGACGAGCGAGGCGAGCCCGCCCCGCGCGATGTCGCCCCGCCGGGTCAGCAGGCCGTACAGCAGGAGCCCGACGCCCACGCCGCCCGGAGCCACCAGCGCCCAGGCGTAGGCCCAGCTGGCATACGTCCCGCTGGCATCCTGGACCGCGAGCACCGTGCCGACGGCCGTCACGACGCCGCCGGCCGCCGCGAGGCCCGAGCCCCCCGGCTCGGGGAGCGCGAACGCGGCGACGAGCATGGCGAGGCCGGGCAGGATCACCCACGCGGGCCACCCGATCGTCACACCGGACACCTGGATCGCAAGCGCAGCGGCGCCGAGGACGATGAGCAGCGCGCCGACGACGAGCGCGCCGCGCGAGGTGCCCGACCGATGCATGTGTGACCTCCAGCCTGGCGATCGACCGTCGCGATCAGTGATCGGCGCGGAGCGCCGCGGCGATCTCGAGTGCCCAGCTGCGGACGCGCGGCAGGTCGCGCCAATCGCCTTCAAGCCCTGCCTTCGCCATGATCGCCATCGCGAAGCCGCCCTGTCGAGGGTCGACGCGTCCGCCGAACATGGCGCGACCCCGCGCCCCGATCTCGTCTGCGAGCTGGTCCACGCCGTCGGGATGCGGGACCGTCTCCGGATGTCGGGTCGACTTCCCGTCGCCCACGGGTCCGCTGCTGAACAGCCAGACCTTCCGCGTCGCGAGCGCGGCGCGCTCCCGCCGGACCAGCTCGAGCGCGGGGATCTCCCAGTGGAACATGTAGACCGCGCTGCCCACGATGACGGCGCCGTACGGCTCGATCGTCAGCACGTCGGAGGCGGCGCGGAGGTCGACCTGGAAGCCCGCCGCGCGCAGCGCGTCGGTGATCTCGGCGGCCATCTCCTCGGTGCCGTGATGCCGGCTGGCATACGCGACGAGGACCGGTTCTGCGAGCATCGGGAGCAACCTCCACGGGTGAGCCACGCCGAGCATGGGGTCACCGGTGGCACCCGAGAAGGGACCTCCGGCACGGACCGGGGGGCCGGGCGGCCGAAAAGGACCCACGTGCGGGAAACCGTCGTACCATCCGGCCATGACGACCACCCGGCCTGCCTCGCTCCCGTTCACCGGCGACCCCGAAGCGGACGCGCTCCTGGCGACGGACCCGCTCGCCCTCCTGATCGGGTTCGTCCTCGACCAGCAGGTGACGGTCCAGAAGGCCTTCGCCGGGCCGGCCGAGCTGCGCCGGCGGCTCGGGACGCTCGATGCCGCGGCGCTCGCCGCGATGGACCCGGACGCGTTTGCGGCCGCGTTCACGGCACGGCCCGCGCTCCACCGCTTCCCGGGCGCCATGGCCGCTCGCGTCCAGGAGCTCTGTACGACGATCGCGCGCGACCATGCCGGCGACGCGAGCCGGGTCTGGACCGAGGCCGGAAACGGCGTCGATCTGGAACGACGGCTGCGTGCGCTTCCCGGGATCGGGGAGATGAAAGCCCGGACGCTGGTGGGGCTCCTCGCCAGGCGCTTCGGCGTGCGACCGCCCGGCTGGGAGGCCGTCGCGCCCGACCACCCGACCCTCGCGGACGTGGATTCGGCGGAGGCCCTCGCCGCATACCAGGAGCAGAAGCGGGCCTGGAAGGCGAGCCAGAAGACGGCCACACGCGCCTGACCACCCGGGCGCTGACAGGCGCGCCGACGCGCGGGGTCAGCCGGTGCGCCGCGCCGGGCCCTTCCGCCGGCCCCGGCCTTACGGTGCGGTCGCCGTCCCGACCAGCGTTCGCACCAGGTGGTCGAGCGTTCCGGCCGGGTCCGCGGTCAGGCCGGCGTGCACCGCTGACGGCTGGATGACCGTCGAAGCCGGCGCGACCAGCCAGTGGAAGCGCTCGGCCGGCGCGAGCGCGGCGATCGGGCCGGCGTCCGGGTCTCCCGCCGCGATGCGCCGGATGAGGTCGAGGTGCGCCCGGACCTCGTCCACGTCGCAGGCGGGGTCGAGCGAGCGCAGCCGCGCCTCGTCGAGCTGCATCTCCGCGCCCAGGAAACGCTTCGGCCGGCAGAGGAGCACGATCCCGGCGTTCAGCCGCTCGCCACGCTCGACGTGCGGGACCACGCGGACGATCGCGTAGGCGAACGGGTAGCGCGGGGCGTCAGGCGGCGGCCCGGGCACGCTCGGCCTCCTCCACGAACTCCCGCGGTGCCGCGAGCCGCGCCAGCAGGTAGGTCACGTACGCCGCCCGATTCTCCGCGACCGAAGCAAAGGCGGGGTCGCCGGCCAGCCACACGTCGGGGACCTCGGCCACGATCCCCTCGAGAAGGTCCGTTGTGACGAGCGGCGCCAGCCGCGCGTCCGCCTCCGGGATCGGCGCCGCGAACGGGAGCAGCACGTGGTCGGCGATCCAGGGGAACGGCCGGCGGGCCTGGGCGGCCGGATCTTCCCAGCGGTGGTGGGCGAAGAGCGCCGCCCCGTGATCGATGCAGTAGACCCGGCCGTGCCAGGTCAGCAGGTTGACGTTCCGCGCGCTCCGGTCGGGGTTCGTGACGAGCGCGTCGAACCAGGCGATCGCGGCCGCCTGGACGGGGTCCGGCCGGGGCCCGATCGCGGGCGCGTACGCCAGGGCGCCCGGAAGGAAGTCGACGCCGAGGTTCGTGCCGGGCGAGCGATCCAGCAGCTCCTTGACCTCCCAGTGCGCCTCGGCCGCGCCGAGCGCCGGATCAAGCTCCACCAGCACCTGCTCGGGCACGAGGATCCCGAGCGCGCGCGCCAGCTCGCCGGCGATCACCTCGGCCGCGAGGGCCTTGGGGCCCTGCCCGGCGCCGTGGAACTTCACCACGTAGAGCCCGTCGTCGTCCGCCTCGCAGAGGCCCGGCAGCGAGCCGCCCTCGCGCAAGGGGGTGACGTAGCGCGTCGCCGCGACGGTCCGGAGCATCCCCGGCAGTGTACGGGCCGGGAGGGGCGCCGAGGGGTCATCCGAACCCCGGCCGGCTCGCGCAGCGCCCCGACGTGCCCCGGAACCCCGGCCGGCTCGCGCAGCGCCCCGATGGGGCGCCGGGCCCCGCCGCGATCGTATGCTGGCACGACGCGCGGATCCGGCCGCGTCGTCACGAAGGGAGCGCTGGCCCGTGGCGCACGCCGACATGCCGCTCGCAGAGATGCGTGCCTACCGGCCCGACCTGGCCGTCCCCGACGACCTCGACCGGTTCTGGTCGGAGACGCTCGCGGAGGCGCGGGGTCACCCGCTCGACGCCACCTTCACCCCATTTGACGGCGGCCTGGCCGTGATCGAAACGTACGACGTCACGTTCGCTGGCTTCGGCGGATCGCCGGTCCGGGCCTGGCTCCACGTGCCGGCGGGGAGCCGCGGACCGATGCCGGCGGTGGTCGAGTTCGTCGGGTACGGCGGGGGACGCGGGCTGGCCCACGAGCGGGTCCTCTGGGCGGCCGCAGGCTACGCCCACCTCGTCATGGACACGCGAGGCCAGGGGTCGAGCTGGGCGGTCGGGGACACGCCGGACCCCGACGCGACCGGCGCCCCGTCCCACCCCGGCTTCATGACCCAGGGGATCCTGGACCCGGGGACGTACTACTACCGGCGCATCTACACGGACGCCGTGCGGGCCATCGAGGCCGTCCGGGCCCACCCGGCCGTCGATTCTCGGCACATCGCGGTCACGGGCGGGAGCCAGGGTGGTGGCATGACCCTTGCCGTGGCGGGCCTCGTGCAGGGCCTCGCGGCCGTCGCCCCGGACGTTCCGTTCCTGTGCGACTTCCCCCGCGCCACGACCTTCGTGGACACGAACCCGTACGCGGAGATCGCCCGCTACCTCAAGGCCCACCGCGACCACGTCGACCGGGCGTACCGAACGCTGGCCTACTTCGACGGCGCGATCCTCGGGCGCCTGGCGACGGCGCCGGCCCTGTTCTCGGTCGGCCTCATGGACCAGGTGTGCCCGCCGTCCACGGTGTATGCCGCGTTCAACGCGTACGCGGGTCCGAAGGAGATCCACGAGTACCCGTTCAACGACCACGAGGGAGGCGGGGCGTTCCACGATCGCGTGAAGCTGCGCTGGCTGGCCGAGCGGCTTCGCGCCTGACGGCGCCCGCGGAGGCACGCCGGGCCGACCTGTGCAATAGTTGCGGAAGCAACTACAGGCTCCCGAGGATCTCCACATGAACGACGCCATCGGCACCGCCCTCACCCGGGGCGGTCTCATCGATCTCACGACCACCGGCCGCAGGACCGGCCAGCCGCGCCGGATCGAGATCGTCTTCCACAGCATCGACGGCCGGATCGTCATCAGCGGGATGCCCCGCCGCGAGAAGCGCGCCTGGCTCGCCAACATCGAGGCCGACCCGCGGGTGACGATCCACCTGAAGCGCGGCGTCGTCGCCGACCTGCCGGGCGTGGCCCGCGTGGTGACGGACGAGGCGGAGCGGCGGGCGCTCCTGGCCCACGTCGCTCGCAGCTGGGGTCGCGACGACGCCGAGATCATGGTGCTCTACAGCCCGCTCATCGAGGTGACCCTCGACGATCGAGCGGTCGCCTGAACGTCGTCCCCGGGTGAGGACGAACGGGCCATTCCCGTGCCGGGCGTGGTGCGCGTACGGTCCGTCGCATGTCGATGCGCGCACGGGTTCCGCGACCGTTGCGGATGCTCTTCCAGGTTTCTGCGGCCGGGCGTGACCCGGCCTCGGACGCGGTGCGGGCGGACCCGCTCCCGATCGTGGAGCTGACGGTCTACGCGGGCAATTCGGTGGCCTTCGGGCGCATTGCCCTCACCGCGGACCGGGTCACCGACCTCCTCAACGATGGGACCGAGTTCGAGTTCGCCGACACGTACCTGCAGAGCCTCGACGACAGCCACGGCGTCCTGCTTCGGACGATCGTCGTCGCCCGGGAGGAGATCTTCGCGGTCGCGGTCGCCGGTCCGCGCGGAGATCCCGCACGCCGAACCCGGACGCGCCCGATCCCGGTCGAGCTTCGGCTGGGGCGGTACGACGTCAGCGGGAACATCCACGTCGTGCCGGGCACCGACCCGATCATCGGCTTCCGGCGCAGGCGCGTCATGGTCCCGCTCACCGAAGCCACGATTGCGTTCGACGCGCCGGGCGGGAGGACCGTCTCGCGGTTCGGCACGGTCGTCGTGAATCGCGACCTCACCGATTGGATCGCCCCTGCCACCCGGTCGGACATCCGGCCGCCCGAGATGGTCCCCGAGCTCGCCGGGAGCGGCCTGGCCAAGGACTTCACGCGCCAGCTCGCGAGGCGCGAATCGTAGGAGCTCGTCGCGGCGCCGTCACGATCCCATGCGGCGGGCTCCGCGGCGCCCCGGCTCCCTGATCCACCCGGGTGCGAGTCGGTCGCAGCCGTCAACGGGGTCCGGGACCGGCCGGCGGAGGCGCGTCGACCACGAGGCGGTTGCGACCGGCGGCCTTCGCCGCATAGAGGTTGTGGTCCGCTCGAGCCAGGAGCGTCGATTGCGTGTCGCCCGCCCGCGCCTCCGCGGCGCCCACGCTCACCGTCAGCCGCAGCGCGCCGACCAGGTGGTTCCAGGCGTGGTTCGCGACGGCATCCCGGACGCCCTGCAGGACGCGGGTCGACGCGGCCATGTCCAGGCCGGGCAGGACGACCAGGAACTCCTCGCCGCCGAGGCGCGCGACAAAGCGTGAATGAACCAGCGCCGGGTCGGGCACCGGCGGGAGCGCGGACTCCAGGATCAGGGCAAGCTCGCAGATGACACGGTCACCGACCTCGTGGGACAGGATGTCGTTGACGCGCTTGAAGTGGTCGGCGTCGACGATGGCGACGACAAGTGGCGCGCCCTCGAGGACGCCATCCAGGCACCGCGGGAGCTCCTCGTCCAGGAAGCGTCGGTTCGGCAGCCCGGTGAGGGCGTCGACCCGAGCCTGGCGCCAGAAGCGCTGGGCGTCGTGCCGCGCCTCCGCCGTCTCGAACAGCGCCTGGCGCGTGCGAGCGTTGGCCTGGCTCTCCACGGAGTGGAGCCGGAGCGACGCGGCGTGAAAGGCACGGTAGGTCTCGTATGCGCGATCGAAGCGCCCCCCGGCGGCGTGGAGCTCGGCCTCGACGCGCCCGAGCTCCACCTCGATGCCACCAAGGCTTCGCTCGGCGCAGATCGCCCGGCAGCGAGCCAGCGTCTGGTGCGCCGCGTCCAGGCGGCCCTGGGCGAGCTGCACCTCCGAGAGGGTGAGCATGAGCCCCGCCGGGGTATCGGCCTCGACGTTGCCCTGCGCCTCCAGCGCGCGGAGACCGGCCTCGAGGGCGGTCGCGGCTTGATCGAGATCGCCGATGCCGATGTGCGCCCGGGCGAGCGTATCGAGCAGCGGCGGCGACAGCGCGAACGACTGCGCCTCGGCCAGGCGGCGCATCTCCTCGGCGGCCGCCCACGCCCGCTGCGGATCGCCGCCCTCGAACTCGGCGTAGGCAAGGTTGTTCAGGACGCTGATCCGCCGTTCGACGTCCCCGGCGGTCACGAAGAGCTGCTCCGCCTCGCGATACCGTTCGCGCGCGTCGTCGAGCGAACCCGCCAGGGACAGCGCGTCGGCCAGCCTGAGGAGGAAGTTCCCCCGCGTGCGGGCAGGCGTGTCGCTCTCCAGCAGCTCGAGGGCGCGAACCGCATTGTCCAGGCCGGAGGCCGCGTCGCCGACGCTCTCGAAGATCGACGAGAGGACGAGGTGGCTGCGAGCCACCAGGAACGGAGGCCCGTGCTGGACCGCCCAGCGGTTCACCTCCTTCGCGATGAGGGCCGCCTCCGTTGCCTGCCCCGTGCGGAGGCGCATGTCCGCCTCCACGAGGCGGCCGCGCATCTGCAGGTCTGGCGCGCCGGCCTCCAGGGCGTCGCGCTCGACGAGCACCGCCCGTTGCAGGCGCGCCTCGACGTCGAACGCACGGTCGTGTTCGAGGAGATCGAGACGCGCGGAGATGGCCGGGCGCGGGTCGTCGGTCATCCGGGTTCCGCCATCATCCGGGCGCATGCATCGATGCCGGCGACCGCGCGGGCACAGCTCGGCGACATCGGCCTTCGTCCCCGCGGAAGCTGCCGATCCGGTCCTGTTGACGCGCCGTCGAGACGGGGATGGCGAGCCTCCTCGGGGCATCATCCCGTCAGGGCCGGGACGCCCGCGCATGTCGAGACCGCGAGATGCGACCACGATAGCCCACGCGGGCAAGGGCACCCTCGTGCCCGCCGGGATCCGGCGATCGAAACCGAGGCATCCCTGTCCGCCGCTGTATCCTCCGGCGCGCTTCGTCGCGCAACCTACCTGCCGCGCGTGACCATGTCGGCGATCCAGAGAAGCAAGCCGAACACGAGCCCGAGCCAGGTCAGGCCGACAGCCGCGATACCGAACCGTGCGAGCCGCCGCGACGGCGCCATCCAGGGGCTGGCTTCGTCAAGGCTTGCCATGCGCCAGATGGCCGTCGCGGCGATCCCCGTGTAGGCCATGACGCCGGCGACGACGATCGACGGCACGGCGGGGATCACGACGAGGGCACCGCCCACCGCGAGCACGCCGCCCACGATCCACGGCACATCCCGCCGGAACGCCGGAGTCTGGCGGTGAGATGCCCGCCCGGTCCGGTAGATCGTCGCGCCGAGGGCGAGCAGGCTCAGGGCCACGACACCCCACAGGACGACGGTCGGTCCCATGCCCCCATTCTGCGGGGAGGAGGCGCTATCCGGTCTGTCCCTGCGCGGTCACGCCGAGCCCGATCGGGCATGCCACGCCCGTCCCGTGGTCGGGGCAGTAACCGTTCGGGTTCTTGTCGAGGTATTGCTGGTGGTACCCCTCGGCGAAGTAGAACGGACCCGCGAGCGCGATCTCGGTCGTGATCGGGTCCGTATCCCGCGGCGGACAAGTGCTCCTGGTACATCGCACGGGATGCCTCGGCGCGCGCGAGCTCGTCGGCGTCCGCGACGTAGATCGCGGACCGGTACTGGGTGCCCCGGTCGTTGCCCTGGCGCATCCCCTGCGTGGGGTCGTGCGCTTCCCAGAAGAGGCGCAGCAGCGACTCGAAGGAGACGCGCTCCGGGTCGTAGGCCACCCGAACCACCTCGGCGTGACCGGTCCGGCCCGAGCAGACCTCTTCGTAGGTCGGGTTGGGCGTGACGCCGCCCGCGTATCCCACCGCCGTCGTCACGACGCCGGGGACCGTCCAGAAGCCCTTCTCGGCACCCCAGAAGCAGCCCATCGCGAAGGTGACCGTCCGGGTGCCGGCCGGCCATGGACCATCGATCGGCGTGCCGAGCACGGTATGTCGCCCGGGCGCAAGGATCGGCTCGACCCGGCCGGGGAGCGCGTCGGCGGGGGAGGGGAGCTGCAGCTTGGCAGGATCGGTGAACAGGAAGTCGAGGATGCCCATGGGATCTCCGAGATGCGGGAACGTCTGCGCCGGATCGTACCCCAGGTGACGTGACGGCCCGATGAGGAGCGTGGGGCGTGCGCGGCGGGCGTCAATGCCACGAGACCAGGTGCCACTGCCCAACGTTCCGGAGCGCAAGTCGCTGCAGCGGACACCTCCATCCGCGCACGGCGAGCTTGACCGGTCGAGCAGCCGGCCGGAGTGCCGGTCTCGAGCACCCGCTCGAGGTCGCGGTCAGCGAGTGCCTCGACGCCGGTGCGGCGGACTTCCGATTCGCGTTTCTGACGGGCTATCGAGTCGAGCTCGAACTGGGTCCGAGGATCACCCGTGTGTTCGCTCGCCTCCAGTAGCCCGGCTGGGCAAGGCCCGATGCGCGTGCCGTCCTGCGACGTGAGCCGGATCGCCCCGGCGCGGAACCGTGGGCGCGACGCGAGGAGCGCCGTCAGCGGGTCCGGACGTGGATGCCTCGAAGGCTCAGCGACGATTCGAGCGCCGCGCCAGCCCGTGGAGAAGACGACGCACGAGGCCCGCTTTCTTGGGCTCTGGCACGCGATCGGAATCCTCGGGCTCGGGTACGTCCGAGTAGTCGTCGGAGAGCGTGCGCATCGGCACGGGGATCATTCCACCCCCACCGAGATCCGGCCCGAGGAATGCCCCGGCGTTCCGTTCGGCGCGGCGTCTCATCTCGCCCTCCTTCTGGCAGCTCGGCAACCATGGGTCCGGCGTCGGCAGGTGTCCAGAGCCGAAGGACACAGCTCCCCGTCTACACCCCCGACGATCTCGTGATCGGGAGGATGGTCTTCGAACCCGGCTGGCATGGAATGGAACCCCTTCACGTGTCCGGGTCCCCGAAAGGCCAGCGAAAGCGTGGCGACAGGCTCCACCGGAACGGGCCGGTCTCGCGTAGGCTGTCGCCGTGTCGATTCGGTTGGTCGAACGCCATGTCCCGTTTCCGTTGACGCCAGCCCCCGGCTCGAGCTGGAGTGTCGACGCCCGCGCAGGTTCGCTGCTTGTGACAGCCGGGGCCCGCAGTGACCTCTTCATCGACCCGGGCGACGGTGCGCAGCTAAATGCGGAGTCGCTCCTGAATGCAGCGACGCTGCTCGGTGTGCCTCCGGAGGGCGACTTCCAGTTCAGTGCGCGCGTCACGGTGGACTTCGCGTCGACCTTTGACGCGGGGGTGTTGCTCCTCTGGGTCGACGAGCGACACTGGGGCAAGCTGTGCTTCGAGTACTCGCCGGCTCGTGAGCCGATGGTCGTCTCTGTCGTCACCCGTGGTGTCGCGGACGACGCGAACGCGTTCGTCGTCGACGGAGGCCCGGTCTGGTTGCGCGTGGCGCGCATCGACCGCGCCTTTGCCTACCATGCGTCAACCGACGGGAAGACGTGGCGGATGGTCCGTTTCTTCGTCATCGACGAGGCCGACGCCACCACCCAGATCGGGTTCGCGGCGCAGTCGCCGACCGGGGAGGGGTGCACCGTGCGCTTTGACGAGATACGGTTCCTCCACGAGCGTCTCGAAGATCTCCGCGACGGCTCGTAAGCCGACCGGGAGAGCCCGAAGTCGCACGTGCGGTCGATCACGGGCCGCCGGGCGCGAGCGACGCGAGCGGTGGTGCGAGGCGGGCAGCCGCCAGGCCGCAGCCCTTGCCGGGCGTGGAGCGCAGGGACCAGGCATCGAGGCGGGGCAGCGCGAGACTCCCCCGGCTGTGCTCATGCCTCCCGGACTCACCAGCGAGTCCGGGGGCTCGCGACGCGCCCCGGGTGACGAAACGCAGATGACACCGGGCGCCAGAATGCCGGGGCAGCCACGCGCCCGGGACGATTCTCCCTCGGTCAGTCGCCGAGGCTGATCCCCACGTGGCGTCCCGTGACGACCCAGCCGTGGTCCGGTGGGACCGGCTTGCGTCGCCCGGCGACGTCCTCGATCGGGACGGGCAGGGTCCCGTCCGCGCGGGCGGCCACCATCACGCCGAAGTGGCCCGCCCTGACCAGGTCAGCGGCCGCGCTCCCCAGTCGGGTCGCGAGCAGCCGGTCGACGCCGGATGGCGTCCCGCCCCGCTGGACGTACCCGAGGATCGTCACGCGCGACTCCAGGCCGGTCAGGGCCTCCAGCTCCGACGCCAGGCGGAGCGTGTTCCCGGCGTGCTGCACGTCGAGCGCAGCCAGCTCGGCCTTGACCGCGGCCCGCTCGATCGGATCCTTCGTCGCGGCCAGCCGCGCCTCCACGGACTCGAAGAGGGCGGCGTCCTCGACGCTGCGCGCGCCCTCCGCAACGGCGACGATGCTGAAGTTCGTGCCGCTCCGGCTGCGCCGCCGGATCGCCTCCGCGACGCTCTCGACGCGGTAGGGGATCTCCGGGATCAGGATCACGTCGGCGCCGCCGGCGAGCCCCGCGCCCAGCGTCAGCCACCCGGCCCGGTGCCCCATCACCTCCGCCACGATGATGCGGTGGTGGCTGTGGGCCGTGCTGTGGAGCCGGTCGATCGCCTCGGTCGCGATCTCCAGGGCCGTGGCGAAGCCGAAGGTCGCGTCCGTCAGGGCCACGTCGTTGTCGATCGTCTTGGGCAGCGTGACGACGTTCAGGCCGGCCCGCACCAGGCGCAGCGCGTTCTTCTGGGTCCCGCCCCCGCCGAGGCAGACGAGCGCGTCGAGGCGCGCGGCCCGGTAGGTCTCGACGATCACGGGCGTCATGTCGGTGACCTGCCCATCGACGAGCATCTTGTGCGGCTTGTCGCGGCTCGTGCCGAGGATCGTCCCGCCGACCGTGAGGATGCCGGACAGCGCGCCCTTGCCGAGCTGGACCCGGCGGTCCTCCGCGAGGCCGCGGAACCCGTCGCGGAACCCGACCACCTCCATCCCGTAGGTGGTCATGGCGGACTTGCCGAAGCCACGGATCGCCGCGTTCAGGCCTGGGCTGTCGCCGCCCGCGGTCAGGATCCCGACCCGCATCGTCCTGGACACGCGCGCAGGTTACTCCTGGGGCAGCCGGGCGAGCCGTTCGCCGGGCAGCGCGCGCGGCAGGGCGACGCGCTCGCCGTTGACGCGGCCCGCGTCGCGGGCCCAGGGCGGGCGCTCCACCGGGACCTCGGCGCGGACGACGCCGGCGCCGCGCGGATCGTGGCGCGGGTCGTGACGCGGATCATGGCGACCCATCGCCGGCCGCAGCGGCGCCGGTCGAGCCCCGGCCGCGGATCGGGCGGGCTGTGAACGCCCGATCGACATCCGCGCGGGGGCGGACACGGGCGGATGCACTCCCACGACGGGCAGGCGCCCGCCGGTGGTCCGACCCTGCGCCGGACGCGCGATCGCGCCACGGCCGGCGGGCCGGGCGGCCACGGCCCAGCCTCCGTGGCCCGGTTCGCCGGACCGCAGGCGGATCGGCTCGGGGCGGATCGTGAGGTCGGGCGTGAAGCCGGGGACCTCCTGCGTCTCGACCCGCCGCCCCAGCATCCCCTCGATGTCGCGAAGGAGCTTCGCCTCGTCGACGCAGACCAGCGACAGCGCGATCCCGTCGACGCCGGCGCGCCCGGTGCGGCCGATCCGGTGGACATAGTCCTCGGGCACCATCGGCAGCTCGTAGTTGACGACGTGGGGGAGTGCCTCGATGTCGAGGCCGCGCGCCGCGATGTCGGTTGCCACGAGGATGTCGACCCGGCCCGCCTTGAAGTCGTTGAGGGCGCGCACGCGCTGCGGCTGGCTCTTGTTGCCGTGGATCGCCGCTGCCGCGATCCCGTCGCGCACGAGCTGCTCCGAGAGCCGGCTGGCCCCGTGCTTCGTCCGCGTGAAGACGAGCGCCTGGCGGATGGCGCCGGTCCGGATCAGCCGGCTCAGGAGCTCGCGCTTCCGCTCGCGGTCGACCGGGTGGACGACCTGGCGAACGAGCTCGGCGGGGGTGTTGCGCCGGGCGACCTCGACGGACGCGGGCCGGTCGAGGAAGCCGTCGGCCAGGCGCCGGATCTCGTCGGAGAACGTGGCCGAGAAGAGCAGGTTCTGGCGCTTCGTCGGGAGCAGGGCGAGGATCTTCCGGATGTCCCGGATGAAGCCCATGTCGAGCATCCGGTCGGCCTCGTCGAGGACGAGGATCTCGACGCGCGAGAGGTCGATCGTCCGCTGGCCGACGTGGTCGAGGAGCCGCCCCGGCGTCGCGACGACGATCTCCGGACCGGCACGGAGCGCGCGGACCTGCGGATCGAAGCCTACCCCCCCGTAGATCGTGGTCGAGCGGAAGCGGTGGCGGGCTCCGTAGGTCCGGACGCTCTCCTCAACCTGGAGCGCCAGCTCGCGCGTCGGGACCACGACGAGGACGCGGATGGGCGAGCGCCGGTCGGTCCCGGGAGCTCCACGCCCTGCCGTCGGCGCTGCCGTCCCCAGCAGCTGGATGATCGGGAGGACGAAGGCGGCAGTCTTGCCGGTCCCGGTCTGGGCACCGGCGAGCACGTCGCGCCCGGCGAGGACGAGCGGGATCGCGGCCGCCTGGACGGGCGTGGGCTCGGTATAGCCCTGGTCCGCGACCGCGCGGAGGAGCTCGGGCGACAGCCCGAGGTGATCGAATGGCATGGAGGTGACGCTCCTGGCGAGGCCCTCCCGCACGATGGCGGGGCCCGGTCAGGGCGCTGGATGGATCGGATCGCGGCTCGGAAACCGTGGCGCTGACCGGAGCGCCTGTCGAACACGTACCCGCGGAGCATACCCGGAATCGCGGGATGCCCTCTCCGGCGTCGCGGGGAGCGCAGCCGGCCGGATTCCTATGCCAGCTCGGCCCCCGACGCGCGGGCATCGCTGGCGAACGCCTCGAGCGCCTCGTCCGTCTCCGCCGACGCCCGGATGAAGGCCTGGATGCGACGAATCCCGGCCTCGCGATATGCGCCCAGCAGGTCGACGCGGGCGGCGCCGGTCGCAACGAGGCGCTCCGTCCAGACGTGGACGGAGATCGGCAGTGTCGCCGGATCGCGCCCGATCTCCTCGCACCGGGACCGGATCACGGGCAGCACCTCGCGCACCTCCGCGGGATCGAGGCCGTCGAGGTTGAGCTCGTCGGCGAAGCGGGCGGCCAGCCGCCAGGTCACCTCCGGCCCGTTCCCGCCCACGAGAAGAGGGACGCGCGGCTGCTGGACGGGCTTCGGCACGTTGATCGCGTCCGCGCACGTGCGAGTAGGCGCCCTCGAAGGTCGCGTGGGTCGAGCGTCCCGGCTCGAGCATGCGCGTGATGATCTCGAGATCGTCGGCGAGCCTGGCGAGCCGCTGGCGGGTCTCGGGAAAGCCGTAGCCGTAGGCGACCCACTCGTCGCGCTTCCAGCCGGCGCCGATCCCGAGCTCCATCCGTCCGCCGCTGATGGCATCCATCGTCGAGATCATCTTCGCGGTCAGTGCGGGGTTCCGGAACGCCGTGCAGATCACGATGTGCCCCAGCCGGACGCGCGAGGTGAGCGCCGCGAGGGCCGCGAGCGAGGTGAAGGACTCGAACGTGATCTCGTCGGTCGGGCGCGGCGCGGTGTGGAGGTGGTCATACAGCCAGACGGACTCGAAGCCCAGGGCCTCGGCCTGCCGGGCGACCGCGACGGTCCGGCGCCAGGCGGGGAGCGTCTCCCAGCCGTCGTACTCGCCCTGCCATCCCTGCGGCGGGATGATCCCGACCTTCATGGTTCCTCCGACGCGACCGGCTACTCGAGGCCGGCGATCCGGGGCACGACCTGCGCCGCCACGGCCTGGGCCTTGGCCAGCGTCGGCGCCTCGATGTAGAGGCCGATGGCCTTGGGGTCGTCCGCGAGGCTGACCTCGAGCTGCGCCTTCACGAGCGACGTCGGGTCCGACGGCGCCTCGACCCCGGATGCCGGACGGCCGGCCACCGTCGCGGCCTGCACCGCGCCGGCGAGCTTGAGGAGCGCGACCTGGGCCCCATAGCCGAGCGTGTTGAACTCGACCTTGATGCTCGGTGCGGCCGATGACGCCCCGGTGTAGATGCAGTTCGTGCCCAGGCCCTTGAGGAGCATCCCGGACGGCGCCTCGGTGATCGTGTCGCCCAGGATCGCACTGGCCTCGTCCCGGCTGAGGAGCGTGCACACCTTCTCGGAGGGGACCGACGCGAGGCCGGAGACGTCGACGCCGACGAGGCCGTTGGCGGCGCCAGCGGCAGCCGAGCTGGACCGCGGCACCCGCCCCCGGGCTGGCGCCCGGGCTCCCGTTGCCCCCTGCGCTGGCCGCGACGGACGCGGGCGCCGCGCTCGCGCCGGCGCCCCCAGCCGGAACCGCCGTCCCGCCGCCCGAGCACGCCGCGACCGCGACCGCAAGCGCGCAGATGACCACGTCTCGACGCATCGTCTCCCCCTGGCCCGCCGCCGGCTGCGCCACGCTCGCGCGAGCCGTGGCGGCATTCTAGCGATGCCGACGAAGCCCGCCGGCGGCACCGACACGAACCGCGTGAAGGGGCCGTTCGCTTCCCGATATTCCTGACAGGAACTGGCACGAATGCCTGGCATGATCGACCTCCAGGAACGGTAGCCGGGGGGACCAGCGGATGATCAGCCAGGTCGTGCTCGAGGCGATTCAGCGGGAGCGCGAGCGCGAGATCCAGGAGGCGATTCGTCGTCGGCGCCTGCTCGCCGGGGAGGGCCCGGATCCGGAGCTGGCCAGCGTCGCCGTCGCGGCTCGACTGCGGCGCCGAGAGCGACTCGTTCAACCAGCTCGGCTCTCGACCCCGTAGCGTTCGGCGAGTCCGGTCGCGGTCTTCACGAGCCGCGCCCGGAGCTCGTCAGGCGCCAGCGCCTCGACCCGGCCGCCGAGGCGGAGGAGGTCGAGGTAGGCGCTGTCCAGCGACTCGTGCCGGAAGCGGACCGTCTCGACCCCGTCCTCGGTCGGTCGGCCCAGCCTGTGGACGGTCGCCGCCGCGTTCGGCCCGATCGTGCGGTCCAGCGCCTCGCGGCAGCCGGGCTGGACCCTCGCGATGACCTCGACGGGTTCCTGGGCCTCCTCGAACCGGGCCGTCGAGGCGGCCCAGAAGGCCGCGAGGTCGAATGCCGCGGGCCGGTCGAACGCGTCGCCCAGGACCGCGTCCTCGATGCGCGAGACACGGAACGTGCGCGGCTCGCCCTTCGACCCGGCGACCAGGTACCAGGTGCCGCCCTTCAGGACCAGCCCCAGGGGCGCCAGCCGCCGGCGCTCGACACGGTCGTCGCGACGGTAGGTCACCTCCACGTCGCGGCTCTCCCACACGGCCGCGGCGAGCAGCTCGAGGCTCGGGAGCGGCTCCGCCTGCTGGAACCAGCCCGGGGCGTCGAGATGGAACCGCGACTGGATCCGCGTCGCGCGTGTCCGCAGCTCCGGGGGCAGCGCGGCCAGCACCTTCAGTCGCGCCGCGGCGACGACCGTGCCGAGGCCGAGCTGCGCCGCGGGCCCGGGGAGCCCCGACAGGAAGAGGCCCTCCGCCTCCTCGGAGGTCAGGCCCGTGAGCCGGGTCCGATACCCATCCACGAGCCGGACGCCTCCCGCGGGGCCGCGCTCGGCGTAGATGGGGACGCCGGCCAGGGCGAGCGCCTCGACGTCCCGGTAGACGGTCCGGACCGAGACCTCGAGCTCGCCGGCGAGCTGCGCCGAGGTCTGCGGGCCGCGCGCCTGGAGCAGCAGGAGCAGGTTGACCAGCCGACTCGCGCGCATCGCGGCCAGCATAGCCACGTTCCTGACAGGTGGTGTCAGGTTCTCGTGCCATGCTCCGGGACTTCAGGCCTGCACCGAGGAGACTGCCATGGCGTCCGTCGCGGACCTTGTCCAGCCCGCCGCGCTCGAGCGCCTCGCGGCCGCCCCGGTCCTTGCCGCCGGGCGGGAGCTCGCGTCGGGCGACCGCGTCCATCTCACGATCGTCGGGCCGCTGACGGTGGCGGCCCGCGTCGACGGGCCGGGCCGGGCCTCGACCGCGCTCTCGGCCAGCGGCTCGACGCTGCACTGGTCGTGCACGTGCCCGTCCGGCCGCGCAGGCGGATTCTGTGCGCACCTCGTCGCCACGGCGCAGGTGGCCTGGGAGCACGCGCCGGATCGAGACTAGGAGACCGCCGGGTCCGCGTCCGGGACGAGCTCGCGCCGGCGCGTTACCACCGCCGGACCGGCCCGGCAGCAACGGCTGCATCCGCGTCGCCCATGTGCCAGCCGGCTCCCCGCGCGCATCAACGGGCCGGTCCATTCTCGGCCGGATGGCCCTGTTGCACGGATTCGGCCGACCGTACCGTGCCTTTCATCGCCGTGCGTTATGCGGGCCACGTCACTGCACCGGCCTGCGGAGCGCGGCCTTTGTTTGGAGGGCTCGATGACCGCCGGGCAGGTCTCGCTGCAACACTCGGACGACCAGGACCTGATCGACCGGATCATCGTCGAGCGGGTCGGGCGCCCGGGCGCGCTCCTCGGCATCCTGGAGCAGCTGCAGGACCGCAACCCGCACAAGTTCCTCCCGCTGGAGACGCTCGAGTACGTGGCGGCGCGCACGGGCATCCCCCAGTCGCAGGTCTACGGGGTCGCGACGTTCTTCGCGCTGTTCAACCTCGACCCGCAGGGCACGCACACCGTGGCCATCTGCCGCGGCACCGCGTGCCATACGCGCGGCTCGCGGCCGCTGCTCGAGCGCGTCAAGCTCCAGCTCGGCCTCCGGGAGAGCAGCGACGGCGCTGACAAGATCTCGCTCACGACGCCGGACGGACGCTTCACGATCCGCACGGTCGCCTGCTTCGGCCAGTGCGCGCTGGCGCCGGTCGTGGAGATCGACCACGCGATCCGCGGCCACGTCAAGGAGCAGGTGCTCATCCGCGAGGTCGAGGCGCTTCGAAAGGAGGGCGCGCGATGAAGATCCAGGATTTCGCCGCCTTCTCCGCCGTGCGCGAGGCCGGGCTGGCGAAGCTGCTTCCCGGCAGGCCGCGCATCGTCGGTCGGCATGGGCACGTGCGGCTCCGGGAACGGGGCCGAGGCCGTCTATCACGCCTTCGCGTCCCAGATCGACCTGCGCGGCATGGCCGTCGACCTCGTGCCGGTCGGCTGCTTCGGCTTCTGCGCCGAGGAGCCGCTCGTCAACGTGTGGGTGCCCGGCCATCCGCTGCTGATGCTCCATCGCGTGCAGCCGAAGCATGTCGACGGGATCCTGAACGGCCTCGGCCAGGCGCTCCTGCCGCCCGCCGAGATCCTGCTCTGCAAGATCGAGGAGTGGGACCATCTCACCGGCCACGTGAAGTACGGCACCGGCTACCCGGAGGTGCCGACCTGGAACGAGGTCCCGTTCTTCAACGGGCAGGTCAAGATCGTCCTGCGCAACTGCGGGCTGATCAACCCCGACGACATCGAGGAATACATCGCGATCGGCGGGTACCAGGCCCTGTACAAGGTCCTGATCGACCAGAACCCCGCCGGCGTCATCGAGCAGATCAAGGCGGCGAAGCTGCGCGGCCGCGGCGGCGCCGGCTATCTCACCGGGCAACAAGTGGGAGTTCCTCCAGAAGGCGGCCGGGCCCGAGAAGTACCTCGTCTGCAACGCGGACGAGGGCGACCCGGGCGCCTACATGAACCGCAACGAGATCGAGTCCGACCCGCACAGCCCTGCTCGAGGGCATGATGATCGCGGGCTTCGTGACCGGCGCGCCCAAGGGCATCATCTACGTCCGCGCCGAGTATCCCCTCGCGGTGCTGCGCCTCGAGCGCGCGATCGAGCAGGCGCGGGCCTACGGCGTCCTCGGCGAGAACGTGCTCGGACGCGGCTTCAACTTCGAGATCGAGACGGTCGAGGGCGCCGGCGCCTTCGTCTGCGGCGAGGAGACCGCGCTGATCGCCTCGCTCGAGAGCCAGTCCGGCCGGCCGCGCTCACGCCCGCCGTTCCCGGCGCAGAAGGGCCTCTACGGCAAGCCGACCAACATCAACAACGTCGAGACCTGGTACAACGTCGCGCCGATCGTCTCCAAGGGCCCGGCCTGGTTCACCGAGACCGGCAGCACCAAGAGCGCGGGCACGAAGGTCTTCTCGCTGGTCGGCAAGGTCCACAGCACCGGCCTGGTCGAGATGCCGCTGGGCACGCCGCTCTCGAAGTTCATCTACGACATCGGCGAGGGCGGCACCAACGGCCGCGACATCAAGGCCGTGCAGACGGGCGGCCCCTCGGGCGGCTGCATCCCGGCGGAGATGTTCGACACGCCGGTCGACTACGAGACGCTCGCGCAGCTCGGCTCGATCATGGGCTCGGGCGGCATGGTCGTGATGGACGAAGACAACTGCATGGTCGACGTCGCCCGCTACTTCATCGAGTTCACCCGCTCGGAGAGCTGCGGCAAGTGCGTCCCCTGCCGCGTCGGCCTCGACAAGGCCCTGCAGCATGCTCAACGGCTTCACGCTCGGCACGGCCACCCACGATGACATCGGGGCGCTCGACGAGCTGTGCCGCATGGTCCGCGACACCTCGCTCTGCGGCCTCGGCCAGAGCGCGCCCAACCCCGTCCTGACGAGCCTGCGCCACTTCCGGCACGAGTTCGAGGACCACATCGTGGCCAGGCGGTGCCGCGCCGGCGTCTGCGAGGAGCTGGCGCTCTCGCCGTGCGAGAACTCGTGCCCGCTGCACATGAACATCCCGCGCTTCCTCCAGCTGTACAAGGAGGACCGGGTCGAGGACGCGTTCCTCTCGGTGATCCTCGACAACCCGCTGCCGGCCTCGACGGGGCGCGTCTGCCAGCACCCCTGCGACAACCGCTGCCGTCGCGCCGCGGTGGACGAGCCCGTGAACACGCGCGACGTGCACCGCCGGATCGCCGACGAGGTGCTGCTCTCCGGCGCGTTCGAGCCGATGGTCAGCAGGGTGCTGGCGCGAAGGCTCGAGCCGACCGGGCGCGAGGTCGCGATCGTCGGTGCCGGTCCCACCGGCCTGACGTGCGCCTACTACCTCGCCCTCCTCGGCCACAGCGTCACCGTCTACGATCCGCGCCCCGCCGCCGGCGGCATGCTCCGCTACGCCCTGCCGGAGTACCGCCTGCCGAAGGCGGTGCTCGACAAGGAGATCGAGCTGATCGAGCGCCTCGGCGTGAAGTTCCAGTTCAACGTGAAGGTCGGCCAGGACCTGGCGCTCAACGATGTCGCACACCAGTCCGACGCCGTCTTCCTCGCGATCGGGACCTGGAAAGAGGCATGGGTCTACCTGCCCGGGACCGAGCTCGCCGGCGTGATCCCGGCCCTGCCGTTCCTGGAGGCGGTCTCGCGCGGCGAGCAGGTCCCGATCGGCCGGAATGTCGTGGTGATCGGCGGGGGCAACGCCGCCATCGACTCCGCGCGCACGGCCCGCCGCCTCGGCGCCGAGGTGACGATCGTCTACCGCCGCGAGCGGAAGGACATGCCGGCCATCCCGGAGGAGATCGAGGCGGCCGAGCACGAGGGCGCCAGGGTCGTCTATCTCGCCGCCCCGCACCGGATCGTGGGCGACAAGGACGGCCAGGTCCGGGCGATCGAGGCGGTCCGGACGAAGCCGGGCGAGTTCGACACGTCGGGCCGCCGCACGACCGGTGCTGACGGACGAGGTGATCCGCATCGAGTGCGACAGCGTGATCCTCGCCGTCGGCGAGAAGGTCGACCCCGACTTCCTGAAGGCCTCGGGCCTGACGGTCAAGGAGGCCGGCACGCTCGAGGTCGACCGCTACACGCTCGAGACCAGCCGCGACCGCTTCTACGCGGGCGGCGACCTCATCACCGGCGCGTCGAACGTGTCGAACGCGATGGGCATCGGCAAGAAGGCCGCCCGCAACATCGACAAGCGGCTGATGGGGCAGGAGCGCTTCGCGAGCCTGATCCCGGACTTCGCCTACGAGATGGCGCCGCCCGAGACGCAGAGCGAGCTCGCCCGCCACGTGCCCGGCGAGATGCCCGCCGCCCAGCGCGTGCAGTCGTACGCCGAGGTGTCGCTCGGCCTCACGGCCGTGGCGGCGCGGGAAGAGACGGCCCGGTGCCTTCGCTGCGACATCCGCAGCGTCGAGAGATAGGGAGTACCGCCTTGACCGAGAAGGTGAAGGTCCGCATCGACGGCGAGGTCATCGCGGCGACCGCCGGCCAGACGATCCTCGAGGTCGCGCGCGCGAACGACAAGTACATCCCCGCCCTCTGCTACATGGAGGGCCTCAGCGCGGTCGGCGCCTGCCGGCTGTGCATGGTGCGAGGTCGCCGGGCGTCGCGCGCCTGCTGCCCGCCTGCACCACGCCCGTGCAGGAGGGCCTGGCGATCGACACGACGTCGGCGCAGCTCCAGTCCTATCGCAAGATCGCGCTCGAGCTGCTGCTCGCCGAGCGCAACCACGTCTGTGCCGTGTGCGTCTCCTCCGGTCATTGCGAGCTGCAGACCCTGGCCCAGGAGCACGGCGTCACGTACGTCCGCTATCCCTACAACTTCCCGCGGCTCAGCGTCGACACGACGCACCCGCGCTTCGTGCTCGACCACAATCGCTGCGTGCTCTGCTCGCGCTGCGTGCGCACGTGCGCCGAGATCGAGGGTGCGCACGTGTGGGACATGGCCGGCCGCGGCATCGACATCGCGGCTCGTCTCCGAGCTGAAGCGGCCCTGGGGCGAGGCCACCAGCTGCACCAGCTGTGGCAAGTGCGTGCAGGCCTGCCCGACCGGCGCGATGGCCGAGAAGGGACTGGGGCAGTCGAGGAGATGACCAAGCAGCGGACCGTCGTCAGCCGCCTCACCACGATGCGCGAGGGGCAGTGATGGACAAGCTGAAGATCGGCACCTGCTGGCTCGACGGCTGCTCCGGCTGCCACATGTCGCTGCTCGACATGGACGAGGGGATCGTCGCCGTGCTGCGCAAGGCCGACATCGTCTTCGGCCCGCTGGTCGACGCCCAGGAGTGGCCCGAGGGCGTCGACGTCGCCGTGATCGAGGGCGCGGTCAGCAGCCAGGACGACCTCAAGCTCGCCCAGACCGCCCGGGCGCGCAGCAAGATCGTGGTGGCGCTCGGCGACTGCGCGGTGACCGGCAACGTGCCGTCGATGCGCAACGGCATCCCCGTCCGGACGCTGCTCGAGCGCGTCTACGTCGAGGGTGCGACCGAGCGACCGGGCGGCGAGGCGCAGGGCGTGCCGACCGACGGCGTGCCCGCGCTGCTCAAGCAGGCGGAGCCGCTGCACTCGGCGATCAAGGTCGACGTCCACGTGCCGGGCTGCCCGCCCAGGCCCAACGCGATCCTGTTCGTGCTGAGCGAGCTGCTCGAGGGCCGCGCGCCGGACCTCGGCTCCAAGCTGCGGTTCGGGTAGGGCGGGGCATGGCAACCAGGGGAGCTCCATCGCAGTCCAAGGGCCGCGAGCCCGTCGCTGAAGCGCCCGCGCGGCAGCCGGCGGGGGGCAGGAGACCAGCCATGAAGAGGATCACGATCGACCACGTGTCGCGGATCGAGGGTCACGCGAAGATCACGATCAAGCTCGACGACGCGGGGAAGGTGACCGACACCCAGTTCCACGTCACCCAGGTCCGCGGCTTCGAGAAGTTCGTCGAGGGACGGCCGTACTACGAGATGCCGTCGATCACGTCGCGCATCTGCGGCATCTGCCCGGTGAGCCACCTGCTCGCCTCGTCGAAGGCGTGCGACGCGATCATGGCCGTGCGCATCCCCGACCGCCGCGGCGAAGCTGCGCGAGCTGATCCACTGCGCGCAGTTCGTGCAGTCGCACGCGCTCTCCTTCTTCCACCTCTCGGCGCCGGACCTGCTGCTGGGCATGGATTCCGATCCCGGCCAGGCGCAATGTCGCGGGGCTGCTCGAGGAGCACCCCGACGCGCTCCGCGACGGGATCGCGCTGCGCAAGTTCGGCCAGCAGGTGATCGAGCGGCTCGGCACGCGAGCGCATCCACCCCTCGTGGACCGTGCCCGGCGGCGTCAACGCGCCGCTCGACCCGCACGCCCGGGAGCAGACGCTCGCCGAGCTGCCCGCGGCCATGGCGATCGTGAAGCGCACGCTCGCGCTCTGGAAGGAGACCGTCGACGGCTTCCCGGACGAGATCGACTCCTTCTCGAACTTCCCCACGATGTACTGCGGCCTCGTCGGGCCGGACGGCTCGCTGCGGCTCTACGACGGCAACCTGCGCTTCGTCGGCCCCGACGGCAGCATCGTCGCCGACCAGGTCGCGGCCCGCCGACTACGCGACGTACATCGGCGAGGCGACGCTCCCGGACTCGTACCTGAAGGCGCCGTACTACAAGCCGGTCGGCTACCCCGACGGCATCTACCGCGTCGGCCCGCTGGCTCGGCTCAACGTCGCCGACCGCTGCGGCACCCCGGAGGCGGACGCGGAGCTCGCGGAGTACCGCGGGCGGTTCGGCCGCATCGTCCAGAGCGGCTTCCACTACCACTACGCGCGGCTCATCGAGGCCCTCTACGCGCCTCGAGCGCATGCAGGAGCTGCTCGAGGACCCGGCCATCCTCGGGACCAAGGTCCGCGCCCACGCGGGCGTCAACGACCTCGAGGGCGTCGGCATCATCGAGGCCCCGCGCGGCACGCTCATCCATCACTACAGGGTGGACGACAACGGCGCCATGACCTGGGCCAACCTGATCGTCGCCACCGGCCACAACAACCTCGCCATCGGCCGTGGCATCCTCCAGGTGGCGAAGCGGTTCGTCGACGGCAACAAGATCCAGGAAGGCGCCCTCAACCGCGTCTCGGCCCTGGTCCGCGCCTACGACCCCTGCCTCAGCTGCTCGACGCACGCCCTCGGCACGGTCCCGCTGGTCGCTGCAGCTGCGCGGCCCGGACGGCGCGGTTGCTGGACGAGGTCGCGACGGACTGAACCTTCTCGGGCGCGGGCTTGCTGTCGCCGGGAGAGTTGCACAGGCCCGACGCCGGCGCCGTCAGGCCTCGCCTCCGGCCTCGAGGAGCGCCCGGAGCCGCGCAACCGCCGCGTCGACCTCGTGGCCGCGCGCTTCGATCTCGTCGAGGAGCTCGATCGGCGTGCGCGTGTCGCCGGGCGCTTTGGCAGTCGGGTGAGGGGCCGCCTCGCATAAGCGTACCCATGGTCACCCTGGCACTCGTCGACTTCTTCGGCATGGTCCTCGCCTCGCTTCACCCGAAGCGTGACAAGGGATGAGTCTCAGCTGCAGCCGCTGGTGGAGCCGCAGTTGAGGCACTTGTAGCAGCTGCCGTTGCGGACCATGATCGAGCCGCAGTCGGCGCAGCTGGGCGCGTCCTCCTGGATCTTGAACGCGGTGCGCTCCGCGCCCAGCGAGGCCGCCAAGGCTGACGCCCCGCCGACCTTGCCGTTCCCGTTGCCATTCGCGTGGCCGTTGGCGTGGCCGTTCCGGGATTCGACGATCGGCATGCTCGACATCGCGGAGGCGGAGGGGGGCTTCGCCTGCGACGGCCCCGGACTGCCTGGGACGACGCCTGCGAGCGCGGCTCCGACGGCGGCTGGGCGGTCTCCGTCGGGGACGTCGCCGTCGCGGTAGCCGTTGCGGTGCCTGCCGGCGGCGTCGATCGCCTCGTCGATCGCCGACGGGCCCTCCTCGGGCTGCGGGGCGAGCGCCCCGCCGAAGGCGAACGGCGTCGCCCCGACGACGGAGCCGCGCTCCTGGAGCCCGAGGGCCGCCTTGTCGTCGCCGACCAGGAAGCGGCTGCCGAGCCAGCGGAAGATGTAGTCGATCACGGACTTCGCGATCGGGATCTCCGGGTTGCCGGTGAAGCCGGACGGCTCGAACCGGACGTGGGCGAACTTGTTGACCAGGTCGCGCAGCGGCACGCCGTACTGGAGCGAGAGGCTGATCGCGGTGGCGAAGGTGTCCATCAGGCCGGAGACCGTGGAGCCTTCCTTGGCCATCTTCAGGAAGATCTCGCCGGGCTGGCCGTCCGGGTAGAGGCCCACCGTGATGTAGCCCTCGTGGCCGGTGATGTCGAACTTGTGGGTGAGCGCGGCCCGCTCGGCCGGGAGCCGCCGGCGGTGCGGCTTGAGCGCCTCGGCCTGGGCCGCGGCGAGCTTGCGCCGCAGCTCGTCGATCGACGTCGGACGCGGCCTTGTTCTCGTCGTCGCTCTTGAGCTTGCTGGTGCTCAGCGGCTGGCTCCGCTTGCTGTTGTCGCGGTAGATCGCGATCGCCTTGAGGCCCAGCTTCCAGCCCTGCAGGTAGATCTGCTCGATCTCCTCGGCCGTGGCCGCCTCGGGCATGTTGACGGTCTTGCTGATCGCCCCGGACAGGAACGGCTGGACCGCGGCCATCATCCGGACGTGGCCCATCGGCAGGATGGAGCGCGACGCCGTTGCGCGGCTTGAAGGCGCAGTCGAAGACGGTGAGGTGCTCCGGCTTCAGGCCCGGGGCGCCCTCGATCGTCTCGCGCTCGTCGACGAAGGCGACGATCTCCTCCACCTGGTCCGGCGTGTAGCCGAGCTTGCGGAGGGCGCCGGGCACCGTCTGGTTGACGATCTTGAGGTAGCCCTCGCCGACGAGCTTCTTGTACTTGATGAGCGCGATGTCCGGCTCGATGCCGGTGGTGTCGCAGTCCATCATGAATGCGATGGTGTTGTGGCTGACGAACCCGTTCGCCACGTAGGTGACGTTGGCCGGGACCGAGAGGTCGTACGTGAGCTGCTCCTCGCCGAGCGTCGCCGAGGCGATCTCGTCGTAGAAGTAGCCCAGCGCCTGAGCCAGCTCGGGATCGGCCGTCCGCTCCAGCAGCGCCGTCGCTGCGCGCCGGGACACGAGGCCCGTCCGAGAGAGCGAGAGCAGCATGGTCTTCCGAAGATGATCGTTATCGGGCGCCAGCCGATCGACCGTCCGGCGGCTGACCGGCACCAGGTCGTATCGGGCCGCCTGCGAGTGGTGCGCAAGGGCCAACGCGGACCGCTTCCGCTCCGAGATGAACGAGATCTCGGACAGGAATCGGCCGCCTGAGCTGGCATTCAGCAGGCGCAGGACGAGGACGGGGTTGGCGCCCTTGTGGCCCCGAACCGGCTGGTCAACCTTGCGGGTGGTCACGAAGCCGAGCGCCAGCAGGAGCGTCTGGACGTCCCGGCTGAACCGATCCGACACGGTGGACCAGGACGCGTACCCGTTGCTCACGTTGCCATCGGCCTCGAAGAGCCCGCGGATGAAGGCCCGATACACGGGCGCGTCGTTCGCGTAGAGGACGGCGTCGGGGACATGCGCCTCGTAGCCCTTGCCGCGATGCTCGCCATTCGGGGCGTGCTTGGCGAAGCCGCAGGCCTCCCACCACAACGTCAGGCGGACCGATTGGAGGGCGACCTCCGTGTAGCCCGTCTTCGGCGTTACGGCGGCTTCGAGCCCGAAGAGACGCTGGCCGAGCTCGACGATCCGGGCCACGACGTCGTCGTCTCCCGCTGTGACGCAGAAGCGCAGGCCGCGGGCGTGGAGGGATCCGTCGCCCATGAAGTAGCCGACCAGCTCGGCGAGGTCCGTGTTCATCGAGCGCGGCACGAACGTGCGGTGGTCCGAGGTCCAGTACGCCTCGGGGAGCGGGGGAAGGGGGACTTCGCGCGGCTCGCCGACCATCCCGCCGAGCGTCATCGGCACCCGATCGCTGGCCCGCAGGTCAGCGAAGCGGCGCCACTGCCAGTCGCCGTCCGCGTCGACCACCCGGATCCGGTGCGTGGTGGTGCCCTGGATCCGGTAGCCGCGCGATGTCTCGACCGTCACCACGGGCTCGGCGCCGTTCACGAAGAAGCGGGTAGCGGGGCGTGGACCGTCGTCGGTGGCGACCTGGAGGTCGAGGTCCTGCCATTTCTCGCCGTCGGGGTTGCCGAGGCCGCGGAGCCGGACGAGACCGCGGTCGGTCAGCACGAGGCTGTCGCCGACGAGGCAGCCGGTGGGCGCAAGCAGGGTGGTCTGCGCGTTGCGGTAGCCGTGCCGCTCGCCGAGCTCGTACGTCTCGTCCCAGAGCGACCGCGCGGTGGCGCCGAGGCCAGCCGGCACACCCTCCGTCGGGATGCGCTGGGCGGCGTCGCGGTGCATGTCGATCACGTGCATGAACGGCGCCCGGTTCTTCTCGAACTCGATGAACGGGCCGCCGTGGTCGCGGGCGATGACCGCGCTCTGGCGGTACGCCTCGGCCGTCATCACCGAGGTGATCGCGCCGGCATACGCCTGGCCGGCCGGCGAGTCGTAGGCGAGACCCCGGCTCATGAGGAGCGCGCCGAGGTTCGCGTAGCCCAGGCCCAGCGGCCGGAAGCGGTGGCTGTTCTCCTCGATCTTCGGCGTCGGGTAGCTCGCGTTGTCGACGAGGATCTCCTGCGCGGTGATGGTCACGCGGCAGGCGTAGCGGAACGCGTCCACGTCGAGCTCGCCGTCCTCGCCGACGAACGTCATCAGGTTGAGCGAGGCCAGGTTGCAGCTGGTGTCGTTCAGGAACGAGAACTCGGAGCACGGGTTGGTGGCGTACTGGCGGTCCGTGTTGGAGACCGGGTTCCACTCGTTGATGGTCGTGTCGTACTGGATCCCCGGGTCGCCGCAGAGATGGGCGGCGTCCGCCATCCGGCGGAAGATCGCGCGCGCCTTGTGGGTGCCCATCACGGCACCACCGACCACCGCGTGCGTTGTCCAATCCCCGTCCGCCTCGACGGCGCGCATGAAGTCGTCCGTCACGCGCACCGAATGGTTGGCGTTCTGGAACCCGACGCTCCCGTAGGCCTCGCCAGTGAAGGAGGGGTCGTAGCCCTGCTCGATGAGCGCCCAGGCCTTCTTCTCCTCGAGCATCTTGCTGTCAATGAAGTCGAGGATGTCCGGGTGGCCGACGTCGAGGATGACCATCTTCGCCGCGCGCCGGGTCTTTCCGCCACTCTTGACAACGCCGGCAAATGCGTCGTAGCCGCGCATGAAGGAGACCGGGCCGCTGGCCGTGCCGCCGCCGGCCATCTTCTCCCGCGACGAGCGGATCGTCGAGAGGTTGCTCCCGGCGCCGGATCCGAACTTGAAGAGCATCGCCTCCGTCTTGGCCAGGTCCATGATGCTCGTCATCGAGTCCTGGACCGAGTTGATGAAGCAGGCCGAGCATTGCGGCTTCGCCTCGATCCCGACGTTGAACCAGACCGGCGAGTTGAAGCTCATCTTCTGGTTGACGAGGAGGTGGGTCAGCTCCGCGCGGAACGTGGCGAGGTCCTCGTCGGTCGCGAAGTAGTGCTGTGTCTCCGCCCAGGCGGTGATCGACAGCACGACCCGGTCGATCAGCTGGCGGACCGAGGTCTCGCGCTCGGGCGTGCCAAGGTGGCCACGGAAGTACTTGCTGACGACGACGTTCGTGGCCAGCTGGCTCCAGAACGCGGGAACCTCCACGTCCTTCTGCTCGAAGACGAGCTTGCCGGACTCGTTGCCGATCGCGGCCGTCCGGATCTCCCAGGGAATCTCGTCATAGGGGTGGACGCCGGGCCGGGTCCAGCGCCGCTCGAACGTCAGGCCGCGCACGCCGTCGCCGGTGAAGCGGAGGGCGTCCATCGCTGCCCGGGCCGCCAGGTCCGCATCGTGGCGCAGCGCGCCGGCGGCGACGAAGGCGGCCTCGGAGCTGGCCTTGACAGCCGCCGTGCCGACGAGCGCCGGCGCGCCGGCCGCCATCCCAGGGGCCAGCGTGGCTCCCTTGCGGCTCTTCCTGGGGCTTCCGTCCTGCGCCACCATCGGGGCGACCTCGTGTGCGGCTCGTGCCATGTCTGCGCTGCTCCCTCACCGAACCGGCGGGTTCCCCGCCGCGGGTCATGCCGGCGGTGCGGCCGGCGCTCCTCGTAGCTGCGACGGCGCCGGCGTGGCATGCCCGGCGACCGTTCGTCTCACCGCCGTGGGTCCGGTCCGGGCCTCCCCGAGACCTCCTCGAGGCGGCTCACCCGGTGGCGAGCGAGGGCCTGACTGTACGACGACCGGGGGGCTTCGTCAATGCCCAAACCACAAGATGTTGTGGTCCGGCGACGCCTCACACCGCTACATGTTGGGTCTGGCACTCGAGCATGGCGGCACGTTCACGCAGGCCCGCAGGTCGTCGAGGGCGTCCGACCGGCGGCTCCCTGCGGATCGACCTTGCCCGCACAGGAACCGCGGAAGCGTCCATCATACAGAACGGGTGTTCTTAACGGAACGTTGCAGAGCTCGCCCCCCGCGCGGGACGGGGCGGGGCCGGCGACGGGCCTCAGAGGCGGGCGAGGATCTCGCGGCGCTTGTCGGCGTACTCGTCCGGCCCGACCAGCCCGGCGGCCCGCAGCACCTCGAGCTGGACGAGGCTCGCCTGGATCGACTGGGCGGGCACGCCCGTGGGCACGCCCGCCGGCGGCGCGGACGGCGCGGACGGCGCGGGCGGGCGGTCGCGGTCGACCGCGGGCGCCGACGGGTCGCCGGCGGCGAGTCCCAGCTCTGCGAGGTAGCCCGGCAGCCCGACCTCGGTCCAGCGGCGCTCGCCGTCGGCTGCCGCCAGGACGCCCAGCCAGCAGGCCAGCGACCGGTAATGGTCGTCGCGGGCCCGGGGAGCCAGCAGGCCGGCCCGGTTGCCGATCGTGATCCGCGCAGGCCCCGCCGGCATGAGCGCGCCGATCGGCCCGTCCGCGGGATCGGGACCGCCGGCCGCGTAGTAGAGCGTGACCTCGCGGTGCCGGGCGGCGGAGGCGACGATCGAACGGATCGGGATCCTGCCCAGCAGCGTCGCGGACGGCCGGCGCTGGATCACCAGCTCGCCGTCGCGGAGGGACACGGACGCGTCGTCGGCGGTCGAGATCGCGTCTCCACTGACCCGGTAGGAGAGGGCATCGGCGAGATGCGCGACCGCGTCGACCAGGGTCGCATCGACGGCCGACGAGCCGACGGCGTTCACCTTCATCGTGTAGCGGGTGGTGAGGTTGCTCGCGACCCGCTGCGTCTCGGGCGCCTCCGCCAGGCGCACCGCCCCGATGGGTCCGGCCGCGGCCTCGGGACGCCGGGACACACGCGTTCCGCCGCAGGCCGGGCAGCGATCGACGAGCGGGTGCACGAATGCGTCGCATGATCCGCAGCGGAGATCGTCGAGGCTGAGCCACATGCCCACAGCGTACCCCGGCCTCATCGTGTCCGGACCGGCCGTGCGCAGCCTCGGTCAGGCGGCGATCGAACGCTTCAGCTCAGCCCGCTGTACGAGTGGAGTCCGCTGAACCAGAGGTTGCCGAAGAGCGTGAAGAGGACCATCCCGAAGCCCACCACCAGGACGATCGCAGCCGGTCGGCCGCGCCAGCCCTTCTGGTTCCGCAGGTGGAGATAGACGGCGTAGGAGAGCCACGTCACGAGGGCGCTCGTCTCCTTCGGGTCCCAGCCCCAGTAGCTGCTCCACGCGATCGACGCCCACCAGCTGCCCAGCACGATCATCGTGGCGAAGACGGGGAAGCCGATGATCACCGCCCGGTACGCGACGGCGTCGAGGACGTCGCGGGCCGGGAGCCACGCGAACCGATCGACGGTGCGACCGTCGGCGAGCCGCTTCTCCTGGATGAGGTAGCCCACGCCCGCCGCGAAGCTCATCGCGAAGATGCCGTAGCTGAGCATCGCGAATCCGACGTGGATCGTCAGGAGCGGCGGGTTCTGGAGCGCCGGCACGAGCGTCTCGACGGCGTTCGGCAGGGTCCAGCTGTAGAGGAAGAGCGCGAGGGCCACGCCGAGCGGGAGGAACCCCAGCGACCGGACCGGGTAGCGGCGCTCGACGAACAGGTAGCCACCGACGATGGCCGTCGTGAACGCGACGCTGAACTCGTAGAGGTTTCCCCACGGGCCGCGACCCACCGCGATGCCGCGAAGGAGCAGCGCTCCGGCCAGGAGCCCGAACGCCGCCCAGGCAAGGCCGATCGCGAACGGCCCGGCGGCGCTGCTCGGGGAGCGTTCCAGGTTCCCGACCTCGAGCTCCTCGACGAAGCTGCCGCCGACGGCCCCCGCGAACGCGGGCGCGCCCCGGGGAGCGAGCGCGGCCGCCAGCCGCCGGCCGGCCGCCAGCAGGACGGTGTGGGCGACGTGGGCGGCGAACGCGCCGACGAGCAGGATCCCGGCGACGACATACAGGTAGTAGGAGCCGGTGGCCATGTCAGGCGATCGCCGCGCCGCCCGGCGGTGGGCCCGCGGGGCGCGCGATCTCGATGCCGCGCCGAACGTTGAGGACGAGGCCGCAGTTGCCGCACGTACCGACCTGGGCCAGCCGCTCGACCCGGCACATCGGGCAGATGACCGCGAGATCCTCGCCGTCGTCGGTGCGGGCGGTGCCGAACGGGTAGACCAGCCCGGTCCGGAGGCTGAACGGCGCGCCGGCCGGCGGCACAGGGTGGCCGTCGGCATCGAGGGCCATGAGCCGCGCGCCCTCGATGTGGCGGACCCGGACCCGGGGCCGCAGGATGCCGAAGATGATCCAGCGGCCGAGCATGGCGAGGAGGAGCAGCGCGACGAGCGGTGCCACGAACACGGGAACGAGGGCCACGAGCGCGCCCCAGTCCGGGCTGACGACCTTCGAGACGAGGTCGAGGAAGCCGGCCCATCCGTTGTGGATGCTGGTCGCGAGATCGCCGCTCACCGGCGGCATTCTAGCCGCACGCTGCGCGGATCTGCCACGTGCGCTTCAGCCGATGGGCCGGCCGCGCTTCGGGTTGCCGGTCTTCTTCGTGGCGCCTCGTCCCGGCCGCCAGCCGGGCCGCACCGGGCCCTCGTCACCGGTCACCTCGGCGGGGGCCTGGGCCGGAGGCCGAGGACGGCCGGCGGCCGGCAATTCGAGCCGCTGGCGCCCGAGCTGCTCGGCCATCCAGCCGTTGCGCACCGTGCGGGCGCCGAATCGGCGCAGCGACGTGGCAAGCTCGTTGTCGTCGGTGACGACGAGCGTCGTGAACGGGGCCATCCCCGCAAGCTCGACCAGGAGCGCGTCCGCCGGCCGCTTTCCCGAATAGCGGACCTCGATCCCCGAGGTGACCCGTCGGTCGATCGCGCCGGGTGCCGGCGTCCCATCGAGCACGACGGTGGCGACGACCCCGGCCGGCACGAGGGCGCGAAGCCGCCCAACCACGGCCGCGGGCGGGAGCGGGCCGGCCGACCTGCCGAGGGCATGGAGGAGATTCGTCCCGTCGACGAGGAGCCTGGTCATCCCCGCGAGCGGGTCCGGAGTGCGCGGCATGTCGACGATGGTACGCCGTGCCGGGCCGAGCGCCGGTGGCGGCGCCGATCGCACGCGCCGGCGAGCCGAGGCCGGCCGGCGTGCGCAGCCGCGGCGGGGAGGCCGACGCCGGGGCATGGCCGCGCGGCCGCAACGGGTCCCATTGCCGCCGGCGCCACCACCGGCCGACGCCGGTCCGCCCCAGGCAGCCGACGCACCCGGGCCCGCGAGCGTTCCGAGGACCTGCTCCGAACCGGCTACGCTTGCCGTGATGCTCCTCCTCGTCGATCTCGACGGCGTCGTCTATCGGGGCGCCGCGCCCGTGCCCGGCGTCGCGGACGTCCTGGCGGCCCGCGCCGCTGCCGGCGACTCGGTCGTGTACGTGACGAACAACTCCATGCACTACCGCGCCGACTACGTCGTGCGTCTCGGCGAGATGGGCGCCCCGGTGACCCCCGACCGCGTCGTCAGCTCGGGGCGGGCCACCGCGCTCTACCTGGCCGGGCTCGACGGGATTCGCCGGGTCCTGGTGGTCGGCGCCAGCGGCCTCGAGCGGGAGTGCCGCGACGTCGGCCTCGACGTCGTCACCGCGGCGCACGCCGCGAGCCTGCACGCCCGCGAGGGGCTCAACGGGTGGGAGGCCGCCGCGGCCCCGGACGCGGTCATCGTCGGGCTCGACCCGCAGTTCACCTACCAGAAGCTGACCGTCGCGGTGGACTGCATCCGGCGCGGCGCGCGGTTCGTGGCGACCAACCGCGACCCGGTCTACCCCACCGAGCGCGGGACGCGGCCCGGGGCTGGAAGCATCGTCGCGGCGATCGAGGCCGGGGCCGAGGTCGTGCCAGTCTCGATCGGCAAGCCGGCCCCGCTCCTCCTCGAGATGGCGGCCCGCGCCGCCGGGATTCCCGTGCGCGAGGCCGTGATGATCGGCGACGGCATCACGACCGACCTCGCCGCGGCCGTCGCGATCGGGATCCCATGCGTCCTGATGCTGACCGGCGTCTCGTCCCGCGCCGACGTGGACGCGCTCCCGGCCAGGGGGCGGCCGGTCGCGCTCGCCGTCGATGCAGCCGCCCTCGCGGCAGCCCTCGACGCGATCCGACCCGGGACCGTCCGCAGCGCTGCCGTCTGACCGTCGCCCACCGCCCGAGGAAGAACGCCATGTCCACCGTCCTCGTCACCGGCGCCTCGGGCTTCGTCGGAAGCCACCTGCTCCCGGAGCTGCTCGGGGCGGGCCACCGCGTCGCGGCGCTCGTGCGATCGCCGGCGGCCGGTGAGAAGGTCACCCGGCGGCTCCCCGCGGCCCTCTCCGCGAACGTCGAGCTGCGCACCGGGGACGTCGGCCGCCCGGCGACACTCCCGGCGGCGCTCGCCGGCGTCGACGCCGTGGTCCACCTCGTGGCGATCCCGCGCGACCGGAACGGCGGCCGGCAGCTTCTCGCGGTCAACCTGGACGGGACGCGCAACGTGATCGCGGCGATGCAGGCGACCGGCATCCGGCGCCTCGTCCATCTGGGGGCGCTCGGCGTCGCAGGACCGCGACGAGCTTCATTACGCGAGGTCCAAGGCGCGCGCCGAGCGGGCCGTGCGCGAGAGCGGCCTCGACTGGACGATCCTGAAGCCGTCGCTCCTCTTCGGTCCGGGGGACGGCTTCTTCAACATCGTCGCCGACCTGGTCCGCGTATCGCCCGGGATCGTCCCGGTGCCGGGCGACGGGAGGAGCCGCTTCCAGCCGCTCCACGTGGGGGACCTGGCCCTGTGCCTCCGCCTCGCGCTCGAGCGGCCGCAGACCGTCGGCCAGGCCTTCGAGCTGGGTGGTCCGCGAGTCTGGACGTATCGCGAGATCACCGCCGAGGTCTGCCGGGCGATCGGCCGCCGCCGCGCCATCGTCCCGGTGCCGCTGCCGCTCATCTCGCTCGTCGCCGGAGCGGCCGAGATGGTCCACCTGCCGTTCCCGGTCGCCACGGACCAGCTCCGCCAGCTCGCGCTCGACAACGTCGGGCCGCTCGACGGCGTCCACGCCGCGTTCGGCTTCATTCCGCGCAGAATGGAGGGCGAGCTCCAGTACCTGCGGCGCCGGAAGGCGCAGCAGGGGCCGATGCCGACGGCCTGACGCCGGCGCCCAGACCCGGAGCTCGGGAGGCCCGTTGCTCCGCCGGTGGATCCCTGCCGTGGCCTGGCTGCTCGCCGCGGTCGTGATCGCGCTGGGCTCCGCCGGCATCGCCGCCGGCCTGGATCACCCGCCCGCCACGGGCGCTCGACCGGAGCTCACGTACGGCGCCGATCGCGCGATCGCGCCGGAGCTCGACGCGGCGACGGTGGACCTCCGGGCGCTCTCGGACCAGGTGGACGCCCTCGCCGGCCAGGGCCGCGACGCGCTGGGCTCCCTCGTGGCGAGCGACACGCCTGGCCTCCAGGCGGCGATCACCGCGGGAGAGGGGCAGATCGTCGCGATCCAGGCATCGGCGCATGCGCTTCGCGACCGGCTCGCCGCGCTGCCGGGACTCGACGCGGCCGCCGCCGCCGCCCGGTACAGCCCAACGACCGTGGCCCGCTACGCGACCCTCGTCGCCGCCCTGCCGGCGGTCGACGCGCTCGACGACGACTGGGCCCGCCTCGCCGCCGGATCCGTCCCGGCGATCGAGCTCACCGCCAACCTTGCCGCACATGACCGGATCGCGGGCCAGGCGGTCCAGCAGGGAGCGTCCGGGAAGTACGCGGCGGCGATCAGGACGCTCGCCATCGCGGAGGCCCAGCTGGCTGCGGCGCGGACGGTCCGCGACCAGCTCGCCTCGCGAATCGACACCAGCACGCTCGACGCCTGGATCGACCGGAACGCGACATACGACGCGGCCGTCGGCGACCTGTGGGCGGCGGTCCTCGCCTCGCCGACCCGCGTCACGGACGCGGTCCGGACCGCGGCCGCCCGCGAGCGGACCGCGAAGGCACAGCTGCCGCAGGACACGAGCGCCCTCGTCGTGATCCTGGGCGACGTCGCGCGCGGCGGCCTGAACCAGGCCGTCATCGCGATCGAGGAGGCACGTGGCCGGCTGCTCGACGCGCTCGCCGCGGCTGCCGCGCAGGCAGCCCCGGGCGCCTCGCCCGCGCTAGACTGAGGCCGATCCCCGGCGCCCCGGCGTCGGTCAGCTCGCGCCCCGGAGGAGCCCGACCTCGATGCAGCTTCGCGTGGTCACCGACCAGCCCTGGAACGTGCCGGCCGACGTCCTGGTCCTCGCCTTCGTCGGCGATCCCGTCTTCGAGGGCGAGCTCGCCGAGATCGACCGCCGCGCCGGCGGCGAGCTGCACGTGCTGGCGGGCTTCCGCGAGCTGCGCAGCGAGCGGTACGAGACCGCCCTGTCGTCCGCCGGCCAGCTGCCGGTCGGCCGCCTCCTCGCCATTGCCGCGGGGCCGGCCGCCGGGCTCGACCGCGAGGTCGCGGTGCGGCTCGGGGCGGCGATCCAGCGTCGCCTTGCCGGGCGCCCCGTGCGGCGGCTGGCTGTCTGGCTCGGAGCACTCGCGGCATCGCTCGACGGCGGGGTCGAGGCCGCCGCGGAGCTGGTCACGCGGGGCATCGTGGAGGGCGGCTACGATCCCGGCGCGCTCTACGGCACCGGGGACGCCGTCGCGGAGTCCGGGCCGCCGGCCGTCGAGGAGCTGATCCTCATCGTTCCGCCGGACGCCGCGCCGCGCCGCGGCGACGCGCGCCGCCGAGCGCGGCGTCGTGATCGGCGAGGGCACGAACCTGACCCGCCGGCTCGCGAACCGGTCCGCGAACGACGTCAGCGCCGCAGGTCCTCGCGGACGAGGCGCGCTCGCTCGCGGCCGCCCACGGGCTTGCCGTGGACGTGCTCGACGAGAAGCAGGCCGCGAAGCTCGGCATGGGGATGTTTCTCGCGGTGGGGAAGGGAAGCGCAAACCCGCCGCGCATGATCGTCCTCCGCTCGGGCGGGAAGGGCGAGACCGATGCGGCCGGACGGCGGCTCGCGCTCGTCGGCAAGGGCGTGTGCTTCGACTCGGGCGGGATCAGCATCAAGCCCGCGGAGCGCATGGACGAGATGAAGACCGACAAGACCGGTGCGTGCACCGTGCTCGCGGCGGCCGTCACCGCGGCCCGGCTGGCCCCGGGGATCCCGCTCCTCGCGATCGCACCCGCTGTCGAGAACATGCCGGGTCCCGGCGCGACCCGTCCCGGCGACGTGGTGCGGGCGATGAACGGGAAGTCGGTCGACATCATCAACACCGACGCCGAGGGCCGGCTCATCCTCGGGGATGCGATGACGTACGCCGAGCGCCTGGGCGCGACCCACGTGGTGGACGTGGCCACGCTCACGGGCGCGGTTGCGCGCGCGTTCGGGCATCTCGTGACGGGGGCGTTCGGCGACCCGCAGGCCTGGTACGACCAGGTCGCCGCGGCCGCCGCCCGGGCCGGCGAGCGCTTCTGGCAGCTGCCCCTCGTGGATGGCTACTGGCCGGAGATGAAGAGCGTGACCGCGGACATGGTGAACACGGCCGGGCCGGAGGCGGGCCTCCTCAAGAGCGCCCTCTTCCTCCGCCAGTTCGTGACCGTGCCGTGGGTCCACGTCGACATCGCCGGGTCCGCCTACTACCGCAAGCCCACGGCATGGGCGCCGCACGGTGCCACGGGCGTCGCGACGGCCACGCTCGTGGAGCTCGCGCTCGCAGGCGCCCGCTGACCCGCACGCGGCCGCTCGCCGCCAGCCGCCCGTGGTCGCGCCGGACACGACCGTGAGCCGACGGCGATGACGCCGGTCGACCTTGCGGGCGTCCGGGTCGACGGTCAGATGCTGGCGGCCGTCCTCGGGGTCGCCGGCGCGGCCTGGGGCCTCGTCGCCGATCGGATCGGTGCCCGCTGGCCTGCCCACGAGGACGGCAGCGTGCGCGCGATCGACTGGCGCACCCCGGTCGTCATGCTGCTCGGCGGGGCGTCGCTCGCCGCGCTCCCGCTCCGCGTCGCGGACGTCGGGCAGGTGCTCCTCTTCGGCGGCTACTTCGTCGCCCTCACGCTCCTGCTCGCGACCGACCTCGACCAGCGGCTGCTTCCGGACGTCGTGACGCTGCCACTCATCGCGGCGACGCTGGTCGCGGCCGTGGCCGGCTGGAGCCCGCTCGTCGTTGGGCAGCTCGGCTGGGCCGTGCTCGCCGCCGTCGCGATCCCGGGGTTCCTGTTCGCCGTCTCGCTCCCGTTCGGCAGCGGCGCGATCGGCATCGGGGACCTCAAGCTCCTCGTGTCGATGGGCCTGCTCACGGGGCTCGCCCGCTCGGTCGCCGGGCTGGTGGTCGGGGCGCTTGCCGCCGGGATCGTGATCGCGGTCCTCCTCGCCCTGCGCCGGGTGACGCTGCGGACCTACATCCCCTTCGGGCCGTTCCTGATCATCGGCGCCTACTGGGCGGTGCTCGTCAGCCTCTGACAGGGTCAGGACGCGGGACGCTCCGCCAGGGAGCCGGCGACCATCGGCCCGCCGCGGTGCCGAGAGCGGAGTACCATCGAGGTGCCGGGTCGTCCCCGGGGCTGTGCCCGCTTCGGACGGCGACATCACCGGCGGGCCTGCAACCCGCCATGGCGCGGCCGTGAGCCGCGCCTGCACGGAGCTACCCGCTCGAAGATGCCGACGCCTCTCTGATGCGACACAATCGCCGCGTGACCCGCATCGGCGCGAGAGTCCTCGCGCCCCGACGTGGTGCGCCCTCGGGCCGCGCCGACGGCTGGAGTCGACGCCGGGGTCCGGTGGCGCTCCTCCGGGCGGCGATCCGGGCGCGGCCGCGCATCGCGGCCCGCCTGCTCGTCTTCCTCCTTGTCATCCCGCTCGTGATCGGCGTGGCCGCGCCTGCCGGGGTCCGCGGGGACGACCTTGCGAACGCCCAGGCACAGCAGAAGGCGCTGCAGCAGAAGATCGCGGCCCAGAAGGCCGAGGTGGCGAAGCTGCGCGACCTGCAGGCGGGCCTCGCGGCGGACATCGCGTCGACGAGCGCGACGCTCGGCGGGATCAACGCGAACCTCGCCTCCACGAAGCAGCAGATCACCGGCCTGGCGACGAAGATCGCCGCCGTCCAGGCGGTCTACACCGACCTCCTCGCCCAGCTGGACCTTCTCAACCGCCAGGTCGTGTCCATCGGCCAGGAGCAGGCCGACAAGGCCAAGGAGCTGGCGGACCGGAGGTCGATGCTGGCTGCCCGGGTTCGCGAGGCCTACTTCACGGATCGCACGCCGTTCATCCAGCAGCTGCTTGCCGCCGGCTCGATCGACGACGTGCTCCAGGACGTCGGCTCGTACATGGACCTCGGTGGCCAGGACCAGGCGATCGCGACGCAGATCATGTCGGACCAGCAGACCCTCGACGCCCTCGGCAGCCTGCTCGTCCAGGCGCGCGCCGCGAAGGATGACCTCGCCCAGGAGACGCTTGCCCAGAAGGTGCAGCTCGACGCGCAGGTCGCGACCCTCAAGGTTGCGAAAGCGCGCCTCGCCGCGCTCCAGGCGGAGACGGCCCGCCAGCTCGCCATCCAGCAGGCGGCCTGGGCCAAGATCTCCAAGAACGCGGCCGCGGTGAAGCGGGCGCTGGCCCTTGACGCAGAGGCCCAGCGCGAGCTGGCGGCCCGGATCCAGTCGCTCCTCGACCAGCGCCAGTTTGCGAACGTGCCGTCGGTATTCAACGGCACGCTGATCTGGCCGCTGAGCGGCGTGATCACGCAGGAGTTCGGGTGCACGGGCTTCCCCTCCGAGCCGCCGGTGGGCAACTGCGCGCACTTCCACCAGGGCATCGACATCGCCGCGCCGATGTACACGCCGATCGAGGCGGCTGGCGACGGGGTGGTCCTGTTCGCCGGCCCGAACCCGTACGACCCGTATCCCAAGGCGTGGATCGTGATCATCGCCCACAGCGACAACCTGCTGTCGTGGTACGCCCACGTCGACAACAGCGCCCACCCGATCGCGGTGACGGCAGGCCAGACCGTGAAAGCGGGCCAGGTGATCGCGTACGTCGGGATGACCGGCCGGACCACGGGCCCGCACCTCCATTGGGCCATCGAGTACAACAAGCAGTTCGTGAACCCGCGCCTCTTCGTCTGAGCGCCGTGACGCGGCACCCCGACGGGTCGCGCCGGGCTGCCAGCTCACCGCCGCGACTGCCAGCGGGCCTTCTCCCGCCCGGTCGATCCGCCCCGCGCCGCAGGCCGATCACCGGGCGCGCCGTGCTACGATCGGCCCGGAGCGCATCCAGGGATCCCTCCCCGTCGTGACGAGGACGTGTGCATGAAGCGGACCATGGCGGTGATCCTCGCGGGCGGCGAAGGCGCGCGCCTGTCGATCCTCTCCGAGAAGCGTGCCAAGCCAGCCGTCCCCTTCGGCGGCAAGTACCGGATCATCGACTTCGCGCTGAGCAACTGCGTCAACTCGGACATCGACAACGTGGTGGTCCTGACGCAGTACAACCCGCGCTCGCTCAACGATCACATCGGCCAGGGGCGCCCCTGGGACCTGGACCGGAACAACGGCGGGGTCCGTCTCCTCCAGCCGTACATCGGCCGGGGCAAGTCGAGCGACTGGTACCGGGGCACCGCGGACGCGGTCCACCAGAACTTCAACGTGCTCGACCAGGCAGCCGGCGACGAGGTCGTGATCCTCGCGGGGGACCACGTCTACAAGATGGACTACCAGCCGTTCGTGGCGTTCCATCGCCGGAAGCGCGCCGACGTGACCCTCGCCGTCCGTCGCGTGCCGCTGGCCGACGCGAGCCGGATGGGCATCCTCGCGATGGACGACGCCGGGCGGGTGACGGACTTCACGGAGAAGCCGAAGCAGCCGAAATCGGACCTCGCCAGCATGGGCGTCTACGTGTTCAGCAAGCGGGCCCTCCACCGCTGGCTGGCGGAGACCCGCAACGACTTCGGCGGCGACGTGATCCCCGACATGATCAGGGGCGGTGCGCGGGTCTACGGGTATCGCTTCGAGGGCTACTGGCAGGACGTCGGGACGATCCAGAGCTACTGGGAGGCCAACATGGCCCTCCTGGAGGACCGGCCGGACCTCGACCTCTACGATCGCGAATGGCTGATCCACACCCGCTCCGAGGAGCGCGCGCCCGGCAAGGTCGGAGCGACCGCGCAGATCCACAAGAGCCTGATCTCCCATGGCTGCCTCGTCGAGGGGATGGTCGTGAACTCGGTCCTCTCGCCGGGCGTGGTGGTCGGGGTCGGCGCGGTCGTGCGCGACTCCATCGTCATGTTCGACTCGGTGATCCGTCCGGGGGCGATCATCGACCGCGCGATCCTCGACAAGGAGGTCACCGTCGGGCCGGGGGCGATCGTCGGGGAGGGGACCGATCTCGGCGTGGCGAACCGCCTGACTCCGGGCCACCTCAACACCGGGATCACGATCGTCGGCAAGCAGGCCGTCATCCCGCGCGGCGTGCGGATCGGCCGAAACGTGCGGATCGACCCGAATGTCCGTGCCACGGACTTCGCGAGCCGCACCGTCGAGTCCGGCGCCACGGTCCTGCGCCGCGAAGGTCGCGGGCGGAGCCGACGTGGCGCCCCCGCTGACCCGGCCGCGGTGGCGGGCCACGCGGCAGAGGCGTCGGCAGGGGCCGGCCGGGTCCTCACCGGCCCGCGCGGGTCGAGGGCCGACTGAGCGGCGGCGCCGTTCCCGACGCGCCGGCGATCGAGGCCTGGCTCGCGGAGCTGCAGCTCGCGCCCGCGGCCCGGGTCGAACGGGAACGGACGAGCGCCTGGGATCTCCGGCTCGACGGCCGGCGGCGCTTCGACGTGCCGGTGACGGTCATCCTCGACCCGGCGGTCGGCGCCTTCGTGTGGCTGCACATGGCACCACCGATCGGCGACGCGATGCGCCGCTCGTACCGGAAGCTCCTCCGCTGGAACGACGAGTTCCCCTTCGTCAAGTTCAGCCTGGCCGCCGACGACCGGCCGATCGCGACGGTCGAGATCCAGGCGGACCGTCTCGACCGTGACGCGCTCGGGGTCGGCATCGCCCGGCTCCTGGCGATCTGCGACCTGCTCCTGGAGGAGACCGCGGAGTGGCTCTGGATCGGCGGCCGGGTGCCGCCGCGGGGCTCGAGGGTCGGACGAAACGACGGCCTGCTCGACCGGTACGCCGAGCAGCTCGGCGAGCTGGGCCTGGCAGGGACCGCGGAGCCCGCCTGAGGCCGGGCGCCGAGCCCGCGTGAGTCCGGGCGCCGGGCTCGGCGCCTGCGCGCCGAGGCGGCCCGCTCGCCACCACCGAGGCGGCCCGCTCGCCTGCGCGCCGCGGCGGCCCGCTCACCGGCCGCCCGAGCACGGGGCCGCCCCTCGAGGCTGATACACTCCCCAGCGCGGAGCCCGGGGGTCCAGCCGCTCTCGCCCCGTTCCCGCCGCCGGCCGTCCCATCCACCTGCAGGAGCCGCACCTCAACCGTGACCCGACGCGCATGCGACTGAAGCCGCACCGCCCTTCCAACGAGATCCTCTCCGGCGAGTCCGCCGACGTCTATTTCGATCGTGCCCGCAGGATCATGGAACGCGAGGGGCTGGACCCGATCGTGGTCATGGAGGTCTTCAGCCGCGGGTCCGGCATCCTGTGCGGCATCGACGAGGCGAAGAACCTGCTCGCCCACGCCCTCGAGCACGCCGACCCATCCGAGGTCACGGTGGAGGGGCTCGACGACGGCGACAGCTTCTCGTCGAAGGAGGTCGTCCTCCGGATCCGGGCGCGGTACCGCCAGTTCGGTCTCTACGAGACCGCGATCCTGGGCATGATGGCCCAGGCCAGCGGGTGGGCCACGGCGGCCCACGAATGCGTCGAGGCCGCGGCGCCGCAGCCCGTCATCAGCTTCGGGGCCCGGCATGTCCACCCCGACGTGACGGACGTGCTGGACTACGCGGCGATCGTGGGTGGCTGCGTCGGCGCATCGACGCCGGCCGGGGCGCGCCTGGCGGGCCTCAACCCCACCGGCACGATGCCCCATTCGCTGGTGCTCATCGTGGGCGACACGCTGCGGGCCGCCCAGGCCTTCGACCGGGATCTCGAGGCGGACGTGCCACGCATCGTCCTGGTCGACACGTTCAAGGACGAGGCGGAGGAGGCGCTGCGGGTGGCGGACGCCCTCGGCGACAAGCTGTACGGGATCCGTCTCGACACGCCGTCCGAGCGGGGCCGTGTCACGGCCGACCTGGTCAAGGAGATCCGGGCACGCCTGGACCAGGCGGGCCACGGGCACGTGATCATCGTCGTCTCGGGCGGCCTCACGCCGGACCGCATCCGCCACTTCAAGGAGCAGGGCGCGCCCGCCGACAACTTCGCCGTGGGCAGCTACATCAGCGGCGCGAGCCCGATCGACTTCACCGGCGACATCAAGGAGATCGACGGGCGCCCGATCGCCAAGCGCGGCCGGATCCCGGGTGTCACCGCGAGCCCGCGACTCACGCCGGTCGACCTGGCCGCGTGGCGCGCGGGCGCCTGACGGACGCGAGGATGCGGACGCTCCAGCGCGACGCCACTGCCCCGATCCGCGATGTCCTCACGCGGGACGAGGCGGCAGGCCGCGCCGCCCGGGTGGGACGGATCGCCTACGAGATCGATCTTGAGCTGAGCGCCGACCGGACGACGTACCGCGGGGACGCCCGCCTCGCGTTCGGGGTCCGCGGCACGGACGACCTCTTCCTCGATTTCCGCGGCGGGGTCGTCGAGCGCCTCGAGGTGAACGGGACCGTGGTCGACCGGCCCGAGCGGCCCGGTTGCCGGATCGTCCTGCCCGGCCGGCTCCTGGCGCCCGACACGCGAGTCCGCGTCGTCTACGAGAACGAGCACGACCGCAACGGCGACGGCTTCCACCGCTTCGTCGACCCGGTCGACGGCGAGGTCTACGTCTACTCGAACTTCGAGCCGTTCGAGGCGCACCGCCTCTTCCCGTGCTTCGACCAGCCCGACCTCAAGGGGACGCTCGCGTTTCGCGTCACGGTCCCCGCCGCGTGGGCCGTGATCTCGAACAACCCGGTCGAGCGTGTCGACGACGCGCCGGGCGGGCGGCGCGTCGCATCGCTTCACGACGACCCCGCCGATCTCCACCTACCTCGCCGCGGTCATCGCCGGTCCCTACGTCGGCGTCCACGGTGAGCACCGCGGCATCCCGCTGGGTGCCTGGAGCCGGCGCTCCATCGCCCGGTTCGTCGACGCCGACGAGCTCTTCGAGGTCACCGGGCAGGGGATGGACTTCTACGCGGACCTCTTCGCGCGGCCCTTCCCGTTCGCGAAGTACGACCAGGTCTTCGTGCCCGAGTTCAACGCCGGCGCGATGGAGAACGCGGGCGCGGTCACGTTCACGGAGCAGCACGTCTACCGCGAGCCGCCGACCCAGACCCAGCGCCTCTCACGGGCGGAGACGATCCTCCACGAGCTTGCGCACATGTGGTTCGGCGACCTCGTGACGATGCGCTGGTGGGACGACCTGTGGCTCAACGAGAGCTTCGCGACCTACATGTCGAACCTCGCGCTCTCGGAGGCGACCCGCTTCGAGGGGGCGTGGCGTGCCTTCCACGCCGACCTGAAGCGCTGGGGCTACCAGGCCGACGAGCGCTCGACGACCCACCCCATCTCGGGGATCGTCGTCGACACCGACGCCACGTTCTACAACTTCGATGGCATCACCTACGGGAAGGGTGCGGCCGTCCTCAAGCAGCTCGTGGCGTGGGTCGGCCGCGACGCGTTCGCCGCGGGGCTGCGGATCTACTTCGAGCGTCATGCGTGGGGCAATGCGTCGCTCGCCGACTTCCTGGCCGCGCTGGCGGAGGGAAGCGGCCGGGACATGGGTGACTGGGCCTCGCGCTGGGTCGAGACGGCGTCGCTGAACACGCTCGCCGCCCACTGGACCGCGCCCGGCGGCAGGATCGACCGCTTCGAGCTGACCCAGGACGCCCCCGACGCGCACCCGACGCTGCGCCCGCACGCGCTCGAGATCGCGCTGATCCGCGGGGCGCCGGACGGCCGGACGGACGTCGACATCGTCGCCGCCCAGATCGACGGGGCCGAGACGTGGATCGAGGCGGCCACCGGTCTCGAGGCGCCGTCCCTCGTCTTCCCGAACCACGGCGACCACGCCTATGCGAAGGTGCACCTCGACGCCGCGTCGCGCGAGGCGCTGCCCGTGCTCCTGCCCCGGATCGACGATCCGCTCCTCCGCCAGATGCTCTGGGGCACGCTCTGGCAGATGGTTCGCGACGGCCAGCATTCCTCGATCACGTACCTCGACCTGGTGCGCGAGGTGCTGCCCCGCGAGGCCGACGACGAGATCGTCAGCGCCGCGCTCGACGCGGCCCGCGGCGCGATCGCGCGCTACGTGCCCGAGAGGCGGCGGGTGACCGTGGCCAGGTCGTTCGTCGCCAGCGCCCTGTCGGCGATCGAGCGCCTGCCGCCGGGCGACCTCCGGCGGCTCTGGCTGCGGGCGGCGATCGGCTCGGTCGCGCACGCGGACGACGCCACGCTGTTGAGCGGCCTGCTTGACGGGACCCTCGTGCTCCCGGAGGTCGCGATCGACCAGGAGATGCGCTGGGGGATCGTGGTCGCCGCCTCCGCGTTCGGCCTGCCGGGGGCGGACGGGCGCATCGCGGATGAGCTCGCCCGCGACCGGACCGATCGGGGCGAGCGGTTCGCGCTGACCGCGCGCGTGGCCGCCCCAGACGCGGGCGTGAAGGCCGAGGCATGGGCGCGGATCCACGGCGAGGGCTACGGCTCGCTCCACCGGACGCGAGCCGCGATGGCCGGCTTCAATCACCCGCACGAGGCCGACCTGCTGGCACCGTACGTCGACGCGTTCTTCGTGGCGCTCCCCTCCGTCGCGGCGACCCACGAGCATGCCTTCACGAGCGCGCACATCACGCGCCTCTTCCCCGCCTACCGGGTCGAGACCGGGATCGTGGAGCGAGCCCGGGCGCTGGCGGCCGACGAGGGCGAACGCCTCCCATCGCTGCGCCGGCTGCTCGGCGAGGCCGCGGATGACCTGGAGCGTGCCGTGGCGTGCCGGGCCGTCGCCGCGGGGTGAACCCGTGAGCCCGCTCGAACCCGACCCGGAGCCGCCCGACAGCCAGGGGCCGGGTCCCGAGGGAGCCTACGAGCTGCTCCAGCGCGGAACCGCCCTGCTCGCCAGGCGGCACGCGGCGCAGGCCGCGGTGGTCCTCGCCAGGGCGGCCGCCGTGGAGCCCCGCAAGGGATCGATCCTCGAGCCGCTGGGCCGGGCGTTCTTCATGAGCGGCCAGCTCGACCGGGCCCTGGAGACGTTCGAGGCGCTCCTCGAGATCGACCCGACGAACCACTACGCGCACTACGCTCTCGGCCGCACCCTGGTCCGCCTCGGTCGGCACGCGGAGGGTCGGACCCACCTGAAGCTCGCGGTCGCCCTCGCGCCGGAGAGCCATCTCTACCGCGGGGCCCTGGGGCGCCTCGCTCCCGAAGGCGGCTGATCACCCGCCGCGACGACGACCGACCAGGAGGATCCCGATGAGGGTCTTCGCGTCGTGGACATCCCCGCGGTCGACGGCCGCGAGCGCCTCGGCCAGGGGGAGACGGACCAGCTCCAGCGCCTCGTCCGCGTCCGGCGCCAGGCGCTCCGGCCCGGCGGCGACGAGACCGGTCGCGAGGTACAGGTGCATCAGCTCGGACGCGAACCCGGGCGCAGTCCAGAACGTTCCGAGCTTCTCCCAGGTGGCCGCACGGTAGCCGGTCTCCTCCTCGAGCTCGCGCCGGGAGGCAAGCTCCGGGTCCTCGATCGCGGCGGTCGCGGGATCGCGGTCCAGCGTCCCGGCAGGGATCTCCAGCAGCGAGCGCCCCGCAGGCTGGCGCCACTGCCGCACCAGGAGGAGGCGGTCCGCATCGTCGAGCGCCACGATCGCCACGGCGCCCGGGTGGCGCACGACGTCCCGCTCGTGGCGGCTTCCGTCCGCGCGCTCGGTCGTCTCCAGGCGCACCTCCAGGTAGCGCCCGCGGTGAACGATCCTCGAGTCGATGGCGCGTTCGGCGAGCCGCTCCTCGACGGCGTCCGTGACGGGCGGTGGCTGGTCCGCGCTGGCGGGCAGGTCGGGCATGCCGGCGATGATCGCACGTGGCCCCGGGAATCGACGAGCCGGGCCTCGCGGCCCGGCTCGCTGCATGCCGGCGGGAGCGCCGGCGACCCGGTCAGCTTGCGACGGGCATCCGGCTCCGGAGGAGTGACGCCTCGGTCGTGGCGTCGAAGAGATGGATCTTGTCGAGCGGGAGGTGGAGCGTCACGACGTCGCCCGGGCGCACGTTCCGATCCGAGGAGACGACGGCGACGACGTCCGTGCCGGCGACGATGATGTGGAGGAGCTCCTCGTTGCCGAGGTACTCCACGACGTCCGCCTTGGCCTGGGCCGACGCGACGAGGCCCCCGGTGTCCGCGACATCGATGTGCTCGGGGCGAATCCCGAGGATGAACTTGCTCCCGGTGGTCGCGCCGACCGCTTCCCGGAAGGCGGGCGGAAGCGGCACCGTGAAGCCCGACGCGGTGAGGACGGCACTATCCCCGGTTCCCGAGAGCTCGACCGGCAGGAAGTTCATCGACGGGCTGCCGATGAAGCCGGCGACGAACTTGTTGAGCGGGTGGTCGTAGAGCTCCTGCGGCGGGCCGACCTGCTGGAGCTTCGCCTGGCTCATGACGGCGATGCGCTGGCCCATGGTCATCGCCTCGACCTGGTCGTGCGTGACGTACACGATCGTCGTGCGGAGGCGCTGGTGGAGCCGGGCGATCTCGGCCCGGGTCTGGACGCGGAGCTTCGCGTCCAGGTTGGAGAGCGGCTCGTCCATGAGGAAGACGGCCGGCTCCCGGACGATGGCCCGGCCGAGCGCGACGCGCTGGCGCTGGCCGCCGGAGAGCTCCTTCGGCTTGCGCTGGAGGAGGGACGTGAGCTGGATCGTCTCGGCCGCTTCCTTGACCCGCTTGTCGATGTCCTTCTTGGGGACCTTCCGGAGCTTGAGGCCGAACGCGAGGTTGTCGTACACGCTCATGTGCGGGTAGAGCGCATAGCTCTGGAAGACCATCGCGATGTCGCGGTCCTTGGGCGGGACGTCGTTCACCACCCGGTCGGCGATCCGGACCTCGCCTTCCGAGATGTCCTCGAGCCCGGCGATCATGCGCAGGCTCGTGGTCTTGCCGCAGCCAGACGGGCCCACGAAGACCATGAACTCGCCGTCGGCGATCTCCAGGTTGAAGTCGTTGACGGCGATCACGTCCCCGTATTTCTTGGTGACGTGGTCGAAGGTGACGGTCGCCATGCGCGATCTCCTCTCACCCCTCCGGGTCATCGCGGGTCCTTGCATCCGGCCGCCGGAGCGGCTCGGACGGACCCCGTACGAGGTGCCGGTTCGGGCGTCCACGGATCGTACCATCGGCCGATCCCGACGGGAACAAGGTCGTCGCGTCCCGGGTTCGGGAGCGGTTGCGACGGTCAGGCGTCGCGGTCGCGATGCACGGGGAACGTCCGGCCCCGGATCGTCGCGCCGCGCAGGGCCGCGACGACGCGATCGGCCGCGGCGTCCGCCACGTCGACGAGCGAGAAGGAGTCGGCGATCTGGATCGCGCCGATCGCGGAGCCCGGCACCCCGGCCTCGTTCGCGATCGCGCCGACCAGGTCGCCGGGCCGCATGCCGGCGCGGCGCCCGCCGCCCACGAACAGGCGAACCCAGGGTCCCGACGCCCGGCGCCCGTCCGACATCGGGGCCTGGGACGCCTCGCGCCCGGCGGGCGCCGGCCCGCGCACGAACGCCGGCCGGCCGCCGGGCCGCACGGTGCTGCCACGGCCTGCCGGGACACGCGGGCCCGAGGAGAGCCCGGGGCGGCCCGGCCGGGGCGCCGGGCGCAGGGGCCGGTCGACGGGCAGGCTCGCAGGTGCGATCTCGACCTCCTCCGCGTCACGTGCGTTCGCACCCTCGAGAAGCGAGATCGCCGCCAGGGCGATCTCCACGAGGTCGAACTCGTCGGCGAGTGGCTCGACGACGCCCCGGTAGCGCTCCAGGCCCTCCTCGAGGAGCCGCTCGCGAAGGCTCGCCTGGAGGAGCTCCAGGCGCCGTTCGCGCAGGTCGGCGACGGTGGGGATCGTGGCCAGCTCGAGCTTCGTGCGGGTGACCGCCTCGATGTTGCGGAGGAGGCGATGCTCGCGCGGCTCGAGCAGCGTGATCGCGACGCCCTCGCGGCCCATCCGGCCGGTGCGGCCGATCCGGTGGATGTACATGTCGGGGTCCGACGGGACGTCGAAGTTGACGACGTGCGAGACGTGCTCGATGTCGAGGCCGCGCGCGGCCACGTCCGTCGCCACGAGGACGTCCAGGCTGCCGTCGCGGAAGCGCCCCATGACCCGGTCGCGCCCCTCCTGGCTCATCCCGCCGTGCAGCGCCGCGACGTCGTGGCCGCGGCCGGCCAGCGCCTCGGCGAGGTCGTCGACCTCGCACCCGGGTCCGGGCGAAGACGAGCGCGGACGCCGGGTCCTCGAGGTCGAGGATCCGGCCGAGGGCGGCCAGCTTGTCGGCGGCACGCACGACGTACGACCCGCTGGCGGACGCGTGGCATCTCCTCGCGGGCCGGCCGCTCGGCGCGAACGGCCACCCGGACCGGCTCGCGAAGATGGCGCGCGGCGATCCGCGCGATCGTGGGCGGGATCGTGGCCGAGAAGAGCGCCGTCTGGCGGCCGGGCGGCGTCGCCGCGAGCAGCGCCTCGAGATCCTCCGCGAAGCCCATGTCGAGCATCTCGTCCGCCTCGTCGAGGACGACCACCTCGACGGCGTCGAACGAGAGGCTGCCCCGGGTCAGGTGGTCGACCGCGCGTCCGGGCGTCGCGACCACGACGTCCACGCCCCGGCGGAGCGCACGCAGCTGCTGCCCGATCGCCTGCCCGCCGTAGATCGGCAGGACACGGGCGTCCAGGCCGCGGCCATACCGATGGACGGCCTCGGCCACCTGCATGGCGAGCTCGCGGGTTGGAACGAGGACGAGCGCGAGCGTCCGGCCCTCGCCCGCGCGTCCCAGGCCCCCGGCGGCCGCGAGTCGCTGCAGGATCGGCAGCGCGAACGCGGCCGTCTTGCCGGTGCCGGTGGGCGCCTCGGCGAGCACGTCGCGGCCCGCGAGGAGGGGCGGGATCGCCTCGCGCTGGACCGGCGTCGGCTCCTCGTAGCCGAGGCCCTCGAGCGTCCGGAGCATCGCCTCGTCGAGGCCGAGCGCGGCGAAGCTCGCGACCTCGTCGCCGGGCGAAACCTCGTCGCCGGGCGAAACCGCGCCCGGCGACGCCCGCGCCGGGCCGGGTGAGGGGGCGCGGTCGGTCATGGGCACAGCCTACGCGACCCGAACGAACGGAGACGCGGCCGGCAGGCCGGCCGCGTCTCCGTCAAGGCAAGGACGCCGCGTCTCGGCGCTAGTTCGTGGTCCCGGCGGGGGTGGGCGTCGGCTGGGGGGCCTGCCGGCCCGAACCCCATGGCATCCCGCGGCCGCCGCGCATGCCGGGCATCATCCCCGGTCCGATCCCCGAGCCGACGTTGAAGGCCCGGACGACCGTCGCGGAGAACGTCCCGTCCGCGTTCTTGCTGCCCTCGGCGATCACGATCGCGCCGACGGCGACGTTCGAGAGCGTGGGCGCCGTCGTGCCGGCCACGACGTATGTCGTGCCGGCGTCGACGTTGATCGTCAGCGGGGTGCCGCCGCGCGTCTTCACCGTGATGGTGGTCGCGGTCTTGCCCGTGACCGTGCCGCCGGCCTCCGCGGCCCGGATCGTGACGAGCGACGCCGTGAAGCTGCCATCGGACGCGGTCGTGCCCTCTGCGTCGACCTGGGCACCCACCGTGAGCGCGGCCTTCGTCGAGGCCGCCGGCTTCGAGGCGAGCCCGAAGAGCTGGTACGTCGTGGATCCGGTCAGCGTGACGACCTTGTCGGTCCCGTCGCGCTGCGTGAGGGTGACGCTCGTGTCACCCACGGACTTGACCGTGCCGTCCGCGTGCGGGAGGACGACCTGGATCGCGGTGATCTTGAACGTGCCGTCGGTCTGGCGCGACTGCTCGAAGACGATCGAGTCGCCGACCTTGAGCGACGAGACGTCAACGGTCTGGCCGCCCTTCGTGATCGTGGCGCCGGCGGCGTCGATCGTCCGGGTCCACCCGTCCGCGGTCGCGAGCCCGAGCTTCGTCCCGTCGATGGCGGTGATCGAGATGGAGGCGAACATTTCGCCGCCGCCCAGGCGGCCGCCGCGGCCCATGCCGCCCGGCCCGAAGCCGCCGGGCCCGAAGCCACCGGGAGCGTCCCCACCGGCACCGAACCCACCGCCCGTCATGCCGGGAACGTTCGGGGCGGCGGCCGCACCGCCGTTGGGAGGTGTCCACGTGCCGGTGTCGGCGCCGAGCAGGACGCCGCGCGCGTTGGCCGCGGCCGGCGTTGCGACGGTCGGCGTGCCGGTCGAGGCGACCGTGATGGCGACCGCGGCCAGGCCGATCGCCCCGGCGACGATGGCGCCCGCGAGGAGCGAGCGCGACCGCCTGGACGGTGGCGTCACTGGCTGGACCGCGGCCACGTAGGCGGGCGGGCCGGCCGGCGGCTCTGGCGGCAGGCCCTCGGGAAGCTTGTCGGGCTGCTCCGTGGGAGCGAAGTCCATCTGGATGTCTCCTGCGAGTGTGGCGGGGGTTCTGGTCGGACTCTGACGGACGCGCCCCTGGCGCGTGCTCCGGGTATGGCAGGCGAACCTGAACGAGTCATGAAAGGGGAGCCACCGCGCGATCGTCGCGCGCGGCAGACCGCCCGGGCCCGTCGCCTCGAGCGATGATGCGCGCTCGCCGCGCTCGATGCCAGACCCCGTCGCGGTGTAACCGATTCGAAAGGGCCCGGTCCGCAGGATCCGGGCATGAACGCCGCAACGACACCCGCCGCGGCCGATCGGGCCGGGCGCGGCCCCGCCCGCGAATCGGAGCTGGCCGGCCTGGTCCCGGTACACGGCCGTGCGCTTCGCCGCCTCGGCACGTTCGCCGTGATCGGCGTCCTCAGCACGCTCGCCTACGTCGCGCTCTACGCGCTCCTGCGGCCGCTCGTCGGGGCGGCGGTCGCGAACCTGGGCGCCCTCGTGGTGACGGCCATCGGCAACACGGCGGCGAACCGGCGCTACACGTTTGCGGTGCGCGGGCGCACCGGCGTGGCGCACGACCACGTGGCCGGCCTCCTGGCCCTGGGAGCGGCGCTCGCGATCACCACGGCCGCCCTCGCGACCCTGGACGCCGTCGCGCCGGGCGCCCCGCAGTCCATCGAGGTCGTGATCCTCGTGGCCGCCAACGGCGCCGCGACGCTCGTTCGCTTCCTCGTCCTGCGGGCCGCCATGGAGCGGCGACGGCCCCGCGTCGAGCCGGCTCGTCGACCCGGGCGAGTCCGGCCCCACCGCCCCCTCGTCGAAAGGAACGCTCGATGACCGCCATACCGCGCACCGTCTCCACCTGGCGCCCTCGCCCGCTTGCAGGGCTCCGGGCGATCGCACGTGGGCGGACCGACGATCCGGCGTGGGTCCGCCCGGCGTTCGTCGGTCTCCTCGCGCTCGCGGCGGTCCTGTACGCCTGGAACCTGGCGATCAGCGCGTACGCGAACACCTACTACTCGGCGGCCGCCCTTGCCGCGAGCCGGAGCTGGTCGGCGTTCTTCTTCGGGTCGTTCGACGCCGCCAACTTCATCACGGTGGACAAGCCGCCGGCGGCGATCTGGCTCATGGGCCTCTCCGTCCGGCTGTTCGGCCTGAGCTCGTGGAGCATCCTCCTGCCCGAGGCGCTCGCGGGCGTGGCGACCGTCGGGCTCCTGTTCGCGGCCGTCCGCCGCTCGTTCGGGCCGGCTGCCGCGGTCATCGCCGGCCTCGTGATGGCCCTGACGCCCGCCGCGGTCCTCATCTTCCGCTTCAACAACCCCGATGCGCTCCTGACGCTGCTCCTCGTGGCCGGTGCGTGGGCCCTCCTCCGAGCGATCGAGCGCGGGCGCCTGCGCTGGGTCGCGCTCGCCGCGGCGTGCGTCGGATTCGCCTTCCTCACGAAGTACCTCCAGGCCTACCTCGTGCTGCCAGGGTTCGCCCTGGTCTACCTGCTGGCCGCAAACACGTCGATGCGCCGCAGGCTCGCTGGCCTCGGGGTCGCGGCGCTGACCCTCCTCGTGACGAGCGGCTGGTGGGTCGCGATCGTCGCGCTCCTGCCGTCGGCCAGCCGGCCGTTCATCGGGGGCAGCACCACTGGCTCGGTCCTCGACCTGATCTTCGGCTACGACGGGCTGGGCCGGATCCTCGGCGCAGCCGCCGGCGGGACTGGCAACAGCACGCCGTTCGGCGGCGCGGCCGGCCTCCTTCGCCTCTTCAACGACGCATGGTTCGGCGAGATCGCCTGGTTCATCCCGCCCGCCCTCGCCAGCCTCGGATTCGGGCTGTGGCTGCGCCGCCGCGCCGCGCGCACCGACCCGGCGCGCGCAGGCTACCTGCTTTGGGGCACCTGGCTCCTCTCGACCGGCCTCGTCTTCAGCTTCATGTCTGGGACCGTCCACTCCTATTACGCCGTCGCGCTCGCGCCGGCCATCGCCGCGCTCGTCGGCGCCGGCGTCGTCGAGCTGTGGAGGCTCCGCGAACGGACCATCCTGGCCGGTGCGACGCTCGGTGCAGCCTTCGTCGGCACCGCCGCGTTCGGGTGGGCCCTGCTCTCGCGCACGCCGGGCTTCGCGCCTGGCGTCGGCCCGGTCGCCGTCGGGCTCGCCTCGGTGGCAGCCGGCGGGCTGCTCCTCGGGTCGATGCCACGCCTCCGCGCCACGATGGGACGCGGAGCGGGGGTCGCCGCGGCGCTCGGCCTGTGCGCCGTGCTGCTCGCGCCGGCGAGCTACGCGGTGACGACCGTCGGGACGGCCTACGGCAGTGGCGACCCGCACCCGGGCCCCGGCGCCACGAGCTCCGGCTTCGGCGGCGGCGCCGGGCCGGCCGTGCCCACCGGGACCGGCGCCCGGCCGGGCTTCGCGGGAACGCCGCCGACCGGGAGCCCGCCGAACGCCCCGTCGGGGAGCGCCGCCGCGGGCACGCCGCCGAGCGGGCTGGCGGGACTCCCATCCGGCGGGCCCGGCATGGGCGCCGCGGCCGCGGACTCGGCGCTCGTCAGCTACCTGGTTGCACACCAGGGCTCCGCGACCTGGATCGTGGCGGCGACCTCGGCCGGGGAAGCCGGGCCGATCGAGCTCGCGGCAGGCCTCCCGGTCATGGCGATGGGCGGGTTCACGGGCTCCGATCCCGCTCCGACGCTCGACCAGCTCAAGGCGTACGTGGCCTCCGGGCAGCTTCGCTACGTGCTCGCCGGAGGCAGTGGCGGCGGCGGCGCGGACGCGACGGCGTCGACCCGGACGGCGTGGGTCACGAGCGCCTGCACGCTCGTCGACTACGGCGGGACGGGGACCAGCACGCTCTACGACTGCGCCGGAGCGTCGTGATCGACGGGCCGGGATCGTGACGCAGGCGGCCGACCTGACGCGGCGGCCGACCTGACGCGGCGGCCGACCTGACGCGGCGGCCATGGAGCGACCATGGCCGCCCACGATCCGTGCCCGCCAGGCTTCATGCGCGACGCCCGCGTGGCACAGTACCCGAAGGCCGGACCGCATTCCTGCTCCAACCGGCCATGAGGATGACTCAGATGCGCCTGCCCGACCCACGCCGCTCCGGAACCCGGATCGCGACCGCGATCATCGTCGCGAGCGTGGTCGCCGCGTGCAACGCTGCGGCCACGCCCAGCCCCACGCCGCCGCCCGATCCGTCCGCGCTGCTCACCCAGGGCATCGCGGCAACGTCGAAGCTGACCGGGCCGCTCGATCTCACGCTCTCGCTCGACGGGAAGCTTGCCCAGTCGGGTGCGGCGGCGATGGACGTGTCCGGGTCGAGCCTGTCGGCGACGATCGACACGGCCGGCAACCAGGGCGAAGTCACGGTCGACCTCAAGGGGGTCCAGGCCGCGGCGGACCTCAAGGCGGACCTTCGCGTGGTGGGCGGGACGGCCTACGTCCAGGCAGGCCCACTCGGTGCCACGTGGTATTCGCTGCCGCTCTCGTCGGCAGCGGCGCTCGTGCCGTCATCGGCCCCGGTGCCGTCCGCGATCCCGTCGTTCGACCCGGGGGCCATGCTCGCACCGTTCCTCAAGGACCCCGGCGTGAAGATCACCTCGGGTGGCATGCAGCAGCTGGATGGGCGTGACCAGGACGTCGTGACGGTGACCGTGGCCGGGTCGGCCGTCGCCGGCTGGCTCGCCCAGGCCGAGTCGATGACCGGCGCAAGCGGTGTGCCGCTCCCGTCCCTGCCGCCGACGCTGCCCGACGTCCCGGTGACCTTCCTGTTCGACCACCAGACGGGACAGCTCTCGAAGGTGAGCACGACCATCGCCGATGCTTCGAGCACCCTGACCCTGGGGCTCACGATCAAGGCCCATGCCGGGGCGGTGTCGATCCAGGCCCCGCCCGCCGACCAGACACAGGACGCGTCGCAGCTCCTGCAGATGGTCATGGGAGCGGGCGGGAACCCCTTCGCGTCGCCGGCCCCCTGAGCCACGCGAGGTCCCACCACCCGCTCGACGATCACCAACAGGACCGGGGACGTGCCCGGGCCGCTCGCCCCGGGGCGGTCCTAGGAGCCGCCCGTCGTCACGTGGGCGCCGCGTCCGGACGCGCGGGTGATCGCGGTGAGGGCCGACACGCCCGATGACCCCGAGGTGCCCGACGCCGCGGTCGATGACGTATCGAAGCCCGACGCGACGCCGGCGACGGCTCCCGTCGCGGGGTGACCCGCGTACGTGGCCGCTGCGAGGCCACCGAAGCCGACGACCGCTGCCATGCCGCTCGCGGCGGCACCGATCGTGATGATCCGCAGGCGGCGGAGCGCGCTGTCCCGTCGAGTGGTGGTGAGGGCGTGGTGCGTATCCATGGGACGAGTGTCGGCGACCGGGCCTTTCGAATCGATTACGAGGCCGCGAGTGACGAACCGGCCGCGTCCGGGGACTGACCTGCCGCGACCGGGGACTGACCGGCCGCGTCCGGCTCAGCCGGCGCGCCCGGTACCTCGGAGGAGGCAGCCTCAGGGGCTCCCGCCGGGTCGGCGTCGTCTGGCGGCAGGCCGCCTCCGGGCGGCACGGACCCCGACGGGGTCGCACCACCCCGGCCACCCTGGCGGCGCGCCGGGAACGTCCGCGGCCAGAGGATCGTCATGCTCGAGCCACCGGCCGGCGAGGTCCCGATCCGCCAGTGGCCCTTCGTGGCGCGGACGATCGCGTCGGCGATCGCGAGCCCCAGCCCCGCGCCGCTTCCCTGGTCGGTGGCCCGGTGGAACCGGTCGAAGACGCGGGCGCGTTCCTCCGGCAGGATGCCAGGTCCCGAATCGTCCACGGTGAGCCGTGCGCGACTTCCCTCCTCGCCAACGGACACACGTACCGTCCCGCCCTCCGGGGAGTACTTGCAGGCGTTGTCCAGCAGGACGCCCACCAGCCGGTCGAGCCACTCCGGTGGCGCCGAGACGACCTGCTTGCCCGGCCCCGTGTCGACGCTGAGCGCCAGCGACCGGGACTCGGCGACCGCCCGGAATCGATCCACGGTCTGGGCCGCGAGCAGGCCGAGGTCGACCGGCTCGGACGCCGGCGCGCCCCCGAGCGCGTCGAAGCGGGCCAGCCAGAGCATGTCGTCCAGGAGGCGCCGCATCCGTCGCGTCTCCCCGTCGAGGCGCGCGAACGTGGAGCGGTACCACGCCACGTCGCGGTCCCGGGCGAGCGCGAGGCTCGTGTTCGCCTCGATCACCGACAGGGGCGTCCGGAGCTCGTGCGACGCATCGGCCGTGAACTCGAGCTGCCGGCGCCGGGCGAGCTCGATCGGCGCGGCCACGCGCCGGCCGATGGTGACGGCCCCGAGGAAGACCGCGAGGAGCAGGAGCGGGCCGATGATGAGCTCCGCGACGACGAGGTTCCCCTGCGCCTGGGAGACGGACTCGGTCGTCTGGCCCACGACGACGAACGTGCTGTCGCCGGCGGGCGCGCCCTCGATGCGGACCGACGCGGTCCCGATCGCGACTGTGACGGGGCCGCGAACGCCGTAGTACGCGGCAGGCAGGACGGCATCGGGACGGTTGCAGGTGACCGTCCCATCGGGGTGCTCCGTCCACACGATCACCGGCGCTCCGAACGGAACCCTGGGTGGGGGAGCGTCGAACCCGCCGCCACCCGGCGGGCGCCCGACGTCGCCGCGGCTGATCTGGGCGAGCGTGCTCGATAGGTTCTCGTCGATCTGGGCGGTCAGGTTGCGGGTCGCGAGGAGGACGACCGCGAGCGCCACCACGACGTAGGCGACGCCCACGACGGCCGTCGCCGCGAGGGCGACCCGGATGGAGGTCCGCCGGACCTGGGGATGCGTGGCCGCAGTCACGCTTCGTCCAGGCGGTAGCCCGCGCCGCGCACCGTGACGATCCGGATCCCCGACGCGGGGATCTTGGCGCGCAGCCGGCTCATCTGGACGTCGATCGCGTTCGACCCCAGCGGGTCGGTCTCGTCTCGCCAGCCGTGCTCGGCGATCGCCTTGCGGTCGACGACCGCCGGCGATCGACGCATGAGCAGCTCGAGGATGTTGTACTCCGTGACCGTCAGCGCGAGCGGGCGCCCGTCCGCCGCGGCCTCGCGGGTCACCGGGTCGAGCGTGACGCGTCCGCGAGCGATCACCGGCGCGTCGACGCCGCGGGGCCGCCGCTGGAGGGCGCGGATCCGGGCGAGCAGCTCGCCGAAGTCGAACGGCTTGACCAGGTAGTCGTCCGCCCCGGCGTCGAGGCCCTGGATCCTGTCCGGCGGCGCGTCGCGCGCGGTGAGCATCAGGAGCGCGGTGGGACGGTCGTGGCGGCGCGCCCAGCGCACGACGTCGATGCCCGAGGCACCCGGCATGCGCCAGTCGATGACGGCGACGTCGTACTCGTAGAACTTCAGCTGGTCGATGGCATCGTCGCCGCGCTCGACGGCGTCGACGAGGTAGCCGTTGTCCTCGAGCCCGAGCACGAGGACCTCGCGCAGCGAGGCGTCGTCCTCCGCGACGAGGATCCTCACCGGCCGCTCGCCCCCGCGGCCACCGGGACCACCGCCGGCCGGCGGGCCGTAACGCCGCGCTGGAGGCGCAGCGCCAGGACCGGGCAGACGTCCACGGCCCGCCGGGCGTGGCCGAGCAGCCGCTCCGGGACGGGGCCCTGGCTGATGACGGGGTATCCCCAGTCGTCGAGCCTGATCAGCTCCGGCAGGAGCTCCGCGCACATGCCGAAGCCGTCGCAGCGGATGGGATCGAGGCGCAGCGACTCGGCCATGTCAGGCCACCGCCGCGCGCGCCACGGAGCAGCGGCCCCGTGCCTGGTGTCGCGCGAACTCGTCGGCGAAGACGCGCAGGGCGCTGCGCAGCAGGCCGACGGCCCCGTCGGGATGGTGGCAGGCGCCGCGTCCGGCGACCTGGCCCGCCCATCGATCGATCCGCCCCAGGTCGTCGGCCGCGGCCGAGCCGCCTGCGAGCCGCCGGGTCGCGTCGGCGATCGCGGCAAGGCCGAACACGCAGGGGCCGCATTGCGCGGCGCTCTCGCCAGCCATGAACGTCATGATCTCCGCGGTCGCACGGACCCCGCACGTTTCGGGTCCCGCGAACGATACGACACCACACCCGAAGCCGATCCGGTCGGGGGCCGGGTCGGCGGGGTCGAGCGGCCGGTCATTGGCGTCGTCGAGCGAGGCCCAGCCGCCGAAGTAGCCGCCCACGAGGACGGCCGACGCGTCGTCCGCGCTGATCCCGGCGAGCGTCGCGACCTCACCGAGGGTCGTGCCGTACTCGATCTCGTGGACCCCCGGCTGCGGGACGGCGCCGCCGACGGTCACGAGCGCGGTCCCCCGCGTCCGGCCGCGGCCGGCGGACCGGTACCACGCGTCGCCGTGGCGCGCGATCAGTGCCGCGTAGGCGAGGCTCTCCACGTTCTGGACGAGGGTGGGCCTTCCCCCGACGCCGGCCTCATGGGGGCGCTGCTGGAGGAACGTCGGCCGGGCGTCGCCCGTGTTGAGGAAGTGCACGGCCGCGGTCGCCTCGCCCGCGACGTAGCCGACCGGCGCGGCGACGATGCGCACCCGCGTTCGGACGTCGGGTTCGCGTTCGGCGAGCGCCCGGCCCAGCGTGCGGTGCGCCTCGCGGTGCTCGCTCCCGACGTACAGGACGATGTCGGACGCGCCGACCGCGTCGGCGGCAACGAGGGCCCCGTCGAGCACGAGGTGCGGCCGGCAGGTCATCAGCACGCGGTCCTTGGCGCTGCGCGGCTCGCCCTCGGCGCCGTTGACGACGACGACGGCATCGCCCGCGGAGCGCTCCGCGACAGCGCGCCACTTCCGTCCGACCGGGAACGCCGCCCCGCCACGGCCGAGCAGGCCGCTCGCCTCGATGACGGCAACGATCTCCCGGCGATCGCCCGCGGGCGGCAGCCCGCCGAGCCGTGCCCGGTGGGCCTCGAGACGCTCCGCACCGGCCTGCGAGGGCGGCCCGGCGAGGAGACGCGTGAGCGTCGCCGTGGCCGTCATCGGAGCGCTCCGGGCTCGCGGGAGCTTCCGCGACCGATGGTCGCCACCACGGCCGGCAGGTCCGCGCTGGGCCGGCCCGCGAGGAGCCGCCAGGCGACGGCCGTCACGACCGCGAAGATGCACGCGGCGTCGATGCCGATCATCCAGGCCGCGGAGGCGTCGCTGCCGGAGCCGATGCCGTGCGCGAGCGCGAGCGGCCACGAGGCGTACGCGGTCCAGTGGACCGCCCGCCAGACGCGGCGCCCGACCCGGGCCCGGAGCAGGCTCGTCACGATGACCGCGACGAGGAGGTCGAGCGACACCGCCCCGAGCCCCAGCCAGAACGGCCGGTAGGAGGACGCGAAGGGCACGATCGCCGAGATCCAGCCGAGCGACGCGTACGGGTCGACGACCGCCGTCACGATGTGGAGCACGAGGAAGACCACGGACAGGAGCGCGATGCTCCGGTGCACCTCGGCGGTCAGGAAGCGCGGCCACTGCCGAGCCTGCCAGCGCACGCTCGTCATCACGCCCAGCACGACCACGGCCGTGAACAGGAGCAGCGACACGATGCCGGCTCCCCGGGTTGCGAACCACAGGACCTGGGTGTTCACGATGGATCCTCCGATGGCGCCGGCCAGCCGGCCACGCGTCGAATGTCACCTGTGGTCGACACGAGCCGGGCGGGGAGCCCGCGGCCGGCGAGCCAGCCAAGGCCGTCCGTGCCCTTGACGATTGCCGCGGTCGCGGCGGTGTTCGCCTCGACACAGGTGGGCGCGGCCACGCTCACGGTCCGCCACGGGCTTGCCGCCGGCTGCCCGGTGGCCGGGTCGACGAGGTGATGGAGCGTCACCCCGGCCCGCGTCCAGCGCCGGACCGTCGTGCTCGACGTGGCGAGCGCGCCGGCGTGCAGCGCGACGACCTCGCCGTCGCCATCCGGGGACGCATCGCTCCGGTCGGCCGCGAGCACGCGCCACCCGCCCGCCGGAGCCGACCCGGCCGTGGCGATGTCGCCGCCGAGGCTGACGAGGACGCCGCCGCCGTTCGTCGCGCGCAGGGCAGCCTCGGCGGCGAGGTCGGCGGCGAGCGCCTTGCCGGTGGAGCCGAGGTCCAGCTCGACGCCCGCGCGGAGCCGGACCGTCCGGGTCGCCCGGTCGAAACGGACGGCGCGCCATCCCGGGATCGGCTCGAGCCGGATCCTGATCGGCGCGCCGTCGGGGGCGATCCGCCCGAAGTCGCTGTCGTAGCCGATCGCACGGAGGGCCGTGCCGACGGTCGGGTCGACCGCGCCGCCCGTCGCCAGCGCCGCGTCCAGGGCGGTCTCGATCGCACGCGCGAGGAGCGGGCCGACCCGGACGTCCTCGCCCGGGCGGGCATTGAGCCGTGTCAGCTCGCTGTCGCGGAACCGGCTGTAGGTCGCGTCGACCTCGTCGAGGAGCGAGGCGACGGCGCGCCGCGCGGCACCGGCGCCGGACCCGTCGACGACGAGCAGGTGCACCGCGGTGCCCAGCGCTCGCCAGGTCATGTGGGTCGACTGCTTCGAGGCTGGCAGGGATGGGGCTGTCATGACGGGAGTCTCGAATCCAAACCCTTTCGATTGGGTTACGGCCCACGTCGCCCCCGCGCGTGGCGGCGCGCCCGGCGTGGCGCGACCGGCGGACCGAGCGGGCCCGCGCTCGCCGGAGGCCCCGGACGCGGCGAAGCGGCGGGAGGACCCGCCGCTTCGGTGTTGCGCCTGGGAGAGAGGCGTGCTCAGTGGCCGAAGCCGCCCGGGCCGCCCGTCGGGGCGCCGCCGGGGCCGCCGCCCATCGGGCCGCCGCCCATCGGGCCGCCGGTCATCGTGCCGTTGACCTGGTCGGTGGCCCGCTGGGTGACCTGGGCCTTCTGCGCGTCCGCCTGGGCCTGCGTCAGCCGTCCGGCGGTCACGTCGGCCGCGAGCTCGCTCTGGCCGTCGGCGACGAGCGCGTCGATGACCGTCTGGGCCGTGACGTTGTGCGCCTTGGCGATCGCGGCCACCGTCTGGCCACCGTCGAGTGCCGTCTGAAGGTCGGCCTCGCTGATCCCGATCGCCTTCGCCACGACCGAGAGGTCGCTGACGGTCTCGTTCGGGTTGAAGCCATGGTTGAGGCCCGGGCCGCCGCCCATCGGGCCGCCGAGGCCGTTCCAGCCCCCTGGCGTCGAACCGGAGGGAGTCGTCGCGGCGCCGGGTTGCGTCGACGCGGCCGGCGTGCTCGGCTGCGCCGACGGCGACGCGGCCGTCGCGGTCAGCGGTCCGAAGAGCGTCGCGCCGGCGGCGCCGCCGACGAGGAGCACGCCCATGAGGGTGGCGGCGGTCGCGGCGCGCCGTCCGCCCCGCTCGCGGGGCCTGGAAGTCTCCGGGGTGGTTTCGATGTCAGACACGTGAGTCTCCGTCAAGCGATGCCGCGCCGGGGGGCTTCGCCCATCGAGGCCCGTCCCGGTGCGGATGTCATGGCCGGAGTCTTGCGAGGCCCACCTTTCGGTCGGATTACGCGACGAGAGGGCATCGCCGCGGGTTTGATCGCCAACCACGACCAACGCGGACGAAGGCGCCGCGCTCGTATAGTTCCGGGGTGGTCACGCTGCCGCCGATGCCGGCGCACGTTTGGGACGCGTGGTGCGCTTCCTCGATCCGCAGGTACGCGAGCGACATGGTCCGCGTTGGGGCCTGGCCCGCCGAGGGCGCGGAGGCCCGGGCTGCGTCGCTGTTCGCCCGTCTCGTCCCGGATGGGCAGAGCACCACTGGGCACGAGTTCCGCTCAATCGTGATCGAGTCCGGTGAGACGGTCGGAGCCATCTGGTTGGCCCCGCATGCCGAGATCGGGCGAGGTACGGCCTTTCTCTGGGACATCGTCATCGAGCCGGACCGCCAAGGCCAGGGCTACGGCCGGGCCGCGCTGGAGGCCCTCGAGACCCTCGCGCGAGCGCTCGGATACGACTCGATCAGGCTCCACGCGTTCGGCGACAACGACGTTGCCCGACATCTCTACCGCGCCGTCGGATACGTGGAGACCGACGTCTCGATGAGGAAGCGCCTCGCCTGAACTGCGCGACTGTGAGGCCATCTGCTGGCGGGACGCTCTGCGCCGAGCTACGTCCACTCCGGGAGATGATGCCCGCACGCCGATGGCGAGGACACGCGGGCCACACTCGCAGGTCCCCGGATGCTCGCCCGGCGGGTGCGCCGCCTACCATGCTGTTCATGACCGACCCGGACCCACGTGCTGTATTCGCGGCGATGACCAGGGCGCTCATCACGGAGTTCCGGGCCAACGGGGGGCACGTCACGAATGGCCCGTTCGCGGGGCGCCCGGTGCTACTGCTGACCACGACGGGCGCGAAGAGCGGCCAGCCCCGTCTCGCCCCGGTCGTCTACTCCCGCGACGGCGAGCACTACGTCATCGTGGCCTCGAAGGCTGGCGCTGCCGACCCATCCGGGCTGGTACCACAACCTCCTCGCGAACCCGGTCGTGACCGTGGAGGTAGGGAGAGAGACGTTCACGTCACGGGCGAGGGTGACGGAGGGGGCGGAGCGCGAGCGGCTGTTCGCGGAGCGCGTCGCCACCAGTCCGAGGTTCGCCGAGTACCAGCGACAGACGACTCGCACGATCCCCGTGGTCGTGCTGGAGCGCATCAGTTAGGTTCCACCAACCGTATAAGGCGACGGCGCCGACATAGGGAGACACGATGGCTGACGAGACGCAGATCGCGTGGACGTGTCCGAAGGACGGGGCGGCGATGCAACCGCTGGGGCGGCGGGGGCGCGGCCGTGCGTGGCGCTGTCCCACCTGTCGGGGCATCTTCCTCGACACAGAAGCCATGCGGCGAGGACGGGCCGAGAAACCCCCGTGGTGGGTGCCTATCGTCACGAGCGTGGTCATGAGCCTGCTGGCGAGGGCCGTGGTCGGGCACCTTCGGCGACGCCCAACGAAGCAGTCGTCGTCCTAACCCTGGTCCGCTTCGCACTCAAGGGCGCATGAAGGACACATGCGGGATCGTCAGGGGTGAGGTGTGACTTCGAGCGGCCTCGCCCGTGCAACTGGGTCACGGACGGACGAGACTCGAGTAGTAACCAGCGGGCCGCCTCAGCCCGGCCCGTGGGGAGGGCGAACGATGAGCCGGGAGGAAGAGCAGGACGAGGGCCGGAAGTTGACGCGGAGCGGCGCCTTCCTCGGCATACGTGATGATGCCGGTCCCGCTCCGGACCTCTGAGCGACAACCACCACGACGAACGGGAGGACTCGGACCGCGTCCCCGTGCCCGAGCGACTGAGCAGGATGCATCAACTCATCGAGCGGCTTCGAGGCCTGAAAGGCGCCTGAGCCGGTGCGCGCCAACCCGTGGAGCGCCTCAATCTCGCCGCCGACACGGCTGTTTCACTGGGTCGGTTCGCTCGATGGAAGTGCCGCGATGGCCGCGTTGATGGCGGCCACGGTCGCAACGGGGTTCGCGACCTCCACGATGAGCGCGGCGTAGTGCTCGTGGTCGAGTTCGATCTTCACCGCAACCTCGGGGTGGTGGACGTCGAGGAACCACCACCGCCCGTCGAAGAACGTGCCCGCCGCGACGACACCGGGGAGTGACGTGCCCCCAAGGCGCAGCCCATGCCGCTCGCGCAGGGCCTCCGGGTCCTGTGAAGCGCCACGCACGTGGGTGAGAGGCACCTCCACGCTGCTCTTGAGGGCGAGCACCTTGTCGAAGCCCTCGACCACCACGCGCAAGTAACCGTTGGCGATCTCGACCTCGGTCATGGTCCTCCTCGTTCGTCGCCCAGCGTTCGTGGGCCGTGACTCGACGACTCTACCCTTGGCGGGGCAGGCCTGGCGTCATCCGATCAGGCCCCGGCTCCGCACCCGGCGAGGCGATGGAATGGAGTGCACGAGTGGTGGGACCCGTCCGTGAAGTACCCGAGCCTCCTGCTGCGCGGTGCGGACGGGCAGCCATTAGAGTCCTGTCGCAAGTGCGGCTTGATGAAGAGCACGGGTAACGCCGACCGCCCGAACTACCCCGGCGTGGTGCGTGTCGAGATGCGCAAGGAGACGCCATGACCGCCCGCGACACTCCGGCGATGAGGCCCAAGACGTGCTTCGACCCACGGGTCGAGAAGCCTCACGCCTGCCCCGGCAGATGCGCGTGCTACGTGAACCACGTGTGCTATCCCGGCTGCACCTGCAGCGGTTGCAAGCACGGGCCACGGCCATGACCACCCGGGACACTCCCGAGGCCGCGCTGGCGGCGATCCAGAACGCGGTGCTCCGCTCGCGGGATGGGACGCCCACCGGGCGACCGGGGGCTAACGGTGTCGTGCTCCCTCGATCTCCGTCAGCCGCGCCTCCGCCGCGAGCGCCCGGTCCTTCCAGTTGACGCGCACCGGCTTGGGGGTTGGCGATGGCGGCACGGGCTGAGCCTTGACCGTGGGCGGGGGCTCCGCCAGTCTGGCAGCGATCTGGGCATCGATCTGCGCGCTGCTGAAGCCGCACCGCTTGAGTCGCTGGCGGGCAACCGCTTCCCAGCGTTCGTCGCCTAGTTCCGCCCGTTCTCGGTACCCGGCGGCCTTAGCCTCGATGAGAGCGCGGACGATGCGGGCCGACGCAGGATCGAGTTCATCAAGGATCACAGGCCCTTCCCTGACCAGCGTCCCGTTGCGTCGCACGAGGTAGCGGTAACCATCTGGTCCCTCGGCTGTCATGGGCGTGCTCCTTCACGCTGGCGGGGTGCCCCGCTCCGGTCGGAGAACGGGACTCACGCCGGGCGTCCCGGGGCCGTGACGGTCTGTCCTACCCCGGCCCCGCGTTCGTCCAGCCCGGCTTGGTCTCGGCGCCCGCGGCCGTGTAGCAATCTCTGCAGCAATCTTGGTGCCGCTTGCTGCCGCTCAGCGCCGCTCCATGCCGGTCATTCGTGCGAGAAGTGGGGTGGCCTACGGGGCTTGAACCCGCAACCTTCGGAGCCACAATCCGATGCTCTACCGATTGAGCTAAGGCCACCGCGGTCGCAGCGCGCGGCACGGCCGGGACCGGCGCGCGGGACTGGCGGAGTATACGCGAGCGGGACGCGCGGGTGCGCCATGTGGATCGCCTGGCAGCTGTCCGCAGCCATCGATCACCGTCTGCCCGGATCAGCCGGGGAGGGGGCCCAGGGCCTCCTCGTCGTACGACCACCCGTCGATGTCGGGTGGGTCGTAACCCAGGATCGTCAGCGCGTGGCGGACCTGCGTGCGGTGCTCGGCCGCGTGGTCGAGCGCCTGCGTGAAGAAGGTGATCGCCCGGATCCGCGCCGGCGCGCCTCGATGTCGAGCGGTCACGACGGCGTCCGGTGCCGTGACCCCGGCGAGCTCGATGAGCGCCGCTCCTGATGCTGCCGCACGACGTCGGAGGACCGCGACCGATGGCGCCAGGGCCTCCGGCGGGGTCGGCCGGTCCGTTCCACCGGCGGCGTCCGGCCCGGGCGCGGTCAGGCCGCGCAGGCCGCGGACGTAGCGCTCCTCGGCCTCCACGAGGTGTCGAAGCGTTGCGCCCAGGCCGCCGAATGAGCCCTGGACCACGAACTCCAGCTGGTCGGACGGCAGCGCCTCGCACGCGGCGAGCAGGCGATCCGTTGCCCAGGCGTGGTGTCGAAAGAGCGCCACGAAACCGGCATCCATGCACGGATCATACCGAGCCCGGCCACCCCGGTCGAAGGTCCCGCGCTCGTGCCCGTCGATCCAGCGTCCGGCGCCCGACCGTCTCTCGCGACCGACCCGTCCGATCCACCCGCCACCGCATCGGCCTCCACAGGACCACTGTCGGCGGGGTGGCAGGACCATCGCGCCGGGTGCCCGGCGATCGGCACGCGCTTACGGTTGAACCGTCTCATGCGAACCATCACGCTCTCCCGATCGACGGCCTTCGCCCGCGTCGCCGCGATGCTTGCGGTCGCCCTGGTCGCCACGAGCGCGGGCCTCGCGGCAATGCCCGGCCGGGCCCTCGGGTGGAGCGACAACTCGTTCGACTCGACATCCGAGCAGCAGCTCTTCGCGTTGACGAACCAGGCCCGCTCGAGCGCCGGCCTCGCGTCGCTGCGCTGGGACTCGACGCTTGCGGGCGTCGCCCGTTGGCGCTCGCAGGACATGGCGACGCGCGACTACTTCAGCCACAACATCCCGCCCACCGGGGAGATGGTCTTCGCGGTCCTGGACCAGAAGGGGTACTGCTACAACGTCGCGGGCGAGAACATCGGCTGGAACAACTACCCGGACGACCAGGCGACGGCGGTCGTCCAGGACGACTTCATGAACTCGCCGGGTCACCGCGCGAACATCATGGGCGCGACCTGGGACGTCGCCGGGATCGGGGCCTACAAGCTCGCCGACGGGCGCAAGTTCTGGACCGTCCTGTTCGCCGACACGAGCGGGTGCGGGTCGACGCCGACGCCCACGCCGAAGCCGACGCCCAAGCCGACGCCCAAGCCCACGCCCACGCCGACCCCGGTTTCGACGCCGGCGCCGACCCCGACGCCCGCCGCGACCCCGAATCCCACGCTCGGCCGCGCGCGCCCACGCCGCGGCCGACGCCGCGCCCCGTGCCGACAGCGGAAGCCACGCCCGTCCCGGCAGCCACGCCCGAACCCACGCTCGTCCCGACCGCCGAACCGACGCCGGTCCCGACCGCGCAGCCGTCCGCCAGCCCGGCATCGGAGACGACGCCGGCGCCGTCACCGATCGCCGAGCCGACCGCGACCCCGACCGCGACTCCTCTTGCTTCGCCGGACGTGGCCGCGCCCGCGGCGCCCACGGCCGCGGGGCCCCTGCCCGACGGCGTGTCACTCCGGGTGAGCTCCGTGGCGCCCGCGCCCGGCCGTATCGGCGGGCTGCTCGACAGCCTCCTCGCGCTCATCTTCGGATCCTGAGCCGCGGCGGTCGCCGCGCCTGCCCGGCGCCCGTCGACGCGCCGGAGCCCATGATGGCTCGGCTACACTGCTGGCCATGCTGAGCGACCCGGGTCGCGCCGCGGCGAGTTCCTGATGCCGCCGATCCTCGAGGCGCGCGACGTCACGCGTCGCTATCGGGTCGGGAGCGGCGACGTCGAGGCGGTGCGCGGCGTCTCGCTGGCCGTGGAGCCGGGTGAGTTCGTGGCCTTCATGGGCCCGTCCGGGTCCGGCAAGAGCACGCTGCTCCACCTGCTGGGCGGTCTCGACCAGCCGACCTCGGGCGACGTCGTGCTCGACGGCGATCTCGTCAGCCGACTTTCCGACGACGCGGCCACGAAGCTTCGTCGCGAGAAGACGGGATTCGTCTTCCAGTTCTTCAACCTGATCCCGCTTCTCAGCGTCTGGGAGAACGTGGCGCTCCCGTTCACCATCGCCGGGGAGGACGCGCGTCACGGCGACCCGGCCGCAGCCATTCGCGCGGCGCTTGCCTCGGTGGACCTGGAGGGCAAGGAGCGCAACCGGCCCGACCAGCTCTCGGCAGGCGAGCAGCAGCGCGTCGCGCTCGCCCGCGCCCTCGTGCGCCGGCCGGCGCTCCTCCTCGCGGACGAGCCGACCGGGAACCTGGACTTCGCGACCGGCACCGAGATCCTGGATCGACTCTGGCGCTCGTGTCATGAGGGCGGCCAGACGGTCGTCCTGGTCACCCACGACGCCAAGGCCGCCGCCTACGCCGACCGCGTCTACGTGATGCACGACGGGTCGCTTCGCGACGAGATCCGCCTGGGCCGGCGCGAGGATCACGGGGCTGGCCAGCTGATCGCCCGGCTTTCCGACCTGGGCCTCTGACCCGGTGCGCGCCCTCGACGCGCTGGCTCGCCGGACGCTGGTCGCGCGACCGCTCAGGACCGTCCTCACGATTGCCGGGATCGCCCTCGGGGTCGGCGTGCTCGTCGCGGCCCTCATCCTCAACGCCGGGCTCGACTCGACCGCCGCGCAGAGCATCCGCGACCAGCTCGGCCGCACGGACCTGCGAGTCGCGGCCTTCGAGGAAAGCGGCCTTTCCGCCGCGTCGCTCGGGGTCCTGGCCACGACGCCGGGCGTCGCGGTCGTTGCGCCCGAGCTCGAACGGCGAACCTACCCGCTCGCGGTCCCGGGCGCCGGCACGGCCCTGCCGGTCCCCGTCACCGTCGTCGGCGTCGATCCCGCCGCGGACCCGGCCCTCCACGACCGGCCGCTCGCCGCCGGGTCGCCGCTGCCGCTCGCAGGTGGCGACGTGGCGCTGGTCTCCGACGCGCTCGCGCGCGAGGATGGGCTCGCGGTGGGCGGGACGATCACGCTCAACGGCTCCGTCGAATCCGGGCCGCGTCCGTTCCGCGTCGCGGGGATCCTGGCCGCGGTCCCCGGCGATCCGGACCCGGCGGGCCGCAGCGTGGTCGTGCCCCTGCCGGTGGCGGAGTCGCTGTTCGGCACCTTCGCCGTGAGCCGCGCGGACCTCGGGCTCGCCCCCGGCGGTGACATCCGGGCGGTCACTGCGTCGCTCGAACGCCGGCTGACATCGGAGCCGTACACGCTTTCGACGCCCGGCGACCTGGTCGCGGCGCTGCGGGCCTCGACGGCGGAATTCCGCGTGACGATCGCGCTCGTGGCCGCGCTCTCTCTGTTCGGCGGTGCCTTCCTGATCTTCAACACCATGGCGATGACGGTCGCCGAGCGCGCCCGTGATATCGGGCTCCTGCGCGCGGCGGGGATGACGCGCCGCCAGGTCACCCAGCTCGTCCTGGTCTCCGCCGGCCATCTCGCCGTGGCCGGCGTCGCGCTGGGACTTGCCGCCGGGATCGGCCTCGCGGCGCTGGTCAGCGGGCTCTTCTCACCGGGCGGCGGCGCGCTCGGGATCCGGGAGCTCGTGATCCCGCCGGCGGGGCTGCTGCTCGGTGCGTTGCTGGGATTCGGGGTGACGATCGCGGCCGCGCTCGAGCCCGCCCTGCGCGCCGCGCGGATCTCGCCGGTCGCGGCGCTGACCGCGCGCCTCGAGCAGACTGCCGTCCTGCGCGCCCGCCTCCGCTGGCTGACGCTCGTGTTCGCGGTGGTCGGCGTCTCCGGGCTCGCGCTCTGGCCGGGTGCCACGGACGCGAGCGGCGGGCTGGCCCGGCCGCTCGCGGTCTACGGGCTGCTCCTCGGCGTGGCCCTCGCCAGCCCGTTCATCGTGGGGCCGCTCGGGGTGCTCGTCGGGGCGCTCGCACGGCCGTTCCTGCCCGTGGAGGAGCGGCTCACCCGCAGCGCGCTCGTCCGGGATCCCAGCCGGACGGCGCTGACCGTCGGGGCTCTCGCCGTTGCGCTGGCTGTCCTCGTGGCGCTCGGCGGCGTCGCGGCGACGACCCGGCGGGCGGCCACCGCGTGGCTGACGGACGTCGTCCCCGGCGATGCGGTCCTCACCTCGATCCGCCCCGTGCCGATCGACGAGCCGCAGCTGGCCGACCTCGCCGCCGTCCCCGGCGTGGCCCGCATCAGCCCGATCGGGCGGTTCGCGGTCTCCGTGGGCGGGCAACGGGTCGACGCCGCCGCCGTCGTGGGCGCGGACCTGCTCGCCGACGGCCGGCTCGCGCTCTCGGCGGGAGACCGCGCGGCGGCGCTGCGGGCCCTCGACACGGGCGGCGCGACGATCCTGCCCGCCGCGGTCGCGGACACGCTCGGGATCCCCCTCGGAGGCTCGCTCCAGGTCCTCGCGGGTCGCGAGATCGTCGCGCTGCGGGTGGTGGGCATCGCCGACCGCACGATTCCCGGGAGCTCCGGCGAGGCTGTCCTGGTCGGCTGGCCGGACGCCACCCGGCGCCTGGGCGTGCTGGGCGCCGACGTGTTCGCGGTCCGCTACGCGCCGGGCCAGGCAGCGGCCGCGGCGGCAGCGCTCGAGCCGGTGGCCCGCGCCGCGGCGCTCGAGCCCGCCTCGCTCGACGCGCTCGCGGGGACGATCGGGGCATCGGTGGATCGCCTGTTCGCCCTGCTGACCGCCCTCGCGGCGGTGGCCGTGATCGTGGCCGGCCTCGGGATCGTCAACACCCTCACGATGAACGTCCTGGAGCGCGTCCGCGAGCTTGGCTTCCTCCGGGCCGCCGGCCTCACGCGGCGCCAGGCGCGGCGGCTCGTCATCCTCGAGGCGGCAGTCCTGGGGGCCGTCGGGGCGATCATCGGGGTCGCAGCGGGCGTCCTCGCGGGGATGATCCTGGCCGCATTCGGCGCGGGCCCCGGCGTCTCGTACGATCCGGGCTGGGGGAGCATCGTCCTGGCGCTCGCGGGCGGGGTGGCGCTCGCCATCGTGGCGTCCGCATGGCCCGCGACCGTCGCCGCCAGGGTCGAGATCGTTCGCGCCGTCCAGTACGAGTAGACTCGGGGCCGGGCAGCGGCCCAGGCCCGCCACCGGAGGTGCAGATGACGCTCGCGGCGCCCCGCCTCAACCGCCTCCCCGCAGGCGAGCGCGGGATCACGATCGGGGATTTCCTGGTCCCGATCGCGATCGGCGAACGGATCAGCGAGCGCGCGCGCCACATCGCCCTCATCGCGATCGGCGCGCTCCTCATCGCCCTGACGGCGAACATCCAGGTGGTCCTGAACGGCCAGACCGTCGTGCTTCCTGGCGACGTGCGGGTGACGCTGCCGGTCTCGCCGGTGCCGATCACGGCCCAGACGTTCGCCGTGCTCCTCGTCGGCGGCGCGCTGGGCTTCCGCCGCGGCCTCATGTCCGTGGGCCTCTATCTCGCGCTCGGCCTGCTCCTCCCGATCTACGCCCAGGGCGCGTCGGGGATCGACACGTTCGTGGGGCGCGAGGCCGGGCGCTGGGTGCTCGGGGCGACGGGCGGCTACCTGGTCGGGTTCCTGGTCGCCGGCGGCCTGGTCGGCCGCCTGGCGGAGCTCGGCTGGGACCGCCATGTCGGCGGGGCAGTGGTGGCGATGCTGCTCGGCAACGTCGTGATCTACATCGTCGGCGTGCCCTGGCTGATGGCGGCCACGGGCTTCGACCTCGCGACGGGGCTGGCCAAGGGCGTCTACCCGTTCCTCGTCGGCGACCTCCTCAAGCTGGCGCTCGCCGGGATCATCTTCCCGGCGGCCTGGTGGCTGGTCGGCCGCGGCGACGGCACCCGCTGACGGAATCGGCCGCGGCGGGCCGGTACGGCCCCGGCTCCGCGGCCGTGGGCAGGATCGCTCGTCCCCGGCCCTCGCCCCTGGGTCGCGCTCCTGCCGGAGGCCTGGGGGGCGATGCCCCAGGCACGCGCGGCGGACCGGCGGGTCGCGCGCCGGTCGGCCGAGAGCGCCACGGCGCCGCAGCCGAGCCGGCGCGTCCGCGTCCCGCCCTCTACCATTGGCCGCCGTGATCACGCCGGACCCGCGCGCCGTCCTTGCCCTCGACCTCGGCACCTCCGCCGCCAAGGCGGGCGTGGTCGCCCTCGACGGCCGGCTGCGCGGTGACGCGCGGGCGGCCTACCCGCTCCTCCTCGAGGGCGAGGCCGGGCGCGCCGAGCAGGATCCGGATGCGTGGTGGGACGCGCTCCGCGAGGCCGCCGGGATCGCCATGGCACAGGCCGCCGCCGAAGGCCCGCTCCAGCCGATCGCGATCTGCTGCGTCGGCCAGGGCCCGACGCTCGTTCCCACGGCCCGAGACGGGCGGCCGGTCGGGAACGCGGTCACCTGGCTGGACCGCCGCTCCGGCGCCGAGGCAGCGTCCGTCGCCGCGGCGATCGGCCGCCACGGTTGGAACGTGACGCTCCTCGGCTCCGCACGGCGACTTGCGAACGCGTCGCCGGGGATCGCCTCGCGGGCAGCCTGGTTCCTCTCCGCCTGGGACCACGTGGCCCTTCGCCTCAGCGGCGTGGCCGCGACCGCGCTCCAGGACCCTGCCGACGCCGTGACGTCCGACGAGGCGCGGCTCGCCGGGCTCGACGCCAGGTCCGCGCCGCCGGGCATCCGTGCCGGCACGCAGCTCGGCGGGCTCCTGCCGGGCCCGGCCGCGGAGCTCGGCCTCCCCGTCGGCCTCCCGGTCGTCGCGGGCGTCAACGACGCCATCGCGACCTTCCTCGGAGCGGGGCTCACGAGAGCCGGCCAGGCGATCGACACCGGCGGCACGTCGGGCGGCTTCGGACTCTACGTTGCGGCCGCCGGAGAACGTCCCGCCGCTGTGGACCGGGCCCGCGCCGCTGCCCGGCCTCTGGTACGTGGGCGGCGCCATGGCAGGCACGGGCAAGGCGCTCGACTGGTTCGTGGCCGACGCGCTCGGCGGGGCGGCCTCCCTCGCCACCCTCCTCGCGGAGGCGGCACCCGTCCGGGCCGCGTCGGAGGGCCTCGTCTTCCTGCCGTATCTCGCCGGCGAGCGCTGGCCGCTCCAGGACCCCTCGGCGCGCGGGGCGTTCGTCGGCCTGACCCTCCACCACGCTCGCGGGCACCTGGCGCGGGCGGTCCTCGAGGCAGCGGCCTACGCGGTCCGCCACGTGGCCGCGCCCGTCTTCGATGCCGGACTCCCGTTCGACGAGCTGCGGGTGACCGGCGGCACGGCGGCGAGCCGCCTCTGGAACGGGATCAAGTCGAACGTGCTGGGCGTCGAGGTGCTCGTCCCTGCCGTGACCGAGGCATCGCTCGTCGGCGCGGCGATCCTCGCCGCCGTGGGCGTCGGGGCCCATCGGGACCTGCGCGCCGGTGTTGCCGGGATGACGCGCGAAGCGGAGCGGATCACGCCCGATCCGGCGGAGGTCGCGATCTACGACCGGGCGTTCGCGGTCTACGAGGAGCTCCACGCGCGGCTCGCACCGGCCAACGACGCGCTCGGCGCCCTCGACGGGCATGGGCCCGCCTCCCCGTGGATGGCGGCCGTGTCGCGACCCTGACGCGAGTATCCTTCGGGCTGGCCGTCTGGGCCGCATCGCCCAACCCCGCATCGGCCGCGGCCCCTCACGCCGAACCCGCCTCGTCGCCCCGGAGGAACCTCGTGCCCGTCCGCACTCCGCGCCCTGCCCGTGCCGGCCGCCTTGCCGCGCTCGTCGCGATCGCCGCCCTGGCCGCGGCCGCCTGCGCACCGGGCGGGACCACGACGACGCCGTCGCCGACCCCGACACTGGCACCCACCCCGCTCCCGTCCGCCAATCCGTACACCGGCGCGACCGCCGGCAGCGGCGCCGGGATCAAGCTCGGCTACCTGTCATACGGGGACCTCGTCCCGTACGTGAAGCAGATCAGCGATGGCATCCGCGCCCAGGCAGCCACCGCGGGCGTCGATCTCGTGACCTGCGACGCGAACGTGGATCCGTCGAAGGTGGACGGCTGCATGAAGCAGCTGACCGGCGCGGGCATCAAGGGCCTCATCCAGTTCCAGGGCTCGCTCGAGCTGCCGTCCACCGTCTGCGCGGCGGTGCCGGCGGGCCTTCCCGTCCTCGCGGTGGAGCTGCCGGAGGATCCATGCGCCGCCTCGCTCGTCGCCGCGGATGACCTCCGTGCCGGCCAGATCGCGGGCGCGGCCGTGGGAGCCTGGGTCAAGGCGCACTGGGCGTGCACATACGATGCCTACGTCTCCCTCGAGTCGTCCGCCGTGCCGGACCTGAGCCAGATGCGGATGGAGGGGTACCGGCAGGGCTTCATGACCGTCTGCCCGGGCCCCATCACGAACGAGCAGGTCGGGGCGTCGGCCGACCGCCAGGACACTGCCCGTGACGCGGTCGCGAACCTCCTCGACTCGCTGTCCGGGAAGAGCAAGATCCTCGTCGTCGCGATGAACGACGACGGCGCGCTGGGCGCCCTCGACGCGGCGACCGCGGCAGGCCGGACGGGGGACGTCTGGGTCAGCGGGCAGGGAGCGGAGCCGCGGGTCCGCGACCTGATCCGGACGAACGAGCACTACCTCGGCGACGCCGCCTACTTCCCGGAGCGCTTCGGGGCGACGATCGTCCCCGCGATGCTCGACCTCGTCGCGGGCAAGCCCGTTCCGAAGCTGCTCCTGGTGGAGCCGGCCTGGGTCGACGCCACGACGATCAAGGCGATCTACCCGAGCTGACGAGGCCCGCCCGGGCGCGGGACGCCCGGACGCGACGCCGAGCCGACCCGGGAGCCCGCGTCAGGGTCTCCGACGTGAGGACGGCCGAGTCGAACACGTCGCGCAGACAGCCGATCACGTCGGCGGCCATCGTCTCGTCGGGCACGGTGCTCCCGGCCGCGGTCGCGATCGGCGGCATGCCGCTCAGCGGGGGACGGCATCCCTCGCGGTCAGCGCCGCGACCGCGGCGGCGATCGCGGCGACCAGCGACGGAAGCGCCGCCGCGACCGGCGCGGTCAGCGGCGTCCCGACGTCGAAGCACGCCCCGCCGATCCCGACGAACGTGCCGGCGGGGGGAGCGTCCCGAAGCGTCGCGGCGAGATCGAGGACCTGCTCGAGCGGGAGCTCGTGCGACGACCGGAGCTCGGGGCCATGGCCGGCCGCCGTGAGCGCGCGGGAGCGATCCACGAGCGCCGCGAGCGGGCGGACCCAGACCTCGCCGGGCGGCAGCCCGGCGACGGCGTCGATCACGACGCACGGCACATCGGCCCGGAGGTCCAGCAGGAAGAGGATGTCGAGCTGGCCGACGGGCACGACCTCCACGCGGTCGCGGAGGTCGTCCGGGAGCAGGTCGACGGCGGCGAACCCTGCGGCATCGTCACCGCGCGCCGGTTCGCCGCACACGAAGATCGGGACACGCGGAGTCATCGGGACGCTCCGGGCTCGATGTGGGGGCTTGGTCGCCGGTTCGGCGCCGCTCAGGCCTCCTCGACCCGGAGGTCGAGGAAGTGCGTGGCGCAGCTGATGCAGGGGTCGTAGCTCCGGATCATCTGCTCGAGACGGAGCGTCGCCTCGGCGTGGGGCAGGTCGAGGACCTGTTTCGCGGCGACAACGAGGTCCGCCTCGATCGCCGCCTGGTTCTGGCTGGTCGGCGGGACGATCTGGGCCGCGCGGATCCGCCCGGACTCGTCCACCTCGTAGCGGTGGAAGAGGAGGCCGCGCGGCGCCTCGGTCGCCCAGGCGGCGACCCCCGGGCGGCTCTGCCAGGCGACCAGCGGCTCGGACGGGACGCGGTAGGCGTCGATGATGTCGATCGCCTCGGCGCAGGCATGCACCAGCTCGACGGCGCGCGCGACGATCGACGCGTAGATGTTGGTCCGGATCAGCTCGATCATGCCCGTGGCGGCGAGCGCCTCCTTCGCGAGCGGATGGAGCTGGTCGCCGGCCAGCACGACACGCGCGGCGGGGCCGAGGAGGTAGGCGCTCTTGCCGTCGATGGACCGGGCATGGAGCGCGTTGGAGCCCTCCACCTGGAACTCCTCGAAGGCACTGCGCCACGAGGTCGGGGGCAGGTCGATGCCGTCCGAGCTGACGATCCGGCCGTCGTTGAACGGGTACTCGGCGGCATGCCGGAGGCTGACGAGCCGAGGCTCGCGAGCGAAAGCCGGCATCGGGAATCCGGCCACGAGCGTGACCGTCTGCTGGGCGAACGCGAGGGCCTCCTCGAGGGCCGCGCGGTGCTCCTTCAGCTCGCTGACGCGGGGCACGTGGCTCCAGCCGCCGACCCGGACGCTGACCGGGTGGATCGGCCGGCCGCCGAGGATCTTGATCAGGTGGTTGCCGGCCTTCTTCATGCTGAGGGCCTGCTCCACGAGCGGCCGGTGATCGGCCGCCATGGCGATGCCGCTCTCGTAGCCGAGGAAGTCGGGTGCGTGGAGGAGGAAGATGTGGAGCGCGTGGCTCTCGATCCATTCGCCGCAGTAGAGGAGGCGGCGGAGCGCCCGCGACTGCGGGTCGATCCGGACCCCGAAGAGGTCCTCGAACCCGTGGACCGCGCTCATCTGGTACGCGACCGGGCAGATCCCGCAGATCCGCGCGACCATGTCGATGACCTCGTCGGGGGTCCGCCCCACGACGAGCTGCTCGAAGTAGCGTGGCGCCTCGAAGATCCCGAGGCGTGCCTCGACGACCTCGCCATCCTTCACGCGCAGGCGGAGCGAGCCCTCGCCCTCCACCCGGGTCAGCTCGTGGACCTCGTAGACGCGCTCGTCCACGACCCTGTCCGACGTCGTCCCGCGGCTCATGCCTTTCCTCCCCGCGGCGCCGGCTCGGCCGCCGTCGTCGTGCCGCGCCCGCTGCGGGCGCCGCCGAGCTCCGTGACCATGCTGCGGAACGGCTCCGAGTAGGCGGTGAACCCGGCGAAGAGGCGACCGATCTCCTCCCGGGGCCGGTCGCCCGCCATCTGGAGGTGACGCGACAACCCCGCGGCGTTGGCCTGCTCGCGCGGTCCGAAGCATCCGTAGCACCCGCGCCCGAAGCGCGGGCAGATTGCGCCGCAGCCGGTCTGGGTGACCTGGCCGAGGCACGGGATGCCCTTGCTGACCATCACGCACACGACGCCGCGCCGCTTGCACTCCATGCACACGGCCTCGTCCCGCAGCTGCGGGCGCCGGCCGGTGGTGAGCGCCGTGAGGAGCTCCACGAGCTGGCCCGGATCGATCGGACAGCCGCGCAGCTCCGCGTCCACGGTGACGTGCTCGGAGATGGGCGTCGAGCGCGCCAGCGAGGCGACCCACTCGGGGTTCGAGTAGACGCCCATCCGGAACGCGTCGTGGTCGCCCCAGTTGCGGAGCGCCTGGATGCCGCCCGCCGTTGCGCAGGCGCCGATGGTGACGAGGAAGCGAGTCCGCCGGCGAAGCTCGACGATCCGCTCGAGGTGGGCCGGCTCCGAGACCGAGCCCTCGACGAACAGGACGTCGTAGGGTCCCGCGGAGCGTGCCGAGGTCGCCTCCGGGAAGTCGACGATGTCGAAATGGTCGACGACGGACAGCAGCTCGTCCTCGAGGTCGAGGAGGGTGAGCTGGCAGCCATCGCACGATGCGAACTTGACGACGCCGACGCGGGGACGTGCCGCGACGGGGGGATGAGCCATCAGATGCCCTCCCGGCCGAAGGTGTCACCGAGCTGCGCGATCGAGAAGACCGGGCCGTCACGGCAGACGAAGTACTTGCCCATCTGGCAGTGGCCGCACAGGCCGATCCCGCACTCCATGTGCCGCTCGAGCGTCACGTGGATCCGGGACGCCGAGACGCCCCGGCCGGCGAGCGTCGTGGACGCCGCCTGCATCATCCGTTCCGGGCCGCACACGAACGCGATCATGTTGGAGCCGTCCCAGGCCGCCTGGTCGAACAGGTGGGTCACGATGCCCACCCGGCCGGCCCAGTCCGGGCCGGCGCGGTCCACGGTCAGGCTCACGTCGATGCCGTCCCGCGTGCCCCAGCGCTCGAGCTCGTCGCGATAGAGGAGGTCGGCAGGCGTTCGCGCGCCGTAGAAGAGCTTGACGTCGCCGAACCGGCGACGGTCGGCGACGATCGCGTGGAGGACGGGCCGCAGCGGCGCGAGGCCGATGCCGCCGGTGACGATGACGAGGTCGCGCCCGACCGCGCGGTCGAGCGGCCAGTTGTTGCCCAGCGGGCCGCGGAGGCCCACCTGGTCGCCCACCTGCAGGGCGCACATGGCCTTGGTGGCGGGACCGGCGCCACGGATGGTGAGCTCGATCCCATCGGGGAGGAAGCGGCTGATCGAGATGGGGAGCGGCGGGAAGCCTGGCAGCCCCACCATGGCGAACTGCCCGGTGCTGCCGTGGCTGAACGCCGGGTCGCCGCCGGTGAGCGTGAGCGTCGTCGTGTCGGCCGTCTCCGCCTTCGTGTTGATGACGCGCGCGGTCACGAAATCGTTCGGGGTTGCCGCGACCGGCTCCACGAGGCGCGACTCGGGCGACAGCGGGACGGGCGGCGCGATCGCGTTGAGCTCGTCGCGGACGTCGATCCCGACCGGGCACCACGTGATGCAGCGACCGCAGCCGACGCAGCCGGACGTGCCGAACTGGTCCCACCACGTCGCGAACTTGTGGGTGAGCCACTGCCGGTAGCGGTCCCGTGGTCGCGCCCGGAAGCTGCCGCCCGCAACCTTGGCGAAGCCCGGGCTGAAGCAGCTGTCCCAGCTCCGGCTCGCCACGGCGGTATCGCCCTTCATGTCCGTCATCTGCGTGAGCGTCGTGCAGAAGCAGGTGGGGCAGGCGAGCGTGCAGTTCCCGCAGGTGATGCACCGTTCGGCGACCTGGGCCCAGCGCGGGTGATCGAGCTGGGCGAGGAGGCGGTCGTGGATTCCGTTCGTCGGGACCGGGTCGCCGATCCGGGCGCGGACCGCGGCGACCGTGGCGGCCACCCCGTACTGCTCCGCCGCCGTCGCCGGGCGCAGCGGAAGGCGCTCGAGGACCGCGCGGCCGGCCGGTGTGCCGGCGTCGACCAGGAACCCCCCGTCGAGCTCGGTCAACGAGAGGTCGAAGCCCTCGGTGACCTCGGGTCCCGTACCCATCGAGGTGCAGAAGCAGGTGGACGCCGACGTGGTGCACTGGACGGCGACGACGAACACGTTCGCGCGGCGGACCATGTAGTCCGGGTCGATGAAGTCGGTGCCGATCAGGACCCGGTCCTGGACCGCGAGGGCCGCGAGCTCGCAGGCGCGTGCTCCGAGGAACGCGAGCTTCGGGGCGATCGCCTGCTCCGGCTCGAACGTGACCTTGTGGCCGTCGTGCGAGGAGCGCGTGAGCGGGATCAGCGACGGGAAGGTCCACTTCTTCCACGCCGTGGGGCCAACCACGTAGCCGAAGAGCCGCTCGTCCCCGCGCCGGCGAAGCCGATAGCGGCCCGGCGACTGCTCGTCGCCCATGCCGCGTGGAAGGTCCTCCACGGACGTGATCTCGTCGTAGACGATGGCGCCGTCGGCCACGGTGGGGCCGATGAGGCGTCGGCCGTCCTCGCGGAGGAGGTCGAAGAGGGCCTGGAGCTCTGCGAGGGCAAGGAAGCCCGGGCCCTCGATGGCGGGGCGGCCGCCCCGGGGCGAGCGCGAGACCGGCATCACCATGTTCGAACCTGCTCGGCGGCAAAGAGGTCAAGGAGCTGGACGCGGGTCGCGTTGAGGCGTCGCGCGACGGCGACGAGGAGCCGCGGGTAGAGGGCCTGGGCGAGCTCCGCATCCTCGCGGAGCGCTGCTCGCAGGGCGGCCCCCTCGAACGTGATTGCCTCGAGCTGCTCGATGGCCACCGCGGTCGAGGTCGCGCGGTAGGGTGGCACGAGGGCGGACCAGAGGTAGACGTCCCCCGGCTCGACCGTCAGGATCGTGAAGTCGCCGCGCTCCGGCACGTGCGTGCGGAGGGCGACCCGGCCCTTGATCACGATGCCGAGAACTTGAGACTCGTCTCCTTCCCGGAACAGCTCCTGGCCGGGCTCAGCCGTGAACGTGCGGCTCAGTTCGGCGAGGCGCGTCTGGATCCCCGGCGCAAAGCCCGAGGCGAACCACGTGGAGTTGAGGACAGCAACGAGCGAAGCCTGGTCCTGCATTCGCTCAGTCTCACGGCGCGCGAAGGGCAGCGGCAGGGCCGGTGGGCACGGGGTCGTGGGCCACGTGTCCCGGCCGCGGCACGGCGTGGCGCTCGAGAACGATACGGGCCCGCCACCTGACCGCCACCGACCGGCAACCTCGCCGTGAGGGTCGTGACCTCGCCGCAGGCCGGCTGCCAAGAGCTTCGGCAGTTCCTGGCCGGGGCCGCGCGCCGCGGCGAAGAGGTCGCCGGCCCTCGCCTGGATGTCGGGCCGGGCCGTACCCTGCGGTGCCGTCCCATGCCGGCGCGTCCCTGTCTGGATATCGGGCTGGATATCGGGCCCACCGATCAGGATCGCCCGGTTCACGCTCGCAGTCGCGGCCAAACTCGGATCTGGCCACACGTCCACGCTCGCTGCTCCCGAATCTGATCGGCCGAGCCGATATCAGCGGGCGGGAGCCTCGCCACCGGCCCTCTGCTCAGAGCCTCGGCAGCTCCTGGCCGGGGCCGAGCGCCGCGGCGAAGAGGTCGCCGACCCGGGCGAGACGCGGCAGGATCGTCCGGATCGTCCAGCGATCGGGCCGGAGCGTCGGATCGTCCAGCTCGTCCCAGGTGATCGGTGCCGAGACCGGCAGGCCGGGTGCGGGTCGCGGCGAGTACGGCGCTACGAGCGTGCGGTTCCGCCAGTTCTGCGTGTAGTCGAGTCGCGCCCGGCCGCCCCGCTGGCCCTTCGACCACTCCCAGCTCACGAGCTCGGGAACCGCGGCGCCGACGGCCCGGGATACATTCTCGACCCAGGCCCGGGTCTCCTCGAACGTGTACCCGGCCCGGATCGGGACGAACACCTGGACGCCGCGCTTCCCGGTGACCTTCGGAACACCGGTCACGCCCAGGTGCTCGAAGGCGCGGCGGAAGAGCCGCGCGAGCGCGAGCGTCTCGTCCCAGGTGGTCCGCTCGCCCGGATCGATGTCGACGAGCGCCCAGCGCGGCTCCGCCGGCGCGTCGGTCAGCGACGTCCATGGATGGATCTCGATCGCGGCCTGGTTGCCGAGCCAGGCGAGCGTGGCGACGCCGTCCGCAACGACGTAGGCATGCGGGCGCCGGTCGGGCGGGTCGGGCTCGCGCCACCGCTGGATCCAGTCTGGCGTTCCGCGCGCGACGTCCTTCTGCCAGAAGAACGCGCCCCCGATCCCATCGGGATACCGGGCGAGATTGAGGGCTCGACCCGCGAGGTGCGGCAGGAGCACCGGCGCGACCTGCACCAGGTACCGGACCAGGTCGCGTTTCGTCACCGTGCGGTCGGCGTCGGACGTGACGGCGCCGTCGGCCGTGACCCCGGCGTCGGCAGGGCGCGTCGGGTCCACCGTGCCCGGCGCCAGGACCTTGTCGAGGTTCGTCAGCGAGATCTCGCGCCCGCCGAGCGCCCACGTCCCTCCGCGGCCTGGCATCGCGTCGAGCGCGGCCAGCTCCGCGGCGGTCGCCGGCTCGTGGGGCACGGCGGGCGCCGGCTCGTGGGGCACGGCGGCGCGCGCGCGGGTGCCGGTCGCCGGCCCTGCGGGCTCGGCCGGATGGCGTCGCCGGTGGACGCGGCCGTGACGCGGGGACACGGTCCCGCTCCGCGGCATCGACGGAGCCCCCGGACGGGTCGGGCCCACCCGCCGGTCGGATGGCACCTGGGCCTGCCCGTCGCCCGATGCCAGCCCTGGCGAGCGCGCGCACGGCCGCCTCCGGGCCCACCGCGACCTGGCGTTCGACCGAAGACGGGTCCACCTCCGGGGCCTCCTGGGCGTACGACGCCTGGCGCACGATCCCGTCGCGGGACCAGCCGCCGATCTCGGCGCGGATCACCAGCCCGGGCTCGGCCCAGACGACCCCCGGCGTGCGCGCCAGCTCGCCGGGCGCCTCGGCGAACGGCGGAGTCTCGCGCGCGCGGGCATCGATCGCCGCGCGGAGGCGGGCGCGGGTGGCCGTGTCCAGGCCGCTCCCGACGCGGCCCGCGTAGCGGAGTCGCCCCGCGTCCATGACGCCGACGACGAGCGCCCCGAGGTCCCGGTGGCTTCCCTGGCCGGGCACGTAGCCCGCGACGACGAGCTCCTGGGTCGGCCGGACCTTGAGCTTGAGCCACGCAGCCGAGCGGTGGCCGGCCTCGTAGCGGCTCCGCCGATGCTTCGCCATCGCTCCCTCGAGGCCCTGCGCAGCAGCCGCCGCGAAGAACGCGACGCCGTCGCGCTCCACGTGGCCGCCGAATCGGACGCGCGGGTGGTCGCGGAGGACGAGCCGCAGGACGGCCTTGCGATCTTCGAGCGGCACGTCGAGGTACGACCGGCCCGCGCACCATGGGAGGTCGAAGGCCATGAAGACGAGGGGCGCGGACCGGCCCGCCTCGCGCGCGGCACCGCTCGCGGGGAGGTCCGAGGTGCTGAAGCCGCCCCCGAGGCGCGCCTGGAGCAGGCCGAAGTCGGGGCGGCCCTCGGCGTCCAGCGCGACGACCTCGCCGTCGACGATCGCCTCCGGCGCTGCGAGCCAGGCCGGCTTCGCGAGCAGCTCGGGGAATAGCCGTCCCGCGTCGTTGCGGTTCCGTGTCCGGAGCTGCACGCTCCCGGCGGACACGATCGCCTGGATCCGGTAGCCATCCCACTTGGGCTCGAAGAGCCAGTCGGCGTCGTCGAACGGCGCCGTGCCGGGCGTCGCGAGCATCGGCTCCAGGAAGACGGGCTGGGCCGCGATCCGCGCGCCGGGCGGGTCGAGCGAGGGGAGCGGCGCGGGTGCCGCGCGGTCGAAGTTCGCCGCCGCGCCGGCCTTCACCTCCTCGTTCGTCCGGCCGCTGCGGACCGACGCCGGGTGCGCCTCCGGGTCCCAGCCGGGGATCGCTTCCGGTCCCGCCTTGGCGATGAGCAGCCAGGAATCGCCGGGGCTCGCGGTCCGGACGAGCGTGAAGCGGCCGGCCAGCTTCTCGCCCCGCAGCCGGAGCTTCAGCTCACCGGCCCGGAGGGCCTCGCCGGGGTCCCAGGTCAGCTCCGGCTCGAACGTGCCCCAGTCCCAGCAGATCGAGTCGCCCGCACCGTATTCGCCCGCGGGGATCACGCCCTCGAAGTCGAGGTACTCGATCGGGTGGTCCTCGGTCCGGGCGGCGAAGCGCTTCTCGTCGGGGTCGCGCGTGGGCCCCTTCGGGAGCGCCCACGACGCCAGGACGCCCTCGACCTCCAGGCGCAGGTCGTAGTGGAGCCGGCTCGCGCGATGGCGATGGACGACGAACCGTCCGCATCCACCCGGCGCCGAAGGTCCCGGGGCCGCGGGTGCCGGCGCGCCAGCGGGCGCTGGAGCCCCGGCCGCGCCCCCTGCCTCCCGGGCCTGGAGCGCGCCGCCGGGCGCCCCGTCCGCAGCGCCGCCGGCAGCGCCGCCCGCGGGCGCCGGCTCGGGGGTCCGCGAGAAGTTGCGCTTCTGCCGGTACCGATCGAGGGACACGTGACGCTCCGGACTTGCGCAGGGTCAGAGTGGCAGACGGCGGAGCACGGCGAGGAACGGCGGCAGCTCGCGCGGCGCCGCGACGACCGGCACGCGATACCACGCGTCGCGGGCCTGCCCGGGCCGCAGCCGCGCATCGAGCCGGCGCGCCGAGAGCGCCCGGAAACCGAGCGCGCCGAGGGCGGTCGCGACCGTCGTGCCGTCGCCGACGAAGCCCCGCCCGGCGAGGCACCATCTCGACGGTCGCAGGAGCGCGGCGAGCTCCCCCCGTCGCTCGGCGAAGGGCCGGGACGCGAGCGTCCTCCCGTCCAGGTAGAGGAGGTCGGACGCGACGATGGCGGCCGACCCTCGAGCTCCGGCCCCGCGCCCTCGGGCGACGTCCTCGGCGACGCCGGCTCCGCTCGGGGTCCCGCGACGTTGGGCCCTCGCCAGCGGGCCGGGCCCCTCCGCGAGGCCGTGGACCCCGGCGCTGCCGCCGAGGCGCACCGTCTCGCCACGCAGGCGCCGCTCCAGGAGCGTGCGACTGGGCCGGCCGCGCGCGTCGAGCACCATCAGCGTCGTGTCGAGGACCACGCCGTCCCCGCGGACGAGCTCCGCCACGCCGGCGAGCTCGGGAAATGCCGCGGTCGGGTCGCCCAGGGCCTCGGCGCGAAGGTGGACGCCGCCCGCCTCGACGAGCACGAACGCCCGGATCCCCGGCCACCACGGCTCGAAGAAGTAGGCCGGGATCGTCGAACGGGCCCTCGCCCTCCGTCGGCCGCATCGGCACGATCCGCTCCGGGAGGCGCGAGGCCGCTGGAGCGAACTGGAGCGGAAGCATGTCGCCGATCGGCGGACGCGTCATGTCCGGATTGTCGTCCGGCCTGCGGGCCAGCGCATCCCGGGCGGCCCCGAGACCGGCACGACCGGGCCCCGGCCGCGCGCCCGCGGGCGGACGCTCCGGGCGGACCGGCGGGCGACCAGCCGCCCCTTCAGGCGGACTTGCGACGGACCAGCTTCCGTGCCGGGACCTCGACCGGCTCCAGGTCCTCGGCGACCGCCGCGACCTTCTTCGGGCGCCGGCTCGCGGATGGCGCCCGGCCGGCGACGGCCTCCTCGGCCGCCGCCTCCACGTCCCGGTTCGCGCGGGCGGTGCGGGCGGCGTTGACGCTCGCCTCGAGCGCGGCCATCAGGTCGACGAGCTGGCCGCCGACGGGCGCCTCGTCGGGCTCGGCGATCGCGCGCCCTTCGACCTTCGCCTCGATCACGGCCTCGAGCGCCGAGCGGTACTCGTCGCGGTACTCGGTCGGGTCGAACTCGCCGGTCATGGCCGCGATCAGCTGGGCCGCCATCACCCGCTCCGCGGGCTTGATCTCGACGTCATCGGCCGGCAGGTCGAGCTCGTCCGTCGCCCGGATCTCGTCCGGCCAGTGGAGGGTCTCGAGCACCATCGCGCCGGCACGCGGATTCAGGGCCGCGAGAACCTCGCGGTCCTTGATCACGACCTTGCAGATCGCCACGAGGCCCTGCTCGGCGAGCACCTCGCGCAGCAGGGCGTACGCCTTCTTGCCGATCGGCTCGGGCTCCACGTAGTAGGCCTGCTTGACGAAGCGCACGGGCTCGTCCTCGGCCGGGTGCGCCGGGACGAACTTCTCGATCTCGATCGAGCGCACGGTCTTGAGCGGGACGCTCGCCAGATCCTCGTCGGTGATCACGACGTACTGGTCCTTCGCGTACTCGTATCCCTTGACCGTGTCGCCTCGCGAGATCACGTCGTCGTGGAACGGGCAGTACGTCTTCATCTGGATCCGGTTCAGGCAGGCCGCGTGGAGCATGTTGAACGCGATCCCCTTCGAGTCGGTCGCGAGGTAGAGCCGAACCGGGATGGTCACCAGGCCGAACTGGACGGCCCCCCGCCACATCGAGCGCGCCATGGTCCTCTCTCGTGCCTCGTCGACGGCCGCTCCGTGCCCGACGATCTCGTGGACGGGCATTCCCGACGGCCGGGATGGGAAGGATACGCCGGGCGCGCAAGAAGACCGATGCGCGTTGTCGGATCAGGCGTCGCCGGTTCGAGCGCCCTCGGGGCGGGCGGGGCACGGCTCGTGCGGCTCGTCCGTGCCGAGCGGCCGCCGCGTCGCGGGTTCGGGCGGCGTTTGCATTGGATGCATCATTTGACGTTCGCCGGGACCAGGCTCCCGTTCGGACGTCAAGGTCGGACGTCGCATGCACGAATGCGACCGATTCACGTTCGATCTGGCCTCCCGGGCCCCCGGCTGAGGCCTCCCGAGCCGTCAATTCGGTCGGATGGATGCATCCAACGTACGAGGATGCTGCATTCGTGCGCCGAGCTCAAGAAACCGACCAATCGGTGGGATTGGCCTGAGATTGCCCCGGCCGGCCCAGTGTCAGCGCGGTGGGCGGGCGGCCCTCGAGCGTCGGTGCGCCACGACGATCTCGATGACCGCGTCCGCGATCGCGGGCAGCGCGGCCGCAACCTCTGGCGAGAGCGACTCGCCGACCTCCATGCTCGCCACCCCGATGCGAACCGTGGCCAGCGCGGGAGCCGCGCCATAGAGCTCGCGGGCCACGGCCAGCAGCTCCCGGGGTCCGACGTGGTGGGAGCTCGCGCCCGGGCTGCCGCCCGCGTCCTCGTCGCCAGCCTCCAGCGGTCGCACCGAGATCGCGCCCGGCGGATCGTCGACACTGGCGTCGATGAGGATGACCAGCGACGCGCGGCTCATGTCGTAGGCAAGCTCGGGCGTCAGCTGGTGCACGGCTCGGACCTCGACGTCCGCGACCCGCGGATCCGACGCGAACAGCGAGCCCGATGCGACCCGCGAGTCCGGTTCAAGCCGCGGATCCGACGCGATGAGGACCGCGGCGCGCCAGCCGACACCGTCGTCGGAACGCAGGGTGTTGCCGTACCCGATGACGAGGACGCCCCCGGCGCGGTCGCCAGGGGCGTCGAGGCGCGGCGAACCAGGCTTCAACGGGTCAGCTCGTCCAGGACCTCTCCGTCGGGCGCGAGGAGCTGGATCTGCAGCGCCATCTGGCCGAGGGCGTGCGTCGAGCAGCACAGGCACGGGTCGTAGCAGCGGATGACCGCCTCGACCCGGTTGAGCATCGGCTCGGTCGAGCTGGTCGCCCTTGACGTAGTGGCGGGCGACCTGGCAGGACGCTCCGGTTCATGGCCAGGTTGTTGTGGCCGGTGGCGATGACCAGGTTCGCCCACTGGACGATGCCGTCGTCGTCCACCTTGTAGTGGTGCATGCAGCGTGCCGCGCGGCGCCTCGGAGACGCCGATGCCCTCGTTGCGGTTGATGCCCGCGACGGACCGCACGTGCGTGCGAGAGGATGTCCGGCCCGCGCAGGAGCTCCTCGATCTTCTCGATCGCCGTGGAGCGTGTCGATGAGGCGCGCGTAGTGGTAGTGGAAGGACGAGCCGGCCACGCGGCCGACGCGCCAGCGGAACTTCTCGAGCTCCTCGTCGGCGCGCGGCGTGCCCATCTGGTCGGCCACGTTGAGCCGCGCCAGCGGCCCGACCCGGTAGATGCCGTCCGGGTAGCCCATCGCCTTCCAGTAGGTCGACTTGAGGTACGACCAGGGCTCGACGGCCTCGCCGATGTAGTCGTTGAAGAGCTTGCGGGTCGACGCGGTCGGCCAGGAGCTTGCCGTCGGCGTCGATGACCCGCAGCCAGCCGCCGTAGTGGTCGACGTTGCCGTGGCGGTCGACGAGGCCCATGAACGCCGAGCGGAAGTTGCCGAACGTGGCGGCCTCGTCCTCCCAGCGGAGCATGTCGCGTCTTGTACCAGGCGATGGCGCGCTCGACCGCGGCGATCGCCTCCGGGAACGCCGGCGAGGATCCGGTCGCGGATCTCCGCGGTGAGCGGCGCGGCCACGCCGCCCGGGCACGATCCACGCCGGGTGGATGCGCTTGCCGCCCAGCCACTCGATGATCTGCTGGCCCCACTTGCGCAGCGCCGATGCCGTCCCGCGCGAGCTGCGGGTTCTGCGCGGGCCACGCCGATGATGTTGCGCACGGCCGGATCCGCGTCGAAGCCGAACAGCAGGTCCGGCGACGAGAGGTGGAAGAAGCGACAGCGCGTTCGACTGGACGATCTGGCCCAGGTTGATGATCCGCCGCAGGTCCGCGCCGGTCGGCGGCGGCTCGACGGCCAGGATGTCGTCGCACGGCCTTGGCCGACGCGATCAGGTGGCTGACCGGGCAGATGCCGCAGATGCGGGCCATGATCGCCGGCATCTCGTGGACCGGGCGGCCCTGGACGATCCGCTCGAAGCCGCGGAACTGGGTGACGTGGAAGTGGGCGTCGACGACCTCGCCGCGGTCGTCGAGCTGGATGGTGATCTTGGAGTGGCCCTCGATCCGGGTGACCGGGATCGATGACGATGGTCCGGCTCATGGGGTCCCCCGTCAGCGCCCGAACCGCGCGCCGGCGACGTCGGGGACGCGGCCGGCCAGCAGGTCGTCGAGCAGCGTGTAGATGAGGTCGGCGCGACGGCGGGCAGCCCGGCAGGAAGACGTCGACCTTGACGACCCGGTGGACCGGCTGCGCCATCGGCAGGAGCGCGCGGCACGACCTGCGACGGGATGCTGCGGGTTGAGCGTCACGTTCTCGATGTAGGCCCGGTCCAGCAGCGGCGCGACCCCGATCGGGTTGCGCATGCCCGGGACGTTGGAGGTGACGGCGCAGTCGCCGAAGGAGATGAGCGTCCTCGTGCGCTCCCGGACCATGCTTGATCTTGTGGAGGTCCTCCTCGCTCGAGACGGCCCCTCGACGAGGCAGACGTCGACGTCCTCCGGGATACTCCTTGAAGTCGACGAGCGGGCTGTAGACGAGGTCGGCCCGCTCGAAGATGTCGAGCAGGCGCTCGTCCATGTCGAGAAGCGACATGTGGCAGCCCGAGCAGCCGTCGAGCCAGACGGTGGCGACCGCGGCTTGGTCACAGCCCACGCTCCTCGTGCGACGACCTTGCAGCTACGGCAGGAACGGGCGGCGGGTCTTGCTGCCCGCGCGCGACGGCGCGGCCCTTCTCGAAGAGCGCACCGGTGGGGCAGACCTGGACGCACTTGCCGCAGCTCGTGCAGGTGGTCGACTCGCCCCACGGGATGCCCATGTCGGTCTGGACCCGGGTCTCGAGGCCGCGGTCCATGACGTCCCAGGTGTGGGCGCCCTCGATCTCGTCGCAGACCCGGACGCAGCGCAGGCACAGGATGCAGCGGTTGTGGTCGATGGCGAACAGCCGGTGGCTGGCGTCGATGTCGACCTTCGGGTTGATGCCGCGGCAGGTCGAAGTGGGTGACGCCGCAGCTCGTCGGCCAGTGTCCTGGAGCTCGCAGTGGTTGTTGGCGACGCAGACCGCGCAGACGTGGTTGCGCTCCACGAACATCATCTCGGTGATCGTCCGGCGGTACTCGAGCAGCGCTCGGAGTGCGGCGGTGACCTCCATGCCCTCGGCGATCTGCGTCATGCAGGCCGGCGGCGAGCTTGGGCGAGCCGGCGATCTCGACCATGCACAGGCGGCAGGCGCCGCGGTCGTGAGAGCCCGTCGAGGTGGCACAGGGTCGGGATGTCGATGCCGTTCTCCTCGGCCACCTCCAGGATCGGTCTGGCCCTCGGTGCCGGCGACGTCCTCGCCGTCGATCCGGAGCGTGTAGACGGTGGTCATGCCATCACCTCCGCCGGCTCGATCGTGCAGACGCCGGCCGGACAGACCTGGTCCACGATGTGGGCGAGGTACTCGTCCCGGAAGTAGCGCAGCGTGCTGAAGATCGGGTTGGGCGCTCCCTGGCCGAGACCGCACAGGCTGACATCTGCTGGACGATCGCCGGCCAGGCGCTCCAGCTGGGCGAGGTCGTCCATGGTCGCCTCGCCGCGGGTGATCTGGTCGAGCAGCATGTACAGCTGCGTCGTGCCCGACCCGGCAGGGCACGCACTTGCCGCACGACTCGTCGCGGCAGAAGTCCATGAAGTACTTGGCGACGTCGACCATGCAGGACGTGTCGTCCATGACGATCATGCCGCCCGAGCCCATGAACGAGCCGAGCTCGATGAGCGACTCGTAGTCGACCGGCATGTCGAGGAACTCGGCCGGGATGCAGCCGCCGGACGGGCCGCCGGTCTGGACCGCCTTGAACGGCCGGCCGTCGATGATCCCGCCGCCGATGTCGAAGACGATCTCGCGCAGCGTCATGCCCATCGGGACCTCGACGAGGCCGGTGTTGACGACCCGGCCGGCCAGCGCGAAGACCTTGGTGCCCTTGCTCTTGCCGATGCCGATCGCCCGCGTACCAGTCGGCGCCCTTGCGCATGATCGGCGGCGACGTTGGCGAACGTCTCGACGTTGTTGATCAGCGTCGGGCAGTCCCACAGGCCCTGCGACCGCCGGGTACGGCGGCCGCGGTCGCGGCGTGCCGCGCCGCCCTCGATCGAGGCGATCAGCGCGGTCTCCTCGCCGCAGACGAACGCGCCGGCGCCGAGCCGGATCTCGACGTCGAAGGTGAACGAGGTGTCCAGCGATCGCCGGCGCCCAGGTAGCCCGGCGCGCTGCGCCAGCCGGATCGCCGTCGCGCAGCCGGCGCGACCGCGAGCGGGTACTCGGCGCGGCAGTAGACGTAGCCCTCGGTCGCGTGGACGGCGAAGGCCGCGATGGCCATGCCCTCGAGGACCCGGTACGGGTCGCTCTCGAGGACGCTGCGGTCCATGAACGCGCCGGGGTCGCCCTCGTCGGCGTTGCAGATGACGTACTTCTGGGCGCCCTGCGGCCTTGGCCACGGTGGTCCACTTGAGGCCGGTCGGGATAGCCGGCGCCGCCGCGGCCGCGCAGGCCGCTGCGGGTGATCTCGTCGCGGACCTCGGTCGAGGTCATCTCGGACAGGACGCGCCTGAGCGCCTCGTAGCCGCCGCGCTCGAGGTAGTCGTCGAGGCTCTCGGGGTCGACCCGGCCCGAAGTTCTCGGTCGCGACCCGGACCTGCTTCTCGAAGAACGGGCCCTGCGGGCCGGCGCGTGTCGCTCGGCGTGACCGCCTGGAGGGCCGTCGACGATGCCGCTCGACGTCGTCCGGCGTGACGTGCTCGAAGAGCTGGCCGGTCTCGGGGATCTCGACCAGCGGGCCGGCGGCGCACAGGCCCGAGGCAGCCGACGCGCTTGACGGCGACGTCGGTCGAGGCCGGCCTCGGCGGTCTGCTCGCCGAGGCGCAGCGGTGATGTCGTGGGCCTGGGCGGACATGCAGCTGGCGGCCTCGCACACGTACGCGGACGCGCGCGACGGGACCTTCGTGGAGCTCGCTCCGGGATCGACGCGGCGGCGGATGGGCCGCGCCGCGGCTGGCATGCTCGCTCACATCGCCTCCAGCTGGGCGACCAGGTCGCCCGCGTTGACCTTGCCCTTGACCTCGCCGTCGACGATGACGGCCGGGCGCCAGGCTGCAGGCGCCGAGGCAGCGCGCCGTGAGCAGCGAGACCTTGCCGTCCGCGGTCGTCTCCTTGGGCTTGACGCCGAGGCCGCGCGTCGATGCCGGCGAGGATGTCCTTGGCGCCGTTGATGTAGCAGGCGGTGCCGGTGCACACGACGCAGGTGTGCTCGCCCTGCGGCTTGAGCGTGAAGAACGAGTAGAAGGTCGCGACGCCGTAGACGCGGGAGTGGGGCACGCCGAGCGTGTCGCCGACGAAGTGGAGCGCGTCGTCGTCGAGGTAGCCGAACGCCTCCTGGGCGGCGTGCAGCGCCTCGATCAGCGCCGTCGGGGCGGTCGCCCAGGCGGCGCATCCGCGTCTCGACGATCTTCCAGCGCTTGTCGTCGCTCGGGGCGGGCGGCTTGGTGTACAGGACGGGCACGGGCCCCACTCCAATCGGGCAGTCGGCAATGGACGGCCGGCGAGGAGCCGGCCGCTCTGTTCACGAGGTCGTGCGGACCGATCGGTCCACCACACGAGCATAGGAAATGGCAGCGTCCTCGCCGGGGGCCGCACGTCCCGGATCCGGGGGCCGGTTCTCCCTTGAAGGTCCCGGGCGACGCTCCTTCCAAGTCCCGACCCGGATCCGTGCACGTCCAAGCCGAGCCGATCACGTTGGCCTGATCACGATCAGGCGCATTGATTGAAACGGGGCCGTTCACGTTCAGCCCGGCGACGAAACTCGATTTCGTCGTCGATTGTTTGCTCGGCAGCCCATCTTCGAGAGGCCGGCCTAATAGCCATCGGGTCTGCCTCTCGGTTGGCCGGGGTCTCCCCGCGAGCGGCGGGCGCTCAGCGCGAGCGACGGACGAAGCGCATGAAATCGGCGTAGTCGCAGTACGGCGCGTCAGTCCGCCGACCATCGACACGGAGTCCCTGGATAGCCCGCGAACCGCGTCGCATCGGGTCCACCATCGTGAGGCCCCACCCCGTCACTGTCCCGCCCTCGAAGAGCGCCGCGGCGAGTGCCGCGCCGCGCATCGGGAACGCCTGGCCGAATGCATGCCTGTTGGCGACCACGGTGGCGTCGTTTGCTGCGGTGGCGAGCAGGGCCACGACAGCGAGCACATCTTTCGGCCGCCATCCCAGGCCGCGAACTGCACCGACGCTCGCGCGCACATACCAGCCAACCTGGCGCTCCAGGCCGCCCAGGTCCCGTACCTCCGTCTTGACCTCCACAACGACGAGGCGGCGCGAGACCTGCGAGTAGCCCAAGAGGTCCATCCATCCGCGGACTCGCCCGTCGACGATCTCGCGCTCGACGGCGCTGGCGAGCCCGGCGCCTTCAAGAAGACGCCTGTACGCGGCGACACACCGAGAGTGCGCAGGGTCTCCTTGGTCGGCGCGCCCGATCACCCTTGGGGGCCTCATCTCGATCGAGAGATCCGCGTCGAGTGCTCTGGCCACGGAGATGATGGACTCGATGGACGCGCCGACAGCGCCGGACTCGATTGCCGAGATCAGGGGTTGGGATACGCCGGCGGCCGCCGCGAGGACCGCCTGACTCCAGCCTCGATCTCGTCGCGCATCGCGGACTGCTGCGCCAAGTCGAACCCGGATCTCGCGCATCGGCCGATTGGAGCACAGGCGCTTCGCCCGGCCCGTATCGGCTCATCATCGCGCCCTTATCAGCTTCAGGCGGCACACCACTTCACGTCGTGCCACGGGCCGCACGTCGGCTCCAGCCACGTCGTGTCGGAGCGTTGCGTCATCGCGGACCGGGGCTCGGACGACTGGCCCAATTGCGAACCGATCGACTGGGCTGTCGGCGAGCTCCACGAAGCGGACGACGCCGGCCCCCGCCGATGCGCCGCCCGCTCCGGGATGTGGTGTGGCACGCCGTGCGGGGCCGAGCGGTCGCACGAGGCTGGGCTCGACGCCCACAGCCGGGCCTGAGCACGCCCCTATCCGGCGGCCCGGAGCTCCGCCTCCGCCTCGACGACACGCGCCAGGATGGCGTCCCGCATTCGATCGAGCCCGGTCTGGACGTCCTTCGTGGAGTTGACGACGGACGTAAGCGTCGACTTGAGCATGCGGAGCTGCTCGAGCTGCTCCCGGATGCCGGTCAGCGCGGCGCCGATCGCCTCCGCGTCGACCTCGATCTCGCGCTCGCGGAGCGAGGCGATGGCCAGCAGCCGGGCGAATCGGACGGCGGCCTCCAGGACGGCAGCATCCGGGCATTCGGGGTCGATGACCGCGTAGACGTCGCCCGCCCGATAGTCGAACGGGGCGATCCCCGTGGGCGCGTGGGCCGGGGTGAAGATGACCAGCCCGATGGCCGCGTCGCGGTTGACCTTCGCCTCGCGGATCTCGTCGCGCATGGCGCGGCCGGACATCGCCCGGTCCTTCGCCTCGACGACGATGCGCAGGTCGGTTCCGCCGGTCAGGGCGGGGTTGACGGTCAGCACGAAGTCGCCCTTCTTCGACTTGATGACCGCGCCCTCCTCGGCTGAGGTCCGGTCGAGCAGGTCGCCGGCGCCGCGTGCCGTGTCGGCCAGGAGTGCCCTCGAGCAGGTCCTCGAAGTCGCCGCCCTTCGCGGTGCCCTTGGCGCGCTCCTGGGCCCGGGCGGTCGAGGCGGCCTCGAGCGCGGCGATGCGCTCGTTGAGCTTGTTGAAGCCCTCGGTCATCTCGCCGCGGAACTGGAAGAGCGGAGAGCCCAGGCGGGTCGGATCGAGCAGGGTCGCCAGCTTGCTGCCGTCGCCTTCGAGGTAGGCGCCGAGGAGCGTCTTGATCCGGCCGATGGCGCTGTCGCGCTTCGTCTCGTCGAACAGCTCGTCGGTGAGCGAGCGGAGCTTGCCGCGGTCGCCCAGGAACGCCTCCAGCGTGCGCGGGAGCCGCCCGTCGCCGTCGGCGAAGTTCTGGCGGAGAAGCTGATCCAGGGCCGTGGCCGCCTTCGCGTTGGCGTCCTCGGTCTGGCGGAGGAGGGTCGCGAACTCGGCACGGACGGCGTCGACGTTCACGGTGACGCCGGCGTCCATGAGCGCGGTCAGGCCGATCTTGAGCGCACGTTCGACAAGGCCGGCGCGCTCCTCGGCGGGGCGCTCGGCGACGAAGGCGGCAAGGCTCGCGTCGACGAGCACCAGGCGGTCGACGACCACGCGGTCACGCTCGACCGAGATGCGCGTGGCCGTGGCGGGAGCGCTCACCGGCGCGGGGACCGGCGGCAGGCTGGTGGCCGCGGAGCCCTGGACGGGCACGCGACCGGCGGGTGCGTGGAGGGTGACGATGTTGGCGGGGGCGTCCATGCCCCGAACTCTGGCGGCGGGCTGTGACAGCTAGGGTGGCATGGCAGTCAGACGGAAGCCAGTTCGTCGTCAGCCGGCGGGGAGACCCTCGGCGAGGATCTCTTCCGGGAAGACGACTCGAGAGCTGCCCGTCGTACTCGGCGTCGATCGCGGAGATGTAATCCGGAACGGTCAGGCCCCGCACGGCGGCATTGCGCACCACGGCCTCGCCGACCTGACGACCGTTGACAAGGAGCAAGGGGAAGTCGGTCGTCGATGACCTCGCGTTGCGCTTGAACAGTGTAGTGGCCCGTCGTCACGAAGGCGCCCACCCAGCCTCGTGAAAGGCGGGCAACGGTTCGCGCGAGGTCGAGACCGCCGGTCCCGGGACTGTCGACTGCGCGGCACTTGGCCTGACCCAGCACAACGAGCTTTAGCCCGTTGTCTACGGCGCCGAGGTCAAGGCGACCGACGAAATCGATGCCGCCGTCGCCGCTCCGTTTGGTGATCCAGCCCTTGCGGTAGCGACCGCCCTCGTTCAGGTAGGTCCCGACGACCTCGGATGCGAGTCCCTCGAAGCGGTGCTCGCCGACCCCGGACAACGTGGGCCCGTCTTGTAGTGGCTCACGACCGCCCGAAGGGCATCCTCGGCGGGCGTGCCGGCGTCGGGCCGTTGGTCGGCAGGTTGCAGCACGCTGTAGCGGGATACCGATTGGCGAATGCGATCGATCACCGAGCTTCCTTGCTCGACCCAGCGGCGCCAATTGGCCGGGGCGAGGTTGAGGCATGCCTCGAGGGTCCAGGTCGGGTCGCGACGTGCCGCGATCCATTCCCACGCGAGGCTCAGGTTCTCGGGACCGAGGTCGATGAGTGCGCAGTCAAACGCGTAGTTGGCGAACAGCCGACCCTGGCGGTCGATCTGCGTCGACCCTCTCGGCACGCTCAAGCACGCCGACGCCAATGAAACGCCAGAAGCCCTTGGGTCGACCTTCGTGGACGATGCTCTCGAAGAAGAGGAGAGGGGCCGCCTCCAGCCGCTTCTCGCGCCGATTCGACCGGTGAAAGATGAACTCGTCCAGGATCGACCGGTTGCCGGTGGCGCGGTCGGGGTCGAGCCCCAGCTCTGCCTTGTTGTCGCCGAAATACCGGACGTGGCCCTCGTTCGGGTCGAGCTCGTCGTGCCACGGGTCCAGTCGGACCCAGCTCGGTGTGGCTTGGACGCGATCATGACGGCGGGCCGACGCTCGCCATCGACGGCGCGAACCAGCGCCACCGAGTCGATCCCGTGGTCGAGCTGCACTCGCCCGGCGCTAGCCAACCCCGGCCACGCTGGCCAGCGCGTCGCGTTGAACAGGTTCCGGATCCCGTCGACGAACTCGACTTCTGCTCCCGGACTCGGCTTCGCGTATCGGTAGAGCTCGAAGAGCTTCACCCGGTCACATCCTTGGGCCGATCATTTCACGGACCTTCAACGCAGTTCAGTGTCTGACCCGGACCCAGGGTACAGAAGTGCCGAATGTCGGGCATGCCTGCCAACAGCACCTTCGGCATTCGGCTGTGCCCATCTACCCAGCATGCTGGTATCCTTGCCGGATGAAGGTCACCATCGATCTCGACTCGGAGCTGTACCGCGCGGTGAAGGTGGAGGCCGCGCGAGCGGACCGGAGCGTGCGGCGAGATCGTCGATGAGGCGCTTGCGGCGTGGCTCGAGCGGCTCGAGGATGCCGAGGACGCCGCAGCTGCGGCCGAGGCGCTCGCACGAGTACCAGCGCGACGGCGGACGTCGCGGCCGACGAGTTCTTCCGCGCCCACGCCGCCGAGACTCCGCTCGGTCTACGGGTTGCCCGGCGACGGGTGAGCGAGTCGTCCTGGCGGGTCGACCTGGCGCCGGCAGCTTCGCGTCAGCTCCGGAAGCTGCCGCCCGATGTGACGGCCCGAGCACGGGGCCCGATCCTCGCCCTCGCGCGCGATCCCCGGCCCCCAGGGTCGAGGGCTCCTGTGGGGAGTCGGTTCTGGCGCCTGCGAGCCGGCGACCTGACGGGTCGTGTACCTGATCGACGACGAGGCACGGTCGACCGTCGTCCTTCGCGTCGCGCGTCGGAACGAGAGCACGTACCGTCGGGTGCGGTAGCGGCCCACACGGATCGTCGGGAAGCTCGGCCGTGCTGCCGGCCCCGCCGGAGCTCGTTGGGTGGTCGAACGGCCGCCGAGTCGGCGCCAGGCGTCGTCCGCCGGTTGGGTAGCCGATCGGCGCGCTCTACCCCTCGACGAGCGGCGTGCCCGTCTCCAGGAGCGTCTTCATGCCAGAAAGGATGTAGAGCCACCCGCCCGAGACCTGCTCGAGCGTCGACGAACCGGCGACCAGGCCGTCGTGCAGCAGCGTGACCCGGCAGACGCCGGGCTCCGTCTCCTCGATCTCCCAGGTGACGCAGGACGGCGCGTCGGCTGCCATGCGCTCGTCCCAGACGCCGTGCCACGCCTGGACGAGGCGGTGCGGCGGGTCGATCTCGATGATCTCGCCCTCGATCTGGAGCTCGCCACCCAGCGTCATCCGGTACGCCGAGCCGGGCCGCCAGTCGGACTCGATGGCGTTGCCGTAGTAGTAGCGGACAGTGAAGTCGGTCTCCGTCAGCGCGCGCCAGATCGCCTCCGGGGTCGCGCGAATGTAGATCGACGAGACGACTGCGGGTGCGGCGATCGACGTCATCGAGGTCTCCTCCAGGTTCTCCACGGCGCGTTGCAGGTCGATCAGGGAGTCGGCGGCGCGTGCGCCACAGCCGGTTCGGGCGTCGAGGCGGGGCGAGCCCGAAGGGCGGCGGCCAGCGGCCGTTGGCCGGCGGCTGTCGCAGCCCTTGAGATCAGGCGAGCCCGCCGAGGTGGGCATCGTGCGGCCTCCGGTATTGTCGAACCCGTACCGAGGAGGACTGATGCGCAACGTGACCTATTCGATGGGCGTCTCGCTTGACGGCTACATCGTCGGGCCGGACGGCGAGATCATCCCGGCGCCGCCCGACGAGGAGGTCTGGCGACTCGTAACCGACGAGATCCGAGGGGTCGGCGTCCACCTGATGGGACGACGGCTGTACGAGACGATGCTGTACTGGGAGACCGCCGACCAGGATCGATCGCTCGACGACGCGGAGCGCGAGTGGGCCGCGCTGTGGAAGCCGCTCCCAAAGGTGGTGTTCTCCACCACGCTGTCGGCGGTGCAGGGCAACGCCCGACTGGCCTCCGGCGGCCTGGCCGAGGAGATCGAGCGGCTGCGGGCCGAGCCGGGGGAGGGCGACATCGCGATCGGCGGTGCGACGCTCGCCGCCGAGGCGGCCGCGTCAGGTCTGATCGACGAGTACCGGCTCAGGGTCCACCCGGTGCTGGTCGGCGGTGGCATCCCGTTCTTTCCCCGGCGTGACCACCGGGTGGATCTCGAGCTCGTCGAGACCCGCTCCTTCAGCTCCAGGGTCGTCTACCTCCGCTACCGCGTGGCGCGCTAGCCGGCTCGTCCGCCGGGCGCGGACGGCCACTTGGTCCAGTTGCCGTGCTCGCGAGCCTGTCCATGAACGGAAGCAGCCGGACGATCACGCCAGCATGCGTGGAACGGTCGGGAGGACATATCGATCGTCCTCGGCATGCAGGGGTCGTGTGGTTGAGCCCGGGGCCGGAAGCCGTGCCCCGTGCCACCGCGACCCCGTGACGAGCCGTCATGACGCGGCCTGCCGTTCGGACTACGTTGACGGTCCGGACCAGGTGGGACCGGCTTGACCGTCCGCCAGCAGATCGACGATGGGGGACCGGCCCGTCCCGGCTCCCATCCGAAAGGTCGACGATGTCGCTCGGACTCTGGCTCCATCCCGCCAACCTCGCCGACTGCGGGCGAGCCCTTCTCGTCCGGGTCGATCGCGCCCGCCACGGCCACACTCGCCTCGCCGGCGACGCAGCGGCGATCATCGAGGCCGGGATCGACCGGACCTGGAACGGGCGCTCGTTCACGGCCTCCCCGGGCTGGTTCCACACCTTCTGGGTCCGTGACATGTGCTTCTCCGCGGTCGCGCTCGAGCGGCTCGGCGGTCGCCATCGCCGGCGCCTCGTCGCCTCGCTCGCCGGCGCGCTGGCGGGCTGGGAGCGCCACGGGAGCCATATCACGACGACCTTCCACCAGGGCGGATACCCAGCCGACGTCTATGCCTACGGGGTCGACTCGCTGCCCTTCTTCCTGGCCGCCCTGCACGCCATCGGAGCCGATGGTGACGCCCTCGTGGCGCTCCACCGGGCCTGGCTCGGCGCCGAGGTCGAGCACTTCGCCGCGCTCGCCGTCGACCCGGCATCCGGGCTCCAGCGGTCCGACCGGACCTTCTCGGCACACCGCGACACCGTGACGAACCGGAGCAACGCCTACGGCAACAGCATGGTCGCCCTGCTGTCCCGCACCCTCGCCGCCAAGCCCGACTGGGGGCTCCCCGACCCGCTCGCCCGCCACTTTCCTGGCGGAGACTTCGGGCGGAATTCTGCGCGAGCGCTTCTGGATGTCCGAGCGGGGCTGCTTCCGCGACGCTCTCGGCTCGGACGAGACGACCGGCGAGGCCAACGTCTGGCCGTTCTGGACCCGGGCCGTCGACAGCCCGGTCATGCTCGCCACCGCCCTCGCGACCCTCTCCCGCGAGGGCTTCTGCGACCCCCACCCGCTCCGCTACACCACCCGGCCGACGCCGACCTCCGAGGTCTGGCTCGTGCGCCACTTCCTGCCCGACTACCAGGGATCGTCGGTCTGGACGAGCATCGGGGCGATCTACCTCGCCCTCCTGCGCACGGTCGACCCGGAACGGGCGGCGGTCGAGACCGCTCGCTACGCCGCCTGGATCGAGCGCGACGGAACCTACTGGGAGGTGCTCGGCGCCGACGGCGGCTGCTGGCGTGGCCGGGGCGGCCTGATGCTCGGCGAGGAGTCGATGCTCTGGGGCGCAATCTTCCTCGACCACCTGCGCTCGCCGGTGGCTCCGGCGGCCCGCCTCGCCTGACCACCGCTCCGGCGGCCCGGACGCGAGCATCGGGGAGCTGGTCACCCAGGACGCGGTCGATCGCGATGGCCGGAACCGTGACGCCGCGCGGGCCGCGCCGTCCCTCCAGGGCCCTCGTGCGCCGTCCGCGAGCGCAACAATGGCAGGGATCGGCGGGCAGCCGCCGGCGCCTCGCGATCCATGGAGACCCGCGATGCCGCTCTCGCTGAACCTCGGTGGGATTCGCTCGCTCGTGGGGCGGACCGGCTCCGCGCCCGCGCCGTTCGACGCGATCAACGGGCCGCGGCTGGCGGGGCCGCAGGGAAGCCACCCGCTCCACTCGGTCATGCCCGGGGAGCTGGTCCGCGCGAGCGACGGGCCGATCTCGGGCGAGATCACCTTCGATCAGCCGCCCCGGGTGGGCGAGGGGATCACCGGCACGATCCGCCTGGCGGCGATCGAGCAGGTGGTCGCCCGGGGCGCCACCCTGCGGCTCGTCGGCCTGCGGCTGGACGAGGTCGCCCGTTCCGAGGAGCACCGCGACGGTGACGGGCATGTCACCAGCTCGGAGCACTGGGTCGAGGTCCACGGCACGCTCTTCGTCAACGATGCCTTCCCCGAGCCGGCGATCCCCGCCACGCTGGAGCCGGGCGCGACCTGGGAGTCGCGGTTCGCGGTCCCGGCGCCACCTCTCGGGCCCCCGACCGCGCACCTCGGCGAGTCGATCATCGCCTGGGCGCTCGAGGCCCACTGGGACATCCCGCACGGACACGATCATTTCGTCGCGACCCACCTGCCGCTCGCCCAGCACCCGGACCTGCTCCGGGCCGGCGTCGGCAGGCAGGGCGGCCCGAGCCTTCTCGAGGGCGTGTCGATCGGCGACGCGATGATCAGCGTCACGTCTCCGTTGCCGGCTCCCGCGGGTTCCGAGATGGCCGTGAGCGTGCGCTGGCCGTCGGCTCCCGGCGGGCAGAACGGCCGCGTCGAGCTCCACCGCCGGACGAACGCGCCGAACGGCACCGAGGGCATCGTCGCCTCGATCCCGATCGATCCGGCGACGCTGACGCAGGGCGCGACCCAGGTGCGGTTGGCGGTCCCGCCCGGTTCCGCGCCCTCGTTCGACGGGGCCGGCCTGGAGATCACCTACGTGATCCGGGTCCTCGTGGACCGGCGCTTCCGGACGGACGCTGCCATCGAGCGACCGGTCGCCATCGTCTGACGCGCCCCGGCGGGATCCCGCGTCAGGTGATCCCGGCGAGGTCGGCGAGCACGAGGGCCGCCGCGCGATCCCGGAGCGGGTCCAGGCGCGCGCCACGCTCGATCATCCGTGACGAGATTTCGAGTGGCTTTCGGCATGTGAGCTTTCGACGCGAGGATCGCGGCAACGACCACCGACACGACGGCTGGAATGAGGCCGCGTCGCACGTGCTCGTCGATCAGTCCGCGCCGTCAGCGTTCGATCGCCGCGGCGAGGTTGCGGATGAGGTTGAGGCCCGCGGTGACCTCCGCACGCGGCGCATACGGGCCCGGCATCAGGAAGCAGGGACGTGCGGCGAGGGCCATCCCGTCGAGCCGGCCCCACGGCTCGGGGAGGCTGCGGCCCGCGCACGCCTCGGCAGCGCGCTTGTAGACGAAGATCACCGCGGCGGGCCTCCAGATCGCGATCTTCCGAAAGAGTGGGCCGACGCCCGCGCGAAGCTCCGCGTCGGTGGCCGTGTCACGCGGCGTGGGGAGCTTCAGGAGGTCGGTGATCCCGTGCCCGAGTGCGACGAGGGCGTCGTCGGCCAGTCCGGGGTCCGTGTCGGCCGGCAGGACCCGCGCCTCGACGAGGCGGCGCCAGAACGACCGCCCGAGGCGGCCGCGATGGTAGTGCCCCGCCACGACGCTGACCGGCGACGGGTTGAGCCCCACGAACAGCAGGCGACCGGGCTCCGGCGGCAGGTCGGCGAGCGTCTCGACCGGCAGGCCATCGATCACGAGCGTGATTCGGTGGCCTTCGTCTCGTTCATCCACGTGCGGAAGGGTAGGGGATGTCGTGCGCCGCGTCGGCAGTCGCCGACGGACGGGCCGGGCCACCGACCCGCGGGACACGGCGTTCGCGGCGGCTCCCCGGGGAAGCCGATCGCGTTCGGCGGGTCAGCGCCTGTCGAGTGGCGCGCCTCTCGCGTCCTGCCCCTGCACCTGGCCGTGCCCGCTCCGCTCGTCGCTGTCCGCGTGCCAGGCCGGCACCGCGTAACGGTCGGCGAGGAGGCGCTGCGTCGCGACGACTTCCGCGTGGGACAGGCCTGCCCGAGCCGCCGTGTCCGCGGCGAACGCCCGCAGGACGGCCATCTCGACGTCGGACGCAGTCGGCGCCACGCCGAGCTCGCGGGCGATGGACGTCACGGGCACCCGGCGGCTCTTCGTGCGCTCCCAGCGCGGGTCGCCCGGGGCGCCGGGTCCGTTGCAGACGCGATCGAGCGCCCCGAGGTCCGCGTCGACGAGGAGCGTCGCGTGGACGAGCAGGGCCCGTCCGCCGAGCCACGCGGCAACCCCTGACAGCTTCCCGCCGGGCGCGACGATGTCGCGGTCGGTCAGCTCCGCCGCGACGCCGACCGACCGGACGGCCGCAGCGAGCGGCGCGAGGACGAGCCGGTAGAGACCGGGCAGCCGCCGGAGCGACGGATCCGCTGCCAGGAGCGCGTCCTCCGGGCGGACCACGACCGAGACGTTGAGGTTGCCCGGGTCGTGCCAGACCGTGCCCCCGCCCGTGAACCGCCGCAGGACCGGGGCGCCGAGCGCGGCGGCGGCCGGGGCGTCCACCTCCGCGGCGGCGAGCTGGAAGCGCCCGACGACGGCGCACGGCGCATCACGCCACAGGCGGAGGACCGGTGTCGGTGCCGAGGCATCGGCGCCGACGTGGCGCGCGATCGCCTCCTCCCGCGCGAGGTTGATCCGGGGGTCGCGCTCGCCGTCGTCGGGGAGGTATCGCCAGCGGGTGCTCACGCGGGACGCGCTCACGCCTGTCTCGCGTCGTCCGCGCCCGGGAGGCCCGCGCCCGCCACGTTCGTGCCCATGCCGGCTACGGTACCCGGCGACGGCAACGGGCGCGCCCGTCGGCGCCGCTCCGGGTGAGCTCGGTCGGCGGACCTCGGACGGCCGGCTCGGGGCGCGGCGTCAGGGTCGCCTTGGTGCCGCGGCTTCCGGGCGAACGCGGCCCGGTCGACCTGGTCAGTCGATCGTGATCGTCAGGCCGCTGTCGTCCTCGTCCCGGATGTCGACCACAGGGCCGCGGAGGCCCGTCCGGATCGCCTCGCGAAGGCGGTCGGCGTAGCCGGCGGGGATCCCGGGCAGCGAGCCGGCAAGGCCGGCCAGGACGCCTGGCACCTGGAGGTCCACCACCACGCGTCCATTCTCGCGGACCTGGACGCGGATCCGGTCCGGCGTCCCCGAGGCGGACGCGGCGGGAGAGCCCGATCGGCCCGGCGAACAACCCGCCCCGGTGGCCGAGCGAGGGCCGCCCGCCGTGGGCCCGCGGTCGGGACCCCGGGATTCGCGCCCGGACGCCGCGAGGGCGTCGAGGATCGGGGCTGCCTCAGCCGGGGACAGGCGGCCCTCCGCGACGAGACGCAGGATGTCGTCCACGGGGTCAGCCATCGAGACGGGTCCCGCCACCGAGCAGCCGCTCCGCCTCGGCGACGTCGATCTCGCCACGCGCCAGCGACTCGAGGATCACCAGGGTCTCCGCGGCGCCAGGCTCGGTCGGTTCCGCGCTGGCCAGGGTTGCCTCCGTGGCCGCCGGGACGGCCGCGAACACCGGTGGAACCGGCGGAACCGAGGGCTGCGGCGGGAGCGCCGGCATCGCGGGTTGCGCGGTCGCGCCACCTGTCGACGGACCTCGCGTCGTCGTCCGATCGGGCCGGACCCTTCCCGCCCGGATCTCGACGTCGCCGGAGAGCGTCCGTACTGCGAGGCGCGCCGCCCCGTCGCCGATGACGAGCGGGTCGTGCCGCCCGGTGCCGGCGCGCCGGTCCGGGTGAGCGCAGTCGACGTCGCCCGAGACGGTGTGCACCTCGATGGTGACGCCGGCCTCGACGGCGAGCTCGACGTCCCCCGAGGTCGTGTTGATGACGTGATCGCCGCCCGGGGCGAAGGCGCTGGCGACCTCCACGTCGCCGCTGACGGTGGTGATGCTGGTCCGCTCGGTCCTCGGCGCGTCGATCTCCACGTCGCCACTGATGGACCGGATCGTGACCGCAACCGGCGCCGAGGCCAGGGCGCGGAGGTTCCCGGACGCCGCTTCGACTCGGAGGTCCCCTCCGCCTCCGCGGATCGAGATGTCGCCGCTCGCGGTGCGGACCGCGACCGAGCCCGTGACATCCCGGATCGTCACGTCGCCGGAGGCGCCGCTCACCTCGAGGTGTGCGTCGCGCGGGATCTCGAGCTCAACCGAGCCTCCACCCAGGTCGAGCCCGAAGAGCCCGATGCTGCCGAGGCGGAGGCCGAATCCGCGGCCGCGGATGCTGCGTGCGACGTGGATCCCGTAGCTGCCCGGCCCGGTCACGACCTCCATCGCCGGGTGGTCCGCGGCCGGCGCCACCAGCCGCGCAACGGTGCCGTCCACGCCGCGCACGCGGACGTCGTTCGCGTCCACGGCGACCATGACCGACCCGCCCGGCCCGATGTCGTGCTCGCGTACCAGCGGGCCCGCGACAGCCTGTTCGTCGTGCATCGGTCAGCCTCCCAGGGCCCGCAGCTCGGCGGCGGCCGAAGCAGCATCGACCTCGTGGCGCGCGAGCCGCTCGAGGATCTCGCGCCGACCGCTGGCCATGTCCGGGGCGGACGTCGCCGCGTCGGGGCTTGCTCCGGAGGGGCCCAGGTCCGCTGCGGGGGCATCGTCGTCGACGGTCGTCCCGTCGGCGAGGCCCAGCGCACGCACGAGCGCCTCGACGCGAGCCCGCACGGTCGGGTAGGAGATCCCGAGCTCGCGCTCCATCTCCTTGAGGTTGCCTTTCGAGCGAAGGAAGCTCTCCAGCAGCGCGAACTGCTCGCGCGAGAGGCGGGCGAACCGTCCGACGTTGAAGTCGCCCTCCAGGGTCGTCCCGCAGGACCGGCAATGGAGCCGGGTGACCGCGAGCTCGCCGCCGCAGATGGGACAGGTCGCGATCGCGTCGTGCGGCATCAGGGGCGGTCCTTTCGCGGGCGCGGCTCGGGCCGTGCGCATCCGTCAACGCGTCGCCGCTCGGCTGCCGTCGTCCGGGCCTCGAGCTCGCGGCGGATCTCGCTCGAGCCCAGTCGGGGGAAGAAGATCCGGTATTCGTACATCGTGGCTCTCCCGTGCATCGCACGCTGTGCGTTCGGGTGAATATTGCATGGAGACCATCAAACTGTCAAGTCTGGCTTCTAATCTTGAATCTCTGCGCTGACAGATTGCTACCCTGGCGAATGTCGCCGCCCGGTCGCGGCCGCTGCCTGCCGGCGTCGTGCGCTGACGCTACGATCCCGCCATGCCCACGAACCGGCTCGCGGGCGAGACGAGCCCGTACCTCCTGCAGCACGCGCACAACCCGGTGGACTGGCATCCCTGGGGGGCGGAGGCGCTGGAGCGTGCGCGCGCCGAGGACCGACCGATCTTCCTCTCCATCGGCTACGCGGCCTGCCACTGGTGCCACGTCATGGAGCGGGAGTCGTTCGAGGACCTTGGGACAGCGACCTACCTCAACGCCAACTTCGTGAGCATCAAGGTGGATCGCGAGGAGCGGCCGGACCTCGACGCGATCTACATGCAGGCAGTCCAGGCGCTCACCGGGTCCGGCGGCTGGCCGATGAGCGTCTTCCTGACGCCCTCTGGCGAGCCCTTCTATGGCGGCACCTACTTCCCGAACACGCGCCGGCACGGGCTCCCGGCCTTCCGCGATGTCCTGGAGGGCGTCGCCAGGGGCTGGCGCGAGCGCAGGCCTGATGTCGAGCGAGCCGGAGCCGGGCTGACTGCGCGGCTCGCGGCGACCGTGCGCCTCGGTGACCACGCCGCGCCCGCGCGCGCGGACGTCCTCGATTCCGCCGTCGGCGCGCTCGCGGCCGGGTTCGATGGAGAGAACGGCGGGTGGGGGACGCCCATGAAGTTCCCCCAGCCGATGGCCCTCGAGTTCCTGCTGCGACGCGCCGTCGCGGGCGACGACCGCGCGCTGCGGCTCGCGCGCCCGACGCTGGACGCGATGGCCGCCGGCGGAATCCACGACCAGCTGGGCGGCGGGTTCAGCCGGTATGCCACCGAGCCGAGCTGGCTCGTCCCGCACTTCGAGAAGATGCTCTCCGACAACGCCCAGCTCGCGCGCGTCTACCTCCACGCGTGGCAGCTGACCCGCGACACGGCGTACCTTGCCGTCGCCCGGTCGACCCTCGACTTCGTGGCGCGCGAGATGACGCTGCCCGACGGCGTCTTCGCGGCGAGCCTCGACGCGGACACGGACGGCGAGGAGGGCGCGACGTACACGTGGACGGCGAGCGAGGTGCGCAACGCGCTCGCCGTCGCGGGCCAAGCCGCGGACGCGGAGCTCGTCGCGGCGGCGTACGACGTCACGCCGGGCGGCAACTGGGAGGGGCGCACAATCCTCCGGCGCGCCGCCACGGATGCTGCGCTTGCGACGCGAACCGGGCTGGCGGTTGCGGAGGTCAGCGGGCGGCTGGCCGCGGCGCGTGCCGCGCTCCTGGGGGTCCGCGATTCACGGCCGCAACCGACCCGCGACGACAAGGCGCTCGCGGGCTGGAACGGGCTCATGCTCGCGGCATTCGCGGATGCGGCCGCGATCCTGGTGCGGATGCCCGATGCATCACTCGCGGGCGCGGGACACCGCTATCTCGACATCGCCGAGCGGGCCGCGGATCGGCTCCTCGCGGTGCTGGTGGATGAGGGTGGCCGCCTGCGACGATCCTGGAAGGACGGGCAGGCGCGGCACGCGGGGACGCTGGAGGACCACGCCTGCCTGGCGGACGGCCTCCTCGTGCTCTACGAGGCAACGGCGGACGAGCGCTGGTTCGCCGCCGCGCAGGGCCTTGCCGACACGATGCTGGCGCATTTCGGGGACGCGGCCGGCGGGTTCTTCGACACGGCCGACGACGCCGAGCGGCTCGTCGCGCGGCCGCGCTCGCTCGAGGACAACGCGCTGCCGTCCGGCAACGCGATGGCCACGCTCGTGCTCCTGCGCCTCGAGGCGCTGACGGGCGCGGGCCGGTACGCGGACGCGGCTGAAGGCGCGCTCGGGCTCGTGGGGACGACACCGGCGCGGTATCCGACCGGGTTCGCCCAGTGGCTCGTCGCGCTCGACTGGCGCGCGGGTCCGGTCGACGAGATCGCGCTCGTCGGCCCTCCCGATGACCCGCGCCTCCAGCGCCTTCTCGACGTCGCGCGCGCGGGCTACCGCCCGCGCCAGGTGATCGCGGTCGCGCCCGACCCATCCTCGAGCGTGGTACCCCTCATGCAGGCGCGGTTCGCAATCCGGGGCATGCCAACCGCGTTCGTCTGTCGGGGGTTCGCATGCCGCCAGCCCGTGACGGAACCAGAGGCGCTCGCGGCGCTGCTGTCGGGTTGAGCCACCGGGATCATCGGTCGCCCGGTGGACCGCCGCGGGCAGGCCCTGCGCCGAAAGAAGCGAGAGACGTCAGGCAGGGCCGACCGGCCCAGCTCTCCCGGGTGGTCAGTGACCCGCGGCGTCCGCCTCGTGCATCGTCGTCGGCGTGGCCTGGTGGAAGCGGAGGCGCCAGCCGCCGCCGCGACGCGCCCAGATCGAGGAGCGCCACGCGTACCTGGGCGGGCTGCCCTCGGAGAGCGACGCGGTCCGGAACGTCACGAGGATCACCTGCTCGGTCAGCGGGGTCGCCGTGAAGGCGCCGATCGTCACGTCCGCCGAAGGCGTCCGCTCGAGCAGGGCGAGGACGGCGGCCCGGTCCCAGCGGCGGCCGCTCGCCCCGAACTCCTCGAAGTCGTCGGCGATCAGGCCCGCCAGGCCTCCGGGAAACGCGGACCCGTCGCGCCGCGCGAGCGCGAGCTCGTAGACGAGGAGCTGATCGGCGAGCGCGGTCAGGGCTTCGGCGCTCCATCCGTGCGGTCCGCGTCGCGCCGGAGCTCGTCTGCCTCCTTGCGCGCTGCCTTCACGCCCCGTCCAAGCGCGTTGCCCCATCGGGGGAGCATCCTCGGGCCGCGCCACACCAGCACGATCGCGAGCACGACGAGGAGGACGACGATCGTGTCGAGTCCGAACATCGTCGCATGGTAGCCGAGGCAGCCGACGCTCGTCGACCCCAGTCGTTCCGCCGAGGAAGGGAGCCGGTGGCGTTGGCGGAGACTGGCGGTTGACAACCTAGTTAGTAGTCACTATCTTGAGCCAATGGCGCCAACCACCTATCCGACTTCCACCCGCCGGCCGCACGGCCCCCGCATCTCCGCCGACGAGCGCCGGGCCGAGGTCGTCGAGGCCGCGGTCGAGGCGTTCGCCGACAGCGGATACGCCGGCACGTCGACCGAGACCATCGCGGACCTCGCCGGCGTCTCGCAGCCGTACGTGTTCCGCCTCTTCGGCAGCAAGCAGGATCTCTTCCTCGCGGCCATCGAGCGCGCATTCGACCGCGTCACGCTCGTCTTCGAGACGGCCGCCCGCACGCCGGTCGGGGAGATCCCGGGGATCAACCCGGTCCTGGGCTCGATGGCCCTGGCATACCATCGGCTCCTCGCCGATCGGTCGCTGCTGCGGATCCAGCTGCATGCCTACGCTGCGTCCGGCGACCCGGTGATCGGTGCCTTCGTCCGTGAGCGCTACGCACGCCTCGTGCATCGAGTGAGCGAGCTGTCCGGCGTCCCGGACGCCGAGCTGCGCACGTTCTTCGCGGAGGGGATGCTCATGACCGTGGCGGCTGCCCTGGACCTCACGGACGCCGACGTCGCGTGGACGAAGATGTGCGACGGAGGGCCAGCCTAGCGTCGATGCGTCCCGCCCCCTTTTTTGGGCCGATTAGATAGTGAGTGATAACTATCCAGCGCAGCAGACCAACGGAAGGAAACCCGATGACCGCACGCCGGACCGCGCTGTGGACGTTCGTCGTCACCGCGCTCGCCCTCTTCATGACCGCCCTCGACAACCTCGTCGTCACCACCGCGCTGCCGGTGATCAAGGCCGACCTCGGCGCGACCCTGCCGCAGCTCGAATGGATCGTCAATGCCTATACGCTCGCGTTCGCCGTCCTGCTCCTGACGGGCGCGGCGCTGGGAGATCGCTTCGGCCGGAAGCGCGTCTTCCTGGCGGGACTGGCCATCTTCACGACCGGGTCTGCGGCGGCCGCCCTGGCTCCCACCGGGGACAGCCTCGTGGTCGCCCGGGCGTTCCAGGGGATCGGCGCGGCGATCGTCACGCCGCTCACCCTGACGCTCCTCGCGGCGGCCGTTCCACCCGAGCGGCGCGGGCTGGCGCTCGGCGCCTGGGGCGGCATCTCCGGGCTCGCGATCGCGATCGGCCCGGTCGTGGGCGGAGCGATCGTCTCCGGCCTCAACTGGCACTGGATCTTCTGGCTCAACGTGCCGATCGGGCTCGTGGTCATCGTGCTCGGCACCCTTCGACTCGCCGAGAGCCGAGGCCCCGTGTCGCGCCTCGACCTGCCGGGCCTGCTGCTTGCGTCGAGCGGCCTCTTCGCCCTCGTGTGGGCCCTCATCCACGGGAACAGCCAGGGATGGGCCAGCGGCGGCATCCTCGCCGCGTTCGCCGCCGCCGCGGTCCTCATCGCGGGCTTCGTCATCCGCGAGTCGCGCACGTCGCAACCGATGCTCCCGCTGCGCTTCTTCGAGAGCCGGCAGTTCACGACGGTGAACCTCGTCAGCTTCGTGATGTCCTTCGGGGTCTTCGGCTCGATCTTCCTGCTCGCCCAGTTCTTCCAGATCGTCCAGGGATACACGCCGCTCGAAGCCGGAATCCGGACGCTGCCATGGACCGCGATGCCGATCTTCGTCGCGCCGCTGGCCGGCCTGGCGCTCAGCCGGGTCGGCGGCCGAAGGCTCCTTGCTGCCGGGATGGCGCTCATGGGCCTCGCCCTGGCGTGGATCGCGTCGGTCGCGACGCCGACCGTCGAGTACACGCGGCTCGTCCCCGCGTTCGTCATGGCGGGAACCGGCATGTCGCTCTTCTTTGCGCCGACCGCGAGCCTGGTGCTCGGCGCGGTCCGGCGCGCGGAGGAGGGCCAGGCATCCGGCGCCAACAACGCGATCCGCGAGATCGGCGGCGTGTTCGGCGTCGCGATCCTCGCCGCGGTCTTCTCCGCGGCGGGTGGCTACACCTCACCCCAGTCCTTCGTCAACGGGCTGGTCCCGGCCGTCTGGCTCGGCGCCGCGGCCCTCGGGATCGGCACGCTCGTGGCGCTCGCGATCCCGTCGCCCCGCCAGGCGGAGATCGCGGTCCATGCGGGCAGCTCGAGAGCGGACGTTCCCGAGGCCCACGCTGGCGGCGCCCTCGTGCCGGAGCCCGTCCGGGTCCGATCCTGACGATCCGAACGACCGAATCCGGTCCTGCACCGACCCCGGCGAGGCGTACTCTCGTGACGCCGGGGTCGGTTTGGTTTCCGGTCGCTGGAAGGAGGTCGGCGTGGGCATGCGCGTACCGGACCTTGGCTCGCTCGTGGCGGATGTCCAGGCGCGCCGCATGGCGCTCGATGCCACGGGCTCCTATTTCGTCACCGACATCGACGCAGCCCACGCCGAGGACTTCGCGAAGTCGATCCTGCTCATGAGCATCCCCCGGCGCGGCCAGCGGGACCAGCCCATCACGGTCTATATCAACTCGGGGGGCGGCTCCGTCGGTGACGGGCTGGCCATGATGGAGATGATCAACCGGATGCGGCGCCACTTCGATGTCCGGATCGACACCGTCGTGCTCGGGTACGCCTACTCGATGGGGGCGATCGTGAGCCAGGCCGGCGATCACCGCTCGATCGGCCGGTTCGGGACGCTCATGCTCCACTCCACGCAGTGGATCCTCTCCGGCGAGGACGAGCGAATCTTCAAGGACTACCAGCAGCTCTCCGAGCACTACCAGCACACGGTCGCCGAGCTCTTCGCGCGCCGCACGGGCTACCGCGACGCGGCGTGGTGGCGACACTTCATCTGGTCGGGGCGCGAGCGATTCCTGGGCCCGGACGAGTGCCTGGAGCTGGGCCTGGTGGACGAGATCCTCGAGCCCGCGAACCTCCCGGTGGGCACGCCGCGGACGCAGCCGCCGAAGCCGGCGTCGCCCGCCGGCGCCTGACCCCTGACGCCGCCCGCCGACCCGGGGGTCCGGCCACCGACGTGATCTGTGGACCGCCGCCCCCGCCGCTGCGTGCGGGCGCGGCTCGGCGTCAGCGCTGACTCCGGGGAACCACGAGCCGCAGCGCCGTGTGGGTCGCGCTGAACGAGACGACCTTGTTGTCGAGGAGGCCCGCTTCTCGCGCCGCGGCCATCACGTCCACGTCGCGCAGCGTCGCCGCGCGGCCCTTCCTGAAGACGACCCAGACGGCTCCGCCCGGGTAGATCGCGGCGCGGAACACTGGGAGCCGGCCCAGGGCGGCGGTGTCGTCTGCCGCCAGGAAGACCAGGTCGGCCGCGGCGCCGGGCGCAACCCGCCGCGTCGACTGCAGCCCGGGTCGACAGCTCGGCGAGGAACGCCGGGTCATCGATGTCGATCACCGCGACCCGGGCTCGGAGCTTCACGCCGAGCTTGTCGAGGAGGGGAGTCGTGTACGTCCGCTCCATCCGCGCATGGTGCCACGGGATCAGCTCATCGGCGGGTCGGGTCCTGTCGGGACGAGGCCGGATGGCCCCTCGAGCAGGGTCGAACGGCAGCCGGGCAGGCCATCTCGACACGCTCGAATTCGCGCGACCGGGGCGAGCCGGGCCAATTCGGCGCCCGGCCGACGTATTCGCACGTGCGCATGCGGGTGCCAGATGGCACGTCGGCGGCCCGCGGGATTCGTGCCGGCGGGCCCCGCCCAGCGTGACCGATGGCGGAGGCCGGCGACGCTTCCCGTCCCGCACGCTGCGGGAAGCAGATCCCAGACGCCCGCCGGGACCCCTGACCGGCGGCCGTCAGCGTCCCGGCGAGGCCCGGCGGGCACCTCGGCCCGCCGGGCCTCGCCATGCCAGGCGGTCACAGCGCGGCCGGACCCAATTCGAACGGGTGATCGGTTCTGCCGTGCGGGCGTATACTCCCGCTCCCGTGGCTCCCCGGTCCAACCCCGCAGCCGACCCGCTCGCCCGGTTCAGCCCACCGGTCGCGACGTGGTTCCGGGACGCCTTCGCGGCCCCGACGCCGGCCCAGGTCGATGGCTGGGCCGCGATCGCACAGGGCGGCCACGTGCTCCTCCACGCCCCGACCGGCAGCGGCAAGACGCTCGCCGCATTCCTGTGGTGCCTGGATCGCCTCATCCGGGAACCGGCCCGGCCGGCGCCGACAGGTGCCGGCGCGGGCGCCCGGCCGGGCCCCGCGACTGCGGCACGGCCCGGCGGCGCAGGCGCTGGGGGAGCGGGCTCGGTGCGCATCCTGTACGTGAGCCCCCTCAAGGCCCTGACGTACGACGTCGAGCGCAACCTCCGGGCGCCGCTGGCCGGGATCGCCCTGGCGGGCGCGCGCCTGGGGATCCCGGTCCGCGCGGTCTCGATCGCGTCGCGGACGGGCGATACCACGGCGGATGAGCGCCGCTCGATCGCGAAGCGGCCGCCGGAGATCCTGATCACGACGCCCGAGTCGCTCTACCTGCTGCTCACGTCGCAGGCGCGCGAGATCCTCCGGGGCGTGGAGCACGTGATCATCGACGAGGTGCATGCCGTCGCGGGCACGAAGCGCGGCGCGCACCTCGCGCTGAGCCTGGAACGGCTCGAGCGCCTTCGCGCGCCGGGCGTCCCGGCGTTCCAGCGGATCGGCCTCTCGGCGACGCAGCGGCCGCTCGAGACGATCGGGCGCTTCCTGGCAGGCGCCGGCGAAGGGCGCGGCGTCACGCTCGTCGACCCCGGCACCCGCAAGGAGCTCGACCTCCAGGTCATCGTGCCGGTCGAGGACATGCGCCACCTGGGCGACGCGATGCCGCTCGAGGACCAGCCGAGCGGCCCGGTCGGCGGCGGCGATCGGCGCGTCAGCATCTGGCCGGCGATCCACCCGCGGATCCTCGAGCTGATCCGGTCGCACCGGAGCACGCTCGTCTTCGTGAACAGCCGGCGCCTCTCGGAGCGGCTGGCCCAGCGCCTCAACGAGCTCGCCGGCGAGGACCTCGTCCGGGCCCACCACGGCTCCATCGCGCGCGAGCAGCGCGTCGCGATCGAAGAGGCCCTGAAGGACGGCCGGCTTCCCGCGCTCGTCGCGACCTCGTCGCTCGAGCTCGGGATCGACATGGGCGCGATCGACCTCGTGATCCAGGTCGAATCGCCGACCTCGGTCGCCCGCGGGCTCCAGCGGATCGGCCGCGCCGGGCACCGCGTCGACGAGGTGAGCCGCGGCGTGATCTTCCCGAAGTACCGCGGCGATCTCCTCGAGTGCGCGGTCGTCGCCGAGCGCATGCGCGAGGGTCTGATCGAGGCGACCACCATCCCGCGGAACCCCCTGGACGTGCTGGCCCAGCAGATCGTCGCGATGACGGTCATGGACCGCTGGTCCGTCGACGACCTGCTTTCCACCGTGACGCGCGCGGCGCCATTCGAGACGCTGACCCGCGAGGTCCTCGAGGGCGTGCTGGCGATGCTGGCCGGGGCATATCCGTCGGACGAGTTCGCGGAGCTCAAGCCCCGGGTCGTGTGGGACCGCGTGACCGACAGCGTGGAGGGCCGGCGCGATGCCCGGGTGATCGCCGTCACCTCGGGCGGGACGATCCCGGATCGAGGCCTCTTCGGCGTCTTCGTCACCGGCGAGGCCGGCACGCCGGGCCGCCGGGTCGGCGAGCTCGACGAGGAGATGGTCTACGAGCTGCGCGCCGGCATGCACGGCGACGTGATCGTCCTCGGGGCCAGCAGCTGGCGGGTGCTCGAGATCACGCCGGAGCGGGTGATCGTCTCGCCGGCGCCCGGCGAGCCGGGCAAGCTGCCGTTCTGGAAGGGCGACGCGATCGGGCGGCCGATCGAGCTCGGTCGCGCGCTCGGCGCGCTCGTTCGCGACGTCGAGGGCGACCTCGCCCGGGGCGCGACGGGACGGGAGGCCGTGATCACGCGCCTCCGGGACCGGCACCATCTCGACACGCTCGCGGCCGAGAACCTGGTGGCGTACCTGGAGGACGAGCGGGACGCCGCGGGCGCCCTCCCGACCGACCGACGGGTCGTGGTCGAGCGCTTCCGCGACGAGCTCGGAGACTGGCGGCTGGTCCTGCTCACCCCATTCGGAGGTCGGGTCCACGCCCCGTGGTCGCTCGCGATCGAGGCCCGGCTGCGCGAGCGGCTCGGCCAGGAGGTCGCCTCGATCTGGTCCGACGACGGGATCGCGATCCGCCTTCCCGAGGGCGACCTCGACGGGGTCGAGGAGGCACTGTTCCCGGATCCGGATGCGATCGAGGACCTGGTCGTCGCGGCGGTCGGGGGCTCGGCCCTGTTCGCCTCGCGGTTCCGCGAGAACGCAGGCCGTGCCCTGCTCCTGCCGCGCCGCCGGCCCGGGTCCCGCACGCCGCTCTGGCAGCAGCGCCAGCGCGCGGCCGACCTGCTCGGGGTTGCGAGCCGCTACGGGAGCTTCCCGATCCTCGTCGAGACCTACCGGGAGTGCCTCGCCGACGTCTTCGACCTGCCCGCGCTCCGCGAGGTGCTCGGCGGGATCGCGCGGCGCGAGATCCGCGTCCACCGGGTCGAGACCGCCGCCGCGACGCCGATGGCGTCGTCGCTCCTGTTCGACTACGTGGCCGCCTACATGTACGAGGGCGACGCTCCGCTCGCCGAGCGGCGCGCGCAGGCGCTCACCCTCGACCGCGACCTGCTCCGGGAGCTGCTGGGCCAGGAGGAGCTCCGCGAGCTCCTGGACCCTGCGGCGCTCGACGAGACCGAGCTGGGCCTCCAGGCGCTCCTGGACGAACGGAAGGCCGGCTCCGTGGACCAGGTCGCGGACCTGCTCCGGCGGCTCGGGGACCTGGCGGAGGACGAGGTCGCGGCCCGGACGCGGGGCGGGCCGCCGGCCGCGCGCGAGTGGCTCGAGACGCTGAGCGCGACGCGCCGCGCAATCCTCGTGCGGATCGGCGGCCAGCCTCGCTGGATCGCGGTCGAGGACGCCGGCCGCTACCGGGACGCAACGGGCACCCCGCCGCCGCAGGGCACGCCCATCGCCTTCCTCGGCCCGACGCACGACGCGCTCGGCGGCATCCTCGCGCGCTGGGCCCGCACCCACGGGCCATTCCTCGGCATCGATCCCGCGCGTCGCTGGGGGCTGCCGGCGGGGATCGTGGCGGACGCGCTGGGTCGGCTCGCGGACGCCGGGACGGTGCTCCTGGGCGAGTTCCGGCCGGGCGGGGCCGAGCGCGAATGGTGCGACCCGGAGGTCCTGCGAGTCCTCCGGCGCCGGTCGCTCGCGCGCCTGCGCCGCGAGGTGGAGCCGGTCGAGGCGGCCGCGTTCGCCCGCTTCCTGCCCGCATGGCAGGGTGTCACGCCGATCCCGGCTCCCGGGGCCGAGCATGCCGCGCCGCTTCACGGCCAGGTCGCGCTGGAGCGGCTCGCCGAGGTCGTCGACCAGCTGGCCGGGGTCCCGATCCCGGCCTCCGTCCTGGAGCGCGACGTTCTCCCGGCGCGCGTCCCCGGCTACCAGCCGCGGCTCCTCGACGAGCTCGGCGCCCGGGGCGAGGTCGCATGGATCGGGTGCGGGCCACTCGGCCGCGACGATGGTCGCGTCGCGCTCTTCCGGCCGGGCCGCGATGACGTGCTGCGGGCATCCCTCGTGGCGTCCCGGGATGGCGTGGCCGATCAGGCTTCCGGGACCCGCCACGCGGCGATCCGCGACCTCCTGGGCCGTCGCGGGGCGTCGTTCTACCGCGAGATCTTCACCGCGGCCGGCGGCGGCACGGATCGGGAGGTCCTCGACGCGCTGTGGGACCTGGTCTGGGCCGGCGATGTCACGAACGACACCTTCGGCCCGCTGCGGGCGCTCCGCTGGAAGCGCCCCGGCAGGGACCGGCGGCCGCGGCCGGGCAGGCTCACGACGCTCGGCCCGCCCGAGGCTGCCGGTCGCTGGTCGCTCGTCGAGCCGGATGCGGGCGCGGGCAGCGTCGCGGGACCGCCGCCACGAGCCGCGCTCGGCAGCGCGGCGTCGGCCGCAACCCAGCGGCTCCATGCCGTTGCGCGTGTCCTGCTCGAGCGCCACGGGATCGTCACGCGCGAGGCCGTCATCGCGGAGGGCGTGGAGGGAGGCTTCGCCGCGATCTACCCGGTCCTGCGTGCGCTCGAGGAGTCGGGCCGGATCCGCCGCGGCTACTTCGTGGACGGGCTCGGGGCGGCCCAGTTCGCCCTGCCGGGCGCGATCGATCGCCTGCGGGCCAGCCGCGATGCGGAGGGCGGCGCCCCGCGGGTCGACCTGCTCGCTGCCGCCGATCCGGCGCAGTCGTACGGCGCCGCCGTCGCCTGGCCGCGTCGAGACGAGGCCGACCGCCGGCCGTTCCAGCGCGCCGCCGGTGCCTACGTCGTGCTCGTGGACGGCGCCCCGGTCCTGTACCTCGAGCGCGGCGGCTCGGGGCTCGTCACGTTCCCCGCCGCGGCGGACCTCGATCGGCTTGGGGTCGCGCTCGCGGCCCTCCGGGTCCTCGTCCTGGACGGCCGCGTCCGCGAGCTCGTCATCGGCCGCGTCGACGGCGAGCCGGTCGGGCCCGCGGGCCCCTGGCGAGACCGGCTCCTCGCCGCCGGGTTCGTGTCGGGGTACCGCGGGATGGCGCTCCGCCCGACGACCGGACGCGGGCCGGACATGCTCGCCGGCGTGGAGCGCTAGCCCGGCGCCTCGACCGAGGCTGCCGCGGGGTTCGGCTCGCCGATGATCTCCTCGTCCGACGTGTGCCTCGCGGTCGCCGAGTCCTCGCCCACGGGCACCTCCCGGTCCTGGAGCCGTTCGAGGACCGCCTCGAGGCCGGCGATCGTGGGCACCGCGACGAGGGCTCCTGCCAGGCCACCGAGGGCGGAGCCCACGAGCAGGCTCAGGATGATCAGGAGCGGAGAGACCCCGATCGCGTTGCGCATGACGATCGGGACGAGGATGTTGCTCTCGAGGAGCTGGATCACCACGTAGGCGATCACGACGAGGAGCAGCACCTCGGGCTTGATCGCGAGGGCGACGAGGATTGCCGGCCCGACGCCGAGCGCCGGACCCACGATGGGGACCGCCTCGGCGAGCCCGGCGATCAGGGCGAGCAGCAGGGCGGACGGCAGGCCGAGGACCGTGTACGCGATCCCCGTCATCACCGCGAGGGCCGCCATCAGCGTCAGCTGCCCGCGGACCCAGTTGCCGAGGCGAAGCTCGACCGCGTTCCATGCCTCCCGCGTGCCCCCTCGACGCTCGGGAGGCAGGAAGCTGAGGATGAAGCGCTGGAGGCGCGCGCGCTCCGTCATCCAGAAGTAGACGAGCGTGAGGATCGATGCCACCGAGACCACGACGTTCACGATCGCGAGGCCCTCGGAGACGACCTGGCCCGCCACCGGGGCCGGCCCGGGCTTCGTGGCCGCGATCGCGGCGTTGATGATCGCGATCAGGCTCCTGCGGAGGGCGTCGACCTCGAGTGCGTTGGCGAAATCCTTCGCCCGCTGGAACGCCGCCGGGAGTGCCGCCGCAAGGTCGCCCACCTGGTCCAGGGCGCCGGGGACCACCAGCAGGGCCATGACCAGGACGATGACGAAGAACGCCGCGTAGACGAGGAGCAGGGCCGCGCCCCGCGCGACCGGGAGCCGATCGCGGACGCGGGCCACCACCGGCTCGAGTGCGGACGCGAGCAGCAACGCGACGAAGAAGATCAGGACGACGTTCGATGCCGCCAGGAAGCCGTTCACGACCCCGTAGGCCAGGAGGCCGCCGCCGACGAAGCCAACCCCGCGCGAGAACCATGTGCCCGCCTCGTCGCGGGCCGTGGGCGCTGCGCGACGCGGACGCACGGCGCCGGGATCGGTGCCCCGCGCAGGAGCGCGGTCGGGGTCCATCGCGTCCATCCTTCCCCGTCGCCGTTCCGTGGCGGGCGCCTAACCTAGCGCGGCTGCGCAGCACGTGCAAGCGAGGCCGGGACGTCGCGCGCCTGTCGCGAACCGGATGAACCGGCCCGTGGTCAGGCAGGCAGGCCGAAGAACCCACGCGCGGCCGCCCGCAATCGATCGCCCGCGCGCTCGGGCGCGGGGCCCGCGGTGACCCGCGGGCGCGTGCGCCACGCAAGGCCGGCCGCGACGAGGCGGGCCGCCCAGGCACGCCACGTCGATGGGCGCAGGAACCAAGCCGGGTCCGGTCGACCCCAGAGCGGTGGGACGAGGGCCCACAGGAAGACCAGGTAGTCGAGGCGCAGCGGTCGCGGGATCCCGAAGAGCACGGACAGCTGGACGAGCGTCAACGGAAGCGTCGCGAGCGTGAGGAGCGCCGCGATGGCGAGGAAGACGACGCCGTGGAGGCGCGCCTTCGGGGCCAGGATCGGCAGGAAGACGATCGGGATCCACTTGACGACAACGGCGAGCGCCCAGAGGATGCCGCCGGTCCGCGGTCCGGTGAAGCAGGCCCCCCATAGCATCAGGACCAGCACGAGGTTGATGTTGCCCGTGTCGAGGTTCGCGAACGCCGGGAACGCGAGCACGAGCGCGGTCAGGGCGGTCGCCAGCGGGTGACGCCGGTACGCCCAGGCGACCGTCCACAGGAGCAGGACGATCGTCCCGCCGCGCCAGACGAACCACGCCACGTCCCACGGCAGGAGCGCCCAGGGCGCGAAGACCGGCAGGAGCCACGGCGCGTAGACGTACGGCATGAACGGGCTGGCTGGATGGTAGGGGTCGCCGCCGTTGAGCCAGATCCGGACAGCGGCCCAGTACGCGCGTGCGTCCACGCCGGCGAGCTCGCCCCGCGCGAACATCCCGGCCAGCCCGATTCCGCCGGCCAGCGCGAGCAGGAGGATGGCGATCAGCCGGCGCCGCTCATGCAGGTGCGAGACCTGGCGGCGCAGGGCCCGGCGCAGGACGCCGCCCCGCCGGCGCGTCCGGCGGTCCACGAGCCCGTCGAGGCGTCCCTCCACGCGTCCGACCGCATGCTCCGGTGCCATGTCGTGGAGTATCGCATTGCGCCGGAACCGCGTCGGGATGCTCGCCGGCCCGCGGGGCGCGCCGGCCGGTCGCTCGAGGCGCGAGGAGCCAGCCGCCAGCGTGCAGGCCTCCCTGTCAGGCCGGAGCGTCTCGCGCGGGACCTCGCGACACGGCACACTCCGCGCATGGCGAGAACGGCGTGACCCGGGCGGCCCCGCGTGTCTGCTGAGATGGCAGCCCATTCGGCGAGCCTCGTCGGCGACGATGAGCTCCGCGCGCTCTCCGCCCGGATCGGCCTCGCCGAACCGGCCCTGCTCGCCGACCTGGCCCGCCTCGTCAACGTCGACTGCGGGAGCTACGACCGCGATGGCGTGAACGAGGTGGCGGCGTGGACCGCCGCCGTCCTCGAGGGACTCGGCGCCGACGTGACGCGTCACCCCGACCCGGCCGGCGCTCTCGGCGACACCGTGGAGGGGGTCCTGCGAGGGACTCCAGGCGGTCCGCGGGCAGTCCTGATCGGCCACATGGATACGGTCTTTCCGCGCGGAACGGTCGCCGAGCGCCCGTTCCGGCTCGCCGGCGGGATCGCGACCGGCCCGGGCGTGACCGACATGAAGGGCGGGCTGCTCACGCTGCTCTACGGGCTCCGGGCGATCCTGGCGGCCGGCGCCCTCCCGTTCGAGCGGCTGACGGTGATCGCGAACCCCGACGAGGAGATCGGCTCGCCTGCCTCCACGCCGCACGTCCGCCGGGTGGCGGCCGACAGCGACGTAGCCTTCGTCCTCGAGTGCGCCCGCGCGAACGGCGACATCGTCTCGGCCCGCAAGGGGGTCGTCGAGTACGTCGTGACGGTCACCGGCCGCGAGGCACACGCCGGGGTCGAGCCCGAGAGGGGGCGCAGCGCGATCCTCGAGGCGGCACACCAGGTCATGGGCCTCCACGCGCTCACGGGCCGCTGGCCCGGCGTCACGTGCAACGTCGGCGTGGTCGAGGCGGGCACGCGCTCGAACGTCGTGGCCGGGAAGGCGGTCCTCCACGTCGACCTTCGGGCAACCGATCGGGCTGGCCTCGAGGCCGCGTCCGCCGCGATCGGAGCGCTCGCCGCCGCCCCCACCGTCCCCGATGTCCTCGTGCGGGTCGTGGAGCGGCATCGCCACTGGCCGATGGAGAAGCTGGCGCGCTCGGGGCTCCTCGTCGCGCATGCCGAGGAGCTGGCGGGGCGGCTCGGCTTCGCGGTTCGCGACGCCGCGACGGGCGGCGCGTCCGATGCGAACACGACCGCGGGGATGGGCGTCCCGACGCTCGACGGCCTGGGTCCGGTCGGCGGCCTCGACCATTCGCCGGACGAATGGCTTGACGTGACCAGCATCGTCCCGCGGACGGCTCTCTTCGCGGCCCTGCTCCTCGCGACCGGGCGCGACCCGGAGGTTGCCGCGTGGCGGGCGTCGGCCGCGCGCTGACGACACGCTCCCGTGCGGGCCGGCCCGCATCGCGGCCCGTGGGTCAGCCGATGCCGAGCGCCCGGGCGACGGCCGCGGCCAAGACGGCGACCAGCAGGCCGAGGAAGAGGTTCCTGCGCCACGCGACGAGCGCGGCGCAGGCGAGCACCGCCACGGCGTCGATCCCGACATGGAAGACGGGACGCCCGTTCGCGCCGGTCGCGATGAGCACCTGTGACGCCGCGATCGCACCGAGCACCGCCGGACCCACGAGGCGGAGGTACTCGAGCGCCCGCGCCGGGAGACGCTCGAAGCCGGGCGCAAGGAGCGGGATCGCGCGCGCCGGGTAGGTCACCGCGGCCATCAGCAGGGCGAGGCCCACGAGCGCGACGCTCATGTCCGCCCGCTCACGGCGCGATCCCGTCGTCGGAGCGATCCGGCCGCCTGAACGAGCCCGGCTCCGCGGGCAGCTCGTCCGGCTCGGGGACCGCCGGGTCTCGGCGCGGGACGAGGAGGCCTACGCCCGGGCCGAGGAGGCCGCCCGCCAGGACGCCGGCCCGCGGGATCGACCGCGAGGCCGACGAGGAGGGCGATGCCCACCCCGGCAACGCCGGCGGCGACCTCCCGCCGCCCCGTCGCAAGGCCCACGGCAAGCCCGGCCATCGCCGCCGGGAAGACGATGTCGAGCCCGAGGAGCCGCGGGTCGGGCACGACCTGCCCCCCAGGACGCCGACGAGCGTGGCGAGATTCCAGGGGATGAAGACCCCGCCGATCGCGGCGAGCCAGTAGCCACGCCGGTCCGCGAACCCCAGCCGCCGGAAGTGGACCAGGCTGAGCGCGAACGCCTCGTCGGTGAGCACGTGCGCCATGAGCGCCCGTTCGACGCGCGATCGATCGCGGAGCCATGGCCCCAGCGCCGCCGCGTAGAGGAGGTGGCGCGCGTTGACCAGGCCGGTCAGGACCACGATCGCCGGCCATCCGAAGCCCGCCCCCACCATCCCGGCAGCGGCAAACTGGGACGCCCCCGCGAACACGAGCACGGAGAATGCCATCGCCTCGAGCGGGGAGAAGCCGTTCGCCCGCGCGGTGAGCCCGAAGACCACCCCGAATCCCGCGGCGGACGCCACGATCCCGAGCATGTCGACGAGGAGGCGCCGGCGCGCGGCCCGGAGCGTCGGCGCGTCCGGCGCGGGACGCGCGGCTGCGATCATCGGGCTCGTCGGGCGCGGCGGGCGCTGACCCTCAGCGGAGCGCGGTCTTCCCGCAGCGGTCGCATACCACGGAGACCGCGTGCTGATCGCGCGCGTAACCGGCGACGTGGAAGGTCCCCCCGCAGTCGGCATGGTGATAGGTCCACCAGCGCTCGCCAGGATCGAGCGGCGAGGATTCGCCCGCGATCGTGGCGTCGAGCCCGGGATGGGCAGCCACGACGGCGTCAACGGCCGCGGCGCGCTCGGCATCCGATTCGCTCGAGTATGGATAGGACTGCGAGATGTTCGAGGTCACCGGGGCCTCCCCAAGGCGGTGGGGACGCGAGCTGCGCCCGCGCCGATGTGGATTCTGGTCGGGGGCGCGAGTATCGCACGCGTCCCCGGCCTTGCGGCGGCGCCGCCGGCACGCTGTCAGGCGCACGCCCGCTGGCGCTCGCTCGCCGGGGCAGGCCGCTGTCAGGCGGGCGGCTCCCCGAGCGACTGGCGCCAGGCATGCTCGAGCACCTCCAGGACCGACGCCGGGAGGTGCGCCCGGAGCGTCGCGGCGCAGGTCACGTTCCAGCAGGCCATGATCGCGAGACGCGGATCCCACGGCGCGGCCGCGTCCTCGATCAGGGCGATCGCCGCGTGCTGGAGCGCGCGGTCCGGGGAGCCGGGGCGGACGAGGCGGAAGAGGTCGCCGAAGACGCCGGCCCGGTCCCCGCCGCCGAGACGGGCGCCGAGCCGGTTCACGTCCAGCCCCGTGACCCCGGACGCGATCGCCACGACGACGGCCGGGAACATGTCGACGAGCTCGCGGCTCTCCGACCTCGTGAGGCGCGGTCCCTGGTACCAGGCGAGCCAGAACCCCCTGTCCACCCGCCCGCGATACGGCCGCTCTCCGCTGGCGGCGCGGACGGCCGCGTCGAGCCGGTGGAGGTCGTCGATGGTCAGCCGGCCCAGCCGCTCCAGCACGGCGGACAGCGGCCCCGACGCGAGGAGCGGGTCGGATCCGGACGGGTCGCTCACCAGGCGGCCGGGAGCCCGACGGAGCGCGGATCGGCCGCCGCGGCCAGCGTGCCGCCGCGGCCGGGACCGCCGTCGACGAGCTCGATCGCGTGGGCGTGGCCCAGCGCCGCCGTCGAATGGAGCGTGGACGTCCAGGACGTGGCCCATCCCGGCGAGGCCGGCCAGGAGGCCGTCGCGGAAGCGGGGCTCGATGGCGACCGTGTCCGGAGGCGCGAAGTGGCGCGGCGACGCCGCGTGCCATCGGGGAGCCGCGACCGCCGTCGCGACGTCCACGCCGCCGTCCACGAGCGCCGACACGACCTGGGCGAAGATCGCCGGCTGCGCGTCGCCGCCCATCGAGCCGTGGACCACCCACGGTCGTCCGTCACGGAACAGCATCCCGGGAAGAAGCGTGTGGAGCGTGCGCTTGCCGGGCGCGAGCACGTTCGGGTGGGCCGGGTCCAGGCTGAAGTAGCTCCCGCGGTTCTGGTAGGCGATCCCCGTCGCCGGGTCCACGATCCCGGAGCCGAAGCCCGCGTAGTTCGACTCGATCAGGCTCACCGCGTTGCCCGTCGCGGTCGACGACGGCGAGGTAGATCGTCCCGCCACCCGGCGGATTCCGGGCGGGGGGTGGCGCGGCCGCCCGGCCGGGATCGATCCCGGCGGCGATCTGCGCCCCGTAGGCGGCGTCGAGCAGGCGATCGACCGGGATCGCGGCGAACGCCGGATCGGTGAGGTGGGCGTCGCGGTCGGCGAGGGCGTGTTTCGTCGCCTCGATCCCGAGGTGGACCCAGCGCAGATCGGCGCCCGCGGTGGCGCCTCCCGCGCCCGGGGCGAAGCCCGCCGGTCCCGGGGCCGGCAGCGCCCGCAGGATGTTCAGGATCTCGAGGCCGACGATGCCCGAGCTGTTGGGCGGGTGCGTCGTCGCCGTGACGCCGCGATAGTCGAGGGCGAGCGGCGTCTCCCAGGTCGACGCGTGCGTCGCGAGGTCCTGCGCGGTGCACGCCGAGCCCGCGGCGCCGAGCCCCGCCGCCTGGCGCGCGGCGACGTCGCCGTCATAGAAGTCCGCCAGCCCGGCGCGGGCGAGCCGCTCAAGCGTCGCGGCAAGCGCCGGCAGGCGGACGCGCTCGCCCGGGCGCCAGGCCCGCCCTGCCGGCCGATAGACCGCGTGGAACCCCTGGGCGAGCGCGCCCAGCTCGACGTCGAAGACACGCCCGGACAGTTCGACCGCGCGGACGAAGAGCTCGTCGGCCGGGAAGCCGTCCCGGGCCAGCTCGACGGCGGGGGCGAGGATTGCGTCCATCGGCAGGCGCCCCCAGCGGGCATGCGCGTCGGCCCACGATCGGACCGCGCCGGGGACGGTGATCGTGAGCGGACCGCGGAATGGGAGCACGGAGAGCCCGCGGGCCCGGAGCGCGGCCGGATCGACGCCGCCCGGAGCACGTCCCGACCCGTTGAGCGCGGTCTGCGTGGCGGTCGCCTCGTCCCACACGAGCCAGAACGCGTCACCGCCCAGGCCGCAGGCCTCGCCCATCACGACCCCGAGGACAGCGTTCGTGGCGATCGCGGCGTCGACCGCCGTCCCTCCGGCCCGGAGGACGCCGAGGCCCGCGGTGGTGGCGAGGTGGTGCGGTGCGACAACGGCCCCGGAACCGCCGCGGGCCAGCGGGGCGGGCGCCAGCGGTCGGACGGCATCCATCGCCCTGCATTCTAGGGCTGCTCCGAGCGCCCGGCCCGGGTACCCTGAATCCGTGGCACGCTCCGTCTGGTCCGTGATCGTGGGGACGCTGACGCTCCGCTTCAGCACGGGCCTCACGGGCGCGATGCTCGTCTACTACCTGGCCGACCTGCCCAGGCATGGCGGCGAGCAGGTCTCGTCCATCACCGTCTCGATCTTCACGGCGTCGTTCTTTGCCGCCGAGCTGATCCTCTCGCCCCTGTTCGGACCGCTCGCCGATCGCTTCGGCTATCACCGGATCATGCAGCTCGGCCCGGCCTTCGGCGCGGGAGCGGTGGTCCTGACCGGGATCACGACGAACCTGTGGCTGCTCGGTGGCACCCGCTGGCTGGAGGGCGCGTCCACGGCGGCGAGCGTGCCGTCGATCCTCGGCTTCATCGCCATCGTGACGATGGGCGACGAGGGGCTGCGCGGAAAGGCTGTCGCCCGTTTCGAGGCCGCCACGCTGGCCGGCCTGGGTGCGGGGATCGTGGCGGCCGGGCCGCTCTGGACCGTCTTCCATCGCGAGGCGTTCTTCGTCAACGCCCTCATCTACGGGATCTCGTGGGCCATCTACCGCTTCGGCGTCGGCGACCCTCGCGCGGACCGCCGCGGCCACGAGCACGAGCGGCGAACGAGCCTCGCGCGCTACCTCGAGATCCTGTCCGGCGCCCACGTCTGGCTCCTGGCGCCGACCTGGATCGCGGTGAACGCGGCGATCGGCCTGTGGACGTCGCAGTCGCTCTTCCAGCTGGTGCGGCCCCGCGATCCCCGGTTCATCGAGCAGCGACTGATGTCCGGCGCCTCGCCGCTCCTCGTGAGCGCCGGGCTGGCCGTCGGTATGCTCGTGTTCCTCGCTGGCCTCGTCTACTGGGGCAACCGGTTCAAGAAGCTGCGCCGCACCACGATCATCTTCTACGGGCTCGGGGGCGGAGCGGCGCTCGTCGCGGCGGCCGTGGCGATCAACCACGGCGCCGCCCTGCCCGTGATCGTGACGGTCGTCCTCCTGGTCCCGGTCGTTGGCGGGCTGTTCGTCCTCGCCGGCGCGACGCCCGCCGCGCTCGGCCTGCTCGCGGACATGTCCGAGCCCTATCCGCGCGACCGCGGCGCGATCATGGGGCTCTACTCGGTCTTCCTCGCCCTGGGCCAGATCGCGGGCAGCATCGCGGGCGGCGCCGCGGCCGAGGCGGCCGGCATCGACGGCCTGCTCGTCGCGACGCTCGTCATGCTCGCCATCGCCGTGCTGCCCCTCTGGCGGCTCCGGTCGGTCGAGCACAGCCTCGGCGTCACGGGGCTTCTCGAGCCCGTTTCCGACGCGTAGGGCCGGCGACGCGGCCGTCGGACGATCCGCCCCCAGGGCGAATGCCGCTGCACGAGCCTCCGCGGCGAATGCCGCGCGGCAGGCCCGGAGACGGCCGCGGCGGCCCCTATCATGGGAGGATGGCCAGCGTCGCGATCGTGACCGATTCCGCCTCGGACCTCCCGCTCACGATCGCGAGCGCGCTCGGCATCCGGGTGGTGCCGCTCCTCGTCCGCTTCGGTGCGCAGGAGTACCGGGCGGGCATCGATCTGTCGACGGCCGACTTCTGGAAGCGGATGCTGGCCCCGGACGCGCCGTTCCCGACGACGGCTGCGGCCGCGCCGGGCGCGTTCGCCGAGGCGTTCTCCGATGCATTCGCCGGCGGCGCCGCGGCCGTCGTCTGCGTGACCGTCGGCAGCCGGCTGTCCGGGACGTTCGCGAGCGCGGAGGTCGGGGCGCAGCAGCATCCGGGTCGCGAGATCCACGTCGTGGACTCGTCGTCGGCCTCGATGGGAACGGGGCATCTCGCGATGCTTGCCGCCGAGCTCGCGGCGGACGGCGCGACGGGAGCCTCGATCGCCGCCATGGTTCGCCAACGTGCCGCGGACCTGGAGCTCTACGTCGCGCTCGACACGCTCGAGTACCTCCGCAAGGGCGGGCGTCTCTCCGCGGCGCGTGCGGCGATCGGGACCATGCTCGCCGTCAAGCCGATCATCACCGTCGTGGACGGCCTCGTGGAGACGGCCGACCGGGTTCGCACGCGGGCCCGGGCGCGCGAGCGCGTCATCGAGCTGCTCACGGCGCACCCGGTGGAGCGGATCGCGATCCTCCAGACCGTGACCGAGGACATCGAGGCGTTCCGCGACACGGTCGTGCGCCTCGTCCCGGGCGGTGTCGATCCCGCCCACGTGAGCATCCAGACGGTCGGCCCGTCCGTCGGACCGCATCTCGGCCCGGGCGCGGTCGGGGCGGCGATGCTGCTCAGGCGCTGAGCTTGCCGGCCCCTGAGCGTACGGGCGCGCCCGGGGCCATGGGAGCGATGCGCCAGACGGCGCATCCGAACGGGACGAATGGTTGCGAGACGGGTACGGGCCGGGTTCGGTACCATTGCCGTCGGCGACCGGGCCATTCCGCCCGGAGCCTGCGTCCCCGTTCGGCACTCGCAGCGGGACATGACCCGGCCGGATGATCGGCCCAACGCAACACTCCGTCGAGGCGGAGGCGGTCCCGCGGGGCGGGCCGCGACGTCCCGACCGGCAGCCGTCCCGGAGGCGGCAGCGTGGCCGTCCCGGAAGGGACGACGATCGCGAACGGCCGTCCCGCGTCCCGGGCGACCGAGCAGGAGGATCTCCGCTCCATGACCACCGAACAGGTCGCCGCGACGATCAACCCGTGGGCCGTGGCCCAGCAGCAGTTCGACCTCGCGGCCGAGCACCTGAAGCTGGACCCGGGCATCCGCCGTGTCCTGCGCGAGCCTCGCCGGGCGCTCACCGTGACCTTCCCCGTCAAGATGGACGACGGCACGATCCGTGTCTTCACCGGCTACCGCGTCCAGCACAACCTCGGCCGCGGCCCGGCCAAGGGCGGCATCCGCTATCACCAGGACGTCAGCATCGACGAGGTCAAGGCCCTCGCGATGTGGATGACCTGGAAGTGCGCGGTCGTCGGGATCCCCTACGGCGGCGGCAAGGGCGGCGTCATCGTCGACCCCAAGAAGCTCTCGCTCAAGGAGCTCGAGGCGCTGACCCGGCGCTACACGACCGAGATCAGCGTCCTGATCGGGCCCGAGCGCGACATCCCGGCCCCCGACGTCAACACGACGCCGCAGATCATGGCCTGGATGATGGACACCTACTCGATGCACGCGGGCTACACGGTCCCGGGCGTCGTCACGGGCAAGCCGATCAGCCTCGGCGGGTCGGAGGGGCGCAACGAGGCCACGGCCCGCGGTTGCGTCTACACGGTCGTGGATGCGGCCAAGCACCTCGGCATGGATCTCCGGGAGACCACGACCGCGGTCCAGGGCTTCGGCAACGCCGGCTCGATCGCCGCGCGGCTCATGCGCGACGAGGGCTCCACCGTCGTCGCCGTCTCCGACACGCAGGGCGCGATCCACAACCCGGCCGGCCTCGACATCGAGAAGGTCGTCGGCTGGAAGCAGGAGCACGGCACGGTCGTCGGGTTCCCCGGCAGCACGAGGATCACGAACGGCGAGCTCCTCGAGCTCCCCGTCGACATCCTGATCCCGGCGGCCTACGAGAACCAGATCACCGCCGCGAACGCGGCGAACGTCAAGGCGAAGATCGTCGCCGAGGCCGCCAACGGCCCGACGACGCCCGAGGCCGACCTGATCCTGGCGGAGAAGGGCGTCTTCATGATCCCCGACATCCTCGCCAACGCCGGCGGCGTCACGGTCAGCTACTTCGAGTGGGTCCAGGACCTCAACCGGGACCACTGGAGCGAGAAGATCGTCAACGAGAAGCTCAAGGAGATCATGGACCGCTCCTTCGGCGAGGTCCTCGCGATGTCGCTCCTCGAGGAGGTCAACATGCGGACCGCGGCCTACCTGGTCGCGGTCAAGCGCGTGGCCGACACGACGGCGCTCCGCGGCCTCTACCCGTAGGCTCACCGGCGCGGCCGTCGCCAGGAGAGGAACGGCCGGGCCCACCGACATTCGCTCTCCGGCTGCACCGACGAACCCCGGGCGTCACCGACGACCGGGGTTCGTCGCGTCTCGGGCGCCTGCACGCGCGCCGCCGTCGCCGCCCGCGCGCAGGCGCCAAGCACGCGGCGGCCCGTTCGTGCAGTCTGATCGAAGCCGCCGCCCCAAGCCGAGGAGACGCGAGATGCGCGCAGACGAGATCGAAGTCCGCAACCCGTCCGGGATCCATGCCCGCCCGGCCGCCCTGTTCGTCAAGACGGCGGCGCGCTTCACGTCGGCGATCACGGTCCAGAACGTGACGAAGGGCAAGGCGCCGGTGAACGCGAAGAGCATCATGGCCGTGATGCAGAGCGGCGCCGCCCGCGGTCACGTCGTGCGGCTCGCGGCGGACGGGCCGGACGAGGACCAGGCGATCGCCGCCCTCCATGACCTGATCGCGAGCGGCCTCGGGGAGGAGCTCGAGGCATGACGGGACCGGTCCGCCTCGCGGGCGTCGCAGGATCGCCCGGGATCGCGGTCGGCCCCGCCTGGCGGTTCGACGCGTCCGAGCCGGCCGCCGAGGCGTCGCCCCGGGCCGCGGGCCGCGGGGTCCCGGACCAGCGACCGCGCGACGCGATCGAGGACGCGGCGGCCGAGACGGCCCGCCAGCTCGACGTCCTCGCCCGCGGCCTGCGCGACCTTGGCCGCGAGGCGGAGGCGGCCATCTTCGACGCCCAATCGATGATGGCCCTCGATCCCGGGCTCCTTGACGATGCGATCCAACGCGCGGGCGAGGCCGGCGATCCCGTGGAGGCCGTCCGGGGGGCCGCGGCCGCGGCCGCCGAGGTGCTCGCATCCCTGGACGACGAGACGCTGGCCGCGCGCGCCGCGGACGTCCGGGACGTTGGCGCCCGGATCTGCCGCGTCCTTCGCGGCGAGGTCCTGCACCTGCCGGACGTCCCCTCGATCGCCGTCTGCGACGACCTCCCGCCCTCGGTCACGGCAGAGATCCCGCCCGGCTTCCTTCTCGGGATCGCCCTCGCGGGCGGCTCGCGCACGGCCCACGCGGTGATCCTCGCCCGGAGCCTGGGGATCCCGGCGATCGTCGGGATCGACGGCCTGATCGCGGCGGTCGACGCTCGCTCTGCGTCGTCCGAGCAGCCGGTCACGATCGCGATGGACGGCGAACGCGGCGAGGTCGTCGTCGATCCGGACCCGCGCCTGACCGCGGAGTTCGGCGAGCGCGAGGCGGATCTCGCCCTCCGTCGTGCGAATGCGGCCGGGCTGCGCGACCGACCCGCGGCGACCGCCGACGGCGAGCGCATCCACCTGCTCGCGAACATCGGGACGCCGGACGACGCGCCGCGTGCCCTGGCGGCCCGGGCGGAGGGTGTCGGCCTGTTCCGTACCGAGTTCCTGTTCATGAGCCGGCAGACCCCGCCCACCGAGGCCGAGCAGGTGGACGCCTACCGCCGAGTCCTGGAGGCCTTCGGGACGGAGCGCCCGGTCGTGATCCGCCTGGCCGACATCGGGGGCGACAAGGCGATCCCGTACCTCCACCTCGCGCCCGAGCAGAACCCCTTCCTCGGCGTGCGGGCCATCCGCCTGGCCTACGCGAACCCGGACCTCCTCCTGACCCAGCTCCGGGCGATCTGGCGGGCAGGGGCGGCCGCAAAGGTCGTCCCGCACGTCATGGCGCCCATGGTGGCGACGCTCGCGGACGTGGAGCTGCTCATGTCGCTGCGCGACCGGGCGCGGGACTCGCTCGTCGGCGCCGGCGTGGCGGTCGCCGACCGGCTCGTGACGGGGATCATGATCGAGGTGCCGTCGGCCGCGTTCCTCGCCCCGGAGCTGGCGCGGCGGGTCGAGTTCTTCAGCATCGGGACGAACGACCTGACCCAGTACGTCCTCGCCGCCGACCGGGGGAACGCGGCCCTTGCGGGGCTCCAGGACGCGCTGCATCCAGCCGTGCTCCGAGCGATCGCCGGGATCGTGGCGGGCGCGGATTCGGCGGGCATCCCGGTCGCGGTCTGCGGCGAGCTCGCCGGCGATCCCGCGGGCGCGCTCGTGCTCGCGGGCCTCGGCGTGGACGAGCTCTCGGCAGATGCCGGATCGCTCGATGGCGTTCGGGCGGCGCTCGCCCGCGTCACGCGGCCGCAGCTTGACGCGCTCGGACGAGCCGTGCTCGCCGCGTCCGACGCCGAGACGGTCCGCGAGATGGCGGGCGCGCTCCTCGGGCCGGCCCGGACGCCGAACGCAGCTGCACGGTGACGCCGGCCGAGGGCGAGCCAGACCCGGCAGGGGAGCCGCTGGCCGGCAGGGACGAACCCGCGGGCTGGAACGTGTCCCGGCGCGGCCTTCTCGTCGCGGCGGCCGGGCTCCTGGTCGCATCCTGCAGCCCGGGCGTGCCAAGCGGTCCGCCAGGGACGTCCTCGCCGACCTCCGCCGGCCCGCTGGCATCGGGCCCGCCGGGGTCCGGGCCACCGGCATCCGCGTCGCCGGCAGCGGGCGCGCCTTCGCCGGCCGTCCCCGGGCCGGTCCCCTCGCGCGGGCCGAGCGTGGTCGCGGAGGAGAACCTCCGGCCGGGAGACCGGGGCTGGCAGGCGGGCTTCTCGGGCGTCCCGGCCGTGCTCGGGTACCTCGACCGGACCTCGGTTGCCCCCGGCGACTCGATCGGCCTACGGGTCCGCGGGAATGGCTCGTTCGACGCCCGCTGGTATCGCGTCGGCTGGTACCGCGGGGCAGGCGGCCGGCTGATGCGCGTCGACCACCGCATCTCTGCGAGGCCCACGCCGGGACTGGTCGTGGACGCTGCGTCCGGGCTCGCCGAGGAGCCCTGGCCGGAGGCGCTGCGGATCGAGATTCCGCCCGACTGGCCTAGCGGCGTCTACGTGGTCGTCCTCCAGCCGTCGTCCGGGACGGCCGGCGTCGCGGTCTTCGTCGTCCGCGCCGGAGCCGTCGCGCCATCCACGGTGCTGTACGTGAACGCCGCGGCGACGTGGCAGGCGTACAACCACCACGGCCCGTCGCTCTACGGGACGCTCCCCGCGGGTCCCTACGGTGGCGCATCCTGGGAGCGCGCCCACGAGATCAGCTTCGACCGCCCGTACAGCGAGGCTGGCGGTGCCGGCTACCTTCCGCGCTGGGAGGCGGCGTTCATTCGCTGGCAGGAGCGCAACGGCCACGACGTCGAGTACTGCGCGGACCTCGACCTCGAGATGCACCCGGAGGTCGTGGGAGGCCACCGCCTCCTCGTCCTGCCGGGGCACCACGAGTACTGGACAACGCCGATGCGGGACACGCTGGAAGCGACGCTGGCGACAGGCGTGAGCGCGGCGTTCCTCAGCGCCAACACCATCTACTGGCAGGTCCGCCTCGAGGCCTCGCCGCTCGGCCCCGGCCGCCGGATCGTCTGCTACAAGTCGCAGACGGCGGACCCGATCACCCCGGCGCATCCCGAGCTGACGACGTGCCAGTGGCGGCTGCCGCCCGTCCATCGGCCCGAGGCGCTCGTGATCGGCCAGATGTACGGCCACGTCGTTCTCACCCCGGCGGACTGGGTCGTGGTCAACTCGGGCCACTGGCTCTACGCGGGGACGGGCGTCCACGACGGGGACCGCTTCGTGAGCCTCGTGGGACAGGAGTACGACACGTACTTTCCCAAGGTGTCTCCGCCCGGCACCGAGCTCTGGGCGCAGAGCCCCACCGTGACGGCGGCAGGCCAGAAGGACCCGACGGGACACCCGACGGTCCACACGGCCACCGTCCACACGACGCCGGCGGGCGGTACGGTGGTCGCCGCCGGCACCTACCAGTGGAGCTGGGCCCTCGACTCGTTCGGCCAGCACGCCTACCAGGGCCGGGTCACGCCGACCGATGCCCGGGTCGCACGCGTCACGACGAACATCTATCGCCGCCTGGGCGACGGCTCGGGCTGACCGCATGGCGCGGGCTGGCCGGCTGGCTCGGGCTGACCTGCCGTCGCCGGCCGATCCGGACGACGCCGGCTGACCCTGACGGCTCGCGCTGACCGCCTTCGCGGGCTGGCCCGGCTCGCGCGTGCCGGTCCGGCCGGCGCTCCCGCCGCAACCGGCGCGGTGAATCGCCCGGGGCCGCGGTGCCCGCGATCCCCCGGTGTACCATCGGTGGATGCTCGACCACGAAGAGAAGTTCCTGTTCAAGGAGGAGATCGGCCACCTGGGGACCGCGATGGCGGATACCGCGGTGCTCGACAACGTCGAGGACCTCCTCACCGACGTCATCACCAGCCCCCGATTCGATTCGGAGGTCTTCACGCTCGAGCGTTCGCTCCAGGTGATGCTCGGCGCGCGCGCCGGAAGCACGCTCGTCGGCCTCCTGACGGTCACGCCGGAGGTGTTCGACGAGGTGGCCGAGGTCCGGATCTCGCCCGAGGTGCACGAGCGGCTCGTCGCCTGGCGGGCGCGCTTCGGCCTGGCGATCGACAATGCCCTCAACTTCCTGAACAACCCCGACGGGATCCAGGGCCACTCGTTCGCCACCCAGATCGCCCACATCGAGGACCGCCGCGTCCTCCAGGGCCGACTCACCCTCGTGCGCTACAACAACGAGCCCCAGTTCTTCGTCGCGGACGCGAGCGTCTTCCTCGGCCTCGTCAGCGACGTGCTGGAGCGGCTCGGCCCGTACCTCGAGCCGGACGCGGTCGATCCCGAGACGATCACGCGCCTGAAGGAGGCGATCGCGCTCGTCGAGCGGAAGACGACGCCGCGCGGATGAGCCGACGCGGCGGCCAGCGCTCGTCGCGGCACCGGCCCCGAACGCGACCGGGAACCCCGCCACGTCCCTCGTCCGGGGTCACGCGGCGGAACCGTCGCCTCGCCTTCGTCCTCCTCGCCGCGTTCGCGCTGATCGCGCTCGCGATCCTCGCGAGCCCGTTCGCGACGGCCCCGACCCGGCCGTAGCCGCCGCCCGGGGGCCCTGCGCATGCGCCACCTCTACCTCGCGGCAACGGGCCAGAACCGCGGGAAGACGACCGCCTCGCTCGGCCTGCTCCACGCCTTCCTCGAGTCCGGGCTCCGGACCGGCTTCACGAAGCCCGTCGGCCAGCGCACGGTCACCGACGAGACGGGGGTTCCGGCCGACGAGGACGCCGTGCTCATGAAGGCCGTCTTCGGGCTCACCGAGCCGAACTCCGTGATGAGCCCGGTCCACATCCCGCGCGGATTCACGAAGGCATACATCGCCGGGGAGGTGGTGGAGGACCTGGGAGCCCGGATCCGGCGCGCGCACGCGATCCTTGCTGACACGAAGGAGCTCGTCCTCATCGAGGGGACGGGACATGCGGGCGTCGGCGCGGTGATCGGGCTCTCGAACGCGGTCGTCGCCGGCGTGCTGGGGGCCCCCGCCGTGATCGTGAGCGAGGGAGGCGTGGGACGCCCCATCGACGAGATCGTCCTCAACGCCGCGCTGTTCGAGAAGCACGGCGTGACCGTGGCCGGCGCCATCGTCAACAAGGTGGACCTTGCCGCCCAGCCGGGCATCGCAGCGGTCCTCGAGCGCGGCCTCGCCCGCCACGGGATCCCGCTCCTGGGCGTCATCCCGTACCGTCCGCTGCTGTCGAACCCGAGCCTCTCGATGATCCTCGATGGGACCCGGGCGGAGCTGCTGCACGCCGGGACCGGACCTCGACCTGGTGATCGGCGGGATCAGCGTCGCCGCGATGGAGCCCCATCACGTCCTCCAGCACGTCGTCGGCCGCCGGATCGTGATCGTCGCGGGCGATCGGGAGGACGCGATCGTGGCGCTCTCCCGCGCGCATCGGGCCGAGATGCGGCGGCCGGCCGTGGTTCGCGGCGAGGTCGAGCCCGCGATGCTCGGCTTCGTCGTATCCGGCTACCGGCCGCGCCCGGCGGTCGTCGACGAGATCCGCCGCGCGGACCTGTTCGCGTGCTTCCTCGACGAGGACACGTACATGGTGGCGTCCGACGTCCATGACCTGCTGGTCAAGACGCACCCGGCCGACCGCGAGAAGATCGCCACGATCAAGGCGCTCGTCGGCGAGGCGCTCGACGTGCAGCGGCTCCTCGACGCCGCGACCGAGGCCCGGATCCCCGCGTCGGCCTGATCCGCGCCCCGCGACGCGGCACGACGCGGCACGCACGACGCGGCACGCACGACACGCACCTTCCCGCGCCCCGGCCCGATCCATTTCGCTCGAACATCGGCTGGGCCGATCGGAATCGGCACCCCCGAGCGTGGAAACGCGGCGAAACCCGGGTTTGGGCGCGATTCGGAACGTGGACCGGGTGATTCTGATCGGACGAGCCGATATTTCACGCGGCAGTCGCGCCCGGCGCGGGCAGTCGCGCCGGCGCGGGCAGTCGCGCCCGGCGCGCTTGACACCGCCGCGTTCCAGCCTCTAATATTCTCACTATCGTGAATGAGAACAAAGGCACAGCCCGAACGTCGCGGGTCCACGGCCCGGACCTGATCCTGCATCCGATCCGCATGCGCCTGATCGTCGCCCTCGGCGCGGGAACCCCGATGTCCGCGGCACAGCTTCTCGAACGGGTGCCCGACGTCCCGCCCGCCACGCTGTATCGGCACCTGAACGCGCTCCGGCAGGGCGGCATCATCGCCGTCGTCGACGAGCCGCGAGCGCGCTCGGCGGGGGAACCACGCACGCGAGGCGCGGTCGAACGCCGGTTCACCATCCGTCCGGGCGCCGCGTCGCTCGGCCCCGCGGACCTCGCCGAAGCCACGCCGGAGGACCACGTCCGCTGGTTCGCCGCCTTTGTCGCCGGCCTTCTGGGCGCGTTCGGGCGGTACGCCGCGTCCGGCACGCCGGACCTGGTCCGGGATGGCGTCGGGTACCGGGAGAACGTCATCCAGCTCAGCGACGGGGAGCTGGAGCGCATGGCCGCCGCCCTCAACGCCGCGCTGATGCCCTTCGTTGCCAACGAGCCGGCGGAGGGCCGGACCGCTCGCCTCTTCGCCACCGTCCTCATGCCCGCCGACCCGGGGTCGACGGGCCCAGCCACCGGGAGCACCGAATGAACACGGGCCAGCTGATCCTGCTTCTCCTTCCCGTCATCGCCCTCGAGCTCGCCCTGCTCGGCCTGGCGATCCGGGATCTGCTCAAGGACGAGCGTCACGTCCGGGGCGGCAGCAAGGCTCTCTGGGCGCTCGTCATCGTCTTCATCAGCCTCCTCGGGCCGATCGTCTACTTCGCCGTCGGCCGGGAGGACGTGTGACCGCCACCGCCGCACCCGCCGGCGAGGTGAGCACGCATGGGCTCACCAAGCGGTACCGCCTCGACGTCGCGCTCGACCATCTCGACCTCGACGTGCCCGCCGGCTGCGTGTTCGGCTTCCTGGGGCCGAACGGCGCCGGAAAGACGACGACGCTGCGACTCCTCACCGGCCTCGCCCGCCCCACCGAGGGAAGCGCGACCGTCGCGGGGATCGACGCCACGAGCGGCGGGCGTGCCCTTGCCGGTCGAATCGGCGCGCTCGACCAGGACCCGCGCTACTACGGCTGGATGACCGGCCGCGAGCTCCTGGCGTTCGTCGGGCGGCTCCACGGGCTCGACGGCGCGACCCTGCGGGCGCGCGTGAACGAGGTGCTGGAGACGATCGGCCTCGTCGACGCGGCGAACCGGCGGATCGGCGGCTACTCCGGCGGGATGCGCCAGCGCCTCGGGATCGGGCAGGCCATGCTTCCGCGGCCGTCGGTCCTCTTCCTCGACGAGCCGGTCAGCTCGCTCGACCCCGCGGGCCGCCGCGACGTGCTGGAGCTGATCGGCCGCCTGCGCGGGACGTGCACGGTCTTCATGAGCACGCACATCCTCAACGACGTCGAGCGGGTGTGCGACCGGGTCGGGATCCTGGACCACGGCCGCCTGATCGCCGAGGCGCCGATGGACGAGCTCCTCGCGAGCCATGCCCGGCCGATCCTCGAGCTCGACCCCGAGCCCGGCCAGGATTCCGCGGTCGACGCGCTCGTCGCGACCGTACGCGCGCAGCCCTGGACGCGCGATGTTCGCGTCGAGCATGGACTGGTCCGGGTGTTCGTCACCGACGCCGAACGCGCCGCGACCGAGATGCTGCCGCTGGTCGTCGCGACGGGCGTCAGGCTGGGCAGGTTCGAGCGGGTGCGGCCGACCCTCGAGGACGTCTTCCTCGCCCTGGTCGGGACGGCCGGGGAGGTCCGCGCGTGAGCGCATTCGCCGGGTTCCGGCTCCTGCTCGCCAAGGAGCTGCGCGAGCAGCTCCGCACGCTGCGCCTCGTCGTCGTCGTGGTGGTCCTGGCCGCGTTCGGCGCCACGTCGCCGCTCCTCGCGAAGTTCCTTCCGGACATCATCAAGGCCGCCGGCACCCAGACGGCCGGCCTCACGATCACGATGCCCACGCCGACGACCGCGGACGCCGTCCTCCAGCTCGTGAAGAACCTCGGGCAGTTCGGCCTCCTGATCGCGATCCTCGTCTGCATGGGGGCGGTCGCGACCGAGAAGGAGCGGGGGACGGCGGGGTTCGTGCTCACGAAGCCGGTCGGGCGGGGCCCGTTCCTCATGGCGAAGGCCGTCGCGATCGGCGTCCTGCTGGCCGCCGGGATCGCGGCCGGGTACGCGCTCGCGTGGGTCTACACGGCGGTGCTCTTCGAGACGCTGCCGCTCCCGGGTTTCGTGGCGAGCGGCGCGCTCCTCTGGCTCTCGCTGCTCGTGACCGGCAGCGTGACGTTCCTCTTCTCCGTCCTGGCCAGCTCGTCGCTCGTCGCGGGCGGGGCGGGCTTCGTCGCCCTCATCGTGACGGGGATCGTCGCCGCGATCCCCGGGATCGGGGCCTACGCACCGACCGGGCTCTCGACGCCTGCCGTGGCGCTCGCGCTCGGCAAGCCGGCCGGCGACCTGGGCGGCCCGATCATCGTCAACGTCGTCCTGGTCGGGCTGGCGCTCGGCGCAGCGCAGCTCGCCTTCCGTCGACAGGAGCTCTAGGAGCGCTGACCCGCCCGGCGGATTCCGTCAGCCCTCGGTGGCGGGCGGCGCGATCGGCACCGCGAGCGCCCCCCGCCGGATCCGGCGGAGCACGACGAAGGCAACCAGCGCGACCAGGCCGACGACGAGGAGGATCGGCACCCAGACGACCACGAGCCAGATCCCGGCGTTGGCGAGCCCCTGGCCAAGGCCGACGAGGGCCGCGGCCGCCTGGTCGATCTGGCGCGCGGGATCCCAGCCCTCGCGAACCTGCGTGACGGCGACGGCCGGGGGCGGCGTGAAGCTGACCGTGAGCGAGCCGAGTGCCGCCTGGTCCTGGAGCGTCTGCTGCTGCGCCGTGAGCTCCTCGATCTGCTGCCGGACGCCCGTCAGCTGCTCCTGGACGGCAAGGACGTCCGGGATCTTCGTGGCCTTGTCCATGATTCCCTGGAGCGCGGTCTCGGTGACCCGCAGGTTGGCGAGACGAGCCCCGAGGTCGACCACCTGCGCCGTGACCTCCTGGCTCGACGTCTGCTCGGCGAGCACCTTCGTGCCGAGCTTTCGGAGCGCGTCGAGGGCATCGGTCCAGCGAGCCGCGGGGATCCGGAACGTCACGCTCGCCGAGGCCTTGTCGGCATCACCGCTGCGCTGGGAGGCCGAGACATAGCCCCCGACCGCGGTCACGGCGGCCTCCGCGGCGCGGATCGCGCCCTCGAGGTCGGCGACCTGGAGATCCAGCTGGCCGGTCCGGACGATCAGCGGGCCGCCGGTGTCGACCGCGGCCACGTCCGCGCCGCCGGCCGTCCTGGTGGTTCCCCCGTTCGACGCGCCGAACGACCCGTCCTGGGCCGCCGCCGCGGCGGCGCTGGGCATCGCGGCCGGCGCCTCGGCGGGCTGGCCGGAGACCGGTCCACCGACGGTCGAGAGCGGATTGCTGGCTGCGCTTCCGCATCCGCCGAGCATCGCCGCGACCACGAGGAGGCTGCCGATCCCGATGGCGACGCGCGTTGCCGCGCCTCGCTGGCCGCTTCGATGCGCCATGACGTCACCCCTTGGCAGGTGTCCGGCGGCGCGAAGGCGCGTCGCTCGCACCGGGGACGCGACCGGGCACGGCCCGGTTCCGCCCATCAGCCGAGGCGCACGTTGTCGATGAGCCGCGTGGTGCCGAGGCGCACCGCGAGCGAGAGGAGCGCGGGCCCGTCGATCCGGGCCAGCTCCGCGAGGGTCGCGTCGTCGGCGCACGACACGTACTCGACGGCCGCCCGGGGCTCGGTCGCGAGCACCGTGCTCACGCGCTCGCGCACGACGGCGGCATCGCGCTCGCCGTCGGCCCAGGCGTCCCGTCCCGCCAGCAGCGCGCGGTGGAGGACGGGCGCCGCGGCGCGATCCGCGGCCCCGAGGTGGACGTTGCGCGACGAGAGGGCAAGGCCGTCCGGCTCGCGGACCGTGGGGCAGCGGACCACCCCGGTCAGGTGCAGGTCGCGTGCCATCCGCTCGATCACGCGGAGCTGCTGGCCGTCCTTCTCGCCGAAGTACGCCCGGTCCGGCCGGAGGATCCCGAAGAGGATCGCGACGACGGTCGTGACCCCGGCGAAGTGCCCGGGCCGTGCCGCGCCCTCCAGGGGGAGGGTCAGCCGCTCGACGGTGACCGACGTGTCGAACCCGGGCGGGTAGACGTCGTCGACGGCGGGCAGCCAGACGAGATCGGCGCCGGCCTCGGCGCAGAGCGCGAGATCGCGTGCCTCGCCCCGTGGGTACCGCTCGAGGTCGGCGGGATCATCGAACTGGCGCGGGTTCACGAAGATCGAGACCGCTACGGATCGGCAGTCGTCCCGCGCGCGCTCGATCAGCGAGGTGTGGCCGGCGTGGAGCCAGCCCATCGTCGGGACCAGGCCGAGCGGCCGCGGCAGCGCGGCGAGCGCGCCGCGCAGCTCCTCGCGACTCCGGACGACCTGCACGTGGCCGCGATCAGAGGTCGCGGTCGAGCGGGATCCCGGCCTCGATCCGCTGTGTCCCCGAGGCCGTCCGGTCGTCCGGGGAGTGGCCCAGGACCTCGTCGAGGACCGCATCGTCCATGCGGCTCGACTGGGCGGCACCCGGGAAGGTCCCTGCCTCCACGTCCGCCCGGTAGGCCGCCGCGGCGGCGAGCATCGTCCCACGCAGGTCGGCGTACGGCTTGGCGTGGCGGGGGATGAAGCTGCCGAGGCCCAGGAAGTCGGTCACGACCTGGACCTGGCCCGAGCAGCCGGCCCCGGCGCCGATCCCGATCGTCGGGATTCGCAGCCGCGCCGTGATCGCGGCCGCGAGCTGCTCCGGCACGAGCTCCAGGACGACCGCGAAGGCACCCGCCTCCTGGATCGCGAGCGCGTCGTGGAGCAGGGCCCGCGCCGCATCGCGGGTCCGGCCCTGGACGCGGACCTTGCCCAGCGCGTTGATCGCCTGCGGCGTGAGGCCGATGTGCGCCATGACCGGCACGCCCGCCCGCACGAGCGTCTCGATGACCCGGGCCGTCCGCATGCCGCCCTCGACCTTGACCGCCGGCGCCCCGGCCTCCCGGAGGAACCGCCCGGCGTTGCGGACGGCGTCGTCGGGCGTGGCGTACGAAAGGAACGGCATGTCGCCGACGACGAGGGCGCGATGGGCGCCGCGGACGACTGCCTTCGTGTGGTGGAGCATCTCCTCCATCGTCACGCGCACCGTCGTCTCGTAGCCGAGCATCACCTGGCCCAGGGAGTCGCCGACGAGGAGCATCGGGATGCCGGCTTCGTCGAGGATCCCGGCCGTCGGGTAGTCGTACGCGGTCAGCATCGCGATCCGCTCGCCGTCGGCGTGCATGCGGGCGATGTCCACGACCGTCAGGCGCTGCGTGTTCTCCGAGGTGCTGCTCACGGCGTCGTCCTCCCGGGCGTGACTGTCGCGCCAGTCTGCACCGGCGCGTCGCGAGCGTCCAGCAGGGTCACGACACGATCCAGGATCCGGTCGGCCACGCTTCGCTTCGGCAGGAGCGGCAGCGCGTCGACGCCCCCGTCGGCCGCGAGGAGCGTGACCCGGTTGGTGGAGGTCCCGAACCCGGATCCCGGCTCGGCGACGTCGTTGGCGACGAGGAGATCGACCCGCTTCGCGCGAAGCTTCGCGGCGACCCGGTCCATGCTCCCCGTCTCCGCGGCGAAGCCGACGAGGACCGGCCGCGGCAGGATCGGGCGCCCGGCCGGCGTTCCCGCCTCGTCGAGCCCGCGGACGCGTCGGCCCAGCCCGGCGAGCACGTCGGGATTGGCGACCAGCTCGAGGGTCAGGCCGGCAGCGGTGCGCGCGATCTTGCGGTCGGCCGGCGCCGCCGGCCGGAAGTCGGCGACTGCGGCCGCCATCACGAGCACGTCGAAGCCGGCCCGACCGGGCGTCGTCTCGACGAGCGCGCCGAGCGCGGTCCCCATCGCGGCCGCGGTCTCCGCCCGGACCACCTCCACGCCATCCGGGACGGCGACGGCGAGCATCCCTGCCACGAGGGTCACCCTGGCGCCCCGGTCGCGTGCCGCCTCGCACAGGGCGACGCCCATCGTGCCGGTGCTCCGGTTGCCGATGAACCGGACGGGGTCGATCGGCTCGGCGGTCCCACCCGCGGTGATCACCACGTGGCGGCCCGCCAGGTCGTCCGCGTCCCGGCCCAGGTTGTCCGCGTCGGGCAGACGCGGCGGGCGGTCGGCCGGGTCAGGCTTCCGGATGGGACGCACCCCGATGGCCTCGACGGCCGCGTCCACGATCCGCTCGAGCGCGGCAAGGCGACCCACCCCGACCTGGCCCGAGGCGAGGCCGCCGGTCTCGGGCTCGACGATCCGGTAGCCGAACGCGTCGCGGAGGATGCGGACGTTCGCCTGGGTGGCGGGATGGGCGTACATGTCGCCGTCCATCGCCGGCCCGACCACGACCGGCGCGGACGTGGCGAGGCAGGTCGCGGTCACGACATCCGCCGCGAGGCCGTGCGCCATCGCACCGAGCCAGTGCGCCGTCGCCGGCGCCACCACGACGACGTCGGCCGCGTCGGCGGTGATCACGTGGCCGATTCGCCCGTCCGGCAGGAGGTCCAGCACGTCCGCGTCCACCGGCCGGCGGCTGAGCGCGGCGAGCGTGAGCGGCGCGACGAAGCGCGTCGCGGACGGGGTCATGAGCACGACGACGTCGGCACCCTCCGCGCGGAGGAGGCGGAGCAGGTCGACGGCCTTGAACGCCGCGATCGAGCCCGTGATGCCCAGGGCGACAAGACGACCGGCGAGGCGCCCGGGCCCGGTCATGTGAGCGCCTCGTCACCCGCGACCATGCCGTGGAAATGGACCAGCCCCTTGAGCGTCAGGTCCGGGTCGATCCCGTCGAGGCCCTCGATCGTCCGGGCCCAGGGAAGGGCGCTCAGGCCGCCCGTCAGGATCGTCCGGACGTCCGCGGCGGGGATTCCCGCGCCCGCGGCCAGATCGCGGCGGATCCGGCCCAGGATCCCCTCGATCATCGTCCGGTGCCCGAGCACCGTGCCGACCCGTATTGCGGCGGCGGTGTCGCGCCCGATCGGGCCGTCCGGGACGCGGAGGTCGACCAGCGGGAGGCGTGCCGTCCGAGATGCGAGCGCCTCCAGGCCGAGCTGGAGGCCGGGAGCGATCGCGCCGCCGATGAACGCGCCATGCGCGTCGACCACGTCGAACGTGGTCGCCGTCCCGCAGTCGACGACGATCGCGGGCGTGCCAAGCAGATGGGCGGCCGCATAGGCGTTGACCAGGCGGTCGGGCCCGACCTCGCTCGGGCGATCCACGCGCACGGCCATCGGGATCGTGCCCGCTGTGGCGACGACGCAGGGGATCCCCCGCCGGGCCGCGATCGCCTCGAAGGCATCGGCGAGCGAGGGAACCGTGCTCGCGATCGCGCATGCGGCCACGTCGGCGAGATCCGCACCGTCGAGGCGGAGCAGGCCCGCGAGGAGGACCTCCAGCTCGTCGGGCGTCGCGCTCGGGCGGGTGGCGGCTCGACGGGAGCCGGCCAGCGCGCCGTCCCGGGCCAGGCCGACGGTGACGTGGGAGTTGCCGGCGTCGATCACGAGGAGCATGGGGCGATCATAGGGCCGCACGATGGCGCCAGGTCGCGACGCGCGCGGGCGCCGGGTCGCGACGCCCGCGGGAGCCCTGTCGCGACGCCCGCGAGCGCCGTGTCGAACAACTCCGAACCGCAACCACCGGGGTCGGGCCCGACGCCGCGGCGTGCGCTACCATCGGGCGGTCGCCCCGTGATGGGTGGCGCGAGCGAGCGGCTCGTTCCGGCAGGCGGTGAACGGCGGGAGATGCCCGATGGCGCGTCCGACTCCAGCGCGGTTCTTCGTGAACAGCGGGATCGTCGCCTCGCGAACCGACATCCACAACCTGTTGCGCCCCCTCGTCAAGCAGACGGTCTCCTATCGCTACTTCCGCGGGCGCGACCTCGTCGCGACCGGAACCGGCTGGGTGGAGCGGGTCGTCATCGACGAGCCCGAGACGTCGAGCTACTTCACGCCGGTCTCGATCTGCCTGAACGTGGACTCGTTCGAGCACCTCGACTTCGAGACGCGGCCGGACCAGCTCATCGTCTACACGCTCGTCGAGGGCGACGAGAAGGTCGTCCTCGAGTATGCCCCGCTCCGCGAGCGCGGCCCGGCAGAGCAGGCGCCCGGACAGCTCGCCTTCGACACGAGCGGGTTCGTCCAGATGGAGCTTCTCGGGTCCCTGGACGACGCGTCGCGGGGCGACGAGGGACCCTGACCGATCCGCCGCTGGGTCCCGTGCCCGCGCTGCCGCGGAGGTGATCGAGGCTACCCCTCCTCGCGGACGTACGGGACCCCGAGCGCGGCGGGCGTCCCGATGCGTCGCCGGGCCAGCGTCGTGGACGCCGCGGCGAGCACCACGACCGTCATGACGTAGGGGAGCGACGAGAAGAGCTCCGACGGAAGCTGCACTCCGTTCGCCTGCAGGGTGAACCCGAGGCTGGAGAGTGCACCGAACAGGTAGGCGCCCACCAGGAGCAGGTCAGGCCGCCAGAACGCGAAGATCACGAGCGCGATCGCGATCCAGCCCGCCCCGGCCGTGAGGCCGTCGGTCCAGATCGGCGCGATCGCCAGCGTGAAGTAGGCGCCGCCGATGCCCGCCAGGGCGCCGCCAACGACCGTGTGCACGTAGCGATACGCGCTGACGTTGATTCCCATGGCATCGGCCGAGCGGGGCGACTCGCCGACCGCCCGGAGGTAGAGCCCGAACCGCGTTCGATAGAGGTAGTACGAGACGAGGACGACGAGGCCCCAGGAGAGATAGACCATCGCGTCCTGGTCGAACAGGATCGGCCCCACGACCGGCACGTTGGACAGCCCGAGCAGGTCGAGCTTGCTGAGCTGGTGAAGGCCGTGCTGCCCGCCGATCCCCCAGACCTGGCCCGCGTAGGACGAGAGCCCGATCGTCCCGGCGAAGATCGTCAGGGCGAGCCCGGAGACGATCTGGTTGACGCGGACCGTGATCGACAGGAAGGCATGGATAAGGGCCATCAGGGCGCCGGCGGCGGCGGCCGCGAGGAGGGCCGCGATCAGGACGGCCCAACCCGGTCCCGGCAGCATCTGGGACACGAAGAACGCGGTCACGGCTCCCATGAGCATCATGCCCTCGACCCCGAGGTTCAGGACGCCTGACCGCTCCGCGAGCAGCTCCCCGAGCCCGGCGAGCACGAGGGGCGTGCCGTAGGCGATGGCCGAGACCGCGATGGAGACCGCGAGATTCGAGCTCACCTGGCCACCTCGCAGCTGGTCACGGGACGTCGGACTCCTGGTCCGCGGCGATGGCCGGCGCCGGGGCGCGACCGAACCGGATCCGGTACCGGCCAAGGAACTCGCCGCCGAGCACGCTGAAGAGGATGATTCCTTCCATCGTCCCGACGAGGCCGATCGGGAACAGCGGGCCCTGGAGGGCGAAGCCCGCGTTCGTCAGCGCGCCGATCAGGATCGAGACGACGACCACGGCCAGGGGGTTGTAGAGGGCAAGGGCGGCCACGACGATCCCGGTGTAGCCATAGCCGGCCTGCTGAAGCCCCCGCGGGTCGAGCACGTGACCGAAGTCGCCGATCTGGCTGGCTCCGCCGAGCCCGGCAAGGCCGCCGGAGAGTGCCATGACCGAGACGATCTTCCGCCTGGTGCTCATCCCGGCGTAGGTCGCGGCCGCGGGCGAGTCGCCCATCACGCGCATCTCGAACCCGAACCGGGTGAAGCGGATCAGCGCCAGGAGCAGGACGGCGAGCACGATCCCGGCGACGAACCCGAACGGCACCGTGAACAACCCGAGGACGATGCCGGGCCAGTCGGCGGCGGGCAGCAGGTACTTGCCCTGCGGGAAGACGAGCGCGCTCGCCGAGGTCGTGTCGCGCCAGAAGGACGTGCTGTCGTAGATCAGGTAGTACATGCAGAGGCCGGCCACGTAGTTGAGCATCAGCGAGGTCAGGATCTCGTTGGTGTGGAGGTACGCCCGGAGCAGGCCCGGGATCATCGCCCAGAGCGTGCCGGCCACCGCTCCGCCCACCATCATCGCCGCGATCAGGAGCGGCTGCGGCCAGCCACCGAGCGCGAGCCCAACGCCTGCCGCCCCCACGGCCCCCATGTAGAGCTGCCCTTCGCCACCGATGTTCCACACGCGCATCCGGAACGCGAGCGCCACGCACAGGCCCGTGAAGAGCAGGGGCGTCGCGTAGATGAACGTGGCCGTCAGGGCACCGGTCGATGTGAACGAGGCCTCGTAGATCTGCTGGTATGTCGCGAGGGGGTCGTGCCCGGACGCCGCGAGGACGATGCCGGCGAGGATCGCCGCGAGGGCAAGCGAGGCGACCGGCAGGGCGACGCGCAGCCACGGGGGCGTGACGAGGCTGCGCTCGATCGTGATCACGAAGGCGCCCCGGCCATCAGCAGGCCGAGCTGCTCGTAGCTCGCGCCTGCCGAGTCCATGACACCGACAACCCGGCCGCCGTACAGCACGGCGATCCGGTGGGACAGCTCGATGATCTCGTCGAGGTCCTCGCTGATGAGCAGGACGCCGACGCCCCGCCTGGCCGCGTCCAGCAGCACGCTGCGAACGTACTCCGTCGCACCCACGTCGAGGCCACGCGTCGGTGACGCGGCCACGACCAGGCGCGGATCCGACGAGAGCTCGCGCGCAAGGACCACCTTCTGCACGTTTCCGCCGGAGAGCTGGCGGACCAGCGTGCGGGGTCCGGGCGCCCGGATGTCGAAGCGCGCCATGAGGTCGGCTGCCCGGGCCTCCTCCTGCCGCATGAGGAGGAAGGGTCCCGCGTGCGGGCTGTCGCGCCGGTATGACTTCAGGATGAGGTTCTCGGCCACCGACAGGTTCGGCGACACGCCGGTACCCATCCGATCCTCGGGGATGTAGGCCACGCCCCGCCGGATGGCATCCCGGGCGTCGCCCGGGACGAGCTTCTCGCCGTCGATCCTGATGGTTCCGCGGGTGGGCGGCCGGATGCCGGCGATGACCTCGGCGAGCTCGCGCTGCCCGTTTCCGGCGACCCCGGCGATCCCGAGGACCTCGCCCGCCTGCACGGACAGGCTGACCTCGCGCAGCGCCTGCGTGCCGAAGTCGCCCTGGACGGAAACGCCATCGAGGTCGAGCACGGGACGCGGGGAGGCGGCCGCGCCGGCCGCCTCGCTGGAGGCGCGGCGTGGGGCGTCGAGGGACATCTCGTGGCCGACCATCAGGCGGGCAAGCTGGCGAGCGTCCGTCTCGCCGATCTCGAGGGTGCTCATCGAGCGACCCCTGCGCAGGATCGTGGTCCGGTCGGCGATCGCAAAGACCTCCGGCAGCTTGTGCGAGATGAAGATGACGGTGCGGCCGCCGGCGACCATCTCGCGGACGCTGGAGAACAGCTGCTCGATCTCCGACGGGGTGAGGACGGTGGTCGGCTCGTCCAGGATGAGGATGCTCGCGCCCCGATAGAGCGCTTTCAGGATGTCGACGCGCTGGCGCTCGCCGAGCGAGAGCTGCCAGATCCTGGCCCTGGGGTCGACGGCCATCTGGTAGCGCGCGGCGATCTCGTCGATCTCGGCCTCGACGGTGCGGGCCGAGAAGCCCAGGCCGCCCTGGCGGGACCAGCCCAGCACGACATTCTCCGCGACCGTCAGGCTGTCGACGAGGCTCAGGTGCTGGTGGACCATGAAGATCCCGGCCGCCTGCGCCTCGTGGGGCGAGTGCATGCGGACGGGATTGCCGTTGACGCGAACCTCGCCCTCGTCAGGCCGGTACAACCCCGTGAGGATGTTGCAGAGCGTGGTCTTCCCGGCGCCGTTCTCCCCGAGGAGCGCGTGCACCTCGCCACGTCGTGCCTCGAACGAGACACGGTCGTTGGCAACCACGCCGCCGGCGAAGCGCTTGGTCACGCCGACAGCCGCCACCGCCGGGGGTGAGCCGGTGGTGGCGGCCTCTGGGGATGCGGCGGTCAATCCGACGGCGCGGATATCCAACGTCGCCCCATCGCGCGGGACGCCCCGGTTGCTCGAGGTTCGGGTCAGCCCTTCGCGCTGCCGATGACGCCCTGCACGAACCAGCTCAGGGAGTACTTGTCGTTGACCGTGAGCGTCGTTCCGGCCGGCACGCCCATGGACCCATCCTGCTTGGTGATCGGACCGGTGAACGGGTCGAAGGTGCCGGCCTTGATCGCGGCCTCCTTGGCCGTGATGGCCGCCTGGGTCGTCGCGTCGACCGACTTGCCGAAGGGGGCCATGACGATGAACCCGTCGGCAAACCCGCCATAGTAGAAGTGACTCTTCCAGGTGCCGCCCATCGCGGCGGTCACTTCCTGCGTGTAGTACGGACCCCAGTTGTAGGTCGTCGCCGTCAGCCAGGCATCCGGCGCGAACGAGGTCTGGTCGGAGTCATAGCCGGTCCACTTCAGGCCGGCGGCCGCGGCGACCTGGCCTGTCGTCGGGCTGTCCTGACCGTCGCCGAGGACATCGACACCTGCGGCGACAAGGCTCTCGGCGGCCGAGCGCTCGGTCGCAGGCGCGAACCAGGTGTTCGTCCACACGACCTTGACCGTGGCCGTCGGGTTCGTGACCCGGGCACCCATGGTGAACGCGTCGATCTCGCGGATGACCTCGGGGATCGCGAACGGGGCGACGAAGCCGATCTTGCCGGTCTTCGAGGCCGCCCCGGCAGCCATGCCGGAGAGGTAGTCCCCGTCCTCACCCGCACCGTAGTACTCGGACAGGTTGGTCGCCAGCTCGGTGCCGGTTGCCTGCTCGAAGAGGACGTTCGGGTACTTCTTGGCAGCGGCGACCATCGCGTCCTGGTAGCCGAACGAGGTGGCGAAGATGATGTTCGCGCCCTGGTTCACGAGCTGCGTGATGACCTGCGTCACCTGCGGGCCTTCCGGCACGTTCTCCTTGAACATGGTCTGCACGCGCCCGCCGAACGAGCTCTCCATCGCGAGGCGGCCGACGTCATGGGCGTGTGTCCAGCCGGCGTCGCTCGCCGCGCCGACGTAGATGAACGCAGCCTTGAACGGATTGCTCGTCGTCCACTGGCTGCCGGCCGTGGACGCCGCTGCCGACGGCGCGGTCGAGGGCGCTGCCGAGGGCGCGGTCGATGCCGCCGGAGCGGCCGAGGCCGGCGCAACCGAGGCCGGCGCGGCCGATGGCGATGGAGTCGACGCCGAGCTGCACGCCGCCAACGCGACCGCGACCAACCCGACCGCGAACCCGAACCGGGCGCTGTGCCTTGCTTCACTCACAGGACTGCCTCCTCGCTTGCCAATCGCCTTGTAGTTCAGAGCGCCCTGCCTGGCACTCTCCCGACGGGTGGGTGTTCGAGGTCCGGGTCGGGACCTCACGTGGGCCCGTCAAGCCGCACCGGGCGGACGACCCGCCTCCAGGTCGACGGGGACCGGCTCCATGAGTGGGCTGGCCATCCTTCGTCCTCTCCTCCGCGCATGCACCTGGCCGAGCGGGCGGCTGCGGGCCGTGCGACAGGGGACGTGGTGCCGCGCAGCGATGGGACCCGTCACCGGGTGCGAGCGCATCCCAAGGATAGCCGCCCGCGACCCGGCCGATGGGTCGGCGCCGTCCGGCGGGGTGTCGTTTGGGCTACCCTTCCGCGGTGTTCGAACGAACGGTGCTGCCCAACGGGCCGCGTGTCATCACGGCGCGCCTGGCGGGGGCCCGCTCCTTCACGGTGGAGGCGCACGTCCTCGCCGGCTCGCGTCACGAGGCCCCGGGCCAGGCCGGGTGCGCCCATTTCATGGAGCACCTGACCTTCAAGGGGACGCGCGCCTTCCCCACGACACGCGCGCTCTCGGAGGCGGTGGAGGGCCTCGGCGGCACCTTCAACGCCTCGACGGACCGCGAGTCGACCGTCTACTACGTGCGGGTCCCGTCGCGCCATGCGTCGACCGCCATGCAGGTGCTGGGCGAGCTCGTGGTCCGGCCAAACCTCGACGAGGCCGAGATCGAGAACGAGCGGGACGTCATCGTCGAGGAGATCCGCTCGTACCTGGACGACCCCGCCGAGCACGTCAACGTCCTCTTCGACCTGGCCATCTTCGACGACACCCCGCTCGGCCGCGAGATCGCCGGCTCCGAGGAGACCGTCCGCTCCCTGCCGGCGTCCGCCATCCGCGCGTTCTGGGGCACCTACTACCAGCCCTCGAACGTGGTCCTCGCAGCATCCGGCGACCTTCACCACGGCGAGGTCCTGGCGCTGGCCGCGGACGCGTTCGGGAGCGGCGGTGAGCCGATCCCGGGATACCTGCCCGCCCCGGCCATCCCCGCGGGCGAGCGGAGCCTGCGGGCATCGCGTCCCTCGACGCAGGCGCAGCTGGTGCTCGGCGTGCCCGCGCTGCCGCGCGACCACCCCGACCAGTGGACGCTCTCCGTCCTCAACGCCGTGCTCGGGGACGGCATGTCGAGCCGGCTCTTCCTGGAGGTCCGGGAGGAGCTGGGGCTGGCCTACGACGTCGGCAGCTCCATCGTCGCCTACAGCGACGCGGGCGTCCTGTCCGTCTATGCCGGCGTCGACCCCGGGCGCATCCGCCCGACGATCGCGGCGATCCTCTCCGAGCTGGCCAGGATGCGGGACGAGGACGTGTCCGACCACGAGATGACCAAGGTCAAGGCGTACCTCGCCGGCCGCCTCGAGCTGCGTCTCGACGAGACGCGCTACCTGGCGTCCTGGGTCGGGACGCAGGAGGCGCTCCACGACCGCGTCATGACCCCGGATGAAGCGCTGGCGGCGATCGATTCGGTGACCATCGCGGACGTCCGTGCGCTCGCAGGCCGGCTCTTCCGCGACGACGCCCTCCGCCTCGCCGTCGTCGCACCGGCCGGGAAGGGTCGCGCCCTCGAGTCGACGCTCCGGATCCCGGCCCGCCGCCGGAACGCCCGCCGATGAATCCGGGCGCTGGACCAGGCGGGACCGCCGCCGACGGCGCGGCCGGTCGCATCGCCCGGCTCCATCTCGCGGACGGGCCTCCTGCGTCTTGCCCGTGTCGAGCTCGAGGAGCTTGCGGGCGAGGGCAGCCTGGACGCGGACGGCGTCATCGACCTCGCGGAGGCACGCTGGCGGACGGGCGACCTGCGCGGCGCGGCAGAGGCGGCCGGCGCCTGGCTCGAGGCATCAACGGGCATGACCGAGGTCGAGGCCGGCGGGCGAGCCGGTGCCCTGGCCCATGCGCTCGTGGCGGAGGGCCTGGCCGGGCGCGGCCGCCAGGACGAAGCCGCGGTCCACGTCGCGGCAACCCTCGATGCGCTCGGGGCGGGGCCGGCCGGACGGCCGGAGATCGACGGCTCGGTCCCGGAAGCGCTCGATGCGCTCTTCGCCGGGATCGCCGCCCGCGCCGAGGCGTGGCCGGTCATCCCGGCTGGGGTACCGGGCGCGTCCAAGGATCCGGGAGCCGGCGAATCCGCCCCGCGTGGGCTGCTCGAGGACGTCGAATCGGACGCCCCGGACCCGATCGCCGCCGCTGACGACCGGCTGGCGGCGGGTGACGACGTCGCGGCCGCCGTCCTGCTCATCCTCGCGTTGCGAGCGGAACCGGTCCGGGCGGTCGACGTCCTGGGGCGGACCGATGCGGCCCTGTCCGACCGGACGAGCGCCGCCCTTCTGCTGGCCCGGGCCGAGGCGCTCCGGGCTCTTGGTCGCCACGAGGCCGCGGGGATCGCCTACGCTGTCGCCGACGCCCACGCGCGGGGTGGCGCACCGGCCGCGTCCTCGCCGACCGGTCCCGACGCAACAGACCCCCCGGCCGCCCGCGACCACGGTGCGGACGCGGCGGCCCCAGATGACCCCGAACGGAGCCCCGAATGACGGAACGCAGCCTCGTCCTGATCAAGCCCGACGGCGTCCAGCGCCTCCTCGTGGGCCGCGTCATCGCCCGCTTCGAGGATCGCGGCCTCAAGCTGGTCGGGCTGAAGCTGGTGGCGGTCCCGCGCGAGCTCGCCGAGCGGCACTACGCGGTCCACCGCGACAAGCCGTTCTTCGCCGGCCTCGTCGCCTTCATCACCTCGAGCCCGCTCGTCGCGCTGGCGGTGGAGGGCCCGAACGCGATCGGCGTCGTCCGCTCCATGGTCGGCGCGACACGGCCGTGGGAGGCCGCCCCCGGAACGATCCGCGGCGACTTCGCCCTCGAGGTCTCCCAGAACCTGATCCATGCGTCGGACGGACCGGAGACCGCGATCGCCGAGCTCGAGCTCTGGTTCCCCGAGGGCACCCTCGGATACGCCCGCGAGGTCGATCGCTGGGCGCTCGCGCCGAACGGCTGATCAGCCGCCCGCGAACGGCGCCAGCGACGGGAGCGCCGGACCGGCGGCCCGCGCTGCCGCGTCGATGCCGAACGCCCCGACCGCGGTGAGGAGCGCGAGGCCCGCGAGCAGGATCACCACGAACGCCCGCAGTGGAACCCGGTTGAGCTCGAGCGCGGGCCGGACATCGCGGCCTGCCGCGATGGTGAGCCTGCGGAACCGCGCCGGGAGGGCGGCGGCGGGGGAGCGGCCGGCGGGCGTCGACCCCGACACGGCCACGCTGGAGACGGCAGCCGCCGGTTGCGCCGGGAGGCGCGGCAGCTCGCCGATCGCCCCGGCCACGATCGGCGACGGCCGTCCAAGTCCCACGACGAGCAGGCGGCAGATCGCGAGGCCCGTCCCGAGCGATCCCGCGTAGGCAAGGAGGAGCGCGGGACCGCCCGTCGCGGATCGGAGGATCGCGAGCCTCGCGTCCCACGCGAGAAGGCCCGGCCAGCCCACGACGGCCACGAGGATCGCGGCGAGGGCCACGCCCAGGGCCGGCGCCCGGCGCATCCAGCCCGCCGTGTCGCGGAGGCGGCCCGTCCCGAACGCGGCCCGGAACGCGATCGTCCAGCCGATCAGGGCGGTCCTGCGTGGTCGCGAAGACGAGCACCCAGGCGCGTGCCGCGTCGCGCGCCGCGGGGTCGAGCGACGCGAGGGCGAGGAGCGCGATGCCCGCGTCCGCGACGATCGTGTAGGCGACGACGTGGTCCACCTCGTCCTGGATGAGCGCGGCGACGGCCCCGAACAGGAGGGTCACGAGCGCGAGCGCCACGATCAGGGCGCGCTCGAGGCCGAGGTCCGCCGAAAATGGGCCGAGGGCGGCCGGAGCCCAGTCGAGGATCACGATCCCCCATGCGGCAGGCATCCACGCCGCGAGGATCGGCAGGGCACCCGATGGCGTCGAGTCGGCAAGCCGCGAGACGCGTGCATGGAGCGGGATCGCCCCGAACCGATGCGCCAGGACGAGGCCGATCCCGAGGAGCACGAGCGCCGCGGCGGCGGGCTCGGCGAGCGCGGCGGTCGCACCCGGTGTCCCGCCGCCCGCACCCGGCGTCCCGCCGGTCGCGGGGACGATCCCGGCGGCGATCAGGCCCACGACCACGCTCGACGTGGCGCCGCGCAGCTCGCGTGCGAGGGCCCGGATGCGGGACGGCGCGGCGGGGCTGCCGAGCGCGAGTGCGCTCGCGGCCACGGTCGCGGCGGCCGCTGCCAGGAGCGCCGGCGGCGTTCCAGCGAGGCCGAGCGCGAGGCCGATCCCCGCCGCCCCGCCCAGGAGCGCCCCGGGCGCGGAGGGCTGCCAGCTCGCGAGCCGGGCGACGATGAGCACCAGGAACCCGCCCGCAAGGCACAGGACGAGCAGCACGCGGAGCTGGTCGGTCCCGGCGAGCGCCCCGCCGCCGATGCCGAGCGGCGTCTCGGGCCGGACGGCGGCGGCCGCGGCCAGCGCCGCGAGCACGGCCGCGATCCCGGCCAGGGTTCCGAGCCAGCGGCGGTCGCGGAGGAGCGTCACGATCACCGCCCCCGCGGTCGCCACCGCGAGGAACGGGAGCAGGCTCATCGAGCGTCGCCACGGGCGCGGGAGGCGGCGGGGCGGTCGCGGCCGTCGTCGGGGACGGTCGTGCCGCCGAGGGCCGCGGCTCCGCTGCCGACCACCGCGACCCCGGCGGCCAGCGCGACGACCAGGATCCCGGTCGCGATCCCGGTGAGCGGCGGCGGCGTGCCGGCGAGCGCGGTCATGACGAGGGCTCCCGCGGCAGCGAGCACGACGAGCGCCGGCCCGAGCCGGAAGATGTCACGGGTGACGGCGATCGGGCCGATTGCCACCGCCAGCGCCGCGAGGCCCGCCGCGAGCGCTGCGTCCGGTCCCAGTCGGGGCACCGCGACGGCCGTCGCGCCCAGGCCGGCGACGTAGCCCGCGGCAGCCGCGACGAGCGTGGCGGGGAGTCCCAGGGCTGGTGCCGGGCCGTCGGGCACGCGGCGTGCCGCGACGAAGACGAGGAAGCCCGCCAGGATGCCCGCGGCGACCCCGAACGCGAGGGGCAGCGGCGCGGGCAGCGGGTCGGCCACGAACGGGGCGACGACGAGCAGGCCGGCGACGCCGAGCGATGCGATCCGCGCGTCCCGAGCACCCGTCGCGACTGCCGCCCCGATCCCGGCGAGCGCGCCGGCGACGAGGAGGAGGGGGGTCACGGAACGGAGGGGCTCGGCCTCGCGTCGCCGTTCCCGATCGGCGCCGGGTAGGTGGGCGTGGGCAGGATCCCGAAGGTGGAGATCGGCCAGTAGCGCAGCCAGGCCCGCCCGATCACCGCGCTCTTCTCGATCGGCCCGAAGGAGCGTGAATCGGCCGACGCCGCCCGGTGGTCGCCCATCACGAAGAGCTGGCCCGGTCCGATCGTCCACGTCGCGGGCTCGGCCTGGGCGGTCGTCGGCTGGTTGTCGTACAGATAGGGCTCGACAAGGGCCGTCCCGTTGACCCAGACCTGGCCGTCCTTGACGGTGATCACGTCGCCGGCGACGCCGATGACGCGCTTGATGAACGGTGTCCGCGTGGTGCCTTCCACCCATGCCGCGGGTGGATCGAAGACCACCACGTCGCCCCGGCTGTAGTCGTCGAAGCGGGGCGTCAGCTTGTCGACCAGGACGTACTGGTCGGGCTCCAGCGTGTGCTCCATCGACATCTGCTCGACGCGGTACGGTTGAGCGACGAAGGTCTGGATCACGAAGAAGATGATGAGCGTCAGGACGAGCGTCTCGACGATCTCGAAGAGGCACCCGAGGGGGCGTCTGGTCACAAGTCCGGCAGTATAGGGGGTGGGGTCGGCCGGCGCGCCGGCATGCCCGGCCCGTGGCGCGGAGGAACGATGGAGGGCTTCGGCGGGGGATCCGATACCGAACGGCGGACCATCCTGCGGGCCCGCGCCCACGCCTATGCTCGCGTCGCCCTGGCCAACATCGCGCGCGAGTTCCCGGCCGATTTGTGGCACACGGCCCACGGACCGGACGACCTGCCTCACCGGCCCCGCGAGCGCACCCCCGTCTTCTACGGCAGCTTCGACTGGCACTCGTGCGTCGAGATGCACTGGCTGCTGGTTCGGCTCCTGCGTGCCGTCCCCACCGAGATTCCCGCGCCCGCGATCCGGGCCGAGCTGGAGTCGCGGTTCGACGCCGCAAAGCTCGCAGCCGAGGCACGTTTCATCGCTGACCCGGACAATCGGAACCGCCAACGGCCGTATGGCTGGGGGTGGTGCCTCGCTCTCGTCCACGAGATCGCCACGTGGGACGACGCGGATGGCCGTCGCTGGGCGACGCGGTTCGAGCCCCTCGCCGAGGCCCTCGCCGCGAACTTCATGGGCTGGCTCCCGAACGCGACCTACCCGGTCCGGTACGGGATCCATTCGAACAGCGCGTTCGGGATCTCCCGGGCGCTCGGCCACGCCCGCGACCGCGCGGCGGCCGGCGACCCCGCGCTCCTCGACGCCCTCGTCGGCGCAGCGCGCCGCTGGTTTGCGGACGACGTCGACTACCCCGGTGGCTGGGAACCGTCCGGCTTCGACTTCCTGTCGCCAGCCCTGGCCGAGGCGGAGCTGATGGCACAGCTCCTGCCCCGCGCCACGTTCGCGGCGTGGCTCGCGCGCTTCCTCCCGGGGATCGCCGCCCGGGAACCCCGAGCCCTGTTCACGCCGGCGATCGTCTCGGATGAACGCGACGGGCACATCGCCCACCTGCACGGTCTCAACGCAAGCCGCGCCTGGTGCTGGCGCCGCATCGCCGCGGCCCTGCCGGCGGGCGACCCACGGATCGTCGTGGCGCGCGAGGCGATGGCACGCCACGCCGCGGCGGCCCTGCCGCACGCGGTCGGCGCCGACTACATGGTCGATCACTGGCTGGCCGCGTACGCGGTGCTCCTCCTCGCCTGAGCGGCGGCTCCCGGCAGGAGGCCCCGCGATCGGGAGCCTCCGGCCCCGGTCGGACGGGGCCAACAGGACTGCATAAACCGGGCCTGTATGCAGATTGACCCGTGCCCTGACCGGACGCTATCCTGCGAGGCCTGCTCGCCATACAACGCCCTGCCGTCGCGGCCGGGTGCCAGCCCAGGCGAGCCCGGACAATCCTCGTCCCCGGCGCGATGGACGCGTTCGAGCGGACGCTCGCGCCCCGACAGGGAGGTTTCGCAGCAGCCGTGGACCCAAGCTCGCTTCAGCTCATCATCCTGCCGGCCGGGCTCATCGCCGTGGCCTTCGCGCTCTTCCTCGCCCGTGACGTGCTGCGGCGCGACACGGGGACGCAGGCCATGCAGGACGTGGCCGCCACCATCTACGAAGGCGCGGTCGCGTTCATCAAGCGCCAGTACACGACGATCGGCGCCCTCGCCCTCGTCGGCGCGGTCGTGATCTTCGTCCTCATCAGCCTCGTCGAGACGACGGCCGTCGCGGACACCTCCCACACCGGCGTCGACCTGGGCTTTCGGACGGGCTTCGCCTTCCTGATCGGCGCGGCCTGCTCGATGGCCTGCGGGATCATCGGCATGCTCGTGAGCGTTCGGGCCAACGTGCGCGTCGCCTCGGCCGCCCGCCGCAGCCTTGTCGAGGCGGTCCAGGTGGCGATGCGTGGCGGCGCCGTCTCCGGCTTCCTGGTGGTTTCCCTCTCGCTGCTCGGCGTGTGGACGATCTTCGCCATCAACGGCGGCCTCGCCGGCGGCCAGAACACGCACGACGCGCCGTTCCTCATCGTCGGCTACGGCTTCGGCGCGAGCTTCGTCGCCCTCTTCGCCCAGCTCGGCGGCGGGATCTACACGAAGGCCGCCGACGTCGGCTCCGACCTCGTCGGAAAGGTCGAGAAGGGCATCCCCGAGGACGACCCGCGGAACGCGGGCGTGATCGCGGACCTCGTCGGGGACAACGTGGGGGACTGTGCCGGCCGCGGCGCCGACCTGTTCGAGTCCACCGCCGCCGAGAACATCGGGGCGATGATCCTCGGCGGGGGCGTCTACCTCCTCGCACAGAAGGCGGGCTGGCCCAGCCCGGAAGCCTGGATCTTCTTCCCGCTCGTCGTCCGCGCCTTCGGCCTCCTCTCGACGATCATCGCGATGTTCTTCATCCGCGGCAGCGAGACGGAGAACCCGATGAACATCCTCAACCGCGGCTACTGGGTCACCACGATCCTGTCCGCGATCTCGCTCGCCTTCGTCACCAACGTGATGATGCAGACCGCGGGCGGCGTGACCGGCGACAACGGCATCCCGACGTGGGTCTACTTCTTCGGCTCGGGCGTCGTGGGCCTTGCGACGAGCATCGCGTTCGTCTACATCACCCAGTACTACACGGCCGGCTCGTTCCGCCCGGTGCGCGAGATCGCGGAGGCGTCGAGGACCGGCCCGGCCACGAACATCATCTCGGGCGTCTCGGTGGGCTTCGAGACGACGCTCGTCACCGCGGTCACGATCGGGATCGCGCTGCTCGCCAGCAACTGGCTCGGGAGCCCATTCGGGGCTCGGGCACCGTCGGCGGCATCTTCGGCACCGCGGTCGCCACGATGGGCATGCTCATGACCACCGCGTACGTGCTGGCCATGGACACGTTCGGCCCGATCACCGACAACGCGGGCGGGATCGCCGAGTTCAGCCGCGCCGAGGCCGGCGCGCGCGAGATCACCGATCGCCTCGATGCGGTGGGCAACACGACCAAGGCGCTGACCAAGGGCTACGCCATCGCGTCGGCCTCGCTCGCCGCGTTCCTGCTGTTCAGCGCCTACATCGACAAGGTCAACCTGATCCTCCAGCGCCAGATCGACGCCGGCACGCGCACCGTCCAGCAGGGCCTGATGACCTCGGTCAACCTGGCCGACGTGAACGTCTTCGTCGCGGCCCTCATCGCCGCGATGCTGGTCTTCTTCTTCAGCTCGCTCGCCATCCGGGCGGTCGGCACCACGGCCGGCGCGATCATCTTCGAGGTCCGCCGCCAGTTCCGGGAGATGCCCGGGATCATGACCTACGAGCAGAAGCCCGACTACGCGCGCGTCGTGGACATCACGACCCGCGCCGCCCTGCGCGAGATGATGCTGCCGGGCGTGGTCGCGGTCGCCACGCCGATCATCGTCGGCCTCCTCCTCGGCTACCAGGCCGTGGCCGGCCTGCTCATGGTCGGCACGATCGCCGGCGTCCTCCTCGCGACCGTCCTCAACAACGGCGGCGGCGCGTGGGACAACGCGAAGAAGTACATCGAGTCGGGCCATCTCAAGGACGAGAACGGGAACGTCCTGGGCAAGGGATCGGACGCGCACGCGGCGGCGGTCGTCGGCGACACGGTGGGTGACCCGTTCAAGGACACCGCCGGGCCCTCGCTCCACGTCCTGGTGAAGCTCCTCGCCACGATCACGCTCGTCCTCGCCCCGCTCTTCATCCGCTAGGCCGGAGGCATCGGCGGGCCGCGCCCTCGCGGGCCGGCCCGCCTCGACGTTCCATGGACATCGCCCTCCAGGCGCTCGTCATCGGGGTCGTCCAGGGGCTCACCGAGTTCCTGCCGATCTCGTCGTCCGGGCACCTGATCCTGGTCCCGTACCTGCTGGGCTGGACGGATCCGTTCATCAACTCGCTCGCGTTCTCCGTGATGCTCCACATGGGGACGCTCGCCGCGCTCCTCGTCTATTTCTGGCGCGAATGGGCGCGCCTGGTCCCGGCCGGGCTGGCGGCCGTCCGCGACCGCTCCTTCCGCGGGGACGCGGACCGCAGGCTCGCCTGGCTGCTCGTCGCGACCCTTCCGCCGGCGATCGTGCTGGGCGTGCTCCTGAGCGACTTCTTCGAGGAGAAGGTGCGCGAGCCGATCCTCGTGGCGGCGATGCTCGTCGTCGGCGCCGCGGTTCTCTGGCTCGCGGATCGCCTGGGCCGGAGGACGGACGGGATCGAGCGGCTCGGCTTCGCGGGCGCGATCGGCATCGGCTGTGCGCAGGCGCTCGCCCTCGTTCCCGGCATCAGCAGGTCCGGCATCAGCATCAGCGCGGGGCTCGCGCTCGGGCTGACCCGGGAAGCCGCCACCCGCTTCAGCTTCCTCATGGCGACGCCGGTCATCGCCGGCGCTGGGCTCTTCGAGCTCAGGAAGCTCGTGGCCGGAGAGGTGACGAGCGACGTGAGCACCACGGCCATCCTCGTCGGCTTCGGTGCGGCCGTCGTCTCGGGCCTCGCCGCCATCCACGTGCTGCTCGGATTCGTGCGGAACCACTCGATGCGCGTCTTCGTGGCGTACCGGCTCGCGCTCGCGGCGATCGTGGCGATCGTCGTGCTCGCGGCCTGACGCCAGGCCCAGCGGCCCGCCATGGAGGTCATGAAGCAGCTCCGCCAGCGGGCGATCCGCGACCTCGTCGAGCGGCGGCCGATCCGGACCCAGCAGGAGCTGGCGACGGCCCTCCGCGAGCGCGGGTTCCGGGCGACGCAGGCCACGATCAGCCGTGACGTGGCCGAGCTGCGGCTGGTCAAGGCGGGCCGCGAGGGCGTCGCGGTCTACGCGCTGCCCGACCGAGCCGCGGAGGCCGATCCGGGCGGCGAGGAACGGCTGCGGCGCCTGTTCCGCGACATTCCCGTGGAGTTTCGCGAGGCCGGCCACCTGCTCGTGCTCGTGACGCTCCCCGGGTCGGCCCATGCGATCGCCGCCGCGCTCGACCGGGCCCGATGGCCGGAGGCCGTGGGCACGATCGCCGGCGACGACACGCTGTTCATCGCCTGCGCGGACCGGCGCACGCTGGCGCGGCTCCGCGTGCGCCTGGAACGCCTGGCCTCCGGGTAGGCGGGTCCTGTCCGGCAGGCCGGAATCCCTGGTTCAAGCGGCGCGATTCCGTTTTGACACCCGCATGGCCCGGGGCTATCATCCGCACCCGATCGGACTTCGGGCGCGCCCACCCGCGAGGCAGGCGCCCGGGGTCCTTCCGTATCTGCCACATCACCCGCCGGTCACGGCGCACGTGCCGGTCGCCAGAGGTCCGATTCCTCGTGAACACGAAGCCAACCTACCTCTCGCGCGAAGGCGAGACGGGCCTCCGCCAGGAGCTGGACCTCCTCGTGAACGTCCGTCGCGCGGAGGTTGCCGCCCGCATCCACGACGCGAAGCAGCATGGCGACCTCTCCGAGAACGCGGAGTACGAGGAGGCCAAGAACGAGCAGGCCTTCGTGGAGGGCCGCATCCAGACGCTCGAGGGCATGCTCAAGACGGCCGTGATCATCGAGAACTCCGGCTCCGACCACGTGGCGCTGGGCTCCACGGTGGTCGTGGACAGCCTCGACGGGTCGGAGACCTTCTCGATCGTCGGCTCCGCCGAGGCGCGCCCCGCCGACGGCAAGATCTCGAACGAGTCGCCCGTCGGGCGCGCGCTCCTCGGCCGCAAGGCCGGCGAGAAGATCACGGTGCGGCTGCCGAACGGGTCGGACTTCCTCTACACGATCAAGAAGATCAGCTGAGCGCCCGCCCCGCGGCGTCGGGACGCGCGGCCGGTGCGGCCCTCGCCCCGGCGATCGGAAGGGCAGGGACGCACGCAATGTACTGGGCCGACGAGCTTGCCTCCGCGGTCGAGGGACCGCAGGTCGTCAACGACTCCAAGACGCCGTCCGGGACGGTGCACGTCGGCAGCCTCCGCGGCCCGGTGGTCCTCGACGTCATCAGCCGCGCGCTTCGCGACCGGGACGTCCCGACCACGCTCCTCTACGGCGTCGACGACATGGACCCGATGGACGCCCAGGCGCTTCTGACCCCGGACGCCGTGGCGCGCGAGATGGGCCGCCCGCTCTCGCGCGTCCCGGACCAGGTCGGCGACTGCCATGCGTCCTACGCCCGCCACCATGCCCAGATCTTCATCGACATCTTCGCCGGCCTCGGCATCCGCCCCGACCACTACTACTGGATGAGCGAGATCTACCCGACCGGCCGGATGGACCCGTTCATCCGGGTGGCCCTGGACCGGGCGGAGGTGGTGCGCGACCTGTACCGGCGCGTCTCGAAGGTGGAACGGCCGGCCGGCTGGCTCCCCATCAGCGTCGTCTGCCCGACCTGTGGCCGGGTGGGGACGACGCTCGCGCGTGACTGGGACGGCGCCACGGTCGCCTTCGAATGCCTGCCCGACTACGTGACGTGGGCGGCGGGCTGCGGGACGACGGGACGGATCGCGCCGTTCGAGGGCGCCGCCAAGCTGCCATGGAACCTGGAGTGGGCCGCCCAGTGGTCGCTCTTCGGCGTGACGATCGAGCCGTGCGGCAAGGACCTGGCAACCGCGGGCGGCTCGCGGGACCGATCGGACGCGATCGCCCGCGAGGTGTTCGACCGCGAGCCGCCCCGCAACCTGGCCTACGAGTTCCTGAACATCGGCGGGCGCAAGATGTCGACGAGCAAGGGTCGCGGCGCGGCGGCCCACCAGATCGTCGACGTCATGCCGCCGGAGCAGCTCCGCCTGCTCTTCCTGCGGCCCCGCCCGAACCAGGCCATCGAGTTCGATCCCGACGGCACGGACGCCATCCCGCGGATCTTCGACGAGTTCGACCGCCTCGCCGGAGCCGCGGCGGGCGTCGAGGTCAGGGGCGAGCTGCCGGCCGACGCCGACCGGATCTTCCGCTACGCGCTCCTGGATCCCGCGGCGGACGTGGCCGGCCGAGGCCGCCCGCTACCGGCCCGCGTTCGCGCACCTCGCCCTGCTCGCGCAGGTCCCGGGCACGGACGTGGCGGCCCGGGTCGCGGCGGAGAAGGGCAGCGCCCTCACGGCCGAGGAGCGCCGGATCCTCGACGAACGCCTCGCGTCGGTCCGCGGCTGGCTCGACGCCTACGCCCCGGAGCGCGCCCGCATCGAGATCCGGCGCGAGGCGCTGCCAGACGAGGCGGCGGCCCTCGGCGAGGACCAGCGGGCCTGGCTGGGCGCGATCGCCGTCGCCGCGGAGGCGGCCCCGCCCACGACCGGCGACGGCTGGCAGTCGCTGATCTTCGCGGTGGCGTCCGCGGCGGCGCTCCCGGCGGGGCGGGCGTTCGGCGCCCTGTATGTCGCGTTCCTGGGCCGGACGAACGGGCCACGGGCCGGCTGGCTCCTCGCAAGCCTGGAGCCGGGCTTCGTCGTCGAGCGCATGCGCGCCGCCGCGGGATGGCGGCATCATGGTGACGGGGCGCCAGGCATCGCCGACCGGAGCGTGGAGCCCGGGGCCTCCGGCGGGATGGACACGGCGGAGGCGGCGGGATGAGCGTCGGGCTGCAGCGGCTTCGGGACGAGCCGGAGGTCATCCGCAGGGGCGCGCTCGACAAGGGCGAGGACGCGACGCTGGTCGACACGGCGCTCGCGCTCGATGCGCGGCGGCGCGCGCTGCTCGGCGAGGCCGACGCCCGCAAGGCGGAGCGCAACACGGCGTCGCGGCAGATCGGCGAAGCGATCAAGAAGGGCGCGGCGCCCAACGGTCCCGAGGTCGCGGCACTCCGCGCCACGTCGGTCGCGGCCGGCGAGCGGATCTCGGCGCTCGACGTGGAGATCGGGCGCGTGGAGGCGGAGCTGGAGGACGTGCTCCTCCGGATCCCGAACCCGGCGGACCCGGATGTCCCGGTCGGGGATGCCGACGCGAGCGTCACCGTCCGGACCTGGGGCGACCAGCTGCCGCGCATCCAGCCCGTCGGCGGCGAGGTCGGCGCGGACGCGTCCGCCGAGACGTGGGAGCGGAGGCCGCACTGGGAGATCGCCGAGGGCCTCCGCATCTTCGAGCTCGAGCGCGGCGCCAAGATCACCGGGTCGGGCTTCCCCGTCTACCGCGGTGCCGGGGCCGGCCTGCAGCGCGCCCTCATCGACTTCTTCCTCACCGTCCACACGCGCGAGAACGGCTTCACCGAGATCTGGCCGCCGGCCGTCGTCAACGCGGCGTCCGCCCGCGGCACCGGACAGATCCCGGACAAGGAAGACCAGATGTACGTCGTGACCCGCGACGAGCTCTACCTGGTCCCCACGGCCGAGGTCCCGGTCACGAACCTCCATCGCGACGAGATCTTCGAGGCGGGCGAGCTGCCCGTGCGCTACGCCGCCTACTCGCCCTGCTTCCGCCGCGAGGCGGGCGCGGCCGGCAAGGACACGCGCGGCATCCTGCGCGTCCACCAGTTCGACAAGGTCGAGATGGTCCTGTTCGAGAAGCCCGACGCTTCCGCGGCCGCGCTCGAGTGGATGGTGGGTCGCGCGGAGGACCTCCTGCGCCGGCTGGGGCTCGCCTATCGGGTGCTTCTCATGGCCACCCGCGACATGGGCTTCGTCCAGGCCAAGAAGTACGACCTCGAGGTCTGGTCGCCGGGTGTGGAGCGCTGGCTCGAGGTCTCCTCGTGCTCCAACTTCCGCGACTACCAGGCCCGCCGGATGGCGATCCGCCACCGGTCCGCGCCGGGCGCGCGCCCGGAGCTCGTGCACACGCTCAACGGGTCGGGCCTGGCGCTCGCGCGTGTCGTCGCTGCGATCCTCGAGACGTACCAGGAGCCGGACGGCAGCGTCCGCGTCCCGGGCCCGCTCCAGGCGTCGCTCGGGACGGACGTCCTGCGCCCACCTGCCTGACGGCCCTGTCGGGCGACGGGCCCGAGCACCGATCATCGCGGCGTCGCGTCCCGAGCCGACCGCTCCAGGAGACGCGCCGTGGCCATTCCGACCGGCTGGCAGCAACCCATCGGAGTCGCCGGGCCCGCTCCGGGCGTGGCCTTCGCGAGCCACGGCGCGCGCCTCGGCGCATACATTCTCGACGCGATCATCCTCGGTGTCGTGGTGACGGCGATCGTCCTGCTGTCCACCATCCCGATCATCGGCACGATCCTCGGCCGGGCCGGCGAGCAGCCCGACTACTGGTCCGACTCCAGCACGTGGGCGCAGCTCGGCGGCGGGATCGGGCTCGCGATCGTGGGCGTGCTCGTCGCGTCGCTCGTCGGCCTCGTCTACTTCCCCTGGTTCTGGGCCCGCGAGGGCCAGACCCCGGGCATGCGCGCGGCCGGCATCCGCGTCGTGCGCGACCGCGACGGCGGCCCGATCGGCGGCGGGGCCGCCATCCTGCGCCTCGTCGGCTTCTGGATCTCGGGCGCCGTCTTCTATCTCGGCTTCGTCTGGGTTCTCGTCGACGAGCGGCGTCGAGGCTGGCACGACCTCCTCGCGGGAACCTGCGTCATCAGCGCGCGCTGAGCGAAGAGGCGGGCCGGAGGCCCGGCCGATCCGGAGGCCGGCCACTCCGGCCGATCCCGGGCCGGACCGCCGGTGCCTTTCCGAGAGGGATCGGCGCCGACCGTCCCTTCGGCATCGGCCGGGACCCGGACCTTCGTCCCGGGCGCCCCGGACCAGCGGCCCGTTGAGCGGCCCTGGGGCCGTGTCCCATGCTCGGAGCCCGCTCCGTGCGCCGTCCGGGTGACGGACGGCATGCCGCACCTCGTCACACCGGGTATCCATGCACGATCGATCCCGCCGCCTCGCGGCGGCAGGACTTGTCGGCCTCCTCCTGGGCGCGGTGCCGGCCGTGCCCGTCGCCGCGGCTTCGCCGCACCCGGTGCCGGTCACGAAGACCGAGCCTCGCCGGGTCGCGGACTATCACCCGAACCGGCCGATCACCGGCGATACCGACCTCCTGTCGCGGTCCGGCTATGCCGCGTGGATGATCGACGAGCTCCTGTCGTCGACGACGCCCCTGCCGAACCTTGGCGCGGCCTTCATCGAGGCGGAACGCGACACCGGGATCAACGCGCGCTATCTCGTCGCACACGCCATCCTCGAGACGGGGTGGGGCACGTCGTGGATCGCCCAGGCGAAGCACAACCTGTTCGGCTACGGCGCGTTCGATCGTGACCCGGCCCGGTTCGCGATCCGCTACCCCACGTACGCGGCCGGGATCGCGGCAGTCTCGGACGAGATCCGGACCGCGTACCTGTCGCCCGACGGGCGCTGGTGGCGCGGCTACCCGACGCTCCGGGGGGTGAACCGCTTCTACGCCTCCGACCCCCTCTGGGCCGACAAGATCGTCGTCCTCGCGAACTCGATCGACTACCTGATCGTGACGCTTCGCGAGCGCGGCCTCCAGTTCGGGGTCCCACGCGTCGTCGCGCCGTCCGTGGGCGCTCCCGTCCGGGCGGGCTCGCGCATCGTCGTCGCGATCCCGTGGACGACCCGGACGCTGGGCCTGCCACCCGCGATCCGGTTCGCGGTCCGTTGGACTCCGGTCGCCCTCGCCGAGGGTGAATTGCAGGCCCCGACCGCGCCGGTCGCAACCACCTGGTCGCTGGTCAGCCGGACGGATCGAGCCGGCCAGACCATCGACCTGGCCGTGTCCGCGCCGAGCCTGCCCGGCTCCTGGCGCCTGGAGATCGAGGCGCGAGACTCGGATGGGTCGCCCCTGCCCCTGACTGACGCGCGACCGATTCGTTCGCTCGCCGTGCGGGTCGTCGCCACGACCGAGACCGCGATCTCGATCGGCGTGGATCCGCTGCCCGTGGTCTCCGCGGTGGGCCGCGCCACGACTGCAGCGTTCGCCACCTCCGCGGCACTCGCGCAGCCGGCCGTGCCCGCGCCGCCGGCGAGCGGGCTCGTCGGGAGCATCCGCAACGTCGGACAGACGGTCATCGAGGCGGCTGCCGCGGACGGCACGCCGACCCTCGTCGAGGCGTGGAGCCTTCCACTGGCGGCGTCCGGCGTCGCTGTGCCGCTCATGGCCGTGCCGCTCACGGCCGATCTTGCGCCCGGGGGCGCGCTCGCGGTCCGGTTCCCGGCTCCGGCCGGCACGGCCGTCGTGGTCCTCCGGCTCACCGGCGACCCTGGCGCGATCGGACGGAGCGTGCCCGCGATCGGCCTGGTCGTCGCGTCGCCGACCGGCAGCCCGACGGTCACGCCGCTCGCGGTACCGGACCTGCGGGACGCCGATCTCGCCGCGGCCGGTGCCGCGCCTGCGGGTCTCGCCCACGCCGCCACCACAGCTCCGGTTCGAGCCGGCACCAAGACCACGCCGGTCGCGAACCCGCCGCGCCCGCCCGCTCCGAGTCCGGCGGCGGTGTCGATCGCCCCGGCCGACGCTGTCGGCGAGATCGCGATCGGGCTTGCGCCGGGACCCGCATGGACCGCGCGGAGGATCCTTGGCGAGACGCCGGGGGCGTCACCGCGGATCCTCGTGCGAACCCTGTCGACTCCGCCGAACAACGCTGCCGACCCGACGGCGGCGCTCGTGCCGTGGCCCGGTGGCGGCGCGCGCGACGCAGGCGGGACGATCCAGGTTGGCGACATGCCCGGCGGGATCCGGCTCGTGGTCGTCGGGCTGGTCCCGGACGGGACCTCGGTCGCGGATCCTTCGACGCTCCGACTCGCCTGGGTGCCGGTTGCGACCCATCGCGTGGGACCGACGCCCCTCTGACCCGCCGGGGCGGGCCGGCGGTCCGTGGGCGATCGGCCCCGCAGCAGGACGACGAGCGCCGTCGCGCCGGGCGGCAGGTAGCCGATCCCCGATGGTGCGTGCCTCGGCGGCCATCGGCCGGCGGTAGGATGGCATCCCGCCAGCGGCCCGGAGAGGTGCCAGAGCGGTCGAATGGAGCGGTCTTGAAACACGCTCGTATTGCCTAACCGCACCACCGCTACGCTCAGGACCGCTGGGAAATGACCGTTCGTGAGGCCATACGCCACACGTTAGGCCACACCCATTCTTCGAGGTCTTCTCGGCGCTTCGCTTGATGCCGGAACCGTGATGCTGACGCGCTGTCGGCATTTTGGCCCGCTCGGCGAAGTTCGGTGAGCACCCGCCTCGCGAGGCGCCTGGACCCCCGGCCCGAGCGCCGTCTTCCGGAGGCCTGGCCGACTGGAGCCTGCCAAGACTCGCCAGGGGAGAGGAGATGGGCGCCCATCTCGTGTCCCGACGGCCGCACGGATCGCACCGGCGCTGCCCTGGGTTGCACGTGTGGGAATGGTCAGGCCCACACGGCCCGGAGCGGAGGCCGGCGCCGATCTGTCCTTCAGGCTCTCCAGGTCACCGAGGACCTGGCGGTCAGCCAGGGCCAGTGGGCCCGTCCGCGGCGACGGCCCGATCAGGCTTTGCCACCTGACGTACGCCAGACGAAACGCGCATCGATCGCTCGCTCGATCACGGCTGCGCCGCCGGCGCTCGAGGCCTCACGCAGGATCACCTCGGCAACAACCGGCCCTGCGTCGGACTGATCGGGTCCGCCCCAGACGAGCCACATCAGGGTTTCGTCACTTGGGATTGCCAGCAGAGCAATCCCAAGGCCCTCCGTGCGCAGTGCGGTTGCGGCGCGTGCCTGGAGCTCTTCATACCAGTCTGTCGGTCGCTCACGCAACCCTGGTACATAAGCTTCGATGACGCGGACGGTCCGTTGCATGGCTCAACCGTGCACCAGAACGGACCGGTCGGTATCCGGGAAAGCACCTACCGCCACGGGTAAGATCTCGGCCGGATGAACACCGCCGCGCGACAACCACCCGCCGACCTTGTCTCGTCCCTGATCGGGCGGGATGAGGCAGTTGCGCGCGTCCTGGCCGGCGTCCGACCACCCTACGTTGATGCGCTGGCCGTCCTGATCGAAGGGCCGGCCGGAATCGGCAAGACAAGCCTGCTGCGGGCCGGAGTAGCAACGGCGGCGGCCGCGGGTGCGACTGTCCTGTATGCAATGCCCGTCGAGACCGAGGCCAACTATGCCTACGCCACGCTTGTCGACCTGCTGGGACCTGCCCTTGCATCGATCGACGCTCGCATCGCGGAGGTCCATCGCGCTGTTCTGCGGCGGGCACTGGGGAACGACGACGTCCCGGAGTCGGTCGACGCAGCTGTGGAGGAGGCGCCCGACGCGCTACGCGTCGCTGCTGCCGTCCTGGCTGCTTTCCGGGCGCTCGCCACTCGCGGGCCGTTGCTGATCGCCATCGACGACGCGCAATGGGCCGACCCGGCCACTCGCGATGCGCTTGCTTTCAGCGTGCGACGGCTTGCAGGTCTGCCGGTGCGACTCCTGATCGCCCAGCGCGGCGACATCCCGGGCGAGCCGCCGCGGTTCGGCCTGGCGGAAACGGCCCGTCCCATCCCTATCGAGCGATTGTGGCTCGAGCCGCTCTCGATGGGGGCGCTCCATCAACTGCTGCGTTCCGCCACCCACTCCAGCTTCGCGAGGCCGACGCTCCTGCGGATCCAGGAGCTCTCGGGCGGCAACCCGTTCTACGCGCTCGAACTCGCGCGCGCCCTCGTGGCGTCGAACACGACCGTCCGCCCAGGGCTGGACCTGCCCATACCATCGTCACTGCGGGGTCTGGTCAGGGCCCATTTGAACCGCGTCCCAGCATCGACGCGGCAGCTCCTGCTCACCGTTGCGTTGAGCACGAAGCCGACGATGGGCCTCTTGGAGGCGCTTCGGGGACCCGAGACCCGGACGCTCCTTGAACCCGCGATCGATGCCGGTCTCATCGGTACCCAGGGGTCGACCGTGACCTTCGATCACCCCTTGTACGCCTCCACTCTGGTTGCCGAGGCGTCCGCCGACGAGCTCCGGGCAGTGCATGCGGCGCTCGGCCACGCCGCCGCCGAGGATCCCGAGGCACGAGCGCGTCATCTTGCGTTGGCCTCGGAGGGCTTCGATGCTGGCGTCGCCCGGTCCCTCGCCCGTGCGTCGGCCCGTGCCCGGGGACGAGGTGCTCCGGCGATGGCCGGCGAGCTGGCCGACATGGCGGTGGAGCGCACCCCGGCTGGCGGCCGCGAGCGGTCCGAGAGGGCTCTCGCGGCGGCCGAGGCGTGGTTCGCGGCGGGTGATCTCCCAGCGACTCGCGACCGGGCTTGGGCCCTCATCCCATCCGTGCGGGGGCCCCTGAGGGCCCGCGCGCTCCTTCTGATGAGCCTCTGTTCGTGGTACTTGGGCCCAGCGCAGGCAGCGGTCGACGAGCTGTTGCCCGCCCTCTCCCTCGCCCGCAACGATCGCCCACTTCTTGGGTTGCTTCACTTCTACCTCGCGGTCTTTCGCGACTTCGACATCGCGGAGGCACGGAGGCACTCGGCGTTGGCAGCGAGGTTGCTCGAAGGCACGGCAGACCGCGGTCACCTGGCGGCGGCATTGCTCCAGACCTTCCACTGGACCGTCCTGCTCGGGCGGCGACCGCCCATGGCCCTCCTTGCCAAAGGGCTGGATGTTGAAGCTGAGGGTCCGTTGACCGATCGACTGACGAGTCCGGGGATGTGGTGGGCGGGGATCGGCCGCCTTGACCTGGCGCGAGCACGGTTCCAACACATGCTCGATTTCGACCTTGCCGACGGCCAGTACTCGAACGTCGCGGATCTGCGGACGCGGCTGGCCGAAGTCGAACTGTGGTCGGACGACTGGCAGGCGGCGCGGCCGTCATGCGATCGCCGCGGTGGAAGCTGGCATGGAAACCGGTGCCGGCCCGTCCGAGATGGCGCTGCGGGCGGTGGCGCTCGTCGACGCCTACGAGGGGCACCTCGAGCGTGCCCAGACCGCGGCCACCGACGGGATCGAGCGAACCGAAGGGGGCGGAAGTGGTGCGCTGACCGCGGCATGGCTCCAGGTGACTGCGCTCGTCGCGTCGAGCCGGGGCGACGCCATTGCGGTGGAGGAGGCAACCGGACGGGCCTGGCACCACCTTGCTCGGGTTGGCTACGTCGAGCCGATGCGGCTGGACCCATCTCCGGAGCGAATCGAAGCGTTGACGATCCTGGGCCGACGCGACGAGGCTCGCGTGGAGCTTGCCGGGCTCGAGACCCGCAACCGTCGAGTAGCCAAACCATGGGCCGCGGCTGCAATTGCGCGAGGTCGGGCCCGGATCGCTATCGCCGATGGCGACATTGAGGCGGCGATCGTGGCCACTTCCACAGTCGCGGCCGGGCCGCCGCCCGGATGGAGCCGCTTCGACATTGGTCGCGCGCTCTTGGTGCGCGGCGAGGCCCTGCGACACTCGCGCAGTCGGCGTGACTCGGAGGAAGCGCTCCGTCGAGCGCACGAGATCTTCGTGGATCTCGGCGCAACTGCCTGGGCGCAGCGCGCCATGGCGGAGCGGGCTCGGCTGGGCTTGACACGGTCGTCCGCCCTGACTCTCACCCCGACCGAGGCCCGGGTCGCGCGCCTGGCCGGCGATGGTCTCTCGACGCGCGAGGTGGCGGCGGAACTGGGCATCAGCCCGAGAACGGTCGAAACGCATCTCGCCAGTCTGTACGGCAAGCTCGGCGTCACCTCGCGGGCGGAGTTGGGCCGAGTCATGGCACTGCGCGAGACGAACTGACCTCCTCCGGGATTCCCCGGATACCACGGGTGCCCGGCGTCGATACGGTCAGCCTCGCCCCTCATGGTGAGGGTCGACCAAGGAGATCCGCCATGAGGCCAACCCGTTCAAGCCTGGTCGCCCGGTGCGGCGCGGCGATCCTTCTCGTTGTCTCTGCCGCGGCCTGCGGCAGCGCGGCGTCCACTCCGCCGGCCGGCGCGCAAGGTTCCGCAGACGTCGCCGTCGCCGGCGCGACCGCCCCAGGGCAGGACCAGGGTGGAGGCGCGGGTTCGGTGAACGACGGCCTCGGCCACACGGTCAACGTCTGCACCTTGCTGCCGGTAGCCACGGTGGCCTCGATCACCAGCGAACCGCTCACCGTCGCCACGGAACAAGACACCCTGTCCACCAAGACCTACGTGTGTGACTACACCAGCAGCGACGGCACATTTGCAGTCCTCATCACGGTGGCGGCAATGGCCGCGGCAATCGGTTACGACGCCGACCTGTCGTCCACCAGTCAGGTCACACCCGCCAAGCAGATAAGCGGGCTCGGCGACAAGGCGTTCTCCGGCCCACTCGGCCTTGAAGCCCTCTTCGGCAACGTCTCTGTCACCGTGTCGAACCTTCAGTCCGACGCCGCCGCCGGAACGTTGATCCGTACCCTGCAGCCGAAGCTCTGATCGAGTTCGCGGTAGCACCTATGTCGCAAACGGACCGCGACGCCGCCGGCCTTGGGGTCTCCGAGTCCGACCACCGAGACGCTGGGCGTTGCGAACCATGATTCTTGAAGGAGGAATCCGATGTTCAACAGATCTAGTCGAACTGCACGTGGCGCGTTGGCGCTGGCCGTCCTGTCCTTCGTCGCGGCCGCATGTTCCGGCAGCTCCTCCACGTCCCCAACAGGTGGTGGCGATGTGGGTACTTCTCAGCCTCCGGCCGTCCCCGCCGACGCGCCCGGTTCGGCCCCGGCTCCGGCCGGATCACCTGGCGTAGTCACCGGCCACGTCGGGGACAAGCTGATCGCGACCATGCTCAGCGGCAACACGGCGGATCTCACGCTCGTCAAGGTGGCGGACCCTGCGACCCTTGTTGAGGTCGATGTCAACAACGCCGCCCCTGCCGGGACCCGGTGGGTCGGGCTCGAGATCACCAGCGTCGATCACTCGCCCATTGCCGGCCAGGAGTCGGTCCAGGTAGACGGGACCGGGTCGGACGGCAAAACCCTGACCCCGGGCGCCATCGTCCAGGGCTTCTCACACACGCTAAGCCCGTTCAAGGAGTGCACGCCTGCGGGCGCACAGGATACGGATCAGACGAACACGATGTGCACCGGGTTCTTGGTACCCACGGGCGTGACGCTCAAGAGCGTCGGCGCCAAGGTGGGCGGCGCCGAGATCTTCGAACCCACGGCCGTGGATCAAGCCATCTGGATGGTCCCGTAGCACGTGATCGGCAGCAGCGCACGGTTGCGGCAGGCCCGCCATGCGGGCGACTCAATACGCCGAATGAACCAGGAGAACCCCATGCAACGCTTGCTCTCGAACGCATCGGTCGGCCTTGTGGCCGTCGTCTTCGCAATCGCCGGCTGCGGCGGCGGCGCCGGCAGCTCGGCGGCGACCGAGCGGCACCGGCGGCACCTCGGCCCCGCCCCCCGCGCCGGCCGCTTCCGACACTGGCGGCTCGTCGTCCGACGGCCAGGCGGCGAGCGCGGCTCCGCAGGCCTCGCCCGGCGCTGCCGGGGGCACGTCGGTGACCTGCAACCAGCTCACCAAGGCCGACGTGCAGCCGCTGCTCGTCGACCCGATCACCACGGTGAAGGTGACCGCGGCAGGAATTGACGGGGAGGGCCAGCAGTGCGTCTTCGGCACCGCGTCCGACGGCGCGGTCGACGTCCTCGTCCTGCGCGGTGACGAGGCGACCTCGGGCTACGCGCAGGAGATCCAGGGCATGACCAAGCCGGTCAGCGTGCCGGGGATCGGGGACAAGGCGGCCCGCGACACCGGGGACGACCAGCCCGACACGATCAAGGGCGATGTCTTCTGCTCCGTGAGCCTCGGTACCGACGAGGGCGTGCCCGGCGTGGCCGCGCTGGAGCAGGCAGCCGGCGGCACCTCGAACATCGGCGAGCAGGCCAATGCAATCGTGGCTGCGGCGCTCGGCACCCTCTGCAACCGGATCTACGCCAGCGGGAACACGACGCCCGACCTGAGCGGTCTCGGCTCCGTGCCTGCCTCGCCCACGTCGCCGTAGCCGGTCCGAGCCAGGATGGGAGCATCCATGACAAGCTGCAACGCCCTCCATCGGAAGGGCTTGCGTTGCGGATTCACGCGGGCCTGGCGGCCCGCTCACCCCGACGGTGTGCAAGAAGGCAGGGCGGCCTGCCTCGCGAGGATCGGAGGATGCCCCACGATGAGCGGACGACAGCGGAGGAGCTGCTCGTCGCGCTCGCCAGTAGCTGCGCGCCCCGGATGTGAAGCGGATGCTCGCCGAGATGCGGGCTGCCGGGAAGGCGCCAGGCACCCAGCGCAATGCCAGGAACTGCCTATCGGGGGCGATGTCGGATGCGCTCGAGGATGGCCTGATCGAGTTCAACCCGGCCCGGGTGAAGGTTTCCAAACCAGTGAACGCGGCCGCCGCGGTTAGCATCGGGCTCTACGAGGCGTCGAGCCTACTGGACGCGCTCAAGATGGCACCCGACGCCAGAATGTATGACCTCTGGGCGCTCATGCTTTACACCGGGGGCAGGCTAGGGGAGCTGCTGGGCCTGGACTGGGCCGATGTTCGCCTGGGCGAGCGAAAACTGATCGTGCGGCGGCAGGACTCTAAAGTGGCCGACCCCGAGGACCCGTCGCGGTTGATCCGGGGTTTCACCAGGCCCAAGACGGCTTCCGGGATGCGCGAAGTGCCCTTGGCCGACGGGGCGGTGCGCCTGCTCACTGATCGACGCTCCCGGATGGGGGAGCCCCGAGAGGGATTGATCTTCCCTTCGGTCCGCGACCCCAGTCGCCCGATCAACCCCACTGACGCGCACCACCGGTTCCAGGAGGCGCTCAGATTCTGGGGGCTGCCCATCATCCGGCAGCACGATTTGCGGCACTATTGCGCGAGCCTGCTGATCGGCCGGGGAGTCCCGATCACCACAGTCAGCCAGATCCTGGGGCACCGCAACGCGGCGATCACGATGTCCATCTACGCTCACGTCATAAGCGATGCAGCCAAGCAGCAGGTGCAGGTGCTGCGGTTCTTTCCGGAGATCCCGTCACCCCAAGAACTAGCCGATCGAGCAGTACACCACACGAGGTAGGGTCTATTCCATAGACCCCACCGACTACCGACTAAGGTCATTTGAGCACGCTTTCAACCGTGGAGAGGTGGCGGAGCGGTTTAACGCAGCGGTCTTGAAAACCGCCGGGTGCAAGCCCCGTGGGTTCGAATCCCACCCTCTCCGCCAGTCGTCGCGCTTGACGTCCGGATCGGCGCGCGATCGACAGCGAGCCTCTGCTGCGCCTGCTCGCAGGCGGACGGTTCCAGGGCAGGCCGACTGACCCGGGTTTCTCCGACAATGGATCTCCCATGGTCCGCCTGCCCGCGTTCGACATCTACCTGGAGCTGGGCCTTGCCCCGACGGCGGACCGCGGGCAGATCCGCGCCGCGTACAGGCGCGCGGCGAAGGAGATGCATCCGGACGTCTCGGACGTCGCCGGCTCCACCGCGCGGATGGCGCGCATCAACGCCGCCCGGGACGTGCTGCTCGACGAGGCCCATCGGGCGGAGTACGACCGCCAGCACGGCCTGCTGTCGCGCGAACCGACGCGCGCGCCGCGGACACCCGGCTCCCGGACGCCCGGCGCGCGAACCAGCACCCGGCGCCGGGCCGGGACCGCGGCCGCTGCCGACGGCGCGGCCGATCCACACGGGGAGGCGCGCGCCAGAAGGGGCCCGCCGATCGCCGAGTGCCCGGTGTGCCCGTGGCCCGACCCGGCGCCGTTCGGGCACTGCGCGCTCGGTCATGCCGAGATGGCGCCGCGGTTCGGAGGCCCGCGACGTTTCCGGCTCGACTCGTTCGAGCATGGATCGGGCGCGCCCTTCGCCTCAGCACGGACGGCCCGCGAGCACGCGGGAACGTGCTCGTGGTTCGCGGGCACCCGCGCAGGCGGCGGATACCCGATCGTGCTCGCCGGGTGGGGCGGGCACGCCGAGTTCCCCGCCGTGGGACGCATCCGGCAGCGCGACGGCGTCGCGCTCGACCCGGAGGTCGTCGCCGTCCTCTCGGCGTACGCGGACGAGGCCGCGGTCCGCGAGGCGCTCGCGTACGCGGTCGCCGGCCGCGTGGTCCTCCTGGCGCGATACGGCGATCGGGTGCGGTCCATCGTGTGCGGGCGGCACGCCTACGCGGTCGAGCTCACCGTGGAAGCGTCGGAGCCCAACGCGCCGAGCCGCGCATCCTGCTCGTGCCCGAGCTGGCGCCCGGTCTGCAAGCATGTGCTGTCGACCTGGCTCGTGTGGCACTACACGCGGGACTCCTGACGGCGGCGGGTGGCGTGCCGCCTGCGCCCTCCCCTTGACCGTTCCGGCAACGGCCCCGTAGACTCCGCGGCAACTGAAGACGCGGGCTGTGAACGGGACGAGTACCCGTCGCGCGCTGGCACAGAGACCCGGCGGTCGGTGGAAGACCGGGGCGGCGACGACGGCGAATGGACCCGGGAGCCTCCGGACCGAACGTGCGGGCTGGGCTCGCGCCAGTAGGCTCCGGCGCAGGGCGCCAGCGATAGCGGGCAGCGCCGATCGGATGGATCCGCCGTCCCGTCGGTCACGAGAGCGCGGCAGTGCCGAAGTCGGGTGGCACCGCGGATGGTCGAACCGGCCGTTCGTCCCGAGTGGACGAAGGTCGGTTTTGTCGTTTCTGGAGGCCCTCGGACGATGTCCACGCAGAACCCGCTCAGCCTTGCCGAGGTCAAGCGCCTCGCCGGCCGTGCGGACACGATCCGCCTTCGGGCGAGTCGAGACGCCGATCTCGAGACCCCGATCGGCGCGTTCCTTCGCCTCGACGACGGCAGCACGCCTGCCTACCTCCTCGAGTCGGTCGAAGGCGGCGAGCGGCTCGGCCGATACAGCTTCTTCGGGGTTGGGCCGCGGCGGCTCCTCGACGTCCGCGACGGAGTCGCCCGCGTCCAGGATCGGCCCGTCGGCGTCGCCGCGTACGCGCCCGACCTTCCCTTCACGACGTTTCCCGCACCGGATCCGCTCGGCGCGCTGCGCGCCTTCGTCCCTCGACGGACCGTGGAGCCCGGCGACGGGATGCCGCGGTTCACGGGCGGGGCGGTGGGCGCGCTCGCCTACGACGCGGTCTCGGTGTTCGAGCCGACCGTCCCACTCCCGTCGGCCGACCCGGTGGGCGTGCCGCTCGCGAGCTTCATCGAGACCGACCTCGTCCTGGTCTTCGACCACCTGAGCCACGAGCTCAGCGCGATCGCATCGCTCCACACCGACGCGCCGCGTCTCGAGGAGCGCTATCGCATCGCCGAGCGTGCCATCTTCGAGGCCCTCGAGCGGACGTCACGTCCGTCCGCAGGCGAGATCGCGGGCCCTGCCGCCCGGGGCGGGCGATCGTCCGGCGCGTCGACGGCGGCGGTTTCGCCGGCCCCGATGAATGACGAGCCCCGGACCAGCCTGGGTCGCGATGCGTTCGAGGCCGCCGTCCGGGCCGCCAAGGACGCGATCGCCGCCGGCGAGGCGATCCAGGTCGTGCTCGCCCGGCGCGAGACCCGGGCGCTCCCGGCCGGGCCGGACGGGAGCCTCGTCGACGGGATCGGCCTCTATCGCGCGCTCCGGCGGGTCAACCCGAGCCCGTACCTGTTCTTCGTCCGGATGCCGTCGTTCGAGGTCGTGGGCGCGAGCCCGGAGCTCCTCCTCCAGGTCGAGGGCGACCGGATGACGACCCACCCGATCGCCGGCACGCGGCCGCGCGGCGCCACGCCCGCCGACGACACGCGACTGGCGGAGGAGCTTGCGGCCGATCCGAAGGAGCGCGCCGAGCACGTCATGCTCGTCGACCTGGGCCGCAACGACCTTGGCCGGGTGGCACGGCCTGGCACGGTCCGCGTCTCGAGGTACATGGAGGTCGAGCGATACAGCCACGTGCTCCATCTCGTGAGCCACGTCGAAGGACGGCTCGCCGCGGGCCTCGATGCGCTCGACGCGCTCCGGAGCGTCTTCCCGGCGGGGACCCTGTCGGGCGCCCCGAAGGTCCGCGCGATGCAGCTCATCGCGGCGGCCGAGCGCGAACGGCGCGGTCTCTACGGCGGGGCGGTCGGCTACCTGGGCTACGACGGCAACCTGGACACCGCGATCGCCATCCGGAGCGCCGTCCTGAAGGACGGGGTCGCCCACCTCCACGCGGGGGCCGGGATCGTGGCCGCCAGCGTGCCGGAACGGGAGTTCGAGGAGACCGAGCACAAGGCCGCCGCGCTGCGCCAGGCCCTCGAGATCGCGTCGGGTGGCGGACGCAGCGCAGCGGCCGCCCCGGACGCGACGGGTGCAGCTCGGGCGGCGGTCCCGCCGCGCAACCGATGTCCGATCCGGCCGGCGCCGCCTCGACGGGGGGCTCGCGGTGATCCTCGTCATCGACAACTACGACAGCTTCACCTACAACCTGGTCCAGGCGCTCCAGGTCGCGGGGGCGGTCGTGCGGGTCGTTCGCAACGACGCGATCGACGTGGCCGGCCTCGCAGTCCTCGCCGACGATCCGGCCGAGGACCTGCGCGGGATCGTGATCTCTCCCGGTCCGTCCGACCCCGCGCACGCCGGCGTCTCCGTGGCGGCAGTCGGGTTCGCGGCCGCGCGCCGGATCCCGCTCCTGGGCGTGTGCCTGGGGATGCAGTCGATGGCCGCTGCGTTCGGCGCCACGATCGGGCGCGCCCCCACGCTCGTCCACGGTGAAGCGTCCGCCGTCGCGCACGACGGGGCCGGGCTGCTCGAGGGGATGCCGGCGGAGTTCCTCGCCGCCCGATACCACTCGCTGTGCGTCGACGCCGCGACACTGCCGGCCGACCTCTACGTGACGGCACGTAGCCTCGACGACGACGTCGTGATGGGGATCCGGCACGCCACCCTGCCGATGGAAGGCGTCCAGTTCCACCCCGAGTCGGTGCTCACGCATGACGGGCCGCACCTCCTCGCCAACTTCCTGCGACTCGCCGGGGAGGGCGACGCGGGGGTCCTCGACGATGCCTCCGGCACGTTTGCCACGAAGGGCATCGTGGCCGGACCTGCGGTCGCACGCCCTGCCGTCGCGTCCCCGGCCGCCCCGGATCCGGCAGGGGCGACTCCGACGGCCGCATCTCCCGTCGCCCCGCCCCAGACGGCCGCGACCCCGGCCGTGGGGGTGGTCTCGTGAGCGACGCCGTCCGTGCCGCCCTCGCGATCGTGATCGACGGCGGAACGCTCGACCGTGAGCAGGCGCACCGTGCCATGGGCGCGGTCATGGACGGCGAGTCGACGCCCTCCCAGCTGGCCGCACTCCTCGTTGCGCTCCGCATGCGCGGCGAGACGATCGAGGAGCTGGCGGGCTTCGCGACCGTCATGCGGGAGCGCGTCCTGCGGGTGGATGCTCCCGCCGGGGCGATGGACATCGTCGGGACCGGCGGAGACGGCTCCGGGACGTTCAACATCTCGACGACGTCGGCACTCCTCGTCGCAGCCGCCGGCGTGCCCGTCGCGAAGCACGGCAACCGGGCGATCACGTCGCGGTCCGGCTCCGCTGACGTGCTCGACGCGCTCGGCATCCGGATCGACCACGATGCGGATTCCGCCGCCGCCGCGCTTCGAAGCCTCGGCTTCGCGTTCCTGTTCGCGCCGGCCTTCCACCCGGCGATGCGCCACGCCGGCCCCACGCGTCGCGAGATCGGCGTGCGGACGGCGTTCAACCTGCTCGGCCCGGTGACGAACCCTGCCGGGGCGCGCCGACAGCTTGTCGGGGTCGGTGATCCCGCCGCCGCACCGAAGCTGGCCGAGGTCCTGCGCCTCCTCGGCACGGAGCGATCCCTCGTGGTCCACGGCGCGGGGGTGGACGAGCTGCCCCTCGATGGCAGCGGCGTCATCCACGACGTCACGCCCGACGGCGTCCTGCGCCGCGAGGTCGACGTGGTCGCGCTGGGGCTGGGACCGGCCGCGACGTCCGAGCTGTCGGGCGGGTCGCCCGATGAGAACGCGGCCCTCGTGGAGGCGATCCTCTCGGGAACGGAGCGGGGGCCCCGGCGCGACGTCGTCCTGCTCAACGCGGGCGCAGCGTTCGTTGCCGCGGGCCACGCGGCCACCCTCGCCGACGGGATCGGGCAGGCGCGGGCCATCCTCGACAGCGGGGCGCCGACACGGCTGGTGTCCCGCCTCCGCGCCGAGCGCGTGGCCGCCGACGCGGCGAGGTCCACCGAGTCCGATAACGCGAGCGGCGCCGCGCGTGGCGCCGGGGCGACGGAGGTTCGGGCATGACGCTCACGGTCCGGCGCGGGGTACTCGTGGCGGCCCGGTCGGCACCTGGCCCGCGCACCGGCCGGGGCGGTGTCCTCGCCGAGATCGCGGCGCGGCGTGCGCGCGACGTCGCCGCGGAGATGGGCGATGCGACCTACGCCTCGCTCGCTCGCGATGCCCGCTCCGCACCCGCCCCGCGCCCGATCGCCGGGCGCCTTGCCGCACCGGGCCTCCACCTCGTCGCCGAGGTCAAGCGCTCCTCGCCGTCGGCGGGCGTCATCGCCCCGGAGGCGGACCTCGTGTCTCGTGCCCGGGCCTACGCGGCCGGCGGCGCGGCTGCGATCTCCGTCCTGTGCGAGCCGCACTGGTTCGGCGGGTCGATCGCGGACCTCCGGGCCGTGCGCGCAGGCGTCGCGATCCCGGTCCTCGCCAAGGAGTTCGTTGTCGATCCTCGGCAGCTGCCCGTCCTGCGCGCCGCAGGGGCCGATCTCGTGCTCATCCTCGCCGCCCTCCACCCGCCGCGCCGCCTCGCGGACCTGGTTCGGCGTGCCGTCGATCTCGGCATGGAGCCGCTCGTCGAGGTCCACGCGGAGCGCGAGCTCGAACCCGCGCTGGCCAGCGGCGCGCGCCTCGTCGGCGTCAACTCCCGCGACCTCCGGACGCTCGACGTGGACCCTGACCGCCCGATCCGGCTCCGGGAGCTTGTGCCGGACGACCGGATCGCGATCGCTGAGTCGGGCGTCCGCGACACGGCCACGTTGCGCCGGTGGCGCGCCGCGGGCTACGACGCGGCGCTCGTCGGCGAGGCGCTCATGCGGGCGGCCGATCCACGCGCGGTCGCGGCTGCCTTCGTCGACGCCGGCGCGATGCCGATCGACCCCGGAGCGACCGCCCGGGCGCCGTTCGTCAAGATCTGCGGGATCGTGGACGCGGCCGGGGTCGACGCCGCGCTCGCCGCCGGTGCGGACGCCATCGGCCTCAACTTCGTCGCGGGAACGCCCCGGGTGCTCTCGCTGGCGGAGGGCGCGGCCCTGGCTCGTCGTGCGCGCTCGGCGGGCCGCCTCGGTCGGGCCCCGCTCGTCGTCGCGATCACGGCGGACGCGGACGCGACGCTCCTCGAGTCGATCGTCCGCGAGGTCGATCCGGACGCCGTCCAGTACGCGGGCGGGGAGCCCGCGGAGCGGATCGCGGCCTCGCCGCGTCCCGCATGGAAGGTGCTCCACCTGCCGGCTGACGCGGGCGAGCGGGCGGCCGACCTCGCCGGATACGTCGTCGCCGAGGGACGGCGATTCCTCGACGCCGGCGCGGCCCGGATCCTGCTCGACACCGCCGGCGGCCCGTACCCGGGTGGCACGGGTACGCCCTCCGACCGGGCCGTGGCCGCGGCCGTCGCACGCGAGATCGCGGTCGTCCTCGCGGGCGGGCTGAATCCCGCGAGCGTCGGCGCGGCGCTCCTGGCCGTGCCCGCCGTCGGGGTGGACGTCGCGTCCGGCGTCGAGCTTCCCCGTCGTGCCGGCGAGCGGCCCGCGAAGGACCCCTTCGCCGTGGCCATCTTCACGAAGCGTGCCCGCGCGGCCCGTTTCGACCGGCCACACGTGCCCGCCCGGCCCGAGCCCGTCGAGCCGGGCCTGCTCGCCGCGGACGCAGCAGGTCGCTGGGGCCTGGAGCGCTCGTTCGGTGGACGCTACGTGCCGGAGACGCTCGTCACCGCGCTGCGCGAGCTGGAGGAAGCCTACGCCGCGCTGCGGGCCGACCCGGTCTTCTGGGCCGAGCTGCGGGCGCTGCTCGCGACGTACGCCGGCCGGCCGACGCCGGTCTACCGCGCCGACCGGCTCGCCGACGACGTCCTGCGGCGGGCGCGGGGGCTGGACCCGGCGGCGGACCTTCCGGCCCGGCTCCGCGTCTACCTCAAGCGGGAGGACCTCGCGCACACCGGCGCCCACAAGATCAACAACGCGCTCGGGCAGGCGCTCCTGACCCGGCGCCTCGGCAAGAGCCGGGTGATCGCGGAGACCGGCGCGGGCCAGCACGGCGTCGCGACCGCCACCGCGTGCGCGCTCCTCGGCCTGCCCTGCGTCGTATTCATGGGCGCGGTCGACATCGACCGGCAGCGCCCGAATGTCCTGCGGATGGAGGCGCTCGGCGCGGAGGTGCGCCCGGTCACGTCCGGGACGGCGACGCTGAAGGACGCGGTCAACGACGCGATGCGCGACTGGGTCACGAACGTGGCCACGACCCACTACGTCCTTGGCAGCGCGATGGGTCCCCACCCGTATCCGACGCTTGTCCGGGACCTGCAGCGGGTCATCGGCGACGAGGCGGCGGCGCAGCTCCAGGCCGTCGAGGGCCGCCTGCCCGACCTCGTGGCGGCGTGCGTGGGCGGCGGGTCCAACGCGATCGGCCTCTTCTCGCGGTTCATCGGCGAACCGTCTGTCCGTCTCGTCGCGGCCGAGGCGGCGGGGGAGGGGATCGCCACGGGCCGCCATGCCGCGGCGCTCGCCGGGGGCAGCCCGGGCATCCTCCACGGCGCCCGGTCGTACATGCTCCAGGACCGCGACGGCCAGGTGACGGAGGCGCACTCGCTCTCCGCCGGCCTCGACTACCCGGGAGTCGGGCCGCAGCTCTCGGCGCTCTTCGAGGCGGGGCGCCTCGAGGTCGTCTCCACCACCGACGACGACGCCGTCGCCGCGATCCGCGACCTGTCGCGCGCGGAAGGGATCCTGCCGGCGCTCGAGCCCGCTCATGCGCTCGCCGCGCTTCCCCGAATCCTCCTGGGCCGGACACGGGGACCCGACGGGCCGCGTCCGCCAGTGGCACTGCCCGCCGACGCTCTCATCCTCGTCGGCCTCTCCGGCCGCGGTGACAAGGATCTCGCCGCGCTCGAGCGGCGCGAGGCCACGCGATCATGATCGCCGTTCCGGCCGGGCTCTCCGCGGCGCCGGGCGGAGCCGCCGGCCACGTGCACGGGACCGGGTCCACGCCCGGGGCGGCGCGCATCGCGGACGCCTTCGCGGTTGCGGGAGCGGCGAACCGGGCCGCGCTCATCCCGTACGTCGTGGCCGGGTATCCCGACGCGGCCGGCAGCCTCGCCGCGGCCGTCGCGGCGATCGACGCCGGTGCCGATCTCCTCGAGGTCGGGCTGCCGTACTCGGACCCGCTCGCAGACGGGGCCACGCTCCAGCGGGCGTCAGGCGTCGCGCTCCACGCGGGCGCGACCCTCGACCGGTCGGTCGCGCTCCTCGCGGAGATCGCGGCGGCCCGGCCGGGCGTCCCGCTCGTCCCGATGTGCTACGCGAACCAGCTCCTGGCCGGGGGCGGTGGCGCGACGGCGGCGCGTCGCCTCGCCGACGCCGGCGCATCCGGGGTGATCGTTGCGGACCTGACGCCCGACGAGGGTGCGCCGTTCGAGGCTGCCTGCCGGGACGCGGGCCTTGCGCTCGTCTACCTCGTCGCGCCGACCACGCCGCCCGATCGGCGGGCCGCGATCGCGTTGCGGACGGGCGGCTTCCTCTACACCGTGTCGCTCGTCGGCGTGACCGGGGCGCGGACGAGCCTCCCGCGGGAGGTCGGGCGCTACGTCCGCGCCGTGAAGGCGGCGAGCCCGGTCCCCGTCGCGGTTGGCTTCGGCGTCTCGCGCCCGGCGCACGTCCGGGCGCTCGTCCGCGCGGGCGCGGATGGGGTCATCGTCGCGTCCGCCCTGATCGATGCCCTCGGCGACGACGGGCGCGACACGGCTCGGCTCGGCCGTCTGGTTACCCGACTGCGGGCGGCCGCCGCGCGCTGAGGTCGCGCGCTCGGCTGCGGCAGGCTTTGAAGTCCTCAGCCGCCGGCCTCGCGTCGGACGAGGACGTAGAACACCACGTCGAGCGCCCGACCCTCTCGGTCGAGGTCCCACGCCCGGCGGATCCCCTCGCGCTCGAACCCGGCGCGCTCGGCCACCCGGCCCGAGGCCTCGTTCTCGAGGTCCGTCCAGAGGTCGAGGCGGATCGCACCGGTCGTCGCGAGCGTCCAGTCGACCACCAGGCGGAGAGCCCGCGTCGCGACCCCGCGACCGCGCGCCTCCGGCGCAAGCCAGTAGCCGAAGGTGGCCCGATGGCCGACCGGGCCATGGCGGGCGATCGCGCCGAGCAGGTGGTCGGTCGCGGGATCGACGATCGCGAACGAGCGCTCGTCGTCCGCACCCCACTCGCGCCGACGGACCTCCACGAACCGCCGGGCGTCGGCATCCGTGTACGGCTGGGGGATGGGAACAAAGCGGGCGATGAGCGGGTCCTGGCAGGCCAGAAGCACGGCCTCGGCGTCCCCCGGCCGCCACGGCCGCAGGGTCACCGCGCCGTCGGTGAGCATCACCTCGGGGTCGCTGCCCACCGTCGGACTCCTTCGCCTGCGATCAGCCCGCGGATGCGTCTGGCTTCCCGTCGGGCCGCTCCGCCCGCTTCTGGGCGTGCTGGACCCGGCGGGTCGCCGCGATGAGCTTCCGGTAGAGCGCGACGAGCTCGGGCTCCGGGAAGAGGCCCGCGGACGCGCTGGTGACGCGCTCCAGGACCTGGGCCTCGCGGGCCGCGTCGCGAACGGTTCGCCTGCCGGTCTGCTGCTTGACACGCCCGATCTCGAGCGCGATCTGGGCGCGCTCGTTGAGGAGCGCGACGATCTCGTGGTCGATCGCATCGATCCGATCGCGCAGCGGGGCGAGCGCAATCGCGGTCGGGTCGCCCGGCCGGGCGGCGCCCGCTGCAGCTGCCTCACGGACCGGATGGGGCGGGCGCTCAGGCATCGCCGGCCTCCGTGTACGCGGCGCGCGCCGGGATCAGGCCCGCGGCCCAACTCCGCGCCAGCTCCTCGAGCGCAAGCGTGTACCCACGGGCGTGCATGCCCACGAAACGAGCGGTCGCAATGTCCTCCAGGAAGTTGACCCGCCGGAAGGGCTCGCGGGTCGCCGGGTCCGACAGGTGCACCTCAACGAACGGGCGCTCGACCGCAAGCAGGGCGTCGCGGAGGCTGATGGAGGTGTGGGTGAGACCGGCGGCGTTCACGATCGCCGCGTCGAAATCGCGGGCGTGGAGGCGGTCGATCAGCGCACCTTCGTGGTTCGACTGGAAGAACGCGATCAGCACGTCGAGCTCGGCAGCCCGCGCGGTCAGCGCGAGGTTGATCTCGCCGAGCGTCTCCCGCCCGTAGATCGCGGGCTCCCGCGTTCCGAGCAGGTCGAGGTTCGGGCCGTTCAGGACGAGCACCCGCAGGGGCATCGGGCTGCCCGATCCGGCGGCTCCGGAGCCGGCTACTCCCGACCCGCCGGCCCTCGAGCCCGCGGCTCCCGAGCCCGCTGCCCCCGACGGGCTCATGCGCCTGCCGCCGCAGGCGCGCCGGCAAGGACGCCCTGGGCCGCGTCGGCGACGACCTCGTCCGGGACGTCGGCCCGAACGGTCCAGCCGCCCGCCGTCGCGAGCACCCAACGGAGCCGCCCGCCATGGTGCTTCTTGTCGGTCGTGATCGCGTCGAGGACCGCGCCGAGCGGTTCCGGGAGCGGCGCCCGCCCGAGATCCACGCGATCCAGCAGCGCCTCCACCCGGGCCGCGCGCTCCGGCGGCGTGGCGCCGACGCTCACCCCGATCCGGAGCGCGGCGCGAAGCCCGTACGCGACGGCCTCGCCGTGCAGGATCCCCCGGAAGCCGGCCACCGTCTCGATCGCGTGCGCCAGCGTGTGGCCCAGGTTGAGCGAGATGCGGCCGCCCTGCTCGCGTTCGTCGGCGGTCACGACCTCGATCTTCGCAAGCGCGCAGCGCTCGACGAGCTCTGCCATCGCGCCCGAGGCGAAGACGGCGGGATCGCCGTTCGCCAGGCCGGGACCGTCGGCGTCGATCAGCTCCAGGAGGCGCTCGTCGCCCAGCGTGCCCATCTTGACGGCCTCGCCCAGGGCGGCGCGGAGATCGCGCGGGTCGAGCGTCCGGAGGAGCCGGACGTCGGTCACGCTGGCAACGGGCTGGTGGAACGCGCCCACGAGGTTCTTCCCCTCGGGCAGGTCGACCGCGGTCTTGCCGCCGATCGAGCTGTCCAGCTGCGCGACCAGCGTCGTGGGGACATGGATCAGCGGGACGCCTCGAAGCCACGTCGCAGCCAGGAATCCGGCCGCGTCCCCGAGCGCCCCGCCGCCGATCGCCACGATCGGGTCCGTCCGCTCCGCCCGCAGGCGCGCAAGCTCGCGCGCCGCGTCCTCGATGACGCCGAGCCGTTTGGCGTCCTCGCCGCGCGGAAGCAGGATCCGCTCGATCGGGATCCCGGCCGCGCCGAGCGCTTCGGCGAGCGAGGCGCCGGCCACCTCCCACGCGCGTGGCTCCGAGACCAGGATCGCCCGGCGCGCCTCGAGCCTCGCGAGGGCCGCCTCGACGCCCGACGCGACCGTGCCGTCGCCCAGCTCGTAGTGGCCGAGGGCGGTCGTTGCACGGAGGAGCAGCGTCCCGTCGGAGAGCGGGTCGTCGAGGTGCCGCTCGAGCGTCTCGATGATCCCGGCCGGGCCAACGATCCCGTTCACCCGGAGTGCCGGCTCGTAGAACGCGGCGCGCGCGGCCGCCAGGCCGCGCATCGCGGCGACCGGGTCGCGGCCGCTCAGGAGGGGTCGCGGCACCGGGGAGTTCCGGATCCGCTGCGCGAGGATCTCCGGCGGGGCGTCGAGCCAGGCTGCGTGCCGGCCGCGGTACAGGAGCCAGCGGTTGCGCGGGTCCGACCGGGGCGCCGCCGCCGGTCGCGATGACCCGGGTCAGGCCGGGTCGCCGGTCGGCCGGGCCGAGCGCCTCGATTGCACGCCGCTCGCGGACGCGGAAGCCCGGCTCGCCCTCCTCGGCGAAGATCGACGTGATCGGGCGCCCCGCGTCGCGCTCGATCTCCTCGTCGAGGTCGACGAAGGCCGCCTCGTGGCGCCGGGAGAGCCGGCGCCCCACCGCGCTCTTGCCGCTGCCCGGAAGCCCCACGAGGACGAGGTCCACCGCGATTCCCTAGTCGTCTCCGCCGGACCCGGCGGCTCCCGATGCACGGCCGGCCGACGACACGGGACGGACGGATCCATCTCTGTCCGGCTCGGCCTCGGCGCCGGCCACCGGCAGGCGAGCCGTCCGTTCGAGATACCGGGCAAGGTTGTCCTCGACCTCGGCGAGCGAGTCGCCGCCGAACTTCTCGAGCACGGCCGCGGTCAGGGTCAGGATGACCATCGCCTCGCCGATCACGCCCGCGGCCGGGACGACGCTGATGTCCGAACGCTCGTAGTGGGCCTTCTCGACCGCCTCGCCGGTAAGGAGGTCCGCCGACGGCAGCGGCCGCGCCAGCGTCGAGATCGGCTTCACCGCGCCGCGGATCACGAGCGGCTGGCCGTTCGTGATGCCGCCGGTCAGGCCACCGGCGTTGTTCGAGCGATGGATCCATGCCCCGGCGGCGTCGCGGCGCTCGATCACGTCGTGGACCTCGGAGCCCAGCAGGCGGGTCTGCGCGAACCCCAGCCCAAGCTCCACGCCCTTCACGCTCTGGATGCTCATCACGGCCGCGGCCAGCGCCCCGTCCAGGCGGCGGTCCCAGTGGACGTGGCTGCCCAGGCCGATCGGGAGCCCGTGGACGACGACCTCGAAGACGCCCCCGACGGTGTTCCCGAGCGATCGGGCCTCGTCGACGCGCGCGATCATGCGCGCCTCTGCCTCGGGGTCCGGGCAGCGCAGCGGGCTGGCCTCGGCCTCGCCCGGGCTCCGCGTGCAGCTCGCCGCGTCCACGGCAACCCCGCCGACCTCCGCCGTGAAGGACCACACTTCGATGCCGAGCGCCGCGAGGAACGCGCGGCAGACCGCGCCGGCGGCAACCCGGGCCGCGGTCTCGCGCGCGGAGGCGCGCTCCAGCACGGGGCGGACATCGCTGAACCCGTACTTCACGGCGCCGGCAAGGTCGGCGTGGCCGGGACGCAGCCGCGTGACCGGCTGCGCCCGCGCGTTGCCCCCCGCGGCGAGCGCGGCCAGCTCGCCGGCCTGGGCGTCGGTGAGCGGCTCGACCTGCATCACCCGCGTCCAGTTGTCCCAGTCGCGGTTGCGGACGAGGAGGAGGATCGGCGAACCGATCGTGAGCCCGTGCCGGACCCCGGCAAGGATCTCCGCCCGGTCCTGCTCGATCGCCTGGCGTGCGCCGCGGCCGTAGCCGCCCTGGCGTCGGCGCAGGTCGATGGCGATCGCTTCGGCCGTGACGGGAATCCCTGCAGGCAGGCCCTCGAGCGTGGCGCCGAGCGCCGGCCCGTGTGACTCCCCGGCCGTGAGGAACCGGAACGCGGTCATCCCGCTCCCGGGTCGCCCGGTTCGGCCGCGGATCCCGACTCGGCGGCCGTGACCGCCAGCTCCGACTCGAGCCTCTCGCGCATCAGCTCCACCGGGGCAGGCTGCCCGGTCCAGAGCGTGAACGCCGCCGCTCCCTGGTGGAGCAGCATGAGCTCGCCGTTCTGGGTCGTGCACCCGGCCGCGGCTGCGTCGAGGAGGAGCCGCGTCCTGGGCGGGTTGTAGATCAGGTCCAGCACCAGCAGGTCGCTCGGCAGCAGCTCGGCCGGGATGGGGCTCACGTCGCCGGCCAGCCCCACGGAGGTCGCGTTGACCAGGACCCGGGCGCGCGCGAGCTCGGCCTCGATGATCGACTCGTGCCAGGGCATCGCCCGCAGCTCCATGTGGGCCGCGCTGCGCCCGAAGAACTTGACGAGCGCCTCGGCCCGATGGAGATGCCGGTTGAACACGATGATCCGCTGGAACCCCTCGGTCACCAGCCCGTGCACGACCGCCCGGGCGCCGCCTCCCGACCCCAGGACGACGGCCTGGCGGGGCATCTTCTGCTTCCCGACCAGCCGGTCGAGCGCGACCCGGAAGCCCGGCACGTCCGTGTTATGGCCGACGAGCTTTCGCCCCTCCTTCGTGATCGTGTTGACGGCGCCGGTCGCGTGCGCTTCCTCGGTGAGCCGGTCCATCAGCGCGGCGACCTTCTCCTTGTGGGGGATGGTCACGTTCGCGCCAAGGAAGTCATCGCCGCGCAGCTCGGCGACCGCGTCGGGCAGCTCCGGGGCGGCCCGGTCCCAGAGCTCGTAGGTCGCGGGGATTCCCAGCGAGTCGAGCGCCGCCTGCTGCATCGCGCCGGAGAGCGAATGGGCCACGGGGTGGCCGATGAGCACGATCCGCTTCGTCATGCGCGCAACCTTTCCAGCTCGTCGAAGAATCCCGGGTAGGAGACCTCGGCCGCGCCGGCCTGCCCGACGAGCGTTTCTCCCGCCGCGATGAGGCCCGCGACGGCGAACACCATCGCCAGGCGGTGGTCGTCATGGCTGGCGACCGCCGCGCCCCGGAGCGCGCGGCCGCCCTCGATCTCGATCACGTCTCCGTCCGCCCGAACCCGGGCCCCGAGGGCCGCGAGGCCGGCCACGATCCCGGCGACGCGGTCCGATTCCTTGTTGCGCAGCTCCCCGACGCCGCGAATGCGGCTGCGGCCGGACGCGACCGCGGCGGCGAGGCAGAGGATCGGGACCTCGTCGATCGCCCCCGCGACCTCGGCGGGATCCACGTCGATTCCGTGAAGCGAGCTGCTCCGGACGGCGAGATCGGCGATCGGCTCGCCGGACGCCCCGCCCGCGCCGGTCCCGACCGGCCGCTCCTCGATGTCGGCGCCCATGCGGCGCAGCAGGTCGATGATCCCACGCCGCGTCGGGTTCGTCCCAACGTTCCGGATCAGCAGGTCCGCGTCCGGGTGGATGGCGGCCGCCACGAGCCAGAATGCCGCGCCCGACACGTCCCCGGGCACGCGCTCGTCGAGCGGTCGCACCATGGCCGGCCCGGCGACCGCGTGGATCGCGCTCCCGTCGTCGAGGATCTCCGTGCTGACCTGCACGCCGCGGGCGCGGAGCATCCGCTCGGTGTGGTCGCGCGTGTGGAGCGTCTCCCGGACGATCGTCGTGCCGGTGGCGGCGAGCCCGGCGAGCAGCACGCACGACTTCACCTGTGCGCTCGGCACCGGCGACGTGTGCTCGATCGCGTGGAGACCCGCCGACCCGGTGATCGCGAACGGCGCCAGCGTGGCGTCCGCGCGCCCGGCGATCACGGCACCCATGGCGCGGAGCGGCGCGGCCACGCGTCCCATGGGCCGCCGCCGGAGCGACGCGTCCCCGTCGAGGACCCCGAACGCGGGCAGGCCCGCCAGGATGCCGGCGACCAGGCGGAACGTCGTGCCGGAGTTCTGGCAGTCCAGGATGCGGGCGGGCTCGACAAGCGCCGTTCGTCCCGGCGAGACGACCTCGTAGTCGACCGCGCGGGCATCGCCGCCCACACGCGTGACGCGCGCCCCCAGCGCCGACGCCACGTCCGAGGTCGCGCGAACGTCGCGCCCGTCGCCGGCGCCGGTGATCCGGCTCTCGCCGGCGGCGAGGAGCGCAAGCAGGAGCGCCCGATGGCTGATCGACTTGTCGCCGGGAAGGTCCAGGTCGCCCCGGAGGCGGCGCGCCGGGCGCACGCCGACCTGGTCCGCGATGGGCGCGTCGAGCATCGTCGTGCTCAGCTCTTCGAGCCGGCCGCGGAGACCGCGCCGCCCCGGGGCGCATGGAGCCGCGCTGCCTGCGCATGCACCGGCCGGACGGCGGCAACCAGCGCCGCGAACTGCTCCAGCGTCACCGACTGCTCCCCGTCGGAGAGCGCCTCGTCCGGGCGCGGATGCACCTCGATGAGCAGGCCGTCGGCGCCGATCGCGCCCGCGGCGAGCGACAGCGGCGCCACGAGCCAGCGCTTGCCGGTGGCGTGCGACGGGTCGACCACCACGGGCAGGTGGGTCAGCTCGTGCATCAGCGGAACGGCCGTGATGTCGAGCGTGTTGCGGGTGGCCGTCTCGAAGGTCCGGATGCCGCGCTCGCAGAGGATGACGTTGGGATTGCCGCTCGACATGACGTACTCGGCGGCCATGAGCCACTCCTCGATCGTCCCCGACAGCGCGCGCTTGATGAGCACCGGCCGTCCGGCCTTGCCGACCGCCATGAGGAGCGAGTAGTTCTGCATGTTCCGCGCGCCGATCTGGAGGATGTCGGCGTACTCCGCCACCGGCTCGACCTGCCCGGGCTCCATGACCTCGGTGATCACCGGCAGGCCCGTCCGGTCGCGCGCCTCCGCCAGGAGGCGCAGGCCGTGGAGGCCCAGGCCCTGGAACGAGTAGGGGCTGGTCCGCGGCTTGAACGCGCCGCCGCGCAGCACGTCGGCGCCCGCCGCGGCGACGGCGTCGGCGGTCTCGAAGAGCTGGTCGCGCGACTCCACCGCGCACGGCCCGGCCATGATCGCGAGGGACCCATCCCCGATCCGCACGCCGCCGACCTCGACCACGGTGTCGTCGGGGTGGAACGCCCGTGACGTGAGCTTGAAGGGGCGGTTCGTGCGGGTGACGGACGCCACGCCCGGGAGGGCGCCCAGCCGGGCGCCCAGGCGGTCGAGCCGAGCGCCGCCCTCCCCGAGGACCGCGATCACGGTCCCGCTCGCGCCGCGGTTCTCGTGGGGCGTCAGCCCCTCGTCGAGGATCAGGCTGCGAACGGCATTGAGCGCTTCCTCGCTCGCGCCGAGCGACATGACGACGAACATGTGGCCTCGCCTTGCGTCCCGACCGTCCCGTGCCGGCATCCGGCTGGACAAACAAAAAAGCAGAGGCTCGCGACCCCTGCTTCCACCCGGCACGAGCCGTGCCTCGGAGCTTACGCCCCGCGGACGGTCATGCCGGGTCCATAAAGAAGAAGTGGTGCGCCTGCACGGTGCCCGGACGATAGCGGCCGCCGACGCGCCCTGTCAACGCGCCGTCACGCCTGACCGGCCACGTGGTCGCGCCGCGTCCGCACCCGCAGTCGACGTTCGGGCCAGCGCGGCATCCAGCCGCGCGACGAACGGACGCGCCCCGAGTCGCTCGAGGATCTGCCGGGCCGCGTCGGCTGCCGACTTGACCTCGGGGTCGGCCGGGTCCAGGACGCTGGCCATGTCGATCGCGGTGAGCGCCTCGTCCCACGGAAGGCCCAGGTCGCGCAGGCCGCGAAGCGCCTCCCGGTAGAGCCCCGTGGCCTCCGCGGCGCGCCCGTCCATCGCGGCCAGCCCGGCCCGCAGCGTCGCCCGGTGGATCTCGACCACCGGCCCGTGGACGCCGGTTGCGTCGAGGCGCTCGAGGGCCTCGCGTACCCTGGCCGTGTGGCCGTCCCAGAGCGCCGGTCGCGCAGCAAGGAAGAGGTAGCCCGAGGCAGCGGATGGCGTCATGTCCGGCAGCCGCCACCACGCGTCGCTCGCGTCGGCGAGCCGGCCGTCGGCCAGGGCCTGGAAGCCGCGCGCGTCGATGACGTACCCGAGGAGGGACGGGTCCGTCTCGCCGGCGGTGAGCCGCTCCATCTCGGCGATCTCCGCGTCGACCGGCTCGCCCCGGACCGCCTGGATCGTCGCGAGGTTGTTCAGGAGCAGCATCCGGTCCGGGCGGTCCGGCTCCTCGGCAAGCCCGACCCGGAGCTCCGACAGGGCCCGATCCCAGTCGCCCGTCAGGAACCCGCCCCAGGCGCTGCCGCCGACGAAGGCGAACATCCAGAAGCGCTGCCCCAGGCGGCGCGATAGCGCGAGGCCAGCCCGCGCTGCCTCGACGCCCGCCCTCGGGTCGATCTCCGCGAGGCCAGCCGAGGAGTTGTTGAGGGCACGGAGTGCCGTGGTGTGTAGGTTGTGCGCCTCGGCAAGGCGGCCGCCGATCTGGATCACCCCGTATCCCTCGGTGAGACGGCCGATGCTCCCGAGCGCCGAGCCCTTGGTCACCAGCGTGTCGGCCAGGATCGGCACGAGGTCGAGGTGCTCGGCTGCCTCGAGGACCCGGTCCGCCACCTCGATGGCGTGGCGATGGTCCTCGCGCAGGAACGCCGCCCGTGCCAGCTGCCCTTCGAGCGCCACGAACGCGGGCTCGGCCCGCACGTCGGCCAGCTCCGCGGCGGCCGCCTCGAGCAGCGCCTGGGCATCCTCGGTTCGGCGCGCGGTGAGAAGCGCGCGGCCCAGCGCCGCGGTCGCGCGAGCGACGCCCACGCGGTCGCCACGCTCACGGTGCGTCGCGACCGCCCGTCGGAGCAGCGCCTCGGCCGGGTCGTACCGGGCGGCGATCGACGCGGAATCCCCGGCCCGCTCGAGGAGCTCGGCCTCCTCGGCCGGATCCGTCGTGACGGTGAGGGCCTGCTCGATGAGCGCGACCGCCTGGTCGTGCGAGCCGAGGGCTGCCGCGCGCTCGGCGGCGCCCCGCAGCGCGATCCGCGCCTGGCCCGCGAGCGCGTCCGCCTCGGCGCCCTCCGGCGCGTTCGCATGGGCGGCCAGGTAGTGTCCGGCCAGTGCGCCGGCGAGCTCGTCGGAGCCGAGACCCTCGAAGAAGCGTGCGGCAGCCAGGTGGCGTGACTTCCGATCCTGGCGCGCCAGCGTGTTGTAGGCGACCTCCCGGATGAGCGCCTGGACGAACGCGTACTGGCCGCGTTCGGGGCTCCGAGGGTCGCGCGCCTGCGTGAACAGCTCGCGCCGGACGAGCCCGCGGAGGCGCGGCTCGAGCTCGACCGGATCGAGGCCCGAGACGGCACCCAGCCCCGCCAGGGTGAACGACTGGCCGAGCACCGCCGCGTCGGAGACGAGCAGCCTGTCCGCCGGATCCAGCCCGTCGAGCCGGCTGGCGATGAGCGCGGTGAGCGTCTCGGGCACGGCAAGGGTCGTCAGGTCACCGAGCGGCCGATAGACGCCGTCCTCGAGCGAGAGCCGGCCCTCCGCGAGGAGCATCCGGACGGTCTCGACGGCGTAGAGCGGGATGCCGTCGGCACGCTCGATGATCGCCCGGATCGCGCCCTCGGGCAGCCCCGGGACGAGGCCGCCGAGGAGCTCGCGCATCGCGGCCTCGGGCAGCGGCTCGAGGTAGATCGAGGTGAAGTTGCGCTTGCCCGCGCCCCAGTCCGGCCGCTTCTCCAGGAGCTCCGGGCGCGCCAGCGTCAGGATGTAGATCGGGACGTTCCGGCTCCACTCCAGGAGGTGGTCGACGAAGTCGAGCAACCCGGAGTCGGCGTAGTGATGGTCCTCGAAGACCATGACGACGGGGGCGATGGCCGCCAGGCGCTCGAAGAACGTCCGCCACGCTGCGAACAGCTGCTCGGACTCGACCCGCGACCCGATTCCGAGAAGGGCAAGGAGCGCCGGCTCGATCCAGCGGCGCTCCTCGGCGTCGGGGACGTGGGCCGCCAGGGTCTCGGCGATCTTCGCCCGCGTGGTGGCCTCGTCGTCGGTCTCCAGCAGGCGGCAGCGCCCCCGGATCATCTCGCCGAGCGCCCAGAACGTGATCCCCTCGCCGTAGGCGGGGCTGCGGCCGTCGTGCCACCAGACGTTCTCGACGAGGCCGTCGAGGTACTTCGTGAACTCCCAGGCGAGCCGGGACTTGCCGATCCCCGCCGGGCCGAAGACCGACACGAGGCGGGCGCGCCGCTCTCGCCCGGTGGCGTGGAACAGCTCCTTGAGCAGGCGCAGCTCGTCCTCGCGGCCGACGAACGGCGCCTCGAGCGCCTCCGACCGGCCTCGTCCGCCGCGCTCGGCCACGACCCGCAGCGCGCGCCAGGCCGGGACGGGCGCGGCCTTGCCCTTGAGGCTCTGCTCGCCCGCCTGCTCGAAGGCGATCGCCCCGCTGGCCGCGCGCTGCGTCGCCTCGCCCACGAGGACGGTTCCCGGGGCGGCGACGGACTGGAGTCGCGCCGCGGTGTTGACGAGGTCGCCCGCGACCATGCCCTGGTTCGTGGCGCCGAGCGTCACGGCGGCCTCGCCCGTCAGGACGCCGGCGCGGGCCTGGATCGTCGGGCCGAGCGCCCGCACCGCGTCGACGAGGTCGAGGGCGGCCCGGACCGCTCGCTCGGCATCGTCCTCCCGGGCGGTCGGCGCGCCCCACACGGCCATCACGGCGTCGCCGATGAACTTCTCGACCGACCCGCCGTAGCGGGTGATGACGTCCGTGGCGATGTCGAAGTAGCGCGTCAGCGTGTCCCGGACGTCCTCGGCGTCGCGCTCCTCGGCGAACGGCGTGAACCCGACGAGGTCGGCGAACAGGATCGAGACGACCCGCCGCTCTGCCACCGGGGCCGCGACACGCGACGCCGTCCGCGTCTCCGGCGCCTCGCGCTCGGACAGCGCGCTCGCTGCGGAGGCGGATTGGCCGCCAGGGAGCGACGAGCCGGCCAGCGGGGTCGCGCACTCGCTGCAGAACTTCGCCGCCGGACCGTTCGTCGTGCCGCAGGCCGGGCATGTCACTGCCAGGCGCGTTGCACACTCCGTGCAGAACTTCGCGCCGATCGGGTTCGCGGTCCCGCAGTTCGAGCAGACCACTCGATGCCCCCACAGACGTTTGCCGGCTGGAAGCGCGAAGCCTACTCGACATCCAGCCACGCCGAGTCCAGGTTCCGATGTCGCTGCGTGACGATCGGGGATCGACCCGGGCATCGAGAGTGTCGACCCGGGCGCGGTCGACCCGGGCGCGTGTCGGCGTCTGCTAGAATCCGCCGGCCGTGGCCCGGAGAGGTCGCATAGAGGCCTAGTGCAGCGGTTTGCTAAACCGCCATGTGGGGTAACCTGCATCGAGGGTTCGAATCCCTCCCTCTCCGCCACCTCTCGTGCGCCCGTAGCTCAGTGGATAGAGCGCCAGGTTGCGGACCTGGAGGTCGTGGGTTCGAGTCCCGCCGGGCGCGCCACGCGCCTCCCCGGCCGTGCCGGGCTTCCTGTCGGCAGGCGCCTGCCCCGGTCCCGCGTGTCGGCGCCTCAGTGCGCCACCTTGACCTCGGCCAGACGCACGATCTGCAGGACGTCGGCCGCGCGTCGAACCACGAGCCGCACGCCGCGACCCACCGCGCGCACCAGGTCGTCGTCGTCGGGCTGGTGCGTCCGGTCGTCGAATGCGCTGAGCGCCCGGCGTTTCGCGTCAGCTCGAGCCGGCTGGCTCGCTGCCTGCCGGCTCAGCGGTGGAGGTTCCGCGCCGCCACGAAGCTCAGGCCGTGCTCGGTGAGGGCTCGCGCCGTGTGGTTCGTCGCGTCGAGCTTGTCCATGAAGTTGAGCGGCGAGGTTCTCCCAGTCGCCGCTCTCGATGACCTCAGACTCCGCGCGGAAGTAGTCCAGGATGTCGGACGGATGGGCCCGTGCCCCGTCCACCGCCGGGTCGCCACCCTCGTGCTTGGCCGAGATGTTGGGGACGTGGTCGGCCAGGGCCATGAGCTCCTCGCGCCGGTCGTACGGCTGGAGGACGATGCTCTTGAACGTCTCGGTGATGTGGTGCTCGAACCGGACACGTCCTCGAATCCGAGCGCACGCCGGATCTCGGCCGTGATCTCCAGCGTCTCGTTGTTCGCCGAGTTGCCCCAGTTGAAGCCGACGAGCGGCGACGGTGCCGTCGTCGCGCGCGAACAGCTTCGCCCCGATGCAGCGTCCACAGCCCGGCGTACGGGTTGTCGTTGCCCATGAAGACCGAGATCTTGAACTCGATGTCCACGCCGAGCCGGTGGAGCAGGTAGCCGGCCAGCACGGTGCCCGGGTTGACGTTGAGCACCTGGCGGACGCCGTACTCGGTGTAGTAGTGGAGGAACTCGTCCACCCACAGGAGCACGTGATCGTTCGGCTGGCCGATCCCGCCGAAGTAGCCGGTGATGGTGGCCAGGCCCGCCGAGGTGGACGTTCGAGCCGTCCGTGCCCTTCGTGTCGAGCGTCTCGACATAGCTCGCGCCGATGATCTGCATCGCCGCCGCGATCGCCGGGAGGTCGCCTTCGGCCTCCTGCTCCTTCATCCGGCGCACCTGGATCCAGCGGGCCGGCATGAGCGAGCGCTCCGCGATCGCCTTCCGTGCCGCCGCGATGACCCACGGGAAGTACTGGAGCGCGCTCACCTCGAGGGTCACCGCCATGTCGTCGGCGGAACGTCATCGGGTCGGCCCGGGCGCCGAGCACGCCGCGTCGGAATTCGGCAACGCTGACGAATGCGCCGCGATCGCGCTCGCTCGGCGAGCCACTCGAGGTCCGCGAGGTATGCCGGGTGCGCGGTCCGCACGCGGTCGAGCAGCGCCGGCAGCTGGCCGGCCTCGCGCGCCCTGCGGTTGATCTCCTCCGGCGTCCCGTACCTGGCGACGACCGCCAGGAGGTCGTTGACGACCCGCGAGCTCGGGATCCAGCAGGAAGGCGTTGAGATCGTCGAGCCGGTCGCCCGGGATCGCCAGCCTCCGACGGAGGTCGGCCTCGATCTCGACCAGGGCGGTCGTCATCGGAGCAGCCGCTCCAGCTCGTCGTACTCCTCGTCCTTCATCCCGAACCAGTTCTCCGGCTGCGGGAAGGTCCGCTCGGTCACCTCGCGGACGTAGCCCGCAAGGCCCTCCCGGATCACCGCCCCGGCGTCGGCGAAGACCTTCGCCATGCGCGGGGTGAACTTGGGGTAGAGCGCGAACGCGTCGTGGTAGATGAGGAGCTGGCCGTGGGCATCGGGACCGGAGCCCAGGCTCATGATGATGCAGTGCTGGGCCCGCTCGGTGATCAGCCTGCAGACGCGGTCGGGAACGAGCTCGAGCAGGATGCAGAACGCGCCGGCCTCCTCGAGCGCCCGCGCGTCGTCGACGATCTTCTTCGCCTGCGCGGCACCCTTGCCCTGGAGCCGGAAGCCTCCGAGGGCGCTCACGCTCTGGGGGGTCAGGCCCAGGTGGCCGATGACCGGGATGCCGGCCCGCGCGATCCCCGCCACGCGGTCCGCCATCTCCGCGCCGCCCTCGAGCTTGACCGCGTCACAGCCCGCCTCGGCCATGAAGCGGCCGGCGTTCCGGATCGCGGTCTCGACGCTGGGCTGGTAGCTCATGTAGGGCATGTCGCCCACCAGCCAGGCGGTCGGTGCCCCGCGGCGCACGGCCGCGGAGTGCCGGATCATGTCGTCCATCGTCACGGGCAGCGTGCTGTCGAACCCGAGCATCGTCATGCCCAGGCTGTCGCCGACGAGGATCATGTCGATGCCGGCCTGCTCCTGCAGGTGGGCCGTCGGGTAGTCGTAGCAGGTCAGCCACGTGATCGGCGTCCCCTCCGCGACCTTCGCGAACAGCGCGGGGAGCGTGACCTTCTTCCGATCCGCCACCGTGGCCTCCTCTCGTGAACGGCCGCGGTGCGGCAGCGTCCCGGCCCATCATTTCGGCCGCGCGATGGTCGGGGAAGTGCCGTTCCGCCTACACTCCGGACCATGTCGGAACGAACTCCATCCCGCGTCGGCGTCGTCGGCCTTGGCACCATGGGCGGGGCCATGGCTGCCAACCTTGCCCGTGCCGGGTTCCCGCTGGGCGCGTGGAACCGGACCCCTGGGCGCTCGCACGAGCTCGAGGCGCTCGGGGTCGAGATCGCCGCGACGCCGCGCGCGCTCGCCGCTTCGTCCGACATCGTCCTGGTCTGTGTCTCCGACACGCCCGACGTCGAGGCGGTCCTCTTCGGTCCCGATGGCGTCGCGGACGGCGGCGCGCCAGGGGCGCTCGTCATCGATTGCTCGACGATCGACCCTGCCGGCAGCCGGCGCTTCGCGGCCCGACTTGCCGAGCGCGGGATCTGCTATGTCGATGCGCCGGTCACGGGCGGCAGCGAGGGCGCACGGAACGCGACGCTCGCGATCCTGGTCGGCGGCGCGCCGGCCGATGTCGAGCGTGCCCGGCCCGTTCTCGAGGCGATCGGCCGGACGATCACACACCTCGGTCCCGTCGGGGCCGGCCAGGCGGCCAAGGCGGTCAACCAGGTGATCCTCGCGGCCACGTACCTGGGGGTTGCCGAAGGCCTGGTCCTCGCCCTCAAGGCCGGGCTCGATCCGCAGCAGGTCGTGGATGCCCTGTCGGGCGGTGCCGCCCAGAGCTGGGTCCTCGCGAACCGGAGCGGGCGCATGCTCGCCAACGACTACCCGCTCGGCTTCAAGGTCGGGCTGCACCTCAAGGACCTCGGAATTGCCCTGGACCTTGCCCGGGCATCCGGCGCGGTCCTGCCGGTCGCGGCGCTCGTCGCCCAGCTCGAGGCTGGGCTCGTGGCGACGGGTCACGCTGACGACGACATGTCCGCGCTCGCCCGCTCGATCCGGGGGCTCTCGGGCCTCGAGGCGTGAACGGCCCGATCGCGGCGGGGTAGGCTGTCGGCATGCACTACGAGCTCTTCATGGGCGCCGCGCTCGCGGAGGCGCGTGCCGCGATGGAGATGGGGGAGCGACCGCGCGGGGCGGCCGCGGTCCTGGACGAGGCCCTGGTCGCCAGCGGCCACGAGGAGGTCGTCGGGCGCACCGACCCGACCGCGCACGCCATCGTCGTGACCCTTCGCGAGGCGGCCGGGCGGCTCGGGACCACGTCGCTCGCCGGCGTGACGGTGTTCGCGGTCGTCGAGCCGTGCGCCATGTGCGTCGGCGCCCTGCTCGAATCGGACGTCGATCGACTCGTCTACGCGATCCCGAGCGCGACTGCCGGCGCCGCCGGCTCGGTGATCCAGCTCGCCGACAATCCCACGCTCTCGCGGCGGATGGACCTCGTGTCGGGGATCCTCCGAGCCGACGCGGCGGACCTGATCGCGGTGGCAGCCGAAGCCTGAGCCGGCGGGCCGGCCGTTGGCGCACGCTGGCGGCGCACGCACGCTGCTGATCTCCGGGCGCTCGGGCGCCGACCTCCGTGCCGCGCCGAGCGTGCCCGATCGCCCCGCTCCACCCGATCCCTGCGCGTTCGCCTTTGGTATCCTCTCGACCGGAGAGGTGTCCGAGTGGTTGAAGGTGCCGCTCTCGAAAAGCGGTGTGCGCAAGCACCGTGGGTTCGAATCCCACCCTCTCCGCCACAGCCTTCAACCCGACCCGCCGGCCCCGAGCCGACACGCCCGCGGAGAGGTCGCCTAGAGGCCTAGGGCGCCGCACTGGAAATGCGGTATGGGGCAACCCATCGAGGGTTCGAATCCCTCCCTCTCCGCCACATTTACGAGCGTGGCGAGCGACCCCGGGTGGTCTCCGGCCGACCTTTGGTGGAGCGGGCTACGGGTAGATCTTCTCACCGCGATCGAGCATCGCCGCGAACTTCGCGATGCGGGCCGCCCTGGTTTCGGGGCGTTTCGCGTCCTGGATCCGATACAGGATCGCGTAGCGATTCGCGCTGTTGAGCGTCCTGTAGAACTGGAGCGCGGCCGGCTTTGTGGCCAGCGCGGCCATCAAGTCCGGCGGTTCCGGAGCGTCTCGTTGTCCGTGGTAGGCGTCGGCCCATCGGCCGTCCGCCTTGGCCCGGTCTACCTCCGCAAGCCCGCTGGGCTCCATGAGGCCAGCATCGATCAGGGCTTGCGCCTTCTCGCAGTTGCGCTTCGACCACACGCTCCGTGGGACCCGACGAGTGAACCCCTGCAGCCAGAACGTCGCGTCCTGGGGTCGCTTCTGCCCATCGATCCACCCGAAGGTCAGCGCGACTTCGAGCGCCTCGTCGTATGTAACGGTGGAGACGAGGACGCCCTTCTTCGCGATCTTCAGCCAGATGCCCGCGGAGGTGGCGTGATTGGCGGCCAGCCAGACTCGGAACTCACCGTGGCTCGCGAATTGTTCGACCGTTCGTCCGTCTGCCATGCGGCCCTCACCCGCTGCTGCCTCGCGCTGTCCGATTCGAGACCGACCCTTCGCGGTCTATCCTGCCGGACGTTTGGCGGCCCCGCAGGAATGGGCCGGCCGCTCGCGACGTTCGTCTCGCTCAAACCGAGCCTCACGGTCTCGACCGCGGCGAGCCTCGAAGCGTGAATGCAGCTTCAGCGCGAGCGCGCGACCGCTGATGTCGATCGGGACGATCCCACGAGGAACGGGCAGCTCTGACGCGACGCGCCCAACGTGCCCCTGATCTGCTCCCCAGGACCAGCCACCGACCCGCGCGCGGTGCACAGGGATCGCCTGCACGCGCCCTGCGAGTCGATGGAGTGCGCCGGCCGCCCGTAGGCCGATCGCTGGATCGGCCGATTTCGGTCGTTGCCCGGCAGCGATGAAGGTGGCCAGCATTGCGCTGGGTCGCCTGACACGACGCCACCTCCCTCGCCTGGTGGTCCGTCGACGACGGGCGCCTGCGGCCGTCGGGCCGCCCCCTGGCGCGCCGCGACGGGGAGCGCGGCCGGGTCTGATCGCCGGGGCCGGTCCCGGGCCCTGCTATGATCCCGATGCCGTGCTAGGCGGGGAACTAGCGGTGCCCTGTACCTGCAATCCGCTCCAGCAGGGCTGAATTCCCTCCCGAGGTCCTCGTCTTCGAGAGCCGCCGGCGCGAACGGCGCCGAGGATCGGGTCCCGCGCAGCGGCGACACGCGAACCGCGTCAGGTCCGGAAGGAAGCAGCGCTAAGCGAGGCTCGTCGGGTGCCGCGGCCAGGCCTGGTCTGAGCCGAGCGTGTCGGTGGGCGCGGGGACGGCTCGATCGACGGAGGGTGCACGGCAAACGTCTCTGTCAGCGCGACCCCGATCGGGAGCCCAGTGAGCGAGAGTCCCACCCACCAGGCGCTGTATCGCCGCTGGCGGTCCCAGCGCTTCGAGGACGTCGTCGGCCAGGACCCGGTCGTGACCACGATCCGCAACGCGCTGCGGACCGGCCGGACCGGCCACGCCTACCTCTTCGTCGGTCCGCGCGGGACCGGCAAGACGTCGCTCGCTCGGATCCTCGCCAAGGCGATCAACTGCCCGAACGTGGCGGACGGCGAGCCGTGCGACGCGTGCCCTTCGTGCGACGCGATCCGCGAGGGCCGGGCGCTCGATGTCGTGGAGCTCGATGCTGCGTCGAACAACCGCGTCGATGACATCCGCGAGCTCCTTCCCCGGATCTACACCGCGCCGGCGGACCTGCCGACGAAGGTCTTCATCGTCGACGAGGTCCAGCGCATCACGCAGGGCTGGGACGTCCTCCTCAAGACGCTCGAGGAGCCGCCGCCACACGTCCTGTTCATCTTCTGCACGACCGACTCCAGCCAGATCCGGCCGGCGGTCCTCTCGCGCGTCCAGCGCTTCGACTTCCGGCCCTTGCCGCCGGTCCTCATCGAGGGCAAGCTCCGCCGGATCCTCGAGGCAGACGGTCGCGCCGCGGAGCCGGAGGCCGTGGCCCTCGTCGCCCACCTCGCGGACGGCGGGATGCGCGACGCCGAATCGATCCTCGACCAGCTGCTTTCCGGGGGTGGCGACGTGCTCACGGCCGATGAGGTCCGTGACCTTCTCGGCCTCGCCGACGGGGACTCGGTCGCGCGCTTCGTCACGTCGCTCGTCACCGGAGACCCGATCGGCGGGATCGCGCTGCTCGACGCCCTCGAGGATCGGGGCCGCGACCTGCATTCCTTCACGGACCAGGCGATCGACGCGCTCCGTGCCGCCCTGCGCGGAGCGCTGTCGGGAACGCCAGCCGCGGGGGCCCTCGCGAACCACGGGACAACCGCGCTCGTCTCCGCAGCGCGACGCCTCGCATCGATCGACCCGGCAAGCGCCGCGCCCGGCGGCATGCGCTTCCAGCTCGAGCTGGCGCTCCTCGAAGGGCCCGAGCCGGCCGTGCGCGTGGTGCCATCGATCCCGACGAGCCCGGTGCGGGCGCCAGTTCCGACGATCGTCACCGCCCGGCCCGCCGACGCCCCGCCCGTGGACGCTCCGGCCTCCGGCGTCCGGCCAGCCGCCGCCCGGCCCGCCGACGCCCGGCCCGCCGACGCCCCGCCCGTGGACGCTCCGGCCTCCGGCGTCCGGCCAGCCGACGCGCAGCCATCGCGCCTCGCCGCGCCTTCCCCGCCGCCCGCAGGCGCACGACCGTCCCCGGTCGCGTCCGCGGCGACGGCAAGCTCGCGCGCAGCAGGGGCAGCGCAGGTTGCCGGGCCGCGTCCGTCCATGACTCTGCCGGCCGGTCCCGCCCCGGGTCCCGTCGCCCAGGAATCCGCCGAGCCCGGGTTCGAGGACCCCCTCGCCGAGCTCCGTCGCCGATGGCCCGAGGTGGTGTCGCTGATCAGCCGACACCCCCCGACGAAGCCCCTCATCGAGGCGTGCCGCCCGATGGCCGTCGATGGCGCGGTCGTGACGCTCGGCTTTCCGGAGAGCCAGCTGTTCCTGCGGGACGTCGCGGACCGGCGCCGGCCCACCCTGGAGGAGGGCCTGTCGCGGGTCCTGGGTCGACCCGTCGCCGTCCGCTGCGTCGCGACGAACGTCGAGCTGGACGTCGCGCCGCCCTCGGACCCCGAAGGCTCGGCGGTCATCGCCGCGGCGCGCGCCGTCTGGGGTGACGAGCTCGTCGGGGTCCGCGAGGTCGAATGACGGGCTCGGGCGCCGCTGGGGGCCTGCGGGCGCCGGCGCGATGTCGCAGACTCTGGCCACGGCGGCGCACCCTGTGCGGCGGGCGACGGAGGACGGGATCGGGATGAGCTTCGGCAATCTCCAGAAGATGGCGCTGCAGATGCAGCAGAACATGCAGCGCGTCGAGGAGGAGCTCGCGGCAGCCGTCCTCGAGGGGACGGCCGGCGGCGGCGTCGTGCGAGCCGCCGTGACCGGCAAGCAGGAGCTCCTGCGGGTCGAGATCGACCCGAGCGCGGTGGATCCCGCAGACGTCGAGATGCTCCAGGACCTCGTCGTGGCGGCGGTCAACGATGCCCTGCGGGCAGCGCGGCAGCTCAGCGAATCCAAGATGGCAGCTGTCACGGGCGGCCTCCGACTGCCCGGCATGTAGGCGGCGCTCAGC
>CAWEIJ010000002.1:697500-2961085 GCA_963809215.1 uncultured Chloroflexia bacterium
GCATGACACGGAACGGTAGCTCGAGCGCCTTATTGGATTGGCGTCCAAGCCGGTAGGGGGAGGAGACAGGTAAATCCGTCACCTCATTCAACCCCGAGCAGCGATGGTAAGCGGCGTAAGCCGCAATTCGAGTGAGCCGAGCCGGCGAGAAAAGTGTCTAGCGAGATCAAAGGTGTCCGTACCGCAATCCGACACAGGTGGGCGGGTAGAGAATACCAAGGCGATCGGGAGAACCCTCGTTAAGGAACTCGGCAAAATTGCCCCGTAACTTCGGGATAAGGGGCGCTCCGCTTGTCGGAGCCGCAGTGAAATGGCCCAGGCGACTGTTTAGCAAAAACACAGGTCTCTGCTAAAGCGAAAGCTGACGTATAGGGGCTGACGCCTGCCCAGTGCCGGAAGGTTAAGAGGAGGGGTGCAAGCTCTGAATCGAAGCCCCGGTAAACGGCGGCTGTAACTATAACAGTCCTAAGGTAGCGAAATTCCTTGTCGGGTAAGTTCCGACCCGCACGAATGGCGTAACGATCTGGGCGCTGTCTCAACGAGGGACCCGGCGAAATTGAAGTACGAGTGAAGATGCTCGTTACCCGCGACAGGACAAAAAGACCCCGTGGAGCTTTACTGCACCCTGACATTGGATTGGGGTTCAGCTTGTGTAGGATAGGTGGGAGGCTGTGAAGCTGGGGCGCTAGCCTCGGTGGAGCCGACGTTGAAATACCACCCTTGTTGGATTTCGACTCTAACCGCGACCCGTAATCCGGGCGCGGGACAGTATCAGGCGGGCAGTTTGACTGGGGCGGTCGCCTCCTAAAGTGTAACGGAGGCGCCCAAAGGTTCCCTCAGCCTGAATGGAAACCAGGCGTAGAGTGCAAAGGCATAAGGGAGCTTGACTGCGAGACCCACAAGTCGAGCAGAGACGAAAGTCGGGCTTAGTGATCTGGTACCTCCGAGTGGAAGGGGTATCACTCAACGGATAAAAGCTACCCCGGGGATAACAGGCTGATGGTGCCCAAGAGTTCACATCGACGGCACCGTTTGGCACCTCGATGTCGGCCCGTGGCATCCTGGGGCGGAAGTACGTCCCAAGGGTTCGGCTGTTCGCCGATTAAAGCCGCACGCGAGCTGGGTTCAGAACGTCGTGAGACAGTTCGGTCTCTATCCGTCGTGGGCGTAGGGAACTTGTGAGGAGCTGCTCCTAGTACGAGAGGACCGGAGTGGACGAACCGCTGGTGTGCCAGTTGTCCCGCCAGGGGCACTGCTGGGTAGCTATGTTCGGTTGGGATAAGCGCTGAAAGCATCTAAGTGCGAAGCTCGCCTCGAGATGAGGTTCCCCACCGGGTTAACCGGGTAAGACCGCAGGGAGACTACCTGCTTGATAGGCGGCACGTGGAAGCCCGGCAACGGGTGCAGCCAAGCCGTACTAATGGTCGAGGGCTTGACCTTTTCCAACGCTGACCAAGGGTCAGCGCCGTGGAACGGGATCCACCTGGGCGTCTCGTGACGCCCGAACGACGCGAAGTTGAAGATCCGATTTCCGGCGCCCACCGCGCACCGCGCGGGAGAGCCGCTGCCGAAACGCGAACCACACGCATGAGATCCTGGTGACTCTAGCGGAGAGGCCACACCCGTTCCCATCCCGAACACGGAAGTTAAGCTCTCCAGCGCCCAAGATACTGAGAGGGCAGCCTTTCGGGAAAATAGGCCGTCGCCAGGATTTCTGCGTTTCAGCCCTGTCCTCTCCCGGCGTGCTGATCGGCGCGGCCCGCAGGCGACCGGCGGCCGCCGGTCGCCGCGTTACACTCCACGAGATGGAGGAACCCGCAACCGACGAGCCGCGCGACCTCCAGGCTGGAACGCTCGTCTGCCCGTTTCTCGTCTCCGCGGCTGGCCCCTGGCGGGGCGCGGAGCCGGCCCGCGACCACCGCTGTTCCCGGCTCACGCACTCGAGCCATATCGACCTGGCCCATCAGCGGCGATTCTGCCTCGGGTCCGGCGGCCCCGGATGTCCGCACTACCTCCCGGCCCGCGCGAAGAGTCGCTTCGTGGCGACGCTCCCCGTCGTCGTCGATCGGGGCCCTCTGACCGCAACCCTCGAGCAGGACGGCGTCCGACGCCTGGCTGCCCCGGCGACGGTCGTGATCGTCGGTGCGGCGCTCGGGGCGCTCCTCCTCTCTCGCGGCCCGGGGGCCCCAGGAGCAGTGCCCCAGGGATCCGTCGGATCGGCTTTGGCCGCCTCGAGCCAAACGGCTGCCACGGGCAGTCCTGTGGCCAGCGCCGCGCCCAGCCCGTCCGCCGCACCGTCGGCCTCTGCGCTCCCGTCGCCCACGCCAGTCCCGCCCGCGTCGTCGACCCCGGGCCCGTCCCCGTCCCCAGCCGCGGGAGGCCGGACGTACAAGATTCGCCCGGGCGACACGCTCGGCGCCATCGCCGCGAAGTTCGGGACGACGACGCGGGTGCTCGCGCAGCTGAACGGGATCGCGAACCCCGGCCTCATCCGCGCGGGCGAGGTCCTGAAGCTCCCCTGACCCGTTGCTGCAGGCGCACGCGGCCGTCAGCGCTGGCACGCCCGGCAGTACGAGGTCGCTTCGCGTCCTCCGACCTGGCTGATGGTGCTGCCGCAGCGGAGGCACGGCTGCCCGCCGCGAAGGTGGACCTTCAGGTGGTCACGCACCTGCTTCTCGAAGGTCGGCGCAACGCGCGTGCGCAGGACGGAGATCGACCACGCGAGCGTCTCGCGGATCGCCGCGTAGAGCGCGTCAACCTCCTCGTCCGCGAGGCTGGACCGGCGCCGGAACGGGCTCAGGCGCGCGGCCCAGAGGATCTCGTCGCTGTAGGCGTTGCCGATCCCGGCGACGAACGCCTGGTTCCTGAGGAGCCCCTTGAGCTCGCCGGGATGACGCCGGATCCGGGCCCGGAACGCGTCCAGGGTGAGCGCAGGATCGTCGGCGTCCGGGCCCAGCTCGGCAGGGGCCGTCCCCGGCACCTCGCGCGGGCGGTCCGCCGGGACGAGGTAGAGCTTGCCCATCCGTGTCGGGTCGAGGTAGCGCAGCTCGACGCTGGCCGCCGCGGCTGGCAACCAGTCCGCGCCGCGGACCCAGGCCGCCGTCTCGACCGGGCCGGGCCCGGTCCGGCGCCCGAACCGAAGGACGACGGACCCCTTCGGCCGGGCCGCACCCGGGGCCACCATCCCGAATCGCCCGGTCAGCATCGGCGCTGCCCAGATCGCCGTCCGGTCGGTCTCGAGCACCAGGAACTTGCCGCGCCTGCGAACGCCGAGCAGGCGGTCGCCGATCAGGGCCGCAAGCTCGGAGGGCGTCGCCCGGAGGACGAGCGGGTCCGCGGCGCTCGTCGCGTCGATCGTCCGGTCGACCAGCGCGGCGCTGAAGGCGTCCGCCAGGATGGTCAGGTCGGGCAGCTCGGGCACGGCCCGCGGATTGTACCCGTCAGGAGTCGTGTGCTAGACTCGCGCGGCCTCGCGAGGGCTCGACAGCCGAACAGCTTCCGACGGACGGAGTGGAGGAGCGGACCGCACGCACGGCGCCCGGACCGAACCTGACAGGACGACGACGGTGCGAGCACGGCTCGGCCGTCGTCCTCGTTTCGGGCGGACTCCATGACAGAGGTAGGAAGACCCTTGACCGAAGAGCAGCAGGCAGGGACCACGCCGGAGACCATGTCGGAGGCGAATGCCCCCGAGGTAGTCACCGTCGCAGAACCGGCGACCGTGGTCGCCGACGTGGCCGCCGAGACCCCCGAGCCGTCCATGATCGAGCCCGCCCCCGAGGACGCCCCAGCAGTAGTTGCCGCATCGGCGGTCGAGTCGCGTTGCGCCCGAGCCCGTGGCCCAGGCCGTCGCCGAGCCGATGGCGGAGGCCGTCCCCGAGCCCGTGGCAGGCCGTCGCCGAGCGCCGAGGCCGTCGCCGAGCCCGTGGCCGAGGCCGTCGCCGAGCCCGTGAGCCGGCAGGCCGTCCCCGAGCCCGTAGGCCGTCGCCGAGCCCGTGGTCGCCGAGCCCGTGGCGCCGAGGCCGTCGCCCGAACCCGCGAGCCGAGGCCGTCGCCGAGCCCGTGGTTGCCGAGCCCGAGCCAGTCGTGGAGGCCGGCCCCGTCGGCGTCAGCGCCGAGGACCTGGCCGACGCGCCCGCGGCCGAGGAACCCGACGTCGCTCTTCCCGTTGCGTCGGCACGGCCGGAGCCGTCGACCATGGAGGAGCTGCTGGCGGAGCAGGACACCGACATCAGGAGCTTCAAGCACGGCGACGTCGTCGAGGGCGCGATCGTCCGGATCGACAAGGACGAGATCCTCGTCGACATCGGGGCGAAGAGCGAGGGTGTGGTCTCCAACCGCGAGCTCTACGGTCGCAACGCGGAATCCTCGCCCGTCCTCGCCGTCGGAGACGTGGTCCTCGTCTACGTGCTCCAGCCGGAGTCGCCCGAGGGCCACGTGGTCCTGTCCCTGCGGAGGGCCGGCCTCGAGCGCAAGTGGCGCTCGATGCAGGAGCAGTTCGAGAGCGGGATCATCATCGAGGCGCCGGTCATCGACCACAACAAGGGCGGCCTCATCGTCGACTGCGGGATCCGCGGCTTCGTCCCGATCTCCCAGATCGTCGACTTTCCGCGCCGGCCCCAGAACGAGCAGCCGCGGGACGCCGCCCAGGAGATCGCGGAGAAGCTGCAGCCGTACGTCGGCCGTCGCCTTCGCCTCAAGATCCTCGAGGTCAATCGAAAGGCGAACCGCCTGATCCTCTCGGAGAAGGTGGCGCTGTACGAGGAGCGGCGCGAGAAGCGGGACGAGCTCTTCAGCAGCCTCCAGGTCGGCCAGAAGGTCAAGGGCAACATCCGCTCGATCGCGCCGTTCGGGGTCTTCGTCGACCTCGGCGGGATCGACGGGCTCGTCCACAAGAGCGAGCTGTCGTGGAACAAGGTCAACAACCCCGAGGCCGGCTACAAGGTCGGCGAAGAGGTCGAGGCCGAGGTCATCGACATCAACCATGAGCGGGGACGGATCAGCCTCTCGATCCGCCGCCTCCAGCCGGACCCGTGGCATTCCACGGTGGCTGACTTCAAGGTCGGCGAGATCATCGACGGGACGGTCACGAAGCTCGTCAACTTCGGCGCCTTCGTCCGGGTCCGCGACGGCCTGGAGGGCCTGATCCACATCAGCGAGCTCTCGCACCAGCGGGTCGCCCACCCGGGGGACGTCGTCCGCGAGGGCCAGACCATCAAGCTCAAGATCATCTCGCTCGACTCCGAGCGGCATCGCCTTGGCCTCAGCCTCAAGCAGGCGGAGGAGCCGCCGGCTCGTCCGGCGCCGACCGAGGCCCCGCGGCCCCGGCGTCCCCGCGAGGAGCGCGGCTACGCGATGTCGGACGCCGTCCAGGAGCCTGAGGGCGGGATCGACAACACGCTCGCCGCCGCGTTCGCACAGGTCCGCCAGCAGCTCGAGCAGGCCGAGAAGGCCGAGCAGCGCTCCGCCGAAGCCGAGCCGGCCGGGATGCCGGAGCCGGTCGCCGTGACCGACCTCCCGCCGAGCGAGCCCGAGGCCGCCGTCGAGCCGGAACCCGTCATCGAGGCCGTCGCGGCCGAGGAGCCGTTCCCGGTCACGGAGGCCGTCGGCGCCGAGCCGGAAGCGGTTGCGCCGAACGAACCCGAACCCGTCTCCGAGACAGAGACGGACGCGACAGCGGAGTCCGCGTCCGGGGTCTAGCCACCTTTCGCAGCAGTGCGAGAGGCGCCCCGCCGGCAGTCGGCGGGGCGCCTCTCGATCTCCCATCGCCGAATTGGGGATCCGCTTCTCCCGCGTCGACGAACACGCATCGGAGGAGCGGAACCTCCGCTGGTGGTGGCCCCCGCCCCGCACGAGCCGGCCGTGGGCCGGCGGATTGCAGGCAGGGAGGGTCGTGCTAGCATGACTCGCAGGGCGGTTGATGCCGCCAGAACGGACGTTCGATCTCGATGGACCGCTTCGACAAGTTCACCGACCGCGCGCGCAAGGTCCTGACCCTCGCACAGGACGAGGCGCAGCGGTTCAACCACAACTACATCGGCACGGAGCATCTCCTGCTGGGCCTCGTCCGCGAGGGCGAGGGTGTCGCCGCGCGCGTCCTCGAGAACATGAACGTCGAGCTGGCCAAGGTGCGGACGGCGGTCGAGTTCATCATCGGACGAGGAGACCGCCCGGTCGTCGGCGAGGTCGGCCTCACGCCGCGGGCCAAGCGCGTCATCGAGCTTGCGATCGACGAGGCGCGACGGCTGGGACACAACTACATCGGCACCGAGCACCTGCTCCTCGGCCTTGTCCGGGAGGGCGAGGGGATCGCGGCCGGCGTCCTCGAGTCGCTCGGCGTGAACCTCGACAAGGTTCGTCACGAGGTGATCCGCGTCCTCTCGCAGAGCTCTGCCACCGGTCCCGCGCCGGAGGCGAAGCGCGCCAGCAAGACCCCGACCGTCGACCAGCTCGGAATCAACCTGACCGAGGCCGCGCGCGCCGGGAAGCTCGACCCGGTCATCGGCCGGGAGAAGGAGATCGAGCGGGTCATCCAGATCCTCTCCCGCCGCACGAAGAACAACCCGGCGCTCATCGGCGAGCCGGGCGTCGGCAAGACCGCGATTGCCGAGGGTCTGGCCCATCGCATCGTCAACAACGACGTGCCGGAGACGCTGCTGAACAAGCGCGTGCTCACGCTCGACATCGGGTCGCTCGTGGCCGGCACGAAGTACCGGGGCGAGTTCGAGGAGCGGCTCAAGAAGATCATCGAAGAGCTGCGCAACACGAACGACGCGATCCTGTTCATCGACGAGCTCCACACGCTCGTGGGCGCGGGGGCGGCCGAGGGTGCGATCGACGCGGCGAACATCCTCAAGCCGCCGCTCGCGCGCGGCGAGCTGCAGTGCATCGGCGCCACGACGCTCGACGAGTACCGCAAGTACATCGAGCGGGATGCGGCCCTGGAGCGCCGGTTCCAGCCGGTCATGGTCGAGGAGCCCACCCTCGAGCAGACGATCGAGATCCTCAAGGGAATCCGGTCGCGCTACGAGGACCACCACAAGGTCGTCATCACCGATGACGCGCTGAAGGCCGCAGCGGACCTCTCGATTCGCTACATCGCCGACCGACACCTGCCGGACAAGGCGATCGACCTGATCGACGAGGCAGCCAGCCGTGTGCGCCTGCGCTACGCGTCGGCGCCGCCGGACCTGCGCGAGGCGCAGAAGGAGCTGGAACGGGTCACCCGCGACAAGGACTCCGCCGTCAACACGCAGGAGTACGACGAGGCGTCGCGGCTCCGGGAGGTGGAGGTGACCGCGCGCGAGCGCGTCGACACCCTCCGCGGCGAGTGGCAGGCCAGGGTCGCCGGCGACCAGCCGACGGTCGACGAGGAGGAGATCGCCCACGTCGTGTCGATGTGGACGGGGATCCCCGTGACGCGGATCGCACAGGAGGAGTCGGAGCGCCTGCTGCACATGGAAGACCACCTGCACAAGCGGGTGATCGGCCAGCAGGAGGCGATCGAGACGATCTCGCGGGCCGTGCGTCGGGCCAGGGCCGGCCTGAAGGACCCCAAGCGACCGATCGGCTCGTTCATCTTCCTCGGCCCGACCGGCGTGGGGAAGACGGAGCTGGCGAAGGCCGTGGCCGAGTTCATGTTCGGCTCCGAGGACGCGCTCATCAAGGTCGACATGAGCGAGTTCATGGAGCGGCACAACGTGAGCCGGCTCGTCGGGGCACCGCCAGGCTACGTCGGGTTCGACGAGGGCGGCCAGCTGACCGAGGCAGTCCGCCGCAAGAGCTACGCGGTGATCCTCCTCGACGAGATCGAGAAGGCCCACTCCGAGGTCTTCAACATCCTCCTCCAGATCCTGGAGGACGGCCAGCTCACCGACGCGAAGGGCCGTCGCGTCGACTTCCGCAACACGATCATCATCATGACCTCGAACCTGGGAGCCCGGCAGCTCCAGACGAACTCGTCGCTGGGCTTCCGCACCTTCGGGGAGACGGAGTCCGCCCGGGCCGAGGCGTCCTACGAGAACATGCGCGACAAGGTCCAGGCAGAGCTCAAGACCTCGTTCCGGCCCGAGTTCCTCAACCGGATCGATGCCATGGTCGTCTTCCGCACCCTGACGCAGGACGAGATCCGGGTGATCGTCGACCTGATGCTGGCGCGCGTGCGTGATCAGCTCCGGACGCAGCAGATGTCGCTCGAGGTCACCCAGGCGGCCAAGGACCACATCATCAAGATCGGCTACGACGTGGCCTACGGCGCGCGCCCACTGCGCCGCGTCATCCAGAACATGGTCGAGGACGTGCTGGCGGAGCATCTCCTGCTCAGCCGGTACAAGCCCGGGACCGTGATCGTCGTCGACAAGAGCGAGGAAGCCGGGCTCTCGATCCACGCCGCCGACGAGAAGACGCCCGCAGCGGTCGAAGCCGGCTAGCGCCCGGCACGACCCCCGCGTGACCAGGACCCAGAGCCGCTTCGTCTGCCAGGCCTGCGGCGATTCGTTCCTCCGCTGGGAGGGCCAGTGCCGCTCGTGCAGCGCATGGAACACGCTCGTCGAGACGCTGGTCCGCGAGGCCGCGTCAGCGACCCGTCACCGCGTCGCGCCTGCCCCCGGGCCCGGCCCGGTCACGCTTGCCGACCTCTCCGAGGCGGACGTCGTGCGGATCCCGGTCGGGATCGGCGAGCTCGACCGCGTCCTGGGCGGCGGCCTCGTTCCGGGCTCGCTCGTCCTCGTCGGGGGGGAGCCGGGAATCGGCAAGTCGACCCTGCTCCTGCAGGCCGCGGCCGGCCTCTCTGCGGCGGGGCCCGTCCTGTACGCGACGGGCGAGGAGTCCGCTGCCCAGGTCCGCCTTCGGGCGGTCCGCCTCGGGCTTCTTGACCGGGCGGCCGGCAGCCGCGTGACCGTGTACGCGGAGAACGCCGTGGAGCGGGTCGTCGAGACCGCGCGCCTGGCGCGGCCCGTCGCCCTGATCGTCGACTCGATCCAGACGGCGACCGTCGACGAGCTGGAAGGCCCGGCGGGGAGCGTCGGGCAGGTGCGCGAGGCGGCGCTCCGGTACATGGAGCTCGCCAAGGGCGACGGCATCGCCGTCCTCCTGGTCGGCCACGTGACGAAGGACGGCAGCCTTGCCGGCCCGAAGACCCTCGAGCACGTGGTCGACGCGGTCCTGAGCGTCGAGGGCGATCGGTCGGGTGGCCTTCGGCTTGTCCGGGCGACGAAGAACCGGTTCGGGTCCACCGAGGAGGTCGGCGTGCTCGAGATGGGCGAATCCGGGCTGCGGGAGGTCCCCGACCCCGCCCGCGCCTTCCTCGTCGACCACGACCTCGCGGCCCCCGGGAGCGTCGTCGGCGCCACGCTCGAAGGGTCGCGGGCGCTGCTCGTGGAGGTGCAGGCGCTGGTCGCGCCGACCGGTTACGGGACGCCGCGGCGGACGGCGATCGGGCTCGATCCGGGCCGGCTCGCGCTCCTCGTCGCGGTCCTGGGGCGACGGGCCGGCATCGGGCTCGGCAGCCACGACGTCTACGCGAATCTTGCAGGCGGGCTCGCCGCCGACGACCCCGGCCTGGACCTCGCCATCGCGATCGCGCTGGCGTCCACGTTCCGCGATCGACCGGTCGCTGCCGGGACGGTCGCGATCGGAGAGATCGGCCTGCTCGGCGAGCTGCGGCCCGTGGGCGGCCTCGAGCGCTGCCTGCGCGAGGCCGCGCGGCTCGGGTTCACGCGGGCCTTCGTCCCGGCGGCGCGCGGCGCCTCGCCCGTGATCGCCGGGATCGCGGTCGTACCCGTACGGACGGTCCGCGAGGCGCTCGATGCGGCGCTGGGGTCGACCGGTGGCTGACACGGCCCGAGAGGCGGTGCTAGGCTCACGACCCGTGATCCGCATCATTCGGCTCCTCGGCGCTGCGCTGGGGCTCCTCGTCGGCCTCTCGTTCGTGGCCGGCAGCGGGGGCCCGTTCAGCGATTCGACCTACGCCGGCGCCCTCATCGCGGCCTGGCTGGTGGCCTGGCTCGTGGTGGGCTTCGCCGTCCTGCCATACCTGACGATCGTGCCCGCGGGCTGGCTGATCCGTGGGGTCCAGGAGCTTTCGACGGCCGAGTTCGTCACGGCGGTGGTCGGGCTCATGCTCGGCCTGGTGATGGGGCTCCTCCTGGGCCTGCCGCTCGCGGCCGTCCCGGCCCCGCTCGGCACGTGGCTCCCGCTCGGCGTGTCCATCTTCCTCGGCCTCGGGATGGCCGGGCTGACGGTCGCCAAGCGGAACGACCTCATCATTGCCACGGAGGCGATCGGGCTGTTTCGCCGGCCGGCGCCCGAGGAGGCGCCGCGCGCCAACGAGCCACAGGTGGCGGTCGACACGAGCGCGATCATCGACGGACGGATCGCCGACATCGCGGAGGCGGGCTTCCTGCAGGGGACGCTCGTCGTCTCCCGCGTCGTGCTCGACGAGCTCCAGCGGATCGCCGACAACGCCGACACCCTCCGGCGCAACCGCGGCCGGCGTGGCCTGGAGATCCTGTCCCGCCTCCAGAAGGACGCGCGGGTGAACGTGGAGATCGTCGAGGATACGTTTCCGGAGATCGGCGAGGTCGACGCAAAGCTCGTCGCGCTTGCCCGCTCGCGAAGCGGGGTCATCCTCACGAACGACTTCAACCTGAACCGCGTCGCCGAGATCCAGGGCGTCCGCGTGATGAACGTCAACTCGCTCGCGAATGCCCTCAAGCCGGCCGTCCTCCCGGGCGAGGACCTCCGCGTGCGCGTCATCCAGGAAGGGAAGGAGGCCGGACAGGGCGTCGGCTTCCTCGACGACGGCACGATGATCGTCGTCGAGGGCGGCGCGCGGCACCTCGACCGGGAGATCGACGTGGGCGTCACGCGCGTCCTCCAGACCGTGGCGGGACGCATGATCTTCGCCCTGCCGAAGCCGGAGTGAGCGGTCGGAACGGCCCGATCGGGGCGGTTCCCGGCGCCGACGCGATCATCGTGGCTGCCGGCGCAAGCAGCCGGATGGGCGGGACGGACAAGCTCGCCGCCACCCTGGGCGGCAGGCCCCTGCTGGCCTGGACCCTGGACGCCGTCGCGCGCTCGTCCAGCGTGACCCGGATCGTCGTGGTGACGATTGCCGAGCGGATCCCCGCGATCACCGAGGCCGCCTGGCTGCCGGACGCGGTGTGCGCGGTCGTGGCGGGCGGCCCCCGCCGCCAGGATTCGGTCGCGGCAGGCGCCGCGGCCCTGGAGGGCGGCGCGGACAAGGGCGTGATCCTCGTGCACGATGGTGCCCGGCCGCTGGTCTCGGCGGCTCTCGTCGACGCGGTCGCCGCGGCCGCGGCCGCACGCGGCGCGGCGATCCCCGTGATGCCCGTGACCGACACGCTGAAGCGCGTCGAGGCCGGACGCGTCGCGGCCACCGTCGATCGGACCGGCCTCGTCGCCGCGCAGACCCCGCAGGGCGTCCGGCGCGACGTGCTCGCGGCGGCCTACGCGGCCTTCCCGCCGGACGGGCCGGAGACGTGGACCGACGAAGCCGCCCTGCTCGAGGCCTGTAGAATCCCGGTCCATGCGATCCCCGGCGAAGCGGCCAACCTGAAGGTGACCCTGCCCGACGATCTCCGCCTGGTCGAGAATGCGCTCGTCGCAGCGGGCCGGATCGCGACGCCATCCAGCGCCAACCGGGCGCTCAGAGTGGGGTTCGGCGATGACGGCCACTCGTTCGGTCCCGGCTCGACGCTCGCCCTCGGCGGCCTCGCGATCCATGGCGCTCCACGTCTTCACGGCCATTCGGATGGGGACGTCGTGCTCCACGCGGTGTGCGATGCGCTGCTGGGCGCGGCCGGCCTCGGCGACCTCGGGCGCATCTACCCGCCCGGACCGGCGACGCCGGCCGGGATCGCCGGTGCCGCCCTCCTGGCCGAGTGCGTCCACCGGGTGCGGGCGGCCGGCCTCGAGCCGCTCTCCGTGGACATCACGATCGTCGCCGCCCGTCCGAGGCTGGCAGCCCGGCTGCCCGAGATGCGCGACACGATCGCCGGCCTGCTCTTCGTGCCTGCGGACCGGGTGAGCGTCAAGGCGTCGACGGGGAACCTTGCCGGGTGGGAAGGCGCGGGCCGCGGCATCTCGGCGCGCGCGGTCGCCGTCGTCCGGGAGGCGTCCGCGTGACCATCCGGCTCCACGACACGCTGACCGGCGACCTGCAGGCGTTCGATCCGCTCGAGGTCGGGCACGCCCGGATCTACTCGTGCGGCCCGACGGTCTATGGGCCCGCCCACGTCGGCAACTTCCGGTCGTTCCTGTTCGCGGACGTGCTCGTGCGCTACCTCCGCTGGCGCGGGTATCGGGTCACCTGGGTCATGAACCTGACCGACGTGGACGACAAGATCATCCGGGGCGCCGCGGCCGAGGGGATCGGGATCGACGCGCTCGCCGCCCGGCACATCGAGGGATTTGTCGCCGATGCGGCGACGCTCAGGATGACCACCCCGGACGTGCTTCCGCGAGCGACCGCCCACATCCCGCAGATGGTGGAGCTGGTGGAGACGCTGCTGGCGGGGGGTCACGCCTATCGGACGGCCGACGGCTCCGTCTTCTTCCGCATCGCCTCCTGGCCCAGCTATGGCCGATTGGCGCGGCTCGATCCCGATGCCATGCGGGTCGGCGAGCGCGTCGCCGCCGACGAGTATTCGAAGGACGACGCCCGCGACTTCGTCCTCTGGAAGGCCGCCAGGGACGGCGAGCCCAGCTGGGCCACGGCCGTCGGGTCAGGACGGCCCGGCTGGCACCTCGAGTGCTCGGCCATGAGCATGGCCTACCTCGGCCGGTCCTTCGACATCCACACCGGCGGGGTGGACCTCGTCTTCCCCCACCACGAAGACGAGATCGCCCAGTCGGAGGCGGCCACCGGTCAGCCCTTCGTTCGGACGTGGCTCCACTGCGCCCATCTCCAGATGGACGGTCGCAAGATGGCCAAGTCCGAGGGAAACATCGCGCGGGTCTCCGATCTCCTCGCGACCGGCGTGGAACCCCGGGCGCTTCGGTATGCGCTGATCGCGGCGCACTACCGGACGGGCCTTACCTTCAGCGACGAATCGCTGGCTGCTGCCGCTTCGGCGGTCGATCGCCTGGACGCGCTCGTCGTCGCCCTCGCCGGTTACGGCAGCGACGCCGGCGATGATCCGGGCCTCCCGCCGGTGATCGACGCCGCGCGCGCCGCGTTCACCGCCGCGATGGACGACGACCTCGGGATCTCCGCCGCGCTCGCGGCCGTGTTCGAGCTGGTCCGCGACGTGAACCGGCGGATCGCGGCGCGGAGCCTCTCGACCGCCGACGCCGGGCGTGCCCTCGATGCGCTGCGTGACCTCGACATGGTCCTCGGGGTGCTGCCCGACACGATTGAACCGATGCTCGACGCCGACCTCGCCGAGCTGCTCGACCTTCGCGCCGCTGCCCGCGCGGCGCGCGACTGGGCCGCCTCGGATCGCATTCGGGACGAGCTGGCCTCGCGCGGGATCGCGGTGGAAGACTCGCGCGACGGGCAACGCTGGCGGCGCGTCGGGATCGCGTCGGGTGCCTGAGCCGCCGAACCCCCGTCGAACGCGGCGCGACGATGGTCCGCCGTGGCGGAAGGCAGGTCCGCACGATCAGGCCAGGTGGCCTGGCCAGGGCGGCCCGTCGAGGACCCCGTGGGTGGGTCGCGCGGCGCAAGGCGGCGACGGGCCGGGCCGCGCCGGTGGTTCCGGGACGCCCGGCACCTCGGGCCGGGACGCACCCGACGGCGGGGGCAGTCCCGGGGGACGATGGATGCCCGACGGCCCGCTCGCCCCCGGTGGTCCGCGCATACCGTATGGCGCCCGCGCGCCAGCTGGCCAGCGGATCCCGTACGGCCCTGCCGCGCCGGGCGGCGCGCGGCCCCCGTCGGCCCCGCCGCGCGCGGCGGCCCACGGCCCCCGGTGTCCCACGGGCCCGGCCGCGGCGACCGCTCGCCGGGGCGAGGCGGGGAGCGCACCGCGAGGGAGCGCCCGTGGATCGGTGCCGACACCCGCACCGGGGCGCCGCCGCACGGTCACCCGAGGGCCGAGGGAGGCACGACCGGACCGGGCCGGCCCAGCGACCCAGTGGCGAACGGTCAGGTGCGCCCGCCGCTCACCCCGGGTCCGCGCCCCGGGGCCCGATCACCCCGGCCTTTCGCCGGGGGCCGCTCCTGGCCAGCGACCCGAGCTCCGCAGGGTCCGTCCGGCGCGGCGATCGTCATGGCGGATGACGAGGAGCTCGTCGCCGGTCGGCGCCCCGTCGAGGAGGTATTCGCCGCCGGCCGCGTCGCGCGTCGCCTCCTCGTGACGCCGCAGCGCCGCGACGCGCTCGAGCGGCTGGTGCTCCACGCGACGGCCCTGCGGATCCCGATCGTCGAGGTTGAGGGCGGCACCCTGACCGCGACCGCCGGGTTCGATGGGCACCAGGGCGTTGCGCTCGTGGTGGAGGCGCGCCGTTTCGCTGCCCCGGACGAGATCCTCGCCCGGGCGATCGGTCGCGACGCCTCGCCGCTCGTCCTCGCGCTCGACTCCCTCGAGGACCCCCAGAACCTCGGCTCGCTGCTGCGAAGCGCCGAGGCGGCCGGGGTCGACGGCGTCCTGTTCCCGACGCGCCGCCAGGCCCCGCTCAGCCCGGCCGCGGTCAAGGCGTCCGCTGGCGCAACCGAGCACCTGCTTCTGGCGCCGGTCGACGACCTCCCGGGCGCGCTCGCCGCCCTCCACCTTCGGGGACTCCGGATCGTCGGTGCCGACGCGGACGCCGCGCTGACCTACCGCGAGGCCGATCTCCGCGGCCCGCTCGTGCTGGTCGTCGGGAGCGAGGGGCGCGGCCTCGCGCCGCCGATCCGGCGCCGATGCGACCTGCTCGTCCGGATCCCGATGCGCGGCCACGTCGCGTCGTTGAATGCCGCCGTCGCGGGCTCGATCCTCGTCTTCGAAGCGGCAATGCAGCGAGGCGAGCCGGAGGCCGGTCCCGCGGAGCGTCTCGCTCCCGGCCGGGCGGCGCCTCGTCAGGACGCTCCCATGCTCGACCCCGCGCCCGGCGGCGAGCCCACTCGCGGGCCCGACCCCGCGCCCGGCGCTGGAGCCGTGAGCCAGGCGGACGACGCGGACGACGCATCTCCAACCGGCGCGCCTCCGGACTTTCCGGCCGTCGAGGAACGGATGCCCGACTGAGCCGGCCTGCGGGGCCGCGCTTGACCGCGATCACGGCCGCCGCCTATGATGGCCGCCGCGCCTCGGAGACGACTGCGGTGTTCTCCTGCGCCTTGCCGACGTAGCTCAATTGGTAGAGCAGCGGTTTTGTAAACCGCCGGTTCCGGGTTCGAGTCCCGTCGTCGGCTCCAATTGAAGACGTCGGCCGGGCGCACCACGGAGCCGCAGCTCCCGTTCGACCGCGCGGTTCCGGTGGGTAGGTTGAGCAGGTGGTGAGCTCAGCTGACTGTAAATCAGCCGTCAACGACTGTAGAGGTTCGATTCCTCTCCTGCCCACCATCAACCCCGCGACTCCGGTCCGGGGCCCACATAGCTCAGCCGGCAGAGCACTTCCTTGGTAAGGAAGAGGTCATGGGTTCGAATCCCATTGTGGGCTCCAGCAATCTGGTTTAGCCCCGTCCATAGGTAGCAGGTAGACGCGCACGTGGCGAAGAAGAAGTTCGAGCGGACGAAGCCGCACGTCAACATCGGCACGATCGGCCATATCGATCACGGCAAGACGACGCTGACCGCGGCGATCACGAAGTACCTCGCCCTCAAGGGCGGGGCGGTGTACCGCGCGTTCGACACGATCGACAACGCGCCCGAGGAGCGCGAGCGGGGGATCACGATCGCGATCGCCCACGTGGAGTACGAGACCGACGCCCGCCACTACGCCCACGTCGACTGCCCCGGGCATGCCGACTACATCAAGAACATGATCACCGGGGCCGCCCAGATGGACGGCGCGGTCCTCGTCGTGGCCGCCACCGACGGGCCCATGCCCCAGACCCGCGAGCACATCCTCCTCGCCCGCCAGGTCGAGGTCCCCTACATGGTCGTCTTCCTCAACAAGGTCGACGCGGTCGACGACCCCGAGCTGCTCGACCTCGTCGAGCTCGAGGTCCGCGAGCTCCTGACCAAGAACCACTTCCCGGGCGACGACATCCCGGTCATCCGCGGCTCCGCGCTCAAGGCCCTCGAGGCGAGCGGCGGCGTGGACGACCCGGCCTACGCCTGCATCCAGGAGCTGATGGACGCGGTCGACTCCTACATCCCGACCCCCGAGCGCCCGGTCGACAAGCCCTTCCTGATGCCCGTCGAGGACGTCTTCGGGATCAAGGGCCGGGGCACCGTGGCGACCGGGCGCATCGAGCGCGGCGTCGTCAAGGTCGGCGACGAGGTCGAGATCGTCGGCATCCGGCCGACCCGCAAGGTCGTCGTCACCGGCGTCGAGATGTTCAAGAAGCTGCTCGACCAGGGCCAGGCCGGCGACAACGTGGGCTGCCTCCTGCGGGGCATCGAGCGCGAGGACATCGAGCGCGGCCAGGTGCTCGCCAAGACGGGCTCCGTCAAGCCCCACACCCGGTTCACCGCCCAGGTCTACGTCCTGACCAAGGAGGAGGGCGGCCGCCACACCCCCTTCTACAACGGCTACCGGCCCCAGTTCTACCTCCGCACGACCGACGTGACCGGGGCCATCGGCCTCCCCGACGGCGCCGAGATGATCATGCCCGGCGACAACGTCGAGATGAAGGTCGAGCTCATCACCCCGATCGCGATCGAGATCGGGCAGCGCTTCGCGATCCGCGAGGGTGGCCGCACCGTCGGCGCCGGCGCGATCGTGAGCATCGTCGAGTAGCCCGATGCCGAAAGCCGCCGAACACCGGCCGATCGTTCAGCTCGCCTGTACCGAGTGCAAGGAGCGGACCTATACCACGCGCAAGAACAAGAGGAACGATCCCAACCGGATCGAGCTTCGGAAGTACTGCCCGCGGGAGCGCCGCCATACCCTGCATCGCGAGGCGAAATAGCAGGGGGATCCACAGGGGCGTAGCTCAATTGGCAGAGCACCGGTCTCCAAAACCGGTGGTTGTAGGTTCGAGTCCTATCGCCCCTGCCAGCCTTTCGACCCCACCTACCAGGGAAGTGCAGTAGCCCATCGTGCGACGCATCCGTCGGTTCATCGATGAATCGTGGTCCGAACTCAAGAAGGTCTCCTGGCCCACGCGTGACCAGGTGCGGAACCTGACCGTGCTCGTCTTCGCGGTGAGCGCGGCCATCGGCGTGTTCATCGCGGTCTGGGACTTCGTCTTCACCGAAGCGGTTCGGCTCGTCACGCCGGCGGCATAGGGATACGCAGATGACCGAGATGGTCCGAGCTCCCGAGAAGCGCTGGTTCGTGATTCACACGTACTCGGGCTACGAGAACAAGGTGAAGGCGAATCTCGAGCACCGCATCGAGTCGATGGGCATGGAGGACAAGATCTTCCAGGTGCTCGTCCCGATGGAGGACGAGATCGAGATCAAGCAGGGGCAGCGGCACACCGTCCAGAAGAAGGTGTTCCCCGGCTACGTCCTCGTCGAGATGATCTACGACCCCGAGTCCTGGTATGTCGTCCGGAACACGCCGGGCGTCACGAGCTTCGTGGGCACCGGCAACATCCCGGGAAGCCGAAGCGAGCCGATCCCGCTCGAAGAGCACGAGGTCAAGCAGATCCTGCGCCAGATGGGCGTGGAGACACCGAAGTACCGCGTCGCGTTCACGAAGGGCCAGAGCGTCCGGGTCACCGACGGGCCGTTCGCCGAGTTCGTCGGCACGGTCGACGAGGTCGACCCGGAACGCAACAAGGTCAAGGTCCTCGTCAGCATCTTCGGCCGCGAGACCCCCGTCGAGCTCGACCTTCTCCAGGTCGAGAAGCTCTGATCGAAAGGAACATCGGCCACCGTGGCGAAGAAGATCCGCATCGTCCTGACCCTCCAGCTGCCGGCCGGCAAGGCCACGCCGGCGCCGCCCGTCGGCACCGCGCTGGGCCCCCACGGCATCAACATCATCGAGTTCACGAAGAGCTATAACGAGAAGACCGCCGACAAGGCGGGCCAGATCATCCCGGCCCAGATCACCGTCTTCGAGGACCGTTCGTTCACGTTCATCCTCAAGACGCCGCCGGCCGCCGACCTGCTCCGCAAGGCAGCCGGCATCGCCAAGGGCGCGGCGACGACGAGCCGCGAGACCGCCGGCCGCGTCACCCGCGACCAGGTCCGCGAGATCGCCGGCCAGAAGCTCGCCGACCTCAACGCGAACGACATCGAAGCCGCCATGCGGCAGGTCGAGGGGACCGCTCGCAGCATGGGCATCGAGGTCGTCGGCTGACCTGACGACCCGAGGTCGTCGGCGAGCCCGACGACGACGCGCTCCGGCCGCGCTCGAGCCGGACGAGCACCCCGCGTGACGGGGGAGGCCGGAACGCCGGCCGCAAGCACGAGGAGCCAGGCATGGCGCAGCACGGCAAGAAGTATCGCGAGGCATTCGGCCTGATCGACCGAACCCGGGCCTACCCGCCTGCCGAGGCGGTCGACCTGGTCAAGAAGACCTCGATCGTCAACTTCGATCCCTCGGTGGAGGCGCACCTTCGCCTGGGCGTCGACCCGCGCCACGCGGACCAGATGGTGCGCGGCACGGTGGTCCTCCCCCATGGCACGGGCAAGGTCGTCCGCGTGGCCGTCTTCGCCCAGGGCGAGAAGGCGCAGGAGGCGCTTCGCGCCGGGGCCGACGAGGTCGGCGGCGAGGACCTCGTGAAGAAGATCGAGGGCGGCTGGCTGGAGTTCGACGTCGCCGTCGCCACGCCCGACATGATGGGCATGGTCGGCAAGCTCGGCCGGATCCTCGGCCGGCGCGGCCTCATGCCGAACCCGAAGGCCGGCACCGTCACGTTCGACGTGGAGCGGGCGATCAACGAGGTGAAGGCCGGACGCGTCGAGTACAAGGTCGACAAGTCCGGGATCATCCACGTGCCGGTGGGCAAGGCGAGCTTCGAGGCGACCGCGCTCGTCGCGAACCTGGCGGTGCTTCTCGACGCGATCAACCGGGCGAAGCCGGCCGGCGCCAAGGGGACGTACCTGAAGGGTCTCACCATCGCGAGCACGATGAGCCCGGGCGTCCGGGTCGACCTGCCGGGCCTGCTCGCGGTCGCCAGCGCCGCCTGAGGCGCCGGGTCGAACGCCGCCGCGTCTCGCGTCGGCAGGCTGTACCATCACACGCCGCGGCGGCCGAGAGGCGCGCCGCCCAGCAGCAAGACGGACCGCCGCAGACAGCCTGCGCCCGCGGACCGGCACCCGATCGCTTCGGGAGGCCGGTCGGGGCTTGATCCGTCGGACCGGATCGTTCGATCGGGACGCGATCGGGAGACGCGAGTGCCGAAGCATTCGCCGAAACCGGCGCGGAGCGGTCGGTCGGGGACGCCGACGAGCACGCCGAGGCAGGACGCCGATCGCGAGCCCTCATCCGGAGGCGCCCGCAGCGGACCCTGCAGGACGCGAGGAAGCACCGTCAGGCAGGGGATCCCGCCGGGTGGATCCACCGGGCGCGCCGGACGCGCGCAGCGCAGCAGAGGGCCCTATGCCGACCGACGCGAAGCGCGCCACCGTGGCCGAGCTGCGGGGCGACCTGTCCCGCAGCACGACGCTCGTCACCACCGAGTACCGCGGGTTGACCGTGAAGGATCTCGGCGAGATCAGGCGGGCGCTTCGGAAGCAGCACGTCACCTACCGGGTCGTGAAGAACCGCCTCATGCGGATCGCCGCGGAGCAGGAGGGGAATCCGGGCGTTGGCCTGCTCCTCCGCGGTCCGTCGGCCATCGCCTTCGGGAGCGGCGACGAGGCGCTCGTCGCACGCGCCGTCCTCGAGGCGGTCCGCCCCTACAAGCTCGTGAAGGTCACCGGTGGCGTCGTGGGCGGGAAGTCACTCGACTTCGAGGGCGTGACCATGCTCGCGACCCTGCCGTCTCGCGAGATCCTCCTCTCCCAGCTTGCCGCCGCCTTCAGCGCTCCGGCCACGCAGGTCGCCGGGCTCATGGCTGCGAACCTGCGCAACCTCGGACATGCGCTGACCCAGCTCAAGGAGCAGAAGGCGCAGGCCGCGGCCTAGGCGCCACGGTCCCGAACCCGGTCCGAACACGGCCCGCCCGCCCGCGGGCGACCATCCAAGGAGACATGAACGCAATGGCAACCCTCACCCACGACGAGCTGCTCGACCAGATCGGCGCGATGACGCTCGTCGAGGTCGCCGATTTCATCAAGAAGTTCGAGGCGAAGTTCGGGGTCACCGCCGCTGCCCCGGCCGCGGCCGCCTCTGCGCCGACGACCGCGGCCGCGCCGGTCGAGGCCGTCGAGGAGCAGACCGAGTTCACGGCGGTCCTCACCGAGATCGGCCCGAACAAGATCCCGGTCATCAAGGTGGTCCGCGAGCTCACGGGCCTCGGCCTCAAGGAGGCCAAGGACCTCGTCGACCAGTTCCCGAAGCCCGTCAAGGAAGCCGTCGCACGGGAAGAGGCCGAGAAGATCAAGACGGCCCTCGAGGCCCAGGGCGCGAAGGTCGAGATCAAGTAGCTGCAGACGTCGGCGCCAGGGGTGCCGGCCAGACCTCGCAGCCCGGCCGACCCACCCGCCGCCGCGCCGGGATGGTGCATCGTCGCCATCCCGGCGTTCGTGTGCGCTTGACAACCCCTGCGTGAGCGATACAATTTCCAATTCCGTGAGCGCGGCCCATTCTCCTTTCTCCCTCCTCCGTCAAGGAGCGGTTCATGCTGCCTGTCGCTGATTCCTCGTCCCTCGCGCCGTCCGGCCGGATCTCGTACGCCCGAATCTCGGAAAAGCGAGAGATCCCCAACCTGATCGAGCTCCAGGTCCGATCCTTCGCCTGGTTCATCGAGCGGGGCCTCCGCGAGCTGTTCGACGAGATCAGCCCGATCAAGGACTTCACCGGCAAGGTGATGGAGCTCCAGTTCCTGGACTACGAGTTCGGGGAGCCGAAGTACTCGGAGCTCGAGTGCCGGACGCGGGACCAGACGTTCAGCAAGCCGCTCTACGTCAACGTGGAGCTGCTCATCAAGGAGACCGGCGAGATCCAGCGCCAGCGCGTCTACATGGGCGACTACCCGTGGATGACGGAGCTGGGCACGTTCATCATCAACGGCGCGGAGCGCGTCGTGGTGAGCCAGCTGGTCCGCTCGCCGGGCGTCTATTACGGCAAGGTCGAGGACCCGAGCTCGGGGCGCGACCTCTACACCGCCAAGGTGATCCCGAACCGCGGCGCCTGGCTCGAGTTCGAGACGTCCAACCGGGACCTCCTCTCGGTGAAGGTGGACCGCAAGCGCAAGATCGCGGCGACCACGTTCCTGCGCGCCGTGGGCTACGAGCGCGACGAGGAGATCGCGGGCCTGTTCGGCGGCCTGGACGACAACCCGGAGCACCCGTACATCGCGGCGACCCTCGACAAGGACCCCACGAACACGCAGGCCGAGGCCCTCATCGAGGTCTACAAGAAGCTGCGACCGGGCGATCCGCCCACGGGGGACAACGCGCGCCAGCTCGTGGAGAGCCTCTTCTTCAACTTCCGGCGGTACGACCTCGGGCGCGTCGGGCGCTACAAGTTCAACAAGAAGCTCGACGCCGTCGCCGCCCGCATGGGCTACGAGCTGCCGCGCGAGGACCCGACGAATCCGCACCTTGGCCGGACGATCACGCGCGAGGACATCGCCGCGATCGTGGGACAGCTGATCATCCTCAACAACGGGGGCGGGCAGCCAGACGACATCGACCACCTCGGCAACCGCCGCATCCGCGCGAACGGCGAGCTGATCCAGAACGCGTTCCGGATCGGGCTCCTGCGCATGGAGCGGGTCGTCCGGGAGCGCATGACGATCCAGGAGATCGACAAGGCGACACCGAACGCGCTCATCAACATCCGGCCCGTCTCGGCCGCGATGAAGGAGTTCTTCGGGGGGAGCCAGCTGTCCCAGTTCATGGACCAGACGAACCCGCTCGCCGAGCTCACCAGCAAGCGGCGGCTCTCCGCGCTCGGCCCGGGCGGGCTCTCGCGCGAGCGGGCCGGCTTCGACGTCCGCGACGTCCACCACAGCCACTACGGCCGCATCTGCCCGATCGAGACGCCCGAAGGCCCGAACATCGGCCTCATCGGCTCGCTCGCCACGTTCGGGCGGATCAACGACTACGGCTTCATCGAGACGCCCTACCGGAAGGTCCGCCGGAGCGTCGCCTGGGACGACCAGGACCTCGCGTCCTACGAGGCCGGCGTCGACCTGGTCGGCAAGGGCGGCGAGATCGTGGTCCGCAAGGGTGAGCCGCTCTCGGCCACCGCCGGTACGGAGCTCAAGCGCCAGAAGGCACAGGCGTTCCCGATCCGCCCCGTCGTCACCGACGAGATCGTCTATCTCGCCGCCGACGAGGAGGAGGAGCACCACGTCGCGCAGGCCAACTCCGTGCTCGACGAGGCCGGGCACTTCGTCACGGACCGCGTGCCGTGCCGGTTCCGGGACGTCTTCCCGGAGGTGACGGCGGACCGCATCGAGTACATGGACGTCAGCCCGAAGCAGGTCGTCTCGGTGGCGACGGCGCTCATCCCGTTCCTCGAGCACGACGACGCGAACCGCGCCCTGATGGGCTCGAACATGCAGCGCCAGGCTGTCCCGCTTCTCGAGCCCGAGGCGCCCATCGTCGGCACCGGCATGGAGCGCCGCGCGGCCCAGGACTCGGGCCAGGTCGTGCTGGCCCGCGGCGCGGGGGTCGTGACCTCGGTGACCGCTGACCGGATCCTCGTCGAGGAGGACGCCGGCGAGCTGCGCACGTACCCGCTCCAGAAGTTCGTCCGATCCAACCAGGGAACGTGCATCAACCAGCGCCCGATCGTGGACGTCGGGCACCGCGTCGGGCCCGGCGACCCGATCGCCGACTCGTCGTCCACGGATGGGGGCGAGCTGGCTCTCGGCCGCAACATCCTCGTGGCGTTCATGAGCTGGGAGGGTGGCAACTACGAGGACGCCATCGTCATCAGCGACCGGCTCGTCCGCGAGGACCTCTTCACCAGCATCCACATCGAGAAGCACGAGATCGAGTCGCGCGACACGAAGCTCGGCCCCGAGGAGATCACCCGCGACATCCCGAACGTCGGCGAGGAGTCCCTCAAGGACCTCGACGAGGAGGGGATCGTCTACATCGGCGCCGAGGTCCGGCCCGGCGACATCCTGGTCGGCAAGATCACGCCGAAGGGCGAGACGGAGCTGACCGCCGAGGAGCGCCTCCTGCGGGCGATCTTCGGGGAGAAGGCCCGCGAGGTGAAGGACTCCTCGCTGCGCCTCCCGCACGGCGAGCGGGGCAAGGTCGTGGACGTCAAGGTGTTCACGCGCGAGGACTCCGAGCTGATGCCCGGCGTGAACAAGCTGGTTCGCGTCTCGGTGGCGCAGAAGCGCAAGGTCAGCGTCGGCGACAAGATGGCCGGCCGGCATGGCAACAAGGGCGTCATCGCCAAGATCCTGCCCCAGGAGGACCTGCCGTTCCTCCCGGACGGATCCCCGGTCGACATCATCCTCAACCCGCTCGGCGTGCCGAGCCGGATGAACATCGGCCAGATCCTCGAGACCCATCTCGGGTGGGCGCTCGCGACGCTCGGCCTCAAGGCCGCGACCCCCGTCTTCGACGGCGCGACCGAGGAGCAGATCCGGGAGGCGCTCCGCGCGGCCAAGGTCGACTGGGCCAAGGACGGCCACCTCCCGGAGGACGGCAAGATCGACCTCCGCGATGGCCGGACCGGCGAGGGCTTTGCCAAGGACATCACCGTCGGCCAGATCTACATGCTGAAGCTCCACCACCTGGTGGAGGACAAGATCCACGCCCGGTCCACGGGCCCATACAGCCTCATCACCCAGCAGCCGCTCGGCGGCAAGGCCCAGTTCGGCGGCCAGCGCTTCGGTGAGATGGAGGTCTGGGCGCTCGAGGCCTATGGGGCGGCGAACATCCTGCAGGAGCTTCTCACCGTCAAGTCGGACGACGTCATGGGTCGTGTCCAGACGTACGAGGCAATCGTCAAGGGCGAGGAGATCCAGCCGCCCGGCGTGCCCGAGTCATTCAAGGTGCTCCTCAAGGAGCTTCAGAGCCTCGGGCTCAGCGTCGAGATCCTCAACGAGAACGACGAGGAGATCCGGTTCGTGGAGGACGTCTCCGCCTACCCCCTCCCGGATCTCGGCGGGATCAACCTCGCCGGGTTCGAGGACTAGTCCGCATTCACGTCGCGGGGTCGGCGCTCGGCCGGCCCGGCCCCGCTCGCACCCGGTCCGTATCGCGCCGCTGAAGAGCCGCGGCGGCGCGGAGGAGAACCATGCTCGAGGTCAACAACTTCAACGCCATCCGCATCTCGCTGGCGTCGCCGGAGCAGATCCGCGACTGGTCGTCGGGCGAGGTCACGAAGCCCGAGACGATCAACTACCGGACGCTCAAGCCGGAGAAGGACGGCCTCTTCGACGAGCGCATCTTCGGTCCCACCAAGGACTGGGAGTGCTACTGCGGCAAGTACAAGCGCATCCGGTACAAGGGCATCATCTGCGACAAGTGCGGCGTCGAGGTCACCCGGGCCAAGGTCCGGCGCGAGCGGATGGGCCACATCCAGCTGGCCAGCCCCGTCAGCCACATCTGGTACTTCAAGGGCACGCCATCCCGGCTCGGCATCCTCCTCGACATCAGCCCGCGCAACCTCGAGCGGATCCTCTACTTCGCGCTCTACATCGTGACCCATGTCGACGAGGACGCGCGCAGGCGCGCCCTCATGGCTCTCGACGAGGAGGCCGAAGGGCGCGGCGGGACCGGCAAGGGCGGCGACGACTTCGAGGACGAGCAGCGCTCGACCTTCGCGCGGCAGAAGGACGAGCTCATCGCGGCCCAGGCGGCCCTGCTCGCGGACCTCGAATCCGAGCGGTCCCGCCGGACCGACGAGATCAGCGGCGCCGCCAAGGAGATCCAGGCACGCCTCACGGAGCTCAAGTCCGGCGTCACCGAGGAGACCGTCGCGTTCGCCCCCACCGGCGAGGTGGTGCTGGCGGCCGGCGAGAAGGGTTCCAAGGAGGCCGTCGCCCGGCTTCGCAGGATCGCGACGGCCGAGTCGGAGCGGGTGACCGAGGAGTTCCGCCTGCGAGAGCTGGGCGAGCAGCGCGCCACCGAGCAGAAGATCGCCGACCTCGAGATCGAGATGCGTGCCGCGCTCGACGCTCGTCGCGAGGAGCGCAAGCACGCCGCCGAAGGGCGCAAGGACGAGATCCGGCGCCAGCGGGACGAGATCGAGGGCCTCAAGCCGCTCATCACGCTCTCGGAGACCGACTTTCGGTACCTGGACGAGCGGTACGGGGCCGGGGCGGGCGCCCGCGGCGGCCGGATCTTCTGGGCCGGGATGGGCGCAGAGGCCATTCGCGACATCATCACGCGGATGGAGCTCGAGGAGCTGGGTCGGACCCTGCACGTCGAGGTCCGCACCACCTCCGGGCAGCGTCGCAAGAAGGCGATCAAGCGCCTCCGCCTGATCGAGGCGTTCCGCCGCTCGGGCACGCGGCCCGAGTGGATGATCCTGTCGGTGCTGCCGGTGCTCCCGCCGGAGCTGCGGCCGATGGTCCAGCTCGACGGCGGCCGCTTCGCGACCTCCGATCTCAACGACCTCTACCGGCGCGTCATCAATCGCAACAACCGCCTCAAGCGGCTCCTGGAGCTCGGCGCCCCCGAGATCATCATCCGCAACGAGAAGCGGATGCTCCAGGAGGCGTGTGACGCGCTGGTCGACAACGGCCGCCGCGGGCGCGCGATCGCCGGGACCGGGAACCACCGCCTCAAGAGCCTCTCCGACATGCTCAAGGGCAAGCAGGGCCGGTTCCGCCAGAACCTCCTGGGCAAGCGGGTCGACTACTCGGGCCGCTCGGTCATCGTGGTCGGGCCGGAGCTCAAGCTCCACCAGTGCGGCCTGCCGAAGAAGATGGCCCTCGAGCTCTTCAAGCCGTTCGTCATGCGCCAGCTCGTGGAGAAGGGCTTCGCCCACAACATCAAGAGCGCGAAGCGCATCGTGGAGCGGGTGAACCCGGCGGTCTGGGATGTGCTCGAAGAGGTCATCAAGGACCACCCGGTCCTCCTGAACCGGGCCCCCACGCTCCACCGGCTCGGCATCCAGGCATTCATGCCGGTGCTCGTCGAGGGCTCCGCGATCCAGATCCATCCGCTCGTCTGCACGGCCTTCAACGCCGACTTCGACGGGGACCAGATGGCGGTCCACGTGCCGCTGTCCACCGCCGCGCAGGAAGAGGCGCGGACGATGCTGCTCTCGACCTCGAACCTGCTCTCGCCTGCAGACGGAAGCCCGATCGTCTCGCCGACCCAGGACATGGTCCTGGGCTGCTACTACCTCACCACGGACGTCCCGGAGCGCGACCGCGACGGCAACCTGCCGGCGCCGCGCCCATTCGCGGACGAGGAGGCGGCCCTCCTCGCGTACGAGCTCTCGAGCGGCGGGATGGCGGGCGGCAGCGCTCGCACGTCCGGTCCGTTCGCCGTCGGCGACGCGCGGTCCGACATGGTCTACGCGCCGGTCGCCCTGCGCCTCCACGAGCCGATCGAGGTGAGCGTCAGGACCTGGGACGACGCGGCAGGCGCGCTCGTCGACCGGCGGATCGTGACGACGGTCGGCCGGATCATCTTCAACCAGGTCATCCCCGAGCAGCTCCGGTTCGTGAACCGGGAGATGCGCCGGACAGCGCCGGCGCCCCTGCCCGGCGGCCTCCGCGAGCTCGTCGACCGCTGCTACCGCAACCTCGGGCCCACCGCCACCGCCCACCTCGTGGACGGCATCAAGCGGATCGGGTTCGAGTACGCCACGCGCGGTGGGATGACCATCGCCGTCTCAGACATCGAGGTCCCGATCGAGAAGAAGGCGCTCCTCGCGGAGGCCGACGGCCAGGTCACCAAGATCGACGGCCAGTACCAGCGCGGCCTCATCACCGAGGACGAGCGCTACGAGGCGGTCGTCGACGTCTGGCAGAAGGCATCGCGCACGCTCTCGGACAAGATGATGGCCAACCTCGACCCGCAGAGCGCCGTCGCGATGATGACGACCTCCGGGGCCCGCGGAAACAAGGGCAACATCGGCCAGCTCGGCGCGATGCGCGGCCTGATGGCCGACCCGTCCGGGCGGATCATCGACGTCCCGGTGCGGAGCAACTTCCGCGAGGGCATGACCGTCCTCGAGTACTTCATCTCGACGCACGGCGCCCGCAAGGGCCTCGCCGACACCGCGCTCCGCACCGCCGACTCCGGCTACCTCACCCGGCGCCTCGTGGACGTCGCCCAGGACGTCATCACCCGGGACGACGACTGCGGGACGGAGGAGGGCAGCTGGATCACGCGCTCGGAGCCCGACGAGCCGATCGGCGAGGAGGACGTGTTCGCTCGTCGCCTCGTCGGGCGGTTCGCCGCCGCCACCGTCGCCTCGGCGGACGGCACCGTCTTCGCGGAGCGCAACGAGGAGCTCAACGAGGACGTCGCCGCTCGCATCGCCGGGGCGGGGATCCAGGAGGTACTGGTCCGCAGCCCGCTGACCTGCGAGGCGCGGTACGGGGTCTGCCGGATGTGCTATGGCCGCAACCTCGCCACGGGCTCGCTCGTGGGCGTGGGCGAGGCCGTCGGGATCATCGCCGCCCAGTCGATCGGCGAGCCGGGCACCCAGCTGACGATGCGGACGTTCCACACCGGCGGCGTGGCCCAGGCAGGGGCCGACATCACCGCCGGCCTGCCGCGCGTCGAGGAGCTCTTCGAGGCCCGCATCCCGAAGGGGAAGGCCGAGATCAGCCACATCGACGGGATCGTCGAGATCATCCGGGCCGACCTCTCGACGAAGGTCAAGGTGACCAGCGTCGAGGAATTCGATGCGCCGCTGCGGCTGCCGCCCGGGGCCGAGCTCCTGGCCGCGGCGGGCGACCTCGTCGAGAAGAGCCAGGTCCTGGCCCGGGTGGCGGGCAAGGACGGCGGCCGCGATGGGCTCGACATCGTCGCGCCGGAGAAGGGGATCCTGGTCCGCGACGGCGACCAGCTCGCTGTGCGTGCCGAGGATCGCGTCGAACGCGAGTACTCGATCCCGCACAACGCTCGGCTTCGCGTCGAGAACGGCCAGGAGGTCCGGGCCGGCGACGCGATCACGGACGGGCCGATCAACCCGCAGGAGTATCTCGACACGCGCGGCAAGGACGCCGTCCAGCGCTACCTGGTGAAGGAAGTCCAGAAGGTCTACCGGAGCCAGGGCGTCACGATCAACGACAAGCACATCGAGATCATCGTCCGGCAGATGCTCCGCAAGGTCCGCATCGACCAGCCGGGCGACACGGATCTCCTGCCGACCGAGCTCATCGACCGGCTCGACTTCGAGCGGGTCAGCAACCGCGTTCTCGCGGAGGGCGGCGAACCGGCAACCGCGCAGGTCGTGCTCCTCGGCGTCACCAAGGCATCCCTGAACACGGCGAGCTTCCTCGCGGCGGCCTCCTTCCAGGAGACCACGCGCGTGCTCACCGAGGCGGCGATCAACGGCTCCAAGGACCACCTCATCGGGCTCAAGGAGAACGTGATCATCGGCAAGCTCATCCCGGCCGGGACGGGCGCTCCGGCGAACGTCGCCGCCCGCCGCGAGGCGGACCGGCGTCGCGCGGCCGAGGCGCTCGCGGGCGGCGAGCTGCCGGCGGAGTTCGGCGGGGCTGCCTACAACCCGTTCCTCGAGGACGCCGCGGACGGCGGGAGCGACGACGACACGGTGCGCCTCTCCGCGCTGCTCGCAGCGACCGACGACGACGATGCGAGCGACGCGGCCGACGACGGGTTCAACCCGTTCCTGTCGGATGCCGGGGAGTCCGTCGCCGCCACCTCCAGTGGCGACGAGGCGGACCCGCGGCTGTGAAAGGGCGTCGGCGGGCGGTGCCCGCCGACGAGATCCAGCGAGGCGGCGGCCTTTGACACGTCCGCCGCCTCACTGCTAGACTCCGCCTTCGCGGCCTCGACCGGTCGGTCGTCGCTGCGTGCTCCGCCCCGCGTACAACGAGTCGGGCGGCAAGCGGCCAGCATTGCTGCCCGGAGACACCCGGGTGACGGGGCCGCCGGACCAGCAGTCCACGAGAAAGGAACAGCGTCTCCGTGCCGACGATCAGCCAGCTCGTGCGCCACGGCCGGAAGCCGAAGATCGCGAAGGTCAAGGCTCCGGCGATGCGCAGGATCTGGAACAGCCTTGACCAGCGCCAGATGCCGATCCCGGGTGCCCCCCAGAAGCGCGGTGTCTGCCTGCAGGTCCGCACGATGACGCCGAAGAAGCCGAACTCGGCCCTTCGCAAGATCGCCCGCGTCCGGCTCACCAACCAGATGGAGGTCACGGCCTACATCCCCGGGATCGGCCACAACCTCCAGGAGCACTCCGTCGTGCTCGTCCGGGGCGGCCGCGTGAAGGACCTCCCGTCCGTGAAGTACCACATCATCCGTGGCGCGCTCGATACCGCGGGCGTCCGCGACCGGAAGCAGGGCCGCTCGAAATACGGCGCGAAAGCGACCGCGAGCCTCCCCGGCCAGAAGAAGTAGGGACCATGCCGCGTCGCGCAAGCATCCCCCGCAAGTCGAAGTACGAGACCATCCCGGCCAACCGGACGACTGCCCGCATCTCCGCGAAGCTGATGATGGACGGCAAGAAGATCCTCTCGAACCGGATCCTGCGCCAGGCCCTGGCGCGTGCCGAGGCCCAGGCCAAGCGGCCCGGCCTCGAGGTGCTCGAGACCGCGCTTCGAAACGCGACCCCGATCATCGAGGTGAAGCCCCGGCGTGTCGGCGGCGCAACCTACCAGGTCCCGGTCGAGATCCGCGGCGATCGCCGCCTCTCGCTCGGTGTGCGCTGGCTGGTGCAGGCCGCCCGCAAGCGCAACGGCAAGAGCATGAGCGAGAAGCTCGCCTCCGAGTTCGTGGACGCGTCCAACGGGATCGGCGCCGCCGTCAAGCGCCGCGAGGACACGCACAAGATGGCCGATGCCAACAAGGCATTCAGCCACTTCAAGTGGTAGGCCGGAGACCCTGACCGTGGCCCGCCTCTACCCGCTCGACCGCACCCGCAACATCGGGATCATTGCGCACATCGACGCGGGCAAGACGACCGTCACCGAGCGGATCCTCTTCTACACGAAGAAGATCTACAAGCTCGGCGAGGTACACGAGGGCGCCGCCACGATGGACTGGATGCCGCAGGAGCAGGAGCGCGGGATCACGATCACCGCCGCGGCCACGACCTGCTTCTGGGACGATCATCGCATCAACATCATCGATACGCCCGGGCACGTGGACTTCACCATGGAAGTCGAGCGCTCGCTGCGCGTGCTCGACGGCGCGGTGGTGGTCTTCGACGGCGTGGCGGGCGTCGAGCCCCAGTCCGAGACGGTCTGGCGCCAGGCAGACCGGTACCGCGTCCCGCGGATCTGCTTCATCAACAAGCTCGACCGGACCGGCGCCGACTTCTGGCGCTGCGTCGGCATGATCGAGGATCGGCTGGGGGCGAACGCGGTCCCCATCCAGCTCCCGATCGGCCTCGAGGACAAGTTCGCCGGTGTCATCGACCTGATCGCGATGCGCGCCATCGTCCATCGCGACGACCTGGGGTCCGAGATCGAGGTCGTGGACATCCCGGCCGAGCATCTCGCCGAGGCGAAGAAGCACCGCGAGCGCCTCGTGGAAGCCGTCGCCGAGATGGACGACAGCCTGATGCACAAGTACCTCGAGGGGATCGAGCTCAGCGAGGCGGAGCTCGCACGCGGCCTGCGCCTGGGCACCCTCCAGTACCGGATCGTCCCCGTGCTCGCCGGCTCGGCGCTCAAGAACCGGGGCATCCAGCCGATGCTCGACGCCGTGGTCGCCTACCTCCCGTCGCCGCTGGACGTCCCGCCGGTGATCGGGGAGCAGCCGCTGACGCATGCCGAGGTGCTGCGGACCGTCGACGACGGACAGCCGTTCAGCGCCCTCGCCTTCAAGATCGCGGCCGACCCGTTCGTGGGCAAGCTCGCCTTCTTCCGGGTCTACTCGGGCACGCTCAAGGCGGGCTCCTACGTGCTCAACTCCTCGAAGGGCAAGAAGGAGCGGATCGGCCGCATCCTCCAGATGCACGCCAACCACCGCGAGGAGATCGACGAGGTCTACGCGGGCGACATCGCCGCTGCCGTCGGCCTGAAGGAGACCTTCACCGGCGACACGCTGGCGGACCCCGATCACCCGGTGATCCTCGAGTCGATGACCTTCCCGGAGCCGGTCATCGAGGTCAAGATCGAGCCGAAGACGAAGATGGACCAGGACAAGATGGGCCTGGCCCTCCAGCGGCTCGCGGAGGAGGACCCGACGTTCCGGGTCAAGACCGACCCCGAGAGCGGCGAGACGCTCATCGCCGGCATGGGCGAGCTGCATCTCGACGTCCTGGTCGACCGCATGGTCCGCGAGTTCAAGGTGGCCGCCAACATCGGCAAGCCGCAGGTCTCCTACCGGGAGACCGTCCGGCGCGCGGCCGAGGGGAACGGGCGCTTCATCCGCCAGACCGGCGGCAAGGGCCAGTACGGCCACGTGGTGCTCAAGCTCGAGCCGGGCGAGAAGGGCTCGGGCTACGAGTTCGTCGACAAGGTGATCGGCGGGACGATCCCGCGCGAGTACATGCGCGCGATCGATCACGGCATCCGCGAGGCGCTGGACACGGGGATCTACGCGGGCTATCCGATGGTCGACGTGAAGGTCACCGTCTTCGACGGCTCCTACCACGAGGTCGACTCCAGCGAGATGGCGTTCAAGATCGCCGCCTCGATGGCCGTCAAGCTGGCCGTGGAGAAGGCCGACCCCGTCATCCTCGAGCCGCTCATGCGGGTCGAGGTGACGATGCCGGAGCAGTTCATGGGCGACGTGATCGGCGACCTGAACAGCCGGCGCGGCCAGATCGAGGGGATGGACTCCCGCGGGACGACCCAGGTCGTCCAGGCGTTCGTCCCCCTCGCGGAGATGTTCGGGTACGCGACCGACCTGCGATCCGAGACGCAGGGCCGGGCGAGCTACTCGATGGAGCTGTCTCACTATGCCGAGGTCCCCGGCAGCGTTGCCGCGGAGCTCGTACAGAAGTCAAGGGTCTAGCAGAGGCGGAGGTCCGAGGCGGGTCCAGGGCGGGCCCGGCGCGGCGACGTGGAGCCAGGGAGCGCGAACAGCGATGGCGAAGAAGAAGTTCGAGCGGACGAAGCCGCACGTCAACATCGGCACGATCGGCCATATCGATCACGGCAAGACGACGCTGACCGCGGCGATCACGAAGTACCTCGCCCTCAAGGGCGGGGCGGTGTACCGCGCGTTCGACACGATCGACAACGCGCCCGAGGAGCGCGAGCGGGGGATCACGATCGCGATCGCCCACGTGGAGTACGAGACCGACGCCCGCCACTACGCCCACGTCGACTGCCCCGGGCATGCCGACTACATCAAGAACATGATCACCGGGGCCGCCCAGATGGACGGCGCGGTCCTCGTCGTGGCCGCCACCGACGGGCCCATGCCCCAGACCCGCGAGCACATCCTCCTCGCCCGCCAGGTCGAGGTCCCCTACATGGTCGTCTTCCTCAACAAGGTCGACGCGGTCGACGACCCCGAGCTGCTCGACCTCGTCGAGCTCGAGGTCCGCGAGCTCCTGACCAAGAACCACTTCCCGGGCGACGACATCCCGGTCATCCGCGGCTCCGCGCTCAAGGCCCTCGAGGCGAGCGGCGGCGTGGACGACCCGGCCTACGCCTGCATCCAGGAGCTGATGGACGCGGTCGACTCCTACATCCCGACCCCCGAGCGCCCGGTCGACAAGCCCTTCCTGATGCCCGTCGAGGACGTCTTCGGGATCAAGGGCCGGGGCACCGTGGCGACCGGGCGCATCGAGCGCGGCGTCGTCAAGGTCGGCGACGAGGTCGAGATCGTCGGCATCCGGCCGACCCGCAAGGTCGTCGTCACCGGCGTCGAGATGTTCAAGAAGCTGCTCGACCAGGGCCAGGCCGGCGACAACGTGGGCTGCCTCCTGCGGGGCATCGAGCGCGAGGACATCGAGCGCGGCCAGGTGCTCGCCAAGACCGGCTCCGTCAAGCCCCACACCCGGTTCACCGCCCAGGTCTACGTCCTGACCAAGGAGGAGGGCGGCCGCCACACCCCCTTCTACAACGGCTACCGGCCCCAGTTCTACCTCCGCACGACCGACGTGACCGGGGCCATCGGCCTCCCCGACGGCGCCGAGATGATCATGCCCGGCGACAACGTCGAGATGAAGGTCGAGCTCATCACCCCGATCGCGATCGAGATCGGGCAGCGCTTCGCGATCCGCGAGGGTGGCCGCACCGTCGGCGCCGGCGCGATCGTGAGCATCGTCGAGTAGCCCGATGCCGAAGCAGCGCATCCGGATCCGCCTGAAGGCCTACGACCACCGCCTGCTCGACCAGTCCGCGGCCCAGATCGTCGAGACCGCCCAGCGGACCGGCGCCGACGTGGTCGGCCCGGTCCCGCTCCCGACGCGGATCGAGAAGTTCACCGTGCTCCGGTCGCCATTCATCGACAAGGACAGCCGCGAGCAGTTCGAGATCCGCACGCACAAGCGGCTCGTGGACATCCTCGACCCGTCGGCCAAGACGGTCGATGCCCTGATGCGCCTCTCGCTCGCCGCGGGTGTCGACATCGAGATCAAGATGTGATGACGTCTCACTCGCTCACCCGACCCATGACTGCGTTGTCGCCTGCGCGCGGTCGCTCACGCACGCGCCAGTGCGCTCGCTCCCGTGCTCGGCTCCGCCTTGCCCTGGGCGCGGCTGAGCGGTGAGACAGGGGCTGCGCGATGAGCATTGGACTGATTGGCCGCAAGGTCGGCATGACCCAGGTCTTCCAGGCGGACGGGACCATGATCCCGGTCAGCGTCGTCGCCGTGGGACCGAACACCGTGACGCGGCTCCGGACGCCGGAGCGCGACGGCTACGCCGCCGTGCAGCTTGGCATCGAGCCGTCGAAGAAGCTGACGAAGCCCGAGGCCGGGCAGCTCAAGGAGCTCCCCAAGGTCGCCGTCATCCGCGAGTTCCGCCTCGAGGACGTCGCCGCCTACAGCGTGGGACAGACGCTCGACGTCACCCTCTTCGCGGTTGGTGACGTGATCAACGTCACCGGCACGTCGAAGGGCAAGGGGTTCGCGGGCAACATCAAGCGGAACAACTTCCACCGCGGCCCCAAGACCCACGGCTCCGACCACCACCGCGCACCGGGCTCGATCGGCCCGGGCACCACGCCCGGCCGCGTCTACCGCGGGATGCGGATGGCCGGCCACATGGGTGACGACCGAGTCACCGTCAAGAAGCTCCACGTCGTGCGGGTCGATACCGAGCGCAACCTCCTCCTCGTGAAGGGGTCCGTGCCGGGGGCACCCCACGCGCTCGTCCTCGTGAAGAAGGCCTGACGATGCCGCAGACCACGCTGTATGCCCGGACGGGCGAGGCGATCGGAACCGTTGAGCTCTCCGACGAGCTCTTCGACGCCCCGGTCAACGCGGCCGTCCTCCACCAGGTCGTGACCGCGCAGCTGGCCGGCCGCCGCCTCGGTACCAGCGACACGAAGACGCGTGGCGAGGTTGCCGGCGGGGGAAAGAAGCCGTACCGCCAGAAGGGGACCGGCCGCGCCCGCCAGGGTTCGCGCCGCGCGCCGCATTTCACCGGCGGCGGCGTGGTCTTCGGGCCCCACCCGCGCTCGTACGCGCAGCGCCTGCCGCGCAAGATGAAGCGGCTCGCGCTCCGCGGGGCGCTCACCGCCAAGTTCGGCGGCGACGCCATCCGGATCCTCGACGCCTTCGGCCTCGAGGCGATCAAGACGAAGGAGCTCCTGGGCGTCCTCGGCAACCTCAAGGTCGCCGGTCGCGTCGTCATCGTCTCGCCGGCGCGCGACGAGCGACTGGACCTGTCGGCCCGGAACCTGCCGCGCGTGGCCGTCCTCCTCGCCGACTCGCTGAACGTGGTGGACCTCCTCAACGCGGACACCATCGTCATCGAGCAGACCGCGCTCGCCCGCCTCGAGGAGGTGTACGCATGACGCTCACCGCCCATGACGTGATCGTCCGGCCGATCATCAGCGAGAAGTCGATGGATGAATCCGGCCGCGGCAAGTACACGTTCGAGGTCCACGGCGACGCCTCGAAGATCCAGGTCAAGGCGGCGGTCGAGGAGCTGTTCAAGGTCCAGGTCACCGCGGTCAACGTCCTGACCACGAAGGCCAAGGAGAAGCGCCGCGGCACGAAGCGCGGCCGCATCACCGGGTGGACCACGCCCTGGCGCAAGGCGATCGTGACGCTCGCCGCCGGCCAGAAGATCGAATTCTTCGAGGGGGTGTAGCCATGCCGCTCCGCAGCTACAAGCCCACCTCCGCCGGCCGGCGGTTCATGACCCGGTCGACCTTCGAGGAGATCACCACCAAGGAGCCGTACAAGCCGCTCCTCGAGCCCAAGAAGCGCGGCTCGGGCCGCAACAACCAGGGCCGTCTCACGGTCCGTCATCGCGGCGGCGGCGAGAAGCAGCACTACCGGATCATCGACTTCAAGCGGGACAAGATCGGCGTGCCGGCGAAGATCGCCACGGTCGAGTACGACCCGAACCGGTCGGCCCGGATCGGCCTCCTGCACTACCGGGACGGCGAGAAGCGCTACATGCTCCTGCCGCACGGCCTCAAGGTCGGCGACCTCGTGATCGCCGGGCCCGAGGCCGAGGCGCGGGTCGGGAACGCCCTGCCGCTCTCGAGCATCCCGCTCGGCACGACCATTCACAACATCGAGCTCGTGCCGGGCAAGGGCGGCCAGATCGTCCGGTCAGCCGGCGGCGCGGCGCAGCTCCTCGCCAAGGAAGGCGACTACGCCACGGTCCGGCTCCCGTCGGGCGAGATGCGGCGCATCCCGCTCCGCTGCGTCGCCACGATCGGGCAGGTCTCCAACCTCGACCACGAGAACCAGAGCCTCGGGAAGGCCGGCCGGGCCCGGCACATGGGCCTTCGCCCGGAGACCCGGGGTGTCGCGATGACCCCGCGCGACCACCCGCACGGCGGCGGCGAGGGCAAGTCCCCGACGGGAATGCCCCCGAAGACGCCGTGGGGAAAGCCGGCGATGGGGTACCGGACGCGACGCTCGACGACAGGCGACCGCCTGATCGTCCGCTCGCGGCACCGCAAGTCGTAGGAGGAGCAGAAGCATGTCGCGTTCGGTCAAGAAAGGACCGTTCGTCGAGGCGCGGCTCCTCGGCCGCGTCCAGGAGATGAACAAGAAGAACGAGCGGAAGATCGTCCGCACGTGGTCCCGCGCCTCGGTCGTCTTCCCGGATTTCATCGGGCACACGATCGCCGTCTACAACGGGCGCAAGCACGTGCCGGTCTACGTCACCGAGAACATGGTCGGTCATCGGCTGGGCGAGTTCGCCCCGACCCGCACGTTCCGCGGGCATGACAAGAAGACCGACCGATCCACGGCCGTGCGGTAGGGGACGAGAACGTGCGCGTGTCTGCCACTGCAAAGTATCTCCGCGGGTCCACCCGCAAGGCGAACCTCGTGACGTCGGCCATCCGCGGTCGGCGGGTCGAGGACGCGAGCGCGATCCTCCGCTTCATGCCGCTCGGTGCCGCGCGCGACGTCGCCCGCGTCCTCGCGAGCGCGACCGCGAACGCCGAGAACAACCACAACCTCGCCGCCGAGGACCTCGTGATCGTCGAGGCCCACGCGAACGAGGGACCCACCCTCAAGCGCTGGAAGCCGCGAGCCCAGGGACGGGCCTTCGCCATCCACAAGCCCATGACGCACATCACGATCGTCCTCGAAGAGCGGGAGGCCTGACATGGGACACAAGGTCCACCCGTACGGCTTCCGCCTCGGGACGAGCCGCACCTGGTCCGCGAAGTGGTACGCCGACAAGGACTACGCGACGCTGCTCCAGGAAGACCTCGCCATGCGGAAGCTCATCGAGCGGCGCCTGGCCAACGCCAGCGTCGGCGGCGTCGAGATCGAGCGCGGCATCAACTACGTGACGGTGACGATCCACACGGCCAAGCCGGGGATCGTGATCGGCAAGGGCGGCGCGAACGTCGAGGTCCTCCGCAAGCAGATCGGCGACCTCACGAAGCCCCGCAAGGTGAAGCTCGAGATCAAGGAGATCCGCCAGCCGGAGCTCGACGCGTACCTCGTGGCCGCCAACGTCGCCCAGCAGCTGAGCCGCCGGATCGCGTTCCGCAAGGCGATGAAGCAGGCGATCCAGCGAACCATGAAGGCGGGCGCCAAGGGCGTGAAGATCGCCGTCGCCGGCCGCCTCGGCGGGTCCGAGATGGCGCGTCGCGAATGGGACCGCGAGGGTCGCATCCCGCTCGGCACGCTCCGCGCGGACATCAGCTACGGCTACGTCCTGTCGCGCACGACGTACGGCACGATCGGCGTGAAGGTCTGGATCTACCGGGGCGACGTTCCGGACCAGCGTGTCACCCGACCGGTTGCCGCCACGGTGGTCGCGCCCGTCGCGGCCCAGGGGGCGTGACGCCATGCTGATGCCCCGCCGCGTCAAGCATCGGAAGGTCATGCGCGGCCGCATGGCCGGCATGTCCAAGGGCGGCACGGCCGTCTCCTTCGGTGAGTTCGGCCTGATCACCCTCGAGCCCGCCTGGATCACGAGCCGCCAGATCGAGGCCGCCCGACGCGCGATGACCCGTTCGGTCAAGCGCGGCGGCAAGATCTGGATCCGGATCTTCCCGGACAAGCCCGCAACGAAGAAGCCCGCCGAGACCCGCATGGGATCCGGCAAGGGCGCGCCGGACCACTGGGTCGCCGTCGTGCGGCCCGGCCGGATCCTCTTCGAGATGGCCGGGGTGGACCGCGCGTCGGCGGTCGAGGCGATGCGCCTCGCCGGCCACAAGCTCCCGGTCGCCACGCGCCTGATCGTCAAGGAGGAGGAGAGCGCGTGATCGACATCGACAAGCTGCGCGCCCTGTCGGACGCGGAGCTGGACCAGGCGCTCGCGGACGCGAAGCGGGACCTCTGGCAGGCCCGCTTCGAGCTCGCCACGCGACAGCTGAAGGACTACACCGCGATCTCCGGCAGCCGCCGGACGATCGCCCGGATCCTCACCGTTCGCCACGAGCGCAAGCTCGTGCAGACGAGCGCATAGGAGGCCCGGCATGGCAGGAGCAGCAGACGTGCAGGGCAATCGCAAATCCAAGATCGGGCGCGTCGTCAGCGACAAGATGGACAAGACGATCGTCGTCTCCGTCGAGCGGCTGACGCGACACCCGCTCTACAAGCGGGTGGTCCGGGCCTCCAGCAAGTTCGCCGCACACGACGAGCTCAACTCGGCGAAGGTCGGCGACACGGTTCGCATCGAGGAGTCCCGGCCGCTCTCGCGCACGAAGCGCTGGCGGCTCGTCGAGGTCATCTCGCGCGGCGGCGAGGACCAGCCGACCGAGCTCGTGGTCGAGGAGCTGGCGACCACCGAGGCCATCCACGCCGCGGCGCATCCGGGCAAGGCGCACGCCGGGACCGGGGAGGGGACCGAGGCGTGATCCAGCAGCAAACCCGGCTCCGGGTCGCGGACAACACCGGCGCCCGCGTGATCCAGTGCATCCGGATCATGGGCCGCTCGCGCGCGACGACCGCGGAGGTCGGCGACGTGATCGTCGCCAGCGTGAAGCAGGCGATCCCGAATGCCGCCGTCAAGAAGGGCGACGTGGTGCGCGCCGTCGTGGTCCGCACCGCCAAGGAGTTCGGCCGGCCCGACGGCAGCTACATCCGCTTCGACGAGAACGCGGCCGTCCTCATCAACAACCAGGGCAACCCGCGCGGGACACGGATCTTCGGGCCCGTGGCGCGCGAGCTGCGCGATCGGAACTACATGAAGATCGTCTCGCTCGCGCCGGAGGTGCTCTGAGATGGCACGTGCCGTCACACCGCGGGTGACGAAGGTCTCCGAGATTCGCAAGGGTGACACGATCCTCGTGCTGGGCGGCAAGGACGCCGGCAAGCGCGGGGTCGTGGAGCGCGTCGACCGGCCGCTCAAGCTGGGCACGCCGTACCGGGTGGTCGTCCAGGGCCTGAACGTCGCCAAGCGACACACCAAGCCGCGCCCGCGGATGAACCAGAACGATCGCGTGCCGCAGATGCAGCAGGGCGGCATCGTCGAGAAGGCGCTCCCGATGGCGGTGGGCAAGGTCATGCTGGTCTGCCCCCGCTGTGACCAGCCCACGCGCATCCGCCACCTCCTCCTGGAGACCGGCGCGCGGATCCGGGCGTGCGGCCGCTGCGGCCAGCCGGTGGAGGTGAAGGGCGCGTGAGCAGCAACCTGAAGGGTCGCTACGCGACCGAGGTCGTCCCGGCCCTCACGAAGCAGTTCGCCTACGCCAACCCGATGCAGGTGCCGCGCCTCGAGAAGATCGTGGTCAACATCGGGCTCGGGGAGGCGCTGACCAATGCCAAGGCGCTCGACGCGGCGCTCGGCGACCTGACCCTCATCACGGGCCAGAAGCCCATCGTGACGAAGGCGAAGCGCTCGATCGCCCAGTTCCGGCTCCGGACGGGCAACACGATCGGCGCGAAGGTGACCCTCCGCGGCGAGCGGATGTGGGACTTCCTGGAGCGCCTCACCGTCCTGGCGCTCCCGCGCATCCGCGACTTCCGGGGAATCCCGGCGAAGTCGTTCGATGGGCGGGGCAACTACAGCCTCGGGATGCGCGAGCAGCTCGCGTTCCCCGAGATCGATTACGACAAGGTCGACCGTCTCCGCGGGCTGGAGATCAGCATCGTGACGACGGCGAAGACCGACGAGGAGTCCCGGAAACTTCTGGAGCTCCTCGGCATGCCCTTCGCCGGCTAGCGCGGGGAGGAGGACCATGGCCAAGAAATCTCTGATTGCCAAGGCGAAGCGAACGCCCAAGCACAAGGTGCAGGGCTACCACCGGTGCACGCTGTGCGGCCGGCCCCGCGCCTACATGCGCCGGTTTGCGCTCTGCCGCATCTGCTTCCGGGAGCGCGCCCTCGCGGGCGAGGTCCCGGGCGTGACGAAGTCGAGCTGGTGAGCCGACGATGAACGTCTCCGACCCGATCGCCGACATGCTCACCCGCATCCGCAATGCGTCGCGGGCGCACCACCTCGAGGTGGTGGTCCCGGCGTCACGCGTGAAGCGCGAGATCGCCCGCATCCTCGTCGAGGAGGGTTTCATCGCCTCCTTCAGCGAGGGCCGGGATGGGGTCCATCCCGTCATCACGCTCAACCTCAAGTACGTCGACGGCAAGGCATCGGTCGTCTCCGGGCTGAAGCGCATCAGCAAGCCCGGCCTCCGCGTCTACGCCCGCAAGACGGACATCCCCCGGGTCCTGGGCGGCCTGGGCATCGTCATCGTCAGCACCAGCCAGGGGATCATGACCGGCGCGCAGGCCCGCAAGGCCCAGCTCGGCGGCGAAGTCCTCGCGTACGTCTGGTAGGGGGGACGACGATGTCGCGTATCGGCCGCCAGCCGGTCCTCGTGCCCGCGGGCGTCGAGATCGCTCTCGATGGTCCGGTCATCACCGTGACGGGCCCGAAGGGCACCCTGACCCGCTCCCTCCCGGCCGCGATGACCGTGGAGACGGGCGAGGGCAGCCTCCTCGTGACCCGCCCCTCGGACCTCAAGCAGCACAAGCAGCTCCATGGGCTGACCCGGACGCTCATCAACAACATGGTCGTGGGCGTCACGACCGGCTACCGGAAGAGCCTCGAGATCACGGGCGTCGGCTACCGCGCCCAGAAGATCGGCGACAAGCTGCAGCTCAACCTGGGATACAGCCATCCCGTCGAGATCGTCCCCCCGGACGGCATCAGCTTCGAGGTCGAGAGCCCGATCAAGCTGGCCGTGCTCGGGATCGACAAGGAGCTCGTCGGCCAGGTTGCCGCCCGCGTCCGCGCCACGCGGAAGCCGGAGCCCTACAAGGGCAAGGGCGTTCGCTACGCCGGCGAGGTGATCCGTCGAAAGGCCGGCAAGGCCGGCAAGATCGGCGGAAAGAAGTAACGGAAGGACGACCACGATGACGAAGGCCGCCACGCGCGGCGCCGCCCGGCAGAAACGGCACGAGCGGATTCGCCTCCGACTGGAGGGGACGTCCGCGCGGCCGCGCCTTGCGGTCTACCGCAGCCTCAACCACATCTATGCGCAGGTGATCGACGACGACGCCGGTCGCACCCTCGCCGCCGCCTCGTCCCTCGAGCCGGAGCTCCGGGGCGGGAAGCAGACGAAGGTCGACGAAGCGAAGGCCGTCGGGCGCCTGGTCGCCGAGCGGGCCCGCACCGCCGGTGTCGCGCAGGTTGTCTTCGATCGGGCCGGGTATCGCTACCACGGCCGGGTCAAGATGCTCGCCGACGCCGCGCGCGAAGCCGGTCTCGACTTCTAGGAGGAGAAGACCGCCAGTGGCCAGGATCGATCCCGCCAAGCTCACGCTCGAGGAGCGTGTCGTCCAGATCAACCGCGTCGCCAAGGTCGTCAAGGGTGGCCGGCGCTTCAGCTTCTCCGCGGTCGTCATCGTGGGCGACGGCCAGGGGCACGTCGGCGCGGGGCTCGGCAAGGCCGGCGAGGTTCCCGAGGCGATCCGCAAGGGCGTCGAGGACGCCAAGAAGCATCTCGTCAAGATCCCGATGGTGGGGACAACCATCCCGCACGAGGTGCGCTCCGAGTACGCGGCCGCAAAGGTCCTCCTCAAGCCGGCCTCGCAGGGGACCGGCGTCATCGCCGGCGGCTCCGTGCGTGCCGTCGTCGAGGCCGCCGGCATCCGCGACATCCTGACCAAGGTCCACGGCTCCACCAACCCGGTCAACGTCGTGCGCGCCACGATCGAGGCGCTTCGAGACCTCTCGTCGGCCGAGGAGATCTCGGCCCGCCGGGGCGTGGCCGTCCGCCTCTTCGTCGCCGGACAGCCGGCCGCGGAGGTGGCTGATGGCCGGTAGGCTCCGCGTGACCCAGGTCAAGAGCACGATCAGCCACATCGCCCGCAATCGCGGGACCATCAGGGCGCTCGGTCTCCACCGGATTGGCGACACCGTCGTCGTGCCCGACAACGACGCGACGCGCGGGATGGTCCGCGCGGTCCGCTTCCTCGTCGAGGTCGAGGAGCTTCCCGAGACCGCGGCGGAGGAGACCCCATGAAGCTTCACGATCTGCGGCCCCCCGACGGCGCGCACACCGCGAAGACCCGCGTCGGTCGCGGGATCGCCGCCGGCAAGGGCAAGACCGCCGGCCGCGGAACCAAGGGCCAGAAGTCTCGCGCCGGCAGCTCCATCCCGGCCTGGTTCGAGGGCGGCCAGACCCCGATCCACATCCGGATCCCGAAGCTGCGTGGCTTTCGAAGCATCAACCGGATCGAGTACGAGATCGTGAACGTGGGCGCGATCAGCGCCGCGATCGAGCTCGGGCGACTGCCGGAGGGCGAGACTCCGGGCGCCGCGAAGTCGGCGACGCCGGCCCCGATCACGGTGAACCAGGAGCTCCTCCGGATGACCGGCCTCGTGCGCAGCCTGGACAAGCCGCTCAAGATCCTGGGCAGCGGCGAGGTGAGCCGCCCGATGTTCGTGGTCGCCGACGCCTTCACGAAGAGCGCCCGCGAGAAGATCGAGGCCGCCGGCGGCACGGTCCAGGTGATCGAGATCCCGACGTCCCTGCTCGCCGCCATCGGCGTCGAGCGCACGGCCGGCGCGGACTGACCCGGCCGGGCCCGTGTTCGACTCCATCCTCAACGCGTTCCGGGCGCCGGACATCCGGCGCCGGATCCTCTTCGTCCTGGGCGTCCTCATCGTCTTCCGGGCACTCGCCCATGTCCCCGTCCCGGGCGCCGACCCCACGAAGCTCGCCCAGTTCTTCAACAACAACGCGCTCTTCGGCCTGCTCGACCTGTTCTCCGGCGGCGGTCTGTCGCGCTTCTCGGTCGTCGGCCTGGGCGTGAACCCGTACATCAACGCCTCGATCATCATGCAGCTGATGACGGGCGTGATCCCCGCCCTGACAGCGCTCCAGCGTGAAGGCGAATACGGGCGCAACCGGATCAACCAGTACACGCGCTACCTCGCCGTTCCGCTGGCGATCCTCCAGAGCTACGGCTTCCTGGCGGTCCTCAACCAGGCCGGCGTGCTCAACACCCGCTTCGACCTGGCCTCGTTCGAGACGCTGACCCAGATCATCACGCTGACGGCCGGCTCGATCCTCCTGATGTGGCTCGGCGAGCTCATCACCGAGAAGGGGATCGGCAATGGGATCAGCTTCATCATCTTCGCGGGAATCGTGGGTCGCGCGCCCCAGGCGATCGGGACCTTCATGGACTCGCCCAACATCGCCGCCCTCGCCATCTTCGCCATCTTCGGCGTCTTCGCCATCGCGGCGATCGTCTTCGTGACGGAGGGCCAGCGGCGGATCCCGATCCAGTACGCGAGCCGCGTCCGGGGTCGGCGGATGTACCAGGGCGGGACCACGTTCCTGCCCCTCCGGGTGAACCAGGCGGGCGTGATCCCGATCATCTTCGCGGTGAGCATCCTGCTCTTCCCGAGCCAGATCGCCGGCTACTTCGCGCAGAGCCAGGTCACCCTGGTCAAGGACATCGCGACCTTCTTCGTGAACACGTTCGGGCCATCGAACCTGATCGTCTACGGGTCGCTCTACTTCCTCCTGACGGTCGGATTCACGTACTTCTACACGGCGTTCACGTTCAAGCCGGACGAAACCGCGGAGCAGCTGCGGAAGAACGGCGGCTTCATCCCGGGCATTCGTCCGGGTCGGCCCACCCAGGACTACCTGGCCCGGGTCGTGAACCGGATAACCGTGGCCGGAGCGCTCTTCCTCGGGATCGTGGCCGTGGCGCCATTCGTCTTCCAGGCGTTCGTCCCGAGCCTCGCGGGACTCTCCCTCGGCGGCACGAGCATCCTCATCGTCGTCTCGGTCGTCGTGGAGACGATGAAGCAGCTCGAGGCCCAGCTCATGATGCGCAACTACGAGGGCTTCATCCGGTGAGCACCGGCCCGTCGAACGGCAGGGGTCCTCGATGAGGATCCTCGTCCTGCTCGGCGCGCCGGGCGCGGGCAAGGGAACCCAGGCCCATGTGCTCGCGCGCCACCTGGGCCTGCCCAGGGTCGCTACGGGTGACCTCTTCCGGGCCGCCGCCAGGGACGGCAGCCCGCTCGGCCTGGCGGCCCGCGGCTACATGGAGCGCGGCGAGCTCGTCCCGGACGAGCTGACGGTCGGCATGCTCCTCGAGCGCCTGGACGCGCCAGACGCCGAGCGCGGCGCCATCCTCGACGGCTTCCCGCGCACGCGTTCCCAGGCCGAGGCGCTTGACCGGGCGCTCGCCGACGGGGGGCACCGGGTGGAGGCGGCACTCCTCGTCGAGGTCCCGGCCGAGGAGCTCCTCCAACGCCTGACGGGCCGCTGGCTCTGCAGTGCCGCCGGCCACACGTATCACGAGACCGCCTATCCGCCCCGCGTGCCGGGTGTCTGCGACATCGACGGCTCGGCCCTGATCCAGCGCGACGACGACCGGCCCGAGATCGTGCAGGCGCGCCTCGAGAAGCAGCTCGGCGCCCTCGCGGACGTCGTCGAGCACTACCGCGCCGGGGGCGTCCTCCAGACCGTCGACGGGCGCCGCCCGATCGCGGCGGTCACGAACGACCTGCTCGACGCGATCGAGCCGATCCCGTACTGGCGCACGAACCCGTGATCACGCGCCGGTCGACCGCCGAGATCGCCACGATGCGCCGGGCCGGGCGGGTCGTCGCCGAGGTCCTCGACCTCGTCGAGGGGGAGCTCCGACCCGGGGTCTCGACCGCGCACCTGGATCGGATCGCCGAGGAGCACATCCGGAAGGCCGGCGGGACCCCATCGTTCAAGGGGTACTACGGCTACCCGTCATCGCTCTGCATCTCGATCGACCGCGAGGTCGTCCACGGCATCCCCGGGGACCGGACCATCGCGCCCGGCCAGGTGGTCTCGATCGACGCGGGCGCCATCATCGACGGCTACCATGGCGACGCCGCGCGGACCTTCATCGTGGGCGATGCGTCGCCCGAGGTCGTCGAGCTCGTTGCCACGACGCGTCGTGCGCTCCAGGCCGGGATCGAGGCGGCGGTCCGCGGCAACCGGATCTGGGACATCTCGGCCGCCGTCGAGGACATCGCGCTGCCGCACGGCTATGGCGTCGTGCGGGCGTACGTCGGGCACGGCATCGGGACCGCCATGCACGAGGACCCGCAGGTCCCGAACTACCGCACCAAGACGAAGGGGATCGAGCTCGCGCCGGGCATCTGCCTGGCGATCGAGCCGATGTTCACCCTGGGCATCGCCGATGTCGAGACGCTCGCCGACGGATGGACCGTCGTCACCCGCGACGGATCCGTCGCGGCCCATTTCGAGGACTCGATCGCCGTCACCGAGGACGGCCCGGAGGTTCTCACCAGGCTGTGAGCCGGGCCGGCGGTTGCCGGAACCGGCCAAAGTTGATACGCTACGCGTTCGTGTGTCGGCTCCGGTCGGGACGCGGCCGTGAGCAGGAACACCAGGGAGAACGTTGGCCAAGAAGGACGCGATCGAAGTCGAGGGAACTGTCCTCGAGCCGTTGCCGAACACCATGTTCGCCGTCGAGCTGGAGAACGGCCACCGCGTCCTTGCCCACATCAGCGGGAAGCTCCGGATGAACTTCATCCGGATCCTGCCGGGCGACCGGGTCCGCGTCGAATTGTCCCCGTACGACCTCACCCGGGGTCGGATCACGTACCGGCTGAAGTAGCCGGCACCCAGCGCGAAGGAAGTCCGTTGAAAGTCCGAGCCTCGGTGAAGGCCCGTTGCGACAACTGCAAGGTGATCCGCCGCCACGGGACCGTGATGGTCATTTGCGCCAATCCAAAGCACAAGCAGCGGCAGGGCTGATCGAATGGCACGGATCGCCGGCATCGACATCCCGCGCGAGAAGCGCGTGGAAGTCGCCCTGACATACATCTACGGGATCGGGCTGCCAACCAGCCAGAAGATCCTGCAGCAGACGAACGTCAACCCCGACACCCGGGTCCGGGACCTCACGGAGGACCAGGTCACCCGGCTGCGAGAGCTGATCGATCGACGGTTCAAGGTCGAGGGAGACCTCCGCCGCGAGGTCGCGCTGAACATCAAGCGCCTCATCGAGATCGGCTCCTACCGCGGGCTCCGCCACCGGCGGAACCTCCCGGTCCGGGGCCAGCGGACGAAGACCAACGCTCGCCAGCGTCGCGGACCGAAGAAGACGGTCGGCGCTCGGCGCAAGAAGTAAAGAGGGACGAGCCGGACGTATGGCCGATCGCAAGCGCGCACCCAAGCAGCGGCGGCGGGAGCGTAAGAACGTGCCCGTTGGGCACGTTCATATCCAGGCGACCTTCAACAACACGATCGTGACGATCACGGACCTCAGCGGTGCCGTGATCAGCTGGGGATCGTCGGGGATCGTCGGGTTCAAGGGCTCCCGGAAGAGCACGCCGTACGCCGCCGCGCTGTCGGCCGACTCCGCTGCCAAGAAGGCGATGGAGCACGGGATGCGCCAGGTCGAGGTCTACGTGAAGGGTCCCGGCGCGGGCCGGGAGCAGGCGATCCGCTCGCTCCAGACCGCCGGCCTCGAGGTGACCGCGATCACCGACGTGACGCCCATCCCGCACAACGGCTGCCGCCCGCCCAAGCGGCGCCGCGTCTAGGCCGGGAGAAGCATCATGGCTCGATACACCGGTCCGGTCTGCCGGCTCTGCCGCCGCGAGGGCGCGAAGCTCTTCCTGAAGGGCTCGCGCTGCTACACGAAGAAGTGCTCCTTCGAGCGGCGCCCGACGCCGCCGGGACAGCACGGCGTTCGCCGACGCAAGGTCGGCGACTACGGCCTCCAGCTTCGCGAGAAGCAGAAGGTCCGCCGCATCTACCGCATCCTGGAGCGCCAGTTCCACAACTATTTCGAGGAGGCCGAATCCCGTCCCGGCGTGACCGGCGAGAACCTCCTCCGGATCCTCGAGCTTCGGCTCGACAACGTCGTGTTCCGGCTGGGCATCGCGGCATCGCGCGACCACGCGCGACAGCTCGTGACGCACGGCCACTTCGCCGTCAACGGCCGCCCGACCAACGTTCCATCCTTCCACTGCAAGCCGGGCGATCGAGTCGAGGTCCGCGCCGCGCGGCGCGAGCGAGAGCCGTTCAAGGCGGTCAGCGAGGCCCTTCGCTCCGGGCAGGTCCCCGAGTGGCTGTCCCTCGACCCGGCCACCTTCACGGGCACGATCATCGCTGCCCCGCGTCGCGACCAGATGCCGCTCGAGCTCAACGAGCAGCTCGTGGTCGAGTATTACTCGAGGTAGCCCCACACCCATGATCGAACTCGACGCCACGACCCAGATCGAGCCCGTCGCCGAGCAGGGCTCCTACGCGAAGTACGAGGCAGGCCCCCTTCCCGCCGGATACGGGGTGACCCTGGGAAACGCGCTGCGGCGCGTCCTGCTCTCCTCCCTGGAGGGCGCGGCAGTCACCTCCATCCAGATCCGCGACGTCTTCCACGAGTTCACGACGATCCCCGGCGTCAAGGAGGACGTCACCCAGATCGTTCTGAACGTCAAGAAGCTCCGTCTCCGCAGCTTCGCCGCCCACCCGGTGCAGCTCAAGCTCGTCAAGTCCGGTGCGGGCCGGGTCACCGCGGCCGACATCGTCGAGTCAGCCGACGTCGAGGTGATCAACCCCGAGCTCGAGCTCATGACCCTCGACAGCGACGACGTGACGATCGAGATCGACCTCACCGTCGAGCGCGGCGTCGGCTACCTCGCGGCCGAGCGGCCCGAGGGCCTGCCCATCGGCGTCATCCCCGTCGACGCGATCTTCACGCCCGTCCGGAAGGTGAACTTCACGGTCGAGAACACCCGCGTCGGCCAGATGACCAACTACGACAAGCTGACCCTCGAGATCGAGACGGACGGCACCATCACCCCGGAGGATGCCCTCGCGAAGTCGGCCGACATCCTGGTTCGGCAGTTCTCGCTGTTCGCCAACGTCGGGACGGCTGCGATCGCCGCGAGCCCGGCCGGCGGCCTCCCGCAGATCCCGGCGAACATGCTGGAGATGCCCATCGAGGAGCTCGACCTCCCGATGCGGGCCTACAACTCCCTCAAGCGGAACAACATCGTGCGGGTGGGCCAGCTCCTGCAGCTGACCGACGACGACCTCCTCCGGATGCGCAACTTCGGCAAGAAGTCGCTCGACGAGATGAAGGAGCGCCTCCGGATGCGGGGCTTCCTCGTCCCGGAGACCGAGCCGTCCGAGCTCGAGGACGTCGACGAGGACGGCGACGAGCCGTTCGGCGACGAGTCGGAGGAGGTCTGAGCGATGCGCCACCAGGTCGGCGGCCGGAAGCTCGGCCGGATGCAGGGCCCGCGGCTCGCCCTCTACAAGAACCTGATCGTGTCGGTCCTCCGCTACGAGAAGGTCATGACCACCGAGGCGAAGGCCAAGGAGATCCGCCCCCAGGTCGAGCGGATGATCACGCTCGCCAGGCGGGGAGACCTCGCCGCCCGGCGGACCGTGGTGGCAGAGCTCCCGGACGAGCCCCTCGTGATCAAGAAGCTCTTCGACGAGATCGCCCCGAAATACACCGAGCGGACATCCGGGTACACCCGGATCACCCACATCGGGAACCGGAACGGTGACAGGGCCCCGATCGTCCAGATCGAGCTCCTCTGACCGGAGACAATCGAGTGTCGCCGCTCCGCCGAATGCAGCGAAAGGCGGCGCGGAGCACGTGAGCAAGCGCACCCGAGGTGCGTGAGCGAGCGAGCGGACGTGCCAACGCAGCGATGCGCCGGCGTAGTGGCGAGGAGCAAGGTGCCCGAGAGGGCGCCCTCGTGCGGTTGCGCGCACGGGTCGAATATGACGGCACGGACTTCGCCGGGTTCCAGCTCCAGCTGCACGCCCGGACGGTCCAGGGAGAACTCGAAGCCGCGCTCAGCACGCTCTCCGGCGGTCGCCGGGTCCGGGTTGACGCGGCGGGACGCACCGACGCCGGGGTGCACGCGACGGGCCAGGTGATCGCATTCAGCTGGCCCGGGCGGCTGACGGTGGCGGAGCTCGGCAGGGCGCTCGACGCGCTGCTGCCGGCGGATGTCGCGGTTCGCGACCTGCGCCGGGCCCAGCTCGGGTTTCGCCCTCGCTATGCGGCGCGGTATCGGGAGTACCGCTACACCGTCTGGAACGGGCCGCGAAGCCCGCTCCGCGAGCGTCTCGCGCTCGGGGTGCGGACCCCCCTCGACACCGCCGCGATGGCGCGAGCCGGGCTGGCCCTCCAGGGCCGGCACGACTTCTCGGCCTTCGGGGCGGTGGACCGCCAGCCGGTCCGAACCCTTCACGGGGTCCGGGTGCGGCGGGAAGGTCGCCTCGTGACGGTCGACGTTCGCGGGGACGCCTTCCTGCGGCAGATGGTGCGGCGGATCGTCGCGGCGCTCCTGCTGGTGGGCCGCGGGGAGGTCGAGGTATCGGCGGTGGCCGAGGCGCTCGCGTCACGGCAGCCGGCCTTTCACGGGGCCGTGGCCCCGGCGAAGGGGCTCTGCCTGCGGCGGGTCGTCATGGGACGGGTCGCTCGGGAGATGAACGGAGAAGCATGACCGCGAAGACGTACACGCTCCGGGAGGCGGAGATCGAGCGACGCTGGTACGTCGTCGACGCGACGGACGAGACGCTCGGCCGGCTCGCGTCGCGGATCGCCCGCGTCCTCGTGGGCAAGCACAAGCCGACCTACACGCCCAACCTTGACGGCGGCGATCACGTGATCGTGCTGAACGCCGCGAAGGTCGCCGTCAGCCACGACAAGCTCGAGTCGAAGGTCTACGCGCGGCACAGCGGGTATCCGGGAGGGTACAAGGAGGAGACGCTCGGCCACCTGATGGAGCGCCGTCCCGAGGAGGCCGTGCGTCGCGCCGTGAAGGGCATGGTTCCCCATTCCCGCCTCGGGGCGCAGCAGCTGCGGAAGCTCAAGATCTACGCCGGCGCGGATCACCCCCACCAGGCCCAGCGGCCGGAACCGCTGGCCTGACGAGGAGCATGCCCACATGACCATCCCGTCCTTCTTTCACGGGACCGGGCGCCGGAAGACCGCCGTCGCACGTGTCCGCCTCATCCCCGGCGAGGGCGAGATCGTCGTCAACGGCAGGTCGCTCGAGCAGCACTTCGGCAACGCCGTGCCCGAGGGCGAGCTGCGGATGCCGTTCCGCGTGACCGGCACCGAGGGCCGCTTCAACACCCTCGTGAAGGTCGAGGGTGGCGGCGTCACGGGCCAGGCCGGCGCGATCCGCCACGGGATCGCACGCGCGCTCCTGATGGTCGACCCGGAGGGCTACCGCGTCCCGCTGCGCCAGGCAGGCTTCCTCACCCGCGACCCGCGGATGAAGGAGCGCAAGAAGTACGGCCTGAAGCGCGCCCGCAAGGCCCCGCAGTACACCAAGCGCTGAGACGTGGGGCGCCCCACCCGGGACGCCCGAAACCGCCTCGAGACACCCCAGGCGAGGGATGACCGAAGCCCTCTTCGATCGCTACCGGGAGGCTCTCCGGGCCGGCCACGTGGCCGTCATGCGCGGGAGGCTGGAGGCCGCCGCCGCGTGGTATCGCGAGGCAGCCGCGCTCGCGAGCGATCGCGCCGTGCCGCGCACAGCGCTCGGCTCCGTGGAGCTCCGGCTCGGCCAGCCGGCCCAGGCCCTCGAGAGCTTCGACGCGGCCCTCGCGCTCGTTCCCGCCGACGACGCCGGCCTGATGGGCCGCGCCCAGGCGCTCGTCGTGCTCGAGCGGCCGGAGGATGCGGCGGCAACCTTCGACCAGCTCGCCGATGCCCGCCGGGCGGTTGGAAAGCACCCGGAGGCGTGCGAGGCGCTCCGTCGCGCGCTCGAGATCCAGCCGACGCCGGCGCGCCGCGAGCGCTATCGGGACCTGGCGGACGAGCTTCGTCGCGTGGTCGGGGAGGCCGAGGCCGAGCGGGCGCTGGCCCTGGTGCCGAGCCTCCTCGACGCGGACGCGGGCCGCCCCGCGGAAGCGCCTCCGGCAGCCGTCGAGGCGGCAACCGAGGAGGCGTCGAACGCGGCGTCGGCGGAGGTGGGCGACGCCGCGCCGGTCGAGTCGGAGGCGGCCGGACCCGCGACGAGCGCCGCGGTCATCGACGATCCGGCGCCGCTGGTGGACGGCGACGCGCTGGTCCTCGCCGCCGACGAGGCGGCCGCCCGCGGCGACCGCGTGGGCGCCGTGGCCGCCGCGCTGGCCGCGGCTCGCGCATTCCGGGCTGCAGGACACCCCGCCGCGGCGCTCGACGCGTGTGTCGGGGCGCTGGGCCAGGGGCCGGGCGACGTGGACCTCCACCTGCTGATCGCGGAGCTCGCGCTGGAGCGGGGCGCCACCGCCTCGGCGGGCGACACGTACCGCGGCCTCGTGCACCTCGCCGAGATCGAGGGCGACGCGGCCACACGGGACCGGGTTCTCGCGGCAGCCCGGGATGCCTTCCCGGACGACCCCGGGTTCGCCCCGGCCTGACGCCGGGGACGAGGCCGGGCGGCCGGGCTCGGCGCCCGCGCGGGCGGGCGAACCGCGGCGGCGGGATGCAGCAGCGCCCGGACCGGCAGCACGGCGGCCGAGCGCCGGGGCGGGGCCGCGGGCGAGCGGACGATGCCGTCCGGAGATCGCCGGGCCGGGAGGTCGCGTCTGACCCCGGTGCTACACTCACCGGACGATGTCGCAGCTCCTCGAGTCGCTGGTCGGACAGATCCGGCCGATCTCGCTCGTCGACATCGGGATCACGGCGCTCGTGATCTACTGGCTCTTCAGCCTGATCCGCGGGACCCGCGCGGTCCGCCTCGTGATCGGCGTCAGCGTGATCCTCGCGATCTACGCGGTCGCCCAGGCGGTGGGGCTGCGCCTGTTCACGCAGCTCATGCAGGCAGGCGCGGTCGTCGGCCTCTTCGCGCTCGTCGTCGTCTTCCAGCCCGAGCTGCGCCGCGCCCTCGAGCGGATCGGGCGCGTCGGTTCGTTCGCCTGGCTCACCTCGCCCGCCGACCAGCGGAGCGCCGAGCTGATGGCCGCCGCCGTCGCCCGGGCGGCGACCCACCTCGCGGGCTTTGGGTTCGGCGCACTCATGGTCGTCGAACGAGAGACGGGCCTCGAGGAGATCGCGGAGACGGGCGTGATGATCCACGCGCGACCTGTCGTCCGACCTCCTCGAGGCGATCTTCACGCCGAGCGGCGCGCTCCATGACGGCGCCGTGATCATCCGCGGCCCGACGATCGTGGCGGCGGGCGCCGTCCTCCCCCTGGCGGAGACGACGGTCCACGCGGAGCGCTTCGGCACCCGCCACCGGGCCGCGCTGGGCATCACGGAGCAGACGGACGCGATCGTCGTCGTCGTCTCCGAGGAGACCGGCCAGGCGAGCATCGTCGAACGGGCGCGGATCCGGCGCAACCTCGACGAGCCGCAGCTCGTCCGCGCGATCCTCGCGCTCATGCTGCCCGAGCGCGCCGCCGGGGCCGCCCTGCGCGGGCAATTCCCGTCGCGGGTCGGCGGTTCCCCGGGCCCGCTGGGGCCGGGGGCGCTGCGTCGTGCCGCCCTCGTCGCGCGCGGACGGGCGCTCCGCCGCGGCGACGAGCCGCCCAGCGTCATCGGCGAGGTGCGCGACGAGGCGGACGGCGCCGCTGCCGGCGCGGGTCGCTGAGCACCGTGCGCCGGGTCGTCAGCTTCGTCTTCCACAACTGGCCCCTCAAGCTCGCGGCCATCCTGCTCGCGACCCTCCTGTACGCAGGCCTCATCGTTTCGGCAAGCGCGGAGACGTTCCAGGGGCGGATCCCCATCCAGGTCCTCAACCAGCCGGCGAACGCCTTCATCATCGGCAACCTCGACGACGTGACGGCAATCCGGTACCTGGCCATCGGGGCCAACCGGCCGACGGTCACGACGGCGAGCTTCACCGCGACGATCGACCTTTCCAGCGTGCCGGTGGTGGCCGGCTCGCCTCCCGTGAGCGTGCCCGTGATCGTCCGGACCACCGATCCGTCGAGCGTCCAGGTGATCGACTTCAGCCCCTCCCGGATCCAGGTCCGCCTGGATCCCCTGGCCAGCAAGGTCGTCCCCGTGCAGGTCGACCGGGGGACCGTGCCCGAGGGCCTCGACGTGCGCGAGCCCGTGGTCTCCCAGGACAGCGTCACGGTGACCGGCCAGGAGAGCTCGGTCGTGCTGGTCGCCGCGGCCGAGGCGCGGGTGAGGATCCAGCCATCCGGGATCGACATCAACGAGGTCGTCGACCTGCTCGCGGTGGACGCCCGCGGCGACGTCGTGCCCACGGTCGAGCTGCAGCCGAGCTCGGTTCGGGTGACGATCCAGATCGGCAGCCAGCTCTCGACGCGGGCGCTGCCCGTCAACCCGGTCGTCTCCGGTGTCCCCGACCCGGCGATGCTCGTCGCCGGGATCACGGCCGCACCGCTGCTCGTGACGGTCGAGGCCGAATCGGCCCTGCTCGGCACGCTCGTCAAGATCGACACGAAACCGGTCTCGATCGCCGGCGCGACGGCCGACGTCGTTGCCGACATGCCCCTGGACCTCCCGCCGGGCGTCACGGCGCTCGGGGTGACGACGGTCCGCGTGACGGTCTCGGTGCGTCCCCAGGTCGGCACGCGATCGTTCCAGGTCGGGGTCACGCTGCGGAACGCCGACCCGGCGACTCGCTACGATCTCGGCGCGGACCAGGTCGTCATCACGCTCGGCGGGCCGATCGGACCGCTCAATGCGCTCGACGGGGCGGCGCTCGTGGCGAGCGTCGACGTGGGAGGCCTCGGCGACGGCACGCACCTCGTCGCCCCGGACGTGGCGGTCCCGCCGGCCGTGAACGTCGTCGCCCTCTCGCCGCCGGAGGTATCCGTGACCGTCACGCCACCAAGCTCCCCGTCGCCGACGCCGCCGATCGTGCCGACCCCGTCCCCGGTGCCGTGACCATGGGCCGGCTCTTCGGCACCGACGGGATCCGCGGGGTCGCCAACGTGGACCTGCGGCCGACGATCGCCTACGCGCTGGGGAGGGCGACCGCCCACGAGCTCGTCGGTGCGGGCGGGAGCCTGGTCGTGGGCCGCGACACGCGGCGTTCCGGGCAGATGTTCGTGTCGGCGATCTCGGCCGGCGCCGCCAGCCTTGGGGCGGAGGTCCACGACGCGGACGTGCTCCCGACGCCGGCCCTCGCGTTCCTGGCGGGGACCGGGTCGTTCGCGGCAGGGATCATGGTCTCCGCGTCCCACAACCCCGCGGACGACAACGGCCTCAAGGTGCTCGACGGCCGCGGCCTCAAGCTCGACGACGCGGTGGAGGACCGCCTCGAGCAGCTCATCTGGCGGACCGAGGAGCTGGCCGGGCCGCGCAACGCGGGGATCGGTCGCATGGTCCACGACCGGTCGCTCGTCGACCGGTACCGGTCCGACCGGCTGCGGCTGGCCCGGGCGACGCCATGCCGCCTGCGAATCGTCCTCGACTGCGCCAACGGCTCGGGGGGCGTGACGGCCCCGGAGCTCCTTGCCGCGACCGGGGCGAGCGTGGAGGTGATCCACAATGACCCGGACGGGGAGAACATCAACGTCGAGTGCGGCGCGACCGCGCCGGCCGACCTCGCGGCGCAGGTGATCGCCCGAGGAGCGGACCTCGGCTTCGCGCTCGATGGCGACGCCGACCGCCTGGTCGTCGTGGACCGCTTCGGCCGGGTCGTCGATGGCGACCAGCTCCTGGGACTCTGCGCGCTCGACCGGCTGGGACGGGGCGCGCTCACCGGCGGGATCCTCGTGGTGACGGTCCTGTCGAACGGCGGCCTCGAGATGGCTCTCGGCGCGAAGGGCGGCCAGGTCGTCCGGACGCCCGTCGGCGACAAGTACATCCTGGACGGGATGCAGGTCACCGGGGCGAACCTCGGTGGCGAGAAGAGCGGCCACGTGATCGTCCTCGACCATGCGTCCACCGGCGACGGGCTCGTGACCGCGCTCGAGGTCCTCGGGATCGTCGGCCGGACCGATCGGCCGATCGACGAGCTCGCGGCCGGGGTGCCGCTCTTCCCGCAGGAGCAGCGCGCCATCCATGTCCGCCACAAGGAGCAGTGGGAGGCGGACCCAGAGCTCCGCCGCGCGATCGCCGCGGCCGAGGCTCGCCTCTCGATCGGCGGGCGGGTCCTCGTGCGCCCGTCGGGTACGGAGTCGGCGCTCCGGGTGATGGTGGAGGGCCAGGACCACGAGCTCGTTGGCAGGCTCGCCGACGAGCTCGCGGCGTTGGCGGGCGACCGCCTAAACTAGCCCGGCGGCCATCGAGGTCCGGTTGGCGCGACGGAGGCACTCGACGGCATGTGCGGCATCGTCGGTTACACGGGACCCCGGGCGGCCGGCCCGATCCTGCTCGAGGGGCTGCGCCGCCTCGAGTACCGCGGCTACGACTCGGCGGGCATCGCGCTGGTCACCGAGTCCGGCGAGCTCTTCGTCGAGAAGCGGGCGGGCAAGCTCGCCAACCTCCGCACGGCCCTCCTCGACCGGACGCCGAACGCCGGAATCGGCCTGGCGCATACCCGCTGGGCGACGCACGGGCGACCGAACGATCTCAATGCCCACCCGCACGTGGACTGCACCGGCGCGATCACGGTCATCCACAACGGGATCATCGAGAACTTCCGCGAGCTGCGCGACGGTCTCGAGGCGCGCGGCCACGTGCTCACCTCCGAGACCGATACGGAGGCCCTGGCGCACCTCGTGGAGGAGGCGTACGCGGGCGATCTCGCAGACGCGGTGCGGGCCGCGCTGGCCCGCGTCGACGGCGCGTACGCGGTCGCCGTCATGCACCGCGGCGAGCCGGATCGGCTGGTGGGGGCGCGCCAGAACGTGCCCCTCGTGGTGGGGCTCGGCGACGGCGAGGCCTTCATCGCGTCCGACGTGGCCGCGATCCTGGCCCACACGAACCGGGTGATCTTCCTCGAGGAAGGCGACGTGGCTGACGTCCGCCCCACGCGGGTCACGATCACCGGCGTGGACGGATCGCCGCGGGAGCGGCTCGTCAGCCGCGTGGACTGGACCCCCGAGGCCGCCGAGAAGGGCGGCTTCGACCACTTCATGCTCAAGGAGATCCACGAGCAGCCCCAGGCCCTCCGCCAGTGCCTCGCGGGCCGGCTGGGGCCAGGGGCGACGATCCGGACCGACGAGCTCGCCGGCATGGCGCCGGTGCTCGCGGACGTCGACCGCGTGGAGTTCGTCGCGTGCGGCAGCGCGGCCTATGCGGCCCTCGTGGGCGCGGCGGCGGTCCAGGAGTGGACCGGCCTCCCCGCCCGCGTGACGGTGGGCTCGGAGTTCCGCTACAGCCCGCCGCCGCTGGACGCGCGGACGCTCGTGATCGCCGTCACGCAGTCCGGCGAGACGGCCGACACGATCGCGCCGACCCGCTTCGCGCGCGAACAGGGCTGCCCGATCATCGCCGTGACGAACACCGTCGGGTCCGCGATCACCCGCGAGGCCGACGCGGTGCTCTTCCTGCAGGCCGGGCCCGAGGTCGCGGTGGCGGCGTCGAAGACGTTCACGACGCAGGTCCTGACGCTCGTCCTCGTCGCGGCGCAGATCGCCCGGCTGCGCGGGACCCTGGACCGGGACCTCGAGGCGACCCTCGTCCACGACCTGCGCGCCCTCCCGGACGCCGCCGCACGGACCCTGGATGCCGCCGGGGGGGTCGCCTCGATCGCCCGGCGATACGTGAACTCGCGGGGCTTCATGTTCGTCGGGCGGGGGTACGCCTATCCGACCGCCATGGAGGGGGCGCTGAAGCTCAAGGAGGTCAGCTACCTGCACGCCGAGGGCTACGCGGCCGGTGAGCTCAAGCACGGGCCGATCAGCCTGCTCGACGCGGAGTGCCCGCTGGTGGCGGTCGCGACGCGCTCGGTCGTGTACGAGAAGCTGGTGAGCAACATCATGGAGGGCCGGGCCCGGGACGCCCGGGTGATCGCCGTCGCCACCGAGGGCGACGACCAGGTCAATCGGTTCGCCGACGACATCATGTGGGTCCAGCCCACCCACGAGGCGCTCGGTCCGATCCTCGCCATCATCCCGCTCCAGCTGTTCGCCTACCACGCGGCGGTCGCCCGCGGGACCGACGTGGACCAGCCGCGCAACCTCGCGAAGTCGGTCACGGTCGAGTAGCGCGTGGCCATGCCGGACCCTCGGACGGCGGAGGGCATGCCCGAGCTCGGGCTCGACATCATCCGCGTCGAGCGGATCCGCGCCGCGCTGGCGCACTTCGGCGACCGCTTCGTGCGGCGCGTGCTGACGCCGCGCGAGGCCGCCTACGTGCGGGCGCGGCCCGAGACGTTTGCCGGTCGATGGGCTGCCAAGGAGGCCGTGAGCAAGGTGCTCGGGCTCGGTGTCCGGGGGATCGGCTGGCGCGACATCGAGATCGAGCGACTGCCAACCGGCCAGCCCGCCGTCCGGCTCCACGGCCGCGCGGCCGCACGGGCGGACCAGCTGGGCCTGGCCCGGATCGCCGTCAGCATCACGCACGAGCGCGAATACGCTCTGGCCGTCGCCTTCGGCGTGCGAACGGCCGGTGGCCGCTACGTCTTCCCCCTCGATATCGAGGAGCGGCTGGGCGACCGCGAGGCGGCCCTGCTCCGACGCATGGACCGTCTCCGCGGGCTTGACCGCGAGGCGGCGGTGCTCGCCGCGGCGGCCGACGAGCCCGGCGATGACGGCTGAGCAGCGCGAGCCGGCCCTGGCCGAGCAGCCGGCCGAGCGTCTCGATGACCGGAGCGCCGGCCTCCTGCTGCCCGCGCGACCGACTCGCGGTCACAAGGGGACGTTCGGCAAGCTTCTCGTGGTCGCGGGGTCGCTGGATTACGCGGGCGCCGCGCTCCTCGTCTGCCAGGCCGCCGGCCGGGCCGGCGCGGGACTCGTCACGCTCGCGGTCCCGGAATCGCTTCAGCCCCTGTTCGCGGCGAAGGTCGTCGAGGCAACGACGCTCGGCCTCGCCGAGGACGACGTCGAGGAGGTCGACCCGGAGCCCGCGCTGGCCCGGATCCTCGACCACGAGCACGACGCGCTCGTCGTGGGCCCGGGGCTCCGCCCGTCCCTCGCGACCGCGGGGCTCATCCGCGGCATCCTCGCGGCCGGGGCCGGCGACGACGCGAGCCCGGCGGTCGTCGACGCGGAGGCGCTCCGCTCCCTCGCCGCCGAGGATGGCTGGTGGGAGGGCGTCGTCCGGCCCTGCGTGCTCACGCCGCACGCCGGCGAGTTCCGCCGCCTCCGTGCCGCCGCGGGTGTCGAGCCCGGGGCCGACGGGGACCTCGCGGAGGACGATGCCGCGCGGCTCGCGGCTGCGCGTGACGCGGCTCGCGCGTGGGGGCACGTCGTGGTGCTCAAGGGAGCGCACACGGTGATCGCCGCCCCGGACGGTTCGGCCGCGGTGGCCTCCTTCGAGAACCCGGCACTTGCCACGGGGGGCACCGGCGATGTCCTGGCGGGGACCATCGGCGGCCTCCTTGCCCAGGGCCTCGCGCCCTACGCGGCGGCTCGCCTGGGTGTCCACCTGCACGGCCTGGCGGGCGAGGCGGTTCGGCATCGCGTGGGCGACGCGGGGCTCCTGGCGGGCGACCTGCCCGTCGAGATCGCCCGGGCACGCCACCGCCTCGCGGTCGACGCCGCGCGACGGGCAGGCGGCGGAACGCTCGGGTTCGGGCGGCCCGCCGGATGACGGGGGAGGCGTTGCCGATCGAGGCGCGCCTCCGGGCCGCCGGACTCCCGCCCCTGCCGCGCACGGCGTGGCTGGAGGTCGACCTGGACCGGCTGGCAGGGAATGTCCGGGCGATCGTGGCGGCGCTCCCCGCGGGCACGCTCGTCGAGGCGGTCGTCAAGGCCAACGCCTACGGGCACGGTGCCGTGCCCGTCGCCCACGCCGCCATGGCCGCCGGGGCGCACGGGCTGTGCGTGGCCACGCTGGACGAGGCGCTCGCGCTGCGCACGGCCGGCGTCCGTGCTCCGATCCTCGTCCTCTTCCCGGTCCCACCCGATGGCGTCCCGGAGGCTGCCCGGGCCGGGATCGCGCTGGCGGCCGGCGACAGCGCCGTCTGGGCTCGCGGGCTGGCGGCATACGCCGGCGCCGCCCGTCGGTCGCGCGGTCGGCTCGGGGAGCTGGCCGTCCACGTCGGGATCGAGACCGGGCTCGGCCGCGACGGCCTGGCGCCGGACGAGGCCGTGGCGGCGGTCCAGGCGCTCGCGGCGGTTCCCGGGACCCGGTTCGCCGGGGCGTGGTCGCACCTCCAGGCGCCCGATGACGCCGAACGGACGACACGCCAGGTCGCGCGCTTCGAGGCGGCCCTCCATGCGCTGGTCGGGGCCGGGCACGCCGCCCCGCATCGCCACCTCCTGGCATCCGGCGGTCTGCTCGCGGTCGAACGGTTCGTCGCGGGGGAACGTCCCGTCTTCGACGGTCTCCGGGTGGGGCTGGCGCTGTACGGGATCGTGCCCGACGGGCTGCCGATCGGCCGCGCCGCGGCCGGGATCGACGCCGCGCTCCGGCCCGTCCTGTCGCTCCACGCCCGGCCCGTGCGTGTCACCGAGCTGCCGGTCGGGGAGGGCGTGGGGTATGGCCCGACCTTCGTTACGAGCCGCACCAGCCGGATCGCGACGCTGCCGGTCGGGTACGCGGATGGCTGGGCACGCGTGCTCGGGAACCGCGCCTCGGCGCTGGTGCGGGGCGCGCGGGTTCCCCTCGTGGGGACCGTCGCGATGGACGCGGTCATGGCGGACGTCACGGATGTGCCCGGGCCGCCGGTCACGCCCGACGACGAGTTCGTGCTCCTGGGCGAGCAGGGCGACGCCCGGATCACGGCCGCGGAGCTGGCGCGAGCACGCACCACCATCAGCTGGGAGGTGGTCGCCGGGATGTCTGCCCGGCTGCCTCGGGTGTACACTTCGCCGGCCGAAGCGGTCGGCATTCGCACGCTCAAACAGGACCGGGGGCCATGGCGGAGATCGCGCTCTGGAACGGCGACATCTGTGACCTCGAGGTGGACGCGATCGTGAGCCCGGCGACCACGAGCCTCTGGATGGCGACCGGGGTCGCCGGCGCGATCAAGCGCCAGGGCGGCGAGGAGATCGAGTTCGCGGCGGTCCGCCAGGGACCGGCGAAGCTCGGCGACGCGATCGTCACCGGCGCCGGCTCGCTCGCGGCCCGCTGGGTGATCCACGCGGTGTCGATCGACAACGCGCGCCGGACCGACTCGGCGACGATCGAACGGGCCGTCCGCAACGCCTTCGCGCGTGCCCGCGAGCTCGGTGTGGAGACGCTGGCCATCCCGGCCCTCGGGACCGGCGTGGGCGGCTTCCCGATCACCGAGGGCGCCCGGGTGACCGTCGCGGCGGTTCGCTCGGAGCTGGCGCGGTCCCCGCGGCTGACCCGCGTGACCCTGGCGCTCCGTGGCGCGGCATCGTATGAGACGTTCCGGCAGGCCCTCGCAACCGCGTTGGAAGAGCAGGCCGGGATCTCCGCATGACGCTGCCCTTCCTGCCCCTCGACGAGCACCGCGCCGCCCTCGTCGAGGAGGTCGCGCGCGAGATCCAGCTGCACGGGATGACCGGCCCCGCCGTCCTCTTCCTCCACGCGAGCATGCCCGACGGCGGGCTCGCGGGCAGCGCAATGACCTTCTTCGACCCGGTCCTCCGCCAGCTCTTCGGGGGCGGCAGCGCGCCTGCGAGCGCCCTGCTGGCGGACGAGGTCGGGATCGAGCAGCTGATCGATCGGCTCGAGGAGCTCGACGAGGAGTCGGTCTGGGACGCGTGAGCCGCGGTGCTCCAGCGGCCGGCGTGCCCCTCGTCGACCCGGCATCGTCCTCCGCGCCGGCCCGGGCCGCCCGAGCGACGCGCACCCGGCCCGCACGCCCGCCGCGAGGGGATCCGGCGCACGCCAGCGGCCCCGGGGCCACGTTCTCCACGCTCGATCACGGATCGGCCACCCTCGCCGGCGCGCTCGTCGGCCAGGTCGACGGGCGCTGGCGCCTCCTGGCGGCCACTGCCCTGCCGGCGGGCAGCGCCGCGGACGCCCTCGTGGACCTGCTCGCGAACCGGCTCGCCGCGGCGGACCCGGCGTTCGGCCGGGTCATCAGGAAAGGCGGTCCGGGTGCGCCCGGCCCGTCGGCCCACGTCCCCCGACTGGTTGCCCGGAGCCGGCCCGCCCTGACCCTCGCCGTGATCGCCGCCACCGAGCGGACCTGCGCCCGGCTGGCGGAGGCCGCCCGCGGCGCCGGCTGGAACGTCGTGGCCCGAAGCGCCGAGCAGACCGACCCGCTCGAGCTGACCCGGCTGGCGACGCGGCCGGGAGTCGGCGCCATTCTCGTCGGGATCGCGGATCCGCCTGGTGCCGACGAGCGGGAGCTCGCCCCCGAGCTCGCGGTCGCGACGGCCGGGATCGCGGCGCGGCGGCCGGGCCTCCGGATCTTCCTGGCCGGCCCGCTCCCGGACGAGCCCATCCGTGCGCTCAGGCACGCCCCCGTCCTGGAGCACCTGCCGGCCCCCGACGTGGCGCCGGGCGCGAACGCGGCCTCGTCGCTGCGAGATGCCCTGGCAGCCGCACGCGGCGGCCCAGGAGACAGCCGGCGCGCGCTGGCGGCCGCCGCGGGATCGCTCGCCCGGGTCCTGGGCCTTCGCGTGGAGATCCTCGAGATCGGCGTGTCGGGCGCGGCCCGCGTGCTCGCTTCGCCCGGACCCGCGGAGGATGGCGATTCCCACGTCTCGGTCCAGCTGGTCGAGGCACCTGGTGCGGCGCTCTTCCGGATGGACCTGCCCGGGTCGATCGACCGGGTCGACCACTGGTTCACCCAGGGCCTGGACCGGGCACGACTCCGCGATCGCCTGGCAGAGCTCGCCATCGCGCCCTGGAGCGATCTCGACGGGGATGGCGCGCTGCTCCGCGCCGCAGCGCTCCGAGCCGCGCTCGAGCGCCTCCTTGCCGCCACGGATCCGGAGCTCGGCAGCGCCGGCGTCGACCTGCTGGTCGGCGCGGGCGGGGCGTGGTCGGCGATCCCCGGGCCCGCCGCGACCCACGTGGTCGCCGACGTCGTGCGCCGTCCGGGCACGGTCCAGGTCGCGATCGACCACGCACGCCTCCTCGGGCCGATCGGCACGATCGAGGACGACGCGGAGCGCGACGCGCTCGTTGCCGATCTCGCGGCGGACCTGCTGCTCCCCGTGGGGACGATCGTGACGCCCCGCGGGCTGCGACCGAATCGCCCGGCCGGCCAGCTGTCTCTCGAAACCTCCGCCGGACGATCCGACATCGACCTCGTGGCCGGCGGCCTCACGCTCGTGGACCTGCCCCCCGGCGCCCGGGGCGTCGCCGACCTTGCGTTCCGGGGCACGCCGGAGCTCGGTCCGCGGGGCCGGCATTTCCGGGTGGCGGTGAGCGGCGGCCTCGCCGGCCTCCTGCTCGACCTCCGGGACATCCCGCTCCGGCTCCCCGAGCGCCCGGACCGCCGACGCGAGCTGCTCGGGACGTGGGAGCGGGCGCTCTGGCCGGAGCGCGACGCGTGACCGCATCGCTTGACCTGGTCCCTGCCCGGGCCCATCTCGTCCACCGGCCCCATGTCCGCCTGGAGCTCCAGCCGGGCGACCGCATGGTCGCCGTCGTCGGCGACGAGATCCGCATCGGGGACGTGCTTGCCGAGCGGATCCGCGATCCGCGGCTGGTCGAGGCGCCGGCGCCGCGGGAAGGCGCCGACCAGGGCATCCCCTTGCCCGGGACCTGGCTGCCGGGCGAGCATGCGCGTGCCGGCCGCCATGCCGGGGCGCCAGCAGGCGAGCTGCTCTTCCAGCACGGCGGCCGCCGGCGCCTCGCGACGGGCGCGCACCCCGACCGCCTGCTGGCGCCCGCCGACGGTCGCGTCCTCGAGATGGAGCCCGGTGTCGCGCTCGTGCTCGAGGTCCGCGGGACGGGCCTCGCGGGGACCGAGCTGCTGGGGGAGCCCCACTCCGGCCGGCTCGTCGTCCTGCCGGAGGACTCGGACCCGCGCCTCGCGCTTGACGTGGCCCTTGCCGGGGCGGTCGTGGTCCTCCCGGGTCGGGTCGACGCGGAGGCGCTCGCACGGGCCCGCGCGATGGGCATCCACGGCGCGGTCGTGGGTTCGCTTGCCGAGCGCGACCGGCGCGACCTCGTCGCGTCCGCGGCACGCCAGCAGGCAGGCCTCCACCGCCTCGCTCCGTTCGGGGTGCTGGTCGTCGGCGGCTACCTCCGCCGCGGGCTCGCGTCGGCCGTGCGGGCGGTGCTCGACGCCGCCGCCGGTGCCCCGGTCGGGCTCGTGGGCGACCCGGCGCTGCTGCTCCTGCCGGAGGACCTTGCGGTCCCCGTCCCGCAGCCCGATCGAATCGTGGTCCGGGGAGGCACGGAGGCCGGCCTCGAGGGTCGCTGGATCGGGCCTGGCGGGCTCCGTCGCGGTCGCGGCGGGGTCACCCTGGAGACCGGTCTCGTCTCGCTCGATGACGGTCGGACGCTCGCGATCCCGATCGGCGAGCTGGAGCGCTACGCGGCTCCCGTCTCTGGCGGGTAGGCTCTGCGGATGACCGGCGCCCCGCCCCCGCTGCGGCTCCTCGCGCGCGACCCCGCCGCCACGCGCGCACTCGGGGAGCGCCTGGGGAAGGCCGCCGCGGCGGGTGACGTGATCGCGCTCAGCGGGCCGCTGGGAGCCGGCAAGACCGAGCTCGCGCGGGGGATCGCGCGCGGGCTGGGCGTCGTCGGCCCGGTGACCTCGCCGACGTTCGTGCTCGTCGCCGAGCACGAGGGCCGCATGCCCTTCTTCCATCTCGACGGCTACCGCCTGGCCGGCCCCGAGGATGCGCTCGGGGCGGGGCTGCTCGACGAACGGCGTGCCGAAGGCGTCACGGTCATCGAGTGGGCCGAGCGCGTCCTGGCCGCGCTGCCGGCCGGCCGCCTCGAGATCCGGCTCGATGGATCCGGTGACGACCCGCGCACGCTCGACTGCAGCGCCACCGACGCGCGCCACGCACGGCTGCTCCAGGCCATCGCATGATCGATGCCGGCACGGAGAACCTCCTGCTCGCGATCGACACGTCGACGTCGGTGACCGTGCTCGCCCTCGGGGCGCCGGACGGGACGCTCGTCGCGGCCGACACCTGGGCGGCGGGCCATCGACACGTCGAGGACCTGCTGCCGCGCCTCGACGCGTTCCTCGACGAGCGCGGCCTCGACCGATCGGCGCTGGCGCGCCTCTCGGGAATCGTGGTCGGGACGGGCCCGGGTGCGTTCACCGGGCTCCGCGTCGGGATCTCGACGGCGAAGGCGCTGGCGGTCGCGTTCGGGCGGCCGCTCGCCGCGATCGGGAGCGGCGCGGCGCTGCTCGCCGCCGCGGCCGCGGCGGAGCCCTCGGCCGACCCTTCGCGCTTCGTGATCCTGATGCCGGCCGGCCCGACGGGGCGCTACCTCGTCGACGGTCGCGGGGACACGGCTCGTGACTGGCGACGACGGTCCTGACCTCCCGCTCGAGGCGGTCCCCGTCGCGGTGGACCTCGTCGGGCGCGCGCCCGACGAGGCCGTGGCGCGCGGCGCGGGCGCGATGGACCGGTTCCCGGGAGCGCTGCTCCGTCTCGGGGCTGCGCGGATCGCGGCGGGCAGCGCCGACGACCCGGCAGTCGTCGTCCCCGAATACGTCACGCTCCCGCGCGGCGCGGTCGGAGCGCGGGATGGAGAGGTCGTCACGACGTGGTTGCCCGCCCGCCCGTGAGGCTCGTGATCGAGCCCATGACCCACGTCGACCTGCCAGCCGTGCAGGAGATCGAGCGCGCCAGCTTCACGACGCCCTGGCCCGAGCACGCCTACCAGGCCGAGCTCGAGACGAACAAGCTGGCCCGGTACCTCGTCGTCCGGGCGGGGCACGAGGTCGTCGCCTACGCCGGGATCTGGCTCATGGTCGACGAGGCCCACATCACGACCTTCGCCGTGGCGCCGGCGTGGCGCCGCCGGCGGATCGGCGAGCGCCTGCTGACGGCCGCGCTGGACCTCTCGATCGCGCGCGGAGCGCGGGAGGCGACCCTCGAGGTCCGGCTCTCGAACCTGCCGGCACGCAGGCTCTACGAGAAGTACGGCTTCCGCCCGGTCGGGATCCGGCCGCACTACTACAGCGACGACCACGAGGACGCGCTGATCATGACCACCGAGCCGCTTCTCTCGCCCGGCATGCAGGGACGCCTCGCCGCCCTCGGCGCCGAGCTTGCCGCGCTGCCCGACCCGGAGCCGCCCGACGCAACCCGGGCCGGCGATGGCCTCGTGAGCGGCAGCGAAACCCTGATCCTCGCCATCGAGTCGTCCTGCGACGAGACGGGGGTGGCGCTCGTCACTGGCGGGCGCCGCATCGTCTCCCAGGCCGTCGCCAGCCAGATCGCGCTCCACGCCCCGGCCGGCGGGATCGTGCCCGAGCTCGCGGCGCGGGCCCACCTGCGCTGGATCGTGCCGGCGCTGCGACGAGGTCCTCGCGACGGCCGGCGTCGCACTCCCCGAGGTCGACGCGATCGCGGTCACCGCCGGCCCCGGCCTGGCCGGCTCGCTTCTCGTCGGGATCGCGTTCGCCAAGACGCTGGCCTGGGCGCATCGACCTCCCGCTCGTGGGCGTCAACCACCTCGAGGGACATCTCTACGCGGCCTGGCTCCTGGAACGCGACGAGCCCGAGCGTCCGGCGCCGCCCTTCCCGCTCGTCGCCCTCGTCGTCTCGGGAGGGCACACGTTCCTCGTCGAGATGAGCGATCACCTCGTCCTATCGGCTCCTGGGCGAGACCGTCGACGACGCGGCCGGCGAAGCCTTCGACAAGGCGGGCCGCCTGCTCGGCCTCGGGTACCCCGGGGGCCCGGCGATCGCCGCTCGCAGCCGGCGGCGCGCGCCGCCGCGACGCGGTCCTGCCGCGCGCCTGGCTCGGCAGCTCGTTCGACTTCAGCTTCTCCGGGCTCAAGACCGCCCTTCGCCGCCAGGTGGAGATGGAGCTCGCCGCGGCGGGGCGGCCGCCGACCGAGGCCGGCGGTCGGCTCGATCCGGCCCGCGTCGCGGAGCTCGCCTGGGGCTTCCAGGAGGCCGTCGTCGACGTGCTCTCCGCGAAGACCCTGCGGGCGGCCGACGAGACGGACGCGCAGTCGATCGTGCTGGGCGGCGGCGTCGCCGCGAACCGGGCGCTCCGCCAGCGGATCGCCGCCGGCGCGGCCGAACGCGGGCCTGCCGGTCTTCATCCCGCGGCCCGGCCTCTGCACGGACAACGGCGGCGATGATCGGCGCCGCCGGCTGGCAGCGGTTCGTCGCCGGAGAGCGGGCGGGGAGCGACCTCGGCGCCCGGCCGGCATGGCCGCTCGTCCGTCCATTCGGGACGCCCGACACGCGGCGCCCGCCGCGACGTGGACCCGCCGCCCGCGCCTACGAGGCCGCCCTGGCGGCGGAGCGCGATGCCGCGGGCGACGTCGCCGGCTCGCCGGCTCGCCGAGGCGCGCCGTGACGAGCGTGCGGCTCGATCCCGCGGCGGTCAGGCGGACGCTCCGTGCCGCCGGCCTGCGTCCGCAGCGCCGGTTCAGCCAGAACTTCCTCGTGGACGTGGACGTCCTCGAGACGATCCTCGACGCGGCCCGCCCGTCGCCCGGGCGCGCGGTGCTCGAGATCGGGCCGGGGCTCGGGATCCTGACCGGCGGCCTGCTCGAGGCGGGCGCCGCCGTGACGGCCGTCGAGCTCGACCGCGGGATGGTCGAGCACCTCGCCGCCACGTTCGAGCCGGCGATCGCCGCCGCCGCCGACGGGCCGCGCCCGCCGGCCCCCAACCCGCCGGGAACCCTTCGACTCGTCTCGGGCGACATCCTCGATGTCGACCTGCCGCGCCTCGCTGGCGGCGCCCGTACGACGTCGTCGCGAACCTGCCGTACCACGTGACGAGCCCGGTCCTCCACCGGCTTCTCGGCGCGGGGCCGCGGCCCGAGCGCTGCGTGCTCATGGTCCAGCGCGAGGTGGCGGAGCGCGTTGCGGCGAGGCCCGGGTCGCATGAGCTACCTCTCCGTGTTCGTCCAGTACCACGCCGCCGCGTCGTGGTCCGGACCGTGCCGCGCCACGCCTTCGAGCCGGCCCCGGCCGTCGAGTCGGCGATCCTCGCCCTGGATGTGCGCCCCGACGGCGGTCCGGGACGACTCTCCGCGGAGATGGAGGACCACCTGTGGCGTCTCGTCCAGGCGGGCTTCCGCGAGCGTCGCAAGATGCTCCGCAACGTCCTGGGCCGGCAGCTGCCGGTGGGCCAGCCGGCGGTGGACGCGGCGCTGGCGGCGGCCGGGATCGCCGGCGACCGCCGCCCGCAGACGCTCTCGGTGGTGGAGTGGATCGGCCTGCTCGGCGCGATCGGCCCGCTGCCGCCGGACCGGCGCGGCCGTCGCGGCGTGCGCGAGGAGGGTCGGGACGACGACGCCGCCGACGATCGTGCGACCCGGCTCGACCCCGGTCACAGCCCGGACACCGATCAGGGTCCCGGTGCCGGTCGCCGCCCTGACGACGACCCCGAACGTGGCTGAGCCGGGTCCGTCACGCGACGCGGTCCGTCGCGTGACGCCCGTCGTCCGCGTGGCGCCGGCCAAGCTCAACCTGACGCTCGCGGTCGTGGGACGACGGGAGGATGGCTTCCATGCGCTCCACTCGGTGATGGTCCCGCTCGAGCTCGCCGATCGGCTCGCGCTCGCGCCCGCATTCGCCTCGGGCGACCGGCTGCACGTCACCGGCGCCGGCGCGGCCGAGCTCGGCCCGCCCGAGCGAAACCTCGTCCTCGCGTGCGATCGGCGCCGCCCGAGCCGCGTGCCGCGAACGCGGGCGTCGACCGGCCGCTGCCGGCGCTCGCGGCACGGCTGGACAAACGGATCCCGGTCGCGGCGGGCCTGGGCGGCGGGAGCAGCGATGCCGCCGCGGCGCTCGACGCCGCGCTCGAGGCCTGGGGCGTCGCGGAGGCCCTCGCGGCCGCGGATCGGGCGTCCATCGCGGCGAGCCTCGGCTCGGACGTGCCGTTCTTCACCCTCGGCGGCTGGGCGCTCGTCGGATGGGCGCGGGGAAGTCGTGACGCGGCTGCCCGCTCCCCGCGGCGATGCGCCCGGCGGTGCTGCTCGTGACGCCCGGGCTCCCGATATCGACCGCCACGGTCTTCGCCGCCTATGCCGACGGCGCACGTCCGGCCTCGGGCGCCGCGCTCGCGTCGTCGCGCCATCTCGCGGGCGAGCTCGCAGCTGGCATGACGACGGCGCGCTTCCTCGAGCGTGCCGGGATCATGGCCGTGGCGAACGATCTGGCGCCGGCCACTGTCGCCGTCGCCCCGGGTCTCGTTGCGTTCCGCCGTGCGCTCGGGCGCGCTGGTGGGTCGGCCCGTCGGGCAGTCCGGGTCGGGGCCGACGCTCTGGGTCCTCTATCCTTCGATGGCGGCCGCGGAGGCGGCGGCGAACGACGTCCGCGCGGCGCTCGCCGCGGGCGACCTCCCTGGAGCGGGCGCGCACCCGCCGTTCATCTGCGCCACCCGGATCGTCGTCGATCCCCGGGACCCGGTCGGCGCCGGACCCGACGGTGAGGAGCAGGCTGCACACGATGGAGGTTCCTGATGCCGCGTATCGCGATCGCGACCCCCCACGCACCGGCCGCCATCGGGCCGTACAGCCAGGCGATCCGCGCCGATGGCTACCTCTTCTGCTCCGGCCAGCTGGGCCTCGACCCGGCAACCGGCGACTTCGTCGCGGGGGACGTCGGGGCACAGGCGGAGCGCGCGCTGCCGGAACCTCGTCGCGGTGCTCGAGGTGGCCGGCCTGCACGTTCGCCGACGTGGTCAAGACGACGATCTTCCTCGCCGACATGGCCGACTTCGCGACCGTCAACGGCGTCTACGGGCGCTTCGTCACCGACCCGCCACCGGCGCGCTCGACGGTCGCCGTCGCCGCGCTCCCGCGGGGCGGCCGGGTGGAGATCGAGGCGATCGCGCGGCTCGCCGGGTGAGGGCTCGCCGGCTGAGAGAGGCGGCATCGCGAGGCGCGCGGGTGGCTCGACAGAGGACGCGGACGACTCCCGGGCCAGCCGGACGACCGCGTGCCCGGCCGCGATTCGATCGACACCCTCGATGGCCCGCCCCTACGATCCCGGGACACCAGATGCCCACCGAACAACCCACGCCGGACGGCAGCCGCCCCGACCCGGCGCGCCTCGCGTCTCGGGGACGCCCGACCGTGCCTGACCCCCGATGACCGGCCGGGCCGCTCTCCCCGACGGGGACGAGATTCGCGTTGAGGCCGGTGGCGGCGGTCCGGTCGCCGTCGTGCTCGCCGGCGGGCCTCGGCACCCGCATGCGCTCGGCCGTCCCGAAGCTGCTCCATCCGCTCTGCGGGCGCCCCATGCTGGCGTACGTGCTCGACGCGGCCCGGGCGGCGACCGGCCGCGACCCGGTCGTGGTCACGTCGCCCGCGACCGCCGCCGTCCGCGGCGCGTTCCCGTCCGGCGTCGCGTTCGCGCTCCAGGAGCGCCCCGACGGATCCGGCGACGCCGTCCGGGCCGCGCTTGCCTCAGTGCCTGCCGACGCCGACGAGATCGTCGTCCTCAACGGCGACATCCCGTTGATCGAGGCCGGCCTGGTCGGCGACGTCCTGGACGCGCGCCGGTCGACCGGCGCCGCGATCGCGCTCGTCTCGTTCGACGCGTGGGAGCCCGCCGCGCTCGGGCGCGTCATCCGGACGCCGGACGGCGAGCGAGTCGCCCGGCTCGTCGAGGCGAAGGACGCGACCCGGGACGAGCTCCGGTGAGCGAGGTGAACGCGGGGCTCTACGCGTTCGATGCCTGCTGGCTGCGGGGCGCGATCGCGCGCCTGACCCCGTCCCCCGCGACCGGCGAGTACTACGTGACGCAGCTCGTCGACCTCGCCGTCGCGGACGGGCGCGCGGTGGTCGCCCACGAGGCGCCCGACGACGGCGCCCTCGACGGGATCAACGACCGGGCCCAGCTGGCGGAGGCCACCGCGATGCTGCGCGAGCGCATCAACCTCGGGTGGCTCCGGGCGGGCGTCACCATGCTCGACCCCGCGACGGCCTACGTCGACGCCGAGGTCGAGCTCGCGCGCGACGTGACCCTGGAGCCGAACGTGATCCTGCGCGGGCGGACGCGGGTGGGCGAGGGGAGCCGCATCGGGGCAGGCAGCCAGATCGAGCGACAGCGACGTGGGACCGCGCTGCCAGGTCTGGGCCAGCGTCCTCGAGCGGGCGACGGTCGAGGAGGGCACGACGATCGGGCCGTTCACCCACCTCCGATCGGGCAGCTCCATCGGGCCGAACGTCCAGCTGGGCAACTTCGCGGAGGTGAAGAACAGCCGCCTCGAGCGGGGCGTGAAGCAGCACCACGTCAGCTATCTCGGCGACGCGCACGTCGGCGCGGGCACGAACGTGGGGGCGGGCACGATCACGGCGAACTACGACGGCGTCAACAAGCACCGCACCGAGATCGGGGAGCGCGTCTTCCTGGGCGTCGACACGATGCTCCGCGCGCCGGTCACGATCGGGGACGGGGCCAGGACCGGGGCGGGCGCCGTGGTCACGCGCGACGTCCCCGCGGGCATGCTGGCGGTGGGCGTGCCGGCGCGCCTCCGCGAGATCGGCCGGTCGGGTGGGGCCCCGACGGCCATCGACGAGACGCCCACGACGCCCAGCACCGGAGCCTACCGCCCCGCATCGGGCGCGGACGCGTCCGGGACCGGCGGGGACGCGCACGGCCCGGGCGCCGACGACCCCGGGCCTGGGGCGCACGAGGTCGCCCGGCCCGCGGACGGCGCGACGCCCGGGCCGCCGCCCGCCTCCGATCCCTGATGGACCTCCTCCTCCAGCTCGGCGTCATCGTTCTCCTGACCCTGCTCGAGGGGTTCTTCGTGGCCGCGGAGATCGCGCTCGTCTCGATCCGGCACAGCCGGGTCGACCAGCTCGTGGACGAGGGCAATCGCGGGGCGCGCCGGGTCCGCGGCCTGCTCGACAATCCGGGCCGCTTCCTCGCCGTCTCGCAGCTGGGCCTGACGCTCCTCGGGTTCTTCGCGTCGGCCTTCGCCGCCGTGAGCCTCGCGGACGGCCTGGCGGGGATCCTCGTCCGGGTCGACGCGCTGCGCGACGGCGCCCATGCCATCGCCATCGTCGTCGTCACGATCGTCATCGCCCTCTTCACGATCGTCTTCGCCGAGCTCGTCCCGAAGACGCTCGCGCTCGCCCACACGGAGCGCTTCGCCCTTTCCCTCGCGCAGCCGATCGAGGTGATCGCCCGCGTGCTGAGCCCGGTGATCAGCCTCCTGACCGGGCTCACCCGGGCCGTCGCCGGGGCCCTCGGGGCGCGGGTGTCGGCGGACGCCCAGATCAGCGCCGAGGAGCTGAAGCTCATCGTGGAGCGCGGCGGCGAGCAGGGCGTCCTCGAGGCCGAGGAGGAGCAGATGATCAACGCGGTCATCGAGCTCGGCGAGCGGCGCGTCCACGAGGTCATGGTCCCCAGGATCGACATCGTCGGGCTCGAGGTCGGGGGGACGTTCGAGGAGGCCGTCGAGCGGATCATCGCCGAGGGGCACAGCCGCCTCCCGGTCTGGGAGCAGTCGGTCGACCAGATCGTCGGGATCCTCTACGCGAAGGACCTCCTGCGATTCCTCAAGGAGGCATCCGCCGATCCGCCGCCGATCCGCGCGCTCCTCCGGACGCCACTCTTCGTCCCGGAGTCGATCACGATCGACGACCTGCTGCGCCAGCTCCAGCGCCGCAAGGTCCATCTCGCGGTCGTCCTCGACGAGTACGGGGGGACCGCGGGGCTCGTCACGATCGAGGACCTGCTCGAGGAGATCGTCGGCGAGATCCAGGACGAGTACGACGTGGAGGAGCCGATGGTCGTCCGGCTCGACGACGACCGGGCGAGGATCGACGGGCGCGCATCGGTCGACGAGCTCGGGGAGCTATGGGACGACCTGGACGTCGACGCGCTCCTGGAGGACCGGGAGGAGTACGACACGCTCGGCGGGCTGCTCTTCCACCGGATCGGCGGCGTTCCCAAGCCCGGCGACCAGGTTCGCGTCGGAGCGCTGACGCTGACGGTGGAGACGACCGACGGGCGGCGTGCAGGCAAGGTCCTCGCCCTGCGCGAGCGCCCGGCGAGCGACGTGGATACCGAGGCCGGCGACGGCGACCGCTGATCAGCCGGCGGGAGGCGCCTCGGCCGCGAAGCGCCAGCGCGTCGCGTCGGCCGGAAAGCTCGACCACCCGAAGACGACGACCGGCGTGACGGCCCAGATCCCGCCGTCCGGGCTCGACCAGTTGGCCGGGTCCACGACATAGCCGCGCGGCGCGGCCGCGTACTTCGCGAAGGCGGCGACGAGCCGGCCCGTCAGCCCGTCCGGGGGCCCGGAGCGTCGCTCCGCGGTGCCCTCGACGACGACCGCGCCGTCGCCCGGCAGCTCGATGCCGACCGAGATGGCCGGGTTGGTCACGAGGTTGCGCGCCCGCCGTGTCAGCCGGCCACCCTCGAACCAGAGCCGGCCGGCGCACCAGGCCGCCCAGATGGGCATGGCGTGCGGGCGGCAGTCCGGGCGCGTCGTCGCAACCCAGTATGTCTCGGCCGTCGCGAGGCGGGCCTCGGCCCACGACCACGGCAGCGCTCCCTCGAGCGTCTCCGGGACGCCGTACGTGGGGATGTGCGGCCGCTCGACGACCGGCGGCTCGGGCCGCTGATCCGACGAGGTCACGCGGAGATCACGCTCCGCATGATCTGCTCGAGCTTCTCGCGTGCATCGGGCTGAACGACGCCGGCCGCGTCGAGCTCCGTGATCGCCTGGTCGCGCCAGCGGCGCGCCTCCGTCCGCGTGTAGTCCTGCGCACCGGTGGCGTCGACGATCCGCATCGCCTCGGCGATCTCGCCGGGGCCCGGGTCGCCGTCGGCGTAGAACGCGAGGAGGCGCGCCCGGTCCTCGGCCGCCGCGTGCTCCAGCGCGTAGATGACCGGGAGCGTCTTCTTGTGCTTCGCGAGGTCGGACGGCTCCTTGCCGGTCGCCTGCTCGCGGCCCCAGATCCCCAGGAGGTCGTCGTTGAGCTGGAAGGCGAGTCCCAGCGCCCAGCCGAACTGCCGGTACCGCGTGATCACGGCCTCGTCGTCCGTCGCGAGCACGGCGCCGGCCTCGATGCTCGCGGAGATGAGCGCGGCCGTCTTGCGCCCGATCATGTCGTAGTAGAGGTCGACCGTCATCTCGGTGTCGTGCTCGCTCGTCCAGATGTCGATGTACTGGCCCTCGCAGAGCGCGAGGCAGGTCTCGTCGAAGAGGCGCATCAGGCGCAGCACGGTCGCATCCGGGAAGCCGAGCGCCGTCAGGCGGTGGAGCGCGATCCGGGACAGGACGAAGACGGCGTCGCCGGTGTTGATCGCCTGCGGGATGCCGTGCACCGTCCAGAGCGTGGCCCGGTGGCGCCGCTCGCGGTCGCCGTCCTCGATGTCGTCGTGGATCAGGCTGAAGTTGTGGCCGAGCTCCACGGCCGCCGCGCCGGGGAGGGCCCGCTCCCACGTGCCCGTGATCGAGGCGAACGCGAGGAGCCCGAGAAGGGGCCGAAGCCGCTTCCCCGACGACCCGGAGCCGTCGAGGCCCATGTGGTAGCGGACCATCTCGTACATGCCGTGGGTCGACGGGTCGCGATCGATGACCAGGCGGAGGATCTCGTCCTCGACGGCACCGATCAGCTCCGGGATGTCGAGCGTCGTTGGGGAGGGGGGCACGGGCAGGATGATAGCAACCTCGACTGGCGCGGCCGTCGCGCGTCCCGGGCCTGCAGGGGCGCCCCGGGGTCGGCCCGGTGCGTGTTCGTGCCGGCGCCGCGGACGGATGGTACCGTGCGGAGGTGCCCGCCCGTCGCCTGTACGTCACCGATGCGATCGTCCTCTCGCGTTTCGACTTCGGCGAGGCGGACCGGATCCTGACGCTCCTGACGCCGGAGCTCGGCAAGATCAAGGCGATCGCCAAGGGGATCCGGCGCCCCACGAGCCGGATCGGCGGTGCGCTCGAGCCGCTCGCGGAGCTGCGGGTCCAGCTGGCCCGGGGCCGGACGTTCGACGTCGTCACCCAGGTCACGATGCAGCACACCTGGCTGGGACTCCGCGATCGCCTGGAGGTGACCGCGACGGCGTGGTACTGCGCTGAGCTTGCCGAACGCTCGCTCGAGGAGCGGCATGCTGCGCTGCCGGTCTACCTGCTCCTGCGCCGCGCGTACGAGCTGCTCGACGCGGGGATGTCGCCGGCCCGTGTCGCTCGCTGGTTCGAGATGCGGCTCTGCGACGAGCTGGGCGTGCGCCCGGAGGTGGACCGCTGCGTCGAGTGCGACCGGCTCCTCGCCCCCGACGACAGCGTGCGCTGGGTTCCCGCCCTCGGTGGCGTCCTGTGCGCGGATCACGCGGGCCCTTCGGCGATGGCCTCGGGCCTCTCGACCGACGCGCTCAAGGTGCTCAAGGCGTACCAGCGCATGGATGTCGAGGCGATCGCCGGGCTTCGCCTGCCGCCCGCGGTGGAACGCGAGGTGGAGGATCGCCTGGGAACCTTCGTGCGCCACGTGATGGAGCGCGACACGCGGTCGCGCCGGTTCCTCGAGGAGGTGAAGGCCGGCTACGACGCCCCGTCCCCGGCAGGGAACACCGTCTCGCCGGGAGCGGCGCCCATCGCGGTCGGGATCGTCTCGCACGCGGATCCGCACCGAGAGGTCGGCTGATCCGGGGCGGCGCGACGTCACTCGTAGCGTCGCAACGGCGCTCGTGACAGGCACCCGTGCGGCCACTGCGCCGGTGCGGCCACTGCGCCCGTGCGGCCACTGCGCCGGTGCGGCCACTGCGCCGCGCGTGCGGCCACTGCGCCCGTGCGGCCGTGGAGCCACCGCACCCCGGCACCGCGCGGGCGTCTGGTACCATCCGCGGGACCGTTCTCCCGCCCGCGCATGCCACGCACGGGCCCCTCGTGGAGCTGCATCCCGTGATCGAATCCCAGCCCGACCCGAACGCTGTCGCGCCCGCAGTCGCGAACCTCGACGTGATCGTGAGCCTCGCCAAGCGGCGGGGATTCGTCTTCCCGTCCTCGGAGATCTACGGCGGGATCAACGCCGTCTGGGACTACGGGCCGCTCGGCGTCGAGCTCAAGAACAACGTCAAGCGCGCCTGGTGGCGGGCGATGGTCCAGGAGCGCGACGACATCGTGGGCGTCGATGCCGGGATCCTCATGCATCCGCAGGTCTGGGTCACGTCGGGCCACGTCGGGTTGTTCAGCGACCCGCTCGTCGAGTGCGCCTCCTGCCGCCGGCGCTACCGGCTCGACGAGCTGCCGGGAACGGAGGAGCTGACCCAGACCGACATCAAGGACCCGGAGATCGTCGACCGGCTGAAGCTGACCTGTCCGGTCGACGGCGGCAAGCTCTCCGCGCCGCGCCGCTTCAACCTGATGTTCAAGACGTACATGGGCCCGGTGGAGGAGGAGGCGGCGATCGTCTACCTGCGCCCGGAGACCGCCCAGGGCAGCTACGTCAACTTCAAGAACGTCAGGGAATCGACCCGGAAGAAGCTCCCCTTCGGCATCGCCCAGATCGGCAAGAGCTTCCGGAACGAGATCAGTCCCGGCAACTTCGTCTTCCGGATGCGCGAGTTCGAGCAGATGGAGATGCAGTACTTCGTTCGGCCGGGCGAGGGGGCGGCGGCCGCGTTCGAGGAATGGCTGCCCAGGCGGATGGCGTGGTACCGGGCGTACGGCGTGACGCCGGAGCGCCTTCGCTTCCGCGAGCACGCGCCAGACGAGCTGGCGCATTACGCGAAGAAGGCGATCGACGTCGAATATCGCTTCCCCTTCGGCTGGAAGGAGCTGGAGGGGATCCACAACCGCGGCGACTGGGACCTGGGGAACCATGCGAAGGCGTCAGGCGAGAACCTCGAGTACTTCGACCCGGCAACCGACGAGCACTTCATCCCGTGGGTCGTCGAGACGGCGGCCGGCGCCGACCGGGCGGCGTTCACGTTCCTGATCGATGCCTACCGGGAGGAGGAGGTCCGCGGCGAGAAGCGGGTCGTGCTCGGGATCCACCCCGACCTGGCGCCGTACAAGGTCGCGGTGCTGCCGCTCCTCAAGAAGCGGCCCGAGATCGTGGAGCTGTGCCACCGGATCAAGGACGACCTCAAGCGGCAGACGATGGCCGTCTACGACGACACGGCCGCGATCGGCAAGCTGTACCGCCGCCAGGACGAGATCGGCACCCCGTGGTGCGTCACGGTCGACGTCGACTCGCTCGAGGACGGCCACGTCACCGTGCGCGAGCGCGACGCGATGACCCAGGAGCGCATCTCGGCCGACCAGGTCACGCGCTACATCACCGACAAGCTCGACGCGGCCCGGCCCCGCGGCCTGTAGCCAGGCGCGAGGCGAACAGCTCCGGCGATCGGGCTGCCCGGCGGCAGGCTTGCTCGGGGCTTCGTCCGTCGCGCCGCGGGCAGGCCGGGCCGCCCGAGCGGTCAGCTCCGCGTCGTGGCTGGTACGGCGACCAACTCGACCCCCGCGGTGACCGACGTGGTCGACGCGACAGCCCGCCGCCGCCGCGCCCGCGGCCGGGGTACTCGCCCCGCAGCCAGGCGTCGACCGAGGCGGCGGCACGCTTGCCGTCACCCATCGCGAGGATCACGGTCGCTGCGCCACGGACGATGTCGCCGCCGGCGAAGACGCCCGGCAGCGACGACATCCCGTGCTCGTCGGTGACGATGTAACCGGCCTGGTTGAGCGCGAGGTCCGGTTCGGATGCCGTCAGGAGCGGGTTCGAGCGCGTCCCGATCGCCACCACGACCATCTCGCAGTCGATGACGAACTCGGAGCCCTCGATCGGGATCGGGCGGCGCCGGCCGGACGCGTCGGGCTCGCCGAGCTCCATCCGGATGCACCGCAGGCCGGTCACCCAGCGGTTCTCGTCGGCGAGCACCTCGAGCGGCGCGACCTGGAGCTCGAAGCGGATGCCCTCCTGCTCGGCGTGGTGGACCTCCTCGGCCCTCGCGGGAAGCTCGGCCTTGCCGCGCCGGTAGACGATCGTTGCCTCGTCCGCGCCGAGCCGCTTCGCGGTCCGAACCGAGTCCATCGCGACGTTCCCGCCCCCGACCACGGCGACCCGGTGGCCCCTGAGGACCGGCGTGTCGGACTCGGGGTTCCAGGCGCCCATCAGGTTGACGCGCGTCAGGTACTCGTTGGCCGAGTAGACGCCCTTGAAGTTCTCGCCGGGGACGTTCATGAAGACCGGCAGGCCGGCGCCCACCGCGAGGAAGACGGCGTCGAACCGATCGCGCAGCTCGCGCAGGGTGTACGTGCGGCCGACGATCGCGTTCGTCTCGATCTTGACGCCCGACGCCACGAGGCGATCCACTTCCTGCTGGACGATGTCCTTCGGGAGCCGGAACTCGGGGATGCCGTAGATGAGGACCCCGCCGGCCGCGTGGAACGCCTCGAAGACCGTGACGTCGTGGCCCTTCTTCACGAGCTCGCCCGCGGCGGTCAGGCCGGCCGGCCCGGAGCCGACGATCGCGACCGAGCTGGCCCGACGACGTCGGGGCGCCGGCCTTCGAGCGGTCCGGGTGCGACATGGCCCAGTCGGCGACGTACCGCTCGAGCGAGCCGATGGCGACCGAGGCGCCCTTCTTCGCGCGGACGCAGCGGCCCTCGCACTGGATCTCCTGGGGGCAGACGCGGCCCGTCACGCAGGGAAGCGCGTTGTCGTCGAGCAGCGAGGCAGCGGCGCCGTCCATGTCCCCGACGCGAAGCCGCTCGATGAAGAGCGGGATGTTGACGCGCACGGGACAGCCTTCGATGCAGACCGGGTTCTTGCACTGGAGGCAGCGCTCCGCCTCGAGCATCGCGAGCTGCTGCGAGTAGCCGAGGTTCACCTCGCGGAAGTTGGCCGCCCGCAGGAGCGCGTCCTGCTCCGGCATGCGACTGCGGTCGATCGTCATCCGCTCCTTCGGGGAGACGGGATGGTCGAACGCCGGGGTGAATGTCGTGCCGCGCTGCGCCGCGTCCGGGCCCCCCGTCCCGGCCGCGGGGGTCGGCTCTTCCGTCATGCGGGGCGCTCCGGGCGCCGGCGCCCGCGCCCGCGGCAGCTCCTGCCGGGCGGCGGCCTCCTGCCGTTCGGCGGCGCGCGCGCGGTCCAGCGCTCGGCGACTCCTGCCGCTCGGCCGCGTTCGCGAGGCCCGGGATCAGGCAGCTGCCATCCGGCGCGTGGACGGGCCGCTGCCTCGGCCTGCGCCGCGACCCGGCGGCTGCGGGCCACCTCGAGCGCATGCGCCTCGAAGTCCCGGTACGTGCCGAGCCGGTCCGCGAGCTCGCGGAAATCGACCTGATGGGCGTCGAACTCGGGCCCGTCCACGCAGGCGTAGACGGTCCTGCCGCCCACGGCGACCCGGCAGCCGCCGCACATCCCGGTCCCGTCGAGCATGATCGCGTTGAGCGAGGCGAAGGTCGGCACGCCGTACGGCCGGGTGAGCTCGGCGACCGCACGCATCATCGGGACCGGGCCGACCGCGTAGACGGCGTCGACGCCGCCCGCCTCGATCTCGTCGCGGAGCGCGTCGGTGACGAAACCGTGGCGCCCGTAGCTCCCGTCGTCCGTGCACGTGACGACCCGACCGGCGCGCCGGAGCTCCTCCTCGAAGATCACCCACTCCTTCGACCGCCCGCCGATGACGCTGGTCACCTCCACGCCGAGGGCAGCGAGCCCCAGCGCGATCGGGTGGACGACGGCCGTTCCGACGCCGCCCCCGACGCAGACCGCGCGCCCGTGCTCGAGCAGCTCGGTCGGCCTGCCCAGCGGGCCGGCCACGTCGGCGATCGCGTCGCCGGGGCGCAACGCGACGAGGTCCTCGGTGCTCTTGCCGACAGCCTGGATCACGAGCGTGATCGTGCCGCGCGACGGGTCCGCGTCGGCGATCGTGAGCGGGATCCGCTCCGCGCCCGGGGCGCGGTGAACGATGACGAACTGCCCCGGGCGGCGGATCTCCGCGATCCGCGGCGCCTCGATGACCAGGCGGGTCACATTCGGCGAGAGCTGGGTCGTTTCAAGGACGGCGTGCATCGGGGCTCCCGAGCGGGATGGGCATGTTCGACCCCATCATGCACCGCACGCGGGAATCCGATGCATGCGCAACGGTGCATGGATCAAGGGGCCGAAAGTCACATCGCCGCCGGGACGGGCGCGCCACGCCGCTGCGAGCATGGCGTGGACGAGGGAGCGTGCGACCGGCGAACGCCCCGACCCGAGGCGCCGGACGCCGGGTTGACCACGGAGCAGGCTCGCCGGGTCAGCCCCCGGCCGGGCCCGTTGCCCCGGTGATCAGACCGCGATCGCCGTTTGAGCCGTCACGGCCGCCACGGCCGCCGACGCGGCGACGATCGCCTCGGTCGGGCAGATCTCGACGCCGACGCAGCCACCCGTCGTGACGCAGTCGGTGCACACGTGGGGATCGACGACGTAGACCTCGCCCGCCTTGGAGATCGCCCCGCAGGGGCATTCGGGCTCGCAGTTGCCGCACCCGATGCAGTCTTCCGTGATCGTCGTCGCCATGTCAGTCCCTCGTCTAGGTGGCGGCAACGGCAGTGCTGCCGGCCGCGTCGCCCGGGCCGGGGGGACTGCCGGCGGGCTGCAGCTGATGCCATTCCTGGTGCCCGGGCCGCGGCGCATCCGGCCGCCGCTCCGGTGTGGAGATGGACCTTCGGAGCATCCACCGACATGTGGAGGCTGTCCTTGTTGCAGGCGTCGACGCAGACCCCGCAGGCGATGCAGCGGAGCTGCTCGATCGCGAAGAAGCGCTCCTCCCGGGAGCACGGACAGCGCCAGGGTGGGACAGCGTCGGACGCACAGGCCGCAGAAGACGCACGTGTCAAGGTCGAACTCGATCGTCCCGCGGGTGCCCGCGAAGTGCTGCGCGGATCTCGCTCGGGTAGCGGCGCGTCGCCGGGCGCGACACGAGGTTGCGCAGCGAACGGCCGACCATCGGGAGGTTGAAGGGGTTGGCCATCTCAGCGCTCCGTGCAGCTGATGCAGGGATCGATCGTCATGATGATGTTCGGGACGTCGGCGAGGTCGCAGCCCTTGACCAGCTTGATCATCGCGGGGATGTTCGCGAAGGTCGGCGTGCGGGCGCGGAACCGCTCCAGGTTCTTCGTGCCGTTCGCCTTGATGTAGTAGATGACCTCGCCACGCGGCTGCTCCAGCCGTTCGAAGGTCTCCCCGGTCGGATTGCCGCGCACCTTCACGTCGATCGGCGCGCCCTCCGCCTTCGGCATCCGCTCGACGGCCTGGCGGATCAGGTCGATCGACTGGGAGATCTCGCGCACCCGCACGACCACCCGGGCCAGGCAGTCGCCCGCGGTCTCGAGCACGGGCTCGAATTCGAGGCGGTCGTAAAAGTGGGTCCCGGTGAGGCGCGTGTCGAGCCTGATGCCGGACGCGCGGGCCATCGGGCCGACGGCATCCACGGCGTGCGCGTCCTCGCGGCTCAGGATGCCGACGCCGGACAGGCGATGGCGGATGGACGGGTCGGTCTCGAAGATCCGGGCGGTCTCGGCGAAGCCCGCGCCGAGCTGCTGCAGCTTCGCGACGATGGCGGCGAGCTCCGAGTCCGCGATGTCGCGGCGGACGCCGCCGATCTTGTTGACCGAGAAGATGATCCGGCCGCCGGTGGTCTTCTCGAAGATGTCGAGGACCTCCTCGCGCGTCCGCCAGCAGTGCATGAAGAGGTTCTCGAAGCCGAACGCGTCCGCCCCCAGGCCCAGCCACAGGAGATGGCTGTGGATCCTCGACATCTCGGCCCAGATCAGGCGCAGCCAGCTGGCCCGCTCCGGGACGTCCACGGCCATGATCTTCTCCATGGCCACGGCGTAGCCCATGCCGTGCATGAAGCTGCAGATCCCGCAGATGCGCTCCACGACGTAGCCGAACTCGCCGAACTCGATCCGCTCGACGAGCGCCTCGAGGCCGCGGTGGATGTACCCGATCGTGGGGATCGCGTCGATGACCTTCTCGTCCTCGAGGACGAGGTCGAGCACGAGCGGCTCCGGCAGGACCGGGTGCTGCGGACCCATGGGGACGACGGTGCGCTTCATGCCTTCCTGCCCACGCTGTCCCTGGCCGAGCGCGTCGAGTCGGGCGCGGATGGCGCTCGGCGAGAACGGGACGATGGTCGGCGGTCTTGTAGAGCTGGCCCTTCAGGTCGAGCGCGATCCCGGTCACGTTGACCCCGAAGAGCTCGCGCATCTCGTTCTCGTAGAGGAACGCCGCGCCGAAGAAGGCGGAGACGCTCGGGACCTCCTCACCCGGAAGCACCCGCTCGCGAAGGTGCTCGAATCGGCCGTCGTCCTGTGCGAACGACCAGCTGATGTCGAAGGCGCCGCCCTCCATGCCATCCGTGGGCAGGATCGAGGTCGTGTTGATGATCGCCAGCCGCCAGCCGTCCCGCTGGTAGGCCCCGACGCGGTCGAGGAATGCCTGGGAGTCCATCACGCGGTCCGCCTTCGCTTCTGCTCGAGCGCCGCGATGCCCTGGACCACGCCGTCGATGATGCTCTCGGGGCGGGCGGCACAGCCGGGGACGTAGACGTCCACCGGAACCACCTGGTCGATGCCGCCCTGGATGTTGTAGGCGCGGGCGAAGATGCCGCCCGAGCAGGCGCAGGCCCCGACCGCGACGACCACCTTGGGGTCGGGCATCTGGCGGTGGAGGTTCGCGATGATCTCGATGTTCCGCTCGTTGACGCTGCCGGTCACGAGCAGGATGTCCGCGTGCTTCGGGTTGCCCGTGTTCACGACGCCGAAGCGCTCCACGTCGTAGAGCGGCGTCAGGCAGGCGAGGACCTCGATGTCGCAGCCGTTGCAGCTCGACCCGTCGTAGTGGAGGATCCAGGGCGATCGCTTGAAGAGGGACACCGGACTCACCTGCCCACGAGGAAGAGCGCGAGGACGTTGCCGCCCGTGAGCAGGAAGGTGACGACCCATGTCGACCGCAGGACGAGCTGCCACTTCGCGCGCGAGGTGGAGTTGTCGACGAGGACCTCGAGGCCGTAGGCGATCACGAACGCGAGCAGGCCGAGCGGCACGCTCCAGTTGAAGAAGAGCAGGACGAAGGCGCACAGCAGCGCCGACTCGTACCAGTGGGCCAGCTCCACGTAGGCCAGCAGCCGTCCGGACATGTCGGAGGTCAGCCCGCTCACCAGCTCCTGGTGCGGGTGATGCGAGGTGGAGATGTCGAAGGGCGACTTGCGGAGCTTGATCGTGGCCACGAACAGGAACGCCAGCACGACCCCGGGCAGCTGCGGCGCGACCATCACCGGCGAGGCGAGGACGCCGGCGAACGTGCTCTCGCCGGTCACCTTGCAGATGGCGGCGAGCATGAGGATGAAGAACGGCTCGGAGGCCAGCAGGACCACCAGCTCGCGCTCCGCCCCGGCGAAGCTATAGGGCGAGTTGACCGAGCCGGCCGCGAGGACCAGGCACAGCGCCGCGAGGGCGAAGACGAACGCCGTGAAGATGAGGTCGGTGCCGCCGATCGCCATCCCCCCGGCCGCGGCCATGAAGCCCAGGTGGCCAAGCAGGAGCGGCTCGACGACCGGGTTGACCTGTCGCGCCTCCTTCTGGAAGAGCTTGCCCACGTCGTAGAAGGGCTGGAGCAGCGGCGGTCCCACGCGGCCCTGCATCCGGGCGCTGACGATCCGGTCGGCGCCCGCGAGGAGGCCACCGAACAACGGCGCCACCACGACGAACACGAGGCCCCAGGCGAACGGGCTCATCGGGCCACCGCCAGCGCCACGAGGCCCGCGGTCACCAGGACCGCCGCGCAGACGAGCGAGCCGGCCCGGAAGACGAGCGCGCCGTTGACCACCCCGTCCAGGTAGTAGTTGCGCAGGGTGACCGTCCGCGTCCCGCCGAGCGCGGCTCCCATGAGGTGGCCCGCGTTCGCGGTGCGTCCGCTCGTGTAGAAGTCCGCCTGGTCGTAGCTCGACCGGCGCGCGGACCAGAGGGCGAGCGCCGGCAGGAACAGGACGGCGACGAGCATCACGACCACCATGGCCGGATCGAGATGGAGGAAGACGCGCGGCGCGGCGGAGAACGCCGCCACGGCGTAGGGACCGACCACGTGATCGGAGATCAGGCCCAGGCAGGCGGCGACGCCGATCACGCCGACCGCGAGCGCGATCTCGGCGAACCACTCGTAGCGCGTGACGCGCGCCTCGACGGAGCGCTCGTACGGCTCGATGCTGCGCATCGAGAGGACCTTGATGAGGAGCTTGCCCCAGTAGAAGATCGTGAGCGAGCTCCCGAACGCCATGATGATCAGGAACGAAGCGCCGGCGAACCCGGGGACCTCGAGGAACGCGCGGATCGCGGTCCACTTGGCGACGACGATTCCGAACGGTGCGATGAACATCCCGGCGATCCCGGTCAGGGCGAGGACGCTCACCCGCGGCATCCGGCTCAGGAGCGTGTCGAAGTTCTCCATGTCCTTCGTGTAGAGCCGGTTCTCCAGCGTCCCGACCACGAGGAAGAGCAGCGCCTTGGCGACTGCGTGGAAGATCACGATCATCACGCCCACCCAGACCAGCTCGGGCGTGCCGATCCCCGCGCACCCGGTGATCAGGCCGAGGCTCCCGATCGTGGAGTACGCCAGGACCTTCTTCGTGTTCTGCTCGGTCACGGCGACGAGCGAGACGAACAGGAACGTCAGCAGCCCGACGAACGCGACGAGCGTCCCGACCCCGGAGCCGGCCATGGCCGGCGACAGGCGCAGCAGGAGGAAGACGCCGGCCTTCACCATCGTGCTCGAGTGGAGGAGCGCCGAGGTGGGGGACGGGGCATACATCGCGCCGAGGAGCCAGGACGAGAATGGCATCTGGGCGCTCTTGGTGATCCCGGCGAGCGCGAGCAGGGCGATGGCCGGGAGAAGCGTCGCGGCGGCGGGTCCTGCCGTCAGCTTCGCCAGGTCCAGGCCGCCCGGCTGGCCGGCCAGGAGCAGGATCGCCACCGAGAATCCGAGCCCGCCGAGCAGGTTCATGTTGAGCGCGTTGAACGCGTAGCCGACCGTCTCCTTCGTCCGGGTGTAGCCGATCAGGAGGAAGGAGCAGAGCGTCGTGATCTCCCAGAAGACGTGCAGCATCGGCAGGTCGTTGGAGACCACGAGGCCGAACATCGCCGCGAGGAACAGGAAGAGCAGGAAGAAGAACGAGGTGCGCCGGCCGCCGATCTGCGGGTTCGAGCGCTGGTAGTCGCGCATGTAGCCGAGCGCGTGGACGCAGATCAGGGGCCCGATGATCCCGATGACGAGCACCATCACCATGGTGAGCCGGTCGAACCAGAAGAGCCGCTGCGGGTCCGGGTCCGGGAGGTGGCCGCCGAGGTCCAGGTAGAGGGCGATCCCCAGTTGGGCGAGGGCCATGATCGGCGCGGCGATCCGACCGTTGCGGAGGCTGATCACCACCACGAACAGCGCGATCGCGACCTCCATGACGAGGATCGCGTGCCCGGGCGTGAGGCCGCCCGGGAGGCCGAAGAAGACCGCGTCGCCGTTGCCGAACGCGAACACCGTGACGAGCGCCGCGGCCGCGACCACCCCGCACGCCACGACCACGATCGCGTTCCGGACCGCGCCCCTGGTGACGATGAGGAGGACGCCGCTGACGGCGAGCGGGAAGGCGACCAGGAAGACGACCAGCTCGCTCATCGCTCAGTGCGCCACGGGGAGGAGATGATCGACCTCGTAGACCAGGACCTCGGGCGCAACCGGCTTCTCCATGAAGCGCGAGACCGGCATCCACCCGTCGTCCCGGTCCTGCGACGCAAGATCCCGCTCGGAGATCGTCTCGTCGACCCGGCTGAGCATGATCAGGGGCAGGGCGGGGAACTCACGGGCGAGCGTGCGCGCCAGGTCGAACCCGGCCGTCCCGCCGTCGAGCATCGCCTCCAGCACGACCACATCGGGCATGGCGCCCCGCACGGCGCCGAGCGCCTCTGCGGTGGTGGCGGCCGTCGTGACGGCATGCCCGTCGGCCTCGAGCGCGGCCGCGTTCCGCGCGACGACCCCCGCGTCGTCATCCACGAGAAGGATGCGTGCCATTCCCGTCCGTTTCCCGGGGCGGCGCCGCGCCGCCCGCTCCTGCGTCCACGGTCCATTCGACCGTTTGGACTGCTGTGCTGTTCCAATCCACAGGGTATCGACTGGTACACCGTTGGCTCCCGTAGATCGGCCCTTCGGTACAGGCACAACGGCCCGACATCGACGTGCCGAGTCGTCCCGGGATCCTGGGCCGCCTGCAACCCGGCCGATCGAGCCTCGCGCGCTACGATGCTCGGCGTGCATGAGTTCTCGATCGCCGAGGCCCTCGCGGCCCAGGTGCAGCGTCACGCGCCGGCAGCCGGCCGGGTGCGCGAGGTGGAGATCACCGTGGGTGCGCTGCGCGGGCTGGAGCCCGACTCGCTCCGGATGTGCTGGGAGGCCGTGACGCACGGGACGCCGATCGCGGGCTCCGTCCTCCACGTGAACCTCCGCCCGTGGTCCATCACCTGCTCCACCTGCGGGCGCGCGTGGAGCAGCCCGGTCCCATTCGTTGCCTGCGCCTGCGGCGACCCGGCGCCGGTGCCGACCGCCGGCGACGAGCTCGACCTCGTCGCGCTCACGATCGACGAGGAGGATGCCTGAGATGGCGGAGGGACAGCGAACGACCCGCGTGCCGCTCGTGGAGCGGGTCCTCGAGGCGAACGATGCGGTCGCCGCGGGCAATCGCGCCGAGTTCGAGCGTCGCGGCATCTTCTCGATCGACCTGATCGGCGCGCCCGGGAGCGGCAAGACGGCGCTCCTGGAGGCGACGCTCCGCGCGCTCAGGGGACGACGCCACCCGGCCGTCCTCGTCGGCGACCTCGCGACGCGCCGTGACGGCGACCGCCTCGCGCGCTGGTGCGACAAGGTGGTCCAGATCTCGACGGGCCAGGGGTGTCACCTCGAGGCGAACCAGGTCCGCGACGCGCTCGCGGAGATCGAGCTCGACACGGTGGACCTGCTCTTCATCGAGAACGTGGGGAACCTGATCTGCCCCGTGGGCTTCGACCTGGGCCAGGCGTCCAAGGTCGGCCTGTTCAGCCTCACCGAGGGTGACGACAAGGCGGCCAAGCATCCTTACCTGGTCGAGGCGGCCGACCTTATCCTGCTCAACAAGATCGACCTGCTGCCGTATCTCTCGTTCGATCGGCGGACGTTCGAGGCGGACGTGCGCCTGCTCAATCCGCGGGTGCCGATCCTCGACGTCTCGGCGACGACGGGCCAGGGTCTCGACGCCTGGATCGCCTGGCTCGAGCGGTAGCCCCGCCCGGCGCCGGCAACGGCGCCCGCGTGGTCGCGGCGGGACCGACGATCGTCAAGGCCAGCCTGCGGGCGACCAGGTAGCGCCGGGCAGCGGCAGTCGCGTCAGCTCCCGGCGGCCGCCGTCGGGGCGCCGGGCTCCTTGCCCTTCGGCCAGTAGAGCTCCTTCTTGACGTGGAACTCCGGGAAGCCGCGCTGCATGAGGGCGCCCTCGACGTTGAGGATCATCTCGGGATTGCCGCAGATGTAGACGACCGTCCGGTCGGCGTACAGGTGCAGGTCGTGGCAGACCTGGTCCACGACCGCCTCCACCCGCCCGGTCCGGCCCGTCCAGCCCGCGTTTCGCGGGTCGTGGGGCCGGGAGACGGTGGGGACGTAGCGGAGGGGATAGGTCCCGTCCCGCTCCATGGCCTCCAGCACGTCGCGGTATCCGAGCTCCTCGGCGAACGAGACGCCATGGAGCACGACCGTCCTGCGCGGGTTCCCGACGCGCTGGGTCTGGCGGATCATGCCGAGGAACGGCGCGATCCCGGTCCCGGTCGAGACATACAGGTGCGTGCGGTGGTCGTCGGGCTCCAGCATGAAGCGGCCCTTCGGCCCGATCAGGCGCATCCGCGCCCCTTCGTGGAGCCGCCAGAGGAGCGTCGTGAAGCGGATGACGGGCACGAGCCGAACGTAGAGCTCGTATCCCTCCGTCCCGGCGACCGCCGGCGCCGAGGCGACCGAGTACGGGCGCTGCCAGAGCTTGCCGTCGGCGAAGACCCCGGCCGTCATGTACTGGCCGGCCTCGAACGGGACCGCGTCGCCGTCGAGCCGCACCCAGAAGCTCGCCAGCTCGGCCGAGTGATCCTCGCGACGGATGAGCGTGGCGTTGTACTGGGGCGCGTCCTCCGAGATGACGCGCATGTCGACGGGGATCTCGGTCATTCCTGGCGGGCCTCCTGGCAGCAGGGATTCGCGGTGGCCGGACGCGAGTGTAGCGGGGCCGCGCCGGCTGCGCGGGAGCCTGCACGGGACCGGCCGGGTGCCTGCGGGCCATTGGGCCCGCACCTACGGGCCGGACGCGGGTCGGGAGCGCCGGCTGCGGGCGGTACAATCGACCCGGTCAGCTTGACTCGGTCAACACCGCGGCCTGCCCTGTCGCGCGCCGCGTCGCGTTCAATCACCGGAGGTATCGCTCAATGCCGGAGTCTGCCACGCGCGCCCATCGCGCCGCCAAGCGCTACATCTATGCCTGGGGCGAGGGCCGGGCCGAGGGCAACGGCGGGATGAAGGATCTCCTGGGCGGCAAGGGCGCCGGGCTCGCCGAGATGACGAACGCCGGCCTGCCGACCCCGCCGGGATTCACCATCACGACGGAGGCCTGCAACGACTACTTCGCCGCCGGCAAGCGGCTGCCCGACGGCCTCTGGGACGACGTCCTCGCCGCGGTGCGCGACGTGGAGAAGCAGACCGGCAAGGGCTTCGGGGACCCGAAGAACCCGCTCCTGGTCTCCGTTCGCTCCGGCGCGAAGTTCTCGATGCCGGGCATGATGGACACGGTCCTCAACCTTGGCCTCAACGAGGAGACGCTCACCGGCCTCGTGGCGCTGACGGGCAACGAGCGCTTCGCCTGGGACGCCTACCGGCGCTTCATCCAGATGTTCGGCCGCATCGTCCTCGATGTCGACGGCGAGCGGTTCGAGCACGCGATCCAGGCCAAGAAGAACGCGCGGGGCGCAGCGGCGGACACGGACCTGACGGCCCCCGACCTTCGCGAGCTCGTGACCGAGTTCAAGGCGATCGTCCGCGACGCGACGGGCCGCGACTTCCCCGCCGACCCCGACGAGCAGCTGGACCTGGCCATCAAGGCCGTCTTCGCTTCGTGGTTCGGCAAGCGCGCCAACGACTACCGCAACAGCCAGAAGATCGCCCACGACCTCGGGACCGCCGTCAACGTGGTCACGATGGTCTTCGGCAACATGGGTGACGACTCCGGGACCGGCGTCGCGTTCACGCGCGACCCGAACACCGGCGAGAAGGAGCTCTACGGCGAGTACCTCGTCAACGCCCAGGGCGAGGACGTGGTGGCCGGGATCCGGACGCCGCAGAAGATCAGCCACCTCGCCGAGGAGATGCCCGAGGCGTACGCGGAGTTCCAGCGGATCGCGAACCAGCTGGAGCTCCACTACCGGAACGTCCAGGACCTCGAGTTCACCATCGAGCGCGGCCGCCTCTACATGCTCCAGACCCGCGACGCGAAGCGGACCGCCGCGGCTGCCGTGAAGATCGCCTGCGACATGGTCGACGACGGCGTCATCACGAAGGCCGAGGCGGTCGCGCGCATCGAGCCGGCCCAGGTGGACCAGCTCCTGCGCGACCAGTTCGACCCGGTCGCCCGCAAGGTCGCCCGGCGGATCGCCAAGGGCCTGAACGCCTCGCCGGGCGCCGCCGTCGGGCGCGCCGTCTTCAACGCGGACGTCGCGGTGGAGTGGGTCGCGCGCGGCGAGAAGGTGGTCCTGGTCCGGGTCGAGACGTCCCCGGACGACTTCCACGGGATGGCCGTCGCGCAGGGAATCCTGACCGCCCGCGGCGGCGCCACGTCGCACGCGGCCGTGGTCGCGCGGCAGATCGGCAAGCCCTGCGTCGCGGGCTGCGCCGAGCTGGTCGTCGACTACGCCGACGAAGACGGCGCACAGCACCGACAGCGGGCTCAGCTTCGCCGAGGGCGACTGGGTCAGCGTCGACGGCTCGACCGGCGAGGTCTTCGTCGGCGCGCTGCCCACGGTCTCCGCGCGGTTCGAGGACCAGCCCGAGCTCCAGCGCGTCCTCGGCTGGGCCGACGAGATCCGGCGCCTCCAGATCTGGACGAACGCCGACAAGCCCGAGGAGGCGGCCCAGGCGCGCTCGTACGGCGCGCAGGGGATCGGCCTCTGCCGGACCGAGCACATGTTCCGCGAGGGCGAGCGCCTGGAGATCGTCCGCGGCGCGATCCTCGTCGCGAACGCGGCGACCCGGGCGAAGGTGAAGGTTGCCGCGGGCGAGGCGCTCGACGCGGACGAGCAGGCCGTCGTGGCCGAGTTCGACGCGGCGATGGGCAAGCTCGAGATCCTCCAGCAGGGCGACTTCGAGGGGATCCTCGCCGCGATGAGCGGCCTCCCGGTCGTCATCCGCCTGATCGACCCGCCTCTCCACGAGTTCCTTCCGAACCTCGAGGACCAGCTCGTCAAGGTCACGAAGGCGGGCGCCGCGGCGACGGCCGAGGATGTCGAGCTGCTCGCCACCATCAAGTCCATGCACGAGCAGAACCCGATGCTGGGCCTCCGTGGCTGCCGCCTCGGGCTGATGATCCCCGACTTCGTGAAGATCCAGACCCGCGCCATCCTCAACGCCGCCGTGGCGGTCAAGCGTGCCGGCAAGGATCCGCGCCCGGAGATCATGATCCCGCTCGTCGGCCACGTGAACGAGCTGATCGCGACGCGCGCCCTGCTCGACGCGGAGGCTCACGCGGTGGTCGCCGCCGCCGGCGAGGCGATCAACTTCAAGTTCGGCACGATGATCGAGATCCCGCGGGCCTGCTGGGTCGCGGACGAGATCGCCAAGCACGCCGAGTTCTTCAGCTTCGGCACGAACGACCTCACCCAGATGACCTTCGGCTACAGCCGTGACGACGCCGAGGGCGGCTTCCTCCTCAAGTACGTCGAGGACAAGATCCTGCCCGAGAACCCGTTCCAGACGCTGGACGTGGTGATCGCCGACGAGATGCGCATGGCCGTCGAGAAGGGTCGCTCGACCCGGCCCGACCTCAAGGTGGGGATCTGCGGCGAGCACGGCGGCGATCCGGCCTCGATCCACAAGTGCGAGAGGATCGGCCTCAACTACGTCTCCTGCTCCCCGTTCCGCGTGCCCGTGGCGCGCCTCGCGGCGGCGCAGGCGGTCCTCGTCAACGCGGCCGAGAACGACCGGTAGCCCACCGGGGACGGCCGGTCCCGCCGGCCACGCGGCCGGCAGGGCGCCGGCCTTCGACACAAACCACGAAGCCCGGCCGTGCGGCCGGGCTTCGTGGCATCCCGGTAGGATCATGCCGCGATGCCACAGCTCCCCCGGCCCGCCCGACGCCGCGACACGCTGCGTCGCCTGATCGTCGATGTGGAGCCCCTCCGGCGCGACCGCGACTTCCGGATGCTGTGGATCGGCCAGACCGTCAGCGGCCTGGGCCGCCAGGTCACGGCGATCGTCCTGCCGTACCAGCTCTACGTGCTGACCGGCACGCCGCTGGCGATTGGAGCGCTGGCCCTCGTCCAGGTCGTGCCGATCATGGCGTTCTCGCTCGGCGGCGGTGTCATCGCGGACGCGGTCGACCGCCGCCGGCTGCTCCTCGCCACCCAGGCCGGCCTTGCCGTCGCGAGCGCGACGTTCGCGGGGCTGGCGCTCCTCCCGGCGCCGCCGGTCCTGGCGATCTACGCGGTCGCGTTCGTCGCCGCCGGCCTCGGCGCGATCGACCAGCCGGCGCGCTCCTCTGCGATCCCCAGGCTGGTGCCGCGCGAGCGGCTGCCGGCGGCGCTCGCGCTCGGCCAGCTCAACTTCCAGGCCGCCGGGGTCGTTGGACCTGCGATTGGCGGCCTGGTGATCGCCACCCTGGGAATCGCCGCCGGCTACGCCTTCGACGTGGTCACGTTCGGCGCCGCGATCGTCGCGCTCCTGGTCATCGCCCCGATCCCGCCGGCTCACGGGGCCGTCCGGCCCAGCCTGGCGGCAATTGCCGAGGGCGTTCGCTTCGCGCGGCGGCGCCGCGCCATCCTCGGCACCTTCGTGGTCGACCTCAACGCGATGGTCTTCGGGATGCCCACGGCGCTCTTCCCGGTCCTCGCGCTCGGCGTGTTCCACGTCGGCCCCGCCGGTCTCGGCGTGCTGGCCGCGGCCCCGGCGGCCGGGGCGTTGATCGGGGCGGTCCTGACGGGTTGGGTCGGGCGCGTCCGGCGGACCGGGCGGGCCGTCCTCTGGGCATCCGCCGGGTGGGGCCTGGCGATCACCGCCTTCGGCCTCTGCACGTTCAGCTTTCCGCTCGCGCTCGTCTTCCTTGCTGCGGCCGGCGCGGCCGACGTCATCACGGCCGTCCTCCGGAGCGCGATCGTGCAGCTCCTCACGCCAGACGAGCTTCGCGGCCGGGTGACCTCGATCCACATCCTCGTCGTGACCGGCGGTCCGCGCCTCGGGGACGTCGAGGCCAGCGCGGTCGCCTCGGTCGCGGGCGCCCAGCTCTCCGTCGTCAGCGGCGGGTTGCTGTGCCTGGCCGGCCTCGTCGCGATCATCCGCGCGTTCCCGGAGCTGGCTGCGTTCGACATGCGGCAGGTCGCGGCGGGCGAGGCGCGTCGACTGGAGCCCGCCCCGGACGTCACCCCGATCGCCTGAGCGGCCGGCCACGGGTGCATGCGCACGGCCCGCCCGCGGGCGCCGGAGCGACGGATGGCGGTCCAGATCGGGACCGCTCGGCCATGGGCGAGCCGGACCGCTGACGCTATCGTTGCCCGATGGTTCCCGACCACCCGGCGCGGTTCAACGCGCCCGCGCGCCTTCGTCGCGGCCTGCTCGTCGCATCGTTCGTCCTCGCGCTCGCCGCGCTGCCGAGCCTCGCACGTGCGGCCGAGCCGCACGACGTCGACGCCGTCCCCTCGCCCGGTGCGCGCGGAGCCGTCGATCCGGTCGCCGGCGCTCGCGCGACGCCGAGGACCGCCATCGAGGAGCCGCCGCGGGTGGTCTTCCACGGCCCGCGGGTCGCCAAGGTCGTGGCGCTCACCTTCGACGACGGCTATGCCCCGGCGAACGTGCGCCAGATCTTCGGCGAGCTGACGCGGGCGGGCGTTCCGGCGACGTTCTTCGTGAATGGAGCCTACCTGCGCTGGGACCCGAAGCTCTGGCGGTCCATCGCGGAGGCCGGCTTCCCGATCGGGAACCACACGGTGCTCCACGAGGACGTGCGCGCGCGACCGCCAGGCCAGGTCGAGGCCGACCTCCTCCGGAACGCGCGGCTCGTCCTGGAGGCGACCGGTCGGCCGATGATCCCGGTCTTCCGGCCGCCGTACGGGTACCACGACGCCGCCTCCGACGCGGCCGCATCGGCGGCCGGCTTTCCGACGATCGTGCTGTGGGACGTGAGCGGAGGCGACGCGACCCTGGGCGCGACGGACGCGACCGTCCTCGCGAACGCGAGCGCCGGGCGGCCCGGCTCCATCGTGCTTCTCCACGCGGGCCCATCGGTCACGCCGCGGATCCTGCCCGCGCTGATCGCGAGCTACCGGGCGCGCGGCTTCACGTTCGTCACCGTCCCGGAGCTTCTCGGGATCGCCACACCCGATGCCGGCCAGCAGCAGAGCGCTGCCACGTCGACGCCCGCCGAGCCCGGCGGCGTCGTCGCCCCGACGCCGCCGGCCGTTCCGCCGGCGGGCGACGATCGCGCCGGCATGCCGCTGTCGCCGGCGCCGTGGGCCTCGCCGGTCACGCCCGGTGACCTCCCCGTGCCGCCGGCCGGTCCGAGCCCGACGCCGCCGGGCAGCGAGGTTGCCGCGAGCCAGGGCAGCGGCCCTCCTCCTCGGTCGCCGGAGGTCGGACACGGACGGGATTCGTCGATCGAAACGCCGGCCGTCGAGGCGCCCCGGGCATCGCCTCCGGCGCCGTCGCTCGCACGTGACGCGGCATGGGCACGCGGGCCGCAGCGTGAGGGGATCGTCGTTGGCGCGACCGTCGTCCTGCTTGGGATCGTCCTGCTGGCGGGGGCGGTCGCAGGCCGCCGCACGCGCCGGGGCGGCTAGGAGGGCGGCGGGCGTGCCCCCGGTGGCTCGAGCGCCCGCCGGACCCGTGCCGCCCGACTGCGCCCCGGGAGGCGGCACGCGCCGCCGGCCACGTGGGTGACTGACTCCGCGGGGGCCGTTCGCGGCGCGCGACGCACCCTGACGTCGGGGAGGGGTTCAGGCGGACTTCAGCCGCGGGGTATACAACATGGGCGGCACGCGTAGGACACGCCCGCACGTCGCCTGGACAGGAGCCCGCATGGACCAGCCGAACCTCACCACGCCCGAGCCGGATTCGGCGCCGCCACAGGGGCTCGAGCCTTGGCCCGGCGCCGTGCCCGAGGCGCCCTGGCACCCGGCGCCGTTCGCCTATCCGTCGGTGAATCCGATCGCGAGCGATCCCGTGGCCTGGCCGGAGTCCGCCGCCGAGGTGCCATCCGCTCCGGCGAGCCCGACGGGCCGGCCGGCGCGGGCGGGCGGGGCACGCCTGGTGGTGATGGCGGCTGCGCTTTCGGCAGTCCTCTCTTCAGGCATGACGTTCGCCGCCCTCGAGCTCGGAACCGACGGGGGCGCGCAGGCGCCCGCCACGACGGCAGCTCCGGCAACGTCCGCGGCCGCGTCCTCGCCGGCCGAGGGGTCGCTGACCGCGGTGGGCGGTGTTGCCGTTGCGACCCGCGTCGCCGCGGACGCCGCGGCGTCCGTCGTCACGATCGCGACGGAGCAGACCGGCGTCTTCGATCCCTTCACGGGCAGCGCCGGCTCGACGGGAAGCGGCTCCGGGTTCGTCGTCTCCGCGGACGGTCTCATCCTCACGAACAACCACGTGATCAACGGCGCGTCGACGATCACCGTCACGTTCGAGAACGGCCGCCAGGTCGCGGCGACGGTCGTCGCGAGCGATGCGCAGCTCGACCTGGCGCTCGTGCGGGTCGCGTCCACGGGCCTCACCCCGCTGGCGCTCGGCGACTCCTCGAAGCTCATCGTGGGCGAGGTCGCGATCGCGATCGGCAGCCCGCTCGGCACCTTCTCCGACACGATCACGCAGGGGATCGTGTCGGGCCTCGGCCGCACGATCGACGTCGGCGACGGCGTGTCGCGCCGAACGACGCACCTGACCGGGCTGATCCAGACGGACGCCGCGATCAACCCAGGCAACAGCGGCGGGCCCCTGCTCGATGCGGCCGGGAAGGTGATCGGGATCGTGACGGCCAGCGCCAGCAACTCCCAGGGCGTCGGGTTCGCGATCCCGATCGCTGCCGCCGCGCCGATGATCAAGAGCGCGGCGGGGAGCTGACGCACCCGCAGCCGGAGCTCAGGCGCTTCGGCCGCCTGCGTCCCTCCCGCTTTCCGGGCCGCTCTCGCGCAGGAACCGCTCGATCTCCGAGATGAGGTCGTCGCCGGACGGCCTTCGTGCCTCGTCGACGGTCGCCTCGAGTCGCTCGACGTAGGCGCGCGTGCCCTCGTCGGCTGCCGTTGCCACGTCGAGGCGCTCCAGCACCTGGCGTGACTCATCCCTGAGCGCGCCGGGGGCCACCTCGCGCCCCAGGTGACGGCTCAGCACCCGGAGCAGCTCGAGCGCCGCGGGGACGTACGCGCCGGTCACGTAGTGCGGAACCTGCGCGAAGTAACCGACCGCCGGGATCCCGGCGCGCGAGATCGCGTGGTCGAGGACGGAGATCGCCGCGGCCGGGACGCGCAGGATCCCGTCGGGCCCGGCCGTGACGTTCGCGCGGAGGAGTCCCGGCGCCGACTCCGTCCCCAGGACCGGGACGGCTCGCGTGTGGGGCACGGCCGCCGGGATCGCGCCGAGGCTGATCCACTCCGCGACACCAAGGCGCCTGGCCAGCTCGACGGCCGACGCGGACAGCTCGCGCCAGAGGAAGTCGGGCTCCGGGCCGGTGAGCACGAGGACGTCCTGCTCGCCGATCTTCGTGCGGCGGAGGGTCAGCTCCGGCCATTCGAGCGTCGACGGCCGGCCGTCGACGATGTCGAGCGTGGGCCGCCGGGCGCGGTAGTCGTAGAGCCGATCGTCGTCGAAGGTCGCGACGCGCGTGCCGCCGGCGGCCACCTGGCCCGCGGCGGACGTGGCGGCTCCACCGGCATCGACCCACCCGTCGAGAGCGGCGATGACCACGGGTGCGACCAGGCCGTCGGCGTTCGCGATCTCCAGCAGGACCATGCGCGGAAGCATAGGGCGCCCGTCGGCGGCTGCAGGATCGCCGCGCAGAACGGCCCGTGACATGCGACGCTGCACGCTGGCCGTCCCACCCACCGACCCGATTGGCCCGTTGAGCGGAGCCCTGGGTTGCCCTGCCCTGGAGGAAGCGCATGGACGCCGGCGAACCGACCCGCCCCTTCCACTGGACCCTGAAGCGGGAGGGGATCATCGCCCCGGATGAGCGGCTGCCGTGGGGGCAGACGATGGCCGTGGGGCTCCAGCACATCTTCGCGATGTTCGGCGCCACCGTTCTAGGCCCGATCCTCATGGGATTCGACCCGAACACGGCGATCCTGTTCTCGGGCATCGGGACGCTCATCTTCTTCGTGGTGGTGAGCGGGCGCGTCCCGAGCTACCTCGGCTCGAGCTTCGCCTTCATCGCCGTGGTCAATGCCGCGAGCGGGTTCGCCTCGGGCGGCACCCCGAACATCGGCGTCGCGCTCGGCGGGATCATCGCGGCCGGCGCGCTGTACGCGGCGGTCGGGCTGGTGGTGATGGCGGTCGGGTATCGCTGGATCGAGAAGCTCATGCCTCCCGTGGTGACCGGCGCGGTTGTCGCGGTCATCGGGCTGAACCTCGCCCCGGTTGCCATCAGCGACCTCGCCGGCAAGGATGCCGCGACCACGTCGTTCAACCAGATCGTGGGCCTGCTCACCATCCTGAGCGTGGCTGCGGTCGCGGTCTACGCGCCGGGCATCCTGCGCCGGCTGCCGATCCTCCTTGGCGGCGTGATCGGCTACGTGGTCTACCTCGTCCTCGCGAACGGCCTCGGGATGGGTCCGGTGATCGACTTCGCGAAGCTGGGCGATGCGGCCTGGATCGGGATGCCGAACTTCACGGCGCCGACGTTCTCGGTCAACGCGATCACGCTGATCGCGCCGGTCGCCCTCGTGCTGGTGGCGGAGAACCTGGGCCACGTCAAGGCGGTCGGCGCCATGACGGGCCGGAACCTCGATCCGTACCTCGGGCGGGCCTTCCTGGGCGACGGCATCGCGACGATGGTCGCCGGCTTCGGCGGCGGGACGGGCGTCACCACGTACGCCGAGAACATCGGCGTGATGGCCGTCACGAAGATCTACTCCACGCTCATCTTCGTGATCGCGGCGATCGTGGCGATCGCCCTCGGCTTCTCGCCCAAGTTCGGCGCCCTGATCGGGACGATCCCGTGGGCCGTCCTCGGCGGCCTCGCGATCGTGCTGTTTGGCCTGATCGCCGCGACGGGTGCCCGCATCTGGGGCGAGAACAAGGTCGACTTCAGCAACAGCCGCAACCTCATCACGGTGGCCGCAGCGCTCACGATGGGTGCAGGCAACTTCACGGTGAAGATCGGCGACTTCGAGATGGGCGGGATCGGCACCGCCACGCTCACCGCGATCATCCTCTACCAGATCCTCAGCGCTCGTGGCGGCGGTGTCGCGGCGCCGGAGCCCGCCTCGGAGCCCGCGGTCCCAGCCTGACACCGCGCCTCTAGAGCTCCGGGCTGCCTGCCGGCCCTCCCGACGGGCGGGCTCTTCGGGACGTTCGGCCCTCCGCCGCCCGGGATCGCCGCCGGTAGGGTGTGGTTGCACAGCCCGCGCACGGTGCGCGGGGATCCCGGCGCTCGCTGCGCGACCCGGGCGGATGACCAGCGAGGGACGAACCATGAAGGTGCTTGTCAGCGCCGCCTCCAGGCACGGCGCGACCGCCGACATCGCCCGGATCATCGGCGAGACGCTCACGGAGGAGGGGCTGGAGGCCGTCGTCCTTCCGCCGGATGCCGTGACGACGCTCGACGGCTTCGGCGGAGCCGTCCTGGGAAGCGGCATCTATGTCGGCCACTGGATGGATTCAGCGAAGAACCTGGTCGAACGTCACTCGGCCGCCCTCGCGGCGCTGCCGGTCTGGCTCTTCTCGAGCGGCCCGATCGGGGATCCGCCGAAGCCGGAGGAGGACCCCGCCGACATCGCCGAGATCATCGCGGAGACGCGTGCGCGCGAGCACCGGGTCTTCGCCGGCAAGGTGGACAGGACCGTGCTGGGTCTCGGGGAGAAGGTGATCCTGAAGGCCGTCCGGGTCCCGGAGGGCGACTTCCGGCCCTGGGCCGACGTCCGGGAATGGACCCGCGGGATCGCGGTGGCGCTCAAGGCAGACCCGGCTTCCGCGGGGGCGTGACGCGAGGCGACGCGTCGTCCGCACGGCCGGCCGCGTGCGCCGACGGCCGGTGAGGAGCGCCCGTTGAACGTGGTGCGGCGCCGCGCGGCGGCCCTCTTCTTCGCGTTGCACGGCCTGATCCACCTGATGGGGTTCGTGGCCGGGTGGCAGCTCGCGACCCTGCCGGGGCTGACGTACCGGACAACCGCTCTCGATGGAGCCCTCGAAATCGGCGACGGGGGAGCCCGCGTCGTCGGGATCGCATGGCTCGTCGGCGCGGCGTTCCTCCTCGTCGCCGCGTGGGGGCTCTGGCGGGACGCGACGTGGGCCCTCCGCGGCGCGGTCGTCGCGGCCGCGGTCTCGACGGTGATCTGTGCCGTCGGGCTGCCCGACGCCTATCTCGGCCTGGCGATCGACGTCGTGATCCTGGTGGGCGCAGGCGTGCTCGTGATCGCTCGCTCCGGCCGGCCGGGCCTGTCGACTCGCTGAACACGGCACCGGCCCGGCCGGTACCCGTGTCGAGACACGCACGCGCAGTCGCGGCCCGTCCCCCGGCCGAACGCGCGACCCGAAGGGCTCGCCGATCCTTACCCGGTGCGCGCCGCCGTCTCGGCGAGCTCGTGGGCCAGGGCGAACCGCAGGCTGCCGTACGCGGCCAGGTCGGCGGCGAGCCCACCGAGGCCGGCGAGCTGCGAGCTGTAGAAGATGAACACCTGGGTGACGAGGATCCACACCAGGAGCCCCCGCATGAACCACCGGTACGCGTCCTCGTGGGATTCATGGAGGCTCAGGATGCCGCGCGCGACCAGGACGCCACCCGCGAGCGTCGAGACGAGCTGGGCCACCGTTGCCACCGTGGAGGTCTCCGGCGCGCCGGGCGCCGGCGCTTCCGTCGTGACGAAGAGCACGCCGGCGACCGCGAACGCCGTGTAGGCGATCACGCCGACCACGACAGCCCGCTCGGCCCACTCGTTCGCCATCAGCGACCGGTAGGCGTCGTCGAGGCGGCGCCGAAGCCGCTCCATCGGCGACGCGGTGTCCGGGATCGCGGGAAGCCCGGCAACGTACCGCTCCACGAGCACGGTCAGCTCCGCTTCCTGGTCGGCACGGCGAAGGAGCCGGTGGATTCGCGCCCGGTCACCACGCTCGATCGGCCGACCGAGCGTGCCGGCCAGCAGGGCGAGCGCGTTGGCCAGCGCCTCGTTCGGGCGGAGCCGGCGGCGGCCGACCAGTGCGCGCCCCGCCAGGAAGAGCGCCACGAACGTCACGTAGATGATCGCCACCGCCGGCCGGAAGAAGTAATCGTTGTCGGCCGTGACGAACTTGCCGATCTCATCCACGAACGTCCCGAACCCGAGGCCCGCGACGATCGCCGCGACATGCTGGACGGATCGGTCGAGATAGGCGAGCAGGAGCATCAGCGCGGCGAGCATCAGGAGGCCGCCCCAGAGCATGTGCGCGATGTGGATCCCGTTCCCGCCCAGGCGCGGGTAGCCCGTGGCCGCGAGGAAGGCGCGGATCGCGAGGAACGAGACGACCGCGGCGACGAAGAAGCTCTCCAGGAGGGGCGCGGACTCCGCGTTTCGCATCCATCGGGCGAAGCGACGGTCGGCCATGGCCGCAGGATAGGCGCCGGGGGCGCCTCGTGCGCGGTCGCCTCTATCGCACGTCGTACCGCGCGACGGCGCTCGAGGCGCTCTGTGCGTTCGACGGCGTGGCGAGGGCGGACGAACGCACGTACCAGGACCCGGGGAGGCTGAATCGCCAGACCAACCGGGCCTTCCCCGTCGCGTCGCCGGTCACCGAGATCCGGCGATAGAGGACCCAGGCGGCCCCGACCCGGCGATAGACGACGTAGCTCACGGTCGCGTGCGGGAAGGCCGCCCCGGCGGGCCGGACGATCGAGGTGAAGGTGACGGTCGTCCCGTGGACGATCCGCTGCGGCGGGTGCGGCGACGCGACGAGCGCGAGCGTCTGCCGGACCACGATCCGGACCGGGTAGCTGGTGGCGGCCGGCAGCGCCGGGCCACCTCCGAAGCGGACGCGGTACCAGGTCGTCGCCGTTGGCGCCACGCCGGCGACCAGCCCACCGGAGGCGTCCGTCGCCGAGCTCCCGGCAGCGGTCCAGGTGAGGCCGTCGGCGGACCGCTCGACCGCGAGCTCCTGGCCGCCCGCAGCCGGTGCCGGGCTGAAGCTGCCGATGAGCGAGGCCGTCGCCCCAACCGTGATCAGGCCCTGCTGGGCCGCGAGGGCAAGCGGGAGCGGCGACCCAGGCGCGAGGATGTCGACCGGCGCAGAGGCGGCTGGCGTCAGCCCGGCCGATTCGGCGCGGATCGTGTAGCCGCTCCCGGGGCGATCGATCGTGCAGCCGCCGAAGGACGCCACGCCTGCCACGGCGTTCCGGGTCAGGCCGCCCGGGCAGGCGAGGGTGGCCCCGGTCGGGTTGCTGGCGAGCGAGATCGAGACGCCCGCGGCGCTGCCGGGGCCCGACCCGACGACGAGCCCGCTCGCGTCGACCAGCGACACCGTTGGCTGCCCGGTCAGCGGGGAGCCGGCGACGGCGCCGGTCGGAGGTACGACGAATGCGAGGCGCGTCGCGGTCGTGAACGGCAGCGGGCCGAGGTCGAGACGACCCGCGCCAAACGTGGAGTTCGGGACGGGGCTCCCGAGCGGGGACGCGTGGGACCGAAGCCAGTCCGCGAGCTGGACCGGGGTCAGCGTCGGCACGGCCTGCAGGACCTGGGCCGCAGCTCCCGTCACGAAGGGCGCGGCCTCGCTCGTGCCACAGAACGGGCCGTCCGTGACCGTCGCTGCGCAGTCGGCGGCCACGAGGTCGGGCTTGATCCGCCCGTCGAGCGTCGGGCCACGCGAGCTGTACGGCTCGATGACCGTCGGCTGGTCGAGCTTCACGGCACCAACGGCGATCATGCCGGGGTTCGTGCTGTCGGCCGGGGTCGGCAGCGTATCGTCGGCGACCTGCTGGGTGAGCTTGACGTCCTCGTTGGTGCCGACGAGGAGCTGCATGCGGGACGTCGGTGCGCCCGAGACCAGCCGGATGCGGATGCCGTACGTGCCGGCCTGCGGCGCCCGGTAGTCGACGACCTCGAACGGATCGCCGGCACCCGCCTGGACGTCCGCCGACGATGCGACGAGCGTCGACCCCGAGTAGAGCTGCAGGTCGTAGTTGTTCGACGACGCGCCCCAGGGGTCGGCCCACCGGATCGCCACGGTGACGTCCGCCCCGGCGGCCAGCGTCATGCTGTCCGTGTGGACCCCGGGGGCGAAGTCGAGCAGCCCGTCGCTGTCGGGGTCGGTCCAGGGCCCGGTCCAGCCGGAATCGCCCGCGTTGCCGGCCGCGTTGACCCAGAGAGCGCCCGAGGCGACCGCCCGGTCCACGAGGGCGTACAGCGAATCGCCGTATGGCGAGGTCCCGTCTCCCGGCCCCTCGAAGATCAGGCCGGAGAAGAACGACGCGTTGATGATCCGGACGCCGTTGCCCGTCATCCAGCGGACGGCCTTCTGCTCGTCGAGCGAGGAGATCGGGTCCGCCAGGTAGAGGTCGATCCCGGGAGCCATGTCGAAGATCGCCTCCGCAACGGCCGTCCCGTGCGTCTCGCCGTTTGCACAGTCGGCGAGGTTCGCCGTGAATGTCCCGACCGCCGTGTAGCAGTGCGCGTGGACCGCGGCCGGCACGTCGCTGCCCAGCAGGGACGCCATGCCGGCAAACCCGCCGTCGATGATCCCGACCTTCACGCCCGCCCCGGTCAGGCCGGCAGCCTGCCAGGCAGCCGACCCGTGGAGCGTCGCGACGGGGCTGACGGACCCGGTCGCCGAGCGACGCCGGATCGGGCGGATCGCGCGGACCCCATCGACCGCCGCGAGCGCCGCCAGCCGGTCGGTCGCGACGTACGCCTCGACCGTCCGGGCGGCGCTGTTGACGACCCGGGCGCCGGCGCCCAGGAGGTCGTCGAGGATGGAGGTCGTGAGCAGATGGTCGAGATCGATCGAGACGGCGACCGCGGGGTCGATCGCCAGCTCGTCGGTCACGAGCGCCGCGACGAGCTGCCGGCGGTCGGCCGTCGAGAGCCCGCCGGTCGCCAGCTGCCAGAGCGGCGCGCGCAGGACCTCGTGCAGGCGCAGCTGCGCCGATGCGTCGGGCGCGGGTCCGACCGCCCCGCTCGGTCCGGGCTCGGCCCCAAGGACAGCACTCCCAGCGAGCGTGGACGCGCCCAGCCAGAGGCAGGCAGCGAGCACCGCGGCCGGGCAGCGGTGCGAGCGACGGCGGAGGCGGGACATGGCTCTCAGCGTAGAACCCCGAGGGGGACATCGCCCGCGTCGGTTGCGGACGGCGACCAGCGCCGCGCCGGCGGCGACCCGGCGTCGGGGCTCCTCGTTCATCGCAGGCGGGCGGCGGCCAGGCGCGAGCCGGCGTCCCCGGGCGTCGCGCCGGCGCGATCGCACGCCGATGACGCCACAATGGGGCCATGGATGGGCCAACAGGGATTGGGGGCGGTTTGCGTCGCTCCGCCGTCGTCTTCGACCTTGGCGGCGTCCTGATCGACTGGGATCCGCGCCACCTCTACCGGAAGATGTTCGGGGGTGACGACGCGGCGATGGAGGCGTTCCTGGCCACCGTCTGCACGCCCGAGTGGAATGCCCGCCAGGACGCGGGCCGGCCGTTCGCGGAGGCCGTGGCCCAGCTCACCGAGGAATTCCCGTCGGAGCGGGAGCGCATCGTCGCATTCCACGAGCGCTGGCCGGAGACGCTCGGCGAGGGGATCGCGGGGACGGTCGCGATCCTCGGCGAGCTCCACGCGCGGTCGCTGCCGCTGTACGCGCTCAGCAACTGGTCGGCGGAGACGTTCCCGGTCGCCCGGGCGCGGTTCCCGTTCCTCGCCCTGTTCGGCGGGATCGTGATCTCCGGACAGGAGCGCGTCTCCAAGCCGGACGCTCGCCTCTACCGGGTCCTGTTCGACCGCTACCGGCTCGACCCGCGCGACGCCGTCTTCATCGACGACGCACCCCGCAACATCGAGGTTGCCGCGGCGATGGGGATGCATGCGCTGCACTTCACGGGCGCGGGGCCGCTGCGAGCTGCGCTCGAGGCGCTGGGGCTCCTGGGAGCGTCCAGTCCGACCGCGGCGTAGCCCGCGACGCCCGGATCGCGCACGCATCGACGACCTGCGACGCTCAGGCAGGCGCCGGCCGCGGCGCGACGATCACGTCGAGCCGGCCGACGCGAGCTCGAACGGGCGGACAAGCGTCGTCAGGGCAAGCACGGCCACGACGATCGCGGCGAGGACGAGGAAGCCCGCGCTGAAGCTCCCCGTCGCGTCGAGCAGCGTCCCGACCAGCGGCGGTCCGAAGATCGCCGTCAGCAGGCCGCCCCAGCCCACCATCGCCTGGGCCGAAGCGGCGCTCGCCGGGACGCTGGCGGCGGCCCCGTTGAACACGGCCGCGTACGGGAACCCGACGCCGAGGCCCGTGATGATGAGGCCGGCGACGGCAACGGGAAGCGACGGCGCCACCGCGATCAGGGTGAGGCCGGCAACGGCCAGGATGAGGCCGACCCGGACGAGACGCATCGGCTCAAGCCCCGCCTCGAGGACGGCCCCGCCCGACGCGCGCGAGACGATGCCGAGGACCAGGGTGATCGAGCCGATCAGCCCGGCCGCCCCGATCGAGAGGCCGAACGCGTCTTCCAGGTAGAGGGTGACCCACGTGCTGACCACGATGGCCATCCCGAAGCCGCACATGTGGCAAAGCGCAAGGAGCCACGTGTTGCGCTCGCGCAGGGCGACGATGAGCGCCTCGAGCGCCCCACCGGCGGCGGGCGTCCGGGGCTCGGCGGGGGCGAGCAGCGTCCATGCCACCCAGACCACGGCCACGGCGAGCGCCGACAACGTGAAGGCGAGGCGCCAGTCACCCGACGGGCCGGCGAGGACCGGCACGTAGGCCAGGGTCATCCCCGACCCGAGGAGGAACGCCGCGCCGTACAGGCCCTGGGCGAGGTGGCGCCCGCGATCATCGAAGATCGAGCGCGTGTAGGCGGCGCCTGCCGCGAACCCGAAGCCCGAGCCGAGGCCGCCGAGGACGCGCCATCCCAGCAGCGCGGGGAAGCTCGGCGCCAGGACGCCCGTCCCGAGGTTTCCGACCGCCACGAGCAGGAACCCGAGCGTGACCGCCGGACGTGTGCCGATCCTGTCCGCGATCGCGCCCCCGGCCAGCATCGTCGCCGCGGAGCCGACGAAGAACGCCGTGGCGATGCTGCCCGCGTCCGCCGACGACAGCCCGAACTCGCCGCGGATGAGGCCCAGGACGGGACCCTGGATGGTGTAGTTCGTCGCGACGGCGACCGCGACGGCGCAGATGAGGAGGAGCGCCCTGCGGCGCGACGTGGCGGGCATCTCCCGAACTCTAGCGACGCGGGGGCGGGATCGAGGCGCGAAGGAGTGGCGGGGATCGGCGCGGGCGCCAATGGGGCACCGCGAGGTCCTTCGAACGACGGTATCCTCGATGTGACGACGCCGGAGGGAGAGGGATCGCAATGATCAGCGACGGGGTCCGCGACCTGCTCATCGCACAGGTCGGGCACGAGCTCAACGCCCACCAGGCCTACTACGGGATCTCGCTGTACTTCGACGGGCAGAGCCTCGCGAAGTGGGCCGGCGTGTTCCGTGCCCAGTCGCTCGAGGAGGCCCAGCACGCCGCGAAGATCATCTCGTTCCTCGTCGACAACGGCATCCCGTTCGACCTGCCGGCGATCGGGCCGGGCACAACCCGGTACGCTTCCGCCAGGGAGGCGGTCCGGGCTGCCCTCGAGAGCGAGCTTCGCGTCACCGGGCATTTCGACGCCATCGCCAGCGCGGCGACCGCGGCCGCGGATCACCGAAGCCTCCAGTTCGTGCAGTGGTTCATCGAGGAGCAGGTCGAGGAGGAGCGCACGATGCGCGGGCTGCTGGACCTGATCGACAGCGGGATCAACCTCTTCGCCGCCGAGGAGCTGCTCGAGCGGAAGGCGTAGCCGGACGACCCGGCTGGTCGGCGCTGCACAAGCTTCGGCGCGCCATCCACGCACCGTCGCCCCGTCGAGGATGACGCTCACCGCGGCTCCCCGGGCATGGTCTCGGGTCACCTGTCAGACTGGCGAGCCCAGTGTTCCTCCCCTCGCCCCGGAGATCGCCCGATCATGAGCAGCACCGTCTACCTTTCCTCGAGCGGCATCGTCAGCGTTCGCGCCGAGCTCGAGCAGCTCACGACGGTCGAGCGGCCCGTCGTCGTCGCCCGGATCAGCGCCGCCCGCGAGCTCGGCGACCTCCGCGAGAACGCGGAGTACGAGACGGCGCGCAAGGAGCAGTCGATCCTCGAGGGCCGGGTCAACCAGCTGACCGTGCTGCTCCGCGACGCGGTGGAGATCGAGGGGGCTTCGACGAGCCATGTCAGCCTCGGCACGACGGTGACGGTCGAGGACGACCACGGGGAGGAGACGTACACGATCGTCGGCAGCCACGAGGCGGCTCCTGCCGACGGGCGGATCAGCAGCACCTCACCGATGGGCCGGGCGCTCATGGGCGCGCGGGCCGGAGACAGCGTGGTCGTGGCCGCGCCCAGCGGTTCCTTCGGCTTGCGCATCCTCGCGCTGGCCTGACGCCCGAGACCGGACGGCTCAGCGGGCGGCGCGCCTCGATCGACGGAGCCAGGTCCCCGCGCCCAGCAACCCGGCAAGGACGACGAGGAGGGTCGCGCCGGCCGGCCCGTGGCCGGGATCCGGCAGTGGCCTCGCGGCGGTGGGAGGCGGGCTCCCGAGCGTGCCGCCCCCTCCGCCTGCCGTCTCCACCGCGACCACCGCGGCGCTCGCGCTGAGCTGCCCCGCGGTCGCGACGAGCGTGTAGGCGCCGCCACGCCCGGGACCCGCGTCGATGGTCGTCGTGAATGAGCCCGCAGCATCCGCGCTGAGCGTCCGCGTCTCGTCCGGGTGGTTGCTCCGCCCGATGACGAGCGTGACGCTGCCCGAGGCAGGGAAGCCGGTTCCGACGACATCGATCTCGCGGCCGGGGATGACGCTGGCCCGGAGCTGAGGCCCGGCGGCCGCGACGCTCGCCGGCAGGATGAGCAGGCTCGCAGCGAGCAGGAGCGCGAAGGGGACGCGGCGCTTCATCGGGCATTCCTCCGTCAGGTGGGGCTGGATGGAGGCCAGACGTGCTCGGACGGGGAACGGTTCCCGGCATGACCCGGCGCGGCAACCGGTTGGGCGGTTCGCTAGGCTTCGGGGATCGAAACGGGCCGCCACGGCGAGCCCCGACAGCCCGGAGGAGGCGCGCGTCGAATGAGCGGGATCGGTGGGTTCGGGGGACGCCGGCTGGCGGAGCAGCTCGGGCCGGTGGGAGTCTGGAGCTGGGCCCTGCAGCGCATGCCGGCCGGCGCCGCGGGAGACGCGACCAGGCACGTGGAGATGCTCGGGTATCCGGCCGTCTGGATTCCCGAGACGCTCGGCAACAAGGAGGTGTTCAGCCACGCCGCGATCCTGCTCGCGGCCACGGAGCGGATCGCCGTCGCGTCGGGCATCGCGAACATCCATGCCCGCGACCCGATGGCCATGGCGAACGGGGCGCGGACCCTCGGCGAGGCCTACCCGGGCCGCTTCATCCTCGGCATCGGCGTCAGCCACGCGCCATCGGTCGCCACCCGCGGCGGGACCTACGGCCGTCCGCTCGAGACGATGCGCGCCTACCTCGACGCGATGGCGGCCGGGCCGTACGGCGGCCCGGAGCCCGACCCTCCGGTGCCGGTGGTGCTCGCCGCGCTCGGCCCCCGCATGCTCGAGCTCGCTGCCGAGCGGGCCGACGGCGCGCACCCGTACTTCGTCCCCGTCGAGCACACGCCCATCGCCCGCCGGCATCTCGGCCCGGAGCCGTGCCTGGTCGTGGAGCAGACGGCGGTGCTCACCACGGACCCGGTCGAGGGACGCCGGATCGCGCGCGCGTTCGCGAAGAGCTACCTGGCGCTCCCGAACTACGCCAACAACCTGCGCCGCCTGGGGTGGAGCGACGACGACCTTGCAGGGGAGGGGAGCGACCGGCTGATCGACGCGGTCATCGTGTGCGGCGACGTGGACGCGATCGTGGGACGGGTGCGCGCCCACCTCGACGCCGGGGCGGACAGCGTCTGCCTCCAGGTGCGTGCCCAGTCGTCCGCCGACCCGGCGCTGGGTGCGCTCGCGGAGATCGCCGCCGCGCTGCTCGGGACGCGACCGTAGCCGTGTCCCGGGATCACGGGCTCCAGAACGCCGCATCGCCGTCCGCGATCGGCCGGGGGTCCGACCCGTCCGCGGGCACGACGTCGACATGGGTCTGCCCGGTCGCGTCGACGAGGGGCAGCACCATCGACGTGCTGTCCGGCGCCCAGACACGATGGCTCAGGGCGTACTGGTCGAAGTAGGGCAGGACCCCGTCAACGAAGCCAACGGCGGGTTGCACGACGCGCTCGGAGCGGACGGCTCCGGTCGCCACGTCGATGAACGCGAGGTGTACCTCGGCCGCGGGGGCCGGCGTCGCGGGCGCCGGCGTCGCGGCGGCGGTCTTCCCGAGGCTCGCGGCGGTGAGGCCCGCGGCGATGCGCGTCGTCTGGTCTCCGGGGCTTGCCAGCCTGAGGACCGCGATCGTGCGTCCGTCGGGGGCCCAGAAGAACCCGACCACGAGGCCGTCGACAAGCGTCCGCGCCGCCCCGGACCGTGCGTCGATCAGCCGGAGCGGGCCGATCGGGAATCCCGATGACGCCGCACCGGGCACGGTCGCACCGATCACGGCGAGCGCGTCGCCCGCCGGGTCGAAGACGAAGGCGGCCGGACCGTAGACCGGCAGGACATGCTGGCTCGCGCCGCCCCGCGCCGCCACGACGACCTCGCCGGATGCCTCGTCGTCGCCCGCTGCGAAGGCGACGTAGCGGCCGTCGCGGCTCGCGCTTGCGGCCCGGAAGTCTCCCGTGCCGCCCACCGCAGGCGCGACCGGCGCGCCGTCGAGGCCGACCTCGCCGACGAACCCGCCCGACCCGGTCCCGACGTGCAGGAGGAGGCGGTCCGCTGCCTCCCAGTCGAAGTAGAGGGGCGTGCCCCGACGGATGATCGCCCCCGGGCCGCTGCCGTCGAGCGGCGCGGTTCCGTCGGCGGGCGCGATCCGCAGCGAGATCCCGGCCGTCTCCGTCGCGAGAAACGCGACCTTCCGGCCGTCGGGCGTCCAGTAGAGGTAGAACGGCGGGCGATCCCGGCTACGGTAGATGACGACGGGTGTGCCCGCCCCCGCCGCGATCCCGCGCGGCACGCGGAAGACGTAGATCGAGGCGTCCGTCGCGGTCGAGCCGACGGCTGCGATGCGCGAGCCGTCAGGTGACCAGGTCGGGAGCCCGAAGGCGACCCCCGGCACGACGAAGGAGACGATCGAGCCACCGAGGTCGTCCATCGTGGACAGGTTGCCGTTCGCGTCGACAACCGCGATGCGGCCGCGCGCCACGGCGGACGCCGAGGCGGCCGCGCTGGGTTGCGCGGCGCTCGGGATCGCGGACGCTGCGGACGACGCCGCGGGAGGCACGGTCCCGGCCCCGGGGGAGCCCGTCGGGCTGGGGTGGAGGCCCGTGACCGCCATCGCGCCGAGTGCGGCGAGGACCGCCACCAGGCCCAGCGGGACGATGACGAGGCGGCGGCCCCGGGCGCGACTCGCTGGGATCCCCGGTTCCGGTCGTGGCGGCGCGCCCGGTGACGGCTCCAGTCTCGGCGTCGGCTCGCGGGTCAGTCATCGCACCAACGATACGAGACGTCTCGCGCCACGGATCTGGATGGCCAGGCCGGAGCGGGCGATTCGCTGCGAGTCGGGCCGCGACCGGCAGGCGGGGAGCCTATCCCCCGTGGGTGGGCACGGAGGGCCCGGCGGACCACGCCGGTGACCACTGCTCGCGCCGGATCCGGGCCACCTCGCCCGGCTCGATCTCGGGCACCGGTCCGAAGGCGAGCGCCCGGAGATAGGCGTCGGCGACGCCCTCGACCACCGAGGCGGCGTTGTAGGCGTGGTCCACCGTCGGGCCGATCGCGAGCACGCCATGGTTGCGGAGCAGGCACGCGCTCCGGTCACGGAGGGCGTCCGCGGTGAGCTCCGCCACCTCCGCGGTCCCGCCCCGCGCGTATGGCGCGGTCACGATGCCGCCACCGCAGGCCGCAACCAGCCCGTGCAGGATCGGTGGGATCGGGATGCCCATCGCCGCGGCTGCCATCGCGGCGGCGCTGTGCGTGTGGACGATCCCGGCGACATCCGGGCGACGCGCGTACGTGATCGTGTGCAGCGGCAGCTCGGACGTGGGCTTCAGCGCGCCGTCGACGACCCGCCCGTCCAGGCCCACGATCACCACGTCGGTCGGTCGCATCGTGTCGTACGGGGTGCTCGCTGGCGTCATCGCCACCAGGTCCGGGTCGTCCGCGATCCGCATGCTGATGTTGCCCGCGGTGAAGTAGACGAGTCGCTCGGCGAGCAGACGCTGCGCGAACAACGTGACGCGGTCCCGCGCGTCGGTCCAGGTGGCCGGCACGGTCATGGCGCGCGCACCGCGCTCCCCGCCGCCGACAGCTCGGGGAATGGCGGGTGGAGCACACCCGCGTCGGTGATGAACCCGGTCACGAGCGTGTGCGGCGTGACGTCGAAAGCGGGATTCCAGACCGCGACGTCGCGCGGCGCGGAGGCGTGTCCCTGCCAGCCCCGCACCTCGTCGGCGGGCCGCTCCTCGATGACGATCGCGTCGCCGGACGGCGTCGCCAGGTCGAACGTGGAGCTGGGCGCGGCGACGTAGAACGGGACGCCCGCGTGGCGCGCGGCGAGCGCGAGCCCGAACGTGCCGACCTTGTTCGCCGTGTCGCCGTTCGCGGCGATCCGGTCCGCGCCCACGACCACCGCGTCGACCCGGCCCGAGTGGAGGAGCGGCGCGGCCGCGCCGTCGACGATGAGCGTCACGTTGATCCCCGCGTTCATCAGCTCCCACGCGGTCAGTCGCGCTCCCTGCAGGAGCGGCCGTGCCTCGCACGCGAAGACCGCGACGGGCTCGCCCGCGGCGGCCTTCGCATAGACGACGCTGAGCGCTGTCCCGGAGCCGAGCGTCGCGAGCCGGCCCGCGTTGCAGTGGGTGAGGATTCGCGTGGCGAATGCGAGCTCCGCGCGCCCGAGCTCGCCGATCCGGCGGCAGGCCTCGCGGTCCTCGTCGAGGATCCGCAGCGCCTCGCCGAGCGCGCGCTCGCGGATGGCGGCTGGCGTGGGCTCGGCAACCGCGGCCGCGCGCACCCGGAGGACCGCCCAGGAGAGGTTGACGGCGGTCGGCCGCGCCGACCCGATGCGCACGACCATCTCGTCGAGCACCGCCTTCGCGCGGGCAGTCGATGCCGGTCGTGCCTCGTCGAGTCCGAGCACCATCGCGAGCCCGCCGCAGACACCGATCGCGGGGGCCCCTCGCACCGCCAGCCTCTGGATCGCGTCGATCGCCGCCTCGACGGTCTCGAGGCGCAGGATCTCGCACGCGGCCGGGAGCTTCGTCTGGTCGATGATCTCGATCGCGTCGCCGACCCAGGCGACGGTCCGCATCGGGGGCGTGTCCGGGGTTCCCGCAGTCACGGGCCGACCTGGGACACGCCGTGGGGGTTCCGTCTCATCTGGTGATCGTACGTCGCGCCGGAGTCCGTGGGCTCGGGTTTCGGGCGCGGCCGGCTGGGTCCCTGCTGGCATGCCTTGATGCGCTGCAGGCCGCGGTTCGCCCGCCGTGTAAAAGACACTTGACATTCCTTCGATGTCAAGTTACCTTTCCATCCATGCGGAACGAAGTACGTGACCTGCGAACGGTCAGGGCGCTGCGCCAGGAGGACCTGGCGACGGCGATGAAGGTGTCGCGCCAGACGATCAACGCGATCGAGACCGGGCGGTACCTGCCGTCGCTGCCCCTGGCACTGGCGCTCGCGCGGTTCTTCGGCAGGCCGGTGGAGGAGCTGTTCCATGGAGACGACGCCGATGGGCGCTAGGTGGGGTATGCCCGCGTTCGGGCTGGCGATGGGCGCCGTGCTCTTCGGAGCGTCTGCCCTCGGGGGCCAGCCAGGCCTGGGTCTCGGGATGTTCGCGGTGATGGCGATCTACAGCGGGGTCCTGGTCGCCTTCGGTGGTCGAAGCGAGACCGTCGGTGTCCTCCGCGGGCAGCCGGCCGACGAGCGGCTGGCAGGCTTCAGCGTGGCCGCCACGGCCGTCGCGGGGATCGCGGCGATCCTCGTCGCGCTGGGTGGGTTCCTGTGGCAGATCGCGCACGGCCAGAGCGGCCTGGACTTTGCCGTGGTGGCGGCCGTCGCCGGCATCGCCTACCTCGCGGCGCTCCTCTGGTTCCGCTGGCGCGGGTGACGCCGGGGCCGGGCGCTCCGACCGGGGGCGCTGCGCGCTCGCGAACGCTCGGGCTACGCGCCGGATGCGGTCGAGCCGCTCGCGAGCACGACGCGGTTGCGTCCGGCGCTCTTGGCCCGGTACAGGGCGGCGTCGGCGGCGCCGAGGAGCGCGTCCTCGCTCTGGCCCTCGGACCACCTGCTGACGCCGAAGCTCAGCGTGACCTCGACGCCGCCGACGCGGGTGGAGATCGGGTGATCCGCGACTGCCGCCCGCATGCGCTCGAAGAGCTGGCCCACCTCGCCATCGCCGACATGCCCGGCCAGGACCACGAACTCGTCACCGCCGTGGCGGCTCAGGACATCATGCGGGCGCATTGACGCCGAGAGCACGCGGACGAGCTCGACGAGCACCTCGTCCCCGACCAGGTGGCCGTGCGTGTCGTTGATCGTCTTGAACGCGTCCACGTCGCAGATCCCGAGCGCGAGCCCCTGCGTGATGCCGGCGCTCCTCCGACAGGCGCGCGTGCAGGACGTCGGCAAACGCCCGCCGGTTGAGCGCACCGGTCAGGTGGTCGTGCGTCGCCTCGTGCGCGACGGCGTCGCGCGCCTCGAGCAGGCGGGCCTGCAGCTCGATGATGCGCCGGCCCACGTCGACGCGGGCACGGAGCTCGCCCGGGTCGAACGGCTTGGCCAGGTAGTCATCGGCCCCGGCCTCGAGCCCCGTCACGATGTCGGCCTTCTCGCCCTTCGACGTCAGGAGGATCAGGTAGGGCGGCTGGTCGGAGTGAAGGCTCCGGACCCGGTCGCAGACTTCCACGCCGGAGAGCCCGGGCATCATCCAGTCGAGGATCGCGAGCGTCGGCGCATCGGCGCGCTGCATCGCCTCCCAGGCCTGCGTTCCGTCCACGGTCGCCACGACCTCGTGGCCCCATTTCTTCAGGACGCCCGCCAGGACCAGTCGGGACGTGAGGTCGTCGTCCGCGACCAGGATCCTCACCGGATCAACCCCGGTGCATCCTGTTCGCGCCGGGTGCCGGTGAAGGCGCCCATCGCCTCCCGTAGCCGGCCGAGCTCGAGCTCGAGCTCGGGGAGACGGGCGCTCACGGCGGCGAAATCGCCAGCCGTGCCCGCGCGCTCCATCTCCCACGCCACGGCTCGCATGGCCTCACCGCCGACCGTGGCCGAGGCGCCCCGGATCGTGTGGGCTCCGCGGATCGCGGCGGGCGCATCGTTCGCGTCGAGTGACTCCCGAAGTGCCGAGACCAGGCGTGGGGCGTCCTCGAGGAAGCCTGCAATCACGATCCGGGCGAGGTCCTGGTCGCCCATCAGCCGCTCCATCATGCCCGACGCGTCGAACACGGGCACTTCCGGTCCGGGTGCCGCCGCGGGTGCCGCGCCGGAAGCCGTCCGTGCGCCGTGCGCCGCCGCGGGTGCCGCGCCGGCACGCCGGACGGATCCCAGGACCGCCTGCGGGAGCACCCCGCGCGGGTGCACCGCGGGACCGGGCTCTTCCCGCGGCAGCCACCGATCGATCGCCTCGGCGAGGGCCTCGGGGGAGACCGGCTTCGTGACGTAGTCGTCCATCCCCGCCTCCAGGCACCGATCCCGGTCGCCCTGCATCGCGTGGGCTGTCATCGCGATGATGGGGATCCCGTGGCGGAGGACCTTCGACCGCGGATCGCGGATCTGGCGCGTCGCCTCGAGGCCGTCCAGCCTGGGCATCTGCACGTCCATGAGCACGAGGTCGTACGGGATCGTCTCGAGCGCCCGGATGGCCTCGAGGCCGTCGGCCACGGCGTCCGCTCGCAGTCCCAGCTTCTTCAGGATGCCGAGGGCCACCTGCTGGTTCGTGAGGTTGTCCTCGGCGAGCAGGATGCGGACCGCCCCGCGTCGCATCTCGCGCACGGCGTGACGCGTCACGATGCGCCGCGCGCCACGGCTGACCGGCGTCGCGGCGAGGACGGTGGACAGGCTGTCGAAGAGATCCGACTGTCGCGCCGGCTTCACGAGGTAGGCCGCGAACCCGATCTCCTCCATCCTGCGCGCATCGCCTCGCTGGCCGAGGGACGTCATCAGCACCAGGCGGGTCTGCGCCAGGCTCTCGTCTGCCTTGATCGCGCGGGCAAGGCCCGCTCCGTCCATGTCGGGCATCTGCATGTCGACGATTGCTGCCGCGAACGGGTCCCCTTCGTCCCGCGCCTGCGCGAGCGCCAGGAGCGCCGATGGGGCATCCGTGGCTTCCTCCGGGCGCGCGCCCCACGCCTGGAGCTGTGCCGACAGGACCTCACGGTTGGTCGCGTTGTCGTCCACGACGAGGATGTGGGCTCCGCGAATCTCGGCGACCGGCAACGGTGCTCGTTCCGACTCGGCCTGCCTGGCCAGGCGGACCGTGAACCAGAACTCCGACCCCCGCCCTTCTGCGCTGTTCAAGCCGATCTCGCCGCCCATCAGCTCCACCAGCCGCTTCGAGATGGCGAGGCCGAGTCCCGTGCCGCCGTACCGGCGGGTCGTCGATGCGTCCGCCTGGGTGAACTTCTCGAACATCCGAGCCTGCTTCTCGAGCGCGATGCCGATGCCGGTGTCCTTGACCGAGAACCGCACGACCACGTCGGCGTCGCTCTGCGCGACCAGGGCCGCTCGCACGGATATCTCGCCCTGCTGCGTGAACTTCAGGGCGTTGCCGGCCAGGTTGAGGAGCACCTGGCGCAGGCGGCCGGGATCGCCCGTGAGGTATGCCGGCACGTCGGGAGCAACGGCGCAGATGAACTCGAGCCCTTTCTCGTGCGCGCGCAGTGCGGGCATTGCCGCGAAGTCGTCGAGGAGCGCGCGCAGGTCGAAATCGAGCATCTCCAGCTCGAGCTTCCCGGCCTCGATCTTCGAGAAGTCGAGGATGTCGTTGAGGAGGTCGAGCAGGGATTCGCCGCTCGCCCGCACGGTCTCCGCGTAGTGCCGCTGGTCCTCGTCCAGCTCCGTGTCGAGCAGGAGCCCGATCATGCCGATGACCCCGTTCATCGGCGTCCGGATCTCGTGGCTCATGTTGGCCAGGAACTCGCTCTTGGCCGCGTTGGCGGCGTCGGCCTCCGCGGCCAGCTCGATCGCCCGGCCCATGGCCCCTTCGAGCGCCGCGTTCAGCTCCTGGAGCTCCTGCTCTGCTCGCTTGCGCGCCGTGATGTCGCGCGAGATGCCGAACGTCCCGACGATGTTCCCATCGCGATCCCTGCGGGGCAGCTTGGTCGTCGAGGCCCAGGTCTCTCGTCCGTCGCGTCGCGTCTCCCGTTCCTCGAGATCGATGATGGGCACACCCGTCTGCATGATCCGCTGCTCGTCGTCGAAGGCGGGGCGGGCGTGCTCCTCGGTGAAGAAGTCGAAATCGGACTTCCCGACAACCTGTGTCGGATCGTCGAAGCCGAACGACCGCGCCGTCTCCGCGCTGACCATCGTGAACCGGCTGTCGGCGTCCTTGAAATAGATGTGGTCGGGCGTGTTGTCCATCAGCGCCTCGAGCAGCGCGCGCTGCTCGACCAGAACCTGCTCGGCCTTCCGGTGCTCGGTGACGTCGCGCACGGAGAGGACGTACCCATCGCCGATCCTGGCGGCGCGCAGGTCGAGCACCTGGTCGAGCGCTCCGGCCTCCGCGTCGGCGTCGACATAGTGAAACGCCTCGGACTGGAACGGAACACCGGTCTCGACCACCTGGACGTACGCGTCGAAGAGCCCGTTCGCCCGGTGGGCGGGGAACAGCTCGAGCAGGGTGCGGCCCGCCTGGAGGCTGCCCGCCGTGCCGCTGATCAGGCCGATCGCGGAGTTGGCGTAGTCGATCGCGAAGTCGACGACCCGGCCCTCCTCGTCCCGGATGGCGGACTGGATCGTGACCCCGTCGAGCATCGTGTCGAGCGCGGTGCGAAGGTGTCGCTCCGACGATGCGAGGGCGGTCTCCGCCCGCTTCCTCTCGGTGATGTCGGCGAAGGACGTCACGACAGCGTGTGGTCGGGTCTCGCCCGACCGGACGAGCGGCCGCGCGTTGGCCAGGATCCAGGTCAGCGTGCCGTCGGGCTTGTGCACGCCCATGACGACGCCTGTTCGGGGCTCCCCGGTCGCCAGCGTGACCATCGCCGGGTGCGCCTCGCCGGGAAACGGCGAGCCGTCCTCGCGGATCGCCCGCCATGACGGGTCGACCGAGGTCAGCCCTCGCAGCTGGTCGCCGGTCTGACCGAGGATCGCTTCGGCGGCGGCGTTCCAGGCATAGATCGCGCCATCCGCCGCCTGGAGCACGATCCCCTCGCCCAGGGCGTCCACGACCGAGTGGTACCGCTCCTCGGCCTCGCGGAGCTCCGCCTCGGCCTGCTTGCGCGCCGTGATGTCGCGTGAGACGCCGAGCGTCCCGACGACAGTGCCCTTGTCGTCGGTGCGAGGCATCTTGGTCGTCGAGACCCAGGTCTCCCGACCGCCCGGCCACGTCTCCCGCTCCTCGAGACCGACGATCGGTGTGCCCGTACGCATGATCTCGCGTTCGTCCTCGAGAGCGGCCCGAGCGTGGTCCTCCGTGAAGAAGTCGGAATCCGTCCTGCCGACTGCCTGCGAGGGATCGTCCAGGCCGAAGGAACGGGCGAGGGCGGCGCTGATCATCGTGAAGCGGCTGTCGGCGTCCTTGAAATAGACATGGTCGGGCGTGGTGTCCATGAGCGCCTGGAGCAGCGCGCGTTGCTCGTTCACGGCCCGGTCCACGTCGGGATCTCCGTGCATCCCTGCATCACCCCTCGTTGCGCGCGTGACGTGGTCGTCTTCGCGGCGGCCTGCATTGGCTGGCCCGCGGAGTACCGTCGGACACGCTCACCCAGCATAACCCTGGTTCGTCATGCGGCAGCCGTCATGACGGCTCGTCATCTCCGGGCAGGCGCCGGTTCGCGCCCATGCGCGCCCGTATACTCGCGGAGCCGTGTTTGCAAGCCGATCGACCTCGCCGGCCCCGTTCTCCGATCTCGAGCCGAGCGTCGTCGCCGATCCGGCGCTCGTCGCCGAGGGCGAGGCGCGGATCGCCTGGGCGCGCACGCACATGCCGGTGCTCGGGCGTCTGCGGGCGGAGTTCGAGCGTGACCACCCGCTCGAGGGCCGGCGCATCGGGATGTGCCTCCACGTCGAGTCCAAGACCGCGGTGCTCGTCGAGACGCTCCTCGCCGGCGGCGCGGAGGTCGCCTGGACGGGGAGCCCGGCGACCACCGACGATGGGGTCGCTGCAGCGATGAGCGCGCGGCGCGGGGTGCGCATCTACTCGGCAAGAGCCGATGACATGGCGGCCCATCGCGAGCACATCGCGCGCGTCCTGCGATCCGACCCGGACCTGCTCCTCGACAACGGGGCCGACCTCATTGCGGGGACCGTGGACGATCGCGCGTCGCGGGTCGTCGCCGCCACCGAGGAGACGACCTCCGGCCGAAACCGCCTCGTCGGCGAGCTCGCCGGGCGCGTCCCGTACCCGGTGATCGTCATCAACGACAGCCCGATCAAGCTGGGCTTCGAGAGCGAGCGCGGGATCGGGCCCGCCGCCGTCGACGGCTTCCTGCGGGCAACCAACGCGCTGATCGCGGGCAAGACGTTCGCCGTCGTCGGCTTCGGCTGGTGCGGGCGGAGCCTCGCACGCACGCTGCGTGCCCTTGGCGCGATCGTCATCGTGGTCGAGATCGATCCCCTGCGGGCGCTCGAGGCGGCCTTCGAGGGGATGCTCGTCACGACGATCGACCGCGCCGCCGAGCGCGCCGACACGATCATCACCGTGACCGGTCGCCCCGGCGTCGTGGCCCGCGAGCAGCTCCTCCGGTTGAAGGACGGGGCGATGCTCGGGAACATGGGCCACTTCGCGACGGAGATCGACGTCGACGCGCTCCGCGCGATGGCCACGGCGTCGCGCCGGGTGAACACGCACGTCGAGGAGTTCGAGCTGCCGAACGGCCGCCGCGTCCACCTCCTGGCCCGGGGCGAGATGCTCAACCTGACAGCCGGGACCGGCCACCAGATCGAGATCATGGACCTGGGCTTCGCCCTCCAGGCCCACGCAATGCGGATCCTCGCCGCTGACCCCGCCGCCTTCTCGCCGGGCTACCAGCCGGTCCCCGATTCCGTGAACCGCGCCATCGCCGAGCACGGCCTGCGGACGCTCTCGAGCGTCGACCTGGACTGACCGGCCGGCCCGGAGCTCGCCTCGGCCGGGCTCTCCACCGGGCCCCGGCGAGGGTGCCGCGTGGGCGGTGTCTCGACGAACCGCTCCGGTGGCGCCCGCCGGCCGGTTAGGATGGGGACCCGCACCGCAACGGCATCCCGTTCCTTCCGGAGGGCTCGTTGCAGCTGAATCTCCTCGTCCTCTCGTACGTCGCCTCTGCGGTCGTGTCGGTCGGGGTCGCGCTCGCGGCCTGGCGTCGGCGTCATCTCGTCGGCGCCCGCGGGCTCGCGCTCCTCATGCTCGCCGTCGGCTGGTGGCTCCTCGCGAACGCCCTCGAGGCGGCTGCGGTCGACCGGTCCGCGAAGATCGCCTGGTCCGTCGTCGCGTACCCCGGGATCATGAGCGCGCCCGTCCTCTACCTCCTGTTCGTGCTCGCCTGGACCCGCCAGGACGGGTGGCTGACGCGCGGTCGCGTCGCGCTGCTGCTGCTCGTGCCGGCCGTCTCCGTCGGCGTGGCGGCGACGAACGAGTGGCACCACCTCCTGTGGCCGGCCGTCACGCTCATCGACGCGTGGGGAATCACCGCCGTCTATGGGCACGGTCCCTGGTTCTGGGTGGAGGCCGCGTACGCCTACCTGCTCGTCGGGTGGGGGCTCCTTGCGCTCGTCGCGGCGATCTACCGATACCCGCGGGTCTACTCGGCGCGCATGCAGATCGCGATCGCCGGGTCGCTCATCCCGGTCGTCGCCAGCATCGCCTACGTCGCCGGCCTCGCGGATTCGGTCCACGCCGACCTGAGCTCGATCGCGTTCGCGATCGCCGGCCTGGTCGGCGCATGGGCCGTCCTCCGGGCCAGGCTGCTGGAGGTCATGCCGGTCGCCTGGCCGAGGCTCGTCGACTCCCTCGCGGATGCGGTGCTCGTGCTCGATCCCGAGCGGAGGATCGCGGCCTTCAACCTGTCCGCGACGCGACTCCTCGGGATCGGCAGCGATTCCGTGGGGCAGTCGATCGCCGTGGCCCTGCACCGCTTCCCTGCGCTCATCGTCGCCTGCCAGGAGCCAGGGGACGGGGAGGCGGAGATCCCCATCGACCCCGCCCATCCCGGGCCGTCAGGCCCGGCCCGCTCTGCGGACCCACGCTCGGCAGACCCGCCCGGGGCCGCCCGGTGGTTCAACGTGCGGATCAGCGGGCTCGAGGACGAGCGGCGAGGCAATGCCGGCTCCCTCGTGGTCCTGCGCGAGGTGACCGAGCGGCGCCAGATGGTGGAGACGATCCGGATGCTGTCGCTGACCGACGGGCTGACCGGGTTGCTGAACAGGCGCGGTTTCACGACGCTGGCCGAGCAGCAGCTGCGCTCGTCCGTTCGAACGCGGAACCGTCTCTGGCTCGTCTTCGCCGACCTTGATGGCCTCAAGGAGATCAACGATCGCCTGGGCCACGAGGCCGGGGATCGGGCGCTCCGAGAGACCGCTGACCTCCTGAGGAGCGGGACGTTTCGGACGGCCGACCTGATCGCCCGATTCGGAGGGGACGAATTCGCGATCCTCGCGACGGAGATCTCTCCCGTGGATGGGAACCGCCTGGTGCGGCGCATCGACGACGTTGTGCGGCGGGCCAACGAGACGCCAGGCCGGGCATATGCGCTCTCGCTGAGCGCCGGAGTCGCCCTGTACGACCCGGACCGCCCTCGGACGCTCGACGAGCTCATCGGCGAGGCGGACCGCCACATGTACGAGGCGAAGCACACCCAGCGCACGAACGACCGCTCCGCCGGGGATCAGGGCGACGCCCATGCCGCTCCCATCGCGACCGCGACGACCGGCGAGGCGTTCGACACGCGCGAGGGGGCGCCGCGGCCGTGACCGGAGCCATGCGCCCCGCTGCGACCGCCGCGAAGGCCCGAGGCAGAGCGCCGGAGCGACCTCCGGTCCTGCCGCCCCTCGCGCGCTTCGATGGCGAGCGGCTCGAGCCGCACGGTGACTACGAGGCCCTCGACTTCGTCGACCTCGACTTCACGGGCCAGGACGCGAGCGATGCCCGGCTCCTGGAGTGCCGCCTGCAGCGGTGCTGCCTGGACGGGGTCGCGATGCGTCGCGGGCGCGTCGTCGAGTCCGTGCTGACGGACTGCCACGCCTCGAGCGTCGACCTGTCCGACAGCGCCTGGCGCGACTCCGGGATCTCCGGTGGACGCCTGGGCGCCGTCATGCTCGCCGGTGCCACGTGGTCGGGCGTGCGCGTGCGTGGCGCGAAGGCGGGCTTCGTCAACCTCGCGGGAGCGCAGCTCGAGGACGTGGTCTTCGAGGGCTGCGAGATCGGTGGCCTGGACGTCCGGGCCGCTCACCTGCGCTCGGTCCGGTTCGTCGATTGCGCGGTCGACGAGCTGACCGTCGCGGGGGCAACGCTCGTCGGCGTCGACCTCTCGGGTGCGAGGCTGCGCTCGCTCATCGGCGTCGAGAGCCTGCGCGGCGCGATCATCAGCCCGGGGCAGCTGCAGGATCTCGCGCCGCTCCTGGCCGCGGAGCTCGGCCTGGAGGTCCGGCCCGACGAGCCCGACGGCCCGGCCAGCGCCGCCGGGACCATCCGCGCCGCTCGAGGCCGCGCCTGACAGTCGTCCTGGGCACCGGCACGCCGTTCCTGTCGCCGCTGGACGATCCGATCGGGCCGGAGCTTCTCGAGACCCGGATGTTCGGTTCCGGCGTGGTCCAGCCGTGCCGCGCGGTGGTCAGCCGGGCCGGCTGAGCGCCGCTCCCCGTCGACCTGCCACCCATGCGTCGACGATCGCGGGGAGCGCCGCGTCGAAGCGCTCGATCTCCTCGGCCGTCACCGGCGCGTCGGCGATGGCGCGCGGCTCGGCGGGCTCGGACAGGAAGGTGGCCTCGCCCAGCTCGCGGCCCGGAAGCAACCGGGCGAGGGTGACCTGCCGGCCACGCCACGTGTCGAGGTTCAGGGCCCGGCCGGCGTGGGACAGGGTCGGCTCGTCCACCGGCGTGTGGCCGAAGACCACCCGGCCGAACCCGGCCTCCCGGTAGGGCGACCAGACGTCCGCATCCGGGAACAGATCGGGCGACGCGAAGAACGCCCGGCGGATCCAGAGGCGATCCGCGCTCCGCTCGAACCGGTCGAGCGGCTGGTCCTGCACCGGGCCGCCGTGAACCAGCAGCACGTCTCCCCAGCGCGCGTACGGCGCGAACGTCCAGAGCGTCGGCCGGAGGTCGGGCGCCAGCTCATCCACACGCGCCGCGATCTCCGCCGCGGTGCGACCCTCCCACTCATCCGGCCGGAGCCCGGCGGAGAGCAGGGTCGCCCCACCGCCGAACGCCAGGAAGGCGCGGAAGATCTCCGGCTCGCCGCCCAGGCCGCCGAGGACCTGCGCCTCGTGGTTGCCCCACAGGATCGCCACGAGGCCGCCCGCGTCCACCGCCTGGGCGCGCAGCGAGGCGAGGCGCCGCACGAGCCCGAGCGAATCAGGGCCCCGGTCCACGACGTCGCCGGTCACCACGAGCGCCGTTTCCGGCGGCGCGATCCAGCGGTCCGCCCCGTCCGTGAGACCGGCCGCGCCGAGCAGCCGGTCGACTGCGTGCAGCTGGCCGTGCAGGTCGCTCCCCGCCCAGACCGTGAAGTGGTCGGGAACTCGGATCGGCGCGACGAGTCGTTCGGTCATTCGTTTCCTGCTGCGTCAGTGGAAGGAGGAGCCGAAAGGATACGGCCCGCACCGCGTCGTCACCGCGCGGCGTTCCTTCACCGCGAGGCCGTCACGCCGCCGCGCCATCGCCGCGCCGGGTTCGTTCGCCGCGCCGCGTTCGCTCGCCGCGTGCCGCCGGTCACGGCGCCGCGTCGAGCGTGGCGACGGCCTTGGCGAAGAGCCCGCCCATCGCCCGCGCCGCCGTCGGGAAGGCGTGGATCGTGTCGGCCAGGACGTCCAGCGTCGTTCTCGTCTTGATCGCCAGCACCGCTTCGTGGATGACCTCCGATGCGGCGGGGCCGGCAATGAATGCGCCGAGGAGCGTGCGGCTCGGCCGGTCGACCACGATCGTGACGTGGCCGCTGGCCTCGGCAACGTAGCCCTTGGACGTCGTCCCGAGGTCGACGACCTCCTCGAACGCGTCGTGCCCGGCAGCAACCGCCTCCTCGAGCGACAGGCCGACGCCGGCAACCTCGGGATCGGTGTAGACGGCGTTCGGGATCGCGCGGTAGTCGGGCCTGACGTCGTCGCCGAGCGCGATCCGGACCGCCATCTCGCCCTGGTAGTGGGAGAGGTGCGTGTGCATCTCGGGTCCCGCAGGGTCACCTGCGACGAAGACGTCAGGCGCGATGCGGAGGTCCGGCCCGACGGCCAGGGTCCCGCGAGAGATGTCGATGCCGAGCGTCTCGAGCCCGAGGCCTGCAAGCGGCACGGTCCGGCCCACGGCGAGGAGCACCTCGTGGCCCTCGACGGTCGTCCCGTCGGAGAGGTCGATCACGTGGGCGCCGGACGTCGCGGCCCGCGCCCGAACGCGGAGTGCGCGGACGCTCGTCCGGATCTGCACGCCATCGGCCCGGAGCGTGGCTTCCAGCGCCGCCGAGTTGCGCGGATGCCCCTTCGGGTTGATGCGCGGCTGCGAGGCGACGAGCGCGGTCGGCACGCCATAGCGGACGAACACCTGGGCCAGCTCGACACCGGTTGGACCCCCGCCGAGGATCACGAGGCTCGCTGGCAGCGTCCTGGTGCTCGTCGCCTCGCGGTTGGTCCACGGCGTGATCGTGTCGAGGCCCTCGATCGGCGGGACCTTCGATGTCGACCCGACCGCGACGACGATGTGGCGGGCGCGCAGCTCGTGCTCGGCGGCGTCATGCGTCACGAGCACGCGCCCGGGGCCGGCGATCCGGGCCGCCCCGCGCAGCGTGACGGCGCCCGCCGTCTCCAGCCCTGCCACGTGGCCCGCGTCGCTCGGGAAGTCGGTTCCCTCGCGGTTGATCATGTAGTCGCGACGATCGGAGGCGCGCGCCCAGTCGTAGTCCCCGCCGCCCGCGTGGACCGACGCGGCGTGCAGGAGGGTCTTCGAGGGTATGCACGCCCAGAACGGACACGACCCACCGAACAGCTCGCGGTCGACCACGGCAACCGTCGCGCCGCGCGCCCGCGCGAGGTACGCCGCCGCTTCGCCGGCCGGGCCGGCTCCGATGACCACGAAGTCGAACCGCTCGTCCATGCAGATGCCCCCGCCTCCAGTGCGCCCCGGGCGAGGTCGGCGTCACGCGGGCGCCCGACGAGCGTCCGGGGCCGGCTCGTCCCCGGCAGCCTACCCTGAGCCGGCCTTCGGTGATCCGCTCCGTTGCCGGGCGCGGCACACGATCACCCGCGCCACGAGCTGTCGCGGCATGCCGCTCGGCGGCGGTTCCCGGCGGCTCGTTGAGCCGGCGCGCGACAGCGCCGTTCGCCGGCACGCTCGCCCACCCGGGGGGTCGGCGACCGTCTCGGCGTCAAAGGCCAAGGACCTGGCTGACCACGAGCCGTTCGTCGGGCCGGACGCGTCAACCCAACCAGGAGCGCCCAGTGGCCGCCCGGCGGGCGCCACGCCTGGGACGAGCGTCCTGCTCGAGCCGAATGGCTCTGGCGGTGCCGAGCCGCGCCTCCCATGGTGTGGCGCGTACGCGTCCCCCCAATCGACCCGCTCGCGATCTGGGGTGTGATGGCCCGGCGACGGTTCTCGCGGAATTGGACGGGCCGACGGCCCGTGGCAACCGTGCTCGTCGCGATGCTGGTCGCTGTCACCGCCGGTTGCGGCGGTACCACGACGGGACGGCCGAGCGAGCCCGAACACCTCGCATCGACCCTGCCGCAGCCTACCCCGCGGGACGCGAGCGGGCAGGGGAGCCCCTTGCTTCGATCGACCGCTGCGTCGTCGAGCGCGCCCGCTCTCGGCGCGAGCTCCCAGCCGGATCACTCGGCCCCGCCCCTGATCTGGTTCAGCCCGATGCCCGACGCCCCGCCGGGCCTGTCCGTCATCGACGGCTCGGGTGACTACGACGCGCTCTTCCCGACGGCAGCGGCGTGGCCAATCGCCGCCCGGGCGGCATCCGTCTTCAACGTCTACGCGATCTGGGTCGAGCTGGTCGCGACCGACGCCGAGATCGCTGCGGTCGTCTCGAGCGCGAAGGCTCGTGGGCAGTCGATCGCGCTCGGCGTCAGTGCCCTCACGTCGACGGCGGAGTGCGGTGAGGGCATCGAGGGGTTCCAGGCATCCCTCGGTGCGCTCGAGAGGCTTCACGCTGCGGGCGCTCGCGTGAGCCTCATCGCATTCGACGAGCCCTATGCGATGGGCCACGTGTACGACGGTCCGCGCGCCTGCCACTGGCCGACCGAGAAGGTGGCGGCCGACGTCGCCGCGTTCGTCCGGCAGCTCCGCGCGGCCGAGCCGGGCGTCCTGATCGGCGACATCGAGGTGCTCTGGAAGGATATCCCTCCCGGGGATATCGGAGCGTGGATGGACGAGTACGCGCGAGTGGCAGAAGCTCCGTTCGACTTCTTCCATCTCGACGTCGACTGGAGCGAGCCCGACTGGGTCGAGAGGATGGCGAGCGCGGTCTCGGAGGTTCGCTCGCGCGGGGTGCCGGCGGGCGTCATCTACAACGGGGATTGGGGCACCAGCGACCGCGAATGGACCGACCTGGCGCGGTCCCACATCAGCGAGATCGAGGGTCGCCTCGGCGGGCCGCCGGACCACGTGGTCTTCATGTCGTGGCAGCACTATCCGACCCACGTCCTCCCCGAGACGGACCCGTTGACTTTCACGGGCCTGATCCGCCAGTACGTGGCTGCAACAAGGACGGCAATCACGATCGGCGGTGTGCGTCGTACCTCGAATGGCGGCACGGTCATCGACGGCCGCCTTGCGACGACGGACGGGACGCCCGTCGCTGGTTCGCGGGTCGAGGCGACGGTCACCTCCCTCGACGGCGGCTACCGCGAGCTTGCGCTCACCGGGACCGTTCCCCCCGGGGTCACGCGCGCCGTCGTCGGCCTCCGGATCAACAACGAGGGCGCGGGCCCGGGTGAGACCTCGGTCTCCCTGTACGAGGTCGGCTACCAGGAGCTGGCAGCCGGCGCCAACCTCGTGCCAGACCCGCAGTTCACGGCGGGCGTGACGCGCTGGTGGTGGCAGGGCACCGGACGCGTCCGCTTCGTCCCGAGCGACCGGGGACCGGGGACGATGTTGCAGGTCGACGCGACCGCGGTCCAGTCAGTGCTCATGAACGGTCTCGATTTCGTGGTCACGCCGGGCGCCCCGTACCGCTTCTGGACGAAGGCGCGCGTCCCAGGCGTCTCCGGCTCGCCCCAGGTGCTCGCGCTCATCTTCCTGGGTCCGAGCGAAACCGAACGGCACCAGCTGGATCTCGAGACGCCGGTGATCCGGCTCGCTCCGGCGATGAGTGCCGCGATGGGAACGTTCACCCTCGGCCTTCCTGCCGATCGAGGCCACTATCGAATCCGGATCGACTACTCCGGCGACATCGACCACTGGCCTTCCGCGGCGCAAACAGGCGTCACGGTCGACTGAGAGCGAGCAGGCATGCCAAAACTCGATCCCCACGCTCGCGACACTCCTATTCACGGGCGCACCAAGGACGCACCTCGGCGCCGTTTGGCGCCGCTGCAGCACAGGCGGAGGTGACTCCAATGACCACGGAACGCGCGACCGATGCCGGGTCGGCACCCGCACGCCCGTCGCGGCCCGTCCGGATGGCGGCCCGGGCGATCGCGTCCTTCCTCGTCGTGGTCGTCGGGCTTGTCGGGATCGCCGTCCTGTTCGACGCGTCGGGCTGGTCGTGGCTCCTTGCGATCGGGCTCGGGCTCGTCGCTGGCGCGGTCGCAGGACGCGCACGGCTCGTCTGGCTCGCCCTTCTCGCGGTTGTCACGGCGTACGCCGTCGCGATCGCCTGGGACCTGCCCCGCGACACCGGGGCGTTCTGGTACATCGCGGCGGCCGGTCACGCGATCCTGCTGGCGCTCGCGTTCGTGGTGGGCGTCGACGTCGGCTGGCAGCGGCCACCGCTCGCGGCCGCGCGCGATGGCTGGCGGACGCTGCGCCGGCGGAGCAGGTGGCTCGCGGTCGCCGGGATCGTCGCGGCCCTCGTCGTGCCCGCCGGGTACGCGGGTGTGATCCTCGCCATCGGCCCGAACATGTTCGTCCACCCCGACGGGTCGCCGGACTGCCGGACCCCCGGGTTCGCCTACGGGTGGTCGTACGAGGCGATCAACTACGAGATCGCCCGGGACGCGACCCTCGCCCCGTCGCAGGTGACGAAGGACGGCACCACCTCGTGGACGTGCGGGGGCACGCCCGCCGCGGCGGGGAGCGCCGTGGTGACATCGGACGGGATCCGGCTCGCGGGCTGGTACGTGCCGGCCGCCAGCGGGGCAGGGGCGACCGCCCCGACGCTCCTCTTCGTTCACGGCTGGAAGGACAACAAGTCCGGGATGCTGCCGTTCGCGGTGCCGTTCCACCAGGACTACAACCTCGTCCTGTTCGACCTTCGCAACAACGGGCAGAGCAGCGGCGACGTGACCTCGATGGGCCTCTGGGAGCAGCGTGACGTCACCCGGATGCTCGACTGGGTCGCGACCACGAAGAACCCGTCATGGATCGGGATGGTCGGGAACTCGATGGGCGCGGCTACGGCCCTCGCGGTTGCGGCCGGCGATCAACGGGTCAGGGCGTTGGTCCTCGACTCCGTCCACGCCGACGTCGTGACGTCGTTCAGCAACGCCATGGAGGAGGACTTCGGCTATCCCGGCGGTCCCGCGGCGTGGGTGCTGGCACAGGGCGTCTCGATGCAGGTCGGCGGCGACATCACGAGCACGGACCCCGTCCGCCACATCGGCCAGCTCGGCAAGCGACCCGTCCTCCTGACCGCCGGCGCGAACGACCAGGTCGACCCACCGGCGGAAGCGACCGAGCGCAACCTGCAGGCCGCCCTCGAGGCCGGCGTCCCGGTCTCGGTCGCCTACTGCCAGGGAGCGCGGCACGGGAAGGTCATCACGGTCTGCGCCAGCGACTGGTACAGCTGGGCGACGTCGTTCTTCCAGCGGGCCCGGAGCGCGGAGTCGGGGAGCTGAGGACGCAGGGGCGGCCGGCCCGGCAGCTGGAGATCGGTCTCGGGAGCGGGAGGACGAGATGGGGCAGCACCGCGGCGTGATCGGGCTGGGGACGGCCCGAACAGCCACCTGAGTACCATGGCCGCGTGGATCCGATGCGAGGCGTGCGGTTGCAGATCGGAGGGACGATCGTCCTGGGGCTCCTCGTGGCCGCCTGCGCCGGGGGCTCCGCGAGCCCGGCGCCGTCGACGACCGCACCTTTGTCGTCGTCGAGCCTCCCGCCGGCCAGCGCGCCCGACGCTGCGAACCCATCGGGAGCTGCCGCCGCGCTCGCGTCTCCCGCGGCATCGTCCGCACCATCCGTAACCGCGCGCCCGAGCACGGGCCCGTCGGCGACGACAACGCCAAGCGTGGCGCCGGCCTCCTCGCCGTTGCCGTCCCACAACCTGGCCCCGAGCCCGAGCACCGAGTACCCGAACAACGAGCCACCCGTCCCGTCCTGGATGACCGGCTCCGGGAGCGTGCAGGCGCAGCTCCTCGTTGACCTGCGCGATGACGCGAAGGTGGCCTGTGCGGCCGCGGGGCCTATGTCCGCCGGAGGGGTCGCCGGCGTTGCATGTCACCCGGGCACCGCTCTCGTCGCCACGGTGCGGATCGACGGCTTCTCCACGCCGGACCAGGCGCTCGCGGACTATCGGGCGCGGTTGACGGCCGCGGGCGTGCACCTCAGGAGCGGCGATTGCAGCAACGGCCAGCCGGGCGACGGGGCGTGGGCACCGGGCGACGGCCAGTGGGGCCCCGGCGGCGTCGAGCCGGACCGCGCCGGGTGCTTCACCGATGCCTCCGGCCACGCGACGATCCTCGCCCTGTGCGGCGACGGGGCCTCGATCGAGGTCGTGGGCGCGACCGCCGACATCGGCGCCCTCGAGACGTGGACTGCGCGGTTCCCCGCGGCGGCGCTGAGCGGAGGACGGGTCTCGACGCCATCACCTCCGGGGATCTGCTACGGCGGCTCGGGTGCCTGAGGCGTGGCGGAGCCGTCACCGTCGCGAACCGCTCAGCGAAGGCTGACGGCCGAGTAGATCGACCCGAGGAAGCGGCTGGGCACCGACCCGAGCTGCCGCGTTTCCCGAAAGCCGGCCGTCGCCGCCAGCGTCGCCCATGAGCGGAACGTGAGCGGGTAGGGGACCCACGGGTTCCCGTGGTCGGCCTCGTACTCGACGAGGACCAGGCGCCCGGCGGGCCGGAGGGAGTCGCGAACCTGGCGGAGGACGGCCAGCTTGTCGCGCACGAAGTGGAGCGAGTTCGCCATGACGATCCCGTCGAGCGGCGGCAATCCCATCGGATGCGTGAAGTCGGCGACGAGTGGGGTCACGCGCACGCCCGCGAACGAGTCCGCCAGCCGGCGCGAGCTGGACCTGGAGGGCATGGCCGTCCCGATCGACGGTGACGATCGAGCCGCCGGCGCCAAGGATGTCGGCGAGGGCGAGCGTGAACGCTCCTTCGCCCGAACCGAGGTCTGCCCAGGCGGGCCCGCCTCCCTCGACGCCCTCCCGGATGAGCCGGACGTGATCCGCGTGATCCATCCGGGGAAGTCTGGCGCAGGAGGGCGACGGCCGCGCGGGCAGGCGGGCCGCGCGGCGCGCAGACGCGACCGGAGCCGCGCGGCGCGCGGACCGCGACCGGGGGCGCGCGGCGCAAAGGGCGCGGCCGGCTATCCCGGTCGGAGCTCGACGTCGTACGACGCGGCCACGGGGTGGAGGAGCCGGAGGAGCGCCTCGCCCTCCGCGACGACCTCGTCGGGGCGGTCGCCGGTCTCGGCCCGGCGCTCGACGGTGAGGATCGCGTTGCCGTCGACTACGGACGCCCGCCACGCCCCGGCCAGGAAGCCGTCCACGAAGTAGGAGCCCTGGCGTGCGTAGCCCTCGCCCCAGCGCGCGTCGCCCGTGATGCGGGACCGGTCCGCGTGCGCGAGGAAGACGTCGTCGAACTCGCCCAGGAAGCGGACGGGCGCCGGTTCGTCGGGATCGGCAAAGACGCCGTCCTCGACGTCCAGGAGCTCGCGCCCCGCCGCGTCGACATAGGAGCGCAGCCGTGGCCGCAGGCGCGTGACGACGCGGCGCAGCCCCGCCAGCCAGGACCAGGTACGGATGTCCGCGACCGTGGCGGGTCCGAAGGCCCGCAGGTAGCGCAGCACGACCTCGTCGATCATCGCGTCCGCATCCATCGGGGCGACACCGGGCGTGCCGAGCCAGGCGTCGAGCGTCGTCACGCGAGCCGAGCCCGACCGGCGCAGGAGCCCGCGCGGAGGGACCTGGACGAGCGGAAGGAGGTATCGGACGGCGTAGGCCATCGCCGTCGGATCCTGCCTCGGCCATCGCTCGGCGAGCACGCGCCCGAGGTCCGCGATGCTGCGCGGCCGCGCCTCGAGGATCGTGCGCCCGGCTGCCAGCAGCGGATCGAGATCGATCCCGTCCAGCTGCCGGCGGAACGGGCTCGCCCCGAATCCCCGCTCGCAGACATCCTGCATCACCGCGCGCAACGGGCCGGCGTCCGCCGCGGTCACGAGGTGGAGGGTGGTCCGCATGAGCGTCATGCGGACGGCGCGCCGCTCCAGGAGGAGCCGCTCGAGGTCCGCCGGGTCGAAGTCGCGGAGCCGCGACCAGAGGGAGATGTACGGATCGCGCGGGACCTGCGCCTGGAGCCCGACCAGCTCCTCGATGGCGGCATCGACCGGCAGGTCCACGCGGTCCAGCAGGCGCTGGCGGGCGAGGAGCGTCCGGTTGAGCGTCCTTCGATCGAGGCGGCTTCCCTCGCGGGGTGGTGTCACGGGACCATCATCGGGCACGACGCGACGACCGCGCTATCAGCCTGGATGCGGTCGACGGCGCGCAGGACGACTCCACGGCCTTTGCGCGAAACTGGATGTCGGGTACGCTCGCGGGCACTCCGGACCCAGGGGGCGAGATGGTCTGCTCGAATTGCGGCGCTGAGAACCGGGCGGGACGCAAGTTCTGCTCGGAATGCGCGTCCCCGCTCGCGCTCGCCTGTCCGTCGTGCGGGGCGTCCAACCAGGTCGGCGAGCGGTTCTGTGGCGAGTGCGCGACGCCGCTCGTGGGAGCGCCGTCGGCCCGCCCGGCGTTCGCACGCCCAGCGGCCGCGGTCGCCGGTCCGGTCTCCGCCCGTCGGCTCGTCTCGATCCTGTTCGCGGACCTCGTCGGGTTCACGGCGCTCGCCGAGGGCCGCGACGCCGAGGAGACCCGGGAGCTGTTGTCGCGCTATTTCGACCTCTCGCGCGACGTGATCACGCGCTACGGCGGGACGGTCGAGAAGTTCATCGGCGACGCGGTGATGGCGGTGTGGGGCACGCCGACCGCCCACGAGGATGACGCGGAACGGGCCGTCCGGGCCGGCCTCGACCTGGTCGAGGCGGTCCGCGAGCTTGGGCCGGGAATCAGCGCGCGGGCCGGCGTCCTGACCGGCGAGGCCGCGGTCACGCTCGGGGCCGTCGGCGAGGGCATGGTCGCCGGCGATCTCGTGAACACCGCGAGCCGCCTGCAGACGGTCGCGCCGCCCGGCGCCGTGCTCGTCGGCGAGGCGACCCAGCGCGCGGCGAGCCGGGCGATCGCCTTCGAGCCGGCCGGTGAGCAGACGCTCAAGGGCAAGGCCGCGCCCGTTCCTGCCTGGCGCGCGCTCCGGGTCGTCGCGGAGCGCGGCGGTCGCAACCGGTCGGACTCGCTGGAGGCGCCGTTCGTGGGGCGTGACGAGGAGTTCCGCCTGCTCAAGGACCTGTTCCACGCGACCACCCGCGAGCGGCGCGCCCGGCTCGTGTCCGTCGTCGGTCCCGCCGGGATCGGCAAGTCACGGCTGGCCTGGGAGTTCCTCAAGTACCTCGACGGGCTGGTCGAGACGGTCTGGTTCCACGACGGCCGGTCGCCCGCATACGGCGAGGGGATCAGCTTCTGGGCCCTCGGCGAGATGGTGCGGCGACGCGCCGAGCTCCTGGAGACGGACGACGAGCCCACGACCCGCAGGAAGATCGCCGCAGCCGTGGCGACCCACGTTCCGGACGAGGCAGAGCGGCGCTGGATCGAGCCGGCCCTGCTCGCCCTCTTCGGGATCGACACGGGTGCGATCGGCGCCGACCAGCTCTTCGCCGCGTGGCGGACCTTCTTCGAGCGGCTCGCTGCGACCGCCCCGGTCGTGATGGTGTTCGAGGATTTCCAGCTCGCGGACAGCGGCCTGCTCGATTTCGTCGACCACCTCATGGAGTGGTCGCGGGGCGTGCCGATCTACGTCGTGACGCTCGCCCGGCCGGAGCTCGTCGACCGCAGGCCCGACTGGGGAGCCGGCAAGCGCAACTTCGTGTCGCTCTTCGTCGACCCGCTCTCGGAGGCCGCCATCCGGGAGCTCCTCCTCGGCCTGGTCCCGGGCCTGCCCGACTCGGCGGTCCGGGCGATCGTCGCTCGAGCGGACGGAATCCCGCTGTATGCCGTCGAGACCGTCCGGATGCTCGTCGCGGAGGGCCGGCTCGCGTTGCAGGATGGCGTCTACGTGCCGGTCGGCGACCTGACCACCCTGGCCGTGCCCGAGACGCTCAGCGCGCTCATCGCCTCCCGCCTCGACGGGCTTTCCCCGGAGGATCGCGCGCTGGTCAGCGATGCGGCCGTCATCGGCCAGAGCTTCACCCTCGCGGGGCTCGCCGCCGTGTCGGGCATCGACGACGCCGAGCTGGAGCCGCGCCTGCGGATGCTCGTCCGGCGCGAGCTGCTGACCGTCCAGGCCGATCCGCGCAGCCCGGAGCGCGGCCAGTACGCGTTCGTGCAGGCGCTCATTCGCGAGGTCGCCTACAACACGCTGGCTCGCGCCGACCGCAAGGTCCGGCACCTGGCCGCAGCGCGGTTCTTCGAGGCGCTCGGCTCGGACGAGCTCGCGGGGGCGCTGGCCGGCCACTATCTCGCGGCCTATCGCAATGCGCCGGAGGGATCCGCCGCGGAGGCCCTCGCCGGCCAGGCGCGGATCGCCCTTCGGGCGGCGGCCGACCGGGCGGCGGCGCTGGGGGCCCACGACCAGGCCGTCACGTTCCTCGACCAGGCGCTGACCGTGACCACCGAACCGGCGGCCCGGGCGGAGCTGCTCGAACGTGCCGGCGACGAGGCCTCGGCAGCCGGCCGTCACGAGATCGCCGAACGCCACCTGCGGGCGGCGCTCGAGGCTCAGCGCGCGCTGGGCGACCGCCCGTCGATCAGCCGGGCGACCGCCGCGCTCGGCCGCGCACTTCTCGGGGCCTCCCACGGCGCCGAGGCGATCGCGCTCCTCGAGCCGGCAGCGGCCGAGTTCGCCGACCTCGCCGCCGAGCCGGAGGTCATCGCCCTCGGCGGCCAGCTCGCCCGGGCACACTTCCTTGCCGACGACAATCGACGGGCCATCGAGGTGGCCGACCGCGTGCTCGAGGCCGCCGAGCATGCGGACCTCGCCGCGATCATCGCCGACACGCTCCTGACCAAGGGGACGGCGCTCGCGATCATCGGCCGGGCCACCGAGGGCCGGGGGCTCCTGCGGGCCGGCCAGGAGCTTGCAGAGGCGCAGGGGCTCGGGCCGACGTTCGTCCGTGCCATGAACAACCGGACCGTCATCGAGGCCGGCCGCGACCCGCGCGCGGGGCTCGAGGTCGCCCGGGCCGGGCTTCCCCTCGCCCGACGGCTCGGTCGCCGGACCAGCTCGGCGCTCCTGCTGGGGAACGGCGCGGAGCACGCTCTTCGGGTCGGCGATTGGCAGTGGGCGATCGAGGGGCTCGAGGCCGCCCTTGCCGACGAGCTGGATTCACCGGACCGAATCCTGACGCTCCCCGTCTTCATCAGCCTTCTCGCCGTGCGGGGCCTGCCGGTCGCTGGCCTCGTCGACGAGCTCGCCCGCCTCGTGGGCACGAGCAGTGACCCGAACGTGCTCTCCGGGCAGGGGATCGCCACGGGTTTCGTGGCCTTTGCAGCCGGGCGCCTCGGGGATGCCCGGGCCGCCTGGCATCGGTTGGCAGCGGAAAGCGCCAACAACCTTCCCGAGGCGATGACCCGTGCCGCGCGGGCGGCCCTCTGGACGGGTGATGCCGCGGGCGCCCGCGACGACCTCGCCGCCCTCGATGCCTCGGGTGTCCACGGACCGGCGAGCGAGGCCGATCGACTCACGATCCGGGCGGGGCTCGCGGCCCTGGACGGCCACCCGGGCGACGCCCTCGCCCGCTATCGCGAGTGCCTCCGGGCCTGGCGCGACCTGGGCCTCGCCTGGGACGAGGCGCTCGTCGGGATCGACATGGCGACGCTCCTCGACCCGGCACATCCCGAGGTCCGGGCCTCGGCCGAGTCGGCCCGCGAGATCCTCGTCCGCCTCGGGGCGGCGCCGTTCGTCGCGCGGCTGGACGCGGCGCTCACCGATCGAGCGATCGAGCGGGAACCGGGCCGGTCGCCGACCGAGATCGACGAAGGGCTCAGCCTTGGGACCGATCGGGCTGCCCGCGCCCGGCGCCAGCCCCGGGACTGATCCCACACGGCAGCAGGCCGCCGAGTCAGCCGGGACCTGACTGGCCGCTGGCGCCCGCGCTCGACGGATCCGACGTAGTCGACGACCTCGGACGCACCAACGGGGTCGGCGGCCGATTCGTCGAGCGTGCCAGTTCATGGCAGCTGCCCGCCGGCTCCGCGACGGATGCCGCTCGCGATCCCTGCCTGGAAGTCACCCATCGTCGGCCCCCCCGCGGGGCGACCCGTGTCGAAACGCCCGAACCGGCTGCCTCGCGGCCGCGCGGGATCTACAGGTGACCGAGAACGATCTTCGCGAGCTGGATCGTCTTTGCCGGGATCCCGTCGTCGATGACGTCGAGGATCTGCAGCTGGATCTCCGTGTCGCCCTTGACGGCGTAGATCGTGGTACCCGGCCCCATGAAGGCCGCATCGCCGAGGCCCGCCACGTCGCCGACCTTGAACACGTCGCCCAGGTTCCCGGCGAGGTCGGAGCTGAGCGGCGCGGCCTCGCTCGCCGCGGCCGACCCGAGCGCCGAGAGTCCTCCGGCGAACTTGAGGTCGAACTGCCTCGTCGAGTCGAAGTCGGCACGCCCGCCCGGGCTGACGACGGTCAGGCTGACGTCGTTCGACCCGATACCCGAGTCCCAGCTCCACTCGCAGCCGGGCTGGTCCGGCTCGTTCTGGAACGGGCTCGAGGCAGCGACAGCGTGACCGACGACGTTCTGGATGTCGGAGGCCGTGAGCAGCGCGCACGCATTCGATGCGGCCGATCCTGCGCCGGCGCCGCCGGCTGGACTTGCGCCGCCCCCGCCGCCGCCACCCCCACCGGCTGGGGCTGACGTGCCTCCGCAGGCCGCGATGAGCGCTCCCAGGATGACCGCGACAACCACGCTCGCGCCGGACCTGCGCGCGACCGAACTGCTCCTGCTCGGACGAACGAATGTCATCGCCTTCCCCCTTCGCCGGCCGGATACCGACGACGGGCGATCGTAGAGCACGGGTCGGCCTCGTCAAGCCCCCGTCCCGCATCGGGCACGCAGCCACGCAATCGCCTTATCGATCCGCGACGCGGGCAGTGCCGGCCATGTGCCGCGATCTGAACCCTCACTTCCGGCCGAGCCGGCAGCCCCCACGGAGCGGCCGTCGGCGATCCCGGCCGTCAGCTGACGACGATCGTGATCGCTGAACGCGATCCGGAACTGGGGGCAGGCACCCGAGCTGCAGACCGGGCTCCCGATGGCGCTCAAGGTGGTCGTGCCCGGCGCGAGCGCCGCGTAGATCCCCTGCGCGCCCTGGATAACCAGGACACCCGGGACCCGCCCGACGATCCCCTGGTCGGCGATCGCGACCGACCAGGTCACCGTCGAGCCGAGGTCCACGAGGAGCTGCTCGCCGACCGCCAGGTGGATCGTCGCGCCATTGTCCGCCTGCGTGACGATCAGCGCGGCGGCTCGTGGCGAGGCGGCGGGGGAGGCAGGCGTCACCGTTGCGGTCGGGCGGGGGGCAGGAGTCCCCGCCGGCGGCGTCGCAAGTGGGGACGCCGGCGCCTGCGAGGAACCTGGAGAGGCGAGACCGCCGGGAGCCGAACACTGGCCCGTCGGCTGCGCCGAGTCGAGACACGACCCGCTCGACGTGGGAGTGCCGCCCGAGCTGCCCGCGGACGGCGCGGTTGTCGGCCCGCTGACGGCTGCCGTTGCGAGTGCCGCGCTGCCGCCCGGGTTCGTCGCCGCCGGCGATGCTGCGCCGACGCACCCGCCGAGGAGCGCCAGGCAGGTCGCGAGGGTTCCCCCGAGCGCGAGCCGGGCACCGATGGTGCCGCTGCTGCCGCCCCGTCCACCTTGCCTCGACGTCACGATGTCTCCCTGCTGGATCGGCGGCTCCCGTGTGCACTCGTGGACGTTCGGATGTGCCTCGCCGGTTCCCGAGCCATCTCGGGCACGAACGGGGAGGCATCCCCGGGCGACGGCGCCACCGACGGCCGCCCGGCTCCACACGTCGGCGTCGCAGCGGAGCCCCGATCGGCGTCGGTCGTGCCAGGCCAGTCCCGAGCGCGTCCCACATGGTAGACCGCGGTCTGTCCGCCGGATGCGAGCGCCGCCGGGGGACGGCCCGCGCCATGGCTGCGCGTCATGACGCCGGCGCTCGCTCGGCTCCGGCCTCGAAGGCGCACGCCGAGGGAGCTTCCGGGTTCCGAACCTGGGTGCGGCCGCGCACAATGGCCGCGGTCGTGGCCACGCCGGGCCGCACGGCACCGCCAGGGAGAAGATGGCCTCCACGGATCCGATCGCCCAACGTCCGCCTGTGGCCGATGCGCCCGCGGCCCGGTTCGAGACTCCTGCCCGGCCCGCGCTCGAGGTGCGGGGTCCCCTCGTTGCCACGAAGCTCCGAGCACCGACCTCCGTGCCGGCATACCGGGAGCGTCCGCGGCTCGGCGCCGCCCTCGACCGCGGCCTCGAGGACAGCGCCCGGCTGACGATCCTGTCCGCACCGCCGGGGTACGGCAAGACCGCGGCGCTCGTCGGCTGGCTCGCGTCGCGCGGTCTCGCGCATGCCTGGCTCTCGCTCGACCCCGCCGACAACGACCTCGCCCGTTTCGTCCGCTACCTCGTCGCGGCGCTCCAGCCGGTCCGGCCGGGATCGGGCGATGCGACGGCGGGCCTCTTTGGTCCCGGGGCGAGCCCGGGTCCCGACCTCGTCGGCGCAACGCTCCTCGAGGAGGTGTCCGCGAGCGACGACCCGTTCGTGATCGTGCTCGACGACTACCACGTCATCAGGGCCGACCCGATCCATCGCCTGGTCCGCTTCGTCATCGAGCACGCGCCACCCTTCGCCCACCTCGTCCTCCTTACGCGCGAGGACCCGCCGTTGCCGCTCGCCCGCCTGCGGGCCCACGGGCGGCTCGTCGAGCTGCGCGCCGACGATCTGCGGTGCACGGCAAAGGAAGCCTCGACCTTCCTCCAGGCCTCGGGCCTCTCGCTCGAGCCCGAGCTCGTCGATCGTCTCGTCGCGCGAACGGAGGGCTGGATCGCCGGCCTCCAGCTGGCCGCCATCTCCCTGCGGGATCGGCCCGACGCGGCGGCCCTGATCGAGACGTTCGCGGGCAGCCAGCGCTTCGTCCTTGACTACCTCGCCGACGAGGTCCTCGGGGAGATCGACCCCGACCTGCGCCGGTTCCTGGTCCAGGTCGCGATCGCCGAGCGGTTCACGGCCGACCTGTGCGGCGAGCTGACCGGTCGCGAGGACGCCACCGCGCTCCTCGAGCGTGCCGAGCGGGAGAACCTGTTCCTCGTCCCGCTCGACGCGGAGCGGCGCTGGTACCGGTTCCATGGCCTGTTCGCCGACTACCTGCGCGCCCAGCTCACGCAGGACGAGCGATGCGAGCTCCACGAACGCGCGGCCGCCCACCTGGAGCGGGCCGGGCTCGAGCCTGAAGCGCTCGAGCACGCCCTCGCCGCCGGCTCGGTCGATCGCGCCGTCCGGCTTCTCGAACACCTCGCGCGCCCGTGCTTCGAGGCCGGCGAGCTCACCACGCTCCTCGGCTGGCTCGAGGTCCTGCCCCCGGACCGCGTCGCCGCCAGCGGCGAGCTCCTCTCGCTGCATGCCTGGGCGCTCTTCGAGGCCGGCCAGGTCGGGGCCGCCGTCGCCCTCGCCGGGCGTCACCTCGCCTCGTCCGAGGCGCGCGGACCGGCCGAGGGACGCCTTCTCGCGCTCTGCGCCCTCCTCGCCACGGTGACCGGGCCGGATGCCGAGCGACTTGCGCTCGAGGGGCTCGAGCTGATCGGCGACGATCCCCTGTTCCGGTCGTTCGCCCTCGCCGCCGCGGGCCTCGCGACGCTCGCGCGCGGCGACTATGCAGCGGCCGTGGTGACCCTGCGGGCCGGGTTCGAGGTTGCGCTCCTGGCCGGGAACCCGATTGCCCTCATCTCCGCGGTCAACCCACTCGGGCATGCGCTCGCTGGTGCCGGCCACCGGGACGAAGCTGAAGCGGTGTGCCGACGGGTTCTTGCGCACACTGCCGATGCGCTTGGCCGGCCGCGGCCGATCGCCTGGCCCGCCCGCGTCGTGCTCGGGATCGTCCGTTACGAGGCCAATGACATCGCGGAGGCCCGGCGCGAGCTCGAGGCCGGGTTCGAGGCGGCCCGCGGGCTCGGGATCGGACGCCCCGTCCTCGGCTGGGCGGTCGCATTCCTTGCCCTCGCCCGCCTGGCCGACGGCGACCCCGACGCGGCCCGCGAGGCGCTCGGCACCAGCCAGCACGATCGGAGGACCACGGGCATGGCCCTCCCTGGGCAGGCCGGCGAGATCGAGGCCCGGATCCTCCTGCGCCAGGGCGACGTCGCCGGTGCCGCGCGCTGGGCCGACCGGGCGAGCCCGGAGGCGCCGCCCGGGTCGCCGCTCCGGGAGATGGTGCGCCGCTCGATGGACGTGACGATCGGGCGGGTTCGCCTCGCCCAGGGCAGACTCGACGAGGCACGCGAGCTGCTGGCCCGGGCGCGGGCGGCCCAGGAAGGCTCCGGCGCCATCGCCGAGGTGATCTCGATCACCATCCTCGAGGCGGCCGTGGCGGAGGCGTCCGGCCGTCGGGAGGAGGCCCTGCGAGCGCTCGACCACGCGATCACGCTTGCCACGCCCGGCGGCTACGTCCGGCGATTCGTCGACGACGGCGTCGGCACGGCCCATCTCCTGCCGCTCGTCCGGAGGACGGCGCCCGCCTTCGTCGACGAGCTGATCGCAGCCGTCGCGGACGGGACCACGGGCCGTACGGCGACCGCTCCCGCCCGCGGGTCCGGGCTTCGTGAAGACGCCGAAGGGCAGCTCGTCGAGGCGCTCACCCCGCGCGAGCTCGACGTCCTGCGCCTGATGGCCCGGGGCGCGAGCAACGCGGACATCGCGGCGAGCCTGACCGTCTCGGTCGGTACGGCGAAGTGGCACGTCGGCCACGTCCTGGCCAAGCTCGGTGCGACCAGCCGGACCCAGGCGCTGGTGCGCGCCCAGCGGATCGGCCTGGCCTGACGCGGACCCGCCCCCGGGGCGGGCGGTTGGACGACATCCCTGCCTTTCGGCAGGGCGTCGGTGGCACGAACAACCGGCCCTTCGCGAGGCGCTTTCCCGGCTCCCGGAACCGACCATCAGCGCCATGAACCGCTACGAGATCCGGGTCGCGGGCCACCTCGACCAGCGACGGGCCGATGCCCTGGGCTGCGAGGAGCTCCGGCTGCTCCCGGACGGCGGCTCCCGGCTGGTCCTGGTGGCTGTCGACCAGGCCGCCTTCTACGGGCTCATGACGCGACTGCGAAACGCCGGGATCGAGCTCGTCGAAGTTCGGCGCGTCGTGATGCCCACGGCGGACATGCGTGCCGGCGAGCCCGAAGCCATTCCTTGAAGGAGGCCCCAGATGTCCCTCGCTGACGATCCGACGCGTCCGGCCGAGGCCGCCTCGCGCCCGTACGTCCCATCCCGGTTCTTCATGGCGCGCGTCGTGAACCCGATCACGCTCCTGCTGGGCGGCCCGACCCTCACCGTTCGCGGCCGGCGAACGGGGCGCCCGATCCGAACGCCGGTCCCGACGCTCGAGTTCGAAGGCGCCCGCTACCTCGTCTCCGGCGGCGGCGAGACCCACTGGGTACGCAACCTGCGGGCCGCGGGCAGGGGCGAGCTCCGCCGTGGCCGGGCCCGGGAGCCGTTCGTGGGGATCGAGGTCGGTGGCGACGAGCACGACCGGGTCGTGACCGCCTACCGCGAGCACATGGGCTGGCGGGCCCGCGAGTTCTTCACCGCGCTCCCGGACCCGGCCGACCACCCCGTCTTCCGCATCGAGCCGGCCACGGCGGCCTCGGGCGACCGGTAACCGGCCCCTCCCGCGAAGAGCAAGGAGTCACGCCAGATGTCCGATCAGATGCTCAAGCTCGTCATCACCGGGGCGCTCGCGCTGCATGGCCTCGGTCACGGCGGGGCCGTGGCCGCGCTCGCCTGGATCGCGGCGCGGCCGGGAACCGACACGGGCGCCTGGCGTGCCGCGCAGTCCTGGCTTCTCCCCGGGCTGTCGGCCGAGACGGCCACGGCCGTGGCGAGCGCGTTCTGGATCGTGTCGCTGGTCGGCTTCGTGGCGGCGGCGCTCGGCGTCCTGGGGAATCCTCGTGCCGGCCGACGCCTGGCGGCCGCTTGCGGCTGTCGCTGCCGTCGTCTCGATGGTCGGGATCGTGCTTTTCATCGGCACCTGGCCGGCGTTCAACACCGTGGCCGCGCTCGGGATGAACGTCGCGGTGCTCGTCGCCCTGCTCGGGATGCGCTGGCCACCCGAGACGATCTTCGGACGTTGAGCTCGATGGACACGCTGCCGCTCGAGCGCGATGTCACGCTCGCGTTTCGGACATCGCTCCTCGTCGCCCTGCTCGTGGCCGTCGTGTCGGCCGCCGGTCTTGCCTCGGGGACGAGCCTCTCCGCCGTCGACGCGAACCGGGCCCTCGGCGTCAGCGCCTCCGCCGGTGGCATCCTGGTGCCGGGCTTCCTGGTCCAGGACCTCTTCAACCTCGGCGCCGGGCTGCCGATGCTGGGTGGAGCGCTGTGGCTCGCTCGGCGCGGCTCGCTGTTCGGCCTCCTCCTGTGGCCGGGCGCGCTCTTCTCCCTCGCGTACACGTACCTGCACGACCTCGTCGACGCGCCGTTCAGCGCGTTGTTCCTGGGGTACGTCGCGATCGTCGCGCTGTGCGCCTGGACGACGATCGGCCTGGTCGCAAGCATCGACGGGGCGAGCGTTCGACAGCGGCTCGCCGGCGTGGTCAAGCCGAGGCTCGTGGGCGGCGTCCTCGTGGGCCTCGCCCTCCTCACGGCCGGCCAGGACGCCGGCGGAGCCATGGCCACGGCGCTCGCGGGTGGCACGCCGATCGACCCGCTCGCCCGCGGGGTGTGGGTCGCCGACCTCACGCTGGGCGTTCCCGCGATGCTCATCGTCGGTGGCCTGCTTTGGCGGCGGGCATCGCTCGGATACGTGGCCGCGGCCGGGTTGCTGCTCTCGTTCGGCACGACGTCGGTCGTGATCGCCGGCATGCTCGTCCTCCAGCCCGTATCGACCGGCGCGCCGATCGATGGCGCCACGGTCACGGGCCTGCTGCTCTTCGGCGCAGTCTCGTTGGCGCCGCTCTTGCTTTTCGCCCGCGGCAACGCCCCGCAACCGGCTCATGCCGAGCTCAGCCCGCAGCGCGCTGGACGAGCCGCGGCAAGTGCCCGGCGATGAAGCTCCAGGCGTCAACCTCGGACCCGATCGGCGAGTCCCGGAGCGGGGGAAACGCGACTCGGCTCGGATCCTGGACGGCGATCCTGACCGTTGTCGTGGTCGCGGTCTTCGCGGTGGTCGCCGTCGCGACCCCGGCGCGAAGCGGTCCCTTCTGCGCGAGCGCGTGCGTCGCGTACCCGTACGTCGACGTGACCCGGTTCATCCCGGGCGACTACTTCTGGCTCCTGCCCGGGATCCTCCTGGCGCCGACCTTCGTCGTCCTCATGGCGTGCATCCACGCCTGTGCTGCGGGGCCGAAGAAGATCTACAGCCGCATCGGCCTGGCGTTCGCCCTCGTCTACGCGGTCGTCATCCTCGTGGACTACTTCGTGCAGCTCGCGGTCGTGGTGCCGAGCCTCCAGGCCGGCGAGACCGAGGGTCTCTCCCTGCTCACGCAGTACGACCCCAACGGGCTGTTCATCGCCCTCGAGTCGCTTGGCTACCTGGTGATGACCGTCGCGTTGCTTTTCGCGGCTCCCGTGTTCGCCGGTGGACGAGTCGAGCGCGCGATCCGTCGCCTGTTCATGCTGGCCTTCGTCCTGGCGGCCACAGCCTTTCTCGGTCTCGCCCTGCTGGCGCACGACCTCGTCGCCTTCGAGGTGACCGTCCTCGTGATCGACTGGAGCGTCCTGATCGCATCCGGGGCGCTGCTGAGCCTCGTGTTCAGGCGAGCCGGGCAGCTCGGGCAAGTCGCTGATCGAGCCGCGATCGGCTCGCCGCGGCCGGTTGCCCGCCGCGATCACGTCTCGTGGTCACCACGTTGACAGCGCCTGGCCCGGCTACCATCGCGGCGACAGCACCGGAGGGATGGCGTGACCAACAACGATCCACCTGCGGACGACCCGCTGACGGCCGCGCTCGCTCGCGATGACGCGGACTGGGCACGCGAGCATCTCGAGCGTGACGTCGTTGCCTGGCTGACGACCGTCGCCCGTGACGGCCGCGTCCAGTCGTCCCTGATCTCGTTCCTGCTCGACGGCGCGGACCTGTTCTTCTACAGCCAGCCCAACACGCCGAAGCTCCGCAACATCGCCCACTCGCCGCTCGTATCGTTCCATCTCCAGTCCGACCCGTACGGCGACCACTCGCTCATCATCGAAGGCACGGCCGTGATCGACGCGACGATCCCGCCGCTGGACGTTCACGAAGGCTACCGGGCGAAGTACGGCGAGCCGCACGCCCACTGGGGCCTTGACTTCACCCAGACCGCGCTCGACTTCAGCGTCCCGATCCGGATCCACCCGACGCGCGTTCGCCTCGGCTGACTGGCCGCCGCGGGGCGGTCACGAACGTTTGGGAACACAGCGCCCGAATGTCCGTGAGGCACTCCAACGTCAGGGCGCGTCCTCCCCCGCGGCCCCTCGCGGACGCAACGACGCCCACACTCGAACCAGCCGTTGACCCCCATATGGGTCGCCGCGTAGGCCGCGATGCCCTTCTCAGACCCGGCCCAGGCGCGGTACCGTGCCGCCACAAAGGAAGAGCCGGGCCCTGACCGAGCGTGTCGAGGAGGTCTCGACGCCGGACCGGTCCGCGGGTCCAAGCGATGGGGGGTAGCCAATGGCGTCCAACGAGTACCACTTCACCACGACCTGGCTCGTGCCCGCCACCCCCGACGAGGTCACCGCCATCCTTGCCGACGCAGAGGGACTTGCGCGCTGGTGGCCGTCCGTCTACCTCTCCGTTCGCGAGGTCGATCCGGGCGGGCCGGACGGGATCGGCAAGACTGTCGACCTGTGGACGGCGGGATGGCTGCCCTACACCTTGCGCTGGCGCTTCCGGGTCGTCGCATCCGACCCGCCCCGCGGCTTCACCATCGAGGCCGCCGGCGATTTCGTGGGCCGGGGCGTCTGGACGTTGACGCCGGAGCGGTCCACGGCGTCTTCGGAAGGGCCGCTGACGTCGGTCGAGTACGACTGGCGCGTGCGGGCGGAAAAGGGGATCCTTCGGCGTCTCTCGTTTCTCGCCCGGCCCATCTTTGCGGCCAACCATCGCTGGGCGATGGCGCGAGGCGAGGAGAGCCTGCGCCTCGAGATCGCGCGCCGGCGCGCCGCGGGCAAGCCCGCCGAGCTGGCCGCGATCGCGCGACCGCCGGGGCCTACGTTTCATCAGCGTCAAGGCGAGGATCGAGCCTGGGGGCGGGGCTTCGATCCGGCGCGCCTGGCCCGCCTGGAGCTGCGGATGTGGCAGGCCTACTATCGCCGCCAGCCGCTGCGCCTCCTCGGGCTGCTCGTCCTCGCCAATCGCGAGCAGGCCCGGGCGAGCTGGCCCCGGGCCGTCCTGGCGGCGGCCCTCCTCGCCCGGGGCGCGGTCGGCTTCGGGCGCTCCACGGGCGACTACGATCGGTTCCTGCCCGACATCGAGCGCGGCTACCGGGTCCTGGGCCTGCCGGCCTCGGTCGAGCGGGCCGAGGTGGCCCGGCGCGAGCTGCGCTGGTGGGTGGTCCGGCGCGAGATCGGCCTCTCGTCCGGCGAGGCTGCCGGGGCGGCAATCGCCGCACTCTACGCCGCGCTCTACGCGGTCCCCGAGGCAAGGGTCGCCGAGGCGGGCCGCCTGCGCGGGCTGGCCGCGGAGATCCGGGATCGCGGGGCCACGGCCGATCCCGACGGGCCGGCCGGCGCGGGCCGGGCTTACTGGCCGGAGGTGAGCCGCCTCCTGCGCGACTCGTACCGCAGCCTCCGCGCCGCGCTCGACGCCGCGGGGGCCGACGCGTGAGGGCGCCGTCCGCATCCCGTCCAGCGGCGGGCCGGCGGCGCGCTGCGCTGGCAGCCCCTCGACGTTCTCGCACCGACCCTCGCGGGCCGGCATGGAGCCGCAGCTGGGCCACGCGGGCCGTGCGGGCGCCACACCCGGTGACTACCTGCGTCGAAGCGCGCTGATTGCCAGGTCGACGCCAGGATCCCGCCCCCGGGTCAGCAGTCGAAGACCGACCAGCAGATGTCGTTCCGCAACCGCTGGTCGTCGAGGACGAGATCGCGGATCGCCTCCGGGAGCTCGTCGCGCTGCCACCGGCACTCGAGCCGCCCTGCGCTCTCGCCCTCTCCATCCGGCGCGGCAGCGCGTGCCGCCCTGATCGCATAGGCCGCGGCGCCGAGCTCGTGAGCGGCCACATGGCCGACCGCCGCGGCCTGGCCGGCAGCGTAGGCGGCATGCCGGGCGGCCCCGCGCAGGTCCCTGGCCGCGGCGTTTGCATGGCCGCCCGCCGAGCGGGCCTCCCACCACGTTATCTCCCCCCGCGCCCACGCACGCCCGAGGTCGATCGCGCGTCGCGGACGGTCGTCCCCGGGCCGCGCCTGCTCGAAGTAGGGGAGCACGTGCTCCGCGCAGTCGGCCGCCCACATCGCGAGTCGACGGTGATCGTCGTCCCCGAGGCTGCCTCCGCGACGCACCGTGATGAATCGAGGATCCCGGATCTTGGGGAGGATCATCAGTCTGCCCACCTCGCTCCTGTGTCCGCCATAGGTCCAGGCCGGAACCGGCCGCCGGCCGTCGTCCTATGGTCGGTCACCATTCCCCAGGCAAGCGTGAGTGCGGCAGCGCGTCGGGGCAGCTGCACAGCGGGAACGGGGCGACGACGAGGCACCCGGCAGGCGCGATCGCCAGGACGATCCCATCACGAGGGACGGCCGGCCCCGCAGCCAGGCGATGGCGGGCGCGTGGCTGCCGTGGTGCGGCAGTCGTCCGGCCCGGGGGCCCCAGACCCACCATCCCGTCAAAGGAGGGCGAGGCGAGCGCCGACGACCAGGAGGAAGATGCCGAAGGCGCGCTGCGCGACCTCGGGCGGCAGCGCCGTCCCGATCCGGGCACCGAAATAGGCCCCGATCAGCAGGCCGACGGCGATGATCGCGGCCGCCTGGATGTCGACATGCCCAGCCCGCCAGTACTCGAGCGCGCCGAAGAGGCCAACGGGCAGGAGGAGCGCCGCCAGGGAGGTGCCGGCCGCGGTCGCGATGGGGAACCCCACGACGAGGATGAGGGCCGGCACGATCAGGAGTCCGCCGCCGATCCCGAAGAGCCCGGACAGGATCCCGCCGACGAGTCCGATGATGGCGATCAGGACGATGGCTGGCATGCTCTCCCCTCGTGGCGTCTTGGCGCTGCCTCGGTGCGGTCTCGGCTCCGCAGTCTTACAGGTCGTCCGAAAGACCGACGTGTCGATCAGATTGCACGCTGCCGTCGCGACCGATCATCCTCGGTTCAGCTGCACGAGTTGACGGCCACTGGCGGTCCACGCGTTCATCCCGCCATCGAGGTTGTCGATGTTCGTGTAGCCGAGGTCGACCAGGGTCTGGGCCGCGATCGCGCTCTCGTTGCCGCTTCGGCAGTAGACGACGATCCTCGCACCCTTGTCCGTGGGGAGCTGCAAGGCCCGCGCGGCGAGGTCCGTGTACGGGATGTAGAGGTCGGTTCCGGCGATCTCGCCGATGTACGGCGTCTTCACGTTCAGGAGCGTGAAGTCCTTCGCGTCGAGCATCCCGGCCAGCGTGTCCGGCGTGATGTTGGTCCAGTGGCCGCCATTCGCCTCCACCACCGTCCCCTGCGGTTCGCCGGTTGCGATCGCGCCGCCGCCACCCGATTGGCTGAAGAGGACTGCCCAGCCGGCGACGACCGCGATGAGCGCGACGGCGAGCCCGGACGCCAGGAGGGTCCGGCGACGGGTCAAGCCGGATCCAGCTGGACCTCGGTTCGCCACGGTCGACCGCTGGGTCGTGTTGTCTCGGCGCGGCGATTGGGACGTCCTGCGCCTTTTGGTCATGAGATCGCCTCCAAGGACCCGGGTGTCGGGTGGTTCTGCCGGTCAGGCTGTCGGCACCGCGAGACTCCCGGTGTGTCGCGCTGAGATCCGGGCACCGTCCCGACGCCGACGACCTCGGCCGTCCACCGCTGTTGACTTCGTGGGCGGCTGCCCCCCGCTACTCCGCGTGCTCTCTCCAGGGCAGGTGGACGATGCCGTGAAGCTCGTCGAACTCGGCGATCAGGCGGGTCCGCTCCCGCATCACGGCCGCCCACTCGTGGAGCGCGGCAAAGCCCGCATCCGTCAGCATGTAGTCACGGCGTTGCGGCCCGACCCGGTCGGACGACCACGTCGAGACGACCTGCCCCGCCCCCTCGAGGTCGCGCAGCGTCCGATAGACCTGTCCGACGTCCACCTTGCCGTTCGCGAGACCGAGCTCGTCGAGCTGGGCCTGGAGCGCGTAGCCGTGCCCGCCGGTGGCGCCCACCATGGCAAGCACGAAGGGCTCCATCCAGCGTCGGTGTCCGCCCATCGGCGCCCATCCGCGATGGACCGGCTGTCCGTTCTCGTCGCGGCCGGATGCGATCGGGTCGATCAGGGGCGCCGTCGCGCGAGGAGACTCCCCGTCCGATGAGGCACCAGCGCCCGGCGCCGGCGCGGGGTCGGGTGCCGCCCGGCGCAGCAGTTGGCGATCGGTACTCACGTCGCGCCAAGGATAGCGCCACCACCTCCGCTCGAAGGCCGATCGGCCGGCCGTCGCGCCGTCAAGCGGGCGACTCCGGCTGCCGTCAGGCCTGCGGGCTCCCCGGATGCGCCATCGCTGCCGCGAGCGCCTCGGCCATCTCCGGGGCTTCGCGGCGATCGAGGATGTCGAGGTAGACCTGCTCCTCGGCGAGGTGGACCTTCAGCAGCGCGAAGAGCCGGAAGATCACGCGACGCAGGGCGATGGACGCGCCCACCGAGATCTTCTGGTCGCCCATGTGCTCGCGGATGCGCGCCAGCTCGGCCGTCAAGCGGCGAATCTCGGCATGCTCGCGCCGCAGCGGGGCCATTGAATGGACGTTCTGGAACATCCGCTCGAGCTCCGGGTAGAGGGCGCGCTCGGCGGCCTCCATGTGCGGGATGAGGACATCGACGAGGAACGCGTGCGTCGCGTCGAGGCGCTCCCGAAGCTCGGACGCGGACGCGGTCCCGACCATGTCTCCCGTCTCGGGCAGCCGGTCGATCTGGTGGAGCATGTGCGCGCTGTGCTCGTGCGCCATCGTTTCCAGGCTGGCGGTCATCTCGTGCCTCCTTGCACATCGGGGTGCTCGGCCGTCCGAGCGAGGGCGAAGAAGAAGAGCGCCACGGGCCGGTAGAGCACGTGCGCGAGCTTCATGAATGGGGCGAGCAGCACGAGCTCCATGGCCACCGCCACGTGGAAGAGGAAGACCCAGTAGCCCCAGGCCGGTGCGCTCGGCAGGTAGAGCGCCAGCTCAAGGACGAACCCGGTCACGCCCGTGATCCAGAGGAGCGCAAGGAGCGTCCAGTCGGCCGGGGACGAGTGGGTCACGGATCGGCTGGCGCCCCGGGCACGGTTCAGGATCAGGACGCTGGTGCCATACACGAGCATCAGCCCCGCGACCGTGCCCAGGAGTCGGACCGGGTACCAGATCGGAACGGGCGTCCCGGTCGCCTTGATCCCCACGAGCGCCAGCCCGTAGTCGAGGATCGTGGCCGCCAGGAGCCCCAGGAAGCCCCACATCGTCAGCGCGTGGAGGAGCCACCGGCGACGGTAGAGGGGCACCACGGCGTTGTCCGCGTCGCAGTCGGCGCGGTACCTGCGCTGGCCCAGCGACTCGATCCCGATCGATTCCCAGAGGGCGCGCAGCGATCGCCCGGCGGCCGCGCGGCTGCCGATGACGGTCCGCCAGCCGATGCCCTCGGCCCGGCCCACCTGCCGGGCCATCGTGATGATGCCCGCCAGTCCGGCCAGCGCGACGATCGCCATCACGACGATCCCCAGGGTGTGGATGAGATCCTCGGGCACGAACTCGAAGAGGTCGAGCGACCCGCCGGCGGGAAGCGCGTGGCCCGCCGCCATGAAGAGCGCGAAGAAGGCCGCCAGGAAGACGGCGATGAAGGTGCCCAGGACGGGGCGCGTGTACATCGTCCTGGCCAGCCCGGTCCGGTCGTAGCTGCCGATGGCGTAGCGCCGGGCGGCGGCCATGAACTCGCTCGGCTCGGCCTGCGTCGGGCAGGTCTCGGAGCACTCGCCGCACGCGTAGCAGGTCCAGAGCTCCTTGCTCGACAGCAGCCGGTCGCGCAGGCCCACCTGCGCGTAGCGGATCATCCGCCGCGGGAACGTGGCGTCGTCGGTGACGAGCGGGCAGGTCGCGGTGCACGTCCCGCAGCGAGAAGCAGGCCGAGACATCGGCTGCTCCGTACTTCTGGAGCTCTCCATAGAGCCCGACGTCAACCTGCGCGGTCATGCTCGCTCCTCGGCCTGGTATCGGAAGTAGCCGTCCTCGGCAGGTGCCTTGACCTCGCGCAGCCAGCCGTAGCGGCGCATGCCCATCACCCAGAACACCACCTCGTGGGTCGGGCTCCCGATCGCCGAGCGCGATCTCCGGCACGGTGCGCGGCCCGTCCGCGAGCGCAGCCAGGATGCGTGTGCGCATGACGGGCTCCTCGCGGACGACCTCGCGGACCGATCTGCTCTGCGTGCTCATGCGACCGGAACCTCCAGCATGCTGTCGATCTGGTCCCGTGACCTGGGCGTCGGTGTAGCCGACGCAGGTCGATGGCGTTCTCCGGACAGACCGGGACGCAGCCGCCGCAGCCCTTGCAGCCCGTCGCGCTGATGGCCGCGATCTCCCGACCGTCCAGGCTCGCCATCCCGATCGCGTCGTACGGACACGCGTCGAGGCACTTCGCCGCAGGCGGTGCAGGCGCCGGCGTTGACGGTCGCCACGAGCGGATCGAGCTCCGCGAAGCCCTTGCGCAGGATCGCCGCGCTCTGGGTCACCGCGGCCAGGCCGGAAGCCACGCTCTCGGACGAGGTCTTCGGGCCCTGGCAGGCGCCGGCGATCAGCACCCCGTCCACGACGGTCTCGACCGGACGGAGCTTCGGATGGATCTCGTTGAAGAACCCGTCCGAGCCAAGCGGGAGCTTGAGGACGCCGACCAGGTCCTCGTTCCTGCGCGGGACCATGCCGGTCACCAGCACGACGAGGTCGACCGGGATCGCCAGCTCCTCGCCGCCGGTGAGGAGGTCGCGAGCCGTGACGACCAGCCGGCCGTCCGGCCCCAGCGCCACGGCGGGTGGCTCGTCGTCGGGGAAGCGGAGGAAGACCGAGCCCAGCTCGCGCGACTCGCGTGTAGAGCGTCTCGAACTTGCCGTACGTGCGGATGTCGCGGTACAGGTGGTACTGGCGGACCGCGGGGTCCAGCCGGGCGCCTGGACGGAGGCGTGGACCGCCGCGGTGCAGCAGAAGCGCGAGCAGTACTCGTTGGCGCCCCCGCCGTCCGCGGCCTGCCGGCTGCCGACGCAGTAGACGTAGACGACGCTGCGGACCGGCTTCCCGTTGTGGACCAGCGGCCCGCTCGAGCGATCGAGCAGGTCCTTGAACTCCGGCAGCGTCAGGACGCCGTCGATGCCGTAGCCGAACTCGCCGGCCTCGGGCTGGTAGGAGTCGAAGCCGGTGGCCACGATGATCGAGCCGACGCGCACGGAGATGGAGCCCGCACCCGGGCCGCCGACGCGAACGTCCACGTCGTAGTTGCCGAAGCTGCCCGACTTGCCGACGACCTCGGCTCCGGTGAGGACGCGTGATGGACGGCCGCTTCCTGATCTCCGCGACGAGGCCGGCGATCAGCGTACGACCGTCCTTGCCGTGCGGGTACATCTCGCCGAATCGGCCGCACCCAGCCGCCGAGCGTCTGCTCGCGCTCGACCACGACCACCTGGAGGCCGATGTCGGCGAGCCCGATGGCGGCCCGGAGCCCGGCGATCCCGCCGCCGATGACGAGGGTCTTCGGCATCGTCTCCACGACGATCGGCTCGAGGGGCTCGCTGAGGCGCGTTCGGGCGATGCCCGCCTCGACCAGGCCGATGGCCTTCGTCCGTCGCGCCCTTCGGATCGTCGCTGTGGACCCAGGAGCACTGCTCGCGGATGTTGACCTGCGTGTACTCGTACGGGTTGAGCCCCGCCCGCGTCGCGACGCCGCGGAACGTGTACGTGTGCAGCTTGGGCGAGCACGAGGCCACGACCAGGCCGTCGAGGCTGTTCTTCCGGATGTCCGTCGATCATGTCCTGCTGGCGTGGCGTCGGAGCAGGCGAACATGGCCGTCCGCGCCACGACGACGTCGCCGTCGTCCTGGATGGACTCGACGACCTTCTCCACGTCGACGTAGTCCGAGATGTTGCCGCCGCAATGGCAGACGTAGACGCCGATCCGCCGCGGCGCAGGTGCGGCGCCGTCGGCGGCGGCGACGGAGGCCGCGGCCGGCGAGACGGGGCCGATCGCCTGGGGCTCCGGCTCGTTCATGCCGGCACCCCTGCCTTCTCGAGGCGCGCGCGTTCGAGGTGCGCCGCCACCTGGGCCGCCGTCGCTCCCGCGTGGAGGATCGAGTCGGCGATGTCCTTGGCGCCCGAGGCGGCGCCGGCCACGTAGACCCCGGGGATGCTCGTCGCGCCCGGATCGAGGTCCTCGTTGGGCTCTGCGACGTAGCGGCCACTCGTCGAGCGGCCAGCTCGCCGACCGGGAAGAGCGCCTGGGCGTCGCTGTTGGGCTGCACGCCGACCGCGAGCACGACCAGGTCGTACTCGGCCTCGACCAGCTTCCCGCCGTTCTCGATGTCCTCGTAGCGCAGGACCAGGTTGCCGTCGGCCTTCTCGGTGATCTTCGCCACCCGGCCCTTGACGTAGGTGGCGCCCATCGACTTCGCCTGCTCGTAGAACTCGTCGTAGCGCTTGCCCGGCGGCCCGGATGTCCATGTAGTGGACGGTCACGTCGGCCAGCGGGCAGGGCGCCCATCAGGAGCTGGTTCTGCTTGATCGAGTACATGCAGCAGAACCGCGAGCAGAGCGGGTTGCCCACGGTCTCGTCGCGGGAGCCCGTGCACAGGACGTAGGCGATCCGCTCGGGCACCTTGCCGTCGCCCGGGCCGCAGGATCGTGTTGAACGGCCGCGTCGGGGCGAGCAGGCGGTCCATCTGCATGCCGGTGATGACGTTCTTGTAGCGTCCCGAAGCCGTACTGGGGCTTGAGGTCCGCCGCGAAGAGCTTGAAGCCGGTGGCGACACGACCACGGCGCCCACCTCGACCTCGAGCTTCTCGTCGCGGGCGTGGAGGTCGATGCACCCGTCGACCGGGCAGGCGTCGACGCACTCGTCGCACTCGCAGCAGACCGCGCAGTCGAGGCAGCGGCCGGCCGCCCCGCGTGCCTCCGCCTCGGTCAGACGGCAGCCTCGACCTCGGCGAAGTCGACCGGGTTCGCGACGAGGGTCGTGCCGTTCGGGAGCGAGCGATCGGAGCGTGTACGCCTTCTGGCGGGCGAGGACGAGCTCCTTGTCGACGACGGGCAGCCGGTCGTCGAAGCCCGTCGAGGGCTCCGCCGGTCAGCCAGCGATCGATCATGTGGGCGGCCCGGCGGCCCTCGCCGACCGCGCGCGTGATGTCGGTCGGCCCGTTCACCACGTCGCCGGCCGCGAAGACGTACGGGACGGCGGTCTGGCAGGACGTCGCGTCGGCCTGCGAGCGTGCCGTTCGCGTTGGTCGCGACGCGGCTCGCGAATGCACCGGTGTCGGCCGTCATGCCGATCGCCCCGATGACGATCTCGCAGCGGGATCACGAACTCGCTGCCCGGGACGGGCTCGGGTCGGCGGCGCCCGGACGCGTCCGGCGCGCCGAGCGTCATGCGGGTGCAGCGCAGGCCGCTCACCGCTCCCTGGTCGTCGCCGAGGACCTCGGCCGGGGCGACCTGGAAGGCTGAAGGCCACGCCCTCGCGCTCGGCGTCGTCGGCCTCGACGTGGTGGGCCGGCATCTCCTCGCCGGCCGCGCCGGTAGGCGACCGTGACGGACGCCGCGCCCAGGCGGCGAGCCGTCCGCGCCGCGTCCATCGCGACGTTGCCGCCGCCGACCACGACGACCCGCTTGCCGGCCAGGTCGATCGGCTGGCCGAGCTTCACCTTGCGCAGGAAGTCGGTGCCGCCGAGCACGCCGAGGCGATCCTCGCCGGGGACGCCGAGGCCGGTCGAGCGCGGGGTGCCCGTCGCCAGGAGCACGGCGTCGAAGCCGTCCTCCTTGAGGGCGGCCAGGTCGCTGACCGGGCTGTTCGTGGCGATCTCGACGCCGATCGCCCGTGACGTTCTCGATGTCGCGCTCGACGACCTCGATCGGGCAGGCGGTAGGACGGGATCGCCAGGCGCAGGAAGCCGCCCGGCTCCGGCGCGGCCTCGAAGATCTTCACCGCGTACCCGCGCCGGGCGAGCTGCCAGGCGGCGGTGAGGCCCGCCGGGCCGGAGCCGACGATCGCGACGCGCTCGGCCGTTCGGGGCGGCGACCTCGATGCCGGGGCCGTCGCCGGTCTCGTCGTGCGCGTCGGAGACGAAGCGCTTGAGGCGCCGGATCGGCAGCGTGCCCTCGAGCGAGCCGCGGGTGCATTCGGCCTCGCACGGGGCGTAGCAGGCGCGCCCCAGCGTGCCGACCAGCGGCGTCGCCTCGAGCACCAGCTGGTAGGCCTTCTCGTACTCGCCGCTGCGGACGAGCGAGACGTAGCCGTGCGCCTGGATCCCGGCGGGGCAGGCGAACGAGCAGGGCGAGCTGCCGGCGCGGTCGATGACCGCCTTCTTCGGGCACGGCCTGCGGGAAGGCGATGTAGGCGGCGCGGCGGGCGACCAGGTCGGCGTTGAACTGGTCCGGCACGGCGACCGTGCAGGCCATCTCGCACTTCTGGCAGCCGGTGCAGGCCGCCTCGTCGACGAAGCGCGCCTTGCGCGTGATCCGGGCGCGGAAGCGGCCGTCGCCGTCCGGCTGGATCCCGTCGACCTCGCTGTACGTGTAGGTCGTGATGTTCGGGTGGTGGATCGTGGCCGCCATCTTCGGCGTCGAGATGCAGCTGGCGCAGTCGAGCGTGGGGAAGACCTTGCTGAGCAGGATCATCTTCCCGCCGACGCTGGCCTCCTTCTCCACGACGAGGACCTTGTAGCCCATGTCGCCGAGCTTCAGGGCGGATTCCATGCCCCCGATGCCGCTGCCGACGACGAGCACGTCGTAGTCCATGGCTCAGCGCACCCCCGCGGGCCCGAGGGCGGCGAGCGCCTGCGCGAACTGCGTCACCTGCCGGGTGAACGGCTCGGCGCAGACGGAGCAGATGGCCGCCATCTTCAGCCGCTGCGGCGACTGGCCGGCCTGCCTTGAGGAGCACCTGCGCCTCCGACATGATCCGCGAGGCGCGCTCCGCGCAGTCCGGCAGGTAGGCGCACTCGTCGCCGTCCGACGCGACGAAGACCCCGTCGAAGCCCCGCTCGATCGCATGGGCGATCCAGGCGGGCTTGATCCCGCTCGTGCACGGCATGGGCATGACCATCACGCCCGGCGAGTAGTGCATGTGCGAGCTCCCGGCGAGGTCGATCCCCGGGTCCGAGATGTTGTTCGTCGAGAAGACGAGGATCCGGGGAACGAAGGCCGGTGCCTCCAGCAGGGCTTCTCCGGCGACGGACACGGACATGGGACGGTCGCTCCTGGCTCCGATCAGCCCGGCGGATACGCTCGCGCCCGCCGGGCCGTCCGGGTGTGTCTACTTCTGGCGGCGCACGAAGACGCGGTCGTAGCCGTCGGCGACGAGGACGCCGAGGAAGTCGTGGCCGACCTTGCCCGGACCAGGCGCCGATGTCGCTCTTGGTGACCGGGTCGCTCGACCAGATCTCGATGACGGCAGCCGACGGGCACCGTGCCGATGCCCTTCTTGGCCTCGAGGAGCGGGCCCGGGCAGGCGGCGCCGCGGGCGTCGACGATCTTGTCGGCGGTGATGGCTTCGAGCTCGGTCTCGGTGGCGATCGCAGGCATGGTTCCGTTCTCCCTAGTAGACGAGGCTGTTGGTGGCCGACGTGATCTCGGCGACGAAGCGACCGGCGGCGACGACTTCGGCGCCCTCGACGAGGTCCGCGGCGGTGATCCCGCGGCTGTTGATGCATGGCCCGCAGACCAGGAGCGACCCGCCGAGGTCCCGGTAGTCGCCGCAGGAGCTTCGCGAGGGGCGGGAAGCCGGGGGCGTTGATGCCGTCCGCGACGCCCGCCTTCATGAGCTCCACGCCGTCGGCCTGGAAGCCGAGCACGACCTCGACGTCGGAGGCGAGCGCCGCACAGCCCATCACGAACGGGATGGTGGCGTGCTCGGGATGGTCCGGACCGTGCAGGACCATGAAGACCAGCTTCTGCGTGTCCACCTTCTGCGACTCCGTCATGTGGTGCTCCGTTGCCGTCGCCCGGCGGGCGATCAGATGAAGAGAATCTGGCTGCCCTCGGCCGCCATCAGGAAGGAGGCGACGCCGCCGGCGCTGTCGACGATCGGGTCCAGCGCGGTCACGTCCAGGCCCAGCGCGTCGAGCGAGCCGGAGCACGCGCGGACGCTCATCTCGCCGATCTCCTTGGCCTGGCGGAACGTATCGAGCCAGGGAAGGGCGCCGACCTTCTCGACCGGCTCGGTCGGTCGGGGCCGGGCGGCGTCGTACGCGAGGCCGTGGTCGGTCGAGATCCGGTCCGTTCGGAACGCGTCGAGCGCCCAGAACATGAGGAGGACGTTGACGGTCTCCCCCATCGCCGCGGCGCCTGCCGCGAGCGTGGCGGCTGCCATGCAGCTTGTCGTCGGTGCCGGAGAAGAGGACGAGCGACAGGGAATCACTCACGACTGACGTACCTCGATGGATGGGAGGGCAGGAAGGGTGGGCTCGTGCGCCGCGGCCGCCAGGTCGCCGAGCCTCGACAGCCGGCGCACCAGGACCGCCCGCATCACCTCGCAGGCCGCGAGGATCTGTGGATCGGCGAGGCGATACTGGACGGACCGCCCGTCGCGGACCGCTTCGACCATGCCCGCAGACCGCATCGCCGCGAGATGCTGCGAGGTCGCGGCCTGCGGAAGACCCAGCTCGCGCGCGATCTCGTTGACCTCGCACGGCTGTGCGCCGAGCAGGTGGAGGATTCGAAGGCGATGGGCGCTGGCGAGGGACCGCAGCATCGAGGCCTGGAGCTCATCGATGTCGTGCGTTGCGCTCTGGCGTTCCATCGTGCCGCGCGAGCCTCCTGGTTTGAGCAGATCCGGAGGGTGCCCTGGGCTTGTATCTGCTCTGGGTATCTAGACGATCTCGTCGTATATACGCCAGACATGAATATATGTGGATCGCCTATATACGCGCCGGGCCAATGGTCACGAGTAGGCAGGCCGTCCGGACCATTGGGCTGGTTCGTTTCGGGATGTCCGTGCGGCGCACCAGGATGGCGCACCAAACGCGCTGTCAGCGGCGGCCAGGGCGGGCGCGCAGGGTGCGCCTGGGGTCGCCTTTCGGTCGCCTATCGCGGCGCCGTGATCCCGGTGCAGGGGCCAACGAGCACGACGGGCTGCCCTCCCCGGTTGATCCCCGGGGGCCGAGAGCAGCCCGGAAGGTCCTCAGAAGGTGATCACCTTGTCGGCCCAGATCGTCCAGGCCGTCAGCTCGGCCATCGTGGAGCGGTGGACGCCCTCCACGAGAAGCTCGTCGGTCATGCCCCGCGCGTCGATCCAGGGTCACCCCACAGGGAGGTGCCGGCCTGGGCGATGCGCACCAGGGCCAGGACCGCCGACGCCGAGCGGGCCGAGACCGATCCAGAACGACGGCGCGAGTGGCGCCGCTGGCAGCGGGTGGAACACGAACCGGTCGTAGAGCAGCGAGGCGACGAGGAGGAAGAGCAGGAAGCCCATGCCCCACAGGGCGTAGGCGGCGAAGACGAGCAGTGGGAGCGTCCGCCGGCGCGCGACGTGCGGGATCAGCGGCGCAAGGACCATCGGGGCGATGATCGTGACAACGGGCGGGATGAACCAGGCGCCGTTCGCGGCCTGCGGATCCGACGCCGTGTCCCAGGAAGAGCAGCGAGGCGAAGGCGACGCGCGACCGCGAGGGCCAGCGACGATCCCGACGGCCGCGAGAACGGCGACCAACGGTGATCCGTGACGTCGTCAGGCAGCGACGCGACGGACCGACGGTGGCGATGGCCGACCGCGAGGACAAGGATCCCGCCGGGGACGGTCGCGTACAGGGCGCCGGCGAGCGGGTTTGCGCAGGTCGGCGACGCGCCGCGTCCGGGTGGCGGATCCAGCGCGCGACGTACGGGATGCCGAGCCCCACCGCGAGCAGGGCGGACAGCCCGACCATGAGGACGCCGAACGCCTTCGCCGACTGCGCGAGGTCGGCCAGCTGGCCCGGGTTCTGGTAGCCCACGATCCCGACGATCGCGGTGCCCATCACCGCGCCGTACCAGCCCGGGTGGAACCCGCGCAGGCGACGTCGGCGGCGCGGGCGGTGGCTGGATCGCCGCGTGTGACGGTGCTCATCGGGACGGGTCCTTCCTTCATGAGATGAGGTCCAGCGCGATCTTCGCGGCGATCACGAACAACAGGACGCCGATGACCCGCTTCAGCTGGGCGCCGCTGAGCCTGGTCCGCATGACGTGCGATCCGGCGAGGGAGCCGGCCGCCGCGAGGGCCGCCATCGTGACCAGGAACGCCTGGATCCAGGCCGCCCAGCGCCGCGTGGCCCAGGAACCCCGACAGCGACGAGAAGACGACCGCCAGCGCGGTGGTCCCCGCGGCCACCTTGGCGTCGAGCCCGAGCCAGGTCAGGCCGGGCAGGATGACGTTGCCGCCGCCGACCCCGAGCAGACCGCCGAGGAACCCTGCCACGCCGCCCACCGCGGCTCCCACGCCGGCCTCCGCGGCGACGGTCCGGTTGCGACCGCCGGCCCGGGGCCGGTAGAAGAGCATCATCGCGCCCGCGAACACGAGGAAGCCGACGAAGAGGGCGAGGAGCAGGGATCGATCCACCTGGGCGGTGAGCGCGGCTCCAACCGGGGCGAGCAGCACGGCTGCGACGAGGACGGGAACCCCGGCGCGCCAGTCGATGAGCCCGGCCGCGCGCGTACGCGATCGTCGCGGCCGAGAGGCTGACCGCGTTCAGCAGGAGCGCCGCAGACGTCGCCTGGCCAAGGGGCACCCCGAGGTAGAAGAAGAGCGGGACGAACAGGAACGCGGCACCCAGCCCGGCCATCGCCATGACGCCGGAGCCGACGAAGCACCGCGGCCCCGCCGACGAGATAGAGGAGCATGGCCCGGGACGCCTGTCAGGGCCCGCTCAGCGCGGGTAGCCGGAGCACGCGGCGCAGACGATCGTGCCCTCGGCCACGCGGGCGTACGGCTCCGCCACCAGCTCGCCGCACGACGGGCAGACGAGGAAGCGGACGACCTCGTCGGGCTCGCTCCACGCGCTCGGCTCGATCGGGCCGACGGTCATGATCTCGTCGGCCGCCGGCGCATCCCAGACGAGGTTGACCACCTCCATCTGCTCGTCCTCGGGGATCTCCGTTGGCGGCACGCCCGCGGCGCGCTTCGTGCATGAACGGCGTGGCCTTGATGCGCGGCTGGAGCGTCGGCCGATAGGCGACGCGCACGGCTCGTCTGCGAGGCCTTGTCGATGAGCGGTGACGGCGAACTTGCCCTCGCCGGTCTTCTCGATGTTGCCCTTGCCGAACGTGCAGCCGGTCGTGAACTGGATACCGTCGCCGAAGCACATGCCGCCGTGGTGGTCGCCGATCTCGATGATGGCGTGAAGCTGCTTCGCTCCGGACCGCGGGGCACCGAGCGCCTCCATCGCCGCGAGGCCCAGCCGCACTCCGGCCGTGCTGGCCCAGCACTGGTGGCCGTGGAAGGCGAGCGCCTCGGCCAGGGTCGTGGTGTTGTTCAAGGAGGTCGTGCACGCCGCACACCCCGGCTGTGCCGCTGAGCGCCTCCGCCGCAGCGTCCACCGAGACGCCGCCGGGGACGCCCTCCGCGAGGAGGTGCGCGATCTGCCCGAGCAGCCGCAGCCCGGCGATGCCCAGCAGCACGCCGATGACGAGGCTGGCGATCGCGTCCGCGGCCGGCGGGCCGCCGGCGAGGATGACGAGCGACGACACGATGACCGCGACCGCGCCGACGGCGTCACCGGCCAGGTGGAGCACGAGGACCCGTGACGCGACGGTCTGGCGCTCGACACCGTGGACGAGGAGCGCGGACGCGCTGTTCGTGACGAGCGCGATCAGCGCGATCGGGAGGACCGCGAGGGCCTCGACCGGTGACGGCGCGACGAGCCGGCTGACGCTCTCGACGAGGACCACGGCGCTCGCCGCGACGAGCAGGACGGCGTTCACCAGGGCGCCCGAGCGTCTCCATCCGGTGGAACCCGTACGTGTGCGAGGCATCAGGGGATCGGGTGGCCAGCCGGGCGGCTCCCAGGCCGACCAGGAGGGCGACCACGTCCACTGCCACGTGCGTTGCGTCGCTCAGCAGCGCGAGGCTGCCGGTGACCAGGCCGCCGCCCACCTCGAGCGCGAGGATCGCACACGAGAGGACGAGCGCACCGACGAGCCGCCGCGACGGAGCCGCGCGCTCGACGATCTCGGCGTGGTGCGTCGGTGCCGGGAGTGCTCGGGCGTCGGTCGCGTTCACTTGAGCGCTTCGGCCACGTCGGCCCGAGCGACGGGGATCAGCGCGAGCAGGCTCCGCGCGCCGCCCGAACCAGGCCCGCAACCGCGGCGCAGCCCGCAGGTACAGGACCATGAGGAGGATCTGGAAGATCGGCATCGTCGCGGCGGGGATGGCCACGAGCGGCGAGAAGGCGGTGGTGGCGATCGCGATCGCCGTGCCGTTGTTCTTGCCGGTGCTCGTGAACGCCACGGCCATGTGCTCCTCGAAGCCCATGCCCAGGCGCCGATCGAGCCAGGTCAGCACGAGCAGGCTCAGGCCGATGAAGATCGCGTTGGGGACCAGCAGGATCGCCACCGTCTGCCAGCGATCGACGATGAGGGTCGCCTTGCCGAAGAAGATGAGGAAGACGATCGCGTACATGCCCAGCAGGGAGAGCGCCGGGAAGAGCGGTGCGATGGTCGCGAAGCGCGCCTTGCCGAGCCAGCGCAGGAGGCCCGCGCCGGGTGGCATATCCGAGCACCATCGGTGCCAGGAGGACCGTGAGGATGGAGCTGATCAGGTCGCCGATCGGCACCGGGACCGCGTAGCGACTCGCGAAGATCGACATCCAGATCGGGACCGCGACGATGGCCAGCACGAAGCTGAGGGCAACGACGACGGTCGCGAGCTCGAGGTCACCCTTGGCGAGCCCGGTGTACCCGATCGCCATGCTTGAGCACGGCACGACCATCACGAGCAGGAAGCCGAGTGCCAGCAGCGGGTCGGACAGGAACACCGTCGCGAGGACCCAGCCGACGAGCGGCGCCCAGACGAAGTTGAAGAGCAGCGCGACCCCGATGCCACGCAGGTTCCGGCCCGCCCGCAGGAGCGCCTCGAAGCGGACGTTGACCATCATCGGGTAGATGATCAGGAAGACCGCGGCCGTCGTGAGACCGCTCAGAAGGCCGGCCTGGCTCTTGGCGAACCCGGCGAGCCCGTTGCCGGCCAGGAGACCGACCAGGATCGCGAGGCTCACGTAGGCAAGCATCCAGTGGTTGAGGTGCTCCTGGAGGGAGCGCAGCCGGGTCATGGGACGAGTGCGACGGCCGTCACTCGGTGAGCCAGGCGGCGATGTCGTCAGCGGACGGGATCCGACCGACGCTGACCACCTTGCCGTCGATGACGAGCCCCGGCGTCGACATGACCCCGTGGGCCACGATCTCGGCGTAGTCGGTGACGTGGCGGATCTCTGCCTCGACGCCGGCGATCGCGACGGCTTCGCGGGCCACGGCTTCGAGCCGCTGGCAGTTGTTGCAGCCGGGCCCAGGACTTCGATGATCTTCATGCTGAGGATTCCTCCGTTCGTGGGCGGCCATCGCCGCTCTGTGCACGGCGCGATCGCGCCGCAATGGATGACCAGTTGGCGGAGGCGCGCGGCCCCGAACGGGATGACCCACTCGGGACCGCGCGCCGGTTCATGCGAGGGTGAGCCAGCCCGCGATCTCGTTCGCGGACGGGACAGCCGGGGCCCAGGACTTCGACGATCTTCATGGCTGGTTCTCCTTCACAGGCCGAGCGCGTTGAACAGGAATCCGACGGCGAGGATGCCGGTCACGACGACAGCCGCGAATGCGACCATCAGGCGGATCTTCATGACCCGGCGCAGGATCACGAACTCCGGCAGGCTGATGGCGACGATCGCCATCATGAACGCGAGCGTGGTGCCGAGCGGCAGTCCCTTGCCGAGGAGCGCCTCGACGATCGGGATGGTCCCCGCCGCGTTCGAGTAGAGGGGGATGGCGATCGCCACGACGATCGGCACCGCGAACGGGTTGTCCCGCCCGCCGATCTGGGCGATGAGCTCCATCGGGACGAAGCCGTGGATGAACGCCCCGATCCCGATCCCGATGATCACGTACAGCAGCACCTTGCGGACGAGGTCCCTGGTGGACGTCCAGGCGTCGCGCATCCGCTGCTCCACCGAGAGCCGGAGGTCGAGCGACGTTGCGCCACCGCCGGCCCGGACGGCGAGGACCCAGGGCTCGATCCACTTCTCGAGCGGCAGCCGTCCGAGCACCAGCCCGCCGACGATGGCGACCGTCAGCCCGGCGCCCATGTAGAGGAGCGCGATCCCGGGGCCGAAGAGGCCCCACAGCAGGACCAGGGCAACCTCGTTGACCATCGGGCTGCTGATCAGGAACGCGAAGGTGACCCCGAGCGGGATCCCGGCCTCCACGAAGCCGATGAAGAGGGGCACGGCCGAGCACGAGCAGAACGGCGTGACCACCCCGAACGCCGCCGCTCCGACGGTTGCCGGGAGCGTGCCGCGGCCGGCGAGCGCCGCCCGCATCCGCTCGGGCGGGAAGTAGCTCCGCAGGAAGGAGACGACGGTCATGATCCCGAGGAGCAGGAGGAGGACCTTCGGGACGTCGAGCAGGAAGAACGCGACGGCGTCGCCGACGTGCGATCCGCGCTCGAGCCCGAACAGGTCGTAGGCGGCCCAGTTGGCCAGGGGCAGGTTGACGAACCAGGCCACGAGCCACCCGACGACGACGACCGGCGCGACGACCCGGAACGGGACGTGCGCGCGGCGCATCGGGAGCGCGGTCATCCGAGGATCTCCGCGACCCGGGCCGCGGCGGCCGCACATGCGGCCTCGTCCCGCTCGTAGTAGACGCGGCGCCCATCGGCCGGGCCGCGGCTCACCCGGACGAGCCCGGCGTCGCGCAGCCGCGCCAGGTGGTTGCTGACGTTGTTCTGGCGCTCGCCGAAGGCGGCGGCCATCTCGCAGACGCAGTGCGGTCCGTCGCGGAGCATGGCCAGGATGCCGGCGCGCGTGGGATCGGCGATGAGCCCGGCGGTCGAGACCCCCTCCTGAACCTCGGGCGGGCGGAGATCCATCCGCAACTCCTGCAGGACGGGCAGCTCAATCGACATGGGGCAACTCCTCCGGGGCGCCCCGGTTGATGGTCAGGTTGATCGTCAGGGGGCAAGCTCGGGCGAGCGTCCGGGTGATGGTGCCGTAGCGGATGGCGAGGTCCACGACGTGTCGCACCCGGTCCGCCGCGGCGGGCGAGTCGATCCCAAGGTCGACGACGAGCCCGGTGATCGCGGGCGGGTCATCGGACCGGGTGGCCGCGATGGCGATCTCCGTGCGGTCGAGCACGACGCGGGCCTCGTCGGCCACGGACCGCAGGTTGCGGGCGAGGCAGCCCGCGAGGGCGGCCATCAGCGATTCGATCGGGCTCGGACCGTCGGTGTCGTCGTCGGGCGTCGCGTTGAGGACGCCATCCCATAGCGCCCCGTGGGCCAGCGTTCGTTCGCCGGCGGCGGCAACCACCTGCATCAGGTAGACCGGGGCGGCCCCGTGCCGGGGCCGCGCGAGCCGTCCGTTCGGGGCGCTCATCCGACCACCAGGATCCAGGCGCGCTGGGCAGCGAGCAGGACGAGCGCGATCGCGAAGATGCGGGAGAGGGTGGCGCTCTTCACCCGGCCCGCCGTGAAGCGGGCACCCAGCCAGGCGCCGATGACGGACGCGATCGAGGTGATGATCACCGTCGGCCAGTCGAAGGTCGCGGACCCGAGGTGGCTCGCGAAAGCCGAGAACGATGGGACCGTGACCGCCACGGAGTTGGTCGCCGCGGCGAGCCGCGCGGAGTACCCGACGAGCGTCAGGGTCGGCATCAGCAGGAACCCGGGGCCCACGCCCAGGAACCCCGCGAAGATGCTGATCGGCACCGCGGCTGCGCCGGCGCGCACCCGGCCGCCGTCGGTGATCTCGGCCACGACCTCGGTGGAGCGGGGCTTCGGCAGGAGCATCCTGGCGGCCAGGAAGAGCAGCACGCCGACGTACAGCCACCAGACCAGGGTCGTGGAGGCGAACTGGAGCAGCCACACGCCGAGGGGAGCGCAGATCGTCGTGATGACGATGAGGAGGAGCGCGCCGCGCTTGTCGACCATGCCTGCCCGCCAGAAGGCGATCGCCCCGCTGATCGCCGTGAGCCCGTTGAGCAGCAGCGCCCAGGGCTGGATGACGTCCTTGAGGTCGAACCCGAACAGACCCAGCACCGGGATCGCAACGAAGGCCACCCCGAGACCCAGCATCCCCGAGAGGAAGCTGAGGCCGAACAGGAGCGGCGTCAGGATCACGATCAGTGGCATCTCAGCGCCAACTGTGTCAGTCGTCGCTGATTCGTCATCGTGCCGGACGGTCCCAAGACCGCCGCTATTCGGCCCCTTGTCAAGGCGCACCGGCCGTTGGGCCGACGCGAGCTGCCTTGACCATCGAGCGACGTGAAGGTCGACGATCGCGACGTCCGCGTCGAGGGGCGGCCTCCGCCGCGCGCCGCGGGGGCGGGCTCCGCCGCGCGCCGCGGCCTCGACCGGCGCCGGGCACGTCCGGCGCGCGTTCCTGTATCCATTCCGGGCCGGGTCTCGTCATTCGAGTGGCACGGGGAATGGACCCGTCAGAGTCGAGAGGACACTTCAATGAAGTTCGAGATCAACGAAGCGCCGGCAGATCGCGTCATTCGCATCGTCGCCGGGATCGCCCTGGCGGCCGTCGCCATCGGCGGAGCCGTCACGGCGCCGCTGCTCTATGTCGTGTGGGTCGTCGCCGCGATCGCGCTCGTCACGGGTATCGTTGGCTTCTGCCCGCTGTACGCGCTCCTGCGGGTCAGCACGAAGTCCAGGGCGCGCTGAGCCACGCAACGAGGGTCGAGTTGCCGAACGACACCACGGCCGACGGGAGCGAGTTCGCCACGGCGCTCGCGAACGAGCTCCCGCGGCTCGTGCACCTGGCGACCCGCCTGGTCCGGGACCCGGACCAGGCAGAGGACTGCGCCCAGGAGACCATCGTGGGCGCGTGGCGCCGGCGGGACCAGCTCCGGGACCCTGCGTCGCTGGGTGGGTGGCTTCGCCGCAGCCTGGTCAACCGGATCATCGACCGCTCGCGGGTCCACCATGACGAGCTGGACATCGAGGCGGTCGAGGCCGACTGGCGGGATGACCGGTACTCGGTGGCGCCCGAACGGGTCCTCGAGCGAGCCGAGCTCCGGGACGAGCTCGAGGACGCGCTCGCGCGGCTCCCGGTCATCTACCGCGTCACCGTCCTGCTCCACGATGTCCTCGGGTGGACAGGGGTGGAGATTGCGCGGGCGATGTCGACGGGGCTCCCGGCCACGAAGCAGCGCCTCCGGAGGGGTCGGATGCTCCTCGTGAGCGCGCTCGCGGAGGACGACGAGCGACGCCGCGCGAGCCTCGCCCAGCCACTGCGCTGCTGGCGCGCCCGACGCCACGTGTCCGCCTACCTCGACGGCGAGCTCGACCTCGCGACGCGGACGGCGGTCGAGTCGCACCTCGAGGCCTGCCCCACGTGTCCGCCCCTGTACGCGAGCCTCGTCGGCGTCCGGGCGACCCTGGGTGGCCTCCGCGACCCGGACACCGTCATCGAGGATGCCATGGCGATGCGAATCCGCGAGCATCTCGACGACCAGGTCGGCTCGGCGGGCAGGCGGCGTGGCGAGCCGGCCCATGCCTGATCCGGTCCCGCCGCCCGCCAGCCGCCGCGCGCTCTGGGACGAGCGCCACGCGGCGCACGACCACATCGAGTCGTCCGAGCCCGATCCGACGCTGATCCACGAGATCGGCTCCCTGCCGCCCGGGCGGGCCCTGGACTTCGGCGCCGGCGACGGGCGGAACGCCGTCTGGCTGGCCAGCCGCGGGTGGGACGTCACGGCGGTGGACTTCTCGCAGGTGGCGCTCGACCGCGGGCTCGCACGCGCCGAAGCTGCCGGGGTCCACGTGGACTGGGAGCTCACCGACTTCCTCGAGTGGACGCCGGGCGGCCGGTCCTACGATCTGGTGACGCTGTTCTTCATCCATCTCCCGCCCGACGAGCGACGCGACGTGTATGCGCGGGCGGCTGCGGCCGTGGCGCCAGGGGGCGCGCTGCTCGTCGTCGGGCACGACCGCACCAACATCACGGCTGGGGTCGGCGGCCCGCAGGATCCCGTGGTGCTGATCACGCCGGGCGAGGTCGCGATGGACCTCCCGGGATTCAGGATCGATCGCGCCGAGACCGTGCGACGAGGGGCCGGGGACGGGCACGGACCGATCGACGCGATCGTGCGGGCGGTGAGGATCGCGGGCTGAGGTCCGCCGCGGTCAGGCCGCGACGAGGCGGTTGCGCCCGCCCTTCTTGGCCGCATACAGCGCCTCGTCGGCGAGCGCGATGAGCGAGTCCGTGGACTCCGACGTCTCCCGGTAGGTTGTGCCACCGAGGCTGACTGTCACGCTGACGCGTTGGTCGGCGTCCTCGACCGAGGTCTCCGCGACGGCGCGCCGGATCCTCTCGCCGACCTGGCGTCATGGTGACCTCGCCGACGAGCCGGGCTGGAACGGCACCCTGAAAAGCACCTATGGCAGATCCCTTGCAAATGCCCGTCAAGCGCTCGCAAGTCGGGCGGCAGATCCTTGACATGTGGTCGTCAGATTGCCGCCCGTTCACACAAACACCCGACACTGGCTGTTGTCGGGAGGACATCGGGATGTCACGGTCCGGCGGACAGTCATGTCAACCGACTACCCGCGGACAGGGGAGGGGTTGACGGGCCGTTCGGTCTGCACCGGGCGCAGAGTGTCAGGTCAAAGTCCCGAGCGAATGTCACCACGTGTCCGGAATGTCGGACTTGTCCGGCGGGGCGATCTGGACCGCCTACGGCGATAGAGCGAACGCCACGGCCGCATCCGCGGTCATGTCGCCGCCCTCGGCCCATGCCGAGCCCAGGGACCCCCGGTCGAGCTCCTCACGCAGCCGGCCAACCGCGGAGTCGTACTCCTCGCGCTCGAAGCTGGACATCGCGGCCCCGGCGACCTCCCGCAGGGCTTCGGCGGCCCCGAACAGCCGCGCTGCCCGGAGGCCGTCTCCCCGCGCCATCGCCACGTACGCGAAGGATTCGAGCTGGTTGGCGACCGCTCCGCGGTTGCCGCTCCGCTGCCAGCCGCGGACCGTCTGGCGGTACTCCGCTTCGGCCTCGTCGATCCTGCCGGAGCGGCGCAGGACGTGACCGAGCTCGCTCTGGACCGAGAGCGCGAACCGCTGGTCGCCGATCGCGTGGAACTGGGCTTGCGACTGCCGGAACCAACGCTCAGCGTCCTCCGGCCGGCCGATTTGGCTTGCGACGCGCCCGCGGATCTGGGTGACCCACGCGATCTCCTGCGGGTTGCCCGACCGCACGGCCGCCTCGGCGGCCTGCACCAGCCAGCGGTCCGCGGCGTCCAGGTCGACCGCGGCCTCGACCATCGCCCGTCCCGCGGCGATCCGGCCGGCGCGTGCCCAATCCCCAAGATCGTTCGCGATGCCCATTGCCTCATCGAGCATCGCTCGCAGGCCGTCGACGTCGCGGTCGCCGGCAGCGAGGACACGGGTGATCACCAGGATGGTGATTGCCTCCGAGATGGCCGCCGGATCGCCGGACTTCCGGGCAAGGCCCAGCGCTTCCTCGCCAAGCGAGGCACCTTCGGCACGGCCGATCGACTCGGCCACGTGGCTGGCACCCGCGAGGGCACGGGCGACGAGAGCCGCCCTCGCCCGGGCCACCGGCGCCGAGTCGGGCTCGGGCAGGGCCCGCACGCGCTCCACCGCGTGCAGCAAGCGGTCGAGCCCTTCGGATCCCATGGTGCGCGATCGCCAGTAGCGGTTCAGCGCGAAGCACATCTCGAGGGCCGCCTCGGGGTTCGCGCCGTCGGCCCAGTCGAGCGCCGTGCGAAGGTTGTCGATCTCGGCATCGAGGCGCTCCATCCAGGCCGGCAGCCCGGGTCCCTCGAGCCCTTGCTCAGCGTCGCGCGCGAGCCGCAGAAAGACTTCCAGGTGGCGGTCACGGAGCGGCACCGTCTCACCGCTTGCCGCGAGTTGATCGGCCGAGTACTGGCGGATCGTCTCCAGCATCCGGTAGCGGGTGGCGCTGGTGTGGTCGACGGCGACGAGCGAGCGGTCGACGAGGCGACCGAGGCCGTCGAGCGTGGCGAGCCGGGCGCCGCCGTCCGTTCGGCCCACGCCGTCGGATCCAGGGTCCGCGGGGTGATCAACGGTCACGGCCGTCGCGGACTCGAGCGTCCAGCCCCCTGCGAAGACGGCAAGTCGGCGCAGGAGGCGGCGGTCATCGTCCTCGAGCAGGTCCCAGCTCCAGTCGATGAGCGCCTGCAGCGTCCGCTGCCGCGGCACCGCCGTCCGTCGGCCGCCAGTCAGCAGGCGGAACCGGTCGCCCAGGCCCTGTGCGATCTCGTCGGCAGACAGCACGTTCACCCGCGCGGCCGCCAGCTCGAGGGCGAGCGGGATGCCGTCGAGCCGCCGGCAGATCTCCACGACGGCGCCGACGTTCGAGAGATCCAGGGCGAATGCCGGCAGGGTCGCCCGGGCCCGCTCGAGGAAGAGCGAGACAGCATCCGACCGGCCCGCCCGCTCGAGGGCCTCGTCGTCAACGACCAGATGGCCGCCGCGCTCTTCCATCGGGGCCGGCAGTGCCAGCGAGGGCACGGCGAAAAGTGCCTCCCCGTCGAGGCCGAGGGGTTCGCGACTCGTCGCCAGCACGCTGAGGGCGGGGCAGGTGCCCAGCAGGCGGTGGGTCACGTCGGCAGCGGCGCCGATGAGGTGCTCGCAGTTGTCGAGGAGCAGCAGGAGCTCCTTCGAGCGCAGGTAGTCGGCGATGGTGTCGATCGGGGACTCCGCGGGCTGTTGCTGGACCCGCAGGGCACGCCCGATCTCGGCGACGAGGAGCTCCGGGTCGCTGAGCGGCGCGAGCTCGACCAGCCAGGCGCCATCGCGATAGCCATCGAGGGCATCCGCGGCAACCTGCAGCTCGAGGCGCGTCTTGCCGGTGCCACCGACACCGACCAGCGTGACCAGGCGGCTCCGCATGAGCAGGCGCCGGACCTCGGCCAGCTCCCGCTCGCGTCCCACGAACGAGGTGCCCTGGGGTCGGAGGTTGGTCGGGTGCTCGGCCATCGCGCGGAGCGGCGGGAACTCGCGGCGCAGCCCTGTCGCCACGACCTGGTAGACGTGCTCGGGCCGGTCCAGGTCCCGCAGGCGGTGCTCGCCCAGGTCGACGAGCTCGGACCCCGGCGCCTGGTCGTCGGCCACGAGCGCCGAGGTCGTCGAGGACACGAGCACCTGGCCGCCGTGGCCGATCGCCATCAGGCGAGCGGTCCGGTTCAGGGCAGGCCCGAAGAAGTCGCCCTCCCGGACCTCGGCGCTCCCGGAATGGACCGCCATCCGCACACGCAGCGGCCCCGTCGTGGGCCACGCGTGGCGCTCGAGCGCCCGCTGGCCCTCGACGGCTGCCACGAGCCCCGCCTCGGGCCGGTCGAAGGCGGCCAGCACGCCGTCGCCGGTCGTCTTGACGACCGTCCCGCCCGCCTGCTCCACGGCCGTTCGCAGCAGCGCGTCGTGGGCTTCGAGCGCGACGCTCATGGCGGCCGGCTGCTCCTCCCAGAGCCGCGTGCTCCCCTCGATGTCGGTCAGGAGGAACGTGGCGGTCCGGGCCACGGGCGTCGCTGTCATCGCTGGCTCGCGGTCACTCGCATGGCCAGCATCCTCCCGGCTGGGACGTCCGGCGTCAATGACGGCATGGCAAAGAGGACCTCGACCCCCGCGCCGGCTGGTACTCCCCAGGGGTATTGACAACCTATTGACAAGCGACCGACAGTCAGGCGCACAATCTCGGCAGATCGAGGCGTGTCAAGGCTTGACACGCCGTTTCGGTGTCCGGCGATCGGTGCCGGCTCGGGATGCGAGCCGCGCGCCAAGGAGATCGGCCGGCACGACGTGCGGGCGAGGAGGCAGGTTGGCCGTCGGGGTCGCTGCGGAAGTCAAGAGCAAGCTGACCGTCGTCGACGTGGTCGGCGAGACGGTGCAGCTGAAGAAGGCCGGCACCACGCTCAAGGGTCTCTGCCCGTTCCACGGGGAGAAGACGCCGAGCTTCATCGTGACGCCCGCCCGCGAGACGTGGCACTGCTTCGGCTGCGGCGAGGGCGGCGACATCTTCTCGTTCGTCATGCGCCGCGACGGTGTCGCGTTCCCGGAGGCGCTCCGACGGCTCGCCCAGCGCGCCGGGGTGGAGATCGACGAGCGGACCACCCGGGAGGACGCCCACCGCAAGCGCCTCCACGAGGTTCTCGACACGGCGTTCGCGTTCTACCACGCCGTCCTCATGAACAGCGAGACCGGGGCCGCGGCGCTGGCCTACCTGCGTGGACGCGGCTTCACCGACGAGGCGATCGAGCGCGCACAGCTCGGCTTCGCGCCGCCGGACTGGGACGCCCTGGTCCGAACGCTGGAGCGCAAGCGCCAGATCGGGGCGGCGGAGCTGACGGAGGTCGGCCTCGCGATGCCGCGCCGAAGCGGACGCGGCGTCTACGATCGCTTCCGGGGCCGGGTCCTCTTCCCGATCCGAGACGCCACCGGCAACGCCACCGGTCTCGGCGGGCGAATCCTGCCGACAACCGCGCCCGCGGCCGGTGCGAACCCGCCGCGCGAGGGCTCCGGCGCACCGGACCCCGACGGCCCGAAGTACCTCAACTCGCCGGCAACGCCCGTGTTCGACAAGAGCCGGACGCTCTACCCGCTGGACCGGGCGAAGGCGGCCATCCGCAAGTCGGGCATCGCCGTGATCGTCGAGGGATACACGGACGCGCTGATGGCCCACCAGGCCGGCTTCGACAACGTCGTGGCGAGCCTGGGCACGGCGCTCACGCCCGGCCAGGTGGCGCTGCTCACCCGCTACGCCGCGAAGAAGATCGTGCTGGCCTACGACGTGGATCCCGCGGGGGAGCGGGCCGGGACGCTCGGCGTCACCGCGCTCGAGCAGCTCACCCGCCAGCTTGCGGCGACGGACGCGGGCGTGGAGCTCGACGAGGTCCGCGTCGCGCGGCTGCCGGACGGCAAGGATCCCGACGAGGTGATCCGCGATGCACCCGACACCTGGCGCGAGGCGGTCCGCACCGCGGCCCCCATCGTGGAGTACCTGATCGAGTTCCATGCCCGATCGGCCGACCTGCGCACCACGGGCGGTCGCGCCCGCTTCGTCGACGCGATCCTTCCCACGCTGCGAACCGTCCGCAACCCGGTCCTCCGGGACGGATACCTCCAGCAGCTCCGGCAGGTCTCGGGCGTCGAGGAACGCGTGCTCCTCGAATCGCTCCACCGCGCACCCGACGCCGCTCGCGGCTGGGCCGCCGGCCCCGGTGCCGGCGAGGGCCGCATCTCGGCCGCATCGGTGCTCGCCTCACCGGACGCGTTCGACCCGAAGGCGGTCCTGCGGGCGATCGACCCGGTGGAACGCGACCTGCTGCGCCTCCTCCTGTCGGTCCCCGAGACGCAGGACGCGACGGCCGAGCGGCTGGCCCCCGCGGACCTTCCCAGCCAGCCGGCCCGCGAGCTCTGGACGGCGATGCTCGCCCTCCGGGAGGACCCGCCCTACACGACCGAGCGCGTCTTCGCCCGCCTCGCGGCGGACCCGGAGACGCAGGCGCTCCTCGTCGCGCTCCTCGAGCGGCGCGACGCGGGCACGGATGCCGGCACCACGGACCCCAGGGTCGCGTCCCAGGGGATCGAGCAGTGTCTGCTCCGCCTGGAGCTCGACCGGCTGGAGGAACGAACCCGCTGGACGCGTATCGAGCTCGGCGAGGCCGAGCGGGCGAACGACCGTCCGACCATCGAGCGCCTCATGACCCAGGAACAACACCACAACGAGAACCGGAAGTCGCTGCAACGGCGGATGGAGCAGGCAAGCCTGCTCAGCCGCCCCGCCGCAGCCCGCGCCGCAGGAGGACGATCGTGAGCCAGGATCCCATGGACCGCCAGCTGGTCGAGGCGGTGCTGGCCGCCAGCCCGCGCCGCCGCCGTGCAGCCGCCGCCGAGGTGAAGGCCGTCAATGCGGCGAGCAAGGCCGCCGGCGCGGTCGCCGTCATCGTGCCGGACGCCGACGAGGACGATGACCTGGACCTCGGCAGCGAGCCGGGCGTCCCCGAGCTGATCGTGGCCGACGACGACCTCTCCGGCGGGAACGGGGATTCGCCCTCGGACCTCGCCGCCGATGCCCCCGTGCCCGACGTTCCGGCGAAGCTCGACCCGAAGGTGCTCGAGGAGCCCACGGCGGAGGAGCTCGAGGCGCTCTCGGCCGACATGATCGGGATCGACGACCCGGTCCGCATGTACCTCAAGGAGATCGGCAAGGTGGCGCTCCTGACCGCCGAGGAGGAGATCGTCCTGGCCAAGGCGATCGAGCTCGGCGAGTGGATGGTCGAGGCGCCCGCCAAGGCGATCGTCAGCCTCCACGAGTGGACGCTCCACGACACGGAGCGCAAGACCCGTACGGCCAAGCCGCAGCACCGGCTTCCGCTCGGTGAGGAGGCGCACACGATGGTGCGCGCGGCCCTCGCCGACGAGGCTGCCGCCGACCTGCTCGTCCCGCACCCGGACTTCCACCTGGTCAAGGCCGGCCGCGACGTTCAGTCGGAGGGCACGAAGGAGCGCCTCAAGGAGGCGCGCCGCCACCTCGCTGACTACTCGGAGAAGCCGGACGCCGACACGTTCATCGTCCTCCTCGACTGGGCCTACCTGGCCGTCCACAACGGGGATCTCGACTCCCGCGACAACGTGGGCCTGCGGGCCATCTACGACTGGACCCGCGAGGCGGTGGCCTTCCCGGCGCTCGAGCGCTGGATCACGAGCGAGCACGACGCCGACCTGCTCAAGCGCATGGGCTACGACCCGGAGGTCCCGCTCAACACGAAGCTCGCCCATCGCAAGGGCGAGATCGTGCGCATCGGCCGCGACGCGCGCGAGCAGCTGACCTCGGCGAACCTGCGCCTGGTCGTGTCGATCGCCAAGAAGTACATCGGACGCGGCATGAGCTTCCTGGACCTGATCCAGGAGGGGAACATCGGCCTGATCCGGGCGGTCGAGAAGTTCGACTACGAGAAGGGCTTCAAGTTCTCGACGTACGCCACGTGGTGGATCCGGCAGGCGATCACCCGGGCGATCGCCGACCAGGCCCGCACCATCCGGATCCCGGTCCACATGGTCGAGACGATCAACCGGCTCATCCGCGTCTCGCGCCAGCTGCTCCAGGAGCTGGGCCGCGAGCCGACCGTCGAGGAGATCGCCGAGGCGATGTCCAAGGGCCAGGAGGTCGTGGTCACCCCGGAGAAGGTCCGCGAGATCATCAAGGTCAGCCAGGAGCCGGTGTCGCTCGAGACCCCCATCGGCGAGGAGGAGGACTCCCACCTCGGCGACTTCATCGAGGACCGTGGCGCGCTTGCCCCGGCGGAGGCCGCGTCGCACCAGCTCCTCAAGGAGCAGGTCGAGGCGGTTCTCGACTCGCTCACCGGCCGCGAGCGGCGCGTCCTGCAGCTCCGCTTCGGGCTGGAGGATGGACGCGCCCGCACGCTCGAGGAGGTCGGCAAGGAGTTCAACGTGACCCGCGAGCGGATCCGCCAGATCGAGGCGAAGGCGCTCCGCAAGCTGCGCCACCCGTCCCGCTCGCGCAAGCTCAAGGACTACCTGGAGTAGGGGAGCACGGGGAATGGCGGACGGCGCGGGGCCGGACGTCGACGACACGGCCGGGGCGCGCGGCGAAACCGCGCCGCAGGTCCAGAAGCCGGCCGGGCTCCTCTACGGCCGGGGACACGTGGTCGTTTACGGGAACCCGCCATTCCGCGCGCTCTTCGGGGAGGGGATCGTGGGGCTGCCGGCGGCCGAGGCGCTCCTCGACCTGCCGCGCGGGGCCTTCGCGTTGATGGATCTCGTCTATCGCGAGGGCCGGCCCCTGGCGCGCCGGATCACGTTGCACGGGGCGCCATGGCGCCTGACGGCCGCGCCCCGGCGGGACATCGCCGATGGCGAGGTCTACGGGATCGCGGTGCACCTGGTGCCGAGGGAGGCTGGCAGCACGGACGGCTGACGGGCCCGGCCCCGCCTGCGGGTCGCTCAGCGCGCCTCGGCGGTCGTCGCTGCGCGCTCCGCACCCGCGATCCTCGGGACCATGTCGTCGGGAGCTCCGGCGACGCGGCGCGCCGCTCGTCGGGCGCAGCGTCCTCCGCGAGGGCTCCGTGCACCAGCGAGCGAAGATCCGCGAGGGCAGTCACGAGCGTCCGCGTCCGGTCCGCGTCGAGCCGGGCGACGAGGTCGACCAGCCAGGCAGTCGTGCGCAGCTCGGCCGCCTCGAGGTCCGCGAGGCCCACGTCGCTGAGCGTGAGCCGGATGCGGCGCCGCGAGCCGGGATCGGTCTCGCGCACGACGAGCCCCTGCCGCACCAGCCGGGCGACGAGCTCCGACGCGGCCGCCAGCGACGTCCCGACCTGGTTCGCGACCGCCGACAGGTCCGTGCCCGGGTGTCGGCGGATGAAGATGAGCGCGCGGAACTGCGGTATCGAGATCGCCTCCGGCCGGCCCTCGCGCATGCGGGTGCGGATCGCGCGCATGACCAACGGCACGGTCTCGAGGACAGCGGCGGCGGCTTCTCGGGCGGGGGAGGTGGCGGGGGTGGACGGGGTCACGGCATCCTGCTAATCTATTAGGGACCCTAATAGTAATGCGTGAGGCAAGCGTGCAAGCGGCGATCGACACGCGGGACCTGCGGCGCGAGTTCGGGGCGGTGACCGCTGTCGACGCGCTCTCGCTCGCAATCATGCCGGGAGAGATGTTCGGCCTGCTGGGCCCGAACGGGGCCGGCAAGACGACCACGATCAAGATGCTGATCACGCTGCTTCCACCCACGTCCGGATCGGCGACGGTCGCGGGACACGACATCATCGGCGATCCACGCCTCGTGCGACGCTCGATCGGCTACGTCCCGCAGCTGCTCTCCTCCGACGGGCAGCTCAGCGCGCGTGAGAACCTCGACATCTCGGGCCGGCTCTACCACATCCCGGGCGCGGAACGGCGCGAGCGCATCGACGAGGCGCTCCGCTTCACCGGCCTGACGGACGTCGCGGACAACCTGGTGCGCACGTTCTCGGGCGGGATGGTCCGCCGGCTGGAGATCGCCCAGGCGATGCTCCACGCGCCTCCCGTCCTCTTCCTCGACGAGCCGACCGTCGGCCTCGACCCGACCGCGCGCCACGCCGTCTGGGGCCACATCCGGACGCTCCGCGAGCGCGATGGCACGACGATCCTGCTCACGACGCACTACATGGACGAGGCCGCCGAGCTGTGCGAACGGGTCGGCATCATGCACCTCGGCAAGCTCGTGGCTCTGGGCACGCCGGCGTCCCTCGCGGCGGAGGTCGGGCCGGGAGCCAACCTGGACGACGTGTTCACCCACTTCACCGGTAGCGACCTGGAGGCAGGTCCAGGAGGGGGTACCTATCGTGACCTCGCTCGAACGCGCCGCACCGCTCGTCGGCTGGGCTGAGCCGTCGTCCGTCGTCCGCTTCTTCCTGGACACGTGGACGGTCGCGCACGGCGAGCTGCGCAAGATCGCCCACGACCCGACCGAGCTGCTGACGCGCGCCGTCCAGCCGGTCCTCTGGCTCCTCGTTTTCGGCCAGGTGCTGGCGCAGGCCCGGGCCATCCCGACCGGGTCGCTGGGCTACATGGATTTCCTGGCACCGGGCGTCCTCGCCCAGAGCGCGCTCTTCTCGGCGATCTTCTTCGGCATCGCCGTGATCTGGGAACGCGACCTGGGCGTGCTCCACAAGTACCTCGTGAGTCCGGCCTCGCGCCTGTCGCTCGTGTCGGGCAAGGGGCTCGCCGGCGGGCTGCGCGCGCTCGTGCAGGCCGTCGTGGTCTACGCCGTCGCGGCGGCGATCGGCATCCACCTGCGGCTCGGCGTGGCGGAGGTCCTCGGCGTCATCGTCGTGACGGTTCTCGGGGCCGCCTGCTTCGCGACGTTCTCGCTGATCATCGCCTGCCTCGTGCGTTCGCGGGAGCGCTTCATGGGAATCGGGCAGGTCCTCACGATGCCGCTCTTCTTCGCGAGCAGCGCGATCTACCCGGTGGCCCTCATGCCCTCGTGGCTGCAGGTCGTCGCGCACCTGAACCCGCTCACCTACCAGGTGGATGCGCTGCGGGCGCTGATGGTGGTCGGCGGAACCGCGACGTTCCCGCTCGCCCTCGACTTCGGCGTGCTCGCGGCCTCGCTGGCCGTCCTCCTGCTGATCTCGGCGCGCCTCTACCCGCGCCTGGCCATGTAGGAGGACCGGACTCCGCGCGTTCGGCCGCGCGCCGGCCGCGCCGGGTCTGCGGCCGGGCCGGGTCTGCGGCCGGGCCGGGTCTGCGGCCGGGCCGCCCGCCCGTTTCGGCCCGCAGGCCGCAGCTGGGTGTGCGCGGCCGCCCGCTGGCCTGGCCGCGGCTGGGTGCGCGGCCGAGGCGTCGCGCGTTGGCCCGCTGGTCTGGCCGCGGCTGGGTGCGCGGCCGAGGCGTCGCGCGTTGGGCCGCGACACCCTTCGCGGGGAGGCAGCGCCGCGCCCCATTGCGCCGCGCGTTCGGCTGCCGCTCAGCCGCCGCGTGGAGGCAGCGCTGTGGCCAGCACGGCCGCTTCCGGGTGGCCCGGCCGGCTGGAGCCGCGGACCAGGCTCGTGACGATCCCGATGGCGCAGACGAGCGCGGCAACCACGAACGCGTCGTGGATCGCGCCGGCCAGCGCGGCGCTCTGCACGGCGGCGGTCGGACTCCCGCCGGCCTCCGCGAGGTGGACCGGCAATCGCGCCGCGACGATCGCCGCGCTCAGCGCGATCCCAAGCGCCTGGCCGTTCACGCGCATCTGGGCGAGCGTGCCCGACGCCGTTCCCACGCGGTTCCGCGGCACGGACCCCAGGACCGCGCTGCTGTTCGGGCTCATGAACAACCCCTGGCCGAGGCCCAGGAGCATCAGCCGCCAGATGAGGTCCGGGAGCGCGAACGTCACGGGCAGCTGCGTCAGGCTCAGGAGCGCCACGACCATGACGGCCATGCCCGCGCTGGAGAGGGCGCGCGGGCCGATGCGGTCCGAGGCCGCGCCGCTGATGGGCGCGACGAGGGCCATCGTGATCGGCACGGGCGTCAGCAGGAGACCGGCCTCGATCGGCGAGAAGCCGGAGCCCTGCTGAAGGAGGAACGGGAGCAGGAAGGTCGCGGTGAAGAGGCCCGCAAATGCGACGACGACGCTGGCCAGGCCCGCGGAGAAGGGCCGGATCCGGAAGAGGGCCAGGTCGATCATGGGCTGGATCGAGCGGCGCTCGACGAAGATGAAGGCCGCTCCCAGGACCACGAATGCCACGAGCAGGGCCCCGGTCGCCGGGCTGGTCCAGCCCCACTGCTGACCGTCGCTGAGGGCGAGCAGCAGCGCGAAGAGCGAGATTCCGGAGAGCGCCGCTCCCTTGATGTCGAACGCCTGCCCCTTGCCAGGGGTCTCGGCCGGCAGGATCCGGTTCGCCCACAGGATCGCGAGAATCCCGATCGGCGCGTTGATCAGGAAGATCGCTCGCCATGTCGCGACCTGCGTCAGGATCCCTCCCAGGGCGGGTCCCAGGCTGAGGCCGATCGACACGCTGATGCCGTTGAGGCCCAGGGCCCTCCCGCGCTCGTTGGCCGGGAACGTCCGGGCAACGATCGCGGGGCCCATCGCCATGACCATCGCCGCCCCCACGCCCTGGAGCACGCGGAAGGCGACCAGCCACACCTCGTTCGGGGAAGCGCCGCAGCAGACGCTGGCGAGCGTGAAGATCGCGAAACCGGCGAGGTAGACCCGCTTGAACGTCTGCACCTCGCCGAGGCGGCCGCACGGCAGGAGCAGCGAGCCGACCACGAGCAGGTAGGCGACGACGACCCATTCGATCGTCGTCAGGTCGATCCGGAAGTCGCTCTGCATCGCAGGCAGGGCGATGTTGACGATGCTCCCGTCCAGCGTCGACATCAGCGATCCGAGCGACACGCTCGTGAGGATGAGCCACTTGCGTTCCATCGAGCGCCTGCTGTGTTCCCCGATCGAGGTCGCCGTCGGCCGCGCGGCCGACGGTCAATGCCATCGAACCCTACCCGATGTTGCCGGCCGGGATGGCACTCGCCGAACCGAGAACCGGCCGTGTTCGGGTCTCGCTGCCCGGGTCCGCCAGCCCGGGTTCCCCGCCGGGTCCGCCAGCCCGGGTTCCCCTGCCCGGGTCCGCCTGCCCGGGCCTCCCCGAAGGCCGCCCTCGTACGGTCGATGCGTCCAGCGCACGAAATCGACCGAGCCGTGCATCGGATGCACGTTCCAGCCGACCCACGCAGCACGGACGACGCTGACGAGGCCGTGTCGGTGCTCCAAGGGCGCCCCCGGGTCGTCCTTCGGTCTGCTACGGCGTGTTCGTTCGGCGGATGCACGAACGCGACGAGCCCGGACCGGATATGGGCGAGTGACAGGCCGAACCGTGCGTCTGATGCACGGCCGGCCGAAGCCGGACCCATTCCGCCTCAGATCAGGACGATCGCGTTGCCACCCGGTCGGACGCCGGCCGCGAGCAGCTCCACGGCGCGCCGCCCCGGGAAGGGGAACCGCTCGGCGAGGTCGTCCTCGTGGGACCGAAGAAGCGCTCGGTTGTGGCGCGTGTCCGACAGCAGCAGGATCAGTAGGTCGACGTCGCCGTCCCGGACCTTGAGGGCAAGGCGGCGCTGGAGTGCCTGGAGGTCGGTGGGTCGCGTCTCGGCCTCGACGCCGATTCTCCAGCCGCGACCGCCGACCCACCCGTCCCAGGCTCGCAGGTCGCCGGTGGTCGGCAGCGGGACCTCGAGCCGCCACCGAAGCGAGACGTGGAGTCGCGCCCGGAACCGGCCGAGGAGCGCGGCGTGAGCGCTGTCGCGAAGCGGCTCGCCGGCCGGGTAGGCACGGGCCGACAGTTCGAGCCCGACCACCGCCAAGAGCCGGCACAGCACGGCGATCGAGACCTCGGGCGAGCGCCCATGCTCGATCCGGCACACCTGGGGCCCGCTAAGCCCAACCGCGCGCCCGACGTCGGCCTGGCTCAACCCCCGATCGATGCGCGTCCGACGAAGCTCGGTCGTGAGCTCGGCGACGATGTGACGAGCCCGATCGGCGCCCCGCGCCGTCGCACTGCCCCGCGCCACCATGGGGCCCATCATCGAACGTCCGCCTTAGGTCGCGGTTATCCCGTCGATCGGCGGCCGTGCCGACGAAGCCGGGACCGCGCCAGGCTCCGGTCCGGTCGCGACGGGCATGCCCGACCGGGTCCAGTCGCTGTAGGATCCAGGGTAGAGGAGGGGGTCGGGGAGCCCGGCCACACGCATCGCGAGCGCAAGCTGGCAGGCGTTCACGCCGCTGCCGCACGAGACCACGACCTGCCGGCCGCCACCCACCGGGGGTCCGCCGCTCGCGGGTGCGCCCCTGCCGCTCGCGGGTGCGCTGGCGTCGCTCGCGGGACGCTCGCCACCCGCGAGCCTGTCGCCTCCACCCGCAGGCCCGGCTCCGCCGTCGTCCGACACCAGGCCCCAGACCCCGACGGACAGGAATCGCGCCGCCAGCGCATCGGGCGCGACGAACCGGCCATCGTCGGTGAGCAGCGCCGACGTCGGCAGGCTCACCGCAGTCGGGATGTGGCCGGGAACCCGGTCGACCGGCTCGATCTCTCCGCGGTAGCGCTCCGGAGCGCGGGCGTCGAGGAGCCGGACGTCGCCCAGCAGCGCCGCCAGCGTCGGGCGATCGATGGTGCGCGGCCACGCCGATCCGGGTCCACGCGTCGCCACGGGCTCCGCGGGCGGGTAGGGCGGAACCGCCGCCGTCAGCGGCAATGCCTTCGCGCGCCACGCCCCGATCCCACCGTCGAGGATGGCCACGCTCGTGTGCCCGAGCGCGTCGAGCATCCACCAGAGGCGCGCCGCGACGGTCCCGCCCGATTCGTCGTAGGCAACGACCCGGTGGCCGCGGCCGATCCCGAGCGCCGCCATGGCCGCGGCGAACGCGGCGGGGTCGGGCAGCGGATGACGGCCCGGCCCGTTCGACGCGGTCAGCACCGACTCGAGATCGACGAAGACGGCGCCGGGGATGTGCGCGGTCGCGTACGCCGCGCGCCCGCCGCCCGGGTCGGCCAGGGACCAGCGCACGTCCGCGATGCGGACGTCGGGGTCGTCGAGCGCGGCCGCCAGCTCAGGAACCGAGACGAGGCTCATCCAGGGAGTATCGCATCGACGGGCGCCACGCCCGGCGCATGCTGGCCGGCGCCGAGCTGGTGGGCCATGCTCCGCGGGGCCACCGCGACTGCAACATAACCGCTCGGGCCCGGACCCACGCCGTCCGCGGCGTCGCCTCCCGGCCTGGGTCGCGTGCTATTCTTCCCCGCGGCGCGGCCCCGGCCGCCCGATGCGCGCTCGGCCCGTTCCGCGCCGGCGCATCCGCTCCGGCGTAGCTCAGTGGTAGAGCGGGCGACTGTTAATCGCTTGGTCGTAGGTTCGAATCCTACCGCCGGAGCCACTTCCATACTGCATAGTATGACGCCACGGTTATACTTCGCAGCATGCCTAGTCCGCTCACACGCATTCGCGACCTTGCCGAGGGGCAGTGGGGCCTCGTCACGCTCCAGCAGGCCCGGGCTGCCGGCGTTGCCTGGCGCTCACTGACGAGGCTCGTCGAGGCTGGACTCCTCGAGCGCGTGGCGCATGGCGTCTATCGGATCCGGGGAGCGGCAGAGCCTGATCACGTTGACCTGCGCGCCGCCTGGCTGCAGCTCGACCCGGCTCGGCCGGCGTGGCAACGCCTTGACGATCCTGCTGTCGCCGTGGTCTCCCACGCGTCGGCCGCCAGCCTTTATGGAGTCGGCGACCTGGGGGCCGATATCCACGAGCTCACCATCCCCGAGCGACGTCAAACGAGGCGTCCCGACGTTCGCATCCATCGTGGCAGCGTGGCGCAGGACCGACGGGTCCTGCTCGGCGGGCTCCCGACGACCCGGGCGGGCTGGATGATCGGGCAGCTGTTCAGCGACCACGTCGACGTGGATGCCGTGGCCCAGATCACCCGGGAGGTCCTGGAACGGGTCCTCGACTACCCAGGTGTGGTTGCGGAGGCAGTCGCCCCGCACGCCCAGCGGTTTGGGCTCGAACGAAACGACGGGATCGGGCTCCTCGACGAACTCCTGCGTCGGGCAGGTGCCCCGAACCGTGAGGGAATGATCGCCGAGGCGCAACAGCGATGAGCGAACTTCGCTACGCCGACCCAGGCGCGGGTTCCTCGATCCCGTCCTCGGAGAGACCGCCACCGGGAGCTGGAGGCCGGACCGCCTGGACTGGGCGTGAAATCGTGCGCCCGCGCCTATATGGAGCGGCGACTGGTTCCGGTTCGAGCTCAGGCCGAGCCAGGCGATCAGACGCTTTTGCCTCCGGTGGTGTCCCGGGCTTCCTCTACCAGTTGAGCCTGCTGATCCTGGTACGCTGGCGTCACCTCGGCCCATCGGGCTCGCCAGTCGCTGGGTGCCCGGCCCGCGATGTGCGCGGCGAGGTCTTCGATGTGCGCCTGCCACCCACCGCCGTGTGCCGCGGCCTCGCTCAGGGGGAGCCCCCGCTCTTCGACGACAAGTCGTGTCATCGAGCCCTCCGGAAAGACTCGCGCCTCGATGACGGTCTCGTCCTCCTCACCCGGTGACATCCGGAGCAGCAGCCTGATGGGAGGCTCGCAGACCTCGATCCGACCGGGCCCCTCCCAGCCACTCGTGAAGACGGCATGGATCTCGCCGCCGACGCGGAGATCGCCATCGACCTGCGCGATCCATCGCGCAAGGCGCCCCGGGTCCGTCAGAGCCGACCACAGATCACGGGCATCGGTAGCGAAGCGATCCTCCATCCGGATGACGGCCTTGCCGTCCGCCAGCCGGAGCGACCCGATCACGGTGCTGGTGCTCGCCAACTCGGCCTCCTTCGCTCGTCCTTTCCGCGGTCGATCTCGGTGTGAAGGTCTGCGATCCGCTTCTCCCAGAGCGGGCGGTAATGCCCGAGCCACTCGTCCACCTGCGCGAGCTGCTCCGGGCGAAGACGGTAGATGCGCCACTGCGACTCCGTGCGTGACTCGACCAGCCCTGCCTCGCGAAGCACCCGCAGATGCCGAGAGACGCCCGGTCGGGCGATGGGCAGCAGCGCTGCCAGCTCGCTTACGGTCGCGTCATGGTCGCGGAGGACGTCGAGCACCGTTCGCCGACTCTCGTCGCTGACCGCTTGCAGGATCGCGTCCATGCACGTAATGTACCCGCTAGGTTACGTACCCGTCAAGGTACATACCGGCTCAGACTGCGTCTCCGGAAGGTTTGCGTATGCTCCCGGTCCTCGGAACGGTACGTGCATGGCGAGGGTCCGAAGGCTCGGAGGACGACATGATCCGGAAGATCACCGCAAACGTGTACATGACCCTGGACGGCCGCGGTGCCTTTCCGGAATATCCGACGTCGGGTCCCCCCTCGACTGAGCCCAACCCGCTCTTTCGAACCATGTGGTTCGACCGGTTCGATGACGTCACCACGGTCGTCATGGGCCGGCGATCCTTTCTGGGGCATCAGCAGACGTGGAGCGAAAAGGCACGTGAGCCGGGCGAGGCGGCCTGGCTCCTCGACTACCGACGGTACCTGGACCGTGTCGACAAGGTCTGCCTCTCCCACCGGCTTACGTCGACCGACTGGGCGAACTCGAGGATCCTGGGCGGAGATCTCGCCGAGATTCTGGCGAAGCTGAAGGCGGAGAAGGGCGGGAACATCATCCTCGAAGGGGGTCCCGCCGTGGTCAGGGAGTGCCTCCGCCGCAATCTCGCCGATGACTACTGGTTCTTCGTGATGCCCGTCGTCTACGGAAAGGGTCCTCGCTACTGGGGCCCGATGGACGGTCAGACGACGCTCAGTCTGGTCGAGACGAAGCCGGGCAAGAACAAGGAGATCCTCCTCCACTACGAGGCGGTCCGGTAGGACCCGCCCTCGGGGAGCAAGCTCCGGGCCGGGCGGGACGTGAGCCGCAACGTGCGGCGTTGTGACGCTCGTGACGTCCCACCTCGATGTCCCGACGGCAGCCCTGATCAAGCCCATGAGTGCGCGGCACGTCATGAACCCCTCGCTCGCGCCACCGCTGCACAACTCCTGCTCCGCTGGAGGGAAGCGCGGCACTCCGAGCAGTAGCGCTGGACCGGCGACCGCCGCTCGACGACCTGATGGCATCGGTCGCACTCGATCACGGCAATCAGCAACGCGCGCGAGCGACTCGGGCGGGGGAGCGAGATCTCGCTCGCGGCCTCGCCTCGGGAAGGCAGTAAGTGCCCGGCTCCGGCCCGCCGGAGCCAATTCCCGCCGCGGCGTCGCCCAAATCGTTCATTCCGGCCCCTGGAACGTGCCCTAACCGAGGAGGAGGCGAACGCCGACGATCGTCCCGATCACGATGATTGCGAGGCGCAGGGCCCCCGCGGGAAGGCGTCGTCCCACGATCGCGCCGACCTGGCCCCCGACGATCGCGCCGGCCGCGAGGAGGATCGCGGCCGGCCAGGCCACCGGCGCGAGGACGATGAACAGCACCGCTGCGACGCCGTTGATCAGCACCGTCAGGACGTTCTTGAGGGCGTTCAGGCGCTGCAGGCCATCGGGCAGGAACGTCGCCAGCAGGGCCATCTGGATGACGCCCTGGCCGGCCCCGAAGTAGCCGCCATAGACACCCGTCAGGAAGATCGTGACGACGAGCGGCAGGGTGTGCTCCCGGCCGGCGGCGCGCCGTTCGCCCATCGCGCGCGACAGGCGGGGCTGGATTGCGATCAGCACCACCGCGCCGAGGATGAGAACCGGCACGATCCGCTCGAACGCGGACTGGGGGAGCGCGAGGAGGAGCAGGCCGCCCGTCAGGCCGCCGGCCACGGCGGCGATCCCAAGCCGAACCGCCCGGTCGCGCTGGCCGGCGAGCTCGCGGCGGTACCCGATGGCGCCGCTGAGCGAGCCCGGCACCAGCCCGACGGTGTTCGAGACGTTGGCGACGACCGCTGGATACCCGAAGGCGAGGAGCGTGGGGAAGGTGATGAGCGAGCCGGACCCGACCACCGTGTTGATCGTGCCGGCCGCGAGGCCGGCGGCCAGGATCGCGATCGCCTCCAGCGGGCTCATCGGCCGACGGGCCTGGTCACGAGTCGATCGGGACGCCGCTTCGTCACGCGCGCAGTCTGAGGCCTCGACGGCTCCTCCGGCCGTCGATCTCACCCGACCACGACAGGGGAAGCGGTTCGCCTGCCGACGAACCCGCTCGGACAGGACCCGCGCGATATGCGTTCGGCGGATCTCGCCGCACGTCCGGGTCCCGCGACACCCACTTGCCAGGCTGCTGCGCCGTATGTAATCTCCAGAACTGGTTTCTGGCCATTAGCGACGCGTGAGGGACCCATGGTGAGACGACGCCGCCTCTGGATCGTCGGGGTTGCGCTGATGGTCATCGCGGCCGCCTGCGGCTCCAGCCCCGTGACGCCGCCGCCCGACACAGCCGGACCCACGTCGGCCGGGCCCGCATCGACCGCGGTCGCTGCGGCCGCTCCCGCGACGGACGCCCCGGCCGCGAGCGACCCCTGGCAGCCAGCGGACGTGGCGCAGCCCTCGCCGGTCACGACTGCGCCGTCGCTGCAGCCGGGCTACCGGTGCGACCCCTGCCACTCCCTGGCCGAGGACCAGCTCCTCGGCGCGGGCCGATCGGCCGCGGGGCCGATCGCGGTCGGGGTCCAGGAGCCGCCCGCGCAGGCGGTCGCGTTCACGTCGGCCGACGGCTCCAGCTGGATCCCGCTGCCGGGGTTCGACGGCGCGCCGGGCTCCACGGCGATCGCGATCGCGTCGAACGGCACGCGGACCGTCATCGTCGGGCTCGACCACAGCGGCGCGACCGCGTGGGCCTCGGACGGCGGATCGTGGGCGCAGGCCCCCCGACAGACCGATCTCCTCGTCCCCTACGCCGCGGGCGGCATGACCTCGGTGACCGCGTTCGCGGATGGCTTCGTCGCCGGCGGCTACCGCGACGACCCGTTGCACGCTGCCGCGTCGGCGGCCGTGTGGCGCTCGAGCGACGGGCTGGCATGGCACGCGGACGGCGGGTCGGGGACCTTCGCCGGGGGCCGCATCTGGGGGATCGTCGCGAAGGGCGGGACCATCGTCGCGGTCGGGACGAGCGGCGATCCCAACTATGGCCCGGCCGCGGCCTGGCGCTGGACCGCGGCCGACGGGTGGCAACGCGCGGAGATCGGTCCGGACGCGGGGGGAGCCATGCGGGCAGTGGTCGTGACCGCATCCGGCTTCGTCGCCGTTGGGCTCGATTCCCACGACATGGGTGCCCTCGCCTGGACGTCGCCCGACGGGCTCGCCTGGACAGCTGCACCGGACCAGCCCGCATTCCACTACTTCCAGCTGCCGCTCCGGATGCAGTCGGTGATCGACGGGCCGTCCGGGCTGGTCGCGGGCGGCTGGCGCTCCGATGTCGCGAAGGGCTCGGCGGTCACCTGGACGTCGACGGATGGCGTCACGTGGCGGGGGCCGATCTGGGAGACGTCGTTCTCGGGTGGGCAGATCACGGGGCTCACCGTCAGCGCGGGCGCCGTGGTCGCCGTCGGCAGGACGGGCTACCCGGACCTGAATCGGGCCGCGGTCTGGATCAGCAGGACGCCGTGACCCGGCGCAGGGCCGGGCTGTGAGCCGGATCTCGTCGCGTGACCCTGCTGCCGTCCGGCTGACGGCGCGGCTGAGCCGGAGTGACGTGCTCTGGGTCGCGAACACGGCTCACGGGGCGGGCGGTCACTGGCACGCCCGCGTTCGGGGCGACGAGCCCGACCACGACCACCTCGCGTCGCCCGAAGCGGCCGTGCGCTACCTCGTGGACCATGGCGTACCGGTCCCGGACGAGCCACCGGACCGGACCGCGCTCGCGGCGCTTTCGGTGATCCGGGAGATGGTCCAGCGTTCCACGACGCCCGCGACCGATCCATGGACGCGCCAGGGCCGCGCGCTGCTCGCGAGCGCCACGTTTCGCCTCGATCCGGATGGCCGGCTCTCGGACGCCCGGCCGACGGGGTGGCCGGCGTTCTGCGGGGATCTCCTCGTCCCCCTGCTCGCGCTGATCGAGAGCGGCGCGGGCCTCCGACGATGCGCGAACCCGGCATGCCGGCTCGTGTTCGAGGACGGCTCACCGAATCACGCGCGGAAGTGGTGCGACACGGCCGGCTGCGGGAATCGCGATCGCGTCCGGAGGGCGCGGTCACGGGACGCCCGAGGGGCTGCCCGGGACGCCGGCGAGCCTGCGTCCGCAGCCGGTGAGCCGACCACCGACACCGACGAGGCCGCCTCGCTCCCGTGAGCGCTGGGCGGCCGCCGACCGTGACCCGCTGGCTCCCGGACACCCGGCCTCCTCGACCCGGTCGTCCGGGCCGGCGCCGGCCGTTCGGTCGTGCCCCGGTCAGCGGTACCGGAGGCTGATCCGAAGCGGCAGGGCGGGTCCGAGCGCGCGATGCACGACCGCCCAGCGGATCGGGCCGGTGAAGCAGTGGCGGAGGGCCTGGCATAGCCCGCCCGACAGGTCCCAGTTCCGGCCCGTCACGTACGGCCCCCGGTCGACGACCGGCGCGACCACCGTGCGGCCGTGATAGCTGAACGCGACGAGGGTGCCGCAGGGCAGCGTCCGATTCGCCACGCCGACGAGCGTGCGGGTGTACATGACCCCGCAGGCCGTGCCGTTGGGCCAGGCCGAGCGACCTGCCTGCGGGACGCAGTCCTTGACGCGGTTCAGGACGCAGTAGAACCCCGGGCCGTAGAACGAGACGTTCGAGACCTGCCACGAGCCGAGGGCCACGAAGGCCGGCAGGCGATATGGCTGCCCCTGCAGCGTGAAGACGGCGACGGCGCCGGGCGGCGGCGTCGGGGTCGCGGTCGGCGCGAGCGGCGCAGCGACCGCGGGTGGGAACGGCGTCCCCGAAGCCGACGGGTCAGGCGACTGGCCGGGGCCCGCCGGCGGCGAGGGGCTGTCACCCGGGCCGGGGGACGCCGCCGGCGCGGGCGATGCGCCTGCCGCAGGGCTCGGGCTCGGGGCCGGCGATGCGCTGGAGGCCGGCGATGCGCTGGAGGCGGCGGGCCGGCGCCGAGGATGCGGACGCTGCCCCGCTCGGAGCGGGGGACGCACCAGGGACGGACGCCGCCACGGCCTCGATCGAGGGGATGCCGGCGCCTGCCAGCACGAACACGGCGAGGATCGAGATCGCGAGCGACTCGATGCGACCGAGCCGGGTGAGGACGGTGGGACGGAAACGGACGAGCAATGGGTAGCTCCCTTCGGAGATCCGCGGAGCGCTGACCCGGGAGATGCGCCCACCCCGCCCCCGCGAGGTTGGGAACCCGGTCGGAACCGGGCAGGCCGGGGGCGCCGCGCCCCGCCTGGGGTGGCGTCCGGCGACCGGGCAGCGAGCGGTTCGGTTCGACTCCACGTGTTCCCGCGGGCACTGCGGGAATTGGATCCTGCCTTGGTCGGCACCGACCGCATCGGACGGCATCGGCCGTGGCAGGCGTCCCCGTGGGGCGGGGACACGACATCAGCGAGCTCATCACCACGGGGCCCGGAACGCTCGAGGCGACCGGTCGGTCCGCCCGTCATGGGGCGACGCGGCGAGAGGCCGGGCGTACCGTGCCCTGCGGCAGGCACGTCCGGGGGCGGAGTGTAGCCGCGCCGCCAATATGGCGCAGATAACGTCCCGGCACCCGGTCCGCGTGAGCGCCGACGGACACGCTACCCTGTACGCGGAGGTGGATCCGATGACTGATCAGGGACGAGCTCCCATCGAGGCCTCCGGGCCGCTGGCGCCTGACGCGCTCGAGCAGATCGACGCCTACTGGCGGGCCGCGAACTACCTCTCGGTCGGCCAGATCTACCTGCTCGACAACCCGCTCCTGCGCGAGCCGCTGGCGCCCGAGCACGTGCAAGCCGCGCCTGCTCGGCCACTGGGGCACGACGCCCGGGCTGAACTTCATCTACGCCCACATGAACCGGGTCATCCGCGAGCTGGGACCTCGACGCGATCTACGTCATCGGGCCCGGGCACGGCGGCCCGGCGATCGTCGCGAACGCCTACCTCGAGGGGACCTACACGCGAGGTCTACCCGAGCATCACCCGCGACGCCGACGGGCATGCGCCAGCTGTTCCGGCAGTTCTCGTTCCCCGGCGGCATCCCCAGCCACGTCGCGCCGGAGACGCCCGGGCTCGATCCACGAGGGCGGCGAGCTCGGCTACGCGCTGTCCCACGCCTACGGCGCCGCGTTCGACAATCCGGACCTGGTCGTCTGCTGCGTCGTCGGCGACGGCGAGGCCGAGACCGGGCCGCTCGCCACGAGCTGGCACTCGAACAAGTTCCTCGACCCCGTCCGGGACGGCGCCGTCCTGCCGATCCTCCACCTCAACGGCTACAAGATCGCGAACCCGACGGTCCTCGCCCGGATCCCCGAGGACGAGCTGCGTGCCCTCATGGAGGGCTACGGCCATCACCCGTACTTCGTCGAGGGCGACGACCCGGCCCTGATGCACCAGCAGATGGCGGCCACGATGGACGCCGTGGTCGACGAGATCCACGAGATCCAGCGCGCGGCCCGCGACGGTGGCGTCACGCGAGCGCCCGCGCTGGCCGATGATCGTGCTGCGCACGCCCGAAGGGCTGGACCGGGCCCGAAGGAGGTCGACGGCCTGCCCGTCGAGGGCACGTGGCGCGCCCACCAGGTCCCGTTCGGGCGAGGTCCGCGACGAACCCCGAGCACCTCGCCCTCCTCGAGGCGTGGCTGCGGAGCTACCGGCCCGACGAGCTGTTCGACGCCGACGGCGCGCCTCGTCCCGGAGCTCGCCGAGCTGCCGCCCCGGAGCTACCGGCGGATGAGCGCCAACCCGCACGCGAACGGCGGGCTGCTGCTGCGCGACCTGGCGCTGCCCGACTTCCGCGCCTACGCGGTGGAGGTGCCCGCGCCGGGCGCGACCACGGCGGAGGCGACGCGGGTGCTCGGCACGTTCCTGCGCGACGTCATCGACCGGAACCGGGAGACCTTCCGGATCTTCGGCCCCGACGAGACCGCGTCGAACCGGCTCGGTGCCGTGTTCGAGGTGACCGACCGCCAGTTCGACGGCGGAGATCCTGCCGAGCGACGACCACCACGCGCCCGACGGCCGCGTCATGGAGGTGCTCTCCGAGCACCAGTGCCAGGGCTGGCTCGAGGGCTACCTGCTGACCGGCCGCCACGGCCTCTTCAACTGCTACGAGGCCTTCATCCACATCGTCGACTCGATGTTCAACCAGCACGCGAAGTGGCTGAAGGTGACGAACGGCATCCCCTGGCGGCGACCGATCGCGTCGCTCAACTACCTGCTCAGCTCGCTCGTCTGGCGCCAGGACCACAACGGCTTCAGCCACCAGGACCCGGGCTTCATCGACCACGTGGTCAACAAGAAGTCCGAGGTCATCCGGGTCTACCTGCCGCCCGACGCGAACACGCTGCTGTCGGTGGCCGACCACTGCCTGCGCAGCCGCCACTACGTGAACGTCATCGTCGCCGGCAAGCAGCCGGCCCCGAACTGGCTCTCGATGGAGCAGGCGATGCTCCACTGCACGCGCGGGATCGGCATCTGGGACTGGGCCAGCAACGACCAGGGCGGCGAGCCCGACGTCGTGATGGCCTGCTGCCGGCGACATCCCGACGCTCGAGACGCTGGCGGCCGTCGACATGCTCCGCCAGCACCTGCCCGACCTGAAGGTGCGGGTCGTCAACGTCGTCGACCTGATGCGGCTGCAGCCCGACACGGAGCACCCGCACGGGATGTCCGACACCGAGTTCGACTCGCTGTTCACCCGCGACAAGCCGATCGTCTTCGCCTACCACGGCTACCCGTGGCTGATCCACCGCCTGACGTATCGGCGGACCAACCACGCGAACATCCACGTCCGCGGCTACAAGGAGGAGGGCACCACCACGACGCCGTTCGACATGGTGATGCTCAACGACCTCGACCGGTTCCACCTCGTGATCGACGTGATCGACCGCGTGCCCGGGCTCGGGCCGCGGGCCGGCGCACGTCCGCCAGCTGATGGTCGACCGGCGCCTGCGAGCGCCGCGCCTACACGCGGCTGGAGGGCGAGGACGCGCCGGAGGTCCGCGACTGGGCCTGGCCGCACTGACGGGCCGGCCAGCCGTGCGGATCCTCGTCGTCAACGCGGGCTCCAGCAGCCTGAAGCTGCGGGTCCTCGACCCGGACGACCGCGGTCGTGGCGTCGCAGGACCTGCCCGCGCCCCGCGGGCAGGCGGACATCGTCGCGCGTCGCGCGAGGCCATCGACGGCTTCGGCGCCGTCGACGCGGTCGGCCACCGGATCGTCCACGGCGGGACGCTGTACGCGCGACCGGTCCGGATCGACGCGCGAGGTCGTCGAGCGGCTCCGGGCGCTGACCGATCTCGCCCCGCTCCACCAGCCGAAGTCGCTCGCTGCCCTCGCCGCGGTCACGGCGGTCCTGCCCGACGTGCCCGCGGTCGCGTGCTTCGACACGGCGTTCCACGCCGCGATGCCGGCCGCGGCCGCGACGTACGCGATCCCGCCCGAGTGGCGGAAGCGCTGGGACCTTCGCAAGTACGGCTTCCACGGGCTGTCGCACGCCTACGCCTCGCGGCGCGCGGCCGAGCTCCTCGGGCGATCCGCGGACGCGCGCCCGCGGATCGTCACCTGCCACCTCGGCGCGGGCGCGTCACTCGCGGCCGTCCGCGACGGTCGGTCCGTCGACACGACGATGGGCTTCACGCCGCTCGACGGGCTCGTCATGGCGACCCGGTCGGGGAGCATCGATCCCGGGCCTCGTCCTGTGGCTGGCGGAGCACGTGCGGATGCCGCCGTCGGAGCTCGCCGCGACGCTCGAGCACCGCTCGGGGCTGCTCGGCCTGGCCGGCACCGCCGACATGCGCGCGATCCTCGACGCGGCCGGCGCGGGCGAGCCGGACGCCGTGCTCGCGCTCGACGTCTACCTCCACCGGCTGCGAGCGGCGATCGCGGCGATGGCCGCCGCGCTCGGCGGCCTCGACGTCCTCGTCTTCACCGGCGGGGTCGGGGAGAACGCGCCCGCCGTGCGGGAGCGCGCCGCGCGCGACCTCGCGTTCCTCGGGGTCTCGGTCGATCAGGCCCGAAACACGGCGGACGGCGACGACCGGGAGATCGGTGCGCCCGGCGCCGCGGTCCGGACGTTCGTGATCGCCGCCCGCGAGGACCTCGAGATCGCGCACGAGGTCCGGGAGGTGCTCGCGATCAGCGGCGCGCAGGGCGCCTGAAGACCGATTTCGGCGAACTCGTCGATCGCGGCGTTGAACGCGTCCGGCTGCTCGCTGTTCACCAGGTGGCCGGCGTTCGGGATGACGCACAGCCGCCCGTTGCTGCAGGCAGCGAGGAAGTCGCGCTCGCCGCGCCGAAAGAGCGGGTCGTCGGAGCCGTTCACGAGCAAGGCCGGGCCGGGGTACCCGGCGAGCCGCGGGATGAACGATGTCCGGAGCGCCGTGACCACCGCGTGATAGCCGCCCTTGAACAGCCAGCCGTTCGTCGCGCGCGGCGCCGGCCCGCGGCGCGTCGTGTCGGCCCGCACGGGTTCGCCGCGCCTCAGGTATCGCTCGCCGACGCGGCCCGCAACGTAGACGCCGATGGCACGCGGCGCCCGGCGCGCCACCGTCCGCGGCTCCGTCGTGGAGTTGCACAGGACCAGCCCGGCCACGATCTCGGGGTGGCACGCCGCCAGCTCCATCGCGACGTAGCCGCCCAGCGACTGGCCGATGACGATCGCGCGGCCGCCGTTCCGCTCGATCACCGAGCGCGCGATCGCGACGGCTCGCGCCATCCGGAACGTCATGTCGGCGAGGGCGCCATGGCCCGGCAGGTCCACCGTCACGACCCGATAGCGGTCGGCGAGCCCGGCGACCTGCGGGTCCCACATCGCGCGCGTGACGCGGGTCCCGTGCAGGAAGACCAGGGTCGGCGCGTCCAGGGGCCCGGCCACGGCGAACGCGGCCGCGATGTCGAACGGGTCACCGGGCGCGACCGCCACGGCCGCCGCGGCCACGGCGACAGGCAGCCCGGGACCGCCCGAGGCGGTCGTCTCCATTGCTCTCTCCCTCATCGGCGCCGCTCCCGGTCGGGGCGACGTCCCTCCCAGTCTACCGAGAGACGCCGTCCCCGGTCCGGTCCGCCGTGTCCGGTCCGGCGCCGGGCGGCCGGCGCAGCTCGACCGGCGGCGACACGTCGGCCGCGGGCTCGGCGTCGAAGAATGCGCGCGGCTGCCAGCCCAGGAGCCCCGCGAGGACGATGGCCGGGACCTGCGCGATCGTCGCGTTGTAGCGGTAGACCTGGTCGTTGTAGAGCTCGCGCCGGTCCGCGATCTGCTGCTCGAGCCGCTCGATCTCGGCCTGCAGCCGGAGCACGTTCGCCTGCGATCGGACCTGCGGGTAGTTCTCGACCACGGCGAAGAGCGAGCGGACGGCCCGGCTCGTCGCGGCGGAGACCGCGCCCTGCTCGGGGATCGGTGCGTCCGGGGCGTAGCGGGCGCGCTGCCGGGCCACCTCGCCGAGGACGGCCTGCTCGAACGCCATCAGGTCCCGGACCGCGGCGACGAGCTCCGCGAGCTGGTCGTAGCGCTGCTTCAGGGCAACCTCGACGTTGCCCCATGCCTTGTCGATCCGCGTGCGCAGGGCGACGACGCCGTTGTAGGTCGTGACGCCGAGGAACAGGCTCACGATCACCACGAGGCCCGCCGCGAACAGGGCCGCGCCGAGGAGCGGGCTCACCCGAAGGCTCCCTGGAGGGCGAACGCGAGCACCAGCGCGGCGACGATCGCGAGCGCGGCTCCGACGAGTCCGAGCGTGAGCGCGCCCTGGTCTCGGGCCGTGGCCTCGCCGGGGCTGCCGTACCGGATGGCGAGCGGGCGTTCGCGCGTGACTGCCATCACGAGCTCACCGGGCGCGATATCGAAGACGGCCGTCGCGGCGGCCTCCGCACCGGCAGGCGCGAGCGGCAGCTGCCGCGCCGCGGGATCCAGGTCCGGGGCCCGCGTCGGGCGTCCGACCCCGAAACCGGGGATCGCCGCGTTGCCCCACGCCTCCTCCGGGGTGCTGGCAAGGATCCCGGCCTCGCGGGCCTCGGCCAGGTTCCGCACGACCTCGGGGTCGTCCAGCGCGATGCCGGGGTCGTCGCGGTCGGCGGTGGCCGGGTCCCCGATGTCCGCGAATGGCAGGGCGCTGCCGACGATCGTGACGACGTCGCCCGGGGCGAGGCGACGTTCCTGGTAGTGCTGCCGCGTGCCGAGGCCGGGCCCACTCACGCCACGCCCCACGTCGAGGGGTCCGCCCAGGGTGCCGCCGGCAAGGACCCCGAGCGCCCCGCCGTCGAGGATCCCCCGCGGCTCCTCCGCAGGGCCTCCGCCCGGCGCGTGCACGGTCAGGAGCGCCGCGATCGCGGCGTCCCGGTCAGGCGTGGCCGTCGTCACGCCGGCGCCCAGGTTCCGATTGAGGCCGGGCGGGTCGCTTCCCGTCCAGTCGCTGTGCTCGTCGAAGCAGGTTGGCGCCTCCCATCGAGCGCCCCGCGGAAAGACCCGGAGCCTGCCCGTGCCGTCGTCGACGAGGAAGCCCGCGGCGCGCTCCTCGTCGAGCGTCGCGACCCGCTCGCGGCCGCGATCCTCCACGATCCGGGCGTGGTAGTAGACGCACGGCACGCTCTGGAGCGGCGAGACCAGCGCGACCGGACCCGGGACGATCGTCCCGACGAGGCGCACCTCGCCGGCGGCAAGCGACTCGATCCGGCTCGTGCCCGTTCCCCGGACCGCCTCGCCGGCGCGATACGAGAGCATGCCGCGGACGAGCAGCAGGAGCCCGCCGACGATCCCGGCCCCGGCGGCCGCGATGACGAGCGCTGGCGCGTCAGTCACCCGGCGCGAGGGCGGAAGGCCGCGACCAGGACGACGATCCCGAACGCGATGACGACGACCGGCCAGACCACGCCCCAGTCGATGTCGAACGTGTTTCGCAGCAGGAAGAACGCCCCGAGGCCGACGAGGAAGATGCCGCCGATGATCGCGGGGACCGGGTCGTCGCGTCGCTCGGCACGGCGGGCCGCTCGCTCGGCACGGCGGGCGGCGCGTGCCGCATGGCGCTGGTCACGCCAGCTGCCGCGGTCCCATCCGCCGGAGTAACCGGGGGGGATCCAGCCGGGAATGGCGCCCGGGTCCGTGGCTGCTGGCGAGGCCGGCGACGTGCCCATCCCGCCCTGCGACTCCGCGGCGGAGGGTCCAGCCGGAGCATCCGCGACCGCAGTGGCGGCGGACGATCCCGCGCCCGTCGATCCAACGCCGGGCCACGTCGGACTTCCGGGCTGCGGGACGACGGGCCGCACACCCGTCCAGTTCGGCTCCTCGGGGATCACGACCACCATGATCACGTAAAGGACGAGCAACGGGAAGATGCCCGTGACGAGGTCGAGGACCGCGTAGCCGATCCGGACCAGCGCCGGGTCCAGGTCGAGGCGATCGGCGAGGCCCGCGCAGACGCCGCCCAGGACGCGGTCGTCGACGGAGCGGTACAGACGGTCGTTCACCGACATCCCTCCGAAGGATTGAGCGTGAAGCTGGCGGCCGCGCCCTCGAGGTCGAGGTCGACGACATGGGACGCGGAGCCGATGCCGGGCGATTCCCACGTCGTTCCCGACCGGACTAGGCCGGCCGAGGCGAAGTTGTCTCCCGTCAGGGTCGAGGTGTTGCGGAACCGCAGGCCCGTCCCGGGATCGGCACACAGCCCGATGGATGCGGCGTTGGCCTGGACCTGGCCGGTGAGGTTCGACCCGGCCGGAAGCCCGATCCTGAGGTCGCCGGCGTTGACCTGCACCTGCAGGCGGCCGACGGTCGCGTCGTGCAGGAGCAGGTGCGAGCTGCCGATCGCATTGCCCTGGGCGGTGAGCGTGTCGATCCGGAGCCCGGAGAGGTCGACGCTCGCGTCACCGGCATTGAGATTCACGTCGAGGGAGTAGGCGACGGCGCTCCCCAGCGTGACCGTCCAGCGCGAGCGGCGACCGTTGTCGAAGGGGATCGTCACGTTCCGGTCCGGCGACCGAACGTCCAGGTGATTCGACGACCTGGTCCAGCGTGGGTTGCCCGTTCCCCGGCCCGTTGACGGTGACACCCCAGGCGGAGCCGGCGGTCGGTGCGACGGACAGGCTCGCGCACGTGGCATTGAGCTCGACCGTCGCGGTCCCGCCCCCGAACGTGCCCTGCTGGTCGAGGGTGGCCGGGTCGGTCGCGGCGGGCCCGCTCCCGCAGCCCAGGGCGCCCAGGTTCAGCCCGCCGGCGAGGAGCGCCCCGAACATCACCCCGAAGGTGGCCGCGACAAGGAACCCTCCTGCGAAATGGAGCCGTGTGCGCCGAAGGATGAGCCCGATCCCGACCCCGATCAGGATGAGCGGCCAGAGCTCCCACGCGCGGGAGACGACGTCGAGCGCGACCCAGCCCTGGCTCACGGCCAGCGGGATCGCACCCAGGATGAGCAGGAAGATTCCCAGGTTCGCCAGGCGACGATCGATCGACATGCGGGAACAACCCTCCGTGGAAGCCCGAGGGTACTGTCCGACGACCTCCATTGGGAACGGCCGAACGGCCCTCCCGCCACGGGCCCCGTGATAGCCTTCGACCGTCCGCGCGTCACCCGCGCGATCGAGAAGCGGAGGACCGGCGACGATGCGGCTCAGCGAGTGGGGTGCCGCGGCGCCGATCCCCGGCGCCGGCAGCCCAAACGTGCTCGCGGTGGCCGAGGCGACCCTCGCGACGCTCGGAGCGACGCCCGACCCGGACTGCTGGGTGGCCTGGGGAGAGGACCCGGGGGTTCGCTGGATCCTGCTCGCGGCGACCCCGGCCGGGCTGATCACGGTCCACGTGCGCGTGATCGTGCCCCAGGAGGGCCCGCGGGCTGCCGGGAAGCTGGTGCGCTGGCCGAGGGTCCAGCTCGGCGATGTCCAGGTCGAGGTGCAGGGCGTCCATCGGATCATCAGCGCCACCGTCGAGGGCGTGGTGCTGCGAGGCGTCGACGCGGACGCCGACGGCGTCGGCGACTTCCTCCAGGGCATCTTCGCCGCCATCGACGGACGACCCGCGCCGGCCCGGTCCGCCCGATCACCGGAGGAGCCGATCCCGTCCGCGCCCGCCGCCGCCGGAGCATGACGCGGGGCGTCGTGCCGATGCCGGTCCGCCGGCCCGGCCGGGTGCCGTACTGGTTCACCACCATCGGCATCCGCGTCCTCGTTCGAGCCTACCTGCGGATCCGGGTCGAGGGCGGCCCGCTCCCTCCAGGTCCCGCGCTCCTCTGCTTCAACCACCAGAGCTGGGCCGACCCGTTCGTGGTGGTCGGCGCGCTTCCCGCCCGCCCGGACCTCTGGTTCTTCGGCCCGCGGGAGGCCGACATGTCCAGGGGCGTGCGCAACCGCCTGATCACCTGGTCCGGCCGGGGCGTTCCCTTCAATCCCGAGCGTGCGAACCTCGTGGACGTGACGCGCCGGGTGGAAGCCGTCCTCTCGAGTGGCGCGCGCCTCGCGATCGCGCCCGAGGGGAGAATCCATTGCGGCGAACGCGAGCTCCTGCCGATCAACGAGGGCGTCGCCTTCTTCGCGCTTCGGTCGGGCGTCCCGGTCATCCCGGTCGGCCTGACGGGAACCGGGTGGCTGCGCCTCGGCAGGACGATCCGCGTCCGGGTGGGGGAGCCGATCCTCCCATCCGGACGTCCGACGCGCGACGCGGTCGATGCGATGACCGCCGAGATCCGGACCGCCCTGCTCGCCCTCGTGGCGGACGGGCTCGACGAGGCGCCGCCCGGGCGACTCGGTCGCTGGATGACCGAGCTCTTCAATGACTGGCCCGGGGGTCGCCGGCCGTCGCGTGCTGATTGCCCGACCCGGACCGACGAATAGATCACGCGTTCTATTTCTTCCCAACGAGCCATGCACGTACCCGTTCTGCGATACTCGGGCCGACGAGCGCACCGCGACAGGAGGCAGGCCGAGACGTGGGAGCCACGGGACTCGCGGCGAACCGCGACGAGTACCGCGCGCGACTGGCCGAGCAGCCGGACGCGCAGATCGATTCCTGGGCGGCGGAGGCGATGCGTGACATCTCGATTCGTCGCGGCGTGCTCTCGGTGCTCCACGACTTCCGGGCCGCAACGGGCGCCGACGATGACGCGATCGCACGGATCTTCGCGGCCGGCGGCGGGCCACCGGCCGTGGTCGGGCGTGACGTCCAGGGCCGGGTCCTCCTTCCCGCGATCACGCTCCATTGCCTCGTTGCCGGAACCCGGGCCGCGCTCCCTGGTCCTCGCGACAAGCTCATCGAGTACCTCGTTGAGAACTTCGAGGAGCTCGTCTTCCTCTAGGCCCCGATGACCCGGACGGTTGCCGGCCTCGCGCGGCTCGTTCACCCGTTCCCGTCGGCGCTCGACGCCGCCGTCACGCTCGTCCTCTCGCTGCTCGCGGGCGCGTCGAGCGGACGCGCCCTGATGCTCGGTGCATCGATGCTCGCGATCCAGTTCTCGATCGGGGCGTTCAACGACCTCGTCGACCTGCCGGCGGACGCGGTCGCCGCTCGACCCAAGCCGCTCGTCGACGGACGGGTCGGTACCCGGCGGGCGTTCGGGGTCGGGGTCGCGTGTGGGCTGATCGGGCTCGGCCTTGCCGGGATCGCCGGCGTTGCCACGGCCCTCGTGGCCTGCGCGGGCTACGGCATCGGCCTCGCGTATGACACGAGGCTCAAGGCGACTGCGTGGTCCTGGCTCCCATACGCGGCAGGCATCCCGCTGCTCCCGGTCTTCGCCTGGGTCGGCGCGACCGGCAAGCTGCCCGGACCGATCGTCGTGCTCGCCGGCCTCGGCGTGCTCGCGGGCACGTCCCTGGCGATCGCGAACGCCCTGGCCGACGCGGAGCGTGACGCCGCGAGCCGTACGACGACCGTGGCCACGGCCCTCGGCCGGTACCGGGCAATTCGGCTCGGTGCGCTCCTCGGCGTGCTCGTGGCGGGAATCGCGACGACCTCGGCGGTTGCGCTCGCGGGGTGGGTTCCGGGGGTGTGGGTCACGCTGCTCGGTGCGTTGAGCATCATCGCGGGCGTGGCGCTGGGATTCGGCGGCAGGCTCCAGACGGCCTGGGAGGTCCAGGCGATCGGCCTTGCCGATCCTCGCCGCGGGCTGGGTGGCGTCGCTCGCTGCCGCTGGCGTCATCTGAGAGGCGGGAAGAAGGGTGTCACGAACGGGTCCCCGGGAGCGCGGGGCGGCGCCCTGACGGGGCTCGACGGCCGTCGTTCCCGGCGGAGCCCACCCAGCCGTCGCACCGCAGCCGCGGATCCACGATCCGCGTATCGAACCGGAGCGGGCCTGGCGGCACTCGCCGCTGCCGCCGTGTTCCCGATCTCCGCCGTCCCGGCCTCAGCGCGGGAACGTCAGGGCTGTGACGCCCGCGTCCCTGCGCTATTCGCGGGAGCCAGGTCCCCGGACCACCGTGATGACGTTCTCGAGGGTGAGCTTCGAGATCGTGAGGTACTTCGCCAGGTTCCGGCGATCGTTCGGCGAGACCGAGGAGGTGAACTCCTGGCTGCGGAGCACCGAGATCAGGCCCGCAAGCGCCTCGTGGAACTGGTTCTTCGCGAGGATGAGGGCGTCGTCGCCCGTTGGCACGGCCGGCGGGGTGGCTTCCGGCGCGGCCGCGACGGCAGGGGATTCCGGCTCGGACCCGTCGTCCTCGGGGGCAACCCTCGGGGGGCGACCCTCGATCTTCTCGCGGAGCTTGACGAGGGACAGCTCGCCACGGGCAACCTGGCCGGCCAGGCGCCTGCGCTTCTTCGGGTCGTCGATCTTCATCAGCTCGTATGCGTGGGAAAGGGTGTCTTTGCGCAGAGACACCAGGTCGCGGACCTCCTGCGGCGCGTCCGCGAGGCGCAGTCGATTCTCGAGGTACCCCTTGTCCTTGCCCAGCTTCTGGGCAAGCTTCCGCACGCTGTAACCGTGGTCCTTGATCATCCGGTCGTACATCGAGGCCTCTTCCAGCGGCGACAGATCCTCGCGCTGCAGGTTCTCGATGATCGCGATCTCCAGGGCAACGTCGTCGTCGAGATCCTCCACGAGCGCGGGGATCGCGGCAAGCCCGGCGATCTTCGCCGCCCGCCAGCGGCGTTCGCCCGCGACGAGCTGGAACTGGTTCGGGCCAAGGGGGCGCACCAGGACCGGCTGGAGAACGCCGTGCTCCCGGATCGAGGCAGCCAGCTCCTCGAGGGCCGACTCCTCGAAGACAAGGCGCGGGTTCTCGGGGTTCGCCTCGATCCTCTCGAGCGGGACGTTGCGGACGCCGCTCGTCCGCCCGCCCTCGGCAGAGAGGAGGCTGACGATCGAGGGGGAGAGCTCGCGCTCCTCCGAGAGGCGACGCGCCGCAGTTGCGCGGAAGTCAGGCCTGGCCAAGTTCAACGACCTCCTTCGCGAGCTCTCGGAATGCCCGCGCTGCCTCGGAGCTGCTCGCGTAGGCGGTGATCGGGCGACCGGTCAGCGGCGCTTCCCCCAGCTTCACGGTGTTCCGGATGAGGGTGTTGAAGATGTGGTATTCCCCGAGCTCGCGCAGCTCGTCGAGCATCTCGCGGCCCAGGATCGTGCGCCCGTCGTAGAACGTCGGCAAGAGCCCGAGGATTCGAAGATCGCGGTTGAGCTTCGTCCGGATCGTCGTGATGACCTTCACGAGCGCGTTCAGGCCCTTCAGGGCGTAGTACTGCGTCTGCACGGGGATGATCACGCTGTTCGCTGCCACCAGGCCGTTGATCGTGAGGAGGCCCAGCGTTGGCGGGCAGTCGACGAGGATGAAGTCATAGCGCTCGCGGACTCCGTCTCCGAGCGCCTCGCGAAGCGCGTACTCGCGCCCGATCGCCGAGAAGAGCTCGACCTCGGTCGACGCAAGCTCGAGCGTCGAGGGTGCGACGTCGATGCGCTCGGTCTGGCTCTCGAGAATGATGCTCCCGAGGTCCGATGCCCCGTCGTCGAGAATGTGGGCGATCGAGCGCTCGACGTGCCCGAGGTTGATCCCAAGGCCGACAGTCAGGTTCGCCTGCGGGTCCATGTCGACGGCAAGAACGCGATGGCCCAGCTCGGCGAGGGCGCCCGCGAGGTTGATCGCGGTTGTCGTCTTACCGACGCCGCCCTTCTGATTCGCGATCGCGATGACCTGTGCCACCAGGGAATCACCTCTGCGTGTCGTCGGGTGGCGGGCCTTGTGACTCGCCGCGGGTCCTAGATGCTACCCCACCGTTGCCAGTCCGCGAGCGAGCGTTGTCCACACTTCGGGGGAGATGTTCACGATTGTGTGGATAACACGGTGCAGCGGTCCCGGAATCGCGACTCGCTGCGTATGATGGCGGCCCACCGCTGGCGGCCCCTGATCGAAGCGCCGCGAGGAGGTCGACGTGCCCACGAGCGACGAACGGCTCCAGAAGCTCCAACGGATGCGGTCCGAGGCACACCTCGGAGGCGGCCCCGTCCGCATCGAACGCCAGCACACGTTCGGAAAGCTGACCGCTCGAGAGCGCCTCGACCTGCTGCTCGATCCCGGGTCGTTCGTTGAGCTCGACGCGTTCGTGACGCACCGCGCGACGGAGTTCGGCCTCGACAGCCAGCACGTTCTGGGTGACGGCGTCGTGACCGGGCATGGAACAGTCGGCGGGCGCCTGGTCTTCGTCTTCAGCCAGGACTTCACGGTCTTCGGCGGGTCGCTCTCGGAGGCGTACGCCGAGAAGATCTGCAAGATCATGGATCTCGCGATGAAGGTCGGTGCCCCTGTGGTCGGGCTCAACGACTCGGGCGGCGCACGAATCCAGGAGGGCGTCGCATCCCTCGGCGGTTATGCGGAGATCTTCCTGCGGAACGTTCTTGCATCAGGCGTCGTGCCACAGATCAGCGTGATCATGGGACCGTGTGCTGGCGGCGCCGTCTACTCGCCGGCCATGACCGACTTCACGATCATGGTCGAGGGGACGAGCTACATGTTCGTGACCGGCCCGAACGTGGTGAAGACCGTGACCCACGAGGAGGTCGACTCCGAGTACCTCGGCGGCGCGACGACGCACACCACGGTATCGGGCGTTGCGCACCTCGCGGCCCTCGACGAGGCGACCGCGATCGACCACGTCCGACGCCTGCTTTCGCACCTCCCGCAGAACAACCTTGGCGAGCCGCCGCGACTCGCGTCCCTCGATCCCGCAGATCGACGCGATCCGGACCTTGACCGCATCGTGCCCGACGATTCGCAGAAGCCGTACGACATGCTCGACGTGATCCGACGCGTCATCGACGACGGCGATTTCATGGAGATCCAGCCCGGGTGGGCGCCGAACATCCTGGTCGGGTTTGCGCGGCTGGGCGGACGAAGCGTCGGCATCGTCGCGCAGCAGCCAGCGATCCTCGCGGGCGCGCTCGACATCGACGCCTCGATCAAGGCCGCCCGGTTCGTCCGGACCTGTGATTGCTTCAACGTCCCGATCGTGACGTTCGTCGACGTGCCGGGGTTCCTGCCGGGCGTTGGCCAGGAGCACGGCGGCATCATCAAGCACGGGGCGAAGCTGCTCTACGCCTACTGCGAGGCGACCGTCCCAAAGGTGACCGTGATCACCCGCAAGGCCTACGGCGGCGCATACGACGTCATGAGCAGCAAGCACATCCGGGGCGACATGAACTTCGCATGGCCGACGGCGGAGATCGCCGTGATGGGGGCGGCCGGAGCGGTCAACATCATCTTCAGGGACGAGATCGCGGCTTCGGCGGATCCGGTCGCCGAGCAAGGGCGGCTGGTGGCCGAGTACGAGGCCGGCTTCAACAACCCGTATGTCGCGGCCGCCCGCGGCTACATCGACGACGTGATCGTCCCGTCCGAGACGCGCCCGCGGCTCATCGGCGCCCTCGAGATGCTCGCCGACAAGCGGGACACGAATCCGCGCAAGAAGCACGGCAACATCCCGTTGTGAGCGAAAGGGGAGGGAGGGCCACGAGGACGGGCCAGCTCGTCCCGCAGCGCAGGCCTGTCTTTGCGCAAAGACGAACGGGCCGCCCGGCGCTGGGAGCACCAGGGCCATGGCGTCCATGAAGCCGCCCGTTCCGCAGGATCCTCGTCGCGAACCGGGGAGAGATCGCCCTCAGGATCATCCGGGCTGCGCACGAGCTGGGGATGGAGGCCGTTGCCGTCTACTCGGATGCGGATGCGACGGCGGGACATGTCCGTGCTGCGGATCTGGCGATCCGGCTGGGACCGGCGGCGCCCGCGGAGAGCTATCTTCGCCCCGACGCCATCATCGCGGCCGCGGTCGAGTCCGGGGCCGAAGCAATCCATCCCGGGTACGGCTTCCTGTCGGAGCGTGCCTCCTTCGCCCGGGCCGTCGAGGATGCCGGCATCGTCTTCGTCGGCCCGTCGCCGGCTGTCATCGCGGCCCTCGGCGACAAGCTCGAGGCGCGGCGGATCGCGCGTGCCGCCGATGTCCCGCACGTGCCGGGCACGCTCGAGGCTGTCCCGGTCGACCGGCCCGACCAGGTTTCGGCGGTCATGGCCGCCGCGGCCGGCGTCGGGTTTCCGCTCCTCGTCAAGGCCGCGGCCGGTGGGGGCGGTCGCGGAATCCGGCGCGTCGTGGTACCGGACGAGCTGCCCGCAGCGCTCGTCGCCGGCTCGCGTGAGGCTGCTGCGTCGTTCGGTGACGGTGCCGTCTATCTCGAGCGCGAGGTCCTGCCGGCGCGGCACATCGAGGTCCAGCTCCTCGGCGACGCGAAAGGCCAGGTCGTCGCGCTCGGTGAGCGGGACTGCTCGACCCAGCGACGCCACCAGAAGCTCATCGAGGAATCGCCTGCGCCGGACCTGACGGAGACGGAGCGGCGCCGGCTCCATGCGATGGCCGTCCGCCTCGGGGTCGCGGCCGGACTTCAGAACGCGGCCACGGTCGAGTTCCTGTACGACCGCGACGGCTCGTTCTGGTTCCTGGAAGTGAACACCCGACTCCAGGTGGAGCACCCCGTGACCGAGATGGTGTCGGGGATCGACATCGTCACCGAGCAGTTCCGGCTCGCTGCCGGGGCGTCGCTCTCCGCCCGAACGCGGGCCGCTGCCGACCGAGCGGCCCGTCCGACGAGCCACGCGATCGAGGTCCGGATCTCGGCCGAGGATCCGGCCCGCTTCTTCGCGCCAGCGCCCGGGCGAATCGCGCGCTGGGTGATGCCGGCCGGTCCCGGGGTGCGCGTCGACGCCGCCGTCGAGGCCGGCGATCGGGTCCCGCCGGATTATGACCCGCTGATCTGCAAGCTGATCGTCCACGCTCCGGATCGCCCTGCCGCGCTTGCCCGCCTGCGACGGGCGCTCGACGAGACGGAGATCGGCGGGATCCAGACGACGCTCCCGTTCCATCGCGCGATGCTGGCCGAGCCTGGTTTCGTCGACGCATCGGACCTTGCCACGACGTGGGTCGACGCTCACTGGGACGGCCCGGCTTCCCGGGCCCGCGCGGTCCGGATCGCGTCGCTCGCCGCGGGCCTGGCGGAGCTCGGCGAAGCCGGAGCGGACGGATCGGATGGACGGGCCGCGGGCCTGGCGGAGGCGGACTCGTCCGGTCGGCACCAGCCGTCGATCGCTGGTCTCCCGGTCGACGGCGGGGTCGCCTGGCGATCGGCTGGCCGGGCGGTCGCCGTCGACCGGTGGCCGCGGTGACGAGCCGTGATCATCCGGCGCCCACGACGATCGCCGGCCCAAGCGACGCGGCCGGCCTGTCGACCGTTCCGGACCGCCCGATCGACCCGCGGACCGTCCGGGTCGGCGTCGCCGCGTCCTCGCGGCTCGAGGGCGACCCGGGTGTCACCGTGTCGCCGCCGCCCGATCCGGACACGCGGCTGCCCCAGGACCGCGACGGCGGCCCGGCGCTCCCGCTCGTAGATGGGATCGCGACGGCCGTCCGGCTCGAGCGGTTCGGCGACCTCCGCGCCCGGCTCGTCGAGTCATCGGCCGGTTCCGCGGGCGTGGAGGTGCGGACGGACGTGCTGCTCGGGCCGGTCCGGGTTGACGTCCGTCACGGGTCGCGGCTGCGCGAGGTGGTCGTCGATGGCTGGCGGTTCGAGGTCGAGGTCGAGCACGAGCGGAGGGCCGCCCTCCGGGAGCGGGCACGGCGCGGAGCAGGAGTTGCCTCGCACGGCGGTCCCGTCGAGGTGCGCGCGATCATCCCGGGTCGCGTCGTCGCCGTCTCCGTGGGCGTCGGGGACAGCGTCGAGGCCGGCCAGCAGGTCCTCGTGGTCGAGGCCATGAAGATGCAGAACGAGCTCCGCGCGCCGCGCGAGGGCTCCGTCCAGCGCGTCGGGGTGGCCGTTGGCGATACGATCGAGGTCGGCGACCTTCTCGTCGTCATCAACTGAGCGGAGCACCCATGCCCACCGACGCCGCCGCGACACCCCCGCCCCGGTCCGATCCGGGTCGCGACCGGTGGCGCGCCACCGCGCGAGCCAAGGCGATCGCCTCCACGCCCGAGCGTCGCGAGCGATTCGCGACATCGTCCGGGATCGAGATCGCGGATCTCTATACGCCGGCGGACGTTGCAGGCCTCGACGAGGCGAGCGACCTCGGGCGCCCCGGGGAGTACCCGTTCACGCGCGGCGTCCAGCCCACGATGTACCGCGGACGCTTCTGGACCATGCGCCAGTACGCTGGTTTCGCGACCGCGGCCGAGACGAACGAGCGGTTCCGCTACCTGCTGGCGCAGGGCCAGACCGGCCTCTCCGTGGCGTTCGACCTCCCGACCCAGATGGGCTACGACAGCGACGCTCCCGAGGCCGAGGGCGAGGTGGGACGGGTCGGCGTGCCCATCTGCTCCCTCGCCGACATGGAGTCGCTCTTCGCCGGGATCCCGCTCGGCAGCGTCAGCACGTCGATGACGATCAACGCGACGGCTGCCATCCTCCTCGCGCTCTACGTCGCGGCGGCCGAGAACCAGGGCGTGGCCAGGGCGCGGGTCGCCGGCACGACGCAGAACGACATCCTCAAGGAGTACATCGCGCGGGGGACGTACATCTTCCCGCCGCGCCCGTCGATGCGCCTCGTGACCGACATCTTCGAGTTCTCGGCAGGCGAGCTGCCGCGCTGGAACACGATCAGCATCTCCGGGTACCACATGCGCGAGGCCGGGGCGACAGCCGTCCAGGAGCTGGCGTTCACGATGGCCGACGCGATCGCGTACGTGGAAGCGGCCGTCGCCCGCGGGCTCGACGTCGACGCGTTCGCCGGCCGGCTCAGCTTCTTCTTCGCCGCCTGGAGCGAGCTGTTCGAGGAGGTCGCGAAGTTCCGCGCCGCCCGACGGATCTGGGCGCGCCTCGTGCGGGACCGGTTCGGCGCCCGGGACCCGCGCTCGATGATGTGCCGCTTCCACGTCCAGACCGCGGGCAGCTCGCTCACGGCCCAGTCGATCGACAACAACGTCGTCCGGACCACGGTCCAGGCGCTGGCGGCGATCATGGGCGGGGCGCAGAGCCTGCACACGAACTCGCGCGACGAGGCCCTCGCGCTGCCCACGGAGGAGGCCGCGCGCCTGGCGCTGCGCACGCAGCAGATCCTCGCCCACGAGGCAGGGGTCACCGAGACGCCCGACCCGCTCGGCGGCAGCTACTACGTCGAGACGCTCACGGACCAGCTGGAGGCGGGGGCGCGGGAGCTCCTGGAGGAGATCGAGGCACTCGGCGGCACGCTCGCGGCGATCGAGGGCGGCTTCCAGCAGCGGCAGATCCAGGAATCCTCCTACCAGGTCCAGCGGGCGATCGAGGACGGCGTCACAGGTTGTCGTCGGCGTCAATCGATTCCAGGACGAAGGGCACCGGACGCCATCGCTCCAGCAGATCGACCCGGACGGCGAGCGCCGCCAGGTGGAGTCGCTGCGCCGAGTCCGCGCCGACCGTGACCCGGCCGCCTGGGAGGCGGCACTTGCGCGGGTGGGGCAGTGCGCGCGGGGCGACGAGAACCTGATGCCCGCCCTGATCGAGGCCGTCCGCGCATATGCCACGGTCGGGGAGATCTCCGACCGGCTCCGCTCCGAGTGGGGCGAGCACCGCGAGCTGGTGACCGTGTGACGCCGCCCGAGCCCCCCGCCATGAACCCGCCCGGGATGGCGTCGCCGACGCCGCTCGAGGACGAGCCGCGGGCCGCCCGCGTCGACCGGGTCCATCACGTCGCCGTCGTCGTCCGCGACATGGATGCCGCGCTCGGCTTCTACCGTGACATGCTCGGCCTCGCGCCCGGGCCGGTGGTGCCGATCCCACCCGACCGTGTGAACATCGCGTTCCTCCCGGTGGGAGGCGTGAAGCTCGAGCTCGTCGAGCCGACCGACGAGACCACCGGGGTGGCGCGGTTCCTCGCGTCGCGGGGCGAGGGCTTCCATCACGTCTGCTTCGAAGTCCCTGACGTCGCGGCGACGCTGGCTCGCCTCGCCGCCGATGGCGTCGCGCTGATCGACACCGCGCCCCGGCCCGGCGCCGAGGGGCCGGTTGCGTTCCTCCACCCGAAAAGCAGCCACGGTGTCCTCGTGGAGCTGATCGAGGCGCCCGGCGGACCGGCCTGGGCAGCGCTCTACCCGGCGGGCTTCCGGCCGCCGGGTGAGCCCGGCTGACCCCCGGGTGCCGCCCGCGGAACCGCGTCGAGGGAACGCGCGCGGCCAGAGCCGTTCGGGCCGGGGGCTAGCCCTGGTAGCCCGCCTCGCGGAGGAGCGCCGGCAGCTCGGTCGGTGAGCCCGCCACCCGGATGCCTGCTGCCTCGAGCGCCGTGACCTTGTCGGCGGCGGTGCCGCGGCCGCCGGAGATGATCGCCCCCGCGTGGCCCATGCGCTTGCCTTCGGGCGCAGTCCGTCCCGCGATGAAGGCGGCCATCGGGACGTCGCGAAGGTGGTCGGCGGCCCAGGCCGCCGCCTCCTCCTCGGCGGCGCCGCCGATCTCGCCGATGAGGATGATCGCGTCGGTCTCGGGGTCCGCGGCAAACAGCTGGAGGACGTCGAGGAACGTCGTCCCGATGATCGGGTCGCCGCCGATTCCCACGCAGGTCGACTGCCCGATCCCGGCGTCGGTCATCGCCTGGACGGCCTCGTAGGTGAGCGTTCCGGACCGCGACACGACGCCGACGCGTCCCTCGCGGTGGATCGATCCCGGGATGATCCCGACCTTGGCCCGGCCGGGCGACGTGGCGCCGGGGCAGTTCGGGCCGATCAGCCGTGCGCCGGCCGCCCGGACGACCTCCACGACAGGTAGCATGTCGAGAGCGGGTATCCCTTCTGTGATGCAGAAGATCGCCCGGATTCCGGCCCCAACCGCCTCGAGAATGGCATCCGGAGCACCGCTGGCAGGGACGAAGATGCAGGACGTGTTGGCGCCGGTCTGGCGGACGGCCTCTGCGACCGTGTCGAAGACGGGAACCCGGTTGTCGAGCGCCGACAGGCCGCCCTTGCCGGGCGTCATGCCCGCCACGATGCGGGTGCCGTACTCGAGCATCTGGCGCGAGTGGAACTCGCCCTCGCGCCCGGTGATGCCCTGGACCACGAGGCGCGTCTCGCGCCCGATCAGGATGCTCACGCCGCGCCTCCCGTCGCCTGCCGCGCCGCCGCGACGGCCTTCACGGCCGCCTCGTCGAGCGTGGCCGCGGTCTCGAAGGCCGCCTCGCGCAGGAGGCGGGCGGCCTCCTCCGCGTTCGTGCCGACGATGCGGACGACCATCGGCACCTCGCGCTCCTGGCGGGCCCGCGCGTCGATGAGCCCGCGGGCGACCTCGTCGCCGCGGGTGATCCCGCCGAAGATGTTGACGAGGATCGCGCGCACCTTCGGGTCGGCCAGGATCAGGCGCATCGCCGCCGAGACGCGGTCTGCCTTCGCGCCGCCGCCGATGTCGAGGAAGTTCGCCGGTGCGCCGCCCGCCCGGTTCACCAGGTCCATCGTCGTCATCGCGAGCCCGGCCCCGTTGACCATGCAGCCGATCGACCCGTCGAGGTGGATGAAGCTGATGTCGTAGTGCCGGGCCTCGGCGTCCGCGGGGTCCTCCTCGTCGAGGTCGCGCAGCTTCTCCAGGTCGGGATGGCGGGGAAGCGCCGAATCGTCGAGGGTCACCTTGGCGTCCAGGCAGGCAAGGCGCTCCACGTACCCCTCCTGCCCGCTCTCGCGGATGATGGCGAGCGGGTTCACCTCCACGAGGTCGGCGTCATAGGCCCGCATCGTCGCGACGAGGCCGCGAGCGATCCTGACGAAGTCACGCAGATGGGGGCCCGCGAGCCCCACCGCGAACGCGAGCTCGCGAGCCTGCCAGTCGAGCAGCCCGAGCAGCGGGTGGGCCGACACCCGGTGGATCGCCTCCGGGGTCGCCTTCGCGACCTCCTCGATCTCGACGCCACCCTCGGCCGAGGCCATCAGGACGATCCGGCGCGACGCGCGGTCCAGGATGGCGCCGAGGTAGAACTCCTTGACGATCATCGCGGCGGGCCCGACGAGCACCTTGCGAACCGGGATCCCCTTGATCTGCATGCCGAGGATCCGGCCGGCGACCTCCTCCGCCTCGGCCGCGGAGCCAGCCAGCCGCACGCCGCCGGCCTTGCCGCGGCCGCCGACGAGCACCTGCGCCTTGATCACGACGCGGCCCGCCCCCGCCGCGAGGAACCGCTCGGCGGCAGCACGGGCATCCTCGGCCGTCCGGGCGACGGCCCACGGCGGCACGGGCAGACCCTGCGCGGCGAGCAGCGACTTCGCATCGGCTTCCTGGATCTTCACGGCGACTCCTGCGTCTGGATCGGGTGGCGCGGGGTGCTGGAGAAGGTTCGCGGTCTGGACCGATGGTAGCGCGGCACCGGGCGACGCGGTCGCGCTGGCCGGCCAGGGGTCGTCTCGGGCCGGCAACTCGGCGCGTGCCGTTCCGGCGGGCGCGATGACGCCTGCGCTGTCGGCGGCGGACCCGGGCGGGTCGACACGCCCGGCACGGAGCCGGAACCGTGGTGCCGGGAACACGGTCGGCGCACGCCGGACCCCGTACAATGCCGTCGTCCACCCGGACGAGCCCGGCCGGTGCGCGTCGCGTGCGTCCCAACGGCCGATCACGGAGGCCAGTCTTCCGGTGCGATACCTGCAGTACCGAGGCGGCGAGGGAATGCTGGCGTGGGCATTCCACCGGATCTCCGGCGTCGCCATCTGGGCGTTCGTCCTGCTCCACGTCCTCGACATCTGGCTGGTAGGCGCGAACCCTGGCCTCTACGACGACGTCCTGCGGTTCTATGCCAGCCCGGTCGGCCGCATCGGCGAGACCCTGCTGGGCGCCGCGCTCCTGTACCACGCGCTCAACGGCCTGCGGATCATCGTGATGGACTTCTGGCCCGCGACGACGATCTTCCACAAGCAGCTCTGGTACGCGAGCTGGGTCGTGTTCGTCGTGGTCGGCCTGCCCGGCGCCTACATCATCCTTCGCCCGATCTGGGCTGGAGCGTCGTGATGGCCCTCTACACCCGGGCCGGTCGCGCGCGCCCCCAGCGGAGCGGGTTCGAGCTGGGCGTCTGGTACCTCATGCGCCTGTCCGGGCTCGCGCTGTTCGTGCTGGCGCTCGGCCATTTCTCGATCACCCATTTCATCTTCGACCCGGCAACCCAGACGGCCCAGTGGATCATCGACGACCGCTGGGGGAGCCTCCTGTGGCGAACCGTGGACTGGCTGCTGCTGACGATGACGGTCCTCCACAGCTTCCTGGGCGTCCGGACCGTAGTCCAGGACTACGTGGCGGGCGGGGCCCGGACCGCCCTGACGATGCTCCTCTACGTGACCGCGATCGCGCTCTTCCTGATGGGGACGATCGCCGTCATGACCCTCCCGTTCCCGGTCAAGTAGGAAGGCCGCCGGATGCGAATCGACCATGACGCCCTCGTCGTCGGTGCGGGCGGGGCCGGCCTCTGGGCGGCGCTGGAGCTCGCCCGTTCCGGCGTTTCCACCGGGGTCATCACGAAGCTCTACCCGACCCGCTCCCACACCGGCGCCGCCCAGGGTGGCGTGTGTGCCGCCCTGGGCAACCAGGAGGAGGACCACTGGGAGTGGCACATGTTCGACACCGTCAAGGGCGGCGACTACCTGGTCGACCAGGACGCCGCCGAGGTGCTCGCGCACGAGGCGATCGAGACGGTCATCGAGCTCGAGCACATGGGCCTGCCGTTCAACCGCACGCCCGACGGGAAGATCGACCAGCGGCGCTTCGGCGGCCATACGCGGAACTTCGGCGAGGGCCCGGTCAAGCGTGCGTGCTTCGCGGCGGACCGGACCGGCCACATGATCCTCCAGACGCTCTACCAGAACTGCATCAAGGCCGGCGTGCACTTCTACGACGAGTACCACGTCGTCGACCTCGTGTTCGAGGGCGGGGAGGGCGGCGACGGCGGCCGCGCGGCGGGCGTCGTGGCCTACCGGATCGCCGACGGCGAGCTCCACACGTTCGTGGCGAAGGCCGTCCTGCTGGCCACCGGCGGCAACGGCCGCATGTTCTCGATCACCTCGAACGCGCACTCGCTGACCGGCGACGGGATGGCCCTCGCATACCGCCATGGCATCCCGCTGCAGGACATGGAGTTCTACCAGTTCCATCCCACGGGCATCTACGGGATCGGCATCCTCCTCTCCGAGGCCGCACGAGGCGAGGGCGGCACGCTCCTCAACTCCGAGGGCGAGCGCTTCATGAGCCGCTACGCGCCCAACCTCATGGAGCTGGCGCCGCGCGACATGGTCAGCCGCGCGATGTACCTCGAGGTCCGCGACGGGCGTGGGATCGGCCCCAAGAAGGACTACCTCTACCTGGACGTCCGTCACCTGGGCCGGGCGGTCATCGAGGAGAAGCTCCCGGACATCACCGAGTTCGCGCGGGTCTACCTGGGCGTCGAGCCGCTCACGGAGCCGGTGCCGATCCAGCCCACGGCCCACTATGCGATGGGCGGCATCCCGACCGACCTCCGAACACGGGTCCTGCGCGACGAGAAGAAGACGCCGGTCGAGGGGCTCTTCGCGGCCGGCGAGGCCGCCTGCGTCTCGGTGCACGGCGCGAACCGCCTGGGCACGAACTCGCTGGTGGACCTGCTGGTCTTCGGGCGGCGCGCCGGGCGAGAGATGACCGCCTACTGCCGGACCGCGTCGATGCCCACGATCGCACCCGCGGTCGACGATCCCATCCGCGCCGAGCTCGAGGCGCTTCGGACGCGCCCCGAGGGCGAGAGCCCGTCCGCGCTCAAGGACAGCCTCGCGTCGCTGATGATGGACAACGTCGGCGTCTTCCGGACCGCCCCGATGATGGCGGCAGCGGTCGCCGGCGTCGCCGAGATCAAGGCGCGCTACGCGCACGTCCGGGTCCGCGATGCGGGCCGGGTCTTCAACACGGACCTCCTCGAGGCACGCGAGCTGGGCTACCTGATCGACTGCGCGGAGGCCATGGCGACGTCGGCGATCGAGCGGCGGGAGAGCCGGGGCGCCCACTCCCGCGACGACTACCCCGAGCGCGACGACGTGAACTTCCTCGCCCACACGCTCGCGTACCGCGGCGAGGCCGGGCCCTCGCTCCGGTACAAGCCGGTGACGATCACCCGGTTCGAGCCCAAGCCGCGTACGTATTGAGCCCGGGAGCCGCGTGATGCAGGTCGACCTTCGCATCCTCCGCTTCGATCCCGAGCACGATGCGGCGCCGCACTGGGAGTCGTACCGGGTCGACGCCGAGCCGATGGACCGCGTCCTCAACCTCCTGATCTCGGTCAAGGCCGACCAGGACGGCACGCTCACCTTCCGGCGCTCGTGCGCCCACGGGATCTGCGGCTCCGACGCGATGCTCATCAACGGCCGGAACCGGCTCGCCTGCAAGATCCGGGTCGACCAGCTCGGCCGCAGGATCAGCGTCGCGCCGCTGACCGGCCTGCCGGTCGTCAAGGACCTCGTCGTGGACATGGACGGGTTCCTCGCGAAGTACCGCAGCGTGATGCCGTTCCTGATCGCGGACTCGCCGGCCCCCGAGCGCGAGCGGCGCCAGAGCCCGGCGGACCGGGCGCGCTACGACGACACGACCAAGTGCATCCTGTGCGCGGCGTGCACGACGGCGTGCCCGTCCTTCTGGGCCCAGCCCTCGTACGTGGGCCCCGCCGCGATCGTGAACGCCCACCGGTTCATCTTCGACAGCCGCGACGACGCCGGTGAGGAGCGGCTGGAGATCCTGGCCGACAAGGACGGGGTCTGGCGCTGTCGGACGATCTTCAACTGCGTCGACGCGTGCCCGCGCGGCATCAACATCACCCGCGCGATCCTCGAGGTCTCGCGCGCCGTGGTGGAGCGCTCGGTCTGAGCGGATCCGCGGCCGGCGGCGCACGCCGGCTGATCATCCGGACCGACGGCGCGGCGCGGGGGAACCCGGGCCCGGCGTCCGCGGGAGCGGCGCTGATCGACGCGGATCGTCCCGGCGCGGAGCGGCCCGGCGCCGCGCCGATCGCCACGATCTCCGAGGCGCTCGGGCACCAGACGAACAACGTCGCCGAGTGGACCGCGGTGATCCACGCGCTCGACCTGGCCGCCGAGCTGGGCGCGGAGGAGGTCCAGCTCCTGCTCGATTCGAAGCTCGTCGTCGAGCAGATCCAGGGACGCTGGCGCGTCAAGGACGCGAAGCTCGCCCCGCTGCACGAGGAGGCGATCGCCGGCCTCCGCCGCTTCCGGCGCTGGAGCGCGCGGCACGTCCCGCGAAGTGAGAACGCCACCGCCGACGGGCTCGCGAACGAGGCGCTGGACCGGGTGGCGGCCGGCGGCCCACGGCTCGTCGTCCGGCGGCCGCCGTCGTCCGGGGGCGGGGGGCCGCCGTCGACCCAGCTCGGGCTGGACCTCGGGACGGGCGGCACAGGCGACGCGACCGATGGGGAGCTCGTCCGGGAGGTCACGCTCGAGGCCGGCTTCGACCCCGGCGATCCCGGCCCTGACCCGGGCCGGCTCGTCGTGCGGATCCTGGGGAGCGGCACGAGCCAGGGGATCCCGCGGATCGCCTGCGAGTGTCCCGTCTGCACCTCCCGCGACCCGCGCGACCGGCGCTACCGGGCCTCGGCGCTGCTCTCGTTCGGCGAGATGCGGGTCCTCGTCGACTGCGGTCCCGACATCAAGTGGCAGGCGATCGCGGCGGGCATGCGGCGGCTCGACGCGGTGCTCCTGACCCACGACCACCAGGACGCGATCGGCGGGCTCGACGAGCTGCGCCGCTTCAACGAGCTGCGCGGCGGGTACCTGCCGGTCCATGCGCCGCCCGAGGACCTGGCGGTGATCGTCAGCCGGTTCGCCTACGCGTTCCGTCCCGACCAGACCACCTTCTTCGGGATCCCGCAGCTCCGCCCGATCCCGCTCGTCGGGCCGTTCCTGGTCGGCGGACGACGCTTCATCCCGGTCCCGGTGATCCATGTCGACCGGCCGATCACGGGCTACCGGACCGGCGGGTTCGCCTACTGCTCGGACGTCCAGCGGATCGAGCCCGAGGGCCTCGCGCTGCTGCGCGACCTGGACGTCCTGGTGATCTCCGCGCTGCGCGACCAGCCGCACCCCACCCACCAGACCGTCGAGGAAGCGCTGAACGTGATTGCCGCACTGCGCCCGCGGCGGGCCTACCTGACCCACCTCGACCACGAGCTGGGCCACGCCGCGCTGTCGGCACGCCTCCCGGCCGGCGTGGAGGTCGCGTGGGACGGGCTGGAGCTCGAGGTCCGGTGAGGGCGGCCGGCCGTCCGACGAAGTGAGCCCTCGCTCCCACCCGGCAGAGTAGACTGCGTCGGCCAGCGAGGCGGCTGGACGGTCGCGCGTCGACGGGGAACCGGCGGCGTGAGGAACGTCCGGGCTCCCAGGCGCAGGGTAGCGGGTAACGCCCGTCCGCCGCGAGGCGAGGACCAGCGCCACAGAGACGAGTCCGTCGCCGGGCAACCGGTGACGGGGTGAAACGCGGCAAGCTCTACCCGGAGCAAGGCCAAGTAGGAGGGCGTGTCCCGGTTCGCCGGGGCAGCGGCGCGCCGCCGTGGACCCTCGGGTCGGCCGCATGAGCCGTCGGGCAACCGGCGGCCCCAGATGGATGACCGTCGCCGGACCCTCGGGCCCGGTACAGAACCCGGCGTACAGGCCGCCTCGCTGGCGTCCCCCAGGGTCGGGCGAATGGCGGGTCGCGTGCCTCAGCCCCGTGCTCCGCGTCCGGTCGATCCGGTTCCGGGATCGGCGTCCGACCGCCGTCAGTCCTCGTCGGCCCGGAAGATGTGCGACCCCGTGCACGCGTTGCAGATCGGCGTGGCCGCGTGCAGGTCGCCCAGGGGGAGCGGGAGCGTCCGGTCCGGGTAGAGGCAATCCACGTCGTACGCGCGTCCGCTCGCCCCGTCCACCGCGATCAGGCGCCGGAACGTGCAGCGTCGGATACGAACGGCCGCCATCGGCTGCGGGCGCATCGCAGGATCGCCGCCCGACAGCGGCGCGTAGCCGGGATCCGCGGCGTGGAGCATCGCGCTCATCGTGTCGGTGGTGACCTCCCGGGCAGGGGCGAACCGGTTCGGCGGCGGAGCCTACACCCCGCCGCGAGGCAGCCGCAAGGGGACACAGGTACTGCCTCCTTCGGCGGTCCGCGGAGCCGATTCGGCGTTGACTCGGACCCTGCGCGGTGTATGATGCCCATCAAGTCCCACAGAGTGGGGAGAAGTGGTGAATCCGGCGACGGAGGGGGGCCCTGGCCCGTCGCCGGGCACCGGGCGACGCACCGGCGGATCCACGGGCACGGGGCCCATGGACGACGGTCAGGGAGAGAGGGGCCCGGGCGGGTTGTTCACCGGCGAGTACCGGCACACGGTGGACGCGAAGGGACGACTTGCCGTGCCTTCGAAGTTCCGGGCACAGCTCGCGGGCGGCGCGGTCGTCTCGCGCTGGCTCGACCTCTGCCTCGCGATCTGGCCCCGCGAGGGGTGGGAGCGCCTTGCCGGCAAGGTCGCCGCGCTCCCGACCGTCGAGAACCCCGGCGCCCGCGCCTTCAGCCGGTTCGTGTTTGCCAGCGCGGTCGAGATCGAGTTCGACGCGCAGGGCCGTTTCGTGCTGCCCGCCTACCTCCGCGAGGTGGCCGGGCTGGCAGGCGAGGCGGCGGTCGTCGGTTCGCTCGATCACGCGGAGATCTGGGCGCCCGGCCGGTGGGACGACTACCGGCAGGCGCTCGAGGCGCCAGATGCGCTCGCGCAGCACCTTGCCGGGCTGGGCATCTAGCGCCGCACCACATGCGCTTCCAGGATCCGCTCGGGATCCGTTCGTCGGCGGTGAGGTAGACATGGAGCTTGGGCACCTGCCGGTGCTCGCGGAGGAGGTCTTGCAGATGCTCGCCCCGCGCCCCGGCAGCCTTCATGTCGACGGAACCGTCGGAGGCGGTGGGCACACCGAGCGGATCCTGGAGGCCGCCAGCCCGGACGGCCGCGTCCTCGGGCTCGACGCGGACCCTGCCGCGATCGCGCGGGTGGGGGACCGGCTCGCCCGGTTCGGCGATCGGCTCGTGCTGCGGCAGACCAACTTCCGCGAGCTCGCCACGGTCGCTCCCGAGGCCGGCTTCGGCCAGGTGGACGGCATCCTCCTGGACCTGGGCCTGAGCTCGTTCCAGCTCGCCGATGGCGACCGCGGGTTCAGCTTCCGTTCCGAGGGCCGGCTGGACATGCGGTTCGACCCCGCCACGGGACGACCTGCCGCAGCGTTGCTGGCCGAGATGGACGAAGCGGAGCTTGGCGACCTGTTCCGGCGGTACGGCGAGGAGCCGCATGCGCGCCGGATCGCGCGCGCCGTCGTCGCGGCACGAGAGTCTGCTCCCGTCACGACCGCCGGGGCGTTCGCCTCGCTGGTCGAAGCGGTCGTGCCACGGCGGCCGGGCCGGGCCGGGCGGATCCATCCGGCGACGCGCGTGTTCCAGGCGCTGCGCATCGCCGTCAACGGCGAGCTCGACGCCCTCGAGGCGGCGCTCGGCGCGGCGGTGACCCTGCTCCGGCCGGGTGGCCGGCTCGTGGTCGTCGCCTACCACTCGCTCGAGGATCGGCTCGTCAAGCGCTTCGTCGCGGCCGAGCGCCGCGGCTGCACGTGTCCGCCCAGCTTTCCCGTCTGCGTCTGTGGCCGGGCCCCCCGCCTCCGACCCGTCGGCCACCAGCCGGCGATGCCATCGGAGGCGGAGGTCGCCGCGAATCCCCGCGCCCGGAGCGCCCGGCTCCGGACCGCGGAACGGCTCGCCGCATGAGCCGTCCGGGCGCCGCGGTGCAGGAGGGCTCGCACAGATGAGCAAGCGTCACCAGACCCAGCGGCGGCGGTCGTACGGCCGCCGGGAGCACGAGATCCGCGAACGCCGCGACCGGACGTGGTCGGCGCTCGACGAGATCCGTGAGCTGGCCGCGGAATCGTTCGCGGGCATGGATGTCGCCGTCCGAGAGCTGGGGCTGCCCGCCTACGGCAGCGCCTATCTCGGGGCGGACTGATGGCGGGCTACGCCGGCGCGCGTCCGCGCTCGGGCGTCCTGGCGCCGCGCGCGCCCGGAGGAGACGCCCGTTGCGCGGCGCGGCACGACCGGTCCCGACCGGGCCGTCGACCTTCCGCGGCGCGGCGTCCGGGGCGCGTCGGCGGTTCGCTCCCGTCGGCGCCAGGGCCGGGTCGGCGTCCTCATCGTCGGCATCGTCGTCATCTTCCTGCTCGGGCTCTTCTCGCTCACGCAGACCGTCCGCGTCTCGGCGACCGAGTACGACGTCGACCGCCTGATCGCGGCGCGCCAGGAGCTCGAGGCGAACGAGCGCGACATGGTCGCCGACCTCTCGCGGCTGGGACGCGAGCCGGCGATCCGCACGCTCGCCCTCGAAGCGGGCCTTGGGCAGCTCGTCGATCCACTCATCGTCCCCGCGCGATAGCCGCACACGGCGACCGCCCGATCGCCCGAACACGAACGAGGTTGCGCACCTGATGCCCGGCCGGACCGACAGCCGCCCGCGAAGCCTGCTCGTGCTCGCGCTGCTGGTCGCCTTCGGGATCACCTGCATCGCGCGGCTGGGCTACTGGCAGGTCGTCCGTCACGACGACCTGGTGGCGCGTGCCAGGGACCAGGTGACGGCGCGCATCGAGGTCCCGCCAGTCCGCGGGACCATCTACGACCGGACCGGGACCGTCGTCCTCGCCACGTCCGTCGAGCGTGACCTGCTGAGCGCCTTCCCGGCACAGATGACCGGATCGACGGACGCCGACACCGCCGCGCTGCGCGATCAGGTCGCCGCGGGCGTCATCGCCATCCTGGGGCTGGACCCGGCCGATGCCGATGCACTGCGCGCGAAGCTGCGCGACGGAAACGCCTACGTCGTGCTCGCCCACGACCTGACGCCGGCCCAGTCGAGCGCGATCAAGGCAGGCCTTGCCGACGGGTCGCTGGTCGAGCTCCGCCTGGAGCCGGAGCCGGTCCGTGTCTACCCCATGGCGGGCGGCGCGACCGGGACGACGCTGGCCGCCCAGCTTCTCGGGTTCGTCAACCGTGACGGGACCGGCCAGTACGGGATCGAAGGGCGCTGGCAGGACCTCCTCGCCGGCAGCCCCCAGGTTCTCCTCGCCCAGCGCGACGGGTCGGGTCGGCCGATCCTCGACAACGCGGAGACGCTCCAGCCGGGCTCGCCGGGAACGTCGCTGACCCTCACGATCGACGCGAGCCTCCAGCTCAAGCTGGAGCAGGAGGTCTACGCGGCATGGGTTGCGGATCACGCGAAGAGCGTCTCCGGCGTCGTCATGGACCCACGGTCCGGGGAGATCCTCGCGTCCGCGTCGTACCCGAGCTACGACGGCAACGACTACGGCGCGATCGCCGCGCAGGATCCGTCTCGCTTCATCGACCCGGTCGTCTCGACCGTCTACGAGCCCGGGTCGGTCTTCAAGCTCGTGACCGCGACGGCGGCGCTCGGCGCGGGGGTCGTCACGCGCACGACGAAGCTGAACGACCAGGCGGTCCTCCGGCTCGATGGCGGACGGGCATCGGTCCAGAACGCCGACCGGGGAAGCAAGGGCACGCTCTCGTTCCAGGATGCGGTCGCATGGTCCCGGAACGTCGTCATGTCGAAGGTCGCGCTCATGCTCGGCTCGACCACGAGAGCGGCCGCCGCCGTCCTCTACTCGGCGTGGACGCGGCTCGGCTTCGGCGCCCTGACGGGAATCGACGTGGCGGGGGAGGTTCCCGGCCTCGTGCGCGACCCGGCGGTCCAGCCGTGGCAGCAGATCGACCTCGCGAACGGCTCGTTCGGCCAGGGGATCGCGGTGACCCTGCTCCAGCTGGCGACCGCCTACAGCGCGATGGTGAACGGCGGCATCCTCCCCACGCCGCACGTCGTGAAGGAGACCGGCGACACGCCCACGAGCGTGCCGGTCCGCGGCCGCGTGATGACACCTGCGCTGGCGGCGGACCTCACCTCGATCATGGAACGGGTCGTCAACGTCGTGCCGTTCTACCGGGCGAGAACGCTGATCCCCGGATACCTCGTTGGCGGCAAGACGGGCACGGCCCAGATCTGGGACTCGAAGACCGGCAGCTTCCGGACCGACGTCTACAACTTCTCGTTCGTCGGGTTCGTGGGCCGGACCTCCCCGGAGCTCGTCGTCGCCGTCCGTATCAGCGAGGGCCGGCCGATCGTGAACGTGCCCGGCGACATGGAGAACGCGGTCGAGTCGTTCGAGCTCTTCCGGCGGATCGCGACCGACGCCATGACGACCCTCGACCTGCCCCCGACCAGCCCGACTCCGACCCCGTCGGCGCCCGCCGCGTCGGCGCGCCCGTGAGCGCACCCTGTGCGACACTCCCCGGCGTGACCAGCGTGCCGGCGCCCGGTGGGGAAGGCGACCCGATCCAGCCGGCGGCTCCCGCGCTGCGCGCGGCCGATCTCGTCGCGGCGACCGGCGGGACGCTGGTCCGCGACGCAGGCCGACCGATCCGCGGCGGCGCCGCGGATTCGCGCGCCGTCGAGCCGGGCTACCTGTTCGTGGCGCTCCCGGGCGAGCGGACCGACGGCCATCGATTCCTCGGCGCCGCGGCCGCCGCCGGGGCCGCGGCCCTGCTCGTCGGTCGCCCGCTCGACGAGGCCGAGATCGAGGCGCTCGGGGACGTCACCATCGTCCGGGTGCCCGACACGCTCCTCGGCCTGCAGGCGGTCGCCGCGGCCTGGCGGGCCCGCTTCGATCCGCTCGTCGTCGGGATCACCGGCAGCCTCGCCAAGACCTCGACGAAGGACGCGACGGCCGCCGTGCTCGACACGGCCCTCCCCACGCTCAAGAGCAAAGGAAACGCGAACAACGAGATCGGGCTCCCGATCACGCTGCTCGGCCTGGGCCCGGCCCACCGCGCTGCCGTCCTCGAGATGGGCATGTACGTCGGGGGCGAGATCGCGACGCTGGCCCGGATCGCCCGGCCCGAGATCGGCGTGGTGACATCGGTCGCCCCGGTCCACCAGGAGCGGGCCGGCAGCCTGGCGGCGATCGAGCGGGCGAAGGCGGAGCTCGTCGAGGCGCTCCCGCCCGACGGCACCGCGGTCCTGAACGCGGACGACGAGCGTGTGCGCCTGTTCGGGTCGCGCACGCGCGCGGCCTCGATCCGCTACGGCTTCGCAGCCGACGCCGACGTCACCGCCGACCGGGTCGTTGCACGCGGCCGCGGCGGCATGACCTTCGATGTCGTGGCCCGTGCCCCGCGGCGCACCCGCTTCGCGGTCGAGATCGCGGCGCTCGGCCGCCACAGCGTCCAGAACGCGCTGGCAGCCGCGGCGGTGGGGCTCCTCGCCGGGATCCCCGACGAGGGGATCGCCGCCGGCCTGGCCACGGGCTGGGCGACGGCCTCGCCGCACCGAGGCGCGATCGTGGACGCGCCGGGCCTCACGATCCTCGACGACACGTACAACGCCTCGCCGCCCGCGGTCCTCGCGGCACTGCAGGTGCTGGCTTCCCTGCCGGGCCGGCCGGTCGCCGTCCTCGGCGAGATGCTGGAGCTCGGCGACGCCCACGCGGCCGGCCACCGTGCCGTGGGCGAGGCCGCCGGCGCCACGGTCGCGGAGCTGGTCGTCGTGGGCGAGGGGGCGCGCGGCATCGCGGACGGAGCCGTGGCGGCTGGGCTGGCAACGGCGCGCGTCCACGCCGTCCCCGACCGCGCTGCCGCGATCGAGGTCCTGCGATCGATCCTCCGGCCGGGCGACGCCGTGCTCGTGAAGGCGTCGCGAGGCGCCGCCCTCGAGTCCATCGTGGACGTCCTCCGCGCCGGGATCACGGCGTGACCGTCGAGCTGATCCAGGCGATCCTGCTGGCGTTCGCCATCGTCGTGATCCTCACGCCGGCCTATATCCGGCTGATGCGCTGGGCCGGGTTTGCCAAGAAGATCCGGATGGACGGTCCGGAGTCGCACCAGGTCAAGGGCGGGACACCCACAGCCGGTGGAGCGCTCCTCATCGGTGTCGTGGGCGCGCTCGCCCTGCTCTTCAACCTCGTGGACGCCTCGACGTTCGCCCCGCTCGCCGCGCTCGGGCTCGTCGGCGTGCCTGGGCTTCGCGGACGACTGGCTCAACGCACGGACCGGCGACGGGATCCGGGTGCGCCAGAAGCTCCTGTGGCAGACGGCGGTCGCGATCTTCGCCGCGTGGCAGATCCAGCGCACCTACGACATCGTGGCCGTCGGCGTCCCGTTCGTGGGCGCGGTGCCGATCGCTCCCGTGGCTCTACATCGCGTTCGCGGCGTTCGCGATCGTGGCGATGAGCAACGGCGTCAACCTCACGGACGGCCTCGATGGGCTCGCCGGGGGGACGCTGATCTTCGCGTTCGTCTCGTTCCTGATCATCGCCCTGCTCAACAGCCCGGCCCAGCCGAACCTCGCGATCCTGTGCTCGCTCCTCATCGGCGCGCTCCTGGGCTTCCTGTGGTTCAACGTCCACCCGGCCCAGATCTTCATGGGCGACTCGGGCTCGATGAGCCTCGGGGCGACGCTGGCCGTCGTGTCGCTGATCACCGGGCAGATCCTGATCCTCCCCCTCATCGGGATCATCTTCGTGGTCGAGGTCCTGAGCGACGTGATCCAGATCGGCTACTTCAAGATCAGCCACGGGCGGCGCATCTTCCGGATGGCCCCGCTGCACCACCACTACGAGCTGGGCGGCTGGCCCGAGACGAAGATCACGCTGCGCTTCTGGATCGTCGGCGCGCTCGCGGGCCTGATGGGCGTGACGCTCTTCCTTGCCACCCTCCAGCGGCTCGAATGAGCATGCCGCCCGTCGACCTCGACGCCCTGACCCTCGCCGCGGTGCGTGGGGGTGCCCTCGGCGGCGTGCCGGTCACCGTGCTGGGGCTGGCGCGGACGGGCGTCGGGCTGGCGCGCTTCCTCGCCGACGCCGGCGCCATCGTGACCGTGTACGACGGCAAGCCCGCGGCGGCCCTGGCGGATCGGATCGCGGAGCTCGAGGGCCGGTCCATCCGCCTCGTCGCGGGTCCTGGCGTCGACCCGGCCTCCAGCTGGCAGGACGCGGCGCTCGTCGCGTTCTCTCCGTCGATCACGCCCGGCTTCCCGACCACCGAGCCTCGCCTCCGCGCCGCCCTCGACGACCTCGCCGCCCGCGTCCGGAACGGCGACGCGGGGGCGCCGGTCCTCGTCTCGGAGCCCGACCTGACGCTGCGCCTCTGTCCCGCCCCAACGGTCGGCGTCACCGGGACGAAGGGCAAGACGACCACGGCGTCGCTCATCGCCCATCTCCTCGCGGCCGACCCGGCGCACCCGGTCGTCCTCGGCGGGAACATTGGCCTGCCGCTGATCGACCGCGTGTCGGAGCTGACGACGGCCCATCGGGTCGTCGTCGAGCTGTCCGAGCTGCAGCTGCCCAGCCTGACGCGCGGGACCACGCTGGCGGTCTACACGAACGTGACGGCCGACCACCTCGACCGCCACGGATCCCTGGCCGCGTACCGGGCCGTGAAGCGACGGCTGGCCGAGCTTGTCGACCCGGCCGGCGCGCTCGTCCTCAACCTCGACGACCCGGTCGTCGGCGGCTACGCGGGGCTGGGGACCGCCCCGGCGGTCTGCTACCGGCTCGAGCGCCCGATCCCGGGCGGGGTCGGGATCGTGGACGGCTGGGTGGTTACGGCGGGCGTCGAGCGGCTCCCCCTGGTCGGCGGCGGGCACGCGTGGACGGGCCCGGAAGGCCGGATCATGCCGGTCGCGGAGTCGGCGCTGCCCGGCCGCCACAACGTGTCGAACCTGCTGGCGGCCGTGGCGGTCGGCCTCCTCTTCGGGCTTGCGCCCGACGCCATCCGCGCAGCGGCGGCCACGTTCGAGGGCGTCGAGCATCGCCTCGAGCCGGTCGGCCTGGTGGACGGCGTGCGGTTCGTGAACGACTCCCAGGGCACCCAGCCCGACGCGGTGGCCGCCGCGCTGCGAAGCTTCGAGGCTCCGCTCGTCCTGATCGCGGGTGGGCGCGACAAGGGCGTGGACCTGCGGGCCCTGGCCCCGGTGGTCGCCGCGCGCGCCGCCGCGGCCGTCCTGATCGGGGAGTCCGGGCCGACGCTCGCCGCGCTCTTCCGGGCGGCCGGCTGTCGCCGCGTCGAGGAGGCCGGGACGCTCGAGCTCGCTGTCCCACGCGCCGACGCGATCGCGCGGGAGCTCCTCGCGGGTGCCGTCCCCGGCAGCGTCGCAACGGTCCTCCTCAGCCCGGCTGCGGCCAGCTTCGACCAGTTCATCGACTACGCCGCGCGCGGCCGCGCCTTCAAGGTCGCGGTCGCCGAGCTTGCCGCCGCGGCGCGCGTCCCGGCCGGCGGCGACAGGAGGGCTTGACGATGGCGATGGTCCACGCCAGGCGCGCGGCAGGTGGCGGAGTCCCCGGAGCCGGCGCTCCGACCCGGCTGCCGTCCGTGGCCCGAACGTCCCCCGTCCCGCGGCCTCCCGCCGTGTCGCGCGCTCCCGCGAATGGCGGCCTGGCCGCCCCGGTGGACACCCGGGAGCGCCATGCGCCGGACGCGTCGCTGCTCGCCATCGTCGTGGCCCTGACTGGCCTCGGCATCCTGATGGTCTACTCGAGCTCGGCCATGAGCGGGTACGCGGACGGCGACGGCACCCTCGCGATCGTCGGTCCGCAGGCGGTGTGGGCGGCGGTCGGGATGGTGGGCATGCTCATCGCGATGCGCACGGACTACCGGTGGCTCCGGCTCGTCTCGCTCCCGGCGCTGCTTGGCGCGGGCGCCCTCCTGGGGCTCGTCCTGTTCTCGCCGTGGCGCGTCGAGGTCAGCGGATCCACGCAGTGGCTGAAGCTGCCGGGCCTGCCCGTCATCCAGCCCGGCGAGTTCGCCAAGCTGGCCCTGGTCGTCTACCTCGCTCATTGGATGACCCGTCGCGGCACGCAGATCGGCTCGATTCGCGGCGGGCTGATCCCGTTCGTCGCGATCGCGGCGCCGTTCCTGATCCTCATCTTCAAATCGCCGGACCTCGGGTCGGCGGCCGTGCTGGGGATCACCGTGGTGGTGATGCTCTTCGTCGCGGGTGGGAACCCGCTCGGGATCCTGGCGCTCGGCGGAGGAGCGGCCATGGCCGCGTTCATGCTCCTGAAGGACTACCAGGTGGAGCGGCTCCAGGCGTTCCAGAACCCCTTCGACCATGCCCTGACCACCGGCTTCCACAGCGTCCAGGGCCTCCTCGCGCTCGGTCTGGGCGGCCTGTTCGGCGCCGGACTCGGGGACCGGGCCGCGGCCGGCGGGATCGTCCTCCCGAATGCCCACAACGACTACATCTTCGCCGTGGTCGGCCAGGAGTTCGGCTTCGTCGGCGCGTCGCTCGTCGTGGTCGCGTTCATGCTCCTGGCGTGGCGCGGGATGCGCATCTCGCTCGCGGCCCCGGACACGTTCGGTTCCCTGCTCGCGGCGGGGATCACGGCGTACCTCTGCGTCCAGGCGTTCGTGAACATCGGCGTGGTGGTCACGCTGCTCCCCGTCACGGGGATCACGCTGCCGTTCGTCTCTGCCGGGGGCTCGTCGCTCATCGTGAGCCTCGCGGCCGTCGGCATCCTGCTATCGATCTCCCGCGAGACCGCGGTGCACGGAGGATGGGTGGATGCGAGTGGTGATCGCGGCAGGCGGCACGGGCGGGCACATCTACCCGGCCCTGGCCGTCGCCCGCTCGCTCCGCGCCCTGCCGGCCGCGCCTGAGCTCGCCTGGATCGGCGGGCACCGCGGCCTGGAGGCGGGGATCGTCCCTGTGTCGGGGATCCCGTTCTCCCGGCTGGCCGTCCGCTCGCTCCGGAGCGCCGCTCGGGACGTCCACGTGGTCCTCGACCCGATCCGCCTGGCGGCCTCGTTCCCGCAGGCGCTGTGGCGGCTGCTCCGCGCGCGCCCGGACGCGATCGTGACGAGCGGCGGCTACGTCGCGATCCCGGTCCTTGCCGCGGCCCGGGTCCTGCGCATCCCGGTCGTCCTCTGGGAGGGCAACGTCGTCCCGGGCCGCAGCGTCCGGGCGACGGCCCGGCTCGTGGACGCCGTCGCGGTGAGCTTCGGGGCGACCTGCACGGCGCTCGGGGTGGGGCGCTGCTACGTGACGGGCACGCCGATCCGCGACCCGCGCACGATCGACCGGGAGGCGGCCCGCGAGGGCCTGGGAATCCCGGCGGGCCCGCGCCTGCTCCTGGTCTTCGGCGGGTCCCAGGCCGTCCGACGCTTCAACGAGGCCGTGAGCGGGGCGCTCGAGCGGCTGGTCGAGCGCTGCTGGGTCCTCCACGTCACCGGGGAGACCGGGTACGCGGAGATGCTGGCGGTCCGCGAGGGCCTGCCGCCGGACCGCCGGGATCGCTATCGCCCGTATCCGTTCCTCGCCGACGAGATGACGGCGGCGCTCGCGGCCGCCGACCTCGTGGTCGGCCGGGCCGGGTCATCGACGCTCGCCGAGGCCGCCGCCTTCGGCCTGCCGATCGTCTGCGTCCCGTATCCGCACGCGGCGGGTCACCAGCGCGCCAACGCGGAGGCGTATGCGTCGACGGGCGCCGCGCGCGTCATCGACGACGCGGACTTCGACGCCGACGCGCTCGTCGCGGCGGCCCGTCTCCTCGACGACCCGGCCGGCCACCTCGCCATGAGCGCCGCGGCCCGGGCGGCGTCGCGGCCAGGCGCGGCCGACGCGGTCGCCCGGCTCGTCGTGGCCGCGGCGACCGGTGCCGGCTATCCGCCGGCGGCGGAGATCGAGCGGCTCGCGGTCCTCGGTGCGGGGCCGCGCGGGATCGCCGGCACGGACCCGTCCCGCCCGCCCGACGACGCGGAGCACGGGCGGTGAGCGCCCCGTTCGACGCGGTCGCGGATCGGCACCGAGATCCAGCGCCGACTGGGCATCAGGACCTCCCGGGATGAGCCGCTCGCGCGCTTCACGACGATGCGCGTCGGCGGGCGGGCGGACCTGTACGCGGCGCCGGTCAACCCGTACGAGCTGCGCGGCATCGTCCGGCTTGCCCGTGGGCGCGACGTGCCGATCACGGTCCTCGGTCGCGGGAGCAATGTCGTGATCGCCGACGCCGGCGTGCGCGGGCTGCTGGTCCACGTCCGCGCGCAGGGATACGAGATAACCGAAGGCCGCCTCGTCGCGGACGCCGGGCTGCCGATGGCGAAGGCAGCCACCGTGACGGCCGAGGCGGGCCTTTCCGGCCTCGAGTTCGGGCTCGCGATCCCCGGGAACGTGGGCGGCGCGGTCTGGGCGAACGCCGGAGCCCACGACTCCGACGTCGCGGCGGTCCTCGAATCCGCGCTCGTCCTCGGGGCGGATGGGACCCAGGTGAGCCTGCCTGCCGGGGAGCTGGGGCTTGCCTATCGGGAGAGCCGCTTCAAGCACGCATCGGCGGGCGGCCGGCCCGAGGTCATCATCGGGGCAACGTTCCGCCTCGTCCCGGACGATCCGGCGGCGATCCACGCCCGTCTCGACGAGATCCGGCGCTGGCGCCAGGCGCACCAGCCGCTCGGGATTCCGAGCGCGGGCAGCGTCTTCCGCAACCCCGTCGAGGGTCCGTCGGCGGGTGCGCTCGTCGACGGCTGCGGCCTCAAGGGGCGCCGGATCGGCGGCGCCGTGGTCTCCGAGAAGCACGCGAACTGGATCCTCAACGACCAGGGCGGCTCGGCCTCGGACGTCCGCGCGCTCTGCGAGCTCGTGCAGGCGACCGTGGAACGAGAGACAGGCATCCGGCTCGCCTTCGAGGTCGGGTTCATGGGGGACTGGTCGGCGTGGCCGGGGTCCGAGCGCGCGGGCGGGACGGAGCCGTTCGCATGAGCGGGCCGGCGGCCTCGGTGCGGCCGGTTGGCCCGCCGCGACCGGTCGCCGTGGTGCTCGGCGGTCCCTCGGCCGAGCACGACGTCTCGGTCGTCTCCGGGACGGCGATCGCGGAGGCCCTCGCGGCGCGGGGCCACCCGGTGAGCCAGTTCCTCGTCGACCTCGACGGCGGCTGGTGGCTGCTCCCCGCGGGCCACCGGCGCGAGGGTCGTTCGCCCGCTGCCTACGACACGCCCGGCTCGCTCGGGGCAGCCGGCCCGTTCGCTGCCGGCGAGGCGACCGCCGGGATCGCCGCCGCGGTGCCCCAGCCGGTGGTCTTCGTGGCCCTCCATGGGCCGTTCGGGGAGGACGGCACGATCCAGGCGATCCTTGAGGCGGCCGGGGTTGCGTACACCGGTTCCGGGATCGCCGCTTCCGCGGTCGGGATGGACAAGCCGTTCTTCAAGCGGATCGCCCGCGATGCGGGACTCCCGGTCCTGCCCTGGGTTGAGGTGACCGCGGCCCGCTGGACCTCGGACCAAGCCGGCGTCCTCGGGGAGCTGGATGCCTTTGCCGCGGGCGCGCCGGGACGTCGCCTGATCGTGAAGCCTGCTCGCCTCGGGTCGTCGGTCGGGATGTCGATCGCGTGGGGCCCGTCCGATCGCGGACCCGCCGTGGAGCTCGCCCTGCGCTATGACCCGAGGGTCCTGGTGGAGCCGTGCCTGCCAACCCCGAGGGAGCTGGAGGTGGCGATCCTGGGAAACGCGGGCGGAGACCTCGAGGTCCATGGTCCAGGCGAGGTGATTCCGAGCCGCGACTTCTACGACTACATCGACAAGTACGTCGCCGACGCGGCGCAGCTCCTGCCCAGGGCGGAGCTCGACGACGCGACCGCCGCCGACTGCCGCAGGATTGCCGCCGCGGCATTCGAGCTCATCGGTGCCGATGGAATGGCCCGCGTCGATTTCCTGCAGGATCGCGGGACCGGCACGCTGTTCCTCAACGAGATCAACACGATCCCCGGCTTCACCCCCATCAGCCTCTTCCCGCTGATGGTTGCGGCGGGCGGTGTCTCGTTCCAGGACCTGTGCGCCCGGATCGTGGCCACGGCCGCGGAGCGGCATGCCGCGGCGCCCGCCCGAAGGCTGGCTCCGGCGGACCTTCCCCGGTGACCCGCCTCCCGGTCCGCCCGTCGGGCGGCGCCCGCCGGCGCCCGAGCCAGCGCCGCGCCTCGTCGCGCCTCTCGCCGCGCCGCGCCGTCGCGGCGCTCGTGATGGTCGTCGCCGCGGCGGCGACGTGGGGCGTGGCCGCATCTCCGGCATTCGCCATCCGCGCCACCGACGTCTCCGGCATCGAGGTGACGACGCAGGCGGAGCTGGACGCGGTGCTCGCGCTCGCGACCCCGGCACCGAACGCGTTCATGCTCGCGACGGATGGGCTGCGGACGAGCCTGGAGACGATCCCGTCGATCGCCGGGGCGGACGTGTGGGTTGCCCTGCCGGGGACGCTGCGGGTCCGGATCGTGGAGCGCACGCCGATCCTGGCATGGCGGACGGGCACGTCGCTCCTGCTCGTCGACCGGGACGGGCTGGTGATCGCCGACGCGGGATCCGCCGACGCGTCGCCGGCCGCCCGCGCGCTCGCGGCCGGGCTCCCGACCGTCGACGACCGGCGCGCGCCGGCGGCCCAGGGCGGGGACGTCGTCAGCGAGGTGGAGCCGCTCCTCGCGGTCGGGGGTCACGTGGGCCCGATCGAGCTCGACGTCGCGACGCGCCTGCTCTCGCTGCGTCCCGCGGACGTCGGGTCGGGCGCCGGCGCGCTGGCCGTGCGTCTCGACGATCAGGACGGCTGGACGCTGCGTCCGGCCTCCGACCGTCCGTGGACGGCCGTCTTCGGCTTCTACTCGGCGACGCTGCGGCCGGCCGACCTGATCCCCGAGCAGGCGCGCCTCCTGCGGAGCCTGATGGCGGGACGCGAGGCGCAGCTCGTCCGCATCGTCCTCGCCGACGGGGAGCACGGGACGTACACGACGAAGTGACGAGCCGTGACGGGATGGTTTGGCGCACGGCCTCCCGGTCGGGTAGCCTTGCGCAAACGACGTACCTGGAGGGAGAACCGGCCTGTGCTCCTGCCGCTGGCGGGTCTGCTCGTCGGTGTCCTTCTCGGGCTCGTCCTGAACGTCAACGTCGGGTTCGAGCTGGCCCGGTACTCGGCCGTCGCGATCCTCGCGGCGCTCGACTCCGTCCTCGGGGCCGTGCGAGCCGAGCTGGAAGGGACGTACAACAACCGGATCTTCGTCAGCGGGTTCGTGGTGAACGCGATCGTCGCGGTCCTCCTCACCTTCGTGGGGGATCGCCTCGGGCTCGATCTCTACCTGGTCGCGCTCATCACCTTCGGGCTGCGCATCTTCCAGAACGTCGCGCTGATCCGCCGGCACTTCCTCTAGGCCGGCCCACACCACAGGGAGAGGGACGGAACGAGTGGAACGCGAGGCGGTCCTCGTCGGGATCGACGTCGGGACGACCAAGGTCGTGGCCCTCATCGGCGAGGTCGGGCGCGACGGCGCTGTCACGATCATCGGGAAGGGCACCGTGCCGGCGTCGGGGCTCCGCAAGGGCGTCGTCGTCAACATCGATCAGACCGTCCATTCGATCTCGGCCGCGGTCGAGAAGGCCGAGCGCCACTCCGGCTGGAAGATCGACCGCGCCTTCGTGAGCGTGGGCGGCCAGCACGTCGACGGCCTCAACTCGCCGGGCCAGGTGGCGGTCGCCGGCGCGCGCCGCGAGGTCACCCAGGAGGACGTCAACCGCTCCATCGAGGTCGCCCGGGCGGTCTCGATCCCGTCCACCCGCGAGGTCCTCCACGTGGTCCCGCGCGGCTACACCGTGGACGGCCAGGAAGGGGTCATGAACCCGCTCGGGATGAGCGCGGTTCGCCTGGAGGTCGAGACCCATATCGTCACCGCATCCGCGACGGCCGTCCAGAACCTGACCAAGTGCGTCACGGCCGCCGGCGTCAAGATCGACGAGCTGGTCGCGGGCGGCCTCGCCTCGGCGGAGGCGGTCCTCTCGGCGACGGAGCGGGACCTCGGCGTCGCGGTCGCCGACATCGGTGCGGGCACCACGGAGCTGACCCTGTTCGCCGATGGGTCGCCGTTCCACACGGCCGTCCTCCCCGTCGGCGGTGCGAACGTCACGAACGATATCGCGATCGGCCTGAAGACCAGCCTGCAGGTGGCCGAGTCGCTCAAGATCGACCATGGCACGTGCGACGTCGCAGGCCTGGACCCCGACGAGGTCATCAGCGTGACCGTGCTCGGCGACGAGGCCGGGCGGACCGTCGAACGGATGGAGGTCTGCCGCATCATCGAGGCGCGCATGCGCGAGACGTACGAGATGCTGCGCACGGAGATCCTCGCGGCCGCGCCGGGGCTGCTGCCGGCGGGCCTGGTCCTGACCGGCGGCGGCGCCCAGCTGGGCGGGGCGGCGGTCCTGGGCCGCGAGATCCTCGAGATGCCCGTCCGGGTCGCGGCGGCAACGGAGGTCGGCGGGCTCGTGGACGGGATCCTCGAGCCGCAGTACAGCACGGCCATCGGGCTCCTCCTGTGGGGCGCGCGCCACCTCGGCGCCGCGGATCTCACGACCTACGAGTCCGCCCCGGCAGGCGGCCTGGCCGGGCGCATCCGCGCCGCCCTGCGGAGCATCTTCCCGTAGCGTCGACGGCGCCGTGAGCGCCGTCCGACCCACCTGGACGAGCGCGACCCTCGTCTGCGGGTGCCGTCGATCGGTCTCGGACGAGCCCGTCCGGGTAGCCCATTCGGCCGCTGGGGCCATGACGTTCGGTGTCACCGGGCACCGGGGCGGGCCAGGCGCGGGGTTCCCATTCGCGAATCGGGCGCTATACTCCCCGGGCAGTCCACGTTCCGGCGCGCCGTGCCCGCTCGCAGGACCGGACAGTCTGTGTGCACCTGAGACGTCTTGACCACGGACGGCCGGAAGAGCCGCTCACCACCCGGGAGGGACCAGCGATGCCGCTGCGGTCGGATTCCGAGAACTTCGCCCTGATCCGCGTCGTCGGAGTCGGAGGCGGGGGCAGCAATGCGGTCAACCGGATGATCCGGGCCGAGATGATGGGCGTCGAGTTCATCGGCATCAACACCGATGCCCAGGCCCTGCTCCAGTCCGATGCCCCGCACAAGATCCGCATCGGCGACAAGATCACGCGCGGGCTCGGGGCCGGCGGCGACGCCGCGATCGGACAGCGGGCGGCCGAGGAGGACGTCGAGAAGATCACCGAGGCGCTTCGCGACTCGGACATGGTGTTCATCACCGCGGGCCTCGGCGGCGGCACGGGCTCCGGCGGAGCCCCGGTCATCGCCGAGATCGCCAAGGACCTGGGCGCGCTCACGATCGGCGTCGTGACGAAGCCATTCGCGTTCGAGGGCAACAAGCGCAAGCTCATCGCCGAGAAGGCAGCCGAGCTGCTCAAGGCGAAGGTCGACACGCTCATCACGATCCCGAACGACCGGCTTCGGGACGTCGTCGCGAAGAACACGTCGATCCTCGACGCGTTCCGCGTCGTCGACGACGTGCTCCGCCAGGGCGTCCAGGGGATCAGCGACATCATCACCGTGCCGGGCCTGATCAACCTCGACTTCGCCGACGTGAAGGCGATCATGCATGACGCCGGCTCCGCCCTCATGGGGATCGGCCGGGCGTCCGGCGAGAGCCGCGCGGTCGAGGCCGCCAAGCAGGCGATCGCCAGCCCGCTCCTCGAGGTCAACATCACCGGCGCGCAGGGAATCCTGTTCAACATCTCCGGCTCGTCGAACCTCACCCTCTACGAGGTGACCGAGGCGGCCGAGGAGATCCGCGCCGCCGCCGACCCGGAGGCGAACATCATCTTCGGCGCGAGCTTCGACGAGCGCCTGGGCGAGGACGTCGTGATCACCGTGATCGCCACGGGCTTCGACGGCACGCGCCGCCGAGAGCCGCTGCGCAGGGAGACGACGGAGCGACCGCACGAAGTCTCCAGGTCCGTCCGGCCCGAGCGCGACTACCTCGGCGAGCTCGAGCGCCAGCGGAATGCCGTGCGAGGCCGAGACGCGACCATCGGAGCGCCCGGCGATCGACCGCGGCGAGGGCGCCTCGGTTCGCGTGGAGCGGACGGTGGCCGAGACCTCGCCCGCCTCGAACGTGCGCCGCACGTACGACGCGGACGACCTGGAGATCCCGAGCTTCCTCCGCCGCTCGAAGTAGCGCGGCCCGGTGCCCGATCCGTCGGGCGCCGCCGACGCCGCCGGCACCGCGGACCCGCCTGACGCCAGGGCGGTCGCGGACCTCGTCGCAGCCCGCGCCGGGGTTCTGGCTGCGGTCGACGCCGCGTGCGCGCGGACCGGGCGCGACCCGTCGGGCGTGACCCTCGTGGCGGTCAGCAAGACCGTCCCCGCTTCGCGGCTGAGGGCCGCGGTCGCGGCCGGCCTGGTGACGCTCGGAGAGAACCGGGTCCAGGAGGCCGAAGGGAAGGTCCCGCTGATCGCCGGAGCGAGCTGGCACCTGGTCGGGCCGCTCCAGGCCAACAAGGCGCGCCGCGCGATCGCGGTCTTCGACGTGATCGAGACCGTCGACAGCGTCGCCCTCGCGATCCGGCTCGACCGGCTCGCCGGCCAGCTCGGGCCGGACCGACGCCTGCCGATCCTCCTCCAGGTGAACGTCGACGCCGACCCCGCGAAGGCCGGCTTCCGGCCCGGGGACCTCGCGGACGCGCTGTCCGACGATCGGGCGGCTGTCGCGCCTGGAGCTGCGCGGCCTGATGACGGTGGGGCGCATCGCCGCGACCGCCGAGGACGCACGGGCGACGTTCCGCGCCCTCCGCACGCTCTCCGGCGACCTGCGGGCGGCCCACGCGAACCTCGGCCCCGCACTCTCGATGGGGATGAGCGACGACTACGCCGTCGCGGTTGAGGAGGGCGCCACGATCGTGCGGGTCGGGCGTGCGCTGTTCGGCGAGCGGGCATCGGGGGACGCTGAGGCTCCCGCGCCCGTGCGCGCGGATGCTCCCGGCCCGGCGGACCGCGCGTAGACTCCGGACGATGGGCTTCTTCCTGCGCAACTTCGTCCAGCTGCTCGTGCTGGTCCTGTGGGCGCTCGTGCTCGCCCGCGTCGTCGTCTCTTGGGTGGACCCGCAGGCCCGCAACCCGATCGCCCGCCAGGTGGTTGCGCTCACGGAGCCGTTCCTTGCGCCGATCCGGCGCCTCCTGCCTTCGACCGGCGCCCTCGACCTCTCGCCGCTCATCCTGATGCTCGTCCTCAGCGCGCTCCTCGGGGTCGTCGGGCGCTGAGCGGCGCGCGGGAACCGGAGGTCCGCTTCGGCGTTCGGCTGACGCCGCGTGGCGGGGCCGACAGGGTGGACGGGGTGGGGGAGGACGGGGCCCTCAGGGTCCGGGTGGCCGCCGCCCCGGTCGACTCGGCGGCGAACGACGCGCTGTGCCGGCTGATCGCGCGCGAGCTCGACGTGACCAGGGTCGCGATCCGGATCGTGGCCGGCGCGACCGCCCGCCGGAAGGTCGTGGCGGTGGCAGGGATCGAGGCGGCGGCCGTCCGGTCGCGCTGGCCGGGGCTGGCCGTATAATCCGCGCCACGGGCGATTAGCTCAGCCGGTCAGAGCGCACGGTTCACATCCGTGAGGTCACTGGTTCGAACCCAGTATCGCCCACCACCGATCCGGCCCAGGAACGCGCGGGCCTGCCGGGCACCAGGTGCGGGCGGTTCTTCGCCCGGGTCTCATGCCCTTCACCGTGGCACGGGGCGCGCGCGGGCACCGGGTGCGACGGGCGGACCGCCAGGAATCGGGGAGGCCTGCATGGCGCAGGGCAGCGAGCTCGTCATCCGCGTCACCGACCTGAAGAAGCACTACGGGGACGTCAGGGCCGTCGATGGCGTCACGTTCGAGGTCGGCAAGGGCGAGGTCTTCGGCATGCTCGGCCCGAACGGCGCGGGCAAGACCACCACGATCGAGGTCCTCGAGGGCCTGCGCCCGCCGGACTCCGGGACGGTCGAGGTCCTGGGCCTGGACGTCCGCCGCCACGCCCAATCGGTCAAGCAGCGCATCGGCGTCCAGCTCCAGAGCGTGTCGCTCTACCCGCGGCTCACGGTGACCGAGCTCCTGGACCTCTTCGGCAGCTTCTTCCAGCATCACGTGCCCACGAAGCAGCTCATCGACGCGGTCGACCTCGGCGAGCGAGCCAAGGCCTGGGCGATGAACCTTTCCGGCGGGCAGCAGCAGCGCCTTTCGATCGCGCTGGCGCTCGTCAACGATCCCGAGCTCGTCTTCCTCGACGAGCCGACGACCGGGCTGGACCCGCAGGCCCGGCGCTCGCTGTGGGACCTCATCAAGGCGCTCCAGGAGCGCGGCACGACGGTGATGCTCACCACCCACTACATGGAGGAGGCCACCGAGCTGTGCAACCGGGTGGCGATCATGGACCACGGCCACATCCTCGAGATGGGCGCCGTGCCGGAGCTGATCGGGCGGCGTTTCAGGGAGCGGGCCGTCTTCTTCGACTCGAACCCGAAGCTCCCGATGGAGCTGATGGCGCGCCTCGGCGGCGTGTCGCGCGCCGCCCAGGAGGACGGCCAGACGGTGCTCTACTCGAACGACGTCCCCGGCACGATCGGTGCGCTCCTGGCCGCGGCCGACGGGGTAGAAGTAGAGCCCCGCAACCTGGGGATCCGCCAGGCGACGCTGGAAGACGTCTTCCTCGACCTGACCGGTCGAGCGCTGCGAGACTAGGGGACCACCGGTGGGAACGCTCCTCAGCCTGACGATCGCCAACGTCAAGAGCCTCGTGCGTGACCGGGCGGCCCTCTTCTGGACCATCTTCTTCCCGATCATGTTCGTCTTCCTCTTCGGATGGATCTTCGGCGGCAGCGGCAACGCGAAGATATCGGTCGGCTTCGTCGACCAGGACGGGACGGCCGCCTCGGCCGGCCTGCGCCAGGGCTTCGCGAGCGTTCCGCTGCTCAGCCTCCAGGACGGCACGCTCGATGCGGAGAAGGCGGCGATGCAGCACGGCGACGTCTCCGCGGTGATCGTGATCCCGAAGGGCCTCCAGGACACGCTCGTCGCCGCCCGGGCCGGCGGCTCGGGGTCGGTCGCGATCGCGCTCTACGGGGACCCGTCGCAGAACCAGACCACGCAGGTCGTGCAGGCCGCCGTCGCCCAGGTGGCGAACGGCTTCAACCTCGCGGCCCAGGGCGGCACGGCCATCCTCACGGTGAGCCAGCAGACGCTGCAATCGACGAACATCAGCTCCGTGGCCTATCTCGTCCCGAGCATCCTCGCCATGGCCCTCATGCAGCTGGGCATCTTCGCGGCGATCCCGCTGGTCCAGCAGCGCGAGAAGGGCATCCTCAAGCGCATCGGCGCCACGCCCCTGGCCCGCTGGAAGCTGATCGGCAGCAACGTGCTCCTGCGCCTGATGGTCGCCATCATCGACGCCGTCCTGATCCTCGGGATCGGCTTCGTCTTCTTCGACGTGAAGATCGTCGGGAACGTCCTCGAAGCGGTGGGCGTCGTGCTCCTCGGCGCCGCGTCGTTCCTCGCGATCGGCTTCATGCTCGCCTCGTTCCTCAAGACCGAGGAGCAGGCGACGGGCGTCGTCCAGATCGTCCAGCTGCCGATGATGTTCCTGTCGGGCATCTTCTTCTCGTTCGACTTCCTGCCCGGCTTCCTCCAGACCATCGCGCGGTTCCTGCCGCTCACATACCTCGGCGACGCGATGCGGCAGGTCATGGTGAACGGGACGCAGGTGGCGCCCCTCGGCGTCGACCTCGCGATCCTCACCGGCTGGCTCGTGGTCTGCCTGGCGATCGCGGCCCGCTCGTTCCGCTGGGAGTAGCCAGGTCGGGCGTCCGCGCCGACGGACGGGCGTCCGCGCCGATGGGTGACCGTCCCCGCCGATCGAGACGGCCGCGCGCATTCCGCTCATTCCGCCAGATCCGCGCGACCTGCCACGCCAGGCCGTCGGCCGGGTGCGGCGCGGTCGCGATCACCTCCAGCGAGGCGCCGGGTTCGAGCTACGGCGCGGGGTCCTCGAGGAACTGGCCGGCGATCGATTGCAGGCTGTCCGCGACCGGGCCCGGGAGACCCTCAGTGTCCGGGATCCCGACCGGGCTCGTGCCAAACAGGCGCGCGTAGAGCACGCAGGCAACGAGGTAGGTCCCGGCGAGGCTCGGATGGCTGCCGTCGGCCTGCCACAATCCGGTCGACGGGTCGATCCGGAGCGTCGCGGCCCACGCCCGGCCAGCGGGCACGACGAGGACGCCGAGGGCGCGGCCAAGCTCCGCGTACGCGTCGTCGATCGCGGCCTGCATGCCCGCGTAGCCGAGGCCGCTCCGGCGAGCCCGTCCCGGTGCGCCCAGGTGTCGAGGAGGACCGGCGTCCCGGCTGCCGCGCGGATGTCGCTGACGAGCGTCTCTGCCGCCGGAACCATCTGGCTCGCCCGGACGGCTGCGATTGCGGGGATCTCGCTCTGCTCCTGGAGGACGACGAAGCGCCAGCTCGAGGTGCGGATCGCCGCGAGCGAATCGGCCGACGCCGCGTGCTGGGCAAGCGTCTCGCCGCCGTTGGCGACCATGCCGGTCTCGACGTTCCGGCCGCCCGCCCGGGCGAGGTGGCGGAAGACGGCGGGCAGGTCGTTGACATACGTGTAGCTGTTGCCGAGGAAGAGCACGCGGACGCACTCGGCGCGCGCGAACGGGCCGCACGAATCCGCCGTCGCGCGGGCGATGCCGATCGCGCCGAGGCCGACGATCGCCGCGAGGGTCAGGACGAGCAGGGTCGACCGGCGGCGCGCAGGGCGCCGACGGGCCGCCGCGGCCTCGACGAGCTCGGCAGGCGGGCTCGATCCGCCCGCGATCCCATGACTCACGGGCAGACCGTAGGCCCTCCGCCCGAGGGGCCGCCACCCCCCGAAAGTGCCGCCCCGGCCGGCGCGATCTCGCCCGATCGTGGGCGGCACGCCGAGCCCGCCTCTCCCCGGCGGCTGCCCGCACGGTGGCCCGGGCCCCCGACCCGGGGTGTCACGCGCCTGCAACAGTCCCGGGATAGCCTGCCGCCATGACCGACGACACGACGACAACCACACCATTCCCCGCCAGGTCCGACGCCGAGTGGCGCGCCTCCCTCACGCCGGAGCAGTACCGGGTCCTCCGCCAGAAGGGGACCGAGCGCGCGTTCTCCGGGCACCTGTGGGACGAGCACCGCCCGGGCGCGTACCGATGCGCCGGCTGCAACACGGAGCTCTTCCGGTCCGACGCGAAGTTCGACTCGGGCACGGGCTGGCCGAGCTTCTTCGCGCCCGCCGACCCGTCCGCGGTGGAAACCCGGACGGATCGCTCCCTGTTCATGACGCGGACGGAGGCCGTCTGCGCGACCTGCGGCGGGCACCTGGGGCACGTCTTCGATGACGGGCCGAATCCGACGGGCCTGCGCTACTGCATCAACTCTGCGGCGCTCGAGCTCGATCCGCGGGACTGACCAGCCGCGATACGCCCGGCGCGGCGACCATCGCGACGACCGGCGACGGACGACTACGTCACGCAGGCCGGCGGAACGAGGCACGCCCGCGTTCCGGCCCGAAGGACCGTCCGATCCGCCACTGCGCCGCCGCGCCTGCGGGTCGGGGCGACGGCGGCGACAATCCGCGGGCAGGCAGAGCCATCAGCCGGGGAGTCGAGATGTCGGACGACGCTGCATACGAGATCCTCGTCGCCTGCGCGCGAGCGCTGGCGCATGCCGATCCGCCCGAGCATGTCCTCCAGCTTCTCCTCGGCTCGATGGCCGGGCGGGTCGAGTTCGAATCGGCCGCGATCCTGGTCCCGAACGCCGCCGGCGGACACCTCGAGATCGCCGCCTCGATCGGGCTGCCGGACCCCGCCGCCGCCGGGCTCGCCTCGGCGGTGCGCAACCCCGCCCACCCGATCGCGAGGACGCTTGCGACTCCCGTCGCGTCGTATCGACGTCCTGCCGACTGCTCCGGGCGGGCCCGCGCTTCGAACGCACCTGCCCCTCGTCGTCACGCGGGGCGGTTCGGACGTCGTGCTGGGCGTCCTTGCCCTCGCCCACGAGCGTCCCGTCGAACCGGCGGGGCGGATCCTCCTCCAGGCGATCGCCGACCTGGCAGCCGTCGCGATCGAGCGCCGGCAGCGGGTGCCACTGGAGGACTGACCCACGGCGCGGGTCCAGCGAACCCCCGTCACTGGGGCAGGGCTATCGTTGCCGCCGCGACCGCGTGGGCGCCGAGTCCCCTCGGCTGGGGCACAAGGAGGGCATCGTGAACGCCTACATGATCAGCGTGGATGACCGGCCCGGCCTGATCGCGCGAGTCTTCGAGGCCGCGGCTGCCCGTGGCGTGAACGTCGCGCCGGCGTACGGGCTCGCAAACGGCACCACCGGCATCATCGCCCTCAGCTCTGACGACGAGACGGGGTTGCGGGCCGCGATCGCCGACGCCGGGTTCACCGCCACGGCGATCGAGATGGTCGTCGTCGAGCTCGAGAACCGGCCCGGGACGGGTGCCGAGGTGATGCGGAAGCTGGCCGACGCGGGCGTCGACCTGCGGGTCGCGGTGCCGGTCGGCATGAGCGGTGACCGCCTCCAGATCGGGTTCGGAGGCACGGACGCCGCACTGCTCAGGCGAACCCTCGGCGCCTGAGCCGGCTCGCGTGGCTCGCCCGCATCCCGCGGGCCACGCTCGACCGTCCGGCCGCGCCTGGCCGCATCCCGCTTGCCACGCTCCACCGTCCGGCCGCGCATCGCCGTCGCGTAGCATCACGGCGTGCCCGACGACCCGGATTCCGCGCTCACGGCTGACACGCCACCCGTCCTGGAGCTCGCAGGCGTCGGGGTCCGGCGCGGTCCCGCCTGGCTCCTCCGCGGGGCGTCGCTCATCGTCGCGCCCGGGCAGCGCTGGGTCGTGGTCGGCCCGAACGGCGCCGGCAAGACGACGCTCCTCGCGATCGCCGCCACGACCCTCGCCCCGACGGTCGGCCACGTCCGCGTGCTCGGCGCGCAGCTTGGCCGCGTCGACGCCCGCACGCTCCGACCGCGGATCGGGATGATCAGCGCAGCCCTCGCCGAACGATTCGAGCCGCGGCTCCGCGCCCGCGAGGTCGTGGTGACGGCGCGGACGGGCGCGCTCGCGCCCTGGTGGGACACCTACGCGGCGGGTGACGAGACCCGGGCGCTCGCATTGCTCGAGCAGCTCGGCGTCGGCACCCTTGCCGAGCGGGCTTTCGGCACGCTCTCGACGGGCGAGCGCCAGCGCGTGCTCCTGGCGCGGACGCTCATGCCGGACCCCGACCTGGTGCTGGCCGACGAGCCGGCCGCAGGGCTGGACCTCCGGGCGCGCGAGGAGCTCGTTGACGCCCTCGCGCTGCTCGCCGCGGCGACCCGGCCGCGTGGGATCGTGCTCGTGACGCACCATCTCGAGGAGATTCCGCCCGGCTTCGGGCACGCGCTCGTGCTCTCGGGCGGCCGGGTCGCGGCCGCGGGCACCATCGACGATGTCCTCGTGGACGCGACGCTCTCCGCGGCGTACGGGATCCGGCTCCGCGTCGAGGGGCGCGGCGGCCGCTGGACGGCACGCCGGGCATGACAGTCGAACCGGCGGCGGCCTCCCCGCGGGCAGATCGTCCGGCGAGTCCCGAGGTCGGGACGATCGGCGGCCAGCGCGACCGCACGCATGCGGCGGGCCGCGGCGCGCGTCAGGCGGCGCCGGATTCCCGGGCAATTCGCCGGAGGACGGCGGGAAGGATCCCGCCCTGCCGGTAGTACTCGACCTCGATCGGGCCGTCGAGGCGGCAGGCGACCTCGAAGCGGGTCTCGCGGCCCCCGTCGGCCGGGTCCGCCGCGGCGACCACGATGAGCGTGGCGCGAGGCGCCAGGCCCTCGCCGAGCCCCACGATCGTGTAGCGCTCCCGCCCCGTCAGGCCAAGGCCCGCGGCGGTGTCGCCCGCCCTGAATTGCAACGGGAGCACGCCCATCCCCACGAGGTTCGAGCGGTGGATCCGCTCGAAGCTCTCCGCGATCACGGCGCGCACCCCCAGGAGCCGCGTGCCCTTCGCCGCCCAGTCGCGCGACGAGCCTGACCCGTACTCGCGACCCGCGAGCACGATCGTCGGGATTCCCTCCGCCTGGTAGCCCATCGCGGCGTCGTAGATGAAGGCGTCCGATCCGTCCGGGAAGCGCCGGGTGAAAGGCCCCTCCCTGCCGTCCACGAGGCGGTTGCGAAGCCGGATGTTGCCAAAGGTGCCGCGCATCATCACTTCGTGGTGGCCGCGCCGGGCCCCGTACGAGTTGAAGTCGACCGGCGCGACGCCGTGCTGCTGGAGCCAGGCGCCAGCCGGCGACCACGCGGCGATCGAGCCCGCGGGCGAGATGTGGTCGGTGGTCACCGAGTCGCCGAGCCAGGCGAGCACCCGCGCGCCCTCGATGTCGCGGACCGGGTCCGGTGTCAGGGTCATCCCCGCGAAGAACGGCGGGTTCGCGATGTACGTCGAATCCGGCGCCCAGTCGTACCGGTCGCCGTCCGGGATCGGAAGCGCCCGCCACCGGGCGTCGCCCTCGAAGACCGACGCGTAGGCCGACCGGAACAGCTCGCCGTCGACGGCGCCAGCGATCGCCGCCCGGACTTCGTTCCCGGACGGCCAGATGTCCGCCAGGAAGACCGGCGCGCCATCGTCCGCGATCCCGAGCGGCTCGCGTGGTGAGGTCGATGTCGATCCGCCCGGCGAGCGCGTAGGCCACGACGAGCGGTGGCGAGGCAAGGTAGCTGGCGCGGGCGAGCGGATGGATCCGGCCCTCGAAGTTGCGGTTCCCCGAGAGCACCGCGACCGCCGTGAGCTCTCGCTCCTCGATCTGGCGCGCGACGGCGAGGTCGAGCGGCCCGGAGTTGCCGATGCAGGTCGTGCAGCCGTATCCGGCCAGCGCGAAGCCGAGGGCCGCCAGCGGCTCTGACAGGCCGGCCCGCTCCAGGTAGGCGGTGACGGCGCGCGATCCCGGGGCGAGCGAGGTCTTGACCGACGGGTCGACCCGGAGCCCGCGGGCGACCGCGTTCGCCGCCAGCAGCCCCGCACCGACCATGACCGTCGGGTTGGAGGTGTTCGTGCAGGACGTGATCGCTGCGATCACCACGGAGCCGGAGCGGACCGTGCCAGCGCCCGCGACGGGCGTCCCCGCCGCCTGGTTCGCGGCGAGAGCGCCCGGGAACGCGGCCTCGAAGCTCGCCCGGGCCTGGGGCACGGGGACCCGGTCCTGGGGACGTTTCGGGCCGGCGAGGCTTGGCTCCACGGACGCGAGGTCGAGCTCCACGGCCACGTCGAAGTCTGGCCCCGGGCCCGGCCGTCGCCAGAGGCCCTGTGCCTTCGCATAGCGTTCGACGAGCTCGACGAGGGGCGTGCTCCGGCCGGTCAGGCGCAGGTATGCGAGCGTCTCGTCGTCGATCGGGAAGATCGTGGCAGTGGCCCCGAACTCGGGGCTCATGTTGCTGATCGTCGCGCGATCGGCCAGCGCGAGGCCGGCCAGCCCGTCGCCCGCGAACTCCACGAACGAGCCGACCACGCCGAGCCCCCGCAGGCGCTCCGTGACGGTGAGGACGAGGTCGGTGGCGGTCGCTCCGCTCGGGAGCGCCCCGCGCAGCCGGACGCCGACGATGCGCGGCATCGGCTGGTAGAGCGGCTGGCCCAGCAGGACCGCCTCGGCCTCGATGCCGCCGACGCCGTAGCCCAGCACGCCGAGCGCGTTGATCATCGTCGTGTGGGAGTCGGTCCCGACCAGCGTGTCCGGGTAGGCGAGCGGCCGGCCGTCGACGTCGGCGACGGTTACGACGCTGGCCAGGAACTCGAGGTTGACCTGGTGGACGATGCCGGTCCCCGGCGGCACCACGCGGAGGCCGGTGAAGGCTCCCTGCGCCCAGCGGAGAAGCTGGTACCGCTCGCCGTTCCGCTCGTACTCGCGGGCAACGTTGAACGCGAACGAGTCGGCCGTCCCGAAGCGGTCAACCTGGACGGAGTGGTCGATCACGAGATCCGCCGGGACGAGCGGGTTCACCCGGCCGGGGTCACCACCGAGCGCGGCCATCGCGTCGCGCATCGCCGCGAGGTCCACGACCGCCGGCACGCCCGTGAAGTCCTGGAGGATCACGCGCGCCGGGAGGAACGGGATCTCGGCGTCGCCCCCGGCGCCCGGCCGCCAGCTCGCGAGTCGCCGCAGGTCCGCGTCCGTCACGATGCCGCGACCCACGTGGCGCAGGAGGTTCTCCAGCAGGATCCTGAGCGTGACCGGGGCGTGCTCCAGGTCGAGCTCGCCTGCCATCGCGGCAAGGGGCACGTAGTCCGGGAGGCCCGGGCCGAGGCTGGCTCGGGCGCCGATCGGGTCGCGGGTCGGCACGGGTTCCTCGTTCGTGGCTCGGGCGGCGCTGGTGCCGCGTGGGGCGCTACGCTGTCGCCGCCAAGAGTACCCCGCCTCGCCGCGACACCGCGCCGAGGCGGCCGAGCGAGGAGCCCGCGTGCGAGCCTGGAGCGACACCGACCCGCCTCCGCCCGGCGACCCGGCGACGCTCGACGAGCTGCGCCGGGCGGCCGCGCGCCGGGGACCCGGCGCAGACGGAGACGTGGAAGCCGTGCCCGCCGCCCACGTGCCGGCAGCCGACGTGCCGACGGCCGAGGTGCCCGCCGCGGACATGCCCGCTGTCCCGGTGCTGCCTTCTGGGGCGCACCGCCACGGCGACACGGTCCATCTCGAGGCGCACGCCCATCCGCACGTGGCACCCCCGGCCGACGGGCGTCCGGTCATCGGGATCGTGGGCGGCGGGCCGGTCGGGGTGACCCTCGCGGCGGCCCTGGTCGACGCCGGGTGGCAGGTCGGGGCCGTGGCGAGCCGTGACCCGGCCCGCCGCGAGCGCCTGCGCCGGGCGGCGCCGGGCGCCCGGGCGTTCGCCGAGGCCACCGCGATCCTCGACGAGTGCCATCTCGCGCTGATCGCCGTGCCCGACGACGCCATCGCGGAGGTCGCCGCCGGCATGCACCTCTATTCGGGCCAGGCGCTGGTCCACACGAGCGGCCTGTACGGGGCGGAGGTCCTGGAGGCCGCCCGCGCTGCGGGCACGTCCTGCGGCTCGTTCCACCCGCTCGTTGCCTTCGCGGACGTGGACCGTGCCCTCGCCGCGCTGCACGGCGCGACCGTGGCCATCGAGGGCGACGAGGATATCCTCGACGTCCTCGCGGAGATGGCCGAATCGATCGGGGCCGTGCCCGCCAGGCTCCTCCCGGGTTCGAAACCCGCGTACCATGCAGCGGCCGTGCTCGCCGCCGGGGGCCTCGTGGCGCTGCTCGACGCGGTCGCGGAGGTCGCCGCCCACGCCGGCCTCGACGAGCCCGGCGCGCTCGCGGTCTACGGGCCGCTCGCCGCGCAGGCGCTCGGCAATGCCCGCGCGCTGGGGATCGCGGCCGCGCTCACCGGGCCCGCCGTCCGCGGCGACGCCCGGACGGTTGCCGCCCACGTCGCGGCGCTTGCGAGCGGGTCGCCCGGGACGCTCGAGGTCTATCGCGCGCTCGTCCGCCGCCAGGTGGCGATCGCCGAGGAGCGGCGCGGTCTCGCGCCGGAATCCGCGGGACGGCTGCGCGCCGAACTTGCAGATCGCGGCTGAGGCGCTACGATCTGCACATGCAGCGAAGCTTCGCCGCGAGGTTCGCGGTTCGCCCGGCGGCACGGTTCCCGACGCCCCCGCCGCGGCTGCGGGAGCGTCGCCTTGGCCTCCATCGCCACGTCGGATTCCACGCCTCGACGGACCGCCCCACCATCGTCCGCCGAACGGACCTCGGGCCGGTCGTCCTCCTGCGCGCCGACTGGCGCGCGGTCACGCCCGTGCGATCGCGCGGCGCGGCCGGCATCGCGGGCCCGATCGTTGCGGTCCGGTGGGCGAAGCCCGAAGTCCGGAGCCCGGGTCGTCGCGTGCGAGCCGCGTCGGCGCCGTGGCGCGGCTGAGGCGCGCCACCGCCACATCCGCGGGCGGGATTGTCGTCCGCTCGATCGCGGGCGTACCGCACCTCGTGGCCGGGCGCCGCCATCGGGAGCGCGACGGGGGATCGTGGACGCTCCCCAAGGGAACCCCCAACCCACTCGAGACGCTCGAGGAGACGGCCCTGCGCGAGGTCGCGGAGGAGACCGGCCTGGAGGTGCGCATCGTGGCCCCGATTGACAGCATCGAGTACGTCTTCGTGCAGGGGGGCGCCAGGATCCACAAGACGGTCCATTACTGGCTCATGGAGCCGATCGGCGGTGACCTCGCCCGTCACGACCACGAGTTCGACGAGGTGCGCTGGGTCGCGATCGCCGACGCGCCCGGCCTGCTCTCCTTCGAGACCGAGCGGGCTCTCGTCGAGCGGGCGGCCCGCATGATCGCCACGGCCGGCGAGGCCCGGCCGTGACCGAGACGCACCTCCGGGCGGCCGGGTCGCGGGCGACCCCGCTGCTGTCGCGCCACGAGGCGCTCGGCGCGCGGATGATCGACTTCGGCGGCTGGTGGATGCCGGTTCAGTACACCTCGATTCTCGAGGAGCACCGGGCCGTGCGCCAGCGGGCCGGGATCTTCGATCTGTCCCACATGGGGGAGCTCTTCGTCGAGGGACCGGAGGCCGGCGCCGCGTTGGCCGGCGCCCTCGTGACCGACCCGCCGTCGCTCGCGGTCGGTCGCGCCCACTACTCCATGATCTGCGCCGAGGACGGCGGCGTCATCGACGACCTGATCGTCTACCGGCTCGCGCGCGACCGCTTCCTCGTCGTCGCCAACGCCTCCAACGCCGCGGTCGTGTCCGATGCGCTCGCCGAGCGCCTCGACGGGAGGCGGGCGGTCCTCGACGACCGGTCGCTCTCCACGGCGCTCGTGGCCGTGCAAGGTCCCGCGGCGCGGGGCATCCTCGGGCCGCTCACCGACGTGGACCTCCGCGCGCTCCGCTACTACGCGATCGCCGAGGGAAGCGTGGCCGGGATCCCGGCCCTCGTGGCCCGCACCGGCTACACGGGCGAGGACGGCTACGAGATCTTCGTCGACGGCCCAGCCGCGGGGGAGCTCTGGGACATCCTCGTCGCCGCCGGCGGGCCGGCCGGCCTGCTGCCGGTCGGGCTGGGTGCCCGGGACACGCTCCGGCTCGAGGCGGGGATGCCGCTCTACGGCAACGAGCTCGACCGCGCAACGACCCCGTTCGAGGCAGGCCTGGGTCGCGTCGTGAAGCTCGCCAAGGCGGACGACTTCGTGGGCCGGGATGCCCTGGCGCGGGCCGCCGAGGCAGGGCCTCGGCGGCTGCTCGTCGGCCTCGTTGTGCGTGGGCGCGGCATCGGCCGCCACGGATACCCGGTATGGGCAGGGGACCGGCGCACGGGTGCGGTCACGTCGGGGACCCAGTCGCCGACCCTCGGGGTGCCCATCGCCATGGCGTACGTCGCGCCGGCCGACGCCGCGACGGGCACGCTGCTCGAGGTGGAGATCCGCGAGGGACGGGCCGTCTCGGAGGTGGTCCCGCTCCCCTTCTATTCCCGGGCCAGATGACCCGACCCGCCGCCACGCGATGCGGCGGGCGACGCCACGTTCGTGCGGCAGCGACCGCACCAGCACGGAGGTTTCCCGGCCGATGATCCCGTCCGATCTGCATTACACGAAAGAGCACGAGTGGGTCCGCGTGGAAGGGGACGTCGCGACGGTCGGGATCACCCAGCACGCCGCCGACCAGCTCGGCGACATCGTCTTCGTCGAGCTGCCGGAGCCCGGCAGGCGGCTGGAGCAGTTCGCGACATTCGGCGTCGTGGAGTCGGTGAAGGCCGTCAGCGACCTGTTCGCGCCTGTCGCGGGCGAGGTCGTCGAGGGCAACCCGGGCCTCGCGACCGCGCCGGAGGTCGTGAACACTGACCCGTACGGCGCGGGCTGGATGCTGCGGGTCCGGCTCTCCGATCCGGCCCAGGTGGGACAGCTGCTCGACCCGGCCGCCTACGAGGCGCTGACCGCGGAGGGCTGACCCGATGGTGTACGGACCGCACACGGCGGACGATCGGTCCCGGATGCTCGCCGCCCTCGGGATCGGCACCGTGGACGAGCTCTTCGAGGTCATCCCGGCAGCGGTCCGTGCCCGGCCGATGAACCTGCCGCCCGGGCTCACCGAGCTCGACCTCATGGCGCGGCTGCGCACTCTGGCCGGTCACAACCGGGTCGACCTCGCCAGCTTCCTCGGCGCCGGCGTCTACCGGCATCACCTCCCGCCCGTGGTCGACCAGGTCCTCCTCCGCGGCGAGTACTACACGGCATACACGCCGTACCAGCCGGAGATCAGCCAGGGGACCCTCCAGACGATCTACGAGTACCAGTCGCTCCTCGCCGAGCTGACCGGCCTCGACGTCGTCTCCGCCTCGCACTACGACGGGGCCACGGCCACGGCGGAGGCGGCGCTGATGACCTGCCGGACAACCCGCCGGGAGCGTGTCCTCGTCTCGCGCGGGGTCCACCCGCAGTCCCGCCAGACCCTGGGTACGTACTTCGTCGGGGCGAACCTCACCTTCGACGAGGTGCCGCTCGTCGCCGACGGGCCCGCGGCCGGGACGACCGACCTCGCGGCCCTTGCTCGCCTCCTGGGCGATCCCGAGCGCCCGATCGCGGGCGTCGTCGCGGCCCAGCCCAACCTGCTGGGGCTGCTGGAGCCGATGGCGGAGATCGGCCGGCTCGCGCACGCGGCGGGCGCCCTGTTCGTCGCCGCTGTCGAGCCGGTCTCGCTGGCGGTGCTCGCGCCGCCCGCGGCGTACGAGGCCGACATCGCGGCCGGCGAGGGCCAGCCCCTCGGCATCCCGCCCCAGTACGGCGGCCCGTACCTCGGGATCCTCGCCTGCCGGGACACGCTCATCCGCCAGATCCCGGGCCGCCTCATCGGCATGACCAGCGACGCCGATGGCCGGCGCGCCTTCGTGATGACCATGCGCGCCCGCGAGCAGGACATCCGGCGCGAGAAGGCCGCCAGCAACATCTGCACGAACCAGGCCCTCTGCGCCCTTGCCGCGGCCGTCTACGTCGCGGCGCTCGGGCCGGGCGGTCTCAGGGACGTGGCCGCGACGGGCGCCGCCCGGGCGACCGTGCTGGCGGCGGCCCTCGCCGACGCGGGTGCGCCCCGCATGCATCCGGGGCCGTACCTCAACGAGTTCGCGATCCGCGTGCCGGACGCGCTGGCCGTCCACCGCCGGCTTCTCCACCGGGGCATCCTGGCCGGGGTCTCCCTCGCGGAGCTCGAGCCGGGCGACCCTTCGCTCGCCGACGGGCTCCTCGTGTGCGCCACCGAGTCCACGACGGCGGAGGAGATCGAGCTCTTCGCCTGGGCGCTCCGCGACGAGCTGGGCCCCGCGTCCGGGGTGGTCACGCCCGGCGTCGCCGGGGCGGCGATCGGGGAGGGACGTCGATGAGCGTCACCGGACCGAGGCTCCAGCCGACCCTCTTCGAGCTCTCGGGTCCCGGCCGCGCCGCGGGCCGCAGGATCCCCGAGCCTCCAGCGGACGCCCTCGACCGGCTCCCCGCGGACGCGCTCCGGACGAGCCCCCCGGCGCTGCCCGAGGTCGACGAGGCCTCGCTGGTGCGCCACTACGTGAACCTCTCGCAGCTGAACTGGGGCGTGGACACCGGCTTCTACCCGCTCGGGTCGTGCACCATGAAGTACAACCCGAAGGTCAACGAGTGGGCCGCACGCCTGCCGGGGTTCGCGGGACTCCACCCGTTCGCGCCCGACGAGACCGCCCAGGGGACGCTCGAGCTGCTCTGGGAGCTGGAGCGCGACCTGGCGGAGATCAGCGGGATGGAGGCGGTGACGCTCCAGCCCGCGGCCGGCGCCCAGGGTGAGCTCACCGGGATCCTCATCGTCCGCGCCTATCACCGGGCGCGCGGAGACCTGGACCGCACCGACGTCCTCGTCCCCGATTCCGCGCACGGGACGAATCCCGCGACCGCGTCCATGGCCGGCTTCCGCACCGTCAACATCACCTCGGCGGCGGACGGCGGCGTGGACCTCGAGGCATTCCGGGCTGCCCTCGGGCCGCGGACCGCCGCGATCATGATCACGAACCCCTCGACGCTCGGGCTCTTCGAGCGGCACATCGTCGAGCTCCTCGAGATGGTCCACGCGGCGGGCGCCCTCGCCTACATGGACGGCGCCAACCTGAACGCGATCCTGGGGCGCTTCCGGCCCGGCGAGGCGGGCTTCGACGTCATGCACTTCAACGTCCACAAGACGTTCGCCACGCCGCATGGCGGCGGTGGCCCGGGAGCTGGGCCGGTCGGGGTGCGAGCGCCGCTCATCCCGTTCCTGCCGGCACCGCGGGTCCTCCGCGAGCCGGACGGGACGTTCCGGCTGGAGCGCCCCGGCGAGCGACCGTCGAGCATCGGCCGGATGCGCGGCCACGTCGGCAACGTCGGGATCCTCGTGCGTGCCTGGGCCTACATCCGGGCGCACGGCGCGGACGGCCTGCGCGAGGTGAGCGACGACGCCGTCCTCGCCGCCAACTATCTCCGCGGCCGCCTCGTGGCCGACGGCGCCTTCGAGGTCCCGTTCGCGGGACCGTGCGCCCACGAGTTCATCGCGTCCGGCGCGGGCCTCAAGCGCGCCACCGGCGTCCGGACCCTCGACGTCGCGAAGCGGCTCATCGACAAGGGGTACCACCCGCCCACGATCTACTTCCCGCACACGGTCGACGAGGCGATGCTCATCGAGCCGACCGAGACCGAGCGGCTCGAGACGCTCGACGCGTTCGCGGACGCGCTGCTCGAGATCGCGCACGAGGCCCACGAGAACCCGGAGCTCGTGATGTCGGCGCCGCACTCGGCGCCCGTGCGGCGGCTGGACGAGGCGACCGCCGCCCGACAGCCGAACCTGCGATGGCGGGCGGCGAGCCCGGGTGAGCCCGGCTAAGGCGGCGGGCGAGGTGACCGTCGCGGACCACACGGAGTGAACCTGCCGCCGTCGGCCGACGTACAGGTGAATGACGGGAGCGCCGGCGACGAACGCGACGATCCCGGGCTATCACGTGGGTCAATGACGACCGACCAGCCGGAGGGCGCGGGGCGCCTGCCCGATCCCGCGGAGGCGGTCCTCCTGCGGCGGATCCGCGAAGACGACCTCGACGCGTTCGGGACGTTCTTCGAGCGGTATCGGGGGCCGGTCTTCGCCTCCGCCTATGCCCTCCTCGGCGAGCGCCAGGCGGCGGAGGAGGTGCTCCAGGACACGTTCGCCAAGGCCTACGAGTGGCGCCGGCGGCTCCGTCCCGACGCCAGCCCCCTCCCGTGGCTCCACCGCGTGGCGCTCAACTTCTGCTACACGCGACTGACCCGGCGACGCCTGCCGTGGGAGCCGATCACGGAGGCGATGGCCCGCTTCCTGTTCGACCACGCGGCCGAGCCCGCCGACCGTGCCGAGCTCGCGGAGCTGCGCGAGATCGTGCGGGACGGGATCGCCTCGCTCCCGGCCAAGCACCAGGCGGTCATCGTCCTGTTCTACCTTCGCAGCCGGTCCATCAGCGAGACGGCCGAGATCCTGGGCATCCCCCCGGGGACGGTGAAGTCGCGGCTCCACTTCGGGCTGCGGTCGCTGCGCGAGCGACTCGTGGAGGACCGCCGCTTCGGAGGCGCATACCCGTCCCCGGCGAAGGACGGCGCCGTCAAGGTCGAGGTCGAGCCGTGAGGGCGCCGTGGGAGCGACCCTGCGCCGCCCACCGCGACGCCCTCGTCGAGTTCGCCGCCTGCCGCTCCGGCGGGGCGGCAGTCCAGCGCGCCCTCGATCACGTGGAACGCTGCGGTCGCTGCGAGCAGGAGCTGGCGACGACGACGCTGCTCGTTCACGCTCTGCGGCGCCTGCACGCCGAGACCCTGCGCGCGGAGCCCGCTCCCGACGGCTGGACGCGGCTTCACGAACGCCTGGCCGTCAGGCGACGCAGGCCGTCCCTCCTGTTGTCCGGGATCCCGGGCATGCTCGTCGCCGTCGGCCTGTGCGGCGCCTTGGCAGGCCCGCTCATGGTGAGCGAGCCCGTGGGCGTGTACGACGAGGGCACCTGGGTCGCCTCGCGGACCTCGCCCGCCGTCGTATTCGAGCAGGCGAGCGATCGGCACTCTACCCAGGACGTTGCTCCGCCCGGCACTCCGGCGGGCAGCAGCGCCCCGGTGGGCGGCGGCACTCCGGCGGGCGGCGGCGACGCGCGCCCCGACGACCTGGCCCGGGCGATCGCCGGACTGCGCTCCATTCCGACCGAGCTGTCCGTCCCGGCCCTGGTGGACCCAGGGCCACAGACGGCGCCGGTCGGCGCGGACAGGAGGTGATCTCGCCGTAGATGCGCTCCGCCGTGCGCGCAGCGGTGGATTCCTTGACCGTCGCGAAGAGCGGCACCCTATAATGCGCGAACGTCCGCGGGCATTCTGTCGGCTGCGTGCTGCGTGCGCGACCGGGCGAGTTCCCGCTCGAGGAGGAGTGGGGGGCGCGGCGAACGTCGCGCCAACCCGGGAACAGGAGGAAGCACCTTGTCGAACCTGAGACTTCGCGGTCTCGCCCTGCTCGGGGCGCTTGCGATCGTCGCGGCCGCGTGCGGTGGCTCGGCGACGCCATCCCCGAGCGCGGCAGCCCCGAGCGCGGCAGCCAGCGCGGCCGCCAGCGCGGCAGCCCCAAGCGCAGCGCCGAGCGTGGCCACGTCCGGCGACCTGAAGCTCGCGCTCGACGCCGAGCCGACCTACTTCTCGCTCGCGTACACGGACCTCCCCACCAGCTACATCAACGGGCTGATCTACTCCGGCATGTTCCGCGTCAACAACAAGCTCGACGTCGTGCCGGACATGGCAGCGGCCCTCCCCACGGTGAGCGCTGACGGGCTCACCTGGACGATCACCCTCAAGCCCGGGATCAAGTGGCAGAACGGCGACGACTTCACCTCCGCCGACGTGAAGTTCACGTTCGACCTCGCCGCCTCGAGCAACTGCACGTTCATCCCGGCCTTCTGCTCCGACATCCAGACGAACGTCAAGTCCGTCGCGACGCCGGACCCGATGACGGTCGTCTTCACCCTGAAGAGCAAGTTCGCCCCGTTCCTCGTCACGGACCTGACGACGATCCTGATGCCGCAGAAGGCGGTCATGGCGTCCTTCGCCACGTTCCAGGCCGCCGCCGGCAAGGTCGACGCGACCGCGGTGAAGACGCTCGACGACCAGGTCTCCAAGGCGACGACCGACGCGAAGTGCGACGGCTCGGCCACGCAGCCGACGACCTGTGACTTCGCCACGTACGTGAGCCAGATCGAGCCGCTCCTCCAGGCGGGCGGCGTGCAGCTGGGCGTGGGCCAGCTGAACAAGGCGATCTACGTCAAGTCCGACGGCTCGCCCGACAACACCGGCTACGGCCAGGCGCTCGCGAATGCCCTCTCGGACCTGGACAAGTCCCTCACGGCGACGCAGAACGACCAGGTCGCGGCGGCGTTCCGCCTCCTCGACTTCCAGCAGAACCCGGTCGGGACCGGCCCGTACAAGTTCGTGAGCTACTCGGCCGGGCAGACCGTCCAGCTCGCCGCGAACCCGACCTACTACGCGGGCACCGTCGGGCCGCAGAACTTCTACGCCCCGATCATCAAGGACTCCGCGTCGGGCGCCGCCGCCCTCCAGAAGGGCGACGTCAACTGGCTGTACGCGGTCGTCTCGGATGCGCTTGCGACCCTGCAGAACGACCCGAACCTCCAGCTCGCCAGCTACGCCGACTTCGGCTACTACTTCATCGCGTTCAACCTGCGGGCGCCGCACATCTACAGCGACCCGAACCTTCGCCAGGCGTTCTCGATGTGCATCGACCATGACGCCACCGTCGCGAAGGCGACCGACAGCCAGGGCATCCCGGTCTACGCCGACATTCCGCCCGCCTCGTGGGCCTTCGACCCGAACGTGCCGAAGTACACGCTCGACGTCGCGGGCGCCAAGTCGCTGATCGAGAAGTCCGGCTGGACCCTCGGCTCCGACGGGATCTACCAGAAGGCCGGGAAGCGCCTGTCCACGACGCTCTACGTCCGGCAGGGCAAGCCGCAGCGGATCTCCTTCGCCCAGCTCGCGGCGGACCAGCTCAAGACGTGCGGCATCGAGATCAAGGTCCTCCCGAGCGACTTCTCGACCGTGCTCCTGCCGCTTCTCTCGTACCCGAACAACTTCGACACGTACATGGGTGGCTGGTCGACGGCCCTCGACCCCGACGACTCGTCCATCTTCAGCTGTGACCAGATCACCACGAAGGCCTCGCCCGACTCCAACAACTTCGTGGGGTGGTGCAACAAGTCGGCCGACGCGCTCCTGACGCAGGGTCGCCAGGAGACCGACAAGACGAAGCGCGCCGCGATCTACTCGCAGTTCCAGACGATCATCCACAACGACGTCCCGTATTACTTCCTGTGGGCGGACGCCGGTCACGCGGGCCTCACCAAGTCGGTGATGGCCGGGACCAACACCGTCGTGACCGACGGCACGATCGACCTGAAGAGCCCGCTCTACTACTGGAACCAGGACACCTGGATCGTCCAGAAGTAGGCGAAGCCGCACGTCCGGCGGCCTAGTGAACCGCGTCCGGGGTGAGCGACCTCGCTCATCCCGGACGATGGTGTCAGGCCCCAGCCGGCCTTCCCGCCACCGAGATGACGCGGAACAACGCGAGGCACTGAGCGCATGGCGTCCTACATCTTCCGCCGCGTGGTCCAGGCGATCCCGATCATCATCGGGATCAGCGTCATCTCGTTCCTCATCGTCCACCTGACCCCAGGCTCACCGGTCGACAAGTTCCGCACCCCGCGGGTGAGCCCCGAGACGATCAACAACCTGATCCGGCTCTACGGGCTCAACGAGCCGATCCCGGTCCAGTTCGGCAAGTGGTTCAGCAAGTTCTGGACGTTCCCCTTCGACAACACGGCCTGGGGCTACTCGTTCACGGACGGCCTTCCGGTCCGCGACAAGATCTTCGCCCGGATCCCGTCCACCCTGTGGCTCACCGGGGTGTCGCTGATCGTGACCGTCATCGTGGCGATCCCGATCGGGATCCTCCAGGCGGTCCGGCAGTACAGCTGGTCCGACAAGATCATCACGATCTTCTCCACGATCGGCTACGCGCTGCCGACGTTCTGGCTCGGCCTGATGCTCAAGCAGACCTTCGCCGTGCAGCTCAACCTGTTCCCCCTGTTCGGGCAGAACAGCTTCGGAAAGCAGGGTGACCTGCTGGACCTCCTGTGGCACCTCGTGCTGCCGGTGACCACGCTGGCCGTCATCCAGGTGGCCGGCTGGAGCCGCTACATGCGGGCATCCATGCTCGAGGTCCTGCGCCAGGACTACATCCGGACGGCGCGCTCCAAGGGCCTGGCCGATCGCCAGGTGATCTTCAAGCACGCCCTTCGGAACGCGCTGATCCCGATCGTCACGCTGCTCGGGCTCACCGTTCCCGCGCTCCTCTCCGGGGCGGCCATCACGGAGACGGTGTTCTCGTGGCCCGGGCTCGGCTTCCTGGGCGTCCAGGCGGTGACGGAACGCGACTACCCCGTCGTGCTGGCCACGGTCATGATCGGAGGTGTCATGGTCATCGTCGGCAACCTCCTGGCCGACGTCGCCTATGCCGTCGTCGACCCCCGCATCACGTACTGAGCGGAGGACGAATCGACATGGCACGATCAGAGGGGCTGCCCGTCCCTGGAGCGCGCGCGGCGGGACCATCGAGCGAGATCGACGAGGTCGACCTCGTCCCGGTCCGGACCTACTGGCAGCTCGTCCGCAAGCGCTTCCTCCAGCACCGCCTTGCAGCCATCGCCCTGGTGCTGATGGTGCTCCTGATCACCGCCTCGATCGTGGTCCCGTGGATCGGCGGCGACGCGTGGTACAAGACGAGCCTCACGCACGGTCCGAAGGACCCCTCGTCGCTGACTGCGCCGCTCGGCTACGACAACCTCGGGATCAACATCTTCTTCCGGCTGATGCGCGGACTCCAGACCTCGCTCACGATCGGCTTCTTCGCGGTCCTGATCATCGCGGGCCTCGGGACCACCGTCGGCTCGATCGCGGGGTACGTCGGCGGGTGGGTCGACAACGTGCTGATGCGCATCATCGACATCGTCCTCTCGCTGCCCACGTTCTTCCTGGTCCTCATGTTCGTGGCGTTCATGGGGTCGGGCAACGTCTTCGTCATCATCTTCGCGATCGGCCTGACCGGATGGACCACCGCCGCGCGCCTGGTCCGGGCCGAGTTCCTGCGCCTCCGCGAGTCGGACTTCGTCCAGGCGGCGAAGGCGCTCGGCGCCAGCGACTCGCGGATCGTGATCCGCCACATGATCCCGAGCGCGCTCGCGCCGGTGGTCGTGGCCTCGACCCTGGGCATCGCCGACTCGGTCGTCACGGAGGCGGCCCTCTCGTTCCTCGGCTTCGGGCTGCGGCCCCCGGAGGCGAGCCTCGGCAACATGCTGACCAACGCCCAGGACTACTTCTACCGCCAGCCACTGTGGATCTGGTATCCGGGGATCACCCTGATCCTCCTCGTCCTGGCGGCGAGCTTCCTGGGCGACGGGCTCCGGGACGCGCTCGACCCGCGCCAGCGGATCGAGGCGTAGGGGTGGCCAGGAAGGGCGACCCCGGCACCCTCCTCGACGTCCGCGACCTGCGGACGCACTTCGCGACGGCCGACGGCCTCGTGAAGGCCGTCGACGGGGTGAGCTTCAGCATCCGCAACGGCGCGACGCTCGGCGTCGTGGGCGAGTCCGGCTGCGGCAAGAGCGTGACCGCGCTCTCGGTCATGCGGCTGATCGAGCGGCCCGGCCGCATCGTGGGCGGCAGCATCACGTTCGGATCGCAGAGCCTCACCGACATGTCGGACGACGAGATGCGGGAGATCCGGGGAAACTCGATCTCGATGATCTTCCAGGAGCCGATGACCTCGCTCAACCCCGTCTTCACCTGCGGCAACCAGATTGCCGAGGCAGTCTCGATCCACGGCGGCCTGACCGGGGGAGAAGCGCGGAAGCGGGCGGTCGAGATGCTCTCCCAGGTCGGGATCCCGGACGCGTCGCGCCGGGCCGACGAGTACCCGCACCAGCTTTCCGGCGGGATGCGCCAGCGCGTGATGATCGCGATGGCCCTCTCGACGAACCCGGAGCTGCTCATCGCCGACGAGCCGACGACCGCGCTCGACGTCACCATCCAGGCCCAGATCCTGGAGCTGATGAAGGCCCTTCGAGAGCGCAACCGGATGTCGATCATGCTCATCACCCACGACCTTGGCGTGATCGCCGAGATGGCCGACGACGTCGTGGTGATGTACGCGGGCAAGGTCGTCGAGCAGTCCGACGTGAACACCGTCTACGAGCATCCTCACCACCCCTACACGCGCGGCCTGCTCGCGTCGATCCCCCGGCTCGGCGAGAAGCGCGACCGCCTCGAGGTGATCAGGGGCGTCGTGCCGAACCCGCTCAACCTCCCCGCCGGCTGCCTCTTCCAGCGACGCTGTCCGAACGCGATGCCGATCTGCGACGTCGCCCCGCCGTTCCAGGAGATCGCGCCCGGCCACCTGTCCCGATGCTGGCTCACGCCGTCAGGCGAGCCACCGTCGGTGGGCGAGGCGCCCGGCGAGCAGGTCGCCCTCGACGCGGCCATGGCGCTGAGCGTCGAATGACGACCCCCGAGCTGACCCCGGTCCCGGTGCTCGACGTGCCCGGCGCCTCCGCACCTGCCCCCGCGGACGGGGAACCGCCGCTCCTGGTCGTCGACAACGTCTACAAGCACTTCGAGATCCGCGGCGGGCCCCTCGGCATCGCCCGCATCGGCGCGGTCCGCGCCGTCGACGGCGTGAGCTTCACGGTCCGCAACGGCGAGACGCTGGGGCTCGTGGGGGAATCCGGCTGCGGAAAGACGACGCTCGGCAAGGTCATCCTGCGGCTTCTTCCCCCGACCTCCGGGCGGGTGGACGTCCACGGCAAGACGATCTTCGACTTCCCGACGCCCGCGGAGCGGAAGGCGGGTCGGAAGGCCGTCGCGCTGAGCACGTCCGCGATGAAGGCAGTCCGGCGAGACCTCCAGGTCGTCTTCCAGGACCCGTACGCAAGCCTTAACCCCCGCATGTCCGTCGGCGAGATCGTGGGCGAGGGCCCGCTCGTCCACGGGATGTCCAACAAGGAGCAGCGCGAGGAGCTGGTCCGTGAGCTGCTCGCGAAGGTGGGCCTGAATCAGAGCCACATCCACCGCTATCCGCACGAGTTCTCGGGCGGCCAGCGCCAGCGGATCGGCATCGCCCGCGCGCTGGCCCTGAACCCGGAGTTCGTGGTCCTCGACGAGCCCGTGTCGGCGCTCGACGTCTCGATCCAGAGCCAGGTGCTGAACCTCCTCGACGACCTCCAGCAGGAGCTGGGCCTGACGTATCTCTTCATCGCCCACAACCTCGCGGTCGTCGAGCACATCAGCGACCGGGTGGGCGTCATGTACCTGGGCAAGCTCGTCGAGCTCGCCGACGTCGCGGAGATCTACGCGAACCCGGCCCACCCGTACACCGTCGCCCTGCTGTCGGCGATCCCGGACCCGGACCCGCGCCACCGCAAGAAGCGGATCATCCTGAAGGGTGACATCCCGTCCCCGGCCAACCCGCCGTCCGGCTGCCGCTTCCACACCCGCTGCTGGCTCCGCGAGCGACTGGGGAACCCCGAGCGATGCGTGGCGGAGACGCCAGAGCTCCGTACGGTGGGGGACGGGCACGTGGTCGCGTGCCACTTCTCGGAGGACGTCTCCTCCGAGACGATCTCGATGGCCGCCCGGACGTCGTCCATCTGAGCGCCGGGCGTTCTGGGCCGCCGCGACGGTCCGGGCGATGGGAGCGGACGCGCGAGGCCGCAGCGATCCCGGACGACAGGGCCGCCGGGAGGTCACCGACCCCGATGACACGGCCTTCGCGCGTCGGGTCGGAACACGGTTCGCTCATCGTGTCGCGGGTCGGTGAGTATCATGCTCGGGTCAAGGGACCACCGACCGATGCCTGCGGGCATCTCGGCGGATCGACGTAGGAGGAGACCACACATGTTGCGTGCCCGAATAGGGTCACTGATCGCCGCTGCTGCGATCGTGTTCGCGGCGTGCGGCGGCTCGGCGACGCCATCGCCCAGCGCCGCACCATCCCCGGAGGCCTCGCCCAGCGCGGCGGCCGCGTCCACGGCGCCCGCGTCGCCGGCGGCCTCCCCGTCGGCGGCTGCCGGCGCTCCGGTCGACGGCGGCACGCTCGTCGTCGGCCTCGACGGCGACATGGTGTTCGCCGACCCGTCGCTCGTGAGCGACGGGAACTCGCTGTACGTCGCAAACCAGGTGGTCGAGGGCCTCGTCGGCCTGACGCCCGGCACGATCGGCGACGTCATCCCCGTCCTGGCCGCCAGCATGCCGACCATCAGCGCCGACGGGAAGACCTACACCTTCACGCTCCGGACCGGCATCAAGTTCCACGACGGGACGGACTTCAACGCGGCCGCCGTCAAGTTCAACTACGACCGCTGGAAGGCGTTCCCGAAGGGCGACCTCCAGGACAACGCCTACTACTACGGCGCGGTCTTCGGCGGCTTCGGCGACGCGTCCAACCTCGCCTCGGTCGACGCCCCCGATGCGACGACTGTCGTGTTCCATTTCAAGACGCCGCAGAGCAACTTCCTGGTCAGCCAGACGCTCGCGGTCTTCGGCATCCAGAGCCCGACCGCCCTCCAGAACGACAAGGCGGACACCACGCCGCTCAAGGACAACAAGTACGCGCAGGGCCAGGGCCAGAGCATGGTCGGCACGGGGCCGTTCATGTTCAAGGAGTGGGTCACCGGCGACCACGTGACCGTCGTCAAGAATCCCAGCTACTGGGACACGGCGCACACCGCCCACCTCGACCAGATCACGTTCCAGGCCAACCTCAAGGACTCGACGGCCAAGCTCCAGGCGCTCCAGGCCGGCGGCATCGATCTCGCCGAGACCATCTCGCCCGCCGACGCGGCGACCGCGAAGAGCAGCGGCCTCACCCTCGTCGATCGCGGCCAGTCGTGCAATGCGTTCTACCTGGGCATGAACCAGAGCCTGCAGAGCGCGTCCGGCGGCGCGGCCACGCCGACGATCTACGCAAACAAGGACGTCCGGTTCGCCGTCGCCCAGGCCCTCAACAAGCAGGGGTACGTCGACGCGTTCTATGCCGGCGCCGCGAAGGTGCCGCAGAGCTGGCTTCCGGCCGGCACGACCGGCTTCAAGGCCGAGAACCTCCCCGCCTATGACGTCAACGCCGCGAAGGCGTCGCTCGTCAAGGCCGGCCTGTCCGCCGACCAGCTCAAGATCGACCTCTACTACCCGTCCAACGTGGTCCGGCCGTACATGCCCGACCCGAAGAGCGAGGCCCAGGCGATTGCCGGCGACCTGCAGGCGATCGGCTTCACCGTTGCGCTCAAGACCGAGGACTGGCACGGCGGATACGTCAGCCATGCCACGGGCGGCAACTTCCCCCTGTTCATGTTCGGCTGGACCTGTGACTGGGCCGGCGCGGACAACTTCCTCTACACGGCCTGGTTCGGCTGGCAGAACGGCAAGCCCAATCTGCAGTTCGGGTGGGCGAACCCCCAGGTGAACACCTTGATGAGCCAGGCGCTGCAGGCGACGTCCCCCGACGCGGCCAATGCGCTCTGGGGCCAGGTCCAGGACCTCGCGGCCCAGGACATGCCAACGGTGCCGATCGTGAACTCGACGCCACCTGGCGCATACGTCTCCAAGGTCCATGGGTTCGTGGGCGCCGGCAACCAGACCGAGCTGTTCAACTCGGTCTGGATCCAGCCCTAGAGCCGGCGGGCGACTCGCCCGTCCTCACGCATATAGCGCGAGCCCCCCGAGGTCCGGGACCTCGGGGGGCTCCGCACAGAGGGATGTCGCCGTCTCGTGCTCAGGTTCATCGTCCGTCGGGTCATCGGGGCCATCCCGGTCCTCTTCGGACTCTCGATCATCCTGTTCCTGTTCCTGCGGCTTCTTCCGGGCGATCCCGCCGAGGCCATCCTGGGACAGCACGCCACGCCGGAGCTGACTGCCCAGATTCGAACGACGCTCGGGCTTGACCAGCCGCTCTACGTCCAGTACGTCAACTACCTCGCGCGGCTCCTGCACGGCGACTTCGGGTCCAGCTTCGTCGACGGAAAGTCGGTCGCCGCAACGTTCCTCGTGCGGTTCCCGGGCACGATCGAGCTGACGGTCGGGGCCCTGATCTTCGCCGTCGGCCTTGGCATCCCGCTTGGCCGGCTGGCGGCACGCCACCCCAACGGCTGGGTGGACGGCATCGTCACGGTGATCTCGCTCTTCGGGATCTCGATCCCGATCTTCGTGCTCGGCTACACGCTGGTCTTCGTGTTCGGCGTGCAGCTGCACTGGCTGCCCGCGCTCGGCCAGAGCGATCCGCGTCTCGGGATCCCCCAGGTCACGCATTTCGCGATCGTCGACGCGCTGCTCACGGGCCGCCCGAACGCCATCATCGACTCGTTCTCGCACCTGATCCTGCCGTCGATCGCGCTGGGGTCGATCCCCCTCGCGATCGTGACCCGGATCACGCGGGCGTCCGTGATCGACGTCGCCAACGAGGACTACGTCCGAACCGCGCGGGCCAAGGGCCTCACCGAGCGGCGCGTCGACGATCGGCACATCATGCGCAACGCGTGGCTGCCCGTCGCCACGGTCATCGGCCTCCAGGTGGGCGGGCTGCTCGCAGGAGCCGTGCTGACCGAGACGGTGTTCTCGTGGAACGGCGTGGGCTCCTGGGTGGTGAGCGCGATCCAGAACCACGATTACATCGTGGTGCAGTCGCTCATCCTCATCTTCGCGACGATCTTCCTCGTCGTGAACCTGATCGTGGACATCAGCTACGCGTTCCTGAACCCGCGGATCCGGTACAGCTGACGTGAGCCAACCGATCGCCATCGTCGGGCTTCCGACAGCGCGCGCGAGCCGTGGGCTATGGCGGGACGCGTTCCGTCGGCTCAGGCGAAACGGGCCGGCCCTGGTCGGCGTCGCGTGCATCGCCATCTTCGTCGTGGGCGCGGTCCTTGCTCCGGTCATCGCTCCCTACGACCCCACGGTCGGCGTCCTGGCCGACGGCAAGCAGGGGCCAAGCCTGGCGCACCTCATGGGGACCGACCTGCTCGGCCGCGACGAGTTCTCGCGTGTGCTCTACGGCGCCCGGATCAGCCTGATTGTCGGCGTGGTGGCCGTGGTCATCGGGCTCGCCTTCGGGTGCGTGGTCGGTGCGGTCGCGGGCGGCGCAGGTGGAAAGGTCGACGCGGTGCTCATGCGCGTGACCGATGTGCTCCTTGCCGTCCCGGGCATCCTGCTCGCGATCGGGATCGTGGCCTGGCTGGGTCACGGCCAGGTCCAGATCATGCTCGCCGTGGGCATCTCGTACGCGCCGATCTTCGCCCGGCTGCTGCGCGGCACCCTCCTCGCGCTGCGCGAGGCGGACTTCGCGACGGCTGCCCGCGCGGAGGGAGCCACGCCGGTTCGCGTCCTGCTGCGGCACCTGATGCCGAACGCGCTCACCCCGCTCATCGTCCAGGCGACGCTGGCCCTGGCCACGGCGATCATCGACGTCGCAGGCCTGGGCTTCCTGGGGCTCGGACCGGGCGATCCGCGCGTGGCGGAATGGGGCGAGATGCTGACCGACTCGGCGCGCTTCCTGCAGTCAGCCCCGTACCTGATCTTCTTTCCCGGGGCCGCGATCGTGATCAGCGCCATCGGGTTCAACCTGCTCGGGGACGGGCTGCGCGAGGCCATCGACCCGCGCCTGAGGCGGTAGCCGACCATGCTGCTCTCGGTCCGCGACCTGGTCGTCCGCTTCCGGACGCACGACGGCACCGTGCATGCCGTGAACGGCGTCTCGTTCGACCTCGAGGAGGGCGAGACCCTCGGGCTCGTCGGTGAGTCCGGCTGTGGCAAGAGCGTCACCAACCTGGCGGTCATGCGCCTGCTCCCGCAGCCGGCAGGGCATATCGAGAACGGGCAGGTCCTGTTCAACGCCGAGGACCTCACGAAGCTCCCGGAGTCGTCGATGCGGGAGCTGCGCGGACGCGACATCGCGATGATCTTCCAGGACCCCATGACCAGCCTGAACCCGGTCCTCACGATCGAGGAGCAGATGGTCGAGACGATCCAGGCGCATCGGCGGGTCAGCGCCGCGGACGCGCGGGCCCGGGCGATCGAGCTCCTCGGGATGGTCGGCATCGCGGAGCCGGCCGGCCGGCTCCGGAACTACCCGCACCAGTTCAGCGGCGGGATGCGGCAGCGCGTCATGATCGCGATGGCGCTGGCCCTGGAGCCGCAGCTCCTGATCGCCGACGAGCCGACGACGGCGCTCGACGTCACGATCCAGGCGCAGGTGCTCGAGCTGCTCCAGCGCCTCACGAAGGAACGAGGGACCGCCGTCATCCTCATCACCCATGACCTTGGCGTCGTCGCGGGCATGACCGGCCGCATCAACGTCATGTACGCGGGGTTCATCGTCGAGGCGGCGACGACGTCCGAGCTCTTCGCGAAGCCCCGGCACCCGTACACGGTCGGGCTGCTCCACTCGATCCCGCGCGTCGATGCCGGGCCCGAGGAGGCCCTGATCCCGATCGAGGGCGTGCCGCCGGATCTCCGGATCGCCCCGACCGGCTGTCCGTTTGCCCCCCGCTGCGCGTGGCGAATCGATCGCTGCTGGACGGAGAACCCCTCGCTCGGCCCGCTCGAGCCGGGTGTCACCGTGCGGACCTCGGGGCCCGACGCGACGCATCGTGTCGCGTGCTGGAACCCGCCGACCGCGGACGAGGCAGCGGCAGGCGCGCCGCGGCGGCCCGGCTTCGCGCCCGCGGACCCCCCGGATCTCCCGGGACGCGCGGCTGCCGTGCCCGTCCCGACCCAGCCTGCCGCGACGCCCGAATCGAGGCGCGGCCGATGAGCTCGACAGACGTGGCCGGCGCGGTCGCGACCCCGGCCGACGGCGAGGCGCCGCTCCTCGAGGTGCGTCAGCTCAAGGTGTACTTCCCGATCACGCGGGGGATCGTGGTCGAGCGGCACGTCGGTGACGTCCGCGCGGTGGACGACGTCACCCTCACCCTTCGGCGTGGCGAGACGCTGGGCCTCGTGGGCGAGTCCGGGTGCGGAAAGAGCACGCTGGGGCGGGCGATCCTGCGTCTCTACCGCCCGACGGCCGGCAGCATCACCTTCGACGGCCAGGACATCACGACCCTCGGCGGAGCGGCGCTCCGAACCGTGCGCCGGCGCATGCAGATGATCTTCCAGGATCCGTATGCCAGCCTCAACCCTCGAATGACGGTGGGCGGCATCGTCGGCGAGCCGCTCGACATCCACGGCATCGGCACGCGGAACGAGCGCCGCCTTCGGGTCGAGCAGCTGTTCGAGACCGTGGGCCTCGATCCTTCGTACGCCGAGCGCTACCCGCACGAGTTCAGCGGCGGCCAGCGCCAGCGCGTCGGTGTCGCGCGAGCCCTCGCGGTCAACCCCGACCTGATCGTCGCGGACGAGCCGGTGAGCGCGCTCGACGTGTCGATCCAGGCGCAGATCGTCAACCTCCTCGAGCGGCTGCAGGCGCAGTTCCGGCTGACCTACCTGTTCATCGCCCACGACCTGTCGGTGGTGCGCCACATCAGCGACCGGATCGCGGTGATGTATCTCGGACGGATCGTCGAGCTGGCACCGTCGCGCGAGCTCTACGACACGCCGCGGCATCCCTACACCGTGGCCCTGATCTCGGCCGTGCCCATCCCGGATCCTGCCGTGGAGTCGAAGCGGCGCCGGATCATCCTCAAGGGCGATGTCCCGAACCCCGCCGCTCCACCGCCGGGCTGTCACTTCCACACCCGGTGCTGGCTCCGCGAGCGGCTGGGCAACCCGGCGGAGTGTGTCGAGGTAGAGCCGCAGCTCCGGACCGTCGCCGCGGGCCACGAGGTGGCGTGCCATTTCGCGGAACAGGTCCACGGTTCGATCGAGCAGCGCCGGGCGATCGGCGGAGCGGCCAACGCGCCGGCGCAATCGCCGGAATCGGCCGCCCCGCAGGCTCAGCCCCTGCCGCCCCAGCGACCATCGGCGCATTAGACTCGGCAGGTGCAGCCGCTTCGGATCGCCCTTGCCCAGCTCGCGCCGGAGCTCGGCCAGCTCGACGCCAATCTCGCCCGCCACCGCGTGCTTCTCGCCGAGGCGCGGGCCAGCCGGGGCCGGGCTCGTCGTCTTCCCGGAGCTCGGCCTCACGGGCTACCACCTCCAGGACCTCGCTGCCGAGGTGGCCATGACGGTCGACGACCCGCGTCTCCTCACCCTTGCCTCCGAGGCCGCCGGCTGCTCGGCCGTCGTCAGCTTCGTCGAGGAATCGAGCGACCACCGGCTCTTCATCGCCGCGGCCCTCCTCGAGGATGGCGCCGTCCGCCACGTGCAGCGCAAGCTCTATCTGCCCACCTACGGGCTCTTCGACGAGCGACGCTTCTTCGCGGCCGGGGACGCTCTCCGCGCGACGCCGTCGCGCCTCGGGGTGGATATCGGCCTCGCGATCTGCGAGGACTTCTGGCACCTCGGCGTGCCGGAGCTCCTCGCGCTCGACGGCGCCCAGGTGCTGGTCAACGTCGCCTCGTCGCCGGGCCGCGACGTCGCCGCCGTGAACGCGGGCGGCCTCGGCACCGCGGTGTCCTGGCGCGCGCTCCTGCGCACGTATGCCCAGCTGACGACGAGCGTCGTGGTCTTCTGCAACCGGGTCGGCGTCGACGAGTCGGTCTCGTTCTGGGGCGGCTCGATGGTCCTGGGGCCGACCGGGGAGATGATCGTCGAGGCGCCGCTCTACGAGGAGGCGCTCGTCTTCGCCGACGTGGAGCTGGCCGGCATCCGGCGCGAGCGGATCGGCCTCCCGCTCCTGCGCGACGAGCGGCCCGAGCTCATGGCGCGCGAGCTCGCACGCATCGTGGCGGAGCGGGCCGGGATCGCCGAGGACGGCACCGCGGCGTCGGCGGCGCGATGAGGGCGGGGACCTGATGGCGTCCGCCCGGCCGGAGGACCCGGCGCTCCCGCTCTTCGAGCTGCCCGCGGAGCTCGCGATCGACACCGGCATCGCCCGGCGCGTGATCACCGCCTTCGTCCGCGCGCAGCTGCGGCAGGCCGGCTTCGAGCGGGCCGTCGTCGGGCTCTCGGGCGGCATCGACTCGGCCCTCGTGGCGTTCCTCGTCGCCGAGGCGATCGGGGCGGAGCGGCTCCTCTGCGTGATGCTGCCGTACCGGGCATCTTCGCCGGCGTCACGAGCCGACGCGGAGGCGGTCGTCGCGCAGCTCGGCTGCGCGAGCGAGCTCGTCGAGATCACGCCGATCGTGGATGGCTACTTCGGGCAGGACGGCGTGCCGGGCTCGGGCGGGCCCGACGCGCTCGCGGCTTCGCAGCTCCGGCGGGGGAACGCGATGGCGCGGGCCCGGATGCTCGTCCTGTACGACCGGTCGGTGACGTGGCGCGGGCTCGTTGTCGGCACTGGCAACAAGACCGAGACGCTCATCGGCTACACGACGCTGTTCGGCGACAGCGCATGCGCCTTCAACCCGATCGGGGACCTCTACAAGAGCCAGGTTCGCCAGCTCTCCGCGGCCGTCGGCGTCCCCGAGGCGATCATCCGCAAGGCACCTTCCGCCGACCTCTGGCCCGGCCAGACCGACGAGTCCGAGGCGGACGTCAGCTACCCCCTGCTGGATCGGCTCCTCTACTGGATGGTCGACAAGCGCAGGAGCGATGACGAGCTGGCGGCGATGGGTTTCGACCCGGCGCTCGTCGACCGGATCGGGCGGCTGGTCGCGACGTCGGAGTTCAAGCGCCAGGTCCCGCCCGTCGCGAAGCTGGGTCCGCGCACCCCGGGCGTCGACTACCTCTACCCGCGGCGCAGGCCCGGCTCAGCTCGACGGTGAGCGGGGACGATCGCGACAGCCGCGCCCGCGCCGCCGAGCAGGCGGGTGGCGGGGCGGTCCGGGACGGCGCGCCGGGCAATCGCGGGACCCTGTATGTCGTCGCGACGCCCATCGGCAACCTTGGTGACGTCACGCTGCGCTCGCTCGAAGTCCTTCGCGCGGTGCCGCTCGTGGCCGCGGAGGACACCCGGATCACGCGCCGGCTCTTCGCTCGCCACGGGATCACGACGCACCTCGTCCCGCACCATGCCCGCAACGAGGCCGCGACGCTTCCCGGGTTCCTGGCACACCTATGGTCGGGGCGCGACCTCGCGCTCGTCACGGACGCCGGCACGCCGCTCGTTTCCGATCCCGGCGCCGGCCTCGTGGCGGCCTGGGCGGCCGACGGTGGCAGGGTGGTGCCCGTGCCGGGGGCGTCCGCGGTCCTCGCCGGGCTGGTGGCATCGGGGATCGCCGGGCCGCGCTGGAGCTTCGAGGGCTTCCTCCCGCGGCGCGGGCGCGAACGGCGGGAGCGGCTTGCCCGGTTGGCGGCTGACGAGCGGACCGCGGTGCTGTTCGAGGCCCCGGGCCGTCTCGCGGCGACGCTCGCCGACCTCGCCGCTGCCTGCGGCGCCGGGCGACCCGCGGCGGTCTGCCGCGAGCTGACGAAGCTCCACGAGGAGACCCTGCGGGGCAGCCTCGGCACGTTGTCCGACGACGCCGCAGCGGGCCGGATCGACGGCCGCGGCGAGATCGTCATCGTGATCGGCCAACCGCCGACGGAGCGGACGCACGCCGCTGACGCCGGGCAGCAGGGCGCGGGCGTCGTCGCGCCCGACCTCGCGGACACGGTCGCGGCGGCGCGCGGCGAGGTCGCACGCCTCGTCGCGGGCGGCCTTGCGCGGGGCGAGGCCGCCCGGCGGGTGGCGCTGGCGCGCGGGATTCCGAGACGCCGCCTCTACGCCGCGCCCGACGCGGGGTCCGCCAGGTAGGGGAGCGCCGGCCGGCGCACGGACCCTCGACGCGGGGCGACCGGCCCTTCGCACGCTCCACCGCGAGACGCGCGACGGGCACTCGCGTGCCGGCCCGCGCGGAAGCGCAACGGGCGCCGGAGGGGAGGACGGCGCCCGTTGCGGCCGGAGCGTGCTGGATCAGGCGACGAGGACGGCCACCTCTGGCTCAGGGTCGCCGGGCGCGACGGCGGGCTCCGCGTCGTCATCATCGTCGCCGGGGTCGGACTCGGCGGCAGGCGGGACGCCGAGCGCGTTCGCCTGGACGGCCAGCGCGTCCGCCGCGTAGTCCTTCTTGCGCCTGCCCGAAAGCATCTCCACCGCGCTCGCCACGATCTCGGTCTTCCAGTGATGGGCGCCGCGATCGTCGTCCCACTGCCGGGTCTGGATCCGGCCCTCGAGCGCGACGGTCATCCCCTTGCCGAGGTAGCTCGCACAGATGTCGGCGAGGCGGTCCCAGGTCACCACCGAGTGGAACTCGGCCTTCTCCTTGCCGTTGCCGACGTACTCGTTCGTTGCGACGGAGAACGTCGTGACGTTCTTCCCGCTCGCGAGCACGCGCAGCTCCGGGTCGCGCGTGAGGCGCCCGGTGAGCAGGACCTTGTTCATCGATCCGATCCCTCCTGGCCGGCCGGGTCTGCGGTCCGGCCCTGCGTTCGCACGGCGGGCGATTCGGCGGGCGGGCGGCGGTCCGGGACGGACGATCGGTCGGGCACGCCGTGGCGCGCATCCTCGCAGCCGGCGATCACCCGGACCGCACCCGGCGCTGCACGCGCCCTTATCGGCGGGGCGCGGGCCAGGAGTCGCTGCCTGCGGCGATGCCGCCGGGTCAGCTCGCGGCGTGGATCGGGTGGCCCGTCCGTCGGTGGGCCGGCGTCACGGGGATCGGTGTCCCGAGGACGATCGCGGGGTCGGCGATTGGACGCTCGGCCGCGTAGAGGTCGCAGAACACCGTCACGACGTCCGGATCGAACTGCGTGCCCGCGTGGCGCTGGATCTCGCGGATCGCCTGCGTGTGCGTCATGGCGCGCTTGTAGGGACGATCCGCGGTCATCGCGTCGTAGGCGTCCGCAAGCGCGACGATCCGCGCACCGAGCGGGATCTCCAGCCCGCGCAGGCCGTACGGGTACCCGTGCCCGCCGAACCGCTCGTGATGGTGGAGCACGATCGGGACGGCGTCCCGGAGGACGGATGCCTGCTCCAGGATCACCTGGCCGATCCTCGGGTGCTGCACCACGGACTGCCATTCCACGGCCGTGAGCGCGGACGGCTTCTCGAGGATCTCCTCGGGAAGGGCCAGCTTGCCGACGTCGTGGAGCAGGGCCGCGAGCCGGACCCGGTCGACCTCGGGGTCGGGAAGCCCCAGGCGGCGGGCCATCCCCACCGACAGCGTGGCGATCAGCGCGGAGGCATGGCCCCGGTGGTTCGGGTACGGGGTGAGGGTCGTGATGAGAGCCTGCTCCGCCGCCAGTCGTGCGAGCTGGGCGACGTCCGACGCCCGCGCCCGGCCGTCGCCGGAGATCGGTGCGCGCGGGATCCGGGCGTCGTCGCTCGGCTCGCAGAAGACGTAGACCTGGTTGCGGCCGAGCGACTTCGCCGAATACATCGCGGCGTCGGCGTCGCGGACCAGCTCATCGATATGGAGGTTGCCTCCCAGGCCCCCGGCGACGCCGATGGACACGGTCACGGCCACGGTCAGCTGGTCGTCGATCCGGAACCGTGCGCCGCCGACGAGCAGGCGCAGCTTCTCGGAGAGCGATGCCGCGTCCTCCACGCTGGTCTCGGGGAGGATGAGCATGAACTCCTCGCCGCCGTACCGGCCGAGCATGTCCGTGGCCCGGATGTTCATCCGCAGGACGTCGGCGACGCCGCGCAGCACGATGTCCCCCGCGTGGTGGCCGTGAGAGTCGTTGACCCCCTTGAAGAGGTCGATGTCGACGAAGCCGACGGAGAGCGGCCGGTTGTACCGGGCGGCGCGCTCGACCTCCCCGAAGAGCATGCCCAGCAGGGCAGGACGGTTGGCGATCCCGGTCAGCCGGTCGACGGTCGCCGCATCGTGCGCCGTGGCAAGCGTTGCGCCGAGCTGGGCGACGGCGCGTCCCAGCCTGCCGTCCAGACCGCTGTTCTGGGCGGGCACGAGGGTCGTCAGCTCACCGGCGGCGAGGCGCTCGGCCGCGCTCACGACCGGAATCACGTGGGCCCGGATCCAGAGGCTCGCGATCGCCGCGGTGAGCGCGGCCCCGAGGACCGCGGCGAGCAATGAGCGCGCCCATCTCGAGCCCGCCCATCGTCGAGAGCCCGACCGAGCTCACGACGAGCGCCAGCGCGAGGAAGGCGATCGGAGCCAGCAACCCCAACCCGCTGAGCGCGCGTATCACGCCAACAACGGTACGCGCTGGACGATCCCCGGACGCCCGCCCCGAAGGTACTGGCGGGCCCGCCGGAAGTCCCGCTCGGGCTCCCTGGCGATGCCCGGGTCTCGCGCGGGCGCGTGCCCGACGCCAGGCCCGGATCTCCCCGGCGACGTCTCCCCGGCGGCATCCTGGATGACGGCTGGTATACTCGCCCGGTCCCGACGCCGCGGGTCGTATGACCCCCCCGAAGGAGCGAGCGATTGTCCGAGGCCGGCATCTCGGTCAGCCCATGAACCGAGTGGCCAACTGCCCCGCCGGGCACCGCCAGCGCGGTGCCGTTCGATCGGGAGGGGCTACCCGGCAGGTCCCCGGCGCGCGCGCCGAGGGCCTTTCTTATTGTCCGGACGCCACACCGGCTGGGGAGCGGCCGTGCCGGCCACGGTGATCGTCGGGCTCCAGTGGGGCGACGAGGGCAAGGGCAAGGCGACCGACTTCCTGGCCGGCCAGGTGAGCTGGGTCGTCCGCTACCAGGGCGGCGACAACGCCGGCCACACGATCATGCTGGGGTCGGAGGTGTTCAAGCTCCACCTCGTCCCGAGCGGCGTGCTCTACCCGCACATCGTGCCGCTCATCGGCCCGGGCGTCGTGGTCAACCCGGCAACGCTGATCGGCGAGCTCGACGGGCTGACCGCGCGCGGCGTGGACACGAGCCGTGTCCGTGTCTCGCACGCCTGCCACGTGATCATGCCGTACCACGTTGCCGAGGACCGGGCCTCGGAGGCCCGCCTGGGCCGCGACGGGATCGGCACGACGAACCGCGGGATCGGGCCGGCATACGCGGATCGGGCCTCGCGGGTCGGGCTGCGGATGGAGGACCTGCTCGACGAGGCGGCCCTTCGCCGAAAGCTCGGGCGGCTCGTGCCCGACAAGAACGCCTGGCTGGCGCAGCTGGGCGACAAAGGGCGGCCGTTCGCCGTCGAAGCGCTCGTGGAGACGGCCCTCAGCTGGGGCGTGCGCCTCCGTGGGCAGATCGCGGACACGACGACGCTCGTGCAGGACGCCCTTCGCGCCGGCGATCACGTGCTCCTGGAGGGCGCCCAGGGGACGCTGCTCGACCTCGACCACGGGACGTACCCGTTCGTCACCTCGTCCAACCCGGTGGCCGGCGGCGCATGCACGGGGGGTGGCATCGGCCCGCTCCAGGTCTCTGCCGTCATCGGCATCATGAAGGCCTATACCACGCGAGTCGGCGCCGGCCCGTACCCCACCGAGCTCCTCGACGCGGTCGGCGAAGGGATCGCGACGCGTGGTCACGAGTTCGGGACCACGACCGGCCGACGCCGGCGCGTCGGGTGGTTCGACGCCGTCCCGCTGCGCTACGCGGTCGACGTGAACAGCGTGAGCAGCATCATCCTCAACAAGCTGGACATCCTCTCGGGGATCGACGAGATCCGCCTCTGCATCGCCTACGAGATCGACGGCCGACGCGTCGAGCGCTGGCCCGCCTCGGCCGAGGAGGTCGCCCGAGCGGTGCCGGTCTACGAGGTGTTCCCGGGCTGGCGCGACGAGATCCATGGCGCCAGGACCCCAGACGATCTTCCACCGAACGCCCGCGCCTACGTGGCGGCGCTCGCGGCGCTGGCCGGCGTCCCGATCACCCTGGTCTCCGTGGGACCGGAGCGCACCCAGACGGTGATGCTCGACGACCGTCCTCTTGCGGCAGGCCGCGGCTGATGGGCCGCGTGCCGACGCCGCGCCGGATCCTGCTGGTGGGCGGAGGCGGCCGCGAGCACGCGCTGGCGGTGCGGCTGGCAGGGGAGCCCGGAGTCGTCTCGGTCGTCGCGCTTCCGGGCAGCGACGGCATCGCGGGCGTGCCGGGCGTGTCGATCGCCGCCGGCGACCCGCTCGACCCGGCGATCGTCGTCGCGGCAGCCCTCGAGGCGCGGGTCGACCTCGCGGTGATCGGCCCCGAGGCGCCGCTCGCCGCCGGCGTCGGCGACGCCCTCGTTGCGGCGGGAATCGCGACGTTCGGCCCGAGCGCGGCCGCGGCGCGGATCGAGAGCTCGAAGGCGTTCTGCCACGAGGTCGCGGACGCGGCCGGCGTGCGCATGGCTCGCGCCGGCGCATTCGCGGCGAAGAGCCCCGCGGTCGCGTACGCGGCGACGCTCGACGCCGCGGGACGGGGGATCGTGATCAAGGCGGACGGCCTCGCCGCCGGCAAGGGCGTCACCGTCTGCGACACGTTCGAGGAGGCAGTGGCCGCGCTCGACGCCATCTTCGGCGGCGACCGCACGGAGGCGCTCGACGTCCCCCGGGTCGTCGTGGAGGAGCGTCTCCGCGGGCTGGAGGCGAGCGTCATCGCCCTCGCGGACGAGACGGCGGCCCTCGCGCTGCCCGCCGCCCGTGATCACAAGCGACTCGGCGACGGCGACACGGGCCCGAACACCGGCGGCATGGGCGCGTACAGCCCGCTTCCGGACCTCCCCGGCGCGGACGTCGCGCGAATCGTCGCGGCCTTCCACGCGCCGCTCCTCGCAGAGCTCGCCCGTCGCGGCATGCCGTTCCGGGGTGCCCTCTACGCGGGGCTGATCCTGACCGACGACGGCCCGGTGCTGCTCGAGTGCAACGCGCGGTTCGGTGACCCGGAGGCGCAGGTCATCCTGCCGCGCTGCGCCGTCCCGCTGGCGCCCCTCCTGCTCGCCGCCGCGGAGGGCCGGCTGGCGGCGGTCGCAGCGGATGCCGGCCTCACCGGCGCCCTCCTCCCGTCGAATGGCGACGCGGCCGTCGGGATCGTCCTGGCCGCGGCCGGATACCCGGCGGCGCCGAGGTGGGGCGACGTGATCACCGGCCTTCCCGAGGCGGCCGCGCGGCGCAGCATGGTCTTCCACGCGGGCACGGCTCGTGACACGGACGGCACGTGGCGCGTCCGTGGCGGGCGCGTCCTCACCGTGGTGGCAACGGGCCCGGACCTTCCCGCCGCGCGAGCGGCAGCGGAGTACGCGGCGGATGCCGTCGACTTCGAGGGGCTCCAGCGCCGACATGACATCGCGGCCGCTGCCCGGACCGCACCGGCCGCCGCAGGGAGGCCGCGGTGATCCGGCGCTACACGCGCGCCGAGATGGGCGCGGTCTGGTCGGAGGAGGCCCGCTTCGCCGCGATGCTCCGGGTCGAGCTGGCGGTTGCGAAGGCGCAGGTCCCTCGCGGGACGGTGCCGGCGGAGGCATTCGCGGCCATCGAGCGCCGGGCCCGCATTGACGTCGAGCGGATCGCCGAGATCGAGCGGACCACCGACCACGACGTCATCGCCTTCGTGAGCCAGGTCGCGGAGTCGGTCGGCCCGGAGGGCCGCTACCTCCATCTCGGCCTGACGAGCAGCGACGTCGTGGACACCGGCCTTGCCCTCCAGCTGCGCGCTGCCGGAAGCCTGCTGGACAAGGGCGCCGACCGGCTCCTCGCGGCCCTCGTGGCACGCGCCCGAGCGGAGGCCGGCACCGTGATGATGGGCCGGACGCACTCGGTCCACGCCGAGCCCACGACCCTGGGGCTCAAGCTGGCCGGGTGGGCGTTCGAGCTCGACCGTGACCGGGCCCGCCTCGCGCGCGCATTCGACGACATCGCGACCGGCAAGATCTCGGGTCCGGTCGGGACCTACAGCCAGCTGGCCCCCGACCTCGAGGCCGACGTCCTCGCGGAGCTCGGCCTGGCCGCCGACCCCGTGAGCACCCAGATCGTCCAGCGCGACCGGCACGCCGCGGTCATGGCGGCGATCGCCATCACGGGCGGGTCGCTCGAACGCTTCGCGACCGAGGTCCGGAACCTCCAGCACACGGAGATCGGCGAGCTGATGGAGCCGTTCCGGGCCGGGCAGAAGGGCAGCTCAGCGATGCCGCACAAGCGCAACCCGATCCTGTGCGAGCGGATCGCCGGGCTGGCGCGACTGCTGCGCGGGTACGCCGGCGCCGCGTTCGAGAACCAGCCGCTCTGGCACGAGCGCGACATCAGCCACAGCAGCGCCGAGCGCGTGCTCCTGCCGGACGGAACGATCCTCCTCGACTACATGCTGGCGAAGATGGCGGGGCTCGTGGAGGGCCTCGTGGTCCGTCCGGAGCGCATGCGCGAGAACATCGAGCGGGGGCTCGGCCTCCACGCGTCGTCGCGCGTCCTCGTCGCGCTCGTCGAGGAGGGCGGCCTCTCGCGCGAGGAGGCGTACGCGATCATCCAGCGGAACGCCCTGCGGGCCGCCGACGAACGCCGGTCCCTTCGCGATCTCCTGGCGACCGACGCGAGCGTTGCCCAGCGCCTGAGCCTGGCGAGCCTGGACACCTGCTTCGACGACGCCGGCTTCCTCGTCCACGTGCCGGCGGTCATCGCCCGGCTCGACGCGATCGACCCCGCGCTCGCGCGATGACGACGGCGGGGGCGTTCATCCGCTCCGGCAAGGTGCGCGACCTGTACGCGGTGGATGCGGATCGGCTGCTCCTCGTCGCCTCGGACCGGATCTCTGCCTTCGACGTCGTCCTGCCGACGCCGATCCCGGACAAGGGGAAGGTGCTGACCGGCCTTACGCGCTTCTGGTTCTCCGAGACGGCCCGGATCGTGCCGAACCACCTCATCGCGGCCGACCCGGCGTCGCTCCCGCCGGCGTGGGCCGCGCGGGCGCCGGAGCTGCGCGGCCGGATGCTGCTCTGCCGGCGCCTCGAGATGCTCCCGGTCGAGATCGTCGTCCGGGGCTACCTCGCGGGCGGCGGCTGGAAGGACTACGTGGCGACGGGCGTCGTGTCCGGGATCAGGCTGCCCGCCGGGCTGCGCGAGGGAGACCGGCTCCCGACCCCGATCCTCACGCCGACGACGAAGGCCGAGGCCGGCCACGACGAGCCGATCTCCTTCGACGGGCTCATCGATCGCCTCGCCGCGCCCGGGCGGCGGGACGCGGCCGGGCTCGCCGACGAGGTTCGCGACGTGGCGCTGCGCCTCTATGCGCACGCGTCGACGGCCTGCGCCCGGGCCGGGATCCTCCTCGCCGACACGAAGCTCGAGATGGGCCTGGCGCCCGACGGGACGCTCGTCCTTGGCGACGAGGTCCTCACCCCCGACTCGTCGCGCTTCTGGGACGCGGCCACGTACGCGCCGGGGGGGCCGCAGGCCTCCTACGACAAGCAGTACGTCCGCGACTGGCTCGACCACGCGGCGTGGGACCGGACCGACCCCGGCCCGGCCCTGCCCGCCGACGTCGTCGCCGGGACGCGGGCGCGCTACGTCGAGGCGTTCGAGCGGATCACCGGTGCAAGCTTCGCGCGCTATGCAGAGGAGGACACGATCGCCCGATGAGCCCCGAGGTTCGTGCCGAGGTCATCGCCACGCGCTTCCGATATGCGGTCAATGTCCTTCCCAGGGACGGGATCCTCGACCCGCAGGGCCGGGCCGTGGAGCAGAGCCTGCCGCACCTCGGCCTCGCCGGGATCGGGGAGGTGCGCGTCGGTCGCCGGGTGGAGCTGCACGTCGACGCACCGGACGCCGCGGAGGCCCTGGCCATCGTGGACGAGCTGGCCCGGGAGCTCCTCAGCAACCCGCTCATCGAGCAGTACACGATCGAGCCGCTCGGTGCGATCTCAGCGGCGCGTTCCGGAGCGGGTGGGTGAGCGTCCGGGTCGGCGTCGTCGTGTTCCCGGGCTCGAACTGCGACACGGACACGGCGTGGGCGCTGGCCCGGGCCGGCGCGGAGCCGGTGGAGCTGTGGCACGAGGACGCCGACTTGCAGGGCGTGGCCGCGGTCGTCCTGCCCGGTGGCTTCGCCTACGGCGACTACCTCCGGGCCGGCGTGATCGCGCGCTTCAGCCCGGTCATGCGTGCCGTCGCCGGCTACGCGGCCGACGGTGGCCTCGTGCTCGGGATCTGCAATGGCTTCCAGGTCCTCGCCGAGGCCGGCCTCCTGCCGGGCGCGCTCCTGCGCAATCGATCCCTCCGGTTCGTGTGCCGGGAGGTGGTGATCCGCGCGGAGCGTGTCGACACGGCCTTCACGCACCGCGTCCCCGCGGGCTGCCGGATGCGGATTCCGGTCGCCCACGGCGAGGGTTGCTACTACGCGGACGAGGCGACGCTCGACGCGCTGGAGCGGGACGGCCAGGTCCTGTTCCGCTACGTGGACGAGGCGGGGAAGCCGGCTGCGGCTGGCGATCGCGCGAACCCCAACGGGTCGCTCCGCGCGATCGCCGGCGTCGTCAACGCCGCGGGGAACGTCGCCGGGCTCATGCCGCACCCGGAGCGTGCCGCCGACGCGCTGCTCGGCTCGGACGACGGGATGCTCGTCCTGCGGTCTCTCGTCGAGTCGGCGGGAGCGCGCGCAGGGACGCCCGCCGGCGCGACGGCGGCGTGATCGTGGACCGGGCGCCGGCCGTCGTCCCCGCACCCCTTCACCGTGCCCTCGGGCTGACCGACGAGGAGGTCGTGGAGATCGAGCGCAAGCTCGGCCGCGGTCCCGAACGACCTCGAGCTCGCCATGTTCAGCGTCATGTGGAGCGAGCACTGCTCGTACAAGAGCAGCCGGTCGCTGCTTCGGACGCTGCCGACGGGCGGTCCGGACGTGGTGGCGGGCCCGGGTGAGAACGCGGGCGTCATGCGGATCGGCGACGGCTGGGCGGTGGCCTTCAAGATCGAGTCGCACAATCACCCGTCCGCCGTGGAGCCGTACCAGGGCGCGGCCACGGGCGTCGGCGGCATCCTGCGCGACATCTTCGCGATGGGCGCACGCCCGATCGCGATCCTCGACGCCCTCCGGTTCGGCGACCCGGCGGATGCCCGGACGCGCCACCTCGTCAACGGCGTCGTGCGCGGGGTGGGCGGCTACGGCAACTGCGTCGGCGTCCCGACGGTCGGCGGAGAGCTGGTCTTCGACGCGTCCTACCAGGGCAACCCGCTCGTGAACGTGATGGCGATCGGGCTCCTCCGCGAGGACGCGATCATCCGGGCGGCCGCACCGGGCCCCGGGAACCTCGTGATCCTCTACGGGTCGGCCACCGGGCGCGACGGGATCGGCGGCGCGTCGGTCCTCGCCTCGGCAACGTTCGGGGCGCAGGACCCCTCGAAGCGGCCCGCCGTCCAGGTTGGCGACCCGTTCGCGGAGAAGCTGCTCATCGAGGCCACCCTGGAGATCCTCGCGGCCGGCCTCGCCGAGGGCCTCCAGGATCTGGGCGCTGCCGGCATCACCTGCGGCGTCTCGGAGACGGCGGACCGGGCGGGAACCGGGATCCGCGTCGACCTGGACGCGATCCCGCGGCGCGAGCCCGGCATGGCGCCGTTCGAGGTCCTGATCAGCGAGTCGCAGGAGCGCATGGTCGTCATCGCGCGGCCCGAGCGGCTGCCCGAGATCGCGGCGATCTGTTCCCGGTGGGGGATCCCATGCGCGGTGATCGGCCGGGTCACCGACGACGGCGACATCGCCGTGATCGAGGGCGGCCTCGCGGCCGACGGAGCGCCGAATCCCGGCGCGCGCGAGCTGGCCCGGATTCCGGCCCGGGCGCTCGCGTCGGAGGCGATCACGTACGATCGGCTCGCGGCGCCGCCTCCCCGTCGACGGAAGGCCCCGGCGCCGGGTGTCCCGGAGACCGCCGCGGACACGCTCCCGGAGGGCGGCACGGACCCGGGCGCCGTCCTCCTCGGTCTCCTCGGCAGCCCGAACCTCGCCTCGCGGGCCTGGATCTCGGAGCAGTACGACCGTCACGTCGGGACGAACACGGTCGCCGCGGCCGGCGGCGGGGCCGCCGTCCTCCGCGTCAAGGGCACGCGGCGCGCGCTGGTCGCGACGACCGACGGCAACGAGGCCGTGAGCGCGCTCGACCCCTACCTGGGGGCGGCGCTCTCCGTCGCCGAGGCGGCCCGGAACGTGTCGGTCACGGGCGCCCGGCCGCTGGGCGTCACGAACTGCCTGAACTTCGGCGATCCGACGCGGTCCGAATCCTTCTGGCAGCTCCGGGAGGCCGTCCGGGGTCTCGGCGACGCGAGCCGGGCGCTCGGGCTGCCCGTGACGGGCGGCAACGTGTCGCTCTACAACGAGGCACCCGGGTCGGCCATCGCGCCGACGCCCGTGATCGGCGTCGTGGGCCTGCTCGACGACGTGTCGCTCGTGGTCGGGCCCGCGTTCGCGACGGACGGCGATGTCGTCCTGCTCGCGGGCGCCGCGGGCCCGGGCCTGGGCGGGAGCGCCTACGCGGCCCTGGCGGGGCTGACCGCCGACGACGATCTGCCGGGCCTGGACCTCGCGGCCGAGGCGGCGGTCCAGGCGTTCGTCCGCGACGCGATCGCGGCCCGCCTGGTCACGGCGGCCCAGGACGTCAGCGGCGGCGGCCTCGCGGTGGCGCTGGCGGAGATGTCGATCTGGGGCGGCCGCGCGGGCCGCTTCCGGGTGCCGGTCCCCAGCGCGCCGGCCGTGACGCTCTTCGGCGAGAGCCCGTCGCGCATCGTCGTGACCGCCCGCCCGCCCCACCTCCCGGCGGTCCGCGCGGTGGCGGACCGGCACGGCGTCCCGCTCGCCGAGCTCGGGGTCGTCGGCGGGCCGCGTCTCGTCGTCGAGATGTACGGCGAGGGCGCCACGGGGGCGGCGGAAGGTCGCGGCTCGAGCATCGCGGACGCCCTGGAGGTCACGCTCGCCGATCTCCGCCACGCCTGGGACCAGGGGCTGCCGCGCGCCCTGGGCGAGGAGGCCTGATCCGTGTGCGGCGTGTTCGGCGTCGTCGCTCCCGGCCAGGAGGCCGCCCGGATCGCCGCGCTGGGGATCTTCGCGCTCCAGCACCGGGGCCAGGAATCCGCCGGGGTCGCGGTGTCCGACGGCGACCAGCTCATGCTCTACAAGGACCTTGGGCTCGTCGCGCAGGTGCTCGACGACCGGCGCCTGCCGAGCCTGCGCGGCGAGCTCGCGATCGCCCACTGCCGGTACTCGACGACGGGCTCCACGGTCTGGGAGAACGCCCAGCCGACGCTGCGCCTTGGCCCCCGGCGGGCCCTGGCGATCGGGCACAACGGGAACCTCGTCAACACGCGGGAGCTGCTCGCGCGGCTCGCCGGCGGGCGGGCGCGCCTCCCCGCCAGCACGGACACGGAGCTCCTGACGGCCCTGCTGGCGGACGAGCCGGCCACGGACACCGTCGACGCCCTGTGCCGCGTGCTGCCGACGACACGCGGCGCCTACAGCCTCGTGATCCTCGACGAGCAGCGGGTGATCGGCGTCCGGGACCCGCACGGTTTCCGGCCGCTCGTCCTGGGCCGGCTCCCGTCGCCCGAGCCGCGCGCGGCCGGCCCCCGGGTCGATGCCGGGGGCTCCGATGGCTGGGTCCTGAGCTCGGAGACAGCGGGCCTCGACGTGGTCGGCGCGGAGTACGTCCGCGACGTCGAGCCGGGCGAGATCGTGATCCTGGAGGCCGGCGTCGCGCCGACGTCGGTCCGGTTCGCGGCGGCGACCCCGGCCCTCTGCGTCTTCGAGCTGATCTACTTCGCCCGCCCGGACTCCTACATGGAGGGCGTGAACCTCTACGAGGCGCGACGCCAGATGGGCATCCGGCTGGCCGGGGAGCAGCCGGTCCCGGCCGACCTCGTGATGCCGGTCCCCGACACGGGAGCCCCGGCGGCCGTGGGCTACGCGGAAGCGTCGGGTCTTCCGTACCGCGAGGGGATGATCCGCAACCGGTACGCGGGCCGCACGTTCATCCAGCCGTCCCAGTCGATGCGCCAGCGCGGGGTAACGGTCAAGCTCTCGCCGCTGCGCGAGATCGTCCGCGGCCAGCGCCTCGTCGTGGTGGACGACTCGATCGTGCGAGGGACGACCACACGCTCGATCGTCGAGCTGCTCCGCCGCGCGGGGGCGGCGGAGATCCACGTCCGGATCAGCGCGCCACCGATCTACCACCCGTGCTTCTACGGGATCGACACGCAGGTCGAGACCGAGCTGATCGCGGCGACGCACTCCCTGGACGAGATTCGCGAGTTCATCGGCGCCGACTCGCTGGGCTATCTCTCGATCCGCGGCGTCCTCGCCGCGCTCGACCTGCCATACGACCGGTTCTGCTTCGCCTGCTTCGACGGAGCCTATCCGGAGCCGGTGCCGTACGACGCGGCCCGCCGCAAGTTCGCGCTCGAGGAAGGCGTCGGCCCCCGTGGCTGAGCGGGGCGCCGGCGTGCCGACGGGTGCCCGCGCACCGGCCCCGCGCGAGGCATACCGCGCGGCCGGGGTCGATGTCGACGCCGGCGAGCGTGCGGTGGCCCTCATGCGCGAGGCCGTCGCCTCGACCCGCCGCCCCGAGGTCGTCGGCGGGCTCGGCGGCTTCGCCGGCGCCATCGAGATCCCGGCCGGCTACCGGCACCCGCTCCTCGTGGCGTCCACGGACGGTGTCGGGACGAAGACGGCGTTGGCGCGCGCGGCCGGCCGCCTCGGCGGCCTGGGCATCGACCTCGTCGCGATGTGCGCGGACGATGTCGTCTGCTCCGGCGCGGAGCCGCTCTTCCTGCTCGACTACGTGGCGGTCGGGCGGCTGGTTCCGGAGGAGATCGCCGAGGTCGTGGCCGGCGTCGCGGCCGGCTGCCGCGCTGGCCGGCTGCGCCCTCCTCGGCGGGGAGACGGCCGAGCACCCCGGGACGATGGGACCGGCCGACCTCGACCTCGCCGCTACGTGCGTCGGCGTCGTGGAGCGCGACCTGGCCATCGACGGGTCGGCGGTCCGGGCGGGCGACGTGCTTGTCGGGCTGGCGGCGTCGGGGCTGCACAGCAACGGCTTCTCGCTCGTGCGGCGGCTCGTGGCCGAGGCCGGGCTGGACCTCGACGCGCCGTACGCTGACATCCTCGCGACCCGGGCCGTCGGCGTCGCGCCCGAGCCGGCGCACCTGGGCGCCTCCCTCGGCGACGTCCTCCTGGCACCGACGCGGATCTATGCCCGGGCAATCCTGGCGATCCGGTCGGCGGTCCGGGTTGTCGGAGCGGACATCCACGGGATCGCCCACGTCACCGGCGGCGGGCTGCCCGGGGCCGTGCCGCGGATCGTGCCCGACGGGCTCGCGGCATCGATCCGTCCGACCGCATGGCCGATGCCCTCGGTCATGCGCCTGCTCGGGATGATCGGCGGGCTCGACGACGCAGAGCTCCGCGCGACGTTCAACGGCGGCCTCGGGATGGTGCTCGCGGTCCCCGCGGGTGGCGTGGCCGCGGCGCTGGCGGCGGCCACCGGGGCGGGGATCCCGGCGTGCGTCGCCGGCGAGATCGTCCGGGCCGGGGAGATCGGCGGGGCACGCTACGCGGAGGCGGACCGGTGAGCGATCGCATCGCGGTCGGCGTGTCGGGGAGCGGGAGCAACCTGCGGGCGCTCCAGGCCCGGATCGAGCGCGGCGTGCTCCGCGCCCGGATCGTGCTCGTCTTCGCGGACCGGCCCTGCCCGGCGCTCGACTGGGCAGGGGAGGCGGGGCTCGAGACGGCGCTCCTGCCGGGCCTGGCGGCCCGCGACCCGGCCGAGCGCGAGGCGGCGGACGTCGCGCTCGCGGAGACGCTCCGGGCCGTGGGGACCGATGCCGTCGTCCTGGCCGGCTTCATGCGCCTCGTGGGCCCGAGGCTCCGCGACGCGTTCCCTGGGCGCATCCTCAACGTTCACCCGTCGCTGCTGCCGAGCTTTCCCGGAGCGCATGCGGTCCGCGACGCGCTGGCGGCGGGCGCCCGCGTGACCGGGGTGACGGTGCACGTGGTGGACGAATCGCTCGACGGCGGCCCGATCGTCCTTGCCGAGGCGGTCGACATCCGGCCGGGCGACGACGAAGCGACGCTCCTCGGTCGGCTCCATGCCGCCGAGCACCGGCTCCTCCCCCGGGCGGTCGCGCTCCTCCTCGCGGGTGCGCTCACGGTCGAGGGGCGCGCCGTGGCGATCGACCCGGCCCGAGCCGGGTCGTCGCTCCCGAGGCCGCGGCGGGCGCTGATCTCGGTCTCCGACAAGACGGGGCTCGTCGAGCTCGCCCGGGGGCTCGTCGCGCGCGGGTTCGAGCTGGTCAGCACGGGTGGGACGGCGCGGGCGCTTCGCGATGCGGGCCTGCCTGTGACGGACGTCGCCGCCGTCACCGGCTTCCCGGAGATGCTCGACGGGCGGGTGAAGACGCTGCATCCGCGGATCCACGCGGGGATCCTCGCCGACGTCCGCGACGCCGATCACCGCGCCCAGCTCGCCGCCACGGCGATCGAGCCGTTCGAGCTCGTCGTCGTGAACCTCTACCCGTTCGCCCTGGCGGCCGCCCGTGCGGCGCAGGGCGAGCTGGGCCTCGACGGCCTGGTCGAGGAGATCGACATCGGTGGCCCGTCGATGGTCCGGGCCGCGGCGAAGAACCTGCGGAATGTCGCGATCGTGACGTCGCCCGGGCGATACGCCGCGGTCCTCGAGGGGCTCGACGCGCCGGGAGGGATCTCGCCGGGCCTGCGGGCGGCGCTCGCGGTGGAGGCGTTCCGCCACACCGCTGCCTACGACGCGCGGATCGCCGAGGTCCTGCCCGGTGAGCTCGACCGCGCCGGGGTCGCGCTGCCGGACGAGCCCGGCTTTCCGCGCAGCGGCGACCCGTTCCCGGGGACGCTCGTCATCGGGCTCGAGAAGGTGGCGACGCTCCGCTATGGCGAGAACCCGCATCAGCCCGCGGCCCGATACCGGCGGCCGGGTGCGACCGACGCGGATGGCCCGTTCGCCTCGGGCGAGCCGCCGCTCCAGGGCAAGCCCCTCAGCTACAACAACGTCCTCGACGCGTCGGCGGCCGCGGCGCTCGGACGGGCCCTCCGCGGCCCGGCCTGCGTCATCGTCAAGCACACGAACCCGTGCGGCGCCGCGGAGCGCGGGAAGCCTCGTCGCGGCCTGGGACGACGCGCTCCGCGCGGACCCGGTCAGCGCCTACGGCGGCGTCGTCGCGGTCACCCGCGAGGTGGACCGTGCGCTGGCCGAGCGACTCGCGGGCATCTTCCTGGAGATCGTCGTCGCGCCGGGGTTCGACGCCGACGCCCGCGCCGTTTTGGCCCGGCGGCAGAACCTGCGCCTCGTGGTCGACCGGCCGCTCGGGGTGGCGGGACGGCCGGCGCGGCCCGACCCGCGCGGCGCCTTCCGGACCGCCGGCGGCGCGGTCCTCGTGACGTCGGCCGACACCCTTCCCGACGACCCGGCCGGCTGGGGCTGCGTCACGCGCCGCGCCCCCACCGAGCGCGAGCGGGCCGACCTCGACCTCGCCTGGCGGCTGGTGCGGGGCGTCACGAGCAACGCGATCGTCCTGGTCCGGGACGGGATGCTCATCGGCCTCGGTTCGGGGCAGACGAGCCGCGTGGACGCCGCCCGGCAGGCCGTCGACAAGGCGCGCTCGATGCTCGGCCCGGAGCAGCTCGCCGGGGCGGTCTGCGCCTCCGACGCGTTCTTCCCGTTCCCGGACGCGGTCGAGGCGTGCCTGGCGGCCGGCGTCACCGCGTTCGTCCAGCCGGGTGGCTCCGTCCGGGACGGGGAGGTCACGGCGGTCGCGGACGCGGCCGGCGCGACGATGCTCGTGACGGGGACGCGCCACTTCCGGCACTGAGCCCTGGCGGGTTCGTCACCGGAGCGCGTCCCCTCGTCCGAGCGCTGCGCCCCGCCGCTGATGCGTGGCCCCTCGTCCGAGCGCTGCGCCCCCGCCGCGATGCGTGGCCTCTCGCCGGGATGCGCGGCGCCGTCGCCGGCCCTGCTACGATCGCCGGACGATGCTCGACCGCTTCTACATCACGACCTCGATCGCCTACGCGAATAACCGGCCCGGCCTCCACACGCTGTACGAGGTGATCGGCGCGGACGCGCTGGCGCGCTGGTACCGGATGTGCGGCGTCCCGACCCGCTTCCTGACCGGGACCGACGAGCACAGCGTGAACATCGCGATGCGGGCAGCCGAGGAAGGCCGCTCGCCGCGCGACTTCGTCGACGCGCAGGTCGCGCTCTTCCGGGCCGCGGAGGACGCGCTGCTGATCAGCCCCGACCGCTTCATCCGCACGACGGACCCGGACCACGTCCGGGCCGCGCAGGAGATGGTCCGCCGCGCCTACGCGAACGGCGACATCTATCCCGGCACGTACGAAGGCTGGTACTGCCCGAACGAAGGCTTCCGGAACGCGACCGACGTCGTCGAGACCGCCTCCGGGACGATCTGCCCGAACCACCCCGACGTGCCGCTCCAGTGGCTCGCCGAGCGGAACTGGTTCTTCCGGCTCTCGGCGTACCAGGAGCGCCTCGAGCGCTGGTTCGAGGACAATCCCGAGGCGGTCCAGCCCGGGCATCGTCGCAACGAGATGCTCGGCTTCATCCGCGGCGGCCTGGACGACTTCTCGATCAGCCGGCCCGACCTCGGGTGGGGGATCCCGTTCCCGATCCTCGCCGACGGGAGCAGGGCGCAGCGGTCGGATGGCAGCTGGGACCCTGCCGCCGGCACGATCTACGTCTGGTACGACGCGCTGATCAACTACATCACCGGGGCGGGCTTCCCGGCGGACCCGGCGGCCTTCGCCCGCTGGTGGCCGGCGGACCTGCACGTGATCGGCAAGGACATCGCCCGATTCCACACGCTCTTCTGGCCGGCGATGCTCTGGTCGGCGGGGCTCGAGGCGCCGCGCAGGGTCTGGGTCCACGGCTGGCTCCTCGCCCAGGGCGAGCGGATGAGCAAGAGCCGCGGCAACTTCCTCGATCCCATCGACTTCGTGGCCGCGTTCGGAAGCGACGGGGCACGCTACGTCGCGCTCCGGGAGGCCGCCTTCGACCGCGACAGCGACGTCTCGTGGGACGCGTTCACGCGGCGCTACAACGCGGACCTCGCGAACGACTTCGGGAACCTCGTCAACCGCACCGTGTCGATGGCGGGCCGCTATCTCGGGGGCGAGCGGCCGGCTCCCCGCGACGCGGCGGCGAGCCCCCTCGGAGCGGCGTGGCCCGCGACCCGCGATCTGTTCATCGCGAAGCTCGAGGGATGCCTCCTCCACGAGGCGCTCGAAGCGCTCTGGGACTTCGTCGGGGCGGGCAACCGCTTCGTCGAGGCGGAGCAGCCATGGGTCATCGCGCGGGCCGTCAAGGCCGGCGACGCCGGGGCCGCGGAACGGATGCGCGGCGTCCTGGGCGACCTGGTGGAGGCATGCCGGCTCGTGGCGCTGGCCGCCGCCCCCGTGATGCCTGGCCTCGCCCCGCGGGTGATGCAGCAGCTCGGCCACGCCCACACGTACGCCTCGGACGGGAACGGCGGCCCGCCGCTCCTCGAGGAGCTGCGCTGGGGAGCCCACGCCGGCGAGGCCGGAAGGCTCGAGGCCGCGGTCCCGCTCTTCCCGCGCCTCGAGATCGACGCGGCCCTCCCGGCTGAGGTCCCGGCGACCGCGACGGGGCCGGCATGACCGATCGAACGTTCGAGGAGCGGAACGCGCGGGCGACCGACGAGCTGCGACGGCTGGTCGCGACGCTGTCGCCCGAGGATCTCGCGACCGGCGTCGGCGGCACCTGGACGGTGGCGACGTGCCTGGCCCACCTCGCCTTCTGGGATCGCTGGCAGGTCACCCGCTGGCGAGACGCGCTGGCGAAGGGGCTGGCCGTCCCGGCGGAGGTCTCCGACAACGTCCCGGACCTCGCGAATGCGGCCCTCGAGCCGACCTGGCGCGCGCTGCCGGGCGAGATCGCCGCGGCGCTCGCGCTGGACGCCGCCGCCGAGCTCGACGCCGTCGTGGTCGTCGCCCTGCCCGACGCGTCCGTGGCCGCGGCACCCGCCGCCGGCAGGGTCCGCCTCCTTGATCGCTCGATCCACCGGCTGGAGCACGTGGCCCAGGTTCGGCGCGGCCTGGGCCGCGCCGAAGGCTGAGGGCCCGGGTTCAATCACGCGGGCCGGCACCTTCGCGACGCCATGCGCCTCGTCGACAGCCACTGCCACCTGCAGGCCGAGCCGTTCGCGGGCGACGCCGCGGATGTCATCGCCGCGGCCGTGCGCGCGGGCGTCGAGCGGATCCTCGTCCCTGGATGGGACGAGGCCTCGTCGGTCGGCGCGCTTGCGCTGATCGGCGGCTTCCCCGACCTGTCCGGCGTCGCGGTTGGGGTCCACCCGCACGCCGCGGCCGAGACGGGCCCGGCAGCGTGGGCCAGGATCGCTGCCCTGGCCGCGGAACCGCGGGTCGTCGCGATCGGAGAGACCGGGCTCGACTTCGACCGGATGTTCTCGCCGGCCGAGTCCCAGCTCGAGAACCTGCGCCGCAACCTCGCGCTTGCGCTCGCGACCGGAAAGCCGGCGATCCTTCACTGCCGCTCGCGGGCCGGCGAACGGGACGCCCAGGACGCGCTCGTGGACGAGCTCGTGGCGGCCGGGTTCGGGACGCCCGCGGCGCGGGCGGCGTTCGGGGACCGCCCTCCGGCGATCCTCCACTCGGTCTCGGGCCCGGTCGACTACGTCGAGGCCGCCGTGGCGCTCGGGTGCGCCGTGAGCGTGTCGGGGCTCGCGTTCCGACGCGGCGAGGAGGCGACGGCCGACGGCGTGCGCCGCGTTCCGGCCGACCGGATCCTCGTGGAGACCGACGCGCCGTACCTCTCGCCGCCGGGCGCGCCACGGCGCCGCAACGAGCCCGCCTGGGTGGGCGTCACGGCGCACTGGGTCGCAGAGCATCGCGACGAGGATCCCGACGAGCTGGGAGAGCGGCTGGTCGCGAACTACGACCGGATATTCGGGCGCAGGACCGCCTGAGCGCCGCGTTTCAGCCGAGGCGTCGCCAGCGAAGCGTCATCGAGGCGACCAGCGGCCTGCCCGGCTCGACCAGGGTGAAGTCGCCGGTGTTGAGCCCGTTCGGCGGTCCCGTCTGCGGCTCCACGCAGACGCCATCCGCGTGCTGCGTGTAGACGACCCAGTACGCGGCGTCGCTCTCGATCGTGATCTCGAGCGCAGCCGGCCAGCGGACGACCGGCGCCTGACCGACGCCGATGAGGCAGTCGTCGAGCGGTCCCGGCGGGACCGGAACCACGACGCCGGACGGGATGTAGTCGTCGCCGCGCTCCAGCATTCCGCTCGCACGCACGTCGACCTCGGCAGAGCCACCGACCGTCCCGGCGGGGCCCCGGAGCGTGCGCGGGAACCACGGATGCCAGCCGACGATGGCCGGGAACGGCCGCTCGTCGGCGTGGACCTCCAGCGCCGCGGTCAGGGACGTGGCGGTGAGGGTCACCCGGTGGACCGCCCGACCGCCGAACGGCCACGTCCCGCCGAGGGGCGCCTCGAGCGTTGCCCCGGTGTCGCCGGTCGGCGGGTCGACCCGCCACGCCGCCTCGACGAGCGTCCCGTGGATGGCGTGCGGCGGGAGCAGGTGGGTCGGCAGGTGATGCTCGATCCCGCGCCAGCGCAGGAGCCCATCCCGAAGTCGGCCGGCCCAGGGGACCATCGGATACGCGCCCCACGCCAGGGGCCCATCCCCGCAGGTGACGAGCAGGTCCAGGCCCTCGACGCGGAGCGCCGCGATGCGCCCCCCGGCTCGCCGGGTCCAGGAGGGCCTCGGCGGAACCGGCACGGAGCGCCACGACGGGGTGGGAGATCGCCACGGCCACAGCGTAGCGTGCGGCCACGCCCTCCGCGCCGTCCCGGCGCTGCCCGCGCTTGACACGGCGGGGCGGCTCCGGTACATTCTTGGCACTCTCACGGCGAGAGTGCCAGACGCGGTGCGCGTCACCACTGCGACCCCACCAACCCGCGGTCGCAGGCCTGGCGGTCGCCGCCGAGACATCCGCGCGGATGGTCCGCGCATCGGACCAACCAGGGGGCCCGCCGGCGTGCCCGGCGGAGGCGTCACCCGAAATGCACAGGAGGGTCACCCGTTGGCCACCGCATCCGAGACGACGAAGCTCCGACCGCTCGGGGATCGGGTCGTCATCAAGCCATCGCCGCGCGAAGAGATCACCAAGAGCGGGATCGTCCTTCCGGACACCGCGAAGGAGAAGCCCCAGGAGGGGTCGGCGCTCGCCGTCGGGCCGGGCCGGATCCTCGATGACGGATCTCGCGAGAAGATGGACGTCGCCGTCGGCGACAAGATCCTGTACGCGAAGTACGCCGGCACCGAGTTCAAGGTGAACGGCGAGGACCTGCTCATCGTGAGCCAGAAGGACATTCTCGCGATCGTCGAGGACTGACGGGCGCCGCCCGTCACGCTCCCGCCTTCGCCCGTCATCCCAGGAGGACTCTGAATCCGTGGCTAAGCAGGTCGTTTTCGACGACACCGCGCGTCGTTCACTCAAGCGCGGCATTGACAAGCTCGCCGACGCCGTCAAGGTGACCATCGGCCCGAAGGGCCGCAACGTCGTCCTCGACAAGAAGTTCGGCTCGCCCACCATCACCAACGACGGCGTCACGATCGCGCGCGACATCGAGCTCGAGGATCCCTTCGAGAACATGGGCGCGCAGCTCCTCAAGGAGGTCGCCACCAAGACGGACGACGTCGCCGGCGACGGCACGACCACCGCGGTCGTCCTCGGCCAGGCGCTCGTCAGCGAGGGCCTCCGCAACGTCACCGCCGGGGCCAACCCGATGGTCCTCAAGCACGGCATCGAGCGGGCCGTCGAGGTCATCGTGGCCGAGATCAAGGCCGCCGCGCGCCCGGTCGACTCGCGCGAGCAGATCGCGGCCGTGGCCGCCATCTCCGCCGCCGACCCTGAGGTCGGCGAGATCATCGCCGAGGTGATGGACAAGGTCGGCAAGGACGGCGTCATCACGGTCGAGGAAGGCCAGTCGCTGGGCCTCGAGAAGGAATACACGGAGGGGATGCAGTTCGACCGCGGCTACATCTCCGCGTACTTCGTCACGAACCCCGACCGGATGGAGGCGGTGCTCGAGGGCGCCCGCATCCTCATCACCGACAAGAAGATCTCGGCCGTCGCGGACATCCTTCCGTCGCTCGAGAAGGCGGTCGCGGTCGGCAAGCCGCTCCTGATCATCGCCGAGGACGTCGACGGCGAGGCCCTCGCGACGCTCGTCGTCAACAAGCTCCGCGGCACGATCCAGGTCCTGGGCGTCAAGGCCCCGGGCTTCGGCGATCGCCGCAAGGAGATGCTCCGCGACATCGCGATCCTGACCGGTGGCACCGTGATCTCCGAGGAGATCGGGCGCAAGCTCGACTCCGTCCAGGTCGAGGACCTCGGCGAAGCCCGCCGGATCGTCTCCACCAAGGACGACACGACGATCGTCGACGGCGCCGGCAGCGAGCCCGACATCAAGGCCCGGATGAGCCAGATCAAGGCCCAGATCGAGGAGACCACCTCGGACTACGACAAGGAGAAGCTCCAGGAGCGCCTCGCCAAGCTCGCCGGCGGCGTCGCCGTCATCAAGGTGGGCGCGGCGACCGAGGTCGAGCTCAAGGAGAAGAAGCACCGGATCGAGGACGCGCTGTCCACGACCCGGGCGGCCGTCGAGGAAGGCATCGTCGCGGGCGGCGGCACCACGCTGCTCCAGGCGATCCCGGCGCTCGACGCCCTCAAGCTCGAGGGTGATGAGCAGGTCGGTGTCGACATCGTCCGGCGTGCCCTCGAGGCGCCGGCCAAGCAGATCGCCGACAACGCCGGCGAGCGCGGCGAGGTCGTGATCGAGCGGGTCAAGAACCTGCCCAAGGGCCAGGGCTTCGACGCACTCAAGGGCGAGTACGGCGACATGTTCGAGAAGGGGATCGTGGATGCCGCCAAGGTGACCCGGTCCGCGCTCCAGAACGCGGCCTCCATCGCGGCGATGGTCCTCACGACGGAGACGCTCGTGACCGACCTTCCCGAGAAGAAGGAGAACGGCAACGGCGGCGGTCACGGCCACGGCGGTGGCGGAGACATGGACTTCTAGAACCGTATCGCGTCGGCCGGCGTCGCCGCCGACCGACGCTGAGCACGCCGTTGCGCTGAGCCGGGCATCCAGCCGTGGATGCCCGGCTCTCGCGTGCCGGGCGCCTGTCGTCTCCCGGCCGCGGTGCGGCGCGGGTCGCGGCTCGCTGGACGCGCGGCTCGCGGCTCGCTGGACGCGCGGCTCGCCTTACATCGCCCGCACATCAGCGCGGCGCCGCCCTTACGGTCGCGATCGACCTTGACGCATGGCAACCCCCGGTCCCGCACATCCGACCGAACGGGGACGCCACGCCATCACCCGTCGCAAGGAGACAGTCCCATGAGGCTCGCAGCTCGAGGAGCGCTCGCGTCCATCGTCATCGGTGGCCTGCTCGTCATCGGATCGGTCGCGCCCACGTACGCCGTCGGGGCGACGTCCCCGCTCGTGCCGGAGGCGGGCACGGCGGCCGCCGCCCGCTCCTGCACCGACGAGACGGCGGCAGCGCGTGACAGGAGCGTCGCCAGCCTCCGGGCGCTCGGCGACTGCGAGATCGATCGGCGGCTCGATACGATCACGAAGCTCCAGTCCCGTGTGACCGACGCGGCTGCACTGGCGGCCGGCGATCGCGCCGCGCTCCTGTCCCAGCTGACCGCCGACACGAGCGGGCTGACCGCCCTCCGCGCAGTGATCGACGGCGAGACGAACATCGACGCGCTGCGCGCCGATCTCAAGAAGATCGCCACGGACTTCCGGATCTACCTCCTGCAGGTGCCCAAGGTCGCCGGCGTGATCGCGGCCGACAACGAGCTCGCGGCGGTCGGCCGGCTCGGCACGCGAAGCACGAAGCTCCAGGCCCGGATCGACACCGACAAGGCAGCCGGCAAGGACGTCACCGGGGCGCAGTCCGATCTCGACGCGATGATCACGAAGGTCGCCCAGGTCTCCCCGCTGGTCGCCGGGGTCCCGGCGGCGCTCCTCCCCCTGACTCCGGCCGAATACAACGCCGGGACGGCGAAGCCCGTCCTGCTGAGCTCGCGGACCAGCCTCCAGTCGGGCCGCGGGCTGCTCGCCGGAGCCCGGGCCGATGCCCTGGCGTGCGTCGCCGCCCTCAAGGCGCTCGGATGACCACGGCCTAGCGTCCATCGGGACGACGCCCCCGGAGACGATCCGGGGGCGTCGTCGTCTGTCACGATCTCCGGGGCCGGATGGCCGGGGGGCAAGCGGAGCCCCAGCTCGCAGGGTCAGGAACGGGCCATTCCGCACTGGCGGACCCGCCGCGGGTCCAGCCACGCTCGCGTGGCTGGAGGTCCGATGCCCGTTCCCGCCCTTGCCCGCCTCGGCGACCGGTCCGGTCCCGCGGCGATCACGCCCGGCGCAGGCCGCTGGAATCGCCTGTCCGCAGACGGATGCGCCCGGCTCCAGGCCGCCGCGTGCGAAATCCTCGAGCGGACCGGGGTTCGGGTCGACCACCCGGAGGCGCGCCGGCTCCTCGCGGCCGCGGGCGCCCGGGTGGACGAGGCGGACCGCGCCCGCATCCCCGCCGCCCTCGTCGCCGAGGCGCTCGCGCTGGCGCCGAAGGCGATCACGCTCCACGACCGGGCGGGTCGCCGGGCCATCGAGTGGGGTGGCGAGACCGCCTGGTTCGGGCCCGGATCGGACTGCCCGTACATCGTCGACGGCCGAACCGGCGAGCGGCGACTCGCGACGCTCGAGGACGTGCGCGCGGGGATCGCGCTCGTGGACGCGCTCCCGAACATGTCCTTCGCCATGTCGATGTTCCTCCCGTCCGAGGTGGACGGGCGAGTCGCCGATCGCCACCAGGCGGTCGCGATGCTCACGGGGACCACGAAGCCGCTCATCGTCGTGACGTACGAGATGGACGGCCTGCGGGACGTGCTCGCGATGGCCGAAGCGGTCGCCGGGGGTGCTGGAGAGCTGGCTGCACGGCCGTCGGTCGCCTGGTACATCAACGTGACGAGGGGTCTGCTGCTCGACGCCGACGCGCTCGGGCGGCTCCTGTTCCTCGCCGAGCGCGGCCTGCCGGCGCTCTGGATCCCGGTCACCTCGGGCGGGACCACGGGGCCGGTGACGCTCGCGGGAACGCTCGCGGTCAACCATGCGGGCGTCCTCGCGGGCCTGGTCATCGCGCAGCTCGTCCGCGAGGGAGCCCCGGTCGTCGTCCCGGGCTTCGGCGGCGACGCGCTCGACCTCCGCACCACCGTGGACCCGTACGTGGGCCCGGACCCGAAGGGCGCGGCGGAAGCACTGGCGCACCACCTGGGGCTCCCGATGTTCTCCCTGGGCGGGGGCGCGGATTCCAAGATCGTCGACGGCCAGGCCGCTGCAGAGGCGGCCGCGGCCATCCTCCTGGACGCGCTCGCGGCAGGGCAGGTCACCCACGACAGCGGGTACCTGGAGTCGGGTCTCGCGGGCTCGCTCGCCCAGCTCGCGATCTGCGACGAGCTGGTGGGCTGGACGCGCGCGGCAACCGCGCCGCTCGACCTGTCGGACGAGGCCCTCGCGCTCGACCTCGTCGATGAGCTCGGGCCGGACGGGTCGTACCTCGAGGCCGACCACACGCTTGCGCACTACCGCTCGCGCTGGTATCCGACCCTCCTGGATCGCCGCTCGCACGGCGCGTGGGCCGCCGCCGGCGGGAAGTCATTCGGAAGCCGGGCAGCTGACCGGGTCGACGCGATCCTCGCGAGCCGGGCCGTCCCACCGCCGCTCCCGGAGGCGGCCTCCGCCGAGCTCCGCGAGATCGTGGCCCGCGCCGAAGCCCGGGCCGGCCTCTGACGCACCCCGACGCTCGGTCGGGCCGCGCGCCTCGACGGGTCGCGGCGGGTGGTGCGGAGGCGCCGCGGGATGCGGCGAGAGGTGTGCGATGGACGAGACGATGTTCGCGGCCCTGCGACAGGCCGTCACGGACGGCGAGCCGGCGCGTGCGGAGGCGGCCGCCCGCGAGGCGCTCGCGGCGGGGATCCCGCCGCTCCGGCTGATCGACGAGGCGGCGATGCCGGCCCTGCGGGAGGTCGGGCGAGGGATTCTCGAACGGCGACCTGTTCCTGCCCGACCTGATGCTGGCCGCACGGGCCATGCAGGCCGCGATGCGCGTGATCGAGCCGGCGCTCGGGGCCGGCGGCGAGCAGCGGGCGTCCGCCGGGCGCGTCGTCCTCGGCACGGTGGCCGGCGACATCCACGAGATCGGGAAGAACCTGGTCTCGACCCTCCTGTCCGCGAACGGATTCGAGGTTCACGACCTCGGGGTCGACGTCTCGCCGGCGGCGTTCGTCGCCAAGGCTGCCGAGGTCCATGCCGACCTGGTCGGCGTTTCGGCGCTGCTCACCACCACCATGACCGGGCAGCGCGCGGTGGTCGAGGCGCTCGTCGCCGCCGGCCTCCGGCCCGGCGTCAAGGTGATGGTCGGCGGCGCTCCGGTCACACGAGCATGGGCCGAGGAGATCGGCGCGGACGCGTACGCGGAGGACGCGATCGCGGCCGTCGACACAGCGCGACGCCTCGTCGGCGCGGCCGCGTGATGCCCCCGGCCATGACATCCTCGACGAACCTCGTGGGACCATCGACGGCGCCCAACCGGCGGCCCCTTGCGACGCTCGTCGATCCGGCGATTCGGCTCCAGGTGCTCGACCCGGCCGCGCTGGATCGCATCCATGCGGCCACGCTGGAGCTCATCGAGACGGTCGGCGTCCGCTTCCCGTCGGCCCGCGCCCAGGCGATCTGGGCGGCGCACGGCGCGCAGGTCGATCCGTCCACCGGGATCGTCCGCGTGCCGGGGCACGTCATCGACGCCGCCCTGCGGAGCGCTCCGGCCACGTTCACGCTCGCGGGCCGCGAGCCCGATCGCGACCTCCCGCTCGACGGCCACCACGTCTGGGCGGCCACCGACGGCTGCGGCGTCGAGGTCGCGGATCCGGCGACCGGCGAGCGGCGACGCTCGGGCCTCGACGACGTGACGGCGATCTGCCGCGTCGCCGAGGAGCTGCCGGACGTCGGGTTCATCTGGATGCCGGTCTCGGCCCAGGACGTCGCGCCGGAGACGCGCGCGCTCCGGGAGCTTGCGGCCGCCCTCAGCATCACGACGAAGCACGTCCAGACCGAGTCGGTGATGCACCCGCACGAGGCCGCCGTGGCGGTCGAGATGGCGCTGGCGCTCGCCGGTGGCGACACCGCGCTCCGCGCGCGACCGCCGCTCTCGCTGACGTTCTGCACGATCAGCCCGCTTGCCCACGAGGCCGGCGCGCTCGACGCGGCGCTCGTCGCCGCCGAGGCCGGCATTCCCACGGGCTTCATGACCATGGCCTCGTGCGCCCACACGGGCCCGGCGACGCTGGCCGGGACGCTCGCAGTCGGGAACGCGGAGGTGCTCTCGGCGCTCGCGCTGATCCAGCTCGCCTCACCGGGCGCTCCCGTCTACTACGCGGCCGCCCAGACTGCGATGGACCTGCGGACCGGCGCATACACCGGAGGCGGACCCGAGGACGTCCTGTTCGGCCTCGCCTCGGGCGAGCTCGCCGAGCGGTACCGCGTGCCGCTCTCGATGGGCGCGTTCGCGACCGGGGCCCACGTCCCGGACTGGCGGGCCGGCCTGGAGAACGGCCTCGCCGCGCTTGCCGCCTGCGTCGGCCGCTCTGACATGCTCCTCGGCATGGGCCTGCTCGCGGGGAGCCGGATCTGGTCGTACGAGCAGCTCCTGCTCGACGCCGAGATCCTCGGCCTCGTCCGCGGCATCTGCCGTGGCATCCCGGTCGACGACGAGTCGCTGGCGCTCGACGTCGATCCGGGCCGTCGGCCCGGGCGGCGACTTCCTGGCCGAGCCGCACACCCGGCAGCACATGCGCGAGCGCTGGAGCCCTGCGCTCATCGACCGACGGCCGCCGTCACCGGACGGCAGCCCCCGCGTCGACGCCCGGGAGCGCGCGCACGAGCGCGCCCTCGACCTGCTCGCCACCGCACCCGGCGCCCCGCTCGATCCCGCTCTCGCGGCGGAGCTCGTGCGGATCGCGGAGACGGCGGCGGAGCCGGTCCGGTGACGGGGCGCGCCGGCCGCCGCCCGACGCTCGACCTGCTCGATGCGGCGGGCATCGAGCGCATTCTCGACGAGGCGCTGGCGGTCCTCCGCGACCCGGGCGTCCGCGTGGCGGACCCGGAGGCCCGCTCGCTCCTCGCGGGAGCGGGTGCGACCGTGCGCGACGGTGTCGCGCGAATCCCGGAGGCGGCCGTCCGGGCCGCTTGGCAACCGTTCCCCGCTCGTTCAGCCTCCACGCGCGAGACGGCTCGCCCGCGGTCCGCTACGGCGTGGGCGAGGTGGCCTTCGACCCGGGCTCGTGCGGCGTCTCCGTGCTCGACCCGGAGACGGGCGAGCACCGTCCTTCGACGGCCGCGGACCTCGTGCGGCTCGTGGCGGTCGCGGAGCGCCTGCCGGCCTACGCCGCGCAGTCCACGGCGGTCGTCTGCTCGGACGTGCCGACCGAGCTCGGGGATCGATACCGGCTCCTCCTCGTCCTGCTCGGGTCCGACAAGCCGGTCGTGACCGGCGCGTTCGGAGCCGACGGGCTGGGTCCGATGCTGGACCTGCTCGCGATCGACGCGGGCGGGACGGACGCCCTCCGGGCGCGGCCGCGGGCCGTCTTCGACGTGTGCCCGTCCCCGCCCCTCGACTGGACATCGTTCGCGTGCCGCTGCCTGATCGGGCTGGCGCGGGCTGGCGTGCCGGCCCAGATGGTCTCCATGCCGCTCGCCGGCGGCGCGGGCCCGGTGGCGCTCGCGGGCTCGGTCGTGCAGCATGCCGCGGAGTCCCTCGCCGGGATCGTGATCCACCAGGCGGCAGCTCCGGGCGCCCCGATCGTGTGGGGCGGCGCGCCGGCGATCCTCGACATGCGGATGGGCGCGACGCCGATGGGCGCGATCGAGACGGCGATGCTCGACGCCGGGAACGCGGCGGTGGGCCGCTCGCTCGGCCTGCCGACGCACGGCTACCTCGGCGCCACGGACGCGAAGGTCGTCGACGCGCAGGCCGGGATGGAGAGCGCCACGACCGCGCTCATCGGCGCGCTCGCGGGGATCGACCTCGTGTCCGGTGCCGGCATGCTCGACACGCTCCGTTGCCAGAGCGCCGAGAAGCTCGTCATCGACGCGGAGGCGATCTCGGGCGCGCTGCGCCTCGTGCGGGGGATCGCGCTCCCCGAGGGCTCGCTCGGGCTCGACGCGATCCGCGAGGCCGGGTTCGCGGGGCGCTTCCTGGAGCTGCCGGAGACCCGCCGGAGATTCCGCGAGGAGCAGCACCTGCCGTCGTCCGTCGTGGACCGTGGCTCGCTCCGTGCCTGGCTGCGAGGCCGGCGGGCAGGACACGTTCGCCCGCGCTCGCTCGCGGGTCGACGCGCTCCTTGCCGCGGGCGTGCCATCCTCCCTGGACCCCGACGTGGCGGATGAGCTGGTCGGCCGCGTCGGCGCGGCCCTGCGCTTGGTCGGGTTCGACGGGCTGCCGGGCGTGGCCGCCGATCGCCGGCAGGGGGTGTCGCGGAGCCGTTGACGACGTCGCGTGGCCGCCCGGCTTGCCGCCTCGCACGCAGGCGCCCGGCGGGTCGTCGCCGCGTGTCGCCGCCCGGCGCGAGGCCGGCGGGTGAAGCCTCCCGCCGTACAATCGGGACGTGGAATCCCCGCCCCCCTGGCTGGCCGAAGAGCCGCCCCTGCCCGACGCGCCCGTGCCCGACGCGGAGCCCCCGTCCGTGGCTGCCGGGCCGGATCCGCGCGCCCCTGAGCGTGATCGCGGCCTCGCGACCGGCGTCGCCTCGCGGGAGGAGCTCGCCGCGGCGATCACCGGGCGCCTGAACCCGGAGCAGGCGCGCGCCGTCACGACCACGGATGGGCCGCTGCTCATCCTCGCCGGCGCGGGAAGCGGCAAGACCCGGGTCGTCGCCCACCGGGTGGCCTACCTGGTCGGGGTGCTGGGCGTCGCCCCCTGGCGGATCCTCGCGGTCACGTTCACCAACAAGGCCGCGGCGGAGATGCGCGAGCGGATCGTGGCGCTGGTCGGACCGGACGACGGCCGGAAGGTCGAGATGGGCACCTTCCACGCGGTCTGCGCGCGGATCCTCCGCCGGGACGGCGCCGTGCTCGGCCTCGATCCGCGCTTCGTGATCTACGACACCGACGACCAGCTGACGCTCATGAAGCAGGTCTTCCGCGACTTCGACGTCCCCCTCCAGGGCGGGCCGATCCGCCCGCGTGGCGTGCTCGAGGCGCTGTCGCGGGCGAAGAACGACCTCGAGGGGCCCGAGGCCCTCGTCGAGGCCGCGACGACCCACTACCAGGAGGAGCTGGCGAAGCTCGCGGTCGCCTACGAGCGGCGCCTCCGCGAGGCGGGCGCACTCGACTTCGACGACCTCCTGGGCTGGACGGTCCGGCTGCTCGAGACCCAGCCGGACGTGCTCGCACGCTACCAGGCACGCTGGCGCTACCTCCACGTCGACGAGTACCAGGACACGAACCGGGCCCAGTACCGGATCGTCCGTGCGCTCGCGGCGGCGCACCACAACCTGTGCGTGGTGGGCGACGACGACCAGTCGATCTATGCGTGGCGCGGAGCCGACCTCCGCAACATCCTCGACTTCGAGCGCGACGAGCCCGGCGCCACGGTCGTGAAGCTGGAGCGCAACTACCGGAGCACGGAGCTGATCCTCGAGGCCGCGCACGCGGTCGTCGCCAACAACCTCGACCGCAAGGAGAAGAAGCTCTGGACCGAGAAGGCGGGCGGCCGTGCGATCCAGCGCTTCGAGGCATATGACGAGGAGGAGGAGGCCGAGTGGATCGCCCGCCAGGTCGAGGCGCTCCTGGGTGGTCGTGCCGCTTCGTTGACGAGGCGTGCCGACGCGGATGAGGCGTTCAGGCCGAAGGACGTCGCCGTCCTCTACCGGACGAACGCGCAGTCCCGGGCGATCGAGGAGGCCTTCCTTCGGTACGGGATCCGCTACCAGCTGATCGGCGGGACGCGCTTCTACCAGCGCCGCGAGGTGAAGGACGCCCTCGCCTACCTGCGCGTCCTCCGCAGCGACCGCGACCGCGTGAGCTTCGAGCGCGTCATCAACGTCCCGCCGCGCGGGCTGGGGGACAAGTCGCTCGAGGCGCTCCGGATCGCCGCCGACGCACCCGAGGCAACATACTGGAGCGCCCTCGAGCGGGCCGCGGCCGACGGGCTGCTCGTCCTGACCAGCCGTGCCCGGAACGCCGTGGCGGACTTCGTGGCGCTCGTCCGGCGGCTCCGCACCCGGGTCGGGCTGCTGCCGCTTCCCGAGCTCCTCGACGACGTGCTCGAGACGTCCGGGTACCGCGCCATGCTCGCCGACGGGACCGAGGAGAACGAGGAACGCTGGCGCAACCTGCTCGAGCTCCGCTCCGTGACGACCCGCTACGACGACCTCTCGCCCGACGACGCGCTGGACCGGCTCCTCGAGGAGACGGCCCTCGTGGCGGACCAGGACAGCTACGAGGGCGACGCCGACGCGGTCACGCTCATCACGCTGCACGCCGCCAAGGGCCTGGAGTTCGGGGCCGTCTTCATCGGCGGGCTGGAGGAGGGGATCTTCCCGCATGCGCGGGCGCTGACCGCCGAGCGCGAGCGCGACGATCCGCGCGAGCTCGAGGAGGAGCGCCGCCTTGCCTACGTCGGAATCACGCGGGCGAAGGAGCGCCTCTTCCTTTCGCACGCCTCGCGGCGGGCGACCTGGGGCCCGGCGGGGGGCCCGGCCGTGCCGTCCCGCTTTCTCTTCGAGATTCCCTCCGACCTCATGGAGGGCCCCCGCCTGCTTCCGGGCGCCGGTGACCCGTACGACCTCGACCTCGCGTTCGGGGGGCGGCGATCGTCACGTCTCGGGGCGCGGGCCGGCGGAGCGTGGCGAGAGGGGAGCGGCCGTCCCGGCGCCCCCGCGACGGGCGAGGCCTTCCGGCCGTCCCGCGATCTCAACGCGCGCCGCGACGCCTTCGCGGCAGGGGCGCCGTCGGGGTCGCTCCGGCCGACGGGCCGGGGCTTTCGGGACATGCGCCGCAATGATGACGAGCCCCCGGACCACCCGGACGCGGCGTTCGCGGATGACGACATCCCGGTCCGCGGGCAACTGGTCCGACCGGCCGCGACGGGGCACGATCGTCCGGCCGCGGCCCCGCGCGTCCGCGTCCCGGGTCAGCGGCTGTACCGCGACGGCGACCGGGTCATCCACAGCCGATTCGGCGACGGTGTGGTGGTCACGAGCAAGCTCACACGCGATGACGAGGAGGTCACCGTGGCGTTCCGCGGCGGCGGCGTGAAGACGCTCCTGGCGAGCATCGCCAACCTCGAGACCGCCGGTTGAGCGACCTCGGCTCGCTGCGTGCCGGTCCGCCGTCGACGATCCGCGAAGCCTCGCCTCGGTCACGCTCCTCGGGGCACCATCGACGGGTCGAGGTCGGCCGGGCCCAGGAGCGGAAGATGCTCGGCCCAGTGCCGGTCGGTGTCGCCGTGGACGATCTCGACGAGCGGATCGCCGCCGGTCCAGGCGAAGCGGTCCGCTTCGAAGAGGTCGGCTTCGCTCGCGGCCTCGATCGCTCCCAGGAGCGCCGTCCACGCGGCGGCCTCGCCGGACCGGACATCCGCCGCGGAACGTCCGCGGCTCTCCTCGAAGGTCCGCGCGTTGCGGGCGTCGAGATCGAAGGGCTCGTCGGTCGGGTACGGGTCGCGGCCGTCGCGGAGGGCGGTGACCACGTTCGCGGAATGGCGCTCCCACCACTCGATGTGCGCGACCAGGTCGCGCCGGGTCCACGCGCCCTGCACCGGAAGCGCCAGGTCATCGTCGGAGAGTGAGGCGATAGCCGAGCGAAGGCGGTCGTGATCCGCCCGCAGCATCGCGATGAGCTCCTGCTTGTTCATCCGCCAAGGATGCCGCGCCGACCTGGCAACTTCAACATGGGGACCTCTCGACCTTTGGGACCCGCCCGCGCTTCGACCGAGAGATCGCGCTGTGCCTGCCGGCGGCGGTAGACTCGGTGCCGCGATGACGACGCCCGATCTGCCCGTCGACCCCGTGCTCGTATCCGCCGCGGCTGCCCTGGGTGCGGACGTGGCCGGCGCGCGGCACGCTGCGATCAGCGCGGAGATCCGCGCCGCGAACCACGCCTACTACGTGGACGACAACCCCACGCTCTCCGACGCCGACTACGACACGCTGTTCCGCGAGCTGGTCGCGCTGGAGGCCGCGTTCCCGGCGCTGATGACGCCCGAATCACCGACGCAGCGGGTGGGGAACGGGGCGAGGCCGGCCGAGAGCAGCCCGTTCGCCGAGGTCCGCCACGAGCGCCCGATGCTGAGCCTCGGGAACGCGTTCGGCGAGGTAGAGCTGCGCGCGTTCGATGCCCGCGTCCGCCGCGGCCTCGGACTTCCGTCCACGCCGGAGCCCGCGCCCGACCTGCACTACGTCGCGGAGCTCAAGATCGACGGGCTCGCCATCAGCCTCCGCTACCGCGACGGGCGCCTCGCACGCGGGGCCACGCGCGGTGACGGGACGACAGGCGAGGACGTCACCGCGAACCTTCGCACGATCGTCGCGATCCCCGACCGCCTGACCGAGCCGGCCACGCTCGAGGCGCGCGGCGAGGTGTTCATGCCGAAGTCCGAGTTCGCCCGGATCAACGCCGAGCGGGAGGAGGCCGGCCTGGCCCTCTACGCGAACCCGCGCAACAGCGGCGCCGGCTCGCTGCGCCAGCTCGACCCGGCCGTCACGGCCGGTCGGCGGCTCAGCTTCTGGGCCTACCAGCTCCACGAGGAGCCGCAGGACGGGGCGGCGCCGGTTGCCGACCAGTCCGGTGCGCTCGCCCGCCTCGCTGCCCTCGGATTCCCGGTGAACCCGAACCACCGGGCGGGCCTCGACATCGACGGCGTGATCGCGTTCCTCGAAGCGTGGCGGGAGCGTCGCCACGGGCTCGAGTACGAGACCGACGGTGTCGTCGTGAAGGTCGACCGCTTCGACCAGCAGGCCCGTCTTGGGATGGTGGCGCGCGCGCCCCGCTGGGCGATCGCCTACAAGTTCCCACCGGAGCAGGTCGAGACAGTCCTCGAGGATATCGTCCCGTACGTGGGCAGGACGGGGACGCTGACCCCGGTGGCGCACCTGCGCCCCGCGAAGGTCGCCGGTTCGACGGTCGGACGCGCGACGCTCCACAATCTCGACGAGGTGCGCCGCAAGGACCTCCGCATCGGGGACCATGTCGTCCTCCAGAAGGCGGGCGACGTGATCCCGGAGGTCGTGCGGCCGATCCCGGAGCGGCGCACCGGCGCCGAGCGGATCTTCGAGATGCCCGTCCGCTGCCCCGTCTGCGCGACGCCGGTCGTGCGTGACGAGGGTGCGGTCCGGCACTACTGCCCGAACCCGGCCTGCCCGGCGCGGGTGGCCCAGGAGTACGCGCACTTCGCAGGTCGCGGCGGGATGGACATCGAGGGCGCCGGCTGGGCAGTCCTCGAGCAGCTGCTCCAGCGCGGCCTGGTCCGCTCCCGCGGGGACTTCTTCCGACTCGGCGTGGAGGACCTGGAGTCGCTCGACCGATTCGCTCGCAGGAGCGCGGAGAACCTCGCGGCGTCGATCCAGCGGGCACGCCGCCGGCCGCTCGCCCGGATCGTGAACGCACTCGGCATCCCCCAGGTCGGCGAGCAGACCGCCATCGACATCGCGGGGTGGCTCGCACGCCGGGTCCCGCCCGGCGACACCGAGCCGATGGGCGGCGCAGACGGCTGGACGGCGCGAGCCGCGGCGGAGCTGCGCCGGATCGCGACGGTCGCGCCGGAGGCCTTCGAGGAGGTTCCTGGCGTGGGGGCGACGGTCGCGGCGAGCCTCGGCCGGTACTTCGGGGATCCGGCCACCGCGGGCATCCTCGACGACCTCGTGGCGGCCGGGGTGGAGGCGGAGCGACCGGTTGTGCGCCCGCCGGCCGGCGAGGGAACGGCAGGCCCCCTGGCGGGGAAGACGCTCGTCGTCACCGGGACGCTCGCGGGCTTCAGCCGGCCGGAGGCCGAGGAGGCGATCCGGGTGGCTGGAGGCAAGGCCGCGGGCTCGGTCTCGCGGAAGACGGACTACCTGGTCGCGGGAGAGAACGCCGGCTCCAAGCTCGACAAGGCGCAGGAGCTCGGCGTCCCGGTGCTCGACGAGGCCGGGTTCCGGCAGCTGCTCGGCGGGGAGGAGGCATCGACATGACGGAGCGCATCGATCAGGCAGGGCACGCGGGCGGGGAGGAGCTCGCCGAACCCCTGGCCTACCAGCGCCGCCTCGTGGGCCTGGTCGGCTACGACGACCCGGCCCTGGTCCAGGCGGCGACGGGCCTGGCGTGGCGCGCGCTCGTCGACGAGGCCGGGCCCGACCTTCGGAACCGGCCGGCGCCGGGCGAGTGGTCCGTGCTCGAGTGCCTGGGCCACGCCGTGGACGGCGAGCTCGTGATGAGCGGCCGGTACCGCTGGGCACTTGCCGAGGACGACCCGGAGATCGTGGGGTACGACCAGGATCGCTGGGTGGCCGCGCTCGAGCACGGTCACGCCGACCCCGCCGACCTGCTGCGCCTGTTCGAGACCCTTCGCGCCGCGAACCTCGCGCTGTGGCGCGCAACGACCCCGGCCCAGCGGGCGCGCTCCGTGCGCCACCGCGAGCGGGGCGCTGAATCGCTCGGCCTGATGTTCACGATGACCGCGGGCCACGACCGGTTCCATCTCGCCCAGGGTCGCCGGGCGCTCGTGTCGGTCCGGGCTGGCTGACGCAGCCGGTCGGCTATGATCGGCCGCATGGCAACGCTCTCCCGTGGCGACGTCGAGCACGTGGCGCACCTCGCCCGGCTGGGCCTCGACGAGGACGAGCTGTCGCGGCTCGAGGTCCAGCTCAACCACATCCTGGACCAGTACGCCGTGCTGGCGCGGCTCGACACGGACGCCATCCCGCCGACGGCCCAGACGATCGAGCTCGAGAACATCCTCCGCGAGGACCTGGCGCAGCCGTCGCTCACGCAGGCCGAGGCCCTCGCCAACGTCCCCAGGCGCGAGGGGGGCTACGTGGTGGTGCCGGCCATCCTCGGCGGCGACTGAGCGTCCCGCATGGGCGATCCGGCACTGACCCACCTGACGGCCGCCGCGATGGGCGAGCGGCTCCGGGCCGGCGAGATCTCGTCGCGCGAGCTTGTCGACGCCCACCTCGCGCTCATCGAGCGCGAGAACCCCGCGCTCAACGCGTGGCTTGCCATCGACTCCGCGGGTGCCCGGGCCGCGGCCGCCGACGCGGACGCCCGGCTGGCCGCCGCCCGCGCGGACGGTCCCGCGGCGCTGGTGGCGCTCCACCCGCTGTGCGGCGTGCCCGTCGGCCTCAAGGACCTCGTCTCCGTGCGTGGTGGCCAGTGCACCGCCGGCTCGCGGATCCTCGCCGGGTACATCTCTCCGTACGACGCGCACGTCACCGAGCGGCTGCGGGCCGCCGGCGCGGTGATCGTGGGCAAGCTGAACATGGACGAGTTCGCGATGGGATCGTCCACGGAGCACTCGGCGTACGGCCCGGTGGCCAACCCATGGGACCTCGGCCGCGTGCCGGGCGGCAGCTCCGGCGGGTCCGCGGCAAGCGTCGCCGCCGGCCACGTGCCGCTGAGCCTCGGAACCGACACGGGCGGCTCCATCCGCCAGCCCGCGTCCATGACGGGCATCGTCGGGCTCAAGCCCACGTACGGCCGGGTCAGCCGCTACGGGATCGTCGCGTTCGCATCGTCGCTGGACCAGATCGGGCCGTTCGGTCGTGACGCCCGCGACGCGGCGATGCTCCTGCACGCGGTTGCGGGACGCGACGAGCGCGACTCCACGTCCGCGCCGCGTCCCGGTCCCCGGCGAGCTGCTCCACCTCGCGACAACGGACGACGAGGCCGCTGGCCACCTCCGCGGCCTGCGCCTCGGGCTGCCGCGCGAGTACTTCGTGGCGGGCATGGAGCCGGGCGTGGAGGCGCGCATCCGCGAGGCGGTGGCCGCGCTCGGTGCCGCCGGCGCGGAGATCGTCGACGTGAGCCTGCCCCACACGGAGTACGGGCTGGCGACCTACTACATCGTGGCCCCGGCGGAGGCGTCGGCGAACCTCGCCCGCTACGACGGGATCCGCTTCGGCCATGCCGTCCGCGACGGCGACGTGCTCGCCAACTACGTCGCGACGCGAGGCTCCGGCTTCGGCCCGGAGGTCAAGCGCCGGATCATGCTCGGCACGTATGCGCTCTCGGCCGGCTACTACGACGCGTTCTACCTCAAGGCCCAGAAGGTCCGGACGCTCATCAAGGCCGACTTCGACGCGGCCTTTGGGGCGGGGATCGACGCCCTGGTTGCCCCGACCAGCCCGTCCGTCGCCTGGCCGCTCGGGGCGAAGCTGGAGGACCCGGTGGCGATGTACCTCTCCGACGCCTGCACGCTGCCGGTGAACATGGCGGGCCTGCCGGGTATGAGCATCCCCGCCGGGCTGTCCGACGGCCTTCCGGTCGGGCTCCAGCTGATCGGCCCGGCGTGGAGCGAGCTGGCGCTCCTCCGCCTGGCGCGCGCGTACGAGGCGATCACCGCGGACGCGCCGTGGCGAGGCCGGGAGCCGGCCGGCCTTGCTGCGCTCAGGCAGCCGGTGGAGGCGGTCCGATGACATCGATCGATCTGAAGCGCCCGCTCGCCGAGCGCGCTCTCTCCGCGCGAGTTCGCGCCGTGCCGCCATCCGGGATCCGTCGCTTCTTCGACATCGCGGCGACGATGGAGGACGTGATCAGCCTGGGAGTGGGGGAGCCGGACTTCGCGACGCCCCCGCAGGTGATCGAGGCGGGGATCGCGTCGCTGCGTGCCAGGCGGACCCACTACACGTCGAACTACGGGACGCTGGAGCTGCGCGTCGCAATCTCCGACCACCTGGCGAGGCGGTACGGCGTCCGGTACGACCCGGTGTCGGAGATCGTGGTGACCGTCGGGGCATCCGAGGCGGTTGACCTCGCGCTCCGGGCGACGATCGATCCGGGCGACGAGGTGATCCTCCACGAGCCGTCGTACGTCGCGTACGTCCCGGCGATCGTGTTCGCCGGCGGGGTCGTGCGCCACGTCGCCACCCGCTTCGAGGACGACTTCGCCCTCGATCCCGCCGCCGTGGAGGCCGCGGTCACGCCACGCACGAAGGCGCTCTTCCTGGGCTATCCCGTGCAACCCGACCGGCGCCGTCCTGCCGCAGGCGTCCCAGGACGAGCTGGCCGCGATCGCCGTCCGCCACGACCTGCTCGTCTACTCGGACGAGATCTACGACCGGCTGGCGTACGGCGACTACCGGCACCGGGCGATGAGCGCGCTGCCGGGCATGCGCGAGCGGACGATCCTGATGGGCGGCTTCTCGAAGGCCTACGCGATGACCGGCTGGCGAGTCGGATACGCCTGCGCGCCGGCCGGGATCCTCGAGGGCATCGTCAAGGTCCACCAGTACGGGATCATGTCGGCCTCGACGGTCGCCCAGGACGCGGCGCTCGTCGCGATCACGACCGGCGACGCGGACGTGGAGGCGATGCGCGCGGAGTACGACCGCCGGCGCCGGCTTCTCGTCGACGGGCTCAATGCGCTGGGGCTTGCCACGTTCGAGCCGCGCGGCGCCTTCTACGCGTTCCCGCGAATCAGCTCGACCGGGCTCGACGACGAGGCGTTCGTCGAGCGGCTCATCACCGAGGAGCACGTGGCGGCGGTCCCGGGAAGCGCCTTCGGACCGTCGGGCGCGGGCCACGTCCGGATGTGCTACGCGACGAGCTACGAGAAGATCGAGGAGGCCCTGGACCGGATCGGCAGGTTCGTGGGCCGCCAGGCGGGCACGGACGCGCACGGGTAGCGCCTCGAGCGCGGCGCGGGCCGCGGACGGGCGTGAGACTGGTGCCGGCGATCGGGGGCGGCCCGGGAGGCAGCACGTCGTCTGGCACGATTGCCTCCTCGGACGGTCCGTGGACGCGGCATCGGCATTCGCAGTCAACGAACATCCCTGCCCGACGCCACCTCCGGGGAACCGGGCGGTCCGGGGGCGCCTCATGGTGAGGCGGTGCGCGATCACCCGGCGAATCCGGACCTCGCGGACGACGCCGAGGATCCGCGGGCGGGCACACGTGCGGTCGCGAGGTCCGGTGGGGTTGTCGAGCCCCGACGCTATCAGACTGATATCATGACGCCGTCTGAACAGGTCGGCGTCGAGGCTCTCGCCTCGTCAGGGGACCGGAGAACTGCGTGCGATGAACCGCCGGATGTCAGTGGATGAGGGGCTCTCGTCAGGAGCGGGTCGAGTCGGTCACCCGATCGTGCGCCGGGCTCATCTGCGCGTGGTCGTCGCGGCACTCAGCGTCCTGGCGCTGGCGTCCGCCTGCTCGCCAGCGGCGTCGCCACCCGAAACGCCGGTAGGGTCGGCAGCGACGACGCCGTCCACGGCGGCGGCTGCATCGGCCATGGCGCAGACATGCCCCTGGTACATCGCCGCGAACGTAACGTCGGCGACCTCGCCGAATGCTGGTCTTCCGGACACTGCCGCCGCGTACTGGCTCGAGCCGTTCCACGTCGCGCCAGGCCTGCGGATTGTCGTGTCCGGCACATTCCCCGACGCGCGCTACGCCTCGCTGCAGGTCTATGACGCGAAGACTGCCCCGTTCCTTCGCGACGGGGTGAGCTCCGCGCTGGCGGACTACCGGATCGCCCCGGATCAGGGCAGCGTCAATCCGTGGCAGCAGCAGGCCGCGGCGGGCGGCCACTTCACGGTGACCCTGCGTGAGGACGTGGCGCCGGGTCAGGTGAACACGCTCCCGCTCGCGCCGGCAGGCACGACCAGCGGGCAGGGCTACCTGGAGTACCGCGTGTACTTCCCGGCCGGGGGTGACTTCTCGAAGGTCACCCCGCCGACGTTGACGCTCGAGCCCGGCGACCCGTCGGTGTCTCTCGCGCCGTGCGCGACCCGCACGTCGCCCTCGACCGCCCCGGCCCCCACGCCTGCATCGCCGCCGACCGCGACGCAGGCTGCGCCGAGTCCTTCAGCAAAGGCGCGGTCGGTCGGCCAGCTCGCGTTCTTCAAGGAGGCGTTCGAGGCGCTCACCCCAAACGTGGACGCGGACTACGTGGCCGCCTATTTCACGCCACCGGGACCGGGCGACGTGGTGGTGATCCGCGCCAGGGCGCCGACATACGCCGCGGGCGACCACCCGTCCCCCTGGCCGGCCGCCGGTGAGGACGTCCGCTACTGGTCCATGTGCGTCGGGCTCGCGACCGCGACGCTGCCCACGGTGATGAACCCGCTGCCTGGTGGGGGCACGGACCCGGGGTGTCGCGCCGATGACGGGACGAAGCTCGACGCGACCGGCGACTTCACGTACGTGCTTGGACCCGAAGCGCAGCGGGCCGCCATCGAGAGCATCCCCGGCGCGACCTTCCTGCCCCTCTCCGCGGCGCAGCCAGGGGCTACCCACATCCTCTTCCTCCGCGAGATCCTGGCGGGCCCGAGCTTCGCCTACTCGCCCCGGCAGGTGACACAGGCCAACGACCCGGCGGCGACCGCGGCGGCCATGGGCCCCACCTACCCGCGCGCCGCGATCTGCCCATTGAGCACGCTGGTCGCAGGCGGCGTCACAGGCTGCACGCCGTGACCACGATGACACCTCACCGCAAACCTCGGGACAACACCAGGAGGACCACGTGATCCAGGAACGAGAGGCTCGGGCTCTTCCCGGGTACCCCATGCTGTTCGCGCTGCTCGCGCTCACCGTGGCGGGTGTCCTCGCCCTCATCTTCGGCGTCGTCGATGTCGAGCGCGTCGGACGGGGCGGCACGCTCGCGGCACTGGTGGTGGCTGTCCTCCTCGCCCTCGGGTACCGGGGCCTGACGCCTGTGAACCCCAACGAGGCGCGCGCCCTGGTGCTGTTCGGGCGCTACGCGGGCAGCCTCAAGGCGCAGGGCTTCTGGTGGGTCAACCCCTTCACGCAGCGTCCGCGCGTGTCGATCAAGGTGCGGAACTTCGAGAGCGAGAAGCTCAAGGTCAACGACCATGACGGCAACCCCATCGAGATCGCGGCGGTCGTCGTGTGGCGCGTGCGCGACACTGCAGAGGCGCTCTTCGAGGTGGACGATTACGAGCAGTTCCTGAAGGTCCAGACGGAGGCGGCGATACGGACGCTCACGACTTCCTACCCCTACGAGCCCCACGTGGAATTCGAGCTGTCGCTGCGCGGCAATCCGCACGAGGTCGGCCAGCAGCTCCAGGTGGAGGTCCAGGGCCGCCTCGAGAAGGCCGGCCTCGAGGTCATGGATACGCGCATCAGCCATCTCGCCTACGCGCCCGAGATCGCGAACGCGATGCTCCGCCGCCAGCAGGCGGGCGCGGTCATCGACGCCCGGACCCGGATTGTCGAGGGCGCGGTGAGCATGGTCCAGATGGCGCTCGAGCAGCTTTCCACCAAGCACATCGTCGAGCTCGACGAGGAGCGCAAGGCGACGATGGTCAGCAACCTCCTCGTCGTGCTCTGCAGCGAGCGCGAGACCCAGCCGGTTGTGAACACGGGCACGTTGTACCAGTAGCCGGCAGCGGGACGACGACGGTGGACCGCAAGCCATATCTGCTGCGGCTCGATCCTGCGACGATGGCCGCGCTGCGAGCCTGGGCGGGCGACGATCTCCGAAGCCTCAACGGGCAGATCGAGTTCCTGCTCCGACGCGCGCTCAGCGACACGGGACGGCTGCCGGCCCGTGGGGACTGGCGGGAGGCGGCCGAGCCTGCGATCGATGGCAGCGATGCTGCAACCGGCAACGCGAGGCATGGGAGCGAAGCGGCGGCCGTGCCAACGGCGCAGACGCGGAGCGAGCGTCGATGACGGGCACGAAGCAACGGCAGCTCGAGATCGACGGCATCTCGAAGCGCTACGGCGACCTCGTTGCCCTCGAGGACCTCACCTTCGACGTCCGCGCCGGTGAGCTGTTCGGCTTCGTCGGGCGCAACGGCGCCGGCAAGACGACGACGATGCGAATCGCGCTGGGCGTGCTGAGCGCAGACGCTGGCGTGGTGCGCTGGCTGGGCGTCCCCCTGACGTTCGAGGCCCGGCGCCGCATCGGCTACATGCCCGAGGAGCGCGGCCTGTATCCCAGGATGCACGTGGCGGAGCAGCTGGCCTACCTCGGCGAGCTGCACGGCATGACGGGCGCGGACGCCCGGGGGGCCGCGCTCGGCTGGCTGGACCGGTTCGGCCTCGCCGACCGGCGCGACGCCGACCTGCAGGCGCTCAGCCTGGGCAACCAGCAGCGGGTCCAGCTGGCCGCCGCGCTCGTCTTCGGGCCGGACGTCCTCGTCCTCGACGAGCCGTTCGCCGGGCTCGACCCGGTCGCGGTCGACGTGATGGCGGGCGTGCTCCGCGAACGGGCGGACGCGGGTGTCCCCGTCATCTTCTCGAGCCACGAGCTCGAGCTCGTCGAGCGCCTGTGCGACCGGGTGGGCATCATCGATCACGGTCGGATGGTCGCCTGCGGCACGGTGGACGAGCTCCGGGCCGGCGGGCCGCGAGCGCCGCTGGATCGACGTCCCCGGGGCCCCGGACGACTGGGAAGCCGGCGTGCCGGGCGTGCGACCTGCTCCAGGCCGACGGCTCGCGGCGGCTGTTCGAGCTGGATCCGGGCGTCGACGACCAGGCGCTGCTCCAGGCGGCGCTGGCCACCGGACCGGTGCGCGCGTTCGAGCGCGTCGAGCCCACCCTCGGCGAGATCTTCCGGACGGTCATCGGGGAGGCAGCGGCATGAATGCGCCGCCTGTGCGCCACGGGCGGAAGCGCGCCGCCTGCCGACGATCGTCCTCGTCGCCCGCCGCGAGATCCGCATGCGCCTGCGCTCGCGGGTCTTCGTTGGCGGCACGACCGTGATGGCGGTCCTCGTCGTGGTCGGCATCGTGGCCGCGTCGCTGCTCGCCGGCAGGACCAATCCGGTGCGGGTCGGCTTCAGCGGCGGGTCGCAGGCGCTCGAGCGAGCGTTCACGGCAACTGCCGCGGCCCTGGGTGCGAACGTGACGGTCAGCGACATCGCCGACGTCACCGCCGGGGAGGCGCAGGTGACGGCGGGCACGCTCGACGTGCTCGTGACCGGGTCGTCGACCGCACCGACGGCCGTGGTGAAGGACTGCCATCCCGTCGACCGTCGAGTCCGCCCTGTCCCTGGCCGCGGAGGCGGCACGCCTTTCCGACGCCGGCCTCTCACCGGCGGCCGTCACCTCGGCCATGGCCCTGGTCCCGGTCCAGCTCCTGCAGCCCCCCAACCCCAAGGACACCCAGAACCTGTTCGCCAGCCTGGCCCTCGGCATCCTGCTCTGGATCGCGCTCGGCCAGTACGGGAACTTGGTGGCCCAGGGCGTGGTCGAGGAGAAGGCGACGCGGATCATGGAGATCCTGCTCGCCACGATCCAGCCAAGCCGGCTGCTCGCGGGCAAGGTCATCGGGATCGGCCTCGTCGGTCTCCTGCAGCTCACGATCGTGGGCGCGGCCGCGCTCGATCGCGGTCCACGTGACCAATGTCGCCGCGATCCCGGCCCTCGGCGTGGCCTCGATCCTCGGCGACATCTTCTGGTTCCTGCTCGGCTTCCTCTTCTACGCCACGGCCTACGCGGCGGTCGCCTCGCTCGTCTCGCGCCAGGAGGAGGTGCAGAGCGCCGTCGCGCCGATCTCGATCTTCCAGATCGCGGGGTACCTGCTCATGTACGCCTCGCTGCCGAATCCGAGCGGCCCCCTGGCCACGGTGTGCTCGCTGCTTCCGCCGTTCGCGCCCATCCTGATGCCGGTGCGGATGGCGGACATCGACGTGCCGCTCTGGCAGGTCGGCCTGGCCGTCGCGCTTATCGTGGCATCCATCGCCGGCCTGACCTGGCTGGCCGGCCGCATGTACACCAACGCCGCCCTGCGCCTCGGCACACGGGTGCGCTTCATGGATGCGTTCCGTGGGTGACGCTCGTGCGTAGGTGCAGCATGTTCAGGCCCTGTCGGGCCGCAGCGATCGGAGGAGGAATCAGATGCCGTCTCGTGTGAAGGCCCATCCATTCCTGACCCTGCTGGCGGTGGTCTCCGCGATCCTCATCCTGGTCGGCCGCGATCAACCGCGACCTCTGGTGGGGCGACTGGGCCTTCGTCGCCGGAATCGCGGTGCTCGTGGTCGCCGGCGCCCTCTTCCTCCTCCTGGCAAGGAGGTGATCGAACCGACCCCGCCTCGACACGGCACGGGGACGGGCTGTCGTCCGCACCGATCGAGGGTCGCGGCCGGGCTGCCCGTTCGGGCCGCGTCGACGCCAACCCGGGCCTTCGCCTCGGGGCCAGCGTGCGGTTCCGCGATGCGCTTCGGGGGCCGTCGCGTTCCCGACCGTCGTCGAGCAGGAGGACCCGCCTGATGCCGCACCTCCCATTGGTCCTGGCGATCGTCGCCGCGGTGCTTATCGCCGGCGGCCGGCTCGGCAAACGCTGGCCCGTGGCGATCGCCGGCTTCGTCCTGCTCGCGCTGGCGGCCGTGCTGGTCGTGCTCGGGTGGGGGACTGCATAAGGGCCGGCTGCCCGATCGCGCCTGTTACGCGGGCGCCGTCAGGTCAGGCTCACGTCCACCCTGACGAGGGACGTGCCGGGTGGCGGCAGCGGGACGATCGTGCCCGCGAGGAGCCGGCCGTCGACGACCAGGGAGACCGTGTTCCCGGGGCCCGCTCGTCGCGCCGTGATCTCGTACGTCACGCCACGGAACGCCCGGCGCGCCTCGAAGCCCGGCCAGGCCGCGGGGATCGCGGGCGCGATCCGCAGCCCGTCGAAGGTCGGCCGGATCCCCAGGATCCACTGGGTGGCAGCCACGAACGACCACGCGGCCGTCCCCGTCAGCCACGCGTTGCGGGCCATGCCGAACTGGGGATGAGCCGGGCCGCAGATGTTCTGCGAGTAGACGTAGGGCTCCGCCCGGAACAGGTCCGCGTCCGTGCGCGCGAGGGGCAGGGTTCGCCGGTAGTGGCGGTACGCGTCGTCACCTCTCCCGAGCATCGCCGCGGCGATCACGAGCCACGTGTTGGCGTGGCAGAAGATCCCGCCGTTCTCCTTCGCGCCGGGCGGATACGTGGAGGTGCCGCGGACGCGGTCGTCGCCGCCGTCGTATGGCGGCCACAGCATGGCGGTCCCATAGGGCGTCGCGAGCAGTCGCTCCGCAGACGCGAGCGCGCGCTCGGCCCGTGCGCGCGGCGCGACCTCGCCGATGACGGACCAGGTCTGGGGGTTCAGGTTGATCCGGTGGCGCTCCTCGGCCGCCACACCGATCGGCCGGCCCCGGTCGTCGAACGCGCGGCCGTACCACTCGCCGTCCCAGGCGACTGCATTGACGATGGCTGCCATCTCGGCGTGGAGCTCCATGAGTCGCGTCGCATCGGCCGATCGGCCCGCGTGCTCGCACACGTCGGCGAGGTCCAGGACGGTCCGGCAGAGCAGCATCGCGGTCCAGACGCTCTCCGCCCGCCCGGATCCGTGGTCGACGTTGAGGGTGTCGTCCCAGTCCGCGAACCCCGCGCGGGGCAGGCCCTGCGGCCCCCGGTTCGCCAGCGTGAACTCGATCGCCTGGAGCATGTGCGTCCAGACCGTTGCGCCGTCGCCACCGGCCCACGGGACGACGGCGTCGAGATAGGCGAGGTCGCCCGTCTCGCGGAGGTAGGCGCACGTCGCGAGGACCAGCCAGAGGTGGTCGTCCGAGAACCACTGGGGCCACGCGGGGAACTCCGCTGCGAGCCCCGGGCCGCCCTCCCCGGTGAGCGGGAAGACCTGGTGCCAGGCGTGGCCGTCGGGAAACTGGAGCGCCCACGTTCGCGACAGCGTCCGGAGCGCCTGCGCGGGCAGGCTGTGCACCGTGCCGAGGATGTCCTGGGCAGAGTCCCGGGTTCCCATGCCGCGACCCAGCCCGGTCTCGTACCCGGAGACGAATCGAGACCAGTTGAGCGTCGTCCGGCACTGGACCTGGTTCCATGCCGTGAGCATCTCCGACATCTCGGGGTCGGGCGTCACGACCGCGAATCGCTCGAGGTACTCGGCCCAGTCGGCATGGAGGTCGATGAAGGCTCGGTCGACCTCGGATCGATCGGCGTAGCGCGCCACCACGCCGGCGATCTCCCCGGGGTGGTCGGTGATGCCGAGGACATACACCAGCCGGTGTTCCTCCCCCGGGCCGAGCTCGAGGTCGTGGGAGAGCGACCCGATCGTGTTGCCGCGCGGCGCGCCGGTGTTCGAAGGCGCGCCGGTCTCGACGACGATCGGCGCCGCGAGGTCACGGTAGCGGCCCACGAAGTCGTCCCGGTCCCCGGTCCAGCCCATCGGCGCCTCGCTCGCGCCGATGAACGAGGTCGTGGCGCGGAACCGCGTGGATGCGAGGACGGCATTTCCCTCCAGCCTTGTCGACATGATGTGCTGCGACCAGTCCAGGTTCTGCTGGTCGCTCAGGCTGTCGAAGTAGCCGAACTCCGCGTAGGAGAACGTCCGGATGCTGCGCGCCTGCGCTCCCGTGTTGCGGATTCGTGCCACCCACAGCTCGCACGGGCAGATCCCGTCCGCCGCGTCCGGCGGCACGAAGTAGAGGAGCTCGCACTCGATCCCCTCGAACGAGCTCCGGATCCGCGTGTAGCCCGGGCCGTGGCGGCACTCGTAGTCGTCCAGGTGTCCCCTGACCGGTTGCCAGGTGGGGCTCCAGAAGCGCCCGGTCGCCTGGTCCCGGAGGTAGACGTAGCGGCCGGGCTGGTCCGCCGGGAGCGAGTTGTACCGGTAGCGGGTCGCGCGGCGCTCGCGTGGATCCCGGTCGAACGAGAAGCCGCCGGCTGTGTTCGAGATGATCCCGCCATACCCGCCCTGCCCGAGATAGTTGAGCCAGGGCGTCGGCGTATCCGGGCGGCGGATGACGTACTCGTGGGTCGCGGCGTCGACGTGCCCGTACGGCGAGACGGCCGGGGTCGCCTCGACCGGCGTCACGGGGTTGCCTCGACCGCGTCCTCCACGGGCGCCTCGACGAACGCCTCCACCTCGACCTCGGCCGTCGTCGCGGCCGGCAAGCGGTACGAGGTTGCCATCGATGAGCCGACCGTCGACGCGGAGCCGGGACACGCGGCCGGACGCGCCGGCACGTTTTCGAACGGCGATCCTGTACGTCACGCCGCGGAAGCGTCGCGTCACGTGGAAATCGCCCCACTCGGCAGGCACGCACGGATCGATCCGCAGGCCGTCGTGCTCGGGCCGCACGCCCAGGAGCCACTGGCTGATCGCGACGAAGTTCCAGGCAGCCGTCCCGGTGAGCCAGGTGTTCTTTGCCTCGCCGGGCGTCGCGGAGTCCCGGCCGGCGATCATCTGGGCGTAGACGTACGGCTCGCCACGATGCGTCTCCGAGAGATCTCTCCCGCGCGGACGGGTTGATGCGGAGGTAGTAGTCCATCGCCGCATCGCCGTTCCCGAGCCGGGCCTCGGCGATCATCACCCACGGGTTCGTATGGCAGAAGACGCCGGCATTCTCCTTGTACCCGCCGGGGTACGTGGAGATCTCGCCCAGGTGCAGGTGGTAGCGGGTGAAGGCAGGCTGGAGGACCACGATCCCGTGCGGGGTCGCAAGGCGCTCGCGAACGGAGTCGAGCGCGGTCCGCGCCCGCCCGTCGTCGATCCCGATCCCGGCGAGGACGCACATGCCCTGCGGCTCGATGAAGATCTGGCCCTCGACGTTCTCGGCCGACCCGACCGGCCGGCCGAAGAAGTCGTAGGCCCGCCGGAACCAGGCGCCGTCCCATCCGTGCTGGTCGATCGCCGCGCGCATCTCGACGGCCGCGGCACGGCATCGGGTCGCCTCCGCGGAATCGCCACGCATCGCGGCGATCGAGGCGAGCTCGCCGGCGGTCAGCACGAAGAGGGCGGCGATGAAGACCGATTCGGCGACCCCGCCGCTGCGGTTCTCGGTCGTCTGGAACGATTCGCCGGGCGTCTCCGAGAAGCAGTTCAGGTTGAGGCAGTCGTTCCAGTCAGCGCGGCCGATGAGGGGAAGCCGCTGCGGGCCCAGGCGATCGAGCGTGTACTGGATCGAGCGCTGGAGGTGCTCGTAGAGCGATCGCTCGGTGCCCGGCTGGTTGTCGAATGGAAGCCGCTCGTCGAGGATCGACGCGTCGCCGGTCTCCTTCAGGTAGGCCGCGACGGAGAGAACCAGCCAGGCCGGGTCATCGTTGAACCCGGAGCCGACATCGAAGTTGCCGCGCTTCGTGAGCGGCTGGTACTGGTGGTACGCGCCGCCGGTCGGCAGCTGGGTCGAGGCGACGTCGAGAAGTCGCTGGCGGGCCCGGGCGGGGACCATCTGGACGAATCCGAAGAGGTCCTGGCTCGAGTCCCGGAACCCGATCCCGCGACCGATCCCCGATTCGAAGAGCGACGCCGAGCGCGAGACGTTGAACGTGACCATGCACTGGTACGGGTTCCAGATGTTGACCATCCGGTCGACGTGCTCGTCGCCCGTCCGCGCCTGGTACGACCCGATGAGGTAGGTCCAGCTCGCGCGCAGCGCCTCGAACGCTGCCTCGACCGCGGCCGGCTGGAGGTAGCGAGCGATCGTCGGCCGGACGCGCCGCTTGTCGACCCGCTGGGAGCCCGGTGGATCGAACTTCGCGTCCGCGGGGTTCTCGGCGTAGCCCAGGACGAACTCGACCTCCCTCGTCTCGCCGGGCCCGATCTCGAGGCGAACATGGTGCGAGCCTGATGGCTGCCAGCCATGGGCGATCGAGCGGGACGTCTGCCCGCGCTCCACCGCGATCGGGCGGTCCCAGCCACGGTAGGGCCCGAGGAAGGCGTCGCGCTGCGTGTCGAAGCCGGCCAGGGGCTCCGAGCACGCGAAGTACGCGAAGTGGTTGCGCCGCTCCCGGTACTCGGTCGTGTGGTAGATGACGCCGTCCTCGACCTCGACCTCGCCGACCGAGTAGTTGCGCTGGAAGTTCGTCGCATCCTCGTGCGCGTCCCACAGGCAGAACTCGACCGAGCTGAAGAGCGAGAGCGCGGCGGCCTCCGGTCGCTCATTCGTGACCCGGACTCTCCAGATCTCCAGCGATTCGCCCAGCGGGACGAAATAGAGCGTCTCCGCCCGGATGCCCTGGTAGCGCGAGCTGATGATCGAGTAGCCGAGGCCGTGCCGGCAGGAGTAGTCCTCCAGGTCCCGCTGGGTCGGCTGCCAGCTGGGGCTCCAGTAGTCGCCCGAGACGTCGTCGCGCAGGTAGACGTACCGGCCGCCCAGGTCGAGCGGGGCGTTGTTGTAGCGGTAGCGCGTCAACCTGCGGAGGCGCGCGTCCCGGTAGAACGAATACCCGCCCGCGGTGTTCGAGATGATCCCGAAGTAGTCCTCGCTGCCGAGATAGTTGATCCACGGCAGCGGCGTGTCCGGGCGCGTGATGACGTACTCGCGCCGCTCGTCGTCGAAGTGCCCGTAGCGCATGGAAGACCTCTCAGCAACGTTCGGTCAGGACCGCGACCGGACGAAGTCGAGGACCTCGGACAGGGATCCGTGGGCCATGCAGACGACGGTGTCGGCACCGCCGTAGTAGATGGTCAGCCGGTCGGTCGCGGGGTCCACGAGCGCTGCGCACGGGAACGCGACGTTCGGGACGTCGCCGACCTGCTCGTACGGGACCTGCGGCGACAGCAGGTAGTCGCGGCTGCGGGCGATCACCTTCCACGGCTCGTCGAGGTCGAGCAGGGCAGCGCCCATCGAGTAGACGAAGCCGTTGCAGGACGTCAGGACGCCGTGGTAGATGAGCAGCCAGCCCTCGGGCGTCTCGATCGGCGTCGGCCCCGCGCCGATCTTGGTCGATTCCCACGTCCACGCCGATGGGCGCCATGACGTGGCGGTGGCGGCCCCAGTGGACCAGGTCGGGGCTCTCGGAATAGAAGATGTCGCCGAACGGCGTGTGCCCGTTGTCGCTCGGCCGGCTGAGCATCGCGTACGCGCCCGCCGACGCGGCGCGGGAACAGGACCCCGTTCCGATTGAACGGCAGGAACGCGTTGTCGAGCTGGTGGAACGTCTCGAAGTCGTGGGTGTACCCGATGCCGATCGTGGGGCCGTGGTAGCCGTTGCACCAGGTCACGTAGTAGCGGTCCTCGAGCCAGGTCACGCGCGGGTCGTAGGCGTGCTCGAACCTGCCCTGGATCTCGGGGACCCTGTCGTCCGCCGCGGTGAACTCGATCGGCTGCGGCGTCGATCCGCCACGCGACCCCGTCCGCGCTGCGACCGGCATGGATGTTCATGGACCGGGCCGTGTCGTCGACGCGGAAGACGCCGGCATACCCGTCGCCGAACGGGACGATGGCGGAGTTGAAGATGCTGTTGGAACGCGGCAGGTGGTCGCGCCGGATGATCGGGTTCCGGGACGAGCGCCAGATCACGCCGGTCGAGCCGGCGGGCCGGTCCTCCCACGGGATGGACGTTCGGCCATCCGCAGCGGGGGCGGGATCCCGCGTCGGCGGCATCGTCATCGGCGTTCCCTTTCGCGTTGGGCCTGCATCGGCGCCGGTCGCTCGCTCAGGCAGGCGGCACCGAGGCGTCCGCGGCCTCTCGAGCGGGAGTCGTCCGGAGCGCGCCACCATGCCCATGAAGCGGCCGCTGTCGCGGACGCGCCGTTCCAGGGTCCCGTAGTCGACGTGGACGATCCCGAATCGCGGGCCGTACCCCTGGGCCCATTCGAAGTTGTCGAGAAGGGACCAGGCGAAGTAGCCGCGGAGGGGGACGCCGCGGTCGATGGCGTCGAGCGCGGCCTCGAGGTGGCGTCGCAGGAAGCGCACCCGGGCCGGATCCCGGGCCGGGTCGACCCCGTCGTCGGGATAGGCCGCGCCGTTCTCGGTGATGTAGAGGGGCAGGGCGCCGGTCCGCGATGCCACGAACTCGAGCACCTCCACGAGCCCGGCCGGGTAGACCTCCCAGCCCATCCCGGTTCGCTCGATCTCCGCGGTCGCCCCAAGCGGCGGGAGGTCCGCCGACCGGACGACGTTCCGGCTGTAGTAGTTGACACCCAGGAAGTCGATCGGCGAGGCGATCAGCTCCATGTCGCGGTCGCGGACCTCGGGCCGGCCGCGCCCACGGACCCAGGGCGGCGCCTCGGGGTACCCACGCCCCGTGATGGGATCGAGGTACCAGCGGTTGAGCCAGTCGTGCGCGGCGGCGGCCGCCTCCACGTCGAGCGGGTGCGACGAGGCGGGGTGCTGGGGTCCCAGGTTCAGCACGATGCCGGCGGCCGTCCCGGGGGCGGCGGCGCGGATCGCCTGGACGCCCAGGCCGTGCCCGACGAGGAGGTGATGGGACGCTGCAAGCGCGGCCGCCGGGTCGCTCCGCCCTGGCGCGTGCGAGCCGATCCGATACCCGTGGTCCGCAACGACCCAGGGCTCGTTCAGGGTGGCGATGCTGCGGACCCGGCTCCCGAGCCGTGCCGCGACGATGCCGGCGTAGTCGGCGAACGCCTCCGCGGTGGCGCGAACCGGCCACCCACCAGCGTCCTCGAGCGCCTGCGGAAGGTCCCAGTGGTAGAGCGTCACGAACGGGGCGATGTCGCGCGCCAGCAGCTCGTCGACGAGCCGGTCGTAGAAGTCGAGGCCGGCCTGGTTGACGGCGCCGGTCCCGTCCGGGAGCACCCGCGACCACGACACGGAGAAGCGATACGCGTTGAGGCCGAGCGCGGCGATGAGCGCGACGTCGTCCCGCATGCGGTGGTAGTGATCGCAGGCGACGTCACCGGTGTCGCCGTTCCGGACGCGGCCCGGCGTGTGGGAGAAGCGATCCCAGATCGACTCCCCGCGGCCTTCGTCGTGGACGGCCCCCTCGACCTGGTACGCGGCCGTCGCGGCACCCCACGCGAAGTCATCCGGGAAGGTTCGAGATTCCACTCGTGCTCCTGGCGTTGGAAGCGCGTTCATCGTCGGCAGGTGCCGAGACGGCCAGATTCCGGCATTGATGGTACAGCAATCACGTTGCAGGCCACGTGGCTATCGTGTCGGTTTGGAAGCGCTCCCGTTTGCCGTCGAAGTTGCCGCGGTCGTCGATCCCAGCTCGCAACGCGGCGCCGGGTGCGGCCCCGACCAGGGACGGCATCACGGCGCGCCGATCACCTCCACCGACCAGGTGCAGGTCGAGACGATGTCGACATGGAAGGGTCCGGGCTGCCCGTTCAGGTTCTCGGTGGTCGTGCTGGTGTCCGTGTCGCCCGGGTCGCTTGTGACCAGGTTGTCCGGCAGGAGCGGGCTCTCGTTCGCCCCGTAGAAGTCGAGGCTGAACGTGTCGTTCGCGCCGCACGTGTAGTCGTAGGTGATGTCGACGCTGTCGCCGCTCGCCTTGAAGTCGTCCGACGTCTTGGGGCCGGTTCCCTTGATGGAGAGAAGGGTCGACCCGGACGGGAGAGGCGAGGGCGATTCATCCGGGAAGCCCGCGTCGGCGGACGAGCCCGCGTCGCTCGCGGCCGCGCTGGGCGGCGCCGCGGGTGCCACGTTGCCGGACTGTCGGCTCGCGGCCGAGCCAAGAACCGCCAGCACGACCATGACGACGATGACGCCGACGGAGACGTTGCGAACCCAGTGCGACGGTTTCGACGGCGGGATCAACGGCGCTGTCATGGGGCTCCTTCATCTCCTCGCGAGGTGCGTGCTGCTCTGGTCTCTGACATTCGCGGCCGCGGTTCGGGTGTCCGGCGCTGGACCACGCGATCAGCAATCGACTGAAGCGCTCTCATCGAACGGTATTCTGGCACAGACTCCGAGATGGGCCGAATGGCATGTGGCCCCTATTGACAGGGCATTCTAGGATGGAAGCGCTTTCATCCGTGCCGCAGGAGGGCGGCAGTGACCCGACGGGCATCGAACGGAATCAACGGCGAGGAGGGCTCTGCCCGGACCCTCGACGACCTCGCCGCGTTGAGCGGTGTCTCTCGTGCAACGGTCTCGCGCGTGCTGAACGGTGGAAGCGTGGCAACGGAGACGCGGCGCCGCGTGATGGATGTCGTCTCGCGGACCAGCTTCCGGCCGAACGCCGCGGCGCGCACGCTGGCCTCCGGGCGGTCCGGGGTGATCGGCGTGGTCATGCACGTGGACCCGCACCTCCTGTTCCAGGACGCGTACTTCTCGCAGCTGCTCCAGGGCACGACGGATCACCTCGCCGAGACCGGCGCCGGCATGATGCTCTGGCTGGGCAACCGGACGAAGGAGGAGACGCTCGACCACGTCCTGGGCATGAGCTTCCTCGACGGCGTCATCATCTCGGCCGACACCCTCGAGGACGCCGTCGTCGACGGCCTCCTCGCGTCGAGCATGCCCACGGTCCTGATCGGGCACCGTCGCGCCGACCGGACGGCGAGCTACGTGGACATCGACAACGAGCAGGCCGCCGACGCGATCACGACGCACCTGATCTCGCTTGGGCGGACCCGCGTCGCCCACATCACGGGCACCCGTGGCACCGTGGCGGCCGAGGACCGTGTCAGCGGCTACCTCCGGGCGATGCAGCGGGCCGGTCTCGGCGTCGACGGCCTCGTCGTCGACGGCAGGTTCAACCGGCAGTCGGGCACGGCAGGCGCGACCGAGCTCCTGGACCGGGGCATCGACGCGCTCTTCTGCGCCAACGACGCCACGGCCGCCGGCGCCCTCGATACCATTCGTGGGCACGGCCTGCGCGTCCCCGACGACGTCGCGCTCGCCGGGTTCGACGACCTCGACTTCGCGTCCCTTCTCGATCCCCCGCTCACCACCGTGCGGCAGGGAGTCCGACAGCAGGGGATCGAGGCTGCCCGAGTGCTGCTGCAGCTCCTCGGCGATCCCAATCGATCTCCCCGTCGAGTGCTCCTGCCGACGGAGCTTGTCATCCGGCAATCCAGCGTGGGAGGTGTGCTTCGCGAATGACGGCGCGTTGATTGCCCTGCAACGCAGGTGTCGCCTCTCCATCCCGGAGGAGGCAAGAAGGAGGAACCAGATTGGGTCTCAAGCGAAGGCTGTTTGTGCTGCTGGCGAGCGTGAGCCTGTTGGCAGCCCTGTTCCCGGCAGCCGCAAGCGCGGCAGGTCCCGTGATCCCCACGTCGTATCCGCGCACCGAGACGCTCTACACGAGCGGCACCATGTACGGACCGCCAGGTGACTTCAACCCCATCAAGAACTGGGACTACGCCACCGGGACGCTCGGGCTGCTCTACGAGCCGCTCTTCCTGTACAACCCGCTCTCGGACAAGTTCACCCCCTGGCTGGCGCAGAGCGGCAGCTGGACCGGGGCCAAGGAATACACGCTGAAGCTGCGCTCGGGGCTGACCTGGAGCGACGGACAGGCCCTCAACGCCGACGACGTCATCTACACGGTCAACCTTGGCAAGCTCGCGTCGGTCCCGTACAGCACGCTCTGGAACTTCCTCTCGAGCGTGACCAAGGTCGACGACCTGACGGTCAAGTTCACCTTCTCCAAGTCCCTGTACCAGGAGTGGTCGAACTGGCTGTACAGCTGGGGCATCGTGCCGCAGCACGTGTGGGTCGGGCGCTCCGAGACGGACGTCATGGGCAACAACCCGAACCCGGTCGGATCGGGCCCCTACACGCTCCTGACCTATGACCAGCAGAAGGTCGTGTGGGTCAAGAACGACGCATGGTGGGGCAAGACGCTCCTCGGCCTCGACGTCAAGCCGAAGTACATCATCGACCAGGTCAACGGCAGCAACAACGTCTCGCTCGGCCAGATGCTCGCGGGCAACATCGACCTGAGCAACAACTTCCTGCCGGGCATCAACAGCATCGTCAGCGGCATCGGCGGCTACGGCATCCAGACCTACTACCCGCAGGCGCCCTACATGCTGTCGGCCAACACCGCGTGGCTGGTGACGAACAACACGAAGAAGCCGACGAACGATCCGGTCTTCCGGCGCGCGCTGGCCGAGTCGATCAACGTCACCCAGATCGTGAACAACGTCTACGGGCAGATCGTCAAGGCCGCCAGCCCGACGGGCCTCCTGCCGACGTGGAGCCAGTACATCGACAAGTCCGTCGTGGCCAAGTACGGATACAAGTACAACCCGACTGACGCGAAGAAGATCCTCACGGCCGCCGGCTACAAGATGGGCAGCGACGGCTACTTCCGCAACAAGGACGGCTCGAAGATCGACCTCGAGCTCATCGTCCCCAGCGGCTGGACGGACTGGATGGCATCCATCCAGTCGATCGCCCAGAGCGCGAAGTCGGCCGGGATCCGGATCCACACCGCCTTCCCGTCCTACAACGACCGCACCGACAAGATCCAGAAGGGCAACTTCAACCTGGCGATCGCCAACGACGCCCAGATCGCCAACACCCCCTGGGCCTACTACAACTGGATGTTCCGCCAGCCGATCCAGGCCGTGCAGAACGCCGGCAACAACGGCCGCTACAAGAACGCGACCATCTGGAACCTCGTCCAGCAGCTCGACGCGACGCCGACGAGCAATGTCGCTGCGATGAAGTCGATCATCTCCAAGATCCAGACCATCCAGCTGCAGGACCTTCCGATCATCCCGCTGTGGTACAACGGCGCGTGGTCGCAGGCCAACAACTCCGTGTGGACCAACTGGCCGTCCGCGGCGGCCGGCAGCCCGCACTACATGCCCGTCACGTGGCGTGGCTACTGGAACATGGGCGCCGTGCTCATGCTGACCACCCTGAAGCTCGCCCAGTAGCGAGCCGCTCCAGAAGCGTCCCACGCAAGCCCCCGCCCCTCCCCCGCACACCGGGGGAGGGGCGGGGCTCCTTTTGCACCAACGTTCCGGGAGGCAGCGTGCGCCGGTACTTCGCGCGGAAGCTCGTCACCTACATCCTGACGTTCTTCGTGGCGGTGACGGTCGACTGGATGATCCCGCGCTTCATGCCCGGCGACCCGGTCTCGGGGATGCTGTCGCGCATGAACCTCCAGCCCGACGCGGCCAACAGCATGATGGGCTACTTCATGGGCGCCTTCGGCCTCGACCATCCGCTGTGGCAGCAGTACCTCAACTTCTGGGTCGCCCTGTTCCACGGGGACCTCGGCATCAGCGTGTGGCTCTTCCCCCAGCCGGTCGTCAGCGTGATCATGGGTGCCCTCCCGTACACGCTCGCGCTCCTGATCCCGGCCATCCTCCTGAGCTGGGTCGCGGGGAACCAGTTCGGCGCGTACGCGGCGCGGCGCAAGCGGCTCGACAACAACGTCCTGCCGATCGGCTACATCCTGACCGCGACGCCCTACATGTGGCTGGGCATCCTGCTCGCCTGGGCGCTCGGGTCCGTGCTCAGGATCTTCCCGCTCTCGGGTGCCTTCGACCTCTCGATGTCCCCGACGCTGACGTGGGAGTTCTTCCTCAGCGCCTACACCCACTGGCTGCTGCCCTTCCTCTCGCTCTTCCTGGTCGGGTTCGGCGGCTGGGCGATCGGGATGCGGAACATGATCATCTATGAGCTCGAGTCGGACTACGCCCACTACCTCGAGGCGCTGGGCGCGCCCCAGGGACTGGTCCGCAGGTACGCGTTCCGGAACGCCGTGCTGCCCCAGGTCACCGGCCTGGCGCTGTCGCTCGGCGTGATCGTCGCGGGCGCGCTGGTGACCGAGGTCGTGTTCTCCTACCCGGGCCTCGGCTACCTGGTCCTCCAGGCGATCCAGAACGAGGACTACTTCCTGCTCCAGGGCGTCTTCCTGTTCGTGATCATCGGCGTCCTGGTGGCGAACTTCCTCATCGACATCGCGTACGTGATGGTCGATCCCCGCACCCGCGTGGGCATGCAGGGAGGCGCGGCATGAGCGCGAAGTACGAGGCTCCGGGCGCCGCGCCGGGCCGTTCGGGCGAGACACGCGACGGCATCGCGGCGCCTGGCGCGGTCGCCGCGCCGGCGGCCGTGGCGGCGCCTGGGGCAGCCGCGGTGCGACCGCGACGGGAGATGCTCTATTTCGCCCTGCGCGACAAGCGCATCGTCGTTGGCGCGGCCGTCGTCCTGTTCTTCCTGGTCCTCTCGATCGTCGGGCCGCTGATCGACCCGAACGACCCGCAGGCCTTCATCGGCCCGACCGGCCAGGCGCCGACATCCCAGTACTGGTTCGGGACCACGACCTTCGGGCAGGACGTCTTCGCGCAGTTCGTGAACGGCCTGCAGGCGACGTTCGTCGTCGGGCTGCTCGGCGGCGGCCTCGCTGCGCTCGTCGGGATCAGCATCGGGTTCGTCGCCGGGTACAAGGGCGGGCTCGTGGACGAGATCCTCAACATGATCACGAACATCGTGCTGGTCATCCCGACCCTCGTGGTCCTGGTGGTGATCGCCGCCTTCCTGAGCGCCCGTGGGGTGGTCGTGGAGGCCGCCTTCGTGGGGCTGACGTCGTGGCCGTGGGCCGCGCGGGCAGTCCGCGCCCAGACCTTCTCGCTGCGTTCCCGGGAGTTCGTCGACCTGGCCCGGCTGAGCGGGCTGAGCAGCTGGCGGATCATCTTCCGCGAGATCGCGCCGAACATGGGCTCCTACCTCTTCATGACCTTCATCCTCCTGTTCGGCGGCGCCGTCCTGATCGCCGCGACGCTCGACTTCATCGGCCTTGGCCCGACGGACGGCATCTCCCTCGGACTGATGATGAACAGCGCGGTCCTCTGGAGCGCGCTGCAGCTGGGCCTCTGGTGGTGGTTCATCCCGCCCGGCCTGGGCATCACCGCGATCGTCGGGGCGCTGTACGTCATGAACGTCGGCCTCGACGAGATCTTCAACCCCAAGCTGCGGGAGATGTAGCGGTGAGCCTGCTGGTCACCGACCTTCGGGTCTACTACCGCACCCTGGCCGGGCGACGTCAAGGCGCTCGACGGCGTCACGTTCGGTGTCGCCGACGGCGAGATCATGGGACTGGCCGGGGAGTCCGGCTGCGGCAAGTCGACGCTGGGCAAGAGCCTGACCCACTTCGACAGCCGGATGCGCTACGTCGCCGGCGAGGTGCTCCTGGACGGGACGCCGCTCCCGGTGATGGACTCGGCCGCCATGGACGAGTTTCGCTTCCGGTCCGTCTCGATCGTCCCGCAGTACGCCATGAGCGCCCTGAATCCAACCCGCAAGATCGGGAAGATGGTCGCCGATCTCCTGGAGTCGCGGGGCGTGAGCGGGCCGGCGATGCGTCCCGAGATCGAGCGACGGCTCGAGATGGTCGGCCTGCAGCAGGAGGTGCTCGACCGGTACCCGATCGAGCTCTCGGGAGGCATGAAGCAGCGCATGGTGATGGTGATCTCCACGCTGCTCAACCCGTCGCTGCTGATCGCGGACGAGATCACCTCGGCGCTCGACGTGTCGACCCAGAAGGCCGTGGCCGAGACGCTCGTCGGATTCCGCGACCGCGAGCTGGTCCGCAGCATGATCGTGATCACGCACGACATGTCGATCCTGTCCCAGATCGCGGACACGATCACCGTGATGTATGCCGGCAAGCTGGCCGAGAAGGCCGCGACCGATGTCGTCATCGGCGCGCCGAAGCATCCCGTACACCCGCCTGCTGATCTCGTCCCTGCCCGAGGTCGGCGTCCGGTACGCGGAAAAGAAGCTGTCGGGCATCCCGGGCAGCCCGCCCGCCCTGCTGGACCCGCCGGTTGGCTGTCGGTTCCGGGCTCGCTGCCCGCTGGCTTCCGCGCAATGCGAGGAGGAGCCCCCGTTCGTGGAGATCGAGCCCAACCACTTCGTCGCCTGCTGGAAGGCGTCGTGACGCCGTGCTGACGCTCGACCGCATCTCCAAGGTCTACAAGGTCGGCACCTTCGGCGGCACGGACCTGCCGGCGGTGCGGGACGTGAGCTTCGACGTCGACGCGGGCCAGGTCGTCTCGCTGATCGGCGAGAGCGGCAGCGGCAAGACGACGATCGGGCGGATGATCCTGCGGCTGACGCCCGCCACGCGCGGCACGATCAGCTTCGACGGCGCCAACGTGACAGGCCTCCCCCGCACGGCGTACTACCGCCTGGTCCAGGGGGTCTTCCAGGACCCGTTCAGCTCGTACAACCCGATCTTCAAGGCCGATCACGTGTTCGGCATGATCAGGGGCGTCTACTTTCCCCGCCTGCGCGACGCGGAGTGGGAGACCCGCGTGGAATCCGCGCTCGAGGGTGTCGGGCTCGATCCGGGCCAGGTGCTCCACAAGTACCCGCACCAGCTCAGCGGCGGCCAGCTCCAGCGCCTGCTCATCGCCCGGGCCCTCCTCATGGACATTCGGCTCCTCGTCGCCGACGAGATCATCAGCATGCTCGATGCCTCGACCCGGATCGACGTCCTCAACCTGCTCGGCGACCTCCGGGAGCGCGGACTCGGGATCCTGTTCATCACCCACGACCTCTCGCTCGGCTACTACAGCAGCCAGCGCACGGTGATCCTCTCCCGCGGCGCCATCGTCGAGATGGGCCTGACCGAGAAGGTGTACGGCAATCCCCTCCACCCGTACACCCGGTCGCTGATCGCCTCGGTCCCGCACCTCCACAAGTCGTGGAGCGACGTCGCCCGGGAGGTCGGGAGCGCGGACGCCGGTGCCGGGACGTGCCTCTACCACGAGGCCTACCCCGACCCGAAGCCAGGCGCCGCGGGTTCTCGGCCGGCGCTCGCCGAGATCGAGGCCGACCATCTCGTCGCCTGCGCCAAGCCGAATGGGGACGGGAGCTGCGGGGTTCGGGCCGTGGCCGCCGGCTGATCAGGTGCCGTGTCGAACGGCCGCCGTTGATCGGCGATTCGGCACGGCGTATGCGAAACTGCGGGCCATGCCTGGCGTGACGCTCACCGCTTGCGGGGTCGCAGCGACGTTCGGCGCCTCGCGGGGTCACGCCGGCGCTCGGCCCTCGACTGTCGTCCCTGCGACAGTCGGCTCGTGATCGCGGTGCACGGCGTCCCGCAGGCCAGCCGCCTGGGCACGCCCGCGTGACCACCGGCGCCGGTTACGAGGCCGTGATCGGGATCGAGGTCCACTGCCAGGTCAGGACCGTGAGCAAGATGTTCTGCGCCTGCGCCGTCCCGCACCCGGATGCCGCCCCGAACACCCATACCTGTCCGGTCTGCCTCGGCCTTCCGGGCACGCTCCCGACAATCAACCGGCAGGCCGTGGAGCACGTCCTGGCGACCGGGGCCGCGATCGGGGCGGCTGCGCCCGCGACCACGCGCTGGGATCGCAAGAACTACTTCTACCCGGACCTCCCGAAGGGCTACCAGATCAGCCAGTACGACCTCCCGCTCGCGGCCCACGGCTCGCTGACCTTCGACACGTCCGAGGGGCCGGTCACGATCGGGATCCGGCGGGCGCACCTCGAGGAGGACACGGCGAAGCTCGTCCACGCGGCCGCGGCGGACGGGAGCCGCGTGAGCTTCGTCGACTTCAACCGCTCGAGCGTCCCGCTCATGGAGATCGTCACCGAGCCGGACGTGCGAACCGCCGAGCAGGCTCGCCGGTATGCCGAGGAGCTCCGGCTCCTGCTCCGGGCCATCGACGTCTCCGACGCGGAGATGGAGAACGGCCAGATGCGGGTCGAGGCGAACGTCTCGCTGCGCGTCCGCGGCACGGAGCCCTTCGGCATCCGGACCGAGGTCAAGAACATGAACTCCTTCCGGGCGGTCGAGCGCGCCGTCGCCCACGAGATCGAGCGCCAGGCCGCGGCCCTCGACGCCGGCGAGGTCCTACGCCAGGAGACGCGCGGCTGGGACGATGTGAAGGGCGCGACGTACGTCATGCGGGTGAAGGAGGATTCGGACGACTACCGCTACTTCCCGGAGCCGGATCTCCCGCCGCTCCACCTCGACGCGGCGTGGCTCGCCCGGATCCGGGCCGCGCTCCCGGAGCTGCCGGCGGCGCGGCGTGCCCGCTACCGCGACGAGCTGGGCCTCTCCCCGTACGACGCGGCGGTCATCGTCGGCGACGAGACGATGCGCGCGGCCTTCGAGGCGCTCCGCGCTGCGGGACCGGACCTCCCCCCGAAGGAGGTCGCCAACTTCGTGAGCGGCGACTACGGCCGGGCTGCCAAGGAGCGTCCCGAGCGCACCCCGGCGGGCCTGGTCGGCCGGGCCGACGCGGCGTCGCTCGTCCACGTCCTGCGCGAGGTGCTGGCCGGGCGCCTCTCCCGTCCGAATGCGAAGGAGGTCGTGGCGCTCCATGTCGCGTCCGGCCGGCCGGCGGCCGAGCTGATCTCCGAGCACGGCTTTGCCCAGATCTCCGATTCCGTGGCGCTCGCGGCCATCGTCGACGACGTCCTGGCAGCCAACCCGGCGGCCCTCGCCGACTACCGGGCCGGCAAGGCGCAGGCCGCGGGCTTCATCGTGGGCCAGGTGATGAAGGCGACTCGAGGCCAGGCGAATGCGGCGCTCGTCCAGGCCGCGCTCCGGGAGCGGCTCGGCGGCGGGGCAGGCGAACAGACGTGAGCACGCTCGCCATCGTCCTGGTGATCGCCGGGATCGCGCTCGTCGCGCTGGGCTTGTCACGGGCGCGGGCGCCGTGGGGGCGCTACCAGGCGCTCCGGGCCCAGGAGGCGAACGCGGAGCGCTATCGCGCCTGGCGCGGCGGTCCTGCGCGCGCGGTCGGCGAGACGACCGGCGCCGACGTCATGAAGACGATCCTGCGCTCGCGCGTCCGCGAGGCCCTCATGGTGGCGGCGGCCGGCGTCGTGCTCGCGGTGATCGGCTTCGTCATCCGGTAGGTCCGCGGCAGGTGGGTCCGCCGCGGCCTGGCGCTCCACCGGCCCGGAGGCGCGGGAAGCGGCGGGGTCGGACGACGCCTGTTGCGGGGCTGTGAGGGGCCATCCGACTCCTGCTGCGCCCCGGGCAACAGATCGAGCGCGCGCCGGGCCGAAGGCGAGCCGGAAGGCCCGCCCGACGTCGACTCCTCGCGCTTGCTGCGGGAGGCGCAGCGTTCCGGGCCGATGTCGCGGGACAAGGACCTGGGCCGGGGCCGAACGAAGCCCCTGACCGGTGCATGGCCCGTCCATACACGCGGTTTGCTGCCCGCCGCGCAACGTGGGCGGGGCGGCATCCTCGCGGCCTCCTGGTGCTCACTCGCGAGCCGTGTGTCGGTCTCGGTGCAGGCCCCGACCATGCGGCCGAGCGCCGCCCGGGCCCGGCCGACCATGCTTCGGCGGGCCTCTCAGCGCAGGAGCCGGTGACGCTCCACCGAGATGCAGCGGTCCATCACCACGTCGACGCCGGCGGCGTGTGCGATCGCCGCTGCCTCCCAGCTGACGATGCCGAGCTGGAGCCAGAGCACGCGAGCACCCGCGTCGACGGCCTCGCGCGCGTGCGCCGGGCAGTCCTCGGCGCGCCGGAAGACGTCGACGATCTCGAAGCGCCCGGTCGCCGCAACGGCCGCGGCGAGGTCCGGGTACGCGGTCCGGCCATGGACCGTCTCGAAGCGCGGCGTCACGGGGACCGCGTCGCATCCGGCGCGAAGGAGCGCGGCGAACACCTCGCCCGATGGACGGCCCGGCCGGTCCGAGGCTCCGATCACGGCGATCCGGCGGGCCGACCGGAGGAGGTCACGGATCGCCTCGTCGTCGAGGAGCGGTACGCGGCCACGGCTCTCCTGGAGATCCAGGATATCGGCGACGCGTGATCGGTCGGCGGCGTCTGTCATTGCTCGGCGGCGTCCATCCGCGGGATCATGCCATGGGAGCGGTTGCGTCACCCCAGCGGGTGAGGCTCTTGCCTCGAACCGCCGCCCAGAGAGCATCTCCGCGCAGTGGAAGGGCGTCCACCACGCGTTCGCCGCGGCCTCTTCCGACGGTCGACCGGCCGGTGCTCAACCTATGCTGCCGGCCGTTGACCGACCCGGGGGCAGGCCCAGGTGTTCGAGCGGCGGCGTTCGCTACGTCGCGGACTCGCGCTCGTACGGCTGGCCGTCCGCCGCGGGGGCGATGCTGCGTCCGATCAGCCCCGCGAGGATGATGATCGTGATGAGGTAGGGAAGCGCGTCCCAGAACTGGCCCGGAACGCTCCCCAGCAGACTGCCCAAATCGCCACTGGGCGGGCCGATGACGATGGCCGAGCTGAGGGCGGTCGCCGAGGCGAACAGCAGCGCGGCGCCGAATGCACCGAGCGGCGTCCAGCGCCCCACGATCATCGCGGCGAGACCGATGAACCCACGGCCCGCCGTCATGTTCGGCTGGAAGGAGTTCGTCTGCTCCATGCTCAGCCACGCTCCACCGAGCCCGGCGAGCGCACCGGATAGCACGACATTCCAGTAGCGCAGCCAGATGACGTCGATGCCGACCGTTTCTGCAGCGCGCGGGTGCTCGCCCACGGCACGTGTGCGCAGCCCCCATCGAGACCGGAACAGCATGATCTGGAGCACGACGACCAGGATGATGGTTGTGATTCCGATCGGGCCCTGGTTGAAGATCGCGTTGATGAGCCAGCCGACCACCGGCACGCTGGCAACGTCCGTGGGAATCGTTAGCGGGCTGAAATTCCCGGCGCTCACGGGCGACTGCCGCGAGATCAGGTTGTTATGTAGCCGGTGAGCCCGCGGCGCCGATGTTGATGATCGTGCCGCTGATGATCTGGTCGACCCGCAGCGTGATCGCGAGCCAGGCGTGCAGGAGCGAGACCACCATCCCGGCCAGCGATCGCCGCGGCGAGGCCGATCAGCAGCGGCCGGCGTCAGGCCGAAGAGGGGGCCGGGCTGAGCCGGGCCGAACAGGCCGACAGCGACGACACCCGCCACCCAGCCCGACGAAGGCGGCGATCAGCATGATGCCTTCGAGGCCGATGTTGACAACGCCGGACCGCTCGCACATCACGCCGCACAGCGCGGCGAGGGTGATCGGGACCGCCACCGCGACGGTCGTCTGGACGATGACCGGGAGATTGCCGAGGACGTAGCCGACGAGCTGGAAGACGTAACCCAGGACGGGCACCGAGTCGAGGGCGCTCGGGATGTCCGGCATCACACGCTCTCCCGACCGTACGTTCGCGTGACGGTCTCGATGCCCGCCATGTCGGTGCCGCCGGGCGGCCCGTGATCCGAGAAGCGGCGAAGGACGTTGATCACCAGGAAGAGCAGGATGATCGCCTGGAGAGCATCGACCAGCTCGGCCGGCACGCCGGCCTGGATCTGCATCGGACCTGAGCGCCGGCGCGCATCGCCGCCGAGCAGGAGCGCCGGCGAAGAACGACACCGATCGGGTTAGAGCGCCCGAGAAGGGCGACGGTGATCGCGTCGAAGCCGACCGTCGTGTCGTAGCCGGGCGCCATCTGGATGGACGACGCCGAGCAGGGTGCGTGCGCCGGCGAGCCCGCACAGCATGCCCGCCAAGGTCATCGTGAGGACGATCAGGCGGCGCGGTCGCATGCCACCGTACCGGGCAGCGTCGGGGTTCGCGCCCGGCAGCCCGGATCTCGAAGCCCGAGCGTGGTGCGATAGAGCAGGAACCAGATGGCCGGCACCATCGCGACGGCGATGAGCACGCCGAGGTTCACGCCGATACCGGGTAGAATCGGAAGGACGCGTTCGAGCGTGCGTGGACGTCTGATCGTGATCGGCTGCGGCGCCAGAGGCAGCACGAGCGGACCGCTCGATCGCCCAGTAAGTGACGAAGACCAGGATGTAGTTGAGCATGATCGTGGTCACGACTTCGTGAGCCCCGGACGTCGCCTTGAGGGCGCCGGGAATGAAGCCGGCGACCGCGCCGAGCGCCGCACCGACTAGCAGCGCCAGCGGGATCGTCGATCGAATGCGGGTACCGACGTGCCGAGCCACGTGGCGACGGTCATCGCGCCGACGGCGCCCATCAGGAACTGGCCGCGGCCGCCGATGTTGAAGAGGCCGGCCTTGAAGCCGAGCGCCACCCCGAGCCCGGCGAGGATGAGCGGCGTCGCGTAGACGAGCGTGGAGCCGATGCCGTATCGCGCCGCTGAACGCGCCGGACGCAGCGCCCGTAGGCGGCGATCGGCAGGCCCGACGTCGAATGGCTGGCTGGCCGGGCAGGAGGCCGCTGAACAGAGTGATGCCGATGCCGCCGACGACGAGGGCGAGCGACGACGGCTACGAGCGGTCGCCATGAGCAGCCCAGAGCAGCTCGCCGAGCCGTGCTCGACGCGTCGCGACCGGCTTGGAACGACTCCGCCCGGGCGTCATGCCGTCGCCTCCTCCGGCCGCGTCGCGGTCCGGCCGCCGGTCGCCATGCAGCAGGCCGACCTCGCTCTTGTCGGCCGTGCGCCCGTCCAGCTCGGCGACGATCCGCCCGCGATACATGACCGCGATCCGGTCGGACATCTCCATCACCTCGTCGAGCTCGGCGGAGACGAGCAGCGACCGCCGTGCCCGCGTCGCGCTTGGCGATGATCTGGTGGTGGATGAACTCGATGCTGCCGACGTCCAGGCCGCGCGTCGGCTGGTCGAGCACGAGCAGCTTGAGCGGCCGGTCGAACTCGCGGGCGACGACCACCTTCTGCTGGTTGCCGCCGGAGAGCGTCGCCGGTCGCGCACGTCGACCGACGGCGTCCGGATGTCGAAGCGCTCGACCTGCTCGTCGGCGCGGTCGAGGATCGCCGCGTCGTCGCGCAGCAGCCCCGCGCGAATACGGCGGCCGGTAGTAGCTGGTGAGGACCAGGTTGTCGTAGACGGGGAAGGCCAGGATCAGCCCGAAGCGATGCCGGTCGCCGGGCACGTAGCCGACCTCCGCCTCGTTCATCTGCCGCGGCGAGCGGCCGGTGACGTCGCTGGCCGTCCAGCGTCGACCTTGCCGGCGCTCGGACTGACGCAGCCCGATCGAGCGCCTCGACCAGCTCGTCCTGGCCGTTGCCGGCCACGCCGGCGATGCCCAGGATCTCGCCGGCCCGGATCTCGAGGTCAGCGCCCGGAACGATCTCGTGGCCGCGATCGTCCGCGACGCGCAGGCCCTCCATCTCGGAGCATCGGCTCGCCGGCGTGCGACTCGCCGCGGTCGACGGTCAGCTCGACCTCGCGCCCGACCATCAGCTCGGCCAGCTCCGTCCTCGGTCGTCTCGCCCGGCTTGCGCTCGCCGATCGACCCGGCCGCGCCGGATGACGGTGATCCGGTCGGCGATCTCGAGCACCTCGTAGAGCTTGTGGCTGATGAAGATGATCGATCGCCCGTCGGCGGCGAGGCGGCGCAGGAGGGCGAAGATCTCCTCGGTCTCCTGGGGCGTCAGGACCGCCGTCGGCTCGTCGAGGACGAGGATCTGGGCGCTCGCGGTAGAGCGCCTTGAGGATCTCGACGCGCTGCTGCTGGCCGACCGACAGCGACGCCGACCTTCGCGTCCGGGTCGAGCTCGAAGCCGAACCGGTCGGCCGAGCTCGGCGATCCGCTTGCTGGCCTCGCTGCCGGTCGAGGAAGACGGCGGTTGGCCATCGTCTCCGCGCCGAGGACGACGTTCTCGGCCACCGATCAGAACCGGCACGAGCATGAAGTGCTGGTGGACCATGCTGATGCCGCGGGCGATCGCGTCCGACGGGCTCGGCGATCTGGACCGGCTTGCCGTCCAGCAGGATCTGGCCCTCGTCCGGCCGCGCCAGGCCGTACAGGACGTTCATCAGGGTCGTCTTGCCGGCGCCGTTCTCGCCGAGCAGGGCGTGGATCTCGCCGCGGCGCACGTCCAGGTCTGATGTGGTCGTTGGCGACCACGCCGGGATAGCGCTTGGTGATGCCGCGCATCTCGAGCGCGGGGACGCGACGGGCCGTCTGTCCAGTCATGACTGCCTCGCTGGCGCAGGTGGCCGATACACGGAGCGGGCCGGCCACGAATGGCACGGCCCGCTCGAAACGTTACGCGTCGCGGAGCGTCTACGGACGCCCAGGTCCCGCACGGTGGACGGGCAGGTCGTGAGCGTGCCCGGCCTTCATGCGCGGCGAGAGCCGCGTCGAGCTTGCCCTGGACGTCGGCCGGAAGCGTGACGCTGTGTTGTGGAACGGCGAGACGCCGATGCCGTCGTTGGCGGCGTTGAACTTGGAGACGCCGCCCTTGGCGGTGCCGGCGGCGATCGCCGCGATCGTCTGGTTGACGGCGCTGGCGAGGTGCTTCTCGGCCGAGGTGACGATGCACTTGTCGTCGCGTCGGGTAGGACAGGTACTCGTCGACGTCGACGCCGATGCCGATGATGTTGGCGTCGCAGGCGGCGTCGAGGGCGCCGTTGCCGGTCGCGCCGGCGACCTGGAAGAGGACGTCGACGCTCCTTCTGCTGGATGAACTGTGCGCGAAGGTCTTGCCGCAGACCGGGTCGCCGTACGCCTTGGCTGAGGTCGCCGGTCGAGAAGAAGTCGGTCACGACCTTGATGTTCGGGTTGTACGGACTGCGGCGCCGAGCTGGTAGCCCTGGATGTAGCGGACGACGGCCGGGTTGTTGTTGATGCCGCCGAGCTGGCCGATGATGCCGCGTCTTGCTGACGGAGGCCGCGACGATACCGGCGAGGTAGCCGGCCTGGTCTTCCTGGAACGTGGATGCCGATCAGCTTCGGCAGGAGCGTCGCGGCGTCGCCCTTGCAGGCGAAGGTGCTGTCCGGGGCGCCCGTCTCGTCGACGCACGGGGCCACGTCGACGGCGATGAACCAGATGTTCGGGTTCGCCTTGGCGGCCTTGATGGTGTCGTCGCCGAGGTTGAAGCCGACCGTGACGATGACGTTGTAGTTCTGGTCGACGAAGCTCTGGATGTCCTTCGTGTAGTCCGAGGCGTCCTTCGGGACGACGTAGCTCGGCGGTGCGCGCCGAGGCGTGGTCGCCGCGGCCTTGGCGCCCTCGTACGAGTACTGGTTGAAGTTCTTGTCGTTGAGGGTCCCGACGTCGGTGACGACACCGATCTTGAGCGCCGACCCGGACGCAGCCGGGGACGGGCTCGCGGCGGCGGACGGGCTCGCCTCGGGCGACGGGCTCGCGGCCACCGACGGGGCGACCGAGGGCGCGACCGACGGGGCGGCCACCGAGGGCGCCGGGGTTGGCGTGGCCGAGCCGCTGCACGCCGAGGCGACGATCGCCAGGGTCGCGGCGAGCAGGCCGAGCCGGTTGATGCGTGTGGTCATGAACTCCTCCTTGCGCAAACTGGGCCCCGAGCGAGGTCCCCCCTGGGTGCGCTCGCCCGGATCGACCGAGCAGGCTGCTGGGGCGCATCGTACCGATAGCCCGCGGACCGGGCAAGACGCGCCGCATCGTGACGCCTGCGAGATCAAGGATAGGGTCGCAACCCGCCTCCTGCGCGACCATCGCGCGGAGAAGCCGGCGAACCGGGTACCCTCCAGCGGTGCCGCCACGTCCCGTCATCCTCGACTGCGACCCGGGCCACGACGATGCCCTCGCGATCCTCCTCGCGCTCGCCCGCCCGGAGCTGCGCGTCCTTGGCATCACGACGGTCGCGGGCAACTCGGGCGTCGAGAACACGACCCGGAACGCGCTCCGCGTCCTGACGCTCCTGGGCCGGACCGACATCCCGGTGGCGGCGGGAGCGGGCCGCCCGCTCGTCCGGCCGATCCGCGTCGCCGACCACGTCCACGGCGCCTCGGGGCTCGACGGCGCCGAGCTGCCGGAGGCGGCCGTGGGCCCGGTCGGGGAGGGCGCGGTGGAGCTGCTTGCCCGCCTGGTTCGCGACTCGGCGGATCCCGTCACGCTGGTCCCGACGGGTCCCCTGACGAACGTCGCGCTCTTCGCCCGCACGCACCCGGAGCTGCTTCCGCGGATCGCGGAGATCAGCATCATGGGTGGCGCGATCGGGGAGGGGAACCTCACCGCCTCGGCCGAGTTCAACATCTGGGCGGACCCCGAGGCGGCCGCGATCGTGCTCGACTGCGGCCGCCCGGTCGCGCTCGTGCCGCTCGAGGTCACCCACGCCGCGCTGTTCCGGAACGCGGACATCCCCCGTCTCGAGGCGCTCGGCACCAGGACCGGCCGGGTCTTCGCCGATTTGCTGCGCTTCTTCGCGATCTTCCACCGCGAGCGCTACGGCTGGGACGGCTCGCCGATCCACGACGCGGTCGCGGTGGCGCGCCTCGTCGCGCCCGGCCTCGTCACCGAGGTTCCCTACCGGGTCGACGTTGAGACCGAGAGCGAGCTGACCCGCGGACGGACGGTCGTGGACCTCCACGGGCTCCGGGGTCTCGCACCGAACGTCACGGTCGGGACGCAGATCGACCGACCCCGGTTCATCGACATGCTCGTCGAGGCGATCGGGCGCTATGCGTAGCGCGCTCACCCGGCGCTGCGCGTAGCGCGCCCTTCGCGCGCGTTGCGTAGCGCGCCAGCGGGGCTACCGCGCGGGCGTCAGCTCGACGGGGTAGTCACGGACGTCGATGGGCGTCCCGTCCTTCGGCGATGCGTCGAAGACGCGGAGCGTGCCCGGCTGCGCCGAGGCGACCTGGTAGGGGATCGTGACGTCGAACGTTCCCCAGCAGCCCGTCCCGCAGGAAGCCCGGGCGGGCGCCTCGGCGAGGACGCGCCCCTGGCCGTCCAGGACCTGGACCGTGAACTGCGCCTCGAACACGTTCGCCAGGCCGGTGACGCGCCCTGGCGCCGGGAAGCTGCCGCCCCAGGTGGGCCCGTCGACGAAGATCGGGGGGAGGCTGCCCGTGGCGGCCATCCGGCCGACGCCCGCACCGACGATCACGCCCTCGCCGCCGATGCTGTCGACGGGCTTCCCGTCGAGGCGGAGGCGGACAGCGTCGACGGTCGGGAACTGTGTGGCCGTGTAGACGAGCTGGGCGAGCCGGCCGAGCATCGACGCGCTCCCGCCACCGGACTGGAAGGTCCCGGTCAGGTCAACCGTGGCGACGGTGCCGTCGAGGGAGATTCCCAGCAGCTGCGAGCCGGCCGGGATCATCGTCAGCAGGCCGGTCTCGTCGGGCGCCGGGCCCGCCAGCAGCTCGCGTACGGCCGCGGTCGCGACCGCCCGGGTGGAGGGAACGGTCCGCGTGACCGGCACGAGGTGGGCGCCGCCGCCGGCCGGGTCCGGCTGGAACAGGTAGACCTTGATCGCCGTGGTCGCGGCAGCCGACGGGGAGGGGGCGGTCGTCGCCGCGCCCGAGGCTGCCGGCGACATCGCGATCGCCGAGGCCGCGGGCGACGCGCCCGAGACGGGCGTCGAGGGCGTAGGGACCGGCCCCGCGACGCCGACCGAGCCCGCACAGGCGGCCACGAGGCACGCCAGGGCCGCTGCGAGCGCGGCAACGCCGGTGGCGGCACGACGGGTTGACGGGCGGCCGTGGCACTCCGAGAAAGATGTGGTCATCGGCGTGGGCTCCGTGCAGGTTCCGAACGGATCCCACGATCGCGGTCGTCCATGACCAGGCCATCGCCGGAATGCAACGATTCGGTCACGGGCAGCCGGAGCTCGAAGCGGAGGCCGCCGCCCGGCTCGGCCGTCGCGCGCAGCGTGCCGCCCAGCAGCTCCGCGTGTGCGCGGGCGATCGCGAGCCCCAGTCCGCTCCCGCCCGGTCGAGCCGGGTCCGCCTTCGCGAAGCGCTCGAAGAGCCGTTCCAGGTCCGCGTCGGGCGGCTCGACGCCGGGACGCTGATCGGCCACGGCCACGCGAACGGCGTCCACGTCGCGTGCCAGCGAGACGCGGACCTGCGCGCCCGGGGCGTGCACGCGCGCGTTGTCGAGCAGGTTGCCGACGATGCGGTCGACGCGGCGTGCGTCCGTCTCGATCACGCACGCGTCGTCGGGAAGCTCGAGCGTCGCGGACGGCAGGCGGGACGCGACGAGAGCCTGGAGCCGACGTCCAAGGTCGACCGGCTCGGTGACGAGCCGCTCTGCGCTCGCGTCGAAGCGGGATATCTCCAGCAGGTCCTCGACGAGGGACCGCAGCCGGGCGACATCGGTCACCAGGAGCTCGCCCGCGCGTCGGGCGTCGGCCGGGAGCGTCCCCAGCTCGGTCCGGAGGAGCGAAGCCTCGGCGACCAGCCCGGTCAGCGGGGTTCGCAGCTCGTGGGCAACGTCCGCGACGAAGCGCCGGTTGCGGGCCTCGGCAGACCGGAGGCGCTCGATCGTGTCCTCGAGCGTGTCCGCCATGCGGTTGAACTCGGCTGCCCAGGTGCCGAACTCGTCACGCGAGGTCGCCGCGACCCGTGCGTCGAGCAGCCCGTCCGCGATCTGCCCGGCGGCCCGGCTGGCGGCAACGACCGGGCGCAGGATTCCCCGGGCCACGCTCCGGGCCGTGGCGAGCGCCACCCCGATCAGCAGGAGGGAGCCGACCAGCAGCGCGACGCGCAGCTGGGCGAGAGCGCTCTCGATGTCGCTCGCGTCGTGGATGAAGTAGAAGGTGGGCTCACCCGACGCGGGTCGACCGGCCAGCACGAGCGAGGCGCGTCCGGCCACGGACGTCCATGCGTAGGCAATCTGGCCCTGGTCGACGATCGGCTTCAGCTCGGGCGGGAAGGCGGCGAGCGCCCCAACGAGATCGAACGAGGAGACGACCGGGTCTCCGTCCCCGAAGTCGACGATCGTCTCGACGTCTCCTCGCTGGCCGAACGTCCCGAGCAGGTTCGAGGCGGCCAGCGACGCCCGGTCGATGCGGCCGGGCAGGGCCGCAGGGATCAGCGTCCCGAGGTCGTAGTCCGCCTGCCGGAGCGCGCTCGTCCGGAGCTGGTCGCGCAAGGATGCGTCGACGAAGGCGACCGCGCCGACGCCGAGGACGATCGCGGTCACCGCGGCGAGTGTCACGACGGTGATCGCGATGCGGGCGCGGATGCCGGGTTCCGGGCGCCGGCCCGCTCCTCGGCCGTTGCCCTGGCGCACCGCGGTCCCGGGCCGAGCGTCGGCCCCGGTTTGGGCCCCGGTTCGGCCCGGATTCGCCTTCGGTCCCGGACTCCGCCACGTCAGGCGCCCGCCCGGTAGCCGACGCCCCGGATCGTGACGATCAGGGTCGGCGACGCCGGATCCTGCTCGACCTTCGCCCGCAGCCGACCGATGGCCACGTCGACCAGCCGGGAGTCGCCAAGGAAGTCATAGCCCCAGATTCGCTCGAGGAGGACCTCGCGCGTGAAGACCTGGCCCGGCCGTCGCGCCAGCTCGGCGAGGATGTCGAACTCGGTCCGCGTGAGTGCGAGCGGCATGCCGTTGCGGGTCACCGTCCGGGCCGCCACGTCGATGGCGAGCGGGCCCAGCCGAAGCCGCTCCGCGTCCGCCGGCGTCCCGCGCCCCCGGCGGAGCGCCGCGCGGACGCGCGCGACCAGCTCGGGCAGCTCGAAGGGCTTTCGGACGTAGTCGTCGGCGCCCGCCTCCAGGCCCACGACGACGTCGAGCGTGTCGCCGCGCGCGGTGAGCATCACGATCGGGACCGTCGAGTCGCGGCGAATCTCGCGGGCGACCTCGAGGCCGTCGAGGCCGGGGAGCATGACGTCGAGGAGGACGAGGTCGGGCCGATCGGCCCGGAAGCGCGCCAGCCCCTCGCGGCCGTCGGCCGCCGTGATCACGCTGAAGCCGGCCCCGCGGAGCCCGATCTCGGTGATCTCCCGGATCGACGGGTCGTCCTCGACCAGCAGGATTCGTGCGTCCACCGTCAGCCGGCGTCGTGCAGCTCGTCCAGGCGGGCGTCGGAGATCCCCAGGTGGTGCGCGAGCTCGTGGCGGAGCGTCTCCTCGACGCCGTGGACGAGCGCGGCCGGTCCGCGCCAGCGCCGCTCCAGGGGCCCGCGGTAGAGGGTGATCACGCTGGGGATCGGCACGTTGTCCACCCCGAACGCCGTCCTCGGGACGCCGCGGTAGAGCCCGTAGAGGCCGGGCGCTCCGACGAGGGCGAGCTCCTCGGGCGTGGCCTCGTCCGCGACGACGATCGCGACCGTCGCGAGCTGGGCGCGATACGCGTCCGGGAGCCGCGCGATCGCGGCCTCGAGCGCCTCGTCGAAGGCGTCCTGGGCCGGGTCGATTGTCTCGGGTGCCTCCCCGGGCAGGGCGTCCATGGACGAAGGGTACCCCGCCAAACGCGCGGGATTCCGGCGCGAACGTTCACGCCGCGGTACGTCAGCTGTTCGGCGCCGACGACTGCGACAGCGGCGGGACCAGCTCGATCAGGACGGCGCCCGTCACGTTGACCAGGGTCGTCGAGCCACTGGTCACCAGCCACGGGACGCTTGCCAGCGGGGAATGGCCGTGGAGCCAGAGGACAGGCCGGGCGTGTTCGAGCAGGTACCGGTAGGCCCGGAAGCCCCGGTGGTACGGGTCTGCAGCGTCGCCCGCCCCCAGCGGAGGCGCATGGCTGATGACGAGGAATGGGCAGCCCATCCGACCGTGCAGGCTCCGCCGAGTCAGGCCGCCGAGGACCTGGCGCCACGCGACTCCCTCGTCACGGCGGGCGGTGGTGCGTCGAGATCCTGCCCACCCGAGCGGCAGGATCTCGACCCCGAGGCTGGCGGAGGGGCTCACGCGCGTCGGGACGCCCGAACGGGCGGCGCCCGGCAGCAGGTGCGCGTCCTGGTCCCAGCCGGCCCCCGTGTCGTGGTTGCCCAGCACGTGGATGCTCGGCGCTGCGAACGCGTCGATGACGAACGCGAGCGACGCCGGGGCCAGGTCGCCGCAGCCGACGATCAGGTCGACGGTCCCGAGGGCATCGCGGTTCGCACTCCACGCGAGCGCGGGGTCCACCTCGTCGGACACCGCGAGGATGCGGACGGCGTCGTGCCCGTCAGCGACGGGCAGCCGCTCCGGCCAGTCGACCCGAAGATGCCGGGTCATGGGGCGCTCCCGGTGCCGTCCCGAGGGACTGCCTGGTCCGAGGTGTCGGAGCGCACGGGGCGCTCCGGCTCGGCGTCGGGGTCGGGGTCATCAGCGTCGGGTTCCGCGTCGTCCGTCTCGAGGCGGGGCAGCACGATATCCAGTCCAGGCCCCAACGCGAGCGACGGGCGACGGCCCGCGGCCGCCGTTCGGATCAACGCGCCCTCCGCCATCTCGACTGCGAGCGATACGGGGTGGACTGGACTGGGCGCTCCCGGTGGCACGAGCTCGTGCACGACGGCGTCGATCTCGACCTGGCCCTCGTACAGGGCGGCCGCGACCCGGTTGTGGCCGTCGACGACCCAGTAGCGGCCGGCGTACTTCTGGAGATCGACCGGCGGCAGGGGCGCCATGCTGGCCATCGCGGCCCGGATCCGGAGCCAGCGGGCGCGCCAGTCCGCCCCGCGAAACGCCGCCAGCGGGCGGAAGTCCGAGCCGCGTTGGTCGGGTCCCCCGACGGCCGTTCCAGCGATCTCGTCGACCGGTACCTGGAGGACGCCGAGCGATCGGACTGGCAGGCTGCTGGCCTCCGGGTGGAGGGCGGGGAGCGACGCGAGAGGAACGCGGTTCCGCGCCCGGAGCGCTCGAGCTCGTGCGACGGACGAGGCCTCGCCCGCCACGGCCCGATACACCGCGCTCACGGCCGACGTCGCTGCCGCGGCCGCCTCGCTCGCGGCTGCTCCAAGGGCGTGGGTCGAGTCTCCGGCAGCCCGGTCCGCGCGGGCGGCGAGCCGCTGCGCGATGGCCTTCGCGAACTTGCCTGGGCGCCGGCGTCGGCGGCGTCGCCGACCTCCGTCAGGTTGCATGGCGGCAGGATTCTAGCAGCCGGTCCCGAGCTGACCCTGGAGCCGCATGGCGGATCGGTGGGCCTCTCCGCGACAGCTGCGACCAGCTCGCGGGCCATCGGAATCGCGGCCCGATCGGATTTGCCAGGCACTTCGGAGCGTCGTCCGGGCCGTCGTGTGCCGCCGGTCCCGGTGGCGATGTCGCGCGCCTCTCGTATGAGCGCGATCCGTCGAACACTCCGAGCCGCCCGGGCTCGCGCCAGGGACCGACGGTTCCGCGCCCGCGATCCGGTCCCGTCCACCGCGCGGCGTCGCCGGGCTACCATTGACCTCCCGTGACGACCCTCGCCCCGAACGATTTCACGCACCTCCACGTCCACTCGGAGTTCTCGCTCCTCGACGGGCTCGGCCGGATCGGCGACCTCGTGGACGAGGCCGAGCGGCTGGGTTTCGACTCGCTGGCCCTCACGGACCACGGCGCGCTGTACGGCTCCGTGGCCTTCTACCAGGCGGCGCGGGCGAAGGGGATCAAGCCGATCATCGGCGTCGAGACGTACGTCGCGCGCCGCTCCATGCGGGACAAGGAGGGGAAGGCCGACGCCCAGCCCTTCCACCTGGTCCTCCTCGCGAAGAACCTCGCTGGCTATCGCAACCTGTGCCGGCTCGTCACGGACGCTCACCTCGACGGGTACTACTACAAGCCGCGGATCGATCACGAGCATCTCGCCCGGTACAGCGAGGGGCTCATCGGGCTCTCCGCCTGCCTCGGCGGCGAGATCCCGAAGGCGCTCGAGGTCGACGACTGGGAGTCCGCGCGGCGGCTGGCGGGCGAGTACGGCGAGATCCTTGGCCCCGGCAACTTCTTCCTGGAGCTCCAGGACCACGGCATCCCGCTCCAGCGTCGGCTCAACGAGCAGCTCCTGCGGCTCGCGCCGGAGACCGGCCTGCCGCTCGTGGTGACGAACGACCTCCACTACGTGCACCGCGCGCAATCGGAGGCGCACGACGTCCTCCTGTGCGTCGGCACGGGCAGCAACATCGACACGCCGGGGCGGCTGCGCTTCGAGACGGACGCCTTCTACCTCAAGTCGACCGCCGAGATGGCGGCGCTCTTCCCGGACCAGGCCGAGGCCATCCGGGCGACCCGCCGGATCGCCGAGATGGTGGACCTCAAGCTGCCCCTCGGCCACCTGCGGATCCCGCACTTCCCGGTGCCGGAGGGCGAGACGCCGGAGAGCTGGCTGCGCAAGGAGTGCGAGGCTGGGCTGGCCCGGCGCTACGGGATGGTCACGCCGGAGCTGCAGGCACGCCTGGACTACGAGCTCGGGACGATCGTCTCGATGGGGTATGCCGGCTACTTCCTGATCGTCGCCGACTTCGTCCGGTTCGCCCGCGAGCAGCGGATCCAGACCACGTGCCGGGGGAGCGCGCCGGGCTCCATCGTGACGTACACCCTGGGGATCACGCCGGTCGACCCCATTCACTACGGGCTTCCCTTCGAGCGCTTCCTCAACCCGGACCGCGTGACGATGCCGGACATCGACGTCGACTTCGAGGACGGGCGCCGCGAGGAGGTGATCAACTACGTCACCCAGAAATACGGCGCGGACCACGTGGCCCAGATCATCACGTTCGGCACGATGCTGGCCCGCGCGGCGATCCGGGACGTCGGGCGCGTGCTGGGGCACGGGTACGGGGACGTGGATCGGATCGCGAAGGCCGTCCCGAACCAGCTGGGCATCCGCCTGGACGATGCGCTCACGCTGAGCCCCCAGCTCCACGAGATGTACACGGCGGAGCCGCCCGTCCGCCGGATCATCGACTTCGCGAAGCAGCTCGAGGGCGTCGCCCGCAACGCATCGACCCACGCCGCCGGCGTCGTGATCAGCCGCGAGCCGCTGACGGAGCTGATGCCGCTCCAGCGGGCGACCAACTCGGACGCCACGATGACCCAGTGCGAGATGCACGGGGTGGAGGCGCTTGGGCTCCTGAAGTTCGACTTCCTGGGCCTCTCGAACCTGACGATCCTCCGCCAGGCCGTGGACCTGGTCCGCCAGCACCGCGGCGTGGAGATCGACCTCGACCACATCCCGCTGGACGACGCGACCACCTTCGCGCTGCTCGCGTCCGGGGAGACGACCGGCGTCTTCCAGCTGGAGTCGCCGGGGATGCGGCGCTACGTCCGGGAGCTCCGCCCAACCTCGGTCTTCGACCTGGCGGCGATGGTCGCGCTCTACCGGCCCGGCCCGATGGACAACATCCCGCACTACATCGCCCGGAAGCACGGGCGCGAGCCGGTCACGTACCTCCATCCGCTGCTGGAGCCGTACCTGAACCGGACGTTCGGGATCTTCGTCTACCAGGAGGACATCATGTCCGCCGCGGTCGGCCTCGCCGGCTTCACCGGGCCGGAGGCGGACACGCTGGGCTACGCGATCCGCAAGAAGAAGTCCTCGGTCCTGCGCTCGCTCAAGGACAAGTTCGTGACCCAGGCCGCCGAGCGCGGCGTCCGTCCCGAGACGATCGACGCGGTCTTCACGGCGTTCCAGCCGTTCGAGCGCTACGGCTTCAACAAGGCCCACGCGACGTGCTACGGCCTGGTCGCCTACCAGACCGCCTACCTCAAGGCGAACTACACGGTCGAGTACATGACGAGCGTGCTGACCGCCTTCCGCGACAACGGGGAGAAGGTCTCGGCCGCGGTCGCCGAATGCCGGCGCATGGGGATCGCGGTCCTCCCGCCGGACGTCCACGCGAGCCACCTCGAGTTCACGGTCGAGGGCCCCTCGATCCGGTTCGGGCTGCTGGCCGTCAAGAACGTGGGCCAGGGCGCCATCGAATCGATCATCGCCGCGCGGGAGGCGGGCGGCCCGTTCCGGTCCTTCGCGGACTTCTGCGACCGCGTGGACCTGCGCCTGGTGAACAAGCGCGTGCTCGAGTGCCTCGTCAAGGTGGGCGCGCTCGGCGCGTTCGGCCATCCGGGCCGGCTCCTCGACGCGCTCGACGACACGCTGGCCACGGCGCAGGCGGACCAGCGCGAGCGGGCGTCGGGCCAGATCAGCTTCTTCGACCTGGCCGCGGAGCCCGCGGCGCTCGAACGGCCGCTGCCCGCCTCGCCGGAGGTTCCCACGCGCGAGCGCCTTCGCTGGGAGAAGGAGCTGCTGGGCCTCTATCTCTCCGACCATCCGCTCGGCGAGGTCGCGGAACGGATCGGGCACTTCGTGACGGCCTACTCGGGCGACCTGAAGGACGAGTCCCTCGACGGGCAGCGCGTCGTCGTCGGCGGTGTCGTCACGGGCAGCCGGACGGTGATCACGAAGGCGAAGGCGACCATGGCGGTCGTGACGATCGAGGACCTGCAGGGGGCGATCGAGGTCGTCGTCTTCCCCAGGCTCCACGAGCAGACGTCCGGGACCTGGCAGGAGGGCGTGATCCTCCTGGTCGCCGGCCGGATCGACCACCGGGGCGAGGAGGTCTCGCTGCTCGCGGATGCGGCCTGGGAATGGGACGCGGCCGTGGCGCGCGGCGAGGCAGCGTTCGAGGCAGAGGTCGCGGCCGGGGAGCGGGCCTCCCGCGGACGGGGCCGCGGCGGCCCGGGTCGGCCGGCCGCGTCGAGCAACGACGTCCCGGCCCCTGGTGGACGGCCCGCCGGCGGGAACGGGCACGCGCCCGTGGCGGGCCTCGACGACTTTCGGCACGTGCTGCGCTCCGACGAAGGTCCTCCGCCGGACCCCCTACCGGGATCATCCGAGCCGGCCGACCTCGAGGCCGCGGCGCCCGACTACGAGGCGCCGCCCCTGCCCGAGGAGGAGCGCGAGCGTGCGATGACGTCCGCGGCGGGGCCCACCCTTCCGGTCGAGGCGGGACCGACGGGCCGCCTCCACGTCCGCTTCGGAGGCGGGATCGCGCCCGAGGTCCTGCAGTCGGCGATGGCCACCGTCCGCGACCTCCTGCGTTCGCGTCCCGGCGCGACCCGCGTGACCGTCCACCTGCCGCAGGGCCCGGGTCGTGCCGCCCTCCCGATGGAGCTGCGGGCCGGCGTGGCCTACGACGCAGACCTCGTCGCGGAGGTCAGCCGGCGCCTGCGACCGGACATCTGCACGCTCGACCTGGAGCTCGAGGGCGACCCGCTCGGCGCGTCCGCCTGACGGCCGGGTCGGGCGGCGCCGGTGGCGATCCGGCTGGGTCAGCCTCCCGTCGGACCTGGCTCGGCGGGGTGCCCACCCCGGACCGCGCGCATGGCCTGGACAACCGACATGCGGTCACCGAACTCGCTGCGGAGCGCGCCGAGCGCCGCGGCCTCGATGTCGAGCTCGCTCGCGATCTGGTCGAGCGTCGAGCTCTCCGCCGAAGAGATGGAGTTGTCCGCAGCCGCGGCCAGGAAGCACGCTCGCAACAGGTGGAGGCGCTGGTCCGGGTTGGAGATCTGCTTGAACTCGCGCGTGACCAGGTAGTCCTCCGTCGAGCCGAAGAGGCGCGCCTGCTGCTTCGCGGCCTCCACCACGAGGATCGCCTCGGCCTCGCCGACCCCGCTTTCCTCCACGAGCGTTCGCTCCATGAAGGCGGTCTCCTCGGGGCTGATCACGAGGTCGGAGTTCGCGACGCGGGCGAGGACGTATGAGGCGGCAGCGAGGTAGCGCGCCCGGTCCGGGGGCATGGCCTCCAGCTGGGAGACGATCCGGCGGACCGCCGCGGTGTCCGGCGCGAGCGCGCCGGCCGGCATGGCCAGTCGCGACCCGCCGGGGGGCACCGGGTCGGTCGCGCCGGGTCCGCCGCCAGCCGTCCCCGAACTTCCGTGGTCCGGCTCCGCGATGCCCCCGAGGAGGCGGCGGAAGATGCTCATCGCGACCTCCTGGCATGGCCCGGTCTCCGGCCACCGCGGGTCGAAGCGTACACCGGAGCGGCCCGCGCCCCGCCCGGTCGATCGTCCACGGGCGACCGGCGCTGGCGCATCGACGGTCAGATGGGGCCGCGCGCGCCCGCCCGGGCAACCGTCCCGGCCGAACGGCACATGAATACGCCTCTACAGCCCTGGGGGGAAGGGCGGCAGAGGCGATGTCACAAGGATCGCCGGTCGCGGGGGCCGACGGAGAGGGCCGATGGTCCCGCGATTGGGGGGCCACTCGGCAGGCTTGTTGTCACTTCGTCGGCGGCCGACGGCCCGGATGGGCTGGTTGCTCCGCGGCCGGGTTGACTCGGCTGTCGACTTCGGCCTCGGACCGAGCGGCACGTCGGGACCGGCCGGAGAGGCGACGCACGAGGGGATGACGACGGCGGCCAGCTTTCTGCGCCGCGTCCCGGCCCTACGAGCGGACGATCGTCGTCAGGGCGAGCCTCCAGAGACCCTTCTCGCCGCCCGCCCACGGCCGGCTGTAGGCGAACAGGACCCGGTGGGATCCCGACGCGAGGGCTCGGAAGGTCCAGGTCTGCGTGCCGGCCGCGCCGGCCACGCCCGAGCTCGGAGGTGTGGAGACCACGCGCACGAGCCGGAGGGCGGCGTGGTCGTACACGGGCGTCTCCCAGGTGAAGCCAGTCGAGCCGTTCGAGCAGAGCGTGACGACGATCTCGGTGCCGATCCGCGCAGCCACGGGGCGTGCGACGAACGAGCGACCGGACGAATCGGCCGCCGCGGCGAACTGGTCACAGGTGACGGCGACCGGGCCTGCTGGTGCCGCGAACGTACGGACCCCCAGGGAGACGGCCCAGGCCGGCCTTTGTTCCGCCGCTCCACGGCTGGCTGTACGTGAAGCGCACGGACGTGGAGCCTGCTCCGATCACGGAGAAGCTGAACGTCTCGGTTCCCGCCGCGCCCGGCATCGCGACGCGCGGGCCGGCAGACGTGCGGGAGATCAGCCGAAGGTGGGCGTGGTCGTACGCCGGCGGGTCCCAGCTGAAGCCGGTCGACCCGTTCGAGCAAAGCGTGACGACGAGCGTCCCGCCAGTCAGGGCGGTGGCGCTCCGGGCCACGGAGATCGGTCCTGGCGCAGATCCGACTCGCGGAGGTGAAGGCGTCGCAGGCGACGGCCAGCCGGATCGAGCCGTCGGGCGAGACGGTCGCCGACCTGCCATGTGCGGACGCGGCGGCGAAGTCCGCGTTGCCGGTGAAGCGCGCCTGGATGCCGATCCAGGAGAGGACCCGGGTCGAGAATCGGACGGTTCCGTCGGCGGCTACGCTGCGCGTGGTTGCGACCTCCCAGGCACCCGCTCGGGTCTTCGTCCAGATCTCGATCGCCTGCCCGGCGAGCCGGGGGTCGGTGGTGGCGAGATACGTGACCGAGGCCCCCGCCGGGACAACCACGCTGGCGGAAGTGAAGGCTCCCGCATTCGTGCTGACGCCCGCAGCGATCGCGTCGGTGATGACGAGAGGTGCCGGCGATGCCGCGAGGACCGTTCCCGGCGCCAGGCCGAGTGGCAGCAGAGATCCTGCGAGGAGGAGCGCGGCGATCGTGCGCATGAAGCTGATTCCCTCCGCGACGGACAGGCCACTTGCTCAGGGCCGGCACGCGAGCAATCCGTGTGTCTCCGGTCGGACCTGTTCGTCGGCGTTCGTGACGCCCGATGGACGTGCGAGATGGCCACCTGGTTCCGCTGATTGCTCCTGGTGGCGGACCCGGGTCGCGGTCACGTCGGGCCGTCACCGGTACGAGTGGGCGGGATCAGTCGGGGAGGCCATCTTGGCGGGGCGTGCCCTGAGACAGCCCACGGCCCCGCGCAGACGACGCTCGCTATCCGTCGAGCGGGATGAAGAGCGTACGCAGGTCACCATCCCTCGGCGCGTAGACCAGCAGGATCGCGGTCTGGTCGGCGACGGCCTTGATGGCGAGGTTGCCGATGAGCGCGGGGTTGTCGCAGGTGGGAATGGAGGGGTCGTCCTTCGCGTAGGAATGGATCGATCCGGTGTACGAGCCGGGATCGAGCTGATAGGTGCTGCCTGCACCGGGACCGACACCGCTCAGCGTGTTGGCGTCGTCGTCGATCGCCTTCGTGCAGCCGGTTCCCGCGCTGAAGTACCACGTGGTGCTGTCCGGAGCTGTGAGCACGTTCTCGGTTCCGTTGGTGTCGACGAAGAGCAGCGCCTTCCCCGGGGCCGGGGTGGACTGGCCGAACGTGCCGCCGCTCGCGGTCTGGAAGAAGGCCTGGATCGACCCGAACCGGCGCCCAGAGTCCTGCGTCGAGTCGCCCGTCGCGACGATGAACGTGATGACCTCGCCGCCCTTGAGCGTCTCGGTCTGCGAGATCAGCTCGCTCCCGTTGCCGCTGGTGCCGGCCCAGTACATCGACAGGAACATGTCGCCTGCGTCGTCCGATACGGTCGGGTCGAAGTAGTCGCTGACGGTCCCATAGGGGACCGACAGAAGCGGCGTGTCGCCGTCGCCCGCCCACGGCGCGGCGTAGATGTCGATGGGACCCGGGTCCCCGTTGAGGGGGGCGTACGCATTGACGATCCGGACCTTCGCGCCGCTCGGCCGGTGGCCCGCCGGCAACCCCGCGCCGACGGCCGGGGCGCCCGTCGCGGCCCCTGGGTTCGGAGCGCCCGGACTGCCGTCGCTCGATGCGGCTCCCGACGGTGCCGGCCCGCCCGCAGAGCATCCGGCGAGCAGGAGGCATGCGGCGACCAGGACGATTCTGCGACCAACCACGGAGCTCCCCCAGTGTCGAACGCGTGTGGGCGCCCGCCCGGAGAGGCGGCTCGCGCGTTCGGCGGCATCGTAGTGGCGCGGGGACGAGGAACGGCCGCGTGTCTCAGGTTGATGGGTCACCTCGAGCCGCTCGGTGGGGCGAACCCGAAGTTCGCTCGTCGGGGTCCTCGGCGGCGTCGCCTGGGGCGGTCAAACCGAACAAAGAGGAGAGGGCGGCGCTTGCGCGTCGCCCTCTGGGTTCGGGACCTTTGATTGCACGACCTTGTCCCGCCAGACCGGGCGCTGCGTCCTGTCTCAGCGGGAGAGGATGAGGGCGGCGTTTGTCGCGCCGCCCTCGGAGGTACTACTGGGACAGGAGTTCGATCGTGTGGATCGCCACCCCGTGCGTGCCCGGAAGCGGGAAGTTGTCGCCCGGGGTCCCCCAAGCGCCGACCCGGCCACGCGGCCTTGCCGGCGCCGCTGTCGGCGAGGCCGACATGGGCGTCGACGTCGCAGACGAGCGGTTCGCCGCGATCGTGCCGTCGAGCACGTACGGCGTCGGGCCGCTGGACACGATGGACTGGAACGTCAGCAGGTTCATGTTCGTCGACGCATAGGCGTCGTAGCCCATGCAGGCGACCCACGACGAGCCGTCCGTCTTGGTCATGGCCGGCCCGGTCACGCCGTCGAGCGCGTTGCACTTGAGCGGGTAGTACAGCGGCGAGCCGCCGGACAGCCCGACGTTGTTCAGGTTGCCGCCGATGTACGTGTGCGAGCCGATGCCCGACACGCCGCGGTAGATCGCGACTTCCATGTCGGTCACCGTGGTGGCTGCCGCCGGAACGGCGGTGTCACCAGCCACGAGCTCCCGGTAGAACGTCGCGTTGCGCGGAGCCACCGGGTTGGCGATGAGCGTGTAACCGGTCGGGGTGGCGACAGCCGCGCTGCCAGCCTCGAGGACGACCGCAAAGTCACCCGGTACCCAGCCGGCCGGCAGCGTGAGGGCTGCATGACCGGCCTCGCTCGCCAGACCGACGAACGAGATCTTGGACGCCGGCGCCGCCGGGACCTCGCCGCAGTTGGCGGTGTAGGTCACGGACGCCGTCTTGCCGAGGTACGTGTTGTCAGGCAGTGCCGCCCACAGGAAGCCGACGCCATTGAACCCGAGCCGTTCGCGTACGTGTGGCTGCGCACCACCGGCCAAGGTCAGGTCAGTCGTCATGTTGTCGATCCTGCGTCCGGTGGCATACCCGAATCGCCGCCGGTCGGCTGCCACTGGTTCGCCGGCATGCGTGCCGCCTGTCGCGAACGGTCCAATGAACGAGCGTCGGGATCGAGCCCGAGTTCGTGACCGTGACGTCGGACGTAGGTAGTTACCGGCGGCCGAGGACAGGATGGCGGGCAGGTTGATCGTCACGGACGTTGCCAGCCACCGGACCGCGACTGACGGCATTCGCGTCGATGAAGCTGACCTGACAGCTGAACGTGCCGACCTGGACGTTCTGGACAGCGGTCGCGCTGTCGTGTCCATGGGCGCTGACACCTGCGCCGACGAGGCCGGCCGTCAGGCCGAGGGCGGCCAGCAGATGCCGCAAACTTGCGAAGGTTCATGGCTGCTAGGCAGGCCAGGCCTAGCCGGTCGCGACGATCGTGTACGTGATCGTGAGTCGTCTGGCCGAGGTTGCCGGTGCCCAGTGCCGCCCAGCTGATGTCCACCGTTGAACGTTGGTGGCGCACCGGCGAGCGAGAGACCGCGTCGCCGGAGCCGAGCATGTCGGTGAAGTCGGTGCCACGCCGCGGGCGACGGCGCCGATGACCGAAGTGATCGTGATGTGGGCATCGATCGTGCCCGTGTCGTTGACGGTGAACGCGAACGCGGCAGACTACCAGCGGCCGACGACATGGATCGGCGGCGCAGCGTGCAGGTGACGCTGTTGCCGCGCCGTGACACGACGCCGACTCGCGTTGCGACGGTGACGGTGATGTGCGAACGTGCCGACCGTGATGTTGGTCGGCTGGCGGTGGCCTGATCTGTGAACGATGCGCCGACGCCGGCGCCCATGAGACCGATCACGAGCCCGAGGCCGACGAGGACGGATGCAACCTTGCGAAGAGACATTGGGTAGGAACTCCGCTGTCTGGGGACGAATGGACGAAGTGGGACGATTCCCAATGAGTCAGGACGCGGTTCTGGGACTGCGCTCCTTCAGCACCTCCTTCCGGAGCTCGACGAGGATCAGAAGGAGGACGATCAATCCGGCCGCCATCAGCGCAGGGCCTCGGATCTCCGAAAGCCAACCCACGAATGGCACGACGAAGATCAGGCGGTAGGCAGTCGCGCCGACCAACGTGGCGGTCCAGGGATCGGTGACGCGGTTCGCGTCGCCCTTGGTCGTGATCTGGGCGCCGTTGAGGGTCACGATCCGGTGCAGCACCGGCGTGCTCTGGCCGGGCGGGACGAACGCGATCGCGTCGCCGACGCGCAGCGAGCTCAACGGAACCGGCTGGGTGATCGCCAGGTCGCCCGGCGACATGACCGGCTGCATGGAACCCGACAGGACTGTCTGGGCGCGTAGACCCGCAAACCGGAACGCGAGGCCGATCACGAGCACGCAAAGGGCGGCTGCGACGAACAGGCCATCAAAGAAACGACGCCGACTGACCATCTGAAACCCCCGCTGGTCGGTGTCATCGGGATGCAGCCGCAGACGGACGCGGCGCCGCTCGTGTCGGGCGCCGGGCCCGGCGCGACGACGCGACCGATGCCCCCGGAAAGACCCCGCCTCCGCTCGCGGAACCGGTGGCTGCGCTCAGCCTCCGGGCCGCCATTGGTACTGGCCGAACGTAGCCCGTGAGTACCGGAGCGGCGCGGGCTTCATGGCCCGGAAGTGCGCCCGTCCCCACCGAAGATCGGGTGCGGGAATCCGCAACGGGTCCGGAATTCGGGGAGGCGGTGGGCGTAGAGTCCCGACACGTACTGCCTGGGGGGAATGGGTGCAGTCGATCCTGGTTCTCCTTGCCGAAGACCATCCGGTGGTCCGCGAAGGGACGCGTGAGATCCTCAAGCGGGACGCCTCGATCGAGGTGGTCGGCGAGGCCGGCGACGGTGAGGCGGCGGTTGCCATGGCGGCGGAGCTCGGGCCCGACGTCGTGCTGATGGACGTCGCCATGCCGCAGCTCAACGGGATCGAGGCGACCCGCAGGATCAGGGCGGCGCCGAACCCGCCCCGGGTGCTGATGCTCAGCGCCTATGACGACCAGGACTACGTGCGCGCCTCGATCGCGGGCGGGGCGAACGGCTACATCCTCAAGACCGCAACCGGCGACGATGTCGTCGCGGCGGTCAAGGCAGTTGCCGGAGGCGCGGTGGTGCTGCATCCGGCTGCTGCCCGCAGCTTCCTCATCGACGGGGCGGACGCGCGCGGCCGAGTGACGGTCTCATCGCGAGAGAAGGAGATTCTCCGGCTCGCGGCCCAGGGCCTGCGCACGCGCGAGATCGCGGACCGGCTCGGGCTGAGCACCCGCACGGTCGAGGCGGAGTTCACGGCGATCTTCTCCACGCTGGGCGTGTCGACCCGTTCCGAGGCCGTCGCGCTTGCGATCGACAAGGGGTGGTTCGCGGTTCGGCAGGCGCCGTCGCTGGAGCTGCCCTGAGCGGTCGGGCACGCGCAGATGGCGACATCGGGGGACGGGCGCGAGCCCGGGCAACGCGGGGGACAGGACACGCATGGAGCTGAGCGAGGCGATCGACCGGCGGGTTGACCCGGCTGCTTCCAGACGGCGTCTGTCCCTGTCGGTCCACGAGATCTGGCGGCCCGCGTTCCCGGGCGCCGTGCACCGCATCCAGCTTCCGGTCCGCCGCTGGCAGTTCTGGCTCGCCGCCGCGCTCATCGTCGCGATCTCGATCGCTCACGCCGGCCTCGAGACCAACGAGGTCTTCGGGATGCTCGGGCCGGCGTACCTCTTCTCGGTCTCGCTCCTGATCGTGCCCGTCATCTACGCGGCGATGATCTTCGGTCTCCGGGGCTCACTGCCGGCGGCCCTGCTGGGCGTCCTGGTCATGCTTCCGAACCTCGTCGCCGACTTCTCCGAAGCCGGCCGCGTCGGCGAGGCGTGGGAGCTCGGCATCGTCGTCATCGCCGGGATCTTCGCCGGCCGGCGCGTCGATCACGAGAAGAGCGCTCGAGCGGACGCCGAACGGCGGGAGGTGGCCCGCCAGGCGTCGGAGCAGCGTTATCGGCTCCTCTTCGACCGGGCACCGGCGCCTGTCCTCCTGCTGGACCCAGCGGGCGTCGTGGAGGAGGCGAACGGAGCAGCGGCGCGGTTGCTGGATCGGTCGCTGGGGGCGGTGGCGGGTAGCCGGATCCAGGACCTCGTTGGCGTCGCGGCGGCCGAGGTCCTGCTCGGGCGCACCGAACCCGAGCTCATCGAAATCTCGTCGGCAAACGGCAGGGCCTGGGTCGAGCCGATCACCGCGGCCTACACGACGCGGGACGGCGCGTCCCGCATCCAGGCAATCCTTCTCGACGTGACGGAGATGCAGCAGCGCCAGGCGGCGACGGAAGCCTACGCGCGGATCACGGTCGCCGCTCGCGAGGACGAGCGTCGGCGCATCGCGATGGACCTGCATGACGGCCCGCTGCAGTCGCTTGTCGTGCTGTGGCGGCTCCTGGCGGGGATCGATCGGCATCCGGAGTCGGCGGACGGGCAACAGCTCGCGAAGGCGAGCAGCCTGGCCCTCCGGGTCGCCGAGGAGCTCCGAAAGACCAGCCAGGAGCTCAGGCCGGCGGTGCTCGACGACCTCGGCCTGGCGGCGGCCCTTCGTGCCGAATGTCGGGCGGTGCAGGAGCGGACCGGCCTGCGAATTGCGTTCCGGTTGAGCGGGGACGCCGCCGAGCTCCCCCCGGAGATCGAGCTGATGATCCTCCGGGTCACACAGGAGGCGTTGCGGAACGTCGAGCGCCATGCCCGCGCCGATGCGGTCGTGGTCGCGCTCGCGTTCCGGCCGGCGTCGGTTCGTCTCTCGATCGCGGACGACGGGAAGGGCATGCGCACGGTTCCGTCCAACACGGAGCTGCTCGCATCGGGCAGGCTCGGCATCGTGGGAATGGTCGAGCGAGCCCGCCTCCTCGGCGCGACCTGCCGGGTACGGACACCGCGGGGTGGCGGCGTGGTCGTGGAGGTCACAGTTCCGTCGATGATCCACGAGCTCGCCGCCGCCGGGTAAAGGGCGCCGCGCTCAACCTGCTCCCGCGTGAGAGAGCCGCACCTCGCCACGGCCTGTTGAAGAGCCGGGGCCATCGGCGACGGTTGGTGCCGGAGGCGGGATTTGAACCCGCACGAGGTTGCCCTCAACGGTGTTTGAGACCGTCGCGTCTGCCAGTTCCGCCACTCCGGCGCGGCCGCCATCGTAGCGCGCACCGCGAGGCGCGATCCGCTCGCGCGAGACTCAGGCGCGAGCGCGCAGCACGCGATTCACGACGAAGAGGCCGAGACCGGCGGCGAGCAGGGCAAGTGACAGGAGGATCGGCACCGCGCGGTCCTGCGGAGCCGGCTGTGCCGGCGAAGGCAGCACGACGGTGCGGCCTCCCTGCGCAGCCTCGGGCGGCACTGCCTTCGTAGTCGAGTCCGTCCCCGGGCCGCTATTCGCCGAGAAACCCGAGGCTCCCGCGGACGCACGCGGGCCGGCGGCCGGACCGGTGACCGTCCCGGCGCCGGGCGGGGGGCTCGGCGCGGGCAGCGCAATCGCGAGCGGGCTCGGTGGGGGGACCGCGACGACACCCGGGGCTGCGCCCGGCCCGCCGAGGGCGGGGCTGGGGGCCGCGGCGGCCGAGGCAATCGGCGCGACCGGGGCTGCGGCGTTCGGCCGGACCTGCGTGAGGGGCGCGGCGCTCGACGCGGCGCTCGGGGCGGGGAGCCCGCTTCCTGCCACCGCACCAGGGAGGGCGCTGCCCGCAACCGTGCCGGACAGGGCGCTTCCGGCAACCGCGCCGGCTGCGCCATCAGCGGCGGCCGGCGCCTCGGCCGGCGCCCCGGTCGTCGTGAGCGAGGTCGCCGATCCGCCGAAGCCAGGCGTCGTGGTCAGGAGCAGCCCGACGATCCCGAGCGCGGCAAGCCCGCCGGCGAGTGGACGAAGGGTGGACCGCGGCGCGGCCAGCCAGCGCAGCAGGCTCCTCCACGCCGAGGGTCGAAGGCGCGCTGCATCGGCATCCGACAGGCGATAGTCTCGGCTTCGTCGCCTCGCGGGGAGCGCGGCCGTGGCCGCCCGGAGGAGGGCGAGGTCCGCGAGAAGCGTCGCGCAGCCGGGACACTGGCTGGCGAGCGTCGCGGCCGCGTCCCGCTCGCGAGCCACCAGGTCGCCCGCGTCGAACGCCACGATCAACGCAGCGTGTTCGGCTGCCGCGGCGGCGGGGGAGTGGTCGGGAGCGCGGTGCATGGCTCGGTGACGTCCTCAGCTGCGGAAGAGTTCCATCCGGTCGGCAAGCAGCTCGCGAAGGGCCAGCCGGCCACGATGGATGCGCGACTTCACGGTGCCGAGGCTGACGCCCGTCATCTCGGCGATCTCGCCGTAGTCATATCCCTCGACGTCGTACAGGACGATGGCCGCGCGCTGATCGGCCGCGATCGCGCCCATCGCGGCCACGAGGACGCGCTGCCGCTCACCGGTGGCCGCGATCGCCTCCGGGTCCGTGTCCGGCCCGGCCGGCGGCTGCCAGCTCTCGTCCTCGAGCTCGGGGTAGGGCGTGGCGGGGCGCCGCTTCCTGACCCGCTGCAGGTCCATCGCGGCATTGATCGCGATGCGCGTCAGCCAGCCGCGGAACGACGGACCGTGGTAGGAGCGAAGGTTGCGGAACGCGGAGAAGAACGCTTCCTGAACGGCGTCGCTCGCCTGGTCGGGATCCGGAACCATCCGGGCGACCAGGGCATGGCAGAGGTCCTGGTAGGCCTCGACGAGCTGGTTGAAGGCGCCCAGGTCGCCGTCGAGCGCGCGCTCCACGAGGAGCTGGTCCCGTCGAGCCGTCGCGTCGTCCGGGCCGGCTGCCCGGGAGACGTCCTCGGGCGAACGCGGGCGAGGATCGTCCAACTGAGCGCGGCTCCTTCCGGCGCGGACGCCCGGGAACGCGGGGGCGGCGAGGCGGCGCGAGTCTAGCACGGCTCATCGGACGCTCGGAGGGTCCCGGAGGTTCCTGCGGAAGGCCCGACCCGATCACCGACCGCCCGGGATCGTGCTGCCCAGGCCGTGCCCTGTCCGGTTCGCACGCAGCTCCGCCGCGTTCGCAGCAGGGTCAGGTCACGGGGGCGACCGGGATGGTGAAGCGAACCGTGGTTCCCCGGCCCGGGCCGGCGCTCGATGCCGCGATCGAACCCCCGTGTGCCGTCACGAGCTCTCGCGCGATCGAGAGGCCCAGGCCGCTGCCGGGCGAGCCCGCCGCGCGCTGGTATCGCTCGAAGATCCGTTCCGCGTCGCCAGGCGCCAGGCCCGTCCCCGAGTCCACGACGGCGAACGCGACGGTCCGGGCGTCCTGCGCCGAGGCCTCCACGTCGACCGTGCCTCCCGCCGGCGTGTGGCGCAGGGCATTCGCGATGAGATTACGGAGCACCTCCGCGAGGCGATCGGCGTCCGCGACCAGGGTTGGCAGGCCTTCCGGGTGCCGGCCGCGAAGCTGCACCCGGGCCGCCTCCGCGGACGCCGGTCATCGCGGCGACGGCGTCGTCGACCAGGTCGGCGGGCTCGACCTCGGCCAGGTGTAGCGGCAGCGCGCCGGCCTGGGCGAGCGCCACGGTCCGCAGGTCGTCGATCAGCCGGTCGATGAGGAGCGTCTCGTCCCGGAGTGCCGCGAGGTGCGCGTCGTCGCGCGGGCGAAGCCCATCGAGCATGCCCTCGAGCCCGCCCCTGACGACCGTGAGCGGAGTCCGAAGCTCATGGCTGATGTCGGCGAGGAGCGCGCGGCGGCGCTCGTCCGTGGCCGCGAGACGCTCCGCGAGGGTGTTGAGCGAACGGGCCGCCGCTCGAAGCTCGCGCGGCCCCCGCTCGGGGACGCGAACCTCATAGTCGCCGATCGCGAGCTGATCGGCCGCCGCCAGCAGGTCCGCGACCGGGGCGGAGACGCGCCGGGCGCCCCGGCCGAGCACGACCAGCAGGATCGCCCCGACCGCGACGGCGAGGACGACCTGCCCGGGGGCCGCCGAGGACCCCGCGGGAATGCCGGCCAGGCCGAGGAGCCCGGCGATGATCCACGTCGCGACGGTGGCCATCCCCACGATGAAGACGACGACGGCCGCCACGAGGCACCCGAAGCGGCCGCGGTGGCGGCGCTGCCAGCGACCCGGGTCGACGTTCGAGGCGTCCCAGGCTCCGGCTCCGGCGCGGAACGCCGAGCCGCGCCGGCGAGGCGGCCATGGCTCGCCTTCCGGCCACCAGGGTGGACGCCTCCGAAAGCCGGGCCGTCCCGGCGATCGATCGCGCGGTCCTGGCCGTGTCGGCGGTCCGGGCCGTGAAGGCGCCCCTGGCATCCCCGCGTCGGGCGCCGGCTCGTCGGCCGCCGGCCCGCCGGCCGCCGGGTCGACGGGACCACCCGGCTCAGGCATCCGCGAACCGGTAGCCGACACCGTGGACCGTCTGCAGGTATCGCGGGTGACCGGGATCCGGCTCGAGCTTGCGCCGGAGGTTCTTGACGTGGCCGTCGATCGCCCGCTCGTACGCCTCGAACGCGACGCCGTGGATGGCATCGAGCAGCTGCGACCGGGTGAAGACGCGGCCGGGCTGGCGGGCGAGCGTGGCGAGCAGCGTGAACTCGGTCAGGGTCAGGTCCACCGGACGTCCCGCGATCGTGGCGCGCATGCGCGTCGGATCGAGCTCGACGTCGAGAACCCGGATCGGCGCATCGGCCTGGAGCGTCGTGAGGTCGGTCCGGCGGAGGATGGCCCGGACGCGGGCCACGAGCTCGCGCGGGCTGAACGGCTTCGTCACGTAGTCGTCCGCGCCCAGCTCCAGGCCGGCGATCCTGTCCGCCTCGTCGGTGCGCGCGGTCAGCATGAGGATCGGCACGTCCGAGTCCCGGCGGACAGCACGCGCGACGTCGAGCCCGTCGAGGCCCGGGAGCCCGAGGTCCAGCACGATCAGGTCGGGCCGGCGCGAGCGGACGAGCGCGAGCGTGGAGTGTCCGTCTCCGGCCACGACGACGGTGTAGCCCGCGTGCTCGAGGTAATCGCGCGCGAGCGCGGCGATCTTCGGTTCGTCGTCGACGACGAGGATGGTCTTCATCCGGGGACTCCGGGTCGGCGCAGCCGTCCGCGAGGACGGCGGCCGGGGAAGGTGGCCGGCCGGGAAACGGCCGACCGGGACGGAGCATACGCCCGCCCGACCGGCCGCGGTTCCCGCCCGCGGCCACGAGGCCGGGCCGGCTCAGGCGCCGGGCTGCGTGCCCGGTCCGGGCGTGCCGGGGTCGGCCGGGTGCACGGCCCCTGCGGGCGTGCCGGGGTCGGCCGGGGATACGGCCCCTGCGGCCGCGTCACGCTCGTGCAGGTGGCGGTGCATCTCCGCGACGAAGGCCTCGCGGTCGCCCCACCGGCCGCGCGGGCCCCAGGCGCCGGGGTCGGTCGTTGCGGCGCCGCCCGATCCCGGGCCGCCCGCCGGGCCATTCATCCAGGCGCCGCGACCCGCGAAGCCGCCATGGCCCCACGGGCCGCGGCCGCGGCCGAAGGCCCCGAACGCGACGCCGATCACGAGCCGCGCGAGGAGGAACAGGAAGAACAGGCCGAACAGGACCCCGAAGATCCCGAAGCCCCACGGGCCGCCGCCGACGACGACGATCGAGCCGGCGGATGCGGCCGAGGCCGCGCCCTGGCTGACGCCGGCCTGGTAGGCCAGCGCCGCGATGCCGGCGCCGAGGACAAGGACGAGGACTCCGCCCAGGAGCCCGAAACGTGTGCGCATGGTGTGGTGCTCCACTGTTCACGTGGACCGGTCATGGACGCGACCGGTCGATAGACAGGACCATGCGCCCGTCGTGTGTGCGGGATGTGTGCACGGCATGCGGTTCGTGTGCGTTCGCATCGCGCCCACGGTCGCGCTGCATCCTCCCGTCGGGCACCGGACCGGTACACTCGACCGAGGCGCCCCGCGTCGCCGCAGGCGCATCCCGCGGGCCGCGCCGACGGGAGGAGAGCCACGTCCATGGAACGCCTGATGCTGCTCGACGGCAACGGGCTCATCTATCGCGGCTACTTCGCGCTCATCAACGTGCCGCTCTCGACCTCGAAGGGCGAGCTGGTGAACGCCGTCTTCGGATTCTCGAACATCGTGCTGCGAGGCTTCCAGGACGTCCGCCCGGACTACGTCGCGATCGCCTTCGACCTGCCGGCCCCGACCTTCCGGCACGGCCTGTCCGCGGACTACAAGGCGACGAGGCGGCCGATGCCCGACGACCTTCGGGCACAGTTCCCGAAGGTCCGCGAGGTGGTCGCCGCGCTGCGCCTCCCCGTCTACGAGCTGGCTGGCTTCGAGGCGGACGACGTCATCGGCACGCTGACCCGCGAGGCCGAGGGTCGCGACCTCGAGACGACGATCGTGACGGGCGACCTGGACATGCTCCAGCTCGTGACCGACCGGACGCGACTCATGACGACCCGGATGGGGGTCGACGCGACCGTGATGTATGACCCGGCAAGGATCGAGGAGCGCTACGGCCTGGCTGCGGGCCAGATGATCGACTTCAAGGCGCTCAAGGGAGACTCGACGGACAACATTCCCGGCGTGCCCGGGGTGGGCGACAAGACCGCGGCGAAGCTCATCAGCCAGTTCGGCGATCTCGATTCGCTGTACGCGCGCATCGACGAGGTGACGCCGGACAAGCTCCGCGAGAAGCTCCGCGAGCATCACGACCAGGTGGTCGCCAGCCGCGAGCTCGTCACGATCCACCGCGACCTGCCGGTCGCCCTCGACCTCGAGGCGGCCCGTTTCGGGGACTACGACCGCGACGAGGTCGTCCGGCTCTTCCGCGAGTACGAGTTCCGGACGCTCATCGACCGGCTGCCGCCGCTTCGGGGCGAGGCAGCGGCGCTCGCCGCCGCGGCCGCGTCAACGGAGCCCGAGGCGTCCGGCGGCGCCGGGTTGGGCGGGCGCGCGTCCCGGGCGAGCTCGGACGCCGCGACCCCTGGCGACGCACCCGTTTCCCGACCCGAGTTCGGCGGCCGCGGTGGCGCCCGTGCTGCGCCCGCGCCCCGTCCGTCGGGCGGCGACGGCCTGCAGCTTGCGCTCGACTTCGACTCGCTGGGCCAGATCGGGGCGATCGGCCCCGAGCCACGGCGCGAATCGGGCCCGCTGCCGTCCGGCGACCTGCGGGCGGCGCTGGCGGCGCTCATCGCCGAGCCGGAGCGGGTCGAGGCCGTGGCGGCCGACGGGATCCCTGCCCTGGCCGGATGGCTCGCCGCGCGCTCTGCGGTGGGCGTCGCGGTCATCCTCGACGATCCGCGGCCCCGGAAGGGGCATGCCCTGGCGCTCGCGGTCGCGGGCGAGGACGGCCGGGTCCTCGTCGCGGACGGACCCGAGGCGTCCGACGCGCTCCGCCGCGCGCTGGAGGCGGCCGAGGTCCCGCTCGTCGCACATGAGTCGAAGCCGCTCCTGGTGGCACGGCTGGCCGAGGACCCAGGAGCGGTCCCGACGCCGGTCGCGTTCGACACGCAGATCGCGGCGTATCTGCTCAACGCGTCGCTGCGCAGCCAGGCGATCGCGGACGTCGTGGCGGAGCGGCTCGACCTCGTGCTGCCGCCGACAGCGGCGGGCCTCGCCCCGTCGGCGCGGGCCGGCCTCGAGGCCCTCGCGGCGCTCGCCGTGCGGGAGCCGCTCGCGGCCGCCCTCGTCGGAGAGCGCCCTCGACCGGCTCTTCGCCGAGCTCGAGCTGCCCCTGATCCCGATCCTCGCCCGGATGGAGGCGACCGGGGTCGCGATCGACCTTCCCGCGCTCGAGATCCTCGACGTGGAGTTCGCGGGCGAGCTCGCTCGCCTGGAGGCGGAGGTCTTCGCCGACGTGGGCCACGAGTTCACGCTCGGCAGCCCCAAGCAGCTGGAGCAGGTCCTGTTCTACGAGCTCAACCTCCCCAAGGGGAAGCGCACGAAGACGGGGTTCTCCACCGACGCGTCCGTGCTGGAGGAGCTGCGGGCGGCCCACCCGGCGGTCGGGAAGCTGCTGGACTGGCGCCTCTACTCGAAGCTGCGCAGCACGTACATCGCTGCGCTGCCGGAGCTGCTCGCCGACGACGGCCGGCTCCACACGACCTTCCACCAGGCCGTGGCCGCGACGGGGCGCCTCTCGTCGTCCGACCCGAACCTGCAGAACATCCCGATCCGCACGCCGCTGGGGCGGCGGATCCGGCGCGCGATCGTGGCGGGGGCGCCGGACGTCACGCTCGTGGCGGCCGACTACAGCCAGATCGAGCTGCGGATCCTGGCCCACGTGTCCGGCGACGCGCATCTCCGCGAGGCGTTCCTGGCCGGCGCCGACATCCACCGCGACACTGCGGCCCTGGTGCTCCACAAGGCGCCGGCAGACATCACGCCCGATGAGCGGTCGATGGCCAAGATGGTCAACTTCGGGATCGCGTACGGGATGAGCGACTTCGGGCTCTCCACGCGGGCGAACATCCCGCGCGCCGAGGCGAAGGCATTCATCGACCGCTACTTCGCGACCTACTCGGGGATCAGCTACTACATGCTCCACATCAAGGAGACGGCGCGCCAGCAGGGCTACGTCACGACGCTGCTGGGCCGCAGGCGGGAGATCCCGGAGCTGCGCGCGACGAACCCGTCGCTGCGCGGGGCAGGGGAGCGGATGGCCATCAACATGCCGATCCAGGGGACCGCGGCCGACATCATGAAGATCGCCATGATCCGGGTCGACCGCAGGCTCCGGGCCGAGGGCTTCGGTTCGCGTCTCCTCCTCCAGGTCCACGACGAGCTCCTGCTGGAGGTTCCCCGCGACGAGGTCGCGGGACTGGTCCCGGTCCTGCGCGAGACGATGGAGGGCGCGCTCGCCCTCGACGTGCCGCTGACCGTGGACGTCAAGACCGGCGACGACTGGGAGTCGATGACGGTGGTCCCGCGCGGCTCGGGGGCCTGACCCTCGATGCCGGAGCTGCCCGAGGTCGAGACGGTCGCCCGCGACCTTCGCGGGCTCGTGGTCGGCGCGACGATCCGCGCAGCGAGAGGCGACTGGCCTCGACAGGTCGCCTCCCATTCGTCCATCGACGCGTTCGCGGACGCGGTGGCTGGACGACGCATCGAGGCCGTCGGCCGGCGCGCGAAGCTCGTGGTCGTGGAGCTCTCCGGCAATGCCGCGCTCACGATCCACCTCAAGATGACCGGGCAGCTGTTCGTGGTCCCCGCCGGGGCCCCGGCCGACCGCCACGTTCACCTCGCCCTCGCGCTGGATGACGGCCGCGAGCTGCGCTTCCGCGACATCCGCAAGTTCGGCAGGGTGGGCCTCTGGCCGCGCGATCCACTGACGGGCGCGGTCCTCGACGGGGAGGAGGGCGCCGACCTGTTCGCCGGCCATGGACCGGAGCCGCTCGACGACGCGTTCACGCTGCGCGCCTTCCGGGCACGGCTGCGGGCCCGCCACGGGCGGCTCAAGCAGCTCCTCCTGGACCAGGCCTTCATCGCCGGCATCGGGAACATCTACGCCGACGAGGCGCTCTGGCGTGCGCGGCTCCACCCCCTGCGTCGGCCCGCCTCGCTCCACCCGCCCGACGAGAGCCGCCTCTACCGCGAGATCCGCGCGGTGCTCGCGGAGGCGATCGAGCGCCGTGGCTCGTCCGTCGACGACTACACGGCGCCCGAGGGCGACGGTGCGATGCAGGAGCACCTGCTCGTCTACCAGCGAACCGGGGAGCCGTGCCTCCGCTGCGGGCGGCCGATCCGGCGGATCGTTGTCGGGCAGCGCGCCACCCATTTCTGCTCGTGGTGCCAGCGACTCCCCGCGCCGGATCGACCAGGGACTGCGGCGATCCTCGCGACCGGACGCGTGCCCCGCACCCGGGGGCGCCGCTGGGTGGAGCTCGCGCAGGAGGGCGCGCTGGGACTGACGCCGGAGGAGGCCGAACGAGCCGCCGCGCAGGCCCGCGCGGCCCGGACGCGGCAGGCCGCCGCGACCCGCCGCGCCCGCGCCCGGGCCGGCGCCGGGGCGAGCTGAACGTGTCGCTGATCCGTCTCTCCGGCGTCGTGCGCGAGGTCGGCACCTTCGTGATCCTCGACCGGATCGATGCCGCCATCGCGGTGGGCGAACGGGTGGGAATCGTCGGGCCGAACGGCGCGGGCAAGACGACGCTCCTCCGGATCATCGCGGGGATCGACGAGCCGGACGCGGGCGAGGTCCAGCGGCGCCGCAACCTGCGGGTCGGGCTGCTTGCCCAGGAGGCGCACTTCGACGAGGCGTTTGCCTCGGCCCCGGACCTCCGGACGGCGGTTCGCCGCGGGGCGATCGGGGTGGAGGCGATCGAGGCCGAGATGCGGGCCCTCGAGGAGAGCAACGGTGCCGCGTCGGCCCGCTACGAAGAGCTCACGACTCGCTTCTCGGCCCTCGACGGCTGGACGCTGGACCAGCGCGTGGACGAGGCGCTTTCGGGCCTCGGCTTCAGCGGGGCCGAGTGCGCCCGGTCGCCCGAGGAGCTCTCCGGCGGCCAGCAGACGCGGGCGGCGCTCGCCCGCCTCCTCGTCGCCGACCCGGACCTCCTGCTCCTCGACGAGCCGACGAACCACCTCGACCTCGGCGCGATCGAATGGCTCGAGGAGGCGGTCCGGCGCCGCCAGGGCGCGCTGCTCGTTGCGTCCCACGACCGGGCCTTCCTCGACGCGACCGTGACGCGCGTCTGGGAGCTGCGCGAGCGGCGCCTGACGGCGTTTCGCGGCGACTACGCGTCCTATGCCCGCCAGCGCGAGGCGCGCGACGCGCGGATGCGCAAGGACGCCGAGGCGCGCGACGCGGAGATCTCCCGCGAGCAGGCGCTCGTGCAGACCTACCGGAGCCAGCGCAAGCACGGGAAGATGCACGAGCACGAGGCGCGGCTCGCGCGCCTCGACCGGATCGACGTCGCGAAGGCCGGCCCGTCGCTTCGCCTCGACCGCGCGCTGGGCACGGCCGCGCCGCGCTCCGCGGAGGTCGTGCTGCGCGCCGACGACCTCGTCGTCGGCCATCCGGGCGGCCCGGAGGTCGCGCGCTGCGTCCGGCTCGAGGCGTCGCGGGGCGAGCGGATCGGGATCGTCGGGCCGAACGGGGCCGGGAAGACGACGCTCCTGCGCACGATCGCGGGCGATCTGCCGCTGCGCGACGGCTCGCTTGCGTTCGGGTCGAATGTCGGCTTCGGGTACCTCGCCCAGGTCCGCGACAACCCCATCCCGGGCGAGACGGTCCTCGACGCCCTGCTCGCCGAGATCCCGATGACGGCCGGGGAGGCCCGTGGTTACCTCGCCCGGTTCCTGTTCCGCGGCGACGACGCCTTCAAGGAGGTCCGGAGCCTCTCCGGCGGCGAGCGCTCCCGCCTGGAGCTGGCGCTGCTGGGGATCATGCCGGCGAACCTCCTGCTCCTCGACGAGCCCACGAACCACCTGGACATCCCGGCGCGGGAGGCCCTGGAGGCGTTCCTGCGCGAGACGACCGCGACGATCCTGCTGGTCAGCCACGACCGGCGGCTCCTCGAGACGGTCTGCGATCGCCTGTGGGTGGTCGACGAGGCGCGGATCGTCCCGTTCGAGGCAGGCTATCGAGCGTGGCGCGCCGCGGCCGCGGACGGCTGGCGCGCAGGCGAGGCGTACCTCCGGGAGCTCGAGCGGTTCCACGGGCGCGGCAGCGGCGCCGGGATGGCCGCGACGGCGCGGACGGCCGGCCGGGCGGGCTCCGCGGCAATCGCGATCCGGGATGCGCCACCACCCGCGGCGACCTCGGCACCTCCATCGTCCCCGGCCCGGGCTCCCCGCCAGCCGAAGCTCTCGAAGGACGCCTTCCGGCGCCAGAAGACCGCGATCGAGGACGACCTTGGTCGCCTGGGCCTGCGCAAGAGCCACCTCGAGCTCGCGCTCATGAACCCGACCACGTCCGCGAACTTCGTCGAGCTGCGACGGGTCACCTCCGAGCTCGCAGACGTGGACCATGCGCTCGCCGCTGCCGAGGAGGCATGGCTGCTCCTCGAGGAGCGGGCGCCGTGAGCCGGGATGCCCCGCGGGCGCCGGTGGATCCATCCGCGGCGGGGCGCGGCGGAGGCGACCCTGCCGAGCGTCGGCGCGCGATCCGGATCGGCCTCACCGGCCCGATCGGCTGCGGCAAGTCGACCGTGGCGGGCTGGCTGGCGGCCCGCGGAGCCTTGACGATCGATGCCGACGCTGTCGCCCGCGACGTGGTCGAGCCGGGTGAGCCGGCGCTCGGCCTCGTGCTGGGACGGTTCGGCGACGGGGTCCGGGCGCCGGGAGGCGGCCTCGACCGCGCTGCGCTCGCGCGGGTCGTCTTCGCGGACCCCGGCGCGCTGCGCGACCTGGAGGCGATCGTCCACCCGGCGGTCCGGCCGCGGATCATCGCGGCGATCGCCGCCGCGGACCGGGCAGGCGCACCCGCCGTCGTCATCGAGGCGATCAAGCTGGTGGAGGGCGGCCTCGCGGCGCTCTGCGACGAGGTCTGGCTGGTGACGTGCCCACCCGCGGAGCAGCGCGCTCGCCTGGCGGGCCGCGGAGTCGAGGCGGACGACGCCGCGCGCCGGATCGCGTCCCAGGGAGAGATCGTGGAGCGCCTCGCCCCCGCGGCCACCCGGATCATCGACCTCGCGGGGGGCCGGGATGCGGCCGAGGAACGGGTCGTCGACGCGTACCGGGCGGCGATCTCGACGGCGGACGTCTCGCCTGATCGGTCGCGCTCGAAGGGAGACCGCGTGGTCCCGGAACTCGGGCCCGGGACTCTCGACTAGGGGGCCGGGCTCGCCGGCACCGGCGCGGACGCGCTCGGGAACGGGGTCGGTGCGGGGGCCTTGCCCGGCCCGTACCACTCCGGCAGGGGCAGGCCGTAGCGCGCGACGATCTTCGTGGTCGTCGTTCCGAGCGTGCTCGTGTCGACGTCGCGAAGATCCTGCGGCGGTCGCAACGCCAGACTGAAGGCGCCGGCGCCGCTCGCCTGGAGATGCGAGATCTCCTCGGCGACGGAGATCGAGGCGCGGAGGACGTACGAGGTTGCCGTCTTCGCCAGGATGAGCATGTCCTGGTAGACGATCTTCGTGGACTTGTCCGTGAAGTACTTGCCTTCGGCCAGGACGTCCTGCGGGATCGTGATGGTGGACGTCACGAAGACGTCGACCGACGCGCCCGGCTGAAGGAGCCCGCCGACGGCGCGATCGTCGGGGACCGTGATGGAGACGGCCCTCCACGCCGGCGAGTCCGGGCTCACCGTCTCGCCCGGGGCGAGGATCGAGAAGCCGGTGCCCTGCGACTCCCCCGCGAGCATGTTCGAGTAGACCGGCTGGCCCTTGAGGATCGGCGTGCCGGCCAGCAGCCCGATCAGCTTCGATCCGTCCGCATAGACGCCCTGGGCGGTCGTGCCGTTCAGCGGGAGCTGTCGAACCTCGAGGTCCGTGGAGTCGATCACCTTGCGGGCCGGGATGTCCCTCGCGGCGACCACGACCGCGGTCGTCGCGACTCCCGCCTGGCCCGCCTGCTGCTGCGCCTGGTTGACGACGAAGAAGGCCCCGCCACCGGCGACGAGGGCCAGCAGGAGTCCGACGGCGACGATCCACTTGCCTCGCCGCGACGAGTCCTGGTACTCGATTTCCATGCTGCGAGACGCCTCCGGGTGATGCGGACGTCGCGAGACGGCATGACCGCGGCCGCGACTTGCCACCATGGTCGTGGGCGGGTGGCGTTCGCTCCATCCGCCCGAAGTACCCCGGGCGTCATCCGATCGGTGGTGCCCCGATGGGCGGGACGGCCGGCAATGCCAGCGCTCCCGGCCCTCAGGGCAGGACGAGGTGGACGGGGTTGCCGCGGATGGAGACCTGCCAGGTCGTGGTGTCGGACGTTGCCGACGAGTACGTGTAGCGGATCTTCCACCAGCCGCCGAGCACGCCCGGGGTGTGCTCCGTGGCGGGCAGCGGAGCCGCGTAGGTCTTCGGGAGCGGCACCGTGATCGTGACCCACGAGTTGTTGTACTGGGTGGCGCCGTTGATCGTCGTCTTCAGGCTCGTCGTGGTCCCGCTCTTCGAGCCGCCGGCATTCGAGTCGGCGACGTAGCTGAAGGAGATCGGCACGTAGTCGGCCGCGGTCGGCTGCAGGATCTCGATGCTCGAGTTGCCCGAGGCGTCTCCCGGGTCGAAGAGCTGGATGACCATCGTCTTGCCGGCGTGGACCGCCTCGATCCGGCCGAGGTAGAAGCCCGCCTGGCCATTGGGGACGTTCGCGTAGATCACCATCTTGCCGAGCCCGTAGACGTGCGGCTGGTACGTCGGGTCGGTCGAGACGGCCCGGAGCCCCCACATGTTCTCCGCGCTCACCCCGATCTGGTCGTTGGGATTCAGTGGGTTCGTCGTCGTCACCTGGAGCCGATAGGTACCCGGCGTCGTCACGGTGGCGAGCGTCCACCAATGGTTGTGGTAGGGGTCGTTCTGGCAGTCGGGCAGGTTCGTGAACGTCGAGCCGGTTCCCCAGTTCACGGTCGTGTCCCGAAGGCCGACGCTCTTGTCGACCTGGCGCTTGGCCTCGAACAGGGTCCCGCTGCTGGCGACCTGCACGTCGTCCGTGTAGTCCAGGGGCGTCTCGGCGGGGTCGGACCAGAGGGTGTAGTAGGCCGACACGCCCGGGTAGTCGGACCCGTCGATCCAGTGGTCGCCCGTGCCCTTGTTGTCGTCGACCGCGCAGAAGGCCGGGTCGTAGAGGTCGACGTTCGTGGCACCCGCGCCCACCGGGACGTCGATCGCGTACTGGTAGCCCCGGTAGTCGTACTGGTTGTTGAGCGTCGGGTTCGGGTTGTAGTACGTGCCGTAGGCGTCGCCGTACCCACGGTTCGCTCCCTGGCTCATCGCCGCTGCCCAGAAGTTGCCGGAGTTGTCGCCATAGGTGCTCAGGGGGCTGCCCATCGGCACTGGGAGCGTGTACTCGGCGGTGGCAGTCCGCGAGATGGTCACCGTGTTGATCCCGAGGATGCGCATGAAGTACGTCCCGTAGGTGCGGGTCACGGTCACGTCCAGCCGCCGGTTCGACTCCACGTTGATCGCCGGCGTCACGGTGGCGCCACCGGCGCTCGAGAACCCGTTTCGGGCCGCCTCCGCGATCGCCTTCGTCTGGGCCGTCGGGAAGTCTCCCGGCATCGATGGGACCCCGGCCATGGCGGCCGCCTCGGCTGCCTGCTGCACGTGGAGCGAGTTGCTCCAGATGTTCCCGACGTCGATCACCATGGCGAGGATGGCGAACAGCGCGCCCAGCCCGAAGACGAACATGACCAGCACCTGGCCGACCTGGCGCACGCGGCTCGGGCTCGCGGTGGCCGCCGGCTGTGACGGGTCGGGGATCCGGCGTCGTATCACGGGGCTGGCTCCAGTCGGGTGACGGCCTTGTCGGTCATCGGAATCGTCGTGTACGGCGGGTTGCCGTTGATGAAGAGCCCCAGGAGAGTGCCGAGCGGCGTCTGCGGCTTGAAGTTGTAGACGACGCGCACCCCGATCGAGTCGCCGGTCGCACCCTGCACCAGGCCCGGAGGAACGCGGCTCGTCGCCGGCCAGCCCGGCGTCCCGATCGGGTTGCCGTCGCGGTCGAACGTGTCGATCTTTCCCGAGACCGGCTGGCCCGACGCGTCGGCCTGGAAGATCTCGATCGTGGCGATGTTCTCGATGAGGATCGGGTCGGTCAGTCCGCGCTGAACGGCCGCCAGGATCGCCGGATCCACGCCCGCTGGCTGCGACCCGCCGTTGCCGAGGCTGGCGCCGACGCGCGCGCCCTCGCGCACCGCGTAGGCCATCGCATTGCGGTGGTCGAAGACGACCCCGAACTCGAGCATCCCCATGAGGAGGATCAGGAAGAGCGGCAGGATGAGCGCGAACTCGACCATCGCCTGGCCACGACCGCCGGGGCACGGTGCCCGCCGGCTCACTGCTTCGGCTCCATCCGGAGCGTCGCGCCGTCGGCCAGGTCCCAGGTGCGTCCGAAGGCGACCGGCGTCATCCCCACGTACTCGTAGCCGATGCGGACGCCGATGATGTCGAGCCCCTCGACGAGCGCGTCGTGACGCCCGATCTGCGGATACCCCTCGGGACCGACGAGGGTGTAGGGCTGCGTCTCGGTGCCGGGGCAGTCGAGCGTTCCCTCCCGAACGTAGTGGTTGACGGCTCCCGGCACCATGTCGCCGGCGGCGTTCGACTGGAAGACGTCCACGAACTCGACGCGGTCGCGGTCGACCGGGGGCGTGAGCGCGTGCTCGACGGCGTTCAGGATCGAGCAGTCCGCCCCATCGACCCCGCCGGCCTGCGCGGCGGCGCTGACGCCCTGGCGGGCGGCGTACTGGACGGTCAGCAGGTTGTTGTAGAGGAATCCGAACTCGATGACCGCCATGAGGAGCGTGACGAAGAGCGGGATCACGAGTGCGAACTCGACCAGCCCCTGGCCGGCGTCGGCCGAACGACCGCTCCGCGTCCTGGCGGTGGAGCCGTGGCGCAGCGCTCGCATCAACTCTCCAGACGAACTCGGCGCGCGTGGGGACCGGCCGAACGGGCGGCCCATGGCGAGTATCCGCCCGTCCGCATGCCCCTCCCACCGCCGATTGGTCCCTCACGCAGTGCGCGTTAGTACCGTCGGCGCACGAGCCACCTCCGCCGGCTTCCGCTCGTTCGAACGGATGTGCGAAACCGTCGAGTTCGTGTATCGTCTCGCCATGCCGGAGTTCGAGCTCGTCGCGCCGTTCCAGCCGACCGGGGACCAGCCGCAGGCGATCGAGAAGCTCGCCGTCGGGCTGGCGCGCGGGCTGCGCCACCAGACGCTCCTGGGCGCCACCGGAAGCGGGAAGACGTTCACGATCGCGAGCGTCATCGCCCGCCACCAGCGGCCCACCCTCGTGCTCGCCCACAACAAGACGCTCGCCGCGCAGCTCTACAGCGAGTTCCGCGACTTCTTCCCGAACAACGCGGTCGAGTACTTCGTGAGCTACTTCGACTACTACCAGCCGGAGGCGTACCTCCCGCGCTCCGACACGTACATCGAGAAGGACTCGAGCCGGAACGACGAGATCGACAAGCTGCGCCACGCCGCGACGAAGGCGCTCTTCGAGCGGCGCGACGTGATCATCGTCGCGTCGGTGAGCTGCATCTACGGCCTGGGGGCGCCGGTCGATTATGGGGCGACCGTGCTCCGGCTCCGGACCGGCGGGCAGTACCGGCGCGATGCGGTCCTCCGGCACCTCGTCGACCTCCAGTACCAGCGCAACGACCAGGCGCTCCAGCGCTCCCGGTTCCGCGTGCGCGGCGACACGCTGGAGCTGGTGCCGTCGTCCGAGGACCGGCTCATGCGGGTCGAGTTCTTCGGGGACGAGATCGAGCGGATCACGGAGCTCGACGCGCTCACCGGCGAGCTCCTGGCAGAGCGCACGGAGCTCAACGTCTACCCGGCGACCCACTACGTGACCCCGGCCGACAAGCTCCAGGTCGCGATGGGGACGATCGCGGCCGAGCTGGAGGTCCGGCTGGCCGGCCTGGAGGCCGAGGGCCGCGCGCTCGAGGCGGCCCGTCTCCGCCAGCGCACGACGTTCGACCTGGAGATGATGCGCGAGCTCGGCTACTGCACCGGGATCGAGAACTACTCCCGCCATCTCTCCGGCCGCGAGCCGGGCAGCCGGCCGTGGACGCTCCTCGACTACTTTCCGCCGGACTGGCTCCTCGTCGTGGACGAGTCGCACATGTCGATCCCGCAGTCGGTTGGCATGTACAAGAACGACCGGACACGCAAGGAGATCCTCGTCGACTTCGGCTTCCGCCTGCCGTCCGCGCTCGACAACCGGCCGCTCACCTTCGAGGAGCTGGAGGCGACCGTCCGCCAGGCGATCTACGTCTCGGCGACGCCGGGCCCGTACGAGCTGGAGAAGAGCCAGCGGGTCGTCGAGCAGCTGATCCGGCCCACCGGCATCGTGGACCCGGGGATCACGGTGCGGCCCAGCGAGGGCCAGATCGACGACCTCCTCGAGCGGATCCGCGAGCGCGTGGAGCGGGGCGAGCGGGCGATCGTGACCACGCTCACGAAGCGCCTTGCCGAGGACCTGACCGACTACCTCCGCGAGCTCGGGATCAAGGTCCAGTACCTCCACAGCGAGGTGGACACGCTCGACCGGATCCAGATCCTGCGGGACCTGCGCCTGGGTATCCACGACGTCGTGGTCGGCATCAACCTGCTCCGCGAGGGGATCGACCTCCCGGAGGTCACGCTCGTGGCGATCCTCGACGCCGACAAGGAGGGCTTCCTGCGGAGCGCCTGGTCGCTGATCCAGATGATCGGCAGGGCCGCCCGGAACACCGGGGGCGAGGTCGTGATGTACGCGGACCGGGTCACCGAGTCGATGCGTGCCGCGATCGAGGAGACGGACCGGCGGCGGGCGGTGCAGCAGCGCTACAACCTCGAGCACGGGATCACGCCGATCACGATCGTCCGCGAGATCCACGACCTCAACGACCGGCTCCGGGTCGCGGCGGAATCGAGTGGCGAGTACGAGGCGGGCGGTCGCGGGCACGAGCTCGAGGGCAGGACGCGCCGCCAGGTGGAGGAGCTGGTCGTGCGGCTCGAGGCCGACATGCGGAACGCGGCGAAGAACCTGGAGTTCGAGCGGGCGGCCGCCCTTCGCGACCAGGTCCAGGAGATCCGGCTCCGGGTGCTCGCCGAGGACGCGTCGATCAGCGTGGGCCAGGCGGCCGAGCGGGCGGGATCCGCGCAATCGGTGTCGGGGACGACCGAGGCCGCGACACCAGGAAGCCGTGCCGGGCTCGCCGGCCGCCCTGGTTCGCGGCGTGGCGCGGGCCGCCCCGAGACGGCGCAGGAAGAGCGCGGGCTGGAGGTGACCGCGGTCCGCGTCCTGGAGGCGGGCGAGGAACCCGGCACGGAGGAGGGGACCGCGTCGGACTGGCTGCCCGGCCTGCGCGACGAGCACGACGACGACGGCGCCGGCGGATGGCAGGCCCGCTGGCTGGAACGCCCGACGTGGGACCACACCGTCACGCCGAACGTCCGGCACCGGACCGGTCGCCGGACGCCGCGGCGCTGAGCGGGGCGGAGCAGCGCAGGCGCGCCCCGGCGCTCTCGCCGGCCGCGTCGGCCGCGTCGGCGGTCCCCGGAGTCTCGGCCGCGCCGGCCCCGGCCGGCGGTGGCAGAAGCGGGCCTGAATAGAACGCCCGTGCGGTAGCCGCCGAACCGGGTACACTGCACCGGCAATGCCGTCCGATCAGCTCGTCGTTCGCGGTGCCCGCGAGCACAACCTGAAGAACATCACGGTCAGCATCCCGCGGGACCGCCTCGTCGTCGTCACCGGCCTCTCCGGCTCGGGCAAGAGCAGCCTCGCCTTCGACACGATCTACGCCGAGGGCCAGCGCCGCTACGTCGAGAGCCTCTCGGCCTACGCCCGCCAGTTCCTGGGCCAGATGGAGAAGCCGGACGTCGACCAGATCGACGGCCTCTCGCCGGCGATCTCGATCGACCAGAAGGGCGCCAGCCGGAATCCGCGCTCGACGGTGGGCACGGTCACCGAGATCTACGACCACCTGCGGCTGCTCTTCGCGCGGATCGGGCATCCGCACTGTCCCGTCTGCGGCCGCGAGATCGAGCGGCAGACGGTCCAGCAGATGGTCGACCAGGTCTATGCGCTGCCGGAGGGGAGCCGGCTGCTCGTGCTCGGGCCGCTCATCAAGGATCGCAAGACCGAGGGCGACCGCGTCTTCGAGGCCGCCCGCAAGCAGGGGTTCGTGCGCGTCCGGGTCGACGGCGAGCAGATGGACCTCGCGGACGTGAGGAGCCTCGACAAGTACAAGCGCCACACGATCGAGGTCGTCGTGGACCGCTTCGTGGTCCGTCGCCCGGAGGCCCCCGGCGAGGCGCCCCCGGACGCGGCGCGCCTCGCGGACTCCATCGAGACCGCCCTCCGGCTGGGCGAGGGCGTCGTGGTGATCGCGCCGGCGTCGCGCGACGGCGGGGTGGCCGCCTTCGAGGAGCACCGCTACAGCGAGCGCTACTCGTGCCCCTACGACGGCACGACCATCGACGAGCTGGAGCCGCGCTCGTTCTCGTTCAACTCACCCCATGGCGCATGCCCGACCTGCACCGGCATCGGGACGCAGCTCGTGATCGACCCCGACCTGGTCATCCCGGACCGGGACCGGAGCGTCGCGGAGGGGGCGCTCGTCCCGTGGTCGCGGATGCCGACGGACGCGTCCTGGCGGATGAAGATCCTCGAGGCGATCTTCGACGCGCACGGCTGGGACATCCGGCTGCCCGTCCGCGACCTGCCGGCGGAGGCGGTCGACCACATCCTCAACTCGGCGAAGGAGGAGAAGGTCGTCGTCGCCTACCGGCACGAGCGCGGCGAGAACACCTACACCGCGACGTTCGAGGGCGTCATCACGAACCTGGAGCGGCGCTTCCGGGAGACGGATTCGGAGTACATCAAGACCGAGCTCGAGAAGTACATGGTCGCCCGGCCGTGCCCGACCTGCGGCGGCAAGCGGCTCCGGCCCGAGACTCTCGGCGTCACGATCGAGGGCCGGAGCATCTGGGACGTCTCGACGCTGACCGTGACCGAATCGCTCGCGTGGATCTCGACGCTGCCGGAGCGCATCACCGAGCGGGAGCGCGCGATCGCCCGGATGGTCCTCAAGGAGATCGGGGCGCGCCTCGGCTTCCTGGCCGATGTCGGCCTGGACTACCTCACCATCGACCGCACCTCCAGCACCCTTTCCGGCGGCGAGGCGCAGCGCATCCGGCTCGCCACGCAGATCGGGAGCTCGCTCGTCGGCGTGCTCTACATCCTCGACGAGCCGTCGATCGGCCTCCACCAGCGCGACAACGCGAAGCTGATCGCCACGCTCACGCGCCTTCGCGACCTCGGCAACACCGTCCTCGTCGTGGAGCACGACGAGGAGACGATCCGGACCGCGGACTGGGTCGTCGACATCGGCCCCGGGGCCGGGGAGCACGGCGGCGAGGTGATCGCGTCCGGTCCGCTCGAGGCGCTCCTCGGCGAGGCGCGCTCGATCACGGGGGCGTTCCTGCGGGGCGAGCGGTCCGTGCCGATCCCGCAGATCAGGCGCCCGGGCTCCGGGACCGCGATCGTCGTGACCGGAGCGCGCGAGCACAACCTGCGCGGCATCGACGTCGCATTCCCGCTGGGGCGATTCGTCGCCGTCACCGGCGTCTCCGGCTCCGGCAAGAGCACGCTCGTGACCGAGATCCTCTACCGGGCCCTGGCCCGCGAGCTGAACGGGAGCCGGGAGGCGCCCGGCGCGCACGACGGCCTCGAAGGCGCCCACCTGGTCGACAAGATCATCGAGATCGACCAGAGCCCGATCGGGCGGACCCCGCGCTCCAACCCTGCCACGTACACCGGCCTGTTCACGCCGATCCGGGAGCTGTATGCGGGCGTCCCCGAGTCGCGGGTCCGCGGCTACGGCCCGGGGCGGTTCAGCTTCAACGTCAAGGGCGGTCGCTGCGAGAACTGCAAGGGCGACGGGATCCTGAAGATCGAGATGCAGTTCCTGCCCGACGTCTACGTCCCGTGCGAGGTCTGCAAGGGCAAGCGCTACAACCGCGAGGCGCTCGAGATCCATTACAAGGGCCACTCGATCGCCGACGTCCTGGAGATGACGATCGCGGAGGGCCTGGAGCTGTTCAGCGCGGTCCCGAAGATCGCCGCGAAGCTCCGGACCCTTGTCGAGGTTGGCCTGGGCTACGTCCACCTGGGGCAGCCGGCCACGACGCTCTCGGGTGGCGAGGCGCAGCGCGTGAAGCTCGCAGCCGAGCTGAGCCGTCGCGCGACCGGCAAGACGCTCTACGTCCTCGACGAACCGACGACCGGGCTCCACTTCGCCGACGTGGAGAAGCTGCTCCAGGTGCTCCACCGGCTGGTGGATGCGGGCAACACGGTGCTCGTCATCGAGCACAACCTGGATGTCATCAAGACGGCCGACTGGATCATCGACCTCGGGCCCGAGGGCGGGATCCGGGGCGGACTCGTGATCGCCGAGGGAACGCCCGAGACGATCGCGCGGGTGCCCGGCTCGGCCACCGGCGAGTACCTCGCCCGCGTCCTGCGGGGCGAGCCGCTGGTGCCGCTCTCGGACGTGACGTTCGCGGACGAGCTGGGACGCGGTGCGGCGTTGCCGCGAGGGGGGTCCCGGGCCGCCCGGTCCGCGGCGCGCCCGGCGAAGCGGGCCACGGCCGCCGTCGGCCCCGCCGACTGACCCGACCGGAACGTTGCGCCGGGCGGCCGGTCGAGCCCGCTGACGGACCGGCGGGCGGCTCGCCGGCGACGTACCATCCGGGCATGCCCGAGATCGAATTCGCCTTCCTCGCCGACTCCGCCGACGCCCGCCCTGGCGAGAAGTTCCACGTGCTCGGCGGCGGTGTCACCCGGCTGGGCGCCCAGGCATTCCCATTCCGGCACCCGCACCTCGCGCTCGTCGTCGGCCTGCTCGTCACGTCGCCGGAGCTCGACAAGGAGCACGACGTCCGGTTCGTGCTGCTCGCCCCGGACGGGACGGAGATCGCCGGGGCGAACGGCCTGATCGCGGCGCACGGGCCGCGTGACGGCCGCGACACGGTCGTCACCTTCGCGATCGACCTGTGGAATCTCGGCTTCAACGCGCCCGGCGACCACTCCCTCCGGGTCCTGGTCAATGGGTCCGAGCGGAAGCGGATCTCGCTCATCGTCGAGCGGATCGCCGAGCCGAGCGGCCTGAACTGACCGGCGCGGTGTCGGTGCACCCACGCGGCCTCGCACGACACGAGCTCCCGGCGATCGACGAGGCTGCGCTGGCGGCCGCGCGCCACGCGGATCGCCTCGTGGCCGCCGCGCGCTCCGCGGAATCGGCGGGTTCCCCGGGCGCTGCCCGCTGGGCCGCGTTCCTGGAGCCCCTGCCCGACCGGCTCCGTGACGCACCACCCGGCGAGCTCAGGGCCGTCGCGCGACGGGCCCGCGCCGCGTACGGGCCAAAGGATTCCATCGCAGAGGTCCTGCCCGCGGACCTCGCGCTGGCGTTCCGGGACGCGATCGACGACCTGGCCCGGGCCCTGATGCGCCACGAGGCGATCGAGCCCCGTCGGTGAGGCGCGCTCGACGACGCTCGAGTCCGGCGCGGGCACGGACCGGTGGCCGCACCGCGCCGCAACCTCCAGCGTCATCCCCGCGTGGCAAGGCGCGCGGCCGCCGCCTTCGCCGGCGCGCTGGACCGGCCGCGACCCCGGCGTATGCTTCGGCCCGACGCCGCGCCGAGGGCCGCGGCCGGTCGGCTCCGAGGTCCCCGTGAACATTCGAGCCCGATGGCTTCTGGTCATCGTCCCTGCCATCGTGGTGGGCGGGATCGAGATCGTCAGCGATGAGCTCCTCGACGAGAGCTTCCCGTTCCCCGTCGACGCGCTGCTCGTGGTGGCAGTGACGCTGGTGCTCGGGGCGGTCTTCGCGACGCTCGCCTTCGGCCGGATCGACGCGTTGACCGGGACGCTTCGCCGCCGCAACCAGGAGCTGGAGGCACGCGAGACCTCGGCGCGCGCCCTCCACCGGGTGAGCGTTGCGATCGCTTCCCTGACCGACATCGACCGGGTGCTCGAGGCGATCGTGACGCATGCGCGCGAGCTGCTCGGCGTGGACGCCGTGATCCTCCTCCTGGCCGGGCCGGACGGACGGCTCACCCGCCGTGCCGCGAGCGCGATTCCCGGCGCGCTGCTCGCGACTCCGTCGACGTCCGGGGCGGATCCGGCCGATGACGCGGAGGCGACGGCCGCGGACCAGATCCTGCACTTCGTGGTCGCGTCGTCCGCGGTTGCCCGGGTGGCCGCGCCGCTCCAGCGCGGCGGCACGACGATCGGCCTCCTCGCCGTCGGGGCGCCCGAGACGCGCAGCTTCGACGCGGACGCGCTCGAGACGCTCTCATCGCTCGCCAACCAGGCCACGATCGCCCTCGAGAACGCGCGCCTCGAGACGCGCCTCCGGGAGCTCGCGGTCGTCGGGGAGCGGGAACGGATCGCGCGCGAGCTGCATGACGGGCTGTCGCAGGTGCTCGGCTACGTCAACACGAAGTCACAGGCGGTCGACGGCTTCCTCGCGGCCGGCCGGGTCGACGAGGCCCGCGCCCAGCTCGGCGAGCTCTCCGCGGCGGCACGTTCCGTCTACGTCGACGTCCGCGAGACCATCCTCGGCCTGCGCAGCCCGATCGGGCCCGACGCGGGGCTGGTGGCGGCGATTCGTTCCCACGCCGCGGGCGTGGCCGAGTCGGCGAAGCTTGCCATCCGGGTGACCGCGACCCCCGACGTGGAGTCGGCGCGGCTCGGTCCGGACGTGGAGACCCAGGCGTTCCGGATCGTCGCGGAGGCGCTGACGAACGTGCGGAAGCATGCCGGCGCGCGGCGCGTGGCGATCGACCTCCGATCCGCGGGAGACCGGCTCACGATCACGATCCGCGACGACGGCCGGGGCTTCGCAGGGAGTGGTCCAGGCGACGGGCGGCCGCACTATGGGCTCCGCTCGATGTCGGAGCGCGCCTCGGGGATCGGCGGGACGCTCGATCTCGCGAACGATCCGGGCGGGGGTGCCGTCGTGCGGCTCGCGGCGCCGTTCCGCCCGGTCGCGGCGCCCGCGGCGGAGTCAGCTGCGAACGGGATCGCGCCGTCGCTTCCGCCCGGAGCGGCCGGTGAGGCGTCACCGGAGCTCGGGCCCGGCCCCGTCGTGGATGCGACCGCCGAGCCCGCGAACGGGCTGGAGCCCGGCGCCGCGCCCGTGACCGCCTGATGCGCGTCCTGCTGGCGGACGACCACGCCCTGTTCCGCGACGGCGTCGCCTCGCTCCTCAGCGCGTGGGGTCACGACGTGGTGGGCGTCGCCGCCGACGGGGACGCCGCGGTCGAGCTCGCGGAGCGGCTGGGACCCGATCTCGTCCTGATGGACGTGCGGATGCCCGGTGGGGGCGGCATCGACGCGACGCTCCGCCTCGCAGCCCGCCGCCCGGAGATCCCGATCGTGATGCTGACCGCCAGCGAGGACGAGGACGACCTGTTCACGGCGATCAAGGCCGGCGCGCGGGGCTACCTGCTCAAGGACCTCGAGGCGCCGCAGCTCCGCGCGATGCTCGAGGCCGTGGGCCGCGGCGAGGTTGCCATCTCGCCATCGACCGCGGCGCGCATCCTCTCGGAGGTGGCCCGGCCGACGAGCAGGTCCGCGCCCGGAGTCGTCAGCGCCGCCCCCGAGCCGGATCGGCTGACGGAGCGGGAGGTCGAGGTCCTCCGGCTCGTGGTCGCGGGGCTGCGCAACAAGGAGATCGCCGCCGACCTCGGGATCTCCGAGAACACGACGAAGTTCCACCTCCGCAACATCCTCGAGAAGCTCCATGCGGGGAGCCGGACCGAGGTCGCGGCGCGGGCGGTCCGGGAGGGACTGGTCCCCGACCGCTGATCCGCGCACTCCGGCGCTGGGGGCCGATCGGCCCTCGGTGACCCGGGCCGAATGGCCCCCGCCTCCCACCCGTTCGAACGGGTACGCCTCCCGCCCGACCGAACGTGGCGCCCCGGATGGCTCGGGCGCATCCTCGGCCTGCCGGATCCGTCTGGAGGCAGGCCATGGGCTATCGCATCGACATCGATCACGCGAACTGCATCAACTGCGGCGTCTGCATGGACGTCTGCCCCGTCGAGGCCCTCGACATGCGCCGCCCGGCGACCGCCGGCATCGAGATCGGCAGCGAGGGCGGCGGGCCGCTGGCCTGGATGATGGAGCACCCGATCCAGGTCGGCGAGTGCATCGGCTGCGGCATCTGCATCCGCGAATGCCCGCCCAACGTGATGACCCTCGTCGCCGATGAAGGAGCCGACGCCGCTGGTCGCCGCGCCAGGGCCCCGATCGAGCGGCCGACGCCCCGACGCCGGGCGGCTGGGTTCCGCTGTCGGCCGTCACCCGCGAGGCGCTCAAGCCGGCACCACGACTCGCCGTGCGGCGATCTCTTCACGCTGGCGGACGCGCTCACGGCCGAAGCCGTGGCAGGTATGGCAGTCGATGGTCGACGGACGCTCCCGCGTCGCCGATCGCGCCGTGCCAGGAGGCCTGCCCGGCCGGCACCGACGCCGGCCGCTACGTCGGCCTGGTCGGCCGCGGGACGCTACGACGAGGCCTACGCGGTCGCCGCCGAGGTCAACCCGTTCCCGTCGGTCTGCGGCTGGATCTGCACGGCACCGTGCGAGTCCGCCTGCCGCCGCGGCGTCCTGGACGAGCCCATCTCCATCCGGACCATCAAGCGCTTCGCCGTCGAGCACGGGAAGCTCCCGGCGGTCGCCGCCGCCCGCGACCGAAGCGGACCGAGCGGGTCGCCATCGTCGGCGGCGGCCCCGCCGGCATGTCGGCCGCGTACTACCTCGCCCGCCTCGGCTACCGGGTCACCGTCTTCGAGGCGATGCCGGTGCCGGGCGGGATGATGGCGATCGGGATCCCCGAGTACCGCCTGCCGCGCGACGTCCTCCAGGCGGAGATCGAACGGATCGTCGGGCTGGGCGTCGAGCTGCGCCTCGACACCGCGATGGGTCGCGACTTCACGCTCGGCGACCTCGAGCGCGAGGGCTTCAAGGCCGTCTTCCTCGCGACCGGCGCCTCGAAGAGCCGGCGGCTGGGCGTTCCCGGCGACGACGCTCCGCGGCGTGATCCCGGCGACCCGCTTCCTCAAGGAGGTCAACCTCGGCGAGCACCCGCGGCTGCTCGGGCCCGGTCATCGTCGTCGGCGGCGGCAGCACCGCGATGGACGCGGCCCGCTCGGCCTGGCGCAGCGGCGCCGTCTCCGTGACGATCGTCTACCGCCGCGGCCGAGCCGACATGCCGGCCCAGGAGGAGGAGATCGAGGCCGCCGAGCGCGAGGGCATCACGATCCTCGCCGGCCTCGCCCCGACCGAGGTCGTCGGCCGCGACGGGCGCCGTCATGGCGCTCCGCTGTCCAGGAGCAGCGGCCCGACCGGCGCGGCCGGAGCACGGGCGCGCCGTGTACGCGGCGGTCCCGGGCGCGACCCGCGAGACTCCCGGCCAGCGACGATCCTCGTCGCGATCGGCGAGGAGCCCGACCCGTCCATCCTTCCCGAGGGCGCCGGCATCGAGGTGAGCGGCTGGGCCGGCATCGTGGCCGACCCGCGCACCCTCGCCACCGGCCGCGCCGGGATCTTCGCCGGCGGCGACGTCGTCTCCGGTCCGAAGACGATCATCGACGCGGTGGCGGCCGGGCGGCGCGCCGCCGCCTCCATCCACGAGTACCTCGCCGGCGCCCGACGACGGCGAAGCCGAGATCATGGCCGCCGTCCGCTACAGGACCGCACCCGAGCGATCCGCTGTCGGTCGACCTCGCGACCCGGCCGCGCGCACACGCCGCCGCTCCCGGTCGTCCAGCTCGGGTCGTTCGCCGCGACCCAGGCCGGCTTCGACGAGGACCGCAGCCCGCGCCGAGGCCTCCCGCTGCTTCCGCTGCGACGCCGTCTACGGCTGCCCCAGCGTCGACGGTCCTGGCCGGGCGCGGCCCGCACGAGGCCGTCCGCCCGGTCCCAACCCCATCGCCCGCGACCGCGGCGACGCAGTCGATCGCAGGAGGTGATCTGCAATGACACCCGACCAGGTATCTGGTCTCTTCGACGCCGGCGAGGCGTTCGTCGAGGGCACGATCGGCGCGGCCCTCGTCGTCCTGTGGCTGCTGGCGCTGGCGCTCCACCTCGGCGCGGCCGTACATGGCCGCCACGACCGGCAAGTTCACCCTCCGCCTGGGCGCCGACCTGTGGTGGATCATCTACGTCGCCTGCGCGACATCTTCACTCGTGCAGGTCTTCCTCGGCAGCTTCATCTTCTTCTACCCGGACGTCGTGACCGGCCAGGCACCTGCCGATCACCGGTGGCCTCGCGGCGGTCTGCGCGTTCGCGGTCCTGCTCATCAAGCTCATGACGAAGGGTGACGACGACCGGCGCGGCTTCCAGCTGGCAGATCGCGCTCCTGGCCGTCGGGGCCACGCTCTACATCGCGCCGTACCTGATCGGCGTCCAGGGCACCCAGCTCCACGGCGCCGCACCTGCCGGGCATCGTCACGCTGCTCGTCTCGTCCTCGAACCCGGACCTCGCGCTCCCGCTCTGCTACCTCTCGGCCGCGCTGGTCGGGATCCTCGGGATCGTGGCAGTCGTCTACAACCTGCGCCAGACCAACGTGCGGACGCCCGCCGCCGCCGCAGTCCCGGAGTCGACCCGATGAACGCACCCCTGAATGCCGACCATCTGGCGACGACGCTGACCTCCGGCGGCGCCGGCTGGATGGTCCTCTCGGTGGCCGCGGTCCTGCCGATCCTCTGGTCGTTCACCCTGATCCTGCACTTCGCCCGCCCGTACATCATCCGGTTCCTGCGGCCGCTGACGCTCCGCTTCGGCGGCGACGTGTGGTGGCTGTCGTACGTGCTGTTCCGCGACGGCCTGCTGGTGGTCACCCTCGGTCTCAGCATGATCTTCCTCATGCCGAACCTCTACCTGACCGGTGACGGCCTCCCGATCACCGCCCCGCTCGCCGTCGTGGTGCTCTTCTGGACGCTCGCGGTCAAGCTCGCTCCGCGACGCCGACGACGACCCCGGGGCGTTCCGCCTCGTGAGCATCCTGCTGGTCATCGCCTCGGTCCTGTACATCGTCCCGCAGGTCTACGGGCATGGAGGCCGCCGGACCAGACGTACCTCGGCGACCTGCCGAGCCTGCTCGTCAGCACGTCGAACCTGGCGGTGGCCCGGCCGTTCTTCTGGGTCAGCATCGGCCTCTTCGCCCTCACGGGCGCCGGGATCTTCGTCTGGTACATCGGCAAGGCGATGCGAGCTCCGGCCGTGACGGACGGCGGGGAGACACCGTAGTCCTCGGTTCCAGTCGAACATCGCAATCCGCGGGAGGCGGCGCCTGGCGACGGCGCCGCCTCCGATTCATGGCGCCGCCGCGTCCAACATCTCCGGCCCGAACGCCTCGACCAGGAAGCGGGACGGCGCCGTCGGCTCGTGGACGAGCGTCAGCGTGCGGCGCGCGCGCGTCCACGCGACGTAGGCGAGGCGCCGCTCCTCCTCGAGGGCGCGCTCCGGATCCGGCGCGTCGACGAGGGAGCGTGGGCTCGGGAAGCGTCCCTCGGACATGCCGATCACCGCCACGTGGTCGAACTCGAGCCCCTTCGTCGCGTGCGCGGTGGCGAGGGTCACGAGCGGGTCGGCCTCGCGGAGGGCGGCGAGCCGCTCGCGCGCGACGGTAACCGCAGACCGGAGGTCGTCGAGCACCCGGTACGACGCCGCCCAGGCGAGGACCGCGGCGAGCAGGTCGGCGATGGCTGGCTCCTCGGGCCCGGGCTCGTCGAGCCGCTCGCTGTCGGTGGGGGAGGGCGCCGCCGCATCGCGGGCCAGCTGCGTGGGCGGCTCCGAGGCGGACGCGGCCGAAGCTGCGGACCCGGCTGACGCTGCAGACCGGGCCGCGGACCCGGCCAACGTCGCGGACCCGGCCGACGCCGCGGATCCCGTTGAAGCTGCGGCCCCGGTTGACGCTGCAGACCGGGCCGCGGCCTCTGCTCGCAGCGTCGACGTGGCGACCGCGCCCAGGCGAAGCAGGAGCGGCGTCGTCAGCGGAAGGGAAGTCGCCCCGGCAAGGATGCCGTCCACCCGTGGATCCTCGAGGAGGAGGGAGACGCCGTCCGCTCGAAACGGGATCCCGCGCTCCAGGCAGAGGGCCGCGGCGGGCAGCAGCTCGCGCCGCGTCCGGGCGAGGATGGCCCCGGTGCCGCCGTCGGCCGGCCACCCGTCGAGGGCGCGAGCGGCAACGCGCATCTCCGCCGCCGGATCTCGCTGCGTCGGGGCCGGAGCGAGGACGAGCCGGCCCGGCGCGCACGGGCGGGGCCGGACCCGCTTCACGAAACGCTCCGCGTTGTGCTCCACGAGGCGCACCGCCGCAGCGACCACCGGGGCCGGGCATCGGTAGTTGACCTCCAGGTCGACCCGGCGGAGCCCGGGCAGCGCGGCCGCCAGCCCGAGCACTCTCCGAACATCCGCGAGCCGCCAGCCATAGATCGACTGGTCATCGTCGCCGACCAGGAAGATGCGGTTCGCGGGCGCCGCGAGAAGGAGGGCCAGGCGGAGCTGGCTCGCGTCGACGTCCTGGACCTCGTCGACAAGGAGGTGCGCGCAGCGCGACCGCCAGCGGGTCAGCAGCGCCGGATCCGCATCGAGGCGCCGGAGCGCGACGGCCACCAGGTCGTCGAAGTCGATCGTATTCGCCGCGGCGAGCGCGGCCTCGTAGGCGAGGAACGCACGGGCGACGGGCCCCGGCGCCGGATCGCGCGCGACCTCGTCGGCGGCCACCCCGAGGTCGAGCTTCAGGCGGGAGAAGGCGCTGTCGAGCCGGCGCCGCGCGACGCCGTCGAGGTCCGGGCAGGCCCGCCGGAGGACCGCGTCCCGATCCCGGAGCTGTGGGCGCTCGCCCGCGTCCCGAAGGACCTCGAGGCCCAGCGCGTGGAACGTGCGTACTCGCACGGCGCCCCCCGGGGCGCCCAGGGGCGCCAGCGCCGGGTCGAGGCGCGCGCGCAGCTCCTCCGCGGCGCGCGTGTTGAAGGTGATCGCGGCGATCGTCGCGGGGTCGACGCCCGCGGCTCCCACGAGCCACGCGACGCGGGCCACGAGCGTCGTGGTCTTGCCGCTCCCTGCCGGTGCAACGCACAGGACGGGGCCGGGCGGCGCCGTCGCGGCCTCGCGCTGGTCCGGCGCGAGCCGGTCGAGTCGCTCGGCGACGGAAGACGGGAGCGAGGTCATGCCGCAGTCTGGCTGTCACGGCTTCACCGCCTCGTACGTGGGCGGGTCGCGTCGCATCCGACTCCGAGCCGCAGAGGCCCCGGGCGCGCTAGTGGAACGCGGCCGGGCATCTCCCCTCGAGCGCGGCGACCACCTGCCGGTAGATGCGGGCGTCCGTGAGGAGCGCGAAGTGGTTGACACCGCCGTCCTGGACGAGACACGCTCCGCCGTCGAGGCGGGCCGACGACGCCGGGACGATCCCGTCGCCGGTGCTGAAGATCGAGGTGTACCGGGTCGGGCCCGGCTCGTCGTCGCCCGCATCGAGCCGGCCAAGGAAGGCCCCGAGCGGGCACATCTGGCCGCCGTCGTCGGGCGGCGCCAGGCAGGCCAGCCAGAGGCCGTGCTGTGGCGTCCCCAGGGCGACGTAGTGGACGACGTCGACCGTCCCGCGAAGGAACCGGATGAACCACCGGCTCGACAGCCCGCCCATGCTGTGGGCGACGATGTCGACCCGCTGAAGCTGATGGGCGACCACGAACGCGCGGATCGCGCCCGCGTTCGCGACGTTGTCCTGGCCCGGCAGCGCGATCGCGTAGACGGTCCGGCCGTCTCGCGTGAGGCGCGCGGCCATCGTCCGGAACGTCGCGGGCGACGACTCGAACCCGTGGACGAGGAGGACGGGCGGCAACGCGACCGCGCTTGCCGGGAGCGGCGCGGTCCACAGCATCCCGGTGCCGACGAACGCGCAGAGCACGGCGTGGCGCCACGTCGCCGACCGATTCGCTCGCCCAGTCATCGATGCATTCTCGCGCGGCGCGGCGACGGTCGCCGCGGGCATCTCGATGGTGGGCGCGGGTCGTCCCCGGCTCGTTCCCGACCGGGTCCATGTGTGGCGTCGGTGACGTGGAGAACGCCACCAGCATGCCCGTCGTCGCGCACTACCGGCGGCCCGCGCACCGGCCGGCCGGACCGCGTCGGCCGCCTGCCCGGCGTGCGCCCGGTTCCCCGCTTCGCGTCGTACGATCGGGGCGTGACCCCCGACCTCGCCACGACGCTCGAGAACCTTCCCGCCCGCCCCGGCGTCTACCTCATGCGCGACGGCCGCGGGATCGTCCTCTACGTCGGGAAGGCGCAGAGCCTGCGGAACCGGGTCCGGAGCTACTGGCAGAAGCAGAGCCCGTACGGCGAGGCGCACCGCATCCGGACCGTGATCGACCGCGTCGCCGACGTGGAGTACACCCTGACGGACTCGGTTGCGGAGGCGCTGCTCCTCGAAGCGAACCTGATCAAGCGCTTCAAGCCGCGTTTCAACGTCCGTCTCAAGGACGACAAGAGCTACCCCTACATCAAGATCAGCCTGGGCGAGGACTTCCCGCGGATCGAGCGGACCCGGAAGCTCGTCGAGGACGGCAGCCGCTACTTCGGGCCGTACGCGTCCGCCGGCAGCGTCGACGAGTCGATGAACCTGATCCGGCGGCTCTTCCCGTTCCGGACGTGCACGCTCGACATCCGTGAGGGGAAGCGCGCGCTCCAGCGCCCATGCCTCCTGTACCACATCAAGCGCTGCCAGGGGCCGTGCATCGAGGCGATCTCGCGCGAGGCGTACCGGGCCGACATCGCGCAGGTGGAGCTCTTCCTCGAGGGCCGACAGGAGACGGTCGCGCGCGGGCTTCGTCGCGAGATGGAGGCCGCCTCGGAGCGGACGGACTATGAGCGGGCGGCCGCCCTTCGCGACAAGGTGCGTTCCATCGAACGGACGATGGAGGACCAGAAGATGGCCGCGTTCGCCCGGACAGAGCAGGACGTGCTCGGGCTGGCACGCGCCGGCGGGCAGGCGGCGGTCCAGCTCTTCGTCGTCCGCAACGGGAGCATGATCGGCCGGGACGTCTTCCTCCTCGAGGCCGATCCGAGCGCGGGCGACGACGAGGTTCTCGCCGGGTTCGTGGGGCAGTACTACGCCCGCGCCTCGTCGGTCCCGCCGGCGCTCCTCCTGCCGACCCTCCCGACGGACGCTGCCGACCTGGAGGCGTTCCTCGCTGCGCGACGGGGCCATCGCGTCCGCCTGCTGGTGCCCCGGCGGGGCGAGAAGCGGCGCCTCATGGAGCTCGCGGGCCGGAATGCCGCCGAGACGCTGGCCCGCGAGCAGGCCCGGTGGCTTGCCGACGACGGGAAGACGCTCGTCGCGCTCGAGGAGCTCGCCGGCGCCCTCGGCCTGGCCTCGCTCCCGTTGCGCATCGAGTGCTATGACATCAGCACGTTCCAGGGCAGCCAGACGGTCGGCAGCATGGTCGTGTTCGAGGACGGCAAGCCGCGCACCGGCGAGTACCGCAGGTTCCGGATCCGCGACGTCGCCGGCCAGGACGACTTCGCCAGCCACGCGGAGATGCTCCGTCGCCGCCTCCATCGTGCGAAGGCAGGCGAGGAGGGCAGCGCGGAGGAGCTGCGCTGGACGCTGCCCGACCTGATCGTCGTGGACGGAGGGAAGGGCCAGCTCAGCGCCGATGTCGAGGTCCTGGCCGCGCTCGGACTGCCGGAGATCCCGATCGTCGGCCTTGCCAAGGAGCGCGAGGAGCTCTTCCTCCCGGGGCGGCCCGATCCCGTGGTGCTCCCGGTGACATCGCCGGCCCTCTACCTCGTCCAGCGGCTGCGCGACGAGGCCCACCGCTTCGCGATCACCTACCACCGGGACCTGCGCCGGAAGGCGGCGGTGAAGTCAGCGTTCGACGACCTGCCGGGAATCGGTCCCGCCCGCAAGCGTGCGCTGCTGCGAACATTCGGCTCCGCGAAGCGCGTCCGCGAAGCGCCCGTCGAGCAGATCGCGGCGGTTCCGGGGATCGGACGGGCCCTCGCCGAGCGGATCAAGGCGGGTCTCGCCGACTGACGAGGCGGGCGACTTTCGACGGGGACCGTCCGACGGGGCCGGTGAAAGCCTGATAGCATCCCCGCCAATGCGTCGAACAACCCCAATCATCATCGTCGTCCTCGCTGCCTTCTTCCTCATCGTCGACTTCTGGCCCAAGCTGACCATCCCGAACTTCGGCGACCCCAACGGCGGGACGCGGGTCGTGGACACGAAGCTGGGACTGGACCTGGTCGGCGGTCTCGAGGTCGTGTACAGCCTCCAGCCGGTCGGCGGCAAGGACCCGGACGCCGGCGCCCTGGCGACGACGAAGACGATCATCGAGAACCGCGTCAACTCGACCGGTGTCGCGGAGCCGATCGTCCAGACCGAGGGCACGGACCGCATCCTGGTCGACCTGCCGAACGCGAAGAACCCGGACGAGATCCGGGCACTCCTCGTCCAGACGGGCAAGCTCGACTTCATCCCGCTGCCACCTGCCGAGTACGGGACCCAGAGCGCTGCCGGGCAGTACCAGGCCGTCGACGGACAGCCGCTTCCGACCACCGAGAAGCCGCTCTTCGGCGGTGACCAGATCGACCAGGCATACCCGTCCACGGACCAGACGGGCCTCCGAGCGGTCGGCTTCCGCCTGAAGTCGACCGGTTCCCAGCTCTTCGGCGACTACACGAGCAAGCATGTCGGCGAGTTCTTCGCCATCGTCCTCGACGGGAAGGTCGTCTCGGCGCCCGTCATCCAGAGCGCGATCACCGGGGGCTCCGGGATCATCACCGGCGGAAGCGCGGGCGGCTTCTCCGCTTCCGAGATGAACTCCCTGATCACGGTCCTCAACTACGGCTCGCTGCCGTTCCCCCTGAAGGAGGAGTCGAGCAACACGATCGGCGCGACGCTGGCCGGCTTCTCGCTGGACCGGATCCTGCTCGCCGGCCTGATCGCGGTGATGCTCGTCTTCCTGTTCATGCTCGTCTACTACCGCCTGCCGGGCCTCGTGGCGTGCATGGCGCTCGTCTACTACTCGCTGCTCGTGCTGGCGTTCTTCCGGTTCATCCCGGTCACGCTGACGCTGGCCGGGATCGCCGGGTTCGTGCTCTCGATCGGCATGGCGGTCGACGCCAACATCCTCATCTTCGAGCGCATGAAGGAGGAGCTCCGCTCCGGGAAGCAGCTCAGCTCGGCAATGGAGGCCGGCTTCAACCGCGCCTGGAACTCCATCCTGGACTCGAACGTGTCCACGCTCATCACCGCCACGATCCTGTACCTCTTCGGGTCGGCAACCATCCGGGGCTTCGCGCTGGTCCTGATCGTCGGCGTCCTCTGCTCGATGTTCACCGCGATCACCGTGACGCGGACGATCCTGCGCTGGGTGGTCCGCAACGAGTGGGCGCGCGTACCTCGCCTCTACGGGCTCCGCGAGGAGGAGTTCAAGGCGCGCACGCTGCTCCCCGGCCGGCGAGGAGAGGTTCGCGCCCGTGCTTGACATCATCGGCAAGCGGCGCTGGTTCTTCCTCTTCTCCGGCCTCATCGTCGTCCCCGGCCTCTTCTTCATCATCCTGGGCCCGATCACGGGCGGGAAGGCCGGCCTCCAGTTCTCGATCGACTACACGGGCGGCACGAAGTGGGAGATCCACTTCGCGAACCCGTCGGTCACCGCGTCCCAGGTCCAGGGTGTCCTCGCGGCGCAGGGCTTCGAATCGCAGGTCCAGAACTCGTCGGATGGCTACCTGCTGATCCGCACCGTGCCACTGGGCCTCATCCAGGGACCCGCGGTGACGCCCGCTCCCAGCGCCGCGCCAGCCGCGTCGGGAAGCCCCGCCGCGTCGTCCGCGGCGAGCCCGGCATCCTCGGCATCGCCGGGGGCATCCTCGTCCGCGGCCGCGTCCGCCAGCCCGGCGTCGTCATCGCCCGGGGCATCGGCCAGCCCGGCCGCCTCCGCGTCCGCCGCCGCGTCGGCGTCTCCGGCGGCGTCCCCGAGCCCCAGCCCCTCCCCGTCACCGACCCCGATCCCTGGTGGCGTGACCCGCTCGGGCCAGGTCGGCACGCTCGTCACGGCGCTCGAGGCGTCCCTCGGTCCGATCGACGCGCAGCGCAGCCTCACGACGGTCGGTCCGGTGATCAGCGGCGAGCTGACCCAGCAGGCGATCCTGCTGGTGCTCATCGGGTCGCTCGGCATCCTGGCCTGGATGACGTTCCGCTTCCGTGACTTCCGGTTCGGGATGACCGCGCTCGCGGCGCTCGTCCACGACGTGATCGTGGTGGTCGGGATCTTCGCGATCCTCGGCACCTTCTTCAAGACCGAGGTGGACGCTCTCTTCGTGACGGCGATGCTGACGATCATCGGGTTCTCGGTCCATGACACGATCGTGGTGTACGACCGGATCCGCGAGAACCGGGCGCGCCACGCGGGGGAGAACTTCTCCTCGATCGTGAACCACTCGATCCTCCAGACGCTGGCCCGCTCGATCAACACGAGCCTGACCGTGGTCTTCACGCTCACGGCGCTGCTCCTCTTCGCGGGGTCCTCGATCCAGACGTTCATCCTGGCCCTGCTGATCGGGATCACGTCCGGGACGTACTCGTCGATCTTCAACGCCGCCCCGCTGCTCACCGTCTGGGAGGAGTGGGAGGAGCGCCGCCGCGCCGCTGCAAGCGGCCGACCGGTCCGTCGCGCGACGACGTGACGCGGCCGGGCGGCGTCGCCTCGCCGGCCCATGGAGCCAGCCGGTGCCAATGCCCGCATAAGGCACCGGCGCCATCCTGTGTCCCGTGATCGAGCCGCGCTTCAGCTGGGTCTACCCGGACCGAGCCCCCGTTGACGTGGCGTTCGCGGCTGCCGTCGCTGCGCATGGCGGCTCGGCGCGCCTTGCCCGGGTGATGGCGGCGCGGGGGATCGCCCTGGACGAGGTGGACCGCTTCTTCGGGCCCGCGCGGGATTCGCTGCACGACCCGGCGCTCCTTCCCGACGCAACGGTCGTGGTGGAGCGCGTTCGCCGCGCCCGCGACCGGGGCGAGGCTGTCCTTGTCGTCGGCGATTTCGACGCGGACGGCCTCACGGGCATGGCGATCATGGTCCGGGCGCTCCGACGCCTGGGGATCGACACGGCCTGGCACGTGCCCAGCCGCCTGGAAGACGGCCACGGGCTCTCGCTGCGCGCCGTGGAGCTGGCGCGGGCCGGCGGCCGGGGGCTGATCGTCACCGTGGACATGGGCAGCTCGAGCGGCGCCGAGATCGCGGCCGCGAGCCGGGCCGGGATCGACGTCATCGTCACGGATCACCACCGGGTGCCGCCCGAGATGCCACCCGCAGTCGCGGTCGTCAACCCGCACCGTCCCGATAGCGGCTACCCGGACGCCCGGTTGACCGGGTCGGGCGTTGCGCTCAAGGTCGCCGCGCTGCTCCTCGAGCGCCTCGCCGGGATCCCGGCCGAGGCGACGACCGTGGACCTGGCCGACCTGGCGGCGATCGGGACCGTCGCGGACGTCGCCCCGGTGCTCGGCGAGAACCGCGGGATCGCGCGCCTGGGCCTCGAGCGGATCCGAACGGCGCCGCGGCCCGGGATCGCGGCGCTGCTCGCCGCTGCGAGCGTGGCACCCGCCGACGTCACGCTCGAGACGATCGGGTTCGCGCTCGCGCCGCGACTGAACGCCGCCGGCCGCGTCGGGGACGCCGACGTGGCAGCCGCGCTCCTGCTCGCGGACGATCCGGCCGAGGCCGCCGTCCACGCCGCGGCGCTCGACGCCGCCAACCTGGTCCGGCGGGACGTCTCGCGAGCGTCCGTCGACGAGGCGCGTGCTCTCCTGGAGGCGGAGGGCGGCCCGGACGGCCGCGCGATCCTCGTGCGCGGCCCGTGGCCGGTCGGGATCATCGGCCTCGTGGCGGGGCGGCTCTCGGAGGAGGCGGGGCTGCCGGCCGTCGTCGCGACGCCGGTGGGGGAGCACCTCCGTGCGTCGTGCCGCGCGCCCGCCGGCTACGACCTCGCGGCCGCGCTCGAGGCCTGCTCCGATCTCCTGGTTCGCCACGGGGGCCACCGCGGAGCGGCGGGGTTCGAGATGGACGCGCGCAACTGGGATGCGCTCGGGGAGCGCCTGCGCCGTCTGCTGGCCTCCGCCGGCCCGCCGGAGGCCCGTCCGCTGCTCACGCTGGACCTCGCCCTCCCGGCCCGGTCTGTCGACTACGCGCTCCTGCGTGACCTCGAGGCCCTCGGGCCGACCGGTCCCGGCAACCCGGACCCTGTCGTGGGGGTCCATGGCCTCACCGTGACCCGCGTCCGCGCGGCCGCCGGTGGCCACGCCCAGCTCACGCTCCGGCGCGAGATCGACGTCCTCGACGGGATCGCCTTTGGCCGCGGAGACCTCGTCGCCACGGTGCACGAGGGCGACCGGGTCGACGTCGCCGCGCGGCTCGTGAGCCACCGTTTCGGTGGCTTCGAGTCGCTCCAGCTCGGCGTCATCGACGTCGCGCCCGAGCGGACGGCCGCCCGCGACCCGATGCCCGCCGCCGTCGCGGCGACCCCTGCGCACGCCGGACGATGACGGGACCCCGCCAGGACCCGCGGCCCGCGCGTCGCCCCGGCCGTGACCCGTACGGGATCGGGAACCTCGCGCCGTTCCTCGCGCCCCTGCTCTCGCTGGCGGGCCTCCTCGTGGTCGCGGCGGTCACCGTCTTCGCCCTCACCGGCCGGGTGCCGTTCCTGGGAAGCCCCACGACGAACGGCGGGAGCGGGGGAGGCGGCAACATCCCGCCTGGCCGCACCCCGTCGCCGAGCGCGCCACCCGACGTGAACCCGGGGATCCAGATCCAGGGATCGCTCGTGTACGTCAAGGCGGGCAATCTCTGGATCCAGTCCGGGAACACCCCTCGCCAGCTCACCACGACCGGCCGGGACTCGCAGCCCACATGGTCCCCCGACGGGAGCTGGATCTACTTCGTCGAGACGCGCGAGACGAACGGACGCTTCCCGGCGGAGGGCGTCGTCAAGAACTACGACCTCAAGTACCCGGTCCTCACGCGGATCCACCCGGATGGCACCGGGCGCGAGTCGGTCCTGTCCGGGCTCTACAAGACCGGGCCGGCCAACGCCTACACGTGGTTCTGGTTCATCCTCGATCCAGCCGTGTCTCCCGATGGCACGCGGCTCGCGGTGGTCTCCGACGGACCGGACCCGACCAGGAGCGACGTCGTCCTCCAGTTCATCGACGTGCGGACGAAGCGGATGACGAACGCCGGCCTTCCCGAGAATGCCCCGCTCGGCCAGCAGGATCCCGCCTGGCGCCCCGATGGGACGTCCGTTCTCTACGTGGTGAACGCCCGCAACGGGAACGCGGGGGCCCCGTCGATCTGGCGCTACGTCGTTGCGACGAAGACGACGGTGCCTTTCACCTCGGCCGGATACACCTCCCCGGCCTGGTCGCCGGACGGCCGGTACGTCGCCGCGGTCCGGACCACCTCGCTCGGCACCGACGTCGTGATCCTCGACGCGAAGGGCGCCGAGCTGGCGCGGGTCACCACGGACGGCCGCTCGTCCAGTCCGACCTGGTCGCCGGATGGCACGCAGATCGCGTTCCTGCGCCTGTCCGGCGTCACGGTGGACCTCCAGCTCTCGACGCTCCAGCGCGAGTCGAACGGGAACATCTCGGTGGTGAAGACGGACCCGCTGACCACCTTCAGCGGGCTCGACGGCAACAGCCGCCCGGCGTGGTGGGCCCCGGCTCCGCCGCCGGCCGCCTCCCCATCGCCGACCCCGGCCGTGTCACCGTCGTCGCCGCCGCCGCCCGCCTCGCCGTCCCCGTCATGACCGCCGGCTACCTCGAGGCGCTCTCGGCTCGATCGGCGGCGGTCGGGAATGTCCTGTGCGTCGGGATCGACCCGACGCCCGACGCCCTGCCGGACGGCTTTCCCGCGGGCCTGGCGGGCGTCGAGCGCTTCGCCCGGCTGATCGTGGAGGCGGCCGCCTCGGTCGCCGCCGCCATGAAGCCGAACGTTGCCTTCTTCGAGGCGTTCGGGAGCCCCGGGCTTGCCGCCCTCGAGCGCGTCCGGGCTGCGATCCCCGCCGGCATCCCGGTCATCGCGGACGCGAAGCGGGGCGACGTCGAGACAACCGTCGCCCGCCAGGCCGTCGCGCTCTTCGACGTCCTCGGCGTGGACGCGGTCACGGCGAGCCCCTACCTGGGCCTCGGCGCGCTGGCCCCGTTCCTGGGTCGGAGCGGTCGCTTCACCTACGTGCTGTGCCGCACGTCGAACCCGGCCGCGGGCCAGCTCCAGGACCTCGTCGTCGCCCCCGACCCGGCGCATGGCATGCCGGCGGAGCCGCTCCACCGGCGCGTCGCGCGGCTCGTGGCGGCGGCCGAGCTCGGCGACCGCGCGGGCCTCGTCGTCGGCGCGACGGCGCCGGCCGAGCTCGTGGGCCTTCGGGACCTGGTGCCGGGCCTGGCCTTCCTCGTGCCGGGCGTGGGTGCGCAGGGTGGCGAGGCAGCCGACGTCCTTGCCGCCGGCCACGCACGCGCCGCTCCAGCCGGCGGGCGCCCGGGCGGCGGGCTCCTCGTCAACGTCTCGCGGGGCATCGCCGGCGCGGCGCTCGGGGCGCCGTCCGCTGGTGAGCCTGGCGACCCGGGTGAGCGACTCGCCGTCTCCGCCCGTGCGTGGGCCGCACGACTCCCTGTGCTACGCTGATTTCGCCGCGACCACCACCCGGATGCACGGGTGGAGCGGCCCCGATCCCGTAGTCAGAGGTTCGCCGCGATGCCGAACATCGGCCCCGTCGAGCTGGTCATCATCCTGGTGATCGCGCTTCTCGTCATCGGCCCGGGCAAGCTTCCGGACGTGGGCTCCGCGCTGGGCAAGAGCATCCGCGAGTTCCGAAAGGCGGCCTCGGACGTGCAGGAGTCGGTGAAGCTCGACGCGCCGATCGTCCCTGCCGCGCAGGCGCCTGCCCCGCCCGCCCCCGTCGCACCCGCCCCGGTCCTCCCGCCGGTCCCGACGGCCCCGGCCCCCGTCCTCCCGCCAGTGCCGACCGCCCCGGCCCCAGTCCTCCCGCCGGCCGCGCCCGCGGCGAACACGCTTGCGACCGCGGCCACCCCGAACGAGCTGAGCGCGCCCGCCGCGCCGGATCCCGCCGCGGCGGCCGCCGACGCGCCGACCGAGGCGAGGGTCTAGCGCCCATCAGGCGGGGATTCGGATGACCGACGCCGACCTCGTCCGCGACGTCGGCGGGCTGGTCACACCGGGATCGTCACCGCCGCCTCCGGCGTCCCCGGCCGCGGCCGGGGACGAGTCGGTGATGTCGCTCGTCGAGCACCTCTCGGAGCTCCGGCGCCGCATCGCGATCTCGCTGCTCGCGATCTTCCTGGGCTCGCTCGTCGGCTTCTACTTCGCGCCGCAGCTGATCACGTTCCTGAAGGCGCCGCTCAACCTGGCCAAGCCGCTGGTCTACACCGGCCTCGGCGACGCGTTCTTCATCAACCTCAAGCTCGCCATCGTGACCGGGATCGTTCTCGCGATGCCGGTCCTCGTGTGGCAGCTGTGGCGCTTCATCTCGCCCGGCCTGACCCGCGAGGAGCGGCGCATGGCCCGGCCGTGGGCGCCGCTCGCCATCGTGTTCTTCGTGATCGGCGTCACCGTGGCCTACGTGATCCTGCCGTTCGCCTCCACGTTCCTGCTGAGCTTCTCGTCGCCGGACCTGCAGCCGCTGATCACCGCGAGCGAGTACTTCGGCTTCGTGACGACGCTCTGCCTCGCCTTCGGCCTGGTCATGGAGTACCCGATCGTGCTGGTGCTCCTCGCCAAGGTCGGGATCATCACGAGCGCCCGCCTGCGCCGGTCGCGCAGGGTCGTCATCCTCGCGATCGCGATCATCAGCGCGGTCGTGACGCCCGGCGGCGACCCGATCAGCCCGACCGTTCTGGGCGTGACGATGTACCTGCTCTACGAGTTCTCGATCATCCTGATCCGCCTCGGCGGGCGATGAGCGCGGCGTAGGCTCCGGGGCATGCCCACGATCCCGCCGCTGACGCCGTTCCGGCCTCGCGACGCCGACGAGTCGTTGCGCGGCGAACCCGGACAGCACGTGGTGGTCCTCTCCGGCCTCTCGGGCGCCGGCAAGACCGCCGCCACGAAGCTCTTCGAGGACCTCGGCTATGCGTGCGTGGACAACCTGCCCGGGGAGCTCCTGCCCGAGCTCGCAGACCTGATCGCGAGCGAGCCCGGCCGGTTCGACCGGGTCGCGATCGTCCTGGACGTGCGGGCCGGGGATGCCTCGGTCGCGTTCGCGGCCATGCGGGGGGCGCTGGAAGGGCGCGGGATCCGACCCCAGGTCTTCTTCCTCGAGGCGCGGGACGACACCCTCATCCGGCGCTACTCCGAGAGCCGCCACCGCCACCCGCTCGCGGGGCCCGGCGGGATCGCGACCTCGATCGCCCAGGAGCGCCGCCTGCTGGCCTCGGTCCGCGCCGAGGCGGACGTGGTCCTCGACACGTCCGACCTCTCGCTGCGCGAGCTGAAGGAGCGCATCTTCGGCCAGCTCTGGCAGGTGGTGGACCCGGACCAGCTCTCCATCCAGATCATCAGCTTCGGCTACAAGTTCGGCGTGCCGCTCGAGTGCGACCTGGTCTTCGACGTCCGCTTCCTCCAGAACCCGTACTACGTGGCGGAGCTGCGACGGCAATCGGGCCTGACCGACAGCGTCCGGGCGTACGTCCTGGACCAGCCGCTTGCCCGCCGGTTCCTCGCCGCGGTCGAGGAGCTGCTGGACCTCACCCTGCCGGCGTACCTTGCCGAGGGCAAGACGCGCCTCACGATCGGGATCGGCTGCACGGGCGGGTTCCACCGCTCGATCGCGCTGGCGGAGGAGATCGGGGCCTGGCTGGAGTCGCGCGGCCACGGGGCGGTGAGCATCTTCCATCGCGAGCTCGAGCGCGGGTGAGGGGCGCATGAACCTTCGCCGCTGGCTCCGGCCGGGGATCGGAGTGAAGCGCTGGCTCGGCGTCGCCTTCGTGGGACTGACCGCCCTCGCCCTCGCCGGCGCCCTGGCGCTCCGCCAGTTCTACCGCGACGTGGAGGTCGGCGGACCGCTGCAGGGTGCCGTCTCGCTTGTCACGCTCCAGTTCCTCCAGTACTGGATCCGGGCGGCCGTTCTGCTCGGCCTGGGCATCTTCCTCTTCGGCTACGGGTCGTACCGCGTCGTGCGCGCCCTGCTCGGCCCGTTCACCGAGAGCGGCGAGGAGCCGCTGGTCGACCTCGTCTACCGGCGCCGACTCCTCGCCCGCGGCCCACGGGTCGTCGCGATCGGCGGAGGGACCGGCCTCTCCACGCTGCTGCGCGGCCTCAAGGAGCGCTCGGCGAACATCACCGCCATCGTCTCGGTCGCCGACGACGGCGGGTCCACCGGACGGCTGCGCGAGCAGCTCGGGATCGCCGCCGTCGGGGACATCCGCAACTGTCTCGCCGCGCTCGCGGAGACGGAGCCGGCGATGGCGCAGCTCCTCCAGTACCGCTTCACGCAGGACGAGGGCAACCTCGCCGGGCATGCCGTGGGCAATCTCCTCATCGCCGCGATGAACGCGATCGACGGGGGCGACTTCGAGGAGGCGATCCGCCACATGAATCGCGTCCTCGCCGTGCGCGGCCGCGTCGTGCCCGCGTCCGGGACGCCCATCGTGCTGCATGCTCGCCTCCGCGACGGCAGCCTCGTCGACGGCCAGTCACGGATCGCCCGATCCCGCGCGGTCGCGTCGGTCTGGCTCGAACCGGCGGATGTCCGCGCGTGCCGTGACGCGGTCGAGGCGATCGCCGAGGCGGACATGGTGGTCCTCGGCCCCGGCAGCCTGTACACGTCGGTGCTGCCGCCGCTCCTCGTCCCCGAGATCCGGGCGGCGCTCGCGACGACGCCGGCGCTGCGGGTGTTCGCCTGCAACGTCGCGACACAGGCGGGCGAGACCGAGGGCTACGACCTGGCCGACCACGTGGAAGCCCTGGTGGCGCACCTCGGACCGCTCGCGGTGGACCTCGTCCTCGCCAACAACCATCTCGGGGGGAGCGTTCCCGACCAGGAGCTCGGGGTGCCCGTGAAGCTGCGCTGGCCGCCGGTGGGCGCCGCCCGGCGGCCCCGGCTCGTCCTCGACGACCTGGTCGATCCCGCGAACCCGCATCACCACGATCCCGAGCTGCTCGCCGCGTCGCTGGTCCGGATCCTCGCCCGCGAGGGAGTCCCGGGTCGGCGTCTCGGGGTTGCCCGGTCCGCCTGACCCGGCGTGGCGGGCGCCGATCGCGATCTCGTCGCCGCGCTGCGGGCCGAGCTGGCGGCCGTCGAGCCGGCCCGGGCGTGCGACCGGGCGGCCGAGGCGGCCGGGCTGGGGACGGCCGTGGTCCGTGGCGACCGGCCGGCGCTCGCCCGCCTGATGGTCCGGCTCCTGCGCGAGGACGACGCGCTCGGAATCCGCGGGGCGACGGCGCGCACGTTCGATTGGGACGGCGCCGCCGACCATTGCCGGGCCGCCTACCTTCGGGGGCGGTTCCTCGTCCGGGGGTCGCTCTCGGTCACCGCCGGCCGCTACCACCTCGAGTTCGTCGTCCCTGTCGACGAGGCGCCGGTGCTCGCGGGGCGGCTCGCCGCGGTCGGCCTCCCCGCCGGCGCCCGGGTGCGGCGCGGACGCGGCGTCGTGACCTGGAAGGGGGGCGAGGCGATCGGGACGTTCCTGCGCTGGATCGGGGCCGGGCCGTCGCTCCTCGAGCTCGAGTCGCGGCAGGTCTCGCGGGCCGTACGGGGCGACCTCAACCGGCTCCTCAACGCCGAATCCGCGAACCTCGACCGGATCGCCGCCGCGGCCGCGCGCCAGCTCGCCGCGATCTCGATCCTCGCGGCGGACGGCCGGCTCGCCGACCAGCCCGGTTCCGTGCGGGCCGTGGCCGCGCTCCGTCGCGCGATCCCGGAGGCATCGCTGGGCGAGCTCGCGGACGAGCTGGAGATCCCGCGCGGCCGCGTCCAGCGCGCGCTGGAACGGATCGAATGGCTCGCCTTCCATGCCGGCGATGGGCCGTCGGGTCCTCCTCCCGGTGCCGAATGGCACGCCGTCGCGCGACGCCCGGCCCCGCCGCGCAGGGGCCGGCCGGTGTCATGATGGCCCCATGCGAGATGTGATCGTTGCCGCCAACTGGAAGATGAACACCACCCCAGCGGATGCCGGTGAGCTGGCCCGCACCATCGCCTCCCGGATCGCGGAACCCGGCGTCGTCCGGGTCATCTGCCCGCCCTTCCCGAGCCTTGCCGCCGTGCGCGACGCGGTGGCGGGGGAGGGGATCGCCGTCGGCGCCCAGAACATCCACCACGAGCTTGCCGGGGCGTACACCGGCGAGGTGAGCGCACCGATGCTGGCGGGCCTCGCCACGTGGGTCATCCTCGGCCACTCCGAGCGGCGCCGCGACTTCGCGGAGTCCGATGCCCTGGTCGGCCGCAAGCTCGGCCGCGCCGTGGACGCGGGCCTCCGGCCCATCGTCTGCGTCGGCGAGCTGCTCGCCGATCGCGAGGCCGGCCATGCCGAGGACGTCGTCGCCGGCCAGCTGACCGGCGCCCTCCTCGGCCACGATCCCGAGAAGCTCCTCGCCGCGGGCATCGTCATCGCCTACGAACCGGTCTGGGCGATCGGAACCGGCCGCACGGCATCCGCCGCGGATGCCGCTGCCATGGCCGACGCGATCCGGGCGACGCTCCGCGGCGGCGGCTGGGGGCCGCGCGCCGACGCCGTTCCCGTCCTCTATGGCGGGTCGTGCACGAGCGCGAGCATCGGCGAGTTCCTCGCCGAGCCCGGCATCGACGGGGCCCTCGTCGGCGGCGCGTCGCTCAAGCCCGACGAGATGGCGGGGATGGTCGCCCGGGCCGCCCTCACGGCCGCGGCACGCCGCGCCGCCGCCTGACCTCTGCATCGAGGAGCCGACCCATGCCCAGCCTCGTCCTCCTGCGCCACGGCGAGAGCACCTGGAACAAGGAGAACCGGTTCACCGGGTGGACCGACGTCGATCTGTCGGAGACGGGCGTCGTCGAGGCCCACGAGGCCGGCCGGCTCCTCCGCGAGGAGTCGTTCCGCTTCGATGTCGCCCACACGTCGGTCCTCAAGCGGGCCATCCGGACGCTCTGGATCGCGCTCGACGAGCTCGACCAGATGTGGTGCCCGGTGCGCAACAGCTGGCGCCTCAACGAGCGGCATTACGGCGCGCTCCAGGGGCTCAACAAGGCCGAGATGGCCGTCCAGTTCGGCGAGGCGCAGGTGAAGCTCTGGCGACGGAGCTACGACGTCCCGCCTCCCGCGCTTGCCGACGACGACGAGCGGTTCCCCGGCCGCGACCCGCGCTACGCCGACGTCGCGGACGCGGACATCCCCCGCGCCGAGTCGCTCAAGGACACGGTCGCCCGGTTCCTGCCGTACTGGGAGTCGTCGATCGCGCCCGACCTCCGCGCAGGCAAGCGGGTCCTCGTGGCGGCCCACGGCAACAGCCTGCGGGCGCTCGTGAAGTACCTCGACGGGATCTCGGACGACGAGATCGTCGGCCTCAACATCCCGACCGGCGTGCCGCTCGCCTACGATCTCGATGACGCGCTCCGGCCGCTCGGCTCGCGTTACCTCGGCGATGCGTCGCGTGTCGCGGCCGCGATGGCGGCGGTCGCGGCGCAGGGGACGGCCAAACCGGCTGGCTGACCATCCTGTCGGCATCCCGCCCGGGGCAGGCGGGATGCATCGCTCATCGCGAACGGGCCGGAGGGCGAAGGACGCCCTGTGCTACGATCGCCCGCGCCCCGTCCGTTGGAGGATCTTCCCAGAGTGAACACGTTCCTGGCCGTCGGCCAGATCATCGTCAGCATCGGCCTGATCGCCTCCGTGCTGCTGCAGGCGCGAGGGACCGGGCTGTCCGGGGCGTTCGGCGGCGACTCCGCCGTCTACCGCAGCCGGCGCGGCGTCGAGCGGCGCCTGTGGCAGTTCACGATCATCCTTGCCATCCTTTTCGCCGTCTTCTCGCTGTCGAGCTACGTCTTCGCTCCGACGACCGGAGCCTAGTCCGCCACGATCGGCGGCCGCCCCGTGAGCCGTCGCGACGGAGCGGTCGTCGTCATCCTCGTCCTCGTCCTCGGCGTGCTGGGCGCGGCCATCGCCGCGCCCGGGTTCACGCCGGTCGTCGCCCCCATCGCCACGCCGACCCCCGCGCCGATCCCGGTCCATCGCGAGGCGGTCGTAGGACTGCCAAGCTCGGTCAACCCGGTGACCGCGCGGACCCAGGCGGACCGCGACCTCGTCGCGCTTCTCTTCCGCGGGCTGGTCCGGGGCGGCCCGGATGGACGGCCGATCGCCGATCTTGCCATGAGCTGGACCGTCGAGGCGAAGGGGACGCGCTGGACGTTCCGGCTCCGCCCGGATGCCTCCTGGCAGGATGGCGTCCCGGTCACGAGCGAGGACGTCGTCTACACCGTGCACGTGCTCCAGGACCCGGCATACACCGGTCCGCTCGCCGCGGGATGGCAGGGCGTGACGGCGACGGCGCTCGATCCGACCACCGTCCGCTTCGACCTCGCGGTTCCGCTCGGCGGCTTCCTCCAGGCGGCCGCCCAGCCGCTCCTGCCTGCGCACCTGCTCGCGAGCGTGCCGGTCGCCGACCTTGCCGATTCGCCCTTCTCGTCGCGCCCCATCGGCAACGGCCCGTTTGCGCTCACCGACCTGACGCAGGACGCCGCGACGCTCGTGCCGGTCCTCGGGTCATTCGACCCGGGAACGGGCCCCCTCGCATCGATGGGCGCAGCCGCCCTGCCGCCCGGGAGCCCGCTCCTCGCCGGACTCGAGCTTCGCTTCTACGCCGGACCCGACCAGGCGGCGGCCGCCTACCGGGCCGGGGAGGTGGACGCGGTCTCCGGCCTCCCGCCCGCCGTCGCCGCGGGCCTGGCGGCCGAACCCGCCACGCACCTGGTCTCCTACCCGGGGACGACCCTGACCGGCGTCTTCCTCAACCTGCGGCCGGGGGCCGGGCCCTTCGCGGATGCGCGCGTCCGGACCGCGCTCCTGGCGGCGGTGGACCGCGGGCGCCTCGTGACGGACCTGCTGGCGGGTTCCGGCGAGCAGGCCAGCACCCCGATCCCTCCGTCGTCCTGGGCCTACGACCCGAAGGCGGCCCCGCTCGTGGCGTACGACCGGAATGCCGCGGCTGCCGGCCTCAAGGCGGCGGGCTGGACGAAGACCGCCGCAGGGTGGCTGCTGCCGCGGGCCAAGAAGCCGGTGACGATCCAGCTCCTTTCGGCCAGCGTCTCGGTGAACCCGGTGGCGGCGGGCGCCGCGGCGCGGGTCGCGGCCGCCTGGACGTCGCTGGGGATCGCGACGACCGTCACCTCGCTGGCCGCAGGCGCGCTCGTCGAGCGCCTGCGCGGCGGCGACTTCGTGGCGGCCGTGGCCGACGTGAACGTTGGGCTCGACCCGGACCCATATCCGCTGCTCGCCAGCGCCCAGGTCCAGTCCGGAGGGTCGAACGTTTCGGGCTTCCAGGACCCGACCCTGGACGCCGCGCTCGTCGCGGCCCGGGCGCCCGGCGCGGACGCCGCCCGGGGCGCAGCGTATGCGCGCCTGCAGACGCTCCTGGGGAAGCTCGACCCGGTCCTGCCGCTCTTCTTCAGGGACACCGTGTTCGTCGTGTCGGACCGGCTCGTCGGACCCCAGCCGGCGCCGGTCGCCGATCCGAGTGGTCGCTTTTGGGACGTGATAGCATGGTCGTCCTTCGGGCGGTGACCCTCGCCGTCCGATCGGCAGCGTGCCGAGGTGGCGGAATTGGTAGACGCGCTAGCTTCAGGAGCTAGTGTCCGCAAGGGCGTATGGGTTCAAATCCCTTCCTCGGTACCACTAGATCGGGAAGCGAACACTGCGCCGCGCTCGAGGCCCAGGTGGCGGAATTGGTATACGCGTACGTTTGAGGGGCGTATGAGGCAACTCATCCGGGTTCAAGTCCCGGCCTGGGCACCACGCACCTGTCCCTGATCGAGGCGGCTCCACCCGGAGCCGCCTCTCGCATGTCCCGGCCCGGTGGGCCTGGCACGGGCGGTTAGCTCAGCTGGTCAGAGCGCCTCGTTTACACCGAGGAAGTCGGGGGTTCGAACCCCTCACCGCCCACCATCGCGCCGCGGGCCCCAGGGCGGTGCGCTCCCTCCCGTACACTGGTCGCAGCGGCCGTCGAGCCGCGCCGATGCGAACGCGGAGGCCCCGATGGAAGCTGTCGTCATCCTGCTGGTCGTCATCGTCGTCGTGGCCCTGGCCGGGGTCCTGATCTACAACGGCCTCGTGGCGCGCCGCAACCGGGTCGACGAGGCGGTCGGGCAGATCGAGGTCCAGCTCAAGCGGCGACACGACCTGGTGCCCAACCTCGTCTCGGCGGTCAAGGGCTACATGGACTTCGAGCAGGATGTCCTCACGCGTGTGACCGAGGCCCGCGCGAACGCCGTCGCGGCCGGCGCGAGCGGGCAGATCACCGCCCAGCAGGCACAGGCCGAGAACACGCTCACGGGCGCCCTCCGCTCGCTCTTCGCCGTCGTCGAGAACTACCCGCAGCTCAAGGCCAACGAGAACGTCCTGAGCCTCCAGGAGCAGCTCACGACGACGGAGAACCAGATCAGCTTCTCGCGGCAGCACTACAACGCCACCGTCAACGAGTTCAACACGACGCTCCAGACGTTCCCGGCCGTGCTCATCGCCGGACCGATGGGCTTCGCGAAGCGCGACTTCTTCGCGGCCGAGCCCGAGGCGCAGGACGTTCCCGTGGTCAGCCTCCGCTGAGCGTCGGACACCCGGGCGCTCCCATGGCCGGCACGTTCTATAGCCAGATCGCGGCGAACCGGCGCAACTCGTTCTTCCTGATGCTGGTGCTCGTGGCGATCCTGTCCGTCCTCGGCTTCGCGATCGGCTACGGGACGACGGGCGAGGCCGTTGCGGGGCTGGGCTGGCTGGGGATCTTCGGCGTCATCGCGATCGTCTCGTCGGTGGCGAGCTACTACAGCGGCGACAAGGTCGTCCTGGGCGTCTCGAAGGCCCGTCCGGTCACCGCCGCCGACCAGCCCCAGCTGATCAACGTCGTCACCGAGATGGCAGTGGCCGCCGCGATCCCGATGCCTGCCGTCTACATGATCGACGACACGGCCCCGAACGCCTTCGCGACCGGCCGCGATCCCAGGCACGCCTCGATCGCGGTCACGACAGGGCTCCTCCAGAAGCTCGACCGCGAGGAGCTCCAGGGCGTCATCGGCCACGAGCTCTCGCACGTGCGCAACTACGACATCCGCTACTCGCTCCTGGTCGGGGTCCTCGTCGGGACGGTCGCGCTCCTGGCTGACTTCTTCCTGCGCTTCACGTTCTGGGGCGGCTTCGGGGGCCGTCGCTCGTCGAACGACCGTGACGGCGGGGGCGGCCTCCAGGCCATCGTCTTCGTGGTCGCGATCGTCCTTGCCATCCTCGCCCCGTTCTTCACGCGGCTCGTCCAGCTCGCCGTGAGCCGGCAACGCGAGTACCTCGCCGACGCGTCCTCGGTGGAGCTCACCCGGAACCCGGCGGGGCTGGAGCGGGCGCTCGCCGCCATCGCGGAGGATCCCGAGGTGCTCGAGGTGGCCAACCGTGCCACGCAGCACCTGTACTTCACCAACCCGATCAAGAAGTTCGAGGCGCGCTCGAAGGGCCTCTTCTCGACGCACCCGCCGATCGTCGACCGGATCAACCGGCTGCGCGCACTGAGCGGCGAGACGCCGCTCGGTACGGCCGCCCAGACCGAGCTTGCCGGGCTCGACTGACGCCGCGCCACGGGTCGGGTGGGGCGGCCCGCCTTGCCGACCGGGGCTCGCCCGTGGTACCTTCTCGGACGCCGACGGGCGGGGACGTCCGGCGGGGCCTGCGGGCCGAGATAGCTCAGCTGGTAGAGCACGCGACTGAAAATCGCGGTGTCGGCAGTTCAAGTCTGCCTCTCGGCACCACCACCCCGGACGCGGTCATCGAGCGGAAGTGGCTCAGTTGGTAGAGCATCACCTTGCCAAGGTGAGGGTCGCGGGTTCGAGTCCCGTCTTCCGCTCCATTCATTCCTGAACGCTGCGGCCCTCGTTCCGCTGGCCCTTCGTCTAGCGGTAGGACAGCGGACTTTGGATCCGTGAACCGAGGTTCGAATCCTCGAGGGCCAGCCAGCATCGCCGGTATCCCCCAACCGGCGCCCGGGGCGACGTACCCAAGTGGTTAAGGGGGAGGTCTGCAAAACCTCTATGCGTGGGTCCGAATCCCACCGTCGCCTCCACCTTCCCTCTCATGACAGCGCACTCCGCGCCCGAAGCTGCACGGGTCTGACCGCGGAGTTGACCGCAGCACGCGGATTGAGCGCGGTCAGGCGCGCGCGGCACACGGGTCGCGCGACCGACCCGTTGGGCTCGCGGCGGAACCTGATGAAGGCCCGGCCCGCCGACGCGCTCGCGCACGAGGTCGAACAGGACGCTGTCCCGCTGCTTGTCGAACTCCTGTGACAGGCGGCGAGCCTCAGGCTCCGATCGAGTCGAGGTCGTTCTCGATGGGGCGCCGATCGTCCTCGTCGGTGATCCGCGCACACTCCGCGAGTCCGAGCGCCTTCCACGCCAGGGCGGCTGGACGGTTCCCGGCCGTTGCCTCGGCGCGAGCGAGCGCCTCGAAGGCCGCCGCTCGGTCCCAGTCCTCGGCGCCTCCCGAGTCCGGGCGGGCTGCGCACTCGTCGAGGAGGGCAAGGCAGCGCGCGGCGTGCCAGCGGGCCGGCTCCGGTCGGCCGAGCACCGCGTAGACGCGGCTGCACAACCACTCGCCCCGCGCCAGGCGAGCCGGTTGGTCGGCCACCTCGCCCCAGTGATACCGGGACGCGTGGGCCGTGTGGATCAGCTCATCGTCCTGGGCGGGCGTTCGATCGGTCAGCTCGAGCAGCTCCCAGGTCCGGTTGAAGAGCCCGGCGGCGAGGCTGCGGCGAGTGGCGCGATCGATTTCGGGGATCGGGGTGGGCATCCGGCCTCCTTGCCGTTCGGTTGCCAGAGGATAGCGCCGGCCTCCACCCGGGCCCCGGGGGTCAGGTCCGCCCGGTTCTGATGGGACGAGATCCTGTCAGTCGGCGACGGCGAGCAGCTCGCGGAGCTGTGCGCAGTGCTCCTCCAGGTGGTCCACGACGATGAGGTCCAGGACCGTCTGGACGCTGATGGATCCACGCGCGGGGTGTCGGCCCAGCCTGGCGAGGTCGGCCGTGCTGAGCTCGGCGAGCCGGCGTTCGTAGCGCGTGATGTCCGCTTCGACGCGATCGAACAGCTCGCGCAGGGGGACCGTCCGATCGCGGCCGATGATCGCGATTCGGACGTCGTCGGTCGCCACCCGTCCGAAGGGCACCGGCGTCGGCCAGCCAGCCAGGATGCGCTCCACCTCGCCCAGCCAGTAGGGCAGCATCTCGGTCAGGTGGGCGAGCACCTCGGGCGGTCCCCAGGCCGCCTCCGGACCGTGTCCGAAGTCGGCAGCAAGCGGCCACGGCTCGCCAGCCAGGACGGCCGGCCGAAGCGCGAGGAACGTGTCGGCGGTCGCCCGCAGCCGGGCGCGGACGGCGGCTGGCTCAGTCATCGCGGAAGGCTCGACCATCGCCGGAGCCGCGCAGGCCCGTTTGACTCTCCATCGCCAGGCCCTCCTTGAGACGACGATCAGACGATCACAGGATGAGGCCAGGACGATCAACCGGTCCCGACGATGGGGCCGCCACGCTACCACCCGCCGCGGACGCCTGCCGAGACCGATCGCAGCTCAGACACGGTCCCGGCGCTGTTTCCGCTGCGGAGTGTTCGGCCAGGTTCCTTGTCGCTCCTCTCGCGTTTCTGCCGGCCAGCGGCTCCCTGCTCGTGGCGGCGCTCGCGGGGTCGGCCCGAGTCGACACGATCGGCAACGTGGGGTCGCCCGCGTGATCTCCATGCTGCGCCACCGCTCGAGAGATCGCGGACAACGTGCTGGTCGGCTCTTGCCGGGTCACGCTCGGCTCGCGATCTTTGCATCGGAGGACGAGATCGCCCCGTGCAGCTCGATGCCGGCTCGGCGACGGGGGAGGGCCCTGCCACGCTCATCCGCCGTTACAGGGGCGCGCAGCGGGCAGACGCGCTCGCCGCCTTCGAGAAGGACGCGAGGGAACTTGCGAAGCAGGGCTACGAGCCCGTAAGCCAGCGCTGGGCCGAAGGCCAATGGGGAGCGTGGGCGTTGCTCATCGCGCTCGTCCTGCTCTTCGTTCTGGTCGGGCTTCTGGTGTTCATGTACTTGCTGCTCGTGAAGCCAGAGGGCACTCTCACCGTGACGTATGCGCGGAAGGGTGCGGTCGTCGCGCCAGGACCAACGCCCGCCGAGCTCTTCGCGACCTCGCGGCACGGCTCCTTCCGCGAGGGGCTGGAGCAGCTCACCGAGCTGCACCGCGCTGGTGTCGTCACCGACGAGGAGTTCATGGCGCTGCGGGCGAAGCTTCTCGACGAGATCTGACGACTGGATCGTCCGGCCGGGAAGCAAGGACCGCGACGAGCGACGTCGTGCCCATGGACCAGCCCTATGGCATGCTCGACTGCGCCATCCGCGACCCGGCCGGAACCTGATCCGGATCAACCAGGCCCCGCGGCTCTGCCTGGTCGTGCCCGCTCGGCTCCCGACGGGTCCCGGCGGTGAAGCCGCGACTGCGGTAACGCGCAGGCAATGCCCCCGGCGACCTTACGGTCACCCCGTGACCAATGGCTATCGGGATCGCGCGTGGGCCTCGTTGCCAGGGCTCGGCGACTGTACGGCCAACCGACGGTTGATCCGCTCGGCGCGATCGGCCGGCATGCCCGGCCCGGGCCACGCCTGCACGTCGGCAGAGTGGTCGAGCCGGCCGCAGGTCGCGCAGACGAGCTCGTGGCTCACAGGAGCGCCGCACGTCGCGTGGCGGTACAGGATCGGTGGACCATCGGGTGACGCCCATCGATCGCCCCACTCCGTGAGCGCAATCAGCGCGGGCCGGAGATCGCGGCCCTTCCCGGTCAGCAGGTACTCGTAGAGCTCGGGCTGCTCGGAGTAGCGGCGGCGCTGCGCGAGCATCGTCCACGCGCTTGCCGCCGCCGGCCTCGTCGACGAGTACCGCGTTCTCATCTTCCCGTCGGTCCTGGGGACCGGAACCCGGCTCTTTCCCGAAGGCTCTGCCCCCGAGCATCTTCTTCTCGCTTCGGCTGAACCCGCGGGGCAGGCAGTCCTCCTTTGCTACGAACGCCCAGCCGGTTGACAGCCAAGAAGCGTATGAGCTCCCGGCAGCCATGGGGATCGACAGGCGGGTTTCGGGCACGCGGTCGGCGCCATGGTCCCTCGCGGATCAGGCCACCGAGCTGATCTCGTCGGCGAACGTCGTGCGGATCGACGGTGGCCGAGACCCGCGCTTCGGCGAGCGGCGAGGCCAGGCCGCCCGCACGATGGGGAAGCCCTCGCTCAACCAGCCGCGTTTGCAGTGCGTCGCTCGTCGCCTACCTTGACCAGCAGGTCCCACGAGCTGCGTGCCGCCGACATCAAGAGGCCGATGATCACCGCCACCAGCCAGTAGACCGCGTCGGGCAGTCCATAGAGGAGCCCGACGCCCGAGGCGGCGAGGCCGAGCACGGCCGCGGTAGGCAGCACCAGACGCCAGAACGCCACCTCGCCCAGCCGATCGCGCCCTCTGCCCCGCCACACCGTCGGCGCGCGTCGGAGCAGCCGATACCCGCTGACGACCGCCAGCACGACGTAGACGACGCCGAGGCCGTCAGCGGTGTGCTGGGGGATGAGGAAGCAGACCGCGATCAGGAGGACCATCGAGAAGCTGTTGAAGGCCTGCTCCGCGAACGCCCGCACGTGGTCCCGCGACTCGCCCATGATGGCGTCGAGGTTGAGCGAAAGGGCCACGAACAGGAGGCCAATCAGGCTGGCCGAGGCCGTTCCCATCGTCACGTAGAAGTCATGCCAGCTCGCGAACGTTGCCTGATCCATGCCCCCCGCCTTTCGTGGCCATGACGCTGCCGCACGACCGGTCCCGAAACCCGCGGGATCACCGGTTAGCGCCGAAGGATCGACGCCAGCCGCTCGGCGGTCAACCCGTGAGCGTGGCGTCACGAAACCTTCTGACCATGTTCCCAGCGCTCGGGTTGGGCGAGCGGGAAGGTCGGGGTGACCTGGTCGCGCTTGTGGCGTGCAGGAGCGTCCGCGCTAGATCGACCGCTGGTACGAGCGGAACGTTCGGGTGGCGAAGGCCGTCGACAGGATGGTCAAGCCGACCAGCAACGCGACCCGCAGCGCGACGAACGACCAGTCGGGGCTCGCCGCGAGCGCCTCGCGGCCGGCCTCCACGGCCCAGTTCACGGGATTGACCGTCGCGACCGTGGCGATCCAGGCGGGCGCGAGCTTGAGCGGCATGAACGCCGCCGAGAGGAACGTCAGCGGCAGGGTCATCAGCGTGTTGATGCCGATGACGGACTCGCGCTGTCGCAGGAGCAGGGCCATCGCGTCGGAGAGCGCCGCGGAGATCGCGCCGACGAGCATGGCGCACAGCGTCAGCACTGCGAAGCCAAGCAGGCCGCCCTCGAAGCGGGCCCCGAGAAGGAGCGCCAGGCCACCGATGATGAGGGCCTGGATGACGAGCGACACAAGCTCGTAGACGTTCAGTCCGACGATGATCGCGCTGCGGTGGATCGGCGTGGCGAGGAGACGGTCCATGATCGAGCGGTCGAGGTCCTCGATGATCGACATGCCACTCCACCCACAGGAGAAGAGTGCGGTCATGACGAGGACGCCGGGCACGAGGTAGTCGAGATAGGTGGCCGAGGTGCTGAACCCCGGGATGTCGATGACGCTCCTGAACAGCGCCCCGAACAGGAGCAGCCAGATCACCGGCTGCACGAGCGACATCCCGATGAACCAGGGCTGGCGGACGAACGCCCGCAGGTGGCGACCGCTGACGTACCCGGTCTGGAGCAGGGCAGTCATCGAGCAGCCTCCTGGCTCTCCGGACGATAGGCCCGGCCGGTGTGTCGGAGATAGACGTCGTCGAGTGACGGACGGGCGACGGTGACCGAGGCCACGGCCAGGCCGGCAGCGTCGAGGGCGGCCAGCACCGTGGGAACCGTGCGGGCCCCGTCGTCCGCGCGGGCGCGCAGCGTCCGACCCTCCTGGGCCGGCTCGTGCAGACCAGCCAGGCGCTCGAGGACGGCCGTCGCGGCGCGATTGGAGTCGGACTCGCGCAGCTCGACCACGATGGCGTCACCGCGCAGCTCGGACTTCAGCCCGTCGGGCGTCCCGCGGGCGACGATGCGGCCGCGATCGATGATGGCGGCCTGGTCGGCGAGCCGGTCGGCCTCCTCGAGATAATGGGTTGTCAGCAGGATGGTGAGTCCCTCGCCGGCCAGGCGCCGGACCTCTTCCCAGACGTCCGCCCGAGCCTCCGGGTCGAGGCCGGTCGTCGGCTCGTCGAGAAACAGCACCTGGGGTCGATGGACGAGGCCGCTCGCCACGTCGAGCTTGCGCTGCATCCCGCCCGACCAGGTCCTGACGATGCGACCGGCGGCCTCGGTCAAGCCGAACCGCGCGAGCAGCTCCTCGACGCGAAGTCGGAGCGCGGCCCCGCCCATGCCGTAGAGGTGGCCCTGGAGGAACAGGTTCTCGCGCCCGGTCGCCCCGGGATCGACGGCGCCGTGCTGGCCCACCACACCGATGAGGCGGCGCACGCGGTCGGGCTGGCGGGCCACGTCGACGCCCATCACGTGAACGCTGCCCGAGTCGGCGCGCGAGAGGGTGGTCAGGATCTTGACGGTCGTCGACTTCCCGGCCCCGTTGGGTCCGAGCAGGCCGAAGATGGTGCCAGCCTCGACGGCCAGGCTGACGCCGTCGAGGGCGCGCACGCCACCCGGATACGTCTTGACGAGATCCACGGCATCGATGGCCGCCGGACCAGGGGCTGCAGGAACGGCGCGGTGGACGTCTCCTGCCGCGACGATCGACTCAGCGGCCATGACGGGACACCCTCCTCCGACTTCCGTCTGCACCGTCGCACAGGGCGACCGCCCTCGCCACCCACACGGTGGCGTACGCTCCTTCCGAGGCGACGTGGAACGGCTGACACGAGCGATGCATGGTGCTGCCCTCCGGGATGACGATTGCTCGATCGGCTCGGCGGTCGACGCGAGGTTGTCGGTTGCGCTAGTATGTCGTTGCGCTGTGCAACGATATGTCGGGAGAACCATGGTGTCAACGGGGACGGGCGGACGGGCTGAGCTGGTCGCGGGGGTGGCGCGCCTGACACGGCGCCTCGGGGACGCGTCGGCAGCCTTCACCCAGGGTGTCGCTGAGAGCGCGGGGCTGGCGCCGATCGACGTCCAGTGCCTCGCCTTCCTCGCCGAAGCAGGAGCGTCACCCGCGGGCCGCCTGGCCGAGCTGACGGGGCTGTCGGCGGGGGCGACGACCCGCATGGTCGATCGTCTCGCGCAGGCGGGCTACGTGCGCCGCCTCGCTGATCCCGCAGACCGCAGGCACGTGCTCGTCGAGCTGGTCCCCGAGCGTGCCGGCGCGGTCGCGGAGCGCGTCGCCGCCCTGGCGAGCCGCATCGTCGAGGCGAACGCCGACACCGGCGACGAGCGGCTGCGCGAGGTCGCGACGTTCCTCACACGCGCGGTCGAGGTCGTGCTGGCTGAGACGGCGCGTCTGTCCGAGCACACGGTCGGGGAGGCCACCGAGGGACTGGCATTCGCGGCGCCGCTGGGCGGCGTCACCGTGGGCCGGCTCGTCTTCCTCTCGGCGGTCCCGGCGATGGAGATCCGGGGAAGCCGGACACTCGCGGACCTCTACCGTGCGAGCTTCGACGGTCCCATCCCGCGGGTCCGCGTGCGGGCCGGCGTCGTGACGGTGCGCTACGCGCGGTTCGCGTGGTTCGACTGGCGTGCCCGAATCGGTGACCAGATGATCGACACGTCGGTGCACTGGCGCAATGATCGGGGCGAGATCGTCCTCACCGCCGCCGTGCCGTGGGCGATCGAGCTGCGCGGCGGTGGATCACGGGTGCGGGCCGACCTTCGGGAGCTCGACCTGAAGAGCTTCGAGCTGACGGGTGGCGCCAGCCGCGTCGAGCTGCGGCTGGGGAAGCCGGAGGGTGTGGTCCCCGTGCGCCTGGCGGGCTCACTCAACGAGGTGACCGTCCGCCGGCCTGCCGACGTGCCAGTCCGACTGCGGGTGTCGGGTGCCACGAGCCATGTCGAGGTCGACGGGCAGCGCATCGCGGGGTCCGGCGGCAACCTGACGCTGGGATCCCTCGGCGGGGCGTCCTGCCGTCAACGGCTACGACATCGAGCTGCGTGGCTCCGCACACAAGGTGCTCGTCGCGGAGGACAGCAGAACAGCCTGACGTCGTTGAACGAAGCCCATCGCCAGGGTTGACCGGGTGCGCTCCACGGTCAGGTCCGCCCGGTTCTGACGCGACGAGAACCCGATCAGTACGTGGCCCCACGCTCCGGCGTACCTGCCCTCTCTGGGCACGAGATAACTGACAGCACGAGGACCACTGAGACCTGGTCCTCGCCGGGTCAGTGGGGCAGCTCGGCCTGGGTCGCCTGGAGCACGCCCTGCATGCTGGGATTGACGACGTCGGCTTCGTAGACCTCCAGGTAGTCCACGTGCGCTGCCAGGCCGCGTTGCAAGCTGAGAGCCAGCGCATGCACCGGGCTCGCGGGATCTCCCATCTGTCCGGGACTGTTCGTCGCGGAGGTGGTGAGCTGAAACCCCGTCACGATCTTGCCGCTGTTCGAGCTGACGAGGTCGTACAGATCGGTGCCGTTGCTGGTCCCGGTCAGTCCACTCGTCTGGAGTGCGAACCTGTCCTGGTACTGCAGACCCTCGGTGACGATCCCCTGGGGCGTCGCCGTTCTCGGGCTGGGGTCACGCCGGCCGCTATTGGCGACGGGGAGCCCGGGGTACAGGGCGAGCGACGTGTACTGCCGTGGGAAGATCCGGGCATAGCTCCCGAACACGCTCTTCCAGGCGCCCAGTACCTGTCGGGCGTGTACCCGAGCGATATCCACTGCGCGATCTCCGAGTCGCTGTTGGGCAGGGACATCTCGACCGAGACCGAGGTTGGGCCAGCGGCCGCGATCATCCGGAAGGCCGGGCTCGTCCCATAGCGGTTGGCGACCGCTTGCAGGAAGGCGAACCACCGCGAGAGGTAGGTCTGATCCCAGGGCATCGGCAGATCTCCGGCCACCCCGGCCCCCTGACCATATTGCCGAACGAAGGTTGCGCTTGCGACCCCCTGCATCGCCCATGCAGGTGTGTCGAACCCGGGCACCAGGATCAGGACCACGAACTTGTGGCTGGCGGTCGCCTGCGCAAACACTTGATCGGTGATCTGCCAGTTGAATTGGTCGGCGCTCGGCTCCAGGTCCTTCCAGTTGACCCGAGGGGCAACCCCCGCGATCGACGGGTCATCGAAGACCGCACTCGTGAAGACATCGAGATGGCCGGGTTCGAACTCCTGAACGGCAATCAGGCCAACAGGCCTGGCCGCCGGCCCAGAGCTCGTCGAGAGCGGCGAGGCCGCCGGCGCCGAGCCGTCAGCCTGGGAGGTGCTCGCGGCGCTCGAAGCACTGGCGCTGGCGGCCGTGCTCGATGAAGCAGCGGGGGTCGCCGAGCCCGTAGATCCGACGGTGCTGGACACGGGCGACACAACGGGGTTGGACCCGCAGGCGGCGATCAGCACTGCCGATACCGCGACCGCACCCGCGATGACGCGTCGTCGGGTGGCCACCTTCATCACGAGTCCGACTCACCAAGTCCTGCGAAGCCTCACGAAGCCGGCCCGCGACATGCTGAGCACCGGTCCCCAGCATGTCAACCTCGGCGACTCACTGCGCGCGCGAGAGCGAGCGATCGCGGCAGCTCGCCCCCCGCGCCCGGCAGGACAATGGGGCAGGCCCGACCGCGCCGATCCCATACCGACCGCGCCGACCCTTGTGAGGTCGTTTGGAGCCCGTCACCGGAACCGGCGCGGCAGATCCGGACCGACCCGGCGGCGACGATGTCCCGCGTGCAGGGGCGCTACGATTCGGGCTCGATGCCGAGGTGGCGGAACCGGCAGACGCGGCCGACTTAAAATCGGCTGCCCGCAAGGGCATGGGAGTTCAAATCTCCCCCTCGGTACCAGCAGCCGCGCAGGCAGCACGCGGAACCGCCGTCGCGGCTCCCAGGTCCGGCGCCGCCTCATTCGACGGACCGGTTGTGCGTCGCAGAGTGGAAGGAGCCTCGGGACATGGAGATGCCGGGCCCCGGGATGACGCTGACGCGGCTGCTCGTCGTGTCGGACGTCGAGCGTGCCACGACGTGGTATCGGGACGTGCTGGGAGCCGACGTGCAGGGAACCTACGGCGGGACCTCGTCCGTCCTGCAATTCCTCGACGCGTGGCTCCTGCTCGTGACCGGCGGACCCCCGACGGCGGACAAGCCCGGTGTCGTCTTCGAGCCGCCGGTCGACGCCGACCGGGTGAGCGCGGAGCTGATCATCGGGGTCCCGGATTGCCGCGCGGCGTACTCGGCGCTCGTCGCGCGCGGCGCCTCGTTCCTGAGTCCGCCCGTCGAGTACCCGTGGGAGATCCGCGCCTTCTTTCGCGACCCCGATGGGCACCTGTTCGAGATCAGCGAGCGCCGCCGAGGCGAATGATCGACCGGGGACCGGCGCCGCACGAGCTGCCGCCTGGCCCTCCGATCAGGTGGCGCGGGCGGCGATCACCGCCCTCGGGCTGGACGACGCGGCTCCCGGCACGCCCAGCCCGCGGCGGGAAGACCGCTAGGGAAGGGCCGCCACGATGCCGTCGGTCAACGAGGCGTCGCCGAGCGCGAGGATGTAGAAGACGACATCGCCCTTGACGTAGAGCGTGAATCCAAACCCACCGGCGCCAGCCTGCTGGACCGGCTTGCCGCCGACCGTGGCCTGCTGGAGCCCGCTGTCGCCGGAACCCGCCAGCACCTGCGCGAGCTTGGTCCCGTCGACGCCCTTCACCTGGAAGGCCATCACGAACGTGCCGGCCTTGGACGTGTCGGTCGGGGTCGCCATCGCGATGGAGACGTCGGCCAGGGTCTTGCCATTGGCCTGGAGGAACGTGCCCAGCTCGCCGGAGTCGACCGGGATCGTGGCCGGCAGCAGGCCGCCGCCGAAGCTGGTCTTCGCGAACGCGACGCCGCCCACGTTCGACGGGAGCATCGCCTCGAGCTCGGTGGCCGTACCCGGAGGCAGGGAGACGTTCGGAGCGGAGCCGTTGTCGGTCGCCGCCGGCTCCTGCGAGGCCGGGGCCCCGGACGCGGCCTGGGACGTGTCCTCGGACGCGGCGGCCTGCGACGCCTGGGCCGCGGGCGTCGGGGTCGGCGTGGCGGCCGCGCCACCACCGCAAGCGGCGGCGAGCAGGCCAAGGGCGATCGCGACGGCGAGCGCCCGGCGGTCGAGGTGCATGATCTTCTCCCATCTCCGTCGTGCCTCTCGAGCTCGAGCGCACGAGCCCCATGATGGCATCCGGCGAGCGCCCCGTGTCGGGCTCCCCGGCGCGGCTCCTCCGTGCGAGGCCCCATCGGGCAGGCTGGACGGCCCGATCGGGCGCGCCTGCCGGTGCGACACTCGGGGACGAGCGAACGTGGGCGAGCTCGCAGGCCGACACGGATGCGCGGAGCACGGAGGTCGGATCCATGCCGCCGGTGGTCGTCAACGCAGCGATGCTCTCGTGCACCATGGGCCTGGGACCGCCGATGGCGCTGACGACGATCCCCAAGGGCCCGCCCGTGACCGCGGGCGGACAGCAGCTCGCGACGATCGCGGACGCGATCCCGATGGCGAACATCCCGACGTTCGGCATGTGCAACTCGCCGGCGAACCCGGCGGTCATCGCCGCCACGGCGGCCGCGCTCGGGGTGCACACGCCCATGCCCTGCATCCCCGTGCCCGTCGGCGTGTGGGCGCCCGGATCCACGAAGGTGGTGCTCGGCGGCGTGCCGGTGCTCACGGCCCCGTCCACGTGCCAGTGTGCGTGGCTGGGGACGATCTCGATCGGGGTGCCGGGCCAGGTGACCGTCGACGCGAACGGATGACCCCGGCTCGTGGTCGCCCGCCGTCCTGACGATCGGTCAGGCGCGGCGGCGGAGGGCTCCCAGCGGGCCGCGTCGCTCGTCACGCGCCGCCGGCGCGCCCTGCGGGCCGCCGGTCGCGATGGCGGCGAGCCTCGCGAGCGCACGGGCAGGTAGCGAGGTGGGGGCGCTCCGCACGATCGGGATGCCCTCGTTGATGGCCTTGAGGTAGAGCCCGGGGTCGTACGGGATCTCCGCCTCGATCTTCGTCCCGATCGCGGCCTCGATCTGCTTCATCGAGAGCATCTCGCGTGCGAACTGGTGGTTGAGCACGAACGTCGCGGCGGCGGCGGGCGAGCCGACCTCGGTGAGGTATTCCAGCAGCGAGTGGAGCGCCTTCAAGGCGCCGATCTCCGGAACGATCGGGATCACCACCGCCTCCGCCCGCTCGAGGACCGCGAGCGACCGCTCGTCGAGGTTGGAGCCGGCGTCGATCACCACGGTGTCATAGGCGGCCCGCGCGGTGGACATCGCCAGGTTGACATGCTCCGGCGTGATGTCGCGCCCCGCCTCGGGCGCGCCTGGAGCCGCGATGACGTCGAGCCCGGAGTCGTGCTTGATCGCGTACGTGCGCAGCAGGTCCGGCTCGCGAAGCGACTGGTCGTCGTGCGCCAGCTCGGCGAGCGTGAGCTGCGGCTTGAGGTTGAGGTGCGTCGCCACCTGGCCGAACTGGAGGTCGAAGTCGACGATCAGGACGCGGCCGGGCGCCTGGGCGGCAAGGGACGTCGCCACGCTGACCGCGATCAAGGTCGTGCCCACGCCGCCCTTCGGGCTGAAGCAGGCGATGATGTTGCGGCGGGCGGGACCCTCGTCGTCGGCATGCACGAGGGGGGCCAGGTCGCGCGACCGCTGGAAGCGGACCAGGAGCGCCTCGACGCGCGCCTCGAGCTCGCGGGCGTCGAACGGCTTCCCGACCACGTCGTCCGCGCCGGCCTCGAGGTAACGGACGCGTTCCTCGACATCGGTCGACTGGCTCATGCACAGGACGGGAACGGCCGAGAGGGAGGCCGTCCGGCGCATCTCGCGGCAGACATCGACCCCGCTGCGCGGACCGGCGCCGACGTCGACGATCACGAGCGCGAAGTCGGCTGCCCGCCGGATCGCGTCGTCCGGGTCGGCCGTCACCGTCACCTGGTACCCGACGCCGCTCAGCGGGCCCTCGACCGTCGCAGCGGCGACAGGATTCGTCTCGAGGACAAGGATGGTGCTCGACGGCACGCCGGCAGGGACCCTCGATGCGGGTGGTGGACGCCCGAAGGATACATGAGGCGCGCCCGGGCCCGCCCCGCGCCCGTGGTAGACTCCGCGAGCCCTTTCTGCTCCGCCTGGCGGCCCGGGTTCCGGGGGCCACGAGCGGGGCATACCCCACAGGAAGGAGTCGAACGGCCATGCGCCGCTACGAACTCATGCTCGTGATCCGGCCCGACGCGCCGGACGACCGCGTCCAGGCGCTCCTGGAGAAGGTCACCCGGCAGATCGCCGGTGCCGGCGGCCAGATCGTCAAGGCGGCCCCGTGGGGCCGTCGCCGCCTCGCCTACCAGATCGACCGGTACCGGGAGGCGTCGTACCACATCATCCACTTCGACGCCCCCGCGGACTCCATCGCCGACCTGGAGCGCACGCTCCTGATCACGGAGGACGTGATCAGGCATCTCGTCGTCCGGGTCGAGCGACCGCTCAAGGCGGCCCGCGGCAAGGGCGACGACATGGCGGACCTCGTTCCAGCACCCGACGTCGAGGAGGACGAGGAGCCCGCCGGCGAGCAGATCGACGAGTCCGAGAGCGAAGCCGCTCCCGCCGCGGTCGACTGACCAGGGTCCAGGAGGTCGTTTCCCGTGTCCCTGAACAAGGTGATGATCATCGGGAACCTCGGGCGTGATCCCGAGATGCGGTACACGCCGGGCGGCCAGGCCGTGACGCAGTTCACGGTTGCCGTCAACCGGAACTACAAGGGCCAGGATGGCGCCTGGCAGGAAGAGACCGAGTGGTTCCGGGTGGTTGCCTGGGCCCAGCTGGCCGAGCGCACCGCCGAGAACCTTCGCAAGGGCATGAAGGTCTACGTCGAGGGCCGTCTCCAGACCCGGCAGTGGGAAGACCAGCAGGGCCAGAAGCGGTACACGACGGAGCTCATCGCCAACCAGGTCACCAACCTCGACCGCCGCCCGCGCGAGGAGGGCGCCGATGCGCCGCCGTTCCCGGGCGAACCCCGCCCGGCGGGCGCGACCGTCTCGCCGATCCGGCGACCCGAACCGGCCACCGGGGACGACGCCCCGTCCGACATCGACGACCTCCCGTTCTGACAGACGACCCGGGCCCATGTCGCACCGGCTGGGCCCGCGACCACAGGACCCGCGACCACAGGAGTTGACAGCATGCCTCCCGTAGCCCGCAAGAAGCGTGACGACTACTACCGCGACCGACGCCGCAGGAAGGTCTGTGCCTTCTGCGCGGACAAGACGGTCCAGATCGACTACAAGGAGGTCAGCCGCCTTCGACGCTACCTTTCCGAGCGAGCGAAGATCGAGCCGCGCCGAAAGACGGGCACCTGCGCCGCGCACCAGCGAGAGCTGTCGGTCGCGCTGAAGCGAGCCCGCCTGGTCGCCCTGCTGCCGTACGCGCCCCAGCACCTTCGCCCCTGACCCGGGCGCCATGACGGAGCAGGGGACGGCCGCGTCGTCGTAGAGGCGCTCACCGCCCGGGCTGGCCGACGGCACGGTCCGGCCGAGCCGGGGGCGCCACGAGCCACGATCGGCCGGCATCGAGCGCGATCGGCCGGCGCCGGTGGGACGGACGGTATACTCGGGTGCGTCCGCGGGCCCGCCGGGTCGCCGCGGCGACCACCCTGCAGGGAGCCCGATCGGATGATCACCGAGAAGCCCGCCGCCGTGGCGGCGCCCGCCGCGCGGGCCGCCGGCGTGCCCGCCGACCCCACCACGCTCGTCTGCCTGTTCGAGGGCCGCTACGTCCCGCTCGCAGAGGCGAACGTCAGCATCATGACCCACGCGTTCATGTACGGAACGGCGGTCTTCGAGGGGATCCGGGCGTACTGGAACGAGGACCAGGGCCAGCTCTACGCGCTCAAGGTTCGGGAGCACATGGAGCGGATCCGGAACTCCTGCAAGATCATGCTCATGGACGACGTGCCGTCCGTGGACCAGCTCACGGCCGAGGTCGTGGAGGTCCTTCGGCGGAACGCGTTCCGCGAGGATGCGTACATCCGGCCTTCGTTCTACAAGAGCACCCAGGCGATCGGGGTGAAGCTCCACGGGCTGGAGCATCGCTACTACATCCTGGCGATCCCGTTCGGCGACTACGTGGACACGAACGTGGGCGTGAAGATCGGGACGGTCTCCTGGCGGCGGACCGCGGATCCGGCCATCCCGTCGCGCGCAAAGATCGTCGGCTCGTACGTCAACCCCGCCTTCAGCAAGAGCGAGGCGATGCTCAACGGCTTCGACGAGGCGCTGGTCCTGTCCGACGACGGCCACGTGTCCGAAGGCTCCGCGGAGAACATCTTCGTCGTCCGGGACGGCGTCCTGGTCACGCCACCGGTCTCCGACGACATCCTCGAGGGCATCACGCGGGCGGGCATCATGGAGGTCTGCGCCGATCTCGGCCTGCGCGTCGTGGAGCGCTCGATCGACCGGTCCGAGGTCTACATCGCGGACGAGGCCTTCTTCTGCGGCACCGGCGCCCAGATCAGCCCGATCATCGAGGTCGATCACCGGAAGGTTGGCGCGGGAGCCGTCGGCCCGATCACGGCGCGGGTCAAGGACCGCTACTTCGAGATCGTCCGCGGCAACGTGCCGGCCTACCGGCACTGGGTCACGCCGATCTACCCGCGCTGAGCCCTCGCGCCCGGGCGGGCGCGCCTCGCCCTCACGGGATGGCCGGCGCCTCGAGCGTCGGTGTCCTGGCTCCGGTCGTGATGATCACGTCAACCTTCACGGCGGGGTCCGTCACCGGCACGACGGGGACGCCGAACACGTTCGCCAAGAGGGCCATGGTCAGCGGCATCTTTGCTGCGGCGCCGTTGTAGACGCGAATGACGGTGTCATTCGGGACCTTTCCCGGCGGGGGCGCCTGGTTGGGCGCCGATGCCGCCACGCCCCGGAAGTCCAGGTAGCCCGCGACGGCGGCGGCTGTCCCGTTCGCGCCCGTCCCGTTGAGGACCCAGACCCCCGCGCCCTCCTGGGCCACTGCCTGGCGCTGTGCCTCCACGCGCGGGTCGAAGTCGAACGCGCCCGCCACGGCGGCGCGGATGCGGGGGACATTCGGGCTCAGCTGGTAGATGCCGCCGGGGTAGCCCTCGACCCCGTAGTAGGGCGGCGAGAAGACGAACGACCGGACGTTGGCGATGTCGATCTTGCTCGCGAGGTCGATCAGCTGGGGGAGCTTGCCGATCGGGAAGTCGGTCTTGACCGCCTGCGACGTGCTCTGGACGAGATCGGGGAGGCGCTGGATCAGGGTCGCGAAGTCGGCCTGCTGGCGCAGCGACAGGAGGACGCGCTGCTGACGGGACGCGCGGTCGAAGTCGCTCGAGCCGTGGCGCGAGCGCGCGTAGACGAGCGCCTGGCTGCCCGTCATGTGCTGGACCCCGGTCTGGATGTAGACCCGGATCGTCCCCTTCTCGCCGGGGTAGTAGTCGTCGACGACCGGCACCTGCACGTTCACCGTGACGCCGCCGAGGGCGTCCACGACGGTCTTGAAGCCGGTGAAGTCGACCTCCACGAAGTAGCTGATCGGGATCCCGTAGAGATACCCGAGGGTGTCCTTGAGCGCCTCGTAGCCGCCACCGGGGAACAGGTCAGGGCGGGCCCGCGCCTGCAGGAAGAGGGAGTTGATCTTCAGGTTGTAGGTCGCCCCGAACGTCGGCGCGGGCCGGGATCGGCGGGAGCGGGACGCCCACGGTGTCGCGCGGGAGGCTGAACATCGCCACCTGGTGGGAGGCGGGATCGATGCTCGCCACGATCAGCGTGTCGGTGTTCCAGGTCCCCTCGTTCGGCCGCTTGTCGGTCCCGATGAGCAGGACGTTGAGGCGCCCGGTCCCGTTCCAGGGGACGAGCGATGGCGCCGCGGTCGCGCCGCCCGTCGCGTCCGTCGCCGACGGCGACGGGATGGCCGAGGCGCCGGGGCCGATCGACGAATCCGGTGACGCCGACGCCGCGATCGCCGGCTCCCGTGTCGGTCGGGTTGAAGATGTTCTGGACCGCGGTCAGGGCCTGGAGGTCGTAGTAGGCGACCGCGGCGTGGGCGCCGCCCATGACGAGGATGACCGACAGGAGGCCCGCCACGGAGATCGGGGCCAGCGTCGCGCGAGCCGGCCCGAGCCGGCCCGCGCCGCCCTCCGACACCCGGTTCAGGTACCGCACGACCCGGTACGCGTCGACCGCGGCGACGATCCGGTACCCGTAGGCGACGACGTTGCCGACCAGGATCGCGATGAGGACGGGCGGCTGGAGCGCAACGCCGAGGATCTCGATGTTGTAGCTGATCATCGCGCCCGCGAGCAGGGCGAGGAGCAGGAACGGCGCTGCCGCGAACGCCACGGCGCGATACCACGCCCGGGCGTAGGCGTGGCCGAGGCCGGGGAAGATCAGGCTGAGGAACGCCGCCGTGAACGCCGATCGTGCGCGCGGGCGCGGTCGCGGGCGTGCTTCCTGCTGCTGCTGCATCGCGGGTAGGATACGGGGAACCTCCGTGGGGCGTGTCCGCAGCCGTGTGACGGCCATCCGGGCCGGCACGACGCTCGTGCTCCCGCGGCCCACAGACCCGCATCCGAGGCCAGATGTTCGCACCCGTCGCCAGCAAGCCCGATCTCGTCGCCCAGGAGCACGAGATCCTCGCCCTCTGGCGCGAGCGCCGGACGTTCGCCCGCCTGCGCGCCCAGAACGCCGGTGGGCCGCGCTGGAGCTTCCTCGACGGGCCGATCACGGCCAACAACCCCATGGGCGTCCACCACGCCTGGGGCCGCACCTACAAGGACGTCTTCCAGCGGTTCCACGCCATGCGCGGCGAGGACCAGCGCTGGCAGAACGGCTTCGACTGCCAGGGCCTCTGGGTGGAGGTCAACGTCGAGCGTGACCTCGGCTTCACCTCCAAGCGCGACATCGAGGAGCACGGCATCGCGGAGTTCGTGCGCCTCTGCAAGCAGCGGGTGCTCACCTTCGCGGCGCGCCAGACGGAGCAGTCGATCCGGCTGGGCTACTGGATGGACTGGAACGACCCGGACGAGCTCCTCCGGCTGCGCGACCTGCTCGGCGCCGACCCGGCGGCGGAGGCGACCCTGGCCGGCCCGCTGGGTCCCGTGACCGACCGCGTGGAGATGCTCGTCGGCCGGCTCGGGATGCCGGAGCTCGGCGGGTCCTACTTCACGTTCAGCAACGAGAACAACGACCTGATCTGGGGGTTCCTTGCCGAGTGCCACCGGCGCGGCTGGCTCTACAAGGGCCACGACACGATGCCGTGGTGCGCCCGCTGCGGGACCGGGATCAGCCAGCACGAGATGACCGAGGGGTACGCGGACCGTACCGACCCCGGCCTCACGGTCCGCCTCCCGCTTCTCGACCGGCCCGGCGAGGCCCTGCTCGCATGGACGACGACCCCCTGGACGCTCACCTCCAACGTCGCGGCCGCGGTGGGGCCCGGGCTTCGCTACGTGAAGGTGCGCCAGGGGGACAGCGTCTTCTGGCTGGGCCGGGGGACGCTGCGCCAGGCCCTCGTGGGCCCGTTCGAGATCCTCGAGGAGCGCCCCGGCTCGGACCTGGTCGGGTGGCGCTATCGCGGCCCGTTCGACGAGCTGCCGGCCGTCCGGGCCGCGTTCGCCGGCCACGGTCCCGACGGGGCCCCGTACGAGCACCGGGTGATCCCGTGGGACGAGGTCGGCGAGGACGAGGGGACCGGGATCGTCCACATCGCGCCGGGCTGCGGGGCCGAGGACTTCGCCCTCGGGAAGGCGCTCGGACTGCCGATGCTCGCCCCGCTGGACGAGAGCGGGATCTTCATCGACGGCTTCGGGTTCCTGGCCGGACGTGACGTCCGGGACAGCGCCGACCCGGTCGTGGAGCACCTGCGCCATCACGGGCTCTTCTACCGGCTGGAGCCGATCGTCCACCGCTACCCGCACTGCTGGCGCTGCGGCACGCCCCTCGTCTTCCGGCTGGTCGACGAGTGGTTCGTGAGCATGGGACCGGTCTACGACGTGCCGCGGGACCAGCTCACGCGGGAGCAGGTCGACGCGAGCCTGCGCTACCAGATCATGGACGTCGTGGATCGCATCCGCTGGCTGCCGTCCTTCGGATACGAGCGGGAGCTCGACTGGCTCCTCAACATGCACGACTGGATGATCAGCAAGAAGCGCTACTGGGGGCTGGCGCTGCCGATCTACGACTGTGCCGCCTGCGGCCACTTCGACGTGGTCGGGGGACGCGAGGAGCTGCGCGCGCGTGCCGTTGATGGCTGGGACCAGCTCGATGGGCACACCGCCCACCGCCCCTACGTCGACGCGGTCCGGATCGCCTGCTCCGGCTGCGGCGCGCCGGTCTCGCGGATCCTCGACGTCGGCAATCCCTGGCTCGACGCCGGGATCGTCCCGTTCTCGACGCTCCACTACCGCGAGGACCCGGCGTTCTGGCAACAATGGTTCCCGGCCGACTTCATCACCGAGAGCTTCCCCGGCCAGTTCCGGAACTGGTTCTACTCGATGCTCGCCATGAGCACGGTGCTGCGCCGCGAGCCGCCGTTCACCACGATCTTCGGCTACGCGACGCTCTTCGGCGAGGACGGGCGCCCCATGCACAAGAGCTGGGGCAACGCCATCGAGTTCGACGAGGCGGCCGAGCGGATGGGCGTCGACGTCATGCGCTGGATGTATGCGAAGGCCCGCCCGGACGACAACATCCTCTTCGGCTGGCACGCGGCCGACGAGGCGCGACGCGAGCTGCTGGTGCTGTGGAACGTCTATGCATTCCTGGTCACGTACGCGCGGCTGGCGGGCTGGTCGCCGGGCGCCGATGCGGCGACGGCTCCCGACCCGTCGCGCGTCGCGGGCCGGCCCCCGCTCGACCGCTGGATCCTCTCGCGGCTTGCCGGTGTCGCCGCCCGGGTCGAGGATCGGCTGGCCAACTACGACCCGGACGCCGCCGCGGGCGCGATCTCCGGCTTCATCGACGACCTCTCGACGTGGTACCTCCGACGCAACCGGAAGCGGTTCTCGCGCTCGGATGACCTCGCCGACCGCGACGCGGCCTTCTCGACGCTCCACGCCGCGCTGTCCGGGCTGTCGCGGGTGATGGCGCCGCTCCTCCCGTTCCTGACCGAGGCGATCCACCAGAATCTTGTCGTGGCGGCGGGGCTGGACGCACCCGCATCCGTCCACCTCACGCGCTGGCCGGCAGCGGAGCTGGCGCCCCTCCGGGATGCGGCCCTGGAGGCCGCGACCGCCCTCGCCAAGCGCGCGGTCGAGCTGGCACGCACGCTCCGTTCGCAGGCCGGCCTCAGGACGCGCCAGCCGCTGGCTCGGCTGTGGATCGCGCTCCCCGGGGACGCGCACCCGGAGCTGGACCTGCTCCTCGACGTGGTCGCTGACGAGGTCAACGTCAAGGAGGTCATCCGGATCGGCGACGAATCGGATCTCGTCGAGCGGCGAATCAAGCCGCTCCTGCCGAAGATCGGCCGGAAGCTCGGCAGCGCGATCCCCGCCGTGATGGCCGCGGCACGCGCGGGCGACTTCGAGGTCCGCAAAGACGGCAGCGTCGCCCTCGCGGGCGTCGTGCTGGCGCCGGACGAGGTGGAGATCATGGCCTCCCCACGACCTGGCACCGCCGTTGCGCACGACGAGGGGCTCGTGGTCGTGATCGATACCGAGCTCACGGACGCGCTGCGCGCCGAGGGCGATGCCCGGGAGCTGCAGCGGGCGGTCCAGGACCTGCGTCGCGACGCGGCCCTCGAGCTCGACGACCGGATCGAGCTGGTCGCGGACCTCGGCCCGGATGCCGCGCGGATCCGCCCGTATCTCGACGCGATTGCCTCCGAGACGCTCGCGGACGCGGTCAGCCTCGGCGCCCTCCCGGCCGGATGGGCCCAGGCGAGCCTGAAGCTGTCCGGAGGCGGCGAGGCCACGATCGCGCTCCGCCGCATCGTCCGCGTGGAGCGCCCGGAACCGGCGAATGCCTGACGCGGTCTCGTCCGCTGCGCCGGGCCAGGTCCCGGACCGGACGCCGCTCCGAACGTCGCACCACTGGGTGGCGTTCCTGGCCCTCGCCGGCGGGATCGTCGTCGTCGACCAGGTCGTGAAGCAGTGGGTGCTCGCCACCGTCGCGTTCGGGACGCGGATGGCGATCGTGGGCGACTATGTCCGCATCGAGCCCGTCCAGAACAGCGGCGCCCTCTTCGGGCTTTTCGGGAACCAGGCCTACCTCTTCGCGGCGCTCAGCATCGGCGTCGTCGGCCTGATCATCTGGTTCCACGGGCGGTCGGTCGTCACGAACGGCTGGTTCGCGACGCTGGCCCTCGGCCTCCTGCTGGGGGGAGCGGTCGGCAACCTCGCGGACCGGCTCCGGCTCGGCTACGTCGTCGACTTCGTCAACATGGGAATCGGCGACCTGCGCTTCTACACGTACAACGTGGCCGACGCTGCGATCAGCAGCGCGCTCGTCCTGCTGATCCTGATGGCCTTCTGGCCGTCGCCCCGCCGCCCCTGGCTCGCCGGATGACGGAGCTCCGCCTGGTCGTCCCGGATGGCTCGGGAGGGCGCGTGGACCGCGTCGCCTCGGACCTGTCGGGCCTCTCGCGGAGCCGGGTCCAGCGCCTGATCACCGAGGGGCACCTCACGGTCGACGGGCTGACCCTGAAGGCTCGATCCGTCGTGCGGGCCGGCGCAACGCTCGACCTGTTCGTCCCGGCGGTCGAGCCGGCCGACGTCGAACCCGAGGCGATCCCGCTCGAGGTCCTCTACGAGGACGAGGACGTCCTCGTCGTCAACAAGCCGGCCGGCCTCGTGGTCCACCCGTCGCCGGGCCACTGGAGCGGGACGATGGTCAACGCGCTCCTGGCCCGCGACACCGAGTACGGAGGAATCGCGGGCGTCGCCCGGCCCGGGATCGTGCATCGCCTCGACCGCGACACGTCCGGCCTGATCATGGTCGCCAAGACCGACAGCGCGCAGGCGAGCCTCATGGCGCAGCTCAAGGCGCGCCGCGTGAAGAAGACCTACCTGGCGCTCGTCCACGGGAACGTGGAGGCCGCCGCCGGCCGGATCGAGGCGCCGATCGGGCGCGACCCGCGGCAGCGGACCCGGATGGCCGTGGTCCCCGACGGCCGTCCATCGGTGACCGGGTACCGCGTCCGCGAGCGCTTCCGAGGCTGGACGCTGCTCGACGTGGACCTCGTGACCGGCCGCACGCACCAGATCCGCGTCCACCTGGCCGCGCTTGGCCACGGGGTTGCGGGCGACCCGGTCTACGGGACGGGGACGTCGCGGCGCGGCCCGGACGGCCTGGAGCGGCTCTTCCTCCACGCCTGGCGGATCGTCTTCGCGTCACCCGGGACGGGCGACCTCGTGCGGGTGGAGGCGCCGCTCCCGGCGGCGCTCGACGGCGTCCTGGACCGACTCCGCGCGATCGCGACCGGCGCGCCGGGGACCGCAGGACCCGACCCCGGTCACGCGCGATGACGGAGCGGCGCCTGGGGTCTGCCCCGGACACCGACGACCCGATGTTCGGCGCGCCGAGCGAGGGCGCCCCGGGAGCGCTGCTCGTGGTGGTCTCGGGACCATCGGGCGTCGGAAAGGACACGATCATCGACGCCCTGCGGGCCCGGCCCGGCGGACGCGACCACCATTACGTCGTGACGTGCACGACCAGGCTGCCACGCCCTGGCGAGACGGACAGGCTCAGCTATCACTTCATGTCCCGCGAGCGATTCGCGGCGCTGCGCGACGCCGGTGCGTTCCTCGAGTGGGCCGAGGTCCACGGGAACCTCTACGCGACGCCGCGGGCCGAGGTCCGCCGGGCGCTGGCGGCGGGCCACGACGTGATCCTCAAGATCGACGTGCAGGGCGCAGCCGCGGTCAAGGCCAGCGTCCCGGATGCCCTCCTCGTCTTCGTGGTGCCGCCGTCCCTCGAGGCGCTCTTCCGGCGCCTGCGGGCCCGGGCCACCGAGTCGGCGGGCGAGCTGGAGATCCGCCAGCGCAACGCGGCGATCGAGCTCGCGCGGCAGGGTGACTACGACGAGGTCGTCGTCAACGAGGACGGCCAGGTGGAGCGCACGGCCGAGCAGATCGACGCGATCATCCGCGCGGAACGGGCGAAGCACGCCGATCGCCGCGTCGTCGTCTAGGGCGATGGTCAGGGTCGTGCCGCGCGACGCGGCGATCGACCGGGCCGACCTCGGGCTGCTCGACGCGCCCGGCCCCGGGCGTCACGTGGAGGTCGCCGTCGACGCCGCCGGCGCGGCCGGCACCCGTACCTGGACGTATCTCGTGCCCGACGGGCTCGCCGACATCGGGGCCGGCGAGCCGGTCCTCGTCGAGTGGGGACGCCGGCAGGCGGTGGGGATCGTCCTGGGCGACGTCCCCGCCCCGAGCGGCATCACGGCGCGCCCGCTCGGGGCTCGGGTCCGCGCCGATGGGCCGCTCCTGCCGCCCCTGGCCCTGGCGCTCGCCCGCGAGATCACGAACCACTACCTCACACCCCCGGCCCTGGCGATCCGGGCGATGCTGCCGCCAGGGCTGCTCGAGAAGCTCGAGCTGATCGCGACGCCGCTCGACGCCCCGGCCGCCGCGATCGCGTCCGCCGGGGTGGTCGCGGCCGGACGAGACCAGCTGGCCGCCGATCTGCTCGACGCTCTCGCCGGAGGCCCGCGGGCGGTCCGGGACCTGCCCGCGCCCGAGGGCCGTGCCGCGCTCCTGCGGCGCCTGCGAGCGCTCGCGGACGACGGACGGGTCCACCTCGAATGGACGCTCACCGCGGCGGGCGCGGGGCCGCGCCACGAGCGCCTCGCATCCCTGACCGACGCCGGACGGGCGGTGGCGGGTGGGTCGAGGGCGCCGGACGGGCGGCCCGTCGGGCCGCGCCAGCGGGCGCTCCTCGACGAGCTTGCTGCCCTCGCGCCGGGCGATCCCGGCGTCCCCGTGCCCGACCTCGCCAGCCGCCACGGACCTGGCGCCGCCTCGGCCCTGTCGAGGCGTGGCCTCGTGTCGTTCGCGACGCGCGAGATCCTCCGCGACCCGCTCGCCGCTCGCCACCGGGCCGGACGCCGCGGGGCGCGCCCGGCCGGGAGCGACCTCACGCCGAGCCAGGCCGACGCGCTGCGCATCATCGTCGCGGCCATCGATGCGCGCGACCCGATGCCGCTCCTCGTCGACGGTCCGACCGGCTCGGGCCGGACGGCGGTCTACGCCGAGGCGATCTCCGCGTCGCTGGAGGCCGGGCGCCCCGCCCTGATCCTCGTGCCCGAGATCGCGCTGGCCCTGCCGCTCGTGGATCGGCTTCGGTCGGACCTCCGGGCCGACGTGGTCATGCTCCATTCGGGCCTCGGCGAGGGCGAGCGCGCGGACGCCTGGCGGCGGATCCGTGGGGGCGCCGCTGAGGTGATCGTCGGGACGCGCGTCGCGGTCCTCGCCCCGCTCCCCGAGGTGGGCCTCGTGATCGTCGACGAGGAGCACGACGCCGCCTTCAAGAGCGACCGGACGCCGCGGATCCAGGCGCGCGACCTGGCCATCGTCCTGGGCCGGCTTGCGGGCGCGGCCGTCGTCCTGGGAAGCGCGACGCCGTCGGTCGAGACGTACGGGCTCGCCCGAGAGGGCGTCTACCGACGTCGCACGCTGACCGAGCGCGCCGCCGGAGCGGCCCCGCTCGTGGAGCTCGTGGACCTGCGGGCCGAGCTGGCGGCCGGCAACCGGGGCCTCGTCTCCGGCCGGCTGGCGGAGCTGATCGCGGCCCTGGACCCGGCCGGCGGGGAGCGGGCGATCCTCGTCATCAACCGTCGCGGTGCGGCCTCGGCCGTTCTCTGCCGCGACTGCGGCCACGTCCAGGCCTGCCCGGAGTGCACCCGCCCGCTCGTCTACCACCAGGCCGGCATGACGCTCCGGTGCCACCACTGCGGCGCCGCGGCGCCGATGGTCGCGCGATGCCCGGCCTGCGGCTCGCCGCGGATCCGGTTCCTCGGCGGCGGGACGGAGCGCCTCGAGGGGGAGGTGCGGGCGCGCTTCCCGGCGCTGCGCGTGGGGAGGCTCGACCGGGACGTCGTGGAGCGCCGGGGTGCCGCCGAGCGTCTCATCGACGCGTTCAGCGAGGGGCGTCTCGACGTCCTCGTGGGCACCAGCCTCGTGACCAAGGGGCTCGACGTGCCCGAGGTCACCCTCGTGGGGATCGTCTCGGCCGACGTCGCGCTGACGCTGCCCGACGAGCGCGCCGCGGAGCGGACCTACCAGCTCATGGTCCAGGCCATCGGGCGCGCGGGCCGCGGGGAGCGTCGCGGACGGGCCGTGATCCAGACGTACCAGCCGGATCACCCCGCGATCCAGGCCGTCGTGGCGGGCGACGCGGACGCCTTCTACCGCGCCGAGCTCGCCCTCCGCAGGCAATTCGCGGCGCCGCCCTTCGGGCGGACGGTCAAGCTGACGGTGGGCGCCGAGGATCGCGACGTGGCGCTCGCGGAGGGCCGCGCGATGGCGGATCGTCTCCGGGCACGGGCCGCGAGCACGCCCTCGCCCGTCTCGATCGCGGGGCCTGCCCCGGCCTACGTGCCCCGCCGAGGGGGACGCTGGCGCTTCAACCTGGTGCTCCGTGGCGCCGATCCGGTGGCGCTGCTCGGGGGAGACCCGGGGCCGCCCTGGTCCGTGGATGTCGACCCGGAAAGCCTCCTTTGACCAGGCGGAGGCGGGACCCGCACGGCGGCGTGACCAACGGTCGCGGGCCTGGGCGCGACCCGGGCGGAGGCGCGACCAGCGCTCGCGGGATCGTGCGGTCGCGAGGATATGCGCGCAAGGTTGCGGACGGCACTTGGCCGGCACCCGGCCGAGGGCGGAGAATAGCCGGAACTCGATGCAAGGAGACCCCCAATGACCGACGAGCAGATCCCGCCGACCGAGCCCGCACCCGAGCCGCCCGCCGCCGATGACGGTGCGCCGCCGGATGGGAGCACGACGTCGCAGGGCCGCGAGTGGCTCGCCCAGCTCCAGCAGATGATCGACCAGATCGCCGCGCACGCCGCGCCCGTCGCCCGGGACGTGGCCGCCAAGGCGGCCGAGCTGGCTGCCGTCGCAGGCGAGAAGGCCGGCCCGCTCGCCAAGCGAGCGGCCGAGAAGACCGAGGAGGTCGGTGCGCGCGTCGCGGACCGCTCGCGCCGGTTCGCGGAGGAGATCCGGCATCGCGCGGACCCCGACGAGCCCCCGGCGGACCCGGGAGCCCCGGGCGGCGACGAGGGCGCCGGCGTCTGATCCTGCGCCGGGAATTGACGCGGACGAGGCGCGGCCCGGGCGACCGCAGGAGGGCCGCGCCCACGCCTCTCGTATACTCGCGCCATGAGTGTCCTGCCGATCCTCACGCTCGGCGATCCGCGGCTCCGGCTGCGCGGACAGCCGGTCGAATCGCTTCAACAAGTTCCTGCACGGGCTCATCGACGACCTGACCGACACCATGCGCCACGCTCCGGGCGTCGGCCTCGCGGCGCCCCAGCTCGGCGAGGCGCTCAACGTCGCGGTCGTGGAGGTCGAGGACCGGCTCTTCGAGCTGGTGAACCCGCGGATCGTCCGCGAGGACGGCGAGGATCGCGACCTCGAAGGATGTCTCTCGATCCCGGGCTACGTCGCCTACGTCACGCGCAAGGAGAAGGTCTGGGTCGTCGCCCAGAACCGCGTCGGACGGAGGTACAAGGTCGCCGGATCGGGTTTCCTGGGACGCGCGTTCCAGCACGAGCTGGACCACCTGCAGGGGAAGCTCTACGTCGACTACCTCGCCTCGCCGGACGAGCTGATCCCCGTCGGGCGCGGGGGAATGGACGACGAGGAGGATCGTGCCGCGGACGCGGCGCTCGAGGAGCGCGGGATCGACCCCGAGCGGGCCAAGGCGGCCTCCCGCGGCTGAACCCGCGCGGACGATCTTCTTCGGCTCCGGGACGTTCGCGGTCCCGGTCCTCGAGGCCCTCGCCGCCGCGCCGGAGGTCACGCTCGTCGCCGTCGTGACCGCGCCGCCGCGGCCGGCCGGCCGGTCCGCGGAGCTCGCGCCGACCCCGGTGGGGGAGCGGGCGGCGCGGCTCGGGGTGCCCGATCCTCACCCCGGCCCGGCCGCGGGACCCGTCGTTCGTCGCGCAGCTCGCGTCGCTCCACCCGGAGCTCGGGATCCTTGCCGACTACGGCAAGCTCCTCCCTCCCGTGATCCTGGACGTTGCCCCGCGCGGCATCCTGAACCTCCATCCGTCCCTGCTGCCGCGCCATCGGGGTGCCACGCCGGTCCCGGCCGCGATCACCGAGGGCGACGCGGAGACCGGGGTCACCGTGTTCCGGATGGACGCCGGGATGGACACCGGGCCGGTGGTGGCGAGCGAGAGGTTCGCCGTGCCCGGCGATGCGGACGCCCCGTGGCTGGAGGCCAGGCTCGCCATCCTGGCGGCCGGCCTGCTCGGGAGGACGCTGGGACCGTGGCTCGGGGGGACGCTGGCGGCGGTCGCCCAGCCCGTCGACGGGGTCAGCCTGACGCGGCCCTTCCGCCGAGAGGACGGTCGGCTGGACGCCACGCGCCCGGCGACGTCCCTGGAGCGCCAGGTCCGGGCGCTTCGGCCCTGGCCGGGCACGTTCGTGGAGACGACGGGCGGCCGGATCGCGGTCCTGCGCGTCGCGGTCGCGCCGTCACGGGGTGACGACGAGCCTGGCCTTCTCGTCGGCGACGGCGAGGGGGGCATCGCGCTTGCGACGTCCGATGGTCGCCTGCAGCTGCTCGAGGTCCGGCCGGCCGGCGGGCGCCCCATGGATGGCAGCGCCCTCGTGCGCGGGCGTCCGCGGCTCATCGGCACCCGGGTGGGATAATCGCGCCTCGATGACCGAGCCCTCCGTCCCGTCGTCCGGGCTGCCCGTGGCGCCCCCTGCCCGCGATCCTCGTCCCGGGGTGTCCGGCGTCGATCCGGCGAAGCTCGACGCGCTCCTCGCCGAGATGGGGGAGCCGCCCTTCCGGGCCCGGCAGGTCGGCGATGCCGTGTGGCGCTCGGACGCGGCGTCGTGGGACGCCGTGACGACGCTCGCCCGCCCGCTTCGGACTCGCCTCGCCGAGCGCCTTCGCTTCGACACGGTCGCGGAGACGGACCTCCGGCTCGCCGACGACGACGCGACCGAGAAGGCGCTCCACCGGCTCTCGGACGGCCGCCTCGTCGAGAGCGTGCTCATGCATTACCCGGCACGCGGCGAGCGACGCGAGCGGAACACGCTCTGCATCAGCAGCCAGGCCGGCTGTGCCGTGGGTTGCCCGTTCTGCGCCACGGGCGAGCTTGGCTTCGAGCGCGACCTCGACGTGGCCGAGATCGTGGACCAGGTCCGGCATGCGCGACGCCGGCTCGCGGCCCGGGGACGGCATCTCACGAACCTCGTCTTCATGGGAATGGGCGAGCCCCTCCTCAACCTCGACGCGGTGATCGACGCGGCGCTGGTCCTGACCGACGGCGATCGCTTCGGCCTGGGCTCGCGCCACATCACGATCTCGACGTCCGGCGTCGTACCCGGGATCGAGCGCCTGACCGCCCTCGGCCCGCAATGGACGCTCGCGGTGAGCCTCCACGCGGCCCGCGATTCCCTGCGCGATCTCCTCGTCCCGCTCAACCGGCGCTGGCCGGTCCGGGCGGTCGTCGCCGCGGCCGCGGGCTACGCGTCGGCGACGGGCAGGCGGGTCAGCTACGAGTACGTGATGATCGACGGCCTGAACGACACGGCCGCGGACGCGGACGCGCTGGCGCGGCTGCTCGCCGGCAGCGGCAGCCACGTGAACTGCATCCCGATGAACCCGGTCGCCCACACGCCCTGGCAGGCCAGCGGACCTGATCGGATCGAGGCGTTCGCGGGCCGTCTCCGGGCCGCGGGCATCGGCGTCACGATCCGGCGGAACCGGGGCCAGGAGGTGGGGGCCGCCTGCGGCCAGCTCGCGGCCGAGCGCTCCGCGGAGCCGACCGCCGTCGCGGTCGCGCGGCGTCGCGAGCGGCTCGTCGCCGCGTCGGCGGCTGCGCTCGCCGGGGAGCGGAGCCAGGAGCCCCCGATCGAGGGCATGGCGTCCGTTGCCGGGCGGCCGCCGACGGAGCGCGTCCGCCCCGAGCTGCGGCGCCGCAGGCTCGGGCATTCGAGAACGACGCGCATCGCCCGGACGCGGCGCGAACAGCCACGGCGCGCGGCGCCGCAGCGCGCGCGCAGGCGCCGCGCGGGATCGCGCCGGGCCCGAACGTCACCCGCCCCACGCCGCGACGCCACGGCGCGCCGCCCCCGGCCGGGGAGCGGCCAACCCGAGTACACGCGGCGGCGGAGCGCCCGGCCACGGGGCGGCCATCGTCCCGGCCACGCCCCGAGGCGCAGCGGACAGCGGCGGAGCGGCCATCGTCCCGGCCACGCCCCGGGGAGCAGCGGACAACGGCCGAGCGGCCATCGTCCCGGCCACGCCCCGAGGCGCAGCGGACAGCGGCGGAGCGGCCAACCCCCGCGCGCCCGTCGTCGCAGCTCCCGGAGGTGCCTCGTTCCACGCCGCCGCGTCCTGGCACGACGTCGCACGCTCGTGCAGCGCGCCCTGCGTCCGGCCGCCGGCCCCCCGGTCCGCCCCGGCGGGACGGGCGCTGATGGGCGACGGACGCGCCCGGATCGCCGCCATCGATCCTCAACGCGAACCTTGGCAACCTCGCCTACGAGGTGCGGAGGGTCATCCGGGCCGGGGCGGACCGGATCCATCTCGACGTGATGGACGCCCATTTCGTGCCGAACCTGACGTTCGGTGCCGGCACGATCCGGGCACTGCGACCCATCACGAAGGTGCCGTTCGACGCGCACCTGATGATCGCCGAGCCGGGCCGATGGCTCGACGGGTTCCTCGAGGCGGGCTGCGACTCGATCACCATCCACGTCGAGATCTCGGAGCCGCTCGAGCCCATCCTGCGGCGGATCCGGGCGGCCGGCCGGGCCGCGGGGCTCGCAGTCCGCCCTGGCACGCCGCTCGCGTCGCTCGCGCCGTACCGCGAGCTCCTCGACATCGTGATGGTCATGACCGTGGAGCCCGGCTTCGGCGGCCAGATCGTTCATGGCCGATGTCGCGCGGGCGAAGCTCCTGCCGGCCCGCGACCTCCTCTCGCACAAGCCGTGGGGCGGCGAGGTCCACGTGGATGGCGGCGTGAACCGCGAGACCGCCGAGCTCGTGGGCGGCCTGGGAGCCGACGTGCTCGTCGTGGGGACCGCCCTCTTCACGAAGGGCCGCGACCAGGCCCGCGAGGTCCGCCTGGTTCGGTCGCTCGCGGACGAGGGGTTCGCGAATGAGCTGAACCATGGCGTGCCACCACGACCGCGCGACGAGATGGTCCGCTTCGCGCAGCTGCCGAAGCACCTGGCCGGGCCACTGCGGGACGCGATCGAGAAGCTCGACGTTCCCGTGCTGATGCTGCGCGGCGACGGCCAGATCAACCCGGACGGCGTCCGCGACTACGACCTGCTCGTCCCGCGCAGCGCCGAGGGCTGGGCCCGCGACCACTTCTCCGATGCGCGCGATGACTGCGACCGCGGAGGCCGATGCGTGGCGGGCGCGGCTCGTGGCCGCGGGCGGGGGTGCGCGGCCGGATCCCGGGACCTGACCGGTGCGGGCGCTCCTCCAGCGCGTCAGCCGCGCGGAGGTCCGGGTCTCGGGTGAGCGGGTCGGCGCGATCGGCCGCGGATTGCTCGTCCTGCTGGGCGTCGCTCCCGACGACGACGAAGCGACGGCGGACGCGCTTGCCCGCCGGGTCGTCGAGCTTCGGATCCACGAGGACGCCGCCGGCCGGACGAACCTCGCGCTCGGCGACGTCGGGGGCGCCGTGCTCGCCGTGAGCCAGTTCACGCTCTACGCGGACACGCGGCGCGGGCGCCGGCCCGGCTTCGTCGGTGCCGCGCGGCCGGCCCACGCGGAGGCGCTCTATCACCGCTTCTGCGAGGCGCTCGAGGCGACCGGCACGCAGGTCGAGCGGGGACGCTTCGGCGCGCCCATGGCGGTGGAGCTGGTCAACGACGGGCCGTTCACCATCTGGCTCGACAGCGCGGATCGCTGATCGCGCCGGACATGCAACGACCCGGCGGGCGGCCGGGTCGGGCAGTGGCGGCGCCGGGGTCACGGCCCCGGCGGCTGGTCAGCGGCTCTTCTTCGTCTGCGTGCGCCTGCAGCGAGTGCAGACGAGCTTGCGGGTCGAGATGCCGCCTTCGACGACGGCGAGCGGCTGCAGGTTCGGCTGGTAGCGGCGGTGTGCACGGACGCGGTTCATCCCGCTCGACTGCGGATTGAAGCCGCCCATGGAGACCTTGCCGCAGATCGCGCAGCTCCGGGCCATCGGGTTCCTCAGGTGCGGGTGTCCGGTCGGCGGGCAGCCCGCCGCCCCATGCGCCCCCTCGGCACGCGAAAGCGCCGCCGGGGAAGGGGTCCGGGGAGGCTGTATGCTAGCACATCGTCCGCGTCCAGCCGTCGAATCGCGAGGAGATCTCCGATGCCCGAGCAGCCGACACGAGCCGTGCCGGGCCGGGCCGTCGTGGCGCGCCGGGCCCTTCGCGAGATCGTGCGCGACGCCGCACTGGGCAGCTACGGCGTGACGGGCCTCGCCGAGCCGACCCTGCTGGCGCGCTGCCGCGCCCGGCTGGGGATGGGGAGCCGGGCCATCCGGATGACGCTCCACCCGACCGTCGCGACCGAGCTCTGGCTCACCGTCGCCTACGGCGTCCCGGTGGCGGAGGTCGCGCGACAGGTCGACTCGGCCGTCCGCTACCGGCTGGAGCGAGCGCTCGCGCGCGACCGTGGGGCCGGTGACGATCCACGTCCAGGGCCTGGGCAGCCGGGGCGCCCTCACGCGCCCGCCGACGCCGACGCCGCAGCCCGCGGCGGAGGCCACGCGAGTCGACCGGTCGGCGGTGCTGGCGGGAGCCGGCGACGGACTGGCTTCCCCTGGACCCGTCCATTCGAGCTCCACGGCGGGGGCTGCCTAGCGTGGTCCGACTCGCCTGCGACGGGGCCGGCCTGCTGGAGGCGGTCCGGGCGGCAGTCGCGAACCTGGAGCGCCACGCGGACGAGATCAACGCCCTCAACGTCTTCCCGGTCCCCGACGGCGATACGGGCTCCAACATGCTGGCAACCTGCACGGAGATGCTGCGCTACGTCCGCGACGACGCGAGCGTGGACGGCGTGGCGGATCGGCTTCGCGAAGGCGCGCTCTTCGGGGCTCGCGGCAACTCCGGGGTGATCCTGAGCCAGGTCGTGCGCGGGCTCGCGGAGGGCTTCGCCGGGCGGCGTCGATTCAACGGGCTCGACCTCGCCCACGCGCTCGCGTCGGCCAGCACCGCCGCGTACGGCGCTGTCCCGCGCCCGGTCGAGGGCACGATGCTGACGGTGATCCGCGAGGCCGCGGCGGCGGCGGTCGCGACCGCGGAGCGCGAGAACGACATCGACGCGGTCCTCGCCGGTGCCACGGCCGCCGCCGAGAAGGCGCTCGCCAAGACGCCGAGCCTGCTGCCGGTGCTCCGCGATGCCGGCGTCGTCGACTCCGGCGGGGCGGGTCTCGTTCGACTGTTCGAGGGGGCGCTCGGGTACCTGCGCGGCGAGGCGCCCGCGCCAGCCCCCCGCGCCCCTGCGTATCCCAGCCCCGTGCCGGTCGGCGTCGCCGTCGGCGAGACGGCCCATGGCTACGAGACCGTCTACCTCATCCACCCGTTTCCCGGCCAGCTCCTCGACCTCGACCGGATCACCGGGTACCTCGTGCGCACCGGCGAGTCGGTCAACGTCGCGGGCGACGCGAAGGCGGCCAAGATCCACGTCCACAACGGCAGGCCGGACCTGGTCATGCGCCAGGCGCTCCGGCTCGGCCGGGTGGTCAATGCCACCGTGGTCGACCTCGACCACCAGGCGGACGAGGTTCGCGAGGGCCGCGTCGACGGAACCACGCCGACTCTCGCGGCCACGAACGCGTCGGGCGCGGGCGCCGATGTGACCCGCGTGCCGCTGGGCATCATCGCGGTCGTCCCCGGCGACGGCTTCCGGCCGTACTTCGAGGAGGTCGCCCTCAGCGGCGAGGTCGCCGTGGAGATCGTGCGCGGCGGCCAGGCCGAGAATCCCAGCGCCGGCCAGATCCTCGAGGCGATCCGCCGCTCCCCGGCGGAGGAGATCCTGATCCTGCCGAACAACCCGAACGTCAAGCTGGCCGCCGGCCAGGCCGCGGAGATGTCCGACCGCCCGACCCGCGTCGTGCCCACCCGCAACGCCGCCGAGGGGCTCGCGGCCGTCCTGGCCCTCCAGGCTGCCGACGGCGCGAGCGGCAACGCCGAGCGGATGCTTCGGGCGAGCCGGGAGGTCCAGACGTTGCTCGTGGCTGCGGCAGTGCGCGACGCGCGGGTCGGGGGCCGCCAGGTCCGCGAGGGGCAGACGATGGCGCTCGATCCTGACGACGGCCTCCTGGCCGTCGGCGACGACCGCGACGCCGCGGTCATCGAGGGGTTGTGCTCGTTCACGCCGGGCTTCGGCCTCGTGACGCTCTGGTACGGCGAGGACGCCACGCTCGCCGAGGCGGAGGGCCTCGCCCGGCGGATCCACGCGCGCTGGCCTGCCCTCGATGATGTCGAGGTGCGGACCGGCCTCCAGCCCTATTACCGCTACCTGATCAGCGCGGAGTAGGGAAGCGTGGGGACCGCCCGGCCGCGTCCCGCCATCGCCCCGCCCACCGACCCGTTCGGCGCTCCGCTGGGGACGAGCGGGCTGCCCGGCGCCACCGTCCTCCGGCGCGTGGGGCCGCGGATCGGCCTGCGCACCGTCCGCGACCTCCTCCTGTGGCTGCCCCGCCGGTACGACGACCTGCGGGTCCTCCACGACCTCCAGTCGCTCCGCTTCGTGGCGCCGGACACCGTCGTCAGCGCACGCGCGACGGTCCTGCGCGTTCGGGCGGGCCGAACCGCTCGCCGCGGCATCCAGGTCGTCACGGCAGACCTTGCGGATGGGACGGGCGCGGCCGAGGCCCAGTGGTACGGCCGGCAGTTCGTGGAGCGGCGCCTCCACGAAGGCGACGACCTGCTCTTCTCGGGCAAGCTCCGCAAGCGCGGCGCGAGCGTCCTCCTCGACAACCCCGTCTTCCAGCCGCCGGACGGCGACCTCGTCCATGTCGGCCGCATCGTGCCGGTGTACCGGCTCACGGCCGGCCTTCCGATCCGGACGCTGCGCGCCGCGATCCGCGCTGCGCTCGATCGCCTGCCCCCGTACCCCGAGTACCTGGGCCCCGGGATTCGCGACGAGCTCGGGCTCGTCGGGATCGGCGAAGCGCTGGCCCAGGTCCACTTCCCGGAGTCGTTCGCCCGTCGGGACGCCGCCCTCCGGCGACTGGCCTTCGACGAGCTGCTCGCCCTCCAGGTCGGCATGGTGGGACGACGCCGGGAGCGTGCAGTGGCAGCCTCGGTCTCGATCGCGACGGCGCCGTCCCGCGATGCCGAGATCCGCCGCGAGATCGCGGCCGCGCTGGGCCGACGGCTCGGGCGCGAGGTCTCCCTCACCGACGACCAGGCCCGCGCGATGGACGTGATCCGCGACGACGTCCGGGGACCGCACCCGATGCTCCGCCTGCTCCAGGGTGACGTCGGCTCGGGCAAGACCGCCGTCGCCGCGTACGCGCTCGCGCTCGCCGTGGACGCGGGCGTGCAGGGCGCGCTCCTGGCCCCGACTGACCTCCTGGCGCGCCAGCACGCCGTGACGCTCGACGACCTGCTCCGGCCGCTGGGAATCGCGGTCGAGCTGCTGACGGGCTCCCTGGCGGGCGCGGAATCGCGGCGCGTCCTGGACGCGCTGGGCGACGGACGCGCGAACGTCGTCGTCGGAACCCATGCGCTCTTCTCGGAGAAGGTCGCCTACGCACGGCTGGGCCTCGTGGTCGTCGATGAGCAGCACCGCTTCGGCGTCGAGCAGCGGGGCGCTCTCGAGGCGAAGACGCGGGGCGGGGCCGCCCACGTCCTCCTGATGACGGCTACACCGATCCCGCGGACGATCGGGCAGGTGCTCTACGCCGACCTCGACGTCACCGACCTGCGCACCGTCCCGACCGGACGCCTCCCCATCCGGACGGGATTGCGGCACCCGCTCCATCTCGAGCGCCTCTGGAGCTTCGTGGCACGCGAGGCCGCCGCGGGCCGCCAGACATTCGTGGTCGTCCCGCACATCGACGACGCGGAGGGGACGGAGGACGCGCCGGGCAACGCGCCGGGCGACGCGCCTGACGACGTGGCAGGCGCCGAGGCGGAGGTCGTGCGCCTCCGCGCCCTCCTCAACGATCCGGCCCGGGTCGCGGCGGCCGGCCTCGAACGGGAGCTCGTCCTGGGGCTCGTGCACGGCCGCCTCCGGCCGGCGGACCGGGACGCGACGATGGGACGCTTTCGCGACGGCGCGGTGGACGTCCTCGTCGGGACGACGGTCGTCGAGGTGGGGGTCGACGTCCCCGCGGCCAGCGTGATGGTGATCGAGGGCGCGGACCGTTTCGGCCTGGCCCAGCTCCACCAGCTCCGGGGTCGGGTGGGACGCGCGAACGACCAGGGCTGGTGCGTCCTCGTGAGCGACCGCCTGCCGGTCGACGAGCGTCGCGCCGCGGCGCTCGAGCGGGGCGAGATCGAGCCCGACGGGCCCGAGCAGGTGCGGCTGGCCGCGGTCGCTCGGCTGAACGACGGCTTCGCGCTGGCCGAGGTCGACTTCGAGCAGCGCCGCGAGGGCGACGTCCTCGGGTACGTCCAGCACGGCCTGCCGCGCCTCCGGGTGGCGACGCTGGCGAAGGCCGAGCACCGGGAGCTCGCCGTGGCCGCGCGCCGGCACGCCGAGGCGATCGTGCTGCCACGCGGCGGGCTGGGCAGCGCCGGCGCCGCGTTCGCGGACGAGCTCGACCACGGCTGGCTGCGCGACGTCGCGGCCGGCGAGCCGGCCACGGGCGCCTGACGGGTGGCCGACGCCGGCCGCGTCATCGCCGGCGCCGCCCGCGGGGTCCGCCTGGCCGCCCCGGGCAGAGGGACGCGGCCTCTCGGCGATCGCGTCAAGCAGGCCGTCTTCGGGGCCCTGGAGCCGGATCTCCCCGGGGCGGCCGTCCTCGACCTCTGTGCCGGGAGCGGCGGCGCGGCGATCGAGGCGCTCTCGCGCGGATCCGCGCGTGCCGTCCTCGTGGAGCGCGACGCGGCGACCTGCCGGGTGATCGCCGAGAACCTGCGCCGTGCGGCCGTCGCCGACCGGGCCCGGGTCGTGCGCGCCGACGCGCTGACGTACCTGGGCGGGCCGGGGATCCTCGACGGACCGTTCGACCTCGTCATCCTCGACCCGCCATACGTGGAGGTCGCGCTCCGCGAGGCGTGCCTGATCGCCCTCGGGGCGGCGAACGGGCCGCTTCGCCCGGCCGGCGTCGTCGTGGTCACGGCGCACGGCAAGCGGCCCCCGCCGGCCATGGCGGGGCTGCTACGATCGACCCGGGAACGCCGCTTCGGCGAGACCCTGGTCGTCTTCTACCGGCGCGGCGCCCCGGAGGACGAGCCACCGCGGTCCGGCGCCTGAGGCGGAGCGTGCGATGCGCGTCGCGGTCTATCCGGGCTCGTTCGATCCGATCACGTTCGGGCACCTGGACGTGCTGCGTCGCTCGCTGGACGTCTTCGACCGCGTCGTCGTCGCCGTGCTCGTCAACCCGAAGAAGGCGCCCATGCTCGACGTCGCCGCGAGGGTCGACACGATCGTCTCGGGCGTCCGCGAGGCGCTCCCGGACCGCGCCGATCGCGTCGACGTCCGCCCGTTCGCCGGCCTGACGGTCGACGCGTGTCGCGAGCTCGGAGCGGGCCACATCATCCGCGGGCTGCGCGCCGTGAGCGATTTCGAGGCGGAGCTCCAGATGGCCCACATGAACCACCGGCTGGCGCCGGAGATCGACACGATCTTCTTCATGACGGCCCTCGAGCACGGCTATCTCTCGTCAAGCCTCGTCCGCGAGATCGTCCGATTCGGAGGCGACCCGGCCGGGATGGTCCCGCCATCCGTCGCCGCGCGCCTCCTGGCAGCAGCGGCGGCCGAGGGGGCGCCCGTTCGCGTGCGATAATCCGGCCCGGGCCGGGCACGATCCGGTCCCGGACCGGGCGACCTCCACGCCCGTGCTCGGAGGGCGGTCCCATCGACATCATGTTCTTCGTCGAGCGCCTCGAGGCGATGATCGCCAACGGGAGGAAGCTGCCCCTGACGTCGAACGTCGTCGTGGACCAGGCCGCGGCACTCGATCTGGTGGACGAGCTGCGCCATGCCGTGCCGGAGGAGGTCCAGTCCGCGCGCCGCATCAACGCCGAGGGGGAGCGGATCCTGGAGCGGGCGCAGCAGGAGTCCGACCGGATCGTCGCGAAGGCGCAGGAGCAGGCCGCGTTCCTGATCGACGAGCGGGGCCTGACCGAGGCCGCGGAGGCCGACGGGCGACGGATCGTGGACGAGGCGCTCGCCGAGGCCGCGGAGATCCGGCGCGGATCGGACGAGTACGCCGCGGATGTCCTGGTCCACCTCGAGGGCGAGGTCGTCAAGGCGCTCCAGAGCATCCGCCGCGGGATCGAGCTGCTCGACGAGCGACGCGCACCGGCGCCCGACGCGGAGGATGACCAGGCCTACGACGAGGATCGGGACGCGGTCGCCGCCGACCGCGGCGCCGCTCGGTGACGCTGGCACACCTGGATCGGCCGCTCCTCTTCAACGTCGCCGGACTGCTGGGCGACCCGCCCGGTGCGTTCCGCGACCTCGTGTTCGTGGACGTGGCCATCTCGCTCGGGGAGGACCTCGTCCAGGCAGACCCCATCGCGGGCGGTGCGCACGTCCGGCGGACCAACCGCGGCCTCCTGGTGACCGGCCACGTCGCCACGGCGCTCGCGGACACGTGCGGCCGGTGCCTGGCGCCGGTGCGCGTGCCGCTCGATCTCGCGTTCGACGAGGAGTTCCTGCCGGGCCTCGACATCGGGACGGGGCAGCCGCTGGACCGGACGCTCGAGCCCGAGGTCCCGCGTCTCTCCGACCACCACGAGATGGACCTCGAGACGCCGGTCCGCGAGGCCATCCAGCTTGCCGCCCCGATCGTGCCGCTCTGCCGCCCGGACTGCCAGGGCCTGTGCCCGGTCTGCGGCGCGGATCGGAACCTCGGCCCGCACACCCACGCGGACGACCCGGTCGATCCGCGCCTCGAAGGGCTGCGCGACTTCCATCCAGACGCGGAGGCCTGAAACCCGCTACACTCCGCCTTCGGCCCGTCACGCGGCTGCGGCGACGCGCCCGGAATCCGACGCCCCAGGCGGTCCTCGCGACCGCGCCGCCCAACACCAGAGGAGCGACCACCCCGATGGGTCTCCCGAAGCGCAAGGTCTCGCACGCCCGGCAGGGCGACCGCCGCGCCCACCTCGCGCTCACCGTGCCCAGCCTTGTCGAGTGCCCGCATTGCCACCAGATGCGGCGCTCCCATCACGCCTGCCCGAATTGCGGCTTCTACCGCGGCCGCCAGGTCGTGGAGCTCAAGAAGAAGGGCGGCGAGGCCGCCTCCTGACGGCAGGGCCGGCGTCACGTCCCAGGCGCCCCCGCAACGGAGCCCGCCGATGGATCTCTCGACCGTCCGCGGCGTCGAGCACGCTCGGAAGGTTCGCCTCGCGATCGATGCGATGGGAGGCGATCACGCGCCGGACGAGGTCGTCGCGGGCAGCCTGCTCTACGCGGCCGAACATCCCGACGACGAGCTGATCCTGGTCGGCGACGAGCGTCGCGTGCGGGCGCTTGCCGGCGCCACGCTGCCGGCCAACGTCACGCTCCACCACGCGAGCCAGGCCATCGAGATGGACGAGCATCCCGCCATGGCACTGCGCGAGAAGCGCGACGCGTCGATCCTCGTGGCCTGTGACCTTGTCAAGCGCGGCGGCGCGGAGGGCGTGGTCACCGCCGGGCACACCGGCGCCGCGATGGCGGCGGCGGTGCTGCGACTCGGGCGCGTGCCGGGCGTCGACCGCCCGGCGCTGGCCGTCCAGCTCATCACGGACGCTGGCCCCTTCGTCCTGCTCGACATCGGGGCCAACCCGGATTCGACGGCCGAGAACCTGCTCCAGTACGCCCACATGGGATCGCTGTTCGCCGAGCGTGCGCTCGGGGTTGCCCGTCCACGGGTCGCCCTCCTCTCGATCGGTGAGGAGAAGGGGAAGGGTGACGCCCGGATCCAGGGCGCCAGCGAGCTTCTCGACGTCTCGGGGCTCAACTTCACGGGCAACGTGGAGGGCAAGGACCTGGTCCATCATCCGGCCGATGTCGTGGTCTGCGACGCGGTCCTGGGGAACGTGGTGATCAAGTTCTTCGAGGGCCTCTCCGGGTTCATCTTCGACCTCTGGCGCAAGGAGTTCGCGACCGGCCTTCGCGGCCGGCTTGCCTATCTCCTCATGCGGCCGGGGATCGACCGGATCCGGGCCACGTTCGACTACGAGGTCCTCGGGGGATCGCCCCTGCTCGGGGTGCGGGGCACCGTGATCATCACCCACGGCCGGGCCCGGCGACGGATGATCAACCACGCCATCGCGGTCGGCGCGGCCTCGGCCCGGGGCCGCCTGCCGCAGCTCATCGGCGAGACGTTCCGGCGGTCCGCCGCCGTGGAGACCTCGAACGAAGCGTCCGCCCCGGCGCCCGTCGGGCCGGCGCAACCGCCAGCGGCCGGGGCCCCCGCATGAGCGCGCCCGGCCTGGCCGTCAGCCATCCCGTCGTCCGCGATGTGATCCGGCGGGCGGCCCTCGAGGTCCCGGGCGTCCTGCGAGTCGGACGCGGGGGCCCGGCGTGGCGCCGCGCCCTGTCCGGACGCGCGGTCGGGATCCGGCTCCACGACGGCATGGTGGATGCGCGGGTCGTGGTCGTCGCCCGCGCCGCCCAGCCCCTCCCGGACCTTGCGGCCGACGTGCGGATGGCGGTTGCCACCGCGATCGTTCGTCTCCTCGGTCTCGAGCTCGGTGCCGTCAGCGTCGTCGTCGACGGCGTCGGTGCCTGAGCCCCGCCTCGATCGCGCCGCTCACGGGACGGCGCGGACCGGCGGCCGGGGTGAGCTGGCGCGCGCCCGTCACGCGGCACGTCGCCTCGCGCTCGCCTCCCTGTTCGAGGCGGAGTTCGGCCAGCGGACCGCGGGCGCCGTCCTCGAGCGCCACCTCGCCGAGACCGGGGGTGACCCGGAGACGGCCGTCCATGCCCGCCTGCTCGTGCGTGCCGTCGCCGAGAACCGGGACCGCGTGGACGCCCGAATCGAGGCGGCCGCGCCGCAGTACCCGGTGGTGACGCTCGCCCGGATGGACCGCGTCCTGCTCCGTCTGGGCATTACCGAGGTGCTACACTCGCCCGCGACGCCGGCCCGCGTGGCGATCGCCGAATGGGTCGAGCTGGCAAGGGTGTACGGAGGAGACCCGGCCCGGCGCCTGGTGAACGGGGTCCTCGGACGCGTCGCCAGGGAGACCACGGCCCATGGCTCCGATGAGCCCAACCGCAACCCAGACCCCGACGAACCCGCAGGACTCCAGGAGGGTGCAGGCAAGTGGCGACCACCTACGAGCGGCTGAAGAAGATTGTCGTCGAGCAGCTCGGCGTCGACGAGACGGAGGTCACGCCCGAGGCCTCGTTCGTGGACGATCTGAACGCGGATTCGCTCGACCTCGTCGAGCTCATCATGAGCCTCGAGGAGGAGTTCGGGATCGAGATCTCGGACGAGGAAGCCGAGAAGATCCGGACCGTGCAGGACGCCTCCGACTACATCGACGAGCACGCCAGCTGACCGCGCCCGGCGATTGCCGGGAGGCGCTCCGCCCGCATCGCGCACGTCGGCGGCATTCGGCGCGCGACTGGGCATCGCATTCGACGACCCCGGCCTGCTCGAGCGCGCGCTGGTCCACGGAAGCTGGCTTCACGAGCATCCGGACGGGGCGCCCGGCCACAACGAGCGACTGGAGTTCCTCGGCGACTCGGTGATCAGCCTCGTCATCTCCGAGGCGCTGCACGCGCGCCATCCGGACGACGACGAGGGCTTCCTGTCGACACGCCGCGCGGCGATCGTGAGCGCGAGCGGGCTTGCGCGCCTTGCCCGTCGCATCGACCTTGGCGAGGCGATCCTCCTCGGCGAGGGCGAGGCGCTGCAGCGCGGCGGGCGCGCCCGGGAGGCGCTGCTGGCGTCCGCGTTCGAGGCGCTGGCCGGCGCGATCTTCCTCGACCGGGGATGGGACCGGGTTCGCGCCTGGCTCCTGGCGCTCGCCGCGCCCGAGCTCGAGGCCGACGCGCCGGCCGGGACCCTCAAGAGCCCGAAGAACCGGCTGCAGGAGCTGACGCAGCGCTCCGGCGAGCGGCCGGACTATCGCGTGGTGCAGTCGTCCGGGCCGGACCACGCCCGTGAGTTCGTGATCGAGGTCGCCGTGGGCGGCGAGGTGGTCGGGACCGGGACCGGGAGCTCGCTCCGCGCCGCGCAGACGGCGGCCGCGGAGGCCGGACTCGAGGCCCTCGGCCGGCGCGCCGCCCGGGACACCCCGGCAGGGGCGATCCCACCGGAGCTCGCCGGGACGTGAGCGGGAACGCACGCCTCGTCGCGCTCCGGCTCCACGGCTTCAAGTCGTTCGCCGAGCGGACCGTCGTGGAGTTTGCGCCGGGCATCAACGCCGTCGTCGGTCCCAATGGCTCGGGCAAGAGCAACCTCGCCGACGCGCTCCGCTGGGCGCTGGGTGAGCAGGGCCGGGCAATCCGTTCGCGCAAGTCGGAGGACGTGGTCTTCGCCGGGTCGGAGCGCCGGCCGGCGCTCGGGATGGCGGACGTCACCCTCGTCCTCGACAACGCCGACGGCCTCGTCCCGGTCGACTTCGTCCAGATCGAGCTGGGGCGGCGTCTGTATCGCTCGGGCGAGAACGACTACATGGTGAACCGCCAGCGCGTGCGCCTCCGCGACCTGGTCGACCTCCTGGACGCCGCGCATCTCGCGGAGAACGCCTTCCTCTTCATCGGGCAGGGAATGGTCGACCAGGCCCTCGCGCTGCGCCCCGAGGAGCGGCGGCCGCTCTTCGAGGAGGTGGCCGGCGTCCGGCGCCACGAGCGACGGCGCCGCAAGGCCGAGGAGCAGCTGGAAGAGGCGACGACCAACATCGCTCGCGTCGAGGACATCCTGGGCGAGCTGCGCCCGCAGGCGCGGCGCCTGGCGGCCCAGGCCGAGCAGCAGGCGTCGCGCGCCCGCGCCGGCGAGGAGCTCGCGACGGCGCTCGTCGCGGCGCTGGGGACGCGCTGGCACGTGGCGGCAACGGGTCATCGCGCGGCCCGCCTCGAGCTCGAGCGGGCGCGACGCGGCGCTTCCGGCGCGCTCGACGCGCTCCAGGCCGCGGAGGGCGCGGCCGCAGACGCGGCCCGCGATCTCGGCGCCCGCGCGGAGGTGGAGCGCGCCGCCCGTGTGGCGCACGAGGACGCACGTGCGTCGCTCGCCGTGCTCCAGCTCGACGCGGCGCGGGCGTCGGCAGAGGCCGCCGGGATCGCGCGCGACCGCGACCGGCTCGCGGCCGAGCGCACGGCCGCCGAGGCCGAGCTGGCTGCTCGCCGGCGTGAGCTCTCGCTCCCCGTGCCGGAGCCGGATCGGGCGCTCGACGCGGAGCTCGCGGAGATCGACCGCGCGCTCGCAGAGGCACGAGGCGAGGCCCAGGCCCTCCGGGTGGCGACGGTCGCCCGCTCGGAGGCGGCCGCGGCGCTGCAACGAGCTCGCCTCACGCGGGCCGCCGAGCGCGACGGCCTGCGGTCACGGCTGGTCGAGGTCGACCGCCGCCTTGCCGACGAGGAGGCGGCGGCAGAGGCCGCCACGGCGCGATCGGGCGGCCTCGGCGTCGAGGCAGCGTCGCAGCGCGCAGCAGCCGAGGCCGCGCGCATCGACGAGGCCACCGCGGCCGAGCACCGGGACCGCGCGCGCACGGTTGCGGCGACGACGGAGGCCGCGCGACTCGCCGCAGCCGACGCGGCGGCCGGCGCCGGCGCCGGCGCGGCCACGCTCCGCGGGCGCCTCGCGGCGCTCCAGTCGGCGCTCGCCGAGGACGAGACGAGGGGCATCGGCCGTGCGGCTCGACGGCTCGGCGGCCGCGCCATGGCCGCGGGGCTCGACGTCGACCCGGCGCTTCGGGTGGCGGTCGCGGCCGCGCTGGGGGAGCTTGCCCGGTCATACGTGGTCCGGCGCGACAGCCTCGAGGCGTTGAGCGCCGAGCGCGGTCTCCTGGTCCTGGGCGACGCTGCCGGGCCCGGTGCGACGCGGCCGCCGGCCACGGAGACCGCCGTCGCGCGCGCCGCGGTAGCTCGGACGGGTGGCGGCCTCCTCGGGGACGCGGTCCGCTCGGATGGCGCGGGGACCGCCTCGCGGATCCTGGCCCGCTGCGCCTGGGTCCCGACGCTGACGGACGCCCTCGAGGTCGCGGCGGCGCTTCCCGCCGGCTGGCGTGTCGCTGCCCGCACGGGCGCGGTGGTCACCGCCGATGGGACGGTTGGCCTCGGGATCGCCGACGCCGGGCTCGAGCGGCGCGCCGAGGCCGACTCGCTCGGCCGTGACGTGGCCGCCGCCGAGGCCGTGCGAATGGAGGTCAACGCGCGCCTCTCCGCCGCGGAGACTGACGCCGCTGCGGCGCGCGCCGGTCATGACGAGGCACGGCGCGCCGAGGCCGATGCGGCCGCGCGGCGGAGGGCGGCCGAGGAGACGGAGCGCCGCGCCTCGCGCGACGTCGAGCAGGCGACGCGAGAGGCTGGCTGGCACACGTCGCGGGCGTCCGCCCTGCGCGCCGAACGGATTGCCCTCGCCGAGCGCCTGGCGGCTCTCGATGCGGGATCGTCCGGCGACGACGGCACGTCCGCCGGTGATTCGGGCAGTGGCACGGACGCGGGGGCCGCACCGCGCGATACGGGGAGCGCGCTCGATGCATGGGAGGCCCGCGTCGCCCACCTCCACGGCCGGCAGGAGCACCTCTCGGCGGACCGTGCGGCGCGCGAGGCCGAACGGCGGGCGGCCGACGATCGACGCGCCAGGGCAGACGCGTCAGCCACGCTCGCCGAGGAGCGGATCTCTCGCGCCGACACGGAGGCGACGGCGCTCGCCGTGCGTGAGGAGGCGCTCGAGGCACGGCGCACGGCACGCGAGGTCGATCTCGCGGGCGCGTCCGCGCGCGAGGAGGCAGCACGGAGCGCCCTCGACCGCTGCCTTGCCGACGATGCCGTGGATCGCGACCGGCTGCGTCGGGCCGAGACGGCCGTGGCCGCGGCGCGCGACGCCCTGCGACGCGCGGAGGAGGTCGCCGGCGCCGCGACCGTTCGCGAGCTGGAGGCGCGGCTCGGCCTCGACGCCGTCCGCGAGCAGGCCCTCGTCGAGCTGGCGGGGCTTGGCGATCTCGGGGTGCGTGCGCTCGCTGCGGCCGATGACGGCCCGGCCGACCCGGAGAAGGATGCGCGAGCGGAGATTGGCCCGTTCTCGGATGCCGTCGACGACGACGGCGCGCGGCTCGCCGGGGCCCTGGCCCGGGCGGGCGAGCGCTGGGAGATCGCCGCTCCGTCTGCCGAGGGCTCGTCGCCCGGTCGCCTCGCGGGGCTCAGGCGACGGTTCCACGAGATGGGCGCGGCGAACCCGTTCGCGCTCGAGGAGCACGCCGCGGTCCGCGCCCGCCTCGACGAGCTCGAGGGCCAGCGAAGGGACCTCGACCGCGCGATCGATCGAACGCGGGCGCTCATCGGCGAGCTCGACGCCCTCATCTCGGCGCAGTTCCGGGCGACCTTCGTCGCCCTCGAGGCGGCATTCGACCGGCGCTTCCAGCAGCTCTTCGGCGGCGGGTTCGCCCGCCTCAGCCTGACCGACCCGACCGACCTGGCGGCGACCGGCGTGGAGATCGTCGCCCGCCCGCCCGGCAAGAAGGCGCAGGCGCTCTCGATGCTCTCCGGGGGCGAGCGCGCCCTGACGGCCGTCGCGCTCCTCTTCGCGATGCTCGAGGTGCGGCCGGTCCCGTTCTGCGTCCTCGACGAGGTGGACGCGGCGCTCGACGAGGCGAATGTCGGCCGGTTCGTCGAGGCCCTGCAGGAGCTCGCCGAGTCGACACAGTTCGTGGTCATCACGCACAATCGCGGCACGATCGAGGCGGCCGACGCACTCTTCGGGGTCACGGTGGGGGTCGACGCGGTGAGCCGGGTGATCAGCCTCCGTCTCGACGAGGCGACGGCCATCGCGGACCGTGTCGCGCACGCCGGCGGACGGACTGCGCGCGCGACCGTGGACCCGGCGTTCGCGGACCGGGCGCCAGCCGGCTGACGAGCGAGACGACCGATGTTCTGGCGCCGCCGACCAACCCAGCCCGACGTCCCCGTCGAGGACGGACCGGTCTCGGACGCCCAGATCGAGGCCGAGCTCGAGGCGGAGCTCACGGCGCCCGCGCCGGTGCCGTCGACCCCGACGGAGAGCGCCCCGGAGGCGTCGGAAACGGCCGCGGCGGAGACGGCCGGGGCAGGGATCGCCGGAGGCGGCGAGGAGATGCCCGCGAACACGGCCATGCCCGTCGAAGAACCGCTGGCGGCGGGCGTCGAGCGGAGCCGGGGCGGCTTCATGGCGCGCCTCAAGGGGATCCTCGGGCGCGGAGACCCGGACGCGGGGACGTGGGAGGAGGTCGAGGAGACCCTCATCGCGGGCGACGTCGGCGCGGCGCTCGCGCTCGAGGTCGTCGATCGCGCGAGGCGACGCAGGGACGGCGGCGGTCCGGTCGCGGCGGTCCGGGCGGAGCTCGCGTCGCTGCTGGTCGATCGCGAGCCAGGCTGGGAACCGCACCGCGCCGGACCAGGCTTCCCCGCGATCATCCTGGTCGTCGGCGTCAACGGGACGGGCAAGACGACGACGATCGGGAAGCTCGCGTTCCGCTTCCGCGCCGAGGGCGAGACGGTCCTCCTCGCGGCGGGCGACACGTTCCGGGCGGCGGCGATCGAGCAGCTCCGGGCCTGGGGCGAGCGAGCGGGGGCACAGGTGGTCGCCCACGCGCCCGGCGCGGACCCGTCCGCCGTCGTCTACGACGCCGTCGACGCGGCGATCGCGCGGCATGTCGACGTGCTCATCGCCGACACCGCCGGCCGGCTCCACACCAAGTCGAACCTCATGGACGAGCTCGCCAAGATGCGCCGCGTGATCGATCGCCGCCTCCCCGGCGCGGTCCCGGAGGTCCTCTTCGTGCTCGACGCGACGACCGGGCAGAACGGCCTCGCCCAGGCGAAGGCCTTCCACGTTTCGACGGGCCTCACCGGGATCATCCTGACGAAGCTTGATTCGACCGCGAAGGGCGGGATCGTCTTCGCGATCGAGCAGGCGCTCGGCGTCCCGGTCCGGTTCGTCGGGGTGGGGGAGCACGTGGGGGACCTGCTCCCGTTCGACCCGGCCGCGTTCGTTGGGGCGCTCTTCGGCTGACAGCGCCGCGGCCGCTCGCCGCGAGGGTCCGCCGGGCGTGCCAGCCGATCAATGGCGTACACTCCCGGTTGCCTCGGTGTCGCCAGAACCCGCGCACCGCCTGGCGTCGCATCCGCGGCGCCACCTCTCCGGTCCACAGGAGCCCCGCCCGGCCATGTTCGACGCCCTCTCGGAGCGCCTCCGACGCACGCTCGGCTCGCTCACCGGTCGTGGCCGGGTCAGCGAGGCCGACGTCGAGACGGCGATGCGCGAGGTCCGGCTCGCCCTGCTCGAGGCCGACGTCAACTTCAAGGTCGTGAAGGACTTCACGGCCCGCGTACGCGAGCGCGCGATCGGCGCGGACGTGCTGGCGTCCCTGAACGCGGGCCAGCAGGTCGTCAAGATCGTCAACGAGGAGCTGACCGCCCTCCTCTCGGCCGGCGATCGGACGCTTCACTTCTCGGGCAACCCGGCCGTCATCGCCCTCGTCGGGCTCCAGGGGTCGGGCAAGACGACGACCGCGGCCAAGCTCGCCCGCCACATCGTCAAGATCGGCCGGCGGCCCCTGCTCGTGGCCGCGGACCCGTACCGCCCGGCCGCGATCGAGCAGCTCATGACGCTCGGTGCCTCGCTGGACCTGCCGGTCTTCGCGGCACCGCCCGGGACGCCCGTCCCCGAGATCGGACGGCTCGGGATCGAGCACGCCCGGCACGAGGTGCGCGACACGGTCATCCTGGACACGGCGGGCCGGCTCACCCTCGACGAGGTCCTGATGGCCGAGGTGACCGACCTCGTGCGGACGGCCCGACCGGTCGAGACGCTGCTCGTGATCGACGCGATGGTGGGGCAGGAAGCGGTGTCGGTGGCGCAGGCCTTCGCCGCGGCCGTCCCGCTCACCGGCCTCGTCCTCACGAAGATCGACGGCGACGCCCGCGGCGGCGCCGCGCTCTCGATCAGCGCGGTCACGGGGCTGCCCGTGAAGTTCCTCGGCACCGGCGAGAAGACCGACGCCCTCGAGCCCTTCCACCCCGACCGCCTGGCCGGCCGGATCCTCGGCATGGGCGACGTCCTGACCCTGATCGAGCGTGCCCAGGACGCCTTCGACGCGAGCGCGGCCGAGAAGGCTGCCGCCAAGATGCAGTCGGGCAGCTTCACCCTGGAGGACATGCTGGAGCAGCTCCAGCAGGTCAAGAAGATGGGGCCGCTCGGGCAGGTCATGGAGATGATCCCGGGGTTCGGGGGGATGGCCCGCGAGGCGCAGGATTCGGTCGACCGCGGCGACCTCCGGCGGACCGAGGCGATCATCCGCTCGATGACCCGCGTCGAGCGACGCGATCCCACGATCCTGAACGGGAGCCGGCGCCGCAGGATCGCGACCGGCTCCGGGACTTCGATCGTCGAGGTCAATCGTCTCGTCAAGCAGTTCGGCGAGATGCAGAAGCTCATGAAGCAGCTCCGCGGGGGCCGCCGGCTCCCCGGGCTCTTCGGCCGCTGAGGCCAAGGGAGACACGCGATGGCCGAGTTCACGCCCGCCCCGGTCATGTCCGGGGCACCGCAGCAGGACGGCGCCTCCGCGACTGGCGCGCGTTCGCGGCGCGCGACGGGCCTGCTCCGCTGGGGCATCGCGCTCGTCGTGCTCGCGCTGGTCGTCGGCACCGTCTCGGTCGGCACGATCCTCCTGACCGCGGGCGGCGCGACGTCGACGGTCGAGGGCTGGATCCCGGCCGGCACGGTCGTCTACCTCGAGGGACGAGCCGACCTCCCGGGTGACCAGCGCCAGAACGTGGGGAACATCATCGCCAGGTTCCCCGGCTTCAAGGACCAGGCCTCGCTCGACTCCAAGATCGACCAGGCGCTCGACCAGGCCCTCCAGAAGTCGGGGATCAGCTGGACCACGGACCTCAAGCCGTGGGTCGCCGGCGAGGTCGGCGTGGCCGTGACGCGCGACATGCTCGACCTGGCCGCTTCGGCCCAGAAGGACCCGAACACGGTCGCGGCGCCCGACCGCGGTGCGGTCGTGCTGGTGAGCGTCAAGGACGCGGCGGCCGCCGCGGCGTGGGTTGCCGGGCAGGCCGGCGGCACGCCGACCACCGCCACGTACGGTGACGGGCAGATCACGACCGTCACCAGGGCCGGCGTCAGCGTGGCCTGGGCCACCCGCGGAACGGTCCTGCTGCTCGGGCCCGAGGTGTCGGTCAAGGCCGCCCTCGATACGAAGGGCGCCAGCCCGGTCGCGGCCTCCAGCGCGTTCGTCGCGGCGCGGAAGGCCGCGCCGGGCTCGTACCTCGGCTTCGGCTGGGTCGACACACGGTCGATCTTCGACGCCGTCCTCGGGATGGCCGGCAGCTCGGCGAGCATCCCGCAGGCCTGCAAGGACAGCGCGGCGGCTGCCGTCCCGGACTGGTCGGCGGGATTCGCGCACGCCGCGGATTCGGCGCTCGTGATGGACCTCGTTGCGCCGGTCACGTCCGCGGCGCCGGCATCCGGCCCCGCCGCGCGGGACACGCCGAGCGCGATCGCGGCGCACCTTCCTGCGGCCACGCTCGTGGCCTTCGAGGGCCGCCAGGCCGGACCCGCGCTCGTGGCCTTCTGGGCCGGCTTCAAGGCCAGCCTCGCCTGCGACCCGTCCGTCAAGGACACGCTCGGCCAGGTGGACACCGCGCTCGCCGCGATCGGCGGCCTCGACTCGCTCTTCGGCTGGGCGGGCGATTCCGCCGTTGCCGTCGAGTTCGCCGGCGGCACGTTCGACGGGGGCGTGGCGGCGATCGCCACGGACCAGGCGGCAGCCTCGCGCACGCTCGGCCAGGTCCAGGCGGCCCTCGCGCTCGCCGGGACGGGCGCCGGCATCTCCACCCGGACCGAGTCCTACGGAGGCGGCAGCCTGTTCATCGTGACCGTGCCCGGGCAGGCATCGGGAATGGCCATCCCGGAGATCGCGGCGACCGTCCAGAACGGGGTCTTCGTCCTCGGGACGCTCGACTTCGTCAAGCACGTCGTCGACACGACGGCGGCAACCTCGCTCTCCGCGGCGCCGGCCTACACGACCGCGATCTCGGCGGCGGGCGGGGACGGCGTGAGCGACCTCTTCGTCGACATCTCCGGCATTCGCGCCGCGGCCGAGGCGATGATGCCCGCGGCGGAGAAGACCAGCTACGAGACGAACGTGCAGCCGTTCCTCGTGCCGTTCGACGCGTTCGCGAGCGTGACGAAGGCGCCGGGCGCCAACCGGACCAGTCGCCAGGTGCTCGTGTTCAAGTAGCGACCACTCGCGGGAAGACGGCCCGGTCGGGCCCATCGCCCACCAAGCAGGAGGAGAAGGACCAGGACATGGCAGCTCGAATTCGACTCACACGTGTCGGCGCCACGAAGCAGCCGGCGTATCGCGTCGTCGTCGCCGACAGCCGGAGCCCGCGCGACGGCCGCACGATCGAGATCCTCGGCCACTACAACCCGCGGACCGAGCCGGTGGACTTCGCCGTCGACGTCGAGAAGACCAGGGCCTGGATCGCCAAGGGCGCCCTGCCGACCGAGACGGTTCAGCGCCTCCTCCGCAACGCCGGCGTCCTGCCGGCCGCGAAGTAGAGGAGCCCGCGATGGCAGCCCCGCAGCTCGTCGAGTTCGTCGCGAAGGCGCTCGTCGACCATCCCGAGCAGGTCCAGGTCGTGGTCACCCAGGAGGCCGGCGCGACCGTCATCGAGCTTCGCGTCGCCGAGGACGACATGGGCAAGGTGATCGGGAGGAACGGGAGCGTCGCCAAGGCGCTCCGGACGCTCCTCAAGGTCGTCGGCGCCCGGGACGGCGAGCTGTTCCAGCTGGAGATCGTCTGATCTCCGGCCAGGCGGACGCGGGCCCCGAGCGACTTGTCGTCGCGCTCGTCCGCGGCTTCCACGGCGTCAAGGGAGGGCTCCGGGTCGAGGTGCTGACCGACGACCCGGGTGCCCGGTTCGCGCCGGGCGGGCGGCTCTATCCCGAGGGCGCCACCGAGCCGCTGACGATCGCAGAGTCGTGGGCCGCGGCGCCCGGCTGGATCATCCGGTTCCGCGAGGTCCCGACGCGGAACGCCGCCGCGGCGTACCTCTCGGTCTACCTGGAGGCGGATGCGGGCATCGTCCCGCCGCTGCCCCGCGGCAGCTACTACTGGCACGAGCTGGTGGGCTGCCCGGTCGTCGATACCGACGGCGAGCCGCTCGGCACGGTGCGTGACGTCTATCGCTCCGGGGGCGCCGAGATGCTCGTCGTCGAGGGCGGCCCGCGGGGCCCGTTCGACCTGCCGGTGGCGCGCCCGTTCGTCCGGATCCTGGCACCCCGGCGCGGCGAGATCGTGGCGGACCCAGAGGCCCTGGATCTGCCGCGACCCGAGGAGATCCGGCCGCCGCGACCACCGCGAGCGCCCCGGGCGCGCAAGGGCGATCCACAGGTCGGCCGGCAACCCGCCGCGGCCGGCGATGCCGGGCTCCCGGGGCCGGAGGCCGCGGCCGTCCCCGCCTCGCCTTCGGGCGACGCTCGCACCACCGCGGACTGAGCGCCGTCCGGGTGCCGCTCGAGATCGAGATCCTGACGCTCTTTCCCGAGATGCTGACCGGGCCGCTGGCGGCGAGCATCCCGGCCCGGATCCAGGAGGAAGGCCTCGCCACGATCCGGGTCCACGACCTGCGGGCCTGGGGCCTGGGCCGGCACCGGAGCGTGGACGACGCCCCGTACGGCGGCGGCGCCGGGATGGTGCTCCGGCCCGAGCCCGTGGCGGCGGCGCTGGCGGCGCTGCGCCGCCCGGACAGCACGGTCGTCCTGTTCGATGCCGCGGGCGAGCCGTTCCGACAGCGACGCGCGGAGGACCTCGCCGCCCGGTCCCACCTCGTGCTCCTGTGCCCACGCTACGAGGGCGTCGACGACCGGATCCGGGGGATGGTCGACCTCGAGCTGTCGATCGGCGACGTTGTCCTGACGGGTGGCGAGCTGCCCGCGCTGGTCGTCTGCGACGCGATCCTGCGGCTGCTGCCCGGCGCGATCGAGCCGGGCTCGCTCGTCGACGAGTCGTTCACGAGCGGCCTCCTCGAATACCCGCAGTACACCCGGCCGGCCGTCTTCGAGGGCGTCGGCGTCCCGGAGATCCTGACCTCGGGTGACCACGCCGCGGTCCGCCGCTGGCGGCTGCGCGAATCGCTGCGGCGGACGCTCGCGCGGCGCCCGGACCTCCTCGAGGGTCGGTCGTTCAGCGCCGAGGAGGCGCGCCTCATCGGCGAGATCGTCGACGAACGGGAGGGAGCGAGCGTCGACGACCCGGCCGGAGAACGTCGACGGGACCCGGCGGCCCATCCGTGAGCGCCGGCGGCGCGTGCTATACTCCGCCGTCGGTCGCCCTCCCGCGACCGTTCGATCGTGCCCAGAATCGCGGCTCGCGGGACCATCCCGGCCGCCCAGTGCAGCAGGGGTCGACCCGGTGAACGTACTCGACGAGATCGTCAAGGACCAGATTCGCACCGACATCCCGGCCCTCGCGCCCGGCGACACCGTCAAGGTCAGCGCCAAGGTCGTCGAGGGCAACCGGGAGCGGGTGCAGGTCTTCGAAGGCACCATCCTCCGCCTCACGGGCGGCGGGATCACGCGCTCGCTGACCGTTCGGCGGATCGCCTCCGGCGTGGGCGTCGAGCGGACGTTCAAGGTGAACAGCCCCCGGATCGAGAAGATCGAGGTGGTCCGGCACGGCGTGGCACGCCGCGCGAAGCTCTACTTCCTTCGACGCCGGGTCGGCAAGGCCGCGACGCTGCGCGAGCGCCGCACGAGCTGACCGGCGGCGCCGCGGATCGGCGCAACTGGCATCCACGGCTCCGCCCCGGCGGGGCCGTCCCGATTCCGGGGTCCGGCGGCGCCGTGATGACTGGGCTACGCTTCCCGCGATGGCCCCACCCGTGCCGACCCTCCGCCGCGAGCGGCAGCTCTGGAAGAGCGGGGCCCGCCGCGTCGCCGGCGTCGACGAGGTCGGGGTCGCACCGACCTGCGGGCCGGTCGTGGCGGCGGCCGTGATCGTGCGCCCGAACTGCCGCCAGGTGCGGGGCGTCCGGGATTCCAAGACGCTCTCGGCGGCACAGCGCGAGGCGCTTGCCCCCGAGATCCGGCGGCGTGCGGTGGCGATCGGCGTGGGTGCCGCCTCCGTGGCCGAGATCGACCGCCTCAACATCTACCACGCCACCCACCTCGCGATGCGCCGCGCCATCGCCCGGCTCGGGGGCCACGACCACGTCCTCGTCGATGGGCTCCGCATCGCCGGCTTCGAGGCGGACGTGGGCCCATACGATGCGATCGTCGATGGCGACTCGTCGGTCTACTCCATCGCCTGCGCCTCGGTCGTGGCCAAGGTCGTGCGCGACCGGCTGATGGCGCGGCTCTCGATCCGCTATCCGGGCTACGGCTGGGAACACAACGCGGGCTACGCGACCGCGGAGCACCGGGCTGCCCTCCGCGCGCTCGGCGTGACGCCGTTCCACCGGCGCTCGTTCGCCCCAGTCCGCGAGGCGCTCGCCGGGATCGAGCAGCTGGAGCTCAGCTTCGAGTCGCTCGTGCCGACATTCGATGGCGCCCCCGACCCGGATCCCGACGCGGAGGCCCTCGCGGCGCTCGCCTGGTAAGTCGGCGATGATGCGGGCCACCTACGGTTGGGGGCATGGGCAGCCCCGGCTCGACCGCGTCCCGCACGCCCTCGCAGCGTGCCGGCGACGCCGCGGAGGATGACGTCGCGGCACGGCTGGACGCCCTCGGCTGGGCGGTGCTCGCCCGGCGAGTTCGTGCGGGCCGATCGGAGCTCGACCTCGTGGCGCTGGATCCGGGGCCGCCGCCCGCCCTCGTCGTCGTGGAGGTTCGCTGGCGCCGAACGCGCGCCTTCGGGCTGCCCGAGGAGACCGTCGATCGTCGGAAGCTGGGCCACCTCCGGGCAGGGCTCGGCCGCCTGATGGAGTTGGGCAGGCTTCCCGATGGGCAGATCCTGCCGGAGCTCCCGGTTCGCCTCGACCTCGTGGTCGTCGAGCCGCCGGCGGCCCCGGGCCAGCCGCGCCGCGTCCGCCATCACCGGGGGATCGGCTGAGGCGCTCGCCGCGAACGGCCGCGCGATGGGCCTCGGACCGTGCGTGGCCGCGATGGGCCTGACGACCCCCTGTCGGGTGACGACGTCCTGCCCTGTGACGCTGTCCCGCCCGGTCGGGGGCGTGGTAGACTCCCCCGGCTGCCGGATCGCCCGGTGGCGTGCCGCCGCGCCGAGAACACGGCCGGCGAGATCACACGCGGTGCCAGACCACGCTTCGGGTCGGTGCCGGGAGGCGGAAGCGTCGCCCGGTCCCGGGGCAGGGCCCGCGGAGGTACAACCGAAACAGGAGGTCCATCCCCGTGCCCACCGTCTCCATGCGGCAGCTCCTCGAGGCCGGCGTTCACTTCGGCCACCAGACGCGCCGCTGGAATCCCAAGATGCGCCCGTTCATCTTCGCCGAGCGCAACGGGATTCACATCATCGACCTGGCCCAGACGGTCAAGCGCCTCGACCTCGCCCTCGACGCGATCCGCGAGACGACGGCCCGCGGCGAGCAGGTCCTCTTCGTCGGCACGAAGAAGCAGGCCCAGGAGCCCATCATCCAGGAATCGGAGCGGGCGGGCCAGCCCTACGTGACCAGCCGCTGGCTCGGCGGCATGCTCACCAACTTCGTGACGATCAAGAAGCGCCTCGGCCTCCTCGAGCAGCTCGAGGCTCGCCAGCTCAACGGCGACTTCGAGCGGATGTCGAAGAAGGAAGCCGCCGTGCTCACCGAGGAGCTTCGGAAGCTGAAGCTCTCGCTTGGCGGCATCCGGAAGATGCGGCGGCTGCCCGGGGCGGTCTTCATCATCGACCCGGCCCGGGAGCGGATCGCCGTGGCCGAGTGCATCAAGCTGGAGATCCCGATCATCGGGACCGGGGATACGAACGTCGACCCGGACGAGCTCGACTACATCATCCCCGGCAACGACGATGCGATCCGCGCCATCCGCCTGCTCTGCTCGCTCATCGCCGACGCGGCGATCGAGGGGAGCCGCGAGCGTGCCGCCCGGAGCGATCGTGAGCCGGAGCCCGAGCCCGAGATGGCCGCCGCCTTCGAGACCGACGAGCTGGCCTCGGCCGACGACCTGGTCGCGCAGCTCGCGGCCGGGGGAGCCCTCACGTTCGAGCCGGACCTCGATGAGGACGCCCTCCTGCCCGGAGCGGCGAACGCCGCCGCGGAGGCGGGCTCGGGGATCGACCCGTCCATCCCGACCGACTGATCCACCCGGAGCCCGGCCCGGCGATCCGCACGCTCCCGGCCGGGCGAACCTGACAGGAGACGCACGCACCAATGGCCAACATCTCCGCGAGCGACGTCAAGGAGCTGCGCGAGCGCACCGGCGCCGGCTTCATGGACTGCAAGCGCGCCCTCGAGGAGTCGGACGGCGACCTCGAGAAGGCGATCGCCCTCCTCCGCTCGCGGGGGCTCGCCGCCGCGGCCAAGCGGGCCGGGCGCGAGGCGCGCGAGGGCCTCGTCGCGAGCTACATCCATCCGGGCGGCCGCGTCGGCGTCCTGATCGAGGTGAACTGCGAGACCGACTTCGTGGCCCGCACCGACGAGTTCCAGAAGCTCGTCCACGACCTCGCGGTGCAGGTCGCCGGCCTGGCCCCCACCTGGGTGGACGCCGACGGGATCCCCGCCGCGGAGCTCGAGGCGCGACGGGCCGCGCTGCTGGCCGACGAGGCGACCCAGAAGAAGCCCGAGCACATCCGGCCGCAGATCGTCGACGGCCAGCTCAAGAAGTGGTACGCCGAGGTCTGCCTGATGGAGCAGCCCTTCCGCGACACCGACCTGAGCGTCCGCGACCTCGTCACCGCGGCGATCGCGACGACCGGCGAGAACATCCGGGTCCGTCGCTTCGACCGCTACGCGCTCGGCGAGGAGCTGTGAGCCAGGCCGCTGCCGGGACCGCGACGGCCGGCGCCGTGCCGGTGCCCCGCTACGGCCGGATCCTGCTCAAGATCTCCGGCGAGGCGCTGCTCGGCGAGCGCCAGTACGGCGTGGACCCGGCCTTCTGCGCGTTCATCGCGGGACAGATCGGGGCCGCCCGGGCCGCCGGTGTCCAGGTCGGCATCGTCGTGGGGGGCGGCAACATCTTCCGCGGGATGGCCGCCGCCGCCCGGGGGATGGACCGCGCCACCGGCGACTACATCGGGATGCTGGCCACGGTGATGAACGGCCTCGCGCTGCAGGACGCGCTCGAGCGGGTGGGCGTGCCGACGCGCGTGATGACCGCGATCGCCATGAACGAGGTGGCCGAGCCGTACATACGGCGCCGGGCCATCCGCCACCTCGAGAAGGGCCGCGTCGCGATCTTCGTGGCGGGCACCGGGAACCCGTACTTCACGACCGACACGGCCGCCGCCCTCCGGGCGGTGGAGATCGGGGCGTCCGTCCTGCTCAAGGCCACCCGGGTCGACGGCGTCTACGAGGCCGACCCGCTGACCCACCCGGACGCCCGGCGCTACACGGAGCTGACGTTCGGCGACGTCCTGACCGAGCGCCTCGCGGTGCTCGACGCGACGGCCGTCTCGCTGTGCATGGAGAATGATCTTCCGATCATCGTCTTCGACCTGAATCAGCCCGACAACGTCCGCCGGGCCGCGATGGGGGAACAGGTCGGGACTCGCATCGCCGGAGGTACGCCCGCATGAGCAGCCAGGTCCTCGGGACCATCGAGCCGAAGATGACGCGGGCCGTCGAGATCCTGGAGCGAGATCTCCAGGGGATCCGCACGGGCCGGGCCTCCACGGCGCTGGTCGAGCGGATCCTCGTGGAGTACTACGGCGCCGCGACGCCCCTCAACCAGCTGGCCGGCATCAGCGTCCCGGAGCCGCACCAGATCGTGATCCAGCCGTGGGATCGCAGCGTCCTCGGCGCGATCGAGAAGGCGATCCTCAGGAGCGACGTCGGGCTGACCCCGAACGTCGACGGGACCGCGGTCCGGCTCAACATCCCGCAGTTGACCGAGGAGCGACGACGCGACATCGTGAAGGTGGTCCATCGGCGGATGGAGGAGGCACGGGTCGAGATCCGGAACCTTCGCCGCGAGGCCGCCGACGCGATCAAGAGGGAGGAGCGCGACGGCGTCCTGGGCACGGACGACGCGCATCGCGAGCTCGAGGTCCTCCAGCGCGTGACCGACCGCGAGATCGCCGAGGTCGACAAGGTCGGCGGGGCGAAGGAGCGCGAGGTCCTCGAGGTCTAGGTGAGCCGCGCCCAGGTCGCCCGGCCGATGGATGCGCGACACGCCGCCCCTGCCGCGGAGCCGGTCGCGCCCGCGACCGACGGCACGCCGGACGCCGGCCCGCGGCCGGTTCACGTCGCGATCATCATGGACGGCAATCGCCGCTGGGCCCGCGCTCGCGGCCTGCCTGAGCTCGAGGGCCACGCGGCCGGGGTCGACAAGATCCGCTGGCTCGTGGAGCACGCGATCCGGCGCGGCATCGCCGTGCTCTCCCTGTACGCCTTCAGCCGCGAGAACTGGGCGCGCTCGGACGCAGAGGTGTCCGGCCTCTTCTCGCTCCTCGACCAGGCGATCCGGGCCGAGACGCCGGAGCTCGTCCGGCAGGGCGTCCGGGTCCGCGTGTCGGGCCGCCTCGCCGAGGTGCCCGCCGACGTCCGGGGCTCGATCACGGAAGCCATGGCGGCCACCGGGGCCGGCACGCGCCTGGTCCTCAACATCGCCTTCAACTACGCGGGCCGGACCGAGATCGTGGACGCCGTCCGGGCGATCGTGACTGCCGGCACGCCGGCCGATGCGATCGACGAGGCCGCCGTCGAGGCGCACCTGTACACGGCCGGGCTGCCGGACCCGGACCTCGTGATCCGGACCGGCGGCGAGCAGCGCCTCTCGAACTTCCTCATCTGGCAATCGGCCTATGCCGAGTTCCACTCGTGCCCGGAACTCTGGCCGGACTTCGACGCGGAGGCGTTCGACACCGCCCTCGAGGAGTTCGCTCGTCGCGGGCGCCGGTTCGGGCGCTGACCGGGGCCGCGGTGCGCGAGCGGACGACCAGCGCGCTCGTGATCGTGCCGGTCGTCGTCCTCGCGGCGGCGGCGGGCGGGCTCGGGATCGGCATCCTGGCCGTGGCCCTCGCGATCGCGGCCGCGGGCGAGGCCGAGCGGCTGCTGCCCCTCGCGGGTCAGCCGGTCATCCACCGCGGGGTCGTCGTCGGGGCCGCGCTCCTCGTCGCCGTCGCGGCGGTCCCGGCAGGCCTCGACAGCCAGCTGCTTGGCAGGCCCGCTGCGGCCGTCGAGCTCGCTGGACGCGTGCAGGCCTTCGACGGTGTCGCGGCCGTCGGGATCGTCGCCGTCGGCCTGGCCGTTGCGGCGTTCGCCCGCCGCGACGCGAGCGCGGGGTTCGCGGCGTGGTCGGCCACGCTCTTCGGCGCGATCTACGTCGGCCTCCTGGGCGCGCTCGCGGTCCTCACCACCGAGGTGTCGGACCGCGGCCCGCTCGACGGGTTCTGGCTCGAGCGGCGCTGGGTCCTGGTCCTCATCGCCGGCGTCTGGAGCTTCGACACGGGCGCCTATCTCGTGGGACGGGCCATCGGACGGCGCCCGTTCATGTCGCGGATCTCTCCGAGGAAGACCCTCGAGGGCGTCGTCGGCGGGCTGGTCGTGGCCGTGGTGGGCGTCGCCGTCGTCCTCGCGCTGAGCGGTCGCTCGCCGCTGGAGTCGCTCGTGCTCGGGCCGCTGATCGGCGGCGCCGCACAGGCGGGAGATCTCGCCGAGAGCATGCTCAAGCGCGCCGCGGGTGCCAAGGACTCCGGGCACGCGATCCCGGGCCACGGCGGGGTCCTCGACCGAATCGATTCGTTCCTCTTCGCCGCGCCCGTCCTCGTGGCGTATGTCGTCCTCGTCGGTGCGTGACCGGCCGCGCGGCGTCGCGCTGCTCGGTTCCGGCGGCTCCATCGGGCGCCAATCGCTCGACGTGCTTTCGGGGCTTGCCCCGGACTGGCGCGTCGTGGCGCTGGCCACGGGCTCGCAGGCGGCGCTCCTCGAGGCCCAGGCCCGCGAGCACCGGCCCGCGGTGGTCGCCCTCGCGAGCTCGGCGCGGCTCGAGCTTCCAGCGGGGACGCGGCGCGCCGATGGCCCGGACGCGCTTGTCGAGCTCGCGACCCGGGACGACGTCGACCTCGTCATCGTCGCGACCGGCGGCGTCGTGAGCCTCCGTCCGGTCCTCGCCGCGCTGGGCGCCGGGAAGGTGGTCGCAACCGCGAACAAGGAGACGCTCGTGGCCGGTGGCCACCTGGTCATGCGGGAGGCCCGTGCCCGCGCCGCCGAACGCGCGGCGACCGACCCGCGCGACCCGCTCGCGAGCGTGCTCGGCTGGCTCCGGCCGATCGACTCGGAGCATTCGGCGATCTGGCAGTGCCTGGCCGGCGAGGCGCTCTCCGGCGTCGCCGCGCTCATCCTGACGGCGTCGGGCGGCCCGTTCCTCGACATGCCTGCCGAGGCCTTCGGCGGGGTCACCCCGGCGATGGCGCTCCGCCATCCCACCTGGAGCATGGGCGCCAAGATCACGATCGACTCGGCGACGCTCGCCAACAAGGGCCTCGAGGTCATCGAGGCGCACTGGCTCTACGGCGTTGCGTACCCGGCCATCGAGGTCGTCGTCCACCCCCAGTCGATGGTGCACTCGGCCGTGCGGTTCGTGGACGGGTCGATGAAGGCGCAGCTGGGCACCCCGGACATGCGGCTGCCGATCCAGTACGCGATCACGTACCCGTCCCGCCGGCCGTCGCCCGCGGCCGCCCCGGATCTTCTGGCCGCCGGGCGCCTCGAGTTCCGCGCTCCCGACGAGACGCGCTTCCCGGCCCTGCGGATCGCCCGCGAGGCCGGCCTGCTCGGCTCCCGGGCGACGGCGGCGCTGATCGCGGCCGACGAGGTGGCCGTCACCCGGTTCCTCGCCGGCAGCCTCGATTTCCCGGGGATCCCGCACCTCCTCGAGGCGGCCATCGACCGCTTCGGGACGGGTCCCGGGCAGGCGCCGGGGTACGATGAGCTGGTCGCGCTCGACCGCGAGGTCCGGGACGCGTTCACGTCGTGGGGAACCGCCGGCAGGCGGCCCGCGTAGGAGGAGACATGGCGATCTTCCAGGGGGCGATCACGATCCTCCTATTCGTCTTCATCCTGTGCTCGCTGGTCGTGATCCACGAGCTCGGCCACTTCGTGCTTGCGCGCATCTTCGGGATCCGCGTCCACGAGTTCGGGATCGGCTTCCCGCCCCGCGCCAAGGTCCTGCGTGACCGCGGCGAGACCCTCTACACCCTGAACTGGCTGCCGGTCGGCGGGTTCGTGCGGCTCGAAGGCGAGGACGGCGACTCGGACGACCCGCGCTCGTTCACCGTCGCGCGCCTCCCCAGGAAGGTCCTGGTCCTGCTCGCCGGGGTGGGCATGAACCTCCTGCTCGCCTTCGTGGTCTTCACGGGCATCGCCTGGCTGGCGACGCCGCAGGGCGGCCTCACGTTCGGCGAGGTCGTGGCAGGCTCGCCGGCGGATCTCGCCGGGCTCCGGGCGGGCGAGACGATCCTCGCCGTCGACGGGACGACCTTCGACCTCCTGCCGAGCCCGCAGGCGGGGGAAGCCGCGATCGCGGCCCTCCGCGACCGGGCCGGGCAGCCGGTCACGCTCCTCGTTCGCGGCGTCGATGGCACCGAGCGGAATGTCGCGGTCACGCTGCGACCCCCCGAGGCGGCGGCGACGCAGGGCGCGCTCGGGATCCGCGGGGCCGGCCTGAGCTTCTCCGGCGCCTACGCGGGGCGTGATCCCGTGGCCGCGATCGCGGCGGGCGCATCGTGGACCGTGAGCGCGTTCCGCCTGATCATCGACGGCCTCGGGTCGCTCGTCTCGTCGATCGCCTCGAACCCGACCCAGGCGCCGCCCGTCACGGGGCCGGTCGGCATCGCGGTCCAGGTCGGCGACGTCTTCTGGCAGCTCGGGCCGATCTTCACCCTCTACCTGGCCGGCCTGCTCTCGGCGAACCTCGCCCTCGTGAACATCCTGCCCTTCCCGCCCCTCGACGGCGGCCGCATCCTCGTCCTCGTGCTCAAGTCCCTCCTGTCGCGCGGCGCCGCGCTCATGCGGCGCGCCGGCGTGCGCGGCCGGGGCGTGTCTTCCCAGACGGCCATCTCGGTCGAGCGCCTGACCTACCTCGTCGGGTTCGTCTTCCTGTTCGGATTCCTGATCTGGATCACGTACTTCGACATCGCCCGCCAGGTCGGCGGCGGCACGCCGTGACGGATCCGGAGCCGCTTCGACCGCGCCGCCGACCCACTCCGACCGTCGATGTCGGGGGCGTGCTGGTCGGAAGCGCCCATCCCGTGGTCGTCCAGTCGATGACGAACACCGACACGGCAGATGCCGACGCAACCGCGCTCCAGGTTGTCCGGCTGGCCGCGGCGGGGTCGCAGCTGGTGCGGGTCACCGTCAACACGGAGGCCGCAGCGGCGGCCGTTCCGGAGATGGTGCGCAAGGTCCGCGACCTCGGCTTCGAGACGCCCATCGTGGGCGACTTCCACTACAACGGCCACCAGCTCCTCGTGGACTATCCCGGAGACCGCCCGAGCGCTGGCGAAGTACCGGATCAACCCGGGCAACGTGGGCGGGAAGCGCCATGACGACAACTTCGCGACGATCGTGCGGGTCGCGATCGAGAACGACCGGCCCGTCAGGATCGGCGTGAACTGGGGATCCCTCGACCCCGCCCTGCTGACCTCGATGATGGAAGCGAACGCGGCCCTTGCCGAGCCGCGCGACAGCCGCGACGTGACGATCGAGGCGATGCTCGCGTCGGCGCTGCGCTCAGCCGAGCTGGCGGAGGAGACCGGGCTGGCCCACGACCGGATCATCCTGAGCGCGAAGGTGTCGGGCGTCCGCGACCTGGTGGACGTCTACCGGCGCCTTGCCGCGCAGTGCGACTACCCGCTCCACCTTGGCCTCACCGAGGCCGGCATGGGCATGAAGGGGATCGTCGCCTCGACCGCCGGCCTCAGCGTTCTCCTCAGCGAGGGGATCGGGGACACGATCCGGGTCTCCCTGACGCCGGAGCCGGGCGCGGGCCGCGAGCTCGAGGTCGAGGTCGCGCAGCAGGTGCTGCAGTCGCTGGGCCTGCGGAGCTTCATGCCCCAGGTGAGCGCGTGCCCGGGCTGCGGCCGCACGACCTCGGTCTTCTTCCAGGAGATGGCGCGCGACATCACGGCCCATCTCAGGGAGCGCATGCCGGGCTGGCGGGAGCTGCATCCTGGCGTGGAGGATCTCCGCGTGGCGGTCATGGGCTGCGTGGTGAATGGGCCGGGCGAGAGCAAGCACGCCGACATCGGGATCAGCCTCCCCGGCACGTTCGAGGAGCCCGTGGCGCCGGTCTTCGTCGACGGGAGGCTCTTCGCGACGTTTCGCGGGGAGGACATCGTGGCCCGTTTCATCGGGCTGCTGGACGAGTACGTCGAGCGGCGCTACCCGGCCCCGGGCGGCGTAGCGGCCGCGGCCGGGGCCGGCGCGCCCGGCGAATAGCCGCCCGCGCCGAGCGCGGCGCCACGCCCGGTGCCCGTGCGCACCGGGCCGGTGCCCGGCCGCAACGGCCCCGCGTCACGTCTCCCGCACGGGGAGGTCTGCCCGCGTGCGGTATACTCGCGCAATCTTCGACCGCGCCGCTCCATGACGTGGGTGACCCCCACGTTTTTCTTTCGGTCAGCCCGGTCGGCTGCCGATGGTCGAACATGATTGTGGGAGGTGGACCGCATGAGCCGCGATTTCGTGGGCGCCCTCCTGCAGCTCAACGCCGAGAAGGGCGTTCCCCGGGAGCACCTGATCCTCACGATCTCGGACGCGATCGAGTCCGCGTACCGCCGAATCCCCGGCAACGAGGACGTTCGGGTGCGGATCGACCCGGAGCGCGGCGAGATGCTGGTCACTCGCGAGCGCCTCGTCGTCGCGGTCGTCGAGGACCCGCTGACCGAGCTCACGCTCGAGGATGCGCGGTCGATCAAGCCCGACGCGACCATCGGCGAGGAGATCGTCACGGAGCAGCTGGGCCAGGACGCATTCGGACGGATCGGCGCGCAGACGGCGAAGCAGGTCGTCCTGCAGCGCCTCCGCGAGGCCGAGCGCGACGTGGTCTACGACCAGTTCGCGAGCCGCGAGGGCGACCTCATCACCGGGACGGTCAACCGGGTCGAGCCGCGCGCGATCATCCTCGACCTGGGCAAGGCGGAGGCGATCCTCGCCACGACCGAGCAGTCGCCGGTGGAGCACTACCGGATCGGCCAGAACGTCAAGGCGTTCGTGCTGGAGGTGCGCCGCGGCCCGAAGGGCCCGCAGGTGCTGGTCAGCCGGACGCACAAGGGGTTCCTGCGCCGGCTCTTCGAGCTCGAGGTCCCCGAGATCCATGCCGGGACGGTGGAGATCAAGGCGATCGCGCGCGAGCCCGGCAGCCGCTCGAAGGTCGCCGTCGCCTCGCGCCAGGAAGGCCTCGACCCCGTCGGGGCGACCGTGGGCCAGCGTGGCGCGCGCGTCCAGGCCGTGGTCGCGGAGCTGGCCGGCGAGAAGATCGACGTGATCGAGTGGCACGAGGACCCGGCGGTCTTCGTGGCGAAGGCGCTCAGCCCGGCCCAGGTCGTGGCCGTGCGCATCGACGAGGAGCACCGGATCGCGAGCGTCACCGTCCCCGAGAAGATGCTCTCGCTCGCGATCGGCCGCGAGGGCCAGAATGCGCGGCTCGCTGCGAAGATGACCGGCTGGCGGATCGACATCCGCAGCGACGTGCAGGCTCCCGAAGCCGCGGTACCTCCGCCCGCGGCGCCGGTTGCCGGCCCCCTTACCGAAACCGTGGCGGTCGGTGGGGTGCTGCCCGCGGACGGGCCGGCTCCGGCCGCCGCTCCCGCGGCGGAGGTGACACCGTAGCGGGGCGGGCCGGCGGCGGCCCCCTTCGGAGGCAGCATCCAACCCGGACCTGCGTCGCCTGCCGGACGCCGCGCCCGAAGCGCGAGCTGCTCCGGGTCGTGCGGACGCCTTCCGGCGCGATCACGCTCGACGCAACCGGGCGGGCGCCCGGGCGCGGCGCCTACGTCTGCGTCGACGCCGCCTGCCAGGACCTGGCGATCGCGAAGGGCACGCTGCGGCGAGCGCTCGCCGTCCCGATTCCCATTGGGCTCTTTGACGCGACGCGGGCCGTCGCCTCGCCACCCCTGAACCAGAACCACGACGACCAAGAAGGAGGGGCCTGATGGCCAGGAGCAGGAGCGGGACCCGCGGGCGCCGCGGGCCCCGCAAACCGCAGCGACGCGAGGGCGGCGCATTCACGCCGGTCTCGGTTGCCGAGCCGCGCGAGCGCAGCGCCGTCGTGCTGCCCTCGACGATCACGGTCAAGGAGCTCGCCGAGGTTCTCGAGGTCAACCCCGCGGACGTGATCCGCGAGCTCATCAAGAGCGGGATCTTCGCGACGATCAACCAGCTCATCGACCGGGACACGGCGTCGCTCGTCGCGACGGAGCTCGGCTTCGAGACGGACGAGGCGGAGGCGCCGGTCACCGCGGCCGAGGACGAGCGCACCGAAGCGCCCGCGCCGGCCACGAAGGAGACGCTCTTCGTCGACGAGGACCCGGCGCTGCTCGTGCCGCGGGCGCCGATCGTCACCGTCATGGGCCACGTCGACCACGGGAAGACGAGCCTGCTCGACGCGATCCGGAGCACCGCCGTGGCGGCGGGTGAGCGCGGCGGGATCACCCAGCACATCGGCGCCTCGGAGATCGTCCGGGACGGCAGGAAGGTCGTCTTCCTCGACACGCCGGGCCACGAGGCCTTCACCGCGATGCGCGCCCGCGGCGCCAAGGTCACCGACATCGCGATCATCGTGGTGGCGGCGGACGACGGCGTCATGCCCCAGACGCTCGAGGCCATCAGCCACGCGCGCGCCGCGAAGGTGCCGATCATCATCGCGCTCAACAAGATCGACAAGCCGGACGCGAACCCGGACCGCGTCAAGACCGAGCTGACCGAGGCGAACGTCGTCATCGAGGAGTACGGCGGCGACGTCCCGCTCGTGCAGGTCTCGGCCAAGACGGGGCAGGGCCTCGACGACCTGTTCGACATGGTGAACCTCGTCGCCGACCTCCAGGAGCTCAAGGCGGATCCCAAGCGCCCGGCGGTCGGGACGATCATCGAGGCGGAGCTCGACAAGGGCCGCGGCCCCGTGGCGACCGTCGTGGTCCAGACGGGCACGCTCCGGATCGGCAACGTCGTCGTCGTGGGCAAGACCTACGGCAAGATCAAGGCGCTCGAGAACGCGGCCGGCAAGCGAATCCAGAAGGCAGGCCCCTCGTCCGCGGCGCTCGTGCTGGGGCTCGACGACGTCCCGGAGGCCGGCGACATCCTGCGCGTCGTGGCGGACGAGAAGATCGCCCGGTCGATGGTGCAGCAGACGCGGATCGCGGCCACCGCGCAGGCCGGGACCAGCCAGAAGGCGACCCTCGAGGACCTCTTCAACCAGTTCCAGGAGGGCCAGTCGAAGGAGCTCCGGATCATCCTGAAGTCGGACGTGTCCGGCTCGCTCGGGGCGATCACGCACGCGCTGGGCCAGATCGTCTCCGACGAGGTCCGGATCAGCGTCCTCCACGAGGGCACCGGCGACATCACGGACAACGACATCCTCCTCGCCTCGGCGTCAAACGCCATCGTCGTCGGCTTCAACACGAAGCTCGACCCGCAGGCCCGCCGCACCGCGGAGGCCGAGAAGGTCGATGTCCGCCTGTACGACATCATCTACAAGCTCACCGACGACATCGAGGCCGCCCTCAAGGGCATGCTCGAGCCGGAGATCGTGGAGCAGGTCGAGGGTCGAGCGGAGGTTCGCCAGATCTTCCGGGTGGGCAAGAGCACCGTGATCGCCGGGTCGTTCGTGACCGACGGCCACATCCCCCGGACCGCTGGCGTCCGCGTCTACCGCAACGGCAAGCTCATCGCCACGGACAAGCTGGACTCGCTCCGGCGCTTCCGGGACGACGTGCGCGACGTGGCGCAGGGCTACGAATGCGGCATCGGCCTCGCCGGGTTCCACGACCTCGCCGAGGGCGACATCATCGAGGCGTTCACCCAGCAGTCGGTCAGTCGCTCGAACCTCCGGTAGGGGCGCCGCATGAGCCAGCGCACGGATCGCGTGGACGAGCTCCTTCGCCAGGAGATCGGCGCGATCCTCGCCCGCGAGGTCGCGGACCCGCGGATCGGGTTCGCGACGGTGACCGACGTCGAGACGACGCGGGACCTCTCGCATGCGAAGGTCTGGGTGAGCGTCATCGGCGACACGGCCGAGCGGCGCGAGACGCTCGAGGCCCTCGAGCGGGCGATGGGCTTCGTCCGGCGCGAGCTGGGCGTGCGGCTTCGCCTGCGCCGGATCCCGGCGCTCCACGTGGAGCTCGACGCGTCGATGGAGCACGGCACCCGCGTGCTGCAGATCCTCGACGAGCTGGAGCGCGGTGATGCGCCGCGGGCGGCCTCGATCGCCGACGCGCCGGTGCGGGAGTCGCTGCCGACACCCGTCGCTCGCCTTCCCCGCGAGGGGGACACGCCTGCCACGGAGCCCGACGCCGACGCCGCGACCCGCGCACCGGAGGCCTTCCCGGCCGGCGACCGCGGCGCGCTCGCAGGCACGCCGCCGGCACGCAGCCGGCGTGCTGCCGGAACGGCCAAGGGCCCCGCGACGTCGAAGCGGCGGCCGACATCCGGGCCACGCCGCCGCCGCGGGACGCCCTGAATGCCCATCGACCTGGGGCCGCTCGCCGCGGCCGTGCCCGAGACAGTCGTCCAGCGCGTCCGCGGTGCCCGCTGCGTCCTGGCTGTCGGTCACGAGAACCCGGACGCCGACGCCCTGGGTGCCGCGCTCGCGATCGCGATCCTCGTCGAGGCTCTCGGCGGGCGCGCCACGGTCGCCGCGTCGGATGCCGTGCCGGACCTCTACGGGTTCCTCGAGGGCAGCGGAGCGGTGCGGACCGACCCGGAGCCGGACATCGCGTACGACCTCGTCGTCCTGTGCGACTGCGGCGACCTGTCGCGAGCCGGCGCGATCCGCGAGAGGAACGCCGCCCTCTTCGCCGCCACGCCGCTCCTCACGATCGACCATCACGCCAGCAACGATGCGTCCGGCGACCTCGTCTGGATCGACGCGGACGCAGCGGCGACCTGCGAGATGGTCGCCCTCCTCGCGACGCGGCTCGGGGTGCCGCTGGCCGTCGGGCAGGGACGGCTCGCCGCCGCGCTCACCGCCGGCATCGTCATGGACACCGCGACATTCGCCCACCCGAACGCGACACCCAGGACGCTCCAGGTCGCGGCCGCGCTCGTGGAGGCGGGAGCGCCGCTCTCCGAGATCAGCCGTCGTCTCTATCGCACGAAGCCGGATGCGCAGCTCGCCCTCTTCGGGCGCGTGCTCGCGCGGCTCGAGTCCCACGCCGATGGGCTGGTGATCGCCTCGACGATGGAGCTCGAGGACCTGCGGGCGACCGGCGCGCGCTCGGAGCACTCGGAGGGGATCATCGATCTCCTGGCGCAGTCGGAGACCGCTGAGGTGGCGCTCCTTCTCAAGGAGAGGGATGACGCGACACGGGTATCCGTCCGCACGAAGCCGGGCGGCGTCGACGCGACCGCGCTCTGCGGGACGTGGGGCGGCGGAGGGCACGCCCGGGCCGCCGGCGCGTCGCTCGACCTCCCGCTCGCGGCGTCCGCCGCGGTCGTCCTCCCGGTGGCGATCCGGTTCGCCCGGGACGTGGTCCGATGACCGAGGAGCTGCCGGCGACGGACTCCTCCCAGGGCCCCGGGGAGCGCCCGGAGGGAGGCGAGACCCCGGGTAGGCCCGGGAGCCTGCCGGAGGGACAGGCGGGTTCCGCCGACCCGATCCGCGAGCGACGGCCGCGCCGCGTCGACGCTGGGCTGGACGGCATCCTCGTGGTCGACAAGCCGGTCGGACCCACGTCGCATGACGTCGTCGCGCTGGTCCGGCGCCTCGCCGGGACGAAGCGGATCGGTCACGGCGGGACGCTCGACCCGTTCGCGTCCGGTGTGCTCCCGCTCTACCTTGGCCTTGGGACGCGCGTCGTCGAGTTCCATCTCGGCGCCCGGAAGGCGTACCGCGCGACCGTCTGCTTCGGCGCCTCGTCCACGACCGACGACCTGGAGGGTGAGCTGACGCCCAGCGAGGGGCCGGCCCCGTCGCGCGAGGCGGTCGAGGCCGCGCTGGCCGGATTCCTGGGGACGCACCTCCAGCTCCCGCCGGCGTTCTCGGCGCGCAAGGTCGGCGGGCGGCGGGCGTACGCTCTCGCCCGCGCCGGGCACGCAACGGAGCTGCCGTCGCGCCAGACGACGTTCGATGCGCTCTCCCTGGAGCGCTGGGACGCGACGGACCCGGAGCGCCCGCTCGCGGTCATCGACGTGACCTGTTCGGCGGGCACCTACGTCCGGGCGCTGGCCCGCGATCTCGGGACGGCCCTCGGCAATGCCGCATACCTGGGCGCGCTCCGGCGCACCGCTGCAGGTCCGTTCACGCTCTCGGACGCGATCAGCCTCGAGGCAGCCCGCGAGGCCGCCGCGAACGGACGCTTCGCGGACCTGCTCCGGCCCGTCGGGACAGGCCTCGACGACCTTCCCGGCGTGACGCTCGGTCCCGACGAGCTCGCCATCGTCGCGCACGGCGGATGGATCGGCGAGGCCGGTCGTCTGCCGGCGCCGTCGAGCGCTCCGCGGGACGCCGCTGGGGTCGCGGCACCGACGGACGCCCAGACCCGGGTCCGGCTCCTCTTCGAGGATGGATCGCTCGCCGCGATCGCGAGGCGCGTGGGTGGCCGCCTGGTGCCCGACAAGGTCCTGGTGCCGCGAGCCGGCGCCGTCCCGCGTGGCTGAGACGGCCCGCGCGCTCACCGGCGGGACACCGGGCCACGCGGCGGAACCGGCGTCGGTGCTCCACGGCATCGGCGCGCTCCGTCCCGACGACGGCCCGCTCCTGGTGGTCGTGGGCGTCTTCGACGGGCTCCACCGCGGCCATGCCTACCTGCTCCGCGAGCTGCGCAGGGCTGCCGCCCGCCTCGGCGCCGTTCCGGCCGTGCTGACCTTCGACCACCACCCGGACGAGATCATGGCGGGCGCTGCGCCGCCGCTCCTGTGCGATCCCGGCGAACGCCTCGTACGGCTGGCGCGGGCGGGCGTCGGCGTGACCATCGTCCAGCATTTCGACGAGGCGCTCCGCCGGACGCCCTACGACGCGTTCGTCGCGTCGATCGCGTCGCGGACCGCCCTCACGGGCTTCCTCATGACGCCGGACGCCGCGTTCGGCCACGAGCGACGGGGGACGCCGGAGGCGCTGGCCGCGCTCGGCGCGCGCGAGGGGTTCTCGGTGGTGGTCGTCCCGCCGTTCGACCTCGCGGGCCGGCAGGTGCGCAGCACCGAGATCCGCACGGCGATCGCGACGGGCGACCTCGCGACCGCCAGGGCGCTCCTTGGGCGCCGTGTCGCCGTGACCGGTGAGATCGTCGAGCGCCCGATCGACGGCCGCGAGGCGACGCTGGCGTTCGAGGTCCCTGTCGCGCTCCCACCGCCCGGGCCGTACCGGGCCACGCTCGAGCCGCCGATCGCGCCGGGCAGCGTCGCGGACCGCGCGCGGCGGGCCGTCGTGCGGGTCGGCGCGGATGGCACGCTTCGGGTGGACGCCCGGAGCGGGATCCCGGCGGGGGGCCGGTTGCGCATCTCGTTCGTCCGTCCAGCGTAGCGGAGCGTCGGGCATCGAGCCAGGTTTCGGGGCTGGGTCGCGTTTGCGCGAACAGCCGGCCCCTGTTACGCTCCGCAGGTTTGCAAGAACGTTTAGTACAAGTTTTCGTGTCGGAGGACCGAGTGCCGCTCGTGCGGGAAACCAAGGACCGGATCGTCGCTGACTTTGCGACAAGGGAAGGCGATACCGGCTCCCCCGAGGTTCAGATCGCGCTCCTGACAGAGCGAGTCAAGGATCTCACGGGGCATCTGAGACAGTACCCCAAGGACAACCACTCCCGCCGCGGCCTCCTCAAGCTGGTTGGCCAGCGCAGGCGCCTTCTCGCGTACCTCGTCAAGAAGGACGCGCCGCGCTACCGCGCCGTCATCGCACGGCTCGGCCTGCGCCGCTGAGCACACGCTGAAGTCGGGGTAGACCCCCGCCTTCGCGCATCCGGAGGTCGGCGCGAAACGCCGGCAGCGGTCCGTCCCCGACGCGAGCGAGAAAGGAACGCTCGTGTCCCTCACCTTCTCCGTCGAGTTCGGCGGACGCCCCCTCACCATCGAGACGGGCAAGCTCGCCCGCCTGGCCGGCGGTGCCGTCACCGTCACCTACGGGCAGACGGTCCTGCTCGGCACGGCCAACCGGTCCGAACCCCGCCCGGGCCTCGACTTCTTCCCGCTCACCGTGGACTTCGAGGAGCGGATGTATGCCGCCGGCAAGATCCCGGGCGGCTTCATCAAGCGCGAGTCGCGGCCGTCGGAGGCCGCCATCCTGGCCGCCCGCCTGACCGACCGGCCCATCCGGCCGCTCTTCCCCGAGGGCTACAAGGACGACGTCCAGGTCGTCCTGACCGTCCTCTCGACGGACCAGGAGAACAACCCGGACGTCCTCGGCACGATCGCCGCGTCCGCCGCGCTGACGATCAGCGAGATCCCGTTCCTCGGCCCGATCGGCGCCGTGCGCATCGGCCGGATCAACGGCGAGCTCGTGATCAACCCCACGATGCCCGAGCTGGCCGAGTCGGACCTCGACCTCATCGTGTCCGGCACGCGCGACGCGATCATGATGGTGGAGGCCGGCGCGAAGATCCTGCCCGAGTCCGTGATGGCCGAGGCGATCCTCTTCGGTCATCGCGCCCTGCAGCCGCTCGTCGACATCCAGCTCCAGCTCCAGGAGGCGGTCGGCAAGACCAAGCGGATCCCGTTCCTCGAGGCCGGGACCGGCTCCGTGCTCGACTTCGCCGAGAAGGCCAAGGCCGGCGCCGAGTTCGTCGTCCTCGACGTCGAGACGACGGGCACGAATCCCGAGATGGCCGATCTCGTCGAGATCGCCGCCGTCCGAGTCAAGAAGGGCAAGGTCGCCGACCGCTGGTCGACGTTCGTCAACCCGGGCCGCGCGATCTTTGGCAACCAGATGCACGGGATCACCGACAAGGACGTCGCCGGCGCGCCGAGCCCCGCGGACGCCGCCAGGCAGGCGCTGGCGTTCATCGGCGACGCGACCCTCGTCGGTCACTCGGTCGGGTTCGACATCGCGTTCGTCGAGGCTGCGCTCGCCGACGGGACCCGGGTCCGTCCGGGCACCTACCTCGACACGCTCACGCTGGCCCGGGATGGCTACCCGGACCTTCCCAGCTACACGCTGGGCGAGCTCTCGCGCTTCTTCGGGATCGAGCTGAAGCAGGCCCACCGCGCCCTCCCCGACGCGGAGGCCACGGCTGCGCTCCTCCTCGCGATCGCGGCGGACCTGCCGGGCCGCCTCGCGGCCCTCTCGGACGGCGTCGCGGACTCGATCCGGGCCAGCCGGACGTCGAAGGACGACGCGAAGGCGAAGCTCGAGGCGGCGCGGCGAACGGCACGCGTCTCGAAGTCGCTCTTCGGCCTGGTCCACAAGAAGACCGCCCGCAGGCTGACCCTCACCGAGGGGATCCGCATGGACGGGCGCGGCGTCGACGAGCTGCGGACCATCACGGTCGAGGTCGGCGTGCTGCCTCGCGCGCACGGCTCGGGCCTCTTCACCCGCGGCGAGACGCAGGCGCTCACGATCGCGACCCTCGGCCCGTCCTCGGACGTCCAGCGGATCGACACGATCAGCCCGGAGACCGAGAAGCGCTACATCCACCACTACAACATGCCGCCGTACAGCACCGGCGAGAACAAGATGATGCGGGGCCCCGGCCGGCGCGAGATCGGCCACGGCCACCTCGCGGAGCGGGCGCTCCTCCCGGTGCTCCCCAGCCCGGACGAGTTCCCCTACGTCATCCGCCTCGTCTCGGAGTGCGTCACGTCGAACGGCTCCACCTCGATGGCCTCCACGTGCGGCTCCACGCTGGCGCTCATGGACGCCGGCGTGCCGATCACGGCGCCGGTCGCCGGCGCGGCGATGGGCCTGATGTCCGAGGCGGACGGGACGTTCACCGTCCTCACCGACATCCTCGGCAAGGAGGACTCGTTCGGCGACATGGACTTCAAGGTCACCGGGACCCGGGACGGCATCACGGCCCTCCAGATGGACATCAAGGTGACCGGCATCAGCGAGGCGATCATCCGGCAGGGGCTCGAGAAGGCCCACGCCGCGCGGATGACGATCCTCGACAAGATGCTCGAGGTCATGCCATCCGCCCGCGACACGATGAGCGACTTCGCCCCGCGCATCACCAAGATCAAGATCAACCCGGAGAAGATCCGCGACATCATCGGCAAGGGCGGCTCCATGATCCGGAAGATCCAGGAGGAGACCGGCACGGAGATCAACGTCGAGGACGACGGCACCGTCGAGATCGCGGCGGTCTCCGGAGAGAACGCCCGCAAGGCGATCCACTGGATCGAATCTCTCACCCGCGAGGTGGAGATCGGCGCGTTGTACCTGGGCACCGTGACCCGCCTGATGACCTTCGGCGCATTCGTCGAGATCCTCCCGGGCAAGGAGGGCCTCGTCCGCATCGGCGAGCTCGCCGACTACCACGTCCCCTCGGTCGAGGACGTGGTCTCGGTGGGCGACGAGGTGATGGTGGTCGTGACCGAGGTCGACCGCCAGGGCCGGGTCAACCTGTCCCGCAAGGCCGCGATGCAGCGCCACCTCGCGAAGGGCTGACCCCGCCGCGGGCCGTCCGCCGGCCGGCCGGCAGCTCGTCGACACTCGCGTGCCCCCGGGAGACCGGGGGCACGCTGGTATACTCGGGCCGTGCCCGCCAGTCCATCCACGAGCAGCGGAGCCATGTCCTTCACCACCACCCGACCCCTCACGGTTGCGGTCGTCGGCGCCACCGGCGTCGTCGGGCGCACGATGATCTCGGTCCTGCTCGAGCGGGCCTTCCCGATGGGCGAGCTCCGGCTCCTGGCGTCGGGCCGCTCCGCCGGCATGACCGTGCCCGTCGCGGGCCGGCCTCTCTCCGTCATGGAGGCGACGGCGGAAGCCTTCGAGGGCGTGGACATCGCGCTCTTCTCGGCCGGGGCGGACATCTCGCGCGAGCTCGCGCCGCAGGCGGTCGCCCGCGGCTGCACCGTGATCGACAACTCGAACGCCTGGCGGATGGACCCGGGGATCCCGCTCGTGGTCAGCCAGGTCAACCCCTCGGACCTCGCGGCTCACGAGGGCATCATCGCGAACCCGAACTGCAGCACGATGCAGCTCGTGCCGCTGCTGATGGCACTGCGGGACGGACCCGGCCTGGAGCGCGTCGTCGTGGACACGTACCAGGCGGTGTCGGGGACCGGCGCGGACGCGATCGCGGAGCTGGAGACGCAGATCCGGGCGCACGCGGCGGGCGTCCCCAAGGAGGCCAGGGTCTACCCGCACCCCATCGCGTTCAACGCGCTGCCCGAGATCGACGTCTTCCTTGAGAACGGCTACACGAAGGAAGAGTGGAAGGTCGTCTCCGAGAGCCGCAAGATCCTCCATCTGCCCGACCTGCGCGTCTCCTGCACCGCCGTCCGGGTCCCGGTCTTCGTCGGGCACTCGGAGGCCGTCCACGTCGAGACCAGCCTGCCGGTCACGCCTGCCGCCGCCCGTGCCCTCTTCGCGCGCGTGCCGGGCGTGGAGGTGCGGGACGATCCGGTCGCCCACGTGTACCCGCTCGCGACCGAGGCGGCGGGCAGGGACGAGGTCTTCGTCGGCCGCGTCCGGCAGGACCCGTCGATCCCGGACGGGCGCGGCCTCGCGTTCTGGTGCGTCTCCGACAACGTGCGCAAGGGTGCGGCAACCAATGCCGTCGAGCTCGCCGAGCTGCTGGTCGCGCGCGGTTGGGTCGCGCCCGCATCGCGCCGCGCACGACCCGCGGAGGCGGAGACGCTCGCGTGACCGCCCCCGAACGCCGCGCGGCGCTCGATGCGATCGCGGCGGAGGTTCGGGCCTGCACTGCCTGTCGACTGCACGCCGGCCGCACGAACGCGGTGCCGGGCGAGGGAGATCCGATGACGGAGGTGGTCCTGGTCGGCGAAGGTCCCGGCGTCAACGAGGACCGCCTGGGCCGGCCATTCGTCGGGCGCGCCGGTGATCTCCTCGTGCGCCTGCTCGCGTCCATCGGCTGGAAGCGCGGCGACGTCTTCATCACGAACGTCGTCAAGTGCCGTCCTCCGGACAACCGCGACCCTGAGCCGGACGAGGTCGCGGCGTGCGCCCCATATCTCCGGCGCCAGCTCGAGGTGCTCGATCCGGCCCTTGTCGTGACGCTTGGCCGGCACTCGCTCGGTCGCTTCATGCCGGGGACCACGATCAGCCGGGCGCACGGAACGGTTGCCGACGTGGATCCCGTGACCGGCGCCCGGCACGCGCGCGTCTTCGCCCTGTACCACCCGGCGGCCGCGCTGCGTGCGGCCGCGGTCGAGACCGCCAGCTTCGCGGATGTCGCGCGGATCCCCGACGCGCTCGTCGAGGCGCGCGAGCTCCGGGAGCTCCACGACGCGCCGCCGCCGACCCAGGAAACGGCCGGCGCCGCGGAACCCCGCGTTGGTGCCGCCGTTGCGGCCAGCGACGAGCGGCACGACGCGCAACCCCAACAAGCCGACATCGATCAGCTGACACTCTTCACGTGAGGCCATGACCAACCAGAGTCCCGCGACCAACGACACGCCGCTCCGCATCATCCCGCTCGGCGGGGTGGGGGAGATCGGCAAGAACATGTACGTGTTCGAATATGACGACGACATCGTCGTGATCGACTGCGGCCTGATGTTCCCCGACGAGGAGATGTTCGGGATCGACCTGGTCATCCCCGACATCTCGTACCTCAAGGAGCATCGCGCCAAGGTCCGCGCGTTCCTCATCACGCACGCCCACGAGGATCACGTCGGCGCGCTGCCCTACGTCCTGCCGGAGTTCCCGGGCGTCCCCGTGTACGCCTCCACGCTGGCGCGCGGGCTCCTGGGCAACAAGATCAAGGAGCACAAGCTCCACAACAACCCGCTGATCGGGCTCGAGCCGGGCGACGAGATCCGGATCGGGCCGTTCACGGTCGTCCCGTTCCGGATCGGGCACTCGATCCCGGACGCGATGGGGATCGCGCTCCGCACGCCGGTCGGCACGGTCGTCCACACGGGCGACTTCAAGTTCGACCACACGCCCGTCGACGGCAGGCTGTCGGACTTCCACATCCTCGCCAAGCTCGGCGCGGAAGGCGTGATCTGCCTGCTCTCGGACTCGACGCGCGCCGAGAACCCCGGCTACACGCCGTCCGAACGGACCGTCGGGGAGGCGTTCCGCGAGATCATGGAGCCGCTCGACGGCCGGGTCATCGTGGCCACCTTCGCGAGCAACATCGCCCGCGTCCAGCAGGTCCTCGACGCCGCGGCAAGCTTCAACCGCAAGGTGGCCGTCATCGGCCGCTCGATGGAGCAGAACTTCCGGATCGCCAGCGACCTGGGCTACCTGACCTACGACGCGGATCGGATCGTGGCCAAGGACCGGATCAGCGACATCGAGCCCAACAAGCTCGTCATCTGCACGACGGGCGCCCAGGGCGAGCCCATGGCCGGCCTCGCCCGGATGGCCAACCGCGACCACCGGTTCGTGGAGATCCAGCCGGGCGACACGGTGATCGTCTCGGCGAGCCCGATCCCCGGCAACGAGGAATACGTCTCGCGCACGATCGACAACCTCTTCAAGGCCGGCGCCAACGTGTACTACCACGCCATCAAGCGGGCGCACGTCTCCGGGCACGCCAGCCAGGAGGAGCTCAAGCTGATGCTCGGCCTGACGAAGCCGCGCTACTTCATCCCGATGCACGGCGAGTTCCGGATGCAGGTGCAGCACGGACGGCTGGCGATCGAGACCGGCGTCGCGCCGGAGAACGTCTTCATCATCGAGAACGGGATGCCGATCGAGATCCTCGCCGACGGCAGCGCCCGACGCGGCGCGCCCGTCACGGCGGGCTACGTCTACGTCGACGGCCTCTCGGTGGGCGAGGTCGGGGAGATCGTGCTGCGCGATCGCCGCGCGCTCGCGAACGACGGCATGTTCATGGTCGTCGTCACGGTCGACAAGCAGACCGGGTCCGTCATCGGGCAGCCGGAGGTGATCACGCGCGGCTTCGTCCACCTCAACGAGAAGGACCCGATCATGGCCGAGGCGATCCGCCGGGTCGTGAGCTCCATCGAGAACCCGGGCAGCCACATCAGCGAGGTCGCGCTCCTCAAGAGCCAGATCAAGGATGGCGTCTCGCGGTACCTCTACGAGCAGACGAAGCGGCGGCCGATGGTCTTCCCGGTCGTCGTCGAGGTCTAGGTGGCGACCCGCCGCCGCCCACCCGCCGCACGCCCCCGGACGCGGGCGCCCCGCCGCCGGTCCCCCGGCGCGCGACTCCCGCGGCTCTCGCCGGACGTCACGCGCTCGCTCGTGGCGGTGGTCCTGCTCGTGCTCGGCGCCGTGATCCTCATCGGCCTGGTGCTTCCAGGGCCGTGGTGCGCTCACCGACTGGATCCTCAACGTGATCGCACCGTGGTTCGGGTCGGGGCGCTGGCTCCTGCCGCTGGTCCTCATCGGCCTGGGGGTGTGGCTCGAGCGGGCGGGGGGCGTCCGCGCCGGCTGGCTCCGGACGCTCGTCGGCTCGGGCATCGCCTACGCGGCAGCCCTCGCCCTGATCGCGCTGTTCGTGGACGGCGGCATGCTCGATGGGCGATCGGGCGGCCGGATCGGCTCGGGTCTCGCCTCCTTCGTCAGCCGCCTCGTGAGCCCGCTCGGCGCCTTCATCGTCTTCGTCGGCATCCTTCTCGCCGGCCTGGTCGTGGCGCTGGACCGGCCGGTCCGCGAGCTTCTCGCACCATTCGGACGCGGAGCGCGCGGCCTGGGCAGCGCGCTCGCCGCGCCGGCGGCATCGGCCGGGGCGGCGGCCGTCGGCCAGGCACGCCGCGTGCGGGTCGAGACCCAGCCCGGGCCGGGCAGCGGGGTGACCGTGCGGGATGGGCGGAGCGCTCGTGACGCCGCCCGGCCGGAGATCCCATCACCCTTCGAGCAGCCCGCGCAGGTGTCGTCCGTCTTCGCCGGGCCCCCGCCGACGCCGATCACCGGCGAGCGAATGACGCTCTTCCCGGAGGGCGGGTCCACGGCATCCAGCCGCGTCGCGATTGCGGAGGGCGAAACCAGGGCTGGCGGCCTCGAGGCAGGTGGGGTCAGCGTCGCCGCGCCGGCCCGCCGCGAGTACCGCCTCCCGCCGATGACGCTCCTCGAGGACGCGGTCCCGCGTGCCTCGAACGTGGGGATGGACCACGCCCGCAACGCGAAGATCATCGAGGGCAAGCTGGCGAGCTTCAACATCCCGAGCCGGGTCACGCGCTGGAACGCCGGCCCGGTGGTGACCCAGTACGAGGTCGAGCCGGACCCGTCCGTCAAGGTGAGCCGGATCGAAGGGCTCGCGGACGATCTCGCGATGGCGCTCGCGGCCCGGACCATCCGGATCGAGGCCCCGATCCCGGGCAAGACGCGTGGTCGGGCTCGAGATCCCGAACATGGACTTCAATGTCGTCGCGATCCGGCGGATCCTCGAGGATCCCGAGGTCGCGGCGATCCCGTCCAAGATCGCGTTCGCCCTCGGCCGCGACGTGGCCGGGCCACGCGCGCGCGGCCGACCTCGCGAGGATGCCGCACCTCCTCATCGCCGGCGCGACCGGCTCGGGCAAGAGCGTGATGGTCAACGCGCTCATCACGAGCCTGCTCATGCGGGCGACGCCGGACGAGGTCCGGCTCATCCTCGTGGATCCGAAGCGCGTGGAGCTCGCCGACTACAACGGGATGCCGCACCTGCTGGTCCCCGTCATCACGGAGGTCGACCGCGCCCGCGCGGCCCTCAAGTGGGCGGTCAGCGAGATGGAGATGCGCTTCCGGAAGTTCGCCGGGGCCACCGCCCGGAACATCGACTCGTACAACGAGACCCGGGTCGACCCGGCGGACCGGCTGCCCTACATCGTGATCATCGTGGACGAGCTCGCCGACCTGATGATGCGCGACGGCCGCACCGTGGAGGACCCGATCGTGCGGCTGGCCCAGAAGGCGCGCGCCACCGGGATCCACCTGGTCCTTGCCACGCAGCGGCCGTCCGTCAACGTGGTGACAGGGCTCATCAAGGCCAACTTCCCGAGCCGGATCGCGTTCGCGATGGCCTCCCAGATCGACTCGCGGACGATCCTCGACGCGCCCGGGCGCCGAGGACCTGATCGGCCGCGGCGACATGCTCTTCCAGCCGTCGGACCTGCCGCGCCCGATCCGCCTCCAGGGCGTCTTCGTGGCGGACCGGGAGATCCGGGCGGTCACGTCCCACTGGCGGGCCGAGGCCGAGCCGCACTACGACCTGGGGATCATCGAGGACGACGAGGACTCGACCGGGTCGGTGGACGACCTTGCCGATGACGACGCCGACCGGCTCCTCCGGGATGCCGTGGGGGTCGTCCAGGAGTACGATCGCGCCTCGGCGTCGCTGCTGCAGCGGCGGCTCAAGATCGGGTACGCCCGGGCGGCACGCATCATCGACCAGCTCGAGGCACGCGGCTACATCGGGTCCTTCGACGGCTCGAACGCCCGCCCGGTCCTCCGGCGCGAAGCCGGCGCCGGGATCGCCCCGGCCGACACCGACGACGCGGACGAGCGATGACGACGCGCAACCACGCCCGCCCGGTCGGGCACGGAGGCGGATCGAGAGCCGCCCGGCGAGCGACGTCCCGGCGCCGGGCGCGGATCCGCTCGGCGGAGCGCCTCGTGGCGGCGCGAGAGGCGCGCGGCATCGACCTCCTCCGCGCGGAGCGCGAGACGAAGATCCGGCGCACGTACCTGGCCGCCCTCGAACGGGGCGACTACGCGGCGCTGCCGGGCGCGGTCTACGTTCGCGGCTTCCTGCGCAACTACGCGGCGTACCTCGGCCTCGACCCGGAGGAGACCATCGCGCACTGGCACCGTGACGCTCCTGCCGGGGCGCCCGAGCCCGCGATCGTCATGCCGCAGGCGCTCACCGCGCCCCGCAAGGGCCTGGTGCTGAGCTCGGGCCTCGTGGTGGCGGCAGTGGTCACGCTGGTCGTGCTGGCGATTCTCGCGTACATCGGCTTCCAGCTGGTCCGCTTCTCCGAACCGCCCCCGCTGAGCGTCGTCGACCCGCCGACGGCGGTCACCGAGGTCGCCGAGACGGCGACGACGTACACGCTCCGCGGGGTCACCGTTGCGGGCGGGCTCGTCACGATCGAGGCGCCCGGGCGGGATCCGCTCAACCTGACCGCCGGCGGCGACGGCGGCTGGCTGGCCACGGTCGACCTCCGTCGCGGCAAGAACCAGTTCGACGTCAGCGCGGTCGATCCGAAGACCGGCAAGGCGGCCGACCAGCCGATCCGCCTGCTCATCACCGTCCCCTTCAGCCCGGTCGTGGCGCCGACGCTCGCGGTGGACTCCCCGGGCGACGGCGCAACGTTCCAGAACGGGGCGATCCCGGTTGCCGGCCACGCGACCGACGCAACGACCGTGAGCGTGGCGGCGGCGTACCTCGGCCCGCCGCCCGGACCGGCGCCCGCGGCATCGGCCGCGCCGTCGCACGGGTCCGCGAGTCCCGCGGCCACGTCGCCGACGCCGGCCCCGCTCGCGCCCGTGGTCGTGACACCCGCCGACGACGGATCGTTCTCGGCCAACCTGGACCTGACGGCGGGCCGCTGGGCGCTCACCATCGTCGCGAGGAGCGACCAGGGCAAGACCACCACGCTCACCCGCAACGTCAGCGTCGTCTACCAGGGCGTGAACCTCGTGGTGGCCGTCTCGGGCGGCCGGGCCTGGCTCAAGGCGTGGGTCGACGGCGTGCTCTCGACCACGACCGGGAGCGGCGGCCTGGTCGTCAACGATGGGCAGACGTTGACGTTCAGCGGCGCGACCTCGGTCGAGGTGCGGACCGGCAATGCCGGCGTGACGTCCTTCACGCTCAACGGCACGAGCCTCGGGATCCTGGGCACGGGTGGCTCGCCGGAGACGTGGCTGTTCCAGCCGCCCAACCCACCGAAGCAGACGAACCGGACCTGAGGTCGCGGATGGCGGAGCCGGGACTGCGCGAGATCGCGGAGCGCCTGCAGGCCCTCTGCCTTGCGGCGGGCCTCACGGTCGCGACCGCCGAGTCCTGCACGGGCGGGCGCGTCGCCGACGCGCTGACGGACGTGGCCGGCTCGTCGGTCTACGTCCGGGGCGGGGTGGTGGCGTACGCGGATTCCGTCAAGCGCGACCTGCTGGATGTGCCGGCCGCGGTGGTCGAGCAGCACGGCGCGGTGAGCGCCCAGGTGGCCCGGGCGATGGCGGCGGGTGCGCGCGCCCGGCTCGGCGCCGACCTCGCGGTCGCCGTGACGGGGATCGCGGGACCGTCCGGCGCGACGCCCGGCAAGCCGATCGGCCTGACGTACGTGGCCGTCGCGGATCCCGCAGGGATCGAGATCCGCCGGTTCTCCTGGACGGGCGACCGCGAGGCGAACAAGACGGCGAGCGCGCGGGCGGCCCTCGAGCTGCTCGTCGAGCGCGCAGCCGCGATCGGCCTGATGCCGCGGGACCGGCCCGACGTGCGCGAGCCCATGGGGGCGGCCGGGCGCGGCGACGGCGACTGACGGACAGGCGCACGCGCGATCGGCATACTTGGCGCAACGACTGCTGGCCCCGGCGTGCGCGCCGGGCGACACGGAGGAATCGATGGCTGGCGAGTTCTCCTTCGACGTGGTCTCCGAGTTCGACGCCCAGGAGCTGCGGAACGCGCTGGACCAGGTCCGGCGCGAGATCGCCACGCGCTTCGATTTCAAGGGTGCGACCGCGGAGGTCACCCAGGAGAAGGACGCCCTCGCGATCCTGGCGGACTCCGAGCTCCGTGCGAAGTCGATCCGCGAGCTGATCGAGACGAAGGCGGTGCGCCGAAGCCTTTCGCTCAAGATCTTCGACTGGGGGCCCATCGAGCAGGCGGGCGGGATGAAGGTCCGCCAGCACGTGGGCCTTCGGAGCGGGCTGCCGGACGATCTGGCCCGGAAGGTCACGAAGATCGTGCGGGACGAGTTCCCGAAGGCCAAAGGCCAGATCCAGGGCGACGCCGTCCGGGTCAGCGCGAAGAGCAAGGACGACCTTCAGAAGGTGATCGCCCGGCTGCGCGGGCTCGACGAGTCGGTTCCGCTCCAGTTCTCCAACTACCGCTAGGAAGGGGACATCCGTGACCGGGACACCGCGGACGGCAGGCCGCCTCATCGCCGACGCCCTCGCCGCGGCCGGGGTCAGGGTCGCGTACACCGTCCCCGGGGAGAGCTTCCTGCCGCTCCTGGACGGATTGGCGGGCGCCGGCATCCGGGTCGTCGCGACGCGTCACGAGGGCGGCGCCGCGTTCATGGCGGCAGCCTCGGCCGCCCTCAGCGGCCATCCGACGGTCGTGCTCGCGACGCGCGCGGTCGGGGCGGCGAACCTTGCGATCGGGCTCCACGTCGCCCACGCGGATTCGCTGCCGGTCATCGCGCTCGTCGGCCAGGTCGAGCGGTCCGTCCGCGGCCGCGAGGCGTTCCAGGAGGTGGACCTCGCGGCCACGGTCGGCGGGTACTGTCGCTGGGCACGCGAGGTTCGCGACGTCGCCGCGCTGCCCGGGATCCTCGACGAGGCCCTGCGCCGCGCGACCGTCGGCCGGCCTGGCCCCGTGCTGCTCTCGCTCCCCGAGGACCTCCTCGCCGAGGTGGTCGCCGGGGCGCCGGGCCGGACCTCCGCCCCGGCCTCCGTGGCGTCGTCGCGGATGCCACCGCCGGACCCGGCGCTCGTCCGCCGGGTCCTCCATCTGCTCCTCGACGCCGAGCGGCCCGTGATCCTTGCGGGCGGCGGCGTCCTGCGCTCGCGCGCGACGGCGGACCTCGTCCGCCTCGCCGAGTTCGTGGACGTGCCGGTGGTCGCCGCGTGGCGGCGGCCCGACGTCTTCCCGAACGACAACCCGCGGTACCTCGGGATGAGCGGGTACTTCGCCGCGGCGACGGTCCCGCAGCGCCTGGAGGATGCGGACGCGATCCTCGTGCTCGGCTGCCGCCTCAACGAGGTGGCCACGCACGGATATGCGATCCCGGCCCCGGGGACCCGCTGGGCGCACGTCGACGTGGAACCGCTCTCCTCGCGCCCGGGCCTCGCCGGGCCGACCATCGCCCTCGCCGCCGACGCACGTACGTTCCTGCGGGAGGCGCGCCGTGTCCTCGGCGCAGGCGTCCTGGACGCCGAGGGCCTCGAGCGTCGCAAGGCGGCGATGGCCGTCGACCGCAGCGCGTACGAGGAGGCCCGGCGCGTCGACACCGAGCCGTGGGAGGGTCCCGGCATCCACCCCGGCCGCGTCGTGGCCACGCTCAACCGGGTGCTCTCGCCGGACACGATCGTGACGACCGACGCCGGCAACTTCGGCGGGTGGGCCGCGCGCGGGCTGGTCATGCGCCGGCCGGGCACGTTCCTCGGCTCGACGGCGGGCGCGATGGGCTTCGCGATCCCGGCGGCGGTCGCGGCCGCGCTCGCGGGGCCCGGCCGGCCGGTCGTCGCGCTCGCCGGTGACGGCGGTGCCGCGATGACCATCGCGGAGCTCGAGACCGCGGCTCGTGAGCGCGTTCACCCGGTCGTCCTCGTCTTCGACAACGAGCGCTACGGGACGATCCACGACCACCAGGTCCAGCGCGGCCTCGCCCCCGTGGCGACCGACCTGGGCCCGATCGACTGGGTGCAGGTCGCGCAGGGCTACGGCGCGGTCGGCGCGCGCGTCGAACGCGACGAGGAATTCGAGCCGGCTCTTCGTGTCGCGCTCGTCCGCGACCGTCCCGACCGTCCTCCACCTGGTTCTCGATCGGCGCTGGGCCTCCGTCGACCGGGTCTCTGATGTGGTGACCGCGGGATTCGCCGCGCCGGTGGAGCCGGAGCTCGAGGCCGAGCCGGAGGCGGAGCCCGAAGCCGAGCCGGATGGGACGGCATGGGCCGTGCCGGAAGCGAGGGCCGCCGCGTTCCCGACGGCTGAGCCGGCGCCGGGTCCCGCACCCGAGCCGGAGATCGAGCGAGACGACGGCCCCGAACGGGAGGAGGCCGCGCCGGCTGGGGCAGCGAGAGTCCGTCGAGACCGAACCGGACGCCGAGTCGGCGCCCGAGCCCGCCATCGCGTCGGATCGCACCCTCGAGGCGGCGGAGGAGGCGGCCGACGAGCCCCCGGCGGAGACGGAGGCCGGGCCTGGGCCCGCTGCGGACGTGGAAGCGGCGGTCGAGCGCGAGCCGGACGTGGAAGCGCCGACCGAGCCCGAACCGGACGGCGGTGCGGAGCTCGAGCCGGTCGCCGCAGCCGATCCCGGGCCACGCGCGGCGTCGTGATCCACCGCGACGCCGCGGAGATCGGCGCCGGCCTCGAGCCCGCCCGCGCGGCGCGACCCATTCCCGCGGGCGAACGGATTCACGTCATCGGCGCCGCCGGTGCGGCCGCGGCCGCAGCGTGTCTCCTCGCGCACTGGGTAGGCGCGCGCGTCTCGGGCTGCGACGCGGGCGGGCCGTCGCCGTACACGCCGCCCCTCGAGGATGCCGGGATCCACCTGCGCTGGGCCCATGACCCGGAGCATGTCGCACGGGCGGGATCGGGCATCGTGGATCGGATCGCGGTGACCAAGGCGCTCACGTCGGTGCAACCCGACCACCCGGAGCTCCTCGCCGCACGATCGGCGGGGATCCCCGCGATCAGCGTCCAGCAGCTGATCGCGGACGCGGCGGCGACACGTCGCGCTGTCCTGATCGGTGTGGCGGGCACGCACGGGAAGTCCACGACGACCGGCTGGCTCCTGCACATGCTGGCGCTCGCCGGCCTCGACCCGTCCGGATTCGTCGGGGCTCTCCTCCCGGCGGCCCTCGTCGGCGGCCCGCGCGCATCGACGGTCCGCCTCGGGGCGGGGCGCCACTTCGTCGTCGAGGCCGACGAATATGCGGGCAACTTCGACGCCTACCGACCCGCGATCGGGGCGCTCACGAACGCCGACTGGGACCACCCCGACGTGTTTCCGGACCGGGCCGCGGTCGTCGCGGCGTTCGGGGCGTGGATCCGCCACTTCGAGGGCGGAGCGGATGGCCCGGTCCTGGTCGCGAATGCCGGCGATCCCGGTGTCCGCGCGGTGCTCGACGGCCTCCGGGACTGGACGGGCCGGCTCGTCGCCGTGCGCGTCGTCGGCGCATCCGAAGACCCGGAAGCGGGTTCGGCCGCCCTGGCTTCCAGCTTCGCCACCGCCCGTGGCGCGGCAATCGGGATCGCCGGGCGCTGGAGCGGCGGGGCGGGGGAGGGGAGGCTCGAGATCGCGGGCCTGTCTCCCGGGCGAACCCTCACCGCCGGGCTCGGGCTCCCCGGGCGTCACAACGCCGAGAACGGCCTGGTCGCGGCGGGAGCGGCCCATGCTGCCGGCGCGAGCGCGGACGCGATCATCGAGGGCCTTGAGACCTATCCGGGCGTCGGGCGCCGCATGGAGCTGAAAGGCGAGGTCGACGGGATCGTCATCCTTGACGACTACGGGCACCATCCCACCGCGATGGCGGCGACGTTCGCGGCGGTGGCGGACCGGTACCCGGGGCGTCGCCTGTGGGCTGTCTACGAGCCGCTGACCTACCACCGTACGGCCGCGATGCTGAACGAGTTCGCGGACGTCCTCGCCGGGGCGGATCGCGTCGTGATCGCCGCGATCCACGCCGGTCGCGACCCGGACACCACGATCACCTCGGCCGATGCGCTGGCCGACGCCGTGAATGCGCGGGGCAGGGCGCCCGCCTGGTCACCGGGCTCCGTCGAGTCGACCGGGGACTGGCTGGCGCAGCGAGTGGAGCGCGGCGATGTGGTCCTGGTGATGGGCGGCGGCAGGTCCTACGTCATTGCCGAGCGGCTCGTCGCCGCGCTGCGCGCGCGTCCTGCTGGCGCGGCCCCCGCGGGAGCGCTCGACCCGTGACGAGCCCGCCGGGAGCCCCGGCGGACGACCCGCGGGACCGGCTGGCGGCGGCGCTTGACGCCCTGGTGCCTGCCGACCTGCCACGCCTCGCCGCCGCCTGGACTCCCGAGCTGCGCGAGGAGCTTCGCGTCGCCGACCTCGTCCTGTCGGAACATGCGCGCGGCGACCTGACGCACGTCGTGGGGCCCGTGCTCGACCGGATCCCCTTGCTCGGCGCCGTGGTCGAGGGATCCGCCGACCTGGCGCCGGACGATCGGGCAGGCGGCGAGGCCGCCCTCGAGGTGATCGAGGGCGCCGTCATGGCGACCCACGCGGCGGACCTGCTGCCACCCGACCGGCGGGCGCGGCTGGCGGCGCCGTGGCGCGCGGCGTGGACCCAGGGAGACGCGAGCGCGCAGGTCGACGGGTAGCGGGCAGGCCCGGGGTGGGCCTCGGTGGCGGCGGTCGCCGGGTTCGAGCTCAGCGCCGGCGGGCGTCCTCGCCCGGGATCCCGAGCTCCGCGAGCGCCGCGGCAAGGCCGTCGAGGTCCTCGACCGTCACGTAGAGCGCGGGAACACGCAGCGGCCCGAGCCGAACCGGGTCGCGGAAGTCGACGCGCACGCCGCCGCGCGGGGAGCCGGCGAAGGTCACGTCGCGGTGCCGGATGCTGATGCGGACGCCGATGGCCGTGACCCACAGCCACGGGCCTTCGATCCGCCACGATGCGATGTTCGCGAGCGGCGTGCGGACGCGGAAGCGACCGAAGCGCGCATCCAGGTCATCGTCAACGTCGACGAACGCGTTCCCGTCGCGAACCCCGAAGAGCCGCAGGAACGGGCGGGACCGTCGACCGACGCGGATCGGGAAGTGCCGGGCCGTCATGTCGGGGACAGCGTAGCCGACGGCCGGGATCCCGGCCGCCGGCGCGAGATCGGCCGGTCCGGGCGACCGTCAGGGCCGGCGCTCAGGTCGGGCCCGCCGACGCGCCGTCGACAGCAAGGCCGTCGACGACCTCGACGCCCGGGAGCGTGAGCAGGATCTGCGGCGGCGCGATGACCTTCCACGACCGGCTGCCTCCGCCGAGCACGATCCGGGCGCGGGTCATGACGCGGGCGTCCACCCAGAGGGGCAGGTCGGGCGGGAGGCCGAACGGGGTGACGCCGCCGATCTCCATGCCTGTCAGCGCCCGCGTCTCGTCGGCCGCCGCGAATGACGCGCGTCGCGTGCCCAGGCGCACGCGAACCACGCGGTTGACGTCCAGCCGATGGGGCGCGAGGACGACGCATGCCGCGAATCGCCGCGGCTCCGCCTTGCCGACGATCACGATCGTGTTCGCCGAGTCGGCGGGGTCGAAGCCGTACGCGGCGCAGAATGCGGCGGTATCGGCGAGGGCCGGATCGCACGGGAACAGCTCGTACGGGACGCCGGACCCGTCGAGCGCCCGCCGGAGTCGCTCGCGATCGAGGTCGGCGTCCACGGCGCGGGAGCGTGCGCTGGCGGGCGCCGTGAGCCGCTCAGGCGACCGGGGCGACCTGCTTCCCATCGCGGCCCCGCCCCAGGTCGCCGCGGACCGCGGCTGCCCCGTGCTCGGACGACCACGATGCCACCGCGACGCGGAGCGCGATCGAATCCGGGCGGACGGTGAGCCGGTTGCCGGTCCGCACGTCGCGATCGAGGAGATCGATGGTCCCGCGGTAGGCCGGCGAGACGTTGGCGAGCAGCCGTCCCGACGGGTAGACGTCGAAGTAGCCGTCCGTGGAGATGACGATCAACGCCTCGGGCGTCGTGAACCTGGTTCGAGCCATGGTTATGTCCGATCTGGGCGCGCCTCGAGCCACGGGAATGGCGGCTCGGGCACCTCAGGGTAGCACCGCGGCTCCGGGCGAGGCGCGTGGCAGCCTCCGAGCCCGGTATCGTCGCGGTACGGTAGCGCCGTGCGCGGATGGGTTCGCGCCGGGGAGCTGGGAGTCTGGCGGCGTGAGCGACGTGGTCTTCTTCGACAGCGCCGAGGCGCTCCGGGCCTGGCTCGAAGTCAACGCCGCGACCGCGTCGGAGGTGCGGGTCGGGCTGCGGAAGGTGCCCGCGAAGGGCGTGCCGGTGCCCCTGTCGTATGCCAGGGCGGTCGACGAGGCCCTGTGCGTCGGGTGGATCGATGGCATCCGGCACAGCGTCGATGGCGGCTACTCGATCCGGCTGACGCCGCGCCGCCCGGGTGGCGCCTGGAGCGCGGTCAACGTCGCACGGGCTCATGCGCTCCTCGCGGAGGGCCGGATGCGGCCGGCCGGGCTCGCGGCGTTCGAGCGGCGTGACCACTCCAGCGAGGCGATCAGTTCGTACGAGCGCCGCCATCGCGGCCTCGATCCCGATGCCGAGGCGGCCATCCGTGCCGACCACGCCGCCTGGGGCTTCTTCGCGGGGCAGCCACCCTCGTACCGGGATGCTGCCGCCTACTGGGTCACGAGCGCCAGACAGGCCGTGACGCGCGAACGCCGCCTCAGGCGGCTGATCGAGGATTCGGCGGCGGGCCTCAGGATCGCGCCGCTCCGCCGACGCGGGCGGTGACGCTCTGCCTCCGCGACCCGGAGGCCATCCCGCGATCGGCGACGAGCAGCTCTGCGGGCCATCCCGCCACGGACCGCGACTGCCCCTTGAACCAGCGGCCCGGAGGCCCGACGATCGTCCCCGGAGGTGCTTCATGGCCGTCGCGGCGCAACCATTCGCGGGCTTCACGCCCGACGCGATCCAGTTCCTGACCGACCTCGCCCAGAACAACGACCGCGCCTGGTTCCAGCCGCGCAAGGCAGAGTACGAGCACCTGCTCAAGGAGCCGCTCGAGGCCCTCTGCATCGCGCTTGCCGATCGGCTGGCCGAGCGCGGCGTGCCGCTCGAGGCCGACCCGAAGCGCTCACCCTTCCGGATCTACCGCGACACGCGCTTCAGCAGGGACAAGTCGCCGTACAAGACGCACCTCGGGGCGAGCTTCCCGTGGGTCGAGGGCGCCGAGCGGGGCAGCGGGCGCGGTCGACGCGGGCGCCCACGGCAACGGTGGCTACTTCCAGCTTCCAGCCAGGAGAGATGTACGCCGGTGGCGGCATGTGGATGGCCGAGAAGCCGCGGCTGGACGCCCTGCGGAGGGCCATCGTGGACGACCCGGATCGGGTGCGCGATGCGTTCGAGGAGCCGGCATTCGTCGCCTGGTTCGGCGGTGTCCATCCCCACGAATCGCTCAGGCGAATCCCGGCGGGCTGGCCGGCGGATCACCCGATGGCGGAGATGTTCCGCTGGAAGGACGTCGTCTTCGGACGCCGGCTTTCGGATGCGGAGGTCTGCTCGCCGGAGCTGCCGGACCTCCTCGCCGACGGCTACGCGACGGCGCTCCCCGTCTTCCGCATCCTCGCGACGCTTCGGTAGGCGATCACCGGGTGGCGGCCGATCCCCGCGCGTTCGTCCTGCGCCACACGCGCCTCCAACCGGTTCCGGGACTCGAGGCGATCCGCCTGCACCTTGCCGACGAGGCGCTGCCGCTGATGCACGCCGTGCAGGTCGAGACGGGCGACCCGGACGCGCCGCTGCCGTTCTGGGCGTTCGCCTGGGGCGGGGGGCTCGCCGTCGCCCGATACCTGCGCGAGCACCCGGAGGCCGTGGCGGGTCGCCGCGTGTTCGACCTGGCGTCGGGGTCCGGGCTCTGCGCGATCGCGGCGATGGGAGCCGGCGCCGCCGAGGCGACCGGCGCGGACATCGACACGTTCGCTGCCGCGGCGATCCGTCTCAACGCTCGAGCCAACCGACGTCGGGTGACCTCCCTGCGTCGCGACGTCCTCGACGACGAACCGCCCGACGTCGACGTGATCCTGGCCGGCGACTGCTGGTACGAGGCCCGTCTCGCCGCGCGGATCCTGCCGTGGCTCGGTCGCGCGCGGGATCGCGGCATCGACGTCCTCGTCGGCGACCCGGGCCGGCGCTACCTGCCCGCCGCGGGCCTCGTGGAGCTCGCCGTGTACGACGTCCGGACGACGACCGAGTTGGAGGACCTCGCGCTCAAGCAGGGGCGGGTGTACGCCGTCCTGCCGGCCAGCGAGCGATCGTAGGCTCGCCGCGCCCGAGCGAGGCCGAGTCCCGGCGAGCCTGGCACGCGTCCGGGGAGCTCAGGCCCCTCCGTCGGCTCGATCGGCGGACCGCGTGTTCCGCTCCGGGGCCCAGCGGAGCGCGAGGAGGCGGGTGGCCCGGTCGAGGTCGATGTCGGCAACCACCACGCCGACGGCCCCGTACGCTATGCGCGCGACCAGCGCGCCGTCCGGGGCGATGATGCAGGTCGCGGATCCCTGGTCGTGTCCCGCGACGTTCGATGCTGCGACAAACACGGTGTTCTCGAGCGCCCGGCACATCAGCGCCTTCTCGTTGTACGGGTTCGAGGCGTCGCACCACCGGGTCGGGAGGGAGCCGTCGTCCGTCGTGACGAAGTGCGGGACGAAGATCAACTGGGCTCCGTCCAGGACGAGCGCGCGGGAGATCTCGGGGTAGCGGAAGGCCTCGTGGCAGATCGCGATCCCGAACGTCACGCCCGCGGCGGTGAACACGCGGCGACCGGTTCCCGGGACGTAGTCGGGCTCCTCGGACGGGTCGATCTGCGTCTTCGATTGCACCCCGAGCCTGGTCCCGTCCGCGCCGATCACGACCGAGGTGATCTCGCGGCCGCGCGCCGTCGGCCGTTCGGCTCCGACGATCGTCACGATTCCGACCCTGCCCGCTGCATCGGCCACCCGGCCAAGCGCGTCGTCGAGCGCGGCGCCGGGCACGTCGGGCACTGGTCGCGCCTGCGAGCGGTGCCCGGGAAGGCCGGTCTCGGGGAGGCACACGATGCGGGCCCCGAGGCGACCCGCCTCCTCCACGGCGGCGATCGCGGCAGGGACCGCCTCGTCGAGCGTCGCGGTCAGCGGCGTTGACGCGACCGCGACACGAATCGTCGACATCGATCGAGTCTACCCCGACGTCACGGATCCACCGCCCGCTGGCTGGCGGATGCTTCGGCAGGCGCCGGCAGCCCCGCCGCAGACTGGCCGGCCTGCCCCGCGGCGATGGCCGGCCCTGGGGCCCCCAGCCGTTGCGGCGCGGGGATGCGGGCGTCGTCGCCGGGTGCAGGGCGGGGACGCTCCGCCGCGCGTGACGGCCTCGTCGCGAGCGTCGAGCCCAGGATCACGAGCGCGAAGCCGACGGCCATCCCCACCGTGAACGTCTCCTGGAGGACGAGCACCCCGAGCACCGCCGCGACGGCCGGATTGACGTACGTGATGACGGTGGCGCGGACCGGGCCGACCTCGTCGATCAGGGCTGCGAACAGGACGAACGCGACGGCCGTGCAGGCCACGGCCAGCGTCGCCACGGAGGCGAGCGCGTTGGGCGAGGGGAGGGAGGCGGGCCACTCGCTCGCCGCGAACGGGGCATAGACGATGGCGCACAGCGTCAGCGAGAGCGCCATCACGCCGACCGAGGGAAGACCGCCCAGGCGGCGCGAGAGGATCGCCGGCCCGATCGCGTACCCAACGACGACCACGCCGATCGCCAGCAGCGCCGTCGCGTCGGAGGCGGCCCAGTCGCCGCCGACGATGGCGACGACGCCCGCGAGGCCGACCAGGAGCCCGACGAGCCCCGTCCGGCCGAGCCGGTCACCGCCGCCGGTCGCGAGCGCGATCGCGCTGCCGACCAGCGGGACCCCTGCCACGAGGAGGCCGGCAAGGGAGCTCGAGACGTGCTGCTCCGCGGATGCGAGGAGGACCCACGGGATCGCGACCTCGGCCACGGCGAATGCCGCGACCCAGGGCCAGCGGCGCAGGACGGCGCGCATGTCGACCCGCGTGACGGCGATCGGCAGCAGGATCAGGGCGGCGACCGCGGTGCGCCAGAACACGAGCGTCGCGGGCGTGATCTCGGCGACCGCGATCCGGATGAAGAAGTACGGGACGCCCCAGATGACGGACATCACGCCGAAGAGGAGGAGGCCACGCCGGGTCACGCCGGCAGCTCCCCACGGGATCTCACGGGACCGATCTTCGCAGACCCCTCACGCGCCCGCATCGAGGGCGCCGTCCCGTCGGGCCGGAGGACGCCCCGCGCGCCAGCGGACGCGGCGAGATCGTCCCTTCAGTCGAGCGCGGGCATCCGGGACGATCGAACGGCCTCGGCCTCCGGGGCCGGGATGGCCTCGGTGCCCGGCTCGGCCCCGACGTGCCTGCGCAGCGGGATCTCCCTGATGGCGAACGATGCCACGACGGCGAGGATCGCCGCGCCGACCCCGAGGTACATCGAGTTCGCGAGGGCGATCGTGAACGCCTGGTGGAACCCCTGGATGAAGACCTGCTGCATCTGGGCGGGCAGCTGGCTGACGAACGCGAGCGGGTCGCCCGTGCTGGTCACCGAGGTCAACGAGCCGAGGTCGAAGCCGGCCGGGGGGGCCGTCGGGACGACGGCCGCGGGCGCCCCGGCTGCGACGATCTGGTCGTGGAGCAGGCCCCAGGAGAGGTTGTCGCGGAACAGCGTGAAGCCCAGCGTCAGCCCCATCGTCGTGCCGATCTGGCGGAACAGGGTCAGGTCGCTGGTCGCGGCGCCCAGCTCGCTGAAGGGCACCGCGTTCTGGACGATGATCGTGAAGACGGCGAACGTGGGACCCACGCCGAACCCGGCCACGAACATCCAGCTCGACAGGAGGAGGTCGGACGTATCGGCCCGCAGGTTCGTCATGAGCGCGAGGCCGACCGCGAGGATGACCAGGCCGGCCAGGACCACGAGCTTGTAGCGGCCCGTCCGACTCACGATGAACCCGGAGGCGATCGAGCTGATGATCAGGCCGCCGAGGAAGGGCAGGAGCTTGTAGCCGGACGCCGTCGCGCTCGCGCCCTCGACGATCTGGAAGTAGAGCGGCAGGAAGATGATCGCGGCGCCGAACCCGAACGTGGCCAGGAAGATCGCGACCATCGACGCGCTGAACGTCCGGTTCCGGAACAGGTGGAGCGGGATGATCGGCTCGGCGGCGCGCGCCTCGACGATGACGAACAGGACGAGGATGGCGAACCCGACCGCGATGCTGCCCCACACGGCGGGATCCGACCACTGCGATGTCTCGGCCACGGTCAGGCCAACGAGGATCGGCATCAGCCCGAGGGTCAGGGTGACGACGCCCAGATAGTCGATCCGGATGTCGCGCCGGCGCCCCTTGATGTTCGGCAGCAGGCGGCCGATCACGGCGAGAGCCACGACCCCGATGGGCAGGTTGACGAAGAAGACCCAGTGCCAGCTGAAGTTGTCGGTCAGGAACCCGCCCAGCCCGGGCCCGATCAGGAAGGCGATCCCGAAGACCGCCCCGAAGAGCCCCTGGTACTTGCCCCGCTCGGCCGGCGTGAACAGGTCGCCGATGACCGCGAGCGCGATCGGGAAGAGGGCGCCCGCGCCGAGGCCCTGGAGGCCGCGGAAGAGGATCAGCTGCCACATCGTCTGGCTGAGCCCGGAGAGAGCGGAGCCGATCAGGAACAGCGTGATGCCAAGGAGCAGGAGCGGCCGCCGGCCGTAGAGGTCCGAGAGCTTGCCGTAGATCGGCACGGTGATCGTGCTCGTCACGAGGAAGATCGTGACGACCCATGTGTAGTAGTCGGCGCCCTTGAGCTCCGTGACGATGCGGGGAAGAACCGGTCCCACGATCGTCTGGTCGAGGGCGGCCAGGAACATCCCCAGCAGGATCGCGAAGAGGATCTCGAACTTGGCACGACGTTCGAGGCTGAGCGCGGGATCGTTCTCGGGGGTCGGGCTGTCGACGGCTGGGTCGAATGAGGGGGACGCTTCCATTGGTCCTCTTCCTTGTAGCGGCGAGTGGCGGCGGCAGGAGACTCCACTGGCTAGGGTGCTCGGCGCTGGCCGAGGTAGGAGGGGATGGTATCCGTTCGGCCAAAAACGGGCCAGCGGCCGTCACGGCGTGCGGGAAGGCCGTCCGCGGCAGGGTGATTCGGTGGCCCAGGCACCGCCGGGCCGCGGTCAAGGGGCTCGGGCTCACCGAAGGTGACGCGCGAACCTCGTCTCCTCGATGACGATGCCCCAGGCCTCGCGGGTGCGCCGACGGCCGTCGGGCCGCCATCCATCGGCTTCGTAGAAGCGCCCCGCGCGGGCGTTGCCGGCGAGAACCCAGAGCACCGCCTGCGCGAAGCCGCGGTCCGAGAGCGCCGCGCGCGCGTCCGAGATCAGGCGCCGCCCGATCCCGAGCCCCCACGTGCCCGGATCGACGTGCAGGGCGAGAACCTCGCCCCGTGCGGTTTCCTCGGCGCCTGGACACGGCCCGGTCGTGACGAATCCCAGGATGACGCCGCTGGCCTCGGCAACGAGGGTCGCTGGCTGGTCCGGGTCAGTCGAGCCCAGGCTGTAGCTGACGATCCGGTCCTCCGGTCGCAGGTCGTCGAGGTAGCCGTCCGGCAGGAGCCCGCGGTACCCGACCTTCCAGGCGCGGACATGCACGCCCGCGACACCGGGGGCGTCGGCCGGAGTGGCCGGTCGCACCGTCAACATGCGGGCATTCTGGCAGTCGTGGGATCGGCGTACGACGGACCCGCCCGTCCACGTCGAACGCGTCCTCGAGAAGGTCCTCGTCATCGACGGCGAGTGGCGGCGGGGCGAACGTCCGGCGCCGCTGTCCGTGAACCGGTCGGCGTCCGAGGCTCGACGATGGGGCCCGTGCGAGCCAGCGCCTCCGTGCCCGGCGGGCGGGATGGTTGCGCGTGCGACGCGTTGGTACCCTCTCACGCGTGCCACGCCTGCCCGCCCGGATCACCGAGACCATCGCGCCGACGAGGCTTGGCCGGAGCTTCCGCTGGCTGCTGGCGGCGACGATCATCAACAACGCGGGCGACGGCGTCGTGATCTCCGCCGGGCCCCTGCTGGTCGCATCGCAGACCCACGACCCGTTCCTCGTCTCGATGGCGCTCCTCAGCGAGTACCTCCCGGTGCTGCTCTTCGGTGTCCTCGGCGGGGCGACGGCCGACCGTTTCGACCGGCGCCGGATGGTCGTCGTCGTGAACGTCGGTCGTGCGCTCGTGCTCGGCGCGCTCGTCGCCGTGATCGTCACCGGCGCGGTCAGCATCGTCGCGGTGCTGGCCGTCCTGTTCATCCTCGGGACCGCGGAGACGTTCGCTGACTCTGCCAGCAGCACGCTGATCCCGGGTCTCGTTGCCCGCGAGGACCTCGGCATCGCGAACGCGCGAATGCAGGGTGCGTTCCTGCTCACGAACCAGCTGCTGACGCCCCCGATCGGGGCATTCCTGTTCGCGGCGGGGATGGCGCTGCCCTTCGCGACGAACGCGGCCTGCTTCGCCCTCGGAGCCGTGCTCATCTCGCGTGTCGTCACCGGCGCCCGGGATCGGCCCGGGACAGGGGAGCGGCCTCGCCGCGGAGATGGTCGAAGGCGTCCGCTGGCTCATCGCGCATCCGCCGATGCGGACCCTCGCGCTCACGATCTTCACCTTCAACATCACCTACGGTGCCGCGTGGTCCGTGCTCGTCCTGTACGCGAGCGAGCGACTCGGCATGGACGAGGTGGGGTTCGGCCTCCTGACGACGGCGGTTGCCGTGGGCGGGATCATCGGGATCGCGTCCTACGGACGCCTGGAGCGGCGCTTCTCCCTGGCCGACATCATGCGCGGCGGGCTGGTCATCGAGACATGCACGCACCTCGTGCTCGCCATGACGACGTCGCCCCCGATCGCGCTCGGAACCCTCGTGGTGTTCGGGGCGCACGCGTTCGTCTGGGGCACGACGTCGACGGTGGTCCGCCAGCGGGCAGTGCCCGATGCGCTGCTCGGTCGCGTGACCGGCGTCTACCGCGTCGCGATCGTCGGGGGCCTCGTGGTGGGGACTCCGCTCGGCGGCCTGCTCGCCCGGTCCTACGGGATCACCGCCCCGTTCTGGTTCGCGTTCGTCGGCTCAGCGCTGCTCGTCACGGTCCTCTGGCGGCAGTTCGACCACATCGTCCACGCGGGTGCGCAGCCGCCCGATTGACCCGGGTCGCACGGCATCGTGGCGCCGGCTTCGCGAGCGCTCATCACACCACAGCGCCATCGGCTGGGCTTCCATCTGCACCAGCGCCGCGGGGTCCCTCTCTCAGCCGCCCCACCGGACGTGGACGCCCCCGCGGATGCCGGGCAGCGGCATGGACGCCGCCTCGGCCTCCACCTCCGCTCGCTCTGCCATCGAGAGCCCGCGCCACGAACCCACGGTGACCTCGGCCCCGGCGCGCCTCCAGGTCCCGACGATCTCGCCGTCGACGAGGACGGCGCCGGGCCAGACTCGCGGGGTCCACAGCTCGCGGCGCCGCTCCGGGGCCGGGACGAGGAGCTCCCGATCCGCCCCCTGCAGGAGGAAGTAGGCGTCACCGCTCGGAAGCAACCGCGCGGACCCGGCGTGCCCGCCCGTCGCGAGGAACGTCGGCTCGTCGCTGCTCATGATCCACGCGTCGCCGACAGGTGTCCGCACAGGGGTCAGCGACCCGACGAGCGCGTCGAACGCGGCGCGGCCTGCCGCCGCCGGCCGGATGCCGGCCCACCGCGCGAATCCCAAGGGCGTCGCCGGACCGAAGACGTGGACGTATCGGCGCGCGAGCTCGAGGCGGGCATCGCGGGGGTCGGCGTCGGGAGGCGGCACGGTCCAGACCGGGGGCTGACGGGCTCCGTCCCACCGGATCAGCACCGTGCCGGTCGGCGCGGCGTAGCGAAGCGCGTTGGGATGGACACCGAGCGCGCGCCCCGCCTCGCTGCAGGTCATCGTTCGGCCGTCGAGCAGGGCGTGGAGCCGGCGCCCGAGATCCTCCGCGCGGTGGCGCCCCCTGGCGTCGTCGGGAAGACGACCGAGCGAGAAGACCGCGAGGTCGGGCGCGGCCACGACGTAGGCGCTGTATCGCGGGCCCCACAGCTGGACGAGCGACGAATCCTCCAGCGTGCCCGGTCCCGTCCCCTCGACGCGGGCATGGATCGAGAGGAGCGCCGCCCGGGGCATGCTGTCCTGCAGACCCGCCCAGGCCGCGCGCCGGAGCGAAGCCGGGCCGGATGGCAGCCGCTCGTCGAGGGCACCGACAGTCCGTCGGAAGGCGAGGATCTGCTCCCGCGTGAGCGCGAGTCGCGCGGTTGGCACGATGGGGCTTCAGCGGCAGAAGGCGCGGGCCGCGGCGGTCAGCACTTCGGCGCAGGCATCATGCTCGGTCGCGCTCACCCACTCGTCGTCCGCGTGGGCGCCCTGGCCCGCCGGACCGAAGAGCAGCGTCGGGATGCCGGCCGCCGCCGTGAACGCCGAGTCAGCCCAGAAGGAGAGGCCGTCGCTGGCGGGTGCCTCCCCGAGGGACGCGGCCGCGGCATCGCGGACGAGTCTGACGAACGGATGGCCCGCGTCGATCTCGAAGGGGTCGCGGGCAAGCGTGATGCGTGCGGCCGCGCGAAGGGCCGGGTCGGCGGCGCGGCACGCCCGCAGCACGCCTTCGATCTCCGCCTCGACCATGGCCGGCGTCTCGCCGGGGATCGTCCGGCGCTCCACGGAGAGCAGGACGCGATCGGGGATCGTGGCGATCTCGGACCCGCCCGTGATGAGGGACGCGTGGAGGAGCGGCGGCCCGAGGAGCGGATGAGGCGAACCCTGGAGGCTCGCGTCGTATGCCTCGAGCGCGGCGATCACCGGGCCTGTCCGGAAGATGGCGTCGACGCCGAGGTGCGGACGGGAGCCGTGGGCAGCCCTGCCGGTCACCTCGATCTCCACCCAGACGAACCCCCGGTGGGCGATCCCGATCGCGAGCTCGGTGGGCTCCGTGACGATCGCGGCGTCCGCCCTGACGCGCTCGAGGACGGCCTGGACGCCGAGGCTGGCGTGCTCCTCGTCGGCGACTGCCGCCACGATCACCTGCCCGTTGACACCGGCCCGCGTCGCATCACGGCATGCGACGAGCGCGGCGGCGAGGCCGCCCTTCATGTCGTAGGCGCCGCGCCCGATCAGCCGGTCACCGGCGACCCGGGGCTCCAGCGGGCGCTCCATCGATCCGAGGCCGACCGTGTCGAGGTGACCGCAGAGCATGAGGGTCGGTCCGCCACCGGCCTGCCCGCCGCGCACGATGACGCTCGGCCGCCCGTCGGCGGAGGCGATGGTCTCGGCCGTCAGCCCGCTGCCCTCGGCCCAGGTGGTGACGAACCGCGCGATCTCCGCCTCGCCCGCGCCTCCCCGCACGAGGCTCGGGTTGACCGAGTCGATGGAGACGAGCTGCCGGGTGAGGTCGATGACGTCGCTGGCCATGTCGCAGAGGATGGGCTTCGTCCGCGACGCCCGCAACTCGTGCGGCCGGGATCCGGGACGGCAGGCCCTACGACCGCAGGAGCTGGTCGAAGTCCACCGGGGACTCGAACGGGTCCGGGCGCGCTGCCCGATCTCGGGCTGCCATCGCGAGCGCAAGCTCCTGGGCTGCCCGGTCGATCCGCTCGACGAGGCTGCCGTCGGCCGATACCCCGCCGCCTCCCCAGTCCTCGGTCGCGGCGTAGACGGCCGTCGCGACGACCGCGGCATTCAGGTACGCGAAGAGCGGCCGGATCGCGTGCTCCAGCGCGAGGGAGTGGCGGGCGGTCCCGCCCGTGGCCGCGATCAGGACGGGCTTGCCAGCGAGGCCATCGCGCTCGACCAGGTCGAAGAAGAGCTTGAAGAGGCCGCTGTACGAGGCGCTGAAGATGGGCGTCACGGCGATCAGCCCGTCGGAGCCCAGGACGGCGTCGAGCGCCGCCTGCAGTCGAGGGCTCGGGAAGCCCGCGAGAAGGTTGTTCACGAGATCCTTGGCAAGGTCGCGCAGCTCGACGACCTCGATCGCCGATTCGACCCCAGCCTCGCGGAGGTGGCGGTCGACCGCGGCGGACAGGCGGTCCGCGAGGAGCCGGGTCGACGAGGGCTGGCTCAGCCCGGCGCTCACCACGACGAGCGAGCGGGATGGCGAGGCGTTCACGCCGTGAGGCTCACGTCGTCGGACACAGGGGCCGGCTCCGCCGCCCCGGCACTGCCGGTGACCTGGGGTGCCCTGCCGGGCGGCCTGTGCGGACAGCACCCGCGGATGGAGGGGTGCTTCGGGCACGTTGGCCGGTCGACCGACCGCGAACTCCCGTCGCAGCACCGGCACCACGAGCTCGCCGAGCATGTCCAGCTGCTCGAGCGCCGTCTCGATCGGGAGACCTGCGTGGTCGACCAGGAAGAGCTGGCGCTGGTAGTCGCCGACGACCTCGCGGAAGGCAAGGGTGCGATCGATGACCTGCTGGGGGCTTCCCACGGTCAGCGGCGTCTGTTCCATGTATTCCTCGAGCGAGGGCCCGCCGCCGTACACCGGCGCGTGGTCGAAGTACGGTCGGAACTCGCGCACCGCGTCCTGGCTGTTCATGCGCATGAAGGCCTGGCCGCCAAGGCCGACGATCGCCTGGTCCGCGGGGCCGTGCCCGTGGTGCTCGAACCGCCGGCGGTAGAGCGCCACGATCCGCTTGACGTGCTCCGCCGGCCAGAAGATGTTGTTGTGGAAGAAGCCGTCGCCGTAGTAGGCGGCCTGTTCGGCGATCTCGGGGCTGCGGATCGAACCCTGCCAGACGAATGGAGGCACGCCGTCGAGCGGGCGCGGCGTCGAGGTGAAGCCGACCAGCGGGGTCCGGAACTTGCCCTCCCAGTCCACGACGTCCTCGCGCCACAGGCGGTGGAGCAGGGCGTAGTTCTCGTAGGCCAGCGGGATCCCGTTGCGGATGTCCTGGCCGAACCATGGGTAGACCGGGCCCATGTTGCCCCGGCCCAGCATCAGGTCGACCCGGCCGCCGGCCAGGTGCTGGAGCATCGCGTAGTCCTCGGCGATCTTGACCGGGTCGTTGGTGGTGATGAGCGTCGTCGCCGTCGACAGGATCAACCGTTCGGTTCGCGCCGCGATGTACCCGAGCATCGTGGTGGGGGAGGAGGGCACGAACGGCGGATTGTGGTGCTCGCCCGTGGCGAACACGTCCAGTCCGACCGCCTCGGCCCGGAGGGCGATCGCGACCATCGCGGCGATCCGCTCGGCCTCGCTCGGCGTGCGACCCGTGGCTGGATCGGGCGTGACATCGCCGACGCTGAAGACCCCGAACTGCATCTCGACTCCCGACCTCGCGCCGCGGCCCTCGCCGAGCCCCTCCGTACCGTAGCGCACTCCCAGCGGATCGGCCGCGGCGACGGACGCGGCCGGACCCGGAGGCTCCCCGGCGACCTCGACAGGTGGACAGGCGGGCCCCGCGACCGCGAGCTGCGTCCGCGCTTCGCCGCACCGCCGCCTCGGGTCCCCAGTCGGCACCGCGTGCCGCGACGGCGCATCGATCTCCAAACCGTCCCCGCGACAATGTGGCCCTCGTGCACGGCCAGGAGCTTGGCGCGGGTAAGGAGGATGCCGCCGAATGTCGCACCCGGATCCGAACGGTCCTGCCGCCACGCGCCCGTGGCGGATCGGGGACGAGCTCGACAACCCCGTCACGAAGGAGCACGCCCGAATCCTCGAAGCGGCCTGGCAGAACCCGCAGGGACGGGCGCGGGCCGAGATGATCGCGCGGGTCGGGTCGCGCGTCCTCGGCGAGCACCTGCATCCCGGCCTCGTCGAGCGCTTCACGGTGCTCGAGGGCGAGCTCACCGTTCGGCGCGACGGAAAGCTCGGCAGGCTCCTGGCGGGCCAGACCGGCGAGGTCCGCGCCGGCCAGTGGCACGACTGGTGGAACGCCTCGGATCGCGACGCCCGCGTCATCGTCGAGGTGGAGCCCGGCGAGCGGTTCGCCTACATGCTCGAGACCCTCTTCGGCCTCGCCCAGCTCGGCCACGTCGACGCCAAGGGCATGCCGAACCTACTCCAGATGGCGCTCATCGGTCGCGAGTTCTCGGACACCGTCCAGTTCAAGTCGCCACCGCCCGCGATCCAGAAAGCCGTGTTCGCCGCGCTGGCGCCGATCGCCCATGCCCTGGGCTACCGGGCGACCTACCCGCAGCTCTCGCGCTCGCTCCTCGCACCCGACCCGGCCGACGTCGTCGCCGCGCTGGCGGCCCGCCAGGCTCACGCGGACGCCGGGGAAGCGTAGGGGAGGGGAGCGCTCGACGGCAACGCGTCGCGTCGGTCAGTCGCCGTGCGACGAAGCGGCCACACGCCGAATCTCGCCGATCACGTGGTCGACATGCGGCCGGACACGTGGCAGCAGGTCGCCCCACGCTTCGGGCGCCTCGCCAAGGTAGCTGGCTCGCGCGTGCGCGAGCACCGCCCGATGCTCCAACGGCAGGAGGGGGAGGGCCCACTCGGCAGCGGCGTCCTTCGAGCGGATCACGCCGGTCGCGAGCGTCGTCCAGATCCGGGCGAACGTGAGGACGACGTTGCGCTCGTCCCCGTCCAGATCGGCGAGGAGCGCGGGAAGGCCGTCGACCATCGCCTGGCGAATGTCGGCCGGGGGGATGGGGTCGAGTACCTCGGACGGCCTGGGTCCGTGAAGCGGATGGTTCGCCTGGAGGACCATCTCGAGAAGGAGCGCGAGGTCAGGATTGGGCGACGTCCAGGGTGCGAAGTTGCCGCGTTCGAACTCGCTCCGCCACCAGTCGCCGTACTGGAGCTCGAGGCGTGGTGGATAGCTCCACGGTCGCACGTCAGCCTGGACCACAACCTCCAGTCCGACCGACCGTGACCGACCCGTGGGATCCCCTCGGCCCGAGATCGGCAGGAGACGTCGGATGAGCTCCCGGCCTTCATCCGGCGACATCCGTCGGCTGCTCACGACGAGGATGTCGAGGTCGCTCGTCGGCCTGAGACCGCCGAGTGTCGCCGAGCCGTGGAGGTAGATGCCGACGACTGCCTCGTGAAGCAGCTCGCGGACAACGGCAACCACCCGGTCGCACTGGGCGGCCGCGATCTCCGCTCGAGGGGCGCCGCGCCGGCCATCGTCCGTCATGAGGGTCCGAGGTCCCGGTCCTCCATCTCCCAGGCGTGGTCGAGCATGTGCCAGGCGCAGCGCCGGACCAGGAACTGGACGGTCCATGACTTCCCCGCCGATGGGCCGCGGGCGTTGAACTCGCGGATCCCGGCGCAGAACGCCTCGCGGTGGGCGCGGAGGGCATCGGGATCCCGCCGAGCCTCGAGCGGGGTGCGCACCCCGACCTTCGTCGCGAACTCGAAGATCTCGGCGCCGTTGACGTGGCGCACGATCTCGTCCCGGTCGCGGCCTCCGCCGCGTGGACCCTTCCGAAGCTCCTCCGAGACGCGCGAGGCGACGTCGTCGAAGGTGGCCCAGGAAGCCCGGAGCAGGGCGATCTTCCGTTCGCACCCGGGGTCGCTCATCTGCTCCTGCTCCGGAGCGGCCGACCTGCCCGAGACCCCGTAGTAGTCGGTCATGCCGTTGCCCTCGAGCCGCTCAATGACGGCCGGCTCACCAGTCGTGCCGAACTCGTCGGCGAGACCGGCCAGCGCCGCCACCTTCGCATAGCGCGGTCGGTAGGCGGCGAGCACCCGGAGTGCCTCTTCCTCGGACCCCGCGCTCCTGTCCCAGCCGGGCCAGTCGAACGCGCAGGCCACGACCCGCTTCTTCCTGCCCCGCTCAACCATCACCCGGATCGAGGCGTTCACGGGCGCGAGATTACACGGCCAAGCTCAAGCGCGGACGTTCGAGCCGGACGCCGTGCGCGGCGACAGGCCGGTACGCTTGCGGGCAATGCCAGCCGAGTTCATCTACAGCACCTACAAGCTCGCCCGCCACTACCCTCCTGATCGAACCGTCCTCGAGGACATCTCGATCTCGTTCTTCCCCGGCGCCAAGATCGGGGTCATCGGCCCGAACGGGGCCGGGAAGTCGAGCCTCCTGCGGATCATGGCCGGCCTCGACGATGGGTTCACGGGCGAGGCGCGCCTGACCCCGCGCTTCACGGTCGGCTACCTGAGCCAGGAGCCGCATCTGGACGTAGCAAAGGACGTCAGGGGCAACGTCATGGACGGCGTCCATGACGTCCAGGCGCTCCTCGATCGGTACAACGCGGTCATGGCGCGATGGTCCGACCCTGACGCCGACTACGAGGCGATCGGCCTCGAGCAGGGTGCCCTCGAGGACAGGATCAACGCCGCGGACGCTTGGAACGTCGAGCGGAACGTCGAGATCGCGATGGAAGCCCTGCGCTGCCCGGCGGACGAAGCCGACGTGACGACGCTCTCCGGAGGCGAGAAGCGCCGGGTCGCGCTCGCCCGACTGCTCCTGCAGCATCCCGACCTGCTGCTCCTCGATGAGCCCACGAACCACCTCGACGCCGAGTCGGTCGAGTGGCTGGAGCATTTCCTCGATGGATACGCCGGCACGGTGGTCGCCGTCACGCACGACCGGTACTTCCTCGACAACGTCGCCAAGTGGATCCTCGAGCTCGACCGGGGAAGGGGAGTCCCGTTCTCCGGCAACTACTCGAGCTGGCTCGAGCAGAAGCTCGAGCGGATGGCCCGGGAATCGAAGTCGGCCGACGCGCGCCAGCGCACCCTCGCCCGCGAGCTGGAGTGGGTGCGCATGGGCGCGAGGGCGCGCCAGGCGAAGGGCAAGGCGCGGCTGTCCGCCTACGAGCGGCTGCTCGCGGAGGCGAATGACGCGAAGGACGCGACCCGCGAGCTGGAGATCGCGATCCCGCCCGGTCCCCGCCTCGGCGACACCGTGATCGAGGTCCGGAACCTGCGCAAGGGCTATGGCGACCGGCTGCTGATCGAGGACCTGACGTTCTCGCTGCCGCGCTCCGGGATCGTCGGGATCATCGGGCCGAACGGCGCCGGGCAAGACGACGCTGTTCCGGATGATCGTCGGCCAGGAGATGCCCGACGGCGGGACCATCGAGATCGGCGAGACCGTCAAGCTCAGCTACGTCGACCAGGGCCGTGATGAGCTGCGCGCGGAGCTGACCGTCTTCGAGGAGATCACCGACGGCGTCGAGGTGGTCAAGGTCGGCAACCGCGAGATCCCGGCGCGCGCGTATGTCTCGAGCTTCAACTTCCGTGGCGCCGACCAGCAGAAGCTCGTCGGGACGCTGTCCGGCGGTGAGCGGAACCGCGTCCACCTGGCCAGGCTCCTCCAGGCCGGGGGCAACGTCCTGCTCCTCGACGAGCCGACGAACGACCTCGATGTCGACACGCTTCGGGCGCTCGAGGCCGGCTTCGAGTCGTTCCCCGGCTGCGTCGTCGTGATCAGCCACGACCGCTGGTTCCTCGACCGGATCGCCACGCACATCCTGGCCTTTGAGGGCGACAGCCGGGTCCGCCTTTTCGAAGGCAACGTCAGCGACTACGAGGCCTTCCGCCGCAGGGAGCTCGGCACGGCCGCCGACCAGCCGCACCGGATCCGGTTCAAGCGGCTTGCTGGCTGAACGCTCGAGGGACGGATCGGCCCGTCGTCCGGCGGCCCGTCGGAGTGATCCTCACGTGAGGCATGGGTCCTTCCCGGTCGTCGGCGGCCGTCGGAGTGATCCTCACGTGAGGCATGGGTCCTTCCCCGGCGAGTCGTCGCATCCCGGCTCGACGCGCCCAGTGCGCATCGTCAAGCTGCCCGGGCTTCCCAGCGCCGTAGCTTCGGCCTATCCTCGGAGCCGGAAGCGGGGGGCGACAACGTGGAGATTCGACACCAGGACCGGTCGCGGTCCGGACCGGGGCCACGATCCTGGAGGGCGGCAACCGGGCGGACGCCGGCGCGCCGCGCCGATGACGACCTCACCGCCCAGCTCGCTCCGGGAGCCGCCATCCTGCGGCCTGCCGACGCCATCCTGCTCCAGCGCCTTGCCGGCAACGCGGCCACGACCGCCCGCCTCGGAGGCGGCGCTGCCGCGGTGCAGCGGATCGACATCTACGGGCGCACGGCCGCGCAGGCGTCGGCCCTCCCTGCCGAGACGCTGCGGGCGTTTCGCCGGCTCATCGACGCTGGCGACCAGGCGGGGGCGCTGGGCGTCGTGGTGGAGGCGATGACCAGCCGGGGCCAGCTGGACCCGCAGCTCCTGCGCACGTCGGGCGAGGGCGATCTCTGGCAGATCCGGGACGTCCCCGGCTTCCGCGCCCAGGCGAACTTCCGATCCTCGTTTGCCGACCCCGACAACGCCGGCCGCAGGCTTCCGAACCCGCGGTTCACCATAAGCTCGACCGCGCTGCGCGCCGACGGTCTCGACGACCTCTACACGAGCATCCTCCACGAGTACCGACACGTGGAGCAGGAGAGCGAGCACGTCAACAGCACGGCGCCGCGCGAGCAGACCTTCGGCTACGGTGCGGACCCGGACGAGTTCGATGCCTACCTGTCCGAGGTCGAGTTCTCGTACCGCCGTGAGCACATGCGGACCGCGGCCCTCCAGGCCGGCGTCCACTGGGAGTTCCTCTCGGAGGCGAACCGCGCGGCGTTCCAGTCGCGCTGGACGGCGGCGCAGGCGAAGATCCAGCGCGTGCTTGGGCAGCCCGTCAGCGACGTGGTGGCCACGCCGGCCGCCGATGCCTACCGCCGGCGCCTGCGCGAGATGGAGCGGCAGGCTCGCGAAGCATGGGAGCGAGCCGGCGGCGGCCGCTGAGCGCACGGTCCAGGATTGCTCGCGCCATCGAGGGCGGCGGGGCTCCGGGCACAGGAGGAGGGAATTCATGACGCGAACCAGGGCCGAGCAGATCGCCGCCATCCGGGCGGACCAGGAGTTCTGGCGCGAGCTCGCCGCGGAGGTCGGGCCCGACCGCTTCGCCGAGCGCGGGCCGATGGGGGATTGGAGCTTCGGCGACCTGGCCGGCCACCTCGTCGGCTGGCGCAACCGGACGATCGCCCGCCTCGAGGCGTTCTCCCGGGGCGAGCCCGACCCGCCCGACCCATGGCCGGCGGACGTCGGCGACGACGATGCGATCAACGCCTGGATCCACGACTGGCATGCCGGCCGCACGCCCGGGCAGCTGGTGGGGGACTACGACGCCTCGTACGACCGCCTGGTCGCCATCCTCGACGCGATTCCCGGCGACAAGCTGGCCGACCCGAACGGGATCCCCTGGGTCGGCGGCCCGCTCGTGGACATCGACTTCACCGGCCACCTTCACGACGAGCACGTCCCGAGCGTCCGTGAGTGGCTGGATGCGTCCGGATCGCATGGATGAGCGTGACCACCGAGCCGAGTGCCAGTCCGGCGCTCACGCCCCCAGGGACAGCACAACGCACGGCTGACCGGCCGGCCCACCGCTGATCCGGCAGGAGCGACGGCGGACGCTCGATGACCGGGCGCCGTGCGATCATCCCGGCCTCCGAGGCGACCCACAGGGAGGGCAGGCTGCATGGTCGACGCGTCCCCCACGCTCCCGGCTCGGGCCGCGGACCAGCTGCGGCGGTCGTTCGGTGGCGACGTCATCACGCCCGCGCACGGGTCATACGACGACGCACGCCGGCTGTGGAACGCGCTCCACGACCGCCGTCCCGCGGCCATCGTCCGGCCACGGAACGCCTCCGAGGTTGCGACCGCGATCTGCTTCGGCCGGGACCACGACCTCGAGATCAGCGTTCGGTCCGGCGGGCACAGCCTGGCCGGGCTCACGGGCCGCGCGGCGGCCTGGTCGTGGACCTGTCGGCGATGCGCGGAGTCGCCGTGGACCCCGGATCGGCGAACCGCCCGGGCGAACGGCGGCGCGCTCCTCGGCGAGCTCGACGTCGCCGCCCAGGCGCACGGCCTGGTCTGCCCGGTCGGGGTCGTGGGCCACACGGGCGTCGCCGGGCTCACGCTGGGTGGCGGCGTGGGACGCCTCCAGCGGCAGCTCGGCCTCACGATCGACAACCTCGCCGCCGTCGAGGTGGTCACGGCCGACGGCCGGCTCGTGCGGACGAGCGAGATCGAGGAGCCGGAGCTGTTCTGGGGCATGCGCGGCGCCGGCTGGAACTTCGGGATCGCAACGGCCTTCGAGTTCCGGCTCCATCCGTTCGGACCGGATCTCCACCGCGGCCTCCTCGTCTTCCCGGCAACCGAGATCCAGGCGGCGTGGGCCGTCTTCCGCGACTACGCGCCGAATGCGCCCGACGCGGTGTCGCTGATCTTCGGCGTCGACCGGGCGGGGCCGGACGCCGGCTACCCGGACGAGCTGATCGGCCGTCCGATCGTCTACATCGGCTACAACCACAGCGGCGCGGCGGACACCGTCGAGCGGGACACGGCGGGGCTCCGCGTCGGGCCGAGAGCCGGCCACCGAGACCATCGGCAGCCGGCCGTACCTCGACGTCCAGGCTGCCCACGATCTCGTCTTCGACTGGGGCCACCGGTCGTTCATCGCCGGGTTCAATGCCGACGACGTCCGCCCCGAGGCGCTCGACGAGCTGGTGGAGGCGGTCGCAGGTGCCCCCGGCGAGGGCACGTTCTCGATCACCGCCATGGGCGGCGCGATCGGCCGGGTCGCGGAGGAGGGGACCGCGTACACCGGGCGCGGGGCCGTGTTCGACCTCAGCGCCGACGCCGCATGGAGCGACCCGGCCCTCGACGAGGCCAACCGCGCCTGGGTCCGGCGGGCGATGGCGGTGGTGGAGCCCGATGCGACGGTCGGCCGCTACGCGAACGAGATCTCCGACGCCGGTCCGGAGGAGACGCGCCTGATCTACGGGGACGAGAAGCTCGCCCGCCTGGCAGCCCTGAAGCGCGCCTGGGACCCCGAGAACGTCTTCCACGTGAACCACAACGTGGCGCCAGCCGCGGCGTGGGTCACCGGTGCGCCAGCGGGTTGACCGCCTCGAGGGAAATCGGTTCAGCCGTTCGAACAGGCAGCCCTGGCTGAACTCGACGCCAAGCTGCGTGAGCGTTCTGGCCTCGTCAGACGTCTCCACCCACTCGGCGATCATGCGGCAACCGACCGTGCACCACAGGCTCACGATCACGCCGACGGCACCCACGACGCTCCGCGGCGCGACCGGGGTCTCCGCCAGTCGGAGCGGATGGGGCGGACGGCCGCCTCGACCGAGCACGCCGACAGTGCGGACCCCATCATTCATTGCGCGCGCCGGGAGCGGGACTGCGGCAATGCATCGCGAAGAGCCGCATGGCCCCCCATCTCGGACGAACGGAGGACGACACGGTGAGCTGGCACGACCTTGCACACGAGAGCCCCACGCTCGCCGCGTACGGAGCGGAGCGGCTCAACGACCGGGTGGCATATCTCGCCACCGTCGGCGAGAACGGACGGCCCCGGGTCTACCCCGTCACGCCGCTCCTCCGGGACGATCGGCTCTTCCTCTTCATGTACCCGACCTCGCCGAAGGGACACGACCTCGAACGCGGGAGCTGGTACGCGCTGCACTGCTCGGTCGAGGGCAACGATGGCGGGGCCGGCGAGTTCTCGGCGCGTGGAGTCGGGCACCGCGTGATGGATCCCGCCGCATGGGAGCTCGCTCGCCCCGGCCACGCCGACGAGTTCAACACCCGGTTCGTGCTGTACGAGCTCGAGGTCCGGCAGGCGCTCTCGACGACCTACGGCGACGGCGGCGCGGAGACTCGAACCCGATGGTCTGCGGGCGAGAAGGCGGCTGAAGGGGCGAACCTCGCGTGACGGACGAGACCCGCATCGACCGCTGGCTGTGCGCGGTGCGGCTCGTGAAGACGCGCCCGGCGGCGACGCAGCTGTGCGACGCCGGCCACGTCCTCGTGAACGGGAATGCCGCGAAGCCCTCGACGAAGGTCCGGGCCGGCGACCGGGTCGACGCGCTGATCGCCGGGCGCGAGCGCGTCGTCGAGGTCGTGCGGCCGATCGAGTCGCGCGTCGGTGCCCCGGTCGCCGTGACGTGCTACGTGGACCACAGCCCGCCGCCGGTGGTGACGGAGGTCCGGCCGGGGATCATGGCTGTCCGGGGCGAGGGCCGGCCGAGCAAGCGCCTCCGCCGGGAGCTGGAGCGCCTGCGCCGCGCTGGCGACGGGTGAGCTGGACCGGCGGGGACGGCTTCGCCGACGTCTGGAAGCGCGAGGTCTTCGCCTGGGAGTACCGATCATGGACCAGCCGGCGCGCCACGTCGCGGAGATCACCAGGAGCCATGACACCGGTCGTTATACTTCTGGTATGAAGACCGCAGTTTCGGTGCCCGACGACGTGTTCGAACGCGCAGAACAACTGGCCCGTCGAGAGAAGCGATCGCGCAGCGACGTCTACAGTGCCGCTCTGCGCGAATACGTTGCCCGCCACTCCCCGGACGAGGTTGCAGAAGCGCTCGACCGTGTCGTCACCGAAGTCGGCGAGGGGATCGACCCGTTCGTGACCGCCGCCAGCCGGCAGATGCTCGAGTCGACGGAGTGGTGATCTCGCAGGGCGACGTGTGGTGGGCGGATCTTGGCGAACCGGTCGGCTCCGCACCAGGCTTTCGTCGTCCTGTCATCGTCGTGCAGGGCGACAGCTTCAACCGCAGCGCGCTGCGCACCGTGGTCACAGTTCCGCTGACGAGCAACCTTCGCTGGGCGGCGGCGCCGGGGAATGTCCAGCTGAGCGCGAGGGCCACCGGCCTGCCGCGCGATTCGGTCGCCAACGTCTCGCAGCTCGTGGCCCTGGACAGGTCGATCCTCATCGAGCGGGTTGGCAGACTGTCGTCTTCGAAGTTCGAGCTGGTGCTCGCCGGGATCGACATGGTCCTCGGCGCGTGATCGGGCTGACGTGACGACCCAGCCGAGCCTGACGCCCGCGGCGTTCGCGGCGAAGTGGCGCGGCGTCACGACCACCGAGAAGGCCTCCGCCCAGGAGCACTTCATCGACCTGTGCCGGATGCTCGGCGAGCCGACGCCCCACGAGGCCGACCCGATCGGCGCCCAGTACGCGTTCGAGAAGCGCGTCGGCAAGGCCGCCGGCGGGGACGGCTTCGCCGACGTCTGGAAGCGCGACTTCTTCGCCTGGGAGTACAAGGGCAAGAACAAGGACCTGCAAGGCCGCCTACGTCCAGCTGATGGGCTACAAGGACGACCTGGGCAACCCGCCGCTCCTGGTGGTCAGCGACCTCGAGCGGATCGAGATCCACACGAACTTCACCGGGCCTCAGCCCGATCGTGAAGCTCGTCACCCTCGACGACCTGGCGGCCGACGACCCCTCCGACGCCCTCCAGATGCTCCGCGACGTCTTCACGGCGCCCGAGGAGCTCCGCCCGCGAATCGCACCCGGCCCAGATCACCGAGCAGGCAGCGCAGCACTTCGCCGAGATCGCCCAGAGCCTCCGCTCGCGCGGCCACGAGCCGCAGCGGGTGGCCCACTTCCTCGACCGGATCCTGTTCTGCCTGTTCGCGGAGGACGCCGGGCTGCTGCCGAAGGGCATCTTCTCGCGCCTGTCGGCGGCCTCGAAGGGCCGCTCGGACGTCTTCACGACCGCCCTCGCGCGACCTGTTCGCGAAGATGAGCAAGGACGGCGGGCTGTTCGGGACCGAGGAGATCGACTGGTTCAACGGCGGCCTGTTCGAGTCCGGCGACGTCCTGCCGCTGATCGGCTCGGAGATCGCCACGCTGCTCGAGGTCAGCAAGCTCAACTGGGCGCTCATCGAGCCGGCGATCTTCGGCACCCTGTTCGAGCGCGGCCTGGACCCCGACCAGCGCGCCCAGCTCGGCGCCCACTACACCGACCGCGAGGCGATCTGGGGCCTGGTCGAGCCGGTGATCCTGCGCCCGCTCCGCCGCGAGTTCGCCGCCATGCAGGTCGCGGGTGACGGAGCTGCTCCTGTCCGGCCGGAAGGTCACGAAGTCGACCCCGCGCGCGGACAACCCGGAGGCCGTCTTCGACGACTTCCTCGAGCGCCTGCGGCGCGTCCGCGTGCTCGACCCCGCCTGCGGCTCCGGCAACTTCCTGATCGTCTCGCTGTGGGCGCTCAAGGACCTCGAGTTCGAGGCCATCCACTGGGGCTCGGAGGTCCTCCGGCGCTCGATGCAGATCCCCCAGATCGGCCCCGAGGCGGTCCTGGGCATCGAGATCAACGCCTACGCCGCCGAGCTCGCCCGGGTGACCATCTGGATCGGCGAGATCCAGTGGATGATCCGCCACGGCCTGGGCTACCGCCGCGACCCGATCCTCAAGTCGCTCCACCACATCGAGACCCGCGACGCGCTGCTCGACCTGTCCGACCCGACGAACCCGCGCGAGGCCGAGTGGCCGGAGGCCGAGTTCATCGTCGGGAACCCGCCGTTCCTGGGCGGCAAGCTCCTGCGGCGCGGCCTCGGCGACGACTACGTCGACGACGCTGTTCGCCGTCTTCGACGGCCGCGTCCCACGCGCGAGCCGACTTCGTCGCCTACTGGCACGAGAAGGCGCGCGCGCAGATCGCGAGCGGGCGAACGCACGCGGGCCGGCCTGCTCGCCACGCAGGGCATCCGCGGCGGCGCCAACCGTCGGGTCCTGGAGCGGATCAAGGAGACCGGCGACATCTTCTTCGCCCGATCGGACGAGCCATGGGTCCTGGCCGGCGCCAACGTCCACATCAGCTTCGTCGGCCAGGACGACGGGACGCGAGACCGAGCGCGACGCTCGACGGTCGACCGGTCGTCTCGCATCAACGCGAACCTCACCGTCGGGCGTCGACCTCACGCAGGCGCGACGCCTCCGCGAGAACCTGGGCATCGCCTTCATGGGCGACAGAAGGGCGGCCCATTCGAGATCGACGCCGAGCACGGCCGCGCGCATGCTCGCCATCGCCGAATCCCGGACGGCCGATCGAACGCCGACGTCGTCCGACCATGGGTCAACGGCGATGGACCTGACGCGGCGACCGCGCGACATGTGGATCATCGACTTCGGCGTCGACATGCCCGAGCGACGAGGCCGCACTCTACGAGGCGCCGTTCGAGTACGTCCGGCGCACGTGCGGCCCGACGCGCGATCGGAATCGCGGCGACCGCGTAGCCGACCGCTGGTGGCTCCACGAGCGAGCCACGGCCGGAGCATGCGCGCCGCGCTCGCGCGGCCTCGGCCGCTACATCGCGACCCCGATCCGTCGCCAAGCACCGCCTCTTCGTCTGGCTGCCCGCCGAACGCTTGCCGGATCAGCGCACTCGTCGCGATCGCCCGCGACGACGACTACACGTTCGGCGTCCTGCACTCGCGCGTCCACGAGGTCTGGGCGCGCGGCACGGGCACGCAGCTCCGCGAGGCGAGTCCGGCTTCCGCTACACGCCCACGACCTGCTTCGAGACCTTCCCGTTCCCGGACCCCACGCCCGAGCAGCGCGAGAGAGTAGGGGAGGCCGCCCGCCGCCTCGTCGAGCTCCGCGACGGCTGGCTCAACCCGCCCGGCCTCGACCCCGCCGAGCTCGCGAAGCGCACCCTCACCAACCTCTACAACCAGCGCCCCACCTGGCTCGCCAACGCCCACGCCGACCTCGACGCCGCCGTCTTCGCCGCCTACGGCTGGCCCGACGACCTCCCCGACGCCGCCATCCTGGAATGCCTCCTCGCCCTCAATCTGCACGGGCGAGCGTGCGTCAATTGCGAAACGTGAGGTGGCCCTCATGAGCCGAGAGTTTCTTGAGGCATTCGGGTCCCTGAAGCTCGCCAATGCCAGGGACCGCGGACGAGGACTTCCGCGACTCCTATCGCGCTTCTTCGAACGGGCTGGATTTGATGTTAAGGAAGGAGCCCGCGCCGCAAGCCCGCGAGACACCGACGTATTCATTGCGTACGACGACAACTACCTCCTAGAAGCGAAGTGGACCTCCAGACGATCTGACATCGCGACGATCGATGGACTCCGGGACCGGCTACGCCGATGTGCGCCCAACGTGATTGGCCTCGCTGCCAGTGTCGCCGGATTGACCTCGGGTGCAATCGACGCGGTCCGATCTGATCGAACCAGGCTGATTCTTCTCTTGGACGGCGACGATCTGGAGGATCTTTTCGCTGCACGGATATCTCCTGTCTCGCTCCTGCGTGTGCGCAAGCGAGTGCTAATTCGAGACGCGGCCACGGTCGTTGGTCGGCAGACGAACGAGAGCAGCTCGACGAGAAGTCGACGGGTCACTCCTGCTTCGACGCGCGACGTCAGTTGTGGACCTCCAGAGACACGAACAACCGTGGGTTACCGTCGTGGGCTCCTCCGGAGACCTGGTCTTCGCCGACTCCATTCCAGATGTGGACTGGACAACGGCCCAAGGGGTTGGCGTTCGGCTGGAAGCCCGGTTGCCTTTTGCAACGGATGGAGACCTCGAGACGGCACTTGGCGTCCTCGCAAGAGCAGGATGGATCACCCGTGGAGGCAGCTACGCGATCCACCAGCCAGATCTCGCCTGGCACGGAATTGGCGCTCACGGGCTCGTCGAGGCACTTCGTCGCGAGGCCGACCGCCATAGGGGAGGCGACCGGCGGTGCACGACGAGGAACACCTCGTCTACTTCGATCATTGCCCAGATGGATTGGGTACTACTGGATTACGTCCCGGATCTGGTCGCATCTAGAGAGGCTCGTGGACACGAGCCTCTCCGTTCGACTCGCGGGCATTCCTGTCGACGGGACTCGGATCCAGCTGCTCCTCGACTCGCTCGGCGTTGATGAGCGCTGCTTCTACAGACCGCTAGATGCCAACCACCCGGTCGAGGCGTGGCACTGGCCGCACGGCGACCTGCCGCTGGTCGCCTCCGGCCGCGTCGAGGAGACGGAGACGGACGAGGGAGCCTGGGTGACCGGAATCGTCACGACGAAATCGATTGCCCATGAAACGGGAGCCGCCGACCCTAGGTCCGGACTTCCGGAAGTCCTCCGTTTCGTCGACCGGCTGATCTGCTCACGCGGTTCCGGCATCTCGCAGAGTCTGCTGTCGGACCGTATTCCCTGGTGCGCGTCGAGCGGGTATGGATGGAAACGGCTCAAGTCATCGCAGCCCACGCGGACTGGGAAACGATGGGTGATCAATCGCTCGGGAGTGCAACGCCTGACGTCCGTGGGGAAGAGGTGCGTGACAGACGCGGTTGAGGCAGGGGGGTTCACTGGTTAGGCGTGCGCATCAAGAGGACGAGAGGGCGCAACAATGACCGTTCCGGGAACTTCTGCTGGACCCGCAGCCACCACGACACTGCTACACGATCCAGCTGACTTCACGGTCCAACTCGCCGCTCAACAAGCATCAAGCGATCGCCGAGTCCGGTTCCTCATGGGGGCGGGCACGAGCCTTGCCGCGGGATTCCCAACTTTGGCGCAATTAGGCCAAGCGGTCTTGGACGACATAAAGCCACGATTTGGCAAGACGGCCGAGGAAATGTTCGCCGGCCGGAATCTTCGAGCAGGCCCTGACGCGGATATGACGTGTCAGGATACTGCTCGAAGCCGGCGAAACCTTCGCTAGCTTGACGGGCGGAGCCGCCGCCGACCTCGAATTAGCGGTCACGTCCTCAATCGTGACCCGATTGCTCGCCGTGACCACGACGGTCAACCCTTACGACGGGTTGGCTTCCTGGGCTGTTCAGCGCGAGCGCCGCACGCCAATCGAACTGTTCACCTTGAACTACGACCTTGCTCTTAAATCGGCCCTCGAGACCATTGGGGCGGATCTATTCGATGGGTTCGTTGGCAACATTGCGGGCCAGTTTAGGGCGGACCTCATAGACGGAGCCCAAGGACGATCACTGCCAGCCTTCGCGATCCGGCTTTGGAAGCTTCACGGCTCGATGAACTGGAGGATCGACACGAGGGGAGGTGGGCATCACATCTAGTCCGAGGTGGCAACGCGCTACCCGGCGAAGTTGCCGCGATCTACCCCAGTGAAGAGAAGTACGAAGCCTCGCCGCGACGCGCTCCATTCGTTGCGCTGCATGATCATTTCCGTCGCTCACTGGGGCAGGAGCCGGAGTCATTGCTGATGGTCGCTGGTTACTCATTTGGAGATCAGCACCTGGACGAAACTATCTACGAAACAGCAGAGAGGAATCCCAGATCCTCGGTCATCGTCTTCTGCCACGAGACGATTCCCGACGAGCTTGCGGAGAAGGCCACCAGGACCCCGTCGATCACGGTTGCGGCTACCGACGAGGCGATTTGGGGAGGCCGGCGCGGTAAGTGGAAGGACGTCGATATCCCAGGCGTTGCAGCCAATGGGAAGTTGCTCCTGACTGACTTCCAAGCACTGGCTAGGTACCTCCCACTTTCCGAGACAACCGGCTCATGAATGACCCGCGGCACATCGGTCGCGTGAAGCACGTACTCGGCGCGACGGTCACGGTCGAGCTTGATGCATCACTGGCTGGCGTTAGCCCGGTGATCGCCGGACGTCTCCAAGCTGTGGGTCAAGTTGGCTCACTTGTCAGAATCCCACAGGGACCCAACAGCCTTCTGGCTACGGTCACTTTGGTCGGCATCGCGGAGCTCGCCCCGCCACTTGCTCCTTCCCAGAATCCGTCTGGCCGGGAACCGTTGGCTGCAGGTCCAACTGCTCGGCGAGATAAGTTCGGCAGGAGGTTTCAGGAGGGGCGTTAGTAGCTACCCGGCCCTCTCGACGCCGTCCTAATTGTCCTTAACGATGAGCTCGCCTCCGTCCTTCCAGCGCCTGGCGGCACACGGATACGACTCGGAGAGCTTTCTACCGGAAGCGTCGAGGTCTCAAGTTGATGTTGCCGCTCTGGTCGCCCGACACGCCGCCGTGGTCGGCTCAACGGGTGCTGGCAAGTCCAGCGCCGTTAGTGTCCTTGTGCAGCGGGTGGCGTCGACCTGGCCCGCAGCGAATATCGTCGTGGTTGACCCGCACGGCGAGTACGAGGCTGCCCTCGGAGAGTCAGCGTCCGTACGTAAGGTGGTTACGGACCAACCAGGCGCCATGCTCCAGATCCGACATATTGGGCTCTGCCCGCCCAGGACCTCCTTCAGCTCCTCGCCGGTCGTGTCGAGGGCGTCAACACGGCAAATCGATTTGCGGAGGCTGTTATCCAGGGAGACGGGCATTTGCTGAGACCGCTTCGTGGATCGACGTACCGGCTGCCGCGATCGGCGCCGACACACCATTGCCCTTCAATCTCCGACATGTCTGGTTTCAGATGGATTCGGAGAACCACGCGACGTTCACCGTCAAGACCGACCCAGCAACGGAGCAAGTCGATGCGCCAGGAGGACGCAGACGAACTCGTCCCGAGGATGCACAAGCCTTACGGTCCGGGAGGGGCCGCACCATCGCAGGGACCGCGTTGGGCCAACTACGGCTCGACGACCGATCGGATCCGTCTGCGCTTGAAGGATCGTTCTCTAGCGTTCCTTCTTGACCCTCTCGAGGAATCGTGTCGCACCGCGGACCCCCTGCCAGGACTCGTGAGCACTTGGCTAGGCGACGACAGGCCGGTCTCCGTTCTTGACTTTAGTGGTGTGCCGGCGGAGGCATCTGACCTCGCGATCGGGCTGGTCGTACGCTACTCTTCGAAATTGCCGAGCGCGGAACCACGGACGGGATAGGCAGGCCGCGGCCAGTGTTGCTGGTCCTTGAGGAAGCTCATCGCTACCTCGGCGACGGTGCTACCGTCCGCGTCGCCCGCGAAGCCGCCAATCGCGTCGCCCGCGAGGGCCGCAAACATGGTGTCGGACTGCTCCTGGTCACTCAACGGCCAAGCGAACTACCAGATACCGCTCTCTCGCAAGTCGGAACGATCCTCGCGATGAGACTCGGGAACAGTGCGGACCAGGCTAGGATCCGAGCCGCTCTACCCGACTCCTTGGCCGGGCTCGCAGACGCATTGCCGGCCCTTAGAACAGGGGAGGCGATCCTCAGTGGCGAGGCCATGGCGCTTCCCGTCCGCGCCTGATCGATCGTCCATACCCAGAGCCGCGCAGCTCGGATCCGACCCTCGCCGGCTGGGCGGGCCATCCACGGACGAACGATGTGACGAACGCGGTTGGCACGTTGGCGTGCAGATCTTGGAGGTTGAGTGGGCGATGACACCGCTTGAGTGGGTTCCCGTGATCTCCGACAGGTCCATCGCGGCCGCGTACGATGCGCCGCAGGCTACGATTTTGGTTCAGTTCCCCAACGGCAAGCGATGGTGGTACAGCGGTTGCGACTCAAGCTTGTGGACGGAGTTCATCGACACCGCGACGTCGAAGGAAGGGTTCATCCATCAGGTGCTGAATGACGATCACCCCAACGGCGAGTACTTCGGCTAGTTGAAAGAACATAACTTACATTATCGGAAGTGGTGGGATCGCGAGCCGAGGACTCACCCGCCCTCGGCTGTTCAGAGTTCGGCGGGTCCGATGACCTTGATGAGGTGCTCCACTCCGCGCGCCAGGCGGCCATCGGCCGTGAGCAGCGGGACGTCGAGGATCTGCGCGAGGGCCACGTACTCGGCGTCGTAGGTCTTTGCCCAGCCGAGCTGGTCGGCGATCGCCCAGGCACGCTCGTGCAGCAGGAGTTCGTCTGCGAAGAGGCTGATCGCAAGCGCATCAAGACGCCGCAGCATCGTGTGCGCGGCATCCACCGGGACGGCGCCGCGCCAGACTTGCGCATGGAGGGCCGAGAGCACCTCCGACCGCAGGAGCCGGGGCGCGCGGAGCATGAGCTCGCTTGCCGGACTCGCATCCGGCAAGGCGAGAAGGTGGAGCGCAGCGCCGGCGTCGAGAACGACCGGAGTCAATGTGCTTCCCGGCTGGCCCGGACGGCAGCGACCCAATCGGGCATCGGCTCACCCCAGAACGTTGTCCGCCAGGCCGGCGGCAGCGGGAGTCGATCCGCCTCCGGCGCCGCAATGGCGTCCAGTTCCTGTTCCTCGATGAGGTGTTGCGTTCCGACCTTTCGCGACGGCAGCTTCCCTTCTCTGATCCAGCGACGGATCGTCTCCGGGTTGCGGCCGACGCGTCGGGCCGCCTCAGGCACGGTCAGGGTCATCCCGTTCTCCTTGGACCTCGTCATGGAGACCTATTGTAGCATACTACAACATGCAGCGCCGGGCGCCTGTCCAGAGCCGTCGACGGGCGGGCGACGCCGATGCCGATCGGACGCCCTCCCCTCCTCTGTGCCGCTCAGCCGCCCGAGAAGACAGGAGAGATCAGGATCCGGTCGCCGTCGTGGACCTCGTCGTCCGTCTCGATCGCCCAGCCGGCGCGACCGACGACGAGGGGCCGGGCGCGGTCGATGCCGATCGCGTCGAGGAGGCCGGCGACGGTCGTGCCGACCGGCAGCTCGACGTCGCGCTCGCTGAACCCGACGGTGTGGACGAGGCCGCCGACGAGCTTGACCGTGACCTTCATCGTCAGTGGAGCGTCGCGAACGCCTCCGCCGCGGCGGCCTCGGTGCCGAGGCCGAGGCTCTCGAGGGTGGCCCGGGTCGGGATGCCGCGCGTGTCGTAGCCGCGGATGTCGTAGTAGTGCTGCAGCATCCCGTCGTACTGCCCGCGGTCGAGGATCATGCCCGCGATCGGCCCTTCGGTGTCGGCGTTTGCCGGGTCGAACCAGGCAGCCGGGGGGAAGTCCGCCGTCCGGTCCGTGTCCGGGTGCTCGCGCAGCCAGAAGAGCTTCATGACCGCGTAGATCCGGTCGGAGATCGGCCCAGAAGTCTTCGAGCTTCCAGTCGCTCCCGGTGACCGTGTTGAAATAGGTCGGGTAGTGCTCCACGCCCCAGCCAAGCTCGACCCACGGGAACCGGCAGGTGACGATCGACTCGAAGAGGCCCCCACGGATCCGCTGCAGGTCGACGATCTTCTGGGCCTTGTCGCGCCCGTAGGAGCCGCGCGTGGTCTGCTTGACCTCGAACGTGATGATCCACGACTCCTTGTGATGGGCGCCGATCGGGCTCACGCCGAACGCGAGCGCCATGCCCGGGATGAACTTGCAGTTGTAGGCCGAGATCTCCATGCCCTTGATCTGCATGGCGTAGTCCTCGGACCCGTGCCCGAAGGCCCTGGCGGCCGCCAGCGTCCCGTCGGCGAGGAGGTTGCCGATCTCGCCCTCGCGGTTGGCGATCATTCCCAGGACCTTCTTGAAGCCCGCGATGTCCCCGAAGCGAAGGTCGCCGGCGACGGCGCCCCGCTCGATCGCGTCGGCGTAGAAGCCCAGGACGCCGCCTGCCGAGATCGTGTCGAGCCCGTAGTCATCGCACAGGTAGTTGAGCGCGGCGACCTGGGAAAGGTCGTACAGGTCGAGGTTCGGCCCCAGGAGGCCGATGTTCTCGTAGTCCACCTCGGCTTCGCGGCCCTCGTCGTCGAGGATCCCGATCCCGCAGCGCATCGTGCAGTTGGGGCAGCCGTAGGTCGCGACCCGGGCCGCGTGGACGCGCTCGCCGTCGACCTTCCAGGCGTCCGGGTGGTGCGTCCCCCGGAAGTTGTGGACCGGCAGCGCCGCGACCTCGTTGCACCAGGGCAGGACGCCGGTCGTCCCCTGGGTCGACCAGGCGGATTCCTTGTCCATGGCGTGGACGGCCCGCAGGTCGTCCCGGCCCAGCTCCTTCATCGCGGCGGGGAACGCCTGCGGGATCGGCCTGGAGCCCTTGACGACGATCGCCTTGAGGAGCTTCGAGCCCATCACGGCGCCCATCCCCGGCCGCCCGCCGGAGCGCCCCTCGAGGCTGCGCACGACCGCGAAGTTGACCATGTTCTCGCCGCCCTGGCCGATGTTCAGGACGCCGACGCCCTTCCCGTAGCGGGCGTAGATCCAGTCGTTCGTCTCCATCGTGCCCTTGCCCCAGACCTCGTCGGCGGGCAGGAACTCGACGCGGTCGTCGTCGATCGAGAGGAGCGTGGGGCGCTCGGCGCGACCCTCGATGATGAGGGCGTCGTAGCCCGCCTTGCGGAGCTGGTCGGTGACGCGGGTGCCGAGGTTGCCGTCCCCGTAGCCGCCGGTGGCCGGCGACTTCGCGGCCACGATCGTCTTGCCGGTGTTGGGCGCGGGGATGCCGGAGATGGGGCCCACCGCGACCACGAGCTTGTTCTCGGGCCCGAGCGGATCGATCCCCGGGGCCAGCTCGTCGTAGAGGATCTTGACCGCGAAGCCGCGCCCGCCGATCCAGGTGTAGGCGAACTCCTCCGAGAACGTCTCGATCCTCGAGGTCCGGCTGGTCAGGTCGACCCGCAGGAACTGTCCGGTCCATCCATCCATGATCAGGTCATCCTCGGCTGGGACGGCGCGACTCGCGTGCGATACCCCCGGCGTCCGATGCTAGGCGCGTCCCGGGCCCGAGTCTAGGGTCCGGATGGACCCTTCGGGGGGACCGGCCGGGCCGCGATCGGCATCCGCGGCCATGGTGGCCGGCCGCCATCAGCCTCCGCCGTAACGCCGGCCGAGCCGGCCGCGGGAGGCGCGGCCATGGCCGGCGCGACGAGCCGCGGGAGGCGCCCGGCAGCGGAGACGCGGTCAGGCGTCGGCCCGCTGCGACTCGCGAAGCGACTCTGCCCAGCGTGTCGCAGCCGCCGACAGCTCCCCTGCGAGGGCCGGCGCCACGCGTCCGCGAACGCGAACCTCGCGCTGGCCGTACTCGAGGTCCACGGTGCCGCGCTCCCGCACGCGGGCCAGGAGCTCGCCGGCGGCGTACGGGACCGCGACGTCGATCTCCTCCCAGAGCGAGGCGAGGAGCGCCGCGACCTCGTCCCGAAGGGCGTCCATGCCGAACCCGGTGAGCGCCGAGACGAGAACGCTGCCGGCCACGATCGGGGCCTGGATCGCTGCCCCGCCGTCGGCGACGAGCCGATCTGCCTTGTTGAATGCCGCCAGGCGCGGCTTCGTCCCCGCCCCGAGCTCGTCGAGGACCGTCTGGACGGTCACCCGGTGCTCGGCAAAGTGGGCGTCCGATGCATCGACGACCTCGATCAGGACGTCCGAGCGGGTCACCTCCTCGAGGGTCGCCCGGAACGCGTCCACGAGCTGGTGCGGCAGCTTGTGGATGAAGCCGACGGTGTCCGTGATGATCGCGGTCTGGCCGTCCCCGAGCTTGACCTGGCGGCTCGTGGGGTCGAGCGTCGCGAAGAGCCGGTCCTCCGCCAGCGCCACGACGCTCCCGACGAGCGTGTTGAGGAGGGTGGACTTGCCCGCGTTCGTGTAGCCGACGATCGCCACCGTCGGGTACAGCCGCCGGTCGCGGCCGCGCGCCGCGGTCGCCCGCTGCTGGCGGACCTGCTCGACCCGCTCCTTCATCTTCTTGATCCGCTCGCGGATGAGCCGGCGGTCCGTCTCGAGCTGGCTCTCGCCAGGGCCCCGGGTGCCGATCCCGCCCCCGGTCCGCGACAGGTGCGTCCACAGCCGCGTGAGGCGGGGCAGCTGGTACTCGAGCTGGGCGAGCTCCACCTGGAGGCGCCCCTCGTGGGTGCGCGCGTGCTGGGCGAAGATGTCGAGGATCAGCCGGCTCCGATCGATCACCTTGACCCCGAGGAGACTCTCGAGCGCCTTCTGCTGGCCCGGCGAGAGCTCGTCGTCCGCGACGAGGAGATCGAATCCGGTCTCGGCCCTGGCGGCCACCAGCTCCTCGGCCTTGCCCTTGCCCACGTACCAGTTCGGGTCCACGTGGCGGCGGTTCTGCCACTCCGCGCCGACGACGACGGCCCCCGCCGTCTCCGCGAGCGAGGCGAGCTCGGCGAGCGAATCCTGGGCGTTCCAGCCCGGGTCCTCGCCCGTGTCGACAGCGACGAGGAAGGCCTTCTCGGCGGGCAGGGCAAGGTCGATGGTCGTGGGGTTGGGCATCCACGGAGGATAGCGTGCCGAGGGGGGCGACCCCGCGGGTCGGCCGGACCGCAGGTGGGACGTGACCCGCGAGAGGCGGTCGTCAGGCGCCAGGCCGCAGCGCCGCTGCGGCAAAGGCCCGCACGCGCCCGCAGGGCAAGGCTCGCCGCCCGCGGGTCCCCCGCGTCGAGCTCGAGGTCGGACGGGCGCAGCGCGGAACCACGTGCGCTGGCGGCGCGCGTAGGCGAGGTTCCGGCCGACGTTCGCGGCGAGGTAGCCGGCCCGGTCGATCCGGCCGTCGAGCAGGTCCCAGGCCTCCCGGTAGCCGATCGCCGAGAACGCGGGCAGGTCCGCCGGGTAGCGGGCGCGCAGCGCCTCTGCCTCGGGGAGGATCCCGCCGTCGAGCTGCGCGGCCGACCGGCGTGCGATGACCGCGCGATGCAGGGAACGATCTGCCACGTCGAGCGTGATGCGCAGGACCTGGGCGCCGTAGCCGCGCGGCGCGGGACGGGGGACGTCGCCCTGGAGGGTCGCGATCTCAAGTGCGCGGACGACCCGGCGCGGGTTGTGCAGGTCGACGCCGGCCGCGAGGGCGGGCGCGACAGCCTGGAGGCGAGCCACGAGCGCGGTCAGTCCCCCAGCGGCCAGGTCCGCCTCCAGCGCGGCCCGGATGCCCGGGTCCCACGGGAGCGCGTCGAGGTCGAGCCCGTCGGCGATCGCCCGCAGCCAGAACCCGGTGCCGCCCACGAGCAGCGCGACGCCGCCGCGTGCGCGGATGCCCGGCAGGATCGCCTCGACGTGTCCCGCGAAGTCGGCCACGGAGAAGCGCTCGTCCGGGTCGGCGAGGTCCAGGCCGTGGTGCGGCACGCCCCGCCGCTCCTCGAGGGTCGGCTTCGCCGTCGCGACGTCGGTCCCCCGGTAGACCTGGCGCGAATCGGCCGAGATCACCTCGGCCGGGACGCCGTCGGCGATGAGCCCGAGCGCACATTGCACGGCGATGTCGGTCTTGCCGGTCGCCGTCGGTCCGCCGATGACGACGAGCGGCGGGGGCGCGCTCCCTGCCCCGTCCGCGCCGACGATATCGCCGCCGGCGGCGCTCCCCTCCCCCGTCGTCAGGCCAGGGTCCCCCGCAGGCTGTACGGGCCCGCCGCCTCGATGCGCACGTCGACGATGCACCCGACGAGGCTGGATGGCCCCGCGAGATGGACGAGCCGGTTCTCGCGCGAGCGGCCGGCGAGGCGGACCCAGCCGTCGGGAAGCGGGCCGGCGAACGGATCGCGGCCGACGAGCGTCGCCGCCGGCGGCTCCTCGCGGTCGTCGTCGTGGTCGTGGCCGCGCGGTCGCTCCAGCGCGTCGACGAGGACCGAGGCGACGCTCCCGATGCGCTCGGCGTTCCGGGCGAAGCCGATCTCCTCCTGGATCGCGAGGAGGCGGTTCAGCCGCTCCCGCTTCATGCCGGCGGGGACGTCGTCGGGAAGCCGCGTCGCCGGCGTTCCCGGGCGCGGCGAGTAGGCGGCCGCGAAGACCTGGTCGTAGCGGATCGCCTCCAGGAGGCGCAGCGTCGCCGCGAACTGGGCCTCGGTCTCGCCGCAGAAGCCGACGATCACGTCCGTGCTCACCGCGATCCCCGGGATCGCTTCGCGGATCCGCCCGAGTCGCTCCTCGTAGTGGGCGATCGTGTACTGCCGCCCCATCCGGTGGAGGACGTCGTCGTCGCCCGACTGGACCGGCAGGTGGAGCGCGGCGCACACGGCCGGCGCCCCGGCCATCGCGTCGACGAGCCGGTCCGAGAGGTCCCAGGGGTGGGAGGTCACGAAGCGGAGACGAGGCACCGCGCGGCTCCCATCGGGGGCGCGCAGCGCGTCGATCGCCCGGATCAGCTCGGCGAGGTCCGGCCGCGAGGCGCGATCGATCTGCCGCCCGGTCCGGCGCGCCTCGGCGACGTGGGCGAACCGCGCCTCCGCCGGCAGGTCGTGGCCGTAGCTGTTGACGTTCTGGCCGAGGAGCGTGATCTCGCGGTAGCCCGCCGCCGCGAGGGCGCGCGCCTCGTCGACCACGGAATCGAACGGCCGGCTGCGTTCCGGCCCGCGGCTGAACGGCACGATGCAGTACGTGCAGGTCTTGTCGCACCCGTAGATGATCGGCAGCCACGCGGAGACCGGCGACTCGCGCCGCACGGCGCCCGACGCGACCGCGTCGGCCCGGGACGCCGCGAGGTTGTCGGCGGCGGAGACCGGGACGCCCTTGACGACCGTGGTGGCCGCTGTTCGCGGCGCCGCCAGCGGGCCCCCGGTCGCAGGGAGCGAGGCCGCGGGCGCAGGGACCGGGGCCGCGGGCGCCGCGAGCGAGCCTGGTGGCACCGGGAGGTCGCTCGTCTCGCCCAGGCCGACGGCGGCCTGGGCCGACGCGAGGCCGAGCCGCTCGACGATCTCCGGCTCCTCGTCCGGCCGGAGGAAGAGGTCGACCGCCGGGAACCGGCGCCGGAGCCCGGCCCGGTCGCGTTCGCGCACCGCGCAGCCGGTCAGCACCACGCGGAGCCCGGGGTTCGCTGACTTGAGCGCGGAGAGCGCGCCCTGCCGCCCGATGACCTTCGCCTCGGCGGCTTCGCGGATCGCGCACGTGTTGATGACCACGAGGTCGGCGGCCTCCATCCCGGGCGCCTCGGCGCAGCCCGCGGCGAGGAGGCGGCCGGCCATCTCCTCCGAGTCGCTCCGGTTCATCTGGCAGCCGAGCGTCCAGACCCAGAAGCGCGGGAGCGCCTGGTCCTCCGGCCGAAACTCGGCGACGCGCGCGCCGGCAGTGGCGGCAGCTCGGGGTCCTGCGAGCGGCATCGCCGGCGGGACCAGGTCGAGGACCGGGAGGATTCGCGCCGTCATGCCACGGCCTCGACCCGAATGGCAGCCAGGACGCCCGCGGCAACCGAGGGCGGCACCCAGGTCTCCGCGATCGCGTCGGCGTAGCGCTCATCGTCGCCGTGATAGTCCGTGCCGCCCGAAACGAGCAGGTGCAGCTCCCGGGCGACCGCCCCGACCGCGGCAACGGTCGCGGCGTCGAAGCTCCGATGGTGGACCTCGAGGCCGCCCAGGCCCGCCCCCATGAGCTCTCGCAGGAGGACCCGACGGGACGGTGCCACCGAGAAGTGGGCAAGCACCGGGATCCCGCCCGCGCTCCGGATCACCCCGATCGCGTCGAGCGGTCCAAGGCCCTCGCGGGGGACGTAGCCCGGTCCGCCTCGGCCGACGAACCGCGCAAACGCATCCTGGACGCTGGTCGCGAGGCCGGCGGCCACGAGGGCGCGGGCCAGGGTGGGCCGGCCCAGCGCGTCGTCGCTCGCCGGGTCCAGGTCGGCGAGCTGCGCGTCGACCGCGAGCCCCGCGGCGCGGAGCCGGGCAGCCATCCGCTCGAACCGGCGGCGGCGTCCGTCGCGCTGCCCCGCGAGGGCCGCCTCGAACGCCTCGTCGCCCGGATCGACGCCGAGGCCGACGATGTGGAGCTCGCCATCGGGCACGTCGACGCCTCCGCCGACCGCGTTGATCTCCACGCCGGCGATGAGGACCAGGCCGGCCGGCAGCGGTGGCCCGGCGGGCGCGACCAGCTCCCGGTACCCGGCGAGCGTGTCGTGGTCGGTGATCGCGAGGGTCCGGATCCCCGCCGCGGCCGCGTCCGCGACCAGCGCCCGAGGTTGCAGGAGCCCGTCCGACCGGCTCGTGTGGGCATGCAGGTCGACGACCGTCGGCTCGGGCGGCACGACCCGGCCGACCTGCGGCGCGCGGCGTCCGCGCCCCATCAGGCCGCCTCGACGATCCGGCGCACGCGCTCCACGCGGAGGGCGCGGCCCGTGGCCGGGTCCACGTCGATGAGGAGCGCGTTGAGGACCACCGGCCAGCCGCCGACCTCGAAGCGCGTCGGCAGGCCGTTGATGAAGCGCGGCAGGACGGTGCCCGGCGCGAATCCGATGACGCTGTGGAGCGGGCCGGTCATCCCGAGGTCGCTCTGGTAGGCCGTCCCGCGCGGCAGGATCCGCTCGTCGGCCGTCGGGACGTGCGTGTGGGTCCCGACGACCGCGCTGACACGCCCGTCGAGGTGCAGCCCGAACGCGTTCTTCTCGCTCGTCACCTCGCAGTGGAAGTCGACCAGGCGGACCGGAGGCAGCGCGTCGGCGCCCTCGTCGAGGAGCCGGTCCGCGTCGGTGAACGGGTTCTCGATCGGGATCATGTACGTGCGGCCCTGGAAGTTGAGGACCGCGACGTCGGTCCCGTCGGCCGCGACGTACGCGCCCCAGCCACGGCCCGGGACGCCGTCGGTGCCGTAGTTGTGGGGCCGCAGGATCCGCTCGTCCTTCTCGAGGGCGGGCAGGATCTCCTTCTTGTCCCAGATGTGGTTGCCCGACGTGATCACGTCCACCCCGCACCGGTAGAGCGACTCGGCCGTGGACGTGGTGAGGCCCATCCCGCCGGCGAGGTTCTCCCCGTTCGCCGTGACGAAGTCGACGCCGTGCACGTCGCGCAGCCGCGGCAGCTCGCGCTCGACCGCCTCCCTGCCGGGCCGGCCGATCACGTCGCCGAGCATGAGGACCCGGCAGGGGCGCGCCGCCCGCGAGTCGGCCACGCTACTTCGCGTACTCGACCGAGCGCGTCTCGCGGATGACGGTGACCTTGATCTGCCCCGGATACGTCAGCGAGTCCTCGATCTTCTTGACGATGTCGCGGGCGAGCCGCGACGCCGAGATGTCGTCGATCTCCTCGGGCCGGACCAGGATCCGGACCTCCCGGCCGGCCTGGACGGCGAACGATCGGTCGACGCCGGCGAAGCTGCCCGCGATCGCCTGGAGGTCCTCGAGCCGCTTGAGGTAGAGCTCGACCGACTCGCCGCGGGCGCCCGGGCGCGAGGCGCTGATGGCGTCGGCCGCCTGCACGATCGGCGCCTCCAGGCAGGCGTACTCCACCTCCTGGTGGTGCGCGGCGATCCCGTTCACGACCTTGAACGAGAGGTTGTGGCGGGTCGCGATGGCGGCGCCGATCGCGGCGTGCGGGCCCTCGACTTCGTGGTCGACCGCCTTGCCGATGTCGTGGAGCAGCCCGCCGGTCTTCGCGGCCAGCACGTCCGCGCCGAGCTCCGCGGCGATCACCGCCGCCAGGCGGCTCGTCTCGATCACGTGGTTGAGCACGTTCTGCCCGTAGCTCGTGCGGAACTTCAGGCGCCCGAGGAGGCGCGTGATCTCGGACGGCAGGCCCGGCACCCCGGCGTCGTAGGCGGCCGCGTCGCCGGCCTGGCGGATCACGAGGTCCACCTCCGCGCGCGCCTTCGCGACGACCTCCTCGATCCGGCCCGGGTGGATCCTCCCGTCGGCCATGAGCTTGGTGAGCGCGATCCGCGCGACCTCGCGCCGGACCGGGTCGAAGCCCGAGAGGATGACCGTCTCGGGCGTGTCGTCGATGATCAGGTCGACGCCGGTGGCCTGCTCGAGCGCCCGGATGTTGCGGCCTTCGCGGCCGATGATCCGGCCCTTCATCTCGTCCGACGGGAGATGGACCACGGAGACGGTGTGCTCGGCGGTGTGGTCGGCGGCGACGCGCTGGATGGCCGTGACGATGACCTCGCGCGCCCGGTCCTGGGCCTCGTCGCGTGCCTGGCGCTCGATCGAGCGCGCGAGCCGGACCGCATCGTTCTCTGCCTCGGCCCGCACCGCGTCGAGGATCACCGCCTTGGCGTCGCTCGCGGTCATCCCGCTGACCCGCTCGAGCGCGGCGATCTGCTCGGCCCTGGAGGACGCCAGCTCCTCGCGGAGCCGGTCCAGGTCGCGCTCCTTCTCGAGGAGCTTGCGGTCGCGCTGCTCGAGCATGTCGGTGCGCTGGTCGAGCTGCTCGTCGCGGGTCAGGAGGCGCCGTTCGAGGGCGCTGAGCTCGGCGCGCCGGGCGCGGGCCTCGTCCTCCGCCTCGCGCTGCAAGCGGAGCTTCTCGTCCTTCGCCTCGAGGATCAGGTCCTTCTGCTGCGTCCGCGCCTCCGCGACGATGCGGCCCGCCTTCTCCTGGGCGCCGCGGATGGACTGGGCGGCAAGGATGCCGCGTGCCACGAATCCGGCAACAAGGCCGCAGGCGATGGCCACGACAAGGGCCACCGCCACCACGACGGGGTTCTCCATGATGATCTCGCCTCCCGACCGGCCGGGTGAGCGGCCGGCGAGTGATGGTGCGGGAACGGCGATCCGTCGGGACCGACCCCGTTGCTCGTGCGTGGGTGCGTGGGCCGGGCGCCGGCGTGGGCTCGCCGGAATGGATGGATTCGAAATCTGGCAACCGGCGCCGCGGTCGCGGCGCCGTTCTCTGGTGCGCGTAGCCTACGGCCGGCGCGCGGGAGGGTCAAACGTGCCCGGTCACGGGGACGGATCGTCTCCCGCGGGCTCGTCGGTGAGGGCCGTCCCGACGCTCGCGAGCCAGGTCCCGACGGCTCGCCCCGCGGTGCCGGGATCGAAGCCGGCTCGGGCGAGCAGCGCGTACGCGCGCGCCCGCCGCTTGCGGGGATCGGGCTCGCGGAGAAGGCCGCGGCCCTTCCGATCGAGGAGGCTCGCCGCCGCCGCGTCGTCCGAAGCGTCCGACGGCGCCCGCTCCCCCGCCCCGAGATCGCCGCGCGGATCGTCGGGGTCGCCGCCGGCCGCGAGCGCCTCGCGTGCTGCAAGCGCGGCCTCGGCATCTGCCGTCCCGATGCCCAGCCGGCGCAGCTCGTCGCGCAGCGCCCGCGCGCCGCGAGGACGCGCCCGGTCGCGCGATTCCACCCAGGAGCGGGCGAAGGCGGCGTCGTCGAGGAACCCGAGCTCGGTCAGCCGGTCGATCGCGCCATCGACCAGGTCGGCCCGGTAGCCCGCGTCGCGCAGCCGCCGGCGCATCTCGTCCGTCGAGCGCGGGCGCGCCTGGAGGAATCGCGCGGCAGCTGCGAGCACCGCGTCCGGGTCGTCGACCGCCGCGCGCCGCGCGCGTCGCTGGGCCGAGGACTCGCGGGGCAGCCGCGCCATGTGGCGCCGGAGCCCCGCGCCCTTGCCCGTGCGGGGCTACTCGGCCTCGGAGATCCCCTCGACGGGAATCGCCACGCTCGACATGCTGGCCCGGATCTTCGTCTCGATGTCGGCGCCGACCGCGGCGTTGTCGCGCAGGAAGCCCTTCGCCGCTTCGCGGCCCTGGCCGAGGCGCGTCTCGCCGTAGGTGAACCACGCGCCGGTCTTCGTCACGACGTCCATCGCCACGCCGACGTCGAGGAGCCCGCCCTCGCGGCTGATCCCCTCGCCGTACATGATGTCGAACTCGGCGACCCGGAACGGCGGCGCGACCTTGTTCTTGACGACCTTGACGCGGACGCGGTTGCCGATCGACTCCGTGCCGGTCTTGATCGTCTCGACGCGGCGGATGTCGAGCCGCACCGTGGCGTAGAACTTCAGGGCCCGGCCACCGGGCGTGACCTCCGGGTTCCCGAACATGACCCCGATCTTCTCGCGGAGCTGGTTCGTGAACACGAGCGAGGTGTTGGAGCGGCTGACCGCGCCCGCCAGCTTGCGCAGCGCCTGGCTCATGAGGCGCGCCTGGATGCCGACGAAGCTGTCCCCCATCTCGCCTTCGATCTCGGCCCGCGGGACGAGCGCGGCGACGGAGTCGACGACGACGATGTCGATCCCGCCCGAGCGGATGAGGGTCTCGGTGATCTCGAGGGCCTGCTCCCCGGTGTCCGGCTGGCTGACGAGGAGCTCATCGACGTTGACCCCGCAGGCGCGCGCGTAGCCCGGGTCCAGGGCGTGCTCCACGTCGATGAAGGCGGCGACGCCGCCGCGCCGCTGGGCCTCGGCGATGACGTGCTGGCAGAGCGTGGTCTTGCCGGACGACTCCGGGCCGAACACCTCGGTGACCCGCCCGCGCGGAATGCCTCCGACGCCGAGCGCGAGGTCGAGGGCGATCGATCCGGTCGGGATGAAGTCGACCTGCTGCCGTTCGGCCGAGCCGAGCTTCATGATCGACCCGCGGCCGAACTGCTTCTCGATGGCGAGGATCGCCGCCTCGACCGCCTTCGTGCGCTCCGCGGCCGATGCCCCGTTCCGCTCCGTCATCGCCATCTCGTCCTGCTCCTGTCTGGTTCCGTTGGCCCCGACGGAACGGACGATGACGCGCCCGCCCGGGTGCTCAGCCCTCCGGCTCTTCCTCGACGACGGTGCGCGGCTTGCGCTTCGGCTTGATCAGCTCGACGCTCTGCGGCACCTCGAGGAACGGCTGGAGCTTGGGCTTTGCCTCCGGAGCCTTTGACTTCTTCTTCACCTCGCGGTGGGGACGGTCTCGCGAACCCATCGTCGAACGCCTCCGCGGAACTCGAGGGTACCGAAATGGCCTTCACGCGAGCTGCACCGCTGTTGCATCGTAGCTTCGCTGGCGAGCGTGCTGACGCAGCTCCGGAAGGCGTCCAGGGAGGTCCCCGGTGCGCAAGGCTGCCCGGATCCCGGCCATGAAGTCTAGGGTGAAGGTCAGGTTGTGACAAGTCGCGAGCCGGTACGCGAGCAGCTCGTCCGCGCGGAACAGGTGGGCCAGGTAGGCACGGCTGAAGCGCGCGCAGAGGAGGCAGCGGCAGCCGTCCTGGACCGGCCGCGGGTCGTCGCGGAAGCGCTCGTTACGGATGTTGATCCGGCCGCCGGGGATCCACAGCTGCCCGTTCCGGGCGACCCGCGCCGGCAGCACGGAGTCGAACAGGTCGATCCCGCGGTGGACGGCCTCGAGGAGGTCCGCCGGTGAGCCCAGGCCCATCAGGTAGCGGACGCGCGGATCGCGGTCGAGCGACGCGACCACCAGGTCGAGGACGGCCTCTCGCTGGCTCGGCGTCTCGTCGCCGGCGAGGCCCCCGATGTTGAGGCCGTCGAACGGCAGCCCCGCGATGAACGCGGTCGAGTGCCGCCGAAGGCCGGGGTCCAGGCCGCCCTGGATCACACCGAAGAGCGCCTGGTCGGGCCGCCGGTGCGCCTCGAGCGATCGGACGGCCCAGCGGTGGGTGCGCTCCGTCGCGATCTCCACGTCCCGCGCGTCGGTCGACGCCGGCGGGACCGGCTGGTCGAACGCGACCGCGACGTCCGCGCCCAGCGCGGCCTGGATCTCCATCGACCGCTCCGCCGTGAAGCGATGGCGCGAGCCGTCGTGGTGGCTCTGAAACGTCACGCCGTCGTCGTCGATCGCGTTGAGGTCCCCCAGCGAGACGACCTGGAAGCCGCCCGAGTCGGTGAGGATCGGGTGGGGCCAGCTCATGAACTCGTGGAGGCCGCCGAGCCGCTCGATCCGCTCGTGACCGGGCCGGAGGTAGAGGTGGTACGTGTTGGCGAGGATGATCCGGGCGCCGGTCTCCTCGATCTCGTCGGGGTGGAGCGCCTTGATCGTGGCGTTCGTGCCGACCGGCATGAACGTCGGCGTCTCGACGACCCCGTGGGGCAGGTGGAGCCGGCCCAGCCGGGCGCGCGTGGAGCCGTCGGCGGGCGGGGCGACGAGGATCTCGAACCGGGCGGCGCCCGTCACGCGGCGCTCACGCCTCGTCGGCGGGGAGGGCGAGACCCGGCTCGGAGTCGGGCGGCCCGGCGGCCTCCCAGATGGTGGGCTCGCGGAGGGCCCGGCGCGGCGGCACGTCGTAGCCGAGGGCGACCAGGTGCGCCCGGGCGCGGTCCGTGGCAACGCGCCCCTGCGGCGTCCGGTCCAGGAAGCCGATGCGGAGGAGGTACGGCTCGTAGACATCCTCGACCGTCTCCACCTCCTCGGCGAGCACCGCCGCGAGCGCGGCCACGCCGACCGGCCCGCCCCCGAACTTCACGATGATCGCGGCGAGCAGGCGGCGATCGGTGGCGTCGAGCCCTTCCGCGTCGATCTCCAGGACCCGCATCGCCTCGTCGACCGCGGCCAGGGTCACGCGGCCGTCCCCGTGGACCTCGGCGTGGTCGCGGACGCGCTTGAGGAGCCGGTTCACGATGCGCGGGGTTGCCCGGCCACGCGCGGCGATCGCGGCCGCGGCGTCGTCCGTGACCTCGAGGCCCGAGGATCGCGGCCGACCGGCGGACGATCGCGCGGAGGTCCTCCTCGGCGTAGAAGTCGAGCCGGTAGACCGCCCCGAACCGGTCGCGCAGCGGCCCGCTGATCCGGCCGGCGCGCGTGGTGGCGCCGACGATCGTGAAGGGCCGGAGCGTGAGGCGCAGCGAGCGTGCCGACGGGCCCTTGCCGATCATGACGTCGAGCGCGCAGTCCTCCATCGCCGGGTACAGGATCTCCTCGACCGCGCGGTTGAGCCGGTGGATCTCGTCGATGAAGAGGACGTCGCGCTCGTCGAGGGCGGTGAGGACGGCGGCGAGGTCCCCTGCCCGCTCGATCGCGGGACCCGACGTGTACCGGATGTTCACGCCCAGCTCGCGGGCGATGATGGTGGCGAGCGTGGTCTTGCCGAGCCCCGGCGGCCCGTGCAGGAGGACATGGTCGGCCGCCTCGCCGCGCTGGCGAGCCGCCTGGAGCAGGACGGAGAGGCCGGCCTTCACCTCGCGCTGGCCGAGGTACTCGTCGAGCGACCGCGGCCGAAGTGACCGTTCGACGGCGATCTCCTCCTGGTCGAGGAGGTCCGCCGCGAGGAAGCCGTGCCCGTCCGTCATCGCCGCGGAGTCTACCATGCCCGCCGCCTATTTCGCACGGATGTTCGAACGCGCCGGCTCGCGGACCGCGGCGATATCGCGGCGCATCTCTCGCGTCAGGCGCCGGAGAGGGAGCGCAGGGCTGCCTTCACGCGATCCTCGAGCGAGCCCGGCACCGCCCCTCCCGCGCCGACGTGCCGGGCGGCCTCGCGTGCCTCCGCGAGCGTGTAGCCGAGGGCCTGGAGCGCCCCGACCACGTCGCCTTCGGGAGACCGCGTGGCCTGGCCGGCTCCGGCGGGCGTCGACGCGGCGATCCCGGCGGCCGCGACCTTCTCGCGGAGCTCCAGCACGATGCGCGCGGCCAGCCGCTTCCCCACGCCGGGCACCGCGGTCAGGAGGCCCTGGTCCTCCGCCATGATCGCGAGCTGGAGGTCGGCGACGGGACGGCTGCCGAGCAGGGCCAGGGCGACCTTCGGCCCGACGCCCGTGACGGTGAGAAGCAGGCCGAAGAAGCCGAGCTCCTCCGGCGTGCGGAACCCGTAGAGGGCCTGGAGGTCCTCGCGGACCAGGTGGTGCGTGTGAAGGCGCAGGCGCGCTCCGGGCTGCGCCGTCACGAGGACGGCCGGTGCCGCGAAGACGCGGTAGCCGACCCCGCCGACCTCGAGGACCAGCGAGTCGGCACCGACCGCGCCCACCACCCCGTCGAGCGAGGCGATCACCGGACGGGCTCGGGCGCGTCCGGCGTCGCCGCGAGCGCCTCTCCCCGTCGCCTCTCGCGACGGAGCGCCTCGCGGACCGCGCGGTCGTACGGGTTCTCCCCCGGCGACTGCGGCGCGATCGCACCGCGATCGAGGCGCCCCGCGTTCAGGCGCTCGCCGGCCCGCTCGCGATGGGCGGTCCAGATCGCGATCGCGAGGGCGTCCGCGGCGTCGTCGGGCGTCGGGACCTCGGCGAGGCCCAGGATCGTCGCGACCATCGTCGCCACCTGCGCCTTGTCCGCTCCGCCGTAGCCCGTCACGGCGAGCTTGACCTCCGACGGGGTCGCCTCGCGGACCCCGATGTCGTGCTGAGCAGCGGCGAGCAGGACCACGCCCCGGGCGTGGCCGACGGCGAGCGCCGTCTGCACGTTCCGGCTGTGGAAGATGCGCTCGACGCCCAGGAGCGCCGGCCCGTGGAGCTCGATCAGCTCCTGCAGGAACGAGTGGATCGCCAGCAGCCGTTCCGGGAGCGTCAGCTCCGGCGGCGTGTGGAATGCGCCGTGGTCGATCGCGCGCAGCCGGGAGCCGGTCCGATCGATGACTCCGTAGCCGAGTGCGGCGGTCCCGGGATCGATCCCCAGGACGATCACCGCCTGCCGATCTCCCGGCCGCTCACCCCGCCACCTCGGCGAGAAGCTCCTCGGAGATCTCGAGGTTGCTCGTGACGCGCTGCACGTCCTCGAGGTCCTCGAGATGCTCGACGAGGCGCAGGTTCTGGCGGGCCTTCGCCACGTCGACGCTCGTGGTCTGCTTGGCCAGCATGGCCTGGTCCGCGCTCTCGATCGCCACGCCCGCCTTCTCGAGCGACCGGCGAACGGACTCGAGATCCCCGGGCTCGCAGTAGATCTCGAGCGGGTCGGAGTCGGAGTCGACGTCGCTCGCCCCGGCGTCGATGGCCAGCAGGGTCACCTCGTCGCGGTCGATCCCCGCGACCGGGACCATGATCAGCCCGCGCTGCTCGAACTGCCAGGCGACCGCGCCCGAGACGGCGAGCTGGCCGCCGGCCTTCGTGAAGATGGATCGCACCTCGGCCGCCGTCCGGTTGCGATTGTCGGTCGCCGCCTCGACGATGAGCGCCACGCCGCCGGGGCCGTAGCCCTCGTAGACGATCTCCTCGAACTGCTCGCCCTCGCCGCCCCCGGTGGCCTTCTCCACGGCGCGCTTGATCGTGTCGATCGGCATGTTCGCCGCGCGTGCCTTCTCGATCGCCAGCCGCAGCCGGAAGTTCCCGTCGGGGTCGCCGCCACCCGCACGCGCCGCGACGGCGATCTCGCGCCCCATCTTCGTGAAAACTGCGCCGCGCTTGACGTCGTTGACGCCCTTGTCGCGCTTGATCTGGGACCATTTCGAGTGACCGGACATCGGGCCGAAGTATAGCGGACTATGATTGGCGGAACCCTTCTCCCGTCCGATCCATGACGTCGGTCGGCGGCAGGCCCGCGCGTCCCGACCACCCGACTTCGAACATCCTGGATGAGGTTGACCGAGACCATGGCGACCACGAAGAGCGCTGACCTCCCCCACCTTCGGAGCGTCGTCCTGGCCGGGCACTCCGGTGCCGGCAAGACGACGCTCGCCGAGGCCCTCCTCTTCCGGACGGGAGCGATCTCCCGGCTGGGGCGAGTCGAGGACGGAACGACCAGCCTGGACACGGAGCCCGAGTCGCAGAAGCGCCACATCTCGCTCTCCCTCGCCGTGGCCTCCCTCGACGACGACGGCAACGTCGTCACGATCGTCGACACGCCGGGATACCCCGACTTCGTGGCGGAGGTGGTCGCCGGGTTCCAGGCGGCGGACGCCGCGCTCGTCTGCATGGACGCGACCGGTGGCGTCGAAGCGGGCACCGAGACGGCCGTGGCGCTCGGCCGGGCCACCCGCACGGCCGCCCTCTTCGTCGTCAACAAGTGCGATCGCGAGAATGCCGAGCCGGCAGCCGTCCTCGACGCGCTTCGCGCAGCGTTCGGCAACAAGATCGCGCCGCTCCAGCTCGCGATCGGCAAGGCAGAGACCTTCAGCGGATATGTCGACCTCGTCCACCGCAAGGCCTATCGCTGGGATGGCCGGCAGGAGGTCGAGGTCCCGATCCCGGCCGAGATGGAGGCCGAGGTGTCCGCGCGCCGCGACCAGCTCCTCGAGGCCGCCTCCGAGGCGGACGACGACGTCCTCTCGAAGTACCTCGAGGGCGAGGAGATCACCGACGCAGAGCTCGACGCCTGCCTCCACCGCGGGGTGCGCGACTCGATCCTGGCACCGGTGCTCGTGGCGTCCGCGACGAAGGGGATCGGCCTCCGCGGGCTCCTCGACGCGATCGTCCGCTACCTCCCGGCGCCGTCCGAAGCGCCGCCCGTCGTGGCCCACGACCCGAAGACGAACGACCCGATCGAGGTCTCGCGGGATCCGAACGGCCCGCTGCTCGTGCGGGTCTTCAAGACGACGGCCGACCCGTTCGTCGGCCGGCTGACGTACCTGCGGGTCCTCTCGGGAACCCTGCGCAGCCAGGCCCACCTGTTCAACGCGGAGAAGGGCGAGGAGGAGCGGATCGGCCAGCTCCTCCGGTTGCACGGCAAGGACTCCGAACCGGCTGCCGAGCTGCGGCCCGGCGAGATCGGGGCGGTCGCCAAGCTCACGGCCACCGCGACCGGCGACACGCTCTCCTCGAAGGAGCGTCCGCTCGTGCTGGACCGGCCGGTCTACCCGGACCCGACCCTCGTCGTGGCGATCGAGCCGCAGACGAAGGCGGATCTCGACAAGATGGGTCCGGCGCTCGCGCGCATGCTCGAGGAGGAGCCGTGCGCGCGCGTCGAGCGCAGCGCCACGGGCGAGCAGCTGCTCGTCTCCATGGGCGAGACGCATGTCGCGGTGATCGGCGAACGGCTGAAGCGCAAGTTCGGCTCGGCGATCGTCACGCACACGCCCCGGATCCCCTATCACGAGACGATCCGGGGCCGCACCAAGGTCGAGGGCAAGTACAAGAAGCAGACGGGCGGGCACGGCATGTTCGGCCACGTCTGGATCGAGATCGAGCCGAACCCCGGCGACGGCGTCGCCTTCGCGGAGCACGTGGTGGGCGGCACGGTCCCGAAGAACTTCTTCCCGGGCGTCGAGAAAGGGATTCGCCAGGCAGCCGTCGAGGGCGTGCTCGCGGGCTACCCGCTCATCGACTTCAAGGCGACCCTCTACGACGGCTCCTTCCACACGGTCGACTCGAACGATCTCTCCTTCCAGATCGCCGCGTCGATGGCGCTCAAGAAGGGCGTCATGGACTGCAAGCCGGTGCTCCAGGAACCGATCATGGTCGTGAAGATCCGGGTCCCGGAGCGGTTCATGGGCGACGTCAACCGCGACCTCAACGGCAGGCGCGGCCGGGTGCTCGGCATGGACGTCACGCCGGACGGGATGCAGGTGATCACCGCCCACGTTCCGCAGGCGGAGCTCTTCAGCTACGCGACCGAGCTGCGCTCGATCACCGGCGGACGCGGAACGTTCACATCGACGCTCGACCACTACGAGGACGTTCCGTCGCACATCGGCGACAAGGTGATCGAGGCGCATCGCAAGGAGCAGGAGGCCGCGGCCCACTGACGGCACCCCCGGCCCCGGAAGACGGGAGGTCTACCGGGAGCGGTCGATCGCGAGCCGGGTGACGAGCGGCCCCTGGCCCTGGGGACGGGGAGGCCGCGTCGGGGGCTCCACCGAGCCCGAGCTCGCAGCGCGTGAGTCGCCGTGATGCGGGATCAACGCATCCATGGGCCGCCGCGAGGGTCGGCTGCCGCGTCAGCGTTGGCGGCTGCCGCGTCCAGCGTTGGCGGCTGCCGCGAGGTCAGCTGCCGCGAGGAGGATCGGACGCGATCCATGGGCGGCCGCGAGGGCCGGCGGCCGGGTCGAGCGTCACCCCGAGGGCCCGCCTTCGTCGTGCGGTTCTGCGCGATAGTGGTGGTGGTGCTGCTACGCGAGGCTCGCCCCTGGCGCGGCGGCAGCGGTCTGCCTTAACCGGGGATCGTGAGCACGAATGGAGGCTGGATAGAGACATCCCGCCGCGCAGGGCCCGCGCAATCGGCGCATTTCAGCATCCGGGCTGCTGAGGCGCGCGGACTGCCGGGCAGGGAGCGGCTACCAGCATCCGGGCTACTGAGGCGCGCAGATCGATCGCGAGGGAGCGCGTGGCAGCGTGGGCGCCACCGGCACAGCGCAGTCGCCGTCCCAGCTGTCGTCGGGCCTGCCCGCCCAGCCGCGGTCCGGCGCCCCGACCTGCCCGCCCGGCCGGGGCGGCGGAGCCCCGGTCTACACCCAGCACCCCCGTCAGCGCGCCGCCGCAAGCGCGTCCGCCAGGGCGAGGCGACCCTCATAGAGCGCACGGCCCACGATCGCGCCCGCGCAGCCCAATGCACGGACAGCCGCGATGTCGGACCGGCTCACGATCCCGGCGGAGGCGATGATCGCCCCGCGCCGCAGCCCGACGAGCTGGGCGAGGAGCCCGAGGTCAGGCCCCTCGAGCGTCCCATCGCGGTCGATGGCCGTCACCTCGAACGTCCGCACCCCGACATCGGCGAGGCGACCGAGCGCATCGGCCACCGGGACGCTCGATGCCCCCCGAACCCATCCCTGGCCCAGCGCGTGCCCGTCGCGGACGTCGAGGGCCACCGCGATCCGGTCGGCTCCGAATCGTTCGGTGATGCCTCCCGCGAATGCCGGGTCGCGCAGGGCGGCAGTGCCGACGACGACCCGGGCCGCCCCGGCATCGAGACTCGCGGCAACGGCATCGTCGTCCCGCAGGCCGCCGGCCACCTCGACCGCTGCGCGGCCGCCAACGCGGGCGATGATCGCGGCGACGAGCGAGGTCTGGCGGGAGGCCGGATCGCGCGCCCCGTCGAGATCGACCACGTGCAGCCACCGCGCGCCGGCCGCGACGAACGCCGCCGCGAGCGCGGGCGGATCGTCGCCGTACGTCGTCGCTATGTCGTGATCCCCTCGCAGGAGGCGGACGACGCGGCCATGCTGCACGTCGATCGCCGGCAGGAGGTCGAACGCCGGCAGGAGCCCCAGCGCGGGGTTCGACCCCTTGCCGCTCATCTGGTGATGTGATAGCGTTGTAACACGCTACTACGCTACCACGAGGCGGGACACGATGCAGCCAACGGCCGACGACTGGCGTTCCCCGGAGGTCGAGGCGCTGTTCGACGCGCTCCTGAGCCTCGAGAGCCGCGACGAGGCCGCGGCATTCCTGCGGGACCTCTGCACGCTCGGGGAGATCCGCGACCTGGCACAGCGCTGGACGGTCGTGCGCCTCCTCGACGGTGGCCTCCACTACAGCGAGATCAGCCGGCGCACGGGCGCGAGCACCGCGACGATCACGCGGATCGCCTCGTGGCTGAACCACGGCGAGGGCGGCTATCGGCTCCTGCTGGAGCGCGCGCGTCGCGGCGCCCCGGGCCCCAGGTCAGTGGCCGGCGGATTCGAGACGGCAGCCTACCCGGAGGCGGATGAGCACCGGGCCCCGCCGATCACGCCGTCGGGAGCCGGACGATGACCGCGGCCGGGCTCGGCCGGATCCAGGTGCCGGAGCACGCGCCTGGCGGCGTCGTGCGTCGAATGACGCTGGCGGTCCCGAACAAGGGGCGGCTCGTCGAGCCGACTCTCACGCTTCTCCACGACGCCGGCCTCATCTTCGAGGAGCGCGACCGGAGCCTCGTCAGCCACGTCGAGAACGTCCCGCTCGACATCCTGTTCGTACGGACGAACGACGTCATCGAGTTCGTGGGCGATGGCGTCGCCGACCTCGGGATCACCGGCGGGGACCTGCTCGCAGAGGCCAATTCCACGCTGCCGATCGTGCGCACTCTCGGATATGGCCGGTGCCGGCTCGCGGCGGCGGTCCCGCGGGACGCGCCGCAGAAGGCGATCGCGGAGCTCGCGGGCCTGCGCGTCGCGACTGCCCACCCCGGCGCGACGCGGCGCTGGTTCGACGGCCATGGAATCCCGGTGGCGGTGATCCCGCTCTCGGGTGCCGTCGAGGTCGCGCCGCGCCTCGGCCTCGCGGATGCGATCGTCGACCTGGTCTCGACCGGGGTCACCCTCGGCACGAACGGCCTGCGCGCGATCGGCGACCTCCTTGCCTCGGAGGCCATCCTCGTCGCCAATCCCGTGCGCCTCGTCGCCGAAGCGGGCGCGGTGGACAGGCTCGACACGATGCTCGGCGCGGTCCTCGCGGGACGGCAGCGGAAGTACGTGATGATGAACGCGGCGCTCGAGCGCCTGGGCGACCTCGAGGCGCTCCTGCCGGGCCTCGAGAGCCCATCCGTGATCCCGCTGGCCCATGCGGGCATGATCGCGATCCACGCCGTCGTCGGGTCGGACGACGTCTGGGAGCTCCTCCCCCGTCTCAAGGCCGCGGGCGCGTCGGGGATCCTGGTGCTGCCCATCGAGAAGCTGATCGCATGAGCGCCGTGACCGCCGCCGCGTCTCCAGCCGGGTACGCGTGGGAGGCGACCGACGAGCAGGTCAGCGAGCGGTACGGCGTCGCCGTTTCGATGATCGTGCGCTTCGACCTCAACACGTCGCCCGCGCCGCCAGACGGCGCCCTCGCGGCGCTTCGATCCGGCGCGTACGGGCGCCCGATCTCCGAGTATCCGCCGTCGGACTATCGCGAGCTGGTCGCCGCGGCCGCGGAGACGTACGGCGTCGGCCAGGAGGAGCTGCTGGTGGGCGCCGGAGCCGACGAGGTCCTGGATCTCGTCGCAAAGGCGTTCCTGCGGCCCGGCGCGCGGGCCGTGGTCCCCACGCCCACGTACGCCATGTACGCGATCCTGACGGAGCAGCGCCCGGCGCAGCCGGTCGCAGTACCGCGCCGTGCGGCCGCCGACGGATATGCGCTCGACCGGCCGGGCACCCGCGCGGCTGCCCGCGATGCGGCCGTCGTCTGGCTCTGCAGCCCGAACAATCCGACCGGGCTGTCCGAGCCGGCGGGCGCGATCGCGGCGCTGCTGCACGATCTCGCGGTCGACGCCGAGACTGCCGGGCGACCCGCGCCCGTGGTGGTCCTCGACGAGGCCTATGCCGAGTTCGCCGGCTCGTCGCTCGTCGGGCTGCGCGCGGCCTACCCTCGCCTCGTCATTGTTCGGACCGCCTCCAAGGCCTACGCGCTCGCCGGGCTCCGCGTCGGGTTCGCGATCGCGCGCCGTGAGCTGATCCACGAGATCGACCCGTACCGGCCACCGGGATCCGTGTCGATCCCGTCCGTGGCAGTCGTGACCGCGGCGCTGCGAGACCCGGATGCGCTCCGCGCCAACGTCGAGCGCGTCTCGGCCGAGCGGGCGCGGGTCGCCGGGGCGCTCGCGGACGTCGGGATCCCCGCCGGGCCGTCCGAGGCGAACTTCCTGCTCGTCGGGTTCGGCGATCGCGCCCGGGCGAAGGCCGCCGCACAGGGGCTCCTCCGGCGCGGGCTCGTTCCGCGCACGTTCGGGGCTGCGCACGCGCTGGCCGACCATCTCCGATTCACCGTTCGCTCCCCGGCCGAGGACGATCGCCTGGTCGCAGCGCTCGCCGAGATCGTGCCGTCCCTGCCCCACCCCGCCTCGCAGGCCCACCAGGAGACGATCCCATGACGATGCCGCACGGTACGTTCGAGGTCGCCGCGCGCGAGGGCCGGCGCGTCACCGTCGCGCGGCACACGCGCGAGACGGACATCGCGGTCACGCTCGACCTCGACGGCAGCGGGAGCGCCGACGTCCGGAGCGGGATCGGGTTCCTGGACCACCTGCTCACCTCGTTCGCGAACCACGGCCTGTTCGACCTCGCCGTCCGTGCCACCGGGGACCTCGACGTCGATGCGCACCACACGGTCGAGGACGTCGCGCTGGTCCTGGGAAGGTCGTTCGGGGAGGCGCTCGGCGAGCGGGCCGCGATCGCTCGCTTCGGGGATGCCTCGGTTCCGATGGACGAGGCGATCGCCACCGCGGTCGTCGACGTCGGGGGTCGGCCATACGCGGTCGTGGACCTGCCGTTCCGTGGCGAACGCGTTGGTGCCCTCCCGACACAGCTCGTCGAGCACGCCCTCGAGGCGTTCGCGCGCACCTCCGGCATCACGCTCCACGTGCGCGGAGCCGGCCGGAACGACCATCACCTGGCCGAGGCCGCGTTCAAGGCCCTCGCCCGCGCCCTGCGGGCTGCCGTCGCCGAGGACCCGCGGCGCGCGGGCGCCGTCCCGTCGACGAAGGGCACCGCCGGATGACCCGGGTCGCGGTCGTCGATTACGGGGCCGGCAACCTCGTGAGCATCGAGCAGGCGCTCACCGCCGCGGGCGCCGACGTCGTGGTGGCACGCGGGCCCGCAGCCCTCGCCGGGGCCGACGCGCTCGTGGTTCCCGGCGTGGGCGCCGCCGCGCCGGCCATGTCTCGCCTGCGTCGGCGCGGCCTCGAGACGCCGATCCGGGCGTGGATCGCGGACGGGCGGCCCCTGCTGGGCATCTGCCTGGGCCTGCAGCTCCTCTTCGACGGGAGCGATGAGGACGGCGCCGAGACGCTCGGCGTGCTTCCCGGACGGACCGTCAAGCTCCGCGACGCGCCGCGCCTGCCGCACATCGGCTGGAACCAGGTGGAGCGGCGACGGGCCCACCCGTTGTTCGACGGCATCGACGAGGCCGCCGACTTCTACTTCGTGCACTCGTACGCGGCCGTCCCGGCGCCGGGCGCGGACGGGTTGACGCTCGCGGAGACGACCCACGGCGCACGGTTCGTCTCCGCCGTCGCACGCGGGCCGCTCGCCGGGGTGCAGTTCCACCCCGAGCGGAGCGGACGGGACGGGCTCCGGCTCCTTGCCAACTTCGTGGGCATCGCAGGAGCAACGCCGGCCGCGTCAACGCCGACGGCGACGTCCGTGCGCCAGGCGGCCGGCTGATGCTCCGTGTCCGCGTGATCCCCTGCCTCGACGTCGCGCGCGGGCGGGTGGTCAAGGGGACGCGCTTCGTCGACCTGACCGACGAGGGCGATCCGCCGGAGCTCGCGGAACGCTATGCGGCCGAGGGCGCGGACGAGATCGTCTTCCTCGACATCGACGCCGCGCCGGACGGCCGGGGCACGCTCCTCGACGTCGTGGAGCGCACGGCCCGCCGTGCGTTCGTGCCGCTGACGGTCGGAGGCGGCGTCCGGAGCGTGGTCGAGATGCGCGACGTCCTGCGCGCCGGCGCCGACAAGGTCTCCTTCAACACGGCCGCCGTCCGCGACCCGGACCTGGTCCGGCGGTGTGCGCGACGGTTCGGGAGCCAGGCCGTGGTGGTCGCGATCGACGCGCGCCGCCGCGCCGGCCCCGACGACCCCGGCGCGGGATGGGAGGTGGTGGTCAAGGGAGGTCGCGAGCCGACGGACCTCGACGCGCTCGCCTGGGCGCGTCGCGCCGTCGCGTCGGGCGCGGGCGAGCTCCTGGTCACCTCGATCGATCGCGACGGGACCGGAGCGGGCTTCGATACGCAGCTGCTGTCGGCGATCGCTGACCGCGTCCCGGTGCCCGTCATCGCCTCGGGCGGCGCTGCGGCACCGGCAGACTTCGTTGCCGCGGTCCGTTATGGCGGCGCCTCGGCCGTCCTGGCCGCCTCGATCTTCCATCGGCGCCGATACTCGATCGCGGCCGTCAAGGCGGCGATGAACGCCGCCGGGATCCCGGTGCGCCTCACCGCGACGGAGGCGGCATGAGCACCGTCCAGCCGCCCTCCCCTGGGGGGCCGATCACGGAGGGCAGCCGCGTGCAGTGGGGGCACGACGGCCTGGTCCCCGTCGTCGTCCAGGACGCCGCCGATGGGCGTGTCCTGATGCTCGCCTACGCCAACGCGGAGGCCCTCGCGGCCACGTTCGCGACGGGCGAGGTCCACTTCTTCTCCCGCTCGCGGGGCCGCCTCTGGCGCAAGGGCGAGACGAGCGGCAACGTCCTCCGCCTGCGAGGCCTCGCTGTCGACTGCGACGGCGACACGCTCCTTGCCACCGTGGAGCCGGCCGGCCCCGCGTGCCACCGCGGCACCCGAAGCTGCTTCGATCCCGACGCCGCGACCGGCCTCGGAGCCAGCGTCCCGGGCCAGGGGTTCGCGTGGCTGGAGACGCTCTGGTCCACGATCGCCGATCGCGCGGCGTCCCGGCCGCCGGGTTCGTACACGGCGCGGCTGCTGGCCGCGGGCGTCGACGGGCCGGCCCGGAAGGTCGCCGAGGAGGCCACGGAAGTGCTCATGGCTGCCAAGGACGACGCGGTCGCCGAGGCCGGGGGCGCCGACCGCGCGGCCGGCCGCGCCGCGCTTTCCGGCGAGGTCGCCGATCTCCTCTACCACGCCCTCGTCCTGCTCGCCGAGCGCGGCCTGCCGCCGTCGGCCGTCATCGAGACGCTTCGGGTCCGCCACGCCGGCTGACGCGCACGGGCGCCGTCGCGCCCCCAGCGTGATCCGCCACCCGGGCGCCGAGCCGGCCCGTGCCCGCGGCGACGCGCTACGGCAGCTCGTGGTGGGCGCGGCAGCGCGCCTCGTAGGTCTCGCGGCGGGGCGTCGGCATCTCTGACGCGAGGCCCCCGACGACCACGACCGGCTCGTCGGCGCCGGCCGGGCGGCCGTCGATCAGGCGCTGCGTGCGGGTCGCCTCATCCCCGCAGACCGTGCAGATCGCGGTGAGCGAGGTGATCCCGTCCGCGATCGCCATCAGCTCGCGGCATCGGCCCGAACGGGCGGCCCCGGAAGTCGGTGTTGAGGCCGGACAGGATCACCGTGCGCCCGGCGACGGCGAGGCGTTCGACGACCGGGACGAGGCTCGGAGGGAAGAACTGGGCCTCCTCGATCGCGATCATGTCGGCCCAGGCATCCTTGGCCAGGGTCTCGATCTCGGCGGGACTCTCGACCGACCTGGAGCCGTAGGCCGCGCCGGACCGGCTGCGCACGACCTCGGCCTCGGTGCGGTCGTCGATCCTCGGACGCACCAGGAGGATCCGGCGACGGGCGATCTCGGCGCGGCGGAGCTGGCGCAGCAGCTCGTCCGTCTTCCCGCTGAACATGCAACCGGCGATCACCTGGATATGGCCGCGAGGCACGTCGATCACGCCCTCCCCTGCCCGCGCACGAGGAGCCGCTGGTCGCGCTTGCCGCGCCGCACCAGGAGGTAGCGACCGGCCAGCAGGTCGGAGTCCGTGAAGCGCTCGTCCGCGTCGCCGGCCGGCCGGCCGTTCACGTACACGCCGCCCTGCGCGACCAGCCGGCGCGCCTCGCCCCGCGACGAAGCCGATCCGGCGAGGATCAGCACATCCACGAGGTCGAGCCCGGGCCGGGTCGGATCGGCGGGCTCGCCCTCCGGCCAGGCGGCCGCCGGGATCTCTGCCGCCAGGTCGGCCAGCGTCTGCGCGTCGGCCGACGCCGGGTCACCCCCGAAGACGAGCTCGCTGACCCGGCGAACCCGCTCGGCCGCGCCGCGTCCGTGGGTCCGTTCGGTCAGGTCATGCGCCAGGGCACGCTGGGCCCCGCGCCGCTCCGGGTGCGCGATGAGCTCGGCCTCCAGCTCCTCGATCCGGGGGCGATCGAAGAGCGTGAACCAGCGCAGGTACGTCCCGACGTCCCGGTCCTCGGCGTCCAGCCAGTACTGGTAGAAGCGGTACGGAGACGTGAGCGTCGGGTCGAGCCAGATCGACTCGCCGGTCTCGCTCTTCCCGAACTTCGCGCCCGAGGCGTTGAGAAGGAGCGGGTACGCGAGGCCGTGGGCAGGTTCCGGCCCGCCCTCCGCGTCGTGATGTCGGGCGCCCGCGCTGCGCCGGATCAGCTCGAGGCCGGCCGTGATGTTGCCCCACTGGTCCGCCCCGCCGCACTGGAGCTCGACGCCGTAGGAGCGATGGAGGTGGAGGAAGTCCGCGGCCTGCAGCAGCATGTAGCTGAACTCGGTGAACGAGAGCCCCTTCTCGAGCCGCACCTGGACGGAGTCCTTGGCCAGCATGTAGGGCACCGTGAAGTGCTTGCCGACGTCGCGCAGGAAGTCGAGCAGGCGGGTGTCCCCCAGCCAGTCGAGGTTGTTGACGACGAGCGCCTGGGTGGGGCCCGGGGCGAAGTCGAGATAGTGGGCGAGCTGGTCGCGGATCGAGTTGAGGTTGACGGCGATCGCCGGGCGGTCGAGCAGCGGCCGCTCCGCTGAGCGCCCGGACGGGTCCCCGATCAGGCCCGTGCCACCGCCGACGACCGCCACCGGCTGGCCCCCGAAGCGCTGGAGCCGGACCAGGCCGAAGATCGGGATCAGGTGCCCCACGTGGAGCGACCGGAAGGTCGGGTCGAACCCGTTGTACGCGCGGATCGGCCGGCCGGACGCGAGCCGCGCCTCGAGACCGTCCGTGGTGGCCTGGACGAGCCCGCGCCAGCGCAGGTCCGGGAGGAGGCCGGCGAGTCCCACGCTGCTCACGAGATTCGAATCCGGGGCTCCGGCGCATCGACGGGGGCAGGTGCGGCCGGGCGGGGGCTCATGCCACCTATGCTATCGTGACGGACGCAATGCAGACCAGCCTCGCCCGACGGCAGCGTCGCCGCCGGAATGGCGCAGGCCGCAGGTCCTCGGGTGACGGGAACGTCGCGCGGATCGCGATCGCGCTTCCCATCTTCCTCTTCGCCTCCTTCCTGGTGGCGGGAATCGTGGGCTTCGTCGGGGCGGTCACGGCCTTCAGCTACTACAGCCAGGGCCTCCCGGACCCGAAGGACGTCTTCAGCAACCTCGACTTCAACCAGGCCACGACGGTCCTGGACCGGACCGGGAAGGTCCAGCTGGCCTCGTTCGCCCGCGAGCAGCGCGACGTCGTCACGTTCGACCAGCTGTCTCCCGCGATCGTGGATGCCACGACGTCCGTCGAGGACAAGACCTTCTGGGACAACGCCGGGTTCGACCCCGCCGGCATCATCTCCGCGGGCCTGGACACGCTCAGCGGGAACTCGCGCGGCGCCTCCACGATCACGCAGCAGTTCGTGCGGGAGCGGCTCCTGCCGGCGGCCGCGTTCCAGGGCTCGACCTACGAACGGAAGATCCGCGAGATCATCCAGTCGGTTCGCCTCACCCAGGAGTTCCCGGGCGTCGCCGGGAAGCGCGAGATCATCACCGCCTACCTGAACCAGAACTACTACGGGAACAGCAGCTACGGCGTGGCGGCCGCCGCCCGGGGCTACTGGGGCATCACCGACCTCACCAAGCTCACCCTGGCCCAGGCCGCGATCCTCGCGGCGATCCCCCAGTCCCCCACGGAGTTCGACCTGGTCCGCAACGCCGTCGAGCAGACCGGCGCGGACGGCAAGGTCCAGCTGGTGGTGCCCCCGGACTCGGCGATCGTCCAGCGCCGCAACTACATCCTGGGCCTGATGAAGACGCGCAGCGTGCTCACCGCCGGCACGTACTCGGCCGCCGATTACGACGCCGCGATGCAGGAGCCGGTCGTCATCTCGCCGCCCTCGAACCAGCGCTGGCTCGCGCCCCAGTTCGTGCTCCAGGTCCGCCACCAGCTCGGCGAGATCCTCTGCACCACCGCGCTCGCCGACAACTGCCCCGCGATCGACACCGGCGGGTACACGGTCGTCACGACGCTCGACTGGCGGATGCAGCGCCTCGCCGAGAAGTGGACGCAGGCAGGTGCCCAGGGCCCCAACGCCAAGGACCCGGCCGCGTATGTCAAGGCCCTCGGGATCCCCTACCAGGACTGGATCAAGCACCTCGTTGGCGCCGGCGTCAACAACGGGGCGCTCGCCGCGATCGACTACCGGACAGGCCAGGTCTACGCCTATACCGGCAGCGCCGGCTTCTACCTGCCCGGCAACAAGAAGTTCCAGCCCCAGTTCGACGTGCTCGCGGATGGCTGGCGCCAGCCCGGCTCCGCGTTCAAGCCGATCAACTACCTCGTCGGCCTCGACGATCACTCGCTCACGGCCGCCTCGGTCTTCATGGACGTCGTGACCGACTTCGGGGGCGGCTACACGCCGACCGACGCCGACCTCCTCGAGCGAGGGCCCGTCCGGATGCGCGACGCGATCCACGTCTCGATCAACATCCCGGCGATCAAGGCCGCCATCGAGATCGGGCCCGAGCGCGTCTTCGAGCGCGCGAAGGACTTCGGTCTCCACTTCCAGTCGGACACGTTCACGGCCGGCTCGTCGATCGCGATCGGGACGCTCGAGGTCCACATGATCGACCTGATCAGCGCCTTCGGCGCGATCGCGAACGGTGGGGTCCTGATCCCGCGCACGACGATCCTCGAGGTCCGCGACTCCAGCGGGACGAAGATCTGGCCGCCCCCCGGCCTGGTCCAGCAGGGCACGGTGGCGGTCAGCCCGCAGGCCGCGTTCATCATGACCGACATCCTCGCGGGGAACACCGACCCGGCCCAGAACCCCTTCTGGAGCAAGCGGGCGATCTACGACGGCGCGACCAGGCGACCTGCCACGCTCAAGACGGGGACGACGAACGATACGAAGGACCTCACGGCGATGGGATACCTCGCGCCACCCGCCGATCCGAAAGCGCCGGCGTTCGTGGTCGGCGCATGGATGGGCAACTCCGACAACTCGGCTCCCCCCTCGGGCGTCGTGTCGCTCGAGTCGTCGGCGTCGCTCTGGCAGGCGTTCCTGACGGCGGCGACGAAGGGCCAGCCGATCGCGGACTTCCAGCCTCCGCCCGGCGTCGTGCAGGCGACGGTCGACGCCTATTCCGGGATGCTGCCGGGGCCGTTCTCGTCGAAGACCGTGAAGGAATGGTTCATCGACGGGACCGTCCCCACCCAGGTCGACAACACCAAGGTCGGCATCCAGGTCGACTCGACCTCGGGCCTCCTCTGGCAGGACGGCTGCGAGGGCCCGCCCGAGACCCAGGGGTTCCTGGACCTCAGCAACATCGAGGCCGACTATCCGCAGTGGAAGACGTTCAACGACGGCTGGATCGCGCGCGCCGCGAAGGGGTCCGGCATCGCCGGTGGTCCCGAGAAGACGCGCACCAGCTACTTCTACGAGACCGGCGTGTGGACCCCGTATGGCCAGACCTGGGGTGCTCCGCTCCCGCCCACGACGACGTGCGACGTGGTCAACCCGTCGCCGATGCCGTCGCCGTCGTGCGACCCGCTCGACCCGTTCAACCCGTGCCCGAGCCTCAGCCCGTTCGATTCCTTCCCGCCGTCGCCGTCACCGTCGCCATTGCCCGCGGACAGCGGCGGCCGGGGCAGGCCGAGCCCGTCGCCATGAGGCACGCTCGCGGATCCTAGAACGTGACGACGGTCGCCCCGTCGCCGCCCTCGCCGCGCTCGCCCGCCCGGGCGGAGCGGACCAGCGGGTGCGCCGCGGCCATCGCCCGGACTGCGTCCCGGAGCGCGCCCGTCCCATGGCCATGGATGATGGTGGCCTTCGGCAGCCCCGCGAGTGCCCCGTCCTCCAGGTAGCGTCCGACGACCTCGAGCGCCTCGTCCACGCGTGCGCCGCGGACGTCGAGCGATGACGCGATGGTCCGAGCCCGATCGAGTCGCAGCGCGGCGATCCCCGACGCCGCCTCTTCGGACGCCTCCCGTCGGGCCGGGCCGGTGGGCGCCGCGTCGAGGAGCGCGGGCACGAGGTCGTCGACCCCCACCGTCACGCGCATGCCCCCGACCTCGAGCGTCGCCCGGCGGCCGCCCCGCTCGAGGGCGGCGATCCGGCCCTCCCAGCCACGGCTGCGGCTGCGGGCGCGCGCGCCGACGCGCCACTCGACCGCCTCGACCGGTGCGGGAGCGATCGCGGCCGGCGTCGGTTCGGGGAGTCGAGCGAGGTGCTCCTCGGCGCGCTCCATGACCTCGTCGAGCGCGGGCCCGGTCACCGTCTCGCGTTCCAGGCGGCGCCGCGCGCCATGGATCTCGGCGCGGAGGTCGTCCACCAGCCGCTCGGCGTCCGCGCGCGCGGATGCGAGCGCGGCATCCCGGTCCCGGCGGGCGCGCCGGCGCTCCTCGTCCGCGACCCGCTGCGCCTCGGCGGCCCGGATCTCCGCAGCGCGGGCACGATCGAGGGCCGTCTGGGCGGCCGTGTCGGCCGCGCGAATCGAGGCGAGCGTCTCCTCGAACGCCGCCTGGCCCTCGGTCAGGCGCCCGCGCGCATCCTCGACGATCGACGGGGCGAGGCCCAGGTGCTCGGCGATCGCGAAGGCCTGGCTGCCGCCGGGCAGGCCGATCCGGAGCCGGTACGTCGGGCTCAGCGTCTGCAGGTCGAACTCGACGGAGGCGTTGCGGACCTTCGGGGTGGTATGCGCGTACACCTTGAGCTCCGCGTAGTGGGTGGTCGCGGCGACGAGCGCGCCCGCCCGCAGGAAGTGGTCGAGGAGCGCCTGCGCGAGGGCCGACCCCTCGGTCGGATCGGTTCCTGCCCCCAGCTCGTCGAGCAGCACCAGGGTGCCCGGGCCGGCGGCCTCCGAGATGCGGACGATCGATCGGAGGTGACCCGAGAACGTCGAGAGCGACTGGGCCACGGACTGCTCGTCGCCGATGTCGGCGAAGACGTCGCGCAGGACCGGGAGCCGGGTTCCGGGATCGGCCGGGACGTGGAGGCCGGCCTGGTGCATGAGCGCGAGCAGGCCGAGGGTCCGCAGCGTGACCGTCTTGCCGCCCGTGTTCGGGCCCGTGACGAGGAGCGCCTGGAAGTCCGTGCCGAGCTCCACGTCGATGGGCACGACCCGCCCGGTGAGGCCGGGATGGCGGGCCCCCTTGAGGATGATCTCGGTGCGGGTGCCGATCTCGGCACGGGTGGCGTCCATCTCCTCGGCCAGGCGCGCCTTCGCGCTCCACAGGTCGAAACGGGCGAGCGCGCCGAGAAGCTCGAGCAGCGGAGCGGCCTGGCTCCCGACGAGCGCCGAGAGCTCGTCGAGGATCCGCTCGATCTCCTGCTGCTCCGCGACCTGGGCCTCGCGCCACGCGTTGCCCAGCTCCACGGCCACGAGCGGCTCCACGAAGAGGGTCTGGCCGCTGCCGGACGCGTCGTGGACGATCCCCTTGACGCGGCTGCGGGAGTCGGCGCGGACGGGCACCACGTACCGGCCGTTGCGGAGCGTGATGATCGGGTCCTGGAGCGCCGCCCCGACGTCGGTCGAGTGGACGAGCTGCTCGAGCCGGCTCCGGAGCCGCTCGTAGGCATGCCGCGTGGCCCTGCGCAGGCCCCCCAGGCGCGCCGATGCCGTGTCAAGCAGCTCGCCGGTCGGGTCGAAGCTCCGCTCCAGGGTCGAGCGCAGCGCCGGCAGCCCGTGGAGGTCGCGGGCGAGCGCACCCAGCAGCGGTCGCCGGTCGCCGGCGAGCGCGTCCCGGAGCCGCGAGCCGGCTTCCAGCGTCGTGGCGATCGACGCGAACTGGGCCGCGTCGAGGCGGCCGCCGCGGGCCGCGCGCTCGACGGCCGGACCGATGTCCGCGGCCCCGCCGATGCCCGCCTGCGGCTTCTCCGCGAGCAGGTCGCGCGTCTGCGACGTCTCGTCCAGGCCGATCGCGACGAGCACCGGGTCCGCCGAGGGAGCGATCGCCGCGGCGAGGCGGCGGCCCGGGGCGAACCCGGCCGCGGCCGCGAGTCGCTCGCGGATCAGCGGGAACTCCAGCAGGGCGATCGACTTGGCGTCCATCAGCGCCCGCCCCCGCCCGAGACCGCGGCGCTGCCCACGACCCAGAACCGCCACGGCCGCTGGGCCCAGTCCCCCGCGAACGCGACGCCGACGCGCGGCCCCGATCCGACCACGGCCGGTGGATCAGCAGCGGGCCGCGCCTCGAGCCGGAGCGAACTCGCCGGATCGAGGAGGTCGAGCCCGTCGTCGTCCCGGGTGATCGAGAACGCGGCACCGACGTTGCCGGGGCCGCTCGCGAGGCGAGCCACGGGCAGTGATGCGATGCGAGCAGCGGCGCGGGCCGGGGAATCTCGCTCCGCCCGGCGGGTCGCGAGCCCTCGGATTCGCCGCGCGTCCCGCATCGCGGCCACGCCCGCGAGCGGCTCGACGGCCCGGACGAGGACCGCCGACGGCTGGTCCGTCGCTCCGCAGACGATGTTGAGACAGGTGTGCATGCCGTAGACACCGTACACGTAGGCGTGGCCAGGCGGGCCGAACATCGAGCGGTTGCGGCTGGTTCGCCCAGACCGGGCATGCGACGCGAGGTCCTCCGGTCCCGCGTAGGCCTCCACCTCCACGATTCGCGCGATGCGCACGGACGCGGCGTCCACACGGACGAGGTGCACCCCCAGGAGCCCGCGGGCGGCGTCGACGACGGGGCCCGCGAGGAGGCGCGCCAAGTCGGCCGGCGGAGCTCCCGCCGCCCCCACCGACGCCGGACTCGTGCCGGTCAGCCGAAGAACGCCCGAAGGCCAGCCGGCGTGATCCAGGCGAACAGGGTCAGGAAGGCGGGGATCAGCACGTCGCGGAAGAGGATGGCGGCCTGCGAAGGATCGTAGAAGCGGAAGATGTCGCGCAGGAACCCGAGCTCGTTCCGGCTCGGGGCGATGCCCGGGATCCGGAAGAACGAGTCCAGGATCATGATCATGGCGCCGACGAGCAGCAGGGCCTGGAGCACGCCGAGGAGCCCGCCGAGCAGCTCGTCGACCAGGGTCGAGCGCTTGAAGAGCTGCGTCCGCTTGTAGAAGACCTGGGCCGCGATCGAGGCACCGAGGTAGATCACGACGAAGCTGATCCCGAAGGCCAGCATCGTCGAGTACTCCTGCGGGAACTGCGTCCAGTAATGGCCCAGCCAGGATCCCAGCGGGTCCCGCAGGTTGATCGAGAAGAGGAGCGCGACGACGAGGATCGCCAGCCCGATCAGGCGGCGCAGGGTTCCCTGCACGAAGCCCGCGAGGAAGAACCCGCACACGAAGAAGACGACAAGGAGGTCGAAGAAGTCGAGGTTCCGGATCGCGCCGACGATGTCCACGCATCCTCCCGGTGTCGCGGCGCGCGGGCGGCGCCGACGCAGATCCTGCCGAGCGCGCCCCGGTCGGACCGAGCCCAAGGATACGACGGCCTGTGGGGCCCATGTTCCCCTCCGGGCGACCACGCGAGGCGCGGGCCGTGAAGCGCGCAGGCGACCCGCGAGGCGCGATCCTGCGGTCGGCGCCTCGACGCGGGCGCGGATCGACCGCGACCGCCTAGGTTCGGAGGCGCGCTCCGTGGGCGGACGCCACGGCGGACACGAGCCGGGCGACCTCGGCGTCGACCTCCTCGTCGGCGAGCGCCCGCTCGTCCGCGGCGAAGACCGCGCGCCAGGCCAGGCTCTTCTCGCCGGGCCCGAGGGGTGTCCCGCGGTAGATGTCGAACAGGCCGATCCGGCGGAGCGTGTCGCCGCCGGCGGCCCGGAGCGTCGCCGCGACATCCGCCGCTGCGAGCGACTCGGGAACGACAAGCGCGATGTCTCGCTCGTGCGCTCCGAACCGGGGAATCGGCGTCACCCGGACCGGCAGGCGCTGGCCGCCCGACAGCCGGGCGACCGCGAGCTCCGCGACGAGGACGTGCTCGGCGCGCAGGTCCCACGCGGCGAGGATCGACGGGTGGAGCTCCCCGACGAGCCCTGCGCACGCCTCGCCGGCCGTGGCGCGCGCCGCGCGGCCAGGGTGCAGCGGCGCACCGGCCATGTACGGGTGGAACGCCACGTCGGGCAGGCCGAGGACCCCGCAGATGAGCTCCACGATCCCCTTCGCGTCGTCGAGGTCGTGGGGTCGCGGTGGCCGGTTCCAGGCCGCCGGTCCGGTCCCACCCGACAGCAGGAACGCCAGGCGCCACCACTCGGCCGGCGGTGCCGTCCGGCGCCCTGGCGTAGCCCTTCCCGACCTCGAAGACCGCCACGTCGCCGCGGCCATGGCGCTCGTTGAACGCGAGGACGTCCAGGAGGCTCCCCACGAGGCCTCGGCGCAGGACGGAGTGGCGCTCCGAGAGCGGGTTCGTGACCGTGACCACCGGCCCGTCGACGGCGAGCTCGCCCGGCACGCCGTCCGCGGCGCGAACCGGCCAGCCGAGTGTCGCGGCCTGCGCCGGCGGCACGAGGGCGGGCGTGATGACCTCGGTCAGGCCGGCCGCCGCGAGTGCGTGCCGAACGGCGTCGCGGAGCTCCAGCGGGTTGGGCCGCGCGTGGGGCATGGCCGTGTCGGGAGTCTTGCCGGCAACGGTCTCGTAGCCTGCGAGGCGGATGACCTCCTCCGCGATGTCCGCCTCGACGAGCAGGTCGCGTCGCCAGGACGGGACGATCGCGTCCCGAGCCTCCCCGGGCGACACGGCCACGCCGAGCGGAGCCGGCCCGGCCGCGACCAGGAGCTCCGACCCGGCACCGGATGGCTCGCTCCCGATGCCGACGCGTGCCAGCAGGGCGGCCTGCTCGTCGGCGGCGAGGCTCGTCCCCAGGAGCCGATTCACGCGCGCCGGCCGGTAGGCGACCCGGGCTTGCGCTGGCTCCTCGGGGGCCGTGTCGACTCGTCCCGCGGCGACCGCTCCGCCGGCCCAGGCCGCGATCAGCCCGGCGACCCGGTCGGCGCCGATGCGCGCGAGCCGGGACTCCTGGCCCTTCTCGAAGCGCAGGCTGGCCTCCGAGCGAAGGGCATACCGGAACGCGGTGCGCCGGATGCTCACGGGATCGAAGACGGCGGACTCGATCACCACCGCCGTCGTGGACTCCCCCACCTCGGACGCGGCCCCGCCCATCACCCCGGCCAGCGCGAGCGGACCGCTCGAATCCGCGATGAGCAGCGTGTCCGCCGTCAGCGCCCGTTCCACGTGGTCGAGCGTCTCGAGGTGTTCGCCCGGGCGGGCCGTCCGGACCAGGAGGCTGGCCCGGCCGGACGCGTCGCGCGCCACCGCGTCGGCATCGAAGGCGTGCGTCGGCTTGCCAAGCTCCAGCATGACGTAGTTCGTGGCGTCGACGACGTTGCTGACCGGTCGCATCCCCGCCGCGAGGAGGCGCCGCTGGATGTCTCCCGGCGACGGGGCAACCCGGACGCCGCCGGACGACTCGCCCCACGAACCGCGGGCAGAGGTCGGCGTCCTCGACGCTGACCTGGAGGAGGTCCGCCGGCCGGCGGGCCATCCTCGAGCGGGCCGACCTCGGGGAAGCGTGACGCCAGCCCCGTCGCTGCCGCCACCTCCCGCGCGAGCCCGACCAGGCACAGCGCGTCGCCCCGGTTGGGCTTCACGTCCACGTCCAGGACCCAGTCGCCGTAGAGGTCCGTCAGGGCGGCCCCGAGCGGCGTCCCGCCGGGAAGGATCAGGATCCCCTCGCCATCGACGCTCAGGCGGAGCTCGTCACCGGAGCAGAGCATGCCGTTGCTGACCACGCCCATCTTCTCGGTCCGCTCGATCGCGCGGTTGCCGGGGAGGACGGCGCCCGGCAGGGCGACGGGCACCCGCTGTCCCGGCGCGATGTTCGTGGCGCCGCACACGATCTGGAGCGGCTCCCCGGACCCGACGCGGACGGTCGTCAGCGACAGCCGATCGGCGCGCGGGTGCTTCTCGACCGTGAGCAGCTCTCCGACGACCACGTTCCGCCATTCGGATCCCCATCGATCGAGGCCCTTGACCTCGAACCCGAGCAGCGTGAGGCGCTCGGCCAGCGCCTCCGGCGCCAGGTCGAGGTCGACGTAGTCGCGCAGCCAGTCGAGCGGAACCCTCACGGGAACTGCTCCAGGAGTCGGAGATCGTTGTCGAGGAAGACCCGGACGTCGCCGATGCCGTGGCGCAGCATCGCGATCCGCTCCACGCCCATCCCGAACGCGAAGCCCTGGTAGCGCTCCGGGTCGATCCCGCCGTGCCGCAGCACGACCGGGTGCACCATCCCGGCCCCGAGGATCGTCATCCAGCCGGTCCGCCCGCAGGCCGGGCACCCGACGCCGCCGCAGACGAGGCAACCGACGTCGAACGCCACCGACGGCTCGGTGAACGGGTAGTAGCCGGGCCGGAACCGCGTGGCGCGCCCTGCCCCGAACATCGCGTGGGCAAACTCGTCCAGCAGCCCCCGCAGGTCCCCGAGCGTCGTGCCCTCGTCGACCATCAGCCCTTCGACCTGGAAGAACTCGGAGGCGTGCGCCGCGTCAACCGCCTCGTAGCGGAAGCAGCGTCCCGGCAGGAGCGCCCGGATCGGAGGACGCTCGGCCTGCATCACCCGGATCTGGCCTGGCGACGTGTGGGTTCGCAGCAGCCCGGCCTCGATGTCGATGTACAGCGTGTCCCAGAGATCGCGGGCGGGGTGATCCGGCGGGATGTTCAGCATCTGGAAGTTGGTCGCATCGCTCTCGATCTCGGGCCCTTCGTAGGTCACGAAGCCGAACTGCCCGAAGATCTCGGCGATCCGTCCGATCGTCTCCGGGATCGGATGCAGGTGCCCGCGCGGGAACGGCCGGCCGGGCGTCGTCACGTCCACGGTCTCTGCGGCGAGGCGCGCTGCCAGCGCGGCCTGGGCGGCCTCGCGGCGAGCCATCGCGAGCGCGGCCTCGACGGCTTCGCGAACCTCGTTCACGACGACGCCGACGCGCGGCCGATCGTCTGCCGGAAGCTGCCCGATGCCGCGCATCAGGCTCGAGAGCGCGCCGCCCTTGCGGCCCAGGTAGGCGACGTCGAGCTCGTCCAGCGTCGCGACGTCGGGCGCCGCGGCGATCCTGGGGAGCGCCTCCTCGCCGAGCGCGCGGAGCTGGCTGGTCAGCGTGGCAAGGTCCACGTCCCGTCAGGCGCCCCGGGCAACCTCGACGATCCGGCCGAACGTGCCGTCGTCCCGGACGGCGATGTCGGCAAGGATCTTGCGGTCGATCTCGACCTTTGCCTTCTTGAGGCCCTGGATCAAGGCGCTGTACGTGATGCCGTGCATCCGGGCCGCCGCGTTGATCCGGATGATCCAGAGCTGGCGGAAGTCGCGCTTGCGGACCTTGCGGTCGCGGGTGGCGTAGGCAAGGGCGTGGAGCAGCGCCTCGTGGGCCGGCTTGATCAGCCGGGAGCGCGTCCCCTTGCGGCCCTCGGATGCGTTCAGGAGCCGCTTGTGGCGCTTGTGGGCGGTGACGCCCCGCTTGACGCGAGCCATGGATCAGCCCTTCTTGAGGTACGGGAGGAGGTGCTGGATCTGGCGCGCGTGCTCGCTGCCGAGCACGGCCTTGCCGTCGTACCTGCGGGTTCGCCGCGACGACTTCAGCTCCAGGTGGTGGCCCCGCCACGACTTGACGCGGATCGGCTTCCCGCTCCCGGTCACCCCGATCCGCTTCTGGGCTCCCTTATGGGTCTTCAGCTTCGGCACGCCCGACTCACTCTCCCGCTGGTGCGGCGGGCGAGGGGCCCGCTGCGTCGACCGCGACCGCCGGTGCGGCACCCTCGGGTGCTCCCCGGGCGGCACCCTCGGCCTCGTCCGGCTCCGACGCGTCGTCCGGGGCTGGTGCCCCGCCGGTCGCCTCGCGCGGCTTCGGCTTGTGGGTCGACGCGATCGTGATGTGCATCGACTTTCCCTCGAGCAGCGGTGCCCGCTCGAGGACGCCATGGTCCTTGATCTGGTCCGCGAACTTCGCGAGCAGCTCCCGCCCGAGGTGCGGGTGGGTCAGCTCCCGACCGCGAAACTGGACGGCCACCTTGATCCGGTCACCGTCCTCCAGGAACTCGATCGCGCGTCTGACCTTCGTGTCGAAGTCGCCCACGCCGATCTTCGGCTTGAGGCGGACCTCCTTGAACTCGACCGAGCGGGACTTCCGCTTGGCTTCCTTGTCCCGCTTGGCCAGCTCGTACTTGTACTGGCCGTAGTCGAGTAGTCGCGTCACCGGTGGCGACGCCGTCGGCGCAACCTCGACGAGGTCGTAGCCGCGCTCCTGTGCCAGTCGAAGAGCATCGCCCGTCGCCATGACGCCGAGCTGAACACCCTCTTCGTCGATGACCCGCACCTGGCTGATCCGGATCATCTGGTTGACACGCAGCTCTCGGCTTATCGTCGACCCCTTCGTGCTTTCAAGTCACCGTGCGCCCGTCGACGGCGTGCCGGAGCACGCGCGCCGGCGGGCGCGGTTCGCCGCCGGAGGATACCACAAGCCCTTCCTCAGACGGCGCGGGAGGCGGCCTCCTCCGCGAGGCGCGCCGCGAGGTCGTCCCACGCGACGCCCTGCTCCTGCGTGCCGTCGCGGCGTCGAACGGACGCCGTGCGCGCCTCCACCTCTCGGTCGCCGAGGATCACCATCACGGGGACCTTCTGCTCCTGCGCCAGCCGGATCTTGTTCTGCATCCGGCTGTCCGTGTGGTCGACGTCGACGCGCAGCCCCCGGGCCCGCAGGACGGCCGCCAGCTCGTCGGCCGGGTCGCCGTGGCGGTCGGCGATCGGGATCAGCGCGACCTGGACCGGTGCGACCCACAGCGGGAGCGCACCCCCGAAGTGCTCGATCAGGATGCCGATGAACCGCTCGAGCGAGCCGTAGATGGCCCGGTGAAGGGCGATCGGGCGCTGCGGCGCGCCGTGCTCGTCGACGTACGTGAGGTCGAAGCGCTCGGGCAGCATCGTCAGGTCGGCCTGGATCGTGGCCATCTGCCACTCCCGCCCGAGGGCGTCGTCGATGTAGATGTCGATCTTCGGCGCGTAGAACGTGCCGTCCTTGGGCTTGACCGTGTAGGTCACGCCCGCGTCGTCGAGGGCCGACCGGATCATGGTCTCGGCGCGCTCCCAGAGCGCGTCGTCGCCGATGGCGCCGTCGGGCTTCGTCGCGAAGGTGTACCGGGGCTGGAGGCCGAACCAGCCATACGACTCGCGAACCATCGAGATGAGCCGGCCGATCTCGTCGGCGAGCTGGTCGGGACGGACGTAGACATGGGCGTCGTCCTGGACGAAGTGCCGGACGCGTGTCAGCCCATGCAGGACGCCACTTCGCTCGTTGCGGTGGAGGCGGCCGAACTCGGAGAGACGCAGCGGCAGATCGCGGTACGAGCGCGTCTTCGAGCGGTAGATGAAGGTGCTCTCGGGACAGTTCATCGGCTTGAGCGAGTAGGCCTGGTCCTCGATGTCGAGCAGGAACATGTTGTCCCGGTAGTGGTCCCAGTGGCCGGACTGCTCCCAGAGCCGGTGGTTGACCAGGATCGGGGTGGAGATCTCCTCGTAGCCGTGGCGCTCCTGGAGCTCGCGCATCGCACCCTCGAGCGTCCGCCACAGCCGCTGTCCCTTCGGGTGCCAGAACGCGGATCCGGGGCTGACGTCGTGGAAGCTGAAGAGGTCGAGCTGGACGCCAAGGCGCCGGTGGTCGCGCTTCTTCGCCTCCTCGCGGCGCCACAGGAAGCGGTCCAGCTCCTCCTGGGTCTCCCAGACCGTGCCATAGATTCGCTGGAGCATCGGCCGGGCTTCCTGCCCGCGCCAGTACGCCCCGGCCACGGCGAGGAGACGGAACGGCCCGATCCGACCCGTCGACGCGACGTGTGGCCCGCGACACAGGTCGTGGAAGGAGCCGTGCTCGTAGAACGTCGTGACGGGCAGGTCCTCGCCGGCTGCCGCCGCCTTCGTCGCGAGGTCGTCGAGGATCTCCACCTTGAACGCCTGGTCCTCGGCGGCGACGAGCGCGCGCGCCTCGTCGAAGGGCAGCTCGCGGCGCACGAACGGATGGTCCGCGGCGATGCTGTCGCGCATCCTCGCCTCGACGGCGGCGAGGTCGTCCGGCGTGAGCGGCCTCGGCAGCTCGAAGTCGTAGTAGAAGCCGTCCGCGACCGCGGGCCCGATGCCCAGCCGCGCCCCCGGGAAGAGCGCGAGGACCGCCTCCGCCATCACGTGCGCCGCCGAGTGGCGCATCAGGTCGAGCGGCGCATGCGCGCCCGCATCGAGGAGCTCGTCCGCCGAGCCCCGGTCCGGGGCCTCGAGTGCGAGCTCTTCATCGTCGATGACGCCGGCGCCGGCCGCCTCGCCGGGTCGCTGCTGGTCCGCCATGGCCGTGTGCCTCCTGAAAACGAACAACCCTCTCGTCCTGCCGGGACGAGAGGGCCGATGCTGCCTCCCGCGGTTCCACCCGTTTTCGCGACCGCCTGGTCACGCGCTCTGGGGTCGTCGCGCTAACGGGCGAATCCCGGACCGGTTCTCCGGCCGCTCACGGGTGGTACCTCGTCCGACGGTGGCCGCGACGGGTTCCAGCCGATGCCCGCCACTCTCTGGGATCCCGATCCGGGGAGGCGCGTCCCGTTCGACGCGTTCGTGTCGATGGTGGGCGGTAGAGGACTTGAACCTCTGACCTCATGCATGTCAAGCATGCGCTCTAACCAACTGAGCTAACCGCCCGATGTGCGTTGCGAGACGTCGGCGTGATCAGCGCGATGAGCGCTGGCCACGCCAGTCCGGCGCATTCTACGGCACCCGACGATCCGGAGCGCCGGCCTGCCGATGGCAGCGCCGGCCTTCAGCTGGCGCCTCTTCCTGCCTCAGCCGCGTGAGCCCATGCACGAACACGTCGTATGCGAGCGGTCGTCGGCGCCGGATGCGGGCGAAGCCGGTCCCGTTGGCCCTATCGGGCTGGGCGAAGGTTCCGGACGATGGATAGACCGTAACGCCAGCCAGCGCGAGCGACGATCGACCGAGGAGGACGTGTGCCAGACGAGCCGCAGTCCTATTCCGAGAAGTACCGCGGCACGCAGTGGGAGCAACAGGCCCCAGCCCCTCCTCCCCCGATGCCGACCGGTCGCCGTCGACCTCGAGTGTTCGCCATCTTCCTGCTGATTTCCGCATTGGTGTGGCTGGTGCCTGGAGTCATCGGGCTCGCGGCGGACGTGGCGCTGGCGAACGACCGTTCGCTCCTCGGGTACTCGCTGCCGCACGAGCTCGAGTCGTCGCTCGGCACCATCATCTTGGGCTCGGCTCTCGTTCAGATCGTGTGGATCCTCGTCGGCCTGAAGCTGCTGCTGTCACCCGGAGGTCGGACCCTTGGCTGCACAGGGGTGCTCTGGCTTCTCGCGGCGGTCTCGCTGCTGGCCGCGATCGTCAACAACCCGAACCAGACCTCGACGTCAATCCTGCTCCTGGGCGGCATGATCGCGTTCAGCGGAGTGATGGGGGTGGCGTCGGTGCTCGTTGCCCAATGGTGACCGACCGCCCAGGGCGGCCTCGCCTGGCATCGATCCTGTCGCGAGCCTGGACGTTCGAGGTCAGGACACCGTAGGCCCAGACGTGGCCCTGCCGAGGGGACGATGCACCTGGCGGCCATTCCACCGGCCGACCAGGGGCGCGGTTCCGCCTATGCGTAGCCCGTGAAGTTGCTGATTGCCCCGACCCAACCCACGACGCCCATCCAGAGGAGCGCCCGCGGGTGGCCCCGGAGCCGCCAGGCAAGGAGCCCGACGACCAGCGCGGCGGCGAACTTGACCAGCAGGACCGCGCCGCCGAGGTGGGCCATGACCGGGTTCAGCTCGTGCCCGTTACGGGCGAGCGTGTAGCTCAGCCCGTCCGCGACCTGGCTCAGAACAAGAAGTCCGACGAGGTACATCGGTCCCCCCAAATGCGCGGCTGCAAACGGCCGACGGGGACCGATGCACTCGGGGACCCCCCGGCCGCGGAGCCCCGACCGGAGACGATACGGCGGCTCGCGCGCGACGCGAGAATACCGCTCGTCCCGATCGGCCGTGCCGTACTCGCCTGCCGAGTCTCCTCCGGGTGGGCGGTGTCGGGGCCACCGCCCACACCGTGACGGAGCGATCAGCCCGGCAGGACCTCGCGGTTGAACGCGCCGTTGATGATCGTGCGCGCCGCGGCGTAGAAGGCGGCGATGGCCGTCAGCATGCCGACGTACCCGCCGATCTGGGTCAGGCCGGACCCGGCCGGGTCGTTGTTGAAGCCTCCCGCGGCCAGCACCACGAACGTGATCCACAGCAGCAGGAAGACGATCATGACGGGCCGGGCGCCTCGCAGCGTGCCGATCCACATGAAGAACGTGAAGATGCCCCACAGGAGCAGGTACCAGGCGACCTCGTTTCCGGCGTCCTTGCCCTGGAACAGGACGACGAAGAGGGCGAAGCTCCACCAGAAGAGCCCGTAGGACGTGAATGCCACGCCGCCGAACGTGTTGCCGTTCTTGAAGTCCCACCACCCGGCGATCACCTGGCCCGCGCCTCCATAGGCCAGGGCCAGGCTCACGACGATTGCCAGCGAGCTGTCCTTCACGAGGCCCGTGTCAACCAGCATGAGCATGAACGTCGTGAGACCGAATCCCGCAAGCCCCAGCGGCGCTGGATTCGCCTCGCTTGGGGCTACGGACGACGATTGAGCCTGAGCCACGCGAGACTCCTTTCAACGTAGGCGCGCCAGCGGCTCGCCCCCACCACGGACTGCCGGCCCGCCGGAGATCGACCCACCCCGTGTTCGGTCGCACTCAGACGAGCTGATCCGCCTCGCTTGACTGCGCCTTCTCGCGGATCGTCTCGACGATCCCCGAGTCGGCCAGCGTCGTCACGTCACCCAGCGTCCGGTGCTCCGCGATGTCGCGCAGGAGCCGCCGCATGATCTTTCCGGAGCGCGTCTTGGGCAGCTCGGGGGTGAACATGACCATCTTCGGCCGGGCGATCGCCCCGATCTTCTTCGCGACGTGCTCGCGGAGCTCGAGGGCCAGCTCGTCGCTCGCCACGATGTGCGACTTGAGGATGACGAACGCCGAGATCGCCTCGCCGGTCACCGGGTCGCTGCGGCCGACCACGGCCGCCTCGGCGACTGCCGGGTGGTCCACGAGCGCGGACTCGACCTCGATGGTGCTGATGCGGTGCCCGGCGATCTTCATCACGTCGTCGACGCGGCCCAGGAGCCAGTAGTAGCCGTCATCGTCGACCTTGCAGCCGTCGCCGGCGAAGTACATCCCCGGGAATCGGCGCCAGTAGGTGCTCAGGTACCGCTCCGGGTCCCGGTAGATCCCGCGGAGCATCGCGGGCCAGGGCCGCGTCAGCACCAGGTAGCCGCCGCCGCTCCCGTTCGCGACCTCGCTGCCGTCCGCGTCCACGACCTTCGCGCCGATCCCGGGGAAGGGCCGCGTCGCGGAACCCGGCCGCAGCGTCGTGATCCCCGGCAGCGGCGTGATCAGGATCATGCCGGTCTCGGTCTGCCACCACGTGTCGACGACCGGGCAGCGGCTCCCGCCGATCGCGCGCCGATACCACAGCCAGGCTTCCGGGTTGATCGGCTCGCCGACGGTGCCGAGGAGGCGGAGCGAGGTGAGGTCATGCTTCGCGGGCCACTCGTCGCCCTGCTTCATGAACGCTCGAATCGCCGTCGGAGCGCAGTACAGGATCGACACCTTGTACTTCTCGACGATCGACCACCAGCGGTCGGGCTCCGGGAACTGCGGCGCGCCCTCGTAGAGCACGCCCGTGGTGCCGTTGGCCAGCGGGCCATAGACGATGTACGAGTGGCCGGTCACCCAGCCGATGTCGGCCGCGCACCAGTACACGTCGTCGGGCTTGATGTCGAAGATGTAGTGGTGCGTCGTGCTCACTCCGGCGAGATAGCCGCCGGTCGTGTGCATGATTCCCTTGGGCTTGGCGGTCGTGCCGGAGGTGTGGAGCAGGTAGAGCAGGTGCTCCGAGTCGACCGGGACGGGATCGCACTGGTCCGACTGGCTCTCGACAAGGTCGTGCCACCAGTGGTCGCGGCCCTCGGTCATGGAGACGTCATGGCCGGTCCTGCGGACAACGAGGACGTTCCTGATCGTCGTCGCATGGCCGACCGCGACATCTGCCGCCGACTTCAGGTCGAGGACCTTGCCGTTGCGCCAGCCGCCGTCCGCGGTGATCAGCGCGACCGCCTCGGAGTCGATCATGCGGCCCTCGAGCGCGTCCGAGCTGAAGCCCCCGAACACGACGACGTGCGGCGCGCCGATCTTGGCGCACGCGAGCATCGCGATGGGGAGCTCGGGGATCATCGGCATGTAGATGCCGACGCGGTCGCCGGTCCGCACCCCCAGCGACAGGAGCGCGTTCGCGGCCCTGTTCACCTCGCGCTGCAGGTCGGCATAGGTGAGCGTCCGCGTGTCGCCCGGTTCCCCTTCCCAGTAGTAGGCGACCTTGCTCCCGATCCCGCGCTCGACATGACGATCGACGCAGTTGTAGGCGACGTTGAGCTGGCCGCCGATGAACCACTTGGCGTACGGCAGCTCCCACTCGAGGACGGTGTCCCAGGGCCGCGACCAGCTGATCCGTGCCGCCGCCTCGGCTGCCCAGAACGCCTCCGGATCGCGCTCCGCACGCTCGTAGAGATCCTGAGTGGCATTCGCCTGCGCGGTGAATCCCGGCGATGGGGCCACCTCGCGGACCTCGGAGAAGAGCGCCTCGATCTCGGGCTGACTCGTGCTCATCCATCCGCCTCCAATACCCACCCGTCATGGCGGCTGTTCCGCGGCACACATGCCGGGCCTGGCGCCCGCGCGGGCTGGCGGAACGTGGCCAGCCTAGTCGCTCCGTGCCGCGTGTCAATACATGCGCACCCATGAATGGGAATCGAGCGTGCAAATGGGAACGCTCCCCTGCCCGCACGCCAGGACGTTCCGCCAGACGCCACCGCGGTCGCGCTACGCGGGATCCCTGGCGGCGAGGGCCTGGAGCGCCCCGGCCAGCGCGGAACGGGCGACCTCGACGTTGCGCTCGGCGAGGTCGGGTGCATCGGGCGGCGCGATCCCCGGTGCGTCGAGCCAGGAATCGGGCGGCGGACCCTGGCGGTGCGTCGCGGCCTCCGCCGCCCACCGGGAACGCCACGCCGGGGGCGTCCCGGCCGGGATGGCGAGGTGGGCCTGCGCGAGCCAGACGAGCCCCCATGCCCGCGGGACGACGCGGTAGACGTCGTAGCCTCCCCCACCCGTCGCCAGCCACCGACCCCCGGCGTGCTCATGGGCAACCGCATCGAGGAGGCGGGCACCGCGGGACATCGCCGCCGTGCTCAGGCACAGGTGTGCGAGCGGGTCGAGAGCATGGCTGTCGCAGCCATGCTGGCTCACCAGGATGGTCGGCCGGAACGCGGCGGCGAGCGGGGTGACCACGACGTCCAGCGCGGCGAGCCACGACGCATCCGCCGTGCCCGGCTCCAGCGGGACGTTGACAGCGGTGCCGTGCGCCTGGGGGCCGCCCCGGTCGTCGACGAAACCGGTCCCCGGGAAGAGCGAGCGCCCGGTCTCGTGGAGCGACACGGTCATGACATTCGGATCGTTCCAGAAGATCGCCTCGACGCCGTCGCCATGGTGGACGTCGAGATCCACGTACAGCACGCGGTGGCCGGCGTCCCGGGCGCGCCCGACGGCCAGGGCGACGTCGTTGTAGATGCAGAAGCCGCTGGCGTGGCCGGGCATCGCGTGGTGGAGGCCGCCGCCCGGATGGAAGGCGTGGATCACGTCCCCGTCGAGGATCCGGTCCATCGCGGCGAGCGATCCGCCGGCGACGGCCGCGGCGGCCTCGTGCATGCCGTAGAAGGGTGGATCGTCACCCCACGACGCGAAGCCGGCCTGCGGACCGAGGTCCGGGTACTCGGACAGCATCCGCACGGTCGCGATGTAGTCCGGCTCGTGCACCCTCTCCAGCTCTGCGTCCGGGACCTCGGCCGGGACCAGGAACCGATCGGCACCGAGCGCCCGCAGGAGGTCGATCCCCGGGCCGAACCTGCGGGGCGTCAGCGGGTGGTGCGTCCCGAAGTCGTACTGAAGCGATGGGTCGCCGAAGACCACCAGGGGCTGGGCGTGTTCGGCTTCCGCGTTGTGCACCGGCCCTCGGCTGCGCTCCTTCGCGCTCGATGAGCAGAGCGGGTTCGATCCCGGGACGGATCGACCTCGACCGACGTCGCGAAACTATAGCGAGATCGGCCCCGCTGGCCGAGAATGGCGGGGATCGCCATGAGCACTGCCACGTCACGGGACCGCGCGCGCGACACCATCCTCCGGGACGGGTCGGCGATCCGGATTCGCGAGGCGCGGCCGCAGGACGAGCCCGCGCTCGTGGCCTTCCTGCGGGGACTCGCGCCCGAATCGCGCCGGATGCGCTTCGCCGGCATGGTGAGCGACCTCGACGGCCTGGCGCATCGCTGGGCGACGCCGGCGCAGCCGGGCGACTGCTCGCTCGTCGCCGAGACGGGCATCGCCGACCGGATCATCGCGCACGCCAGCTACGACCGCGTCGGACCCGACCTGGCCGAGGTCGCGTTCATCGTGGCCGACGACTCCCAGGGCCGCGGCATCGCGACGCTGCTGCTCGAGGAGCTGGCCGAGCGGGCGCAGGAAGCGGGCATCTCCACGTTCTGCGCGGATGTCCTCGCCGAGAACGCCCGGATGCTCCGGGTCTTCCACGAGAGCGGCTTCCCGACGCGCCTGCGCGCCGAGCCGGGCTCGGTCCTCGTCGAGTTCCCGACGGCGCTGACGGGACCGGCTCGAGATCGGTTCGAACGGCGCGAGCAGAGCGCGGCTGCCGCCGCCGTGCGGGGCCTCCTCTACCCCGCCTCGGTGGCCGTGGTCGGGGCCTCGCGCCGCCGCGGGACCATCGGCGGCGAGCTCTTCCACAACCTGCTGAGCGGGGGCTTCACCGGCCCGGTCTACCCCGTGAACCCGAATGCCGATGTCGTCCAGTCGGTCGCGGCCTACCGCTCGATCGGTGACGTCCCGGGCCCGGTGGACCTCGCGGTGCTCGTGGTCCCCGCCCCGTCGGCGGTGGACGTCGCGCGGGCCTGCGCGGAGAAGGGCGTCAAGACCATCGTCGTGGTCTCGCCCGGGTTCGCCGAGATCGGCGGGGAGGGCATCGCCCGGCAGCGTGAGCTGCTGGCCGTCTGTCGTCAGGCCGGGATGCGCCTTGTCGGACCGAACTGCATGGGCGTGATCAACCTCGCGCCCTCGGTGAGCATGAACGCGACCTTCTCCCCCACGGCGCCGATCGGTGGTCGCGTCGGCTTCCTCTCCCAGAGCGGAGCCCTCGGGCTTGCGATCATCGAGCACGCCAATCGCCTGGGGCTCGGCCTCTCGAGCTTCATCTCCATCGGCAACAAGGCCGACCTCTCCGGCAACGACTTCCTCCAGTACTGGGAGGGCGACCCGGCCAGCGCCGTCCTCGCGCTCTACCTCGAATCCGTGGGCAACCCGCGCAAGTTCGCCCGGATCGCGCGGCGCGTCGGGCGGAGCAAGCCGATCATCGCGGTCAAGAGCGGCCGCTCCGCCGCCGGCGCGCGCGCGACCTCATCGCACACCGGCGCGCTGATCGGTGCCTCGGACGTGACGGTCGACGCCCTGTTCCACCAGGCCGGCGTCGTGCGCACGGACACGCTCGGCGAGTTCTTCGACGTGGCCTCGCTGCTCGCGAACCAGCCGCTTCCCGCGGGCCGGCGCGTGGCCATCCTCACGAACGGCGGTGGTCCCGGGATCCTGGCCGCCGACGCGTGCGACGCCGACGGCCTGGTCGTTCCCCCCTGCCGCCCGAGATCCGGGAGGCGCTCGCCGAGTTCCTGCCCCCCGAAGCCGCCCTCGGCAATCCCGTGGACACCATCGAGGGGACGCCGGACGCGTTCCGGCGGGCGATCGGGATCCTCGCCGCCTGGGAGGGGATCGACTCGATCATCGTCCTGTTCGTGCCGCCACTCGTCAGGCGGACCGAGGACGTCGCGGCCGCCATCCGTGACGCCGTGCTCGAGCTGCCGCGGCAGATCCCGGTCCTCACGGTGTTCATGTCGGCCGAGGGCGGACCCCACGCGCTTCGCGACGGTCCGGTGCGGGTGCCGGCGTACAGCTACCCGGAGGAGGCGGCTCGGGCCCTCGGCCACGCCGTCCGCTACGCCGAGTGGAGGGCGGCGCCGCTCGGCAGCGTCCCCCACTTCGACGACGTCCGGGAGGACCAGGCGGCGGCGGTGCTCGCGGCGGCCATGGCGCAGATCGACCCCGCCGGTCCGGCCCAGGGAGGGACGCTGGCGGGCTCGGCGATCGTCGGGGGCCTCGACGATGGCCGCTCGCGCTGGCTGCGACCCGACGAGGTCGCCCGCCTGCTGGAGTGCTACGGGATCCCCACGGCACGCTGGAAGCTGGCCGACACCGCCGAGGAGGCCGGGCGCGCGGCGGACGAGATCGGCGGACCCGTCGCGCTCAAGGCGATCGCGACCGGGATCGTCCACAAGGCCGAGGCCCGCGCCGTCGTCCTCTCGCTCGTGGGGGCGGTGACCGTCGAGCGCGCGGCGCGCGACATGGCGGCGACGCTCGCGGCCACGGGTCATCCGGTGGAACGTTTCTTCGTCCAGCAGATGGTGCCGGACGGCGTGGAGATGCTGGTCGGCGTCGTGCACGATCGCCTGTTCGGGCCCGTCATCGCGTGCGGCGCCGGCGGCGCGGAGGTGGAGCTGCTGCGGGACGTGGCGGTCCGGATCACGCCCCTGACCGACCGTGACGCCAGCGAGATGATCCGCTCGCTCGCCACGTTCCCGCTCCTCGATGGCTACCGGAGCGCGCCGCGTGCCGACGTGGCCGCCCTCGAGGAGACGCTCCTCCGCGTCAGCGCGATGGTCGAGGCCCACCCGGAGATGGTCGAGATGGACTGCAGCCCGCTGATGGTGCTGCGCCAGGGAGCCGTCGTGATCGACGCCAGGATCCGGATCGAGCTGCCGGCGGCTCGCTGAACGCCCGCCGCGCTTCGCCTCCGCCACCGCCTTTCCGGCGGGGCCGGCCCGACGTCAGCGCGAGCGGTCGAGGGCGCGGACGATGATCGCGAGGCCGATCAGGATGATCAGGAGCGGCCCGACCGGGATGTCCACGCCGTAGACGCTGCCGATGCCCGACAGGAGGGCGACCGTCCCCAGGATCACCGTGAACCCGCTTGTCCGGATCCCGAGGACGAGGCGAACGGCGTTCAGGCCCAGCATGATCACGCCGGCGCCGATGAGCCAGGTGCCCTCCCTCACGGAAGGCAGCAGGGCGAAGCCGCCGAGCATGATCAGGAAGAGGCCCCAGCTGATGGTCTCGAGGCGACGGTTCAGCTCGCGCTTCGCCGGGGTCATGCCGCTGGTCACGTGCGCCCTCCGTGTGCTGAGACTCGCCGCGAGGATAGCGTGCGGCGAGGGGCGCGTGGGGAGCGTCAGGCAGGATCCGCGAGAAGCGCGCGCAGCCCCTCGATCCCGAGCCCGGCGCCCAGGCCGAGCGCCAGCGCCACCCGGGCCTGGACCGGGGTGAGAGAACCGGCCATCAGGACGCCCGCGCGCTGCCACGTGGTCCCGCCACCCGGGAACGCGTAGAACGGCCCGACCGGACCGGCGCCCGTCCGGCTCGCGAGGGCCACCGGGACCCCCGCGGCCATCGCGTCGACGGCCGCGCGGAGAAGGTCCGGGTGCGTGTTGCCGGACCCGGTCGCGGCGACCACGACGCCGCGTACGCCGGCCGCGACCGCGCGGTCGAGCGCTCGTCCATCCGTCTCCAGCGCGGCCGTCACGATCTCGACGGGGCCTTCGGCCTCGGCAGGCGCCGGGTCGATGCGCCGGCGCTGGCCCCGGACGCGGAGCGACACGCGCCCCTCCCCGACCCTGCCGAGCGGCCGTCCCGCGCGGCTTGCGAACGCACCGAGCGCGGTGCTGTGGCGCTTGGCCACGTCGTCGGCGGCGATCACCAGCCCGTCGAGCACGACGAGCACCCCTGCCCCCCGCGCCGCCGGGTGGCTCGCGACGCGGAGGGCGCCCCGCAGGTTCGCGGGGCCGTCCCAGCCGGGGTCGCTCGCGTTGCGCATCGCGCCGGTCACGACGACCGGCCGGGGATCTCCGTGACACAGGTCCCACGCGAATGACGTCTCCTCCAGCGTGTCGGTCCCCTGGACCACGACGACGCCGGCGACACGCGGGTCCGCGAGGGCGTCCGTGATGGCCACGCCAATCGCGAGCACGTCCGCGAACGAGAAGTGGCTGGCGGGGGTCCGCCCGCGATCGATCGGGACGATGCCCGCGATCGACTCGATCCCGGGGACGAGCGCCAGGAGCTCGGCTCCCGCGAGCACCGGGACGGCGCCACCCGCCGCGGTGTCGAACCGCATGCTGATCGTTCCGCCGGTGAAGATCACCGCGACGCGAGGCAGGGCGCGGGTCCGGCTCACGGCGCGGTCCTGCTCACGGCTCGTCCTCCACTCACGGCTCGTCCGGCGATGGACCGGGAACCAGGTCGGCGTCCTCGACCGCGGCTCGGGACAGCCGCGTCCGGCGCCCCCGGAAGACGACGGAGCCGACACCGCTCAGGCCGACCAGGCCGGCGGCGGCCAGGATGACGGGCGCCGGGCCGACGGCGTCCGAGACGGGCCCGACGATGATGATCGGCAGGAAGCTCGCGATCGAGACCAGCGTGTTCAGGATCCCGAACACCCGGCCGCGGACGTCCTCGGGGATGACCTCCTGGAGCTCGGTCTGGGCCGGGATCGCGATCGTCGCGTAGGCGATCCCGGCGAGGAACGCGATCGCGACGACCACCGAGAGCACCGAGACGAGCGCAGATGCGTCCACGACCGGCTGCGCGGCGTTCACGCGCTGGAGCAGCTGGCTGATCGGGTTGGCGATCGTGATCAGGACAAGGCAGACGCCGAGCGTGACCAGCCCGGCCTCGATCGTGCGCCGTCGCGGGACGATGCCGCGGATCGCGTTGACGAGCAGGACGCCGGCGACGACGCCGAAGCCGAGCGGCAGGACCACGACCACGAAGTCCTTCGAGGTCAGGTCGAGGACATGCACGGCGAACCCCGGCCCGAGCGCTCCCAGGACCCCCACGATCGACGCCGCGATGCCCAGGTAGGTCAGCGCCCAGGCGACCGTCGGGTTGGCCCGGACATAGCCGATCCCATCGCGAAGCTGGCCGAACACCGAGCCGACCGCCAGCCCCGCGTCGTGAAGCGTGGCATGACCGGCCGGCAGCGGCAGCGGTGGCGCCGGCGCAAGCGTCCAGCAGAGGCCGGCGGAGACGAGGTAGAGGACGGCCACGGTGCCGATCAGGAGCGTCGGCCCGGCGATGGTCACGACGAGCGGACCCAGGAGCGTGTACCCGAGGGCAAAGGCGGCGTTGACCGTGATGGTGAAGATGCTGTTGGCGGCCGTCAGCTGGCTGCGCGGGACCACCCGCGGGATGACGCTCAGCTCGGCCGGGGCGAAGAACGTGGTCGCGATCGAGACCGCGAGGTTCGCCAGGAGGATCACGCCAACATTCGCCCCGACGAAGGCGATGATGAAGAACAGGCCGGACCGGACGAGACCGGTGGCGACGAGCACGAGGCGGCGATCGAAGCGATCGACGTAGACACCCGCGACCGCGCCGAAGATCACGGCCGGCGCCAGGAAGCTGATCAGCAGGATCGAGACGGCGCTGTTCGAGCCGGACGCGGTGAAGACGAGGACCGTCAGGCCGTAGAGCACCATGTTGCCGCCGACCTGGGTCGCGACCTGGGAGAGCCACAGGATCAGGAACGGGCGGTTCCGGAAGACGGCGATCGCGGAGACCGTTTCCTCGGCGGCACCCGGATGGTCGATCACGCTCCGCCGTCCCCGGCGCCGCGGACGATGAATGCGACGAGGCGGCGCTCGACCTGGCGGCGTTCGAGCAGGATGCGTCGCCCGCACGTGGCGCAGCGTAGCCCGAGGTCCGCGCCCAGACGGTCGACGTCCCAGGCCCGACCCCCGCAGGGGTGCGGTCGTCGGAGCTCGATCCGGTCGCCGACACGGAACGGGATCGGCGCGCTCATGGGCTGCAGGTCACGTGCATCGGCCGCGAGGGTAGCACTCGGCGCGCACGGGCCGCCCGGTCGCGGGATGCGGCGCGGGGGACGCGGGACCGACGCCGCGGATCAGAGGCGCGGCTTGGCGGCGCGCGGGACGAGGTCCCGCAGCGTGGCCGGTATCTCCAGCCGGTCCACGGGCGTGACCTCGATGGCGACGCCGTCGTTCGTGGCCATCTCCTGCGCCACGAGCCCGCCGGCCCGGGTGAGCGTCCCGGTCATCGTCGCCGCGTTGCCGATCGCATCGACCTCGACCGGGTCCGAGAGCGGTGTGTTCTCCACCGACAGAGACCCCGGCACGCCGCCGGCGATCGTCGCCGGGACGACCCGTACGCCTCCGACCGAGATCGCCTCGGCGCCCGCGTTGCGGAGCTCGTTGACGAGGTCCTCGATGACCGCGGCAGTGATCGGCCCGCGCAGCATCACGCGCACGCCCTGGCCCGACGCCGGGTCCACGCCCGCCCAGATCCGGACGTGGACGAGGTCGGAGCGGAGCTGGCCGGCCGACGTGTCGCCCCGCGCCTGGGCTGCCACGATCGAGTCGAGCTGGCTGCCGAGGTCGGCCACCTCCCCGCGCAGCTGGTCGTTGCGGGTGTTCAGGTTTGCCACGAGCAGGGTCAGGTCCTGTGCGGACCGATCCTCGAGGCCTGTCCCGCCCGCCTGGCTTCGCACCTGGGTGACCACCAGGAATCCGAGCACGAGCGCGACCGCGGCGAGGGCGATCTGGCTTCGCCGGCTGCGCATCTACGGGTTCGCGGACGGGGCGGCCGACGCGGGAGGGCCCGCGTAGCGGATCGAGACGGAGCCGGCGTACGCCGGGACGAGGAGGTCGGCCGGCTCGGCGATCGCGACGCGGATGCCGTCCTGGCCGGCGCGGGACGCGACGAAGTCCACCCAGCTCGCGGAGGCGGCCAGCTGCGCGTACATGTCGGCGGGACCCACGGCCTTGACCTGGTAGGGCGGTTCGACGTACGCGGAGTTGACGAGCAGGGATCCGCCGATGTCGATGATCGACGTGGTCGATACGACCCGCTCGTCGTTGACGGCCACGGCCTCGGCGCCCGCCAGCCACAGCTCCTCGACCACGGTCCGAACGTCGCGCCCCGTGACGAGCAGGTCTGCGTTCGGGGCTGCCTGGGACACCTGCGGCGCGTCCTCGAGCTGGACCACGAGCCCGTTGCCCTCGAGCGCGGTCAGGCCGGCGGCCAGCCGCGCCTGGAACAGCGCGGCGTTCAGCTGCGTGGCGATCGTGCTGCTGCCCTGGGTGGCGACCTCCGCAGAGGCGATGCGGCTGCGCAGGTCGAGGATCTGGGCCTGGAGGGACTTCTGCTGGGCCTGCAGGCCGAGTGCCGTCTCGATGAGCGGCGCGCGCTCCTGCGAGGTGTAGCGGACCCGGGGCGTCTCCGAGCGAACCTGCGCCGCGATGAGGAACCCGAGCGAGACGAGCGCAAGGAAGAGCGTGATCTCCCACGTCGGGATCGACCGCATCCGCGCCGCGACGCCGGTCATGGCGCTGCCCAGGGTGGGCGGGTGTCGGGTGGGCCCGGGGGTGGTTCCTCCGCGCCGACGCCGGCCGCTCGCAGGATCCGCCGCCGCCGCAGGTACCCCAGGACGGCCCCGACGCAGAGCCCTGCAAGGACGATCGCCACCAGGAGCAGCCCCGTCGAGTCGCCCGTGCCGGTCGGGGCACCGCCGTTCGGGACAGCCGAGGCGACCGCACCCGCCTGGCCCGAGCTGCCCGCGGCAGCCGCCGTGGAGGCCGGCGGGCTCGAGCCCGCGTCAGGCGGCGGGACCAGGGCGGGGCCGCTCCAGCCGGGCGGCAGGGGCCCCGCTGGCGCCGGCTGGGGTCCGTAACGATGGGGCGCCGCCGCCCCGAGGGCCGCGAGCCAGGCAGACTCGAATCCCGGCACGTCGAGGCCGATCGCCGCCGAGAACGCCTCGTCATCGGTGCGGCCAGCGGCATACGACCGGATCAGCGAGGCGAGGCGCGCCTTGCCATAGGTCCGCACGAAATAGTCGACGGCCGACACGCTCTCGCCGTACGCCAGGAGGAAGCCGTCCGCCGTCGTCGGGAACTGGCCGTCGAGCGCGGCGAGCGAGAGGAGCGTTCCGCCGGAGACCGCCCCCTCGACGGATGCACGCCACGACGGCGTGTAGCCCTCCGAGAGGTAGACGGCAAGCCCCTCGTTGAGCCACCGCGGTGGGAAGTGGTACGGGTTCTCGACGGCCGTGTTGAAGACGAGGTGCGTCAGCTCGTGCGGGATCACGACCCCGACCCACGGATCGTTCACGGCGCTGGGCTCGATCAGGGCGAACATCGTGCGGATGTCCGCGTGCGCCTCGCCGCCGACGTTCTCGCGGGTGCCCGGCCCGAGCGCGTCGTAGAACGGCGCCTGCGAGGCGTAGACGTAGAAGTCGATCGGCTGCGTCTCGGTGACGCCGAGCAGGTCCGCCGCCTGCCGGACGCCCTGCTCCCCCACGGCGAGCGCTCGTCGGGCGAACGCCTCCGTGCCCTGATACCAGTGGATGCGAACCAGCGGCCCGGTGATCGTCTGCCACGCGAAGCGGGTGTCCTGGTAGAGCACGGTGACCGGCGGACCCTCGACGGGGTTGCCACCGGCCAGCGTGACCCGCCAGCGCGCGATGAGCGGCGTGTTCGGCACCAGGTGGCCGTCCGTCGCGACCGACCAGCCTCCCCGGAGCGTCACCGCGCCGCTGCCCGACGGGACCGAAACCTCGTGGACGATGGGCCCGAGCGCGGTCGGGAAGGTGATCAGCAGCTCCGCCCGCGTGATCGTCCCGCCCCCGTCGAGGGGCTGCACGAACGTGACGCCCGTGCCGTACGTCGCCGCCGCGGACGGGGTCCCGAAGGAGACGTTCGCGGCAAGTGCGGCGGGGGCCGCGAGCCCCGCGACGAGGCAGAGGGCGGCGCCGATCGCGAGGAGCAGGCGGCCCGGGCGCGGAACGCTCATGGGGTCCCGGGCGCCCATGCCATCCCGGCGATCCGCGGGATCCCGAGGCCGTTGGTCCCGGCGCCCAGGAGCCCCGTGCGGCTGAGCGCGTAGCTCGTGCTGTACGCCGCCGGCACCACGGGAGCGTCGTCGCGGACGATGGCCTCGGCCTGGTCGTACGCCGCCCGCACGGTCGAGGAGTCCTGGCTCGCCGCCGCGCGCGCGATCGCATCGTCGAACGCCGGGGACGTCCAGCCGCCGTAGTTGTTGGGCTGGCCGCCGCCCAGCAGGATCCCGAGGAAGTCGTAGGGCGAGGGGTAATCCGCCACCCAGCTCAGGGCCCAGAACTGCGGCCCGCCGGCACTCCCGAGGCGGTTGAAGAAGTCCGTGAAGTCGAGCGACTCGTAGCGCACGGTGATGCCAAGGTTGACGTGGAGCTGGTCGAGCACCCCGGCGTCGTATGCGGTCCCCGAGTCGACGAGCGTGATCGGCGGGAAGGCCGACGGATCCGGATAGCCCGCATCCGCGAGGAGCTTCTTCGCAGCCGCCGGGTCGAACACCGGCAGGAAGTCGGCCTCGCTCCGCCCGGGGATCCCGGGTGGCACCATCCCGGTCGCCGGCAGTGCGTCACTCCCGTCCGCGAGGCGCACCACGCGGCGCCAGTCAACGGCCTGCGCGAAAGCGCGCCGGACCCGCGCGTCGTTGAATGGCGCCCGGCGAGTGTCGAACCCGAAGTACGTGACCGCGAGGTCGGCCGAGGAGCGCAGCTGCGGGCCAAGGGTCGGGTCGTACCCGATCCAGGACGCGTCCTCGGGAGCAACGGGCGTCCAGTCCAGGGTTCCTGCCCCGAAGACGTCAACCGGGGACTTCCCGCCGAGGTCCGTGACGAGCGTCACGCTCGTCAGCGCCGGCGGACCCGCCCAGTAGTGCCCGTTCGCGGTCAGCTGGAGCTCCGTCGCCGAGCTCGCAGCCAGGACGTACCCACCGGATCCCACGAAGCCGGCGCCGGCGTCGAGACCTGCTCCCCCGCCGCCGACCCCGGGTGGGACCACGGCCAGGGACGGGCTGGCTGCGATCGCAGGGAAGTCGCCCGCCGGTTGGATCAGCTGGACCTCGAAGACGCGCCCGTTTGCGTGCAGGCCGACGGACGCAGGGTCCGCGGCCGCCCCGGTTGCGTAGGCGCGGGCCCCGACGACGTCGTAGAGAAGCGCGGCGAGCGGCGACGGCGCGGCCGGGTTCAGGACCCGCAGCCAGCTCCGCAGGACGTCGTTCGCGCTGATCGGCGTCCCGTCCGAGAAGGTCAGCCCATCACGGAGCGTGAAGTCGACCGTTCGATTGCCGTCCGCGAACGCCCAGCTCGAGGCGAGCGCCGGGCGCGGGACAAGGCTTCCGTCGATCGCGGTGAGCCCCTCGAACAGCTGGGCGATGACCGCCGCGCTCGCCGCATCGCCGGCCGCAGCGGGATCGAGCGTGTTCGGGGCCGACATGGCGATCCGCGTCTCGCGGTCGGCGCCACGGACCCGGCCACCGGGCGAACCCCCAAGGATCCCGGCGAGCGCGACGAGCGCGACGATGCCGACAAGCGCGGAGCGCCGCGACAGGCGGATTCGGCGTGGTCGAAGGCGCTCGGGGATCATCGCGCCGAGTATAGGTCCGGCTGTCGGGCGCCCGGCTCTCGGGCAGCAGGAGCGGCCACCCTCCGGGCCGGACGAGCGCCGTCGTCCGTCAGGTGCCGGACTCGCGCTGGCGGCGCGCCTCGTAGAAGAGGATCGCGGCGGCGGCGGCCACGTTGAGCGAATCGGCGCGGCCGCGCATCGGGACCCGCACGGTCGCGACGTCGGGGCCGGACCACGCGTCCGTCAGACCGTGCGCCTCGCTCCCGAGCACCAGGGCCACGGGGCCCGTCATGTCGTGGTCGGTGTATGGCACGCTCCCGTCGACGCGCGCCGCGACGATCCGCACCCCGCTCCGGCGGAGCCATGCCAGGACGTCGGCTGTCGGGGCGACGGCCAGCGCGAGCGTGAAGACGGTCCCCAGCGACGCCCGGACGGCGTTCGGGTTCCATGGATCGACCGACGCGGTCGAGGTGCCGGCCGCGATCACCGCGTCCACCCCCGCTCCATCCGCGCTCCGGCAGACGGCGCCGAGGTTGCCCGGCTTTTCGACGTCCTCGATCACGCAGATGAGGGGCGCCTCGCGCGGCGTGCGCAGGGTCGCCAGCGACGCGTCGGGGGCGTTCGCGACGGCGACGATCCCGCTCGCGCGCTCTCCGTATGCGAGGAGCCCGAGCATCTTCGGGGCCACCGCGACGAGCGGGACGCCGAGGGCCGTCACCCGGGATATGAGGGCACCGAGCTCCGGGTCCGCGGCGGCGTCGGCGGCCACGAACGCCTCGACGAGCGTCACGCCGCCGTCGAGCGCCCGCGCCACCTCGCGCGCTCCGTCGACCAGGAGGAGACCCGTCCGCACGCGGGCGCGCCGATCGCGCAGGGCGGCTGCGGCTCGCAGGCGCGGGTTCGCGGCGCTCGTGAGCACGGGCCGTGCCGAGCGGTCCGGCGTCATGCGCTCCACCGGATGGCGAAGCCCGCAGGGAGCTGCCGCCCGTCCGGACGGCGCATTCCCAGCGCGACGACTTCGGCGCCGCCCGCGATCGCCCCGCCGAACGCGGCCGCGATCCGAGCGCGCAGCTCCGCCGCGGCCAGCCCCGTCGCGTGCGCGGTCAAGACGAGGAATGCCGGCGCCCCGCCGGTCAGCTGTGCACACCCGGCCAGCAGGTCCGCGAGGTCCGAATCGAGGCGCCACGCCGCGCCGCCGTTGGGCGCATGCCCGTAGGTGGGCGGGTCGAGCACGACCGCGTCGTAGCGACGGCTCCGGCGGGCCTCCCGCGCGACGAACCGGCGCGCGTCCTCCACGATCCAGCGCACGGGCGCGTCGCCGAGGCCGGCCACGGTGGCGTTGCGGCGCGCCCATGCGACCGCCGGCCGCGATGCATCCACGTGCGTCACGCGCGCCCCGGCCCGGGCGAGCGCGAGTGTCGCGAGCCCCGTGTACGCGAACAGGTTGATGACCTCCGGGGGCCGTCCGAGCCGTGCCCCGGTCGCCCGCGCGCGGTCGGCAGCCCAGGCGGCAGGCTCCGCGTGCTCGGGGAAGAGGCCGACCTGCCCGGCCGGCGTCGCACGCAGCCCGAGTCGCAGGCCGTCGATCACGACCTCCCAGCTCGGCGGAAGCGCGTCCGCGGCGTCCCAGCCGGCCAGGTCGTCGGCCGATGCAGCGCGGCCGAACCGTGCCTGCGCGCTGGTCCAGGCGCCCGGATCGAGCGCCGGCACGCCGGCCGCGCCCGGCGCCGGCCGGTCGACGATCACCGCCCCGAACCGGTCGAGCCGCCGTCCCATGCCGAAGTCGAGCAGCGCATAGCCGGAAGCACCGGATTCCATGCCCGCGATCGTACAGGTCGGGGCCCGGCGCGGACCGTGTGGTGTGGCGATCGGCCGAGCATCTCGCTGGTGTTGTCGCCTCGATCTGCGTCCCATGACTTTCGGGTGACATCGCGCGGGAATTCCGCGGTCGATGATGGCGGAGGCGAGGCCGCTCCCAGACACCGGCCCCGCGCGCTGGTCCCGACGCGGGACGCACCGCTGGAGGTCCTTCGACGACACCGGAGCAGCCCGTCCCGACCCCGGTCATCCCACGCGAGCGAGCCGGGCTGTCTGCGCGTCCCCCAGCCTGGGCAGGATTCCTGGCCGCCGGGTGCCTCGCCGTCGTCGCCTACTTCACGGTCCTCGACCCGAGCCTGCAGGACCCGGCCTTCAACCTGGTCGGGATCTCCTCCGTCTGCGCCATCGCGATCGGGATCTGGCGCTGGCGTCCGGCGCGCATGCGCGCATGGATCACGCTCGCCCTCGGAGTCGCGCTCCAGAGCGTCGGCGACGTGACCCTGAGCCTCCTCACGCATCCGGGAGGGACGTCGCCCTTCCCGTCGGCCGCGGATGCCGCGTACCTGGCCGGATACATCCTCATCGCCATGGGGCTGGTGGGGCTCGTTCGATCGCCGCATCGCGAGCACGACCGCGCCGCGTGGATCGACGCCCTCGTCGTGGCCGCCGCCGCCGCGATCTTCATCTGGGTCTTCGTGATCCGGGACGAGATCGGCTCGAGCAGCGATGGACTCACCGCGGTCGTGGCAGCCGCGTACCCGTTCCTCGATATCGTCCTGATCGCCATCGTCGTCCACCTGCTGCTCGTGCGGCACCGGACCCTGTCGCTGGCCCTCCTCGGGTGGAGCTTCGGCGCGTACCTGGTGGCCGATCTCGTCTACGCGAAGCTGTCGCTCGACGGCACGTATGTCGTTGGACAGCTTGTCGACGCCGGGTGGCTCCTCGGCTATGTCGCCCTCGGGGTCGCGGCCCTGCACCCGTCGATGGCCCTCGCGAGGGGTGCGACCGCGGCCAGCGACGCCGGGCGGACGACCCTCACGCTTCCCCGCCTCCTGCTCCTTGCCGGGGCAGGGATGTCAGGACCCATGGTCGTTTCCCTCGAGGTGATGCGTGGCGATCCGCCGGACGCGCTCGCTGTCACGGTCGGGCTCAGCATCGTCTATCTCCTCGTGCTCTGGCGCGCGGTCCTGGGCCTGAAGTCACTCGAAGGCTCGATGCGCGAGCGAGGCAGGCTGACCGCCGAGCTCGCCGAGCAGGCCAACCACGACCCGCTGACAGGGCTCGCGAACCGGCGCCTGCTCCTCGCACGGCTCGACACGGCCCTGGCACACCCGGAGCCGGGCCAGGCCGTCGCGATGCTGTTCCTCGATCTCGACCGGGTCAAGTCCATCAACGACTCCAAGGGTCACGCCGCGGGCGACGCCGCGATCGCGGCGGTTTCCGAACGGCTGCGGGCGGGCCTGCGGTCGGCGGACACGGTCGCGCGCCTCGGTGGAGACGAGTTCGGCGTCCTGCTCACGGCAACGACGCGCGACGCGGCGCGCACGGCGGCCGCACGCGTCAACACGCTCCTCGAGCGGCCGGTGGCGCTCGGCGAGGACTCCATCCCCATGAGCGCGAGCGTGGGCCTCGCGTTCGCGGAACCAGGCGACGGCCCTCACGAGGTGATCCGCAACGCGGACCAGGCGATGTACCGGGCCAAGTCAGCCGGGGGTGCCTCGTTCGTCGAGTATTCCGAGGCCATGCGACTGGAGAGTGCCGAGCGCCTCGAGCTCCAGGCGGAGATGGCCGCGGCGATCGCGCGCGGTGAGTTTCTCCTCCATTACCAGCCGATCGTCGACCTGCGGACGGGAATGATCGTCGGCCTCGAAGCGCTGGTCCGCTGGTTGCATCCGACCCGTGGCCTCCTCCTCCCCGGCTCGTTCATCCCGCTTGCCGAGCAGACCGGCCTCATCGTCCCGCTGGGCCGCTGGATCTTCCGGGACGCCATCCGCCAGGTCGGCGACTGGCAGAACCAGGGTCTCCTGCGCCACGAGGTCTGGATCGACATCAACGTGGCTGCCCGGCAGCTGGCGGACCCGAGGTTCACGCGGGACGTCGCGGCCGCGATCTCGGGCACGGGGATGGGCGCGGGACGGATCGCCGTGGAGCTCACCGAAACGGAGCTGATCCGCGATCCCGACGCCGTCGGGAAGAGCCTCGAGACGCTGCGCAGGGGCGGGCTCCGTGTCCTCATCGACGACTTCGGGACTGCCTACGCGTCGATGAGCTACTTCGTGAACTTCCCGATCGATGGGCTCAAGATCGATCGCCAGTTCGTGTGGGAGCTCGAGGCGCCGAGCGGTCCGGGGCGCGCGCTCGTCTCCTCGATGGTCAGACTCGCATCCGAGCTCGGGATCTGGGCCGTCGCCGAAGGCGTGGAGACGGAGCGGCAGGCCGAGGTCCTCCGCCAGATCGGCTGCCCGTACGCGCAGGGCTTCCTGTTCAGCAGGCCGGTCCCGGCGGACACCATCGCGAACCTGCTCCGGGCCGGCGCGACCCTCGTCCCGTCGGGCCGGGCCACGGCGGGCCGCGGGAGGATGGCGGCGCGCTGATCCTCCGGTGGCTCTGCGCGGGCGCGGTGGCGTCGTGGCGTTCGGCCGATCCGGCGCACGGATGGGAAGATGGCCCCTGTGACCGCCCATGCCAACGTGCCCGACGCCATCGTGGTCGGCTCCGGACCGAACGGGCTGGCGGCCGCGATCACGCTCGCCCGGGCCGGTCGCTCGGTCGTCGTCTACGAGGGCCGCGACACGATCGGTGGGGGCATGCGCAGCGCGGAGCTGACCCTGCCCGGGTTCGTCCACGATGTCTGCGCGTCGATCGTCGGGATGTCCATCGCCTCCCCGTTCCTCGGCCGCCCCGCCCTCGCGCGGCTCGACGTGGACCTCGTCGACCCGAGCGCGCCGCTGGCCCATCCCCTCGACGACGGCCGCGTCGCGTTCCTCGAGCGGTCGGTCGCGGCAACGGCGGCGGGGCTCGGACGAGACGGGCGGGCATACCGGGCGCTGCTCGGGCCGCTCGTGCGAGATGCCGACCGGATCCTGCCCTTCGTCCTCGGTCCGCTGCTGCGCCTGCCGGCGCACCCGGTCGCGGTCGGCCGCTTCGCGGTGCCGGCGATCAAGTCGAGCGTCTCGCTGGCTCGGACGAGGTTTCGCGACGAGCCGGCGCGCGCGCTCCTCGCGGGTCTCTCCGCCCACTCGATGCTGGCGCTCGATCGGCCTGCGACGGCGGCGTTCGGCCTCGTGCTCGCGATCACGGCGCATGCCCACGGCTGGCCGCTCGTGCGGGGCGGCACCGGGCGACTGGCCGACTCGCTGGCGGCCGAGCTCCGCTCGCTGGGGGGGTCGATCGTGACGGGCCGTTGGATCACGTCGCTCGACGAGCTTCCGCATGCCCGAGTGATCCTGCTCGACACGTCGCCGCGCGCGCTCGTCTCGATCGCCGGGGATCGGATCCGGGGGCGGTATCGCGCCCGGCTGTCGGGTTTCCGCCACGGTCCCGGCGTGTTCAAAGTCGACTGGGCGCTCGACGGGCCGATCCCGTGGCGGTCGCCGGCCGTCGCCCGCGCCGGGACGGTCCACCTCGGCGGTTCGCTCGAGGAGATCGCCTCGGCCGAGGGTGATGTGGACCGGGGCAGGCATCCGGCACGGCCATTCGTGATCCTGGTCCAGGCCAGCCTCTTCGACCCGTCGCGGGCGCCGGACGGCCGCCACACGGGCTGGGCCTACTGCCATGTCCCGAACGGTTCGAGCGTCGACATGACCGAGCGGATCGAGGCCCAGGTCGAGCGCTTCGCGCCGGGCTTCCGCGACCGCATCCTGGCCCGTGCCACCGCAGGACCCGCGGACCTCGAGGCGTCCAACCCGAACGACGTCGGCGGGGACATCAACGGTGGCATCGAGGACCTGCGCCAGCTCCTCACCCGGCCGGTTGCCCGCATCGACCCGTACTCCACCCCTGCCCGCGGCATCTACCTCTGCTCCGCGTCGACGCCGCCGGGCGGCGGCCTCCACGGCATGTCGGGCCACCTCGCGGCCCGTTCGGCACTCCGCCGCGAGTTCGGGATCCGCACCTGAGACGCTCCGTCAGGTACGCACGGCCGCCCCGCGGCATTGATCACGCCGCGCGCGGCGCGCAGACTGGCCTCACCGCAGGAGAGGGACGCGATGACCACGCTCGACACCGTCCGGGAGCAGGTGCTGGAGCTGCTCGCCGGTCAGGGCGCCAGGATGCCGCTCGAAGTGGCGGTCGCCGGATTCCCGCTCGAGGCGATCAACCGCCGGCCCCCGAATGTCCGCGTGACACCGTGGCACATCCTCGAGCACATCCGGTTCGCCCAGTTCGACATCCTCCGGTACATCCGCGATCGCGCGTACCTCGCGCCCTCGTGGCCGGAGGAGTACTGGCCCGCCCCTGACGCCACCGCGTCGCCGCAGGAGTTCGCGGGCACCCTCGCGGCGCTCGCCGCGGACCGGCGCGCGCTCCACGACCTCGTCGCCGACCCCGCGGCGGACCTGCTCGCGGCCATCCCCGGGACCCCCGGCCACACGATCCTGCGCGAGATCCGGATCCTCGGGGATCACAACTCCTACCACATCGGGGAGTTCGCGATCCTGCGGCAGGTCATGGGGACGTGGCCGGCCGACCGCCCCGCGTGACCGCCGTGCCCTCCCGGGGCCGGGCGACACGAGCCGTCCCCGCCTGGGGCATCGAGCGGGTCGCCTAGTCCGATCCTTCGTCAGCGCCCGGCGTGGGGTCGCTCTTGACCCCCGCCCAGAACGGCTCGTGACCGGCCATGCCCCTGGCCGTCGTGATGGGCTTGAGCGCCGCCGCGGCCGCCATGACTTCGCCCAGGAGCACCCCGAGCAGCTTCAGGCGATCCTCGAGCTGCGAGAGCAGCGCCTTCGCGGTCGCGATCCGATCGGCCGGCGCCAGGTACTCGAGCAGCTTCATCCGCAGCTCGTCGGCCTTCGGCGCCATCGCCATCTGCCGATCGTTGACGTTGCTGCCGGAATCCCAATGCAGGTTGTAGTCGGCACGGTGCTGCCTGGCGAAGTCACCGAATCCGGGGGGCACGAGGATCGTGTGCGACTCCGCCGACATGACGGCGTTGATCGCCTCGAGGATCCGGGGGTCGATCTCCTTGATCCGTGCCTCCGTGTCCGCGATCCGGTCACGCAGGCGGGCCATCTCGGCGCCTTCGGCCGTGTTCTCCGCGCTCCGGTAGCCCTTCTTGTCGGACATGCGTCCGCGCACGTCCTCGATCGTCTCCCCGGGGACAGCCTTGACCGCCTCCTGCGACGCCGCGTGGCGAATGAAGGTGAAGTCGTCGATGTGTTTGGCGATCAGCTTGAGCTGCTCGTCGCGCAGCCCCTCGGGCAGGTCCGTGTAGCGCGACTTGTCGGCCACCGCGTTCCGCCGCGCTTCCAGCTCGTCCAGGACCTGCTGCGCCTCGGCCGCCACGGCGCGGGCGCTGGTCGGGTCGCCGCGAAGCCGTTCCTTCAGGGCTGCCCGGCGGCGTTCGAGCTCGGCCCGGCCGTCCGCGCCCGGGAAGTTCCTGTCGCCCTTCAGCTCGACGTTCCAGGCGGTCGCGTCGCCGCCGAGCCCGACCTGGGCAGCCACCATCCGCGCACCGTTCTCCTTGACCAGCTTGCTGTAGACGCGGAGCCTATCCTCCTTCGTCCGGGCCGCGCGCATCTCGGGGTTGACCTTGGAGAGCTCGCGGATGACCGCGGGCGAGACCTCGGCGCTCAGCGTCCACTCTCCGGACGCCTTGGTGTCGCCATGCTTCGTGTCGCCGAAGACCTCTCCAAGCTGCTCACGGTTGTAGTCGCCCGACTCGCCGCTGACCTTGACCTGCGCCTCGTGCGACTCCCGGGTCCCGCCTCCCGGTCCGGTCTCGACGCTCGAGACGATCTGCGCGCTCGAGTGCAGCTCGTCCTGGTCGAGCACGTGGCGACCGAACCAGCCCGGGTCCTGGTCGTGGCTCTTCTCGCCGCCGAACTGCTCGTGCGCGCCGGCAGCGTCGGTCTTGACGATCTCCCAGGTCGACCCGGTCCAGCGCGCCGTCCCCATCAGCGGGATCGACACGATGTCGTGATCCTCGTCGGAGCCGCTCTTGGTGACCGACTTCATCGTGGCGCCCACGAGGGGAGGCATGCCGGTCGTGGCGTAGCGTTCGAAGGCGTCCCGGCCGTCGCTCGAGCCGAGGTCGAATGACCAGGTGACGGAGAAGCCCGTCGTCGTCGACCCGCCCTTCGTGTTGGAGAGTCCTCCGCTGATCGACCAGTCCGAGCCCTTCGTGCCACCCACGAAACCCGTGACCTCGATCTCCGTCTCGCCGACCCGGCGCACCGAGAAGGTGTGAGTGGTGCTCGACGACCGCCCGTAGCCCACGCTGGCGCCTTCGAGCGAGACCGACCCGCCGATGTTCGACCCGGAGACGTTGCCGGTGCCCCGCTCTTCGCCGATCGGGATCAGCAGCGCGCCGGCGGCCGTCGTCGGCGGGGGCTGGAGGCCCTGGTCGCGCACGATGACGGCGGCCGCATGGTCCCGGAAGTCCTTCGCCGCACTCTCGTCGGCGAAGTGCCGGGATCCGGTCTGGAGGGACGCCTCGGTGGACCCGAGGCTGACGCCGACGCTGGGGCCGCCGCCGACCTCCCTGGACGCCCCGACGCCCACGCCGGACGACGACGTCATGGTGTAGGTGACGTCAAAGCCCCCGCCCTTCGCCGGGATCGGGTCGCTCGCCTTGACCTCCACGCCGCCGCTCACCGACGGCGTGAGCGAGGTCCCGCCCTTCGTCTTGTACGCGTAGCCGAGCTCCGCGGAGACGTTGCCGCTCGGATCCACCTTCGCCCCGCCGGTGACGCCGTGGGTGCTCCCGGCGGCGTTCGTCGTCGACGCCCCTGCCTTGATCCCGACGCCCTTCTCGCCGACGTTGATCCCCACGTTCGTCGACGTGGCGGTCCTGGCCTGATTGCCGTGTGCGTCGGTGACCACCTTCTCCTGGCCCCGGCCACCGGAGAGATCGAGGCTGCCGTCCGGCTTGAGCGCCGCGCTCCCTCCGGCCGTGGTCGTCACCGTCGTCGCGCCGGTCGTCGCGGTCGTGACCTGCTTGCCACCGGCCGAAACGACGCTGCCGCCGCCGATGCTGCCGGTGGCGCCACGCTCGGTCTTCGTCGTGGTGTCACCCTGGGTCGTCTCGCTGCCGGCCAGCACGTCGATGGCCACGCCGGGCGCGCCCTTGGTGACGCTGACGTCCGTCCGAACCCGAGGGCCGCTGGCCTCGCCCGCGGTCGGCGTCGAGCCCGTGGCGGGGATGCTCGGGGTCGGCCCGGCAGCGGCCGCACCGCCCGGACCCGTGGCGCTCGCCGGTGCGCCGGCCGTCGCTGTTTCCGCCACGTGCGTCGACGTGGCGGACGCCTCGGGAATGCCCTCGATCGGGTAGTCCGGGGCGACGATGATCACGCCCTCGACCTTGTACGCCCTGGGCGGGACCCCCGAGCCGCGGTCCAGCTCGTAGCCCTGCTGGTGCCAGGCATCGTTCGGGCTGCGGACGACGGAGCGGGGGTTGGCCGCGAGCGCCGCGACCACTTCGTCATGGGTTGCGGCTTCGGCCGTCGGCCGTCCCGCGCGTTCGGGCCCCGGGCTGAATCCCGGGGCGATTGCCCGGATCATCGGGCGCTCCGCGGGCGGCGCCGACGTGTCGAGCGGCGTCGGCACCGTCGCCGCAGCCGTGCCGAGGCCGGTCCGCTCGTCGCCGCTGTGGGCGGACATGGGCGTCGCCCGACCCGAATAGCCGGGGGCGACGACGATGAGGTCGCCGGACTTGAACGCGGGCGGAGGCTCCTCGCCCCAGCCGGGCCCCTTCTGGAAGTTCCACACCTGGTAGTGCCATTCGTCCGACGGGCTGCGCAGCACGCGGTTCGAGCGCTGGTCGAACGCGGCTTCGACCGCGTGCTCGGGCACAGGCGCCGCGTCGCGACGCAGAGGGACGCGTTTCGCCGTCTGGTCGACGGCCCCGAATGACCCCTCCGGGACAGGGCCGCCCAGGGCGATCGGCCGGCCGCCCGCCGGACCGCCTGCCGTGGGCGCCGCCCCACCACTCGGTGCCGACCCGGGAGTCATGGTGCCCGTGGCCGTCGTCGAGCCGGTGGGCCCGATCCCGGGGGCCACGCTTGCGGCCGCGGTCGTTGAACCCGTCGGGGCCGGAGCCGGGGCCGACGTGTCCGTCTCCGGGGCCGGGGCTGGGGCCGCCGGCTGCGCCGTGTCGGCGAGCGCCATGCCGGGGACCGTGTCGTCCAACGGGCCTGCGGCCCGCTGGATCAACTCGCGCACCGCCCGGTTGCCGGCGCTCCGCTGCAGCTGCAGGACACGGTCGTTGCTCAGGACCGAGGCCACACCGGACGCCCCAGGGGCGACCAGGCTCTCGACGTCGAACGGGGGTTCGGCCGGGGACGGCGCCGGACGAGCGGTGCCGGACCGGGACGATGCGGACCGCCCAGGCAGCCTGGCGGCGGTCCTGGCGGGGGTCCGCGCGCTACCCATCCGCGGATCATTCGGACGGATCGGCGGCGTGTCAAACGGTGGCCGAGCGTGCCGCGGGCCGCTTGCCCGCACGGGCAACGAAACGTGCCCGGGCGGCCACGGCGGACAGGCTCTGGCGGGCCGAGGGAGCTGCCAGCGTTCGGTCGGCGACTGCCGCGGCCGTGGTCCGCGAGCACGTCGGGGTCCGGGGGCCTCCCCGGACGGGGCTCCAGGGTGCGGTACGCAAAGCTGGCCACCGCTCGCCCGGGACACGTCCGCGTCGTGCATCATGTCGCGCGTCAGGTGCATCAACTGCTCCTGCGCTCTCGATGATGGCCCGCCGTCCGCGGTCGTCATCGTCGACGCGCGGGGCCCCGACGCCATTTCGACGGCCATCGCCTCGGGCGAGGACCTCGAGGACGGCCCGCGCGACCTGGACCTGGCCGTCAGTACGGGAAGGCGTGTCGTCACCGCACCCGGCGCCTGAAGGAGGGCCGCTGCATGAGCGAGTCGCTGTACCCAGCCGCGTTGGCACTGGACCCGGGTTGGGCGGCCGACACCGTCGCCGTGCAGGCGGGCCGGCCCGCGCGCGTTTCCGGTGCCCCCATGAATGCGCCGATCACCCTGAGCTCGACGTACGTCCACGACGCCATCGTCGAGTACGGTCGCGACGGCAACGCCGGGTGGGCCGCGCTCGAGACCGCGCTCGGCGCGCTCGATGGCGGCCGCGCCGTGACGTTCGCGTCGGGACTCGCCGCGTCGACCGCGATCGCCGACCTCGTGCCGGCGGGCGGGACCGTGGTGCTGTCCTCGGTGACGTATTACGGCGTGCGGAACATATTCGAGCGGATGGCGGGGCGCGGCCGCCTCCACGTCCGCATGACCCCTGCGGACGATACCGCCGCCGTTCTCGCCGCTGCTGACGGGGCGGACATGGTGTGGGTTGAGTCCATCGCCAACCCGCTCATGGTGGTTGCCGACGTCCCGGCGATCGCCGCGGGCGCCCGAGCGCGCGGCGCGATCACCGTGGTGGACGCGACGTTCGCGACGCCACTGCGCCAACGCCCGCTCGACCTCGGGGCCGATATCGTCATGCACGCTGCGACGAAGCTCATCGCCGGCCACTCGGACCTGCTGCTTGGCGCGGCGGTCTGCAGGACCGACGCGCACGCGGACTTCCTGGCAGCCTACCGCCACGACCACGGCGCGATCCCCGGTGCCCTCGAGGCCTTCCTCGCGCTGCGCGGGCTGCGCACACTGGCCGTACGGCTCGACCGGGCCGAGGCGTCGGCGGCCGAGCTCGCCCGCCGCCTCGCGTCGCATCCGCACGTGTCGAAAGTGAACTACCCGGGCCTGCCCGGCGACCCGCAGCACGAGCGCGCGTTGCGTGTGCTGCCGAACGGGTCAGGGTCGATGCTGTCGTTCGAGGTCGCCGGCACCGTCGAGCAGACGGAGGCCTTCCTTGCACGTCTGCGGCTGCTGACCCACGCGACCAGCCTCGGGGGCGTGGAGTCGCTCATCGAGCGCCGCGCGCGCTACGCCGGCGACGCCACCGTCGTCGGCCCCACCCTGTGCCGCCTGTCGGTCGGCATCGAGAACGTCGAGGACCTCTGGGCCGATCTCGACGGGGCGCTGCGCGCCGCGCTTGGCTGAGAGGCGGGGCTGGTGCTGTCGGGCCGATCGATCGGCCCGACGTATCGCGTGGGCGGCCGCCAGTACGTCGATGCCGTGTGCCATTGCCCGCCGCGAGCGTAATCGGCCGCCGCCTCCCGCGTCACGCGCGCCGCCGATCCGGCCGCCGGGGCCAGGCGCAGGCCCTGGATCGGCGCGTAAGGAGATCGATTCCTCTGTCGGGCATACGGACGGCCCCGCGCTGCTCGACGGGAGTGAGCGCGCGAGGGAGGGGATCGGAGCGAGGACGCGGAGAGCTGGCGCCCCCGGACGGACTCGAACCGCCGACGCAGGCCTTAGGACGGCCTCGCTCTATCCACTGAGCTACGGGGGCGTGGGCATCGATCGTACAGCAGCGTCGCAGCACGGCGACGCTCGTGGCCTCTGGCGCCAGGTGGAGCCGCGTGCCCCGGCAGCCCGGCCGCGCCGTAGAATGCCGCGCGATGGACCAGGCGGCCCCGTCTCCCCTCCCCGATCTCCTGCTGTGGCGCCGAGACGGCTGCCACCTGTGCGACGACGCGCGGCAGCTCGTCGTCGCCCTTCTCGCCGAGCGCTCAGCGACCGGGCGCCGCGTGCCGGCCATCGTGGAGCGAAGCATCACCGACGACCCCGCCATCGAGCGCGAGCTGTTCGAGCAGATCCCGGTCCTGGACCTGGGAGGCCGCCGGCTGCCGCTGGCGATTCGCGCGGGCGCCATCCGCTTGTTCCTGGCGGCGGCGCTCGACGGCGCCGAGTCTCCGCGGGTTCCGCCTGGGGGCGCCGGCCCCAAGTCGAATGACGGCCCCGAGCCACACCCCGGGCGCGCCGGCTGACCGCATGGCCGCGTCCGATCTCACCCTGCTGCTCGCGTTCGGCGCGGGGATCATCAGCTTCGTGTCGCCGTGCGTGCTGCCGCTCGTGCCCGCCTACATCGGCCAGCTGACCGTTGTGGCCGTCGTCCGAGGGGAGGAGCCCGGCGCCCGCGGCTCGTCGCGCTGGCTGGCGGTCCGCCACTCCCTTGCGTACGTGGTGGGCTTCGCCGTCCGTGTTCACCTTCCTCGGCGTGAGCGCGTCGCTGATCGGCGGCGGCCTCTACGACCTGCTGCCGACCCTGCGAACCATCGGCGGCCTCATCCTGATCGTGATGGGGCTCAACCTGGCCGGCATCCTGACGCTCCCCGCCATCCAGCGCCTGTTCCAGCGCACGTGGCGGCCGCTCGAGGCAGGCGCAGCCGGTCAGCTGGCCCGATCGAGCGGGACGGTCTCGTTCGGCGCGCCGGACGCCGGGAGCGGTGCGCCGGGCCTCGGGGAACGCCTCGGAGGGCGGCTCGTGGGCGGGCGCGGCGGCTGGCTCGCGTCGTTCGGGCTCGGCGTGGTGTTCGCGGTCGGCTGGACCCCGTGCATCGGGATCATCCTGGGCAGCATCCTCACGGTGGCCGCCTCGTCCGGCCAGACGCTGCAGGGTGGGCTCCTCCTCTTCGCCTACAGCCTGGGGCTTGGTCTCCCCTTCGTGGCGCTCGCGGTCGTGTACGACCGGGCGCCGGGCGTCATCCGGCCGCTCGTGCGCCACGGGCGCGCCGTCAGCTTCGTCGGCGGCCTCCTCGTGGCCGCGATCGGCGTCGCGATGGTCTTCGACGTGCTGACCCTTCTCGCGCGCCTGTCGCCCGGCGTCTAGACGACATGCCCCACCCGTCGCCCGAGGCGCCCGACCCGCGCCGCGGCCTGATCGGGCCGTTCACGGGTCGCCAGCTGGCCGTCGGCGCTCGGCACGGTCGTCATCGCCGCCGCCGTCCTCGCCGCGGTGACCGCGCCGATCGCATCCGCCCCCGCGCCGGGCGTGGCCCCGCAGCCGACGCAGTTCGCGATCGCGCCTGCCGTCGAGGGGCTGCGTGTCGGGGACCGCGCGCCGGAGCTGGAGATCGGCGCCGACGGGACGTCCTCCCCGCTGCGCGACCTGTCGGGGGCGCCAGTCCGCCTCGCGGACCTCCGCGGCCGCCCGGTCTGGATCAGCTTCTGGGCAAGCTGGTGCCCGCCCTGCCAGGCCGAGACACCCGTCCTCCGCGACACGTTCGCCGCCTACCGGGATCGGGGCCTTGCCCTCGTGGCGATCAGCGTCCAGGAATCGACGGTCGACGACGTTCGCGCCTATGCGACGAGATACGGACTCGCGTACACCGTTGCGGCTGACCTCTCCGGCGACGTCTTCCGGAGCTACCGCGTCTACGGGCTCCCGACCCAGCTCTTCCTCGACGCGGACGGGATCATCCGGGCGATCGTGCAGGGACCGGTCGACGCGAACCTCGCGGCCGCGAACCTCGCGCTCGTGGGGCTCCCACCCGTGGGTGGCAGCTTGCCGGGCGCACCGGGAACGGCTCAGCCCTAGACCAGGGGCTCCCAGGCGTACCGGTCCCGATCGGGCACGAGGCGTCCGACCGGCCGCTCGCGCTCATGCGAGAGGATCACGGTCCAGCGCTCCTCGGCGGCCCGGGCGAACAGCGTGGCCTTCTGGGCCACCGAATTGAGGGGGAAGTCGTCGAACGCCGGGATCCAGCGCGGGTTCGCCGACCACGGCCGCATCGCGATGTCGCCGAGGAACGCGAGCGTCCTGCCCGGCGCGCGCACCACGACGCCCTGGTGGCCCGCCGTGTGCCCGCCGGTCGGGATCGCCCACACGCCCGGCAGCAGCTCGGTCTCGCCGTCGGCGGCGCCCGCGCTCCCCCACTCCCGCACGAGCCGCAGCTCGGGCTGATCGTACGACGCCACGATCCGCGGGTTGCGAATCGAGCGCGATCTCCCATTCCGCGCGCTGGGCCACGATGCGCGCCCGCGGGAAGGCGCGTGTCCCGTCCGCGCGCAGAAGCCCGCCGGCGTGGTCGTAGTGGAGGTGGCTCATCGCCACGATGTCGACGCTCGCCGGGTCGAACCCGGCGAGCCGAAGGGCCGGGACGATCGGCGCCCCCGCCAGCCCGCGCCACGTGCGGCCGCGCTCGTCGAGGCGCTCGCCGATTCCCGTCTCCACCAGGACCCGGCCGGCCGGCGTCTCGATCATCAGGCAGTTCAGCGCCTGGAGAAGTCGGCCCTCATCGTCGATCTCGTCCGCGACGAGCCTGCCCCAGAGGACGCGCGGAACCGGCCCGAAGAGCGCGCCGGCGTCCGAGCGGAAGGTCCCTGCCTGGACCAGGGCGACACGGACGCCCGCCCCGAGGTCAGCGGACCAGTGGACCGCGTCGTTGAGCGCCACGTGTCCGTCAGCCCGCCGGGTCCGGGTCCCGCCGGCGCCCGGCGGCGAAATCGCGGTGGAAGGCGGAAGCCGTGGGCTCGCGCTGTCCCTGGTACTTGGATCCGAGCCCGGCGCTGCCATACGGCCGCTCGACCGGGCTCGACATCCGGAAGAAGCTGATCTGGCCGATCCGCATGCCCTGGTAGAGCGCGATCGGCAGGCTCGCGACGTTCGAGAGCTCGAGCGTCAGGTTGCCTCGCCAGCCCGGGTCCACGTAGCCGGCGGTCGAATGGATGAGCAGGCCGAGGCGGCCAAGACTCGACTTCCCCTCGAGTCGCGCGACCAGGTCGTTCGGCAGCTCCACCCACTCCACGGTCTGGCCCAGCACGAACTCGCCCGGGTGGAGGATGAACGGCTCGTCGTCGGAGACGGTGAGAAGCTCGGTCAGGTCGGGCTGCGGCTGACGAACGTCGATGAACGCGTAGCGGTTGTTGCGGAAGACACGGAAGCTCCGGTCGAGGTGGAGGTCGACCGAGCTCGGCTGGAGGTCGACCGGGTCGTACGGCTCGATCCGCACGCGGCCGGACTCCAGCTCGGCCCGGATGTCACGATCCGCCAGCACGCTCACCGGGCCAGCTCCGGGTCGGTCTCGCGCTGGGCGAAGAGCGAATTGACCTCCCGCTTCAGCGTGGCCAGGTCCTCGAAGCTCTGGTAGACGCTCGCGAACCGGATGTAGGCGATGTGGTCCAGCGCCCGGAGCTTCTCCATGGCCAGCTCGCCGACGCGCGCGGATTCGACCTCCGCCGAGCCGCCCGCGCGGAGGGTCGCCTCGATCTCGTCGACCGCCCGGTCGGCCGCGCCGTCCCGGACCGGCCGACGGGTGAGCGCCTTGCGGAGCCCCGCGGCCAGCTTTTCCCGGTCGAAGTCCTGGCGGGTCCCGTCGCGCTTGACCACGACGAGCCTGGCCGCCTCGAGGCGTTCGTAGGTGGTGAAGCGCACCCCGCAGGCCAGGCACTCGCGCCGGCGGCGGATCGTGGCCGCATCGTCGAGGTCGCGGGAGTCCACCACCCGCGAGTCACGCGACTCGCACTGCGGGCAGTGCATCCGTCACTCCTCCGCTCCCGACCACTACATCTTGTGGTGCTCGCTCACGATACCACGACATAGCGGCCCCGGGCCCGCGGCCTCCAGGCCCGCGGAGACGCGGATCCGCGCGCAGGCGGACGTGGCGGCCTCCGTCCGGGCGAGCCGCGGGTTCGGGCGGGCCGTCAATCCGCGGATCGGCCGCTGAACCAGCGTGGCGCACTCCGCGACGGGCGCGGCGAGCGCAGGTTGGTCGCGATCTCGATGATCGCCTCGCGAGCGTGGAGGATGTTGAGGTAGCCTCGCTTGATGGCGACCTGGCCCTCCGCTTCCCGGGCTCGCCCGACGCTGGCCGCCGTGAGCGTCGCGCATCCATGGTCGACCATGTCGAACGCCCGGGCCGCGCGGCCAAGCTCCTCGCCGAGCCGGTCGCGCAGCGGTGCGTACCCGGCCGGCGGGACCAGGGCGTCCGTCTCGGTCCGGTAGCGCTCCATGGCGTCACGGGCCGCCTCCAGCGTCTCGGTGATCGTGTCAGCCCCCACCTGCCCGCGCCGAACCGCGTCGATTCGCTCGGCCGCCGCTGCCAGGCTCGCCGCGATCCGCGTGGCGAGGTCGCCCGCGCCGTGGCGGAAACCATCGAGCTCGCGGGCCTGCGCGACGAGGCGGGCGCTGCGCCGCAGCACGAGGACGAAGCTCACCGCGAGGAGCGCGAAGAGGAGGAGCGGGACGGCGAGCAGGAGCGTCGCAGGCATCGTCCTCGCTCCTAGCCGGCCCGGGCGCGGAGGGCGGACGCGAGGGCGGGAACCACGGCCGCCAGGTCCGCGACGACGAACAGGTCCGCGAACTCGCCGATCGGCGCGTCCGGGTCACGATTGACCGCGACGATCGTCTCCGACGTCTGCATGCCGACCTTGTGCTGGATCGCGCCGGAGACGCCGAACGCGAGGTAGAGGGCGGGCTTCACGGTCTTTCCGGTCTGGCCGATCTGGACGCGATAGTCCACCCAGCCCGCGTCGACGGCAGCCCGCGTCGCCCCAACCGCACCACCCAGCAGCCCGGCGAGCTCCGCGAGGCCGGAGAATCCGTCCGGTCCCCCCACGCCACGGCCGCCGGCGACGATCACCCGCGCGTCCTCGATAGCCGGTCCGGTCGAACGCGTGGCGACGCGCTCCACAACCCGCACCGGCGGGAGGGCGACGGCCTCCAGGACCGTCGCGGACTCCACCCGTCCGGGAGCGACGAGCGGCTCCGCCGCGACCATGCCCGGCCGGAGCAGGATGATCCCGCGCTCCCCGGTGAACGCGCTGGTCGTGACGACGCGACCACCGAACGGCTGCATCTCCACCCGCGGACCCGCGGGCAGGCCGTCTGCCGCCTCCCCCCACGCGATGCCCGTGGCGCCCACCAGCACGCCCATGCCGAGGTGGGCCGCCAGCGCGCCCGCGAGATCGCGGCCCTCCGGCGTCGCACCCACGACGACGTACGAGGGTGGCTCGGCTGCCGAGGCCGACAACGCCGCGACCAGCGCGGCACCGACCGCCGCGCTCGGCCGGTCCCGAGCCTCCGGAGCCCGCACGGCCATGACCACCGGGACGCATGTCGCCATCGTCGCCGCCGCCGTGTTCGGCTCGGCGGCTACCACGACCCCGCGCACGTCGAGGTTCGCCGCGTCGCCGACGGCACGTGCGGCGGTCGCCGCCTCGCACGAGAGCTTCGTGAGGGCACCGGCACCGTCAACCTCACCGACGACCCAGATCCCGCCCATCAGATGGCGCGCCGCTGGGCAAGGAAGTCGACGATCACCGCCGCGGCGGCTGCGGGATCGGCGCCGCGAACGACGCGGGTCGCGCCGCGCGAGGCCGGCGGACGCGCGTCGAGCAGCGTCGTGGTGGCGTGCGCACCGCCCACCACGTCATCGGCAAGCCCGATCTCGGCGAGCGTCCGGACCGCGATCTCCTTCGAGCGTGCGCCCATGATGCCGCGGAGCGTCGGGTAGCGGGGCTCGCCCAGGAGCTGCGTCCCGGACACGACCGCGGGCAGGGCCGCCTCCAGGACGTCGTGGCCGGCCGCGCTCAGGCGCTCCACGCGGACGCCTCCCTCGACCGGCTCGATCCTGCGCGCCCGGGAGAGGTAGGGGTGGCCCAGGAGGGTCGCCACCGCGGCCCCGACCACCCCGCCGCCGCCGTCCGAGGTGTCGGCTCCCACGAGCACGAGGTCGTGTTCCATGGTCCGCAGGGCCGCGGCGAGGACCTGGGCAGTGGACCACGCGCATGCGCCCTCGAGCGCCGGGTCGCTCACGAGCACCGCGCGGGCCGCACCCATCGCGAGCGCCTTCCGAATGGGATCCGTGAGGCCGGCAGGCGCCATCGAGAGGAGGGTCACGTCGCCCCCATGCGCCTCCGCGAGCTGGAGGGCCGCTTCGAGGACATACTCGTCGTTGCCGTTGATGACCGCGGATACGGTCCGGTCCAGCCTTCCATCCGCGCCGAGGCGTTCCTCGCCCGGGTCGGGCACCGGCTTCACGAGCACAACGATCCGCACGATCTGGACGTCTCCCTGCGTGAACCGACGGGCGGGGGTCTAGGTGTTGCGGGCGAGCAGCGCCCGCGCGATGACGAGCCGCTGGATCTGTTGCGTCCCTTCGTAGAGCTGCGTGATCTTCGCGTCGCGCATCATCCGCTCGACCGGGAAGTCATCGATGTAGCCGTAGCCTCCGAAGACCTGCACCGCGTCGGTGGTGACGGCCATCGCCGCGTCCCCCGCCACGAGTTTACACAGCGCCGACCACCGCCCTGCGTCGGGCGCGCCGCGCTCGATCTCGTCGCAGGCGGTGTACAGGAGCTGGCGGGCCGCTTCCGTCCGGGCGTCCATGTCCGCAAGAAGCCCCTGGACCAGCTGGAACTCCCCGATCGCCCGGCCGAACTGGCGCCGCTGGCCGGCGTAGGCGGCAGCCGCGTCGAGCGCTCCCTGGGCGATCCCGACCGCCTGCGCGGCGATCCCGGGCCGCGAGCGATCCAGCGTCCGCATCGCGAGACCGAAGCCATCGCCCTCGGCACCGATCCGGTTGGCGAGCGGCACGCGGACGCCGTCGAACGCGAGCTCGGCCGTCGGCGAGCCGCGGATCCCGAGCTTGTGCTCGAGCCGGCCCACGGAGAAGCCGGGACGGTCCGTCTCCACGATGAACGCCGAGATCCGGCGGCGGCGCTCCGCCTCCGGGTCCGTCACCGCGAAGACGGTCACGAGGCGGGCCACGCTCCCGTGGCTGATGAAGCGCTTCGTGCCGGAGATGACGTAGGCATCCCCGTCGCGCACCGCGCGGGTCCGGATCGCGGCCGCGTCCGATCCGGCGTCGGCCTCCGTCAGGGCGAACGCGATCAGGTCGCGGCCCGCCGCCAGCCCCGGGACGAAACGCTGGAGCTGCTCCTCGGTCCCTGCCAGCAGGAGCGGCAGCGCACCGAGCTCGTGCACCGCGAGGATCAGGCCGGTCGTGGCGCACGCCGCGGAGAGTGCCTCGATGGCCAGGCAGACGGTCAGCAGGTCCGCGCCCAGGCCACCGAATCGCTCGGGGAACGGCAGGCCCAGGATCCCCTGGTCCGCGAGCAGGGCCCGGAGATCCTCGGGGAACGCCGCGGTCCGGTCGATCTCCGCCGCCCGCGGCGCGACACGGTCACGGGCGAGCGTCCGCACCGCGTCACGGATGGCGCGCTGGTCGTCGGTGAGCCGGCCGGGGGCGGGGGCTGCCGTCACCGGCCGATCCTAGCACCGGCCGATCGGGACGAGATGCGCCGGCGGCACCCGGCGCGCCGCGACGGGTGAGCTACTCAGACCGCGCCGTTCCCCCATCCCGCGTGCTCGTGCGGTCCACGCAGCGTGTCGAGCGCGTGGTCCAGGACCGGCTCCAGGACCGCGAGCGACTCGAGCGCCGCGCGCGGGCTGCCCGGCAGGTTGACGATCAGCGTCCGCCCGCGGACGCCGACCACGGCCCGGGACAGGATCGCCATCGGGGTCTTCGCGCGCCCGTCCGCGCGCATCGCCTCCGCGAAACCCGGCACCTGGTAGTCGATCACGGCGAGCGTGGCCTGGGGTGTCACGTCGCGCGGGGTCAGGCCCGTCCCGCCGGTGGTGACGACCAGCGGATGACGGGACGCGGCCGCCACCAGCATGGACTCGATCCGGCGCCGCTCGTCCGGCACGATCTCGCGCTCCACGCTGAAGCCGAGCGCGGCGAGCCGGGCGGCGAGCCCGTCGCCGGACGTGTCCGCACGGTCGCCGCTCGAACCTCGGTCGCTGACCGTGAGGATGAACGCGCTGCGGATCTCGTGACCCATTGGATCAGGGTCCCGGCCGGCGCCCCGGGCGCCGGATTCCCCCGGCGCGCGGGCTCGCGCCTGTGCGTGCAGGCCCGCGGACGCCCTTCGGGCGAGTCACCGGTGGCGAGCCCGGCACGAACCCGGTGATCGGTGCGCCCGCCACGGGGGCGACGGGCGACGGCGCCGCTCCGACGTCGGGGCTCTCGCGCCGCCATTCGCCGGACTTTCCGCCGACCTTGCTCACGAGCCGGACATGCCGGATCTCGACGCCCTTCTCGACGCCCTTCACCATGTCATAGACCGTGAGGGCGGCGACGCTCGCGGCCACGAGCGCTTCCATCTCGACGCCCGTCGGCCCGACCGTCGCCGCCTCGGCCCGGATCCGCAGGGCGGAGGCGGCGCGGTCGGGCGTGATCGAGACCACCAGGTCGGTCAGCGCCAGGGGGTGGCACAGCGGGATCAGGTCGGCGGTCTGCTTGCCGCCCATGACTCCCGCGATCTCGGCGACGGTGAGGACGTCGCCCTTCGGGCCACGGCCGTCGATGACCAGGCTCAATGTCTCCTGGCTGCAGACGACCTCCGCCTCGGCGACGGCACGTCGGGCGGTGATCGGCTTGGCGGAGACGTCCACCATCCGCGGGCGCCCGCCGCGGTCCACGTGGGTCAGCCGGCGGCGATCCGCCCGGGGCTGCGATCGCTCGTCCATGCCACCTCCGTGCCGGGGATCCACCCGGTCCGCTGTCGGGAACCTCGCCGGTCCAGGTTCGGGCGGCCGGCGGCGCGGACGCCCGTCAGGGGACGTCGAGCCACCAGAGCTCGACCCCGGCGCCGGCGGGCAGGCCGGCGACCGATTCTGGCACGACGGCGAGCGCGTCGGCGGCCACGAGCGCCGAGAGCTGGTGGCTCTCCTGGCCACCGGCCAGGGAGACACGAACGCGCCCGGCGGGGTCACGGATCGGCATCCCGGTGACGCGATCGCGGTGAGCCGACACGCGGAGGAACGTCCGCCGGCCGAGCGACTTCGTCACCGGCTCCTCGAGGACGCCGGCGTCCACCGGCCGCAGCAGCGCGTTGTTGGGACGGCCGGCCAGGCGCCGCAGGGCGGGCCGGACGAAGACCTCGAAGGTGACGAACACCGAGACCGGGTTCCCGGGCAGCCCGAACAGGAGAACCGGCGGTCCGGCCCGTCCGGGACGAGGGGCCGTGCCGAAGGCGAACGGCTTGCCGGGCTGCAGCGCGGCGCGCCATAGGTCCACCGTCCCGACCCGTGCGAACGCGCCGCGCACCACGTCGTACGGGCCCACCGAGACGCCGCCGCTGACGATCACGAGGTCCGCGTCCGCCAGCGCGACGCGGAGGAGCTCGAGCGTGGGCTCCAGCCGATCCGGCGCGATGCCGACGTGGCGCGCGTCGGCGCCCGCCGCCCGGCATAGCGCCACGAGCGCCGGGCCATTCGCGTCCGGGATCCCCGAGGCGCCCAGGTCGGTGCCCGACCGTCGGAGCTCGTCACCCGTGGACAGCACGGCGACCCGCGGCCGGCGATGGACATGCACCTGCGCGACGCCGCCGGCCGCGATGATCGCCAGCTGGGCCGGCCCGATGGCCCGGCCGGCCGACAGGACCAGGCGCCCCGCCTGGAGGTCGCTTGCGCGCAGCCGGACGTTGCGGACGGCCTGCGTCGCTTCGTGGACCCGGATCCGCGCGGGGAGGGGCCCGGTCGCGTCACGACCACGCGCAGCGGCGACCCCATCCGCCGAGAGCGGCGTCGTCTGCTCCACCGCGACGACCGCGTCGGCGCCCCGCGGCATCGGTGCGCCGGTCGCGATCCGCACGGCCGTGCCGGACGCCACGGCCGCCGTGACGGCACCGCCCGCGGCGACCTCGCCGGTCACCCGCAGGACCGCCGGCTCGGCCTCGGTCGCGCCGGCAACGTCGGCCGCGCGGATCGCGTAGCCGTCCATCGCGGAGTTGTCCCACGGTGGCAGGTCGGTCGCGGCGGCGACGTCGACGGCCAGGACGCGACCGAGGGCATCCGCGAGCGCGACCGTCTCCGCGGGCAACGCTGCCGGGATGGCCGCAAGGACCTGGGCCCGCGCATCCTCGATGGGCAGCAGCTCGTTCATCGCGCGGCGCGCGCCTGCAGCGCCCGTTCGTGGACCAGCCGGCCGATCCCGTACCGGGTGAGGATCCCCACCAGCTCTCCGCCATCGATCACCGGGAGCCCCTCGGCGTTTGCGGCCTGGAGGCGTGCGAGGGCGGAGCGCAGCGTGTCCCCCCGCTCGACGGAGGGCAGCCGGTCCGCCGGGGTCATGGCCACGGCTGCCTGGGTCCGTGGCCAGGAGGATCGTCCCGCCCGCCGGAGCTCGCGCCGCCCGACGAGCCCGAGCAGGCGCCCACCAGCCATGACCCGCACAACCGACACGGAATCCGGGCCGGCCAGCGCGGCCGCGAACGTGTCCAGCGTCACCTGGGGCGGAACGGCCGGAAGATCCCGCTCCATCGCATCGCCCACCGTGACGTCGGCGATGAGCCCCTCGAGGACCTCCTGCCGGGCCTGGGCGCCGCTCGAGGAACGGACGAACCACCCGAGCATCCCGAGGAAGAACCCGTCGACCAGGTCGCCGGTGAACGCCAGGAGCACGCCACCGCCCATCATCCCGACGCCGATCAGGCGGCCGGCGGCCCCTGCGATGCGCGTTCCACGGCCCTCCTCCCCGCTCAGCTGCCAGGCAAGCGCCCGGAGGAGGCGGCTCCCGTCGAGCGGGAAGACCGGGGCGAGGTTCACCAGCCCGACGAAGCAGCTGAGCAGACCGACCACGGCCAGGGCCTCCCCGACCGCCTGCGCCCCGATGCTCGACGCGGTCGGGGTCCCCACGGCGGCCGATGCGACGAGGGCAGCCATCCCGATCACGATGCTCGCAAGGGGCCCGGCCACCGCGATCGCGGCCTCCGACGCCGCCGTCCGAGCGCCGCGTTCCGGGGTGGAGACGCCGCCGAAAAGGAGAAGCGTCACGGATGCCGGCGCGACGTGCGCCCGGCGCCCGACCGCGACATGCGCAAGCTCGTGGAGCAGCACGACGCCGAAGAAGCCCGCGCCCGATGCCACGGCGACGGCCCACGCCAGGCCGCCCGGCCACGCCGGATAGCGCCCCGGAAGGTCAACGGCGCCAAGCGACGCGACGAGGAATGCGGCGATCAGGGTCCAGGACACGTGGACCCGGATCTCCGTCCCCAGGAGCCTCGCCACCGGGATCCCGCGCAGGAGCATCTCAGGCCTGCCCGGAGGCGCGGTGGCGGGCCAGGGACCACGTTGCCAGCGTGAGGAGCAGGCCGACCGCCGCGATCGCGACGCTCGTCTCGGTCCAGAAGTCGTACGGGAACAGCTGGACCAGCCGGTCCGTGGCCGGATCGAACGTCCACGTGCCGGAGGCGAAGAAGAGGTCGTGGAAGAGCGTGAACGCCTGCTCGAAGACGAGCGCGAACGCGGCGCCCACGACGACCGCGCCGACCGCGAGGATCGCCGACCCCCGGGCAACCGCGCGCCAGTACCAGGCCGCGCCGCGCGAGCGAACGCCGCTGACCAGGAGGACCACCGCGGCCGCAAGGACCAGCAGGAAGAACGCGTCGACCACCCCATGCACGCTGGCCATGTGCGCACGCTCCCGGTCGTTGAAGACCGGCGTCCCGTCGACCGCCTGCGTGAACGTGGCCGGGCCCAGGTAGACCTCCGCGAGGACCGAATCGGTGACGGTCCGGACCACCGCGGGCGTGTATCCCGTCCACAGGTCCGCGCGCGTGCGATCCTGCTCGAAGGAGACCCAGACCGGGTTGAAGAAGAGCCCGATCGCGATGCCCACGAGGGTCAGGATCGTGGCCAGCCCGACCACGAATCCGGCCGGCGACCAGCGGGCCCCCTCGCGGGACCGCGCTGCGGCGACGAGCGTCATTCGTCCTGCAGCGTGCGGGCCTGCTCCCACCACGTCTCGACGACGAGATCGGTCGGCGGCTCCACCTGGAGCCGGGCCGCGGCGCGGCCGATCGCTGCCCGGAACGTGGCCAGGTCGACTCTCAGCACCGCACCCAGCCCCTCGAATCCCGCGTACGCGAAGAGGTCGTGCTCGCGCGACCCGAAACCCGCGAGGTTCATGAGGAGCGCCTCGTCACGCCAGCGGAGCACGTCGTTCGTCGACGCGTCGACCTGGTCGGCCAGGGTCTGGCGACGCGTCGGCGTCTCGGACACCTCCAGCAACAGGCCGGTGGTGAACACGCCCTGGCGGGCGAGGCGCTCGCGATGGATCGGCTCGATCCGGGTGAGCTCGCTGATGGGCGGCACGAACGACGATCCTCCGGCAGGTTGGCGCGTGGATCTGCATTGTACGATCGGAGGCCACGCACGCCCCCGATGCGCGATGGGCCTCCCGCCACCCGCCTCGATCGTGGCCACAGCGCCGTTCGTCGCCGATGGGCCGCCATCGCTGCCGGCGGAATTCAGACTATCTTCAGCCGACAGGGAAAGACTGCACGTGGCCGTGGCGCGTCCTGCTCGACGGCCCGGTCGTCCGGCCGTCCTGCATTGCCGTCGCGGACCTCCAGCAGCGGGCCTCCGTGATGCGGCGTCACCGCACGGGGAGGTGACTGGTGGATGAGGCCCTCAGTCCGCGCATGAGCCGGCGACGCTTCATCGCCTCGCTGGGCCTTGCCGCGGCGGGCGGCGCGGCGGCGGTCGCCGCGGTGGCCGAGATGGATGGCCTCGTTGGACGGGCCACGCCGGCCGCGACCGGGTCGCCGCTCGCGGGGCTGGATGCGGCCACCCCGCCCGCGTCGCCGCAGCCGTCGCCCGACTACTCCGCCTTCCGCCACCATTTCCGCTCGCGGCCCGACCTGACGCCACCGGCGGTCCTCGTCCAGGTCCCCGCTGGCGCCGTGGCGCCGGGCCTTCTCTTCTGCACGCCGTCCAACGGGAGCGGGCATGACGGGCCCGCCATCTTCACGAACGACGGCGAGCTGGTCTGGCTCCGACCCGACAGCGGGACGCAGGTCGCGGACTTCCGCGTCGTGGAGTTCGCGGGCCAGCCCGCGCTGGCCTGGTGGGAGGGCTCGGTCAACGGCGGGATCGGCACGGGTGACGTCGTCCTCTCGGACCGCTCCTACCGGGAGATCGCCCGGGTCAGGGCCGGCAACGGGCGACGGGCCGACCTCCACGAGTTCCAGATGACGGCAGCGGGAACCGCGCTCCTGCTGGCCGATGCCGGCGTCCCGGCCACCTCCGTGCCGGGCGGCGCGGGCCTCAACGGGCAGGTGCTCGACTGCGCGGTCCAGGAGATCGACCTGCAGACCGGCGCGGTCCTCTTCGAATGGCACTCCGCCGACCACGTCTCGATCGACGAGTCGTTCGTTCCCTACCAGGCCGACGCGACCGCGATCTACGACTACGTCCACGCCAACTCGATCGAGGTCGACACGGACGGCAGCCTGCTGGTCTCCGCGCGCAACACGTCGACCGTCTACAAGATCAGCCGCGCGACCGGGGCGATCACCTGGCGACTCGGAGGGAAGCGCAGCGACTTCGCGATGGGCGCGGGCGCCGGATTCTCGTGGCAGCACGACGCGCGACGGCAGGCTGACGGCAGTCTCACCATCTTCGACGACAGCACGAGCCCCGCCCACTCCCGGGCGATCGTCCTGCATCTCGACGAGGCGAGCCGCACGGCAGCCCTCGTCCGCGCCTTCGAGCACCCGGCGCCCCTGTTCGCCAGGAGCCAGGGAAACGTGCAGGTCCTGCCCCAGGGCAACGTCCTCGTGGGTTGGGGCGATACCGCGTATGTCAGCGAGTTCTCGCCGACTGGCGAGCTGGTGTTCGATGCAACCTACCCCGCCGCGGTCCAGTCGTACCGCAACTACCGCTCGCCGTGGGCAGGCCGCCCGGCGGAGCTTCCGGCCGCGGCCGCGATCGCGGGCCCCGGCGGCACGGTGACCGCGTTTGCCAGCTGGAACGGCGCAACAAACGTCACGAGCTGGGACGTGCTCGCCGGCCAACGCGCGGATGCCCTCGTGCGCGCCGGTTCCGCCCCCCGGACGGGCTTCGAGACGTCGATCCCGGTGCGCGGGGCAGCGGCGTTCGTGCGAGTCGTCGGGCGCGATTCCAGCGGCGCGGTCCTGGGATCCTCGTCCGTGGTCAGCGTGTCCGGCTAGCATCCCGTGCCCGCCTTGGCGCCGCGTCCAGCCCCGGTCGGCCAGGCATCCGGCCGAGCGGGCTTCAGGGTCGCTTCATCCCCGGCTGCGATGCTGTCCTCGGCGACGTCCGGCCGCGCTGCGGCCCGGCGCCACGGACCCAGGCGCAGCAACGGGGCATGGGGGTATCCCACCGCGTGACCGACGAGACTGGCGAGGCCGCCGCCTCGGGCCTTCCCCCGCCGCGACGGCGGGTCGGCGGCATCGCGCGCCGGGTCCGGACGGTCGGCGTGTTCGCGTCCGGCGTCGCCGCCGCGCTCCTCGCGATCGTCCTGTACGGCCTGCTCGTGCCGGGGCCCCACCAGCTGACGCAGGGCGACGTGAGCGACACCGTGGCCAGGGTGCTCGCCTCTCAGACGCCCGCCCCGGCAACCTCGGAGCTCGTCTACGACGCGATCCGGCCGTCCCTCGTCCTCGTGGAGACCCAGTCGCCGACCGGGACCGGAAAGGAGGGCGAGGGCCTCGGAACCGGCGTCGTCATCGACCAGGCGGGCGACATCCTCACCTGTCTCCACGTCGTCGCCGGGTCGGACGCCATCACGCTCACCTTCGCCGATGGGACGAAGTCCGCCGCGCAGGTCACGGTGCGGCAGCCGGAGCACGACATCGCCGTGCTGCGGGCCACGACCCCGCCGAGCGTCATCGTCCCGGCGACGCTCGGGAACCCGAACGCGATCCGGGTCGGGAGCGACGCGTTCGTCGTCGGCAACCCGTTCGGCCTCTACGCGTCCATCAGCGCCGGCGTCGTCTCGGGCCTGGGCCGCTCCTTCCAGGTGCCGAACAGCAGCCAGGTGCTGCAGAACCTGATCCAGGTCGATGCGGCGGTGAACCCGGGCAACTCGGGCGGCCCGCTGCTCAACCGGGATGGCCAGGTCATCGGGATCGTGACGGCTCTCGTCAACCCCACCAAGGAAGGCGTCTTCATCGGGATCGGCCTTGCGGTCCCGATCGACGTCGCGGGCGGGGCCGCCGGGCTTCCGCCCGATTAGCAGCCGATCGCCGGGGGCGCGGCCGCCGTGGCCGCTGCGGCCACGGCGCGAAGGAGAGGGATGCCAGTGGACGACAAGTCGAGCGAGGAACGGATCGCGCCGATGGAGCGCGTGCTCTACGAGGTCAAGAAGGTCATCGTCGGGCAGGACCACCTGCTCGAGCGGCTGGTCGTGGCCCTGCTCGCGCGCGGGCACCTGCTCGTGGAGGGCGTCCCGGGCCTGGCCAAGACGATGGCGATCAAGACGCTCGCGGCGTCGATCGGCGGGGATTTCAAGCGGATCCAGTTCACGCCGGACCTCGTCCCGTCGGACCTGGTCGGGACGCGCATCTACAACCAGAAGACCGGCGAGTTCAGCACCTCGCTCGGGCCGGTCTTCACCAACCTGCTGCTCGCCGACGAGATCAACCGCGCGCCCGCCAAGGTGCAGAGCGCGCTTCTCGAGGTCATGCAGGAGCGTCAGGTCACGATCGGGCGCGAGACGTTCAGCGTGCCCGACCCCTTCCTCGTGCTCGCGACCCAGAACCCCATCGAGACCGAAGGCACCTACGCCCTCCCCGAGGCCCAGGTCGACCGGTTCATGCTCAAGGTCCTCGTGGGCTACCCGAGCACCACGGAGGAGTTCGTCATCGTCGAGCGCATGACCGGACGCCTGGACGCCGTGCAGAGGGTGCTGGCCACGGACGACCTGCTGGCCCTCCAGAAGGAGGCCGACGCCGTCTACGTCGATCCGGCGCTGATCGACTACGCGGTCCGCCTCGCCACGGCGACCCGCAATCCGAAAGCCTACGGGATGCCGGAGCTGGCCCGCTACATCACCTACGGGGCAAGCCCGCGCGCGTCGATCAACCTCATCCTGACCGCCCGTGCGCTCGCCTACGTCCGCGGGCGTGACTACGTCCTGCCGCAGGACGTGTTCGACATGGTCCACGACGTGATGCGCCACCGGATCGTGCTCTCGTTCGAGTCGCTCTCCGACGACATCACGAGCGACAACGTGCTGGCGACCGTGCTGAAGCGCGTGCCCGCCCCCGTCGTTCCACTTCGGGAGGCGTCCCACGCCCGCATCGGCGCCTGAGCGCATCCTCCAGCGGCTCGACTGGCACGTCGTCCGGCGCCTCGACGGCCTGCTCCAGGGCGACTACCGCAGCCTGTTCTACGGAAGCGGCGTCGACCTGGCCGGGCTGCGCGAGTACGAGCCGGGCGACGACGTCCGCTCCATCGACTGGAACGTCACGGCACGGCTGGACACCCCCTACGTCCGCCAGTACACCGAGGACCGCGACCTGACCGCCTGGTTCCTGCTCGACCTCAGCCCCTCGATCGACTTCGGGACGGTCGAGGCGGAGCGCCAGAAGCGGTCCGTCCTGGTCGACTTCGTCGCGACCCTCGCGCGCCTGCTGACGCGCCGCGGCAACCGGGTCGGCGCGATCTTCTATGGCAGCCGTGTCGAGCGAACCATCCCGGCCGGGGGCGGGCGGATCCAGGTGCTTCGGCTCGTCGAGGACCTCCTTCGCGAGCCGCAGCTGGCCAGCGCGCCGTTCACCGACCTGCGCCCGCTCCTCGACGCCGCGCGCCAGGCCCTGAAGCGCCGGTCGCTCGTCTTCGTCATCTCCGACTTCATCAGCGAGCCGGGCTGGGAACGGCCGCTGCACCTGCTCACGCGGCGCCACGAGGTGCTCGCGGTGCGGGTCGTCGACCCGCGGGAGATCAGGCTGCCGGACGTCGGCCCGCTGATCATGGAGGACGCCGAGACCGGCCAGCAGCTCTACGTCGACACCCACGACCGGAAGTTCCGCGAGCGGTTCGAAGCGGCGGCGGCCCGCCGCGAGGTCACGATCAACGGGGCGTTCGCACGGGCCGGAGTCGAGGCCGTCTCCCTCTCCACGGACGAGGACCTGGTCCGGGCCATCGTCCGGATCGCGACGCTCCGCCATCGACGGCGCCGGCGATAGCCGATGACGTTCGTCTGGCCCGCCCTGCTGCTCCTCCTCGCCGCGATCCCGGTCGGGGTGCTTCTCGCCGTCGGGCTCGATCGGAGGCGGCGCCGTCGACTGGCGGCGCCGGGCGGGCTGGGCCTCGCTGGCGGGACCGCTTCCGGGATCCGCCGGCGGGGGCGGATCCCGGCTGTGCTGTTCCTCGCGGGGTTCGCCGTCATGGCCGTCGGCCTCGCCCGTCCACAGGCCGTGGTGTCACTGCCGCGCGAGCAGGGGACCGTGATCCTCGCCTTCGACGTCTCCGGCAGCATGGCGGCCGACGACATCAAGCCGACGCGGATCGCGGCAGCCAAGGCTGCCGCCACCGACTTCGTCCAGCAGCAGCCGTCGAGCGTGGTCATCGGCGTCGTCGCGTTCTCCGACAGCGGGCTCTCGGTCCAGGCGCCCACGAACGACCAGGCCAGCGTGCTGTCCGCCATCAGCCGGCTGGCGCCGCAACGCGGCACGTCGCTTGCCGAGGGCATCCGCGCCTCGCTGCAGGCGATCTCGCTCGAGGAGTCGCCGCCCACCCAGAACTACTACAGCAACCGCACGCCCGCTCCGGTCCCTACCCCGACGCCGACTCCCGTCCCGGCGGGAAGCCACACATCGGCGGTCATCGTCCTTCTCAGCGACGGCGAGAACAACGAGTCCCCGGACCCGGCCGCCGCCGCGCAGGCCGCCGCCGACCAGGGCATCCGGATCTTCACCGTGGGCCTCGGGAGCCCGGCCGGCGCAACCGTGAATCTGAACGGGTTCCAGGTCCACACGCAGCTCAACGAGCCGTTGCTCCAGCAGATCGCCGACACGACGCAGGGCGCGTACTTCCGGGCAGAGGACGCCGCCCAGCTGCACTCGATCTACGCGAACCTCGACACGCGGCTCGTGGTGGAACCGCAGAAGATCGAGATCACCGCGCTCTTCGCGGGGGCCGGGATCCTGCTCCTGGCGGCCGGCGCGATGGTCTCGCTCGCGTGGCTGGGCCGGCTGCCGTGACGCGGCCCGCGCGCCCGGACACGGCGCGGCCCGTCCGCGCGGCCATGGCGCGGTCCGTCGGCGCGGCCCGACCGGCCAAGGGCGGGATGGGCTGATGGACTTCCTGTGGCCCGGGCTCCTCGTGGCGCTGGCGTTCGTGCCCGTCCTCGTCGGGGTCTATGCCTGGAGCCTCCGCCGGCGGCGACCGTCGGGCGTGCGCTACTCCAGCCTGTCGCTGATCCGCGAAGCCACCCCCGGATCGTCGCGCCTGCGCCGGCACCTCCCGTTCGCGCTCCTCGTCGTGGCGGTCGGCGCGCTCGCGCTCGGCGCGGCCCGCCCCGTGCTGATCGCGAGCGTGCCGACGAACCAGACCAGCATCATCATCGCGATCGACGTGTCAGGGAGCATGTGCTCGTCGGACGTGCCGCCGAGCCGGCTCCAGGCGGCCGAGTCGGCGGCGGCGGCCTTCATCCAGCACCAGGGCCCCACGACCCAGATCGGGATCGTGGCCTTCAGCAGCTTCGCGGAGCTGGTCCAGGCGCCGACCACCGACGTCGAGACCCTGCTGGCTGCGCTGGGAAGCCTCGAGACGGGCCGGCGAACGGCCATCGGGAGCGGGATCCTCACCTCGATCGACGCCATCGCCGAGATCGACCCGGCGGTGGCGCCCAGCGTCACCGCGTCGCGGCCGGGCGTCCCACCCGCCCCCGTGCCGAAGGGCGCGTACGCTCCGGACATCGTCGTGCTCCTCACGGACGGCGTGAACAACACCGGCCCGCTCCCGATGGACGCGGCGCAGCAGGCGGCGGACCGCGGCGTCCGGGTCTTCACGATCGGCTTCGGGACGGCCAACGGCGGCCCGCTCGACCCGACCTGCGCACAGCAGTTCGTCGGCCGCGAGCCGCCCGGCGGCTTCGGCGCGTTCGGGGGCGGCGGCGGTTTCGGTGGCGGGGCCGGCGGGTTCCGGCGCGGGATCGACGACACGACCCTCCAGGCCGTCGCCGACCTGACCGGCGGCACCTACCACCCGGCCGAGAGTGCTGCCGAGCTCGAGAGCGTGTTCGCGAGCCTGCCGACGTCGCTCATCACGAAGCACGAGGTGAACGAGATCAGCTTCGTCTTCGTGGCGCTCGGCGCACTCCTCGCGGCGGCGTCGGTCCTCCTCGGCAGGCTGTGGCGACCGCTGCCCTGAGATCAGGCCGCGCCGATCGGACCCGGAACACCCGGGTGGTTTCTCACGTGCCGGACGGCGTTGGCGACGGCTTCGGCGACCCGGGCGATCGGCGCGCTGGTGCGAGCGACGCCCCCGGCGACGCGGCTGCGGGCGATCCGGCAGACGACAGTGCTGCGATCGCGCTGACGGCGCTCGCGGCGAGGGCCTGGTCGCTCGTCACGACGACGAAGGTGCTGTCGCCGTGGACGAGCACGAAGTTGCTCGGCCCGCCATCGCCGTAGGAGACGACGGTCGTCGAGGTACCGGCCAGCGTCAGGCTCGATGACGTGACGCCGGGCGTCCCGGTCGAGAGCCAGGACTCAAGCACCACCGTCCGGAGCTTGACCGGTTCGACCCCGGCGACCCGGAACCCGAGCACCGTCACGGCGAGGGCGCCGGCCGGGTCATACGCCTCGGCGATCTCGAGGTCGGCGGGCTTCTTCCCGAGGCTCGCCATCGCGGCGCTGAGCGCCCGGGCGCTCGAATCGCTGCCCAGGCTGGCGGCGTTCGTGGCGCTCTGGATCGTGAGGGCCGTGCCGTTGATCGCGCGCGGCATCTCCGCTTCGAGGATCGGTGCGGCAGGGCTCGGCGCGGCGGATGGCGCGCTGCTCGCGACGGCCTGCGCGCTGGCGTCCGGGCTCAGGGTCGGGCCTTCCGGGCTCGGCTGGGACGTCGTTGAAGACGCGGTCTCGACGGCCGCGGCCGGCCTGGCTGGCGCCGCCGGCAGCAGCCGCTCCACGGTCAGGGCAATGCCGGCCCCGGCGACCACGAGGACGATCCCGATCACGATCGAGGCCGTGAGACCCATGCCTCGGGGTCGTGGCGCGGGTTGTGCCGGCAATCGGCGGCGGTACTTCGAACGCATGGCGACTCTCTTCCTGCTCGGCCGTCGACGAAACGGGGGCAAGTCGGAGGGCGCCGCGCTCGCGCGCTCCCCTCGGCACGTCCTCTTGCGTCCACCATGGTAGGGCGCGACCGCGTTTCGAGCCCGGACCGGGGCTCCCAGCCGGCGCCGACGAGTCTCGCGGGGGATGGATGAGGGAGCGGTGCGCCCTGTGCGTCGCCCCGAGAGGGCCACGACCGGAGCTCGCGAGCTCGTCGCCGGTCTACCGGCCGGCCTCCTCGCCCGGACGGCACACGAGCCGGTAGGTGCTGCCGTCGCGGTGCTCGATCGTGCACCCGGAGAGGAGCCGCGCACGGGCTTCCAGCGCTCCCTCGCGGGTCTCCGCGGCGGCACGGACCGCGCCGGCGTCGATCGACAGGTACGCGATCCACGTGCCGAAGTCGGCGCGCACGGGCGTCGCGGGAGTCCAGCGATTGAGGACGGCCTTGCTGACCAGGAACGCCATCGAGGTCAGCTCACGCGGCGCATGACGACCGGGCGCGTGGACATGCTAGATCGACGTCCCGGGCGTGGCCGGAACGTTGGCGGATCGACGAATCACTCGCTTGTCTTCCTCTCGTGTGCGGGCTGACGGTACCCGCCCGGCGGGGCGGGGATCAGGGCCAAACGGACTGCGGTCGGGTCCCATGTCGCCTTGGCGAAGCGGGGCCGGGGCCGGCGCCGAACCGCGGTCGTTCCGACGGGCCACGGCCCGTGATGACCGCGGCGGGGCCACGGGCAGGCCCGCAGCAGCAGTGCGCCCCTACCCTGCCGGTCGGTCGCCGAAGATCGTCCAGTGCCAGGGCTTCTCGGCCTCGCCGCTGAGCTCGATCATCACGTGCTTGACGCGCGTGTATTCCTCGAACGAGTACATCGACATGTCCTTGCCGAAGCCCGACTGGCGAAAGCCGCCGTGCGGCATCTCGCTCGTGACCATCAGGTGGTCGTTGACGAGAACGTGGCCGAAGTTGAGCTCGATGGTCGCCCGCATCGCGGTCCGCAGGTCGCTCGTCCACACGGAGCTTGCGAGGCCGTACCGCGTGTTGTTCGCCATCCGCAGGGCCTCGTCCTCCGTGTCGAAAGGGAGGACCACCAGGACCGGCCCGAAGACCTCCTGCTGGACGATCTCGCTGTCCTGTGCCGCGTCCACGACCACCGTGGGCAGGTAGAAGGCCCCATCGGGAAGGCCCGCCACCACCGCGCGCGCCCCCCCGACCAGGACACGGGCACCGGCCGCGACCGCGCGCCGCACGAACCCGTCGACGCGGGCGACGTGCGCGGCGCTGATGAGCGTCCCGAGATCCGTCGTCGGCTCCAACGGGTCGCCGACCCGGACGGACCCGAACAGCTCGACGAGGCGCGCCGTGAAGGGCTCGCGCACGCGCCGGTCGACGTAGACCCGCGTGGCGGCCGTGCAGTCCTGGCCCCCGTTGATGAGCGCGCCTGCCGTCACGCCGCGCGCGGCGGCCTCGATATCGGCATCCGCGTGGACGATCACCGGGGCCTTGCCGCCCAGCTCCAGGTGCGTGCGCTTGAGGTTTCCGGCAGCGAGCGCCTGGATCCGGCGCCCTGTCTCCGAGTCACCGGTGAGGGAGACGAGGTCCACGTCGGCATGCGCGGCGAGCGCGGCGCCCACGATGTCTCCGCGACCGGTGACGACGTTGAGGACGCCGGCCGGCAGGCCAGCCTCCGCGGCCAGCTCCGCGAGCCGGATCGTGGTCAGCGGCGTCGACGATGCGGGCTTCAGGACGACGCAGTTGCCGGCCGCGAGCGCGGGGCCGACCTTCCAGATCGCCATCCAGAGCGGATAGTTCCACGGGCTCACCTGGCCGACGACGCCGAGCGGCTCGCGGCGGACGAAGCTCGTGTGGCTGCCCGAGTACTCGTACGCTGCCTTGCCCTCCAGGTGGCGGACTGCGCCGGCGAAGAAGCGCAGGTTGTCGACCGTGAACGGCAGGTCGGAGTCGCGGCGGAGCTTGTAGGCGGAGCCGGTCTGGAGCGTCTCGAGGAGGGCGAGCTCGTCCGCGTGCTCCTCGATCAGGTCGGCCAGCCGGGCGAGGATCGCCGCCCGCTCGGAGAGGAGGCGTCGGCTCCAGCGCCCGTCCCGGAATGCGGCACGGGCCGCCGCGACTGCCCGGTCCACTTCTGGCTCCGTGCCCGCCGGGACGCGCCCGACGAGCTCCCCGGTGGCCGGGCTGCGAACCTCGAGCCAGGCTCCGCCGGCAGCCTCGACGCGCTCGCCGTCGATGAACATCGGGACGTCGCGGGCGACCTGGGTGACCATGCGGGCTCCTCGGCCGGCGGGGCCGGATCCTTGCGCGCGCGGGGCGGCGCGGCCTGGCCGGGAGTCTAGCGCGCGAACCCGCTAGGATCGACCGATGTTCCACGCCGCCATGCGCGCCCGCCTTCGCTCGCCTGCAGGGCTCCTCCTCCTCGCCGTGCTGACGGCCGCCTGCGGCGCGTCGCCGAGCGTGGCGCCAACCGGCCCGACCGCGCCGAGCGGCGAGACTGCCGCGAGCCCGGCAGCCTCGACCCCGGGCGCCCCGGCATCGGCGACGCCACCCGGGCCCGTGGCGCCTTCCGCCACACCCCATCCGAGCGCGGCGCCGACCCCGACGGCGTTCTGGGCTGCCGTGTCGCGCGGGCTCACGGCCGCGCGCCACCTCGAGGTGACGGTCACCGGGCCGAATCCGGGCGTCCTGCGCTTCGAGCCGGCGGGATCGGCCACGGTCGTCGCCGGGAAGGTGGCCTTCGTCTGCGTGCACGGGATCGCCTACGACGGGCAGCTCGGCTTCGCCCGGGTGCCGGGGAGCTGGCAATGTGGCGCCGCAGCCCTGGTCGGCGGGTTTCGCGGGATCGGGCAGCCGGCCGATTCATGGAGCCCGGGCAGCCCGCGCGACAGCGCGATCGGCGAGACCGTCTCGGCCGGATCAGCCGGCTCGTGGACGTGGGCATACTCCGGGACCTCGCCGTTCCTGGGTGGACGCGTCACCGCCCGCCTGAGCCTGGACCCGTCGAGCGGCCGGATCCTCGCCGGACGGCGCACCGATCCGACGGGCACGTCGACGTACACATTCGACTACGACCGGACGTTCCCGCCGATCACCGTGCCGGCGCACTGACGCGATCCGCGGCACCGCCGGGACCCGCCCGCGTCATCCGCCGAGGCGCGCTGCCTCGGCCTGCAGGAGCGTCCAGGCGCGCCCCACGTGGCGCGGCTCCGTCCGTAGGTTGCCGATGGCCACCCGGATCACGAACCGGTCCCGCAGCCGCGTATGCGAGAGGAAGATCTCGCCCGAGGCGTTGACCGCGGCCATGAGCCGCTCGTTCGCGGCATCCAGGCGTGCCCGGACCGCCGGCTCGTCCTCGTGGCCGCGGAGCGCCGCCGGCCTCCACCGGAGGCAGAGCGTGGAGAACCGGACGGGCGCCATCCGCTCGAAATCCGGATGGGCATCGACCTCCACGGACAGGTGCTCGGCGAGACGACAGTGGGCGTCGATCCGGCGGCGCAGCCCCTCGATCCCGAAGTAGCGGACGAGGAACCACAGCTTCAGGGCTCGCATCCGGCGGCCCAGCTGCGGCTGGTACTCGCTGAAGTCGTGGACCGGCCGTGCCTGGTCCAGCGTGCGAAGGTACTCGGGCACCAGGCTGAAGGCGGCCCGGAGCACGGGCATCCGGCGACTCAGCAGGAGCGAAGCGTCGAGGGGCGTGAAGAACCACTTGTGCGGGTTCACCACGATCGAATCGGCGCGCTCCCAACCCGCGAAGAGCGCCCGTCGCGCCGGCAGGAGCGCGGCGGCGCCCCCGTACGCGGCGTCGACGTGCAGCCAGGTGCCCTCGCGCTCGGCGATCGCGGCGATCGCCGGGACCGGGTCGACGGCCGTCGACGAGGTCGTGCCGATCGTGGCCACGATCGCGATCGGCGTCCGACCCGCCGCCCGGTCCACGGCGAGCGCGGCCTCCAGCGCGTCCGTCCGCATCGCGTAGTCGTCGTCGGTCGCGATCCTGCGACAGGCGCTCCGGCCCAGGCCGAGCGTCATGCAGGCCTTCTCGATGCTGCTGTGCGCCTCCTCCGACGCGTACACCACCGGTGCGCCGATCTCGGGCCGGCCCGCGAGCCCGCGGGCAGCCGCGTCGAGCCCCGCCGCTTCGCGTGCCGCCGCGATCGCGATGAGCGATGACGTCGAGGCTGTGTCGGTCAGCAGCCCGTCGAAGACGCCGGGGAGCCCGAGGGCGCGGCGAAGCCAGCCGACGACCACTTCCTCGAGCTCGGTGCCCACCGGCGACGTGCGCCAGAGCATCGCGTTCTGGCCGAGCACCGCGGTGACGAGCTCGCCAAGGATGCCCGGGCCGGAGGCCGTCGTCGCGAAATACGCGAGGAAGCCGGGGTGCTGCCAGTGGGTCGCGTTCGGCTCCACCAGCCGCCCCACGTCGGCGAGGATCGCCCCGATCGGCTCCGGGCCGTCGGGCGGCTCTGGCGGCAGCCGGTCGCGGAGCGAGCCGGGCTCGATCGAGGGCAGGATCGTCGAAGTCCTCGAGGTGCTCGAGGTAGTCCGCGAGCAGGTCGACGGTCGCGTGCGCCGCAGCCCGGAACTGCTCGGGGCTCATGTCGCCGAGGCCGCCGATCTGGGCGGGATCCAGGCCCTCGAGCCCGGACAGGAGCCCGCGATCGCCGGTCGGCACCGTCACGCCCGGAGGCGCTCGGCGAGTCGATCGAGCTCGGTTCGGAGGGCGCCCGGCAGGCGGTCGCCGAAGCGCGCGTAGTGCTGCTCGAACTGGGGCAGCTCCGCGACGATGGCGGGGCCGTCGACACGCAGGAGCTCGGCCAGGTCGTCGGAGCCGATGGGGAGCCCGGACGTGTCCAGGTCGCCCGCTTCCGGCAGGAACCCGATCGGCGTCTCGACCGCCCTGGCCTCGCCATCGCCGCGCCGAAAGATCCACTCGAGCACGCGGCTGTTCTCGCCGAAGCCCGGCCAGAGGAAGCGTCCATCGGCCCCGCGGCGGAACCAGTTCACGTAGTAGATCCGGGGCAGCAGCTCCGGGCTCGTGGCGCTGCCGACGTCGAGCCAGTGGGCCCAGTAGTCGGCCATGTTGTACCCGCAGAACGGCAGCATCGCGAAGGGGTCGAAGCGGAGCTTGCCGACCTCGCCCATCGCCGCCGCCGTCGTCTCGGAGCTCATGATCGAGCCCATGAAGACGCCGTGCGTCCAGTCGAACGCCTCGCGCACGAGCGGGACGACCGTGGACCGGCGCCCCCCGAACATGATCGCGTCGATCGGCACGCCCGCCGGGTCCTGCCATTCGGCGGCGATCGCCGGGTCCTGGCCGGCCGGGGCCGTGAAGCGGGAGTTGGCGTGCGCCGCGACGCGGCCCGCGTCGGGCGTCCAGTCGCGGCCCGTCCAGTCGATGAGGTGGCCGGGCGGCGTCTCCGTGAGGCCCTCCCACCAGACGTCGCCCTCGTCGGTGAGCGCGGTGTTCGTGAAGATCGTGTTCCGCTCCACCGACCGGATCGCGTTTGGATTGGTCCTGGTATTCGTGCCCGGGGCAACGCCGAAGAAGCCCGCCTCGGGGTTGATCGCATAGAGGCGGCCGTCGGCGCCGAAGCGCATCCAGCAGATGTCGTCGCCGACCGTCTCGACGCGCCAGCCGGGAAGCGTCGGGACCAGCATCGCCAGGTTCGTCTTTCCGCACGCGGACGGAAACGCGCCGGAGACGTACTTGCTGCGCCCGTCCGGGGCCGTCACCTTGATGATCAGCATGTGCTCGGCGAGCCAGCCCTCGTCGCGGGCGATCACCGAGGCGATCCGCAGCGCGTAGCACTTCTTCCCGAGCAGTGCGTTGCCGCCGTAGCCCGAGCCGTACGACCAGATCTCGCGCGTCTCCGGGAACTGGACGATGTACTTCGTCGACGCGTCGCAGGGCCACGGCACGTCCGCCTGGCCGGGCGCGAGCGGCGCCCCGACCGAATGCAGGCACCGCACGAAGTCGCCGGTCGCCCGGATGGCCTCGAGCGCTGCGGCACCCATCCGGGTCATGATCCGCATGTTGACGACCACGTAGGCCGAGTCGGTGATCTCGACCCCGAGGCGGCTGATCGGCGATCCGATCGGGCCCATCGAGAACGGGATGACGTAGAGCGTCCGGCCCCGCATGCAGCCACGGAACAGCCCGGTCAGGGTGGACCGCATCTCGTCCGGATCGCGCCAGTTGTTGGTGGGGCCGGCATCGGCAGCGTCGCGCGAGCAGATGAAGGTGCGGTCCTCGACCCGCGCGACGTCGCTGGGATCGGAGCGGGCAAGGAAGCTGTCCGGCCGCAGGACCGGGTCGAGGCGCGTGAACGTGCCCGCCTCCACCAGCCCGTCACAGAGGGCGCGATACTCGGCGTCGGTCCCATCGCACCAATGGACCGCGTCGGGCTGCGCCAGCGCCGCGATCTCGCCGACCCAGCCGATGAGCGCCGGGATGTCGGTCGGTGGCTCGAGGCCGGAGGACGAGGCCGCACGGTCCGCGAGCCCGCCGCCGCTTCGTGTCTGCATCGCGCTCATCGTGCGTCTCCCGTGCGTGAACGGCCCCGTCCGACCGGGTCGGGCCGGGGGCTGCTGGCCGCAACGATAGCGGGGTCCGCGGGCCCGCATCTCGAGATCCCGTCGGCCGCGGCAGCGGAGTCGCTCGAGATCCCGTCGGCCGCGGCAGCGGAGTCGGCGGCCCCGGCCAGGTCGGGGCCGAACGCGACGGACTCGAGGTTCCTCGCGGCCCGAGACACGCTTCGGCCGGAGTTGCTAGGATTCCCGAGGCCTCCTCGCAGCACCCGGGGCTTCGAGGGCCCCTGGCACCGCATCGGTGCCAGGCTCGCGCCCCCTCCGCCCAGGACAGCCCTCGCGGGCGCGGCCCTGCCGCGTCGGCGGTGGGCCAGGAGCACGGGGAGAACTGGTTGCACTTCGCCCGTGGCCGGGCTGCGCCGGCCCTCATCGCCCTCGTCGTCGCGCTCGCGCTGGTCCCGCTGGCGCCCCGCGGCGTCGTCGCCGACACGTACTACGCCACCAATTGCACGGTCCTCCTTCGACCGGCGCCCTCCCTCTCGGCCACGTCGATCATCAGCATGCCGGCGGGCACCGTGGTGACGTCGTCCGGCACCGTTCCCGGCGACGCGTGGACGGCCACGTGCCCGGGGGCCGTGTCAGGCAACACCTGGCTCGCGATCACCGCGGTCGGCGGGGCCAGCGTGGCCACCCTCTACGGCGTCAGCGTGGCGTACGCCGCAGCCGGGCTGTTCCAGGTTTCATCGTCGCCGCCGCCACCCCCTCCGACCTACCTCGAGGGGATCGACGTGAGCCACTACCAGGGCACGATCGACTGGACCCAGGTCCCGGGCGCGGGAAAGCAGTTCGTCGTGATCCAGGCGACCGTCGGCGAGACGTACGTCGATCCGACGTACGCGACGAATCACGCCGGCGCCCGCGCGGTCGGCCTCCCGATCTCCGCCTATCACTTCGCGTGGCCACTGACGCTCCCGAACGACGCGGTGATCCAGGCCGACTGGTTCGCCCAGAACGCGGCGCTCCTCCCGGGAGACCTTGTGCCGGCGCTCGACCTCGAGCAGACGGGCGGCCTCTCCCCGACCGACCTGCAGGCGTGGGTCGGAGCGTGGCTCGGCGAGGTCTACGCGAGGCTCGGGGTCCGGCCGATGATCTACACGAGCCCGAACTTCTGGGCGAACGCGATGGGCGACACGTCGATGTTCGCCGACCAGGGCTACACCGTCCTCTGGGTCGCCCACTGGTCCACGTCGAGCCCGACGGTTCCCGGAAACACGTGGGGAGGCCACGGCTGGACGTTCTGGCAGTACAGCAACTGCGGCTCCGTGGCAGGCATCGTCGGGTGCGTCGACCTCGACCGGTACAACGGCAGCGCGCTGACGGGTCTCGCCTTCAACTACCAGCCCCTCCCGCCGATCGCGCCGCCCACGGCACCGCCCAACGCGCCGCCGATCCTCGCGGGCGTGGTGCCGGCCACGGTCGCGGCCGGGGGTGGCGACCTGACCATCACGATCCAGGGCGCGAACTTCGCGGCCGGGGTCTCCGTCGCGTACTGGAATGGGACACCGCTCGCCACGACGGTCGTCTCTCCCGCGCAGCTGACGGCCATTCTGCCGGCCGCCCTGACCGGCGCTCCCGGCACGGGCTCGGTGACCGTCCTGAACCAGCCTCCGGGGGGTGGGATGAGCCCGCCGGTCATGATCAGCGTGACGGTCCCCGCCGCGGTGCTCAGCGTCACGCCGAGCACGACGGTGATCACCTGGGGCCAGCCCGTGACGCTGGACGTCCAGATCGCGACGTCGGGCGCGAACCGATCCGTCACGCTCCAGCGCATGCAGGCCAACGAGACGCAGTGGAGTGACATCGCCGCCCTCACGACCGACGCCTCCGGCCACGCTTCGACGACATACCGGCCGCCCGTCAACACCCAGTTCCAGGCCGTCTACGCGGGCACGCCCGACCTCGGCCCGGCAACGAGCCCGGCGCTCCGTGTCGTCGTCCGGCAGATCGTCCTGCTGCGCCCGACCAACCCCGGCCGGGTCACGGGCGTCAGGGCGGGAGGGCAGATCACCTTCACGGCAACGGTCCGCCCGATCGGGCCGACGTTGGCGCCGGCCAAGGTGACGTTCCAGTTCTGGCACCTGGTGGGCTCCACGTGGGTCTCCGCCGCGAAGCGCGACGTCCTGGCGGACTCCACCGGACGGGCAAGCACGGTGTGGCGCTTCTCGCAGCGTGGGCAGTGGTATGTGCGGGCGGTCGCCGACCCGACGCTGACGAACGCCAACAGCGTCCTGAGCCCGGTCGAGCGGTACTCCATCCTCTAGGCCGGCCAGCGTCGCCCGGGCCCGTGCCGCGACGCCGCGGACCCGGTCGCCCCGGGCACCGACGCCCGACGACCGGGCCTTGCTCCCGATCGGTCGTGGCTCGCCATGGCGGTTCCGGGCGTCCCGCCGCGCCTGGCGTTACATTCCCAGGCGGGTCAGGCCAACCGCATGTGCGCGGCACGTGAGTGTCTCTGCGTCCCGGCCTGGCCCATCTCGACTGCGCGGCAGGAGCGCCGCCCGCGGCCGACGAATGCCGCGCGAGCCGATGAGCGGGAGGCGCACGGTGCCGAGAAGCTGGACGGTGGGCGCCCGCGCCCGACATGCCCCGTGGCTCGGAATCCTGGCGCTCGCCGTCGTCGCATGCTCCGCCTCGAACCCGATCCTGCCGCCTGCAGTCGCCAGCATGCCGGCAGCACCGGTCCCGGCCGCGGTGTCGTCTCCGCCGCCTGCGCCATCGGCAGCTGCCGGTCGTCCCGGCGGTCCCGTCGCCGCCGCCCGTTCCGAGCGTCGAACCCAGCCTGCCCCCGACGCCGGACGGCATTGTTCCCGCGGACCTCCAGCCGTCGCTGGCGGCCGCGGCGGAGGACTACCCGATCACGTTTCGCGACGGGTGCAACGTCCCGGAGGGAGGCCACACCTCGCGAGGCACCTGCCTCTATGGGAACCTGGGCTCGCCGATCACGATCGCCCTGTTCGGCGACAGCCACGCTGCCTTCTGGTTCCCCGCGCTGGAGGCGTTCGCCGAACGCGAAGGCTGGCGCTTCCTCAACCTGACGATGTCGTCCTGCACGCCGGCCGACCTGTCCGTCTACAACTCCATCTTCAAGCGGATCTACACGGAGTGCCCGGCCTGGAGGCAAGGGGCCGTCGCCCGGCTCGTGACGACGCGGCCGGCCGTGATCGTCGTGACCGGCACCCACGGCATCAGCCCGGTCGACGCGTCGGGGAGCCTGCTCACCGGTGACGCGCTCGTCACGGCCTGGCAGGCCGGGATGGAGCGGACCCTGCAGCGGCTGATCCCGGCGGCCGGCCGGGTCATCCTCCTTGCCGACACGCCCACATCCCAGTACGACCCGGCGGTCTGCCTGTCGGCGCATCGCTCCAGCATCCTCGCCTGCGCCACCCCGGTCGGCAGGGCGATCGACGAGGCGTGGCTGGCGGTCGAGCAGCAGGTCGTCGCCCAGACCGGCGTGGGCTTCATCGATCCCACGACCTGGGTCTGTCCGTCGAGCCCGTGCCCGGCGGTGATCGGGAACCTCCTCGTCTACCAGAACGCCGGACACCTCACCGCGACGTTCGCCGCCGCGCTGACCGACCGCCTGGGATCGGCCATCCTCCGGCTGATGCCTCCGGCATCGCCGTGATCGGGGGGGCGGCCGTCGACCGCACGGATGCCGACGGGGCTCCGGTCGCGCCAGGGCGACGCGGCCGGCGCCCACACGGACCGCCCGACGCAGCATGCATGGAGGAATGCGGAGGCGGGGCGTACAGGCTCGCCGTGGACCCCCGGACGTCGGGGCGTCGGCTCGCACGGCCCCCGGTCCTGGTGGGCGTCCCGCCGCCCGGGAGCTCCGTCAGCGAAAGAGGTCGATCTGCGGCAACCCGGCGATCCCGAGCGTCTCGTTCAGCTCGGCGGCGTGATGGATGTCGTGGGTGAAGACCCGCTGGACGACCCAGCCGCGGGTGTGGATCCAGCCCGCACCCCAGTCCGTGTGACGGATCTCGTCCGCGAGCATGGCCAGCGTCCACGTGTCCAGGCAGCGCTCGACGATCCGGAAGGTCGAGTCGAGCGCTCCGACGAGCGCATCGGCGTCGAGCACGTGCTCGAGGTCGTCGTCGCCCGGACAGTCGTTGCCGGCGTTCGTGAACGGCGTCGTGTCCGCGCCGGGCTCCCCGGCGAAGTCGCAGAGCCAGAACACCCGCTGGCAGGCGGCGTGGCCCACGGTCGCCCAGATCGGCCACCGCCCGGGCGAGGGGCGGATCGCGAGCTGCTCCTCGGTGAGTGCCGCGACGACGCCGCGGAGGCGCCGGTTGTACTCGGGCCACACGCTGTAGGCGGGCCGGATCGTCGCGTGGCTCAGCGCGCCAGCGATAGGTCCCGTTCCTCGCGACACCCGTGTGCGTTCCATTGGCCGAGAGGGGCGACGCGCCATCCGGCACCTCAGCCCTTGGGCTGCACGACAGCGAGGACGTTGTCGCTGGGGTCGACGAACCAGGCGGCCCACGAATGGCCCATGTCGGCGATGCCGTCGGTCGTGACCGGATCGGGGGCTCCGTACTCCTGGATCCGCACGCCTCGGGCACGGAGGTCGGCGAGCGCGGCCCGCACGTCGGGAACGCGCCAGGCCATCTGCGTCTGGGTGTCCGATGTGCCGGTCGTGCTCTCGGTGATGGCCAGCTGCGTCCCGCCCCCACAGCGGAAGACGAGCCGATCCGGGTCTTCGCGAACGAGCTCGAGCCCGAGCGTGTCACGGTAGAAGGCCCGGCTCGCCGACAGGTCGGTCGACAGCAGGATCGGGAACACCGGATGGTCACTGAGCACGCGCACGTCCTCCTTGTCTGCCCACCTGACAGCAGGCGCTCGCGAACGACATCGACGCCTCGCGGATGCGACGACGCGGGCCCTCCCATGCAGCCGTCCGTCCGGGCGCGGATCCGGCGCGAGGACGGGACCAGGAGCGCCCCGTTCCGGACGTCGGTCCGGCTACTTCTCGATGTAGATCGTCGCCGGCGGGATCATCCCGTAGCGCTCCATCGCCGCCGCCATCTCGGGCGATGCCGCCGTCTGCGCCGCCTGGAACGCCTCCACGTCGGGGACGTCCCACGTCGTCGCGACGCGGTTGGTGCCGTCCGCCGCCACGTAGCTTGTCCCGTCCGATGCGAAGGCAGAAAGGTGGGCGACGAGCTCCGGCTTGAACTTGAGCCAGGCCTCGACATCCTTGACCGCGGCGGTAACGACGAGCTTCGGCACGCCTTCTCCTTCGGGCAGCGCGCCTCCACGCCCTGTGCCGGGGACGCCACCCAGTGCGAAGGCGGCAGTATGGCCGCGATGAGCCTGTCGCGGCCGGCGTCGTATCGACGGCCGGTCCGGATCCGCGGGAGTGGCGCGGTTCGATCGCGACCTGCCGTGGACTCGGCATGCCAGAGGCCGGGCCGCCCGCCCAGGCCGTCTCGCCGCCGCGGGCCGCGTCCGGTGCCAGGTCCTCAGCCCACCGCCCTCTTCACGAGCGCGCCGATCCGTCGCCTGGTCAGCAGCGGTCAGCTCCGCCCAAGCGAAGGCGGTCGGCCACATGGTGCCCTCGTCGAGGATCGCCGCGCACCTCGTGCCACCGCCCACGTCGGCCGCCTGCCATGGACGATCCCGCGGGTTACGGCCCATGAATCGATCGGCCCCCGGCGGGATGCCGGGGGCCGATCTCCTGTCCAGGCGATGGTCGGGCAGTGCGATTGGAACGCTCGACCTCGTGAACCCTGTTCAGTCACCCGGCCCGAGTGGGGCCGGCTCGCTGTTCGGCAATGCCCCCATCCGGCCCTGCCTGCCATTCGGTCCCAGCTGGGTCAGAATCGGGGTCAGGCGCGACGGTTGCCGGCCGCCCGCTGAAGGGTCGTGTCTGACGCACGAATGTGCCCGGCCGGGAGCCTCAATCGGTAGCGGACGTCGTCACGGCGCCATGAAACGTGGCCGGCCCACGGTCATCGAGGAGCAGGATCGCACGTCGACTCCCCTGCAGCCGCCCGTGGCCGGACTAGGCCTCGACGAGGATCACCAGGGTCTCGGGAAGGACGCCGTCATAGTCCATCGCCTCGGCCCCCTGGGGCGACTGCATCACCGCCATGAGCGCGTCCATGTCGGCCACGTCCATGCTCACCGCCACTCGCGTCGGGTTCTGCGGGTCGATGAACGTCCGGATGTTCGTGACGCCAAGGGGGCCGAAGAGCTCCTTCGCGCCTTGGCGAGGCAAGCCAATGCTTCTGGTCCTTCACATCGTGGTAGCCGATCACACGGGTCATGCTATCCCCCGGTAGGTGTCCCAGCAGTGGCGCCGGGACGGTAGACGGATCCTAGGCGACGGACCAGTTCGCTGCGGTACGCGTCCCATTCCTCGTGGGATTCCCCGACGCGGCTGGAACACGGGAAGGACACTGGCCAGAATCAACCGGCCCCCGGCGGCGTACCGGGGGCCGATCTCGTGTTCAGGCGATGGTCGGGGCGGAGCGATTTCGAACGCTCGACCTCCTGAACCCCATTCAGGTGCGCTACCAAGCTGCGCCACGCCCCGACCCGGAGAGAATACCAGACGCCCGAGCCGAGACCGGGGCGCTCGCACGAGGCGCGCTCGCCCGACGCCTTGCTTCGTGATCGACATCCCCGATCGTCAGCTCGGGCGACGCGTGCCCGGCCGGGCGCTCGCCCGCGCCCGCGCAGCCGGACGCGTGCGCCGCGGCCGCTCGGTGCCCCGATCGCGGAAGACCAGCTTGATCGGGGCCCCGTGGAAGCCCAGCACGTCGCGGATCCGGTTCTCGAGGTAGCGCCGGTAGGAGAAGTGGATGAGAGCGGCATTGTTCGCGAAGAAGATGAAGGTCGGCGGCTCGATCCCTGCCTGCGTGGCGTAGTAGAGCCGCGGCCGGCGGTTCTTGACGGCCGGTGGCGCCTGGCGCGCGACGGCGTCGGTCAGGAGACGGTTCAGCTCGCCGGTGCCGATCCGCTTGCGGCGCTCGCCCCAGACGTCCACCGCGAGCTCCAGCACCCGCTCCACCCGCTGGCCCGTCTTCGCGCTGATCGAGACCGCCGGCGCGAAGTCCAGGAACGGGGCGTCGCGCTGGATCCACGTCACGTACTGGTCGAACGTCCTGTCGGTCTTGTCGGCGACGAGGTCCCACTTGTTGATCGCGAGGACCAGCCCCTTGCCGGCGTCCACCGCGTAACCGGCGACGTGGGCGTCCTGGGCCGTGAGCCCGTCCACGGCGTCGACGACGAGCACCACGACGTCGGCGCGATCGACGGCCTTCAGCGCGCGAAGCGTCGAGTAGCGGTCCGCATCGGGGCCGGATGCGACCTTTCCGCGGCGGCGGATCCCGGCGGTGTCGACGAGCACGATCTCGCCCTGGCCGAACGCCATCCGCGTGTCGATGGCATCGCGCGTCGTGCCCGGGATCTCGCTGACGATCATCCGCTCCTCGCCGAGGAGCGCGTTGAGCAGGCTGGACTTGCCGACGTTCGGCCGGCCGACGAGCGCGATCGTGACGGGTCCCGGCACGTGGCCCGGGTCGAACTCGTCCCCTGCCAGGTCCGCGTCCGCGGCGTCCTGGTCGTAGGGGGCGATTCCCTCGGCGAGCGCATCGGCGACATGGGCGGCGGCGAGGTCCTGGCGCTCGAGGCGCGCCTTGCGGGTCCGCTCCTCGGCGCTCTCGGGCGGCAGCGCCGCGACGATCGCGTCGAGCAGGTCGGCGACGCCCCTGCCGTGAGCGGCCGAGATCGGCCACGACTCCGGCCAGCCGAGCGCCCAGAACTCGACGGCGTCGAGCTCGCGCTTCGCGTTGTCGGTCTTGTTGGGAGCGAGGATCACCGGTGCCGAGGCGCGCCGGAGCATCTCCGCGGCCTCCTGGTCGGACGGCGTGATGCCCGTCGTCGTGTCGAGGAGGAAGACGATCACGTCCGCCTCGGCGATCGCGAGGCGCGCCTGCTCCTGGACCTTCTCCTCGATCGCGTTGCCCGGCGTGGTCTCGAGCCCGCCCGTGTCGACGACGAGGAACGACCGCCCGTTCCAGTCCGCCTCCGCATACAGGCGATCGCGCGTGGTCCGGGCGCGATCCTCGACGATCGCCGCGCGTGGATCTCCCACGATCCGGTTGAAGAGCGTGCTCTTCCCGACGTTCGGACGTCCGACCAGCGCGACGACGGGGAGCGATGCCACCCCGGGCTCAGCGAGCCGCCGCGAGCTCGAGGCTCGGCAGCGAGGTCGTGCGCCCGGCGGGCGTGGCGGCATCGCCGAGCGCCGCGGCCGCGAGCTCACGGGCACGCGCCACGGCGTCGGGGGTGCCGGCCAGCGTCAGGATCCGCTCGGCAACCGCCTCGAGGTCCTCGATCGGCGTCGACGTGCCGCCGGTCACGCCGACCACGCCGGATGCGCCGAATACCGACGCCGCGTTCAGGTCGCCCGCACGCTCGACCTGGATGGCGGGTGTCCCGACGATCTCGCACAGCCGGGTCAGCTCGCGCGTGTTGGCGGACTGCGCGCCCGCCCACGACGACGATGAAGTCGACGGACTTCGCCAGCTCCACCGTGTCCTCCTGCCGGCGAATCGTGACCGGGCAGACGCTGTTGATGATCTTCAGCTCGTGGGCCCGGTTCACCATGAACGCGGCAAGGCGCTCGAACTTCCAGGGTGGCTGGGTCGACTGCGTGATGAGCGCCATGCGCTTCTTGCGCGGGATCCGGTCCCAGTCCGACTCGTCGTCGACGACGATCGCGTCCGGAGCGAAGCCCAGCAGGCCCACGACCTCGGGGTGGTTCGGCGTGCCGAGGAGGACGATCGTGTAGCCATCCTCCACGAGCCCCTGGAGCTGGCGCTGCTCGCCGATCACCCACGAGCACGTCCCGTCGATCACCTCCAGGCCGCGCTCGGCAGCGGCGGACCGGACGGCCGGCGTCACGCCGTGGGCCCGGATGACCACCGTGGAGCCGGGACGGGCCTCGGATAGCTCCGCGATGCTCACGACGCCGCGCGCGCCGAGCTCCGCGATGACGCCCTCGTTGTGCACGACCTGGCCGAGCGTCTGGGTCCGCTTGCCCGCGTCCGCGGATTCCTTGGCCTTGTCGACCGCCTCGCGGACGCCGTAGCAGAACCCCGTCCGCTTCGCGATCCGCACCTCCCGCACCGTGCCCATGCGGGGATTATCGCACGCTCCCTTCGGAAACCCCGGCTGGCGACACGTCGGACTCGAGGAGCGGCCCGTAGGCGCCCCGCTGGCGCGGCGGCAGCAGCACCGCGATGTGGAGCATCAGCCGCGTCGTCACGTCCTCGAGCGACTCCTTGCGACCGTCCGCGCCGACCGTGCGCTCGAGGACGAACGGCTCGCCGACCTGCATCCGGATGCGCCCGCCGATCCGCCAGAGCTTCCGTGTCCGCGGCCAGAACAGGTCGGTGTCGACGACCCCGATCGGCAGGATCGGAGCGCCCGTCCGCAGGGCGAGGAGCGTGACGCCCTCCTTGGCGACCTGGAGCGCGCCCGTCGGGCTCCGGGTCCCCTCCGGGAACGTGCCGAGCACCCGGCCATCGTCGAGGACCGACTTCGCCAGCCGGAACGCCTCCGTGTCCGCCGCACCGCGCCGGATGCCGAAGGCGCCGTTCATCCGCATGAACCAGCCGGCGATTGGCCACTCCATCGCCTCCGCCTTCGCCATCCAGTGGACCGGCCGTCCCAGGCTGGCGGTGAGCCAGTTCGCGATGAGCGGCGGATCGGCGTTCGAGGCGTGGTTCGAGGCAAGGATCAGGGCCCCGTGCCGGGGGACACGCTCCAGCCCGCTGACGCTCACGTGGGTCGACGCGCCGAGGAGCAGGCGTCCGAACTGGTTCGAGGCGCGGATCATCCATGGGAGCCCATCCCTGGGCAGGGCGAACGCGGCGGCTTCCGCCTCGGAGCGCGCACGGCGCGGGCGTCGCGCGCTCATCGGTTGCCCGCCACGCGCGCGTTCAGGCCGGCCGTGACCGCCGCGATGACGGCCGCGATCGTTCCGTCGAGCGTGTTCCCGTCGGTCCGGACGTGGATGGCGTCGGCCGCCGGCCTCGCCGGGGCGATGGAACGCCCGCCGTCCGCGCTGTCGCGGCTGCGCATCTCGTCGAGGATCGCGCGGCCCTCCGTGCTTCCCGGTTCGACCCCGCGCTCCAGGGCGCGCCGCGCCGCGCGCTCCTCCACCGTCGCATCGAGCCAGATCTTCACCTCAGCGGCGGGCAGGACGACCGTCCCGATGTCGCGGCCCGCGACGACGATCCCGCCAGCGGCTGCGAGGGCGCGCTGCCGGACGAGCAGCGCGGCGCGAACCTCGGGCATGCGCGCGACGGCCGAGACCACGCGGTCGACCTCGGGGGTCCGGATCTGGCCGCCGATCTCGCGCCCGTCAAGCCGCACGCGATCGAGCCGTCCGTTCGCATCAGGCTCCACCGAGACGGATGGCGCGAGCGCGGCGACTGCAGGCCCGTCGGCCGGGTCCACGCCCCGGTCGAGCGCGGCGTATGCGAGCGCTCGATAGAGGAGGCCCGAGTCGAAGAAGCGGAACCCGAACGCCGCGGCGACAGCTGCGCCCACCGAGCTCTTCCCCGACGACGCGGGCCCGTCGAGGGCGACTACGGGTGGGCGCCCCGCTACCATGCCAGCGCCGGGTCGACGTGCACCGGGTCTCCCTCGATCATCGTGAGGAGCACGCGCGCGTCGCCGATCTCGCCCGCGCCGCGATCGTGGAGGTCGCGGTCCAGGATGACCAGGTCGGCGAGCCTGCCGGGCTCCAGCGAGCCGGCCACGTCGTCGAGGCGATGGACCCAGGCACCGCCGGAGGTGAACGCGCGGAGCGCGGCGTCGAGGTCGATGCGCTCGTCGGGCAGGAACGGCGGCTCCACGCCCCGGGCGCCCGGCACGACGCGGTTCACGGCGACCTCCACCTCCTGGAGCACGTTCGGCGTGGAGACCGACCAGTCGCTCCCACCGACGAGGCGTGCGCCGGCACGGGCAAGGCTGGCGAACGGGTACTGCCAGGCCGACCGGGTCGGGCCGAGGAACGGGACGGTGAGATCGCGCATCTGGGCCTCCCAGCCGGCCCACAGCGGCTGGATCGTCGCCGCGACCCCGAGCGACGCGAACCGCGGGATGTCGGCCGGGTGGACCACCTGGACGTGCGCGATGTGCGGGCGCCGGTCGGCCGGCCCGTTCGATGCACGGACCGCCGCGACCGCGTCCAGCCCGGCCCGCACCGCGCGGTCGCCGATCGCGTGCATGTGGAGGTCGAACCCGGCGCGGTCGAGCGCGGGCGCGATCTCGTCGGCAAGGGCACGGGCGTCGATGAGCGCGATCCCGCGGTTGCCGGTCGGGCGGCCCGTCCGGTCGAGATATGGCTCGAGCAGCGCACCGGTCCCGTTCTCCAGCACGCCGTCCAGCATCAGCTTCACGCTCGTCGCCTGCAGCCGACCCACCGCCGCATCGCGGCGTGCCCGCTCGAGCCAGCCGAGCTGCTCCAGGCCGCGGGCTCGCTCCCACCACAGCGAGAGGCTCGTTCGGAGCGTCAGCTCGCCCCGCTCGGCGAGGGCACGATACGCGGGAACGTGCTCCGGCGTGACCCAGGCGTCGGTGATCGCCGTGATCCCGAACGAGTGGAGATGGGCCTGGGCCCGGCGCAGCGCCTCTTCCCAGCGCTCCTGCGTGAACGCGGGCAGGAGGCGCTCGACGAAGCGCGTCGCCCCTTCGTGGAGCGTGCCCTGCGGGCTTCCGTCCGGCTCGCGCTCGATCCTGCCATCCGGGGGGTCGGCGGTCGTCGCGCTGACGCCCGCGAGCGCCAGGGCCGCGGTGTTCGCCCAGCCGCCGTGCGCGTCGCGGTTCTCGAGGTAGGCCGGCCGGTCCGGGACCGCCGCGTCGAGATCGCCGCGGGATGGCGTGCCGCCCGGGAACGCCGGCATCGCCCAGCCGCCGCCGACGATCCACGCCTCGTTCGGATGGGCGCGGGCGTACTCGGCGATCCGGCGCAGGTAGGCGCCCCGTTCCCAGGGCAGGTCGTGCAGATCGCACTCCAGGAGGTGTCTCCCGCCCGTCGTGGGATGCACGTGGGCATCATGGAAGCCCGGCAGGACGGTCTCACCGTGCAACTTCAGCACGCGGGTCCGCGGTCCGACGAAGCGGCGGAGGGCAGCCGGGGCGCCCACGGCGGCGACCCGCCCGCGCGTCACGGCGAGGGCCTGCGAAACCGTGCCGTCGCGGTCCAGCGTCCGGATGGACCCTCCAGTGACGAGCAGATCCGCCGGACCATCCGGCGGAGGGACGCGCCGGCGCGTCGTGGCGCGAGCGGCGTCCGTCATGGCCGTCGCGACTGGCCGGCGCCGACGTCCGGGCGGTACGTGGAGGCGCCGAGCCGCCGGACCTCTGCGGCGGTCAGCGCTCGAACGGCCCCCGTGGCAAGGTCCAGCCGGAGCGATCCGACGCGGACGCGGACGAGGCGTGAAACCGGTGCGCCGACAGCCCCGAACATGCGGCGCAGCTGTCGTTTCCAGCCCTGTCCCAGGATCACCCGGTACCAGGTGAGCGTCGGGGCGGGGCGCGGATCCAGGAGGCGGGCCAGGCTCGCCGTCTCGGTCCGGGTCGCGGGTCGCAGCGCGCCGAGGCGTGCGGTCCCCTCCTCCATCGCGATCCCGGCCGCGAGCGCGGCTCGCTGGTCCGCATCGAGCGGTACTGCGAGCGCGACCGAGTATTCGCGCTCCACGCCATGGCGTGGATGCAGGACGTGGTCCGTCCACGCCCCGTCGTTCGTCAGGATGAGGAGGCCCTCCGAGTCGAGGTCCAGCCGGCCCACCGGGTAGAGCCGGACCCCCGGCCCCACGAGGCGGGCCGGGACGAGGTCCAGGACCGTCCGGCTCGCATGCCGGTCCGCGACCGTGGAGGTGACGCCCGCCGGCTTGTGGAGGGCCAGGTGGACTGCCGGGACGACGAGCGCGGCCGCGATGTCGACCGGGCGTCCGTCCACTGCGATCGCCGCGACGCGCCGGGTCCGCCTTCTCCCCGAGCGTCGCCACGTGGCCGTCGACAGTGACGCGGCCGGCGTCGATGAGCGCGTCGGCGCCTCGACGGCTCGCGATCCCCGCGACCGCCAGCAGCTTGCCGACACGCTCCCCGGGCATCAGCCCGGGCCGCTGGGCTGCGTCCCGGCCATCCCGTCCCTTGACCCACCCGTCGAGGCCCCGGAGGGCGTCGCGCCGGCGGCCTCCGCCTCGGGGATCGTCAGGCGCTCCGCGACGGCCGCGTCCACGAGGGGCAGGTCGTCGAGGCTCGTGAGGCCGAACCGCTCGAGGAACTCGACACCGGTCCCGTAGAGGATCGGCCGACCAGGCGCGTCCGCCCGGCCCAGCTCGACCACGAGGCGGCGATGAACGAGGCTCCGGATCGCGTAGTCGGCGTCGACGCCCCGGATCCGCTCGATCGCGCTCTTCGTCGCGGGCTGCCGGTACGCGACGATCGCGAGCGTCTCGAGCGTGGCGGGCGACAGTCGCGTGGGCTCGCGCCCGATGTACCGGCCGATCAACCGTCCCGCCTCCGGCGCCGTGCCCAGCGCCACCCGCTCCCCGTCCAGCATCACGCGCACGCCGCGCGAGGCGAGCACGACCTGGAGATCCCCGAGGCGTGCATCGATCGTCTCGGGCGAGGCCCCGGTGATGGCCCCGAGCTCGCGCCTCGAGAGTGGCCGCTCCGCGACGAAAAGGAGCGCCTCGAGCTGCGCGTCGGTGAGCGCGTCGCCGGGCAGCCCATCCGGCGCCTCGGCCGGCTCGCCGTCCGGGGCGGATTCGAGATCGCCCGGGTCCGCGAGCTCGAGCCGGTCGCCCTCGGTCATCCGTTCTCCTCCAGCGTCTCGTCGAGCGCGTCACCACCCGTCACGGCGCCGCTCCCCCGCCCTGCCGTCGTCGAGCGCGGGACCGACCGCACAAGGATGGGCCCCCAGGGGCGGTCCTGCTCCACGCTCACCTCTCGTCGCTTCACGAGCTCCAGGAGGGCGAGGAACGTGACGGCGATCACGACCCGGTCACGGACGCCGGCCAGCAGCTCCTGCAGCACGATCGGGCCGGCCTCCGCGAGCGCCTCGCGAATCAGGGAGGCGCGCTCCGCCAGCGTCATCGTCCGCCGCACGGTCTCGGGAGGTGCCGGCGCGGCGGGCAGCACGACGGCCAGCCGGTCGAGGGCGCCGACGAGGAGCGCGACGTCGATCCGCGGCGCCTCCGGCGCAATCCCGTGCGTTCTCCCGGCCGTCGCCGCGACACCCGGCTCGCGACGGACCAGGAGCGCGCCGCCCAGGGCGCGCGCCTGGAGCACCGCGCCCGCGTCGCGGAACGCGCGGTAGAGGAGGAGCCGGGCCCGCAGCTCCGCCTCCGGGTCGACTCCCTCGTCGTCGGGCTGCGCGCCGGCCGCGGCCTGGCGCGGGAGCATGGCGCGGCTCTTGATGAGGATCAGCTGGCTCGCCACGCCCACGAACGCCGAGATGCTCCCGAGGCGGTCGCCCTCGAGCGTGGCGAGCGCCTCGAGATAGGCCTCCGCGAGCGCGCCGAGTGGCACGCTCAGGACATCGAGCCGCCGGGCTTCCACCAGCGACAGGAGGAGCCCGAGAGGGCCTTCCCATTCCGGCAGCCGGACCTCCGTTGCGTCCTCCGGGCGGCGGCGGGCGCCGAAGGCGACTGACGCCGTCGCCGGCAACGCGCCCTGCTCGACGAGCGGACCCTTCATGGCCTTCAGCCGGCCTCGTCGGCGGCATGCAGCAGCAGTGCGGCAGCGGCGTCCGAGTCCGACGGGCGGTCCCGGATCAGGTCGGCGGTGCGCTGGGCGCACCCCGCGGCGAGGGCGAGCGCAGCCGATCGGTCCGCGTGGTCGCGCAAGCGGGCCATCGCGTCGCCGCCGCCCGGCAGGCGTCCCGCGAGGCGGTGCGCCCACGGCCCCAGCCGCTCGCCGAGCGACCATGCCACCCGGTGCCAGAGCCGGATCGAGGAGCCCTTCCCGGCGTCGTGGAAGAGGCCGGCCAGGAGGAGGTCGCGATCCTCCGTCCCGTCGGCACGCAGCCGTTGCAGCACGTCGAGGCCGTGGCGACGGTCAGCGGTCGGCATGCCGTCGAAGAGGGTGAGCTGGGCGGGCGTCAGCCAGCCGGCCAGCTCGGCCCGCTCCCCCGGCGCCACGCGGGCGACGAGGTGACGGCCGAGCTGGCGGGCCTTAGAAGCCCACCAGGACCGAGACGAGGCCATCGAGGAGCGGGCCGACGACGCGGGCACCGATGGAGACGCCGTTGACGAGCGGGACGAACATCACGACGAGGAGGATGAGGAACCCGTACTGCTCGAGGGTCGGCCGGATCCGCCACACGGTCGACGGGCTCATGAGCGAGAACAGCACCTTCGAGCCGTCGAGCGGGGGGATGGGGATCAGGTTGAAGATGAACAGCGCCACGTTGATGAAGATGAACACGTAGACGACGTTGGCCACGAAGACGACGGCGTCGTTGCTCGCGAGGTCCATCGCGACCATCAGCCGAATCGCGATCGCCGCGAGGACCGCCATCACGAGGTTCGAGACGGGCCCGGCGGCCGCGACCCACGCCTCCGCGCGCCGGCCACCGCGGAGCATCGCCGGGTTGATCGGTGTCGGCTTCGCCCAGCCGATGAAGAACCCGCCCAGGAGCGCCGAGAGGACCAGGATGGCGCTTCCCATCGGGTCGAGGTGGACGATCGGGTTGAGCGTCAGGCGCCCGAACAGCTTCGCCGTGCCGTCACCGAGCCGGTAGGCCACCAGGGCGTGGCTGAACTCGTGGACCGGGAAGCCCACGAGCAGGAAGATGGCCACGGCGACGAGCGTGGCGGGATCGAGGTTCAGTCCGAGCACGGGAACTCCGGGTGCGGGCGGGGATCCGGCATATGGTAGCCAGTGGGCGCGTGGCTACAGCGTGCGCGAGGATCGCCGTCTTCTTCGCTTCAAAGTCCTCCGGCGTGATGAGGCCGGCGTCGCGGAGGGCGGCGAGCTCGCGGAGCTTCTCCTCCACCGTCTTCGGGGCCGGTGCCGACGGGGCCGCCGGCGCCGCTGTGGCCACCTCCCGGGCCGACGCCAGGGACTCGGCCTGCCTGCGGTCCTCCTCGACCTCGTGGGCGTTGAGCGCCTCGAGCGGCGCAGCGATCTGGCGCGCCAGCCCGTCCTCGATGTCCTGCTTCGCGAGCAGCATCGTCTTCTTGAACGTCGGAGCGTGGTGGAGCATGTGGTAGTCGTCCGCGACCTCCTTGGCCGCCGTCAGGACGCGGAGATCGCCCCAGTCGAACATCCGGCCGAAGACGCTCTGCTCCAGGATCGCATCGTTGATCTTCTCGAGGCCGCTGTCGGCGGCGCGCTTGTTGAAGAGCCCCTCGACCTTGAGGATGCGCCGGTTCGTGATGGCGTAGTCCTCGGCCCACCAGTGGAGGTAGATCCAGGCGATGTCGACGACGCCGACCACGAGCAGCGCCAGCGTGACCCAGCCGAGCAGGTCGCGCGCCGTCCCGCCCGGGTTGCCGATGAAGATCGCGAGGAGCGCGGCGATCGCGACCCCGACCATCACGATCCCCCACCGAGCGGCAACGATCCGGCCGAGCGGGTGCTGCCGCGTCCGGTACAGGACGTGCTCTCCGTCCATGAGCAGCGAGGCCGTGTAGCGCGCCATCCGATCCTTCCTCCTTCGCCGCGGCCGGTCAGGCGCGCGGATGCGCCCGAGCGTACACCTCCCGGACCCGCTCACCGGTGAGGTGCGTGTAGATCTGCGTGGTGCTGATGCTCGCATGTCCGAGCAGCTCCTGGACGATGCGGAGGTCGGCCCCGCCCTCCAGCAGGTGCGTGGCGAACGAGTGGCGGAGCGTGTGGGGCGTCGCCCGCCCGGCCAGGCCTGCGGCCGCCGCGGCCCGCCTCACGATGTCCCACGCCTGCTGGCGGCTCAGGCGGCGGCCACGGCCCCCCATGAAGACCGGCCCGCCGCGGTGGGCGGGCACGGCGTGGAGCGCGAGGAGGGCCGGACGGACGTCCCTCTCGTACCGGCGAAGCCAGTCGATCGCGACCTCGCCGACCGGCAGGAGCCGCTCCTTGTCGCCCTTGCCGATCACCCGGACCGTCGCCGCGTCGAGGTCCAGGTCGTCCGCGTCGAGCCCGGTCGCCTCGCTGACCCGCAGGCCGGCGGCGTACAGGAGCTCGAGGAGCGCGCGGGCCCGGATCGGACCGGCATCGGTCGCCGGGTCACCCGGACCCCGCGGCCCTGCCGCCTCGAGGAGGCGCGCCACTTCGGTCACCCCGAGCGGGTCCGGCAGGAGACGCGGCTCCCGCGGCAGGTCGAGGTGCGCGGCCACGTCGACTCGGGCAAGGTCCTCGGCCAGCGCGAACCGATAGAAGGCGCGGATCGCGGCGGTCCGCCGGCGACGGCTCGTCGCGCGGAGGCGGACGCCCGACGGACCCGCCGTGCTCGCGAGCCGGCCCAGGTAGGCGACCGCGGGATCCGGGGAGCGTTCCCACCCCGCCCGCGCCTCGGGGCCACCCGCGAAGTCGCGCAGGTCGGCGCCGTACGCGGCCAGCGTCGCCGGGGAGAGCCCACGCTCGACCTGCAGGTGGAGCAGGAACGCCTCGATCGCCGCGACCAGGTCAGGCGGAGTCCCGGCGGGCATCGTGCGCTGCCGGCGCGACCGCCCGGCGCGAGGAACCGGGGGTGCCGTGCGCGCCCGGCCGCGCGCCGTCGCGCCGCCCGCTCCAGCCTCGCCAGCGGCAGTCATCGCCGCGCGCGAGCGGGTGCCGCCCGCGAGGACCGGAACGCGGCAGCACGGGCGAGCAGGTCGCGCGCCGACGCTGCGGCGGCGGCGCCGGCCGCGAGGCCGCCGATCATCGCCGCGAGCTCCTCCAGCCGCTCATCGTCGCTCAGCCGTCGCACCTCCGTCACGGTCCGGCCACCTCGCTCGATCTTCCGGATCCCGAAGTGCGCGTCTGCGTAGGCGGCGATCTGGGGAAGGTGGGTCACGCACAGGACCTGGTGCCGGCGCCCGAGCAGCCAGAGCGTCTGCGCGACCGGGTCGGCGCTGCGGCCCCCGATCCCGGAGTCGATCTCGTCGAAGACGAGCGTGGGGGTCGCGTCCGCGGCCGCGAGCACCTCCTCGATGGCGAGCGCGACCCGGGAGAGCTCGCCGCCGGAGGCGATCTTCGCGAGCGGCCGTGCGGGCTCGCCCGGGTTCGGCGCGATCAGGTAGACGACGACATCCGCGCCGGTCGCGTCGAACGCGACGGCGTCGCCACCGAGCTCGATGGCCGGTTCGTCCGGCCCTGCCGCTCGTCGCCCGACCGCGACCTGGACCCGCGTCCCCTGGAGGCCGAGATCCGCGACCGCGGTCTCGATGGCCGCCGCCAGCGCCGTGGCGGCAGCGGCGCGGCGAGAGGACAGGGCGGCGCAGACCACTGCCACGGCCGCCAGGAGCCGCTCCGCGGCGGCGCGGCGCCGATCGCGCTCGGTGCCGAGGTGGCGGAGCCGCTCGATGTCGGCGGCCGCTTCCTCCGCGCGCACGACGAGGTGGTCGACGTCGGCGCCGTACCGCCGCTCGAGGCTGTACAGGGCCGAAAGCCGAGCCTCCAGGGCGGCGAGCGCCGCGGGGTCGTGATCGAGGGTGTCCGCCAGGCGGCGCGCCTCGAATGCGACGTCCTCGAGCTCCGCGGCCGCGCCCGCGAGGCGCTCCACGAGCGGTCCGTACCGGGCATCGAGGCGGGCGAGGGCCGCGGCCTCGGCGGCGGCGCGCGATGCCTGCTCGCGGGCCCCCGGCGTCCCCTCCGACTCCACGTCGCCGCCGGCGAGGAGGCCGGCAAGCGCCGCGGACCCGCGCGCGATCGCCTCGCCGTGGCGGGCCGCGTCGAGCCGGGCGCGGATCGCGGCCGCCTCGCCCGGGACGGGTCGCGCCGTGGTGATCTCCTCGACCTCGTGCTCCAGGAGCGCGACCCTGCGTTCCAGCTCGAGCGGGTCGATCGCCAGCGACGCGAGCGCGGCCTCGTTGTCCCGCCAGGCCGCCACGGCGGCCGCGACGGCAGTCCGCTCCGCGGCATGGCCGCCGTACGCGTCGAGCAGCTCGCGCTGCCAGCGCTCGTCGAGGAGGCGGCCCTGGTCCCGCTGCCCGTGGATCTCGACGAGCGGCCCGGCCACGCCCGCAAGGCGCCCCGCGGTCACCGTCTCGTCGTCGACGCGGGCGACCGAGCGGCCGTTGGCTCCGACCTCGCGGACGCACAGGAGCGCTTCCGGGAGCCGGTCGAAGAGCGCCTCCACGCGGGCGACCTCCGCGCCATGCCGAACGAGGCCCGGATCCGCGCGCGCACCCAGGGCAAGGCCGAGCGCGTCGATGAGGAGGCTCTTGCCGGCCCCGGTCTCGCCGGTCAGCACGTTGAACCCGTCCGCGAACGTGATCCGGACGCGCTCGATCAGCGCGAGGTCGGCGACCGCCAGCTCGAGGAGACGCCCGGCGGCGAGCTCGGGGCCGCGCGGGTCGGCCATCCTCAGGAGGGCAGCAGCTGCGCCTTCTGGCGCAGCAGGTCCCAGAACGGGAGCGCGCCGTCCGGCTCGAGGAAGCGCACGGGGCGCTCGAGCGCCGCGACCGTCACCACGTCGCCCACCGAGAGGCGGACGTCCTCGCGACCGTCGATCGAGACGAGCGCCTCGTGGGCCTCCGCGATTCGACAGCGAACCACGTGATCGGGGCTGACCACGACCGAGCGGATGGCCGACAGGTAGGCGGCGATCGGCGAGACGATCAGGTTGCGGCTCAGTGGATCGAGGATCGGGCCGCCCGCCGAGAACGAGTAGCCGGTGGAGCCGGTCGGGCTGGCCACGACGAGGCCGTCCGCGACGTACGTCGCCAGGTGGGACGGCCCGATGTCCACCTCGAGCCGGACGACCCGGGCCAGCGACCCGCGCGCGACCACGACATCGTTGAGCGCGACGAACGTGCGCCGCGGCGCGCCACCGCCCGGCCCGTGGATCGCCCCTCGCAGGGCCATCCGCGGCTCGATCCTGAAGGCCCCGGTCCGGAGCTTCTCCAGGAGCGGCTCCAGCTCGTGCGCCTCGGCCTTGGACAGGAACCCGACCTTGCCGAGGTTGACGCCGACGAGCGGGACGTCGACCTCGGTGACGGCCCGCGCCGCATGGAGGAACGTGCCGTCCCCGCCGAGCACGACGAGCACCTGCGTCCCGGGCAGCGCGTGGACCAGGCGCTCGTGATCCGCGGCGGCGACCGTCCAGGACTCGAGCCCGCGCACGGCGCACCAGCCGCTGGCGCGGTTCGCGAGCTCGACCGCGTCCTCGTTCGTGGGGTTGTAGGCGAAGCCGATCCGCCGGATCTCGGTCATGGGGCCGTGCAGGCCGCCACGCGTGCCGCCAGGTCCAGCCGCGCGGAGCCCGCCGGCGCGGCCGGGGCGGCCGGGTCGGGCACGCCGAGGTGCGCGAAGAACTCGCGGTTGCCTGCCGGGCCGAGCAGCGGCGAGCGCGATCACGTCGATCGGGTCGAGACCGAGCCCGGCGGCCGTCCGCAGGACCCGCTCGAGGACCGAACGGTGGACGGCCGGGTCGCGGACGACCCCGCCGGGCACCTCTCCGCGGCCGGCCTCGAACTGCGGCTTGACGAGCGCGACGATGCGGCCGCCGGGCGCGACGCAGCGCGTCACCGGCCCCAGCACGAGCGCGAGCGAGATGAACGCGACATCGATGACCGCGAGCGAGACGGGCTCGCCGAGCACCGCCGGCTCCAGGTGCCGGGCATTCACGCGGTCGTGGACGATCACCCGGGGGTCGCCGGCGAGCGATGCCGCGAGCTGGCCGCGGCCGACGTCGACGGCATGGACGCGGGACGCGCCGCGCTGCAGGAGGGCGTCGGTGAAACCTCCCGTCGACGCCCCGGCGTCCAGGCAGACCAGGCCGGCCGGATCCACCCCGAAGGCGTCGAGCGCCCCGGCCAGCTTCTCGCCCCCGCGCGAGACGAAGGGCAGCGGGGTCGCCACCTCGAGGGCCAGCGAGCCGTCGACGAGGTCGCCCGGCTTCCGGTCGAAGCGGGCCGCGTCGCCCGCCCCGACCCGGACGCGGCCGGCGAGGAGGAGCGCCTGCGCACGGCTCCGCGTCTCGGCGAGCCCGCGCTCGACGAGGAGCTGGTCCAGACGCACCCGCCCGGCGCGCGGCGGACGTGCCGATCCCCCTGGCGCTGTCGGGCGTTCCACGCGGCCGGCGGTGCTCACGTCGCGATCATGCCACGGGCCGCTGCACTCCGGCGCATCCGGGCGCACCGGCTCCGTCAGGCGTGCGCCGGCGCGGACGAGGGCCGGGCGGGAGTCGCCGGTGGAGCGGCGCGGAGCATGGCCAGCGTCTCCCGCACCTGGGCCAGGATCCCCGGGCTGTCGAGGCGGATCAGCCGGCGCAGGTCGCCCACCGACCCGTGGTCCACGAAACGGTCCCCGGGGATGCCGACGATGCGGAGCCCCACCTCGCGGTACGCCGGGTCCGCCAGTCGGGCCTCCTCGAGAACCTCGAGGACCGCGGAGCCGAACCCGCCGATGGCGGTGCTCTCCTCGAGCGTCACCACGAGTCGCTTCCCGCGGGCCTGGTCCAGGATGAGCTGGCGGTCCAGCGGCTTGAGGAAGCGAGCGTTGATCACGCCGACGGACCAGCCCTCGGCGGCCAGCGCGTCGGCGACCTCGAGCCCGCGCGCGACGATCGGCCCGAATCCGACGAGCAGGATGTCGTTGCCCTCCCGGAGGACCTCGCCGCGCCCGACGGGCAGGATCTCGGGCGTACGCTCGGGCACGCCGAAGCCGGCATCGCGCGGGTAGTTGAGCGCGAAGGGGTGGTCCTGGGCGAGCGCGGTCCGGACGAGCGACCGCAGCTCCTGCTCGTCCCTGGGCGCGGCGATGACGAGGTTCGGGATCTGGCGGTGGGCCGGGTACGAGAACATTCCCTGGTGGCTCGTGCCGTCCTCGCCGACGAGGCCGGCGCGGTCCACGCCGATGAGGATCGGCTGGTCGTTCTGGGCGGCATCGTGGACGATCTGGTCGAAGGCGCGCTGCAGGAACGTGGCGTAGATCGCCACGATCGGCCGGCCCCCGCCGAGCGCGATCCCGGTCGCGAGCGCGACCGCGTGCTGCTCCGCGATCCCCACGTCGATGAACCTGTCCGGGAACTCGGCCTGGAAGCGGTTGAGGCCGGTCCCGGTCGGCATGCCCGCGGTGATCGCGACGATCCGGCGGTCCTCGCGGGCGGCGGCCACGACCTCCTGGGCGAAGTGATACGTGTAGTTGGGCTGCCTCGACTGTGCGGCCTGCTCGGCCGCCGGTCGGACGGCGCTCCCGTTGCGCGACCCGGCGCCGGTGGAGACGGCGCTGATCTCGCCGGCGCCGAACGGGCTCGCCTGCCTTCCGCGGGGCGACTCGGCCGGGTCCGACATCGGCGGCAGCGCCGCGCCGTGGAAGCCCACCTGGTCCTTCTCCGCCGGGTGATAGCCGCGGCCTTTCTGGGTCCTGACGTGGACGAGCACGGGCACGTCGAGGGCGAGCGCGCTGCGGAAGGTGTGCTCGAGCATCCGCAGGTCATGGCCCGGCACGACGCCGATGTACGTGATGCCGAGGTCCTCGAAGAGCTGGCCGGGCTGGGCGAAGCTGACGACCGACTTCCGGACGCGCCGGCTGAACTCCAGGGCCGTCGGCCCGACCATCGGCACGCGCTCGACGAACTGGTCGTAGCCACGCTTCGACTGTTGCCAGGCGGTCGAGAGCTTGATCTCGGACAGGTACTTGGAGAGTGCCCCGACCGACGGGCTGATCGACATCTCGTTGTCGTTGAGGACGATGAGGACCGGCGTGTGGCGATGGCCGAGGTCGTTGAGCGCCTCGAGCGAGAGCCCGCTCATCAGCGCGGCATCGCCGACGACGACCGCGATCCGTTCCATGCCATGGCGGACGTCGCGCGCCGTGGCAAGTCCTGCGGCGATCGAAAGGCCCGTGCCCGCGTGCCCGCCGTCGAACACGTCGTGGTCCGACTCGCTGCGACGCGGGAACCCGCCCACGCCACCGAGCTGGCGGAGCGTGCCGAACCGCGCGTAGCGACCGGTCAGGAGCTTGTGCGGGTAGGCCTGGTGTCCGGTGTCCCAGACGATCCGGTCGCGCGGCGACTCGAGGATCCGGTGGAGCGCCAGGGTGATCTCCACGACGCCGAGCGAGGAGCCGAGATGGCCACCGGTCGTCGCGACCGTCGCGATGATGGTTCTCCGGATCTCCTCGGCGAGCTCCGCGAGCCGTCGCTCGCTGAGGCCGCGAAGATCGCCCGGGCCCTGGAGTGTCGGGAGGATCGCCACGTGCTGGCTCCTTGGTTCGACGTGGTATGCGCCGCGGCCGGGGGAACCTGCCCGGCCCGCGCTCGAGGCGACCGGCGGCCGCCGGGCTCGCGCCCACCGGGTGGCCCCGGGAGTCTACTCCGCGGGCGCCGGGAGGGCGCCTGGCGGCGTGTCGGCGGCGGCTTCGTCGAGCCGGAGCTCGGCCACGGCGAGCGCGCCGCGGGCCCCCTCGACGAGGCGCCGGACGCGAAGCTCCGCGTCGGCGAGGAGCTGCTCGCAGCGCTGCTCCAGGGCCACCCCCCGCTCGTACCGGGCGATGGTCTGCTCCAGGGGAAGGCCGCCCGCCTCGAGCTCGGCGACGGTCCGCTCGAGCTCCGCGAGGGCCGCGTCGAAGGTCAGGGTGTCGAGCGGCGCCGGCCCCTCAGCCACGAATCTCGCCTCCGTCCTCGTCCGGCTCGTCGCCACGGCCCGGCCGCGACCCGTCCTCTGCCTCGACGGCGTTCACGACGCCCGACCGCCGGTCGTTCCAGGCGCCAAGCCGCCGCCCGGCGAGCATACCAAGGACGATCCCGGCCGCCCCGATCACCGCGACGAGGACGACGAAGACGACGAGGTCAGCCATCCGCCTCGCCCTCCGCCCGCGCGGCCAGCTCGCCGCGGGCCACGCGGAGGCGCAGCCTCGTGCCTGCAGGCGACTCGGCCGGATCACGGACGATCGCGCCATCCTCGGCGCGGCGGACGATCGCGTATCCGCGTGCGAGCGTCGCCTCCGGGCCAAGGGCCCCGAGGGCGGCGGACGCGGTCGCGAGCCGGCCACGCTCGAGGCGGAGGCGTCCCGCGGCAAGGGGCTCGAGCGCTCGCCCTGCACGCTCCGCGGCGCGCCGGTCTACTGCGACGCGATCCGACACGGCAGCGGTCGCGCGGTCGAGGAGGTACCCGGCGCGCTCACGGGCGGCCGCCAGGCGCGTCGCCGGCCGGAGGCCCTCCAGCGCTCGCCGCTCCGCCGCCACCCGCCGGGACGACGCCGCGACCGCCCGCGCCGCGGCCTCGTCCAGACGGCGCCGACGCCCGCGCAGCGCCACGATCACGTCCAGCCGGTCGGGCACCGCGAGCTCGGCCGCTGCGGACGGCGTCGGCGCCCGGACGTCGGCCGCGAAGTCCGCGAGGGTCACGTCCGTCTCGTGGCCGACGCCGCTCACCACAGGGACGGGATGGGCCGCGATGGCCCGGACGACGCGCTCGTCGTTGAACGCGAAGAGGTCCTCGAGCGATCCGCCGCCGCGGGCGAGGATCACGAGCCCGGGTGCGTCCCCGGGTCGGCCGTCGTCCCGGCACGCGGCGTCGTAGCGCGCCAGCCGGCTCAATGCCGCGACGACCGTCTCCGCGGCGCCGTCTCCCTGGACCCGGCAGGCGCTCACCAGCACGCCGACCATCGGCCAGCGTCGCGCCAGCACGCGCCGGATGTCGTGAATGACCGCGCCCGACAGGCTGGTGACGACGGCGATCGTGGCGGGACGGACGGGCAGCGGGCGCTTGCGCCGGGCGTCGAAGAGGCCTTCCGCCGCGAGCCGGGCCTTCGTCTGCTCGAAGCGCAGGGCCAGGTCGCCGAAGCCGGCCGGCTGGATCGCGCCGACGTAGCACTGGTAGACGCCCTGGGCGTCGAAGACGTCGATCCGGCCGTGCACGATCACGCGCATCCCGGCCTGCGGCTCGAAGGCGCTCGCCTGGCGGTCCTCCCGGAAGAAGACGCAGGCGAGCTGGCTCTTCTCGTCGCGGAGGGTGAAGTAGGCATGGCCGGCCGAGCTCACCGTCACCCTGCCCACCTCGCCCTCGACCCACAGGTCTGCCAGCCGCGGATCCCCGCGGACCGCGTCGCGGACCGCATGGGTGAGCTCGGTGACGCCGAGGATGCGCAGCCCGAACGCCCCGGCCGGGCGGTCCGGGCGCGATCGATCGGCCGGCCGCGTCCCGAGGTCGAGCGCGTCCCAGGCCGGGAGGGCCCAGTCCGGGGGCTCCGACTCGGGCACGAAGGCGGGATCCGACGCCGCGCTGCGCCTGGCCGCGGCTACAGGCGGGTCTGGTACTCGCCGGTGCGCGTGTCGACCCGGATGGTGTCGCCCTCGGTCACGAAGAGCGGCACCGAGACGATGAGGCCCGACTCCGTGGTGGCGGGCTTGCGCGCACCGGTCGCCGTGTCGCCCGCGAAGCCCGGGTCCGTCTCGACGACGACGAGGTCGACCGTGATCGGCAGCTCCACGCCGAGCGTCTCGCCGTCGTAGCTGATCCGGTCGAGCGTCATCCCGTCCTTCATGTAGTTGACGGCGTCATCGAGCTGGTCCGCGTTGAGGTGGAACTGCTCGTACGTCTCCATCTCCATGAAGTGGAAGGCGTCGCCGTCGCGGTACATGAACTGGATGGGGCGCCGGTCCAGCTGCGCCCGCGGCCACCTCTCACCGGCCTGGAAGGACTTCTCGACGATCGAGCCCTTCTTCACGTTCTTGAGCTTGATCCGGACCTGGGCCGAGCCCCGGCCCATCTTGATGTGGTGGTAGTCGAGGATCTGCCAGAGGTCGCCGTCGAGCTCGATGACGACGCCCTTGTGCAGCTCGCCGGTGGAGATCATGGAAGGCTCCCTCGGGGGCCGGCGGGGACATGCGCACGCCGGCGCAGCTGGTCGTGATGGTGCGGTGGATCGTAGCAGACGGCGCGGTCCCGACCGGCGACCCGGGCGTCCATCGCGCCGACGGGCGCACGCGCGGTCAGGCGATCAGCCGACGACGAGCACCTCGCGGGGGAAGCGGGTGAGGCGGTCGACGCGGCCAGCCGCCGCGTCGAAGTGGACGAGGTCCTCGATCCGCACGCCCGTCCGCCCGTCCAGGTAGACGCCGGGCTCGACGGAGAAGACCGTGGGGCTCGGCAGCGGCGCCTCCGACGCCACGCGCGAGAGCGACGGGGCCTCGTGCGTGGCAAGGCCGATCCCGTGGCCGGTGCCGTGCCCGAAATGCTCCCCATGACCGGCCGCGGCGATGGTGTCGCGGGCCGCCGCGTCGGCGGCCCGCCCGTTCGGGACCGTCCCGGCCGCGAGCGATGCCTCCAGGTACGCGATCGCGGCCGCCTGCGCGCGGGCAACGAGCTCGTGGATCGCGAGATCCCGCGGCCGCGGCTCGCCGACGAAGAACGTCCGGGTCATGTCGCTCCGATAGCCGGCCACCTGCGCCCCGAAGTCGAACAGCAGGACCTGGCCGGCGCGGACCCGCCGCGCTCCGGGCGATCCGTGGGGCAGCGCTGCCTGGGGGCCGGCGAGTGCCGCCACGTCGAACGCGAGCGCCTCGGCCCCGCCTTCCCGCATGAGCGTCTCGAGCCGCCATGCAAGCGCCGCCTCCGTCATGCCCGGCCGGATCTCCGGCAGGAGCGCCGCGAGCGCCCGGTCCGCGACCGCGCATGCCGCGGCGATGCGCTCGACCTCGGCCGGCTCCTTGAGCGCTCGCTGCTCGGCGACCCACGGGCCGGCCGGCACGAGCTCCACGCCGGGCGCGGCCGTGGCCAGGTCGCCCCACAGGGCGTGACCGATGTCGGCCGCGGGCACCGCGACCCGGCGCGCGCCGATCGAGGCGCAGAGCTCGGCCCACCGTGCGGGCAGGTCGTACGTGACGGCGTCGACCCGCGCGTCGACTGCTTCGCGACGTGCCTGGAGCGTGTACCGGCTGTCGGCGAGCACGACGACCGCGTCCCCCGAGACGAGGAACCGCCCGGAGTGGCCCGCGACCTTCTCCTCGCCCTCGCCGAGCGCGACCCCGGTCAGGTAGCGGATCTCCTCGCGGCCGAGGCCGAAGTATGCATCGAGCCCCGCGGCGGCCAGGCGGGACCGGAGGCGGGCCAGCCGCGAGGGACGCGCGTCTCGATCCGCCTCGTCCCAGGCGCGCCGTCGACGAGCGCCCGGAGGCGAGGCGAAGTCGGCAGGGTCCGGCAGGCGCCCGGCCCTCGTCACGTGCCGTACTTCGCGATGGCCTGGAGGTGCTCGGCGTACGTCTTCGAGAAGATCGTCGTTCCGTCCTTCTTGGCCAGGAAGAAGAGGTAGCCCCCGCGCGTGTCCGGCGTGAGCGCCGCGTCGATGGACGCCACCGTCGGGGTGCAGATCGGCCCCGGCGGGAGCCCCTTCGACGTGTACGTGTTGTAGCCGGCGAGGGCTGCCGGGAGCTTCGCCGGGAGCGCTCCCTGGAACGGCGCCCAGAAGTTGTAGTCGACCCACTTCGGCATCGAAAGGTCGGCCAGCGCGAGCGAGTCGTTCACGTAGAACACGGTCGGATCCGACCCGAGGAAGCCCGCGGCCTCGGTGCGCGGGTTCAGGCGGTTCTGGAGGACGCCGGCGATCCTGGCTCGCTCCGAGTCGAGCCGCGCCTCCTGCTCGACGATCGAGGCCATCGTCAGGACCTGGGTCCAGGTGAGACCGCGCGCGGCAGCGACCTTCATTCGTTCCGGTCCCACCTCGGCAAGGAAGCGGTCCAGCATCATGCGGACCAGCTGCTCAGGCGTGGCATCGGGGAGGATCGAGTAATCGCCGGCCGCAAGGTAACCCTCGAGCGTCCCGCCCCTTGGGATCTGCAGCCAGGGGTAATCCTGGAGGAGCGTCGCGGGCGGCGTGCGCACGACGTCGAGGAACGCCGAGGCGGACATCGTGAGGGTGGCGAGCCCGTGGTCGGCGGCCTTCGCCTCGATGAGCGCCGCGATCTGCTCCAGTCGAAGGCCGGTCCGGATCGACATCACGATGTGGGGGTCCGGGGCGGGCGGCGTCAGGAGCGTCACGGACAGCTGGTCGGGGGTCATGGTCTGGCGGACCACGAAGTCCCCGGCCTGGTAGCTCGTGCTCACGTTCCGCTCGAGCGAGATGAGCACGAAGGCCCGCGCATCGCGCAGCACGCCCGCCTGCACGAGCCGCGTCGCGATCGTCGCGGCCGTGTCGCCGGGCGCCACCACGAAGGGGACGTCCGCCGCGTTCGAGCCGGCAGGGTCCGTCAGGGCGCTTCCCAGGTCCTCGCGGACCATGTCGGCCACGAAGCCGATCCCGAGCGCGCTCGGGTTGTCGCCCGCCAGGTTCACGACGACGCCGCGGACGATGGGCCGGCCGAGCGTCGCCAGGAGCGCGAGCACGAGCCCGGCCGCAACGACGAGGAACACGATGAACCGAAGCGCCCCGGATCCGCGCCGGCGGGTGCCGCGGCGGGCGAGCTCGGAGGCCGAGACCGTGCCGGAACGGGGCGGGGCCTCGCCGGTCGCCCCACGCGGCGTGGCTTCGCGGCCGAGGCGATGCGCCATCGCGGTGCTCTCGGCTGCTGCGGCCCGATCGTCTCGGGGACTGCCGCCGCCACGGATCGTCATCGATTGTCCTCGTCGGCGCCGGGCCCGGTCCCGGAAGGCCAGGACAGGCCGCGTACGTGGCCTTCGGCGTCATCGGAAGGCGCCCCAAGCGTACCCGACTCCGTCGGGACGCCGCGTGCGCGGCCTCCCCGGTCGCGGTCGGGCAGGATCCGTTCGCCCGGACGCCCCATCCCGCGGGCCACGAGCTCGTCCTCGAGGATCACGCCCGCTGCCGCGCGATCGATCCGGGCGCGGTTCGCCGCACGCCGCGCCGGCCCCGGCGGTCCACCCGACGGGCCGCGCTTCGCCCGCCCGACGCGACCTTCGGCCACGTGGCTCGAGAGGCGCTCGTCGCGCAGGGTGACGGGCAGGCCGGTGGCGCTCGCCATCGCGACCGCCCATTGCCGGGCGACGGCCGCGGCGGGCCCCTCGGCGCCGGACATGTCGAGGGGAAGCCCCACCACGAGCTCTGCGATCCCGTTCGCGGCCGCCACCCGACCGAGCGCGTCGGCGTCGGCCTCGACCGAACGGCCGCGACCCAGGGTGGCGAGCGGCCGTGCCCGGAGCGCGTCGTCGTCGGCGATCGCCAGCCCGATCCGTCGCGTCCCGAGGTCGACCCCGAGGAGCCGGCTCACGGGGCCGTCGATGCCGACGGAGCAGGCGATGCCACCGATCCGGACGGGGCCGGCGAGACGGCAGGTGCCAGCGACGCCGGCGGGCCGGCCGACTCGGAGGTCGCCGCCGGGGCGGACGGGCCCGGAGAGGACGGCAAGGCCGGGGCCGGCGAGGGAGTTGGGGCCGGCGAGGCGGTCGGGGCCGGCGACATGGACGGCGGCGACGACGGGGACGAGCCTGTCAGGCCCTCGATCCGCAGGTCCACCCGCGCGTCGAAGGTCGGGATCGTCGATGCCCAGCCCGGCCAGAGGGTGACCGTGACGTCTCCGAAGGCACCGAGGATTGCCTGCGCCTCCACTGCCGACCGACCCTCGACCTGCCTCCGGAGCGTGGCCTCATCGATGCGCGGCGCTGCGTCAGCGCGGGCCGTGACGCCGAAGCGGACGCGCTGCCCGTCGACGGTGCCGGGCCCGACCGTGACGGCAGCCGAGCCCGCCACGAGGTCCTGGTCAGACGGGACGGCGGCCGCGGCCCGGGCCTGGCCGAGCGCGAGGATCGGCGCCGGGTCGACGGCCACGACGGTCCCCGTCGCCGTCACCCCGAGGTCGAACTGGGCAACCTCCTGGTCGACGAGCGTTGCCGGGTCGACCGTCGCCGTGGCCGTCCCGCGCGTCGCGGTCTCCGGGTAGGCCGTCGTCCCCGCGATCAGCCCGACCGGAGCCGCCGCGGCCGTGACGAGCTGCGCGTCGAGCTGCTTCCCGAGCGCCGTGAGCGCCCCTGTGACGTCCTTCTGGGTGACCTTTGGGAACTCCGTCCGCTTCCCGCCACTGGTGGGAGCAGGGTTCGTCACGGAGATGACGACGTTGTTGTACTGCCCGGGAATGACCGTGATGGTGCCGGCGGCGACATTCGAGCCGGTCCCCGTCTTCGCCGCGGTGACCGTCACCGTTCGGTCCTGGCAGGCGATCCGGGGCGGGTTGAGGATCGCGACGGGGAGGAAGACCGCCTCGTCCGTCCCGAAGGCGATCCCAGCAGCGGTCCGCACGGGCGTGCCGCCCGGGATGGTGTAGGACCGGGTCGGGTCGCAGTTCGTCCAGCGCACGCTGCCGACCGCGGGCGCCTCGTCGACCCGCTTGCCCGACGCCTTGAACGTGCCGCTCGCCGTCAGCGGGAGGTCCAGCCGGATCGCCGGGACCACCGCCGCCCCGCTGTCCGTGGCGGTCACGTCGGGATCGGCCGTGACGACGAAGCTCACCGGGGGGATGGGCACGGAGTGGACGCTGAGGACGATCGACGCGCTGGGCAGGAGGAGGTACGCAGCCACGCCCCCGGCGACCCCCACGAATGCCAGGACCAGGAGCCCGACGAGGGCCGCGTTCCGGCGGCGGTGACTCAGTCGGGGCGCAGGGCCGGTGCCGCGGTCGGCGCCGAGGCCGGTCGTCGGTCCCGGCCGGGCCGACCCGGGATGGGGCGCCGATGGGGGGAAGCCTGTCCCGGCCGCGGACTCGAGCGCCCCCTGCGGGATGGCGGCCGCTTGCCCGGTCGAAGGCGCCCCGCCCGCCGGTCTCCCGGCGGCAGGTGGTCCCGCGCCCGCGGGTCGTCCCGCGCCAGGCCCGGAGGCCCCGCGCCCGGCGGGCGGCTCGGGCGCCCGAATGGCGGCTCCGGCCTCCGCCGGGAGCGGAAGCGACGCTTCGTACTCCATCGTCGACGCGTAGACCGGCAGGCCCGCGGTCGCGGCCAGGGCGCGGGCCGCCGCGTCGGGCGCGACGATCGAGAGCCGGCGGCTCCGTTGCTGCGCCTCGCGCGCGAGCAGCCGGAAGTTGATTCGGCTCGTCGCGATCCGCGACCCGGCCGGGAGGACGAGGACGACGACGAGGTCCGGCGTCCCGCGAATCCGTGCGGCCGCCGACGTGATCTCGTCGTCGATGTCGAGATAGAAGATGGCCATCGAGGCGACGCTACAGCTTCATCGCGCGAAGGACGCGCCGGAGCGCGGCGTCGAGGGGGTCCTGCTCCGCCTGGAGCTCGATCGCCTGGAAGGCAAGCCCCAGCGGCGTGACGTCCTGCTGGTCCACGAGCAGCTGCGTGGCGTCCGTGATCGACTCGACCATCGCGGGCTGCATGACCGACGACCTCCGGCGGCCGGCTGAACGGCAGGCGCTTCCAGAAGCGCGGGTCGCGCAGGGCGGTCGCCGTCTCGGGCAGCCGCGAGCCGCCCCCGCACAGGTAGATGCGCCCCGGCAGCAGGTCGCCCCCGGCAAGCTCGTCGAGGACCAGCTCCACGCCGGCCGCCCAGACGGCCACGTCGTCGCCCACGATCTCGGCGATCGCGTCGTGCTCCGGCATCGCGAGCCCACGCGCGTAGTCGACCTTGAGCGCCTCGGCGCGCGGGAACGGGAGGTCCAGGCGGTCTGCCAGCGACTTCGTGAAGGCCCGGCCGGCGAGCGCGAACATCCGCGTCCCCTCGATGCCGCCCGCGCGGACCAGCGCGACATCGGTGGTGCCGCCGCCGACGTCGACGAAGAGGGCGCCCGCCTGCTGCACCTGCTCCGAGGCGAGCACCCTGGCGACGGCGTACGGCTCGGCCACGATCTCGAGCAGCTCGAGGTCGAGCTGCGCCGCGACGCTCTCGAGGGCGCCAAGGTGGACGAGCGGAGCGAACGCGTTGAAGATCCCGATCCTGACGTGGCGGCCCTGGAAGCCCACCGGGTTCGTGACCGCGTAGCCGTCGATGCTGGCCGACGTGACCGCGGCGTGGACCAGGCGCACGTCCACGTTGGGCAGGCCGGTCTCCCACGTGATCGCCCGCTCCGCCTCGATGAGCGCGGCACGCTGCACCCCGTCGATGAGCTTCTGGAGCTCTGCGTCCGTGATCGCGACGTCCGGCTTGCGGCGCTCCTGGCTGTGCGACGTCGTGAACCCCTTGACCAGCTCGCCGGCGATCCCGATGACGACCTGGGTGGGGCGGAAGCCTGCCATCTCCTCGGCTTCCTGGAGCGCGACGGCACAGTTGTCGACGACCGCGGCGATGTCTGCCACCGTCCCCGACTGCATGTGGGCGAGACCCTGGCGCTTTCGACCCACGCCGCGGACGGTCCCGCGGCCCTGGGCGTCGATCTCGAAGACGAGCGCCTTCGCGAACTCGGTCCCGACATCGAGCGCGGTGCAGGCGGCAAGCTGGGCGCCGCCGTCGCGCTGCCAGAAGCGGCGCAGGAACGCCATGGCCGGGCCTAGCCGCCGCCGAGCGCGGCCAGAGCCGCGGCGATCGCCTCCAGCGCGGCCGGCAATCCCTCGCGTCGCGAGCCGCGGCCCTGGGCCATCTCCGGCCGCCCGCCGCCCTTCCCGTCGATGTGCGCCATCGCGGCGCGAACCAGGTCGCCGGCCGCCACGCCGCGAGCCACCAGGTCGTCGGACACGCCAACGAAGAGCTGCGGCTCGTCCGCGTCGAGCCCCACCGCGATGACGCCCGAGGGGAGGAGCCCGCGGGTCTCCTTCGCGGCCGCCTTGAGCTCCTCGATCGACGCCCATGGAGCCGCGCGGGAGACGAGGCGGATGCCGGGCGCGACCTCCCGCGCCCCGGCCGCGAGCTCGGCAGGCTTCGGGACGCCGCTTCCGGCACCGGCCCGCAGCCGCCGCTTCGCCTCCCGGAGCTCCGCTTCCAGCGCCGCGATCCGCTCGGCCACGGCCTCGACGGTCTGGGCGCCGACGCGTTCGGCGACGCTCGCGAGGAGCTCGGAGCGGGCACGCAGGTAGTCGTCGGCGGCCTCGCCGGTGAGCGCCTCGATCCGGCGCATCCCCGAGCCGATGCTGCGGTCCGCGGTGATCACGAAGCTGCCCACCTCGCCGGACGCGCGGCAATGCGTCCCGCCGCAGAGCTCGAAGCTGTAGTCCGCGACGCGCACGGTGCGGACCGTCTCGCCGTATTTCTCGTCGAAGAACGCGTCCGCGCCAGCGCCGATCGCGTCGGCCATCGGGAGGGTCTTCACGGTCACCGGCCGATCCTCGCGGACGACACGGCGAACCTCGTCCTCGATCCGGCGCTGCTCGTCGTCGGTCAGGGCGCGGTCGAGGGGGTAGTCGAAACGAAGGTAGTCCGGCGAGACGAGCGAGCCGGCCTGCCGCGCGCCGGGGCCGGCGACGTTGCGCAGCGCACGATGGAGCAGGTGGGTGCCCGTGTGGTTGCGCATCGTCCGGGCCCGCCGCTCGGGATCGACCACGGCGCTCACGGTCTCGCCGACGCGGAGGCGCCCGTGGAGCCTGCCGCGGTGGACCACGAGCGCGCCGGCCGGCCGGAACGTCTCCTCGACGGCGAAGAGCGACGAGCCGCCGCCCTCCTCGCGGAGCTCGCCGGTGTCGCCGACCTGCCCGCCGCTCTCGGCGTAGAAAGGCGTCCGATCCAGGATCACCTCCGCCTCGCCCGAACCGGTGAGCTCGTCGTAGGCCGTGCCGTCGCGCAGGATCGAGAGGACACGGCCCTCCGACGTCGTCGCCTCGTACCCGACAAACGTCGTCGCGCCGGCGCGGCGCAGGATCTCCTCGTACTGCGCCGTCAGCTGCGCATGGCGCGCCAGCTCGGCCTTGCGGCCGCCCCGGCTGCGTTCCCGCTGCTCCGCGAGCGCGACCTCGAACCCGGGCCGGTCCACGCGCACGCCGCGCTCCGCGGCCAGCTCGATCGTCAGGTCGATCGGGAAGCCGTACGTGTCGTGGAGCTTGAAGGCGACCCGGCCGGCGAGGATCGGGGCCTCGGCGGGGACGTCCTCGGGCCGGCGCCCGATGACGCGCTCGGCGTCGGTCAGGGGACTGAGCGCCGCGTCGAGCTGGGCCGTTCCTGCGTCGAGCGTCCGGGCGAACTGGACCTCCTCGCGCGCGATCGCGGCGAGGATCCGCTCGCGTTCGTCACGGAGGAGCGGATATGCCTCGCCCATCACCTCGATGACCGTGGCCGCCGTCTCGACGAGGAACGGCTCGCGCCGCCCGAGCAGCCGGCCGTGTCGGACCGCGCGCCGGATGATCCGGCGCAGGACGTAGCCACGGCCCTCGTTCGCCGGGAGGACACCGTCGGCGATGAGGAAGGTCATCGCCCGGCTGTGGTCCGCGATCACCTGGTAGCTGAAGCGCTCGGCCTCGAAGGCCTCGGGATCGTGGCCCATCAGCACGCGCATGCGCGCGTGGATCGGCGTGAAGACGTCCGTGTCGAAGTTGCTGGGGACCTGCTGGACCACGCTCGCAAGCCGCTCCAGGCTCATGCCCGTGTCGACGCTCGTGAACGGGAGCGGCACGCGACCGCCCGGTCGCTGCTCGAACTCCATGAACACGAGATTCCAGATCTCGAGCCAGCGAGGGCAGTTCTCGGAGTGATCCGGGATGCAGCCAGGTCCCTCGGAGAGATAGGCGCCACGGTCGAAGTGAATCTCGCTGCACGGACCGCAGGGACCCGTGTCGGCCATCCGCCAGAAGTTGTTGTCGTCACCCGAGTCGACGTTTCCCCAGCGCGCCATGCGCTCGGGCGGAAGCCCGATCTCGTCACGCCAGATCGCCCAGGCAGCGTCGTCGTCGGTATACGTGGTTGCCGCCAGGCGCTCGCCGGGGATGCCCATCTCCTCGGTCAGGAACTCCCACGCCCAGTGGATCGCCTCGCGCTTGAAATAGTCGCCGAAGCTCCAGTTGCCGAGCATCTCGAAGAACGTGTTGTGGCGGGTGGTCCGGCCGACTTCCTCGAAGTCGTTGTGCTTGCCGGCGACACGCAGCACGCGCTGATAGTCCACCGCCCGGACATAGCTGCGCCTCTCGGCGCCGGTGAAGACCTCCTTGAACTGGACCATGCCCGAGTTCGTGAACAGGAGGGTCTGGTCTGCCGCCGGGATGAGACTCGCGCTGGGCACGACCGTGTGGCCGCGCGCGGCAAAGAAGTCGAGGAACCGGTGGCGAATCTCCGCGGCAGAGAGCGAGACGATCCGCGGGTCGTTGCCAGGCGGGACGGGCAGGGTGGGCATCGAGCCTAATGGTAGCGAACGGAGCGGGGCGATCCCGACCCGTGCCGTGGCCCCCCGGCCGTCGGGGGCGCGCTGACCCTCCCGGTCCGCGCTACAGCCTGCCCTCCCGTTCGGCACTCCGCCCTGCCCGGTCGCCCCCGGTCCGAGGCGGCCCCGCAGGGCGGCGGGGCGTCGGCGGGCCAGCGCCTCGCCGAGAAGCCGACGCCGACGCGCCGCCCACGCGGCGCCGGATCCGGCGCCAGACCGTGGATCCTGCGATGACCGCGCCGACGAATGCCCCGAGCGTGGCGCCCCGGACGAAGACCGCCAGCGGGTCGTCGTCGCGCCGGGGCGCGCCGGGCGGCGTGCGGGCGACGGCCGACCGGCGGCTCATCGGTCCGGCCCCGGACCGGCCTCGGCCCGGGTCGGCCCCAGGACGGAGACGAGGACCACGAGGACGATCCCGCCGAGCGCGCCGAGCGACGCCGAGATGAGCCGGAAGTCCCCGATGCGCAGGAGGTCGAACGGGCCGCCGATGCGCCCACCCACGGCGTCGCCCGCCCACGCCCCGCTGATGGCGAGGAGCAGCACGAACGGAAGGCGGGCGCCGGCCACGCCGCGGACCAGCACGGCGGCGCCCGTCCAGAAGACGCCCAGCAGGATCGCGAGGACGAGCGACGGCCCGATCTCCGGCACGGTCCGTCCCCTACCCGTCGTCGCGCACGATGCGCCCGCCGCCCACCACGAGGTCAGGATCGTCGACGGCGTAGAGGACACACGCCTGCCCCGGCGCAGCGGCCCAGACCGGGACCGCCGTCTCCACGGCCCAGCGCCGATCGCGGGCCGACGGCGCCGACCCGGTGACGGCCACGGGCCGGACGTCGGCGAGGACGGCCTCGGCGCGATGGCGGACCTGCGCCCGGGCGGCGAACGACGCGCCCGCGGCGGTTGGCGGGCTCCCGGCGACGAACGTGACCTCGGCAAGCGTGAAACGTCGCGTCTCGAGATCGGCGCGGCGCGCGAGCACGATCGTGTTCGCGCCGGGGTCCACCCGGCTCACGTAGCGCGGCTCGCCGAGCGCGATGCCCAGCCCGCGGCGCTGCCCCACGGTGAAGCCGGCGGCGCCCGCGTGCGCGCCCACGACCCGGCCGTCGCGCGCGTCGATCGCCGGGCCCTCGACCGGCAGCCAGCCGGTCCGCGCCCGCAGGGCGTCGCGGGGATCGCCCGTCGGCACGAAGCAGATCTCCATGCTCTCGGGCTTCTCCGCCGTCGCGAGCCCGCGCGCTCGCGCGAGCTCGCGGACCTCGGCCTTCGTCAGCGCTCCCAGCGGGAACCACGCGTGGGCCAGCTGGTCCTGGCGCAGCCCGTACAGGAAGTAGGCCTGGTCCTTGGCCCGGTCGGCACCCCGCCGCAGCCGATGGATCGGCCTGCCGTCGGCGTCCGTGACGGTCTCGCGGCGGGCGTAGTGTCCGGTCGCGACGGCGTCGCAGCCGTACAGCCGCCGGGCCCGCCCGAGCAGCGCCCCGAACTTGACGGTGCTGTTGCAGTCCACGCACGGGCTGGGCGTCTCGCCGCCGAGGTACGCGGCAAGGAACGGGCGGATCACGCCGGCCTCGAACTCGCGCTCAAGGTTGAGGACGTAGAACGGGACGTCGAGCTGCGCCGCCACCCGTCGGGCGTCCTCGGCCGCGTCCGCGGAGCAACAGCTCTTCTTGATCTCCGAGTAGGCGTCCGCGCCCTCGTGGACCCGCATCCAGACGCCGATCACGTCGTGCCCGGCCTCGGCCAGCAGCGCCGCTGCGACCGAGCTGTCGACCCCGCCGGACATCGCGACGAGCACGCGTGCCATGCCGCCTCAGGCCCCCAGCCGCACACCGAGCGGATCCGCGGCCTGGGCGGCCGAGCCGTCGCGGATCTCCGCGATCACGCGCGGCACCACGAGGCAGGCCTCGCCCACTTCCGCGTCCGTGGTCGCGCGGCCCATCGAAAGGCGCAGCGCGCCGAGCGCCTCGGCATCCGTGTAACCCATCGCGGTCAGGACGTGGGACGGTTCCGGGGAGCCGGTGGAGCAGGCCGACCCGGTCGACGCGGCGATCCCGTCGAGGTCGAGCGCCACGCTGATGGCGACGCCGTCCGCCCCACGGACCCGCAGCGAGAGCAGGCCGGGGAGGCGCTCCGTCGGATGCCCGGTGACCTCGGCGCCGTCGACCGCGAGGCAGGCGGCAGCGAGCCGCGCGCGCAGCGCCCGCAGGCGCATCGCGGTCGTCGGGCGGTCCGCGCAGGCGCACTCGTAGGCGACGGCCATGCCCACGGCGCCCGCCACGTTCTCGGTGCCCGCCCGCCGGTGGCGCTCCTGGCTCCCCCCGTGGACCTGTGCAAGGAGCTGCGTGCCGCGCCGGATCCAGAGCGCGCCGACGCCCTTCGGGCCCTCGAACTTGTGGGCCGAGATCGTCACGAGGTCCGCACCCAGCTCGCCCACGTCGAGGGCCAGGGTCGGGGCGGCCTGGACGGCGTCGACGTGGAAGAGGACCCCGCGACGCGCCCGGACGCGATCGGCGATCTCGCGGATCGGCTGGATCGTGCCGACCTCGTTGTTGGCCAGCATCACCGAGACGAGGATGGTCCGGTCGTCGACCGCGGCATCCAGCTCGTCGGGATCCACCCGGCCCTCACGGTCGACCGGGACCTCGACGACCTCGAAGCCGAACTTCTCGAGGTGGCGCATCGCGTGGAGCACGGCGTGGTGCTCGACGGCGCTCGTGACCAGGCGGTGGCCGCGCGCCTTGCCGGCCCAGGCCGCCCCCTTGATCGCCAGGTTGTTCGCCTCGGTCCCGCCCGAGGTGACGACGATCTCGCGGGCGCTCCCGCCAAGCGACGTCGCCAGCCGTTCGTGGGCCTCGTCGAGCGCGTTGCGCGCGACACGCCCGAACGAGTGCGCGGACGACGGGTTCCCGAACGCGCCGCCCAGGTACGGGAGCATCGCCTCGAGCGCTTCGTGGCGGAGCGGCGTGGTCGCCGCGTGGTCGAGGTAGATCGCCATCAGAGCGGGATTGTACGGCGGGATGACGTGGAGGCCCGCTGGCTATCCTGTCGCAGTGTCCGATCCATCGCATCCCGCCGCGTCCCTCCCTCCCGGCGGCGCCGCACGGCCGTCGGGCTGGCTGCTGGGCTACCCGACCGACCACCTGATGGCGATACTGCCATCCGTGGTCGCCGCGGACGCCGCCGTCTCGGAGCTGGCCAGGGAGGGCGTCACGGCCGGCGCGGTCCGGATCCTCGTCGGCGAGGACGCGGCGCTCCGGATCGACGGCCGCGGGAAGCACCACGGGCTGGTGGCGCGCATCTACCGCCTGGTCCAGTTCACCCAGATGGACCAGGCGCCGGACTTCCGGCGCTACGAGATCGAGGCGCGGCGCGGCCACCCCGTGATCGCGGTGCGCGAGACCGATGCGGCCCGCCGCCGCGCCATCCTGGCGGTCCTGCGCAGCCACGGCGCGCACTTCATCAACTTCTATGGCCGCTTCTTCACCGAGACGCTGGACCCGTTCACGGGACCCGACGAGGGCGATCTCCGGATCTAGCGAGGCTCAGGCCCCGCGGAAGCCGTCGCGCCCGTGCTCGCGCGAACGGAACGGGACGTCCGCGACCAGGATGTCCGAGCGGCCGGTCAGCGCCGCGCGGATCCGGTGGACGTTCTGGTTGAAGAGGAGCTTCTCCCACCAGTGGCGCGACACCCGCTCCGGCAGCAGGACCACCGTGACGCTGCTGGGATCCTGCTCGGCGGTCACCTCGAGATACCGGATGAGCGGGTCGACCAGGTTCCGGTACGGCGACTCCACGATCACGAAGCGGACCCCGGGCAGCTGGCGCTCAAATCGATCGCGCACCTTCTCGCCCGCCGCGACGTCGTCCGTCACGTGGACCGCCGTGATGTCGTCCGTCATCGAGCGCCCGAAGCGCACGGCCTGGATCACGTCCCACTGCACGTCCGCGACGGGGATGACGACGCGACGCCGGTGGACCGGGGGGCCCCAGACGAGGTCCGGGGCCACCGTCAGGCCGGACATCCCGAAGCTGTACTCGCGGCGGATGAGCAGCATGATCGCGACGAGGATCGGCACGATGATCAGGACGATCCAGGCCCCGAGCGCGAACTTGGCGACCGCGAAGATCACGGCCACGATGGCCGTCGCGATGGCGCCCACGCCGTTGATGAGGGCGCTCCGCCGCCAGCCCGATCCCTTCTCGGAGAACCAGTGCCGGACCATCCCGGCCTGCGAGAGCGTGAATGCGGTGAAGACGCCGATCGCGTAGAGCGGGATGAGCGCCTCGACGCGACCGCCGAAGGCGACCGCGACGATGATCGCGAGCACCGCGAGGGCCACGATCCCCGCGTTGAAGGCGAGGCGCTCGCCCCGGTAGGCGAAGCCGCGCGGCATGAACCCGTCCCGGGCCAGGATCGAGGCGAGGCGCGGGAAGTCGGCGAAGCTCGTCTGGGCCGCGAGGACCAGGATCCCCATCGTGGAGATCAGGAGGATGTACCAGATCGGACCCTGCCCGAACGTGGCGCGACCGATCTGCGAGAGGACCGACTCGTCGTGAGACGGGACCGCCCCGGCCACGCCCGCGAGGTACGAGATCCCGAGGAAGACGAACCCGAGGATCGATGCCATCGCCACCATCGTCTTCTGGGCGTTCTTCCATTCGGGTGGCTTGAACGCTGGCGTCCCGTTGGAGATTGCTTCCGTGCCGGTCATGGCGCTGCAGCCGTCGGCAAAGGCCCGCATCAGCAGGAGGAGGCTCATGCTCTCCGCCTGGACCTGGATTGGCACGACGTCGGTGACGTGGGGTGCGATACCGAGCATCGTTCGGGCGATACCGACCACCACGAGGAGCAGGACGCTGACCATGAAGATGTAGGTCGGGAGGGCGAAGATCGTCCCGCTCTCGCGGATCCCTCGCAGGTTCACGACCATGACGAGCAGGATCGCGGCCACGATGAGCGGGACCGTCAGGTCGTGGAGGACCGGGAACGCCGAGGCGAGGTTGAACACGCCGCTCGAGACGCTCACGGAGACGGTCAACACGTAATCCGTCAGGAGCGCCGCCGCCGCGACGAGCCCGGGCAGAACGCCGAGGTTGGCCCGCGCGACGATGTAGCTGCCCCCGCCGCTCGGATAGGCTCGGATCGTCTGCCGGTACGAGAACGTGACGAGGACCAGGAGCGCCACGATGAGGATCGCGATCGGCATGAGGTAGCTGAAGGCGACGGTGCCGACCGCGAGGAGCGTGAACATGCTCGCCTCCGTGGCATAGGCCACGGAGGACAGGACGTCGCTCGAGAAGACGGCCAGGGCCTTCCACTTGGGCAGCCGCTGGTCGATCTCCTGGGCCGTCGCGAGCGGGCTCCCGAACAGGGCACGGCGAGCGGCGATCGACGCGCGGCCGAGCGGCGTTCGCGCCTCGATGGCCGAGGCTCGCGCGACCACGACACCTGGGCCGGCATACCGGAAGTAGCGCGATTCGGGACGCCTGACGCGGACCCGACGGTCGGCCGGCTTCTGGCCGTGGAGGAGGCCCGGGTCGTCGTTCACCGGGTGACTGTACTCACCCCGCGACAAACGCGGGAACGCGGCGCCCAGCCCGCGCGAACCTCGACGTCCCAGCCTCGGCCGCGTCGGATCTGCCGTTCGAGCACGATGCACGCGCCTGCTGCCTTGGCGTCAAGGCGGGCCAACCCGCCGCGGCGCGGCGCGCCACCGAGAGCGTTACGCGAAGACGCGGATCGCGCCGGGGAGGCGCGACCATGCCCGGACCCGGATCAGCGGTCCTCGGCGGACCGGGCATCCTCGCGGGCGCCGGCCTGGCGATGGCGATCGTGCTGCGAGAGGAGCCGCTTGCGCAGGCGGATCTGCCTGGGCGTCACCTCGACGAGCTCGTCCTCGCCGATGAACTCGATGGCGGTCTCCAGGGTCATCGGGCGGGGCGGGACGAGCCGGAGCGCCTCGTCGTGGGCGTGGGTCCGGATGTTGGTCAGCTTCTTCTCCTTCGTGACGTTCACGTCCATGTCGCCGGACCGGGCATTCTCGCCGACGACCATCCCCTCGTAGACGTCCTGCCCGGAGCCGATCAGCATCTCGGCCCGCTCCTGGAGGTTGAACAGCCCATACGCGTTCGACGTCCCCTGGCGGTCGGCCACGAGGACGCCATTCGTGCGGTGGGTGACCTCCCCGGCGTACGGGCCATAGCCCTCGCCGATCTGGTGGAGCAGCGCCGTCCCGCGCGTCTCGGTCATGAGCTGCCCGCGGTAGCCGATGAGGCCGCGGACCGGCAGGACGTACTCCAGGCGGACGCGCCCGTCGGCGTCGGTGGACATCTGCTCGAGGCGGCCCTTCCGGCCCGCCAGCGCGGTCTGGATGGTCCCGATGTACTCGGGCGGGATGTCGATCGTGATCCGCTCGTAGGGCTCCTGGAGCTCGCCGCCCGTGGTCCGAAGGATCACCTCCGGGCGGCTCACCTGCAGCTCGAAGCCCTCGCGGCGCATCTGCTCGACGAGGACGGCCAGCTGCAGCTCGCCGCGCCCGCGCACCTCGAAGGTGTCGGCCGATTCCGTGGGGAAGAACTGGATGGCGACGTTGCCCAGGATCTCCTTCTCCAGGCGTGCCCGGAGCTGGCGGCTCGTGAGGTACTTCCCGTCCCGGCCGGAGAGCGGCGAGGTGTTCACGCCGAACGTCATCCGCAGCGTCGGCTCGTCCACCTCCAGGCGCGGGAGCGGACGCGGGTCGGCCGGATCGGTCAGCGTGTCGCCGATCGTGACCTCGGGCAGCCCCGCCACGGAGACGATGTCGCCGGGGCCGGCCTCCTCGATGTCGGCGCGCTCGATCCCCCGGGCCGTCTGGAGCGCGGTCACGGTGCCCGAGAGGGTCACCGTCCGGCCGGGCTCCACGACGCCGCTCGGGTCGTCGGGCTCCTCGCGCACGACCACGATCCGCTGGCCGACGCGGATCGTGCCGTTCATCACCCGTCCGACGGCCATCCGGCCGACGTACTCGTTGGCGGACAGGTTCGTCACGAGCAGCTGGAGCGGGTGGCCCGGCTCGTAGGTGGGCGGTGGCGTCACGGAGACGAGCAGCTCGAGGAGCGGCCGCAGGCTCGTGCCGGGCACGGCCAGCGCGCGCGTCGCCGTGCCGCTCTTGGCGTTCGTGTACACCACCGGGAACTCGATCTGTCCGGCGGTCGCGCCGAGGTCCATGAACAGCTCGTAGATGTCGTCGAGCACCTCCGCGGGCCGCGCGTCGCCGCGGTCGATCTTGTTCACCGCGACGACCACGGGCAGGTTGCGGGCCATCGCCTTCTGGAGGACGTAGCGCGTCTGCGGCAGCGGCCCCTCCGCCGCGTCGACGAGGAGGAGCACGGAATCCACGAGGTTCAGCGAGCGCTCCACCTCGCCGCCGAAATCCGCGTGGCCAGGGGTGTCCACGATGTTGATGTGGATCCCGTCGAACTCGACGTTCGTCTGCTTCGCGAGGATCGTGATCCCCTTCTCGCGCTCGAGGTCCATCGAGTCCATGACGCGCTCCGCGACGACCTGGTTGGCGCGGAAGGATCCCGTCTGGCGCAGCAGCGCGTCGACGAGCGTGGTCTTGCCGTGGTCGACATGGGCGACGATCGCGACGTTGCGGACGTCGGCGCGGACGTCGAGCGGGGCAGGCTCCGTGCGGGGCGCCTCCGGCTGCGCCTGGGTTGCGATGGGCATGCGGGGTCGCTCGCTCGTATCGGTCATGGGCCGCTCGATTGTCGCACAGGTGCCGTGTGCGGCCTCCCGAGCCTGCTAGCATCCCGGGCGTGACCGTCGCCGCGTGCATCCTGGCTGCCTCCCCGGACACCGCCCTGCGGGACGTCGAGGGGACGCCGAACGTGCGCCGGCTGGCGGACCTGGCCTGGGCAGGCGGGGCCTTCCCGGTCGTGGTCGTCGCGGCCGACCCGGGCGGAGAGGTCGCGGCGGCGCTCGCCGGGGCCCCGGTGATCCTCGGCTCCCCCGCGCCAGCCGAGGCGGGGCCCGCCGGCCAGATGGCGCGCGCGGTCGACCTCGCGCGGAGCGAGGTCCAGGCGACCGCGGCCGCGCTCCTCTGGCCAGCGGGGATGGGCTGGGTCGACGCCGAGACGGTGACCTCGCTCATCGAGGCCCACGGCGCGGACCCGGGGACGCTGCTGCGCCCCGCCTACCGGGGCACGCCAGGCTGGCCGCTCCTCGTCCCGGTCGCCATGCTCGCCGCGATCCGGGCGCTTGCTCCGGACCTCGCCCCGTCGTCGATCGCCGACGCCCTGGCCTCCGCCGGTCCATCACGAACGCTGGAGCTGGGCGATCCGGGCGTCGTGCTGGACCTCGACACGCCGCGAGCCGACCTGCCGCCATTCGACGGGCCCCCGGAGCCGGCCGCCGGGCAGCGGCACGAATGGGGAGCGCTCGTCGCCGCGGGACCTGACGAGGCGCCCGAGCCGCCGCCGACCCGCGGCTGATCCCCGGGTCAGCCCAGCCCGAGCGCCCGTCGGGCGCGACCGACGTCGTCCACGGTGAACGCGGTCTCGACGATCCCCGCGCGCCGCCCCAGGAACAGGACGCCGTGGATGTCGACGCCCGCCGCCGCCAGCTTCTCGGTGGTCGCGGCGAAGCCGCCGGGATGGTCGTCGATCTCCACGACGAGCGCCTCGCCCTCGACGAACGGGTACCCGGAGGAGCGAAGGACCGCCCGTGTCGCGGCATCATCGTCGGTGGTCAGGACGGCGTAGGCGTGCTCGCCGGCACCCCCGCTGGAGATCTCGTGGATGCTCACGCCGCGCTCGGCAAGCGCCCGCGAGAAGGTGGCCAGCGCGCCCGGGCGGTTCACCAGCTGGACCACGAACTGGGTACCCATGGCAGCCCTCCCGCTGACGCGTGCCCCGCGTTCCGGGCCCCGCATCCATTGTCCCGCGGCGCACAAGCGGAAGCCCCGGGCCCTGTCGTCAGGCGCGGTCGGGGACGCCCACGAAGCGGAGGCCCAGCTCGGCGTACTGGCCCGGGTCCGGTGCCGACGGCGCATCGAGCATGAGGTCCGCGCCGGACGAGGTCTTGGGGAACGCCATGACCTCGCGGATCGTCGCCTGGTCGGCCATGAGCGCCGCCCACCGATCGATCCCGATGGCGATGCCGCCATGGGGCGGCGCCCCGTACTCGAACGCCTCGAGCATGCCCCCGAACTTCGCCTGCATCGAGTCGAACGTGTGACCCTGGAGCGCAAACGAGCGCTCAAGGAGCGCGCGCCGGTGGATCCGGACGGACCCGCCGCCGAGCTCCCACCCGTTGAGGACGAGGTCGTACTGCATCGCCCGGGCGCGGCCGGCCGGGTCGTCCTCCGACGGGCGCTCGGGATCGCCGGAGGCGGTCACGAGGAGCGGCTCGTCCTCGGGCACGACGCCCGAGAACGGGTTGTGGGTCGCGTGCCAGCCGTTGCGCTCCGCGTCCCACTCGTACATGGGGAAGCGGTTGACCCAGCAGTAGGCAAGCACCGTCGGGTCGGCCAGGCCGAGGCGCGTCCCGAGCTCCGCCCGCAGTCGTCCCAGGATGTCCGCCACCGCGTGCGGTCGATCCGCCACGATCAGCACGAGGTCCCCGTCGCCCGCGCCGCACCGTCGTGCGATCTCCGCCGCGCGCTCCTCCCCGAGGAACCTGACGCTCGGCCCGTGGACTCGTTCGCCGGAAACGCCGAGCGTGACGAGCCCGCGCGCCCCGAGACGCTTCGCCGCCTCCGTGAGCTCGTCGATCCGGGCCCGGCTGGCGTCGCCGAGGCCGGGCACCGCGATCCCCTTGACACGGCCGCCGGCCGCGAGCGTCTCGTCGAAGACGCGGAACCCGGAGGCCGCGGCGCCGGTCGCGTCAATGAGCGCCGGGGCGAGGTCCACGAGCTCCATGCCGAAGCGGATGTCGGGCTTGTCCGAGCCGAACCGCTCGAGCGCCTCCGCGTACGTGAAGCGCGGGAACGGCACCTGCAGGAGCGGGCGCTCGGGCGTCACGGCGAGGGAGACCTCGATCGCCATCTCCTCGACGAAGCCCATCACCGTCTCCTCGGTGACGAAGCTCATCTCCAGGTCGAGCTGGGTGAACTCCGGCTGACGGTCGCCGCGGAGGTCCTCGTCACGGAAGCAGCGCGCGATCTGGAAGTAGCGGTCCATGCCCGCGACCATGAGCAGCTGCTTGAGCTGCTGAGGGCTCTGCGGCAGCGCGTAGACGCTGCCAGGCTGCAGCCGCGACGGGACGATGAAGTCGCGGGCGCCCTCGGGGGTGCTCTTGATGAGGATCGGCGTCTCGATCTCGACGAACCCGCTCGCGTGATGCGCGAGGCGGATCTCCTCCACCAGCCGGCTGCGCAGCAGGAGCCGTCGGAGCATCGGCTCGCGGCGGATGTCGAGGTAGCGATACTGGAGGCGCACGGACTCGTCGACCGGCGCATCTGGCTCGTTGATGTAGAACGGCGGCGTCTTCGCCTCTGCCAGGACCGTCAGCTCGCGCGCACGGAGCTCGATCTCTCCGGTGGCGAGCCTGGCGTTCTCCATCCCGGGCAGGCGTCGGTTCACCGGCCCGGCGACCGTGACGACGAACTCGATGCGGCAGCGCATCGCCGCCGCGTGGGCCTCCGGCGCCGTCGTGGCATCGACCACGACCTGCGTGATCCCGTGCCGGTCCCGAAGGTCCAGGAAGATCAGCTGCCCGTGGTCGCGGCGGCGGTGGACCCAGCCGGCAAGGCGGGCGTCGGCGCCCGCGTCGTCCCCGCGGAGCGCGCCGCAGGTGTGAGTCCGGTACGGGGTGGCAAGGTTCGTCATGCCGGCAATCGTAGCGCGGCGCCAACCGGCGCCGGACCGCGCCGCCGGAAGGGGCGCTGGCTGCGTCGCGCCGGCCATCCCGTGACGCCGCCGCCCCACGACGCGGCGGCGCGAGGCCAGGCTGCGGTCAGCCCGCGATCGACCGCCGGGCCGGGACGTTCCAGCCGATGAGCTCGCAGCCGAGGTAGTGCGGGGCGCCCTCCCCGGGGGTGCAGTCGGCGCAGCCCCAGCGGGTCAGCCCACCCTCGTCCGGCAGGTATGCGATGTCGCAGGAGCTCTCGGTCGGATCGCAGTTCCGGCCGTGACATGGGTGATCGCAATGGATCCAGTGCTCGCAGCTGCAGGTCGCCGCCAGCGAAGGCGCGCGGATCACGCTGGCGGGGAATGGGCCCTGGCTGATCATCGCTCCCCCCGGTGCCGATCGCGGGCGGCCTGGGACGCGGCCCGGATGGATCGATTGTCCGCGACCCGTCAACCGGGCCCGGGCGAAGGTCCGGTTCAGGCGCAGTTCAGGCGGGCTCGGCCCGGTCCTCCATCTCCCAGGCGTGGTCCAGGGCGTGCCACGCGATGCGGCGTGCCGCGTAGCGTACCGGCCAGCGGCCGCCCGGGATCGGCCCGCCGTCGGTCGGGCGTGCCAGCACCCCCGCGATCGCGGCGCGGACGGCGGCCACGGCCGGTCCGTCGCGTGGATCGGGCTCGGGCAGCCGCAGGCCGATCCGCTGGGCGTAGGCATGCTCGGCGCTCACGACGTGGGCGACGATCGCGTCCCGGTCGCGCCCGCCACCGCGCGGTCCCTTCCGCAGCTCGGCGGGCGCGGCCGCGGCGACCCGATCGAGGACCGTCCACGCGGCCCGCACGATCGCCGCCAGTCGGTCGCCGTCGGCGGCGTCCGTGGGGCGGGCGTCGAGGGAGAAGACCACGTCCGGCACGCCGAACGCGGTCGAGGGCGTCCCGGGGAGCCGCTCGACGACCGAGAGCACGGCCGGCCCGACCGGCGCGAACACGATCCCGGCCTCACGGACGGCGACCGCGTACCGGTCGGCGCTCCCGGCCAGGGCGGCGAGCGCCGCGGCCTCGTCGCGCCCGGCGCGGGTCCATCCGGGCCACTCGAGCGCGGACGCGAAGACCCGCTTCGAGGCCGATTCCAGCCCGACGGCGACCTGGCCTGCATCAGCGCCGGGTCGGATCGCCCCGCCGCCGGCCCGCGTGGTCACGGCGCCGCTGGCGCCCGGACCTTGCGCCGGAGGAGGGCGGCGAGATCGGCGAGCGCGACGGTCTTCTGCGACCCGCCGTCGAGGTCGCGCAGCCCGACCTCGCCGGCCGCCAGCTCGTCGCCCAGGATCACCGCGAACTGGGCGCCCTCGCGAACGGCGGCCTCCAGCTGGCGGCCGAGCTTGCGCACGCCGAGATCGGCGCGCACCGGCAGCCCCGCCCCGCGCAGGTCGGTCGCGATCCGGAGCCGATCCACGGTGTTTGCCGGATCCGCGCCGACGACGACCGCGACCGGGACGGCCTCCGCGGGCCCGGGCCCGCCGGTGGCCGCGAGGGCGAGGACGACCCGATCGAGGCCGAGCGCGAATCCGATCCCGGCCGTCGACTTGCCGCCGAGCAGCTCGACCAGGCCGTCGTAGCGGCCGCCGCCGCCGAGCGCCTGCTGCTGCCCTTCTGCGCCGCGCCGGTAGAACTCGAACGCCGTCCGCGTGTAGTAGTCGAGGCCGCGCACGAGCCCGGGTTCGAGGCGGTAGGCCACGCCCATCGCGTCGAGGTGCGCCCGGACTGCCGCGAAGTGCGCCGCGCACGCCGGGCACAGGTGATCGGTGATGCGTGGCGCGGCGGCGTTCACCTCCGCCATCGCCGGATCCTTCGAATCGAGCAGCCGCAGCGGGTTCGTCTCGAGGCGCCGTCGCTCGAGCTCCGGCAGGCGCACCTCCGCCGCGCGGTAGTAGGCGACCAGGCCAGCCAGGTACGCCGGGCGGCAGCTCGCGTCGCCGATCGAGTTGAGGAGGATCTCGACGTCGGAGAGGCCCGCGTCGCGGTAGAAGCGCGCCCCGAGCTCAACGAGCTCGGCGTCGATCGCCGGTCCCGCGTCGCCGATCGCCTCGACGTCCCACTGCCAGAACTGGCGGAAGCGGCCGGCCTGGGGCCGGTCGTAGCGGAACATCGGGCCGGCCACGCTGAGCCGCACCGGCTGCGGCCAGGTCTGCATGCCGTGCTCGACGTAGGCCCGGCAGATCCCGGCCGTCGCCTCCGGGCGGAGCGCCCAGGATTCCCGCTCCTCGCCGCGGCTCGGGAGGACGCGGAAGAGCTCCTTCTCCACGACGTCCGTGACCGCGCCGATGCCGCGCTCGAAGACGGCCGCCTGCTCGAAGAGCGGCGTCTCCATTTCGCGGTAGCCGTAGCGGGCCGCGAGGTCGCGGGCGATTCGCTCGAGGCGGGCGAACGCGGCCCGGTCGTCGGGCAGCAGGTCGCGAGTGCCCCGGGGGGCGCGCAGGGATGGTGGCATCGCCGCAAGTCTAGCGGGCGGCGATCGCCGCCTCCCCTACCCCAGGTCGCGCTGGACGGAGAGGACGTCCTTGACGTGCTCGATCCGGCTCATGACCCGGGCAAGCTGCGAGACGGACGCCACCTGCAGCGTCGCCATGACGGTCGCGGTGTGGTCCTGGCTGACGGCCACGTTCGCGGCCACGATGTTCACCTTGCTCTCGGCGACCGCTCCGGCGATGTCGTTGAGCAGGCCGGTCCGGTCGTGGGCCTCCACGCGGATCGCGATCGGGTAGGTCTCCGCAGGGGCGGTCTCCCACTCCACCTCGATGAGGCGCGCCGCCTCGCGCTCGTTGACCACCGTGGGACAGCGTCCCAGGTGGACGGTGATGCCGCGGCCACGGGTGATGAAGCCGACGATCGGGTCGCCCGGGATGGGGTGGCAGCACTTGGCGAAACGGACGAGGAGATCGCCGACGCCCTTGACCCGCACGCCGCCGGCTCGAACCGGGGTCGGCGCGACCGAGGGCAGCGTGAGCTGGGCGTCGTCGACGACGCCGAGTCGCATGACCACCTGCTGTGGCGACACCGCGCCGTAGCCGATCGCCGCGTAGAAGTCGTCGAGGGTGTCGTGCCCGTAGGGCCGCGCGGCCTCCAGGAGGCGATCGTGGCCGACCGCCGCGATCGACGTCCGGGCCAGGCGCTTCAGCTCCCGCTCGAGCGACTCACGCCCGTGGGTGATGTTCTCGTCGCGATCCTTCTTCTTGAACCATTGGCGGATCTTCTCGCGCGCATGCGAGGTCCGGACGATCGAGAGCCAGTCGCGCGACGGGCCGTGCTCGGCCTTCGTCGTCACGACCTCGACGATGTCGCCGTTCTTCAGGCGATAGTCGAGGGGGACGAGACGGTTGTTGACCTTCGCGCCGATGGTGCGGTGCCCGACGTCGGTGTGGATCCGGTAGGCGAAGTCGAGCGGCGTCGCGCCGGCGGGCAGGTCCTTGATGTCGCCCTTCGGGGTGAACACGAAGACCTGGTCCTGGAAGATGTCGAGCTTGATCCCCTCGACGAACTCCGTCGCGTCGGTGACCTCGCGCTGCCAGTCCATCAGCTGTCGCAGCCAGGCGAGCTTGGCGTCGTAGTCGCGCTCGGCCTTCGAGCCCTCCTTGTAGCGCCAGTGCGCCGCGATCCCGACCTCGCTGACCGAATGCATCGCGTGGGTCCGGATCTGGATCTCGAGGGGCTTGCCGTCGAGCGCGATCACCGCCGTGTGGAGGCTCTGGTAGCCGTTCGGCTTCGGGACCGCGATGTAGTCGTCGAACTGCCCGGGGATCGGCTTCCACAGGCTGTGGACCACGCCGAGCGCCGCGTAGCAGTCGCGGACCTCGTCCACGAGCAGGCGGATCGCGTACACGTCGTAGATCTCGCCGAACGCCGCGGACTTCCGCTGCATCTTCTTCCAGATGGAGAAGAGGTGCTTCGGGCGCCCGTTCAGGTCGCCCTCGATCTCGTGCCGGGCCAGCTCCGGCTGGAGCACGGCGATCGCCCGCTGGATGTACCGCTCGCGGTGGCCGCGGCGCGTGTCGAGGTTGGCCGCCAGCTCACGGTATCGCTCGGGGTCCAGGTGCTTGAACGAGAGGTCCTCGAGCTCCCACTTGATCTGCCAGATCCCGAGCCGCTCGGCGAGGGGCGCGTAGATCTCCATCGTCTGGCGGGCGATCCGGAGCTGCTTGTCGGGAGGCAGGCCGGACAGCGTCCGCATGTTGTGGAGGCGATCGGCCAGCTTGATCAGGACGACCCGGATGTCCTGGGCCATCGCGAGCAGCATCTTGCGGATGTTCTCGGCCTGCTGCTCCTCGTGGGAGTGTGTCGAGAACTTGGACAGCTTCGTGACGCCGTCGACGAGGTGGGCGACCTCCGCGCCGAAGTGCTCCTCGATGTCCGTCAGCGACTGGTCGGTGTCCTCGGGCACGTCATGGAGGAGCGCGGCCTGGATCGAGGCCGGGTCGAGGGCCATCTCCGCGAGGGTCCGGGCCGCGGCGATCGGGTGCGTCACGTAGGCCTCGCCCGTCGCTCGGCGCTGGTCGCCATGGGCCGCCACGGCGAAGTCGAACGCGCGCTCGACCGGGCCGAGGTCGGCCTGCGGGTGGTGGCTCGCGACCTCGGCGAGGAGCGCGGCGCGGAGCGCCGGCAGCGAAAGCTCGTCAGCCGCGCCGCGCTTCAGGCTCGCCGGGGCCCGGCGGGCCCGGGGCGTGGGCGGCGCGGCGTCTGTGGGGATCTGCTCGACGGACATCGGTCGAACTAGGATAGCAGGGCCGTTTTCGGACCCCGTGAGCGTGTCACTGGACTCCGCGACGTTCGTCTAGCACAGCCGCACCCCGCCGGCGCTGACGGCCGTCACGCCGCCGATCGCCGCGTCAGCCGTACCCCGCCGCGGCGAGGCACTCCTCCGCGACGCGGCGCTCGTCCCAGGGCAGCTCGGAACCAGCGTAGATGATGCTGCGCTCGTGGCCCTTGCCGGCGAGGAGCACGACGTCGCCATGCCGCGCGCGGCCGATCGCGGCGGCGATGGCGGCCCGCCGGTCCGCGATGAGGAGGAGGTCGTCGCCGCGCCGCAGGCCCGCCGCCTCCGCGCCCGCCGCGATCTGCTCCAGGATCGCCATCGAGTCCTCGCCGCGGGGATCCTCGTCGGTCGCGATCACCAGCCGGCAGCGCTCGCCGGCGACGCGGCCCTGGATCGCCCGCTTCGCCACGTCCCGCTCCCCGGCCGACCCGAAGACGGCGATCCGCCCGCCGCCCGGTCCGACCAGCTCCGCGAGGTCGTCGAGGACCGCGGCGAGCGACGCCGGCGTGTGTGCGTAGTCGACGATGAGCGTGAAGGGCTGGCCCCGGTCGATCCGCTCCATCCGGCCGCGCACGCCGTGGAACCCGGCCAGGCCGGCGAGGACCAGGCCCGCATCCAGGTCGAGCAGCTCGCCGAGCGCCACGACAGCCAGCGCGTTGTGGACGTTGAAGCGCCCGAGGAGCGGGAGCCGGAGCGTCCCGGCGCCCCGCGGCGTGGTGACGGTCGCGACGAGGCCATCGCCGGTGACCGCGACCGCGGAGGCCCGGACGTCGGCGTTCGTCGCCAGGCCGTAGCGCAGGAGCGTCGCGCCTGCCTCGCGCGTGGCCGTCTCGAAGACGGCGGCGTTCGGGTCGTCGGCGTTCACGATCCCGCCGCGCGGCCATCCGCGCCCCCCGGGCAGGCTTCGCGGCTTCTGCTCGGAAGCCGCCGGGTCGGCGGCCAGGCGCTCGAAGAGCGACCGCTTCGCGGCGCGATAGGCGTCGAACGTCCCGTGGAACTCGAGATGCTCATGGGTCAGGTTGGTGAGGATGGCGACGTCGAACGCGACCTCGCCGACGCGCTCGAGCGCGAGGCCGTGCGACGTCGACTCGACGACCGCTGCGACGTCGTTCGCGGCGCGGATCGCGCGAAGCGCCCGCTGCAGCTCCGGCGCCTCGGGCGTCGTGACATGGGCGAGCGAGCCCGCACGCGTGCTCCCGATCTTCTGCTCGGCCGTGCTCACGAGGCCGGTCGGGACACCGGCCGCCTCGAGGGCCGCGACCGCCATGCCGGCCGTCGTCGTCTTGCCGTCCGTCCCGGTGATCCCGATGACCCCGAGGGCCCGGGCCGGGTCGCCGTACCACCACGCCGCGACGGTCGCGAGCGCAAGCTGGCTCCGGTCCACCACGAGCTGCGGCACCCGCCGGACGTCGCCCGTGGGCAGCGGACGCTCGACCACGAGCGCGACAGCCCCGGCAGAGACGGCGGCTCCGACGAAGTCGTGGCCGTCCGCACGCGCCCCGGGCACCGCCACGAAGCATCCGCCGGCCGCGACGCGCCGCGAGTCGTAGGCGATCCCGGCCACGAGCGTCGCGCCGATCGCGGCCACGTCGGGCCCGGAGGCAGCGGCGCCGTCCGGCCCGATCACCGCCCGCAGCCGGCCGGCCGAGCGGAGGCGGGCGATCAGCCCGGCGAGCGGCCTGGTCCCGCGCGGCTCTGCCGCCGCGAGGCGAGCGAGCAGGTCCTGCTCCGCGGCGGACGCGCCACCGTCGGGGCCGTCGGCGCTCATCGGCGCTTCATCGCCCGGTCGCGGTTCGCCGTGCCAGGCGTCGTGCCCGGCGGCCCACGCGGGAGATCGCGGCACCGGCGCGTGCCCGGGCCGGACGAAGGACGAGCTGGTGCGCCCCGGACAGCTCCACCCATCGGCCGCCGAAGGAGCGCTTGAACTCGAGGAGCCCGTACATCGGGTCGCCGGGCCGGGGCTCGGATCGCGCGCCGGCCACGTCGACGCCGCCGAGATCAAGCTCGCTGCGGCCTTCCCGCGCCGCGAGCTGGAGCGCGCGCCAGAGGAGCAGGCGCGACGCGCCGGGATGGGCGCGCCGCAGGTCGGCCACGTCGCCGGAATGGGCGTAGGAGAGCCGCTCGCCGTTCCGGTAGAAGATCGCGGCCCCGAGGTACGTGTCGTCGGCGGCGCGTGCCTCCAGCAGCGCGAGGAAGCCCGCCGCGAGCGCGGCCCCCCACCACGCGACGGCAGCGGCGCGTGGCCCGATCGCGAAGCCGCGTCGCTCGCCGGTAGCGGCGAGGAGGCCGTGGAAGCGCTCGAACGCGGCCGTCGCGTCCTCGACGGGACGCTCGAAGGGCGGCCCGGCAGCGATCGCTCCCGGCGTCGCCGCGGCGGCCGCGTCGTGGCGCACGATCCGCATCCCGTGCCGCTCGGCCGCGACGATCATCTGGCGGGTCGTGGTCCCGATCGACGCAAGCAGCGCGCCGTCCTCGACCCGCGCCGGGATGGGCGCCGCCACGCGGTGGCGTGAGGGTCCGACTTCCTCGACGGGACGGAAGCCGCGCGCCGCCAGGGCTTCCCGGTAGCCCGTGGCGGCCGGGACCTCCGCGTCGGCGAGGATCACGTCGTAGCCGGACCGGCGCGCCCAGCCTGCCACTGCGGCCAGGCGCTCGGCCACGACCACCGCGGGCGCGCCGGCCGCCACGGGACCCTTCGGCAGGTAGAGGTGGCCGCCGCCGACAAGCGGCCACGGTCTCCCGAGCGCGAGGACGGCGCTCCCGTCGTCGAGCTCGAGGTGATGGACCCTCCAGCCGGTTCGGGCGCGGTGCTCGCCCCACGCCAGTGACTGCTGGACGTCACCGCCCGCGACCCGGACCGTGCGGTCGTCCCAGCCGGTGAGCGCTTCCGGGCCCGCCTCGCGCACGCCGGGCGAATCGCTCATCCCGCGTCGGCCTCGGCGTCCGTGCCGGCGGGCTCGTCGGTGCGGCCCGCCATGCCCGGCGCCCCCGCCCCGGCGAGCCCCGCACGCCGGCGCGCCCGGGCCACCCGCACGCGCTGGGCGCCCAGGTAGACCTGACGGCCGAGCCGGCTCAGGACCAGGTCCCATGCCCCGATGAAACGGATCTCGCGCCCGCCGAAGCCGGTCTTGAAATGGGCGATCCCGGGGTTCGCCAGCCCCCACAGGTCGTAGGTCGCCGCGCCGGCGTCCCGTGCGCGCCGGATCGCCTCCCACTTGAGCAGGTAGTTCGCCCTGAGGTCGGCACCCGCGCCGGTCATCCCCCCGTACGGCTCCACGACGCGGCGGCCGGTCCGCACCAGGAACAGCGCGGCCTGGGGGGTCCCGGCGGCGTCGACCGCGAAGAGGATCGTGGCATCGCCTGTCGGCCGATAGGCCTCCCAGACGTCCCGGTACGCCTGCTCCACGCGGATCAGGAAGCCGGCCCGCGCCGCCGTCTCCCGGTAGATCGCGTAGAACGGACCGAGCGGGTCGCCCGGCAGCTCCACGACCGTCACGCCGTTCGAGCGGGCCTTGTTGACGTACTGGCGCCACTTCTTGCGGAGGTTGCCCCAGAGGGCTTCCTCGTCGGCCGCCAGGTCGATGACGCGCGTCGAGGGCGGCTGGATCGGCGTCGCCGGCTGCCAGCCCGCGGCCGCGAGCGCGCCTCGGAGCGAGCCGCCCGGGTCGAGCGCCCCATCCCGCTCCACCTCGGGGTCGATCCGGACGTGCGAGACGCGCCCCAGCGGAGCCGACCGCAGCGCTTCCGTGAAGGCGCCCACCGACTCGGCGGTCCACTCGGTGGCGACCGGGCCGCGCGGCGCATAGGCGAACGCCCACGGCAGCGGTCGCGGCCGCCGCAGCAGGACCTGGGCGCCGATCGGGGCCGGCCCGCCCGCGACCACCCGCTCGCTCGTCCAGCCGTTCACCGCCTTCACGCGGGCCCACGCCGTGCGCTGCAGGTACGAGCCGTGTTCGTTCCCGACCACGAACGCGTCCCAGGCGGCGGGGCCCGCGAGCGGCAGGGTCCCGGTCACGCCGCGGATCCGCGGCCGAGCGCGGAGCGGAGCAGGCGCACGATCGTCGGGACCTCCGGGATCCGCAGGAGCCGCGCGAAGCCGAGGTAGATGCCCACGCTCACGAGGCCGACGACGACGAGCTCTCCCGCGATCCCGATCTTACCGGGCGCCGGACCCAGCACGAGGCGTCCCGCCTCGAGGACCAGCCACGCGCCCACGCCGGCCGCCGCGGAGCACAGCCCCGCGACGACCCCACCCGCGCTGATCGCCGCGACGTCGAGCGTGGGCAGGCGGCGGTCGAGCCGGACCAGCAGGATGATCGCCTCCAGCCAGGACGCGATGGCGATCCCGAGCGCGAGGCCGACGACGCCGAGCGCCGGCGCCAGGGCGATCGAGATGACGACGCTGAGCGCCACCGCCACGAGCGCGGCCGTGACCGGCGTGCGGGTATCCCGGGCCGCGTAGAACGCGCGGGCGAGCAGGACGATCGCGGTCTCCGACGGAAGCGCGACCATGAACGCGACGAGCGTCTGCGCCGTCACCTCGATCCCTGTCGCGTCCACCTTCCCGTAGCCGATCAGGAGGGTGACGGCGGGCCGCGCCGCGACGGCCGCGACGACCGCGATCGGGATCATCGCGAAGAGCATGAGCCGGAGCGAGCGGCCGAGGAGCGAGACGAAGTCGCCGGTCGCGCCGGAGGCCAGCCGCTCGCTCAGGGCCGGGAACGCCACGACGCCGAGCGGCACCCCGAGCGTCCCGATCGGGATCTGGAAGAAGGTGAATGCGAAGTTGAAGGCGGTGATCGATCCGGCGGCCAGGGTGGACGCGATCGTCGTGGCCGCGAGCAGCTGCAGCTGCGCGCCGCCGAGCCCGATCGCGCGTGGCACCAGGAGCAGGATCGTCGTGCGGGCCTCCGGGTCGGCCAGGTCGACGCGGGGGTGGTAGCGGAAGCGCGTCGGTCCGAGGAGCGGGTAGAGCTGGACGGCGAGGTGGAGCGCGCTCCCCGCGACCACCCCCACGGCCACGCCCATCACCCCCATCGACGGCGCCAGGAACAGCGCGCCGCCGATGATCGCGAGGTTGTAGACGATCGGGGCCGCGACCGAGGCCACGAACCGCCCCCGGGCCTGCAGGACGCTGGTGGCGACCGATCCGAGCGCGAGGAAGATCGGGCTCAGGAGCATGACGCGCGTCAGGTCCACGGTCGCGGCGATCTGCGCTGCGTCGAAGCCGGGCGTGATCGCGGGAACCACGGCCGGGGCGAAGACCAGGAGGAGCCCAGCCATGACCGCCAGCGCCACGAGCATCAGGTTCGTGACGGTGGAAACAACCCGCCAGGCTCGATCCTCCTCGTCGTGCGCCACGAGCGTCGCGATCGTCGGGATCAGCGCAGAGGCGAGCGCCCCGGCCGCGACGAGCTGGAAGATCATGTCCGGGATCCGGAACGCGGCGAAGAACGGGTCGAGGGCGCCCTGGGTCCCGAAGGTCGTGCCGATCACGACGAGGCGGACCCATCCCAGGACGCGCGAGGCGAGATAGGCGCCGGTCACCAGCAGGCCGGCGCGGACGAGGGCGCGGCCGGATGTCACCGCGGTCGGGGCGTCCCGTCGGCCGGTTCGGTTCCGGATTCCGCGGCGTGGGCACGCGGGTGGGCGCCGGCATACACGGCCCGGAGCCGCGCCGGCGAGACGTGCGTGTAGACCTGGGTGGTGGCAAGGCTCGCGTGGCCCAGCAGCTCCTGCACGACCCGCAGGTCGGCGCCGCCGTCGAGCAGATGCGTGGCGAAGGAGTGGCGCAGCGTGTGGGGGTGGGTCCCCTCCGGAGACCCCGCGCGCGCGAACGCGGCGTCGAGGCGGTAGCGCATGCCGCGCTCCCCGAGCGAACCACCACGGGCGTTGAGGAAGACGGAATCGGGGGCCGGGCCGGGCCGTGCCCGCGCCAGCAGGGCGGGCCGGCCCTCCGCCAGGTAGCCCGCGAGGGCGGCCCGCGCCGGCCTCCCGAGCAGCCCGGCGCGCTCCTTCCGGCCCTTGCCCACGACCCGCAGCTCGCCGCGGCCCAGGTCCAGGCCGTCCAGGCGCAGGCCGGCCAGCTCCGCGATCCGGAGGCCTGCCGCGTAGGCGGTCTCGACGATCGCGACATCTCGCAGCGCGAGCGCGCGCCCGAGCGCGGGGGTGCGGCCGGCGCCGCGGCCGCGGCCGCCGCCGGAACGCGGGTCCCCGCGCGCCCCCGGGTCCTCGCCCGCCGACGCCACGACCCGCTCGACCTCGGCGATCGAGAGGACCGGGGGCAGGCGGTGTGGACGGCGCGGCGTCCCGAGCGCGGCCCACGGGTCCGAATCGGCGAGCCCGGCCCGCCGCGCCCACCGGTGGAACGAGCGGATCGCAGCGAGGCGCTGGGCCACCGACGAGCGGGCGCGCCCGGCACCCAGCTCCCCGAGATACGCGCGCAGGATCGTGCGCGACGGCGCCTGCCACGTGACGCCGCGCTCGCCGAGCCAGGCGAGGTACGCGCCCACGACGGTCCGGTAGGCGCGCTGCGTGTGCGGGGACGCGTCGCGGGCGGCCAGGCTCGCGAGGAACCGCTCGAGCGGGGCCGGCTCGTCCACCCGCGGCTCAGTCGGCGCCGGTCGTCGGCCGCCTGGCCGGCGCGACCCGTCGCGGCGGGCCGGCGCCGGGTCGCGCCCGCTGCAGACGGGCGCCGCGGGGCAGCGCTGCCCGCTGCCGCGCTCCGGCCGCGGCCCGCGGCCCCTCCGGGCCGGCGTCCTCCGCGGCCGCCCGGCCGCGCGAGCGCTGCTGGATCGGGCGGTCCACCGGCAAGGGTCGTGCCGGGAACGGGAACCGCCCCGCCGGGGAGCGGCACGCTCGCCCCGCACTTCAGACAGAGGCCGGCCTCGTCATCTCGACGCGCGACCGGCCCCCCGTCGGCGTCATGGATGGCGCCGAGCGGCTCGTGCGAGGTTGTCAGGTCACACTTCGGATACCGGGAGCAGCCCCAGAACACCGAGCCTGTCCGGCGCGCGCGGCGCGCCACGAGGTGGCCTTCGCCACAGCGCGGACACGTCACCTCGAACGGAAGCTGGTCCGGCGGTGGCGGGCCATCCTTCCGGATGTAGGAGCAGTCCGGATAGCGATTGCAGCCCACGAACGGCCCGAACCGGCCGCGCTTGACCGCGAGCACCCCGCCGTCGGTCGCGCCGCAGGTCGGGCACGGCTCGCCCGCGCCGGGCATCGCCGGGAGGTCGGGCTCCTCGCCGGGAAGCGGCCTCGACTCCTTGTGCTCGGGGTACAGCGAGCAGGCGAGGAACCGTCCGTTTCGGCCGAGCCGGATCACCATCGGGTGACCCAGCGAGCAGACCTCGTCGGTCGACTCGGTCGTGAAGTCCTTCCGGCGGAGCTCCTTGCGCTTCTCGTCCACGAGCGTCCGGAGCGGTGCGTAGAACTCCCGGAGGAGGGGCACCCAGGCGCGCTCCCCCCGCGCGATCTCGTCGAGCTCTTCCTCCATGCGAGCCGTGAACGCGAAGTCCACGTAGCGCCCGAAGTGCTCGACGAGAAGGTCGGTCACGATCTCGGCGACGGGCTCGGGGTAGAGCCGGCGCTCCCGGATCGTGATGTAGCCGCGGTCGACGATCGTCGAGAGCGTCGCCGCATAGGTGGAGGGACGGCCCACCCCGAGCTCTTCGAGCGCCTTCACGAGCGACGCCTCGGTGAAGCGCGGCGGCGGCTCCGTGAAGTGCTGCGTGGGCGCGACCTCCGCAACGGTTGTCGGGTCGCCCTCGGCCAGCGCGGGAAGCGTCCGCTCGGCTTCCTCGTCGCCCTCGTCGCGGCCCTCCGTGTACACCCGGCTGAAGCCGTCGAAGAGGGTGCGGGTCGCCGATGCGCGCAGGTCGTATCCGCGGTCCGCGAGGTCGACCGTGGTTGTCTCCAGCTGCTTCTCGGTCATCTGGCTCGCCAGCGCGCGCTGCCAGATCAGGCGGTACAGGCGCGCCTCGTCACGGCCCAGCGAGCCCGCGAGCGCCTCCGGGTCGCGCGCGAACGACGTGGGCCGGACCGCCTCGTGGGCCTCCTGGGCGTTGCGTGACGTCGTCCGGTAGCGGCGGCCCTTCGCGACGACGTACGCGCGACCGTACCGCGCGTCGATGACCGCGCGCGCCTCGACCAGCGCCTGGTCCGAGAGCGCGACGGAATCCGTCCGCATATAGGTGATGAGCCCGACCTGGCCGTCGGGCGTCTCGACGCCCTCGTAGAGGCGCTGGGCGACCGACATCGTCCGCTTCGGGCTGAAGCCGAGCTTGCGGCTCGCCTCCTGCTGGAGGGTCGAGGTCGTGAATGGCGGCGCGGGGCTCCGCTTCGAGGTCCTCACCGCGACGGCCCGGACCACGGGTCGGCTCGCCCGCAGCGCCTCGGCATGGCGGCGCGCCGTCTCGGCGTCCTCGATCACCGGCTTGTGGCCCGCGATCCGCACGAGCTCGGCGGCGAAGGGCGTCCCGTCCGGCGCGAGCAGCGTCGCCTCGATCGTCCAGTACTCGCGGGCGACGAACGCCCGGATCTCGCGTTCGCGCTCCACCACGAGGCGGACCGCCACCGACTGGACGCGGCCCGCCGAAAGGCCGGAACGGACCTTCCGCGAGATGAGCGGGCTCAGCGTGTAGCCGACGAGCCGGTCGACGATCCGGCGCGTCTGCTGGGCGTCGACGAGGTCGACGTTGATCGCCCGCGGCGCTGCGAAGGCCGCGCGGATGGCGGGCTCCGTGATCTCGCTGAACGTGACGCGGCTCGTTCGGTCGGAGGGAAGGTGCGCCGCCTCCGCGACGTGCCAGGCGATCGCCTCGCCCTCCCGGTCGAGGTCCGTGGCGAGGAAGATGTGGTCCGCCCGGCGGCCCGCCTTCTCGATCGCGGAGACCTGTCGGCGCCGGTCCGGGGAGATCTCGTAGTCGGGCGCGAAGTCGTGCTCCACGTCCACGCCCAGCTGGCCCTTGCCGGGGTTCTCCGGCAGGTCGCGGACGTGGCCGTACGAGGCGAGGACGGTGTACCCGGGCCCCAGGTAACGTTCGATCGTCTTCGCCTTCGCGGGCGACTCGACGATCACGAGGTTGTCGGTCATGGCGAGCGAGTCTAGCACCGGCCCCTGACCGCCCGATCACGCAGCGCCTCGGCGCCTGGCGCCCGACCCTGCGGAGACCGGCGAGAGACGCCGGTCAGAGCTCGCGGACCCTGCGCAGGAAGTCCTCGTCGACCTCCAGGTCGGGCTCCGGCTCCGCGAGCTGGATCGACAGGATGGGCTCGACCGATTCGGAGGCGGCCGCCGCGACGGGGAGCTCCACGAACCGGATGTGGGTGTACGGGAACACGAACGTGGAGCTCTCGCGCTCCGCGAAGAGCGGACGCGTCCGGCTCATCGTCCGCAGGTTCGTGCCGATGAGGACCGTGTCGCCCGGGCCCGGCGCCTCGAACAGGTCGATGAGCAGGGGCTGCTCGTTGATCAGGTGGAGCACCGCGTCGCGGATCACGGGTGGTAGAAGTCGATGACGATCCGGATCTGCCCGCCGGAGATCCAGACGCCGATCCCGACCCGGTCGTAGGCGGGGTTCATCATGTTGACGTAGTGCCCGCCGGGCGGGCTCCACGCGCCCTCCGACTGGAAGTACAGCTGGGTTCCGAGCGCGGACGCGTTCGCGCTGGAGGCCGACAGGCAGCCGAGGTTCTCGCCCCATCGGTAGCTGGTGTAGCCCGCGCGGCGCAGACGGTCGCCCGGGGTTCCGCCGTCGAAGTGGCTGCAGACCCCGCTGCCCGCCAGCAGCTTCGCGTACGGCCGGGAGACAGCGGCGCTGATCGCTTCGTCGAGGACCAGGGGCGCGACCCCGCTGCCGCCCGGGCTCGAGCACGCGCCCGACGAGGTCACGATCCCGCCGCCGCGCGTGCAGTTCATGAGGCTCAGGTAGTAGCGCTCGGCCGCGGCCCAGCGGAGCCGCTGCCCGTCGAGCCGCTGCCCGACGACGGTGGAGCGGGCCTTGGCGTCGGCTTCGCCGTCGGGGTGGCGGGGACGAGCGCGGGCTTCGTCCCCGGCTTCGGCGTCGGCGTCGGCCTCGCGGTCGGCCGGGAGGTGGGCGGCGGGGTTGCCGCGGGCTTCGCGAGGGTCGTGAAGCTCGCGGTGATCGGGCCCGAGATGGGTGCGCCATCGGCGCCGGTGGCACCGCCCGTCACCGACATCACGACGTCGGTGCTCCACGGCAACGGGTCGCGCGTGTTGAAGATCAACACCGTGTCGTCCTCGGCCCAGTGGTAGTCGCCGGCAAGCGTCTTCCCCCCGGTCGAGACCACGAACGCCCGCTGCGTGGTCGCCCGGTCCATCGGGCGCGTGAAGCGAACCGAGATGTCCGCGTCGCGCGCCACGTCCTCGGTTCCCGCGCGCGGGCGGAAACGGACCACCGTGGGCGTCACGATCGTCTGCACGATGAGGGGCGAGATCGGGGCGATCCGCGCCCCCTCCGCGTCGACGAGCCCGGCCGCGATCGAGACCGTGTAGCGGGTGCCCGAGGCGAGGCCGTCCGCGGGGATGAAGGTGAGCCGCTCCGTCGGGCCGACGGCGCTCTCGGCCTGGAGGTCGCCCGGCGTGGGCGGGTCGATGCGGAAGGCGGCTCGGGCGGCAGCCGCGTCGACCGGGCGGTCGAACGCGACGAGGAACGCCGTGTCCGGCGAAACCCTACCGTCGGGGAGCGCGGCCGTGGCGACGATCCGGGCGCCGGTGGGGCCCCGCGTGTAGAAGGCGGTCCTGAGCGGGTCGGCGAGCGCGACCCCGCCCGCGCTTCGCGCCGAGGACCCGATCGTCAGCGTGTAGTACGTCTCGGGCGCCCACCCGTCCCGGGAGCTCACCAGCAGGCGGCGGCCGCCGTCGAGCCAGGCGAGCGTGAGCGGTGTCGGAGGGTCGACGCTGACCGCGGCTGCCACGCTCGCCTCATCCATCGGCGTCAGGAATTCGAAGGTGACCGCTCCGTCGAGCGCCTGGCGCGACTCGACGTCCGGGCCGAAGCGCTCGGCCGCGACCGGGCCGGCGATCGCGGGCGGAAGCGCCGCTGCCTCGCGGGGCAGCGCCCCGACCGCGGCGACCAGCACCAGCACGCCCGCGCCCGCCGCGAGCCCTGCCCGGATCGCGACGCCGCGCCGGCGAACAACCGGGAGGTAGAGCGCCAGCACCACGGGAACGGCCAGGATCGCGGCCGCGATCTTCCGCAATAGACGCTCCTCGCTGGTTGACCCGCGCCGTGCAGGCGTCGTGCCCCGCTCGATCAGCCCCCGCGATCGGCTCGCACCATACCACCGGCCGGCGACGCGCGGCAACACGTGCCGAACCTTCTCGTCCCGCGCCCGGCCCCGTCCTCCGCCGCTCCAGGGCAGGGTCTGCTCAGGAGCTCGCGGCGACCGTGGACGTGACGCCCGACGGGTGCGCGCGCCGGCGGCGCGGCGTGGTCGCCGCCAGGGCGCCGGCCGGCGCGTACCGTCCGAGCGCGGCAACGACCAGCTCCCGTTCCTCGAGGCGCGTGAGGACGGCGAGGACGGTCGCGGGGGCGAACCCGGTCGCGTCCATCAGCTCCTCGAGCGTCGCCGCGCGGGGCAGGATCGCCCTGGCGACGGCGGCCTCGGCCGCGCCGAGGCCGGCGAGGATCGCGTCGGGATCAGGTCCGACCGCGCGCCCGCCGCGGAGCCAGCGACGGTCCGGTGCGCTCCGGGGGGCGGTGCCCGCCAGACCGAGGTCCTCGAGCAGCTCGGCAACGCTCGGCACGGCGCGTGCCTGGCCCGGGTACATCCTGAGCAACCGGTTGCAGCCCAGGCTCTGCTCGGAATCCAGCGGCCCGGGCACGACGAAGCACTCGCGCCCCTGCTCGAGCGCCCAGCTCGCGGTGATGAGGGCGCCGCTCCGCTCGCCGGCCTCGACGATGACGGTCGCGTCGGCGAGGCCGCTGACCACGCGGTTGCGACGGGGAAACGTGCCGGGGACCGGACCGACATCGGGAGCGAGCTCGGAGATCACGGCGCCGCCGCCGGCCACGATCTCGTCCGCGAGGTGTCCATGCGCCCGCGGATAGAGCCGCTGGTGACCCGACCCGAGGACCGCGACGGTTCGCCCGCCACTGGCCACGGCGGCAGCGTGCGCCGCGCCGTCGATGCCGACCGCGAGGCCCGAGACCACCACGGCGCCCGCCGTCGCGACCGCGCCGCCGATGGCGCCGGCGATGCGGCGCCCTTGCTCGGTGGCCCGCCGCGTTCCCACGATGGCAACGCACCGGCTCGCATCGAGCGCAGCGAGATCACCACGGACGAACAGCACGGGCGGCGGCAGGTCCAGGAGGCGGAGGCGTCCCGGGTAGTCCGACGACTCCAGGGTGAGGACCTGGATGCCGAGTGCGCGCACCCGCGCGACCAGGACCGGCGCCGCCATCGCCGCGTCGGCGATGGCGCGCCCGAGCGCGGCGTCGAGGCGGCCCCCTCGGCGCGTCACCGCCTCGGCCAGGCGCCGCGGCCCGGCCGGGCCGGCGGCCGTCTCGAGCACGGCCCGGCCGCTGCCGAGCGCACCCAGCAGCGCGGCGAGTGTCGCCGGCCCGATTCCGTCCACGGCCACGAGCACCGCCCACGCGTCGACCTCGTCGAACGACAAGCCGCCGGGCGCGGGCCCCGATGACCGCGAAGGCACCGGAAGCGCGGACGTGGGAGGACGGGTTGCCAGGGACCCGCCACCCGGAGTGACGGCACCGAAGGAGCGCCCGGCGCCCTCCGTGCCGGACCCGCTGGCGTGGTCGAGGCATTCTCCCGGCCCTCCACGGCCGTGCCACTCGCCGCGCGCCCCGTCCCGGCCGACACCCAGCATGTCAGCCTGCACGCGAGCTTGTCGCGGCCGTGGCCGGAACCCGATACCGGGCGGCCTCCTCGAGGTGCTGGACCTGCACTTGCTCCGCCAGGTCGAGGTCGGCGATGGTGCGAGCGACCCGGAGCAGGCGCTCCGTGGCGCGCGCCGTCAGGCCGCCCGCGTCGGCCAGTCGGATGGCCGCTCGCTCCGAAGCCATGTCGAGCCCGCACGCGGCCCGAAGCGCCCTGCCGGAGAGGCGCCCCGCGAGGCGTCCCCTCCCGGCCACCTGGCGCGCCCGGACCCCCGCGATGCGAGCCGCGACCGGGCGTGGACGCCTCCCCGTCGCCTCGGGCCAGGAGCGCCGCGGGCGCGACGCGCGGCAGGCAGACCCAGAGGTCGAGCCGATCCCGGAACGGGCCCGAGATCCGCGCCGCGTACCGGTCCGGGAGCCCGGGCGGGCACGTGCAGCGGCCGGACGGGTCACCCGCCCACCCGCACGGGCACGGGTTCATGGCGGCGACGAGCTGGAAGCGGGCCGGCATGACCGACGGCTCCGCCCGGCCCGCGCGATGGCGACGCGGCCCTCCTCGAGCGGCTGGCGCAGCGCCTCGCGCGCACGTCCGGTCGAACTCGGGCAGCTCGTCGAGGAAGAGCACGCCGTGGTGGGCGCGCGTCACCTCGCCCGGCGCCAGGCGCGGCCCGCCGCCGACGAGCGCCGCGTAGGACGCCGTGTGGTGCGGAGCCCGGAACGGCGGCGCTCCGCACGAGGCCTCGGACCGGCCCCTCGCCCGCCACCGAGGCGATGACCGTCGCCTCGTGCGCCTCGTCCGGATCGAGCGGCGGGAGCAGCCCCGGGATCGTCCGCGCCAGCAGCGTCTTGCCCGAGCCGGGCGGCGCCGATCATCAGCAGCGCGTGGCCGCCGGCGAGCGCGATCTCGAGCGCGCGGCGCGCCTCGGCCTGGCCGCGGACGTCCGCGAGGTCCGGCCAGGCGTCGCTCCTCGGAGCGGCGTCGGCAGCGGCCGGCTCGGCCACGTCCGGGATCAGCTCCGCGCGCGTCATGGGCCGCGTGGCCGCGCACGCGCCTGCCGCGGACGAGCGTCGACGGCCTCGGCCGAGCGACGCAGCCGGCAGCGACCTCGATCCCGGGGACGAGGCGGGCCTCGTCGAGCGCGTCCGCCGGGCACGACGACGCGCCCGGCCCCGCGCCGGGCGAGCGCCGCGATCATGGGCAGCAGGCCCGGCACGGGCCGGATCTCGCCGCCGAGCGCCGAGCTCGCCGAGCAGCGCCCAGCGGCCGAACGGCCGGACCTGCTCGGAGCCGACGAGGATCGCGATCGCGATCCCGAGATCCAGCGGCGGAGCCGGCCTTCGGGACGTCCGCCGGGGCGAGGTTCACCGTGATGCGGCGTGGCGGGTGGACGAAGCCGGCGTTTCGGAGCGCACCGCGGACCCGCTCGCGGGCCTCGCGCAGGGCCGCGTCCGCGAGGCCGACGATCGTGAACCCGGGCAGGCCCGGGCGCCACGTCGACCTCGACGCGGACTGGGCGGCCCTCGAGGCCGCGAAGCGTGGCGGCGAGGACCGTGGCGAGCATGCCCCAACCGTACGGGCGGCGCTCACCCGGCGGCCACTCGCCCTTCACCGGCACTTACCGCCGGCGCGCCGGCGCGTCATCGCCGCGTCGAACGCGACCCGGCGGCTGCCCGACTCAGCGCGCCGGCACGACCACGGCGGTCGCCGTGCCAGCGGCGCGAGGCTGCTTCGTCGATCGCCCGCGCGAAGTCATGGAACGATCGCGCCCAGCGGCGAGTCGGCCTTCGTGAACATGACCGGCGCGCCCGGAGTTCAGCGCGCTGATCGCGCCCCGGTACTCGTTGATGATCTGGTGGTCGATCGTGCGCTTCAGGGCGCCCTCGGCGTTCTTCGACGTTGATGCCCGTGAACGCGTTCGAGCGGTTGAGGACCAGCTTGACCCGCTCGTCCGTCGTAGCCGATGTGGCCGAGCGTCTCGAGGACCAGGCGCACGTTCTTGAGGCACGAGAGGTCCGCGGTCATGACGACGAAGAGCGCGTCCGCCGCGTCGAAGATCGCCGAGGTTCGAGGTCGTCGAGGCGCTTGTCGACGTCGACGACGACGTAGTCGTAGAGGCCGCGGAGGACCTCGAGGATCTGGGCGAGGTGCTCCTTCGTGACGAGCTCGGCCGTCTCGGGCGACGGGCGGCGCGAGGAGCAGGTCGATCCCCGAGTCGTGCTTGACGAGCGACACTGCGGAGGAGGTCGGCGTCGATCGACGGCGCGGTGACGACGTCGACGATGCTCTTGCGGTCCAGGCCGAGGTCCAGGAAGACCCGGTGGTCGCCGAACTGGAGGTTGGCGTCGACGAGGCAGACCTTGCGGCCCAGCTCGCGGTGGAGCGCGATCGCGGTGTTGATCGCGATCGTCGTCGTCCCCACGCCACCCTTGGCGCCGTAGAACGCGAGGACGCGGCCGAGCGGCGGCCGGCCGACGAGCATGTCGTCGGGGCGCGAACCGCGCCAGCAGGCTCTTGATCCGGGCCAGGAGCTCGGCCGGGTGGAAGGGCTTGACCAGGTAGTCGTCCGCGCCGGCCCGCAGGCCGCGGATCTTCTGCTCGACCTCGCTCTCGGCGGTGAGCATGATGATCGGGACGTGGCCCGCGGCGCCCTCCTCGGCGCGGATCTTGCGCGGCGACCTGGTAGCCGTCGAGCTTCGGGAGCATGACGTCGAGCAGGATGAGGGCAGGCGGATCCTGCGCCCAGAGCTTGAAGCCCTCGGCGCCGTCGCCCGCCACGACGACGTCGTAGCCCTCCTGCTTGAGCGTGAAGCTCAGGAGGCGCTGGACGTTCGGGTCGTCGTCGACGACGAGGATCTTGGCGGACATCCGACCTTCCTGGTTCACCGCGTGCGCCGGGGCGCGATCATCCCCTTGACCGCTCGACCACGGCCCACCCGTGGCCGATCATAGCGGACCGCCACCGCCGGGATCCCGCGGTTCTCGATCACGCGGCTCAGCCCGGCCCTCCGACAGGGTGCGTCGGCGGGGTGCCGGTCACGGCGCCCGACGCCAGGCCTGCCCCGAGCGTGAGCGCGAGTGGCTCGAGGAACCGGGTGAACTCGGTCGGGATGACGAACTTCGTGGACGGGCTCGCGCCGAGCGCCTTGAGCGCCTCGAGGTACTGGAGCGGCATCGTCTTCTGGTCGATGCCGGCTGCGGCTGCGAAGATCCGCTCCAGCGCCTGGCTGAAGCCCTCGGCGTCGCAGGATCGCGCGCCTGGCGCTCGCCCTCGGCGTCGAGGATCTCGGCCTGCTTCTCGCCCTCGGCGACGTTGATCGCCGACTGGCGCGTGCCCTCCGACTCGGTGATGACGGCGCGCCGGGTCCGCTCGGCGGACAGCTGCCGGTTCATCGCGTCCTGGACGTCGCGCGGCGGGCGTGATCTCGCGGATCTCGACCGTCGTGACCTTGCCGCCCCAGCGCTCGGTCACCTCGTCGAGCTTGACGCGCAGGACCTCGTTGATCTGCTCGCGCTGGGACAGGACCTCGTCGAGGAGGATGTCGCCGATGACCGCGCGCAGGGTCGTCGTCGCGACGCCCTGGAGGGCGCCCGCGAAGTTGGCGACGTTGACGACGCTCTTGAGCGGGTCGACGATCCGCCAGTAGATCAGGAAGTCGACGTTGATCGGCGCGTTGTCCTTGGTGATCGTGGTCTGGCTGGGGACCTCGATGAACTGCTCGCGCACGTCGACCTTCACCGGCCGGTCGATGATCGGGATCAGGAACCGGAGGCCCGGGCCGCGGACCAGCGCCTCGTTCGTCTTGCCCAGCCGGAAGACCACCATCTTCTCGTACTGCTGCACGACCCGGACGGACAGGTAGAGGAGCAGCAGGACGAGGATGAGGACGGCCACCAGGATCGCGAACAGGACGGCGACTTCCACGCGGGCGCTCCTTTCGAGCTGCGCGGATCAGGCTGGTCGAGCCGGCGCTCGACCGGCTCGAAACGTACAGCGTCAGCCCCTCCTGCCGGACGACCTCGAACGCGAGCGCCGCGCGGCGAGCGGCAGCCCGTCGGCGCTGCGGGCGGTCCACTCCTCGCCGACCGCGTGCACCGTGCCGAGCGGGTCGATCTCGGTCGACGACCACGGCCGCCCTCGCCGGCGACCCGGAGGTCGCCCACGAGCACCGGGCTCGAGCGCATCCGGCGGATCCGGTACGCGGCGAACGACGATCAGCGCACCGAACGCCGGCGGTCAGGACCACCATCACGACGATGACGGGCAGCGCGACCTCCACGCCGGGCACGCTGGGGGCGCCGGGCTCGCCGTAGAGGGCCGCCGCCCCGAGCGCGACGCAGACGGCCGCCGCGATCGCGAGCAGGCCGTGGCTGGTGACGTGGGTCTCGAGCACGAACGAGGACGAGGCCGAGCCCGATCGAGCAGCAGGCCGGCGACGTTGAGCGGCAGGTCCCGAAGCCGATGAAGGCGAGGAGGAGCGACAGCGCGCCCAGGATCCCGGTCGACGATGTTCGGGCTCTGCGAGCTCGAAGAGCGAGGCCGTAGGATGCCGGCGACGAACAGGATGAAGGCGATGTTCGGGTCCGCGAGGAGGCGCAGGAGCGCCTGGAACGGGTTCAGCTCGACCACCTCGGTCGCCGCGCCCGCGAGGGCAAGCGTGACCTGCCGGCCACCCGCGACGGTGACCGTCCTCCCGTTCGCAGCGGCGAGCACGTCCGCCTCGGTCGCCGCGATGCCGTCGACGCCGCCGGCCGCGACCGCCTCCGAGGCCGAGTAGCTCGTGGCGTCGCTGACGGTCGAGACGGCCCACGCCACGGGCCGGCCGCGCGCCTGGGCGATGGCCGAGATGTTGGCGATCGCGTCGTTCTTGACCTTCACGCCGAGCGTGCCCGGGATGTCCTCGCCGCTGCTGTCGATCGGGCTCGCGGCGCCGATGTTCGTGCCGGGCGCCATGAACGCGAGGTTCGCGGCGAGCGTGATGAACGTGCCGGCGCTCGCGGCCCGGCCGCCGGCGGGCGCGACCCAGACGATCACCGGCACCGGCGACTCCAGGAACGTGCTCGTGATCTGCTGCATCGCGTCGAGGCTCCCGCCGGGCGTGTTGAGCTCGACGATCACCGCCGGGGCGCCCTCGCGCTCGGCTCGCGCGATCCCGTCGGCGAGGTACTGGGCCATGACCCCGTCGACATCGCCGGTCGTGGGCAGGACCACGACGGCGGGCGTCGCGGCCCGGGTCGGGCCGGCGAACCCGGCGAGCGCGACCACCAGCACTCCCGCCACGAGCGGGATGGAGCGGGCCAGGAGGATCGGTCGGCGCATCAGGAATGGGCTCGGGCCAAGTATGCACCCGCGGCTCGTCGCGGGCCGGGGACCGTGCCGGCGAGCGCGGTCACGACGTGAGCGGCAGCTCGTCGCCTGCGCCGGGCGTCCCGCCGCGGATGCCGGGTTCCCGGCCGCTCACGTGATCGAAGACGAGCTGGCTCCACGTCTCCATCCGCTCGTGGACGGCCAGCACGTCCCGCGGTGTGGCGAAGCGACCCTCGAGCTTGTCCGTCTCGCGGACCGCGACCGGCCGGCCGTCCGCCTCGGCCGCGAAGACGACACCCACGTGGACGCGGCCGACCTCCGTCGTGTCGTCGTTGAGCAGGCCCGACGAGGCGGAAGTCGGGCACGAAGGCTGCCTCGAGCTCCTCCGCCCACTCGCGCGCAAGGCCGCCGGCCAGGCTCGCGTCGCCCGGGTTGAGGTGGCCGCCCACCCCGATCGAGAACCGATCGTGGAGGCGCGCGTCGGCGCCCGCCCGGGTGCGCCGCATGAGGAAGTAGCGTTCCCGATCGCGCAGGACGAGGTACGGGATGACCTGCTTGTAGCGCGGATCCGACCTCCATCTCGGCACGCGGAGCGAAGCGCCCCTCCGCGCTCGATGACGGCGAGGTACGGCTCCGCGCCCCGATCGATGACGCCTCGCCAGCCCGCCGGGCCCATCAGCGCGGCGCGCGGCACGACGAGGACCGACTCGCCCGAGCCGTTCGCCCACGTCAGCCGGCGGCCGCGAGACGATCGCGCGCAGCATCCAGACGGGCGCGGATCGCCGCTTCGTCCGGAAGCCCGTCGGATCCCGCCGCCTCGAGCGAGGCGAGCCATGCGTCGATCCGGTCGCGATAGGCGCGCAGGCGCCGCGGCAAGCGCGGCCGCGTTCGTGGCCGCGATCCCGGCACCCATCGCCGCGTCGCCACGGGCGAGCCGCGTCGCATCGCGCCAGCCGGAGGCCGCGAGGGCGGCCGCCGCCGGCCAGTCGGCGGGCGGCGGCGCTCCCGCGGCGCCCGCCGCCGCCTCCACGAGCGCGGCGGCCGCGAGGAGCGGCAGGTGGCTGATCATGGCGACCGCGGCGTCGTGCGCAGCCGCGTCCATCCGGACCGGGTTCGCGCCGGCGGCCCGCGCCAGCCCCTCGACCCGCTCGATCGCGGCGCCGTCTGCCGGATCGCCGGGCACGACGACCCAGGGCCGTCCCGCGAAGAGCGTCGCGTCGCCGCACCGAAGCCGCTCGTCTCGCGGCCCGCCATCGGGTGGCCGCCCACGAAGCGCAGGCCGAGGCGATCGCGGCGCGCCGCCACGATGAGCGCCTTCGTGCTCGCGACGTCGGTCACGACCGCGCCGGCCGGAAGCGCTCGACGCGCCCGGCCGGCGAGCCGGTCGAGGAGCGCCAGGCAGGCCGTCGGCGGCGCGGCGAGCACGACGAGGTCGGCGCCAGCGAGCGCATCCTCGAGCGTCGCGGGCGCGGACCTCGAGGACGCCCGACGCGAGCGCGCTGCGCCGGCCCGGCCCCCGTCGGGCTCCAGGCGGCGGTCGCCCAGCCCCCGGCCTCGCGCAGCGCGAGGGCGACGGAGCCGCCGATCAGGCCCAGCCCGAGGAACGTCGACGTGCATGGGCATCGTCGCGTCCCGCGACGGCGAGACCACGCGCGGGACCATGCTCGCTACCGGCCGCGGCGCCGCGGGACGGATCGACGCTCCTTCACGCGGCGCTCTCCGTCGGGCGGGGGCCCAGGGTCGTCGGGTGGGTTGTCGCGACGGACCTGCTCGCGGCGCTCGGCGTCGCGGCGCTCGATGTTCATGCGCGCGCCGCAGCGCGGGCAGCGGCGCTCCTCGGCGAAGAGCGACTGCGAGCGGCGAGGTCGCGTAGATGCTCCGGCCGCACGACCAGCAGGCGAGGCGGGGCATGCCCGGATCCTAGGCTGCGGGCGGGGCGCCGCGGTGACGGCGCCCCGCTGTGAGCTCAGCCGACGACGGGCAGTGCCGCCAGCGCGTGCGCGACCCGCTCGGCCGGGTACTCGAAGTCCTCGAGCGCCCCGGACAGGTACCGCTCGTACGCCGTCAGGTCGAAGTGCCCGTGCCCGGACAGGTTGAAGAGGATCACCCGGGCGACCGCCCTCCTCCTTCGCCTTGAGCGCCTCGTCGATCGCGACGCGGATCGCGTGGTTCGACTCGGGCGCCGGGAGGATCCCCTCGGTCCGGGCGAACTGGACGCCCGCGGCGAAGGTCGAGTTCTGGTGCACGGCCCGGGCCTCGATCGTGCCCGAGGTCCCGCAGGAGGCTGACGAGCGGCGCCATGCCGTGGTACCGCAGGCCGCCGGCGTGGATCGGCTCCGGGATGAACTCGCTGCCGAGCGTGTGCATCTTGACGATCGGGGCCATGTGCGCCGTGTCGCCGTAGTCGTAGGCGTAGACGCCGCGGGTCAGCGACGGCGCCGCCGCCGGCTCGACGGCGATCACGCGGTAGGTCGCCTCGCCGCGGAGCATGCGCCCGACGAACGGGAACGCGAGCCCGCCGAAGTTGGACCCGCCGCCGGCGCACGCGATCACGACGTCCGGCTCCTCGCCGGCCATCTCCATCTGGAGGATCGCCTCCTGGCCGACGACCGTCTGGTGGAGCAGGACATGGTTGAGGACGGACCCAGCGCGTACTTCGTGTCGTCGCGCGTCGCCGCGTCCTCGACCGCCTCGCTGATCGCCATGCCGAGCGAACCCGGATTGTCCGGGGTCACCGCGAGCACGGCCCGCCCGTAGTTGGTGGTCAGCGACGGGCTCGCGACGACCGAGGCGCCGTACACCTCCATGAGCATCCGCCGGTACGGCTTCTGGTCGTAGCTTGCGCGGACCATGTAGACCTTGACCTCGAGGCCGAAGAGCGCCCCGGCGATCGACGAGCGCGCGTCCCCCACTGGCCGGCGCCGGTCTCGGTGGCGAGGCGCTTGACGCCGGCCTCGGCGTTGTAGAAGGCCTGCGGGATCGCCGTGTTCGGCTTGTGGCTCCCTGCCGGGCTCAGGCCCTCGTACTTGTAGTAGATGTGGGCCGGGGTATCGAGCGCCTTCTCCAGCCGGCGGGCGCGGAACAGCGGGCTCGGGCGGTACAGGCGGTACGCGTCCCGGACCGGCTCGGGGATCTCGATGTCGCGCTCCGTGCTGACCTCCTGCATGATCAGCGCCATCGGGAAGAGCGGGGCGAGGTCGTCCGGACCGAGCGGCTGCATCGTGCCCGGATGGAGCGACGGGGGCGGCGGCGACGGCAGGTCCGCGACGATGTTGTACCAGGCCCGCGGGATGCGCTCCTCGTCGAGCACGAACTTGGTCCGGTTGGTCGCCATGCGCGCATCTCCTGGGATCACGGGTGGAACGGTCGGGGACGGCCCCGTCGCCGGGCGGGCCACGAGGCTACAACGCGCCGCCCGGGTCCCGCAAGGCGGTGCCGTCAAGCGGTGCCGTCCGGAGCGCCACGTAGCGGGCGGGACCGCCGCCGAGGACGCTCTCGAAGAGGACGATCCGGTCCACGCTCCATGCCGCGTCGAGCGTTGCCGCGGCGGCGCTCAGCGCATCGACGGCGGTCGAGCGCGCCCGGCACCCCGTCCGAGCGGGCAAGCGTGAGGTGCGCCGCGAACGGCCGCTCGGCAGGCGGCCAGCCGCCCTCGGCGAGCTCCGCGGAGAGGCGTTCCGCGAGCGCTCCGAGGTCCCGCGCGCCATCGCCGACCCGCAGGAAGACGGCCCGCGGCCGCGACGGCGACGGGAAGGCTCCCGCCCCGGACAACCGCGCTTCGAACGGCCGCGCGGCGTGCGCCGTCCGGTCGACGGCCGCCTCGAGCGCGGGCAGGGACGCGGATGCCGTCGCGCCGAGAAAGCGGAGCGTCAGGTGCAGGTTCGTCGATCGCACCCAGCGCAGGCGGGCCGAGGGTGGCGCGGAGGGATCCGGGTTGCGACCGCCGTCCTGCGGCGCCCCGAGACCGTTCATGAGGCGGGCGACGGCCTCGCGTGCTGCGTCACCGAGGGGTGCAGCGATGAAGAGGCGCCGCTCGCCGGGCGCGAGCGGGCGGACCCAGCGTTCGGATCCGCCCCGGGTCATCGTGGGTGCTCGCGACCCCACGTGGCGCGGTCCGCGCGGAGGATCTCGAGGGCGTGGTCACGGTCGCGCCAGCCCACGACCTCGGTCTCCTTCTTCTCGAGGAGCTTGTAGGTCTGGAAGAAGTGCTCGATCTCCACGAGGCGGTGCGGTCGCACCTGGTCCAGCCGGAAGATGTGGGCCTGGTGCGGATCGCCGATCGCCACGCACAGGACCTTGAAGTCGAAGCCGTTCTCGTCGCTCATCTCGAGCCCCCCGATCGGCCTGCCCCAGACGTGGCACCCGGTGAACGTCGGCGCATCGATGATCAGGAGCGCGTCGGTGTGGTCGCCGTCGGCGGCTCGCGTCCCCTCGATGAAGCCGTAGTCGAAGTTGTAGAAGACGGCCGACGAGAGGATCCGATCGAGCCGGAAGACGCCGGCCTCCTCGTCATACTCGTACTTGTTCCGGCTCCCGCGGGGGATCTCGACAACGATCTCGACCGTGTTCGGGAAGTCGGCACGATGGGCGGCGGTCATGCCGGGACGATACGACAGCGTGGCTCGGCGCGCACCCGGGGAGGCCCGCCAGGCGGCGCTCGATCAGCCGCCGCAACCGGAGGTCGGCACGCCCGGTGCCACGGGCCCGGTCGCCCGCCCTCGGCTGCGTGCCCGGTGACGCCCCGCCCTCGCGGGCGTTCAGTCGTTGTAGAGGCGCTCCTCGATCAGCTTCTCCTGCACCGTGCGACCGTTCGGATCGAAGCAGGAGAACTCGAAGTGCTTCTCGAACTCCACGTCGACGTTGTCCTGGCCGCCCCGGTTCTTCTCCACGGAGACGATGATCCAGTCCCGGAAGCGCTGCGCCTGGTACGGGTTGAACTCGATGTTCACCTTGGCGACGATCTGGTACTTCTCGTTCAGGATCAGGATGATGTCCGCTTCGTAGTTGATCGCCGACGACCCTCGCAGGTGATGGTTGCGCAGGCGCGAGGCCTTCAGGCCTTCCTTGTCGGCCGCCACGATCGCGATCATGCCGACCTGCTCGGCGAGGGCGATGTCCTTGAGGCCGTTGACCACGAAGGTGACCTTCTCGGTCTCCGAGTCCGGCTCCGGGTACTGCGGCACCTTCTGGAGGTAGTCGACGACCACGAGAAGCTGGCGATCGCCGGACAGGACGCGGTGCTTCTGGACCAGCAGCCGGATGTTGTCGATCGTGCTGGCGGTCTGCGTTCCGCGCATCAGGAAGAGGTTCTGCCCGTAGCGGCCGATCCGGTCGAGGCTCGGCCGCAGGCGCGGGTTCGAAGCGAGGACGGGACCGCCCTGGCCCTCCGCGACCCACGACCCGAGGATCTCGCGCCGGACATCCTGGATCTTGATGGCGCCGGTCTTGTGCGGCAGGTGGGCGAGCGCCGACTCCATCGCGATCATGCGGTTGAGGAGGTAGTGCTCCTCGTGCTCGAAACAGATGTAGAGGACGTTCGCCTGGCCGCCGGACGCGACGTTGCGCGCCATCTGGAGCGCCATCGTCGTCTTGCCCGTGCCCTGCGCTCCGCCGATGAGGAGGAGCTCTCCGGGACGGATGCCGCTGCCGATGGTCTTGTCGAGCGGGGTGAATCCGAGGGGAACGGCCTGGTAGTCCGCCAGGTTGCCGCTCGAGATCCGATCGTTGAGGTCGACCAGGACGTCGAGCGCCGAGCGCGGAACCAGGCTCCCGGTCGGCGAATCGTGACGCCACTCGGCCTTGGGCTCAATGGTGGGTGGGCGCTCCATCTCGGTGCTCACGCGGTCCTTCGCTTCCTGGAATGCCGAGGAGACGGGGTCGTCCCCGTGCGGCCATCGTAGCACCAGGCCCGAGCCCGATCACCCCACGGAAGTGCCCCCGCGTCCCCTGACCTCCGGGTCGCGCTCAGCCGGCTGGATGCCCGGCGTAGTCGTCGAAGAAGGCCACGAGCGCCCGGATCCCGGTCTCGAAGTTCGTCATGTCCATCCACTCGTTCGGCGCGTGGAAGTTGCCCGTTGGCGGCATGAATCCCATCACCGTGACGGGCAGGCCGAGGATCGAGGCGAAGCTGGCAGCCACGGGCACCGAGCCGCCTTCCCGGACGAAGAGCGGCTCGCGGCCGAACGCTGCCTCGAGGGCGCGGGCGTAGGCCCGCGTGGCGGGCTGGTCCCGCGGCGTCAGGGTGGGGCGTCCGCCGCCGGTGGAGACGACATCGACGCGCACGCCGGGGGGCGCGATCTGCATCACGTAGTCGTGGAGGAGCGCGAAGACGCGGTCCGGGTCCTGGTTCGCAACCAGCCGGCAGGTGATCTTGGCGTTGGCCCGGCCGGGGATGATCGTCTTGCTCCCCTCCCCCGAGAAGCCGCCCCAGATCCCGTTCACGTCCAGCGTCGGACGGGCCCCCCGTCGCTCGGTCGTGGTCCAGCCCGTCTCGCCGACGAGCGCCGGCACGTCGAGCTCGGCACGGAGCGCCTCCTCGTCGAACGGGAGCGCAGCCAGCGCCGCCCGCTCGGCGTCGGTGAGCGCCACCACGTCGTCGTAGAAGCCGGGAATCCGGACCCGGCCGTCGGGGCCCTTGAGGGCCGCGATGATCGACGCCAGCGCGTTGATCGGGTTCTCGATCGCGCCCCCGAAGGAGCCCGAATGCACGTCCTGGAACGGGCCGCGGACGTGGATCTCCGCCGCGGCCAGGCCGCGCAGGCCCACCGTGATGGCGGGCAGGTTGCCCGCGAAGAATCCCGCGTCGGCGACCAGGGCCACGTCGGCCGCAAGCCGCATCGCGTTCGCGACAAGCCATGGCTCCAGGTGGATGGAGCTGGACTCCTCCTCGCCCTCGAATACCAGGCGCAGGTTGAGCGGGAGCGCCCCTCGCACGGCGAGCACCGCCTCCGCGGCCGACAGCGCGATGGAGATGTTCGACTTGTCGTCCGAGGCGCCCCGGGCGAGGACGCGCCCGTCCCGGATGATCGGCTCGAACGGGGACGCCAGCCACTCGTCGAGCGGATCGACCGGCTGCACGTCGTAGTGGCCGTACAGGAGGACGGTCGGCGCGCCCGTCGCGTGAAGCCAGTCGGCATAGACGATCGGGTGGCCGCCCGTCTCGCTCACTTCCACGTTCTCGAGGCCGGCGGCCCGGAGGTCGGCCGCCAGTTGCTCCGCGGCCCGCCGGCAATCCGCGGCATGGGCCGGGATGCCGCTGATGCTCGGAATGCGCAGGAAGTCGAGGTAGCGCGCGAGGCGCCGATCAGCCGTTGCGACGAGGTGGGCCTCGACGGCCCCGTCCGCCACGATCGTCAGGCAGGCTGCGGCGCGCCGGCCGGAACCCCGGCCGATTCGAGCTTCGGCACGATGCCGTGGATCGGCTCCTTCGGCGGCAGGTCGGAAAAGAGCGCCTCGAACTCCATGGCGTCGAGCGTCTCCTTCTCGACGAGCTGGGCGGCGAGCGCATCGAGCTTGTCGCGGTGGCGGGTCAGGACGTCCTGGGCCCGGACGTAGGCGCTGTCGATGATCAGCCGCACCTCGTCGTCGATCTGGCGCGCCACGTCGTCGGAGTAGTTGCGCTGCTCGCCGATGCCGCGTCCCAGGAACACCATCTCGTCGTGCTTGCCGAAGGCGAGCGGCCCGAGCTTCTCGCTCATGCCGAACTCGGTGACCATCCGGCGGGCGAGGTCGCTGGCCTTCTCGATATCGTTGGAGGCGCCGGTCGTCGTGTCGCCGAAGACGAGACGCTCGGACGCGTTGCCGCCGAGCATCCCGGCGATCTTGTCCTCGAACTCGCTCTTGCTCTGGAGGTACCGGTCCTCCGACGGCAGGGCCATCGTGTAGCCCAGCGCCATCCCGCGGCTGATGATCGTGACCTTCGCCACCGGGTCGCACTTCGGGAGGATCCGCTGCACGACGGCGTGGCCGCCCTCGTGGTAGGCGATGATCAGCTTCTCGGCATCCGAGATGACCCGGCTCTTGCGCTCCGGGCCCGCGACGATGCGCTCCAGGGCCTCCTGGAACTCGGGCATCCCGATCAGCTTCTTGTTGCGGCGCGCGGCAAGGATCGCCGCTTCGTTGACGAGGTTGGCGAGGTCGGCCCCGGAGAAGCCCGGCGACTGCTTGGCGACCTCCTCGACCGAGAAGGCCTTGTCGAGCGGCTTGCCCTTGGAGTGCACGCGCAGGATCTCGACGCGCCCCTTCATGTCCGGGCGATCGAGGATCACCTGGCGGTCGAACCGACCCGGCCGCAGCAGCGCCGGGTCCAGGACGTCGGGCCGGTTCGTGGCAGCGACCACGATGACGTTCGTCGCGGTGTCGAAGCCGTCCATCTCGACCAGGATCTGGTTCAGCGTCTGCTCGCGCTCGTCATGGGAGCCGCCAAGGCCGGCGCCGCGCTGGCGCCCGACCGCGTCGATCTCGTCCACGAAGACGATGCACGGGGCGTTCCGCTTGGCCTGGTCGAAGAGGTCGCGTACGCGGCTGGCGCCGACGCCCACGAACATCTCCACGAACTCCGAGCCGGAGATCGAGAAGAACGGCACGCCCGCCTCCCCTGCGACGGCGCGGGCCATCAGGGTCTTGCCGGTTCCCGGAGGGCCGACGAGGAGCACGCCGCGCGGGATCCGCGCGCCGAGCGAGTTGAACTTCTCGGGGTACTTGAGGAACTCCACGACCTCCTGGAGCTCCGTCTTGGCCTCATCGACGCCTGCCACGTCCGCGAAGGTGACGACCGTCTTGTTGCCCAGGAACATGCGGGCCCGGCTCTTGCCGAACGAGAGCGCCTGGTTGTTGGTGCCCTGGGCCTGGCGCATCATGAAGAACAGGAAGCCGCCGATCAGGAGCACCGGCAGCAGGGCACCGACGAGCAGGTTGACCCACTGCCCGGCGTCCGAGGCCTTCATCGCGGTGAAGACGATCTTGTTGGGGTCCTGCCCGCCCGCCTTCGCCGCATCGACCGTGTCCTGGAACGCGCTCTGGACGCCGATCCCTGGCACGACCGTCGTGTACTTGGTCCCCGAATTGCCCGTCGTGGTCACGGTGAGGGTCAGGTCCTGCTGGGTGACATTCGCGACGAGGCCGGCCCGGACATCGGCGAGGTAGCCCGAATACGGCTTCGCCGTGTCGTTGGTCGGCGAGACGAGGAACGTATACAGCAACGCGACCGTGCCCACCACGAGGACGAGCATCACGATTCCGTTGCGGAAGAACTTGCCGTTCAACCTGGCCTCCGGGTCAGTCGCGCCGGCGGCGCTCCGCCGACGTCAGGGTTGGAGTATAGCCGCCCTCTCCGCCGACCCCGTCCGGGGCGCCCGTCGGGATGCCCCGCACCGGGGGTCTCTCCCCGCGGAGAGTTGTACGCAGGCGCGGGCCCCCCGGATGTCGGCGCGGCAGGCCGCGGGTATCGTGACGGCCAGCCGCCCGGGCCCGAATTCCCGACGACCGCGGGGCGAGCCGGAATCGGAACGGCCGGCCATGGGCCGGCCGTCGAACTCCACTCGGTGGTAGCTGGGACAGGACTCGAACCTGTGACCTAGCGATTATGAGCCGCTTGCTCTGCCAACTGAGCTACCCAGCCACGTCACCCCATTCTAACGCAGCCCCGGAACGCATCGGTCGGGACGCGCGCCGGCGGTGACGCGGACGTTGGCCGGGTTCAGCGCGGGCCGTCCCCCCGCCGGCATCGACCTGCGCAGAACGTGTCCAGCTCGCTCCCGCCGCGGGAGTCCCCAGGGGCGTTGCGGGTGCTGCGCCGAGCGGGCTCGGCATCCGGCCCGTGCCGTATGCATGCAAGCGCGCCGGTCACGCAGGCGCGGGCGACGTCAGTTGCCGGCGGTGCCCCCGGACCCGAACAGGGTGTCCAGCCAGGCGTCGAGCGGGGAGCGCTGCTCGACGACCGAGCCGAGCCTGCGTGCCGGCGAGCCCGGTGCATCCGGCGCGATCGACGGGGCGTCGGCCGCGATCGCGAACGGCCGCTCGTTCCCGCTGCCCAGGCCGTAGGCGCGCGCCTGCTGGAGGATCCAGCGCTGTGTCTGGACCAGGCTCAGCTCGTCGCGCAGCGCGGCGACGCGGGCGACGAGCGCCTCGTTCGCGGTTTGCTCCTGCGTGACGCGTTCCGCGGCGCGCGCGGCATCCGACGCCTGTCCCGCGAAGCCGACGAGGATCCAGGCCGTGACGAGCGCCACGGCGGCCCAGCCCACGCGACGCCGCGACAGCCCCGCGATCCCCAGCCCGGCGAGCGAGACGGGTGCCGGGGCGACCTCCGGAAGCACGTGGCGTGCCGGTCTCGTTGGACACATCCGGGTCGGCCACGTTCGATGGCGGCTTCGACGGCATGGCGGGATGGTAGCTGCGCGCAGCTAGCGTGTCAAACCGCCGGGCGTGCCAAACAACCTGTCACTGATCACCGGGACGATCGCCCGGGCGACAGGATCGCGGTGCTAGACTGGCCCGAAACCGCTCACCTGTTCTCTATGCGAGGAGGCGTCGCGATGCGCACGTACGCGCCCGCTCCGGCCGACGCGGTGCTCGCGCGGCTGCTCGACGAGCCCTCTCTGGCGCGCGGCGTCGTCCACCATGCCCGCGTGCCTGCCCGGGCCGCGGAGACCGCGCCGATCCCCGGGTGGGTGGATCCCCGCATCCGGGCGGCCCTTGCGCAGCTGGGGATCGGCTCCCTCTACACCCACCAGGCCGAGGCGCTCGAGGCGATCCGCGCCGGACGCGACGTCTGCGTGGTCACGCCCACGGCGTCCGGGAAGAGCCTCTGCTACGAGCTTCCCGTCCTCCAGGCGCTCGCGGACGACCCATCCGCCCGGGCGCTCTGGCTCTTTCCGACGAAGGCCCTCGGCGAGGACCAGGTCGCCGCGTTCCGTTCCCTCGCGGGGGCCGCAGGCCTCTCGATCGCCACCGCCACCTACGACGGCGACACGCCGGCGCCGATCCGCTCCTCGATCCGGCAGGCAGGCCAGGTGGTGGTCACGAACCCGGACATGCTCCATGCCGCGATCCTCCCCCACCACACGAAATGGTTCCAGCTCTTCGAGCAGGTCCAGGTGATCGTCGTCGACGAGCTCCATCTCTATCGCGGGCTCTTCGGGAGCCACGTCGCCAACGTTCTCCGGAGGCTCCTCCGGATCTGCCGGCACTACGGCTCGAACCCGGTGATCGTCACCTGCTCGGCCACGATCGCGAATCCGGGCGAGCTGGCGACGCGCCTGACCGGCCGGGCGCCGCTCGTCGTCGATCGAAACGGCGCGCCAGCCGGGGCGCGCCACATCCTCCTCGTGGACCCGCCCATCGTGGATGGGCCGTCGGGGGCCCGCGGATCGGCGCTCACCCTGGCCCAGCGATGGGCGCTGCCCTTCCTGCGGGCCGGCAGGCAGACGATCGTCTTCGGACGATCGCGCACGGGTGTCGAGCTGATCCTCACGGGGCTGCGCGAATCGCTTCGGCAGCACGGCGGGCCCCGGACGCGGGTCCGCGGCTACCGTGGCGGGTACCTGCCAACCGAGCGGCGCTCCATCGAGGAAGGCCTGCGGAACGGCGAGGTCCTCGGGGTCGTGAGCACGAATGCGCTCGAGCTCGGCGTCGACATCGGCCGGCTCGACGTCGCGGTGCTCGCCGGCTATCCAGGCTCGATCGCCGCCACGTGGCAACAGATCGGGCGCGCCGGTCGGCGCCAGGACGTCTCGGTCGCGATCCTCGTCGCGTCGGCAGCGCCCGTGGACCAGTACGTGATCCACCACCCCGAGTTCCTCCTCGAGAACCCGCCCGAGGAGGCCCGCGTCGACCCCGACAACCTGCACGTCCTGCTGGCCCACCTGCGGGCGGCAACGTTCGAGATGCCATTCGAGCCGGGGGAGACCTTCGGGGATGGCCCGGCCGACGACCTGCTGGCGTTCATCGCAGAAAGCGGGCACATCCACCAGGGCGAGGACGGCCGCTGGTACTGGAGCTCGGAGAACTTCCCGGCCTCGGAGATCTCGTTGCGCACCGCGGCCCCCGAGAACGTGGTGATCATCGACACGACACCCGACCGGCCGCGCGTGCTCGGCGAGGTTGACCTGTTCTCGGCCCAGGTGCTCGTCCACCAGCACGCGATCTACATGCACGAGTCCATCCAGTACCACGTCGACCGGCTCGAATGGGGCGAACGCAAGGCGTACGTCCACCGGATCGACGCCGACCACTACACGTACGCCAATCGGGCCGTCACCCTCAAGCCGATCGACGTCTTCGGCGACGCTCCCGCCACCGGTGGCCGTCGCGTCCACGGCGAGGTGATGGTCGCGAGCCTCGTCACGTTCTACAAGAAGCTCAAGTTCGGCACCGACGAGAACGTCGGCTGGGGCCCCATCGACCTGCCCGAGATCGAGCTGCAGACCACCGCCTACTGGGTTGCGGCCGACGCCCTGCCCGGCGGCTGGCGGCGCGAGGAGCTCGACGTCGCCCTGCTCGGCGCTGGACGGGCGATGCAGACCGTCGCGAGCGTGCTCCTGATGGTCGATCCCCGCGACCTCGGCCTCGTCGCCCAGGTGCGTTCACCGCACTCGGAGGCGCCCACGATCTACCTGTACGAGGCGGTCCCCGGCGGCGTCGGCATGTCCGAGCGGCTCTGGAACCGCCACGACGAGCTCGTGGCAGGTGCCGCCGAGCTCATCGTCGCCTGCGGCTGCGAGTCGGGCTGCCCGTCGTGCACCGGCCCGCGCGCGTCGGGGGGCGAGGCCCACCTCGACGCCCGGCGCCTGGCATTGCGGCTCCTCGGCGAGCTCGGGGCACCGGTCGCGGAACGGGCGGCGAGCGCCGGGGCAGCATGAGCGAGACGGCGCTGCTCCAGCGCCGCCTCGCCGCGCTCCGCGTCGCGCGGGCGGCGCTCCCGACGGGTCCGCCTCCCGCGCCAGTGGCGTCCGCCGCCTCGACCCTCAGGGCTGGTGCGGGCAGGGCGGAACGCCTGGCGGCCGCGGTCGGCGGCGAGTCGCTGGACGGGCCGGGCGGCCACGTCGTCCGCGTCGAGCCGGCGACCATCGCGCTCCCGCTCGTGCGAACGCGCCTCGCCTTGCTGCCGGGCCAGCCGCCCGCGGAGGCACGCCTCGTCTGCCTGGACACGGAGACGACCGGGCTGGGCACTGCGGCGGGGACGCTCGCCTTCCTGGTCGGGCTCGGCTGGTGGGAGGGCGACCGCTTTCGCCAGGTCCAGCTCCTCTGCCCGGACCATTCCGACGAGCCCGCGCTCCTCGCCGCGCTCGACGCGGCGATCCCGTCGGACGCATGGCTCGTCACGTACAACGGCCGCGGCTTCGACTGGCCGCTCCTCGTGACCCGCTACCGGCTCGTCCGCCGCGCCGCGCCCGAGCACGCCGGGATGCTCGACCTCCTGCCCCACGTGCGGCGCCTCTTCCGGCACCGCCTGGGCGACGCCAGGCTCTCCACCGTGGAACGTGAGCTGCTCGGCGTCCGGCGGGATCGGGACGTCGGGGGCTGGGAGATCCCCGAGCGCTACCTCGCCTTCGTGCGTGGCGGGAGCGCCGTCCCGCTCGCCCCGGTCGTGGAGCACAACGCGGAGGACGTCCGATCGCTCGGACGGCTCCTCGTCCACCTGGACCAGCGCTATGCGGACCCGGATCGGCGCCGGCTGGCTCCATCGGGCGACCTGGTCGCGCTCGCCCGCGGCTTCACACGCGAGCGGCGCCACGCCGCGGCGCTTGGCTGCCTCGACGAGGCGGACGCCGGCTGGAGCTCACCCGCGCCGGGGTCCGGCGCATGGCCGTCACGCGGCGCCGGCCCGATCGTCACGGTCTCACGGGAGCGAATTCGCGCCGAGCGCGCCCGCACGCTCCGACGCCTCGGGCGCCCGGGCGAGGCGGCGGCTGCGTGGGAGGCGCTTGCCGCCGCCGGCGGTCCCGGGTCCGCCCGAGCCTGGGTCGAGGTCGCGAAGCTCCGCGAGCACGCTCTCGCGGACCATGCCGGGGCGCTCGCGGCGACGGCCGCGGCGGAGCGAGCCGCCGAGCGCGCCCGCTCGCTCGGGGCGGCGGACCCCGCCCTCGTGCCGGCCCTCGCGCATCGCCGCCGGCGGCTCGGGGACCTGCTCCGTCGCTCGTTGGCTCGCGACGCGACCCGCACGGCCCTCGATGGGGCTCGGCCCGGTGCCACGCCGCCCGATGAGGCTCCGCCCGGTGGGACTCCGCCCGACCCCGCCCCGCACGGCGGCGCTCCGCCCCGAGGACTGTCACTCGGCCGTGCTCGAGCGGGACCCCGGTGATAGGCTCGGCCACGATCGCGCCGCATCCAGGAGCCGAGATGCCCCCCTTCGACGTCGAGGCGGTTCGCGCCCAGTTCCCGGCCCTCCGCCGCCTGCAGGACGGCCGGCCCGTCGTCTTCCTCGACGGCCCCGGCGGGACCCAGGTCCCCGACCGCGTGATCGACGCGGTGGCCGGCTACTACCGGACGATGAACGCGAACAGCGGTGGGGCCTTCATCACGAGCCAGGCGACCGACGCGCTGGCGGCGGCCGCGCACGCGGGCGTCGCGGACCTTCCTCGGCGCCGCCTCGCCGGCCGAGGTGAAGTTCGGCGCGAACATGACCACGCTGACCTTCCACGTCAGCCGGGCGATCGGCGCGACCCTCGCGGCCGGTGACGAGATCGTGGTCACCACGCTCGACCACGAGGCCAACGTGTCGCCATGGCGGGCGCTCGCCGCGGATCGCGGGCTGGTCGTGCGGACCGTCGACATCCACCCCGAGGACGGCACCCTCGACCTGGGGTCGCTCGACGCGGCGCTCGGCCAGCGGACCCGGCTCGTCGCATTCGGGTACGCATCGAATGCGCTCGGCACGGTGAATCCCGTGCGAGACATCGTCCGGCGGGTCCACGCGGCCGGGGCGCTCGCCTACGTCGACGCGGTCCACTTCGCGCCGCACGGCTCCATCGACGTCGTGGATCTCGACGCGGACTTCCTCGTCTGCTCCGTGTACAAGTGGTTCGGTCCGCATCTCGGCGCCCTCTACGGCAAGGCCGACGTGCTCGACCGCCTCCCCGCCTACAAGGTCCGTCCCGCCCACGATCGCTTCGAGACGGGCACCCCGTCGTTCGAGGCGTATGCGGGCACGCTCGCGGCGGTCGACTACCTGCGCGACCTCGGGCGGGCGTACGCACACGCGGCCGACGGTGCCGCCTCGGGCGAGGCGCGCGGCGAGCTGGTGGCGGCGATGCACGCGATCGTCGACCACGAGCGGGCCCTCGCGCGAAGGCTGCTCGACGGTCTGGCCGCGATCCCGGGCGTGCGCGTGTGGGGGATCGGCGACCCCTCCCGGCTCGGGGAGCGGACGCCGACCTTCGCGATCACGATCGAGGGAACGTCGCCCGCCGACGCGGCGGCGGCGCTGGGACGGGCGGGCATCTTCACCTGGGACGGCGACTTCTACGCCCGCGGCCTGATCGAGCGCCTGGGCCTCCACGAGAGCGGGGGCGTGCTGCGCCTGGGCCTCGTCCATTACTCCACCGCCGCCGAGGTCGATCGAACGCTCGAGGCACTCGCGGCGATCGCGGCACGGGTGCCGGTCGGGTCGCGCCCGGTCTCCCGCTAGAATCCGTGACCACCCACCCAAAGGAGATCCGGTGCACTTCTATGAGCTCCACGAGGGCGACGACGAGCTCTACTCCGACGTGCTCCTCGCCCGAGAGGAGGAGATGCCGGCGGACGAGTTCTTCGACCTGGTCCAGGGAATCCGGAAGAACGTCCAGGCCCACCACGAGGAGGACACGCTGATCGAGGCGATCGCGGTCGAGCTCGAGCGCAGCTATGCGTTCCTCTTCATCTCCGACGAGCGCGTCACCGCGGCGGTCAACGTCTCGACCGACGAGGACGAGAACTACCTGATCGCGTCGGATGACGAGTTCAGCGCCCTGGGCCTGGCGAACGCGGACTACCGGGGAGCGTTCGCCGAGTACGTCGGGGAGGACGGCGGCTCGGGGGACGACTGACCGGCGCCCCCGGCGAGCCGGCGCTGGACGGCGGCCCGGTCCGGCACGGTCGTGAGGCCCGGCCCTTCCACCGTGAACAACGCCGCGGCCGCCGCGAAGCGGACGTCTGGCAGGGTCGCGGTCGCGCCCTTCAGGCCTTTCGGGACCGGCGGCTCCGCGGACCCGGGCCGCTCGCCGGTCCCGTCGCGCGACGCGGCGACGACGCTCGCGACGAGCGCGGCGAGGAAAGTGTCGCCCGCGCCGGTCGCGTCGACCTCGGCGGCCGCCTCGACCGCGGGGTAGCGGAGGACGCTGGCAAGCCCGTCCTCGCCCACCTCGGCGATGCGCCCGCCGGCGCTGCCGTTGGTGAAGACGAGCCAGGCGCCCGCGTGCAGCAGCGGGGCGAGGTCCGCGGGCGACGTCCCGGGCGCCACGTCGTGCTCGCTGACCCCGACGACATCGGCCCGGCGAACGAGACGCCCGGGCGCGGGCGCCCTGCGCTCGACTCGCGCGCCGGCCCGGAGCGTGCGCAGCAGGCCCTGCCACCCGAGCGCCACGAAGGCGTGCGCGGGGATCAGCTCGGCCCAGGCATCGTCGATCTCTCCCGCGACGGGCGCGAGGATCCAGGTCGGCGCGGCCCGCCAGGCACGCGGCACGGCGCCGCGCGGCAGCGGGAGCCCCGGCTCGAGGCAGGTCTGGATCCGGCCGCCCGCCGCCTCGGCATTCCTGAAGACCGGGCCACGCGGCAGCCGGACGCGACACAGGGCCACGCCGGCGTCCGCGAGCCGCTCGAGCTCGTGCGCGGAACTGGCCTCCGGGTCGAGGCCGATCACCGCGGCCGCCCGAATCCCGAGGCGTGCGCACGTCAGCGCCGCGTACGTCACGCCGCCGCCCAGGCGCCAGCCGCGCCGGTCGTCGGGGGCGATGTCGCGGGACGCGGAGCCCGCGATCACGACCTCGGGCTCGCGCGCACCGGCTCCGGCGACGCGGTCGTCCAGGTCCCGTCGGCCGCTCACGCGGGGCCGGTCACTTCGAGAAGAGGATCTCGAGGACGTCGCCATCGCGGACGCGGTACGTCCTGCCCTCCGACCGCAGCCTGCCGTGGCGGCGTGCGTCCGCCATCGTCCCGAGCGCCACCAGGTCCTCGTACAGGACGGTCTCGGCGCGGATGAAGCCGCGGGCGAGGTCCGTGTGGATCGCGGCCGCCGCATCCACGGCCGTGGAGCCGTCGGGGATCGGCCAGGCCCGGACCTCGTCCGGGCCTGCGGTCAGGAACGAGACCAGACCGAGCAGGCGATAGGAGAGGCCGATCACGCGATCGAGCGACGACGCCGTGATGCCGAGCTCCGCCCCGAAGACGGCCGCCTCGTCGGGGTCAAGCTGGCCCAGCTCCATCTCGATCCTGGCCGAGAGCAGGTCGATGAGCACGTGACGATGCGGGTACCGGGCGGTCATCTCGGCCACGAGCGCCGGGGCGGCCGCCAGGTCTCCCTCGCCGACGTTCAGCAGGATCAGAACGGGCTTCTGGGTCAGGAAGCGGTAGCCGCGAAGGTGCTTCTCCTCGTCCGGCTCGAGCGCATCGTCGCGGATCGGATGGCCCTCCACGAGCCGCGCCCGGAGCCGCTCGAGGAGGGGCAGCTCGCGCTCGTTCGCCTCCCGCTCCGCCGGCGTGCCGTGCCTGCCCGATCCGCGGAGCCGCTCCAGCCGGCGATCCACCACGGCCAGGTCCGCAAGCACGAACTCCAGGTCCAGCTGCTCCAGGTCGCGCATCGGGTTCACCGACCCGGATGCGTGCGGCAGCGCCGGGTCGTCCCACGCCCGGACCACGTGGAGCAGCGCGTCGGCGTCGCGAAGGCGGGCGAGGTGCTCCGCGGGAAGCTCCTCCGTGCCCACGTGGCCCTCTGTCGAGGCCGGCGGTGCGGGGAGGTCGACGTAGGTCACGTCCGCATGGACCACCTTCTTCGGGTGGAAGATCTCGGCGAGCCGGTCGAGGCGAGGATCCGGGACCTTGACGACGCCGACGTGGAGCTCCATCCCCCCGAAGCCGCCGGTCTGCACGTTTCCGCGCGTGAGCGTGTTGAAGACGGTGGTCTTGCCAGACCCAGCCAGCCCGACGATCGCGATCTGCATCCCGTCAGTATCCGGCCCCGGCGTCGACGCTGTTGAGCAGCGGCTCGCCCGCCGCGAATCTGCGCAGGTTCTCGGCGAACAGCTCGACGCTCCGATCCAGGACCCGGCCGCTCGACCACGCCGTGTGCGGGGTCAGGATGACGTTGGAGAGGTCGTAGAAGGGCGACGTCGCGGGCAGCGGCTCGTCGCGATACGCGTCGAGCACCGCGCCACCCAGCCGGCCCTCGGCAAGGGCACGGAGGAGGGCACGCTCGACGATGAGCCGGCCCCGTGCAACGTTGATCAGCCATGCCGTTCGCTTCATGAGCGCAAGGGCGCGGTCGTCGACGAGGTCCTCCGTCTCGACGGTGAGGGGAAGGGCCAGGACCACGAAGTCAGAGATCGCGAGGAGGTCGCCGAACGCCTCCGGGCCGCGCAGGTCCACGCCGGCCGGGAGCTCGGGCTCGCCGGGCCGGGGCGATGGATCACGGCGCATGGCGATCACGCGCGGCCCGAACGGCGCCGCCAGCTCCGCGACCGCGCGGCCGATGCTCCCGAAGCCGACGATCCCGACGGTGACGTCGCGGAGCTCACGCGACTCGAGCGGCTGCCACGTCCGCTCGGCCTGGAGCTCGAGCAGCTGCGGGAGGCGGCGGCTGACGGCCAGCATCATCAGCAGTACGTACTCGGCAATGGGCCGGCTGAAGACGCCGCGGGCGTTCGTGATGGCAAGCCCCCGCTCGCGGGCCGCCGGGGTCAGGAGGCGCTCGACGCCCGCCGCGGCCGAGTGCACCCAGCGCAGCGACGGCGCGTGCGCCAGGAGGCGCTCGAACGCGTCGGCGGCCAGGAAGCCGTGGAGCAGGACCTCGACATCGTCGACGGGGCCATCGGCGAGCCCCTCGCGCGACAGCGTGACGAGGCGCGCGCCGGGCGCCGCCGCGGCGATCCGCGCGACGTCCTGCGGGCGGTAGCGCGCCGAGAGGATCGGCGAGAGCGCGATCGCCCGCGGCACGCCGCCGGGGCCGGTCCCCGGCCCCGGGCCGCTCCCGGACGGCGCGACGCTCATGCGAGGCTCCGCAGCACGCGCCGGGTCCAGCGCTCGGGGTGGTCCAGCTCGTCGTCGCGCGGCAGCGTCCCGGGGCCGTCCCACAGGCGACGCAGCGCGACGGGGCCGCCGATCCGCTCGATCCCCGCGACGAAGCGCTCGCCGCGCGCGTACTGCTCCATCTTCAGGTCGAGCCCGGTGATCCGCAGGATCGCCCGCTCCATCGGCGTCCGTGCCGTTCGCCGAGCGTGGAACCGTGCCGAGATCGTCTCGACGCCGGGCACGAGGTCCTGCCCGACCGCGTCCATGACGTGGTCGCCGAACCCTTCGAGCAGGCTCATGACCGCCTGGGTCTCGCGGAAGAGCGCCCGCTGCTCGTCGGACATGAGCCGCTCGAGCCAGTGTCCATCCCCACCGCGCAGGGCGCGCCCGAGCGCTCGCGTCGCGTCGCCGCCGAGCGAGGCGGTGCTCCGCGAGAACGCTCGGAGCTGCTGGTCCAGGCGATCCGCCAGGTAGGGGCGCAGCCATGGGTGCGCCTCGAACTCGAAGGCATGTGTCGTCTCGTGGAGGGCGATCCAGGTCCGGAACGGCGCCACGTCGACGTGGAGGGCGGCCGCGGTGGCGCGGATGTTCTCCTCGACGAAGAGGAGCTGTCCCGGCTGCGCCTCCGCGGAGAGGAGCGCGAGGTCGTACTGGCCGAGGACGCGCTGGCCCAGGAATCCGAGCAGGAAGCCGAGCTGCCGCGTGGTGACCCAGCGGTTGGCCAGCGCCATCGACGCCTTGACGAGGCCGGCGCCGTGCGGGACCAGCTGGTCGATGAGGCCGCTCTCGAGCTTCCCGAAGAGGTCCGCGAATGTGACGAGGTTGGCCTCGACCCAGGCCGCCCGGTCGACGACGGCCACGCGATCGACGATCCCGGGCAGCGGGACGCCCAGCGCCGCCTCCAGGGCCGGGACCACGCGTGCCATCGCGGCCGCGTAGGCGGGCTCCGTGGCGGCGATCTCCGCTGCGCCCAGCGCGCCCGGGGCGCGTCGGAGGCGGTCATCCGCCAGGCGCGCCACGGCCCGCCAGTCCACGAGGCCGGTGCGCGCCTCGTCCTCGGCGCGCCGACCGAGGACCGTGACGACCGCGCCGAGGGCGGCACCCACCAGGAAGCCCGCCTGCCACGTGCCCGCGGACGATCGCCCGGTGGGACGCCGCGCGCCGCCGTGTCCTGCCGCCATCGCCGCCCTCAGGCCGCGTCCGCGCCGACCGCCGCCGCCTCCGCGGCGGGGAAGCTCGCCCCGAAGAGCCGGTCGACAAGGGCCTGGAACAACCCGAGGTCCCCGGTCGTCAGGAGCCGGTGGACCGCGGGCACGACACGGTCCGCGGGCGCATCGTGGCCCGCGCCACCGGCGTCTGCGGCAGTTCCCCGGGTCGTCCCCGGCGCCTCGAGGCCGTTCACCGAGAGCAGCTCGGCCAGCGCCCCGGCGGTCGCCGTGGCGCTGTCGACGATCGCCACGCCCTCGCCAACGGCCGCCTGGATGATCGATCGGAGGAGCGGATAGTGCGTGCATCCCAGCAGGAGCGTGTCGATCCGCGCCGACGGCGGCAGCGGGTGGATGAACTCCCCGCGCTCGTCCCGCCGGCCGAGCAGCGGCCCCAGCGCCTCGGCCACGGCGGCGCCCGCGGCGGCGCCTGACAGGATCCCGGACTCGACGAGCGGGACGAGGGCAGGCGTCGCGTGCTCGTACACCTCGACCGCGGGGTTCTCCTCCTTGATGGCGTCGAAATAGGCGTGCGAGCGTATCGTCGCGGGTGTCGCGATGACGCCCACCCGGCGCGTCCTGGTCGCGAGCGCCGCCGCCTGGGCGCCCGGGCGGATGACGCCCAGGACCGGGATGTCGTACCGCCTGCGGTACTCGCCGAGCGCAACCGCCGTGGACGTGTTGCAGGCGACGACGAGCGCCTTGACGTCCCAGTCGACGAGCCGATCGAGGCACTCCATGGAGAACCGGCGGACCTCGGCGTCGGGCCGCGTCCCGTACGGGGCCCGGGCGTTGTCCCCGAGGTAGGTCAGGCTCTCGTGCGGTGTGCGACGCACGATCTCGCGCAGGACGGTCAGCCCGCCAACGCCGGAATCGAAGACCCCGATCGGACGCGGGTCGGACATCGGTCAGCGCCGCGCGGGGGCGCGCGCCGAGGCACCGACGAGCGCTGCAGCCATCGTCGCCACGTCGAGGCTGACCTGCGCCTCGGGGCTCGCGAGCACGAACGGCACGCCCTGGTTGTTGGCTTCGACAACGAGCTTCCCGTCCGACACGATCGAGTGGTCAGGGGCACGGCCGAGGGCGCGGGCCAGGTCATCGGGTCGGATCCCGCCCGCGGAATCGGCACGGTTCACGACGTAGCGCACCTTGCCGGCGGGGTAGCCGATCGCCCGGAAGGCATCCGCGACCGCGAGCGTGTTGCGGATGGTCGTCGAGTCATAGGTGACGATCTCCAGGACCGTGTCAGCGGCATCGAGGATGGCGAGCGAGACGTCCCCCAGCGTCGCGGGCATGTCGATCACGACCACCTGGTAGACGCGCCGCAGGAGGGAGACGACCTTATCGACGTCGCGGACGCTCACCATCTCGGCCAGCTCCACGCGGGGAGGCGCGAGGAGGATGTCGATCCCGGACGGGTCGCGCCAGAGCACGTCCGCGAGGTCCGATTCGCCGACCCGGTCCGTCGGGAGGTCGAGGATGGACGGCGCGTCGGCGGGAACCTTGAGGAGGGAGCGGAGATCGCCGAACTGGAGGCTGCCGTCCATCAGGCAGGTCCGATGGCCCTGCGTGGCGAGCGTCACCGCCAGGTTGAACGAAAGCGTGGTCTTGCCGACGCCTCCCTTCGGGGCGAAGACCGCGATGACGTGCGAGCCGTGCACGCCGTCGCTCGAAGAGGCGGCCGCGTGGACCGCATTCACGGCGTTGACCAGCTCGAAGCCGGAGAACGGCATCGAGATGACGGCGGCGATCCCGGCCTTCGGGTCGGCCTCGAGGGGGCTCTGCGGCACGGTCAGCGCGATCACCGGGATGCGGAGGCCACCCTCGCGGAGGATCTCGACGACCCGGTGCCCCTTCGTGCGCCCCTGGAGCAGCCAGTCGACGACGATCACGTCCGGGCGAAGCTGCTGGACCTGCGCGGCCGCCCGGCCGCCGTCGGTGACGACGTCGACCAGCTTGATGGCCTGCTGGGCGTTGAGGAGGCCGCGAACGTATTGAGCGACCTGTGGCACATCCTCGACCAGGAGCAGGCGGATCTGGCTCGTCGAACCCGGCATCGACGCCGACGATACCAGACTCAGCCGCCGCCACCGGGCCTGCGCGCAAGGAGGATCAGCCGATCGTCGTGCGGGCCGATGGGCTCGAGGTCGTAGCCACCGGCCACGAGCTCCACGGTGAGGCCCGCGGCCTCGGCGAGCGCGCGCTGCTCGTCGACAGATGTGAGGCGGACGACGTCGCGCCGGAACCACCGGATCGCCGCCTCGCCAGGCTCGCCCTCTTCGAAGACCGTCGTCAGGGCGATCGTGCCGGTCGCTCCGTCGTGCTGGGCGGCGGCGGTCTTCGTGACCCACCGGCTCATCTCGGCTTCCCGGCGCAGGTACTCGAGGTGGACGCGGCCGTCGTACCGGGCGAGGTCCGTCGCGTCGGGCAGCCAGACGTCGACGGCCGCCAGGCCGCCGGGGGCCAGGTGCGCCGCGAGGGTCGTCCAGGCGGCCGCCTGCGCTTCGCGCGTGCGAAGGAGCAGCATCGAGTTCAGGGCCACGATCCCGAGGCGAAATGCCCCGCCGGCGGCCAGCGCCAGGTTCACGACATCGCCCATCACGAGCACGAGGCGCCGCTCGACCTCCTCGCCTGCCGCGGACGCGCGCCGGGCCGCGCGACGCAGCATCGCCGGGTCCAGGTCGACGGCCGTGACCGAGAACCCCGCCTCGGCGAGCGGTACCGCGACCCGGCCGGTCCCGGCCATCAGCTCGATGACCGGGCCGCCGGCCTGCTCGGCGAGGGCGAGCCACAGGTCGAGGTCGCCCGGGATCGTCGAGCAGGTCCAGGTCGTAGAGTCGCGCGAGCGCGTCGGGGAGCGTCTCGGGCTCGGGCGCCGGCCGCGGATGGCTCACGGATGCGTCCCGGGTCCGGCAAATCGCGCCGGCCTGCCCGCGGCCTGCTTCGCGGCGAGCGCCGAGATCGCCTCCATGACGCAGCGGTTCGCCGCCATCGCGGTCACCTCCGCGTGGTCGTACGGCGGAGAGACCTCCACGACATCCATCCCGGCAAGCTCCACCGCACCCACGATCCGGCGGATCGCGCGGAGCAGCTCGCGGGACAGGAGCCCGCCCGGCTCGGGCGTCCCGGTGCCGGGCGCCATGCCGGGGTCGAGGACGTCGATATCGACCGAGAGGTAGACCGCGTCCGCGCCATCGAGCGCCTCGTCGATCGCGCGATCGACGACGGCCTCGATCCCGAGCTCCTCGATCTCGCGCATGAGGTGCCAGCGCATCCCGTGCTCGCCCATCCAGGCGAAGACGTCGACCGGTGGCCAGTAGCCGCGCAGCCCGACCTGCACGAAGTTGCACCCGGCGACGGCCCCGGACTCGATCAGGCGCCGCATCGGCGTGCCGTGGCCGGCGAGCACGCCCCAGTCCTCCGGCGCCGTGTCGGCATGGGCGTCGAAGTGGACGATCCCAAGGCTGCCGGGGCGGCGAACCTCGGCGATCGCGGTCGCGGACGGCCACGTGATCGAGTGGTCGCCGCCCAGCACGATCGGGATGGCGCCGGTCCGGGCCACCTCGCGGACCTTCCGGTAGATGAAGGCGTGGCTCCGCTCGATCCACGCCGGGATGATGTTCGCATCACCGGCATCCACCACCCGCAGGATCTCGAAGGGCTCCACCCCGAGCTGGAGCGAGTGGATCGATCCCGTCGTGTATTGCGCCTCGCGGATGGCCCGCGGCCCGAAGCGGGCCCCGGGCCGGTGGCTGACCGCATCATCGAACGGAGCGCCGACGATCGCCACGTCGACGAGCCGCCGCCGCAGCTCGGACGGGTCCGTGACCCAGGGGAGCTTCGCGAAGGTTGACGGGCCCACGTACGTGGGCAGGTCGAAGTCGCTGAACGCCTCGTAGTCGCGGTCCCAGCCGTTCACACGAGCGTAGTCGGGCGCGGCGTCGACCGGATCGTTCGCGTCGGTCACGCGAGGCTCCTCTCGGGCCGCGGGCGTCATGGCAGCGCCGGCGAGGGCGCGCTCCCGGGACGCGGGGCCGTCGGTGTCGGCGCCGCCGGTTCGGTTCCGCCGCCCGGCGGGGCGCCCGCGGATGATAGCGCGCGGAACCTCGGGCTCCTACCCCTCGTCGTGGAACTCGCGCCAGGCCGCGGCTACGAGGGACGGGTCGGCGAGCAGGTCCAGCGCCGTCTGGGCGACGAGCGTGGCGGCGGCGAGCGTGGCAGCCTCCGCGCGCGGCGTCGCGGCCGCCCGGAGCGATTCGATCGAATGCCAGGGCACGCCGTGGTCGCAGATCGCGAGCGACGGGTGGATCGTGGGGAGGACCCGCGAGACGTTGCCCATGTCGGAGCTGCCGATGTGGTCCGGGTCCGCGCCCTCGTCGACGAGCCCGCGGGCCTCCATGTTGGCGAGCCAGAGCCGCGCCAGGGTGCCGCTCTCCTTCATCGTCGTGGACCCTCCGGAGAAGGCCGCGTCGCCCTTCACGTCGGCCATGAGCGCGGCGCCGTCGACGAGGGCTCGGAATCGCGCGCGCATCGACTCGAAGTAGGGCTGGTCCGTGCTCCGGATCATGAACCGCGCGGTCGCCCGGTCCGGGATGATGTTCGCCGCCGAGCCGCCCTCCACGACGATCCCGTGGACGCGGGCATGCTGCGGCAGCTGCTGGCGCCAGAGCCCGACGGCCGCGAAGAGGAGGACCGCCGCGTCGAGGGCGTTCCGCCCTTCCCACGGCTCGCTCGCGGCATGCGCGGCCGTTCCCGTGAACGTGACGTCCACGTCCTCGCTCGCGAGCAGGATGCAGTGGACCATGTCGCGGTCGGCGGGATGGAAGAGGAGCGCCGCGTCCAGGCCGTCGAAGAGGCCGTCGTCGAGCATGAACTGCTTGCCGCTCCCCCGCTCCTCGGCGGGCGTGCCCAGGAAGACGATCTCGCCCGCGAACGCGTCGCGCACCGCGGCGAGGGCGATCGCTGCGCCCACGCCGGACGCTGCCATCGTGTTGTGTCCACAGCCATGGCCGAGGCCCGGCAGGGCGTCGTACTCGGCCAGGACCCCGATCCGCGGTCCGTCCGCGCCGAGCCCGCCCGCCAGCCGGCCGCGCACCGCGGTCGCCAGGCGACCCGCCGGCAGCTCCACCGCGAAGCCGTGCGCCGCGATCGCCGCGGCGACCCGGGCCGCCGCCCGGCGCTCCTCGAAGGCTGGCTCGGGGTCGGCATGGATCGCCCGGGAGAGCGCCAGGATCTCGTCCCGGTTCGCCTCCACGGCGGCGGCTGCGCGGGACTTCAGGGCGGCAGGGGCGGGCATGCGTTCCTCCAGGGGATTCGGCGCGGCTCAGCGCTCGATGGAGAGCGTGAGCTCGGCGAAGACGACGAGCACGACGACGAAGACGGCGATGGGCAGGCTCAGGATCGACTGCAGCGCGAAGCGCGACGAAGAGCCCGGTGACGAGGCCGACCCACAGCCCGCGGCGCCCCGCGCGCACCCAGTCCCCCCGGTAGGCGATGCGCCTGTGGCGCCCGAAGACCGCCAGCCAGAAGAGGGGGACGGCCGTGAGGCCGATCGCGAGGCCCATCAGCGCCGCGCCGACGAACCCGGCCGCCGGATCCAGGCGTGGATCGCGGGACACGACGAGGAGCCCCACGAGGATCCACGAGACGGCGGCCGCCCCGAAGATCCCGACGTTGGCGAGCCGATCACGTGCCTCCACGCTGCGAGTCTATCTCGCCGCGCTCGACGGACAGATGGCCCGGAACGCGCACCACGAGCACGACGTGTACGAGGGTGTCGCGTCGAAGCGGCCGGCGCGGATCCCGGCCGCCGCCTCGCGGATATCCGCCACACCACGCTCGATGCGCGCGGCGTCGACGCCCGCCGTGCCAACCAGGCCCGAATCGAGGAAGTGGAGCGCGACGGCATCGGGCAGCCTCCCGGTCTCGGCCTGCCAGGCCATCGCGTAGATCGTCAGCTGGAGCGAGTCGCGGGCCCGCTCGCGAGCCTTTGCCGGATCGCGCACGTCGGAGCTCTTGTAGTCCGTGATCACGACGCGCTCGTGCAGGAGGGGGAGCGCCGGCTCGACCACGTCCGCGGCGTCGGCGACGGCGTTCGCCTCGAGGCTCGCGATACCGCCCGGTCCGTCCGCGTTGGCCGTCGCGAGCGGGATCAGGTCGACACGGTCCATCCGGCCGCGCACGCGGTCGCCGTCCAGGGTGAAGGCGAACTCTCGTTCGACCGAGGCGGGGATGATGGCGCCGGGTTCCAGCTGGCTCCTCCGGAACCGTCGGAGCGCGTCCCGGCCCGCCTCCAGGCGCGCCTCCTCGTGTTCCCGGGACACGAAGCCCTCCGTGGTCCACGCCTGCTCGAAGACGGCGATCAGCTCGGGATCGCTCATCACCACGCCACGGGCGTGGCGCTTGTGGAACTCCGAGACCGCGAGGTGGAGCGCCGACCCGTAGACGATCGCGTGGTGCGGCGCCGTCGGCACGCGAAGGACGTGGGCGTACTTGTAGCGGAGCGGGCAGGTCAGGTAGGCGTCGACCTGGTTGAAGCTCAGCACGAGCGGCCCGGCCGGGCGCGCCGCCGACGGAACGGCCTCCGCGACCGCCGGTGCCTCGAACGAGCCCAGGCGCTCGAGCGGATCCGCGGCTCGTGTCGCGGGCTGGGCGCCCGCGGGCAGGTCCAGCGCCTCGAGCACGAAGGGCGAGACGCGCCGTGTCCGCTTTCCGCCATAGTCGAGGGCGTGGCACAGGTACAGCTCGTCGCGCGCGCGGGTCATGCCGACATAGAAGAGCCGCCGCTCCTCCTGGACCTGCGCGTCGCCGACCGGGAACGTGCCCCGGAGGAGCGCGTCCGGCACCGCGAGCTGCTCGCGACGCCCGCGCGCGGGGAACCGGCCGTCGACGAGTCCGACGAGGTAGACGACCGGCCACTCGAGGCCCTTCGCCTTGTGGATCGTGACGACGGCCACCGCGTCGGCGTCCGGGTCGAGGTCGGCCGTGGCCGGATCGTCACCCGCCTCGATCAGCGTTCCCAGGTGCGGCGCGAGGAACACGGCACGGTCGTCCGCGAGCAGGTCCGACTGGGCGCGGATGATCTCGAAGAACCGGGCCACGTTGCCCAGGGCCTCGTCCGCGCCGGGCGTTCGGGCCTCGGCCAGCCGACGAAGTGAACCGGACTCCTTGAGGAACTCGTAGAGGACTTCGCCAGCCGGACGCCGGTTCGCGAGCTCGCCATATCGACGCAGGTCGGCGATCAGCCGCCCCAGCGACGTGCGGGTCTCCGGGAGCAGGCGGAGGAGGCCCGGCTGGCCCTCGAGCTCCTCCAGCGTCTCCCGCAGGCTCCGGTTCGTGCGCCGGGCGCGGTTGGTGATCGACGCGAGATCATCGCCGGGAAGGCCGTACAGGTCGGACGCGGCGAGCGCGAAGACGTCCACCGAGCTGTGCGGGTCCGCGATCGCGCGGAGGAACGCGAGGAGCAGCCGCACCTCCGGCCGGCTGTAGAGGCCCGAGACCCCCGAGAAGCGCCACGCGATCCCGGCGACGTTGAGCGAGCGCAGGACTGCGTCGGCGTCCGCATTGGCCCGGACCAGGACCGCATGGTCGCGCGGGAGCGCCCCGGCCCGGATCCGGCGCCCGATGTCCGCGGCAACCCAGTCCGCCTCGTCCGTACCGGCAGCGAAGGCAAGCTGGCGGACGGGTCCGGCCCCGGCGGACCGGCGGTGCGCGACGAGCCGCTTGGCGATCCCTCGCTGGACCTCGAGGCGGTCCGGGTCGTTGAACCGGATCAGGCGGTACGACGCATCGAGGATCGGAGCACGCGAGCGGTAGTTGCGCCGCATGACGACGGTGCGGGCGCGGGGGAAGCGCTCGAGGAAGTCCACGATCGCGCCCGTCGCCGCGCCGCGGAACCGGTAGATCGACTGGTCGTCGTCACCCACCACCGTGACGTTGCGGTGCGGCTCGACGAGGAGGGCCACCAGCTCGGCCTGGGCCCGGTTGACGTCCTGGAACTCGTCCACGAGGACGTAGCGGAACCGCCCCTGGACCCGTCGGCGAGCGGCCGGGTGCTCGCGCAGCAACGTGAGGGCGAGGCGAACCTGGTCCCCGAAATCGATGGCCCCCGCCTCGGCCAGCAGCGCCTGGTAGCGCTCGTAGGCGGCGGCCAGCTCGACCTGGCGCCGCGCCTCGTCGCGAAGCGCGGCACCTCCGGCGGCCAGCTCCACCGTCGCGGCCGCGGTCGCAAGCGCGGCCGCATGGGCGCGGTACTCGCCGGGCGCGATGTCCTCGTCCTTCAGGCGGCTGAAGAGCGCGGCGAGGGCGGCCAGGAAGCGGGTCGGGTCGCCGAGGGGCCGGTAGGCGTCAAGCTCCAGCCGGAACAGTCGCTCGCGCAGGAAGATCACGGTCTCCGCGCGGGAGAGGACCCGTGGCTCGGAAGGCAGCCCCAGCTCCAGGGCGTGCTCGCGCACCAGCCGGTCGCCGAAGGAGTGGAACGTCGCCACGAGCGTGTCGGTGAAGCCGTACGGCACCAGCCCATCGACGCGAAGCTGCATCTCCTCGGCGGCCTTGTCCGTGAACGTGAGGGCAACGATCTCCGACGGCCGGGCGCGCTTCGTGGCGATCAGCCACGCGATGCGCCGGGTCACGACCTGGGTCTTGCCGGTTCCCGCGCCCGCCACCACGAGCAGCGGACCTTCGCCGTGCGTGACGGCGCGGCGCTGCTGGGGATTGAGGTTCGCCAGGAGGGCCTCGATGCCCGTGTGAGGGGCCGGCGGCGGGCCGACCGTCCGGGCCGGCACGACATGCTCCAGCCAGACGGGGATCTGCTCGAGCGGCGCGGGCTCGCGACGCCGACCGGCCGCGCTCGCGGGACTTCTGCGCCGACCTGCTCCGGCCTGCCGGACCACGCGCGTCATCGCCGGAGCCCGGTCCCGGCAGCCGCGGGGCCCTGGCGCCTCACGTGTGCTCCGTCAGCGGCCGAGCGCGCGCGTCGTCGCCTCGCGCAGCGCGTGGCTCTCCTCCGCCGAGAGCGCGCCCTCGGCGACGCCACGTGCCACGGCCTTCGCATAGACGCGCGTCTGGTTGCGGGCGTGCAGGCTCGAGATCACGATCCCGTTCGCATCCGGGTCCGCCACGGCGAGGGCGAAGCTCTGGTTGCCGCCGGTATCGTCGAAGTTGTTGAATCGGACCAGGCTCACGCCCTGGAGCGCGTGACGGGCGCGTGCCTCGAGGGCGCCCGCGCGACTCTCGAGCTCGTCCTGGCGGCGCGCGACCGAATAGACCTTGTCCAGGTGCGCCTCGAGGATGTCGCCGAGGTTCTCCCCGCTGTCCCCGCGGGTCAGCGCGGCCAGCTGGGTTTCGATCCGCCGGGCACGCCTGGCCACCACCGCGAGGACGCCGGCGAGGATCGCGAACGCGATCACGAAGAGGCCGACGATGGGACCGATGTTGGCGCTGACGAGCGCGTCGAGATCGCTCACGGATCCTCCGGTGGGGGTGGTCCGATTCTAGCAGGGCCGGATCACCCGGCGTCCCGCACACGCGGCCTGCGGCCGACCGGCGGTGCTATCCTTCGGCGTCGGTCGACGCGTGCGCGTCCCCGTCCGGGCACGCCCGCCCCCGGGTGGCCGGGAAGATCCAGGAGGCCAACCTCAGCATGGCGAAGCGCCAGCGCGGCAGCACGCGACCGGGCCAGCGGCCGCCCACGAAGAGCCCGTCCGGGCGCCCGTCCGCCGCGGCGTCCCAGACCCCGGTCGCGCCGCGCCCGGCCGGCACGCTCACGGTTGACGAGCTCGCCCACGCCGCGGAGATCGAGGCCCGCATCGTCGACGAGGAGCGCCAGGCGAACGCGTCGCTCGAGCGCATCCGCGATCGGCGCCGCGGCGGATCGGTGGACGCGCCGGCGCGAGGCCGCGGCCGCGCCGTCAGCACGCTCGCGATCGTCGCGGCGGACGAGTACACGTACGTGCAGCGCGACCTCCGCCGCATCGCCGTCGTGTTCGTGGGGATCTTCGCGATCCTGTTCGTCGCCTTCATCGTCGCGACGGTCACCGGGATCGCCCGGACCGTCTGACCCCGTCCAGCTCGACGGCCCCGGGAGCAGGCTCGTGGCCCGCCGCGTGGTCGGAGCCGCCCCGACGCCCCTCTTCTCCCCGCCGGACGGCATGCGCCCGCTCGCCGACCGCATGCGGCCCCGGACGCTCGACGAGGTCGTCGGGCAGGACGCCATCCTTGGGCCAGGCGCCGCGCTGCGTCGCCTCGTCGAGGGTGGCCGACTCCCCTCCTGCATCCTGTGGGGACCCCCCGGATCCGGGAAGACCACCATCGGCAGGCTCCTCGCCGAGGCGATCGGGGCACGCTTCGCCCCGCTCAACTCCACGACCGACGGCGTCGCGACGCTGCGGGGCGTGGTCGAGGAGGCGCGGAGCGCTGCCGCCCTTCAGGGTCGGACCACGGTCGTCTTCCTCGACGAGGTCCACCGGTACAGCAAGGCGCAGCAGGACGCCCTCCTCCCGCACGTGGAGGCAGGCACGATCGTGCTCGTGGGAGCGACGACCGAGCCGCCGATCGCGGGCGGCATCACTCCGCCACTCCTGTCGCGGCTCCGTGTCTTCCGCCTCGACCCGCTGGGCGAGGCGGAGCTCGGGATCATCGCGGCGCGCGCGCTCGCGGACCCGGCACTCGGCCTGGCCGGCGCGTACGAGCTCGACGAAGCCGCGCTGCGCCAGCTCGTCGGGTTCGCCTCCGGTGACGCGCGCCGCATGCTCGGGCTCCTGGAGACGGCCGCAGCGCTCGCCGATCGACGCGACGTCGAGGTGCGCGGGACCCCTGTCCCGGGGGACGATGGCGGGCCGCCCGGGGGCGGCGAGGCAGTGAACGGGCGCGCGGCGCCCGGCCAGGGCCCGATCGGGGGTGCGCCGCCGATCGTCGTCGACGCAACCGATATCGCGCGCGCTGCCCAGTCGCCGATCCTCGGCTATGACCGCTCGGGCGTGATCAGCGCGCTCATCAAGAGCATCCGCGGCTCCGACCCGGACGCGGCGCTCTGGTGGCTGGCGACCGCCCTCGAGTCCGGTGAGGACCCGCGGTACCTCGCGCGGCGGCTCGTCATCTCCGCATCCGAGGATATCGGGAACGCCGAGCCGGCCGGGCTTCCGCTCGCCGTTGCCGCGCTGACCGCGGTGGAGAAGATCGGAGCCGAGACCAACGACGAGGGTCTCTACGCCCTCGCCCAGGCGGCCGCGTTCCTTGCCGCGTCACCCAAGTCGGCGGCGTCGGGCCGGGCCTTCTTCGCCGCGCGCGACGAGCTCAGGACGCACGGCCCCCGACCCGTTCCGGGACACCTCAGGCCCGCGGCCAAGACGTACCGGAACCCTCATGACGAGATGGACGCGGCAGCCGACCAGGCGTACCTTCCGCGGGGCATGGCCGGCAGGCGCTTCTGGGAGCCCACGGCGTCCGGGGCGGAGGCGCGCCTCGGGGAGCTGCATCGCGCAAGACGCGAAGCCGCCGCGAAATCCCGGCGCCGGGACAGCTCGTAGCGGAAGCTGCCGGGAGCCCCGCCGGTCACGGCTCGAGGTCGAGCAGGTGCTCGCCGCGCGGCCCGCGCGGCGCGAGCACCGCGAGCGGGCGCCGATCGAACGTCGCGACCCGGCGCACCCCCAACCGTGCGGCGGCCGCGACCAGGAGCGCGTCCGAGAGTCGCGGCCGATGCTCGGCATGCTCGACGAGCAGCGCCGAGGCATGGACGAGGTCGGCCTCGGTCGGCGTGACCACCCGGATCGCCCCGCTCGTCAGCGCCTCGACGAGCGCGAGCGTCGCCGGCTGCCCGAGCTCCCGCTGGAGAACATGATCCGCTTCGCCGAGGGTGAGGGCGCCGAGCAGGAGCGGCTCGTCGACGCGTCCGAACCACGCCTTGGCCGCCGCGTGGTTCAGGTCTGCGGTATCGGCAGCGGCGACGATCGCGGACACGTCGAGCAGCACGGCCACCGTCAGCCGCCGTCGGCCCGACGTCGCGTCCCGACCTCGCGGCCGGCGATCCGGCGGGCGTCGAGCGAGAGGCGGCCGTGCGTGCTCCGCCCGACCCCGATGAACGCGAGCGGCGCGGCATCCTCGCGGGCCGACAGGTAGGCCTCGAGCGCGGCGACGATGACCGCTGTCTTCGTGGACCGCATCCGGCGCGCCTGGCGGTCGAGCCGATCGAGCAGGTCCGGCTCGGCCAGGATCGTTGTCCGTTTGAGCGGTGCCATATGCGTGCATATATACCACGGTGGACGGCCCGGCCGGGCTCCCCTACCCTCGACCACGTTCGTGCGCGCCCCCGGGCGCGGACGGCCGCGATTCGACCGCCCGACAAGGAGGCCCCGACGTGCATCGATTCGAGCCGAACCTCCGCATTCCCGGCCCGACCCACCTCCCGCCGTCCGTGCGCGAGGCCGGCGGACGCCAGATGATCAACCACCGCGGACCAGAGTTCGCGGCGCTGCTCGCCCGGATCGACCTGCGCATGCGGGTCTTCTTCGGCACGCAGCAGGAAGTGCTGCTCCTGACGGCCGCGGGCACGGGCGGCCTCGAGGCGGCGATCGTCAACGTGCTCTCGCCTGGGGATCGCGTCCTGGCGCTCCCGACCGGCGCATTTGGCGACCGGTTCGCGAAGATCGCGAGCGTCTACGGGGCGAGCGTGACGCGCATCGACACGGAGTGGGGCCAGGCCGCCGACCCGGCCGTGCTGCGTGCCCACCTCGCGGCCGACGCGGACTACCGGGCTGTGCTCCTGACCCACAACGAGACCTCGACCGGGGTGACGAACCCGATCGCCGCGCTGGCCGCGGCCGTGCACGAGCTCGCCCCGGACGCGCTCGTCCTCGTGGATGGAGTCTCGGCGCTCGGCGCCGTCCCGTTCGAGATGGATGCATGGGGCCTCGACGTGGTCGTGACCGGCTCGCAGAAGGCATGGATGGCCGCACCGGGCATGTCCATGATCGCGCTCTCGGATCGGGCCTGGGTCGCGGCGGACGCCGCGCGCATGCCGCGCTTCTACTTCGACGTTCGCGACGCCCGGAAGTCGGCCGCGACGGGCCAGACCCCATGGACGCCCGCCGTCGCTGTCATGTACCAGGTCGACGCCGGCCTGGAGCTCCTGGAGTCGGAGACCCCGGCCGGCGTCTTCGCCCGCCACGCCGCGTGTGCCGCCGCGACCCGCGCCGGGCTGCAGGCGCTCGGCTTCCGGCTCCTTGCCGACCTGGCCGTCGCCTCGAACACGGTGACGGCCGCCTGGGTCCCCGACGACCTCGACTGGAAGGCATTCAACGGCGAGGTGAAGGCGCGCCAGGTCATCCTCGCCGGCGGCCAGGGCAAGCTGAAGGGCAGGATCTTCCGGGTCGGCCACCTCGGTGCGGTCAACCTGGACGACATCCTCGGCGCGATGGGCGTGCTCGAGGAGGTCGCCCTCGCGTTCGGGAGGCCGGTGGAGCCGGGCGCTGCCGTCGCCGCCGCCCAGCGTGCCGCGCTCTCGGCCGGGTCCCGTCCCGCCCCGGCAGGAGTTCCGGCATGAGGATCCTCGTCGCGGAACCCCTCGCGCGGGAGGGCGTCGAGATCCTGCGCCGGCATCACGACGTCGACGAGAAGGTGGGCCTCACGCCGGAGGCCTACCGGGCGATCCTGCCCGAGTACGACGCGCTGGTCGTGCGGAGCCAGGTGAAGGTCGACGCGGACATGATCGCCGCGGGCACGCGCCTGACGGTCATCGGACGGGCCGGCGTGGGCGTGGACAACGTTGACCTCGACGCGGCGACGCGAGCCGGCATCACCGTGGTGAACGCGCCCACCGGGAACACGATCGCCGCTGCCGAGCTGACGCTCGCGCTCCTGTTCGCGCTCGCCCGCAAGGTTGCCGCTGCTGACGCCTCCATGCGCCGGGGCGAATGGAAGCGGAGCGCGTTCTCGGGCAACGAGCTGCGCGGGAAGACGCTCGGGATCGTCGGGCTCGGGAAGATCGGCCAGGCGATCGCGGACCGGGCCCGCGCTCTCGAGATGGTCGTGATCGGCAGCGACCCGTTCGTCTCGGAGGAGCAGGCCGCGCGCCACGGGATCGAGCTCGTCGAGTTCGACCAGCTCCTCGCCCGGTCGGACGCGGTCACGCTTCACGTCCCGGTGACGAAGGCGACGAAGGGCCTGATCGGCGCGGCGGAGCTGGCCCGGATGAAGCCGACGGCGTTCCTCCTCAACGTCGCCCGCGGCGCGGTCGTCGACGAGGCGGCGCTCGCCGCGGCCCTCCGCGCCGGCACCATCGCGGGGGCCGGCATCGACGTCTACACGTCCGAGCCTCCGACCGGCAACCCGCTCCTGGAGGCGCCGAACACCGTCCTCACGCCGCACCTCGGTGCGTCCACCGCGGAGGCACAGGTGCTGGTGGCCGAGGAGGCCTCCCAGCAGGTCCTCGACGTTCTCGACGGACGGCCGGCCCGCTACGCGGTGAATGCGCCACTCCTGACGCCTGAGACCGCGCGCGCGATCGCCCCGTACCTGCCGCTCGCCGAGACGCTCGGGCGCTTCTATGCCCAGTTCGCCCGCGGCGCAGTGGAGACGCTCACGCTCGAGGTGGCTGGCGAGCTGGCCGCCCACGACGTGACGCCCCTCCAGGCCGCCGTGCTGCGCGGCCTGCTCGAAGGCACCACGACGGAGCGCGTCAACCTCGTCAACGCCGCGCACCTCGCGAAGGCCCGCGGGATCGCCCTCGTCGAGCGCAAGTCGCCGGACGCGGGCGCCTTCGCGACGCTCGTCACGGTCAGCGGGGTCGCGCACGGCGGGCGCCACGCGGTCGCCGGGACGCTCGCGAACGGGGAGCAGCGGCTCGTCCGTCTCGACGACTACGAGCTGGAGATGGCCCCCACGCCCTGGATGCTCGTCACCCGGCACCAGGACCGGCCGGGCATGATGGGACGGATCGGGCTCATGCTCGGCGAATCGGACATCAACATCAGCGCGATGCACCTGGGCCGCTCGGCTCCGCGGAGCGACGCGTTCATGCTCCTCGCCCTCGACGAGGCCGTCCCGGACGGCGTCGCCGAGCGCATCCGGGCGATGGACGGCGTCCTCGACATCTGGGGCGTCGAGCTCGGCGCGATCGCGTGACCGACGCCTCGGAGACGGTGGCGCCCCTCGCCGTCCCGCCTGACCTCGCCGCGACGCTCGTCCTCCTGCGGCACGGGCAGTCCGTCTGGCTGGCCGAGGGCCGGTTCCAGGGGCGCGCAGACACGTCACTCTCCCCGCTCGGCCAGCGCCAGGCGGCGCTCGCCGGTGCCCGCCTCGCGGACCCGGCCGCCCCGCCGCGCCTTCCCGTGCCTCCGGGAGACCCCATCGCCATCGTGCACTCCCCGCTGGCCCGCACCGCGCAGACGGCGGCCGCGGTCGCGGCAGCCATCGCTGCACGAGGCCGGGCGGCGCCGCCGCTCGTCGCAGAGCCGGGGCTCCTCGAGATCGGGCAGGGAGCATGGGAGGGCAGGTATCAGCGGGAGGTCGAGGCCGGCTGGCCGGCCGAGATCGCCGGCTGGCGACGAGACCCGGTCCGCTTTCACGCGCCGGGCGGCGAGTCGCTGGTCGAGGTGGATCGACGCGTCCGGGCCGCCCTCGCCTCGGTCATCGCCGGGCTCGCGACCGCGGCGTCGACCGCCCTCGCCGTTGACCATGCCGCGGCCGCGACCGGATCGCGCGCTGCCGTGATCCCCTCGTTCTACGACCCGCACCGGGGCCCGTGGACGATCCTTGTCGGCCATGACGGGGCGTTCAAGGTCGCGCTCCTCGCGCTCCTGGGCCTGCCGCTCGATCGCTTCTGGACTTTCACCCAGACCACCACCGGGATCGCCGTCCTGGACATCCGGAACGGTCGCACGGTGCTGCGGGCCTGGAACCGGACCGAGCACCTGGCACCGCTGGAGCTGGAGGCGGGCGAGGCCGAGCGCCGCGCCGATGACGAGGCCCTGGCCCGGTCCCGAAGCGGAGCGCTCTGAGGCCCGCCGCCTCGCTCGGTCGTCAGCGCCGGCGGCCCCGACGTCGCACGAAGGCGAGCCGGAGGAGCGCGACACGCAGCCGCCGCTGGGCGTCGCCGAGCGCGGAGAGCCGCTCGGCGCCGAAGCGTCGCCGCCCGTACGTCGCTTCCACCGTCGAGCGCGCGACAAGCTGCAGGTCCGGCCGGACCGCAGGGACGACGTCCGACAGGGACCCCAGGTACTCGTAGACCGTCTGCGTCGGGCGGCGCGGGTAGCCGAGCCGGGCGGCCATTCCCGCGACCGTTCGGTAGACCGCGGCGGGCTCCGCCGGCCGCCGGAGACGACGCCGGAGCAGGACGAACCCGAGACCGAAGAGAGCGATCGAGACCGGCAGCACGATCACGATGATCGGGCCGATGCCCGGCGTGCGGAACCCATTCGCGGACCCGCCGCCCGTCGGTCCGGGCGGCTCGTCGATGCCGCCGCGCCGGCTCGGGTTCGGGCTCCCGTTCGCGCCTGCGCTCGGCGACGGCGACGCCGGCGCGACGGCCGGTCCGGCCGGCAGCGCCTGCGGCTGGCCAACGCCACCACCCGTGGGGTCGAAGTCGATCCAGCCCGCGCCCGGGAACCAGGCCTCCACCCAGGCATGCGCCATGTCGCGGCGGATCGTCTCCCGGCCGCTCGAGTCGCGCTCGCCGGGCAGGAATCCCTCGACGAGCCGGGCCGGGATTCCTTCGACGCGAAGCATCATCACCATCGTCGAGGCGAAGTGCTCGCAGTAGCCCGTCCGCGAGTACACGAAGCAGTCGACGACACCACGGCCGCCGCAGTCGACGTTCGTGACGTCCGTGCTGTAGGTGAAGTGGCTCGGGTCGCGCAGGTACGTCTCGATCTCACGCGCGATGTCGTACGGGGTCGCCGCAGGCGCGGGGCCGACGATCTGGGCGAGGAGCGCGCGCGTCTCCGGCCCCACCGTACCCGGCTCGATCGACGTGTACGTGGCCAGCAGGTCAGGCGGATAGTCGGTCCCGGCCGCCCGGAGGCGGTTCGCGGTCAGGGCTCTCGGATCGGCGGGGTTGGACAGGTCCGGCAGGAGCGCCTGCAGCCGATAGCCGCCGCTGCCCGCGGGCACGATCCGACCGAACGCGGTGTCGCCTCCGCCCTGGATCAGGGTCACCCGGGCCGTCCGGTCGAGCCTGGTGGGGATCCCGGGCGACACGACGATGCTCGCGGCGGCCAGGCCGCTGACCTGGTAGTCGGCGCTCACGTACGCGACGGCATCGAGGGGTGCGTCCTGCGTGCCGGCCAGCAGCCCGTCCGACGCGCCGATGCTGACCTCAGCGGATTGGCTCCAGCTCCAGGTGTTCCCGACGAGCCGGTCGTAGGCCACGGCCCGCCACTTGGTGCGTGGGCTGCCGGCCGGCGTCTGGATCGAGAGGATCGGCGTTGCGTCGGTGACCCACGCACCGGTCACCGTCACCGAGTCGGAGAACTGCGTCCCCGTGATCCGCGTCCCAGGCCCGCCGGCCGGGAAGTAGCGGACAAACTGCTGGGCGAGCTCCGTGAACCGCTCGTTGAGGCCCGGCCAGGCATCCGCCAGCGGTGCCGACGAGGCAGACTGGGTGAGCAGGAGCGCACCGAACACGGCGATCCCGACGAAGGTGAGGCCGGCCCGCATCGAGAGCCCGACCGCATCGCCCACGTCGCCGATCCGGTGCCGCATCCAGGCTCGCTGCTCGTCCGCCACGTGGAATCGCACGAGGAAGAGGAGGCCTGCCAGGGAGTAGACCACGAGGAGGGGGTACTGGTCACGGAACGTGAGCACGACGTTCGCCAGCAGGATCGAACCCGGCAGGAGCACCGCCGCGACGGGACGCCGGTGGGCGAACGCCGTGTACCCCGCGAACTGGCCCGCCGCCCAGCAGATGATCCCGAGCACCATCAGGAAATGGCCGATCTCGGTGGTCGTGGCGCGGTTGCGGACGACCAGGTCCAGCCAGGCTTCCACGACCGAGTTCGACGTCGCCTGGAACAGTCCCCCGACCGATGCTCCCGGCGCGAGCTGGTCGCCGACAACGAGCGTGAGGTAGGCGGTCGCGACCGCGGCACCACCGAGGTAGGCGAGCAGCCGCCCCCGGCCGGACTTCGCGGCAACGACGCCCCAGAGCACCCCGAGGGCTCCCGCCCACGGCAGGAAGTTCGTCAGGGACTGGCTCCCCAGCACCCAGCGCGCGTCGTCGATGGCCCACCCGACGAGCGCGGCCATCAGGACCAGCAGGAGCACGCTCGACCATCCCTCCGAGGGACCCAGCGGCAGGTGGCGCCGGTCGTCGGCCGCCACCGGCGTGCCGTAGTCGAACGCGGTACCGATCGTGCTCATCCGACCAGGACCTCGCCCAGCGGGACGGCGGGCGGGACGGCGCACGTCCAGACGTCGAATTCGGCGAGCGCGTGGTGGACCTGGCGCGACGCCTGCTCCAGGGCCGAGAGGGCTGCGGCCGCGTCCGGCTCCTCGATGCTGCGGTCGTTGGCCACGATCTCGTGGCGAAGGAAGGCGTGCGGATCCAGGTACAGGACCTGGGTCCCGATCCCCCGAGGGCGGAGCGTCGAGAGGGGCCGCACCCAGGCGGCCTCGGCTGCAGGCGTCACGATCAGGGCGGACATCCCGCGGCGCAGGAGCGGCAGCCCGCCGACGAGGGCCTCCACGAGCGGCGTCGTGCCATCGCCGTCCACCGCTGCCAGGAGGTGCAGGATCTTCTGTCGCTGGCGCGGGCCCCGATCCGGCGACAGGTGCGTGGTCCGGGCCCCGGTGGTCGTCAGCCCGACCGACCGGTTCTCGGCGAGGGCGCGCTCGGCGATCGCCGCGGCGACGCGCACCGCGACCTCGACCGTGGAGTCGTCACCCGTCCCCCGCTGGACGCGACGCTCCAGGTCGACGAAGAGCCAGACGTCTGCGGTCTGCTCCAGGTCGAACTCCTTCACCTGGATCTGCACCGGTGCGCGCGGTCGACGGCCAGTGGATCCGGTTGAAGGCGTCGCCCGGGGCGTACGGGCGGATGGAGGTGGCGAGCGGCGTCGTCTGCTGGGCCCGCACGGGCGTGGACCGGCTCCCCTCGAGGCTCACCGCCCGGAGCCGCCAGCGCGGGATCGGCTCGACCCGCGGAAAGACGATGAGCGTGACGCCGTGGCCGACGGATGCGTTCGCCTCGAAGAAGCCGAACGGGTCGCCGGTCCGGATCTGGAGCGGGTCCACGCGAAAGTGGCCGCGCCGCACCAGCGGCACGCGGGCGACCCAGGACCGCTCCCGCCGAGTTCCCAGCGAGATTGCGCGGCCGGGGAGCGGGACGGGCAGCGTCGACGGGTTGTGCACCTCGAGCCAGAGCTTCGGGAGCCGGCTCGTGTTCCGCAGCGTGTACGTCGTCCGGAGCTGGTCCCCGACGTGCGCCTGCAGCTGGTTGACCGCGTACCCGGCCTCCAGGTCCGCGAGGCCGTTTCGGGTGACCAGGTAGCTCCCACCGACGACCAGGAGGCCGAGGTAGACGAGGTAGAAGAGGAACGGATAGCCGGTGCTGAACGCGGCCACCACGAGGATGGTCCCGACGACGAGGTACGGGAGGCGACGCAGGTAGCGCACGGGCGGCGACTGGCTCGGCGGCCGGTCAGCGGCCGCGCGGGGCCTCGGCCTCGATCCGTCGCGGGCCGCCCGGCCGGGCGGGCGCGTCGACTGGCACGGCGTCGAGCAGCTCGCGGATGACCGTCTCGGCGTCCACCTCGCGGATCGACGAGCTCGTCTTGATGATCAGCCGGTGGGCCAGCGCAGGACCGGCGAGGGTCTTCACGTCGTCCGGGATCACGTAGTCACGCCCCAGGAGGGCCGCCCGCGCCTGGCCCGCCCGGTAGAGGGCGATCGATCCGCGCGGGGATGCGCCGAGATAGATGTCCGGGTGGGTCCGGGTCGCGTTGACCAGCCGCACGATGTACTCGGCCACGCTCGCGTCGACGTAGATCTCGCGGACGGCCGCCTGCATCTCGCGGAGCTCCTCCACCGGGCAGACCTCCTCGAGGTCGTCGAGCGGGTGGATCCGCTTCTGCTCGTCGAGGATGACGATCTCCTCGGTCGGCGTCGGGTATCCCATCCGGAGCCGCAGCATGAAGCGGTCGAGCTGGGCCTCGGGCAGCGCGAAGGTGCCCTCGTACTCGATCGGATTCTGCGTGGCGATCACGAGGAACGGGTCCGGCATCTGGTGGCTGATCCCGTCGATCGTGGCCTGGCGCTCCTCCATGCACTCGAGGAGGGCGGACTGCGTCTTCGGGGTGGCGCGATTGATCTCGTCCGCGAGGACCACCTGGCTCATGATCGGCCCGGGTCGGAACTCGAACTCCTGCGTCTTCTGGTTGTAGATCGAGAGGCCGGTGACGTCCGACGGGAGGAGGTCCGGGGTGAACTGGATCCGCCGGAACGACGAGCCGAGGCTCCTGGCGATCGCCTTGGCCAGCACGGTCTTGCCGGTGCCGGGCACGTCCTCGATGAGGAGATGGCCCCGGCAAAGGAGGGCGACGAGTGCGAGCTGGACCTCGTGGTGCTTCCCGACGATCACCCGCTCCACGTTGGCCACGACGCGGTCGCCGGACTCCTGCATCTTCGTCATCGTGCTCGCGGGCTCCTGTCGCTTCGCGGTTCGGGACCGCGGCCGTCATGGACGGCGCGAGGCCCGCTCGTCACGGGGTGCTGCGGTCGTGGGGTCTGCGAATAGTACGTCCGAGCGGCGGGGACGGTTCCGCGGGGCCTTCGCAGGCCGCGTCAGGCGCTGTGCGGCAGGCGGGTCCTCACGGCTGCGCGGCCAGGAACGCGGCGATCATCTGGCCGGCCAGGGGAGCCGCCCGCGACCCACCGTGGCCGCCCTGCTCGACGATCACGGCGATCGCGATCGTCGGCGCCTCGGCGGGCGCGAAGCCGATGAACCACGAATGGGGCTCGCCGCTGCCGCCGAGCTGGGCTGTGCCCGTCTTGCCGGCGACCGTCACCCCGGGTACCTGGGCCCCGGACGTGAAGCGCTGCCCGTCCGCTCCCTCGACAGCCTGCACCATCGCGGTGGTGATCGCCGCTGCATCGCCCCCCGAGAGGATCCGCCCCAGCGTCCCGACGGAGGCGTCGCTGACCGCGCCCGACGGGCTCACGAACGCCGTCACCAGGCGCGGCCGCGGCTCGACGCCCCCGTTCGCGACCGTGGCGGCCACGAGCGCCATCTGGAGCGGCGTGACGAGCACCTCGCCCTGCCCGTACGCCGCGTTGGCCAGCTCGACGTCGTCAGCGAACCCGCCGGGCAGCGGCCCGCCGCCGTTCGTGAGCTGCGAGGCAGCCGTCTGGAGGTCGAACGGGATCGGCGCGCCGAAGCCCAGACGACGAGCGGCTTCGTCCATGCCCGCACCGCCCGTCCGCAGGCCCGCAAGCGCGTACCAGATGTTGCAGGAGACCTCGGTGGCCCTGGTGAGGTCCAGGAGCTCCGACCCGGTGAACAGGTGATGCCCGTCGCGGACCAGGTAGCCGTCCACGAGGAGGCCCGTCGTCTCCGCCGCCGGCTGCTGCGGGAAGGTCGTGGCTGGCGTGATCGCGCCGGACGAGAGGCCGGCGATCGCCGTCACGATCTTGAACACGGACCCTGGGACGTACCGACCCTGGATCGCGCGATCGAGGAGCGGCTGGTTCGGATCGTCCCTGGCCGCCGCGAATGCCGCGCGGGACGTTGCCGGGTTGGCGATCCCGGAGGCGTCATATGTCGGCGTGCTGGCCATGGCGAGGACGTCGCCCGTGCGCGGGTCCAGCGCGACGACAGCACCGCGGTCCGACCCGAGCAGGCTGACCGCGAGCTTCTGCAACGACAGCGACAGGCTCGTCCGGAGGTCGTCCCCGCGCCCCGTCCGCGGCCGGAACTTCGCCAGCGCCCGCGACGCGGGATCGTCGCCCCCGGTCCCGAGGAGCTCCGACGCATAGGCGGCCTCCAGGCCGGCCGACCCGTACAGCTGCGACGCATAGCCGAGCGGCGCGCTGAGCGACGCGTCCGCATAGACGCGGTATGGCTCGCCCGCCGCATCCAGGCGGCTCGTCGCGAGGACATGGCCGTCGCGATCGAGGATCCTGCCCCGGACGACGGATCGCGCCGCGGCGATCATGCCGGCGTCGGTGGGATCGTGGGACAGGTCGTCGGCTCGATACACCTGCCAGTAGCCTGCCCCGAGCGTCAGCCCACCATAGGCCAGGGCGAGGACCAGGCCCAGGCGTGCGACGCGCCCGCCCAGTGGACGGTCTCCTCGACCACGAGGGCGCACGCGAGGTCATCACGCAGCGGCCGCGGATCGGCGGGGGCGGCGGGGCTCGCGCGGCGGCAGCGGCCCGCGATCCGAGAACGCCAGCAGGAGCCCCACGATCAGGCCGTTGACCAGCAGCGACGACCCGCCATAGCTGATGAATGGAAGGGTGATGCCGGTGAGCGGGATCAGCTTCAGGTTGCCGGCCGCGATGATGGCGGCCTGCACGCCGATCACCAGCGCGAGGCCCGCGCAGAGCAGCGCCCGGACGTCGTCCGCCGCGGCCGCCGCGATGCGGAGCCCGCGCGCCACGACGACCAGGTAGCAGCCGAGGATGGCCAGGACGCCGGCCATCCCCAGCTCCTCGCCGAGCGCCGCGAGCGGGAAGTCCGTGTGGACGGCCGGGATCGGCAGCTGCCCGCCGATCGTCGGCAGGCCGGCACCCAGGCCGGTCCCCAGCAGGCCGCCGCGGGCGAACGCGTGGAGCGCCTGGATCGTCTGGAAGCCGGTCCCGAGCGGGTCGGCCCACGGATCCAGCCATGTCGAGACCCGGTCGCGAACGTGCGGGAAGACCAGCGCCAGGAGCACGAAGCCGACGAGGAAGAGCCCGATCCCGAGCGCCACGTCCACCTTGCTGCCGGTCGCCAGGTAGAACAGGCACAGGAATACGGCATAGAACAGGAGCGCCGCGCCGAGGTCCTTCTGGATGACCACGATCCCCAGCGCAAGCGCCAGCATCAGCGCCGCCGGCAGGAGGTACGCGGCGGGAGGCACGGTCAGGCGGCCCGCGATGCGGACGCGCGCGTCGGCCAGCAGGACCCGGTTCTCGGCAAGGTAGGCGGCGAAGAACACCACGAGGATCACCTTGAGCAGCTCCGACGGCTGCCCGCTCACCGGCCCGAGCTCGAGCGTCAGCCGAGTCCCGTTCACGTCGGTTCCGAGCACGAAGGTGAGGGCCAGCAGCCCGAGGCCCGCCGCCGCCCAGGTGTACTTGTAGAGCCGGAGCCAGCGATCCGAGCGCACGGCGATCGCGACGACGACAGTGATGACGAGGGCGAGGACCAGCCATGCGAGCTGGAGCGCCGCAAGCCCGAGGACGGCCGGGCCAACCCGCTGGGTCACGAGGTCCTGGGGCAGTCGCTCGGCGAGCAGCAGGCCGATGCCGCCGAGCAGCCCCACGGTGGGCAGAAGGATCTCGTCGACCCGGCGCCCCGCGGTGACGAGCGCGAGGTGGACGACGACGAGCGCCCCGAGGTAGATGAGCAGACCGGCCGGGTCGACCACCGCCAGGCTCCCGGTGCGGGTGAGGCCAAGCGACAGGTTGCCCAGCGTCAGGGCGACAGCGACCGCGAGCAGGAGGCCGAGCTCGCGGCGCCGGACGATCGGCCGCGGGAAGCCCGGCAAGGTCGCGGCGGTCACCGAAGGCCGCGTTCCAGGCGCATCCGGACGTCGCCGATCTGGAGCTCGTCGCCGAAGCCGAGCGGCAGCGCCCCGGCAACGGGCTCGCCGTTCACGAGGGTCCCGTTCGTGCTCCCAAGGTCCTCGACGTACCAGCCGCGTCCGCGGAAGGTGAGGACCGCGTGCCGGGATGACGAGAACGGGTCCTCGAGCACGACGCTGCTGCCAAGGTCGCGCCCGAGGGTCGTCACGGCGTCGAGGGGAAAGACGGTCCCGGCGGCGGGGAGGCTCGCGCTCGCGATGACGACGAGGCGGCCCAGGGCGCCGGCGGGGTCGCGCGACGCAGCCCGGATGTCACGGAGAAGCGCCCGAACGACCAGTGCGAGGAACAGGTACAGGGACGCGAGGAAGCCGAGCCGGATGGCCCACACGGCGAGCGTCAGCGGATCCATCAGGCGTCCGGCAGGAGGACGTCGAGCGTGGTCGCACCCAGCTCGACCCGGTCGCCCGCACCGAGGACCGCATCCGTCACGGCCCGGCCGTTCACCCGGGTCCCGTTGCGGCTGGCGAGGTCGCGGAGCACCAGCCGTCCGTTCCGCGGCACGATCCGGGCGTGATGGCGCGACAGGAGCGGGTCGGAGACCACGACGTCGTTGTCGTCCCCGCGTCCGATCGCGATGGGCCTCGCATCGAGCGGGATCCGGCGCTCGATCCCGTCCGGGCCGATGACCCGGAGCACGCCGCTGGGCGCGGCCCGGAACGCGATCGGGTGGACGCGTGTTCGCTCGATCGCCGGTCCGGCCGTGTCCGCGATGGGGAGCGGCCCCGCATGGGCCGCCCGGATCCGGGTCGCTCCGCGCTCGAGCTGATCCGACGCGACGATCGTGACGGACGGCCGCTCCGGGATCAGGTAGCCACGACGACGGGCGTGGGCCAGCGCCGCCGCAGCGAGCTCGCCCTCGAGATTCGGCACGGTCGCAAGCTCCGCCGCGGCCCGCCTGTCGACGCTCACCGTGAAGCGGGTGGGTGCGACGGTTCCCGCGGCTCCGGGCCGCCGCTCCTGGTCGATCGCGCGTTCGATCCGCCGCGCGAGCGTGGCCGGCGCGACCCCGACGTCGAAGAGCCGTGCCCCCGGTCGCTCGAAGAGACGTTCGAGCAGGCGCTCGAGCGCGGCGAAGGGTCGCATCTGTTCCGAGCAAGTCCTCAGGTCGAGCTGCCGCTCCGCGGCGATCGCGGGACGTTTGGACGCACCCCACGGTACGTCGGTCCCCGGGAGGTCGGGAAGCCTACGGTATACTCTCGCCTCGCGGACAGGGTCGGGGGGCCGGGACGCGCGTACACGGGGGCCTGATGGCCGAGATCCTGACCGAATCGTTCTGCGAACGATGCGGCTCGCGGTACACGTTCGAGGCGGGCGCCAGGCGGCGCCGGGGGCTCGGACGCATTCGCACGCTCTCCCGCGGAGTGAAGAACTTCGTCGCGAACGACGACGCCTCGTTCTCCGACGCGATGGCACTGGCCCGTGACGAGGACGAGCGGAAGGCGTCGCTCGCGCAGCTTGACGCCTTTCACCGGACGTTCAACTTCTGCCTGACGTGCCGCCAGTACACGTGCCGCAACTGCTGGAACAGCGCGGCCGGCGAATGCCTCTCGTGCGCACCCGACCTCGGCCTCGAGGTTCGGCCCGCGGCGTTCCTCGACCTCGAGCTCGTCGGGCCCGCCGCCGCCCCGGCCACCCTCGAGGAACCGCAGCACGTTGTGGCCGCGTCGGCGTGGCCGTCGGTGGACGTTCGGACCGACACGGCCCGGCCAGCGATCGTCGCGGCGGTGGATGCGCCGGCCGCCGACGCCGTGCCCGAGCTCGCCGTGGTGCCGTGGGTCGCGCCGACGGCGTCCCGGGAGGCACCGTCCGCGCTCGCGCCCGCCGCCGAATCCGTCAGCGGAACCGAGGTCGCGCGCAAGGCCGAGGCTTCGCCGGCAGATACGGCTGCGTTGCCGGCAGATACCGCCGGGGCGGACGTCGATCACGAGAGGGATCTCGAACCCGAGGCGGCCCCGGTGGGCGACCAGGTGGCGGTGCTGGCTCCGGAACCCGTCGCGGCGCCCCCCACGATGCCGGTCGACGAGACGGATCTCGAGCTGACCGAGTCCGAGCTCGCGGTCGTCGAGGGCGCCCTCTCCCGCCAGCTCCAGCGGGCGGAGTCGGCGGCCGCGATCCGCACGCCGGCCGAGGAGATCGCTCCGCTCCAGGCATCGGACGAGGGCCGCCAGGAACCCGCACAGGGCCCCGAGGCCGAGACACGACGCTTCTTCCAGCGCTTCCGCCTGGGCCGGGTCCGTCCCGCCGGTCTCCGGGAATCGATCGGGCCGACTTCGCAGGACGACAGCATCGCGACCGCATCGCCTCCTCAAGCCGAATCCGTCGGGATCGTCGCACCCGAGGTGGCGCCGGAGCCGGAGCGCGTCATGGTCGAGGTCGTGGCGGCGGCGCCCGAGCAGGAGCCGGTCGTTGTGGTCGAGGCGGCCGCCGAGCCGGAGCCTGCCGCTCTCGCCGCGGCTGCGGAGCCGATGGCGATCGAGATCGCCTCGGCGCCCGAGCCGGAACCGGCCGTTGTGGTCGAGGCGGCCGCCGAGCGGGAGCCGGTCATGGTCGCGGCGGCGCCTGCGCTCGAGCAGGAGCCGGCCACCATCGTCACGACGCCGACCGAGCCGGAACCCATCATGGTCGCCGCGGCGCCGGAGCCGGTCATGGCCGTGGAGCCGGCCCCCGAGCCGGTCGAGGCTCAGCCAGAGCCGGCTGCGGTCGCAGCGGCGTTGGCGCCGGAGCGGGAACCGGTCGTTGTCGTCGAGGCGACCCCCGAGCCAGAGCCCGTCATGGTCGTCGCGGCGGCGGCGCCCGAGCCGGTCGAGGCTCAGCCAGAGCCCGTCATGGTCGTCGCGGCGGCGGCGCCCGAGCCAGAACCTGCCCCGGTCGAGGTCGCGACCGCGGCCCCCGAGCACGTCCGGTCGGCGCCCGAGCCGGAACCAGCGCCGGAGCCGGAGCCGGCCGCCGAAGCGAAGCCGCGGCCGGCCGACATCGTCAAGCAGCCGACCTGGCAGATCGTGGCACCCGACGCCACGCCCGCCGCCGAGGCGGAGCCGGCGCCGCCGATCTGGGCCACCCCCGCGAGCGTGACGCGCCGGCCGGCGGAGCCGATGCCGACGACAGCGTGGGCGTCGCGGGTCGCGACGGCGCGACCGGTCGAGTCCTCGGTCTGGGTCGCCTCGAGCCGCGATGTCCTGGCCGCGCCGCGGCCCGGCGCGGCCGCGCCCGGTGGGAATCCACTCCTGCGTCAGCTGCGGCCTGTCCCTCTCAGCGAATGCCCGCTTCTGTCGCCGCTGCGGGAGCCGGCAGGGCTGACCGTTCGTCCGCGCGGACCGCCACCCACGCCGCTCCAACGAGGAAGAGCTGCGTGACGTACGACAGCCAGAGCAGGCCGAGGAAGATCCCCGCGAACGCGCCGTAGAGGTCCGCGGCCCCGAAGACATACGGCGCGAGGTGCGTGAACGTCACGGTCAGGACGGACGCGGCCAGCCCCACCCAGGCCGCCGGGACGATCGCATCCTTCCAGTGGGGCCGCGACCGGGGCAGGAATCGGAACGCGAGGGCGAAGACGACGGCGAGCGGCAGGACGGCGGTCACGCGCAGGCGCGCGAGGCCCAGCAGCTCGGACAGCGGCCCCGGCAGCGTGGCGATCACGACGATCAGGCCCAGCCCGATGACGGCGATCGCGACCAGCAGGACCTCCCCGACCGTTCGGAGCAGCGTCCCGCCATGCCCGCCGTCTCGAAACAGGATGCCGACCGCGGTGTCGAGGCTGCGCACGAGCCCGCTCGCAGACCAGACGAGGACAGCCGCACCGATCAGGGAGACCTCCGCCGCGTGTGCAAGCGCGGTGTCGAGGGCGCCGCGCAGCACGCCCGCGAGCGGCGGGAACTGCGCCGCCAGCGACGCCACGATCCGGGTCCGCGTCTCCGGATCGCCCACGAGGAGCCCGGCGATCGAGACGATCAGGAGGAGCGCGGGGACGAGCGTGAAGAGCGCGGTGAAGGCGATGCCCCGCGCAAGGAGCGGTCCGTTCGACGCGCCGTAGCGGTTCCATACGCGGTGGCCCATCGCGATCCTGGGAACCCCGAGGGCCACGGCCGCGAGGCGCTCCACCCGGAAGCCGATCCGGCGCACGGGGCTCGAGCGGAGAGCCTCGGGCGGCTCGATCAAAGGTCCTCGAACAGCCGCGGCTGGACGTCGATGGCGGCAACCCGCCGACGCGGGCGCAGCAGCGCCCGGACCTCGACTCGTCGGACGTACCGGCGACCGCCGAGCTTCAGCGTCTGGAGCCGGCCCGCGCGGGCCCACCTGCCGATGGTCTCCGGGCGGAGGTGGACGTTCGAGCCGTCGAGGATGCGGCCGGCCTCCGCCAGGGTGATCCAGTCCGAGGGCGGCCGGCTCATCGGCCGTTCATCGATCGGCCTGGGCCGACGGGGGCTTCTCCGCGTTCCCGCCGCCGGATGATTCGGGCGGCGCGCCTGAGGTCGGGCCGGACGACTCCGCGGCCGGCTTCCCGGATTCCTCGGACGACCGTGATTGCGATGACTCCGACGCCGATGAACCCGCGCCGGCGCGACGCGCCGGCGCGCTCGTCGCGCGGCGGTCCGCCTTGGCCCACCCGCTCCCCTTGAAATGGATCGTCGGCGGTACGAACGCCCGAGCGACCGGCCCGCCGCACTCCGGGCACTGGTGCGGCCCAGCCTCGTTGATCCCGCGGAATACCTCGAAGCGATGACCGCAGGATCCGCACACGTAGTCGTAGATGGGCACGTGGTCTCCGTTTCGCCGATCGGGTCAGCCGCGCAACAGGCGCATGCCGCACTTCGGGCAGTAGAAGGCTCGGTCATGGGCCGACGCGAACCCACAGTGCGCGCACACGAGTCCCCCGCGTCCGGCTGCCGGCACCGGCCGGTCGAGCGGCACGACCTCCATCGCGAACTGGCTGGCGAGGATGTTCTGGAAGATGCCGCTCATGATGACGCGCGGCGATCCGGTCGGTGTCGCCGCGGACGCCACGACCGCCCCATCCCACCACGGCCCGGACCAGCATGTCGCCCGTGGCTTCGTCCCAGTGCGAGGCAACGCCACCGACGATCGCGTTGTACTCGGGATAGCCGGCCGTGTCGAGCTCACCGTCGAGGAGCGTGCAGGCGAGCGTGTCGAAGGCGAGATCGATCGCGTCGATCGACTCGAGGACGTAGATGGCGTGCCGCGCGATCGGCGAGTGCCCGTGGTGGGCATTCACCCACTGCATCGCCTCGGAGGGTCGGATGATCTGCGGGCTGGCCTGGCTGAACTCGATCGGCAGCGGATCGATGACCTCGATCTCGCTGGCGGCGAGGCCGGTCAGCATGGCCGGAAGCTCGGCCATGCGCGCGCGGCCCGGCCTTCATCCGGACACCCCCGCTGCTCTTGCCGGCGTAGTAGAGCTTGAGGAGATACTCCTCGGCGGCGGTCTCCTCGGGAACGGCGGCGGGCGTGGGCACGGACCGGTCGTCGTCCCGTCCCCGGCGCTTCAGGAACTCGAGCGGCACGGAACCTCCATGGGCGTGGCGCGTGCGTACGTGTCGTCAACCTAATCCTAGCAGCGCCGGCGGTCGGCCCACGTCGCGTCGGGATGATCCGATCATGTCGGTTCCCGGCATCCGGGCAATCGGGCACCGGGAAGCAGGCCCTGTGACGTCGACCCGCGGCTCGCCTACACTCCGCGGCGTGCCACAGCCTCCAGGCCGCGAGCGTCGCGTGGCCCACGTCGCGCCTCCGATCGTCGCGGCCACCGACCTCGGCGGGTCCACGGTCCTCAAGCGCGGTGGCGTCTTCCTGCTCACGGACGAGCGCGGGGACGTCGTGCCCGACCCGCGCGGCCTCGGGATGTACGTCGGCGATACCCGGATGCTGTCGCGCATGACCCTGCTCGTGGGCGGCAGGCCGCCGACCGTCCTGCGGACGGATCCGGGCGGCGCGGACCGGGGGACGATCGTGATGGCCAACCCGGACCTGGCCGTCGGGGGCGGAACGGCGGCCCTCGTCGGCGGGCCGCTGCCAGCTCGGTCGCTTGGGATCGTCCGGAAGCGCCGCCTGGACCGGGGCCTCCATGAATGCCTGGCCATCTCAAATTACGCGGACCGTCTCACGGCACTCACGGTGGACCTGATCATCGATGCGGACATGGCGGACATCTTCGAGGTCCGTGGATTCGTCCGATCGCGGCGCGGCGACAGTGGGCCGATCCGCGTGCGCGGCGACGAGGCAACGTTCGAGTACACGGGCCTCGACGGGAGGCAGCTTCGGACGCGGGTGGCGGCGCCCGGCGCCCGGCTCCAGCCCGCCCCGCGAGGCGCCGGCGCGTTGCGCGTCCGCTGGCGGCCGCAGATCGCGCCCGGGGAGCAGGCCGACCTGGAGTGGTCGGTCCTGCCGGACGTTCCCGCCGAGGTCGCCTCGCTCGAGACCGTCGCGGGCATTCTCGACGCGACCGAGATCCGCTCGGACAGCCCTGCCCTCGACCGCATCGTTGCCCGGGGGATCGCGGACCTGGACCTCCTCGTCACGCCTGGACCCGGTCCGGGTCAGCGATTTCTCGCCGCGGGCATCCCGTGGTTCACCGCGCTCTTCGGCCGCGACGCGATCCTGGCGTCGTTCGGGGCGCTGCTCGTCGACCCCGGCCTCGCGATCGACACGCTGCGGGTCCTCGCGAGCCTCCAGGCCACGACGGACGATCCCGCTGTGGACGCCGAGCCGGGGAAGATCCCCCACGAGGTGCGCAACGGCGAGATGGCGCGGACCGGCGAGGTCCCGTTCGGCCGGTACTACGGCTCCGTGGATGCCACGCCGCTGTGGCTCATCCTCCTGGGCGAGACCTTCGACTGGACCGGCGACCTCGGACTCGTCGACGAGCTCTGGCCGAACGCCCTGGCAGCGGTCGAGTGGGTCGAGCGCTACGCGGACCTCGACGGGGATGGCTTCATCGAGTACCGACAGCGTGCGCCGGGCGGGCTGGTCCAGCACGGCTGGAAGGACGCGCCCGATTCGATCCGGGATCGCGGCGGCGCGATCGCCGAGGGACCGGTCGCGCTCGCCGAGGTCCAGGGCTATGCGTACGACGCGCGGATCCGGGTCGCTCGGCTGGCGCGCGCACGGGGCGATGTGCCCATGGCCGAGCGGCTCGAGAGGGACGCGGCGCGGCTCCGCGCCCGATTCGACGCGGCCTTCTGGGTCCCCGACCTCGCCACGTGCGCGCTTGCCCTCGACGGTCGGAAGCGCCCGATGGACGCGATCGGGTCGAACCAGGGCCACGCCCTGTGGAGCGGCATCGTGGCTGATGACCATGCCCGTGGCGTCGCCGATCGACTGGCGGGCCCGGGCCTCGACTCGGGCTGGGGAGTGCGAACGTTCGCTGCCGACCAGCCCGGGTTCAGCCCGTTCGGCTACCACACGGGGACGGTCTGGCCGCACGACACGGCGATCGCCGTGGCCGGCCTCCATCGCGCCGGATTCGGGCCCGAGGCTGCCCGGCTGGCAGGCGAGCTGTTCGAGGCGGCCGCGACGTTCCCCGCCAGCCGCCTCCCCGAGCTCTATTGCGGATTCGGGCGAGACGAGGTCGGCCCGCCGGTCCCCTACCCGGTTGCCTGCTCGCCCCAGGCGTGGGCCGCCGCGGCGCCCCTGATGATCCTGCGGGCCCTGCTCGGGATCCGGCCACGAGCCGCCGAGCGTCGGCTCGACCTCGAGCGACCGACGCTCCCTCCCGGCGTCACGGACCTGACGTTGTCGGGCCTGCGGGTGGGCGACGCCCGAGTCGACCTGCGCTGCCGGCGGCGCCGCGGCACCACCCACGTCGAGGTTGTCGGCGTGATCGGCGAGCTGGCGGTGACGGTCCAGCCCTGAGCGCCCGTGGCCGGATGACGGCGGGCCCGCAAGGGTTCCTCCGATCGTCGTCGGCGCCGGTGCCGTTCCCGGTGCCGTTCCCGCCCGCAAGAATCGCTCTTGACGTCGTCCGCCGCGTGCGGATAATGCGCGTTACTAACGCGAGTTAGTTAACCCGGAAGGCGTCCCGCCCCTGGCCATCCATTCTCGGACTCCGCTTCGGCGGTGACCTGCAGGCAGGAGGACCCGTGACCCAGGGAAGGCGACGAGCCACGAGCGCAGACGTCGCCGCCCGGGCCGGCGTCTCGCGGACGACCGTCTCCTTCGTCCTGAACGCGCGGGCCGACAGCGGCATCCCGCCCGAGACGTGGCGCCGCATCGAGGAGGCCGCCCGGGAGCTCGGCTACCACCCGCATGGCGCCGCGCGCGCGCTCGCCGGCGGGACGTCCCACACGATCGGCTTCGTCCTCCGCCAGTCGTCCGAGCAGGTCGCGGCCGACGCGCTCCTGGCGGAGACGCTCTGGGGGATCGCGTCCGAAGCCCGCACGGGGGGCTATCGGGTGCTGGTCGAGCCGCTCTCTCCGAACGGTGGCCGGTACAGCGAGCTGCTCCTCTCCCAGCGGGTCGACGGGCTCATCGTCTCGGGGCCCCGGACGGATGACGACGAGCTGGCCGCCCTCGTTGCCGACGGGTTCCCGATCATCCTCCAGGGCTCGCTGCCCGACGTGCACGCTCCCAGCGTCGACATCGACAACCGGGCCGGCGCGCGCGCGGCGGTCGACCACCTCGTCGCGCTCGGTCACCGCCGGATCGGCTGCATCACGAACGCCCCGCTCGCCTACACCGCGGCCGCGGATCGCGTGGCGGGGTATCGCGATGCACTCGAGGCCGCCGACGTGGCGTTCGACGCCACCCTGGTCGCCGAGGGGGCGTTCGATGCCGCCAGCGGCCGCGCGGCCATGGCCAGCCTGCTCACCCGGACCGAGCCGGTCAGCGCCGTCTTCGTGGCGAGCGACATGGTCGCCTTCGGAGCGCTACGCGCCCTCCGCGAGGCCGGCCGTCGTGTTCCGGCCGACGTCTCCGTCGTCGGGTTCGACGACATTCCCCTCGCTCGCCACTTCGATCCACCCTTCACGACGATCCGCCTCCCGGCCAACGCCCTCGGCGCGGCTGCCGGCAGGGCGCTCATCGATCGTCTGGCCGGTCGGCCAACCAGCGAGCGAACGCTCCTGCCAACGGAGCTGATCGTCCGCGAGTCGACGGCCGCCGGCCCGCATGCCACAGGAGGGCCATGACACCACGCAGGAGGAGCGATCGAGCATGACCACGCACGCAGGAGGAGATCAATCCGTGAACGCACCAACCGGAATCACGCGAACTCGCGCTGCGACCGCGATCGCCGTCATGGCGATCATCGTCGCCGCGTGCTCAGGCAGCGCAACGCCGACGCCGGCCGCTCCGAGCGTGGCGCCGAGCGTCGCCGCAAGCGCCGCTGCCGCAAGCACCGCCCCGTCGCCGTCAGCAGCGGCGTCAGCGGCGGCGTCCGCTGCGGCCGGTGGCTCCCTCGCCGGTCAGTCCGTCACCGTCATCGGCACGTGGGGTGGCTCCGAGCAGGATGCCTTCATGGCGATGGTCAAGCCATGGGAAGACCAGACCGGCGCCACGGTGAAGTACACCGGGACGCGCGACCTCAACACGGTCCTCACCACGGGCGTGGCGTCCGGCGTCCTGCCCGACCTGGCCGGCCTGCCGGGCCCCGGCCAGATGAACGAGTGGGCGAGCAGCCTGACCGACCTCAGCACCGTCCTTGACGTCAACACCTACAAGTCGGAGACCGCCGCGCCGCTCGTCGACCTCGGTACCGTCAACGGGAAGATGGTCGGCGTCTTCATCAAGACCTCGATCAAGGGCCTGATCTGGTACGACCCCAAGACGATCGACGTCTCGGCCGGCCCCCCGGCCACCTGGGACGCGCTCCAGGCGCTGATCACCGCGAACAAGAGCAAGGCGGCATCCCCCTGGTGCCTCGGTGTCGAGTCGGGCGCTGCGTCCGGCTGGCCGGGCACGGACTGGATCGAGGACTTCGTCCTCCGCACGGCCGGCCCCGACGTCTACAACCAGTGGTGGCAGGGCAAGGTCAAGTGGACCGATCCGGCCATCAAGACGGCCTGGCAGAGCTTCGGACAGGTCGTCGCGCAGTCCTACGGCGGCGCGACCGCCGTCAACGCGACCAACTTCGCCAACGCCGGCGACCCGCTCTTCAAGACGCCGCCGGGCTGCCTCTTCCTCCACCAGGCCAGCTTCATCACCGGGCTCGGCGGCTTCGCGAAGGCCAAGTCGGGCACGGACTACAACTTCTTCCCGTTCCCGGACATCAACCCGCAGTACACGGGCGCCATCGAGGGCGCCGGTGACCTGTTCGGCATGTTCCACAACACCCCGGCAGCGGCCTCGCTGATGGCGTACCTCGTCACGGCTCCGGCCCAGGACATCTGGGTCAAGATCGGCGGCGCGATCTCCGCCAACAAGAACGCGGTCGACTATCCGGACGACATCAGCAAGCGCTCCGCAGCGCTGCTCGCCAATGCCAAGACGTTCGTGTTCGACGCGTCGGACCTCATGCCGTCCGCCGTGAACAACGAGTTCTGGGCCGACATCGTCAAGTACGTCCAGCACCCGGACCAGCTCGACGCGCTCCTGGCCGACATGGACAAGACCGTAGCTGGTCAGTAGACCTCCTCGTTTCCCGACCCGGGCGGTCAGCGTGACCGCCCGGGTCGGATCCAGCCACGGGAAGGAGCGGGCATGGATCCACGCCTGGTCACCGCGGTCATCGTCGTGCTGGGGGTCCCCGCAGTCCTCGTCGGATACATCTGGCTGACCGAGCGGGTGCTCGGCCTGCTCGGTCAGCGTGCCCGCGTGGGTCTGCGACCGTGGCTGTGGTTGGCGCCGGCCCTCGCCTTCCTGGCCGTCTTCCTTGTCTATCCGACGATCGGCACGCTCGTCCGGAGCTTCCAGGACAAGGCGGGCACGAAGTTCGTCGGACTCGACAACTTCGCCTGGTTCTTCAACAACGACGCATCCCTGCTCGCGCTGCGAAACAGCCTCATCTGGCTCGTGGTGCTCACGGGGCTGACGGTGGGCCTGGGCCTGCTGATCGCGGTCCTCGTCGATCGCGTCCGTTATGAGACGGTCGCCAAGTCCGTGATCTTCGTGCCGCTCGCCATCAGCATGGTCGCGGCCAGCGTGATCTGGACGTTCATGTACTGGCGCTCGACGCCGCCGGACCCGCAGATCGGCACGCTCAATGCCGCCATCGGGTCCGCCGGGATCTCGCCGGTCGCCTGGATCCAGGTCTCCGACTTCGGGTTCAACAGCATCATGCTCGTCATCGTGATGGCCTGGATGTGGACGGGCTTCTGCATGGTCATCCTGTCCGCCGCCCTCAAGGGCATCAACCCCGAGCTCCTCGAGGCGGCCCGGGTCGACGGGGCGACCGAGCCCCAGGTCTTCCGCCGGATCACGCTGCCGCTCATGGCGCCGACGATCGCGGTCGTGACGACGACGATGCTGATCACGGCGCTCAAGGCGTTCGACATCGTCTACGTCATGACGAGCGGCCACTTCGACACGCAGGTCGTGGCCTTCCAGCTGATCCAGGAGCTCTACAACTTCGGCAACCCGGGCAGGGCCAGCGCGATCGGCATCGTCCTGCTCCTGGCGATCATCCCGATCATGGCGTTCAACATCCGCCGCTTCCGCGCGCAGGAGGCCATCCGATGACAGCCATCCCGGCCGCGGCGGCCGACAGGAGCCCGGGACGTATCGGTCGCCGGATCCCGCTTCACCTTGTCGTCATCGTCCTGATGGTGATATGGCTGATCCCGACGATCGGGTTGCTCGTCAACTCGTTCCGGCCACCCGATGCCGTCACGTCATCCGGCTGGTGGACGGCCATCTTCTCGCCTGGCCAGTTCACGCTCGACAACTACGCCCACGTCCTCGCCCAGAGCAACATCAGCGCGGGCTTCGTCAACAGCCTGTTCATCTCCATCCCGGCGACGGTGATCCCGATCATGGTGGCCGCGTTCGCCGCCTACGCCTTCGCGTGGATGAAGTTCCCGGGCAGGGACATCCTCTTCGTCGTGGTGGTGGGCCTGCTCGTCGTGCCGCTGCAGTCGACGTTCATCCCGATCCTCCAGCTCTACGGCCCCAAGGGCCTCAACATCGCCGGGTCCTTCCTTGCCGTCTGGCTGGCCCACACCGGGTACGGCCTCCCCTTTGCGATCTACCTGCTGCGCAACTTCATGGGTGAGCTGCCACGCGAGGTCTTCGAGTCGGCAGCGATCGACGGTGCCAGCCCGGTGACCGCGTTCTTCCGGCTCGCCCTCCCGATGACCGTGCCGGCGATCGCGGCCCTGGCCATCTTCCAGTTCCTGTTCACCTGGAACGACCTGCTGGTGGCGCTCGTCTACATCGGCGCCCAGAACCCCGACAACGTGCCGCTCACGATCGTCGTCTCCAACCTCGTCAGCTCCCTCGGTGGAGGCTGGCAGTACCTCGCCGCGGCGGCCTTCGTGACCATGGCCCTGCCCCTGGCGGTCTTCCTCGCTCTGCAGCGCTATTTCGTGCGCGGCATCGTGGGAGGCGCGGTCAAGGGGTGATCGCCGTCCGATTGCCAGGCCGGGCGCGCCCGGCCTGGCGCGCGACCGAACCTGGCGCCAGCACCGACCGCGCATGATGTCGGAGCGACGACCGCTCTACCCCGTGGACGCCTGGCGGATCCGTGAGCTCACGTTCGATCCGGCATACGCGCCCCGGAACGAGACGATCTTCTCGCTGGGCAATGGGCACCTGGGCCTCCGCGGCAACCTCGAGGAGGAGGCCGGCAACGTCGCCCACGGGACCTACGTGAACGGGTTCTACGAGGAAGCCCCGATCGCGTACGGCGAGGTCGCGTACGGCTACGCAAGGAACCACCAGGTCCTCCTCAACGTGGCCGACGGGAAGCGGATCCAGCTCCACGTCGGGGACGATCCGTTCGACCTCGCGACGGGCACCGTCCTGGCGTACGAGCGGTCGCTCGACCTGCGCACGGGCGTCCTGACCCGCTCCGTCCGCTGGCGCGCCCCGCGAGGCCCGGTGGTCGAGGTCGTCGCGCGCCGCCTGGTCTCGCTCACGCGCCCGGAGATCGCCGCGATCGACTTCGTCGTGACGCTCGTCCAGGGCGATGCCACCCTGCGGGTCGTCTCCGGGATCAACGCGCGGGCGCGCAACCAGGACGTGTCGGATGACCCTCGGGTCGGGGCCCACCTGCCCGACGGCGCCCTCCGGACGGTGCACCACGAGGCGTCGGGCACGTGGGGCGCCGTCGTCCAGCGGACCCGGGCGACGCGCCTCGCGGTCGTCGCTGCCGCGGACCACACGCTCGGCGGCGACCTGCGCCGTGGGACCCGCGGCCGGGCCCGCGTCGGTCGCAACGGTGGACGGCGTCGCGATGACCGTCGAGGTCGACGGCCACGCGGGGACCCGCCTGGCGCTGACCAAGTACCTGGCCTACTGCACCTCGCTCGACCACCCCGAGGAGAGCCTGGTGGCCCTGGCCCGCGACGCGATCCGCGACGCGCGCGAGCACGGCTTCGATCGGCTGGTGGACGAGCAGCGGGTCGAGCTGGAGCGTTTCTGGAGCATCTCCGACGTGGAGATCGACGGCGACGGCGCGCTCCAGCAGGGGGTCCGCTTCAACCTCTTCAGCCTGCTCCAGTCGGCCGGCCGCGATGGCCGCACGTCCCTTGCCGCCAAGGGCCTGACCGGCGAAGGGTACGAGGGCCACTATTTCTGGGACACGGAGATCTTCGCCCTTCCGTTCTTCGTCTACACGCAGCCGGCGATCGCCCGGGCGCTCCTCCGATATCGCTGCGGGACGCTCGACAGGGCACGGGCGAGGGCGGCCGAGATGAGCCAGCTCGGCGCCCTCTACCCGTGGCGCACGATCGGCGGGGACGAGGCGTCCGCATACTTCCCGGCCGGAACGGCCCAGTACCACATCAACGCCGACATCGCCCACGCGATCGGCACCTACGTGAGCGCGACCGGCGACCGGACGCTGCTCCACGAAGGCGGCGCCGAGGTGATCTTCGAGACTGCCCGGCTGTGGGCGGACCTCGGCGACTACATCCCGTCGCAGGACGGCGCGTTCTGCCTCAACGAGGTGACCGGCCCCGACGAATACAGCGCGCTCGTCAACAACAACTGCTACACGAACCTGATGGCGCAGGCGCATCTGCATCTCGCCGCGAGCCTGGCCGGCGACCTCGAGGCGGGCGCGCCGGCGGAGTACGAACGGATCGCGGCGCGGATCGGACTGGCTGCGGGCGAGGTGGCGGAGTGGCGCCGCGCCGCCGAGCGGATGCGCGTCCCCCGCGACGCCGGCCTCGGGATCCACGCCCAGGACGACTCGTTCCTCAGCCTCGCTCGATGGGACTTCGCGGGGACGCCATCCTCGATGTACCCCCTCCTCCTCCACTATCACCCGCTCGTGATCTACCGCCACCAGGTCCTCAAGCAGCCCGACGTCGTGCTCGCCCAGGTGCTCCTCGGCTCGCAGTTCTCGATGGCCGAGAAGAAGCGCAACTTCGACTACTACGACCCGCTCACGACCGGCGATTCGTCGCTGTCTCCGTGCATCCAGAGCGTGGCCGCCGCGGAGCTCGGCTACGCCGACCTCGCCTACACGTACTTCATGCGCACGGCCCGGATGGACCTCGACGATGTCAACGGCAACGTCTCCCACGGCGTCCACGCGGCCGCGATGGCGGGCTCATGGGTCTCGCTCGTATACGGGTTCGGGGGCCTGCGCGACGACGACGGGCGGCTGTCGTTCGCGCCGCGCCTCCCGGCCGCATGGAGCCGGCTGCGCTTCCGCCTCCTGCTCGGCGAGGCGCTCCTGCAGGTCACGCTGACCGGCCATGCCGCGACGTACGAGCTGCTCGCGGGCGACGGGGTGGAGATCCGCCACTTCGGGCAGCCGATCCGCCTCTCGGCAGGGCATGCAGCCGTCCTCGACCTGGATCCTCGACTCGAGTGCGTGATCTTCGACCTCGATGGGGTCATCACCGACACCGCCGAGCATCACTTCCGCGCGTGGCAGCGGCTCGCCTCCGAGATCTCCCTCCCCTTCGATCGCGAGCTGAACGAGCGCCTCAAGGGCGTCAGCCGGATGGAGAGCCTCGAGATCATCCTGGAGAACGCGGGGCGGACCGAGAACCTGCAGGACAAGGTCCGGCTTGCGGAACGGAAGAACGCCTACTTCCGCGAGCTCATCGCCGGCGTCACGCCGGCGGACCTCCTGCCGGGGATCGGAGACCTGCTGGCCGGCCTCCGCGCCCGCGGCACGAAGACGGCCATCGCGTCGATGAGCCACAACGTGTGGGACGTCGTGCGCGGACTCGGGATCGAGCCGCTGATCGACGTGATCGTCGACCCGGCAACGCTCGTGAAGGGCAAGCCCGACCCCGAGATCTTCCTGGCCGCGGCCGAACGGCTCGGGCGTCCGGTTCGAGGATTGCGTCGGCATCGAGGATGCCCGCGCCGGAATCGAGGCGATCAAGGCGGCACGGATGATGGCGGTCGGGGTCGGGCGAGACCTGCCGGGTGCCGACTGGGTGGTGGCGGATACGCGGACCATCACGGTCGACGCGCTCGATGCGCTGTTCAGGACGCCCCGGTCGGTGCACGCTCCGGGCGCGGCGCGATCGGACCCGGCCGCGGGGTCGATGCAGGGCGCGTCGCGGTAACGCGGGGGCGGTCGGCGCTCCTCGTCGCGGACGTGGCGGTTCGCCGCGGGCGCGCCGCCCCGATGGCGCTCCCCTACCCGGCGAGGCCAGCGCGCAGCGAGGCGACCCGCTCCTCGAGCTCCGCGGCCCGGGCCCGCGCACGTTCGACGACCGCCGGTGGCGCCTGGGCGATGAAGCGCGGGTCGGCAAGGCGGGTCCGTGCTCCCGCCAGCTGCGTCTCGGTCGGGCCGGCGGGTCGACGCTATCCTCCGGCGGGACCTCGACGTCGCGCATTCCGAGCTCCTCGCCGCAGCAGACGAACGGCGTCCCGCGGACGGTCAGGAGCGGGACCACGGCCGCCGGGCGACCGCGTCCGGGTTCGACGCAGCGAAGCTGCGCGGGTCCACCTGGTACACGACGCCGGTCTTCCACCAGCCCGGATCGGCGTCACGCGGAGGAACGGGCGGTCGCATCACACGTCCCGAGGTGCCGCGAGCCACCGGACGGCATACGGCGGGAGGGGGATCGGGCTGGCCGGCACGAACGGCCCGTCGCCCGAGATGGCGTCCACCGCCGCGTCCAGCCCGACCATCTCCAGCACCCGTCCGTCGAGGCTCCGCGGCGCCTCCGTCATGTTGTGAACCGCGAGCAGCGGGCCGGATGGATGGACGCGGACGAACGCGAAGAGTGCCGGGTCGCCGAGGTCGAGGATCTCGAGCGGCGTCGACGAATGGAGGGATTCGAGCGTGCGCCGGACCTCGACCAGGTGTCGGGTCCCCTGGAAGACTCGGCCAACCGGACCGCCGGCGTACCTCTGCGCGGCCCGCGGCCAGTCCATCCGAGGCCGGTGGAGCCAACGACTGTCCGAGGCGAGGCTCGGATCCAGGCGGTAGCTGCGGTCGTTGAGCATCCCGATCTCGTCGCCCATGTAGAGAAGGGGGATTCCGTCCCATCCCATGATCAGGGCGTGGCCGAGGAGGATCCGCGCGATCGCGAGGTCGACCCGTCCTGGATCATCGAGGTCAAGCGCGTGCTCGAGACCGGCGAGGCTGGCGAATGACCCGCTGATCCTCGAGTCGCCGGTCGCCGGATTGTGCTGGAAGACCTCTCCCACCGCGAAGGAGCCGGGGAACTCGCCGGCGTAGAACGCCGACAGGAAGGCGCGGTGCGCCGGGCCGGTCCAGCCGACGGCCTCCGCGTCCGCTTCGGTGATTGCCCAGCCGATGTCGTCATGGCACCGGATGTAGGTGGCCCACGAGGTCGTGGCCGGCTTCCTCGGGAACGCCGACAGCACGTGGGTCATCAGGCGCGTGTCTCGGGTCGCGAGGGCCGACCAGTACTGGACCATCAGGCTGTTGTGATATGCGAGGTCGCACTCGCGCCCCTGGTTGCGACCGACTCCCAGGTATGGCGCGAGGTCCTCCGGGCCCACGATGGCCTCTGCCTTGAAGATGACAGCCGGGGCCGCGATCCGCGCGCATGCGCGAAGCGCGCGCAGGAGGCTGTGGACCTCCGGCTGGTTCTGGCAGTTCGTGCCCATTCGCTTCCACATGAACGCGACCGCGTCGAGCCGGAAGACATCGACGCCGCGGTTGGCGAGGTCGAGAAGGATGTCGGTCAGCTCCACGAAGACCCGCGGGTTCGACCAGTTCAGGTCCCACTGGAACTCGTTGAACGTCGTCCACACCCAGCGTCCGTCGGCGAGCCGCGTGAAGTTGCCTGGCGCGAAGTCCGGGAAGACCTCCGGGAGCGTGGCCTCGTAGCGGTTGGGCAGGCGCCGATTCGGGAAGATCCAGAACATCGCCTCGTAGTCGGGCTCGCCGGCGCGCGCGCGGACGGCCCAGTCGTGCTCGGCCGCGCAGTGGTTGAGCACCAGGTCGATGCAGATGCTCATCCCGCGCGCGCGCATCCGCCCGCAGAGCTGTTCGAGGTCCGTCATCGTGCCGAGAGCCGGCTCCACGGCCCTGTAGTCGGCGACGGCATAGCCCCCGTCGTTGTCGCCGGGTCGCGTCCGCAGCAGCGGCATGAGGTGGACGTACCGGACCCCGAGCTCATCGAGGTAGTCGAGGTGGTCCTCCACGCCCCGGATCGTCCCGGCGAACCGGTCGACGTAGAAGACATAGCCGACCATGTCAGGGGCCTGGAACCAGTCGGGGTGGAAGGTCCGCTGCCGGTCGAGCACACGAAGATCGGCCGGCCGCTCGGCCCATCGGCTCGCCAGGACGCTGACCAGGCGCTCGAAGTTCGCGGCCAGCCGTGGATCCCGGCCGTATGGATCGCTCAGGCCCTCCCAGAGGTCGGTCCACTGGCGACGGAGTCGCAGCACGAACGCCTCGGCGTCACTTGGCGGGCTGCCGGCGAGTGCCTCGCGAGCCAGGGCCGTCGCGCGTTCCAGCCAGATCTCGCCGACGCCACCGGCCGGTCCCACGTCCTGGGGCTGTCGCGGGCCGGAGCCGCGGCGAGCGTCGGTCACCATGCGACCCCCTCCCGCTCGAGGAGACGCCCGCCCTGGCCGGCGCCAGCGCTCCCGCCCACCGGGCCGCGGGCTCGAGGCCGTCCGGCGTTCGCGCCCGGAAGCACGCCGGCTGCCCGGACCTGCGTGCCTCCGAGATCGAGCGCGAGGACGGCGCCGGCGACCGGGTCGCCCACGCTCAGCCCTTGACGGAGCCGGCGAGGAGGCCCCGGACGAAGAACCGCTGCAGGCTCAGGAAGACGAGGACGGGAACGATCATGGAGACGAAGGCGCCGGCGGTCAGGAGCTGCCAGTCCTGGCCGCGTGACCCGGTCATCGAGACCAGCCGCGAGGTCATGACCGCGACGTCCTGGTCGGTCCCGAGGAAGGTGGTCGCCACGAGCAGGTCGTTCCAGACCCACAGGAACTGGAAGATCGCGAAGGACGCGAGGGCCGGCACCGACAGCGGAAGGATGAGCCGGGTGAAGATCGTGAAGTGGGACGCCCCGTCGAGCGACGCCGACTCGATGAGATCCTTCGGAAGCTGGCTGATGTAGTTGTAGAGGAGGTAGGTCGCCAGGGCGAGGCCGAAGCCCGCGTGCGCCAACCAGACCGCGAGGAATGTGCCGTTGAGATGGATCGCGAGATAGGCCTTGAGCACGGGGATCAGCGCGATCTGGAGCGGCACGACGAGCAGCCCCACGACCGTGATGAAGAGGATCCTGCGGCCCGGGAACTGGAGCCAGGCGAACCCGTAGGCGGCGAAGGCGGCGATCAGGATCGGGATGACCACGGCCGGCACCGTGACGGCAAGGGTGTTCAGGAAGGCCGTTCCCAGCCCATCGCCACCGAAGAGCACCGCGTTGTAGTTGTCGAGGCTGAACGAGCCCCCGGAGCCCGTGAAGGCGGTCCACCAGCCGGAGTTGAAGATCGCCTGCTTGTCACGGAAGGAGGTGATGAACAGGCCGAGGGTCGGCACCGTCCAGATGATGATAAGGGCGAGGACGACCACGTTGATGGCCACCCTGGACCAGGCAATGCGTCTCATCGCAGCGGCCTCAGATCGCCCGGCCGCGGAATTGCCGGAGGTTGTACCACATGACAGGCGTCACGGCGACCAGGAGGATGATCGCGAGCGCCGCGCCCCGACCCGAGTCGAAGAAGGTGAAGGCCTGCTTCCACATCAGGGTCGCGATGACCTGGGTGTTGAAGTTCCCGCCGGTCATCGCCGTCACGATGTCGTAGATCTTCAGGGTGAGGATCGCGATCGTCGTCGCGACGGTGACGATCGTCGGCCAGATCGTCGGCACGATCAGCTGGCGGAATATCTGCCACTCGCCGGCCCCGTCGATCCGCCCGGCTTCCAGCATCTCGTCGGGGACGCCCTTGAGCGCTGCGCCGATGATCACCATCGCGAAGCCGGTCTGGCCCCAGATCAGGATCACGATCAGGAGCAGCGTGTTGAGCGGCTCTCCCGTGAGCCACGAGACCGGCGCGATGCCGAACCCGGAGAGGATGGCGTTCAGCAGCCCGACCTGCGGCTGGCCCGCTGGCTGGTAGGAGAGGACGAAGCGCCAGATGACGCTGGCGCCGACGAAGGAGATGGCCATCGGCAGGAAGATCAGGGTCTTGGCAAGGCGGTCGAGCTTCGAGCGCTCGACGAGGACCGCGATCCCCAGGCCCAGCCCGGTGCTGAACAGCGTCCCGAACACGAGCCAGAGCACGTTGTTCCGGATCGCCGTCACCATCTCCGGATTGGTGAACGAGTACACGTAGTTGTCGACGCCGACGAACTTGGCGCCGTGGGCGTCGAGAAGGCTCTGCCACGCGGTCAGGACCGCGGGGATCAGGAGGTAGAAGGTCAGGATGGCGATCGCGGGCCCCACGAAGACGAACGGCAGGATCCGGCGCTGCCAGCGTGGCGGCAGCTTCTCGGTCAGCCAGTTCGCCACGACGTAGAGAAGGGCGACGCCGCCGATCCCCCAGACGATCGCGACGAGGACGATGACGATCTTCGGCGCGCCGCTGTCCTTGAGGAAGACGAAGCCACCCCACAGGACGATGAAAGCGATGACCGGGACGAAGATGGAGACCAGGACCTGGCCGACACCCGTCGCAAGGATCTGGCCGACACCCCTCGGCGGGGGCACCGCTGCGCTATCTGCCAATCGCATCCCTTCGACCCTCCTCTCGGCGAGACAGGCGGATGTCGTGACGGCGCCGCGGGAGCGGCGCCGTCACGACGCAGATCGGCCCTACTTGGGCCAGCTGGCCTCGATGTTCGCGAGGGTCGTGTCGATGTTCTGGCTGCCGCTCACGAGCTTGACGGCCTCCGACCAGAACGTGCCGGAGCCGACCGCCGCCGGCATCGCGTCGGAGCCGTCGAAGCGGACCACCGGCGCCTGGACGATCGACGTGGCGAACGCCCGGTCGAGTGCCGAGGAGTAGTTCGCCAGGTCCTGGGTCTTGTACGGGAAGAGCGCGCCACCCGACTTCTCCCAGGAGATGCCGGCGTCAGGCGTGGTGAGGAACTTCAGGAAGGCCCACACCTCGGGGCGGTCGGCGAACGCGACGGCCTGGTCGCCGCCGACTTCGGCCGGCGTGCCGATCGCGGGATCGATCGCCGGCAGGTTGAAGACGCCGACCTGGTTGTCCAGGTCCTTCTGGACCGCATCCGGGAAGAACGCGGTGATGAAGTTGCCCTGGTTGGTCATCCAGCACTTGGGCGGATTGTCGAAGGCAGCCTTCGGTGCCTCGCCGAAGTTGGTCTGGACGATGTACGCGGGTCCGCCGTAGACGTACTTCGGGTTGCCGAAGATGTCCATGACGACCTGGAACGCGTTCTTGACGGCCGGATCGGTGAACGGGGTCTGGTGATTGACCCACTTGTCGTAGCCGGCCGCGCCGACGGTCCGGAGCATGACCTCCTCGACCCAGTCGGTGAACGGCCAGCCCGTGGCAGCGCCGCTCTCCAGGCCGATGCACCAGGGCGCCGTGCCGTCGGCGACCATCTTGTCCTCGAGGGTCTTCAGCTGATCCCAGGTCGTGGGCACCGTGTAGCCCTTGGCTGCCCAGGCGACCTTCGGATAGAAGACCAGGCCCTTGAGGTTGACGCGGTGGAAGACGCCGTAGACCTTCCCGTCCGCGGCGGTCCCGACGTCCTTCCAGCCCGGGCCGTAGTTGGCGTCAATGGATGCGATGATGTCCGCCGGAAGCGGGAACAGCTTGCCCTGGGACGCGTAGTTCTTCATCCCGCCCGGCTGGGGAAGCAGCGCCACGTCCGGCGGGTTGCCGGCCTGGACCTGCACGTTCAGCTGCTGCTCGAAGGACTTGTCGCCGTTGTAGACGACCTTGACGCCCGTGGCGTCCTCGAATGGCTTCACCGCAACGGCGAAGGCGGCGGCCTCGGTGTCCACGAACGCGCCGCTGACGGTGACCGTCGTGCCGCTGAGATTCGCCGCCGCCGACGCAGCCGACGAGGCAGCCGACGACGCGGCGGGCGCCTGGGACGCTGGAGCGGTCGTCGCGCCAGTGCTGCAGGCCGCCAGGATGACGGCCACTGCGGCGGTGGCAGCCGCAAGCCTGTTGCGCATGGTCTCCTCCAGTTCGGCGGTTCCTCCGCCGCGTGGTCGATCTGTGTGGAACCGGTTCCACACCCTCTGGTCGGAAGAGTAGCAGAGTTGTCAAGCGGCAATCGGGGCACTGGCCACCCGGCAATCGTCTGTCCTCGGTACGGTCTCGAAGTGGATGGAACCGATCCCGCGCGATCGCCTATGCTGTGGTGTGACAACCGCCAGCGCACGGGACGGATATGCCAGCCACCATCACGGATGTAGCGCGGGTCGCGGGCGTCGGTCGGGGCACGGTGAGCCGCGTCCTCAACAAGCGGCCCAACGTGGACCCGGCGACGCGTGCTCGCGTCCTCGACGTCATCGCCGAGCTCGACTTCGTGCCGAGCGCAGCCGCCCGACGGCTGTCGCTGCGGAGGACCCAGAGCATCGCCGTCGTGACGCTCCACCTGACGCGGCCGTCGGTCGTCGAGCGACTACGCGGCATCGAGGCCGGCCTGGTCGATGCCGGCCTCGAGATGATCGTGTTCAACGTCGAGACGGTCGAGCGGCGTGATGCGCTCCTGCGGGATGTGCCACGCCCCGAGCGCATCGACGGGATGATCCTGATCTCGCTGGCGCCGCACGACGCCGAGCTGGCGCAGATCCGTCGCTCCGGGCTTCCGGTCGTCCTCATCGATGCCCACCATCGCGGTCTGCCGAGGGTCGTCTGCGATGACGTCGCGGGTGGGATGCTCGCCGCCAGCTACCTCCTGGCACGGGGACACCGACGGTTCGGATTCGTCGGAGACGAGCCGCGCCCGATCCTGGGCGTCCGGTCGAGCCGGATGCGCTTCCGTGGCGCCGCCGTCGCCCTGCGGGATCACGGCCTCGCAATGCGACCGGAGAACGTCGCCGAGGGCGAGCATACGCGCCAGTTCGCGCGAGAGCTGACCGAGACGATGCTGCGGGGCCCGAGCCGACCCACTGCGATCATCGCCGCGAACAACACGAAGGCGATCGGGGTGCTCGAGGCGGCTCGCGCGCTGGGCATCGACGTTCCCGGCGAGCTCTCGGTCATCGGCTACGACGACGTCGAGGCGGCCGACTTGGTCGGGCTGACGACCATCCACCAGCCGCTCGCGGAGACCGGGGCCCGGGCGGTCGACCGGATGGTGGGGCTGATCTCGGGGGCGCCGCGGGTGCCGCTCCGGGAGGTCCTCCCGGTCAGCCTCGTGGAGCGCCGCACGACGGGACCCGCCCCCACGTAGCCGCGGGCCGGCCCGACCCCGTCCCGGCCTGCCCGATGACGCTCCCCTACCCGGCGAGGCCGGCGCGCAGCGAGGCGACCCGCTCCTCGAGCTCCGCGGCCCGCGCCCGCGCACGTTCGACGACCGCCGGTGGCGCCTGCGCGATGAAGCGCGCGTCGGCAAGGCGGGTCCGTGCTCCCGCCAGCTGCGTCTCGGTCCCCGCGAGCTCGCGTTCCAGGCGCGCTCGGTCGCGCGCCGCGGCCTCGCGATCGGGGGCGGCGGGACGGATGACCGCCTCGATCGGTCCGGCGGCGATGGCCAGCCCGCCCGCGGCTCCCGACCGCAGCGCGCCGACCTCCGACACGACGGTCAGCGGGCGCGCATGAGCCAGACGCTCGAGGGCCGGTGCCAGCGCCTCGAACGTCGGACCGAGCCCCGGCGGGAGCGCGACCTCCACCGCGAGCCAGGCGGACGGGTCCAGCTTCGCCTCCGATCGGGCGTTGCGCAGCGCGCGCACCAGCTCGAGGAGCGCGCCGACCTCGGCTTCGGCCGCCGCGTCCGCCGGCGGCGCGGCCGGCCAGTCCGCCACGACCAGGAGCTCGGGGTCGTCCGGCCGCGCGCGGCATCTCCGCCCACAGCGCCTCGGTGATGAACGGCATCACCGGGTGGAGGAGGCGAAGGTATCGGTCGAGCGCCTCGACGAGCGTCCACCAGGACGCCTCCCGCGTGGGCGGCCGGCAGCGTCTCGTCCGCGAGGCGGACCTTGGCCAGCTCCAGCGCCCAGTCGCAGAACTCGCCCCAGATCGAGTCGTACAGGACGCGGGTGAGCTCGCCGAACGAGAACGCGGCGAGCGCCCCGTCGGCGGCCACCACCGCGGCCCCGACGCGGCTGCGCAGCCAGCGCTCCGCCGGACCAAGCTGGGCGGGGTCGGGAGCGACGCGCGGCGCGTCCGGCGCGATCGTCGAGGGCCGCGCTCCCAGCACGAAGCGTGCCGCGTTCCACAGCTTGTTCGCGAAGTTGCGCGCGTTCTCCAGCTTCTCGGCGCTGAACTTCTGGTCGTTCCCCGGGGCCGCCCCGTGGATCAGGGCGAAACGCAGTGCGTCCGCGCCGGCTTCGTCGATGGCCTCGAGCGGGTCGACGACGTTGCCCGTCGTCTTCGACATCTTCTGGCCGTAGGGATCACGCACGAGGCCCGACAGGTAGACGACCTCGAACGGAGCCTCGCCGGTGAGGTGGATGCCCAGCATCATCATCCGGGCGACCCAGAAGAAGATGATGTCGTAGGCCGTCTCCATGACCGTGCCCGGATAGAAGCGGGCGAGGTCGGCGGTCGCCTCGGGCCAGCCCAGCGTCGAGAACGGCCATAGGCCCGAGCTGAACCACGTGTCGAAGATGTCGGGGTCCTGGACGAGGTCCGCCGCCGCCCGGCCGCACGACTCGCACGCGGCTGGCCCGTCCGCGGCCGCCGTCACGGTGACGTGGCCATCAGGGCAGTACCAGGCCGGGATCCGGTGTCCCCACCAGAGCTGGCGGCTGACGTTCCAGTCGCGGATCTCGGTGAGCCAGTGCTCCCACACCTTCTCGAAGCGCTCGGGCAGGATGACCGTCCGTCGACTGCGCGTCGCCGCGAGCGCCTCCGCGGCAAGCGGGGCGGTCCGGACGAACCACTGCGTCTTGAGGCGTGGCTCGACGGCGTCGTGGCTGCGCTGACAACGCCCCAGGATCATCTCGTGGGGCGTGCTCGCGACGAGGTCGCCCGCCGCCTGGAGGTCGGCGAGGATGCGCTGCCGGGCCGCGTACCGCTCGAGGCCCAGCGTATGGGCCGCCCGCCGCCGAGATGTGACCGGCGTCGTCCATGACGTCCACGAAGGGGAGGCCGTGGCGCTGACCGGTGGCGTAGTCGTCGTGGTCGTGCGCGGGGGTGATCTTCACGGCGCCGGTCCCGAACGCCCGGTCCACGACCGCGTCCGCGATGATCGGGACGTCGCGCTCCACGAAGGGGATCCGGACCCGCCGGCCGACCACGGCCGCATACCGCGGGTCGTCGGGGTGGACGGCGACCCCGGTGTCGCCGAGGATCGTCTCGGGACGGGTCGTGGCCACGCTGATCGTCGCGGCCGGATCCGGCGCGCCGGTCGCCTCGTCCAGCAGGTGGTAGCGGACCGTCCAGAGCGTGCCCGTCTCGGGGGTCGCCACCACCTCGAGGTCGGACAGGCTGGTCCGGCAGCCCGGGCACCAGTTGATGAGCGTCTCCCGCCGGTAGGCCAGCCCCTCGCCGTAGAGGCGGGCGAACGCCTCCCGCACGGCCCGCGCGGACACGTCGTCCATCGTGAAACGCAGCCGGCCCCAGTCCAGGCTCGCTCCCAGCCGTCGCTCCTGGCCGAGGATGACCAGCTTGGTCTCGTCGATGAACCGCCACATCCGCTCGAGGTAGCGTTCGCGGCCCAGGCTCGCCCGTGTCTCGCCATCCGCGGCGATGACGCGGTCGAGGACGAACTGGGCGGCGATGCTCGCGTGGTCGAGGCCCGGCAGGAAGAGCGCGGGACGGCCCTGCATCCGTGCGTGGCGCGTCATCAGGTCCTCGACCGCGCTCCGCTGGGCATGCCCCAGGTGGAGGCTGCCGGTCACGTTCGGCGGCGGCTGGATCAGCACGAACGGCGGCTTCGACGCGTCGGCCCGCGATCCCGCGCCATCGGGTGCGAAGACGTCCGCGGCCAGCCAGCGTTCGTAGATCGCGCCCTCCACGTCGCCCGGGCGGTAGGCCTTCGCGAGCCCCGGTCCGCCGCGCCCCTGCGTCATCGCGTGTCTCCCTCCGAAACGACACAACCCCGCTCGTCCAGCGGACGAACGGGGTCGTGGTACCACCTGCTGGTTCGGCCGTCGGCCGCGGCCGGTCATCCCGGCCGGGCGCCTCGCGGCGCACGCGGCAGCCCTCTCGACGCGCTATCGGGCGTCCCCGTCACGGCTCGCGAGCGACGTTCGCGCCGGGGTCGCCGCGCGGCTCGCACCGTCCCGCGCTCGCTTCGGCCCCTGCCGGCGCTACTCCTCCCGGTCACCGCCGTGAGGGCCGGAGTGTAGCACGAGGTGCCGCGCGCTCCCGGTCGTGGGAGCGGTCAGCGCAGCTCCTCGAGGACCAGGGCCTCATCGGACCCGAGGACACGCGTGACCCCGCCGGAGATGATCGCGCCGGGGGCCGCGGTCAAGGCCGTTCCGAGCAGAACCCGCCAGCCCGCCGCCTCGCTGAACCCGGGCAGGTTCCAGGCGACGTCGCGCCGACCGGGGTTGATCAGCACGAGGATCCGCTCGACGGCTGTCTCCCGCGTGTAGGCGACCAGGTCGCCGGCGCCGGCGGGAAGCAGGTGGAGCGATCCGACCTGCAGCGCAGGCGTGGCCGCCCGCAGCGCGAGGAGGCGACGGTACGTCGAGAGGACCGAGCCGGGTTCTCCCCGCTGGACCTCGACGTTGCGCACCTCGACGTCCGGCCCCAGGCGGAGCCATGGCCGGCCGGCCGTGAACCCTGCGCCGCGCCCGGGCGACCATGGCATCGGCGTGCGACAGCCCGACCGATCCCACGGGCGAGCCTCGGGGCTGAACCGGAAGGCGGGCGGGTCGACGCTCTCCCCGGGCGGGACCTCCACGTCGCCCATGCCGAGCTCCTCGCCGTAGTAGATGAACGGCGTCCCGCGGACGGTCAGGAGCAGGACCGCGGCCGCCCGCGCGATGGCGTCCGGGTCCGGCGCCCCGACGGAGGCCGCCAGGCGCGACGCGTGCCGCGGCCGGTCGTGGTTCGACAGGACGGCGGTCGGCCACCGCCCGTCGGCGAACGCCGCCTCCCGGGCCTCGAGCGCGGAACGGATGGCCGACGCCGTCCAGGTCGCATCGATCAGGGTCCAGTCGAAGACGAGGTGACGGCCGGACGTCAGGGCCGCCGCGCGCTCCGCGTTCCCGTCGAAGAGCTCTCCCACGGACATCCGGCCCGGCTCCTCGTCGAGGATCGCCCGGAACCGCCCGATCAGGGCCGGGAAGTCCGGCTGGTCCCGGTCGTGGATGTGCTGCAGCCGGTCCCACGCCGTCCCGCCGGCCCGGGTCGGGTTCGACGGCAGGTCCGGGTGCTTCAGGAAGAGGTTGAAGACGTCGAGTCGGAAACCGTCGACCCCGCGTGCCAGCCAGCCGCGGACCATCCGGAACTGCGCCTCCTCGACGGCGGCGCTCCGCCAGTTCAGCTCGGGCTGCTCGGCCAGGAAGGTATGGAAGTAGAGCTGGCCCCGGCGCGGCTCCCACTCCCATCCGGGCCCGCCGAAGAAGGAGGCCCAGTTGTTCGGTGGCAGCGGCTGGCCGTCCGCGCCGATCCCCGAAGGGTCGCGCCACAGGTACCAGTCCGCGTGGGGCCCCTCGCGGCTCGCGCGTGACGAGGCGAACCACGGGTGTGCGTCGCTCGTGTGGTTCATGACGAGGTCCAGCACGACGCGGATGCCCCGGCGGTGGGCCTCGTCGACGAGGCGGTCGAAGTCGCGCTCCGAGCCGAACACGGGATCCACGCGTTCGTGGTCCGCGACGTCGTAGCCGCCGTCGAGGCCGCGCGACGGGTAGATCGGCGAAAGCCAGATCGCGTCGACGCCCAGGCCGTCGGGCCCCAGGTGGTCGAGGTGACCGATGATCCCGGCCAGGTCGCCGACGCCGTCGCCGTCCGAATCGGCGAAGCTGCGCGGGTAGACCTGGTAGATCACGCCGCGCTGCCACCAGTCGTCGCCGAAGCGGGCGCCCTCGACGGGCACGAAGCGCCTGCTCATCCGGCGATGTCCGTCGCCCGGGATGCGCAACCGCCGCGGGTCAGGAGCGCCGCGGGTCAGGCCGTGGCGCCCTGGGCCGCGAGCCACCCGGCGTAGTTCGTCTCGTCCACGCCGTCGTCGATCTCGGTCTTCGTGAGGAGGAGCGGCGGCCGGCCGTCGCGGATCGTCTCCTCGGTGATGATGCACTTCCGGATCTCGGTCCGGTCGGGGATGTCGTACATCACCTCGAGGAGCGACTCCTCGACGATCGTGCGCAGCGCGCGGGCCCCGGTCTTCCGGTTCAGCGCCGCGTCCGCCGCCGCCGTCAGGGCGCCGTCGGTGAACACGAGCTCCACCTTGTCCAGGCCCAGGAAGCGCTTGAACTGGCGGGTGATGGCGTTCTTCGGCTCGGTCAGGACCCGGACCAGGTCCTCCGCGGTGAGGGCCGAGAGCGTCACGACCACGGGCAGCCGGCCCACGAACTCGGGGATCAGCCCGTACTTGAGGAGGTCCTCGGGCATCAGGCGATCCAGGATCTTCTGGCGGTCCGCGCGGGTCCCCGTCGCGTCGCTCCCGAAGCCCAGCGCTCGCTTCCCCACCCGCTCCTCGATGATCCTCTCCAGGCCGTCGAAGGCGCCGCCGCAGATGAACAGGATGTTGGTCGTATCGATCTGGATGAAGTCCTGGTGCGGGTGCTTGCGGCCGCCCTGCGGCGGCACGTTCGCCGTCGTTCCCTCGAGGATCTTGAGGAGGGCCTGCTGCACGCCCTCGCCGGAGACATCGCGCGTGATCGACGGGTTGTCGGCCTTGCGGGCGATCTTGTCGATCTCGTCGATGTAGATGATGCCGCGCTGGGCACGGGCGACGTCGAAGTCGGCAGCCTGGATCAGCCGCAGGAGGATGTTCTCGACATCCTCGCCGACGTAGCCGGCCTCGGTCAGCGAGGTCGCGTCGGCGATGCAGAACGGGACGTCGAGCACGCGGGCGAGCGTCTGGGCCAGGAGGGTCTTGCCGGAGCCCGTGGGCCCGACGAGCAGCACGTTCGACTTCTGGAGCTCGACGTCGTCGGCCGTCCCCCCCGCGTTGACCCGCTTGTAGTGGTTGTAGACAGCGACGGCGAGGACCTTCTTGGCGCGCTCCTGGCTGATCACGTACTCGTCGAGCGCGTCCTTGATGTGGCGCGGCGACGGGAGCTTCTCCGACGAAGGCTTCTGGCGCGGCTGCTCCAGGAGCTCCTCCTCGATGATCTCCTGGCACAGGTTGATGCACTCGTCACAGATGTAGACGCCCTGGCCGGCGATGAGCTTGCGGACCTGCTCCTGGCTCTTGCCGCAGAACGAGCAGCGGTACGGAACCTTGGGCGTCTTGCTGGTCGTCATCCGTGCCTGCTCCCCGTCTCGTCCGTCATCGCGCGCGCCGCGCTGCCTGGTCTAGGCGCCCGCCGGCGTCGGCCCGTCGGGGCCGCCCTCGGCCGGCGCCGGACGCTCGACGCCCGGGCCGCTGGAGGCGGACGGGAGGCCCGGCGCCTGCGACTTCGGGACGGGTGCGTAGACAGCGTCGATGATGCCATACGCCTGGGCCTGCTCGGGACTCATGAAATAGTCCCGCTCGGTGTCCTTGACGATCTTCTCCACGGTCTGGCCCGTGTGGTGCGCGAGCAGCTCGTGGTTCGCCTTGACCAGGACCTCCATCTCGCGGACCTGGATGAAGACGTCGGGCGTGTTGCCGCGGAACCCACCCGATCCCTGGTGGATCATGATGCGGCTGTGCGGGAGCGCATAGCGCTTCCCGGGGTGGCCTGCCGCCAGCAGGACTGCGGCCATGCTCGCCGCCATCCCCACGCAGATCGTGCTGACCGGCGCCCGGACCAGCTGCATCGTGTCGTAGATGGCCAGCCCCGCCGTGATCACGCCGCCGGGCGAGTTGACGTACAGGTTGATGTCCTTCTCCGGATCCTCGGAGTCGAGGAAGAGGAGCTGCGCGATGATCAGGTTCGCGACATTGTCCTCGATCGCGTCACCCAGGAAGATGATCCGCTCCTTGAGGAGCCGCGAGTAGATGTCGTACGCCCGCTCTCCGCGGCTCGAGGTTTCGATGACCATCGGGACGAGCATCTGGGAGCCTCCTGGAACTGCGCCCTCGGGGTCGCCGCGGCCGGCCGCGCGCGACGGCGGTGAATCGGACGGGTGATGGATCACGCGCGGACGCTCCCCGCCTCCTCGACCGGGACGGATATGGCGCCAGCTTCCGCATCCTCGACGTGCGGGATCGCCGGATGGCCGGGATGGGCGGCCAGCCACTCGTCGATCAGCTTCTCGACCACCTGCGAGCGGCGCAGCGAGCTCCGGATCGCGGCGCGCGCGCGGTCCGTGTCGAAGTAGGCGGAGAGCTTCGGGTCGCTGGCGTAGCGCTGCCGGGCGCGCGCCGCCTCGGCGGCCACGTCGGCGTCGGTGACCTGCATCCCCTCGGCCTCCGCGATCGCCCCGAGGACCAGGAGCGTCTTCGCGCGTTCCTCGGCGCCCGGACGGAACTCGTCGTGGAGCTGCTCGGGGGTCTTGTCGACCGCCTTGCGGTATGCCTCCTCGGTGATCCCCTGGCGCGCCAGCGCCCCCCGAAGCTCGTCGTGCATCACCTCGACCTCCTCGTCGACGAGGAGGTCCGGGATCTCCACCGTGGCGTTCTTCACGGCGTAGTCGATGATCCGGTCCGCGAAGCCGTGGCGGGCACGGTCCAGGGCGTTGCGGCCGAGCCGGGCCCGAACCTCGGATCGCAGGGTGGCCAGGTCGGTGAACTCGCCGAGGGACGCTGCGAATGCGTCGTCGGCGGCCGGAAGCACCTTCTCGCGAAGCTCGCGGAGCGTGACTTCGAAGTGTGCCGTGGCGCCGCGCAGCGCCTCCTCCTGGTAGTCGAGCGGGAACGTGATGTCGAACGCCGTGGTGTCCCCCGGGCGCAGGCCCACGAGATGCTCCTCGAACCCGGGGATCAGGCGCTCCTGCCCGATCACGATCGGCATCCGCTCCACCGAGCCGCCCTCGAACGGCTCGCCATCGCGCGTCCCCGCGAAGCCGATCACGGCCCAGTCGTCGTCCCTGGCTCCCCGCTCCTCCACCGGCACGAGCGCTGCCTGCTGGTCGCGGAGCTCGTCCACCACACGGTCGACCTTCGGATCGTCGACCGTGTCGATCTCGGGCGCGAACGGGAACGACCGGTAGTCGCCGAGCTTGACCTCCGGCCGGACCGGGACCGACGCGGTGTACCTGAAGGGCTGGCCCTCCTCCGCCTGGACGACGTCGATCGTCGGGCGGCCGATCGCGAAGAGCTCCGTCTGCTCGGCCATCGCCTCCCGATAGGAGCGTTCCACGAGCTGCTCGACGGCCTCGTCGAGGACGGATCCCGGGCCGAGCTCGCGCTCGATCATGGAGCGCGGCGCCTTGCCCGGCCGGAAGCCGGGGATGCGGGTCCGCTGGCTCAGGCGCCGGGTGGCGTCGGCGACGGCGCGGGCCAGGTCGGCGGCGGGCAGCTCGACCTCGAGGACGACGGTGCTCTTCGGGGAAGGGGTGGTGGTGACGTGCATGGCCGGCCAAGTATACGGGCGGCCTCCGGGGCGCGCCCCCATCGTGCTGGTGGGCGAGGAGGGGGTCGAACCCACACGTCACTCACGTGACACCGGCTCCTAAGGCCGGCGCGTCTGCCATTTCGCCACTCGCCCGTCCGGCGAGTCTAGCGCGCCGACCCCCCGTCACTGGGGCGTTCGGGCTCGGCCAGCACACGCTTCAGTGCCTGCGTGGCGGCCCGCGTGGCGACCGGCGTCGCGATGCGGAGCGCGAACCGAGAGAGGGACCGACCGCGCGCGGCCGCCTTGCGGTCGCCCGCGGTTGCGTCGAGGTAGGCGGCAAAGCTGCGCTCCAGCGCCCCACGGACCTTCCCGCCATCGTCCCCGAGCGCCCGGACGGCACGATCGACCTGGTCCGGGAGGAGGCTCGCCGGCAGCGGCTCGGGCTCCCCGACGACCCGCCGCCTGACCGCCCGCACGAGGCGCTTCGGACCGCCGACCGCGAGGAACGCCGTGCCGGCGACCGCGCCGGCCGCGCGCCCGGGATACCGCTTGACCTTTGCCTTGACGTCCACCGCGCTCCGCGCGGACGACTTCAGGCGCTCGACCTCGTCCGCGAGGCCGGCGCGTGCCGCTACGGCTTCCTGCCGAGCGGCGTCCGTGCGCGCACCCACTCGATGGTCTCCTTCGTCGTCTCGATGGTCGCGCCCGGCCAGTAGCGGGCCTTGAGGGCCGCCGGGTCGAAGGACCGGAGGGCCGTCGCGGCAAGCGCCGGCCACGCGATGAACGTCACGGCGATCCCGAGCGCGATCCCGACGCGCGGGCTGAACGAGATCGCCAGGAAGGCGCCGACCAGGACGCCGAGCACTGCCCCGCCGATCAGCCCGCCGACCGCGCCACCGGCGCCCCCGGCCCGGGCACCGGCGAGGAAGCCGAGGATCCCGAGGACGAGCGCACCGACGGCCAGGCCCGCCACGAGCGTTCGGACGTTCGGGTCGACGCCCGGGATGAGCGAGTCGCCCACCCGGCCGAAGGCCTGGTTGGGCCAGGCGAGACCGAGCACGACCGCGACCACGATCCCGAGGCCGAGCGCCGCGACGAGGCTCGTACCGATGCGGCTCCGCGGGATCTCCAGTGCACCGAGCACGAGCACCACGACGAGCGCGACGCAGGAGAGGACCCCGTGGAGCACGCCCCAGCCGATGCTCCCGAAGAGCCACTCCCCGATGAACAGCGCGGTCCCGACGGATGCCAGGATCGCCGCGAACAGCGCGATGGCGATCGCGGCGCCGACGAGCGCGGCCGCCCTCTTGGCGTGGTCCGCGATCTCGGAGAGCTCGGCCCGGGCCAGCTCGACATGGGAGGTGACGAGCCGGCGAGCCGCGGCGACCGTCCGGCTGACCTGCTCGATGAGCCCGGCGGGCGGTTCCGGCGGATCCGTGCGGGCGCCCGGCTCCGGGGACTCGGCGGACTCCGAGCGGGCACCCGGCCCGGGCGGCACGTCGGCCGTCCGGGCCGCGTCGGCCCCCGGCGTGTCGGTCGGCGGCGTGGACTCGCCGCCCGGCGTGTTCTGGCTCAGGTCCCACCTCCGGCCGCTGATCGTGCGGTGATGATACGCCGGACTCCGGCGCCCCCGCCGGGCATTGCCTCGTCGAGACGCTCCGCGCGCGCCGAGGCGCGGACCCTTGCCAGGCGACCCGGGCGCAGGTCTTGGGGTACGCTGCCGCTGACCTTCGCAACGGAGGACGGCATGGGCGCGCACCCGGTCACCGCAGCCGAGCTCAGCGGCTTCGCGCTGTTCCACGGACTCCCAGCCGACGAGCGTGAGAGGCTGGCGGCGGCGGCGAGGTGGCTGCAGCCGGCCGACGGCGAGGTCCTCTACGCCGAGGACGCGACGGCCACCACGATGTTCCTCGTCGAGCGAGGCACGGTCACGCTGGGCGTCCAGCATGACGGCCGGCGTGTCATCGTCGGCACGCTCGGACCGGGCGAGGTGCTCAACTGGTCGTGCCTGCGCGACGAGCCGCTCTCCCTCACGACGGCGCGGGCGGTCGGGTCCGCGATGCTCGTCGCGATCCCGGCCGAGGCGCTCCTCGCGCTTCTCGAGAGCGGCCGGCCGGCCGGCCTGACCGTCATGCGACGCCTCTTCGGCGTGGCCGCGGTCCACCTGGACGCCGCGCGCGACCAGATGCTCCGCCAGGGCCGCGAGGGCGTGATCACGGCCGGCTGACCGGTCGCGCGCCGTCAGCTGATCGTCAGGACCGGCTGCTGGCGGGCGGCTCGCACGCTCACGCGGGCCGCCACGGTCTTCGCCAGCGCGGTGAGCGCCAGCGCGGCCGGACCCGGCTCACGCTGCGCGACCGCGGGAATGCCCGCGTCGCCGCCCTGGCGGACGGTGATGTCGAGCGGCACGCCGCCGAGGAACTCGATGTCGTTCTCCCGAGCGAAGCGCTCGCCGCCGCCGCGCCCGAAGATCTCCGTCGCCTCGCCGCAGTGCGGGCAGACGAATGCGCTCATGTTCTCCACGAGGCCGATCACCGGGACGCTCATCCGGGCGAACATCGCGAGGGCCTTCTGGACGTCGAGGACCGCAACCTGCTGGGGGGTCGTGACGAGGACGGCGCCCGAGATCGGGACGGCCTGGGCGAGGGTCAGCTGCGCATCCGAGGTGCCGGGCGGAAGGTCGACGACGAGGTAGTCCAGGTCGCCCCAGGCCACGTCGCGCAGGAACTGCTGGATCGCCCCGCCGACGAGCGGCCCGCGCCACACGATCGGCTGCCCGTCGGGCACGAAGAAGGCGATCGAGATGACCTTCACGCCGTAGCGCTCGAGCGGCACGATCCTGTTGTCCCCGGTTGCCTTGGGCGTGCCCTCGAGGCCCATCATGAGCGGGATGTTGGGGCCGGTGATGTCGGCGTCGAGCAGGCCGACCGAGGCGCCGGCCTGGGCCAGCGCGACGGCGAGGTTGGCGCTGACGGTGCTCTTCCCGACGCCGCCCTTCCCGGACGCCACCGCCACGATGTTCTTGACGCCCTCGAGCAGCTGCGGGCCAGCAGCCGGCGCCGCACGCCGGACCATCGCGCCCCAGGTGATCGTGGCCCGGCCGACACCGATCGCGGAGAGGGCGGCGCGCGCGTTCCGCTCGATCTCGTCCTTCAGCGGGCAGGCCGGCGTCGTGAGCTCGATCGTGAGCGCGACGTCGGACGCGTCGATCGATATCGCCTTGACCATGTTGAGGGTCACGAGGTCGCGGCCGAGCTCGGGCTCCTGGACGGTGCGCAGGGCGTCGAGGATCGCCCCTTCGGTGAGCGTGGTCATGTCGCGGGTCAGTCCTTCGAGGGGCGCCGGCCGGCGCGAGTTCGGGGCCGCGGAGCAGTGCGCCGGGCCACCGCATCCTACCCCGTGCCCCGCCGCGCTGCCCCGGACATCGAGGCGTGGCCTCCACGGACGCTCGACGAACCGGCCGACTCGCCTGTCGCGCGGACTCCGGCCGACGGAATTCGTTGCCCGCTGACCTTTCAGCGACGAAACACGTGCCTCCCATGGGACGTTGACACGTGTTTCGCTGGGCAATACGATCCCCGCCGCTTGCCGCTCCGCGGTAGCATTCGGCGCCACGCGCACCGACGGGTCGCGTGGCTGCGATTCCCGGGCGGCCCGGCCCCGGCAACGTCCAATCGGCGCGAGGAGAGACACCCCAGGTGGCGAGCGCGATTGCGGTCCGGCTCGTGGACGTCGTCAAGAAGTTCGGCGACGTGGCAGCCGTCGACGGGATCAACCTCGAAGTCCGTGATGGAGAGTTCTTCTCCCTGCTGGGCCCGTCCGGGTGCGGCAAGACGACGACGCTCCGGATGATCGGGGGCTTCGAGGAGCCGACGTCGGGCCTCATCGAGCTGCAGGGACAGGACGTGACCTGGCTTCCGCCCTACCGGCGCAACGTCAACACCGTCTTCCAGAACTACGCCCTCTTCCCGCACCTGACGATCTTCGAGAACGTCGCGTTCGGTCTGCGCCGGAAGGGCGGCCTCAAGGACGCCGAGCTGCGCAGCCGCGTGACCGAGATGCTTGCCCTCGTGGAGCTGCCGGGCTTCGAGAAGCGCAAGCCCACCCAGATCTCCGGGGGCCAGGCACAGCGCGTGGCGCTGGCGCGGGCGCTGATCAACCGGCCCGCGGTCCTGCTGCTCGACGAGCCGCTGGGCGCGCTCGACCTCAAGCTCCGAAAGCAGATGCAGCTCGAGCTCAAGCGGATCCAGCAGGAGGTCGGCATCACGTTCATCTACGTGACGCACGACCAGGAAGAGGCGATGACGATGTCGGATCGCATCGCGGTCATGAACCGGGGCCACTACGAGCAGCTGGCGGACCCGGAGACGCTCTACGAGCGGCCCGCGACGCGGTTCGTCGCGGGCTTCCTGGGCGTGAGCAACCTGCTGGCGGGGACGCGCGAAGGCGTGGACGGCGACCACGCCGTGATCCGCATGGCCGACGACACCCGCGTCCGGGTCCCCGCAACGCTGCTCGACGGAACGTCCGACGTGGAGGTCGGCGTCCGGCCCGAGAAGATCCGCATCGCGGCCACGGACGCGTCGATCCCCGCGATGCACAACCGGCTCGTTGGCACGGTCCGTGACGCCTCGTATGTCGGCGTCAGCACGCAGTACGTGGTCGAGGGACGCGGCGGCAATCGCCTGACGGTCTACGAGCAGAACGTCGAGCGGGCCTCGCGGGCCGAGCTGTGGGCGCCCGGGGAGGACGTCACGCTCCACTGGCTCCCGGAGCACACCTTCGTGATCGGGGGCCAGCAGCGGAACGATTGACCGAGGACGATCCGGCCGGCCGCGGGGCAGGAGGGGAACCCGGCGGGAGCCGACTCGATCGTTCACCGACAGCGAGAGGGGAAGACAGGGGAGACCGATGAGCGACGGGGACGCACGCAGGGCCGATCTGCTGATCAGCCGCCGGCATTTCATCCAGGGGACGGCGGCCGCGGGCGTCAGCGTCTTCCTGGCCGCGTGTTCGGGCGGGGCGAGCGCCACCAACACGCCCGCGCCGTCCGCGGCCGCGGCGTCCGCTGCCGCGTCCTCCGCGGCCGCAGCGTCGTCGGCGCCGTCGCCTTCCCCATCGCCCGAGCCGGTGACCCCGAAGGTCGTCACCGGTCCGCTCAAGTGGGCCAACTGGCCCGCCTACATCGACCTGACCGGGCAGGCGGCGGCGAACCAGAAGTACGCGGCCGGGTCCTCGCCGACGATCGTGGACTTCGAGAAGCAGTACAACGTCCAGGTCGACTACGAAGAGAAGATCGAGGAGAACAACAGCTTCTTCGCCACGATCCAGCCGCAGCTCGTGACCGGGCTGCCGACGGGCTGGGACCTGATCGTGATGACCGACTGGATGGCGGGCAGGCTCATCGGCCTGAGCTGGCTCGAGAAGATCGACCAGGGGAACGTTCCGAACTGCGTCGCGAACCTGCGCGACCCGCTGAAGGGCTATCCCTGGGACCCGAACAACGACTACCACTATCCATGGCAGTCCGGGATGACCGGCGTCGGCTACGACTCGACGTCGCTCGCGAACGCGAAGCTGCCGGTGCCGACCAAGGTCGCGGACCTCTGGGCCCTCCCGTCGGACAAGGTGACCTTCCTGACCGAGGCCCGGGACACGTTCGGCCTGGGCCTGCTCAAGCTCGGCCTTCCCGCCGACCCGACCCAGACCACGGCCGACAACCTCCAGGCCGTCCACGACGACATCGCTCCCCTCGTCGCGAAGGGCCTCCGCTTCACGGGCAACGAGTATCTCCAGGACTTCGCCTCGAAGAAGACGTGGGCCGCGTTCGTCTGGTCCGGCGACCTGGCCAACTCCGGCAGCCCCGACCAGCATTTCGTCTTCCCGGAGGAGGGCACGATGGTCTGGAGCGACAACATGCTCATCCCGAAGGGAGCCACGAACAAGTACACGGCCGAGCTGATGATGAACTGGGTCTACGACCCGAAGATCGCGGCGCAGATCGCCAACTACGTCTACTACGTGTCCCCGGTCAAGGGCGTCGAGGCGATCGTGAAGCAGCTCAACGCGAGCTCGCCGATCCCGGCCGAGAAGCTGCCCCTCCTCTTCCCGACCGCGGACATCGTGGCGAAGCAGCACAACTTCGAGGCGCTCAGCAGCGATCTCGAGAAGTCCCTGAACTCGCTCTACACGGACCTGTCCGGCGCATGAACCCGGCAGATCAGGCCGCGCTCCCGACGCCATGACGGCCGTTGCCCCGGCGGTGGGTCGCCGGCCCCCGATCCACTGGCGTCACCGGATCGGCGTGTCCATCCCCTACCTGCTGCTCGCGCCGGGCCTGATCTGGCTGTTCGTGTTCTTCATCTACCCGTCGATCGAGATGCTCCGCATCTCGCTCTCGAGCGGGTCGCTCGACACGGGCTACTCGCTGACATTCTCCTCGGACGCCTACGTGACGGCCCTCCAGAAGTTCCCCCACCAGTTCGGGAACTCGATCCTCTACAGCGCGCTGGCGACCACCTTCACGTTCCTGATCGGCTTCCCGGTCGCCTACACCGTGGCATTCAAGGGCGGGCGCTACAAGAACCTGCTGCTCTTCCTGGTCATCGCCCCGTTCTTCACGAGCTTCCTGATCCGGACCATCAGCTGGAAGGTCCTGCTGGGCGACGAGGGCCCGCTGCTCGCGTTTCTCAAGCACGTCGTCCACGTCGTTCCCGACGGCTTCAGCATCCTGGGCTCGCCGGTCGCGGTGGTCGCCGGGCTCACCTACAACTTCCTGCCCTTCATGATCCTGCCGCTCTACGTCGCGCTGGAGAAGATCGATCCCCGCCTGATCGAGGCGTCGCAGGACCTCTACGCGTCGAATTGGGGCGCGTTCCGGCGGGTGACGCTGCCGCTTGCCCTGCCCGGCGTCTTCGCCGGATCGATGCTCACGTTCATCCCGGCCATGGGCGACTACGTGAACGCGACCCTGCTGGGCAATCCCCAGACCCAGATGATCGGCAACGTCATCCAGAGCCGATTCCTGGTCCTGAACGACTACCCGGTGGCAGCCGCGCTCTCGTTCATCCTCATGGTTGGGATCCTCGTGCTCGTCGTCACCTACGCGCGGGCGCTCGGAACCGAACAGCTGACGGGATGAGGCCATGACCGCCGCCGCGCCGGCTCGGAGCCAGCCCGGAGCAGGGAGCTCGATCGCTCGCGCCGTCAGCCGCCGGGCGCTGCCGGCGTTCACGATCCTCGCGCTCGGCTACCTGCTGATCCCGATCGCGGTCATGATCATCTTCAGCTTCAACCTGCCCCAGGGGAAGTTCAACTTCGCCTGGAACCAGTTCTCCCTCGACGCCTGGTTCCACCCGTTCGACTGGCCGGGCCTCGGCGACGCGCTGCGCCTGAGCCTCGAGATCGCCTTCATCTCGACGGTCGTGGCCACGATCCTGGGCACGCTCATCGGCCTGGCCATCACGCGCTACCAGTTCCGCGGCCGGGGCGCCATGAACGGCCTGATCTTCCTGCCGATGGCCACGCCCGAGATCGTGATGGGCTCCAGCCTGCTGACGCTCTTCGTGAGCTCCGCGCTCCCGGGCGGCCCGCTCAACGGCGTGCTCCCCAAGGGACTCGTGTTCCCCCTCGGGTTCAACACGATCGTCATCGCCCACGTGATGTTCAACATCAGCTACGTCGTGGTGACCGTGAAGGCCCGCCTCGCCGGGTTCGACCGCCGCCTCGAGGAGGCCGCGATGGACCTCGGGGCGAACGAGCTGGTGACGTTCTGGAAGATCACGTTCCCGCTCATCTTCCCGGGCATCATGGCTGCGGCGCTCCTGGCCTTCTCCCTGTCGATCGACGACTTCGTGATCACGAACTTCGTGTCGGGGACCTCGAACACGTTCCCGATCTGGACCTGGAGCATCATCAAGAACGCGCTGCCCCCGCAGATCAACGTGGTCGGCTCGATCATCTTCCTGTCGGCGGTGGCGATCGTCCTGATCACGACGCTGCGGACCGGTCGCGCCCCGCGCTGACCGCCGGTCGGTCTGCGTCCCGCGGAAGGAGCCCCTGCATGGTCGACACGCACGCCGCCCCGGGATCGGCTGCCCTCCCGGATCGGGACGTGGTGCCGGGTGTCTGGTCGCGCATCACGAACCTCACCGTCGACCACGGCGAGGGCAGCTGGCTCGTGACAACGGACGGCGAGCGATACCTCGACTACAGCTCCGGGATCGGCGTCACGAACACCGGGCACGCCCATCCGCGCGTCGTGGCAGCTGTGCAGGAGCAGGCCGCGAAGCTCCTCCACGGCCAGCAGAACATCGTCTTCCACGAGCCGGGGCTGCGGCTTCACGCGCGGCTGCGGACGCTCCTGCCGGGCGGGCCCTGGCAGGCGTTCCTGTCGAACTCCGGCGCCGAGGCCGTGGAGGCCTCCGTCAAGCTGGCCCGCGTCGCGACGGGCCGCCCGGTCGTCCTCGTCTTCCGGGGCGGATACCACGGTCGGACGGCCCAGACGATGGCGATGACGACGGCCAAGAACGTCTACCGGGCCGACTTCGAGCCCCTGCCCGGGTCGGTCCACGCGACCGCGTACCCGAACTGCTATCGGGCCGCCGGGGGCGGGCATGCCCCGGATGCAGCGTGCACCTGCGACTGGGAGGCGGAGCTCGACCTCACCCTCCACACGCTGACCTACCCGGAGCACGTCGCCGCGATCGTCGTCGAGCCCGTTCTCGGGGAGGGCGGCTACATCGTGCCGCCTCCAACGTTCCTGCCGCGCCTGCGCGAGATCACCCGGCAGCACGGGATCCTGCTCATCGCCGACGAGGTCCAGACCGGCTTCGGCCGCACGGGCGAGCTGTTCGCCGTGCGCCACTGGGACGTCGAGCCGGACATCCTCGTCTTCGCGAAGGGCGTCGCTTCCGGGCTGCCGCTGTCGGGGATCATCGCCCGGGCGGACCTCATGGCGCGCTGGCGGCCGGGCGCGCACGGCGGCACGTTCGGCGGAAACGTCGTCGCCTGCGCCGCGGCCAATGCGACGCTCGACGTGATCGAGGACGAAGGGCTCGTGGCGAACGCGCGGGACCGCGGCGCCCAGCTTCTCGACGGCCTCCGGCACCTGGCGGCCGGCCGGCCGGCCATTGGCGACGTCCGCGGGCTCGGCTGCATGGTCGCGATGGAGTTCGTCAAGCCGGGGGTCGGCGACGGCCGTGTCCCGGACCCGGACCTGACGCGGAGGGTCATTGCCGAGGCGCTCGACCGGCACCTGATCGTCCTGTCGGCAGGGCCATACGCCCAGGTGACGCGCATCATCCCGCCGCTCGTGACCACGCCGGCCGAGGTCGAGACCGCGCTGCGAATCCTCGGGGAGAGCCTCGTCGCCGCCGGCGCCTGAGCGCCACCCCGTCGACACCGATGGGCGGGGCGTCGCGCCCGTCGAGAGCGCGCACCTTCACGCGTCGCCCCGTGGCGGCGGTCAGCCGGGCCCTGTCAGGCGCCGCAGCAGCTCGTCGTGCAGGAGGCCGTTCGAGCCGACGAAGGACGGCGCGTCGATCCGGCGCGCCCCGCTGACGTCGGTGACGCGGCCGCCCGCCTCCTCGATCAGGACGAGCGGGGCCGCAACGTCCCACGGGTGCATCCCGCACTCGATCATCGCCTCGGCCGCGCCCTCCGCGACGAGGGCGTAGCCCCAGAAGTCGCCGAAGCCGCGATCGCGCCACGCCGCGGCGATCGTCGCGTCGAAGCCGGGCATCAGGCCGGACGCGACGTTCTCCCCCCGGCTTCCGTAGAGCAGCTGGGCATCGTCGATGCGCGCCACCTCGGACGTCCGGACCGGGCGGAGGGCACCGTCCCGCCCGACTGCCCACGCGCCCATGCCGCGCGCCGCATGCCAGCGCTCGCCGAGCGCGGGCGCGCTCAGGATCCCGACCTGGAGCTCGCCTTCCACCTCGACGGCGAGAAGCGTCCCGAAGAGCGGCACGCCGCGGATGAAGTTGTGGGTCCCGTCGATCGGGTCGATGAACCAGCGGATCCGCGCGCCGGCCGCCTCCTCGCCGTACTCCTCGCCGACGAGCCCGTGGTCCGGGTGCGCGGTGCGGATGCGTTCGCGGACGAGTCGCTCGATCTCGCGGTCGGCTTCCGTGACGAAGGTCCGGTCGGGCTTCGTCGAGGTCGGGACGTCGCGCCGGAACCATCGCATCGCGATCTCGTCCGCCGCGTCACACATCGAGCGGCCCAGCTCCAGCCAGGCGCGCAGCTCGGCCTCGGGCGCACGTCGACGGGTCGCTGACCAGGCGGCACCGTAGCCGGGCGTCGGTCCCCGGTCGTCGCTCATGTGCTCCCTCCTGCTGTTCGCGACATGCCGCCGGCGCCCGGGCTTCGCCTGCTCCGCGACGTCCGGGCGTCCCCCGATCGAGACCGCCATGCGAGGATAGCCGGGTCAGCGCGGGGCCGATCGACGGATATCGGCGGGTCGGCGGCTCCCGGTTCTACCCACGGACGGATCCCCCGACCCGTCTGGTCGGTCGTCTGCCTCTTCGTGTCCCCGGGCGAGCGGCGCCGGGGCCTCACGCGCGCGCTGCTCGATGCCGCGGTGGACGCCGCCCGCGCGGCCGGCGCGCCGGCGATCGAGGCGTGCCCGATCGAGGCCACGGGCGACGGGCACCCTGCGTCGCTCTATCGGGGCCCGCTCCCGCTCTACCTCGACACCCGCTTCGTCGAGGTCGCTCGCGCGACGGTCCCGCCTGGCGCGATGCGCGTGATCACGCGTCACGAGCTTTCCTGACCGGGACGGGATCGGCCCGGGCGGCGAAACCGGCCCGGGCCGTGGAGTGCGACGAGACGAGGTCAGCCGGCGACGGCCACTCCGAGCGACTCGGGCATCGGCCGATGCCAGGCCGGCGCCGCGATGAACCGAAGCAGGTCCGCCGTGCCCGCCATCCTGAGCTGGTCGAACAGGAACGCGATCTTCACCGCCTGCGAGGCGAGGATCTCGTCCTTCGTCGGCAGCTCCCAGATCTGTCGCTTGAACGGGCCGATCGCCTTCTTGCGGGTCGTGTAGACGAACTGCGTGTCGGTCATGCCGGGCTTGCGCTCGTCGGCCGCATTCGCGAAGCACCACGCCTCGATCTCGCGGTGGAGCTCGGCGGGGAACGCCGGGTGCTCGTAGAGCGCGTTCTGGAACCCGGTCGCGAGGTGGATCTCGGCCGTCTCGACGCCGGCGAAGCGGTGGAACAGCTCGTCGGGCAGTGTGCTTGCCCCGTGCTGGACGGCGCCCGCCGCGCCGTAGGTCCGGGCAACCTCGCCGAGCACGCGGAGGACCTCGAAGTCCAGCCTGACCTCGGCGACGCCACCGCCCGGGAGCGGGACGCCCCCGTGGCTCGTGCCGGTCTGGACGCTCACCTTGCTGACTCCCACGCTGTTCGGACGGCGCGCGTCGAGCTCGCGGCGGTATCCGTCGAGGTACGCCCGCAGCTCGGCCTCGTTCGAGTTCTGCTTGCCGACCTCGCCGATCTCCCCGCCGACGCTGATCGTGACGCCCGCCGGCTCCAGGTCGCGGATGAGCGCGGTGATCTCGGCTGCGCGGGTGTAGTTGGTCTTCTGCTCGGCGTCGACGGTTGGCTGCGAGAGGTCCACGAGCGTCGAGCTGTCGACGTCGATGTTGAGGTAGCCGGCGGCCACCGCGTCCCGGCAGGCCTTTCGGATCTCCCCGGTCATCGCCTCGGGGTCGGCCGCGTACTTCTTGGCGTTGAACTGGTAGTGGTCACCCTGGATGAAGACGGGTCCGCGCCACCCGGCCGCGATCGCGCCGGCGAGGATGTTCGGGGCGTACTCGAAGACCCGCTGCCAGGTGTACGTCTGCTCGGAGCGGGCGAGCTCCAGGATGACCGGCCCGACTGCCTTGGCTTTCGCCGTGGCGTAGATCGTCCTGGCCATGTCGAAAGTCTGTGCCCGCAGGTTGATGGCTGGCACGGTGAACCCGGAGACCTCGCCGCGGCTCCGCGCAGCGTAGAGCTCGTGAATGCTCGCCGACGGTGCGCCGAGCTCCTGGCTCGCCTCCCAGATCAGCCAGCGCGCGGCCTCGATCGTCGCCTCGTCCTTCGAGAACGTCTGCGTCCAGGCGAGGTCGTGGACGGTCCCGGCGCGGAACGCGGCTTCGTCGGTGACGCGGAGCCGGCCGCCCTCGAGCGTCGCGGTTCCCTCGATGAGCCCGAGCAGCTGCGGGATGCTCTCGGCGACGGTGGCCATGGGCGATGCCTCCTGCGTGGCGGCGGCGTCCGCGGGACGTCGCGATGGGTGGACGGGTCGTGTCGGGCTGATCGCCCGGTCCGCCCATGGTACGCCGCGCGGTCCGCTCCACTCGTCGGCCGGCTGGACCTCGCCGGGGGGCCGAAGGTCGCACGCGCGCGTGCTTGCGTCGCTACCGGGGGCGGCGCGTTCGCGCCCACGGCTGCGATCTCTCGGGCGCGACGGAGCAGTCAGCGCGACGGCGCCCGGTGTCAGCGAGGGAGCATGGACGCGAGGCTGGGCGGGATGACGTCGAGCCGGGTCTCGCTTTCCACCGGGCGGGCGGCCGATCCGGGGGACGATCGGCCCGGGGCGCGTCCGGGGACCTGGAGCCCTCGCGGGCTCAGCGCTTGGAGGACCCGGGCGGGCGGTTCGCCACGTGATGCGCCTTCCACTCGGAGCTCACGCCATCCGGCGAGGCGCTGCTGCCCTGCCACCCGCACGTGCACGTCACCCGCTGGAGCTTGTGCTTGTACTCGTCGATAACGTGCTTGAAGGGCTCGTCGACGACCTTCGTGGAGGTTGGGCGCTGGTTGGTCATGCGGTCTCCCGATCGAACGCAGCGGGATCGCGCGGGCAACAGCTCCCCTGGGCGCCCGGGATCACGGTGTGCCCGCGATTGTAGTCCGAATCGCCGAAATCGGCCTCAGCCCGGTTCTCCGGACGCCGTCGATTGCAGGCTGCGGGCGCGATCATGGTGCTCTCGCTCCAGGTCGCCCGCGCGCCGCCCCGCACGGGCCGCCAGCTCCGGATAGATGCCCCACTCGAAGTGGTCGTACGCGTCGTGGCCCGCATCCCAGGCCGCCAGGACGGCGGGACCGAGCCGCTGCACGTGACCACCCGCGTCGCGGGCCACCGGGCGCAGGTAGTGGGCCACCACGACACGCTGGCCCGGGCCATGGATCCGTTCGGGCGCCCCTTCGGCAGGGCCCAGCACGAGGACCACGCCGAGGAACGAGATCTCGTCCTCGGAAAGTCCCTGGGAACGCAGCACGGCGAGCGCGCCGGCGAGGTCCGTACCATCGATCGTGCACGCGAGCCCGCTCTGGCCGGTGGTTACCCCAAGCGCGGCACGGAGCACGCCCATGGGAGTCGAGACCGCGAGCGTGCCCGCGACGCGGACGAGCCGACCCGCCCCGCCCGGCGCCGCCGGGACCGGCCGGCGGCCGGCGGGAAGGACCGCAACGATCGCGTCGACCAGGGCCCCGCGCGACGCGTCGTCCGGGCCCACGACAAGGACCGGGATCCCGTCGTCGAGCAGGAGCCACGCAAGTGAGGCGAGGTCCGCATCGAGGACGCCCGTCGCGACGAGTCCCGCGAGCGACGGGGCGTTGACGGGCAACGGCACGGGGCGACCTCATGGGGCGTCGGGTCAGGGAAGCCGAGCCTATCCGCCCTGCCGCGGTGGCGTCAATCGATACGCCCGGACACGTGGCCCGATGCTGAGCGCGGCCTTGACAGGGCCAGCACACCCGATGTAGCCTCCCCGAGTCGCGGGAGTGCCGCGCCCACCAGTTGAGGGGTGAGTCACCGAATGAGCACGTGGATCTTCCTCACGAGCGCCCGGGAGCGGCCTTGCGCCGGTCCGGTTGGCGCGCTCTGCGGGCGATCCGTGCCCAGCTCGGCCTAGTCTCGCGGCGGTAGCGCCGCCAGGACAGGACCGTAGCCGCGGGCCGGATCAGGGCCCAGCGGCTTTTTCATTGCCCCGCGATTCGCGGGGCGGCGACCCGGAGCCGCGGGCCATCGACGCAGGGACAGACGTCGGGCCAGCGGCTCCTCTCGTTTCGCGAGAGCGCCGCACGACCGGCCCGAAGAGCATCGGGTTCGCCGCACCGAGACGAGGAACGGGAGTCAGCACCGTGAGCATCACTCTCACGCCGGAACCGAAGAGCACGGTCCGCACGCCCGTCTCGGCGCACGTCGAGGCCCCGGCCCGGACGACCCTCGCCGAGCGCAGGCGCACCTGGCCAGCCGGCCCCCCTGCGCTGCTCCTGGAGAACGTCGGGAAGGTCTTCCTGATCGGCCGGAAGAAGACGGCCGTCGCGGCGATCCGCGACGTGTCCCTCCGCGTCGAGCGCGCCGAGATCTACGGCGTCCTCGGCGCGAACGGGAGCGGCAAGTCGACGCTCATCCGCCTCGTATCCACGCTCCTCACGCTCGACACGGGGCGCGTGGAGGTGTTCGGCCACGACGTCGAGCGCGACGAGATGGCGGTCAAGCGGCTCATCAACCGGGTGAGCGTGGATGCCGCCTTCTTCAAGAAGCTCTCGCCGTACGAGAACCTCGCGTTCGCGGCCCGCCTCTACGGCCTCCACGCCGGAGACGCGCGGCGGGAAGCGATCCGGATCCTCGCGCGGCTGGGAATCTCCGAGAAACGGATGGGAAGCCCGATCGAGCAGATGAGCCGGGGCATGCAGCAGAAGGTCGCCATCGCGCGGGCACTGCTCACGTCGCCGACGCTCCTGCTGCTCGACGAGCCGACCACCGGCCTCGACCCACGCTCGAAGCTCGAGGTCCAGGCATTCGTCGAGGACCTTCGGGCGACGCATGACGCAACGATCCTCCTGACCACGCACGACATGGCAGAGGCGGACCGCCTCTGCGACCGGATCGCCATCCTCGACGGCGGACGCCTCGTCGCCGAGGACACCCCGGACGGGCTCAAGGCCCGCGTCGGCCGCGAGACCGGCCTGGCACCGACGCTCGACAACGTCTTCATGACCTATACCGGCCGCTCGCTCGACGAGGACGTCGAGACCGAGGGCCAGGAGGACGACGAATGAGCACGTTCGCACCAGGCGCCGGCCGCGGCCGGCCGCCGGGCCGCACCGTCCACGCCCACCTCGATCACCGGGAGGTGCACGCGATGAACACGCAGATCCAGGTCCTGCAGGCGATCCACGCCGACCGCCTGGCCCGGCTCCACGCCGAGGCGCAGCGGGCTCGCCTCGCGCGAGCGGCGGGCACCGACACGCGGCGGCTGCGCCGCGCGCTCGGCCGCACGATCGTCCGCGCCGGCCAGCGAATTGCCGCCGAGACGGCCGCGCCGGAGCGGTCGGTCGATCACCTCACGCCGGCCGGACTCCGCTGATGCGGGGCCGGCCGGCCTCCCCCACTCCACGGGAGATCCTCCAGTGACCATCGCCAGTCGCCCGATGGCGACCGCGGCACGCGAGCTCAGCGCGTCGGCCGCGTTCATCGAGCGCAACTTCAACCTGAGCCGCCGCTACTGGGGCTGGGAGCTTGCCTTCCTCGTCTACGCCGTCGCGGGCGCCCTGTCGATCTCGTTCATCGGGGCCGCGGCCGCCGACAAGCGCCTGATCTTCAGCCTCGTCATCGGCGCGATCTTCTGGAACTACCTGTCGACCGTCTTCAGCTTCATCGCCGAGACGATCAGCTGGGAGCGCTGGGAAGGGACCCTCGAGTACACGATGATGGCGCCCGTCCGGCGCGCGTCGCAGCTGGCCGGGTCCACGACGTACGCCATCCTGTACGGCCTGGTCCACACCACGGTGATCCTCCTCGTCCTGACCCTCTTCTTCGAGCTGGACCTGTCACACGCGAACTTCCTCACGGCGACCGTGGTGATGTTCGCCGGGTCGTTCTCGGTCGTCGGGATCGGGATCATGGCGGCGATCCTGCCGCTGCTGTACGTGGAGCGCGGTGCCCAGATGACGTTCGTCATCCAGTCCTGCCTCCTCGTCGTCAGCGGGGTCTACTACCCGGTCAGCGTGCTGCCCGGCTGGATGCAGGTCGCGTCCGCGGTCTCGCCGGCGACCTACATCCTCGACGGCGTCCGCAAGGGCCTGATGGAGGGCGCCTCCGTGACGTCCGTCTTCCACGATCTGTGGCCGCTGGCGGTCATGGGTGCCGTCCTCATCCCGACGGGTCTCTGGCTCTTCGGGCGCGCGGAGCACTACGCGAAGCGCACCGGCAAGCTCAAGCGGGTTGGCTGACCGATGACGACGACCGTCATCGGGACCGTCCCGACCGCCGTTCCCGGGCTCCTCCTCCGCGGTCCGCTGGCCCGAGGAGGCCAGGCCCGGGGCGGCACTGCTCGACTCTCGCGGGCGCTCCGCGGCCTCCGGGTGCGCGGCGTGACGGCGGCGGCGCTCGTGGCCGTCGCGCAGAACGAGACGGGCGCCCTCCGGCCGTGTCGGCCGATGGGATTCGTCGAGGTCAGCCGCGAGGCAGCGTGGCGGCGGCCGCTTCTGCCCGGCGGCGATGCTCTTGCGACCACGGGAGCGAGGGAATGAGCGGCCCGCTCGCGCCGTCGACGCATCTGCGGCGCCTCGCCCCGCTGGGCTGGGATGCCGCGTGGGACGCCGCGTTCTCCCCCCATGCCGGGACCGACCTCTCCCCGGCGCGCGTCGTCGCCGAGCATCGCGGCGCCTACGACGTGCTGGTGGCGGTCGGAGCCGCACCGCTCACGGCCCGAGTCACCGGACGCCTCCGGCACGACGCCCTCGGACCGGACGACTTCCCGGTCGTTGGCGACTGGGTGGCCGTGGACCTGGGAGCCGGCGACGGGACGGCCAGCATCCACGCGGTCGTCACGCGGCGGACGCGGATCCAGCGCCGCGCGCCGGCCGATCACGAGGCCCCGATGCAGGTCCTCGCGGCCAACGTGGACATCGTCATGATCGCGACCTCACTGAACCGCGACCTCAACGCGCGCCGCCTGGAGCGCTTCCTCGCGACCGCGTGGGAATCGGGCGGTCGCCCGATCGTGGTCCTCACGAAGGTCGACCTCGCGACGAATCCCGTCGAGGTCGCGGTCGCCGAGGCGCAGCTCGAGGAGCTCGCCGTCGGCGTGCGCGTGCTTGCCACGAGCGCCGTGACCGGGGACGGGCTCGACGCGGTCCTCGAGCTCCTGCGGCCGGGGGTCACGATCGCCCTGCTCGGCTCGTCGGGAGTCGGGAAGAGCACCCTGATCAACGCGATCCTCGGCGAGCATCGCCTGGCCACGTCCGAGGTCCGCGAGGCGGACGCCCGGGGGCGCCACACCACGAGCGGCCGGCAGCTGGTGCCGCTCCCCGGCGGCGGGCTGCTCCTCGACACGCCGGGCATCCGCGAGCTCGCGCTCTGGGACGACGGCGCAGGGCTGGCCGCGGCCTTCCTGGACGTGGAGACGACCGCCGCGGAATGTCGCTTCAGCGACTGCACGCACGAGCGCCAGCCCGGCTGCGCGGTCGAGGCCGCGGTGCTGCGCGGTGCGCTGGCGCCCGAGCGGGTGGCGAGCTGGCACAAGCTCGTTCGCGAGGAGCGCCACCAGGCAGTGGAGCGGGACGCCATCGCCAGGCGGGCCGAGCGCAGGAGATGGACCGTGATCGGCCGGGCCGGCGCGGCCCGGGCCAGGGCCAAGCGCGGAGCGTGGGGCCCCTGATCCGCGCAGCCGCCGCGGGCGTCGGGCCTAGCCGGGCAGCTGACGCTCCCGCCCGACGAGCTCCAGCCACGGCCGCTCCCGCTCGATGGTGGTCTCGTGCCCGTGGCCGGGCACGACCCGGAGGCGTGGGTCGAGCCCCGCGAGTCGCGCCAGCGAGTCGATCATCGCGCCCTCGTCGCCACCGGGAAGGTCCACCCTGCCCCAGCCGCCGGCGAAGAGCGTGTCGCCCGAGAACAGGATGCCGTCGTCCGGCGCCAGGAGGCAGACCGAACCCTCGGTGTGCCCGGGCGTGTGGAGGATCTCCAGCCTCACGTCGCCGAATCGGACCAGGCCGCCCTCGGCCAGCTCCACGGCCGGAACGCACGGCGGGATGGGGAACGGGGCGAAGAGCGGCTTGGGATCGGTCAGGCGGTGCCAGTCGAGGCGGTGCGCCGCGATGGCCGCACCGATCGCGTCCGCGGCATGCTCGCGCGACCAGGCCTGGAGCGCGGCGTTCTCGCCGGCGTGATCCCAGTGGCCGTGCGTCGAGACGATGAGGATGAGGCGCCAGCCCCGCCGCCCAACCTCGCCGGCGACCCACGGCAGGCACGGAATCGCGCCGTCGATCACGATCGCCTCGCGGGTCCGCGGGTCGCCGACGAGGCACACGTTCGTCTGCAGCGGACCGACGGCGCGGGTCACCAGCTCCATTCGTGGGCAGGGCCTCGGTCGGCGCTCGCCGGATCAGGCGCGGTGGCCGGTCAGGCCTCGAGCTTCGCCCGGACGCAGTCGAACGTCTGGCCGATCATCTTGTTGGCCGTCCCGTCGATCATCCGGGCGCCGACGCTGGCGAGCGTCCCGGAGATGACGACGTCGGCTGACCAGTCCATCACGGTCGCACCGTCGGGACCGTCGACGAGCGCCATCTTCGCCGTGGCGTCGACCGCGGTCCCCGGCGCCTGGCCATGCACGACGACGGTGGCGTCGTCCGGCTCATGGATCTCCGAGAACTCGGCGTTGACCACGAACTTCGCGCTGATGAAGCCGATACCCACCTTCGCGTGCGCACGGAAGCGTCCGCCGTCGAGCTTCTCGACGGACTGCACGCCCGGGCCGCAGCTCGCGATCTGGTCCGGATCCATGAGGAACGCCCAGACCTTCGCACGCGGGGCGTGGATCTCGACGCGGCCCTCGAACTTCATGCGGCCACTCCTCGCTAGGGGTCAGGCGAGCGCCAGGTAACGCGCCGGGTTCTTCGCAAACCGAGTCCGGCAGCCCGCGCAGCAGAACGCGTAGGTCCGGCCCTCGTGGTCCGCGATGTGGCGGACGTCGGCCGCGTCCACGTGCATCCCGCAGACCGGATCGTCGAGGATGATCATCTCGGCGTGGCGGGCATCCCCCGGCACGAGACGCGCCGTGGTATCTGCCTCCACGGAACGCGCCGCGACATCTGCCGGCACTGCGGACGCTGCGAGCACCGACGCCGAACGATCCGCGACGGGAGCGCCGGCGAGCGTGGCCGGCCCCGGCATCGCGACGAACGCGGCCCGGCCGCGCCGGACCGAGACGAGCTCCGCGAGGACCGAGACCGCGACCTCGGCCGCCCCGACGGCGCCGAGATCGAGGCCGCACGGTGCGCGCAGGGCGGCGCGGCGTTCGGCCGGCACGCCGACAAGCTCGAGGTACTCGGCCACGGCGGCCGCGCGTCGCGCGCTCGCGACCAGGCCGACGTACGCGACCTCCCGGTCGAACGCCGCCACGAGCGCCTCCTCGTCCCACTGGCCCTGGCTGGCGACCACGACATAGGGCGACCCGACCGCGTCGAGACCGGCAAAGTCCCGGGCCGCATGGACCCGAACGCCCTCCGCGAAGTGGTCGCTCCTGGCAGCAGGGTCGATCGCGGTGACCTGCCAGCCGGAATGGGCGCCGAGCTCCGCCAGCGATCGGGCGATCGGCGTGACGCCGACCACCCACAGCTCCGGGGCGGGCAGCTGCGGCTCGATGAAGATCTCCAGCGTCCCGCCCGAGTGGCAGGTCATCACGAGGTCGATGACCCCGTCGGCGCGCCGGGACTCGGTCGGCTGCTCGGCCGACAGGCGGAGCAGCCGCGGCTCGCCGTCGGCCAGCGCCCGGAGCGATTCGGCGATGACGGACGGCTGGGCGCAGCTCCCGCCGACCCAGCCCTCGATGCTTCCGTCCGGGTGGATGATGCCGCGCGCCCCGGGCTTCGCCGAGGTCGGGCGCGCGACCGCGACCACGGTCGCGAGGACGAACGGGCGGCCGGCCTCCGCGAGGTCGGCCGCCCGGGCGAGGATCCCGGACCCCGGGCTGCCCATCAGGCGGTGAGCCCCTTCTCGTTGAGGATCGCCCAGACCTTCTGGGGCGTCATCGGGATGTCGATGTGGCGGACCCCGGCGTGCCGGAGCGCATCGACGACGGCGTTCGCGAAGGCCGGCGGAGCGCCGACCGTGGCCGACTCCCCGACACCCTTGGCGCCGATCGGGTGATGCGGGGACGGCGTGATGGTCTTGCCTGTCTCCCAGGCCGGGGTCTCGACTGCCGTCGGGACCAGGTAGTCCAGGAACGTCCCCTGCATGTTGTTGCCGTTCTCGTCGTACGTCATCTCTTCGTACAGCGACGGTGCGAGGCCCATGGTGAGCCCGCCGTGGATCTGACCCTCCACGATCATCGGGTTGATGATGTTGCCGCAGTCGTCCACCGCGACGAAGCGCCGGACGCTGACCTGGCCCGTGCCGCGATCGATGTCGACCACGCAGATGTACGAGCCGAACGGGAAGGTGAGGTTCGGCGGGTCGTAGTAGTCGACCGCTTCGAGTCCCGCCTCCATCCCCTGCGGGAGGTTCGTGTAGGCGGCGAAGGCGATCTCGGCGATCGTCTTCGACTTCTCCGGGGAGCCCTTCACGTTGAACTTTCCGTTCGTCCACTCCAGGTCGTCCTCGTTGGCTTCCAGGAGGTGGGCGGCGATCTTGCGCGCCTTGTCGCGGATCTTGCGGGCGGCCACGGCCGTCGCGGCTCCCGCCACCGGCGTGGACCGCGACGCGTACGTCCCAAGGCCATATGGGGCGGTGTCCGTGTCGCCCTCCTCGATCGTGATCTTGTCGGACGGGATCCCGAGCTCCTCGGCGATGATCTGGGCGAACGTCGTCTCGTGACCCTGGCCCTGCGACTGGACGCCGATCCGGGCGACGGCCGACCCCGTCGGATGGACCCGGATCTCGCAGGAGTCGAACATCTTGATGCCGATGATGTCGAACTCATGCGACGGGCCCGCGCCCACGATCTCCGTGAACGAGCTGATGCCGATCCCCATGAGCTCGCCGCGGGCGCGCTTCTCGTGCTGCTCCCTGCGCAGGTCGTCGTAGCCGATCATGTCCATCGCCTTGCGCAGGGCGGCCGGGTAGTTGCCCGAGTCGTAATCCCAGCCCGTGGGGGTGTGGTACGGGAACTGCTCGGGCTGGATGAAGTTCTTGAAGCGGAACTCGGCAGGATCCATCCCGAGCTCCGCCGCGGCGACGTCGACCAGCCGCTCGATCGTGTGGACCGCCTCGGTCACACGGAACGAACAGCGGTACGCCACGCCGCCCGGCGGCTTGTTCGTGTAGGCGGCGTCGACCTCGACAAATGCTGCCGGCATGACATAGGAGCCCGTGATCACGTTGAAGAGGCCGGCCGGGTATTTCGACGGATCGGCCGCGGCGTCCGTGTAGCCATGGTCGGCGAGCGTCTTCACCCGCAGGCCGGCGATCTTCCCGTCGTTGTTGACGCCGAGCTCGGCGTGGATGTGGTAATCGCGGGCAAACAAATCGGCCTGCAGGTTCTCCGAGCGAGCCTCGATCCACTTGACCGGCCGGCCGAGCGTCAGCGACGCGACGATGGCGATCACGTACCCGGGGTAGACCGGCACCTTTCCGCCGAAGCCGCCGCCGATGTCGTGCGTCTTGACCCGGATCTTGTCCTCCGGGATCCCCGAAACCAGGCTGATGACGGTCCGGTAGACGTGCGGCGCCTGGCTGGTGACGTGGAAGTCGAGGTGCCCGCGGACCGGATCCCAGTCGGCGATGCAGCCGCACGTCTCCATCGACGCCACGTGGATGCGAGGAATGTAGACGTCGATCGGGACGACCCGATCCGCCGCCGCGAGCGCGGCGTCCGCGGCCGAGCGATCCCCGGATTCCCAGTGCCAGATCCGGTTGGTGGCCTTCTCCGGGCCGCGATCCGGGCGCAGGATCGGCGCGTCCGGCTCGAGTGCCTTGAACGGGTCGACGACCACCTGGAGCGGCGTGTACTCCACCTCGATGGCGAGCGCGGCATCGGCCGCGACATAGCGGTCCTCTGCGATGACCGCTGCCACCTCCTGGGCCTGGTACATGACCGTGTCCGTCGGCAGCACCATCTGCTTGTCGCCCGCCAGGGTCGGCATCCAGTGGAGGCCGGCCTTCTCCAGGTCCCGGCCCGTGATGACCGCGAGGACGCCCGGCATGGCGAGCGCGGCCGACGCGTCGATGCGGTCGATTGTCGCGTGGGCGTACGGGCTCCGGACGATCGACATCCAGGTCTGGTTCTTGAGGTTGACGTCCTCGATGTACAGACCCTGGCCGCGGATGAAGCGGGGATCCTCCTTGCGCCGGACGGAATGCCCCATCCCGCCGACCTCGAAGGTGGTGGTCGTGGGCTGCACCTCGTTCGCGTTGATCGTCACTGCAGCCTCCTACGCCGTCTCGACCGCAGCCGGAGCCGCGGCCTGGGCACGCAACGCTCCGGCGGCCTGGTCGATCGCCTTGACGATGTTCACGTAGCCCGTGCAGCGGCAGAGGTTGCCCGCGATGCCATGACGGATCTCGTCCTCGCTCGGGGCCGCGTTCTCGCCAAGGAGCCAGGCCGACTGCATGATCATGCCGGGCGTGCAGAAGCCGCACTGGAGGCCGTGCTGGTCCGTGAACGCCTGCTGGAGCGGGTGGAGCGTCGTGCCCTGCTCCATCCCCTCGATCGTGGTGACCTGGCGCCCGTCCGCCTGGACGGCGAGCATCGTGCAGCTCTTGGCGCTGCGGCCGTCCACCAGGACGGTGCAGGCGCCGCACGTCGAGCTGTCGCAGCCGACATGGGTGCCGGTCAGGCCGAAGTCCTCCCGGAGGAGGTGGACGAGCAGCCGGCGCGGCTCGACCTCGGCCTCGTGACGCCGCCCGTTCACCGTGACGGCGACGTGCATGGTGCTGGTCATCGGTTCGTCCCCCTCGTCAGGCGCCGGCGCGAGCCAGGGCGCGGCGGAGCGCCCGCACGGCCATCTCGCCCGCCATCGCACGCTTGTAGTCGACCGGCCCGTGGCCGTCGCGGCTCGGGTTGCTGCCGTCCGCCGCCGCGCGCCGGAGTCTCGCCTCGAGCTCCGGCGACGGGCGGGCGCCAACGAGCGCGGTCTCCGCGGCGAGGACCACGAACGGCGTCTCCGAGACGGCGCTGAGGGCCACGCCCGCCGCGCTGATGGTCCCGGCCGCGTCGAGCGTGACCTGGACCGCGGCGGCGGCCGTCGCGAAGTCACCCGCCTTGCGCTCCGTCTTGGCGTAGGCGCCGCCGGTGCCCGGCGGCGGCACCGGGACTCGGACCTCGGTGAGGATCTCGGTCGGCTCGATGGCCGTGACGAAGCTGTCGAGGAAGAACTCCCGGGCGGGGATCACCCGCTCGCGCTCGAGGTCGCGCACGACCACCGACGCCCGGCTCGCGAGCAGGACTGCGGGCCAGTCGGACGATGGATCCGCGTGGGCGATGGAGCCGCCGAGCGTCCCCCAGTTGCGGACCTGCGGGTCGCCGATGCCGCTCGCGGCGTCCGCCCAGAGGCCCGAGCGTCGGACCAGGTCGCTCTGCTCCAGCTGGTGATGGGTGGTCCGAGCACCGATCCGCAGCTCGCCGACGCCGTCGCGGATGTAGGCGAGGTCATCGAGGTTGCCGATGTCCACGAGGAGCCCCGGCTGCGCGAGCCGGTAGCGAAGCAACGGGATCAGGCTGTAACCGCCGGCGAGAACCTTCGCCTCGCCCTCGCGTTCGTGGAGGAGTCGGAGGGCCTCATCGATGCTGCCCGGCCGGGCGTACTCGAAAGCGGCAGGAATCATCGCGGAATCTCACTCTCCCTTCGGGTCACGTTTGATCGGGGACACCATCGCGCCGGGAGGCGCGGGGAGCTCGGGGACCTGACACCACTCTGACTCGTTGCGCTCCAGTGACGAAATGGAGGGCGCGAGTGTCGCAGAAAACCTGCCGAACGGCACGCGGAGACGTGCCTGATGGAACTTCCTGCGGACGCGACGATGACGGCGACCAGGCCCCGTCCCCGCCGGGCCGTCGAGATCAGGCGCGCGGCGACCACGTGACGATGCCGACCCGGGACTCGACCGCGGACGCGAGGCCCACGCTTCCGTCGTCGGCGGTCAGCACCCTCGAGCGGAGCGCAGCCGCGAGGCGCCGGTCCGCGGCCGATCCCGCGCCGATGAAGAGCTGGGTGCGCAGCCACGCGACGAGCGCGTCGCGCGACCCGAATGCCCGCCGTTGACGACCCGCGAACTCGACCGCCGGCGTCCTCTTCCGGGCGCGGAGGATCGCGAGGAACTCGGGAAGGGCCGGCAGCTCCGCGCGCTCCTCGCCATGGACGGCCGGCCAGAACGGGGCGGCCGGGGCCGAAGGAGCGCGCTCCGCGAGGATCGCCACGCAGAGCCGCCCGGCGGCGGCCTCCATGGCATCCAGGAACGCGCCGATTCGCTCCACGTCGTAGCCGAGGTGGGCGATGAGCGCCACGTCCGCCCACCGGGCGGTCCCGCCGGCACCGTCCGGCGGCCAGCGCGCGTGCACCGTCCGGACGTCGCGAATCCCGTGCTCCGCCATCCCGAGCCGGAGTGCCTCGAGCATCCCCTCGGACGGGTCGAGCGCGATCACCTCCCCCACCCGGAGCGCGAGCGGCAGCGCGTACCGGCCTGCACCGGCGCCGATGTCGAGCCACGTCTCACCGGGCCGTGCCATCGCGAGGAGAAGGTCGAGGGTCGGGTCGTCGGAACGGCGCGGATCGGCGACGAAGAGGCCCCGGACCGGCGCGTAGAAGTCCTCGGGCTCCGGTCCCTCGCGGACGCGCTCCGATTGCTCGCGGTTGGCACGGACCCGGGCCGCCCACGCCTCGACGAGCGCATCCGCCCGCGGCCCGTGCTCGAGCCCCGGATCCGTCACCCGCCGGCTCCCGGCAGCGAGGCAAGCCCGGCCAGGTCGGCGGGCGTGTCGACGTCGGGGTTGGCCCCGCGGACCGGCACCCGGACGACGCGGTCGGCGTCTGCCGCCAGGAGCGGACCGAGGCCGCGGTCGCCCCTCAGCCGCGCCACGTGCGGCCAGCCGGCCGGGAGCAGGAGGACCGGGTTCGGTGCGGCGTCCGCCTCGTAGCGCGGCGCGATGGCGATGGTCCCAGCCGGCGCCGGTGCGTCGCACACGCCACGCAGGACCTCGGGGCGCACGCGCGGCTGGTCGCCCAGGATCACGAGCACGCCGGCGGGCGCAGGCGCCGCGCGTGCCGGGCCGAATCCGACCGCCAGCGACGTGGCGAGCCCGCGCTCGGGCGCCGGGTTCACGACGACCAGGACGCCGTCGAGCGCCGTCGCATCGACCCCGCGCACGGCCGCGAGGACCGGACCGGCGTCGCGTCCGAGCACGACGACGACCCGGCCCAGCCCGGCCTCCCGCACGGCCGCGAGCACGTGGGCAAGAAGCGGTCGCTCGTCGAGCGACGCCCGCATCTTCCCACCGCCGAAGCGGGAGCCGGTGCCGGCGGCGAGGATGAGCGCGGCGGTCTCCCCGACCGGGATCACGCCGTCGCGACCGCGGGTGCCAGGGACCGCAGCGGGGCGCCCGATCCACCGTAGCGCTCCGCAACGACCTCGGCCATGATCGCGAGCGCCGTCTCGGCGGGCGCACGTCCGCCAAGGTCGAGGCCGATCGGGCCGCGCAGCCGGGCCAGCTCGGCGTCGGTCACGCCGGCCGCGCGCAGGCGGGCACGCCGATCCGCCTGCGTCTTCCTGGAACCCACCGCACCGACGTAGCGGCAGCCGCGCCGCAGGCCCTCGATGATTGCCGGCTCGTCGAACTTGACGTCGTGCGTGAGGACGGCCACCGCGTCGGTCGGGCCGAGGCCGATCTCGTCGGCGACCTCGTCCGGCCAGCCCACGAGCAGCCGGTCCACGTCCGGGAAGCGCTGGGGAGTCGCGAACGCGGCCCGCCCATCCACGACGACCGTCTCGTAGCCGAGCTCGCGCGCGATCCGCACGAGGGGCATCGCGACCTGGACGGCCCCGACGACGACGAGCCGCGGAGCGCTCGGATAGCCCTCGAGGAAGTACTGCCGCCCGGCCACCGTGACCGTCGCCGAGCCACCGCGGGCCAGCAGGGTGCGCGCCGCCGCGCCGATCGCGGCGTCCGCCTCGGGCACGCCGGTGGAGCCGGCCAGGCGCCCCTCGTCGCTGACCGACAGCGAGGCGCCCGGCACCTCGCCCGGTCCGGGCGGATGCGGCCCGAATGCCGCGGGCGGCGCGTCGGCCGGGAGCGGGATCACGATGACCGAACCGGCGCGGAGGCCCGCCGCGGCCACGACCTCCGGCCGGACGTACGGCTCCACGAGGACGTCGATCGTGCCGCCGCAGGCGAGGCCCACGTCCCAGGCCTGCTCGTCGCTGATCCCGTACCGGATGACGCGGCTGACGCCGGACGCCCTGGCCGCCTGGATCTCCTCGTACGCGGCACCCTCGACGCAGCCGCCCGACACGCTCCCGGCCAGCCTCCCGTCGGCCGTCACGACGAGGTTCGCGCCCTCCGGACGGGGCGCGGAGCCGAACGTCCGGACGACCACCGCGCGGCCGAGCACCGCCCCCTCCGCCTGCCACTCCCGGACCGTGTCGAGCAGCTCGCGCATCAGCTCATCCCTTCGCTTGTCGATCATCAAGGGGACGCGCCGACGCGGGGTCGACGCGCCGCGCGGCGGCCGACTCGGGTGGCGCGCCGACACGCGGCAGCATGGAGCGGGCCGCTCCCCGAACCGCGGGCGCGGACCCCTCCACATGATGGACGCGCGGCGTCCCGGTCCGCGGGGGCCGCCCGGCGCTGCCCAGGCCCATCCCGCCGAGGATCGCCCCGAGGCGCTCGAGCGATGCGATCGACTGGATCGGCAGGAAGTCGTCGATCGACGGGTAAGCGGCGGCCATCCCGGCCGCGATCGGCTGGTAGCCATCCGCGCCCGCGAGCGGGTTGAGCCAGATCAGCCGGTGACAGTTGCGCTGGAGACGGGCGGTCTCGACGCGCACGAGCTCCGCGTCGCCGCGGTCCCAGCCATCGGAGACGACGATCACGACGCCGGACGTTCGGAGGACCCGGCGCGCCCAGCGCAGGTTGAAGGTGCGGAGCGAATCGCCGATCCGCGTCCCGCCCGACCAGTCGCTGACCGTCTCGCTCACGCGCCGGATCGCGAGGTCCGGGTCACGTCCCCGCAGCTCGTGGGAGATCCGCGTGAGCCGCGTCCCGAAGACGAACGACTCGGTCCGCACGCCCGAGGCGCGCGTCAGCGCCTGCACGAAGCGCAGAAGGATGCGCGCGTGGCGCTCCATCGAACCGGAGACGTCGCACAGGATGACGATCGACCGTGGCCGCTGGAGGCGCCGCCGCCAGACCCAGTCGACGGGGTCGCCGCCAGAGCCCAGGTTGCGGCGATACATCGCCCGCGGCGCCAGTCGCGCGCCATGCGGGTGGAGCTCGTAGCGTCGCGTGAGGCGCGATTCGAGGCGTGGCCGGAGCAGGTCGATGAGCCGCTCGGCGTCCCGGAGCTCGGCGTTCGTCATCCGGTCGAAGTCGCGGTGGTGGAACGCCTCGCCCGGGCTGAAGGCGCGCGGCGACACGACCCAGCCCGCATCCGCCTCCTGCTCGTCGTCGCCGGCCCCGGGCTCGGCCTGCTCGGGACGGCCCCGGGGCGGCCCGGGTCGGTTCCGACCCTGCTCCGTCTCCAGTCCGGCCTCCCGGTCCTTCGGCGGTCGCGGCGGTCGCGGCGCGCCGACCTCGAGGCCCGTCGGGGCGATCCGCGCCGTGTGCCGGCGCCAGAACTGGTCGAAGACCGCGTCATATGTCTCGAGGTCGATGCGCCGTCGGCAGAAGACCGCGGACCCGGCCGCGTGGACCTGGGTCCGGTCGCCGATATCCACGAAGGTCAGCGCCCGCGCGAAGTCGAGACCCCCGCCAAGGTCGGTCACCACGCCCGCCGAGCGGAGCGCCCGCGTGAAGAGGACCGCGTTGCGCAGGAACGTCGCGCCGTCGAACGCGTCGAGCGGGTCCGGGACGGGGGCGCGGAAGCCGGTCATCGGGGTGCCCGCAGCGCTTCTACGTTCCTGCCGCAACCAGCTCGTCGAGGTAGCCCGCCGCCGCGGCACCGCGCACCCGCCGGACATCCTCCTCGTACTTGAGGAGGACGCCGAGCGTCTCGTCGACGACATCCGGCGCGAGCTCGCGCGCGCCGAGGGCGAGCAGCGCCGCCGCCCAGTCGAGCGTCTCCGCGACACCCGGGACCTTCGTGAGGTCGGCGGTCCGCAGCCGCCCGACGAAGCCGACGACCTGCCGGGCGAGCCGGTCGGGCGTCTCCGGCACCCGCGCAAGGACGATCTCCATCTCGGTGCGCGCGTTCGGGTAGTCGATCCAGTGATAGAGGCAGCGTCGCTTGAGGGCGTCATGGACCTCGCGCGTCCGGTTCGAGGTCAGGATGACGCGTGGCGGGCGCTCGGCGGTCACCGTGCCGATCTCGGGGATCGTGACCTGGAAATCGGACAGGATCTCGAGGAGGTACGCCTCGAACTCCTCGTCCGCCCGGTCGATCTCGTCGATCAGGAGCACCGGCGCGATGCCATCGGGCGATTCGAGCGCCTGGAGCAGCGGGCGCTTGAGGAGGAACTCGGGCCCGAAGATGTCGTGCGCCGTGGCGCTGCCGATCTCCCCGCGCACCTCACGGAGGCGGATCTCCAGCATCTGGCGCGCGTAGTTCCACTCGTAGACCGCGGTCGTGACATCCAGCCCCTCGTAGCACTGGAGCCGGATCAGCCGCGCCCCGAGCGTGTCCGCGAGGGTCTTCGCGAGCTGCGTCTTCCCGACGCCCGCCTCGCCCTCGAGGAGAAGCGGCCGGCCCAGCCGCAGCGCCAGGAAGACGGCCGTGCTCAGCGAGCGGTCGGCGACGTAGTCGCGCCGGCGGAACGCGGCCTGCAGGCCCTCGATCGTCGCCAGCTCGCCGGGAAGCGTCGCGCTCGGGTCGTCCATCGTGCCTCGCTCGGGGTCGGATTGGGCCGGATCGTACACCGGGGGCTCCGCGATGGGCCCGTCGGCGCACCGGGCGCCACGCCCTACCCGTCCGGGGCGTCGAGCGACCGCGCGTACGGGGGGAAGCGGAAGCGCATCTCGCGGGTCAGGATCCCGCCGTGGGCCAGGCGCGCCACCGTCCGGCGATCCGGGGCCTCGCCCGCCACGAGCCAGGGCAGCAGCAGGTCGGCGGCGGTCGCCTTCGAGTACGTGCCGCAGGTCGGCAGGCCCATCAAGGTGGTTCCTGCCGCCCGCCCCAGCCACAGCATCGAGCCGGGGTGCGCCGGAACCCCGTGGCTCACGACCCGCCCGCCGACCGCCGCCAGGCCGACGAAGATCGCATCCGAGGGATCCGTGGATGCCGCGCCGGCCACGAGCAGCAGGTCGACCCGCGCCGGCCCACGCACGAGCCGGCGGAAGGCCGACGCGACGGCCGCCGGATCGTCCGCGACGTACGAGACCTCGACGAGCGTCGAGCCCAGTCCCTCGACGCGGGTACGCAGGGTCCCCTCGAAGCGTGCGCGCGCCGACCCGGAGAGCGTCTCCTTCACGACGGCCGCCATGCGCCGCGGGAGGTACGGCCGGACCTGCACGACGGGGCGGGCTCCACCGCCGCGGGCGGCGATCGCCTCGGCCTGCAGCAGGGATGCCGCGGCGACGAGGTGGGGCCCCGTCTTGACTGACGCGACGAGCGCGCCCTCGGCGACGAGCTGGCCGTCGAGCACGCTGAAGACGGCGATCCCGTCCACGGCGTTCAGGCGCTCGAGGACCGGGACGCGGGCCCTGACCTCGCCCGGTTGGGCAGCCACGAGGTCGAACCGGGATTCCGACGGGCCGCGCACCACGAGCCCAGGTCCGGCGACCGCGGCCGCCAGGCGCGCCGCCGCGGCGTCCTCGTGCACGTCGCCCGGATCCGGGACGAGGAGGGTGACGATCCCGGGCGGCACTCCCTTCGAATCGGAGGCCGCCCCGGGCTGGGTCACGTCGCCGGCGACGAGCGCGCGGAGATCAGCCTCATCCATGGCCCGTCCTTTCGACCATCGCACCCCGCCGACGACCAGCTGGCGCGCGATGACGGCGCCGACAAGCGCGGATGCGGGCTCGGGCAGCGAGGCCCCCGGGACGATCGAGACGACCTTCACACGCGTGAGAGTAGCGAGCGCGGTCGTGCCCGGCTCGCTCCGGCCGGCACGCGCGGGGCGGCTCGCCGGGGCGGTCTGTCGCGGCGGCGCCGGCCCACGGACTACCCCAGGCGCGCCCGGGCGGCTTCGATCGCGCGACGGGTGTAGACCGCGGCCATCGCGCGCCGGTAGGCGATGTCCGCGTGGATGTCGCCGACGACGCTGACCCCGTCCACGGCATGTGCGGCCGCCTCGGCAGGCGTGGCGCCGGACGCCAGCGCCGCCTCGACGGCCGCGGCCCGGTACGGGTGCTCGGCCACGCCCGTGATCCCGATGCCGCCGCCTCCGGCGGCGAAGACGACCGCGGCGACGCCGACCATCGAGTACCCCGACGCCGGCTGCGACAGCGACGCGTACGCGCTGCCCGCGTCATCGCGCGGTGCAGGAAGCCGGATCTCGGTGATCAGCTCGTCGGGCCCGGCCGCCGACTGGAAGGGGCCGAGGAAGAAGCCATCGACGGGCACGGTCCTGGCTCCCCGGCTGGATCGGAGCACGACCGTCGCGCCGAGCGCGAGCAGGCAGGCCGGCAGGTCGGACGCCGGGTCCGCGTGGGCGAGCGACCCGCCCACCGTCCCCCGGTTGCGCACCTGGACGTCGCCGATCTGCGGAAGAGCGTCTGCAAGCAACCCGTAGTGGCTCGCGTCGGACGCCATGAGGTCCGCGTACGTGGTCAGCGCACCGATGGCCAGGCCGCCATCGTCGAGCCGGCAGACGCCCCGCAGCTCGGCCAGCCGGCCGATGTCGACCAGCCGCCCGGGGTGGGCCAGGCGGAGCTTCATGAGCGGAAGCAGGCTCTGGCCGCCGGCCAGCACCTTCGCCTCGGCGCCATGGCCGGCGAGGAGGCCCAGCGCCTCGTCCAGCGAGGAGGGCCGGGCGTATTCGAACGCGGAGATCATGCCCGGCCTCCCTTCGCCGCCTGCAGCGCGGCCCAGACCTTGGGTGGCGTGAACGGCATGTCGAGGTGGCGGATGCCGCGGACGCTCAACGCGTCGATGACCGCGTTCGCGACCGCCGCCGTGCTCGCGATCGTCCCCGCCTCGCCGACGCCCTTGACGCCGAGCGGGTTCACCGGGGAGGGCGTCACCGTCTCGTCCAGCTCGAACGTGGGAAGCCACGACGCGCGGGGAAGCGCGTAGTCGAGCATCGAGCCCGACAGCAGCTGGCCGTCGTCGTCGTAGATGGCCTGCTCCCAGAGCGCCTGGCCGACGCCCTGCGCGATGCCGCCGTGGAGCTGGCCGTCCACGATCATCGGGTTGATCTTCTTGCCGACGTCGTCGACGGCGACATACCGGACCAGGTCCACCACCCCGGTTTCCTCGTCGATCTCCACCACGGCGACGTGCGTGCCGAACGGCCACGTGCAGTTCGGCGTGTCGTGGTAGGCCGTCTCGTCGAGGTACGGCTCCAGGTCGGCCGGAAGGTCGAACCCGAGGTCGATCGCGAACGCGATCTCCTGGAGCGTCTTGACCTTGTCCGGCGAGCCCTTCACGAAATAGCGCGCCCCGTCGACCTCGATGTCGCCCGGCGACGCCTCCAGCATGTGGGCGGCCATCCTGCGGGCCTTCTCGCGGACCTTGCCCGCGGCCTTGACGGCAGCGGTGCTGCCGACGGACGAAGTGCGGCTGCCGTAGGAGCCGTATCCGAACGGCGTCCCCTGCGTATCCGAGTGCTGGACGACGATGTCCTCCATCGGCACGCCGAGCTCGTGCGCGATGATCTGCGAGTACGTGGTCTCGTGGCCCTGGCCCTGCGGCGACGTGCCCATGGTGAGCACGATCTTGCCGGTGAGGTGGACCTTGAGGTTCGCCGACTCCCACATCGCGGCGCCCCAGCCTTCCCCGACCGCGCCGATCCACTTTGAGGGAGCGACCCCGCACACCTCGAGGTAGGTCGAGAAGCCGACGCCGAGCAGCTTGCCCCGCGCGCGAGCCTCTGCCTTCTTCGCCGCCCGGTCCGCGTATCCGACCCTCGCGAGCGCCTTGTCGAGCGCCGGCTCGTAGTTGCCCGAGTCGATGAAGATCTTGGCGCCGTTGACCGCGGTGCCGAGGCCGGACGGGTTGTCGTACGGGAAGGCATCCGGCGGCAGGAAGTTGCGCCGTCGGACGTCCGCGGGGTCCATCCCCAGCTCGTCCGCCAGGAGGTCCATCGCCCGCTCCACGACGTACGTCGCCTCGGGCCGGCCGGCGCCGCGGTAGGCGTCGACGAACGTCGTGTTCGTGTAGACGCCGGTGACCTCGCAGAAGACGTTGGGGATCTTGTAGCAGCCGGCGAGGACCCGCCCGTAGAGCGTCGTGGGGATGCCCGGGCCGATCGTCGAGAGGCGGCCGCCCAGGTTCGCGTACGTCTTGACCCTGAGGCCGGTGACTTCGCCGGTGCGCGTCGCGCCGAGCTCCAGGTAGGTGATGTGGTCGCGGCCGTGGATCGTGCTCTGGTAGTTCTCGCGCCGGCTCTCGACCCATTTCACGGGGCGCCCCCCGATCGCCTTGCTGGCGAACAGCGAGAGTGCCATGTCCGCGTAGCAGAAGATCTTGGAGCCGAACGCGCCGCCGACGTCCGGGCTGATGCAGCGAAGCTTGTGCTCGGGGATTCCCATCGTGAAGATTCCGACGAGCAGGCGCTGGATGTGGGGCGTCTGGCTGGACATCCAGATCGTGTATTCGTCCGTGCCCGGGTTGTACCACCCGATGTCGCCGCGGGTCTCCATCGGGTTCGGGATCAGGCGCTGGTTCACGAGCCGCTGGCGGACGACGACCTCGGCGCTCGCGAGAGCGGCCTCCGTCCCGGCCCGGTCGCCGACGGTCCACTCGAAGACGACGTTGTTGGGGGCGTTCTCGTGGAGCTGGGGCGCGCCCGGCGCGATGGCCTTCTCGGCGTCCACGACCGCGGGCAGGGGCTCCCAGTCGACCCGGATCGCATCGATCGCCTCGATCGCCTGCGCATCGGTCTCGGCGATCACGGCGGCGACGCCCTCGCCAGTCCATTTCACGCTCTCCGTGGCGAGGACCCGTGGCGTGTTCACGTTGTTGCGGATGCCCGACGACCCGCCGGCGGGCCAGGCCATCGGCAGCGGGTTATACGGGATGTCGGCGCCGCTGAAGACGGCGATGACGCCCGGCATCCGCTTCGCGGCGGACGTGTCGATCGAGCGGATGTTCGCGTGCGCGTAGGGGCTGCGCATGATCGCCATCCGGGCCATGCCCGGCAGCTTGATGTCGTCGAGGTAGCGGCCCGCGCCGGTGATGAAGCGCGGGTCCTCGACCCGCTTGACCGGGGCGCCAAGGACGTCGATCGCGGTCATCCCTGGTCCTCCCCTCAGCCGGCCGCGCCGACCGGAGGCGAGCCCATGATCCGGGCCGCCTCGCGGATCGCCGCGACGATGTTCTGGTAGCCGGTGCAGCGGCAGATGTTTCCCTCGATCGCGTGGCGGATCTCCGCCTCGGACGGATCGGGGTTGTGCGTGAGCAGGTCGGACGCGGACATGAGCATGCCCGGCGTGCAGAAGCCGCATTGGAGACCGTGCTTCTCCCAGAAGCCCTGCTGGAGCGGGTGCAGCCCGCCCGCCGGCGCGAGGCCCTCCACCGTCCTGATGTGGCTCCCGTCCGCCTGGACGGCGAGCATCGTGCAGCTCTTGACGGCCGCGCCGTCCACCAGGACGGTGCAGGCGCCGCACTGGCTGGTGTCACAGCCGACGTGCGTGCCCGTGAGCTCCAGGTCCTCGCGCAGGACCTGGACCAGCAGCCGCCTGGGCTCCACCTCGACCGTGCGGGCCGTGCCGTTCACGACGAGCGCGACCTGTTCGCTCACCACGCGACCTCCTTGCTCCAGCGGGGACGAATCCGGAACGGGGTTCGCTCGGGTGCGGTGCCCGCTTCTCCTGGCGGGACGGTGCCGGTGGAGGGGCCGGTGGCGCGATGCCACGCCGAGCGACCCCCTTCCCCTCCGCGGGAAGTGGCGGGGATGGTTGCACCGGCTGCGCTGCAGCGCAAGGGGCAGTCGCGTGGCGCGACCGGGATGGCGGCGGAGCCTTACCTGCCGGCGGGTCTCCCGCGGTGCTCCGGTCGATACGCCCCGCGAGCGGCGCTCCGCGGGTCCACGGCGCGGGGATCGAGGCGGCGCAGCAGCGCCTCCGGGTCCCCTGCCAGCAGTCGGGCCGCCTCACCGAGCAGCGCGATGATGGCCCTGGCGCGGTCCGGATCCAGCAATTCGAGGCCCTCCGACGGCGCGAGCCCGACCCGCGCAATCCCGCGCCCGCCGAGCGAGGCCGCGTAGCCTGCCGCCCAGACCGCCTCCTCCAGGCGCGCCTCCCGCTCCCCGGTCGCGTCCGCGACGCCGACGATGATGCCGCGGTCGCCCGGCGCCTTCGCGATGGTCCGCCAGCTGTCGGGACCCGCGATGAGGTCGAACAGGTAGCTCCGGTATGCAGGCCCGAACACTGCCCCGGGGCCGAGCGCCTCGGCGTCGCCACCCGTGATCGCCAGCATCGCGTGCGCGTCCACCGGAAGCCCGGCGAGCAGCACGTCATGCACCGAAGCGAACGCCTGCCCGGCGCCCGCGCCGATCGGCAGCGTGGCGGACGGCTCGTGGATCTCGACGACCGGGCATCCCGCCTCGACCAGGGCGGCCAGGCCCACGGCCAGCCTCGCCGCGCGGGCATGGGCCGCGGCGGCGGCGCGTGGGCCGAGGACCCGGGCGTCGGCCGCGGAGCCTCGGGCGCCAGCGCCAGCGCCGGCGCCGAGCGGCGGGCCGGCCACGTCCGCGGAGGTCCGCCCCTGACCCGTGGGCCGGGTCACCCGCGCCCACGGCCCGAGGACGGCGAGCTTGACTGGCAGCTCGATCCCCTCGGCGGACGCGGCCTCGGCGGCAGCCGTCCATGCTTCCACCAGCATCGATGCATCGTCGGAGCGATGCACGCATCCGTCGGAGAGCAGCCCCAGGCCCGAATCGGCCTGGGCACCGAGGATGACCCGAAGTGCGTCGGCGGCCCGCGCACGGGCCGGCCGCGGGTAGCTGCCGGCCAGGGTCGCGAACATCGGCGCGAATCGTACGCCGCCCGCGGTGCCTCCGTCGGCGGCGTACCCTCGATCCATGCCCGCCACCGGTGATCTGCTCGCGGATCGCTATCGGATCGACACGCGCCTCGGGGCGGGCGGCATGGGGACCGTGTGGCGGGCCCATGACCTGCGCCTCGACCGCGACGTGGCGGTCAAGCTGCTCGCCCCGAGCCTCGCCGCGGATCCCGTCCTCACCCAGCGGTTCGACCGGGAGGCGCGCGCGCTCGCGGCGGTGACCAGCCCGTACGTGATCGCCATCCATGACGTCGTGACGACGCCCGGCAGCGACCCCTTCCTCGTGATGGAGCTGTGCCCGGACGGATCCCTCGGGGATCGCCTGGACGCGGCCGGGTCCCTCGCGGTCGCGGTTGCGCTCCCGCTGCTCGCCGACGCGGCCGATGGCCTCGAGGCGCTCCATGCGCGCGGCATCCTTCACCGGGACGTGACGCCACGCAACGTCCTCCTCTCGGGCGGGCGGGCGAAGCTCGGCGACCTGGGGCTGGCGCGCGACAGCAGAGCGAGCGAGCAGGCTGCCGTCATGGAGCTGACCGCTGCGGGAACGACCGTCGGGACGCTCGCCTACCTCGCGCCCGAGCTCCTCGAGGGCCGGCCGCCGTCCGCGGCGTCCGATGTCTACGGGCTCGGGGCGGTCGCCTACCGCACGCTCGCGGGCGTCCTGCCGCACGCGGCGGGCAGCGTCGCCGAGCTCGTGACCGCGCGCCGGACGCCGGTCGTGCCGCTCCACGAGCGACTTCCCGACGCGGCGCCCGCCCTCGCGTCGCTGGTCGGCCGGGCGCTGGATGCTCGGCCCGAAGCGCGTCCGAGCGCCGCCGCGCTGGCGAGCGCGCTGCGGTCGCTCGCGGTGGCCGGGGGCGGAGCGGGCGTTTCCCCGCTGGCTCTCGCGGGCAGGACTCCGGGCGGGATTGCAGGCGGGATCGCGGGAGGCCGCGCCGACGGCATCGGCCCCGACACGATCACCGGCCCCGGCGCGCTGACGGGCGCCGCCATCACGACCGCGACGAGCGTGCCGGGTCCAGCGGGTCCGCCGCGCCCGACCGCCACCGTCCCCACGCGGCCAGGCCGCGGGTCGGACCGGTACCGGGGCCCGTCGCTCTGGAGCGGCGAGATCCTCCTGATCGCGATCGTCGCGGCGATCGTGCTCCTCGTCCTGCTCGCGATCGGGGGCGCGTTCGGGCGCGCGTCGGCAGCCGCGTCAGCCGCGAACGGGGGCGCGTTCGGGCGCGCGTCGGCAGCCGCGTCGGCCGCGAACGTGCCTCCGTCGGCGCGCCTCTCGCCCGCCGCGCCGTCGCCGGCGGGCGCGTCACCGAGCCCTTCGCCCTCGCGGAGCGTCGACGCGTCCACTGCGGCGGCGCGCCCGGCGGACCTTCGTGCCGCCATCGACGCTGCCCGGGCCGGCTTGAAGGGCAAGGACGTCAAGGACCTGGCTGTCGTGATCGAACTCGCGGCCCGAGCGCTCTGGGGGCCGCAGGATCGAGCCGTGACCTTACGCGCTGCTTACGTTCCGTCCCGGCAGCCCCGCCCGCGACCCGTAGACTCCAATCCATGAAGCGGATCCTCGTCGTCGACGACGAGCCGAACATCGTGGCGCTCCTCCGTCTCTACCTGGAGAAGGAAGGGTTCGAGGTGATCGCCGCGCGCGACGGCGACGAGGCGCTGGCACTCCACCTCCGACACGACCCGGACCTCGTCATCCTGGACCTGATGCTGCCCAGGCAGGACGGGTTCGACGTCTGCCGGGAGATCCGCCGACGCGGCGACACCCCGGTCCTCATGCTGACCGCGCGCTCGGATGACGTGGACTCGATCGTGGGGCTGGAGCTGGGCGCGGACGACTACGTCACGAAGCCGTTCAACCCGCGCGCGCTCGTCGCTCGCGTGAAGGCGATCCTGCGGAGAAGCGCGCGCTCGGCCTCGGGAGCCCGCCCGATCGAGGTCGGCGCGCTTCGCATCGACGGCCGCCGCCGCGAGGCCACTGTCGGCGACCGGCGGCTGGAGCTCCGCGCCCGCGAGTTCGATCTCCTGGCGGCGCTCGCCCGGGACCCGGGGGTGGTCCTGACCCGCGACCTCCTCCTCGAGGACGTGTGGGGGACCGACTTCCCCGGCGAGACCCGCACGGTCGATGTCCACGTCGCGGAGCTGCGCAAGCACCTCGGCGACGACGGCCCGCCCATCGAGACCGTCCGCGGCGTCGGGTACCGGCTCGTCCCGCCCGCGCGCGCCCCGCTCCCCGCCGACGACGCTCGCTGAGCCCCGACGTGCCCCGGAGCCTCGCCGGCCGGCTCGCCCTCACGCTGACGCTGACGGCGCTCGCCGTGCTGGTCGGGGTCGGCGGGGCGCTCTTCGTGGTCGTCCGCGGGCTCCACCGCGACGCCACGTTCGGGCGGCTCCACGCAGTTGGCGCCACGATCGTCGGGCAGCTCGGGACGCGCGCCGACCGCGCCGACGTCGCGACCGCCCTCGAGACGCTGCGCGACCAGCTCAATTCCCTGGACATCGCGCTCCTGTTCGTGGCCGGCGAAGCGCGTCCGCCGCTGAGCCTCGCGGGAAGCGCGCGACCGCTCGACGGCCTGCCGGGGATCCCGACCGGCGGGCGCGGGACCGTCGCGGATGCGACGCTGCGCTTCGACGACGGCACGACGCGTGCGACGAGCGTCGTGGCGCTCACGCAGCCGGGCGCGGTCCTGCCGCGCGCGATCGTGCTCGCCGCCCCCGACCGCGCGGGGGCGGAGGCGCTCGGAGACCTCCTGCGGACGCTGCCGCTCGTCGGGCTCGTCGTGCTCCTCGTCGGCGGGCCGCTCGCATGGGTCCTCGCGCGCTCCACCACGGGGCCGCTGCGGCGCCTCGCCGTCGCGACCGCGGCGGTCCCGTCCGAGGGTTCCGGCCCGGAGCCGCCGCCGCTGCCCGTGGAAGGGCCGAGCGAGGTCCGGGAGGTGACCCGCCGGTTCAACGCGATGCGAGGCGAGCTGGCACGCACGCGGCGCGCCGAGACCGAGCTCCTGGCGAACCTGCGCCACGACCTGCGCACGCCGCTCACCGTGATCGGCGGGTTCGCGGAGGCCCTCGTCGACGGGACGGCGACCGGAGACGCCGCGCCCCGGGCCGCGCGGGCGATCGCGGACGAGGCCGCACGTCTCGAACGGCTCGTCGGCGAGCTCGGCGCGCTCGACGGACTCCGCGACGAATCCGCCGCCCTCCGGCCGGAGCAGCTCGAGGGCGGCGCCGTCATCGCGGAGGCGGCTGCACGGTTCACGCCGCGCGCGACCACCGCCGGCGTGAACCTCGAGGCCGAGGCGCCACCGGCTGCCCTGCCCTTCGCCGCGGACCGGCTCGGCGTCGAGCGGATCCTGTCCAACCTTGTCGAGAACGCGCTCGCCGCGGTCGGGCCCGGAGCCGACGGGAGCGTCGTGCCCCGGGTCCATCTCGCCGCGCGCGCCGGGCGCATGCCCGACGGCCGCTCAGCGGTGGTGCTTTCCGTGTCGGACGACGGGCCGGGCTTCCCGCCGGGGGCCCTCGAGCAGGCCTTCGACCGCTCGTACCGCGGCGACCCGTCGAGGAGCGGGCCGGGCTCCGGCCTCGGCCTCGCCATCGTCCGCGAGCTTGCCCGGCGCCACGGAGGAGACGCCGCGGCCGAGAACCTCGCGCCCCACGGGGCTCGGGTGAGCGTCGTGCTGCCCGTCGTCCCGGCTACACTCGCTGGGTGATACCGGACGCGTCGACGCCGCCCGACGAGATCGAGATCCTGGCTCGAGAGCGGGCGAGCGCCCGTGCGAGCCGCGACTTCGACCGCGCCGACGTCCTCCGGGCGAGCATCGAGGCGGCGGGCTGGCGGGTCACAGACCGGGGAACCGCCTATCGCCTCGAGCCGGCCGCGCCGCCCACCATCGAGGCCGTGGGAGTCGTGCGCCACGGAAGCGCCGAGACGGTGCCGTCGCTGCTGGATGCGCCGGCCTCGGCCAGGTTCACGATCGTCCTGGTCGCCGACGACCGGCCCGCAGAGCTTGCCCGCATCCTCGACGGCCTGCGGGCGCACGCGCCCGATGGGACCCAGGTCGTGATCGTCGCGAACGACCCGTCGCCGGACCAGGCCGGCCGGCTGGCCGAGGGATCGCCCGATCTCGAGCCCATTGCCGGCACGGAGCCCGAGCTCATCTGGACGAGCGCCCCGCTGGGACACGCCATTGCCCTCAACTCGGGCCTGCGCCGCGCGCGGGGCGAGATCGTGGTGCTCGCGGACACAGCTGTCGAGGCCACCGGCGACGCCCTGTCGCCGCTTGCCGCGGCGTTGGCCGACCCGTCGGTCGCGGTCGCCGGCGGGTTCGGCGTCGCCGGCCCGGACCTTCGCCACCTCGCCGAGGCCACGGGACCCGACGTCGATGCGATCGATGGGCGCTGGCTCGCGTTCCGCCGGGCGGAGATCGTGCCGCTGGGCCCGCTGGACGGGAAGTTCGCCGTCGAGCGGTGGCTGGACACGTGGTGGAGCCTCGTGCTGCGGGCCGGGCCCGACCCGAACGAGCCGCCGCGGCGCGCGGTGCGAGTGGAGCTGCCAGTGGTGCGCCACGAGCGGGCCGCCGCGGACCCGGCCGCTTCGGCGGAGCGCGATCGCCTTGCCCGGCGCAACTTCTACCGCGTGCTCGAGCGCTTCCGGGGTCGGGCCGACCTGCTCTCGGGATCATCCGGGCGCTGACCGGCGCCCGGCGCGACGCCCCCCCGACGCCCGACGACCGCCGCGAAGGGGCAGCGCCTATCGTGCTGATCCTGACGCGTCCCTACGCTGGCGCCCGCCGGCGAGCCGGGAACGCGAGGCGGCCCTGCGCCAGCGCGACGCCCAACAGGACCACGAGACCCCCGAGCGGCTCGTTGAGCGTCAGCGGCTCGCCGAGCAGCGACGCCCCGACGGCGATCGCGACGAGGGGCGTCAGGTAGGTGACCGTGCTCGCCATCGTGGCGCCCGCACGTTCGATCACCTGGAAGTTCCAGACGTAGGCGATCCCGGTCCCGAGCGCCCCGAGCGCGAGCATCGCGCCGAGAACCCGCGGCGTGAGCTCGCCGCTCGGCGCCGTGTCGAGCAGCGCGAACGGCAGGAGCTGCAGGGCGGCGAGCGTGATCTGGCCGGTCGCGAGGGCGAGCGGCCGCTCGCCTCTCGGGGCCAGGTAGCGCCGGATGTACGGGAACCCCAGCCCGTAGCACGCGATCGCGCCGAGGCAGGCCAGAACGCCCAGCGCCTCGTTGCTGCCGACACCGTTCCAGATCCCCACCACGACCAGGATCCCGCCGAAGCCCAGCAGGATTCCCGCGATGGTGGAAGCCGTCGGGCGGTCGGCCCGGAACGCCAGGAACATCACGAGGATCGTGGCCAGCGGGGTCACGGCGTTGATGATCCCAGCGACCACGGAGGAGACGTGCGTCTCGCCGAGGGCGAAGAGCGTCGAAGGCACGCTGTTGAGGAGGAGCCCGACCACGAAGAGGTGGGCCCAGGTCCGGCGGTCGCGAGGCAGCCGGACCCGCGTCACGGCGGCCAGCACAAGCAGCGTGACGGCACCGAGCGCCTGCCGCCCGAACGCCACGTGGATCGGCGAGAGCGCCTCCAGGCCCACCTTGATGAACAGGAACGAGCAGCCCCAGATGAGCGCCGCGCCGACGTACGGGAGGAGCCACTCGCGCCCCGAACCCTGCGCAGCCGCGATCCGGGTCACGGCGCGACAGACCCCGGCAGGCCCTCGAGCGCCAGCAGGAATGCCTTTCGCGCGACGCCACCCGCGTAGCCGGTGAGGGCTCCGTCCGATCCGACGACGCGATGGCACGGCACGACGATGGAGACGGGGTTGCGGCCGACGGCCGCGCCGACCGCCCGTGCGGCACCGGGGCGGCCTGCGCGCCGCGCGAGCTCGCCGTACGTGATCGTGGTGCCGGCCGGGATCTTCACCAGCTCCGCCCACACGCGGCGCTGGAATGGCGTCCCGCCGAGGGCCAGCGGAAGGTCGAACGTCACGCGCGACCCCGCGAAGTACTCGTCGAGCTGGCGCGCGACGACACGGAACGCCACGGGATCCTGGACCCAGGACGGGCCGATGGCCGGTCCGTGCCGGTGCTGCTCCATGTAGATGCCCGAGAGCCGGACCGGGCCGGCGCCGTCCCGCTCGCCGACGAGCAGCAGCGAACCGATGGGAGAGGCGTGGGACGCGTGGACGATCACGGGGCAGGCTCCTCCAGGGTGTCGCGACCGATGTCGGTGCCGGCCGTCGCACGGGCGGCCGCGCCGTGGCGCGAGCGACGCCCACAGGTGGTGGGTGGCGTACGACCGCCATGGGCCCCAGCGTTCGCCGCGGGCGCGGAGCGCCGCCGGGTCATCGGGCAGGCCGAGCCCGCGGGCAGCCCGGCGAACGCCGAGGTCGTCGGCAAGCAGCACGTCCGGGTCGCCAAGCGCCCGGAGCGCGACGTAGCCGGCCGTCCACGGACCGATTCCGGGGAGCCGCCGGAGCTCGCGGAGGGCCGCCTCGCGGTCCACGCCGGCGTCGAGCACGAGCGTTCCTTCGGCCAGCGCTGCCGCGAGCGCCCGGACGGTCCGGCGTCGCGAGGCGGGCATCGGCAGGCTGGCATCCGCGGCAGCCGCGATCCGCCCCGGTTCCGGGAACAGGTGCGTCAGGCCGCCGCTCCGCGCGGCGAGCGGTGTTCCCTCGGCCAGCGCCAGGCGGCCGGCGATCGTGCGCGCGGCGACGACCGAGACCTGCTGGCCCAGGACCGCCCGGATCGCGAGCTCCGCGCCGTCGACCGCCCCGGGCGCTCGCCGCCCCGGGGTCGCGCGGACCAGCGGGGCCAGCGCCGGATCGCGGCCCAGCACGTCGTCGACCGCGATCGGGTCGGCGTCGAGGTCCAGCAGCCGCCGCACGCGCGCGACCGCCGGCCCGAGATCCCGCGGGTCGCTGAGCGCGAGCCGGCATCGCACCGCCGCGCCGTCGTCGAAGACCTCGACGACCGCCGGCCCATGCGGCAGTCGCAGCGTGCGCCGGTAGGCGTCGTCCACGACCTCCTCGACACCCGGGACCGCGCGCGGGCCCAGGAACGCCAGCAGCGCCCCGAAGTCGAACGGCTCGCGGCGGGCCAGGCGGATCTCCATGCGGTTCGGGACATGTGGCTCGCGGCCCCGGCGGCGCCGCTCGCGGAGCAGGGTTGGGCTGGCGTCGAAGACGTCGCGGATGGTCGCGTTGAACTGGCGCAGGGAGGCGAAACCCGCCGCGAACGCGATCTCGGTGATCGCAAGGTCGGTCGTCTCCAGCAGCAGCCGTGCGACGTGGGCGCGCTGCGCTCGGGCGAGCGCGAGCGGCGCCGCCCCGAGGTCGGCCAGCAGGATCCGGCGGAGCTGTCGCTCGCCGTAGCCGAGGCGTCCGGCCAGCCCCGGCACGCCTTCGCGCTCCACGACACCGTCCGCGACAAGGCGCATCGCCCGGCCGGCGACGTCGCCGCGAACGTCCCACTCCGGCGAGCCCGGCACGGCGCCCGGGATGCAGCGCTTGCAGGCCCGGAAGCCGGCCGCCTGCGCCGCCGCGGCCGTCGGGTAGAAGCGCGTGTGCTCGCGCCGCGGCGTCCGGGCGGGACAGCTCGGCCGGCAGTAGATGCCGGTCGAGGTGACGCCGAGGAAGAAGTACCCATCGAACCGCGAGTCGCGGCTGGCGACCGCGCGGTAGCGATGCTCGAAGTCACTTGGAACGGTCATGCGCGGAGGATCGCACGGACCGCGAGCCCGCGCTCGCGGGAATCGGACATCGCGGTTGGCACCGCTGCGGTGGGCCCGGGCGGGGTGCGGGCGCTACAGGTGCCGTCCGCCCCCGAGCAGGACGCCGGCAAGTACCACGACCACGAGCGCCGCGACCCCGGCCCAGCGCACGAGACCGAGTGCGAGGCTCCCGGCGTGGACCATCGAGCCGGCCCCCGCGACCGCCGTGTTGTCGACCCGGCCCGTGGCGTCGACCTGGGACGTCCGGGAGCCGGGCATCCCGCCGCCGGATCGTCGGCCGACGAGCGGCAGGTCGGCCGCACCGATCGGCGGGATCACCAGCCCGAGCCAGAGCCCGCCGGCCAGGCCGCCGAGGTGCGCGAAGTTGTCGATGTTGCCGCCGAACGTGTTGAGCCCGAAGCCGAGCACGAGGTTGATCACCACGAGGAAGCCGATCTGGCTCATGATCGCCCGCTGCTGGCCCTGGAGCACCGGGCGATGCAGCGCCCGCCCGACGAGCAGCACGCCGCACAGGCCGAACAGCGCGCCGGAGGCGCCGACGCTGGGACCCGATCCCAGGAGGAAGCTCGCCAGCGAGGCCGTCGCGGCCGTGAGCACGTACAGGATCAGGAACCGCGCCGATCCGTACACCTGCTCGACGAGCGGCCCGACCAGGTACAGGAAGTACATGTTGAAGGCGAGGTGCAGCAGGCTCGCGTGGACCAGCACCGGGCTGACGAGCCGCCACCACTCCCCGTTCCCGAGTCCCCTGTCCAGCTCGAGAAGACGCAGCAGGTCACTGCCCTCGGGCTGCAGCGCCAGGAACGAGACGACGACCGTCACGCCGAGAATCGCGTAGCTCACGATGGGCGTCCGCTCGCGGCCCCGGCTTCGCGCGAAGTAGCGGCCCGCGCCTCGCGAGTCGCCCAGCTCCTTGCTCAGCCAGCCGAGGCGCGACGCGATCTCCCCCCGATCCTGGGCCGGGGCGCGGCGCTCGGCCTCCTTGTAGGCGTCGAACGCGGCCCGCAGCGCGCCCGCCCGGACGCGGGCGGCCGCGACCTGGCGCCAGGCGGCATAGGCAGACGGGTTTTCCGGCAGACGCGTCACCTGCTCCCAGCTCCAGAGGGCGCCCGCCTCGTCGTCGAGCCGGTAGAGCGATTCACCGGTGCCGAGCAGCGCCGCGCCCGTGATTGCCGGGTCGGGGAAGCCGATCAGGCGCGCGTAGTGCGCCCGCGCAGCGTCGAACTCGCTCGCCGCCAGCAGGACGTCGGCGCGGGCCAGGAGCGCCTCCGCCGTCGCGCGGTCCAGGGGTCCCGCGATCTCCGGGTTCGACGTGGTGGGTCCGCTCATCGGGATGACCGTAGCAGAAGGCCGAGCCGCCCGCCGCCGCTGCTAGACTCGCGGCCATGTGCGGCCGGTTCACACAGCAGCGCCCGAGCGCTGAGCTCGCTGCCCTGTTCGCGGCCGACGACCTCGCCGGGACACCGGGCGGCCGCTACAACCTCGCGCCGCAGCAATCCGGCCTCGTGGTCGTGGAGCGCCCGGAGGAGGGCCGCGCGATCGCGGCGTATCGCTGGGGGCTGGTGCCGAGCTGGGCCAGGGACGCCAGGATCGGCAGCCGCCTCATCAACGCCCGCGCCGAGACCGTCGCGACGACGGCGGCCTTCCGAAGCCCGTTCCAGAAGCGGCGCTGCCTCGTCCCGGCGGACGCGTTCTACGAGTGGGAGCGCGTCGCGGAGTCCATCCGCCAGCCGAACCTGATCCGGCGGGCGGACGGCGAGCCGATGGCGTTCGCGGGGCTCTGGTCGCCGTGGCGCGACCCGGCCGAGCCCGAGAGCGACTGGATCCGCACCTTCACGATCGTCACCACCACGGCGAACGCGACGCTCGCGCCAATCCACGACCGGATGCCCGTGATCCTCGCGCCGTCGGACTGGGGCGCCTGGCTGGACCCGGGCACTCCCGACCCCGGCGCGCTCCGGGACCTGCTTCGTCCGGCGCCCGACGACCTGCTGATCCGGTACCCGGTGACGAAGCGCGTCAACAACGCGCGCAACGACGGCCCCGACCTCGTCGTGCCGCTGGGCCCGCTCGGTCCCGATCCGGGCGCGCGCCAGCTGACGCTCGGCTGATCGGGCGGTCCGGGCCGCCGACGCGCGGGCCCGGCCGCGATCGGGCGGTCGGGCTCAACGGGATCAGCCTGCGGCCCGCTCCCATCCGCCCTGCTCCGTCGCCGATCGGAATGCCTCGCCGACGTCCATCCCGCGATCCAGCGCCGCGGCGAGGCGGCCGACCAGCGCCGCGAACGCGCCGTCCGGGTCGGTCTCGGGTGCCTCGAGGACGATCGCGGATGCGGGCGCGAAAGGCGTCTCCATTCCATGCGGGGCGACCACGATGAGCGCTGCGTCCGCGAACGTGGCGGCGTCGGCGATGACGAGGGAGGACGGCTCGTCGAGCGGGTCCGCGGCCACGAGCACACGGAACTCGCGGACGTAGCGGAGCCCGAGCGAGATGTCGGCCGGCTCCATCGCGAGCCCGACCGGCGGCGCGGCCGCACCGGGCCCGTCCAGCGGCTCCTCAGACGTGGGGTCGTCGTCGAGGAACATGGCAGTCGGCTCCAGGTCGACGGGGTCGGCGACGGCGACATGGGCGGGTGCGATCGGGGTCGCGTGACCCGCGTCCCGGAGCAGGGCGAGATGCCCCACGCGTTCGCGTCCGAGGGCGAGGAGCACGGCGTCGCCGGATGGGTCGTCGCCGACCTTCCCGATCAGCTGCACCTCGACGCCATCGGCGGCGGCGGCCCGGGCGATCCCCGCGGCGAGGCCGCCGCAGCCATCGGCCGCGCCGGGCATGGACCCGGGAGCGAACGTGGGCGAGCCGACCACGGCGAGCATTCGGCCAGCCTAACAGGGGTGCAGGGCGCGCTGGGGTGACGCAGGGGAGAACGGCCGCCCCCGCCTGGATGGCTGCCGGCTACCCGCCGTGGCTGAACGTTGGCGTGGGACTGGGCGTCGGCGTCGGCGTCGGCGTCGGCGTGGCCCTGACGCTGGGCTGCGGGTCCGGCGTCTCGGTCGGCCGTGGCGTCGGCGTCGGCGTCGGCGTCGGCGTGACCGTCGGCGTCGGGGTCGGGATCGGCGGGCTTGTCGATTCCGGCGTCTGGGTAGGCCGATCGGTCGGCCGCGGCGTGTCCGTTGGACGCGCCATGTGGTCCCGCGTCGCGGCGGGCGTCGCCACGATCACGGGCACGCCGGTCGTCTCTGGGCTCGCCGACACCCGGGGCTGGCCGGTCGGCTCCGCTGAAGCGCTCTCCGGGGGCGATGCGGGTGGCGACGGGCTGGCGGACGGTACCGGCGAAGCCGCGACGATCGGCGAGGCGTCCGGCCTCGCCTCGGGGTTCCGACCGAGCCATCCGGCCAGCGCGCCGGCGCCCGCCGCGCCGACACCCACCGAGCCAAGGACGAGCAGCACGACCAGCGTGATGGCCGGGAACCGCGCGGCGAACGGCCGGCCGCCCGTGAACGCGACGCGCCAGAGGTCGCCGAGCGCGGTGAGGGCGCCCAGCGGGCTCCGCCGCCGGGCCGCGCCGAACGCCGCGACGACGGGCCGCGGCGCCGGCTCACGGCTCACGGCGACCATGACCCGGTCCACGAAGTCCGGGCCCGGGCCGACGTCCTCGCGCAGCGCGAGCCATTCGAGATCGCGTGCGACGCCCAGGAGCTCCGCCTCGCCCGCCGGGCCGAGGTCCGGCGCGTCGAGCTCGCCCGGGCGGAGCTGGCCGGGTCGCTGCGGGCCTGCCATCAGGCCGTGCCGTCCGTCTCGAGCGCCCGGCGCAGTCGCTTGAGGCCGCGGTGCAGGTGGGTCTTGACCGTCCCGAGCGGCCGGCCCGCCTGGACGGCGATCTCGGCAAGTGACAGCTCGGAGAAGAAGCGAAGCGCGATGACCTCGCGGTAGGGCTCGTCGAGGTTGGCCACGGCGGCACGGATGGACGCCGCGCGCTCGGCGCGTGCGAAGAGCTGGGCCGGGTCGCCCCCTGCCCGGCCCAGCGCGCCGAGGAGCGCCCGTTCCCCGACCGTGTTCGGGCCACCAGGCTGGCCGAGGCCGTCGTCGGCCGGGACGGGTCGCGGGTCGATCCAGGCGACCGGGCGCCGCCGGGATGCCTTCCGGACGGCGATCCGGACGCCGATCCGGGCGAGCCACGCGCCGAAGGGCCCGTCCCCGCGCCACGTCCCGAGCGCGCGATACGCGGTCACGAAGGCCTCCTGGGCCGCGTCCTCTGCGTCGTGGAGATCCCCGAGGACCCGGTAGCAGCTGCGGACGAGCGCCCGCGACTCGCGCTCAACGAGGATTCGGAACGCGTCCCGGTCGCCGTCGAGCACCGCTGCGACCACCCGACGCGCCTCGACGTCGTCCTGGGGCGTCTCGGAGGGGACGACGAGGTCGCGCGGCGCGTCGATCGGGTGGACTCCTCGGTCGGGACGCCGATGACCGGCGTCGGGAGGCTTGCCACGAGACGATACGCCGCGCGTACCGTCATGCGCCACATGGCCCGCCTCCCACGCCGGGTTGTTCGTACCGATGGCGGAGTCTTACCCGTTCCCACCGCCGTCGGATCCGTCGCCCCCACCGTCGTGCGAGCGGACCGGCTCGGGTCGTGCCGTGGCGCCGGTCGTCGGCGTCCCGGAGGGCAGCGCAGGACGCGCGCCGTCGCGTTCGCCGTCGTTGTCGGACCCGGACCGGTCCTCGTCGCCGGACGTCGGGGCCGGCTCGGCCGTCTCGGTCGGCGCCGGGTGCCGGGTCGGCCCGGGCGTCTCGGTGGGCTCCGGGGCCTCCGTCGGGTTCGCTCTCTCGGTCCGCTCGGACGTGCTGCCGGACCGCTCGGTCTCGGTCGGCTCCGAGGTGCCCGTCGTCGCGTCATGGGTCCGGGACGGCTCCGCCGTCTCCGTCGTCTCGACCTCCCGGGCGCCCGTCGAGGTGGCCGCAGACGCGAGGCCAAGGGACGGGCCGCGCTGGGCACCCATCACGGCGTTTGCCGCGAACGCGGCACCTGCGATGAGGAAGACGGAGACGCCAGCCGCGGCCAGTCCGCGGATGAGCCTCGGGGTGTATCGATCCATGGACGTCGACCTTTCCGTGCGCCGTGTCGCCGGCGAGCCGCCGTGGCCGGCGCCCTGGAGCCGGGCGTGGCTTCGACCCCGCTACCGTCCTGAGGCAGCGGCGCGCGGAAAGGTTTCGGCCGGGAGACGCCGAGCTCAGCCCTCGCCCCGGGCAACCGGACCAGGCACCTCGCGAAGCCCGGTTGCGAGGTCAGGCGTCGCCGGCGACCGGCTCCGCGTCGCGCATGACCTCGACGTCGCCGATCCCGGCCTTCTCCAGGTCGGACCCGACAGCGTCCGCGTCGCCGACGAGGACGACCGCGAGCCGTTCGAGGTGGAGATGGGCTCGGGCAGCCGTGAGCACGTCGCCGGCCGCCACGGCGTCGATCGCGGGCCGGTAACGGTCCAGCTCGTCCTCCGGGAGCCCGAACGTCACGATGCCGCCGAGCGCGGCAACGATCGGCCCGGGGGTCTCGAAGCGGAGCGGGAACACGCCCACCAGGTAGTCGCGGGCAGCGCGCATCTCCGCGTCGGTCGGCGCGGACTCGCGCATGCGCCGCAGCTCGGCGAGGAGGTCGACCAGCGCGGGGACCGTGGCGTCCGTGTTGACCGCCGCGCGCGCCGAGAAGGGTCCTGGGTAGCGCCGGAAGTCGAAGCCCGCCCCCGCTCCATACGTGTAGCCCTTCTCTTCACGCAGCTTCATGTTCAGCCGGGAGTTGAAGAGCCCACCCAGGATCATCGCCATCACGGTGACCGCGTGGTAGTCCCGTGTCCGGCGAGGCAGGCCGAGGTGGCCGACGCGGAGCTCGGACTGGACCGCGCCCGGCCGGTGAACGAGGCGGACCCGCGTGCGGTCCAGGCCGTCGACGATCACGGGCTCGCCCGCCGACGAATTGGCTGGCGCCGCACCGGCCGCCAGGTCGCCGAACAGCGGCTCGACGAGCCCGGCGACATCGATCCCCGTGAGGTCGCCGCCGACGATGAGGGCGGCGCGGCCGGGATCCCCACGTCGCGCGTAGGCACCTCTGAGGATGTCCGCATCGAGCGTCTCGACGGTCTCCCGGCGACCCCCGGCGAGCCGGGCGTACGGCGTCGAGGCCGAGTAGATGGTCTCGATGAACGCCTCCTCGGCACGCCGCGCCGGGTCGACCTTTGCCTGGAGCAGATCGTTCAGGCGCTGATCCCGAAGCCTGTCCACCTCGCGCGCGGGAAACGCGGGTTCGCGGACGATCTCCGCGAGCAGCTCGAGCGCCGGCCCGAGCCGCTCGGCGGGCACGTCGACCCCGACGACCGTCGAATCCCATCCAGCTTCTGCTCGCAGCGAGGCACCCAGGCGCTCGGCCGCCTCGGTCAGCGCGACCGCGTCCCGCCGGAGCGTGCCCTCGGTGAGGGCGCGGGCCGCGAGCACCGTCGCCCCTCCTTCGCCGGCGGGCTCGTCGACCGCGCCGTTCGGGAGATAGAGGCTGGCGGACACCAGGGGCCGACCCGGGAGGTGGACCGTGATGAGCGGCAGGCCGCCGGCCAGCTGTCCGCGGGTTGCCGCGGGGAACGTGAACGGCCGCGGCGTGCCCGGGACGGGCCGCACGCCGAGAGCTGCCTCGACCGGGTCGGAGAGGTTCATGCCGCCTCCGCGGACTGGGTTCCGGCATCGGCCGGAACGTACGTCAGGACCACGCGGTTCGCGGCGACCAGGACCTCGGCGCAGGCCGCGCGGACGTCCTCTCCGGTGACCGCGAGGTACCGCTCGAGCTGGCGGTTGACCTCGTCCGGGTCGTCGAGCAGCGTCGCGTACATGCTCAGCCGGTCCGCCCGCTCGGAGACCCGCTGGAGCGCCGCAAGCTCGTCGGTCTCGATGAGGGCCTTCGCGCGCGCGAGCTCGTCGGCGCTGACGGGATCGACACCGATCCGCGCCAGCTCGTCCAGGAGCGCGGCCTCGACCGCCTCGACGGTGGAATCCGGGCGGACCGTGGCCCAGCCCATGAACACCGATGGGCCCGACGAGAACCCGAGGCCGAACATCGCCACGTCCTGCGCGATCTGCTCGTCGCGCACCAGCCGCCGGTGCATCCGGCTGCCCTTCCCGCCGGTCAGCACCTGCGCAGCGATCTCGAGCGCGTACAGGCGCCGGTCGCCGATCCGGGGGGCGCGGAAGCCGACGTAGATCCGCGGCAGGGGGACCCGGTCCGGGACGGTCTCTCGCAGCTCACCGCCGAGCGTCAACGGCAGCGGGTCGGGATTGAACACGGGAATCGCGGGGTTGGGCGCGAGCGGTCCGAAGTACCGGCTGACCCAGGCACGAGCCTGGCCAGGTTCCACGTCGCCGACGATCGAGAGCACCGCATTGTTCGGCGCGTAGTACGTCCGGAAGAATGCCGCAACGTCCTCGAGCGAGGCCGCGTCGAGGTCCTCCATCGAGCCGATCGTCGGGTGATGGTAGGGGTGGCCCTCGGGGTAGATGTGCCCGAGGAGCTTCTCCTGCCACGTGCCGTACGGCTGGTTGTCATAGCTCGCGCGCTTCTCGTTCTTGACCACGGCGCGCTGGTTGTCGAGGTTCTCCTGGCTGAGCGCATCGAGGAGCGTCCCCATCCGATCTGCCTCGAGCCACAGCGCAAGCTCCAGCTGGTGGGATGGCATCGTCTCGAAGTAGTTGGTCCGGTCCAGCCACGTGGTCCCGTTCATGCTTCCGCCGGCGGCCTGGACCAGCGCGATGTGCTCCGCCTTCGCCACATGTCGGCTGCCCTGGAACATGACGTGCTCGAAGAGGTGGGCGAAGCCGGTCTTGCCCGGCTGCTCGTGCTTGCTGCCCACGTCGTACCAGATGTTGACCGCCACGACGGGAACCAGGTGGTCCTCGCTGATCACGAGGCGCAGCCCGTTCGGCAGGCGCTCGTCGGTGAAGCGGACGGTCGGCACGGTCATGCGGGACCTCGTGGAGATGGCGGATGGGTGCGAGCGGACGTCGTCCGATTGTACGGGCGACGCTGCGTCGTGCGGCCTCGCCGGTGCGGATCCGCGCGCTGCGATTCGCCCTCTTGACAGCGAGGGCGGGTGTGTTAGATAGTCGTCTAACACACGGGAGATCAATAGACCACGATGACCGGATCCACGAGCCGCATGTCCACGATCCGGCGTCCGGGCGTCCTGGTGCGCGAGATGTCGCCACGAGGCGGCGCGACACGCCCCGAGGTCATCCTCGAGGCGCGGCCCGCGCTCGACTTCCTCATCAGCCTCGTCGGTGACACCGAGCCCGAGCTTCTCCCCGACGACGCCGCATGGCGCGCAGCCGCAAACGAGTCCCTGTCGGCCCCGCTCCGGCGCGACCGGCAGCGCGTCTTCGAGCATCACGAGGCGGCGACCGGGCTGGCCGGTTGGGCACTGATCCCCCTCGTCGTGGCGAACCGTGACGTGCGGACGGCCGCCGACGTGGTCACGTTGGCCGGGACGGTCATCCCGCGGGACCTGATCGCCTCGGCATGCGACGACGAGGAGCTGGTCGGGACCCGGGCGCTGGCCGAGCGCTACTTCAGCGGGGAGACGGGGCTGCGCGACGAGGTCGTGGCCAGCGCCCCCGAGGAGCTCCGCGGGTCTCTCGACCGGCTCCTCCGCGAGCCAGAGACCGAGCTCCGGGCGCTCCGCCGGGTGCTGCGCGCGTGGGAGGAGCGCTTTGCAACCCTCGAGGCGCGCGTCGCAGCGATGCAGGAGCGCGACGTCGCGGCACGGCGCGCCGATCTCGAGCGCCTGCCGCTCGAGGAGTTCATCGAGCGAGCCACGCAACGGCGTCCGCTGGACGCCCGATGCGGCGATCCGGCGGGTCTACCTCGTGCCGAGCTACTTCGGGCGACCGTACAACTACATCTTCGCCGGTGACGGCTGGCACCTGTTCGCCTATCCGCTCGCGGAGACGGCCCTGGACGGAGACCCCGCCGGCGTGCCGCAGGCGACCGTTCGCCTCTTCAAGGCGCTCGGCGACGAGAGCCGGATGCGGATCCTGCGCTTCCTGGCGGACGGCGACCTCTACCTGACCGAGATCGCGGAACGGATGGGGCTCTCCAAGCCGACCGTCAAGCATCACGTTGCCCAGCTGCGAGCGGCCGGGCTCCTGACGATGACCGAGACCGGCGGCCTCACCTACTACAGCCTCCGACGGGACCGGCTGGCGGACGCGGGTCCAGATCTCGCACGGTACCTCGGCGCCACGAAGGGCTGATGCGTGACTCCGGACAGACGCGCTGACGATCAGGTTTCGGTTCGCACGAGTTAGATGAACATCTTACGAGGGGATGACGCGATGGGCAACGGGATCGGTCCCGGCCGCCAACTGGCGCGAACAAGCATGCATCGGACGCGTGAAGGGGACGTGCGCATGACGACCGAGATCGCCTACCGGATGACGCGGCTCCGCGCGGAGGCCGAGCGCGAGCGGCTGGTCACCGCGCCGGCGCGCCGCGTCTCGGCGCGCGCGCGGCTCGGACACGCCGTCATGTTCCTGGGATGCCTCATCGAGGGCGCCGGGTCGCAGGAGGGCGACTGCGGACGGCTGCTCCGGGCCTGAGGAAGCCTCGCGCCGGTCCAGGCCGACTGCCGGCCATCCGTGCGTTCGGCGCGGGATCAGGCCTCCGAGACGCCGACCGACGTACGGCCACGAAGCGCCGTGGGGCCGCGGCCGGTCGGGAGGTCCGGCGCCCAACCCGGCGGGATGCCCGGTGCATGGCACCCAGGCGTCGAGCGGACGGACGTCGGACAGGCGCTCGGCGAGGTCGGGATCGAGCGCCTGGGCTGCAGCGACCGCGGTCTCCATCGCCGTCAGGCAGAGGACGCCTTCCGCGATCGCCGCGAGACGGATCTCGGCAGCGTCGCGGACCGGCCCCGAGCGGGGCGTCGGCGTGTTGACGACGAGCCGCACCGTTCCAGACCCGATGAGATCGAGAATCGCGATCTCGCCCGGACCAGGAACCTGGCCAAGCTTTGCCACGGCGTCCGCGTCCCAGCCCAGGGCTCCCAGCGCGGCGCGCGTCCCGCTCGTCGCCGCGAAGCGATAGCCGGCCCGCGCGAGCGCCGTCGCCAGGGCCGGGACCAGGGGCTTGTCGCGGTCCGCGACCGAGAGGAGCGCGAGCGCGCCGTTCCCGCCCGGCGGCGGGACGAGCGACGCGGCAAGCAGCGCCTTGGCCGTGGCCACCCGGGCATCCGCGTGGATCCCGATGACCTCGCCGGTCGACTGCATGAACGGGCCGAGCGACGGGTCGACGCCGCGCAGCTTCGCCGTCGAGAACGCGGGCGCCTTGACGGCGACGAACCCCGGCGGCGGGAGCAGCCCGTTCGGCCAGCCGAGCTCGCGGAGCGTCTGTCCGAGGGCGATCCGCACCGCGAGGTCCACGAGCGGCACGCCCGTCACCTTGCTCATGAACGGCACGGTCCGGCTCGCGCGGGGATTCACCTCGATCAGGTAGACGCCGTCCTCGCGAACGATGAACTGGGCGTTGACCAGGCCGCGGACGCCCAGGGCCCGCACGATCCGCTCCATCGAGGAAACGATCAGGGCCTGGTCCGCCTCGCTCACCGCCTGCGGCGGGAACACACCGACCGAGTCGCCCGAGTGCACGCCCGCCCGCTCGATCTGCTCCAGGAGCCCCGGGATGAGGACCGTCTCGCCGTCGGCCACGGCGTCCACGTCGACCTCGACACCCTCGAGGTAGCGATCGATCCGTACCGGCCGGTCGGGATCGACGATCGTGGCCGCCGCCAGCTGCGTCACGAGGTCGCCGCGCGAATAGGCGAAGTCGATCGCGAGCCCGCCGATGACGAACGAGGGACGGACGATCACGGGGTAGCCGACGCGGTCCGCCAGCGCCTCAGCCTCGTCGACGGAGCGCGCCATCCCGCCCTCCGGCTGGGGGATCCCGAGCCGTTCCACGAGCGCGCTGAAACGAACGCGGTCCTCGGCCTGGTCGATCGTCTCGAGCGACGCGCCGAGCAGCGGGACGCCGGCCGCGGCGAGCGCCCCTGCCAGGTTGAGCGGCGTCTGGCCGCCGAACTGGACGAACGCGGGGAGCGGCGACTGTCCGGGCGCTGACTCCGCCGCGATCACCTCGCAGACCGATTCCGACGTCCAGCGGCTCGAAGTAGAGCCGGCTCGAGGCGTCGAAGTCCGTGGAGACGGTCTCGGGGTTCGAGTTCACCATGACGGCCCGCCAGCCGAGCGATCGCAGGCTCTCGGCCGCGCGGACGGCGCAGTAGTCGAACTCGATCCCCTGCCCGATCCGGACGGGCCCGCTTCCGATCACGAGCGCCGCCGGACGCTCGACCGGGGACGCCTCCGGCGCGGAGCCGGCCGCCGCGTACGTCGCGTAGAAGTACGGCGTCTCGGCCGCGAACTCCGCGGCACAGGTGTCGACCATGGCGAAGCCCGGGACAAGGCCGATCGCCCGACGGCTCGCGGCGACCTCGCGCTCCCCCACCCCGGCCAGCGCCGCGATCTCGCGATCCCCCAGGGACGCCCGCTTCGCCGTCGCCAGGAGGGTCGCCATCGCCGTGTCGCCGGCCCCGCCGTCCGCCTCGTGGCCGGCGCCGAGCAGCGCCGGCCCCGCGTCGCGGAGCCGCGCCTCCAGCGCGACGGAGCGGCCGAGCTCCGCCACGAACCAGGGGTGGATCCCGGTCGCCGCGACGAGCGCCTCCTCCGGCACGCCGCGACGGAGCAGCCCGAGGATGCGCCAGAGCCGGTTGTCGGACGGGGCCAGGAAGCGGCGCAGCACGATCGGGGCCGCGGTGCGCTGCGCGAGCCGGCTCGACTCGCATGCCGCGCCGTTCTCGTCGATCCAGCGAATCACCGTGTCGGCCTCGTCGGCCTCGTCGCCGCCCAGCGCCACGGCCAGGTACGCGAGCGTCGGCGTCCACGCGGGGTCCTCGGCCAGCGGCCCGGCGCCGGCCTGCTCGAGGCCCCGGAGCGCCTTGTTGAGCGCCGCCCCGAACGTCCGGTCGATCGCCATCACCTCGCCGGTCGCCTTCATCTGGCTGCCGAGCGTCCGGTCCGCCCGCGGGAACTTGTCGAACGGGAAGCGCGGCAGCTTGACCACGAGGTAGTCGAGGGCAGGCTCGAAGGCCGCGACCGTGGTCCCGGTCACGACGTTGGGGATCTCCGCGAGCGTGCGCCCGATCGCGATCTGGGCAGCCACCCGGGCGATCGGGTAGCCGGTGGCCTTGCTCGCGAGGGCCGAGCTCCGGCTGACCCGCGGGTTCACCTCGATCACGGCGTAGTCGCGGGAATCCGGGCTGAGCGCGAACTGGACGTTGCAGCCGCCCTCCACGCCGAGTCCCCGGATGATGGCGAGCGCCGCGCTGCGGAGACGTTGATGGACCGGGTCGGGCAGCGTCTGGACCGGCGCGACGACGATCGAGTCGCCGGTATGAACGCCGAGAGGGTCGACGTTCTCCATCGAGCAGACCGCGATGCACGTGTCCTCGTGGTCGCGCATCACCTCGTACTCGATCTCCTGCCAGCCGACCAGGCACTGCTCGACCATCACCTGGTGGATCGGGCTGGCCCGCAGGCCGGTACGCACGCCCTCGCGGTAGGCCGCCTCGGTCTCGACGATCCCGCCGCCGGTCCCGCCCAGCGTGAACGCCGGCCGGATGATCGCCGGGAGCCCGATCTGGGCCAGGGCCCGCTCGGTCGAGCCCGCGCGCTCCTCGTCCGTGGCGCCGTTGACGATCGCCGATGGCGCGTAGGGCTGGCCGAGCCGGTCGAGCAGGTCGCGGAACTGCTCGCGATCCTCGGCCATCTCGATCGCCCGCAGCGGCGTACCGAGGAGGCGCACGCCGTGGCGCTCCAGGACGCCGGCCTGCGCGAGCGCCATCGTCAGGTTCAGCGCCGTCTGACCACCGAGTCCGGCCAGGAGCCCGTCGGGCTTCTCGCGGGCGATCACGGCCTCGATCGCGGCGACCGTGAGCGGCTCGAGGTAGACCGCGTCGGCGACCGTGGGGTCGGTCATGATCGTGGCCGGGTTCGAGTTCACGAGGATCGTCCGGATCCCCTCGGCCCGAAGCGCCCGGCACGCCTGCGTACCGGCGTAGTCGAACTCGGCGGCCTGCCCGATCACGACCGGCCCCGATCCGATGATCAGGACCGAGCGAGGCCTCGGCGGGCGCGACGACGCGGCGTCGGGCACGGGCGGTCGGCGACGTCACCCGGCGCGGCCCGATCGGGCCCGGGCGGCGGCGACGAAGCGGTCGAAGACGGCGAGGGCGTCGAGCGGCCCGGGCGCGCCCTCGGGGTGGTACTGGACGGTCTCGATCGGCAGGGAGCGGTGGCGCAGCCCCTCGACCGAGCCGTCGTTGAGGTTCACCTGGCTGACAGCGAACCCGCCAGAGGCGGGCAGCGAGGGGCCATCGACCGTGACCTCGTGGTTCTGGGCGGTCACCTGGACGAGCCCCAGCTCGAGGTCCCTGACCGGGTGGTTCGCGCCGTGGTGGCCGAAGCGGAGGCGCCGCGTCTCGGCGCCCGCCGCCCGGGCCACGATCTGGTGGCCCAGGCAGATCCCGAGCAGCGGGCGGCCGTCGGCGATCAGCCGGCGTGCCAGCTCGACAGGCCCGTCGAGGCGGGCAGGGTCGCCAGGTCCGGGCGACAGCACGACGCCGTCGATGTCCGACGCGAGGAGCGTCGCTGCCGTCGCGGTGGACGGAAGGATGCGAACCCGCGCTCCTCGCCGGCGAAGGCTCCGCACGATGTTCGCCTTGAGGCCGTAGTCGACGATCGCGACGAGCGGGGCATCCGGCTCCGCCGTGCGGTCCCCGACCTCGACCACGTCCGTCGGCGAGACCTGCCCGACGAAGTCCTGGTCCTCCCAGCGGGCGATCGCCCGGGCTGCCGCCACGGCCGCCTCCGGATCCGTCTGGCCCGGGGCGGTCAGGATCCCGCGGAGGCTGCCGTTCGCTCGAAGGTGGCGTGCGAGCGAGCGCGTGTCCACTCCGGCGATCGCGGGGATCCCCGCGTCGCGCAGGAGGGTGGCAAGCTGGCGGGCGTCGTCCATGACGGCCGCCGTCGCCGTGGCCACGACGAGACCCCGGAGCCATGGCCGCTCCGACTGGTCGTCGCCGCGAAGGCGCCCGTAGTTGCCGATCAGCGGGTAGGTCATCACGACCACCTGGCCGGCGTACGACGGGTCGGTGCAGACCTCCTGGTAGCCGGTCTGGCTCGTGTTGACCACGAGGTCCCCGCCGGCGGCGACGTCCGCACCGAAGGCGATCCCCGCGAACACGGCGCCATCCTCGAGCGCGAGGAGCGCCCGGCCACGTGCGCCGATCCGCCGGTCGACGATCACGTCCGGATCGGGCGACGGCGGGACGGGCGGGTTCGTCCGGTCGCTGCCCCTCATCGGACCCCGGACACGAAAACGCCACCGGCCCCGACGGCGCGGCGGACGTGGCTCCACGACTGCACGATGCCTCCCTTCCGGCCTCTCAGGACCGGTACGCCGGCCTCACGGGACCGGCCGCAAAGGACGGCCGAAGGGTAGCACGGGAACGTCGCGGAGCCGGGTGCCGCGTCGGGCGGGGGCTCGGGCCGGCTGGCGCGTCGAGCCGGCTGGCGCATCGGGCGGGCGGCGATCCGCGTGCCGCGCCTGCTAGCCACCCGCCTTGTATGGGTAGGTCACCCAGCCGTCCGCCAGCGCGGCGTAGTGATCCGGCGTGAGCGCGACGCGCGACCGGCCTGGCTTGTAGTGGACCACGGCCGTCGTGACGATCCCGCCGGCATCGCGGACCCGCCGCACGACCTCCGCCATGGTCTCGCCCGTCTCCCAGACCTCGTCGATCACGAGGACCCGCAGGCCACGGAGGAGCTCCGCAGCCGGGAAGTGCGTCACGAGCGGCGCGGGATGTGTCCCGCCGCCGTCGCGATAGAACTCCACGCCCGCGACCAGGATCTCGCGAAGGTCGAGCCGGTAGCCCAGCATCCCGGCCGGGACGAGCCCACCGCGGGTGATCGCCAGCACGAGGTCGTACTGTCTGCCGATCGCCTCCGCAAGACGGGTCACGAGACGGTCGAGCTCACCCCACGTGACCTCGATCGGTTGGGCGTCCAGGGTTCACCTCCGGGACGAACGCGCCCCTCACCGGCGAGCCGGGAGGGGCGCCTCGAACGCGTGATCTGGTGAGCCCGCAGAGATTCGAACTCTGAACCTAGGGATTAAGAGTCCCCCGCTCTACCGTTGAGCTACGGGCCCGAGACGGCGGAGTCTAGCAAAGATGCCGGGGCGTCGTTGCCCTGGTGGGTCGTTTCCCTGGTGACGCCGACCATCCTGATCGACACGTGGCGAGGCACGGCTGCTCCGCCGTTTCCACGCTCGCCTGCTCGCGGCGGGGACGGTCGAGCGCTATGCTCCGAGGCGAGTCGCCGTCGCAGCAGTGTGGCGCGAGGCGGCAGCCGGGAGTGACGATGCGCCGGGGACGGCTCCTGTTCGCGCTGGTCGGCGTCGCGGTCTTCGGCGTCTCGCTCGGCGCCGGCGCGACGGTTGGATACGACCGCGCCCGCGGGTCCGGACCACCTGACGGGAGCGCGGCCGTCTCGATCGTCGATCCCGTCGTCGCGCGCGCCGGCACCCCAACCCCGGGCGCGGTGCCGGCCACGCCGTCATCCGCTGCCTCGATCGCTCCGTCCAGCAGCCCGGCCGACGCGACGCCCGGCCCGGCCGCGTCGCCAGCTGGAAGGATGGTCGCGACCTGGCCGCTCGTCGCCGCCGATTCGCCCGGGCCGCCCTACGGGTTCGCGGTCCGCGTCCCTGTCCTGATGTACCACCGCGTCGCGCCGGCCGACCAGGTCGGCCTCTCGCTGCCGGGCCTCGTCGTCCCGCCGGACATGTTCGCCGCGCAGCTCGAGGCGCTCGTCGCGGCCGGATGGCGGTCGATCACGGCAGCCGAGCTCGCCGCCGACCTTGCCGACGGCGTCGTGCCCCCGCCACGGACGTTCGTCATCACGTTCGACGACGGTCGTTCCGACGGCTACACGCAGGCCTTCCCGATCCTCCAGCGCCTGGATCTCGTGGCCACGTTCTACGTGATCACGGGGCGCATCAACACCGACTCGAGCTCGCTCTCCGCGAGCCAGCTCCGGCGCATGGCGGCGGCCGGGATGGAGATCGGGAGCCACACGGTGGGTCACGTCAGGCTGACCACGACGAGCCTGTCGAACGCGCTCGTCCAGCTCTCCGCCTCCGCCGCGAAGATCGCGGCGGTGACTGGGCAGCGCCCGACCACGTTCGCGTACCCGTTCGGCGGGGTGGACCCGCTCCGTGAGGACCTCGTCGGCGAGGCGGGCTACGCGATGGCGTTCACCGAGGCCGACGGGTGCTGGATGAGCTGGCCGACCAGGCTCGCGGCTCCGCGCGTCCGGGTCACCCCGTGGACGCTGCCGCAGGGCCTTCTCCACACGCTGGAGGTCTGCACGGGCGGCGCCTGAGCGCAACGCGACCGGCGAGGGGCGGCGGACCGCCACCGGACGATCAGCCGGGCTGGTTGTCGATCTGGGCCCGCTGGAGCCGCCCGGAGAAGTCGACGTAGATCGACTTCCATTCTGTGAACGTGTCCAGCGCGGCATGCCCCGCCTCGCGGTGGCCGTTGCCGGTCTCCTTCCAGCCGCCGAATGGAAGGTGCGTCTCGGCGCCGATCGTGCCGGCGTTGACGTAGACGAGGCCCGGTCTCGAGGTCCCGCATCGCGCGGAACGCCGTGTTCACGTCGGTCGTGTAGATGGCCGACGAGAGGCCGTACCGCGTCTGGTTCACGGTCGTGATCGCGGCGGCGTAGTCCTCGACGGGGATCACCGAGAGGACCGGCCCGAAGATCTCCTCCTGGGCGATCCGCGCCATCGGAGGCACCTCGGTGAAGATCGTCGGCTCGAAGAAGACGCCGTCGTCGAGACCGGGCCCCGCCGCCGCGTGCCCGCCACAGACGAGCTCGCCCTCGCGGCGTCCGATCTCCACGTACTCCTCGACCTTTGCGCGGGCCCCCTCGTTGATGAGCGGTCCGACATCCGTCCCGGGATCGGCGCCGTCCCCGAGGCGCAGGGCGCGTGTTCGCGTCTCGAGCTTCTCGAGCAGCCGCGACGCCACGGACCGCTCGACGACGACCCGGCTGCAGGCCGTGCAGCGCTGGCCCGTGGTCCCGAACGCCGACCAGATGATCCCGTCGACCGCGAGGTCCAGGTCCGCGTCCGCCAGGACGACGATCGCGTTCTTGCCGCCGAGCTCGAGCGCGACGCGCTTCAGGCGCCGGCCCGCGCGCTCGGCGATCCGGCGGCCAGTGGCCGATGAGCCGGTGAACGAGAGGACCGGCACGTCGGGCGAATCGACGATGGCATCGCCGACCTCGGCGCCGCTGCCCGTCACGAGGTTGATCACGCCGGCCGGGACCCCGGCCTCGATCATCAGCTCCACGAGGAGCGTCGCGCAGTGCGGCGTGTCGGAGGCGGGCTTGAAGACGACCGTGTTCCCCGCGACGAGGGCGGGCATCGTCTTCCAGGCGGGGATCGCCATCGGGAAGTTCCAGGGCGTGATGATCCCGGCGATCCCGATGGGCTGGCGCACGCTCATCGCCCACTTGTCGGGCAGCTCCGAGGGCACGGTGTCGCCGAACATCCGGCGCCCCTCGCCGGCCATCAGCTCGGCGATGTCGATCGCCTCCTGGACGTCGCCGCGCGCCTCGGGAAGGACCTTGCCCATCTCCCGGGTGAGCGCTCGCGCCAGTCGCTCCTTGTCACGCCGGAGGAGCCCCGCATACCGGAACAGGATCTCGCCGCGTCTCGGGGCGGGCGTGGCGCGCCAACCCGGCAGCGCAGCCTCGGCGGCCCGGACTGCCATCGCGACGTCCGCCGCGGTCCCGGCCTGGAACCGTCCCACGAGGTCGTGCCGGGTCGCGGGGTTGCGGCTCTCGAATGCGCGCCCGGAGGTCGACTCGATCCACTCCCCGGCGATGAAGTGGCGACCGGAGATCGGCCCGCCCGAGATCGGCCCGCCGGAGATCGGCCCGCCCGAGGACGCGCCGTCACCCGGGCCAACCGGTCCCGGTACGTCCTCAGACACGCTCGAACGCCATGGCCACCGATCCCCCACCGCCCAGGCAGAGCGTCGCGAGGCCGTAGCGGCCCTGGCGTCGCCGCAGCTCGTGCAGGAGCGTCGCCACGATCCGGGCGCCCGACGCGCCGATGGGGTGCCCCAGGGCGATGGCGCCGCCGTTGACGTTGACCTTCGCCCAGTCGAACCCGAGCTCGCGCCCGTCGGCGAGCGCCTGGGCGGCGAACGCCTCGTTGATCTCCACCAGGTCGAAGGCCTCGATCCCGAGACCCGTCCGCGCCGCGAGGTTCCGGACGCCGGCGACCGGCGCGAGGAAGAGCCAGCGCGGCTCCACCTCGCCCTGGGCATACCCGACGATCCGTGCGAGCGGGCGCAGGCCGTGCCGCTCCACGGCCCGCTCGCTTGCCACGACCGTTGCTGCGCCGCCGTCCGTGATTCCCGGCGAGTTGCCGGCGGTCACCGTCCCCGGACCGGCGAGCGGCATCCCCGGATCCCGGGGGTCGGCGTTCGGCTGTGCGAAGACCGGCCGCAGCCGGGCGAGCGCCTCCAGGGTCGAGTCGCGGCGCGGCGATTCGTCGGCCGCGACCACGCTCTCGCGGCCGCGCTCGTCCCGGACCGTAACGGTCACGAGCTCGTCGGCGAATCGTCCGGCATCCTGGGCCGCGACGGCGCGGCGGTGGCTCTCGAGCGCGAACGCGTCCTGCTCCTCGCGTGAGACCCCCGCCACGAGCGCGACGCGTTCGGCGTGGGTGCCCATGTGGCAGTCCTCGATCGCGCACCAGAGGCCGTCGAGGACGGCCTCGTCCCGGAGTGCGCCGTCCCCGAGCCGGTAGCCGAAACGGGCCTTCTCCAGCAGGAACGGGGCCCGGTTCATCGATTCCATGCCGCCGGCAACAAGCAGGTCGGCATCACCCGCGCGGATGGCCGCCGCGGCCAGCATGATCGCCTTCATTCCCGAGCCGCAGACGCGGTTGATGGTCGTGGCGGGCGTGGACGCGGGGAGCCCGGCGGCGAGGGCCGCCTGGCGCGCTGGCGCCTGGCCCGCGCCCGCCTGGAGCACCTGCCCCATGTAGACCTCGTCGATGGCCGCGCCTGCGGGGAGTCCGGCGCGATCCAGCGCGGCCCGGATCGCCACCGCGCCGAGCTCCGTGGCCGCGACGCCGGCCAGCCCGCCGGCGAACCTGCCGATGGGCGTGCGCGCGGCCGAGACGATGTAGGCGTGTCCGTTCGGGCCGTCCGCGGGCCAGATCATGGCCGCGATCGTACCCCCTCGGCCTGGCCGGGCACCCTCCCCAGGAGCGCGTCGGCGACGATCCCCCGGTGGACCTGGTTCGTTCCCTCGTAGATCTGGGCGCCCTTGGCGTCGCGCATCAGCCGCTCCACGCCCGTTTCGCGCGAGTAGCCGGCCCCGCCGAAGAGCTGCACCGCGTCGGTGGCGACACGCATCGCGGCGTCCGACGCCGTCCACTTGGCGAGCGACGCGGCGGCCCCAACCTCGTCCGCGGGTGCGCCCCGATCGCGGGCGGCCGCCGCGACCCGCGTCAGCGCGCGCGCGGTCGCGACCTGCTGGGCCATCTCCGCGACCATGAAGCGCAACCCCTGGAGCTCCGCGATCTCGGCGCCGAAGGCACGCCGCTCGTGCAGGTACGTCGTCGCCCGCTCCAGCGCCGAGCGCCCGAGGCCCGTGCAGGCCGCGGCGATCGCGATGCGCCCGTCACCGAGCGCGGAGAGCGCGACCCGGTATCCGTCACCCTCCCCGCCGAGGCGGTTCGCTGCGGGGATCACCGCGCCGTCGAACACCAGCTCGGCTGCCGGGCATGCCCGGATCCCCATCTTCTTCTCGTGGGCGCCGAAGCGAAAGCCGGGTGTCCCCTTCTCGACGAGGAACGCGGTGATCCCGGCGGCATCCCGCGCCGGGTCGAGGGTCGCGAACACGAGGTAGCGCTCCGCCTCGGGAGCGTTCGAGATCCAGATCTTCGTGCCGTCGAGACGGTACGCAGCGGCGTCGCCGTCGGCGCCCGCCTCGCGGCCGTCGGCGCCGAGGCGCGTCGCGCGCATGCGGATCGCGGCGGCGTCCGACCCGGCGCCCGGCTCGGTCAGCGCGAACGCACCGAGCGCCCGGCCCGCCTGCAGCGCGGGCAGCCAGCGGGCCTGCTGCTCGGGCGTGCCCCAGCGAACCACGGGGTTCTGGTGGAGGACGTGGACACACAGGCTGATGGCGACCGCCATGTCCGCGGCCGCGATCTCCTCCACGACGATCGTCCAGGCCGCCGCGGTCAGGCCGGCTCCGCCGACCGACTCGGGGAACGGTCCCGCGAGCAGCCCGAGCTCGCCCATCGCGTGGACGAGGGACCGGTCGAAGCGCTCGGCCTCGTCACGCTCGATCGCGCCGGGTGCGATCACCTCCCGCGCGAAGCGGCGGACGGTCTCACCGAGCAGGCGCTCGTCCGGTCCCAGGCCCGCGAACGCGTCGAGCACGTCCCTCCCCCTCTCGCGGCGTGGGGCGAACCCCCGCCGGGCCGCTCCGATGTGCCCGCGATCAGCCGCGCGGGTAGCGGAAGAATCCCTCGCCGGTCTTCTGGCCCAGGTTCCCGGCGGCGACCAGGTCCTCCAGCGTACGCGGCGGGGCGAAGCGCGGGTCGTCCATGTCGGCATGCAGGACACGCATGACCCCGAGGACGACGTCGAGCCCGATGAAGTCGGCCAGGGCGAGCGGGCCCATCGGATGGTTGAGCCCGACGCGCGCACCCGTGTCGATGTCCTCCGCCGTCCCGACTCCCTCCTCGAGCGCGCGCATCGACTCCGCGAGGAGCGGCATGAGGATCCGGTTGACGATGAACCCCGGCCGATCGGCCGACACGATCACCTGCTTGCCCAGGTCCGCAGCGAGCGCCCGCACCGTGGCGATCGTCTCGTCGTCCGTCGCGCCGCCCCGGATAAGCTCGACGAGGGGCATGACCGGCACGGGGCTGAAGAAATGCATCCCGCAGAAGGCCGGCCGCCGGCCCGGCGCAAGGGCCCCGGCCAGCCGGTCGATGGAGATGGAGCTGGTGTTCGTGGCGAAGATCGCGCGTCCCGACGCCCGCCCGTCGATCTCCGCCCACAGGGCCTGCTTGACGGCCTCGTCCTCGACGACCGCCTCGACCACGAGATCTGCCTCGTCGGCAGCGGCGATCCGGGCCGTCGCCACCACCCGGATCGAGATCTCGCGGGCGGTCATGGCGTCGATCCTGCCCTTCGCCACGGCCCGTTCCAGGTTGCCGATGATCCGTGCGCGGCCCGCTTCCGCGCGTGGGAGCTCCGGCTCGTAAAGGTCGACAGCTCGGCCCGAGGCTGCCATCACCTGGGCGATCCCGTGACCCATGAGGCCGGCCCCGGCCACGAACACGCGCTCGATCGACATGCCGCAGAGCGTACCCCGGCTTCACGGCGCCGGCCACCCGATGCCCGCTGGCGGCGGGTCGCGTTCAGCCGGCCGCCTGTTCCCCCGTGATCGACGCGAGGAGTCGATCGGCGGCCGCGTACGGGTCCAGCCGGTGCTCGGCGACAGCGCGCAGCGTCGATTCCGTGACCTGCCCTGACGCCGCCCCATGGAACCGCTCGCGGAGACGCTCCGAGACGATCGTCCAGACCTGCGCCTCCGCTCGCGCGAGGCGGGCGGCGTCGGCGACGCCGGCGCGGCCGGCCGCGCGGTGACGATCGAGCGCGACCAGGAGCGCCGGGACGCCTTCGCCGGTGGAGGCGGTCGTGATCAGCACCTCGGGTCGCTTCGGACGCGGCCGCTCGACGCGTTCGTCTCCCGGGATGCCGGCGCCGTCCGGGTGGCCGGCGGCGACGCGCGAGCTCACGGTCGACGTCAGCATCGCCCGCAGCTGGGCCGCGGTCCTCTGGGCGCCCGGCCGATCGCCCTTGTTGACGACCACGATGTCGGCGACCTCCAGGAGGCCCGCCTTGATCGCCTGGACTTCGTCGCCCATCTCGGGTGCCTCGAGGACGACGGTCGTGTCGGCCGCGGCGGCGACCTCCACCTCGGCCTGGCCGGTGCCGACCGTCTCGAGCAGGACCAGGTCGAATCCGGCCGCGTCGAGGACGGTGGCGGCGCCCGTGCTGGTGGCCGCGAGGCCGCCCGCGTGCCCGCGCGAGGCCATGCTCCGGATGAAGACGCCATCGTCAGAGGCGAAGGCCTGCATCCGGACGCGGTCGCCGAGGAGCGCCCCGCCGGTGATCGGCGAGGACGGGTCGACGGCCACGACGGCGACGGCCCGCCCGGCCGCGCGCACCTCCGCGATGAGCGCCGCGACGAGCGTGCTCTTGCCCGCGCCCGGCGCGCCCGTGACGCCCACGAGGTGGGCCCGCCCGGTGCTCGGGTAGAGGCGCCGCAGGGCCGCCTCCGCGGTGGGGGTCCGGTTCTCGACGGCGGTGAGGAGCCGCGCCAGGGCGCGACGGTCGCCGGCGACGGCCGCGTCGGCCAGCTCGACCGCGCGGGTCGCGGCGCGGTTCACCCTTCGGGCGGCCGGACGTGGCTCCGGATGTAGGCCGCGACCTCCGCGATCGTGGTTCCCGGCCCGAAGACGGCGGCGACGCCGGCCTCCTCGAGGGCCGGGATGTCGTCGTCGGGGATGATCCCGCCCGCGGTCACGAGCACGTCGTCGAGCCCCCGCTCGCGCAGCAGGCGCGTGACCTTCGGAAGGAGCGTCATGTGGGCGCCCGACAGGATCGAGAGCCCCACAACGTCCACGTCCTCCTGGAGGGCCGCGGTGACGATCATCTCCGGGGTCTGGCGCAGGCCCGTGTAGACGACCTCGAAGCCTTCGTCACGGAGGCCGCGGGCGAGGACCTTGGCGCCCCGATCGTGTCCGTCGAGGCCGGGCTTCGCGATCAGGATCTTGATCGGTCGTTCGCTCATGGGCGGGATGATAGCCGCGCGGGTGCGTCCCAGGGGACGTGCCCTCGGCCGGTCGTGCGGCCCGACGCGTCAGGCGCCGGGCGCGCGGCGCTCGAGGTGCGCGAAGAATTCCGCCCGGGTCTTGTCGCTCGTCCGGAAGAGCCCCAGGACGTGGCTCGTCGTCATCACCGTGCCGGGCTTGCGGATGCCGCGCATGACGGCGCACAGGTGGGTCGCCTCGACGACCACGCCCGTGCCGGTCGGGCCAAGGCGCTCCTGCAGGAAGCTCGCGATCTGCTGGGTCAACCGCTCCTGGACCTGGAGCCGGCGGGCATACATCTCCACGATCCGTGGGATCTTCGAGAGCCCGATGACGCGGCCCTTCGGGATGTAGGCGACCGCAGCCGTCCCGAAGAACGGCAGGAGGTGATGCTCGCAGAGCGAGTAGAAGGGGATCTCCTTGACGACCACCATCTCGCTGTAGTCGACCTCGAAGATCGCGCCGTTGATGAGACGCTCCGGGTCCACGTGATAGCCGGCGGTCAGCTCCGCGTACATGCGGTGGACGCGGCCTGGCGTTCCCGTCAGGCCCGGCCGGTCGGGGTCCTCGCCGATCTCGCGAAGGATCTCCTGGACCGCGGACTCCACGCGGTCGCTCCCGATCGAACCGCGACGACCGACGGGGCCACCCTCGATCGCTGCCGCGGGCGCGAGGGCCGCAGCGAACGCCAGGGCAGCCTCCTCCTCGTCCTCCTCCTCCTCGCCGATCTCGGTCTCGATCTCGGCGACGATGGACTTCACGTGCGCGGGCAGATCTCGGCTGGGCATGGCCGCATCCTATCCGGATGTGCCTGCCAGCGTCCCCCTGCCTCCGTCGGGCCTCGGGCGAGCGGCCGCGCGGATCGCCGCGGCAACGACTCCGGGCACGTGGCGCGGCAGGTCATGGCCCAGCCAGGGAAGGCCAAGGGTGTGGATGGGAGAGCGGCCGGAGGCCGCGCGTGAAGACGCGACCTCGCGAAGGGCGGCCACGTGCCTGCCCGCGTCGTCGTCGCGGGCCACGATGGCCACGATCTCCGCTTCAACGGCCGGCAGGACGGCTCGTGGCTCGAAGGTCCACATCGCCCCGACCGACGCCGCGAGCGCGTGGCCGTGGATCGCGAGCTTGACCCTGCCCGCCGCCGTCTCGACGACCTCGGCCCGGGCGGCCCGCTCTCCGTCGGCTCCCCAGGAGGCCGGATCGAACGCTTCCCGGTCGGCGAGCCAGGCCGCCATCGATCCGAGCACCTCGGGCGGCTCGGCGATCGCGGTGAGCCACTCGTCCGGGGTCATCCCGGTCTCCGTCGAGAGATCGGTCCAGCCGCCGTCGACGAGGACGAGCCCGGAGCACCGGCCGCCGAGCGCATTTGCCGCCCACGCGGCGACGACCGCGCCGTACCCGTGCCCGGCGACCACGAACGAGCGGCCCCGGCCAGGTGTCGACTCGCGGCGGAGCGTCGTCGACCGCCAGCAGGCCGGCGCCCTCCGCGACCGCGATCGCGTCCTCCGCCAGCTGGTCCGGGTCGTACCCGTCGGTCGGCGCGTCCGAGAGGCCGTGCCCACGAAGGTCCATGGCCGCGACCCGTGCGTCCGCGCGGAGCATTCGTGCCACGGGCGCCCACGACCAGGCAGTCCGGGCCAGGCCGTGGATCAGCAGGATCCCCGGCACCTCGGGACGGGCGAGGGGGTTGCCGGGCGCGGCCCCCGGCCCTGCCTGCCCCGCGTTCGCAGCCGGCCCGCCCCAGTCGAGGAAGTGGATCCGGACGCCACCCTCCATCGCGACCAGGTAGCCGGCCGGCTCCACGTTCGGATCGGTTCTCGCCCCTGCCCGGGGTGCTCCGGTGCCGAGATCAAGCTCGTCGAGGCCCGCGCCGTGGAGCGGAAGGACGGGGATGCGCTCCATGTCGCCGTAGGATAGGCCGGACATGTCGAAGCGACGCCGAGGGATCCCGGCCGCAGACCTCGCCGCCATCCGCCGGCGCCGCGAGGCTCGACACTCGCGATTCGAGGCGCTGGTCGACCGCGCCCTCGCGGGCATCCCGGCACCGTTCTCCGCGGCGCTCGACGAGGTCGCGATCGTGATCGCCGACGAGCCATCGCGCGAGCAGCGGCGCGAGGAGGGCCTCGAACCCGACGAGACCCTGTACGGCCTCTACGAAGGGGTCCCGCGGACCGAGTGGGGTGCCGACGGGGTGCCGTTCCCGAACTCGATCACGATCTTCCGCCTGCCGCTGGAGGAGGACTTCCCGGATCCGTTGGACCTCGAGGACGAGGTCCGGATCACCGTCATCCACGAGCTCGCCCATCATCTCGGCATCGACGACGAGCGCCTGGCCGAGCTCGGCGTCGACTGACCGCCGGCCCGCGAAGGTCAGCGTCCCGGCAGCGGCGCCGCCTCCGCGAGGAGCTCGCCGAGCCGCTCGATGGCGACGTTTCCCCCGCTCAGGACGACGCAGACCCGATCGCCGTGGCGCAACGGGATGCGTCCGTGAAGGATCGCGGCAAGTCCCGCCGCGCCGGCCGGCTCCAGCACCTGCTTCATCCGCTCGGCCGCGAATCGGACGCCGCTGAGGATCTCGGCGTCGCTCAGCGTCACGATGCCCGCGACATGGCGCTTCACGAGCGGCAGCGTCCACTCGCCGGCGAACGGAGCATTGAGGCCGTCGGCGACGCTCGCGGCCGTCACCGGGACGACGGCGTCCGCGGCGATGGCGGTGGAGACTGCCGTCGAGCTCGCCGGCTCGACGCCCCACACCCGTGTCACGGGCCGCCGCGTCGCGATCGCCGTCGCGATGCCCGAGATGAGCCCGCCGCCGCCGACCCCGACGACCACGACGTCCACGTCCGGCAGATCCGCCAGGATCTCGAGGCCGACGGTGCCCTGACCGGCGATCGTGATGGGATGGTCGAACGGGTGGATGAAGGTCAGGCCGCGCGCGTCGCGGATCCGCTCCATCTCGGTCCAGGCCTCCGCCGTCGTCGCTCCGTGAAGGATCACCTCTGCGCCGTATGCGCGGCAGGCCTCGACCTTCGAGCGCACGGCGGCCGCCGGCATGACCACCACGGCGTGGATACCCGCGAGACGCGGCCGCCATCGCGAGCGCGGCCGCGTGGTTCCCGGCGGAGATCCCGATGACGCCCGCGGATCTCTCCGCGTCGTCGAGCAGGGCGAGGCGAAGGGTCGCCCCGCGGACCTTGAACGAGCCGGTGCCCTGGAGATGCTCCGCTTTCGCGTACAGCGTGCCGTCTCCGAGGCGGACGCCGCTCGCCGACTCGGCGATCCGCCCGGCGGTTCGGGAGGTCAGGAGCGGCGTCCGGGAGACGCGCCCCGCGATGAGCTTGGCGGCCTCGTCGAACGATTCGCGTGCGATGGTGCGGGCAACGGGATCGGCGGTGATCGGCATGCGGCGGAGTATCGCGGAAGGGCACGCGGGGCGCCGGCGCGAGCCGTACCATCAAGCTGGGTGGACTGACCGGGCAGGCGGCGGTGCGTGGCCCGGCGTCGCGGCCGGGCAGGCGCGGTGCGTGGCCCGGGCGTCGAATCGGCCGGGCGCGCCCCGTCGAGCGGCCCGGAGCGCCGGTCGGAACGGCCCTTGCGAACGCGACCGCCGCCCGCAACGCTGGATCGAGGGCTGGCATTCGCGACCGCGAGCTTGGAGGACAGGCGACATGAACCTGACCGACGGGTTGACGGGCGTCCGGATCGCGCCGGCCGAGGACCGCCGACGTGCCGGCCTCGTCTTCTTCGTCCTCGCCGCCCAGTTCATGGTCGTGATCATGCTCGCCGCATCCATCGCGCCCGGCTACGACTTCAACGGAGCCGCGATCAGCGACCTGGGCGTGATCGCGTCCACCGCCCTGCTGTTCAACGCGTCGCTGGCGGCCGTCGGCGTGCTGAACGTCCTGGGCGGCGCTTTCTACTACCGATCGCACCGTCGCGGCTGGGTGCTCGTGCTCTTCGTCCTCGCCAGCGTCGGGGCCATCGGCACGGCTGCGTTCCCGCTGGATCGCGGCGACGTGCACAGCCTCTTCGCGCTCGTCGCGTTCCTCTTCTTCAACCTCGAGGCGATGGCGGTCGGCAGCCTCGTGAACGGCGCGATGCGGCTGATCTCCGTCCTGGCGGGGGTCGTCGGGCTCGTCTTCGTCGTGCTGATGGTGGTCGGCGATGGCGGCGACGCGGCCGCCTTCGGCGCCATCGGCCACGGCGGCACCGAGCGGATGATCGTCTACCCCACGATGCTGTGGATGCTCGCTCTCGGCGGCAACCTGATGGCGGCGCGCGAGGATGCCGGAGCGGGACAGGGCTGATCGCGCGAGGCTTCGCGGGCGCAGATCCGGCCGACCGGGCCGCGGCTCGAGGCCGGCTCCGGCTCGAGGTCTCGCACGCCCTGAGGTTCCGCACTGCTCGAAGGCAAGCACTTGCGTTGTTGCGCAAGTGATGAGATACTCCGCCCGTGGTCACTGAGCAGCGCATGAACACCGACGCCGAGCGGCAGCGTGCCGCCCGGATCGGCCGGGCGCTGGCCGACCCCAAGCGGCTCTGCGTCCTCGAGACGCTGGCCGCCGGTGAGGCCTCCGTCTCGGAGCTCTCGGCCTGCGTCGGCTGCCAGGTGCCGAACATGTCGCAGCATCTCGCCGTGCTGCGAAGCGCTGGGCTGGTCGCCACCCGACGCGACGGGAGCACCGTCTACTACCGGCTCGCGGACGCGCGCGTCCTCGAAGCCTACCGTCTCATCTTTGGGCTGGCCGGCTAGGCCCGTCCTCGCGCCCGGGCAGCCGGGAGAAAGGGTTCCCGACCGATGGTCGAGATCAAGCACGCAACCGACACCACCTTCGACGAGCTCGTCCTGAAGTCGGAGCGCCCCGTCATCGTGGACTTCTGGGCCGCCTGGTGCGGGCCCTGCAAGCTCGTCGCCCCGGAGCTCGAGAAGCTCGCCGCGAAGTACGACGGCGCCGTGGACGTGGTGAAGGTCGACGTCGACGCGAACCCCGGCCTCAGCCGGGCGTTCAACATCATGAGCATCCCGACGATCGCGTTCTTCCCGGGCGAGGGCAAGCAGCCGATGGGCGTTGTCGGCTTCCAGCCCGCCGATCAGCTCGAGCAGCGCTTCGGCCTGCCGACGTACGCCAAGACCGCCAGCTGATCGGGACGCTGCGGGGCCATCCAGCCTCGCGCATCGCCGCCTGACCGCCCCTCCCGGCTCGCCGGGTGGGGCGGTTCGATGTCCGACATCGGTCCTGCGCCGGTGGCTTCGGCGAGCTCCCGCCGCCAGCCGCTGACCTTTGCCCGGGCGTCGCCGGCTCAGTCGTCGTCGTCGAGATCGGCCGGATCGTCCTCGTCCGCCCCGTCGACGGCGAGGTCCGCCACGCCGGCCAGCTCCGAGTCGACGCGCCGCCAGGCGCTCTCCAGCCACGCCCGTGCGCGGTCGCGAGCGTGCCCGTCGAGCTGCCGGGGCGCGAAGCGGACCCAGCCGGCCCCTCGCGTCGATGCCGTGACGTTCGGCGTGCGCAACGCCGCGGCGCCGACCTCGTCGCGGAGGCGGAACTCGGCCGCGTCGCCGGCGAGCGACGCGAACAGGACGTCGTCGAGGTAGAAGTCGGTCCCCTCTCCCGTCGGGATCGCCTCGGCGCCCTCCAGCCGTTCCGCCGCCTCGGCGAGGAGCGCCGCGAGCGTCTGCGCCGTCAACCTGCCGCGGCGAGGATCACGGCGAGGTCCGGCGCGTGGTCCGTGTAGTGGTCGATGGTCTCGCCTGCGAAGAACGCCTGGAGGTCGCCGTTCTTGAGCCAGCGGGCCTCGGGCACGACCGTCAGGTGGCCCCGCAGCTCTCCCGGGACCGTGCGTGCGCGGCGGAGCAGCTCCTCGAGGGGCAGCGCACGCCACGTGGCAACGGCCTCGTCGTTGATCGCGTCGCCCCGGGCATCCCACTCGGCTTCCCCACGCAGGTACGTGGCGCTGGCCTCGCCGACGGCAAGCTCGCGTGCCACGGCAAGCGCGTGCTCCTGCCAGAACACGAGGTGGCCAAGGAGGTCGCGGCCGGACCACCGGTCCGGACCTGCCACCGGTGCCTCGAGCTTGTCGGCCGTCAGGGCGAAGAGGTCCTCGTAAGGGCGCCAGGCGTCCCGTTCGTCCTCGAGGAAGGAGAGCGCATCCGCATACATGCCCAGATGGTATCTCGCCGGGCGCGGCATGCACGACGGGCTGCACGACGGGCCGGTGTCCGGACGATTCCGTGGGTCGCCCCGCGTTGAGCCGATGGTCAGCTCGGCGCGGTCCCCGGGCGTCCCCAAACCGGGTCGCGTCGGCTCCCGGCCGTGGAGACGCCGGTCGTCGCGTCGGGCGATCGGCGTCAGATCGCGACGGGCTCGCGGTACTCGCCGAAGACCTCGCGCAGGACGCGGCACTGCTCGCCGAGCGTGACGTACGCGGCCGCGCAGCGGATGAACTGGGGCATCAGGTTCGTGGCCGACGACTCGGGGGCCGCGGCCGCGGCCCGCAGGCCGGCCAGGGCCACCGAGACCTCGCCCGGATCCCGCTCGCGCCGGGTGCGCTCCAGGCGCGCCAGGTGCCGTTCCAGGGAGCCCCGGGGGACCTGGAGGAGCGGCACGGAAAGCACCTCGTCGGGATCGACATGGGCGTTCATGCCCACGATCCGCCGCTCCCCCGCCTCGACCTCGCGCTGGAACTGGTATGCGGCGTCGGCGATCTCTCGCTGGGGGTAGCCCTGGGCGACGGCGGCGACCATCCCGCCCCGCGCGTCGATCTCGTCGAGGTAGCGCCACACCTCGCGCTCGGTCCGGTTCGTGAGCGACTCGACGAACCAGCTGCCGCCGAGCGGGTCGACCGTGTTCGCCACGCCGGTCTCCTCGGCGATCACCTGCTGCTGGCGGAGGGCGAGGAGCGCCGCCTCGGCGGTGGGCACCGCCCATGCCTCGTCGTAGGCGTCGGTGTGGAGGGACTGCGTCCCGCCCAGGACCGCTGCCAGGGCCTGGATCGCAACCCGCGTGAGGTTGTTGAGCGGCTGCTGGGGCGTGAGGCTCACACCGGCGGTCTGGGTGTGGAACCGGAGCCACGTCGATCGCTCGTTCTCGGCGCCATAGCGCGCCGTCGCCAGCTTCCACCAGGTTCGGCGCGCTGCGCGGAACTTGGCGATCTCCTCGAAGAAGTCGGCGTGCGAGTTGAAGAAGAACGAGAGCCGGGGCGCGAAGTCGTCGAAGCGGAGGCCCCGCGCGAGCGCCGCCTCCGTGTAGGCCATCCCGTCGGCAAGCGTGAACGCCAGCTCCTGGACAGCCGTGCTGCCGGCCTCGCGGATGTGGTAGCCGCTGATCGAGACGGTGTTCCAGCGGGGCAGCTCGCGGGATCCGAACTCGATCGTGTCGGTCACCAACCGGAGGGAGGGCGCCGGCGGGAAGAGGTACTCCTTCTGGGCGATGAACTCCTTGAGGATGTCGTTCTGGAGCGTCCCCTCGAGGGCAGATCGCGGCACGCCGCGCTTCTCCGCAGCGACGATGTACATCGCCCAGATCGGTGCCGCCGGCGAGTTGATCGTCATCGAGGTGCTGACCCGGTCGAGGGGCAGGCCCTCGAGCAGCACCTCCATGTCGGCGAGCGAGCTGACCGCGACCCCGCACGTCCCGAACTCGCCCTCCGCCTCCGGGTCGTCGGTGTCGTAGCCGTAGAGCGTTGGCATGTCGAATGCGACCGAGAGACCGGTCTGGCCCGCTGCGAGGAGGTCACGGAAGCGCGCGTTCGTGTCCTCGGCCGCCCCGAACCCGGCGAACATCCGCATCGTCCAGGCCCGGCCCCGGTAGCCGGTCGGGTGGACACCCCGGGTGAACGGCGGCTCGCCCGGGAAGCCGATGTCGCGGAGCGGATCGAACGCGTCCCAGCGGCCCGCCCGGAGCTGCTCGCCGCGATGATCCACCGCGGTGGGACCGCCCCCGCCGGAGGCTCCAGGTCGTGACGTCGCGAGGCCGGGCCCGCCTTCGGTCTCGGCCGAGCTCCAGTCCCACGGGCCGTACAGTCGCGCCACCTCAACGTCCGAGATCGTCGTGAAGCGCGGTGACCGCTCCGGCGAGCGCGCCCTCGCCGGGTCGAGCCGCTCGCGCTCCCAGGCGCGCTTCCGGGCCTGCCACGTCATGCGCGGGATGCTAGCGGTGCCCGCGACAGGCGTCCACGGCGGTCGTCCACGGCGGAAGCCGGCGGGCGCGGGTTCCGCAGGCCGCCGCCCCGCCAGCGAGGCCCGCGAAGGACCGGCGCCGGCGGCCAGCGCATCTCGACGCCGGCGAAGCCTTCCGGAATCAGCCGAGCGCGGAAATCGCCGACTGGACCTTCGCCTCCGGGACGTCGGCGGCGATCACGACCTGGACCACGCTCCCGTCGGCGGAGGGCCACACGACGATCGCCTGGTGCGAGTCTCCGTTGAGGAGGTTGATCCGGAATCCGGGCCGGCCGTTGACCTGCTCGTTCGTCGCGGAAACCACCGTGACCCGCTGCGTCGCGTCGGCCCCGGACTTGTACTCGTCCGCCATGAGCTGGGCGCTCAGGCCCGGCGCCCGGAACACCGAGAGCTGGAGTCCGGCCAGGGAGGTGCCCCCGCCCGGCTCCACGGCCCAGATCCCGCCGCCGAACTGCTCTTCGTGGACGCCCGCGTCCCACAGCTTCCCGAGCGTCACCTTCGAGCAGAATCGTCCGGACTCGCGGCTGTCGGCCGCCTGGCCGTCGAGGCGGAGCGGGATGCGCGCCTCGAGGTCCGGGTAGGCTCCTGCCATCTCCTGGCGGTCGGCGCCGCCGCATGGCGCGGCCGGGTCGAACGATGGCGCTGCCGGCGGACCGGCGCAGGCGCCGACGAGGGTGGCGGCAATGACGAGCAGGAGACCTCCGCGTGCGACGAGGGTGAACATTCGGTCAGCCTACGCGCCGCCGCCGGCGCCTGCCGCCCCATCGATCGCACCCGGCCCCCGGCAGGAGACACTCCATCCGGTGCGGGCGGTCACCTGGTACGTCGGTCCGGGACCGGTGCGTGCACGCCTCCGACCTTTTCAGTCCCCCTGACCCGGACCGACGACTGATTGCCGAGCGCGGCCGATCGGCCTACCTTCCGAGATGCAGCCGTCGGCGCGAGCAACCGGGACAACCTGGGGCGTCGGCCACGGCCCGGAGCGCCGGGACACACCGATCTTCGAGGACGCTGCGGGGAGCGTCATTGGGTGGCCCCTGGGGCTCCGGGCACGAGCCGAGTAACCATGGATCTCCGGCCAGCAGGCCCGGTCCGCGGCGGTGGCTGTCGCAATCATCCGGGTCGCGGACCTATCCCGTGGACCCTCTCGTGACTGCCTCGCGGGGACGCCGGCCGGCGTCCCCGTCCTCGTTCTCCCCCGGCGCAGTCGCCGCATCCGCGCTGCCCGAGGCGCCAGGCGAGGTGGCGACATCGTCAGCGGCATCGGCCCTGTCCCCGGCGCTGCGCCCGTCAGCGGCGTCGGCCCTGTCCGCGGCGCTGCGCCCGTCGGCGGCGTCGAGCTCGTCGGCGTGGCCGTCGGGGCCCCCGTCGTCGACGGACCAGCGACGGGCGCGCTGGTCCAGGATCACCCGAGCGGCCGCAACGAGATCCGGGTCGCGGGTGATCGTCCGCTCGAGCCACTCGAGGTAGGAGGGCTCCGCGACTTCGATCTCCCCGAGGGTGTGCCCATGGAACTTGCCGAAGGCGATCTCGGTCGCCCGCGCCGCACCCAGGCTGGGCAGCGCACGGTGTGGTCCGCGCCGCGCACGAACGCGCTGCAGCGGCCCGGTCGGGTCCGACGCTCGCGGCTCCTCCGCCTGGCCCCAGGTCGCCCGCCGGAACGCGCCCGCGGGCCGGGGCCGGTGCCGGTACCCACCACCCGCGGGGGTCGTCGTCGCATTGCGCGGCCGGAAGAGGTGCGTGGTGTCAAACCGCGCGGTGACCGGCCGGGTTGGCGGCGGTGGTGGTGGGCCGCTGGGCCGCGCCGCATCGCCCGCTGCCGCGCCGTGACCCTGGCCGCCGGCCGACGCCGCGGCGTCCCCACGCGGTGCCGCCCGTCCAGCGCTGCCCGAGCGCAGCGCCTGGTACGCGGCGTTGATCTCTGCCATGCGACGCGTGGCGTCCCGGCGCGCGACGGCGTCGGCCGCGAGGTCGGGATGGTGCTCGCGGGCCAGGCGTCGCCACGCCGCCTTCACGGTGGCCTGGCTGGCGTCCCGGTCGACCCCGAGCACCTCGTGGGGGTCGCGTTGGGCCATCCCATCATCCTAGCGGAGCGGGGCGGTACGCTTCCCACCATGGGACCGGACCGGGAAGGCGCTCGTGGCCCCGGGCGCCGCGGCCGTCGCACCGTCGGCCGCGGCCCGTCGCATCGACGATCGAGAATCGGCGCAGGAACCCTGGTGGAGGCATGTGCATGGAACCGGCTCTCGGCACCTGGGAGGCGATCGATTCGCTGCGGGTCGTCCGCAGGTTCACGGGCCAGCCGCTCGATCCCGCGGCGGTCGACCGAATCCTCAATGCCGGCCGCCGGGCCGGCAGCTCCAAGAATGAGCAGCGGTGGGCGTTCGTGGTCTGCCGTGATCGCGAGCACCTGCGCGAGCTCGCGACCGTCGGGCCGTATGCCGGGCACCTCGCCGGGGCGACGGTCGCGATCGCGCTGGTGACCCCCGACCCGCGCGCAACCGGCGCGCCCCTCTCGATCGCGTTCGACCTCGGCCGAGCCGCGCAGAACATGGTGCTCGCCGCGTGGGAGCTCGGGATCGGCAGCGTCCCGGCGACGGTCTACGAACACGAGCGCGCGGCCGGGCTGCTGGGCCTGCCCGAGGGCATGCACTGCGAGTACCTGCTCTCGTTCGGCTACCCGGCCGACGAGGCGGCCCTCACGGCGCCGAAGCGGGCCGGAGGCCGTCGACCGCTGGCGGCGCTGGTGCACCAGGAGCGCTGGTAGGCCGCGCGGCTATCCGGGCAGCGGAGCGCGGACCTCCGACGGCGTGCCGCCGGCCCACATGTTCTCCGGGTCGGCGGCGTCGAGATCGAGGCCGGGGCCGCCGCTCGCCACCTCCGGCGCCGGCGCGCCCGCGGCCACGTACGACGCGAATGCGGTCTCGAGGCCGACGTCCCGCCAGGCCCGCTCGGAGAGCAGCCACTTGTGCTCCAGCAGGTCGCAGTAGGCCTGGAGCGGGTCGCGGCCGGGCCCGATGACCGTCTCGAGCCGCGCCAGGTATGGCTCCAGCACCTCGTCCTGCCAGCGGGCCGCGCCCTCCGCTGACGAGACGGGCCGCCGCTCGAAGAACGTCAGCCAGGCGCGGTACTCGCGAAGATCGTTGAGCAGCAGGCGAGCCTGGCCCTCGAGCGCCACGAGCCCCGTCCGGCGGTCGAGCTCGCGGGCGTGGAAGTCGCGCTGGGCCACGGCCGTTCGAAGACGGACAGTTCCGCCGGCGCCGGGCAGGAGCTCGATCTCGCCGATCGCGAAGCCGAGGTCGTTGAGGCGCCGGATGTGGGCCTGGATCGCGAACCGATCGCCGGCCTGGATCTCGACCTGGTCGTGGAGCTCCTTCCACAGGGCCCGGTAGCGCTGTCGCACCGATTCCGCGGCGGCGATCTGCTCGTCCATCGCCTCGGGGTGACCCTGGAAGGCCGCCAGGTCCGCGAGGCCGAATGCGACGTTCTCGACGAGGACATCGAGGTCGTAGGCGCGCTGGCCGTCCGACAGCTCGCCATATGTCTCGCTGGTCTCGGCATCCACAAGGTAGGCCTGGATCGTCCCGCCATCGCGCCGGAACAGCGTGTTCGCGAGCGAACAGTCACCCCAGTAGACGCCGGCGCGGTGGAGGTCGACCAGCAGCGACGCCATCGCGTCGAGGAGACGGTCACGGTAGCCGCCGGCCGTCAGCGGAACCCGCATCAGGAGCCGTCGATACTGGAGCGAGTGCTGGAGGTATTCGGTCACGAGGATCGCGGTGTCGTCGCCCAGCTGCTCCGCGATCCCGATCGCCCGGACGGACGGCAGCGCGAGCGTCTCGAGGCGGACCAGGACCTCGTACTCGTGATGCGCCGTGTCGATCGATTCCTCTTTCAGGGCATACACGGTCTCGTCGATGACGACGAAGCGCACGAGGTGCCGCGAAGGGCCGACCGGGAGCGCCCGCATGACCGCGCGATCGGCCCGCCAACGTTCCAGCGGCAGCTCCCACGGCAGCGCCAGGAGCTGCTCCGAGGCGACTCGGAGGCGGAGGTGCGGGAAGGATCCGCCCGGGGGCGTGCTCAGCGCCGCTTCCGGAGGTAGCTCGTGAGCGAGGCGTCGTAGCCGGCGGCTTCGAACAGGCGCCGGGCGCCCGGCCGGTGGTGACCGGCGGTCACCTCGAGGAACGCTGCATCGATCCCCTCGGCGATCGTCTCCGCCTCCGCCAACAGCGCGGCCCCGACGCCGCGACCGCGGACGCCCGGGTCCACCACCAACGCCATCACTCGCAGCATGTGGTCGTCGTGCTCGAAGCGGGGGATCACCTGGCAGGCCACGAAACCGGCGCGTTCGCCGCCCGCCTCGGCGATCCGGACCGGGCATTCACGCTCGACGTAGCGCTCGAGGCGCCGCACGATGTCGGTCGCGCCCGCCGGGTATCCCTCGTCGGAGAGCAGGCCCGCGATCCACTCGGCGTCGTCCGGGCCGGCGTCCCGGAAGGTGAGCGTGGCGCGTTCGATCATGGCCCGATGGTACCGCGTCGGGCGGGCCGAGGCGCCGCCATGGCGAGGCCGGCCGGGTCGGCCGGGCGCCCGCCCATCCCGAGGATCCGGGCCGATCACCCTGCCCCGCCGCCCGTGACCAGGATCAGGCTCGGGCTCGAGCCCGCCAACCCCACGATCGCCCATCCAGGGCCGAAGGGCCCGGTCCCTGCCGCCAGCCGGAGGCCGAGCGGCGCGAGGCGCGCCGAGATCGCGGCGATGTCAGTCCCGCGAACCCGGAGATACAGGACCGACGGACCTTCGCCGTGGCGCGCCAGCGAGGCCGCGAGCCTGCCTTCGCTGTCGGGCTCCAGGAGCACGATGGTGATGGCATCCTCGGGCGCGCCGTGGCTCGGTGCGCCGGCACGGCCAACCAGGGCGGTGGCCCCGATCAGCGCGTCGCGGGATGCCGCGTGCCAGCGAACGCCGGGCCAGGTCGCCGCGGACCGCTCGAGGTCGACGGTCGCCCAACCCAGCGCAAGAAACGCTGCCGTTGACCTCGCCTGGACGGAGATGCCGGCCGCCGCATCGGCTTCGACGCCCGCTCCTGCCGCCAGGTCCACCTCGGCGCCCAGCCTGGCGCCCGGGAATTCCGGGCTGGCTCGAGAGATGCCCACCAGCTCCAGCCGCCCGCGCGGGGCGCCCGCGATGGTCCCGACGATCTCGAGTCGCAGCCCGGGGAGCTCGATGGACCCCGAGGCCGGGATGTCGACGCCGAGGAGTGCCGCGACGGCCGCTCGGTCACGCGCCACCTCCGTCGCGGTCCACCTGATCGCCAGTCGGACGGCCGTCATCGGGATGCCCGGAGAACCGGCGGGTGGGTGGCCGGCGTAACGGGACGCAGGACGAGCGCCTGCGGCCGCCGGACGGTTGGCAGGCCACCCGCTCCTGCCGAACCGAAAGGAAGATCCATGCGTCGTGCCTCGATCATCGGCCTCGTGCTCGCCGCCAGCCTCGCGCTCGCCGCCTGTGGGAGCTCATCGAGCCCTGCGGCCGCACCCTCGAGTCCGGCGGCAAGCGCGGCCCAAGGCAGCGCCGCGGCCGGCGCGCCAACGAACGCGGCGGCCAGCCCCGCGGCGAGCACCGGGAGTGCCATCACAATCCAGAACTTCGCGTTCGCGCCGGTCAGCCTGACGGTGAAGGCCGGCACGACGGTGACCTGGACCAACAGTGACGGTCCCACGCACAGCGTGAAATGGGCGGACGGCACGGCCGGCAGCTCCCCGCTCCCGACGGGATCCTCGTACTCCCGGACGTTCGCCACCCCGGGCACGTACGCGTACGTCTGCGGGATCCACGCGAGCATGCACGGCACGATCGTCGTCAACTAGCCGGGGTTCTGTTGGTCCCGCGCCTGCCGTTGCCGAGCAGCGCCCACGCGAGCGTCGTGGTCAGGCGTCGCGCCTGACCACGAGGAGCGTCGCGTCCGACGGGAGCGGGATCGCTTCGGGCTCTGGGAGCCCGGCCGCACGGAAGAGCGCGGCGTGCTGCACGACCGTGCGCAGGCGTGCGCCGTGGAACAGCTCGTCGAGCGCGACGCCCGCCACGAGCTGCCCATGGAGCGTCGCGTATCCGTCCAGGCCGTCCGGCAGGCACCAGCCGAGGACGATGAGCCGGCCGCGCGGCCGGAGCATGCGCCACGCCGCCTGGAGCGCGACGACCGGGTCCGGCATCTCGTGCAGGGCGTGCTGGAAGTAGGCCAGGTCGAACGACCCGACCGACAGCTCCGCGTCCACCTCGCGGGCCTCGATCCGGATGCGGGACGCCAGGCCAGCTCGCTGCACGAGCTGGATAGCGCGGGTCACCGATTCGGTGTCCGGCTCCACGCCGACGAGTCGCGCCTTGGGGAATCGCCGCGCGATGGCCGCCATCCAGCGCCCGCCGCCGCAGTGCAGGTCGACCACGTCGATCCCCCGAACCAGGTCGGCCACGAGGTCGGGCATGGCGGCCAGCGCCTCCTCGAAGAAGACGGCGATGTCCTGGCGCGTGAGCTCCTCGATCGCGCGGTAGTAGCGCGCCGAACGCGAGCCGACGGCCACGCCCGTGCGCAGGTACTCGGCCATCCGGTCGTAGTCGAGGCTCGCCGTGACCGTGTACGTGAACTGTCCGCCCAGGTACTCGGTGTGATCCTTCTCGAGCAGGATCGTTGCCACGTCGGGGTCCACCGTGACTCGCGACCCGTCGTCGGTGATGAGGTCCGCCGCGTAGGCGGCATCACACCAGGCCGAGACTGGCTCGCCGGCGGCGTTCGCGGCGAGCGCGAGCCCGACCCGCGTCAGGCCGCCCGGCCCGGCCTCCCGGAGCCGGGAGAAGAGGCCGAGCTCGATCCCGAGCTGGATGACCCAGGCGCGGTAGAAGCCGGCCAGGCTGGCGACCAGATCGTCGAATCGGTCATCGATCGGCATCGTCCGCCGATTGTCGCATGCTCGGCCGGCCCGGAGACGAGCACGGCGCCACCGGCGGGAGAACAGGAGCCGCCGCGACCGCCGGGATCCGCGAGCGGGAGCGCAGGCTGGCTGCCATCCTTTCCGGATGGCAGCCGTCGCTCACCGAACCCTCGGCGCGCCCGGCGCCCAGGTCGCGCTGGCCCTGGGTGCCCTGTACGTGGTCTGGGGCTCCACGTACCTCGCGATCCGGGTCGCGGTCGGCACGATCCCGCCCTTCACCCAGAGCTCGATCCGGTTCCTGATCGCGGGCACGATCCTCCTCCTGGTCACGTCACGCGGCAGCGCCGGGGAGCCGCGACCGGGACGGCGCGAGTGGCGGGATGCGGCGATCATCGGTGGGTTCCTCCTCGTGGGCGGGAACGGCCTCGTGGCGCTCGGCGAGACCACGGTGGCGTCCGGGATCGCGGCCCTCCTCATCGCGACGCTCCCGGTGTGGGTCGCGATCCTCGGCCGGCTCTTCTTCGACCTGCGCCTGTCACGCTCGACGGTCGTCGGGATCGGCCTGGGGTTCGCCGGCGTCGGCGTGCTCGTGTGGCCATCCGGCGGGAGCACGACGGTCGATCTCACCGGGGCGCTGATCCTGCTCGGCTCGCCCGTGCTGTGGGCGATCGGCTCGCTCTACAGCGCCCGTGCCCACCTGCCCGCACGACCGCTCGTGGGGGTCGCGATGCAGATGCTGTGCGGCGGCGCGATGCTCGCCGTGGTTGCGCTCGTCAGCGGCGAACTCTCCCGGCTGAACCCCGCGGGCGTGACCCGGGAGAGCCTGGCGGCCCTCGGCTATCTCGTCGCGGTCGGGTCGCTGATCGGTTTCACCGCGTACGCCTGGCTGCTGCGCGTCGCTCCCCTGCCGCTCGTCGCCACGTACGCCTACGTCAACCCGATCGTCGCGGTCGCGCTCGGCTCCTTGGTCCTGGGCGAGCCGGTGACGCCACGAACCCTCGTGGCCGGCGTGATCATCATCGTGGCGGTCGCGATCATCGTCTGGACGCGTGGCCGCGGGCCCAGGCCGCCGCGACCCGAGGAAGTCGTCGAAGCGACCTGACAGGAGGCAGCTGGTCGCGAGGCGGCCGAGCTGTGCGGCGCGACACGAGCTCGCCCTGGAGGCGGCAGGGCGGGTCCTTCCCGACACGCCCGGTCGATGCGACCGGGACGGCGCGATCGGGGAGACCCGGCCTCTCCCGAGATACCGACCGCCGGACGAGAATCGTCACGTTCACGCTCGGATGCGCGGCGAACGCGGGGTAGCCGCACCATGACCCCCTGGGGCTCTGCGCGATCGACTGCGACGCCACGTGGGCTCAGTCGCGCAGCGCTACGCTGTGACACCCGGGCGGGCAGCGCGTGCCGCCCGCCCCTCTCCGGCGCCTCCGAGCGCGGCCGGAGCCCAAGCGGAGACCCGATCGTGACGAACGAATCTCTCCACACCATGGGCCAGCAGCACGGCCGGCGTTCGTGGGCCGAGCCGTGGAAGATCAAGATGGTCGAGCCGCTGACGGTGACCGACGCGCCCGCAGCGCGAGGCGGCCCTCCGCGATGCCGGCTACAACACGTTCCTGCTCCGCTCGGACGACGTCTACATCGACCTGCTGACCGACTCCGGCACCTCGGCGATGAGCGACCGCCAGTGGGCCGGGATGATGCTCGGGCGACGAGGCGTACGCCGGGAGCCGCAACTTCTACCACCTCGAGGAGGCCGTCCGGCGCTACTACGGCTACCGCCACGTCGTGCCCACCCACCAGGGGCGCGGCGCCGAGCACCTGATCAGCCAGGCGCTGATCAAGCCCGGCGACCACGTCCCCGGCAACATGTACTTCACGACCACGCGGCTGCACCAGGAGCTGGCCGGCGCGCACCTTCCACGACGTGATCGTCGACGAGGCCCACGACCCGACCGCCCTGCACCCGTTCAAGGGCAACGTCGACCTGGCCAAGCTCGAGGCCCTCATCGACGAGGTCGGCGCGGCGAAGATCCCGTACGTGTCGCTGGCGGGCACGGTCAACATGGCCGGCGGCCAGCCGGTCTCGATGGCCAACGTCCGCGAGCTCCGCGCGCTGCTGCGACCGCCACGGGCATCAGGGTGCTCCTCGACGCGACGCGCATGGTCGAGAACGCGCTCTTCATCCAGGAGCGCGAGGAGGGCTACGCCGGCCGTTCGATCGCCGAGATCCTGCTCGAGTTCTGCTCCTACACCGACGGCGCCTGGATGAGCGCCAAGAAGGACAACCTCGTCAACATCGGCGGCTGGCTCGCCGTCAACGACGCGGACGTCTTCGAGGAGCTGCGCAACCTGGTCGTGGTCTACGAGGGGCTGCACACCTACGGCGGCATGGCCGGGCGCGACATGGAGGCGCTCGCGATCGGCATCGAGGAGGCGGTCCAGGACGAGCACGTCCGCGCGCCGCGTCGGCCAGGTGCGCTACCTCGGCGAGCTGCTGACCGAGTGGGACATCCCGATCGTGCAGCCGATCGGCGGGCACGCGATCTTCCTCGACGCGCAAGCGCTTCTATCCGCACCTCCCGCAGGACCGTCTTCCCGGCCCAGACCCTGGCCGCGCGAGCTCTACCTCGACTCCGGGATCCGCTCGATGGAGCGCGGGATCGTCTCGGCCGGGCGCGACCCGGAGACCGGCGACCACAAGCGCCCGAAGCTCGAGCTGACCCGGCTCACGATCCCGCGCCGCGTCTACACGCAGGCGCACATGGACGTCGTCGCCGAGTCGGTGAAGGCCTGCTTCGACGCGCGGGACGCCGCGACGCGGCCTGCAGGATGGTCTACGAGCCGAAGTACCTGCGCTTCTTCCAGGCCCGCTTCGAGCCGATCGCCTGACGACTCGCCGTGGGGCGCCGGTCAGCGAAGCGCGCGCCTGGCGACTCGCCGTGGGGCGCCCGTCAGCGAAGGACGCGCCTGGCGACGGCAGCCTCGCCCGCCAGCAGCGCCACCGAGATGGCGGCCAGCGCTACCCCGAACGCGCCTGCGCGCCAGTTGCCCTTCACGAACCCGCCGAACAGGACGTGCCAGGCGCCGAACAGGAACGCCCCGGCGAGCGCGGCCGCGATCGCGCAGCCAATGGCGATCCCGGCCCGGCGGCCACCACGCCCGGACTCCCAGGCCGCGGCCAGGCGCTCGCGGAGCCGCGCCTCCGAGGTCACGCTCTCGTTCACCGGGCGCCCCGGGACGAGGAACCGGCCGCCGATCGCGGGCCACCGGTCGAATCCCTGTGCGGGAACCGGCTCGCAGCGGAGCGGTCGGTCCTCGCGGTAGCCGAGGGCGTAGTCCGCCTGGATGAGCGTGTGGAGCTGGCTCGTGCCCTCGTAGATGACGGCCGCCTTCGAGTTGCGGAGGTAGCGCTCCACGGGAAATTCGTTGCTGTACCCGTTGGCGCCGTGCACCTGGATCGCGTCGAGCGCGGCCGCCACGCTGTGCTCCGTCGCGTGCCATTTCGCCAGCGACGTCTCGCGCGTGTTGCGCACGCCGTGGTTCTTCAGCCAGGCCGCCCGCCAGACCAGGAGCCGCCCGATCTCCGTCCCGGCAGCCATCTTCGCGATCATCTGCTTGACGAGCTGGTGACGGCCGATCTCCTCGCCGAACGTCTCGCGCTCGTGGGCGTACCGGACGCTCGCGTCCAGGCAGGCCTGCGCCAGCCCGACCGCGCCCGCCGCGACGGTGAACCGGCCCTGGTCGATCGCGCTCATCGCCACCAGGAACCCCTCGCCCTCCTCGCCGATCCGGTTCTCGGCCGGTACGGCGACGTCGTCGAGGGTGACGAGGCCGGTGTTCCCGGCGCGGATCCCGAGCTTGCCGTGGAGCGTCCCGGTCGTGAGGCCGGGCATCCCCCGTTCGAGCATGAAGGCGGTGACGCCTCGATGCTTCCTTCCTCGATCCACGGTCGCGAAGAGCAGGATGTGGTCGGCGAGATCGGCCAGGCTGATCCAGATCTTCGAGCCGTTGAGGACGTAGGCATCGCCGTCGCGGCGGGCGGTGGTCTGCAGGCTGGCGGCGTCGGTGCCGGCGCCGGGCTCGGTCAACGCGAAGGTCGCGAGCTTCGTGCCCTGCGCCTGGGGCACCAGCCACCGGCGGCGCTGCTCGTCGGTCCCCCACTGGAGCAGCGCGAGCGAGTTCAGGCCGACGTGGACGCTCATGACGACCCTGAAGGCGGTGTCGGCGCGCTCGAGCTCCTCGCACAGGATCGCGAACGAGACGAAGTCCATGCCGGCGCCGCCCCATGCCTCCGGAATCGGCGCGCCGAGGTAGCCCAGCTCCCCCATCTTCGCGAAGATCTCGGGATGCGCCTCTCCCTGCTCGTCCCATGCCCGGATGTTCGGCAGGATCTCGGCGGCCACGAAGTCGCGGACCGAGTCCCGGACGAGCCGGTTCTCATCGCTCAGGCTGAAGTCGATCACCGGGACACTCCACGGGGCTGGACGGGGTTGGAGGGCCGTGGGCACAGAGGTTTCGGCCGCCATGTTCGCACGGAGCGGACCGGACGGGGCCTCGCTCGCGTCGAACGTCGCGCCGGCGGTCGGGGGGCCTCACGCAGTGGGACGGGCCGGTGCCATCGACGCGACCTTCGGCACACCCGGGGCGCGGTCGCCGCCCGATATACTCGCCGGCAGGTCCGCCGCAGCCCGCCGATGTGACGCGGCCCGGCCGGCGACGTACCCGAGGACCCACCCATGGACACCGTGACCGCGCCGGCCGCCTCCGGCCTGAACCTGGCCGACCTCGCCGCGGACAACCTGACACCGGTCCTCGGGCGCTACTTCGAGCGATCGTGGGCCCGCGGCGAAGGCCATCGCCTGTACGACACCGACGGCAGGGCCTACCTGGACTTCGCGAACGGGATCGCGGTCAGCGTCCTCGGCCACCGCCACCCGGCGGTGACGGCGGCGATCCACGCCCAGGTCGACGAGCTGATCGCGCCGTGCGCTGCGATGGGCTACGCGGAGTCGACCGTCCGGCATGCCAGGCTGCTTGTCGAGTTCCTGCCGAAGCCCCTCGACTCCATCTTCTTCATGAACTCCGGGTCGGAGGCGATCGAGGCGGCGATCAAGCTCGCGCGCCGGGTCACGGGACGGCCCGGGATCATCGCCTTTCGGGGCGGGTTCCACGGTCGGACGCTCGGCGCGGCGAGCATCACGAGCTCGAACATCAACTACCGGCTCGGCTACGAGCCCCTGCTCCCGGGCGTCTACCTGAGCCCGTTCCCGTCCGTCTATCGCGACTTCCACGGCGACGAGGCCCGCGCGGTGGAGGTTTCCGTCGCACAGCTGCACGAGCTGCTCAGGACCTCGATCCCGCCGTCCGCCGTGGCCGCGATGATCCTCGAGCCGGTCCAGGGCGAGGGCGGCTACGTCCCGGCCCCGCCGGCGTTCCTGCGGGAGCTCCGAACGATCTGCGACGAGCACGGCATCCTCCTCGTCGCGGACGAGGTCCAGGCGGGTTTCGGGCGCACCGGCAGGATGTGGTCCTTCGAGCACGCCGGCATCGTCCCGGACGTCGTCTGCATGGCGAAGGCGATCGCGAACGGCCTGCCGCTGTCCGCGATCGCGACCTCGAAGGCGCTCCAGGTGCGATGGGGCAGGAGCGCCCACGGCACGACGTTCGGCGGCAACCCGGTCGCCTGCGCCGCAGGGATCGCCGTGCTCGAGACGATCCGCTCCGAGCGGCTCGTGGAGAACAGCGCGACGCGGGGTGCCGAGCTGATGGCCGGCCTGCGCGCGATCGCGGCCGGGGACCCGCGGATCGGCGACGTGCGCGGCATCGGGCTCATGATCGGGGTGGAGCTCGTCCGCGACCGCGCCACGCGGGAGCCCGATGGGCCGCTCTGCGAAGCCCTGATCCAGGCCTGCGCGGACGCCGGGCTGCTGGTGCTCTCCTGCGGGGTCGAGCACAACGTGATCCGCTGGATCGCGCCGCTCAACGTCACGTCCACGGAGATCGACGAGGCGCTCGGGATCTTCGGGCGGGTGCTCGGCGAGGTTCCGGCCGCCTAGCCCGGACCCATCTCCAAGGACTCGGAGGGCGGCGGGTCGCGTCGCGGTCACCGCGGGCCGACGGCGTCGCGGGCGAGGGCCCTGGTGCCGGGCGCGCGGCTGCGCGAGGCCCCGGCGTCGCGCGGATGCGCCTACTGCTGGCGGCTGTTGGCGAGGAAGCTCATCACGTCCGCGAGCCGGAAGCGGCGATCGCCCCGGCGGCAGACCCGGAAGAACGGGAGCTCCCCGCGATCGCCGAGGCGCTTCACGGTGTTGACGTGGAGGTGGAGCATCTCCGCGACCTCGCTCGCGGTGAGGAGCGGCCCGAGCTCGCTGATCGCCATCTGGTTCCTCGTTTGATCGGTAGCGGTCGCGTTGGACGCTTCTGGTGGCCACAGGTGGAGTGCGACCCGCTTCGTGGGGGAGCGTACGGGTCGGCCCTCGACGGGCCAAGCCGTACCTTCGGTCTAGGAGGGTCGTACGGGATGGTGGGGTGAGGTCATCGAGCGTCTGGGGCCCGGGTGAGGGATCCGGAGCTCGCCGATCACCCGGCCTTCAGCTTGCGAGCGGGATCAGGTGGACCGCGCTCGCCTTGAAGGTCGCGAGCACCGCCGCTCCCTCGGCCAGCCCGAGCTCGACAGCGGATGCGCGCGTGATCGAGGCCACGAGCGTCGTGCCGATATCCACGTTGACGCGGACGAGCGGGCCCTGGGCCACCATCCGGGTGACGTGGCCCGGCAGCTGGTTGCGGGCGCTCGACGCGCCCGTCGTCGGGACGACCCCCGATCCCGGGCACCAGAGCGTCACGTCCTCGGGTCGCAGGCAGCAGAGGACGGCGCGGCCGGGCGCCAGGGCGGAGACCGCCTCGACCCGCATGCCTCCGACGTCCACGACGGCGACGCCCTCGACGCTCGAGAGCACCCGGCCCCGCAGGCGGGTCTCGGCACCGACGAACGCGGCGACATCCTCGTCGAACGGCGCGGCCAGAACCCGCTCGGGCGTGTCGACCTGGCGCATCCGTCCCCCGACCATGACGGCCATCCGGTCGCCCAGCCGCACGGCCTCGTCCAGGTCGTGCGTGACGATGACGCTCGCGACGCGTGTCTCGCGCAGGAGGCCCTCCAGGTCGTCGAGGAGCCTTGCCCGGGTGGCGGCATCCACGGACGCGAACGGCTCGTCGAGGAGCAGCAGGTCCGGCTCGAGCACGAGCGCCCGCGCCAGGCTCACGCGCTGGGCTTCGCCGCTCGAGATCTGGCGGGCGGGGCGGTCGCGCAGGTGCGCCACGCCCAGGCGCTCGAGCCACTCGGTCACGCGCGGCCTGGCAACGCCGGGCGAGACCCCGCGGAAGCGCAGCCCCGCCGCGACGTTCGCGAAGACGGACGTGTCGAGAAGGAGCGGATCGGGCAGCACGAGGCCGATCTGCCGGCGATACGCGAGCTCCGTGCCGCGTCCGACCGTCGTTCCACGAAATGACAGCGATCCGCGCGCCAGCCGGAGGAGGCTCGCCAGCGCGAGCAGGAGGGTGCTCTTCCCGGCCCCGTTCGGCCCGACGATGGCCAGGGTTGCGCCGTCCGCGACCGCGAGGCTGTCGATCGTCAGGACCGGCCGCGCGCCACGCACGACGACGGCGTCCCGCAGCTCGACGAGGCCGGGCATCGTGCCGTCGTCGCCGGTGGCGGCCGACGAGCGCCCGGTCATCGGCTCGCGTCCCGGCGGCCTGGACCGCGCTGCTGCGCCCAGGTGAGGGTGCCGTTCACGGCAAAGGCAAGGACCAGCAGGACGATGCCGAGGCCGACGGCCTTCTCGAAGTCGCCGCGGCCCACCTCGAGCACGATCGCCGTCGTGAGCACGCGCGTCTGGTGGAGGATGTTGCCGCCGACCATCATCGCCGCGCCGACCTCCGAGATGACGCTGCCGAAGCCCGCCATCAGTGCCGCGAGAAGCGGAAGACGCGCCTCGCGCCAGAGCCACCAGACGGTCTGCCAGCGCGACGCGCCGAGGCCCATGAGCTGCAGCCGGAGCCGCGGGTCCAGCTGCCCCAGCGCCGCGACGGTGAGGCCGAGGATGACCGGCGTCGCGATGATGACCTCGGCAATCACCATGGCCGACGGCGAGTAGATCAGCCCGAGGTCACCGAGCGGGCCGCTCCGCCAGAGCAGGAACGCGACGAACAGGCCGACGACGACCGGGGGCAGGGCCATCCCCGTGTTCACCACGCTGAGCACGAGGCCCCGGCTGCGGAAACGCGAGAGCGCCAGCCATGTCCCGAGGGGCAGCCCGATCAGCAGGCTGATCGCCGTCGCGAGGCCCGAGACGCCCAGCGACAGGAGCGTGATCTCGACGAGATCGGCGCCGCCCAGCCCGGCGAGAAGCTGCTGGACCCCGTCGGCGAACGATCCGATCATCGATCGGCGAAGCCTACTTCACGTCGCTGTCGGCCTTCCCGGCATCCGCCACGAAGAGCGAGCCGCCGTACTGGGAGCCGAAGCTCGCGATGAGCTGCTGGCCCGCGGCCGAGGTGAGGTAGTCGGCGAACGCCTTCGCGCCCGCCGCGTTCACCTTGGGCCATTTCGCGGGGTTCACGCTGATGACGTGGTAGATGTTGAGGAGCACGGGGTCACCCTGGACCAGGACCGCGAGGCTGAGCCGCGCGCTGTTGGCGAGGAACGTCGCGTTGTCGGTGAGGGTGTAGCCGCCCTTCTCCGACGCGATCTGGAGCGTCGGCCCCATCCCCTGTCCCGACTGCAGGTACCAGGCGTTGCCCTTCGGCGTGATGCCGGCCGTCTTCCAGATGGCCAGCTCCTTCGTCTCCGTGCCGGAGCCGTCGCCCCGCGAGACGAACGTGGCGGAGGCCGCGGCGATCTTCTTGAACGCGTCGGCGGCCGAGGTCAGGCCCTTGATCCCCGCCGGATCGGCCGACGGCCCGACGACCTGGAAGTAGTTGTGCATGACGAGCCGTCGATCGACACCCCAGCCCGCAGCCATGAAGGTCATCTCCGCCGCCGGCGAGTGGACGAGGAGCACGTCCGCGTTGCCGTCCTGGCCCATCTGGAGCGCCTGGCCGCTGCCGACCGCGACCGTCTTCACGACGTACCCGGTCGCCTGCTGGAACGCCGGGACGAGCACGTCCAGGAGCCCCGAGTCCTGGGTGGACGTCGTCGTGGCGAGGATCAGGTCCTTCGATCCGCCGGGCGCCGCGGTGGCGGCGCTCGGTGCGCTGGCGCCTGGCGACGGCGCGCCTGCCTGCGGGCTCGGCGACGACCCGGAGGCGCAGGCCGCGGCGACGAGCGCCAGGGCCACGAGGCCCGCAACTCGCGCCCGCGCCGTTCTCTTCGAGACCGTCCGATCCGGATCCATCATGCTGCCTCCTGGCGCCCGATACATGGCCATGCACAGGTCGATTCGTAGATGTCTGCGTTGTCGGGGACAATGATACCTTGGCATGTGTCACGCTCGGCGACATCCGCGGCCCATGCTGGCAGCCGGGACGCCCGTCTGTGGTTGGACGCGGGACGTGCCATGATCGCCAGCTCCCGGGAGCTGCCGGGCGCCTGGCGGCAGGGGAAGACCGCCGGAGGTCCCGCGGCCCCCATGAAGAGGTGATCCACATGAAGCTGAGCGCGCGCAACCAGTTCCCCGCGACCGTTCGCTCCGTGACCGATGGCGCGGTCATGTCCGAGGTCGTCGTCGAGATCGACGGAGGGCATGAGCTGGTCTCCGCGATCACGGCGCAGTCCGCCCGGCGGCTTGGCCTCGCCCCTGGCAAGCGCGTCATCGCCATCATCAAGTCAACCGAGGTCATCCTCGCGACCGACGACTAGAGAGCGGCACATTCCCCGGGCCGATCGCCTCCTGAAGGTCGGCTCCTCGCGGTCAGCGCCCTCCGGCTCGTCCATCCGGTCCGACACCAGGCCATTGCCGCGGGGCGGGCTCAGCCGAGGCCTCGCAGATCCAGCACCCTCCCCCAGTGCAGCGCCCGGACGGCCACGAGGACCCCCAGGGCCGCGAGCACGAGGATCGCGGCGGCAGCGATCGAGGCATCGAGGTTGCCGCCCTGGAACTCGCCGTAGACGACGAGCGGAAGCGTCTGGGTCCGCCCCTCGAGGTTGCCGGCGAACATGATCGTGGCCCCGAACTCGCCGAGGGAGCGAGCCCAGCTCATGACCAGGCCCGCCGAGAGCGCGGTTCCCGCGAGCGGGATCGTGATGTGCCGGAACAGCTGGCCCTCGGAGGCGCCGTCGACCCGGGCGGCATCCTCCAGGTCCCGGTCGACGCTCGCGATCCCGGTTCGCGCCGCGCGGATGAAGAACGGCGCGGACACGAAGGTTTGAGCCAGCACGACCGCGATGGTCGTGAACGGCAGCTGGATGCCGACGGCGTCGAGCGCCCCGCCGAGCACGCCCCGCCGGCCGAGGACGAGCAGCAGGGCGAGACCGGCCACTGCCGGCGGCAGGACGATCGGGAGATCGATGATCGCCTCGACCCAGCCCGACCCCCGGAACCGCCGGCGGGCAAGAACCACGGCGAGCGGCAGGCCGAAGACAACGGTGAGGACGAGGCTGATCGCGGTCGTCGAGAGGCTGAGAGCCAGGCCGGAGAGCACGACCTGCGCCCCCAGGGCCCGGGTGAGCGACCCATCGACGATCGCCCGCGCCACGAGGACGACGACGGGAAGCGCCAGGAACAGCCCGAGCAGCCCGGCGATTCCGACGACGGACCAGCTTCCCCAGCGCCCGCCGAAGCTCGGCGGCCGGACCGCAGCCGTCGGCCCGATCCTGGCCGCTGCGGTATCGCGGGACACGCGACGCTGGCTCAGGACGGCCACGGGAGGTCACGCCTCCAGGCCGGGACCTCAGCCACGTGTCTCGCTGACCGAGGGGATCTCGACGATGACGTTGGTGGCCTTGACGACGCATACCGCTTCGTCGCCGACCTTCAGATCGAGCTCCTCGACAGCCTCGGCGGTCATCAGGCTCACGATCCGGTGGGGGCCGGCCATGACCTCGACGACGGCGGCGACCGAGTCGCGCTCGACTCTCGTGACGATCCCGGGAAACCGGTTGCGTGCCGACTGCGCGACGATGGGACGGTCCGCGCTCGAGTGCCGTCGGTCGCGCAGCAGGCGGGTCACATCGGCGATCGCGACGATACGCTGGCCCCCGGCGGATCTCTCCATCGGGAGGCGGCCCTCGCTCTCCCACCGGCGCAGCGTCTCGACCGAGACGCCGAGCATCTCCGCGGCCTGGCCCACGCGAAGGCGTGACGGAAGGTTGGCGTCGTCAGGCTCCATACGGAAGAATTCTGCCCCATTCCGCAGGTCATGTCTAGGTGTTACGACGCGAGTTGCGCTGCCTCGTCGCCCCGCCAGGTGGACGACGCCGAAGACTTGGCGGGGTCCTCACGCTCGAGTCGCTGGCGGGTCACCCGTCCGGCCGGGCCGCCACGTAGATCTCCACGCTGGCCTGGCAGGGAAGCTCGCCGATCAGCGCGCTGAGGGACCCACACGCCCGCGCTGCGGCGACGGCAGCGGCGAACGAGGCGGCGCTCACGCTCATGCGGACCTCCCGATCGTCCGCGATCTCCATGAGCTCGACCTGCCACTCCACTCCGAAGACAGGCTTCAGGTCATCGAGCGCCCAGCCCGGCGGCAGGGCCTGTTCCAGTTGGTGACGCGCCGAATCGATGGTCATCAGCAGTGCGCCTTTCCGACGTGCGGGGTCCGGTCCGGGCCTACCCGCGGCGTCGACGTCGGCCAGGAGTGGAGGCCGCGTGCCCGCGGACGGCGGCAGGGTCGATGGTCAGCGGGCCTGGTCGGAAGCATCCGGCGCGCCCGCCCCGCCGTCGAGGTCGCCGGCGGGATCACCGGCCGAGTCGTCGTCCGCGAGGAGTCGGTACAGCCTCCGGCGAGCGTCGACCAGGATCCTCCTCGCCTCGGCCTGTGCCGCGGGAGAGCCCATGCGCTGGACCTGCATGCCCGCACCCACGAGCTGGACGGCGAGCGATCGGATGTCCGGCGTGTCCTGGTCAGCCCCACGTGACCAGGGCGCTCGACCAATTGGAGCGGCAGCGACGGCGGCACGGCCGGCGTCGCTGAGCGAGTACGTCCGGCGACCGTCGATCTCCTCGCTCGTCACCAGCCCCTCGTCGGCGAGCAGCTGAAGGGACGGGTAGACCGAGCCGGCGCTCGGCCGCCAGCGGCCGCCGCTGCGCGCCTCGAGGGCCTGGATGACCTCGTAGCCGTGCATCGGCTTCTGCGCGAGCGCAGCGAGGATGAGCGGCCGGACCTCCCCCCGCCTCAGCGACGGACCTCCACCGCGGAGGTCGCCGAACAGGAGGCGCGGGAACCACGGACCACTCGACGAAGGACCGCGGGCGCGGCCATGGACGTGACGGCCAGAATCGCGAAATGGGTCGGACATCCGAATGTCTCCGCTGTGGAGCGCACTGTTGCGCGGCATCACGATATATCGCGATCGCGCGAGCGTCAAGCCGACTGACCCAGCCACGGGTCAACGCGCACACTCCGCACATGACCTGGTCGACCCTCGGCCGCCGAGCACGAATGTGGCGAGTGTTTCATGCCGCGTGGTCGGTGGCCCAGCTGGCCGGCCTTGCCTACATCTGGAGGTGCGCGCTGACGGGACGCCGGAACCGGCGCCTCTGGTCGAGCGTCGCGTTCCTCCTCGTGGAGGGTGCCGCGCTCCTGGTCGGCCACGGGGACTGCCCGGTGGGGCCGAGGCAGGCCGCGTGGGGCGATCCCGTGCCGTTCTTCGAGCTCGTCCTGCCACCGCGAGCTGCAAAGGCTGCGATTCCGGCGCTGGCCATCGTGAGCGTCGCGGCGATCGCGGCGCTCGTCCTCCGGAGGCCGGGACCGGTGGGACCTTCGTCGTGAGACCACGCTGTCAGGCGGCTCGAGCGTAACGCACCGGTTCGCGGCCTCTGACTCCGCTCCTCGCCCGTCACGGACAGAGCCTTCGAGAACGTTACGGATCTCGTCTCCGCGTGGACGGGCTCCCGACGGCCATTGCCGGCACACCGACTGCCGTCCGCTCGACCGCAAGCGCCCGGCCGTGGACGTCCAGATAGAGACCAGGTATCATCCTGCCCGTGAGCGACGCAGACGCCATGACCGCGGCAATCGACAGGGCCGGATTCCACCTGACCGAGCCGCGACGCAGGGTGGCCGAGATGGTTGCCTCCCGGCCTGGCCGCTTCTCCGCGCAGGACCTCGTGGCGGAGGCACGGCGGAGCCGCCGAGGGGTCGGCCGGGCCACGGTGTTCCGCTCGCTCGAGATCTTCGAGGAGCTCGGGCTCGTGGAGCGAGTCCACCTGCCGAACGGCGAGCACGCCTACGTGGCCTGTGCGGCCGCCCACCACCACCACGTGGTCTGCGAACGCTGCGGAAAGAGCCAGGAGGTCGGCGACCTCGGCATCGCGCCGCTGGCCCGCGAGATCGAGCAGCGGACCGGCTATCTCCTCGATTCTCACCGCATCGAGCTCTTCGGGGTCTGCCCCGCCTGTCGGGCAGCTGCAGCCGACCCAGCCTGACCCGGACGCCATGTCTCTCACTTCCAGGAAGGTGCATCGGTGAATCGACAAGTGATACCTCATCTGAGACTCGGTCCGAAAAGACTCACTGTGGTGATGCTCGCCACGACGATGCTTGTCGGCGCCTGCAGCGCCGCCGGCTCGACGCCGGGAGCCGGCCAGACGGCCGCGACAACGGCGCCGGCATCGCCCGCCTCGAGCGCTGTCCCGAGCTCCGTCGCCTCCGGGCCGCCGGTCGCCCCCCCGAGCCCGGTCGACTCGGGCCCGCCGATTCCCGTGCTCGGGGCGGAGAACTTCTACGCCGACCTCCTCACCCAGGTCGGTGGCTCGCGAGTCCAGGCAACAAGCCTCCTCAACGACCCGAACGCCGATCCGCACGCCTTCGAGGCGAGCCCCCAGGCGGCGGCGACCGTCGCCGACGCGAAGCTCGTGATCGTCAACGGCCTCGGCTACGACGACTTCATGCAGCACCTTCTGGACGCATCGCCGAGCGGGAGCCGGGCGGTGATCAACGTCCAGCAGCTCCTCGGCCTCTCGACGGACGTCAACGCCCACATCTGGTACGACCCGGGCACCATGCCGAAGGTCGCCGCCGCTGCGGAGGCCGCCCTCGCTGCCCTCGAGCCCGCGAACGCCGCCTACTTCGCCGCCCGCGAGCAGGCCTACCTCGCGTCGTTGGCCCCGCTGACCGCGAAGATCGCCGACCTTCGGGCGAAGGACTCCGGCGCCCCGGTGGCTTTCACGGAGCCGGTCGCTGGGTACCTCGCGAAGGCGATCGGCCTCCAGGTGCTCACCCCCGAGGGATTCCAGAAGGCGATCGAGGACGGCACCGACCCGCCGCCCGCTGACGTCGCGACCGAGCGCGACCTCCTCACGGGGAAGAAGGTGCGGGTCCTCCTCTTCAACAGCCAGGTCATCACGCCGCTGACCACCCAGATCCACGACCTCGCGGTCGCGAACGGCATCCCCGTGGTTGGGGTGGCCGAGACCATCCCGCCCCAGTACCACACGTACCAGGAGTGGCAGCTTGCCCAGATGAACGCCATCGAAGCAGCCCTCGCCACGGGCTCCTGAGTCGATGGACGCCGCCGCCATCCGCTTCGATCATGCCACCCTCGCCTACGGCGGCCGGGAGGTCTGGCAGGACATGTCCCTCGCATTCGAGGAGGGCAGCTTCGTCGCGGTCCTCGGGCCGAACGGGTCGGGCAAGACCTCGCTCCTGCGGGTCGTGCTCGGCCTGACGGGGCTCACGGCCGGGTCCGTCGAGGTTCTGCGGCGGCCGCCCCGGCGCGGCAATCCCGGCATCGGGTACGTGCCGCAGGGCCAGGCGTTCGACCGCGACCTGCCGCTCCGGGGCCGCGACCTCGTCGGGCTCGGGCTCGATGGCCACCGCTGGGGAATGGGCCGGCCGGATCGCGGCGCGCGCGCCCGCGTGGCAGCCGCGATCGCGTCGGTCGAGGCCGGCGCGTATGCGGATGCGCCGATCGGTCGACTCTCGGGCGGCGAGCAGCAGCGCCTGCGCATCGCCCAGGCCCTCGTCGGCGACCCGCAGCTGCTCCTCTGCGACGAGCCGCTGGCGCATCTCGACCTGCGTCACCAGGGCGAGATCACCGAGCTCATCGGCGGCTGGCATGCCCGCTCCGGGAGAACCGTCGTCTTCGTCACCCACGACGTCAACCCGGTGCTCGGGTTCGTCGACCGGGTGCTGTTCGTGGTCAACGGCCGCTGGGCGGCGGGCTCCCCCGACGAGATCCTGACCTCCGAGCGCCTCACCGAGCTCTACGGCTCGCACGTCGACGTGCTTCGCGTCCACGGGCGGATCCTCGTGGTCGGGGACGCGTTCGGGGCGGGCTTCGAGATCGAGGAACCGCACTACCTGCCGACGGTGGACGATGCGCCGTCGGGGGTCGTCCGATGATCGACCAGCTCGTCCATCTTCTCGGCTACGACTTCGTCCAGCACGCCATCGAGGCGGGCGTCGTCATCGCGATCGTGTCCGGCGTGGTCAGCCGCTTCGTCGTCGCGCGGAACATGGCGTTCGCCGTCCACGCCCTCGCCGAGCTCGGCTTCACGGGGTCGGCCGGCGCGATCCTGCTCGGCGTCTCACCGGTGCTCGGTCTCCTCGTGGGCACGTTCATGACCGCGCTCTTCATCGGCGGCCTGGGGGTCCGCGTGCGTGAACGCGACGCCGTGGTGGGCGTCGTCATGGCCTTCGGCCTCGGCCTCGGCGTGCTCTTCCTGTCGCTCTACCACGGCTTCGCGACGCAGGCCTTCTCGATCCTGTTCGGCGCGATCACGGGGGTGAGCAGCGGCGACGTCACGTTGCTCCTCGCGATCGGGGCGCTCACCCTCGCGGCGCTGGCGCTCGTCTACCGGCCGCTCCTGTTCGCGACGGTCGATCCAGAGGTGGCCGAGGCACGCGGCGTGCCCGTCGCGCTCCTCGCGGTCGCCTTCCTGCTCATCCTCGCCGCCGCGGTCGCCGAGGCCGTCCAGGTCGTCGGCGTGCTCCTCATCCTGACCCTGCTCATCACGCCGGGCGCAACCGCCGAGCACCTCACCTCGGCACCGGGCCGGGCAACCGCCGCCAGCGTCGGCATCGCCCTGTTCGCCGTGCTCGGCGGGATCCTCCTGTCGCTCGTGACGAACGTCCCCGTGAGCGTCTTCGTGACCTCGCTCAGCTTTGCCTGCTACCTCGGCGCGCGGTTCCTCGTGGGTCCGCGCCTGCTCGGGCGGAGCCGGGCAACCGGCGCGGCGCTGCGCTCAGCCTCAGCTGCGGCCGAGTGAGGCTCGGCGTGCGAGGCCGACGCGCAGGGTGACAACGGCCGACACAGCCGTCCGAGCCGGCGTCGTGCGGGAGTGGCGCCCCCGGCAGGAGTCGAACCCGCAACCAACCGGGTAGAAACCGGTCGCTCTGTCCATTGAGCTACGGGGGCAGGCCCTAGCGTAGCCCAAGATCGAACCGGTTCGACCGCCGAACCGACGTGCGCCCAGGCGACAGCCTGCGCCGCGCCCGATCTGCGCCCGCAGCGCTCGGCCCGCCGAACGCCCGTGCTATGCTCCCGGCCCCGCGGACGGCCCAACGCCCGGCCGGGACAACGGAGGTGCCAGGGTGGTCGCGGACCATGTGGTCGCGGACCAGCGCGTGACCCGCGTTGCCGACCCCGCGCTCCCGGCTGCACCGCAACCCGCCCTTCGGCCGCCGATCGAGATCCGGGGCATGCCCCGGCGTGCCGAGCACCCGGTGGCACCGCATCCGGAGACGGACCCGCTGCCCTCCTCCGCGCAGCTCGACCTGGACCTCGTCCGCGAGCTCCCGCGCCTGCCCATCGAGGCCGACTGGAAGGATCGCGACCGTCTCTGGGGCCACGCCTTCCACCCGATGTGCTCGTACCTCGCGAGCTTTCCCGCGACGCTCGCCCACGCGTTCGTCGCCCGGTACTCCCGGCCGGGAGACGTCGTGCTGGACCCGTTCGCCGGCCGCGGGACGGTTCCCCTGCAGGCCTGCGTCGAGGGTCGGCTGGGTGTCGGCAACGACCTCAACCCGTTCGCGCACGTCCTGACCGCCGCGAAGGTCGACCCGCCAACCGCGGGCGAGGCCGCCGCTCGCCTTGCGCGGCTGCGCATCGACTGGTCTTTCGAGGCCGCCGCCTGGCTCGACCTCGGCGCAGCCCTGGCCGCGGCGGCGTGCCAGGCGCTCGCTGACCCCGGCCCGGCCGCCCGGCGCGGCGGGCATGCCCTCCCCGTCCCCGGCGTCGCGGTCCCCGGCGCCGGATCCGGCAGGTCCGTGACGATGGGCAGCGAGCCCGTGCCGCTCGAGGTCGCGCTGGCCTATCACCCGCGGACGCTCGGCCAGCTCCTGTTCGTGCGCAGCCGCCTCGACCTCGCCGACAGGACGGACCGTTTCCTCGCCGCCGCCGTGACCGGGATCCTCCACGGGAAGAGCCGCAGCTATCTCTCCGAGCTCATGCCGAACACCTTCAGCATGGCGCCCCGCTACGTCCGCGACTTCGCGCGGCGGACAGGATTCATCGGTGCCGACCGGGACGTCTTCGCCTGCCTGGGCGAGAAGCTCGGGCGGCTGGATCGCGACGGACGCCCGGCCGTGCGCGGCATCGCGCTCCTCGGCGACGCCCGTGATGCAGGCGCCCGGATGCGGGCGGCCCTGCGCGAGCGGGCGCTTCCCGATCGGGCACGGCTCGTCGTGACCTCGCCGCCGTACCTCCGGGTCCTCAAGTACGGGTACTACAACTGGCTGCGGGCCTGGTTCCTGGGCTTCGACGCGGCGCAGATCGACCGGACCCTCGACGACGCCCACCGGCGCGAGCCCTACCTCGTCTTCCTGCGCGAGACCCTCGCCGGCCTGCGCCCGGCGCTCGCCGACGACGCCGTCATCGTCCTCGTGATCGGTGACGTCGATTCGGACCGCGGCAAGCGCATCGGCGACGGCGTGGGCCTTGCCGACGCGACCTGGGAGGCCGCAGCGGAGCCAGAGGGCTACCGGCTCGCGGGGATCGTCCTGGACCCGGTTGCCGCGCCGCGCAAGATGACGAAGCTCTGGGGCGAGGCTGCCGGACACGCGACGAAGACGGACCGGATCCTGGTCCTCGGCGCCACGGAGGCCGGCCGGCGCCGGGCGCTGGCCGGGGCCGGGATGCCCGTTCGATGGGACGGGTCGCGCGGATGGGCCTCCGCTACACTCCGGCCATGAAGCCGATGTTCCACCCGGACGACCTCGCGGCGATGGACCCGCTCGTCCTGATGAAGAACCTCGACCACGTGCGGATGACCAGCCGTCGCCTCAGCTACGTCCTCCAGCAGCAGGTCCACCTCTACACGCCGGAGGCGAACCGGCTGCGCGAGGAGATCGACACCTACGTGGAGGCGGAGCGCCAGATCGAGGGCGAGATGTCGCGGCGGGCCATCCGGGCCTGACCCCGAACCCCGGTCACGCGATGGTGACGGGCCGCTCCTCGGCGACGCGAACAACGACCGCCACCCCGCGCCGTGCCGTCAGCCCGCCGCGCCGCACCGCCTGGGGCTCATCGGCGATGACGGCCGCCACCGTCGCCGCGAGGCGCGTCGTCTCGAACAGGCTGAATCCGATCCCGAGCTCACCGAGCTCGGCGAACCCGTACCCCCGGAACAGCCGGCGCGTCGCCACGACGCACATCTCGTCGTAGAGCTCCGGCCACCCGACACGCCTCCGGTCGCGACAGAATCGGACGAACTCGGCGGCCTCCCGGCTGGGCGTTCCGGGCATGCGGGTACACGGGTCCATCAATCTCGACTCTCCTCCGCCGGGCAGCGCGTCGCGCAGCCTGGCCTCCGTGGCGTGGGCAGCCCCCGCGAGTTCGTGCGGTTCGGCTGCTCGTCCGGGACGACGTACGTCCCGCCGGTGTCACCGTCAGCTCCCTCATCCGGCGACCCCGGAATGGTACTCGCCGGGAGCCGCTTGCCGTAAGGGCCTTGTCCACCATCTGCCGCCCCGACTTGTCCACAGCGACGGGCGTTCGGTGGATGGATCGGCGTCGCCGGGTGGACAGCGGCGGGTCGCACGAGGGCAGCGCCAGGGACGAGCGAGGGCCGCCGAGGGACGAATGGCGCACCGACCCTGAACGCGCGTCCTGCCGAGGGCCCGGTATGCGAGCTGTCAGGCCCGGCGCACGACCCCGTGGCCAGGCGCGTCTGTCAGGCGCCAGCGGCAGTCCGCCCCGAGCTCGAGGCCGGTGAACGGGTCGTCGGCCAGGAGCAGGCAGCCGTCGAGGTCCACCCACTCGGCGAGGCTCGCGACCGCGGCGGACGCGGCAATCCCGACCGAGGTCTCCTCCATGCAGCCGAGGAAGGTCCGGAAGCCGAGCTCGCGTGCCCGGGTCAGCATGCGGGCCGCGGGACCCACGCCGCCGCACTTCGCAAGCTTCACGTTGACCCCGTCGACGACGCCGACGAGCGCGTCGAGGTCCTCGATCGTGACCGCCGACTCGTCGGCGACGATCGGCAGTGGCGAGATGGCCTGGAGGTCGCGGAGCCACTCGTAGCGTCGCGGGGGGAACGGCTGCTCGATCAGCTCGACGCCCAGGCGGACGAGCTCCGGCACGATCGCCGCCGCGCTGTCGGGCGTCCAGCCGACGTTGGCGTCGACCCGGATCGGACCGTGGAAGACGGCCCGGACGGCCTCCAGCGTGGCGAGGTCGTTTGCGCCGCCGACCTTGATCTTGAGCGCCGGGAAGCTCGCGCGGCGGCGGGCGCGTTCGGCAACCACCGACGGCTCGTCGATTCCGAGCGTGAAGTCGGTCGGGGGGATCTCGGGCGAGAGCCCGAGCAGCCGGTGGATCGGCAGCCCCAGCGCCTTGCCCGCGAGGTCATGCAGCGCGATGTCGAGCGCGCACTTGGCGGCGCCGTGGCCGCGGATCGCACCGTCGAACGCGGCGGCGATGGCGGCAAGCCCGGCCCGCGCGGAGTCGAGGCCGCCCGTGTCGAGCATCTCGGGCGGCGCCGCGGCGAGCAGCAGGTCCATGACGACGGCCATCGTGCCGGGGTTCTCGCCGTAGTAGGTCTCGGGGCAGCCCTCGCCGACGCCGACGAGGCCGGGCAGCGCGGGCGAACGCAGCTCGACCACGACGGTCGTCACGGCCTGGCCCTCGCCCGGCGCCGCCCGGGCGATGACGAACGGATCCGCGAAGGGCAGGCGCAGCGTCTCGACCCGGAGGTCCCAGCCCGGGCTCACGCGCCGGCCTCCGCGCCCGTCGCGCTCGCGCCGGCGACCCAGGGAAGCGCGTCCACGGCCTCGCGGATCGCTGCCCAGAGCGGCCCCGCCCCGAAACGAACCGGGTCGTCGGTCGGAAGTCCCGTCTCGGCGGCGACCTGGGCGATCGCGCGACGGGCGTCCGCCTCGCCGGGGACGAGCGACGTGTTCACGGCCACCGCCACGACCTTCGACGGTGCCACGGTCGCGGCGATCCGCTCGTGCAGCTCGATGAACGGCCGCAGCGGGGCGATCGGGAAGGACCGGTCCGGCAGGTGGTCGAAGTCGTGGGCCGCAAGGCCGATCTTGTGGACGAGCACCATCGCGTGCGGGGTCGCGCCGTGGATCAGGCCGAGGGTCACCGAGCTGTACGCGGGGTGATCGAGCGAGCCCTGGCCCTCCACGAGGATCCAGTCCCCCATCGCCTCTCCCTGCTCCACGAGCCACTCGACCGTCCCGTTGAGGAAGTCGCTGATGACGCGGTCGACGGCGACGCCCCAGCCGTCGATCATCATGCCGGTCTGGCCGCTCGGGACGAAGACGGCCCGGTCGCCGGCCGCGAGCGCCGCCCGGCGGAGATCCAGGGCGACAGACATCTTGCCGATGGCGCAGTCCGTGCCCACGGTCAGGATCACGCGGCGGCCCGGCAGGTGGCGCCGGCCGACGGCGCAGTCCATCCGGTCGGGTGCCCGGCGGTAGTCCACGATCCGGACGCCGGCCGCAGCGGCCGCGGCGGCGATCTGCGGGTCGTCGCCGAGGAGCGTGTGGAGCCCCGAGTGCAGCTCGAGCCCGGCCGCGATGGCCTCGAGGAGCACCGCGCGCCACGCGTCGGGGAGGCGGCCCGCCGGTCGGCGCGATGCCGACGAGGAGCGCGTTCGGGCGCGGGCGCCCGGGCATCGCGAGGGCCTCGCCGAGGGTCGCCACGGCCGGGATGTCGTGGCCCGGGATCCACTCCTCCACGTTCCGCCCGGCGATCGTCGAGTCGAGGATCGCCACGATCTCGTCGCGGCCGTAGCGGATGACGCCCCACGCGGTCTTGGCGTGGTGTGGACCGAACTCGCCCTCGGTCAGGATCACGAGCCGGCGCCTCGCCGTCGGTTCCATCGGTCCTCCTGGGCTCCCTGCACGTCCGCCGCGTGGTCGCGAAAAGGTAACGCCCCCGGGGCGCGGACCGGGGGCGTCGGTGACTTCGGGTTGGTACCGCATACCGGATTCGAACCGGTGATCTCCGCCTTGAGAGGGCGGCGTCCTGGGCCTCTAGACGAATGCGGCAGGGCGGCCCGCACGGACCCATCAGAGCCCCGACCGGGCCCCGATGCTACCAGAGCGCCCGTCGCATTGGCAAACCGCTGTCCTCGTCCCCGAGTGACGATGTGGCGGCCGGCGGCTCGTCGGCGGCGCGTCGGCGGCTCGTCGGCGGCCGTCGGCGGCTCGTCGGCGGCTCGTCGGCGGCGTTCCGCCCGGGACCAGGCCCCCAGGGTGCCCGCGCGGCCCCATGTCAGGGCCCGCCGGGCAGTATCGGCCGAGCCGATCAGAATCGCCTGGTCCACGCTCGGAAATGCAGCCAAACTCGACGTTCGTTACGAATCCACGCTCGCAGGCGCCGAATCCGATCGGTTCGTACGATATTCGAGCGGGATGCCCGCGTCGGCCACCGCGACTCGACTGCGGCCGCCTCGCCACGCGGCTCGCGTCACGAACGGGCACCCTGCCGGAGTGCCGGGCGCGGGCGCCGGCGCCGCGACTGCTAGAGGTGGTGCGTCTCGAGGAAGGCCCGCACACGGTCGACGACCTGCCGGTGGCTCTCCGTCCCGAGCACCATCCCGTAGTGCGAGTGGGCCCCGTACTGCTCGTGCTCGGCGCCGAGCCAGGTTGCCAGCTGCTCCGCGGCGACCGCCGCGTCGGATCCGTCGAGGCCCGAGCCCACCACGAGGCGGGGCACGTCCGCCAGGCCGGTCGGGTCCACGGGCACGCCTGCGAGCATGTCCGCGCGGGCGCGCCCGGACTCCCGCGCCTTCTGGCCCAGGAGGTGCTGGACGCGAAGGACGTCGTCGAGCGTCATGTCGCGGTTCTCGCGCTGCAGCTTCTCCGGCAGCGTGTCCCAGCCGATCACGGCCCGGCCGTACGCGACCGGCACGTCGCGGACGACGTGGGGCTTCACGGGCGGCCGCAGCTCGGCGGGCAGCTCGGCGTCGACGAGGATCAGCCCGGCGACCCCTGCCCGCTCGGCCGCGGCCTTGAGGACGAGGAGGCCGCCCATGCCGTGCCCCACGACGACGGGATTCGGGCCGAGCCGGTCGATGCCCGCGACGACGTCGTCGAGATACGTCTCGAACGAGAGCGACGCGGGGTCCGCCGTCTTCGACCAGTAGTGGTTCCGCAGGTTGAGGGCGTGCCCTTCCCAGCCGCGGCTCGCGAGGTGGCGGAGCCAGCGCTCCCAGAGCCACGAGCCTGCGAGCTCGCCGTGGACGAACAGCAGGGGCCGGCGCCGGGAGCGGCGTTCGGGGAGCCACGACTCGATGTAGAGCCCGCGCTCCTCCAGCTCGATCTCGTCCTTTCGAACGGGGCGACCGGGGCCACTGCCCCCGCTGCCGCCGGGGCCGCCGGACTCGGCCGGTGCAGGTCGCGGGTAGTCGCGGTCCAGGGGGTCGTCGAGCATGTCGTCGCCTACCACTCGAGCGGATTCAGGACGAAGCCGCTCAGCGGCTTGGGATAGAAGTAGGTCGACTTCTGCGGCATGACGTCGCCGGCGGCCGCGACCGCCACGATCGCCGCCACGGGCGTCCGCTCCAGCAGGAATGCCGCGTCCGCGCCTTCGACCGCCCCATCCACCCAGGCGATCGCCTCGCTCGCGGACTTCGTGTAGGCGATGCGGCCGCCGGTCGCGGTGGCGGCCCGGTCGATCCCGGTCAGCTGCTCGAGCGCGGTCGCGAGGATGGTCACGTCGAGTCGTCGGAGCGCCTCGCCGCCCTGCGGAAGGAACGGGGCGATCGCCTCGCGCCGGGCCGTCAGGATCGCGCCGCCGGCACGCGTCCAGAGCCCGAACCGGCCGGCCCCGCCCGGCGCGTCTGCGCCCGGACCGAATGCCCGCTCGAGCGACGTCGGGTCGGCAGGCTCGATCTCGAAGAGCGCCCGCGCGTCCGCGAGCAGGCCGGCCCCGTCGGCGATCCCCCGCGCGACGCGGTGTGTCGGGAGAACCGTGAGCGCGCCACTCGTCTCGAGGAGCAGCATCAGGACGTAGTCGAAGGCCGGGTCCTCCTCGTTCGAGCTGGTGCGCTGCCGCTCGTCGCGATAGTGGAGGGCCGTCTCGTAGCGATGGTGCCCGTCGGCGATCGTGATCGGGGCTCGCCCGGCGGCCTCGCGCAGCGTCGAGACTGCCGAGGCGGTCGGCCCGTCGTCGGCCAGCATCCACAGCCGATGGCGGACGCCGTCGTCGTCGGTGACGTCCGCGATCTCGTTGCCCGTCGTCGCGTCTGCCAGCGCCCTCGCGGCGGCACCGGAATCGTCGAGATAGAGCCCCACGACCCCGGAGAAGTTCGCGCCCGAGGCCCGCATGAGCTTGTGACGATCCTCCCGCGGTCCACGCAGGGTCCGTTCGTGCGGGAGGATCCCCGAGCCCGGCCCGAACGGCTCCAGCTTCACCCGCCCGTAGAAGCCCCGCTGGACGCGGCGGACCGCAGTCCCCGGGAGCACGTACGCCTGCTCGTGCACGTAGAGCGCCGGGCGCGGGTCCTTGCTGAGCGTCCCGTCCGAGCGCCAGCCGGCGAACGTGCGGGCTGCGGCCCGGTACTTGTCGTCGGGGTCCGTTGCGCCGGGGAGGTCGGCGGGCAGGTCGATGGCGACGACATTGCGGGGATCGCGCGCGGCGAGGACCGCCCGCTGGGCCGGCGAGATCACGTCGTACGGGGGGGCCACGACACGCGAGAGGTCCGGCACCACGTCGCGGTTGTAGCGCAGGGCGCGGAACGCGCGGATCTCGGGCACGCGACCTCCTGAAGACCGGGCTGGAAACCGTGCGGCGCACCGGCGGGACGACGGGTCACGGCCGCGGCTGGGCGTCCCGCAGAGTGTACCGCCCGGGCCGCGCGGGCACGTGCTAGCCTCCGGGCGATCGCGCGAACCCCCGCCACGACCCGCCTGACAGAGGAGCATCCGATGCCGAGCCGACCTCGCGGGCTGCCCGTGGGCGATCCGTGGGCACGTGCGTGGTCGCCGGACGCGCCGCGATCGTCGGGCGCGCCCGAGTCATGGGATGGGTCGCCGGCCCGGGACGCGAGCGAGGCACCGACCGCGCCCGCTTCACCGGGCCGGTCGCGGACCCGGAACATGCTCGAGGCCCCGAGCGCGCCCAGGCCGCGGGACCGGCTCGAAGTCCCTGGCGCGCGCCGGTCGCGGGCCGTGCCCGGGCCGGAGGGATGGCCGTCGCGATGGCCCTCCTGCTGGCAGCCTGCAGCGCGTTCACGCCGACCACCGAGCCGGCGACTCCGACGGACTTCGCGGGAATCGTCTCCGAGCTGGAGAACCTCGGCATCGACGTGAACCGCGTCGTGAGCGGCGAGGCCGGCTGTGACGACCAGCGCCTGGCCCGCACCGCGATCGGGTTCGACGCGCAGGGCCTCGACCAGCAGACGGCGGTGCGGATCCACCTGTACGCGTTCAAGGACCAGCAGACCTACGACGCGCTGCGCTCGACGGTCGATACCTGCGCGCGCTCCTACGTGACGGATCCGACCACCTTCGGCGCGGTGGACGAGCCGCCGTATGTGCTGGCGGGAGCCGGGCCGTGGGCGCCCGCCTTCAAGGACGCGCTCCGCACCGCGCTCCAGCGGGCCGCGGTCGGAGGTTGACAGGATTGCTGGGCCGTCCCGCGCGGCGACGATCGGCGCGCACCGACCCATCGCCGAGGCGCGGCCTGCGCCTCGCCTCGTCAGCGGCTCCGATGCGCCTCCGGTGCTAGCCTGTCCGACATGACCGACGCCAGCGGCCATCCCATCGCCGCCGACGAGCCGCGCACCTCGGCACGGGCCACCCACGACGGGCTGGACCGGGCGATCCTCGTGGCGCTCCGCGACATGGGCGCCAGCGCGCCCGACAGGCTCGCCGCGCGGGTCGGTGCCAGCCGCGCCAGCGTCATCGCGCGCCTTCGCTCGCTCGAGTCGCGGGGCTCCGTGATCCGCCAGGCGATCCGCCACGGCGTGGGGCGGCCGCGCCACCTGTACGACGTGACGGCCGAGGCGCAGCGCAGCCTCCCGGCCAACTACGACGGGCTGGCGACGACGCTCCTCGAATTGATCGAGGAGGTGGGCGGCGACCAGCTCGTGGAGGCCGTATTCCTGGCCCGCCAGCGGATCCTGGCCGAGCGGATCCGGGCCCGCTTCGCCGCCGCCCTCGGGCCGTCGCCCACGCTCGCCGCCCGCGTGCGCGAGCTGGCCGTGATCCAGGACGAGTCCGGCTACCTCTGCCGCGCCACGCCGCTCGACGGGTTCGATGGCCCGCTGGAGCTGCGCGAGGCGAACTGCGCGATCCTCGGCGCCGCCGCCGGGCATCCGGCCGCGTGTCGCGCGGAGGTCCGGCTCTTCGAGGAGGTCCTGCAGGCACGCGTCACGCGGATCTCGCACATCGCTGCGGGCGATCGGTCCTGCACGTACCGGATCGAGCCCCAGGACACCTGAACGCCCGACCGACGGCCGGGGCGAGGATGCGGGGCGCATGAGCCCCACGCCGGGACGCCGGCACCGCCCAACGGGCGAGGCGCTAGGACTAACTATGCCTCCTCGCGCTCCACGACGAGGCGGGACGGCGGCTCCAGGCGCGGCAGCGGCACGTCGCTCACGTTGGGCACGAACGATGCCTGCATCGCCGTCCGGGCGACCTCCTCCTGCTCCTCGAGGCTGAGGATGCCGAGCCGGCCCAGCATCGCGAGCTCGTCGCGGATGTAGGTCTTGAGCATCTCCGGGCCGTCCGTGTTGATCGTGAAGCGGATCTGGTTGCGCCGGAAGGTGTCGAAGATCCAGCGGAACTCGTCCCAGCCGGACACGACGCGCGTGTTCAGGTTCGACGTCGGGCAGATCTCGAGCACGATCCCCCGCTCGCGGATCATGGCCATCGTCCGGGGGTCGTAGGCCGCCTTCACGCCGTGGCCGATCCGGTCCGGCTCCAGCTCCTCGATGACCTCCGCGATCTCCTCGACCGGCCCGGACTCGCCGGTGTGGACGGTGATCCCGAGGTGGTGCCGCCGGACGCGCTGGAAGAGCCGCCGGTACTCCTTGACGCGGAAGCCGGACGACTCCGGGCCGGCGATGTCGATGCCGACGATGCCGCGGTCACGCCCGCTGATGGCCTTCTCCGCGATGATCTCGTTGAGCTGATACGGGAACGCGCGGTCCAGGCAGAGGAGCAGGCCCGGCCGGATCGGATACTCCAGGACGGCCCGGTCCATCCCGCGCATCGCCGCCGCGATGATGTGATCCAGGTCCTGCTCTCCGCCCCGGTTCCGCTTCATCGGGTTGAAGCGGAGCTCCATCGTCGTGACGTTGTTCTTGCGATAGGCCCCGCCGACCACCTCGTAGACCGATCGCTCGATCGCGATCGGGGACGACTGGATCAGCTCCGTCCAGCGGAACAGGTCCAGGTAGCCGTCGAACGAATGGCCGTGGCGCGGTGGAGACCGTGATCATGTCCCGGAACTCCCAGTAGTCCTTCGTCGGGAGCCGGATCCCCTGGCTGTGGGCGATCCCCCACATGATCGCGGGCGTGACCGCGCCGCCCAGGTGGCAGTGCAGCTCGGCGAGCGGGACCTTGCGCGAGAGCGGTCGGGTCATGGGCACAGGATATCGCGAGGCGGGGCGAACCCGGTCGAAGGCTGCAGCCGGGTTGCGAAATGGGACGTGTTGCGCACGCGCACGTCCACTCACTACTCTAGGAGCTCGGACATGCCGCGAAGGAAATCGCAGGCACCTCGGCGACACTGCGTCCAGCGCCGAACCACACACGAGGAGGAGTGGTCTCATGTCCATCATGCGTTCCCGCGTGCTTGCGCTCGCGGGTGCGATGGCCGTCTTCGTGGGGGCGTGCTCGGGCAGCGCGACACCGTCCCCGACGGCGGCGCCCGCCGCCTCACCGTCGGCCGCGGCCTCGATGGCCCCCAGCCCGTCCGAGGCGCCCAGCCCGTCGCCTGCGGCACCGGCGTCGACCGAGCCGAGCCCGAGCCCGTCTCCGGCCGCATCGACCATCGCCGTCCCGGCGAACGAGCTGATCTTCAACGGCAAGCTCGTGATCTGCTCGGACATCCCGTATCCGCCGCAGGAGTTCTTCGACGCTTCGGGGAACGCGACCGGATCCGACATCGACATCGGCGGTGAGATCGCGAAGCGCCTTGGCCTCACGGCGCAGGTCCAGAACTCCGTCTTCGACACGATCATCGCGGCGCTGACGGGCGGCAAGTGCGACGTGATCATCTCGGCCCAGAACATCACCGCCGACCGCGTCAAGCAGGTCGACATGATCCCGTTCTTCCAGGCTGGCCAGTCCTTCGTGGTCGCAACCGGCAACCCGAAGAACATCAAGGCCCAGGACGACCTGTGCGGAAAGGCGATCGGCGCCGAGACCGGGACCACCGAGGCCGACTACCTGAGCGGGAGTGGCGACTACAAGGGCCAGGGCCTGTCCGCGGCCTGCACGTCGAAGGGCAAGCCCGCGATCGACGTCAAGAGCTACGCCAAGGACAGCGACGCCCTGCTGGCCCTGCAGACCGGCAAGGTGGATGCGTACTTCGCCGACTCTCCTGTCGCCGGGTACTACACGGTCCAGCACCCGGACCAGTTCCAGCTGTCGGGCCTGACGCTCGGCGTCGCGCTCGAGGGGATCAGCGTCCAGAACGACCCGGGGCACAAGGACCTGGTCATGGCCGTGCAGCAGGCGCTGGTCTCGATGATCAACGACGGCACCTACCAGAGCATCCTCAAGAAGTACGGTGACGACTCCGGGGCGGTCACGGCGGCCGTGGCCGGGCAGCTGAACAAGACCAAGTAGTCGCCGCCGCCGGGAACGCAGGGACGATGAACATGGACGGGGCGCGACGCGCCGGGTCCGTGTCGGTGCCCCGACCAGCGCGCGCGCTGGTCGGGGCACTCCTCCTCGTGGTGATCGTGGCCGGCTGCGCGGGCCAGAGCCGGGCGCCATTCAGGTTCGACACCGAGGTCTTCACGCACGCGATCTTCAGCCCGGACAACCAGATCCTGAACGGGCTCATGCTCACGGTGGTCATCTCCGTGGTGAGCCAGATCATCGGCATCGTGCTGGGGATCTTCGGGGCGCTCGGGCGGATGTCGCGCCGGGCTCCGTTCCGGATCATCGCGAACATCTACATCTGGGTCTTCCGTGGGACGCCCCTGCTGGTCCAGATCGTGTTCTTCTTCTTCGGGCTCGGGGCGGCCCACATCTACGACTGGCCGTCCATCAACCTGCTGGGACTCTCCATCCCGGGCGAGATCCAGGCCGGCATCTTCGCGCTGGGCCTCAACGAGGGCGCCTACATGTCGGAGATCGTGCGGGCCGGGATCATCTCGATCGACGCGGGCCAGATGGAGGCCGCGAAGTCGCTGGGCATGACGTTCGGAATGGGCATGCGCCGCATCGTCCTGCCGCAGGCGGCGCGGATCATCGTCCCGCCCCTTGGCAACGAGTTCAACAACATGCTCAAGACGACCTCCCTGCTGTTCGTGATCAGCGTCCAGGAGCTCTACACCACGTTCTCGATCAAGCAGAGCCAGAACTTCCAGCCGTTCGAGATGTACTTCGCCTGCGCCCTGTGGTTCCTGCTGCTGACGACGATCTGGAGCTTCATCCAGGCGTACATCGAGCGCCGGCTCGGCAAGGGCGTCGGCGGGAGCCTCGTCGGGCGGCCCAAGCCTTCGCCAGCGCATGTTCGGGGTGCGCGGACCGGTGGATCCCAGCCTCGTGAGCGGAGGCCGATGATGGCGGACGAGCACCCGCACGACCTCCTCGACGCGATCGGCGGGATCCCCGCCGCGGCGACCGAGCTGGTCGTGGAGGCGACCGACGTCCACAAGTGGTTCGGGCGGCTCCACGTCCTCAAGGGCGTCTCGATGAACGTGAGGCGCCAGGAGGTGGTCGTCGTCATCGGCGCCTCCGGGTCCGGCAAGACCACCTTCATCCGCTGCGTCAACCACCTCGAGAAGATCCAGCAGGGCCGGATCTCCGTGAACGGCCACCTCATCGGCTATCGCGAGGAGGGCAGCCGGCTCGTCGAGGACCGCGAGCGGAACATCGCCAGGCAGCGCCAGGAGATCGGGATGGTCTTCCAGCGCTTCAACCTGTTCCCGCACAAGACGGCGCTGGAGAACATCACGGAGGCGCCGATCCACGTCCGCGGCGTCGCGGCCGACGAGGCCGTCGAGACCGGCAGGGCCCTGCTCGCCCGGGTCGGCCTCTCCGCCAAGGCAGACGTCTATCCCGACGCAGCTATCCGGCGGCCAGCAGCAGCGCGTCGCGATCGCCCGGGCGCTGGCCATGAAGCCCGCGCTGATGCTGTTCGACGAGCCCACCTCCGCGCTCGACCCGGAGATGATCGGCGAGGTCCTCGAGGTCATGAAGGAGCTCGCCCGCGAGGGGATGACGATGATCGTCGTCACCCACGAGATGGGGTTCGCACGCGAGGTCGCGGACCGGGTCGTCATGATGGACGACGGCCAGATCATCGAAGAAGGCACGCCGGAGCACTTCTTCACCAGCCCGACGCACGAGCGGACGAAGAGCTTCCTCTCCAAGATCCTCTGACGCCGGCGCCGGCCGCGACGAGACGTTCCGCGATCCGGGGAGCGTCGTGGCGGCACGCAGTCAACGACCCACGGGACCGGGCCCCTCGTGGCGGCACGCCCTCAGGCGATTGCGCCGGGGATCACCCTGCCGTCGGCGTCGAGCGCGGCCCGTCGCCGGAGCGCCCGCAGCGCGGCGCCCGGGACCTGGTCGCGGGCGTGGTACGACGAGCGCACGAGCGGCCCCGACTCCACGTGGTGGAAGCCGAGCGCGAGCGCCTCGGCCTTCATCTCGGCGAACTCGTCCGGGTGGTAGTAGCGGACGAGCGGCAGGTGGGCGACCGTCGGCCGCAGGTACTGCCCGATCGTGAGGATGTCGCAGTCGACGGCGCGCAGGTCCCGGAATGCCTGCGAGAGCTCGGCGCGCTCCTCGCCCAGGCCGACCATGATCGAGCTCTTCGTGCTGGCCTCGCGGCCCAGCTCGGCCGCGTAGGCCTTGGCGCGCTCGAGAACGCCCAGGCTGCGGTCGTAGCGGGCGCGCTTCCTGACGGGAGCCTGGAGGCGCTCGACCGTCTCCACGTTGTGGTTGAGGATGTCGGGCCCGGCCTCCATCACCGTCCGCAGCGGCGCCTCCGCGCCGTTGAAGTCCGGGATCAGGACCTCGACGCCCATCCCCGGGCAGCGGTCGCGCAGGCGCCGGATCGTCTCGGCGAAGACGCTCGCGCCGCCGTCGGGCAGGTCGTCGCGGGCGACCGAGGTGACGACGACGTGCTCGAGGCCCATCGCGGCCACCGCCTCCGCCACGCGGCGCGGCTCGTCGGCGTCGAACCAGGTCGGCCGGCCGGTCTTGACGGCGCAGAACCCGCAGGCACGGGTGCAGGTGTCGCCCAGGATCATGACCGTGGCGGTCCGCTGGTCCCAGCACTCCCCGATGTTCGGGCAGCGTGCCTCCTCGCAGACGGTGTTGAGGTTGAGGCCGCGGACCAGGCGGCGCGAGATCCTGGTACTCGTCGCCGGCGCCGATCCTGGCCTTGAGCCAGTCGGGGTGGCGGCGCGCGCCCGGCCCGGCGCCGGGGGCCGCGACGGCGAGCCCGGCGCCGGCGGCCGTGGTGCTGGCGCCGAGCGCCTCGGGCATGCCACCGATCGCGATCGAGAGGCTGGCGCACGCCGCATGGCCGTCGTGGCCGGCGACGGGCGGCATGAAGATCGGCAGCTCGCGGCTCATCGCCATCAAGTGTAGGACGACCGCCGCAGGGCGCCCGCTGCGCTCAACACGACGCCGCCAGGGTGTACACGTAGCCGGCCATCGCGCCGTCGCTCCAGATCATGACCTCCTGCCCGGCACGCCCGGCAGGCGTGTTCCGCAGGAGCACGAGGAAGAGGTGGTCGAGCCGGTACCCGCTGTCGACGTACGAGACCCCGTCGATCAGGCCGGGCCGGGTCGTGTCCGTCCGAAGGTAGACGTGGCCCCCATAGCGGAGCCAGTTCGGATAGGTGTCGACCTGCGCGATCGCAGCGGCGTCCGGGCAGGACTCGAGGCGCTGCCCCGACGTCACCGCCGCGGTCGGGCCGGTCCAGGTCGCCACGGCGCGCTCGCGCAGCCAGTCACCACCGAGCTTGGCGCCGATCGCCGCGAGGACGACCACGATGACGAGGATCGTGAGCCGGGTCGCGATCGGGTTCCACGCCAGGTCATCGAAGAAGGCGAGGCGGTGGTGGCGGCGCGGCTCGAGCGGGATCTCGCGACCTGCCCGCAGCACTCGCACCAGGCTCGAGAAGCGGTCGCGGTCGCCGACCACCCGATCCCGCCGCGCGGCCCGGTCGGCGATCGACATCCGCGCCCGCGCGGACTCCTGCCCCCGATCCGGGACGTCGTTTCGCGGGTCCGCCACGGTGCCCCTAGTAGATGGGCGTGTCGGGGCCGATGCCTTCGAGCCACGCCTTCACATCGCGGAGGAAGAACCCGGCCTGGGCGCCGTCGTTCGCCCGGTGATCGATGCCGATCACCATGTTCATGACGGGCCGGATGGCGATGACGTCACCCTGTGACGTCTCGAGGACCACCGGGCGCTTGGTGATCGCCTCCATCGTGAGGATCGCCACCTCGGGGACGTTGATGATCGGCATCGTCAGGTTGCTGCCGAACCAGCCCGTGTTGTCAACGGTGAACGTCCCGCCGCCGAAGTCGTCGGCGCGGAAGCGGTTGGCGCGGGCGCGGACCGCGACCTCGGCCACGGCGCGGTTGATCCCGTTGACCGAAAGCTGATCGACGTCGCGGATGATCGGGACGATGAGGCCGTCGTCGACCGCCACGGCCACGCCCAGGTTGATGCGGCGCCTGGCCAGCAGCCCCTCGTCGGTCCACACGGCGTTGAACGTCGGCTGCCTGCGCAGCGCCTCGACCACGGCCTTCATCACGAACGGCACGTAGCTGAGCGGGATCCCCTCCCGCGCCTGGTACTCGCGCTTGACAGCATCGCGCAGCCGCACGAGGTTCGTGACGTCCACCTCGACGTGGACGTACGCATGGGGCACCTGGAGCGCTCGCGTCATCTGCGCGGCAATGCCCTTGCGCATCTTCGTCATCGGCACGAGGACCTCGTCCGCGCCGGGCGGGAACGCGACGACCGGGCCGGCCGACGTCGGCGCGGGGCGGGCCGCCGGCGCCGGCGCCCCCGCGGGAGCCGGCGCGGCAGCCGTGACCGCGGGCGGGGACTGCGTGACGGCGGGCGCCACGAATGCCGCGGCCGTGCCGCCGGTCCGGATCGCCTCGACGACGGCCAGCACGTCGTCCCGGGTGATCCGGCCTCCCCCGCCGGTGCCCGGGACCTGGGCGGCAGAGAGGCCGTGCTCGCGGAGCAGCCGCCGGACGGCGGGGGTCATTCGCGCATCGGGGTCGCCGGCCTCCGGGAGGGTCGACAGCGGCGAGGCCGAGGCCGCAGGCGGCATCGGCGCGAGAGGTCCGTGTCGGAGCTGGGGCAGCCAGCGCGGGCGCCGCGTGCGTCACGGGCCCCGCGCGCCGCGGCGGGAGTCGGGGCCGGGGCAGCTGGCGGGGTCGCGGACGAAGCCCGGGCGGTGTCGGTCGGCGCAGCCGCGTTGTCGGCCTCTCCCGTCTCGATCTCCGCGATGTCGGCGTTGTTGGGGACGACCGCGCCCTCGTCCGCGAGGATCGCGGTGAGGATGCCGGCGAACGGGGACGGGACCTCGGCGTTCACCTTGTCGGTGACCACCTCGACGAGCGGCTCGTACTTCTCCACCCGGTCGCCGGGCTTCTTGAGCCAGCGGCCGATGGTGCCCTCGGCGACGCTCTCGCCGAGCTGCGGCATCGTGACCTTCGCCACGGAGTCCCTCCTCCACGGGACGGGGTCCCGCGTTCAGTGTTCGTACGCGTCGAGCGCCCCGCCGGTTCAGCAGCGCCCGGACCCCGTTAGTGTGGCCCATCCCGCGTCCATCGGCACTCGCGGCCGCCGAACGGGCGGTTCTGACCAGCCGCGCCTGATGACATCAGGCCGGCTGATCGAATCGGGAGACGTCACGCTCCGCTTCGCGACGAAACCCGGATTCGGCGTCGACCGCATGCTCATCGATCCGAGATCCATCAGCGGACCCGATGCCGATCAGGCCGGCTGATCGAATCGGGCTCCTGGGCACGCCTGCAGCCCGCGGATCGGCCCATGCCGTCCAGCGACGCAGATCAGTACGCCGCCAGCGTGCGGATCGCCGCCGCGATCTTCTCCGGCGTGATCAGGAACGCCTCCTCGAGGCTGCTCGCGTAGGGCGCCGCCGGCGACTCCGGGCCGGCAAGACGCGTGACCGGGCCGTCGAGGTAGTCGAAGGCCTCCTCGGCCACGAGCGCGGCGACCTCCGCGCCGAAGCCGCCGAAGCGGTTGTCCTCGTGGACGACCAGGCACTTGCCGGTCTTGCGGACGGAGGCGAGCACGGTGGCGACATCGAGCGGCCGTATCGTGCGCAGGTCCACGACCTCCGTCTCGATCCCCTCACCCGCCACGCGCTGCGCCGCGTCGAGCGCGTAGTGGACCATCAGGCCGTACGTCACGAGCGTGACCCTGCTCCCCTCGCGGGTGACCGTGGCCCGCCCGAGAGGCACGGCGTACTCCCCGTCGGGCACCTCGCCCCGGACGCTGCGGTAGAGCTTCTTGTGCTCGAGGAAGATCACCGGGTCGGGGTCCCGGATCGCCGATCGCAGGAGCCCTTTCGCGTCGTACGGAGTCGACGGGATCACGACCTTCAGGCCCGGCACGTGTGCGAAGAACGCCTCGACCGACTGGCTGTGATAGAGCGCGCCGTGGACGCCGGCCCCGAATGGCGCCCGGATCGTGATCGGGCAGCCGAAGGTCCCGTTGCTCCGGTAGCGGATCCGGGCGGCCTCCTGGATGATCTGGTTCATCGCCGGGAAGATGAAGTCGGCGAACTGGATCTCGGCAACCGGCCGCAGCCCGTTCGCGGCTGCACCGATGCTCACCCCGGCGATCATCGACTCGGTGAGCGGCGTGTCGATCACGCGGTCGTCGCCGAACTCCGCCCAGAGCCCGTCCGTCGCGAAGAAGACGCCGCCCTTCTTGCCGACGTCCTCGCCCAGGACGATCACGGCGGCGTCGCGGCGCATCTCGTCGCGGAGCCCCTCGCGGATCGCCTCGATGAACGTGCGGACGGCCATCAGGTCCCGCCCCGGCCGGATCGGAGCTGCGGCGTCGCGGGCCTGTCCACCTCCGCGTAGACGTGGCGCGTGAGCGTGGCGGGATCCGGCTCGGCGGCGGCCTCCGCGAAATCGGTCGCGTCGTCGACCAGGCCCCGGACCTCGGCCCCGATCGCGGCCTCCGCCGCCTCGTCCAGCAGGCCGGCCGCGCGGAGCTCGTCGCGGAAGGCGGGCAGCGGATCGCGCCCGCGACCCTCGGCCAGGTCGTCCTCGCTCCGGTACCTGGTCTGCTGGTCGTCCGACGAGTGGCCGGTCAGGCGGGTGACCTTCGCCTCGATGAAGGTGGCTCCGTCCCCGGCCAGCGCGCGGGCGACGGCCCCGCGCATCGCGAGGTAGCAGCCGAGGACGTCGGTCCCGTCCACCGTCAGGCCGGGCATGTTGTAGCCGGCCGCCCGGACGGCCAGGTCGCGGACCGCGAGCTGCTTCTCGGCCGGCACGCTGATCGCGTACCCGTTGTTCTCGACGACGAGGACCATCGGGAGGCGATGGATCCCCGCGAAGTTGAGGGCCTCGTGGACGTCGCCCTGGTTCGAGGCACCCTCGCCCATCATCACGACGGCGACCTGCGCCTCTCCCCGGAGCTTCGCGGCGAGCGCGATCCCCGCCGCGTGGAGGGCCTGCGTGCCGACCGGCGAGGAGCTGCTGAAGATGCGGTAGGCCGCCCCGCCATAGTGGGCCGGCATCTGGCGCCCTCCCGAGCCGGGATCGTCGGCCCGCCCGAACTGCTGGAGCATCAGCTCGCGCGGTGTCATGCCGAACGAGAGCATCGCGGCCATCGAGCGGTAGTAGGGCAGGAGCCAGTCGCGTCCCGGGGTCATGGCGGCGCAGATCCCCGCCTCGGCGCCCTCGTGGCCCTGGGCGCTGATCACGAAGTGGACCCGGCCGGCCCGGTTCAGGATCCAGGCGCGCTCGTCGAGCGCGCGGGCCAGGGCCATCAGGCGGTAGATCCCGACGAGCCGCTCCGACGCGAGGCCCGAGCGCTGCACCGGGTCAGCGTCCCGGCCGGTCATCATCCGCGGAATCTACAGGCGGGCGGCTCGCGTGGCGAGCGAGGAGCCCGCTCGACGGACGGCGAGTTCGGTCACGCGAGAACGGGCCTATCGGCCGTAGCGCCCGGGCGTCTGCCGTCCAGGATGTGAAGCGAACCGCGGCCGTACCAGGGGTTCACCGTGCGCGTCTGCGACCAGGTCCATTGCGAGAGTTTCCCCTGCCTGGACGTGCGCCCCGCGGTCCACTTCGTGCCCAGCGCGGACGAGGATCCCACGGCGATCCGCGTGGTCCTGGTGTCCGAGGCGGTGCCGCAGGATCCCGCCGACGGGTACGAGGCCACGGGGGATCCGCTGTACGCGGAGACGACCGTCGCGGCGTTCCGAGACGCCGGGATCGACGTCTCCTCGATCGCGGAGGTCCGGGCACTGGGCGTCCACCTGACGACGGCGGTGAAGTGCGCGAAGACCGGCTACGCGCTCGACCCGGCGACGATCCGCTCGTGCAGCGAGCTCCTGGAGCGCGAGCTCGCCCTCTTCCCTGCGGCCATCGCGCTGCTGCTCATGGGCGACGTCGCCATCCGCGCCGTCAACGAGATCGCCCGGAGGTCGGGCGAGCCACGTGCCGTTCCCGCCGGCGCGACGTACCGGATCCGCGGCGGGGACCATCACTTCCGGGGCATCCGCGTCTTCCCTTCGTACCTCCAGGCAGGCCCCTCCTTCTATATCGAGAAGCAGAAGCGCCGGATGATCGCGGAGGACATCGCGTCGGCGATGCGTCACGCGGGCCTGCCTCTGCCGCGGGTGCCGTCAGGCGAGCTGGGCGGCGAGCTGAGGCGGCGAGCCCGGGGTCGCCTTCTCGGCATGGTCGAGCCGGGATGGCGAGGCGTCCTTCTCGTGGCGCGCGACGAGGTCGCCCGCTCAGAAACGAGGTCGCCCGCTCAGAAGTTGATCGAGCGCCCGTCGACGGCCATCGCCGCCTCGCCGAGGACCTCCGAGAGTGTCGGATGCGGGTGGGTCGCCGCGCCGATCTCCCACGGTTGCGCCTCGAGCGATCCCGCCAGCGACGCCTCGGCGATGAGATCGGTCGCGTGTGGCCCGACCAGGTGGACGCCGAGCGTCTCGCCCGTCTCGGCGTGGCCGATCACCTTGGCGAAGCCCTCGTAGTCGCCGCCGATCACGGCCTTCGCGATCGCCTGGAAGGGGACCTTCCCGACCTTCACGGGCAGGCCCGCGCTTCTCGCACTCCTGCTCGGTCAGGCCGACCGAGGCGATCTCCGGCCGGCAGTAGGTGGCCCGCGGCTGGGCGACATAGTCCATCGCGTGGACGTCCGGATCGCCGGCGATCGTGTGGACGGCCGTGAGCCCCTCGTGCGCGGCCGTGTGGGCCAGCCAGAGCCCACCGACGATGTCGCCGATCGCCCAGACGTGCGGCTCGGCGGTCCGCATGTGGCCGTCGACCACGATGACCCCGCGGTCGGTCGCGGCCCGGGTGGTCTCGAGACCCAGCTCCTCGATGTTCGCCGCGCGCCCCGTGGCGACCAGCAGGCACGTCGGCGGCGATCTCCTTCGCCTCGCCGCCCTCCGGCCCGACCGTCAGCCGGATCCCGTCGTCGCCGACAAGGAGCGACGTTGCGTCGAAGCGGGCGTTGGTCATCACCTCGATCCCGCGCCGCCTGAAGCTCTTCTCGAGCTCCTTCGAGACGTCGCGATCCTCGAGCGGGACGATCGCCGGCAGGTATTCGAGGAGCGTCACCTTCACGCCGAGGTCGTGGAAGCACGAGGCGAACTCGCAGCCGACGGCGCCCGCGCCGACGATGACGATGCTCGACGGCAGCTCGGCCAGGCGCAGCACGTCGTCGGAGGTGAGGATGCGGACCCCGTCCGGGGTGATCCCGGGCAGGCTCTTGACGCGTGAACCCGTCGCGAGGATGACGTCCGTGGCCTCGAGCACGCGCTCGCCCCCGGCCCCGGGCGTCCCGTCCTCGCCGTGAAGGCGCACGCGAACCTTGCCGGGTCCCTCCAGGCGTCCGCGGCCGGCGACCCACTCGACCTTGTTCTTTCCCACGAGGCTCTTGAGCCCGGTCCACATCCGGCGGACGACCTGGTCCTTGCGGGCAGCGATCGACCGCGTAGTCGATCGCGACCTCTCCGGGAAGCGAGGACGCCCAGCTCGCGGCTCCTGGTCCGTACCCGGTTGGCGAAGTCGGCCGATTCCAGGAGCGCCTTCGTCGGGATGCATCCGCGGTGGAGGCACGTGCCGCCGATCTTGTCCTCGTCGACGAGGGCGACCTTCATGCCCAGCTGCGCGGCGCGGAAGGCGGCCGAGTAGCCGCCGGTGCCGGCGCCGAGGACCACGAGGTCGAACGAGTTGGACGAGCCGACAGCCATGGGTCAGGGCACCTTTCGGGCGCCGGCGGGGCGGCGCGCACGCAGCGCGCGACCGGGTCCGGGCGCCGATCGGGGGGCGGCCGCAGCCGACCCGCCGGTGGAGGAAGGGATCACGACGTCGATGGTAGCGCGGGCATTCCCGCGGCGCGCGGGCAGGCGCCGCGGCGCCCAGCGGCTGCGCGGCGGCAGGCCCTGCTCCCCCGGGCGGCCGTGCTCCCGGCGCGCGGCCGTGCTCCCGGGCCCGGTCCCCCACGATCCCGGCGCGAACGCGCTGCCACGAACCCCCGCCCGCGCGACAATGGATCATCCGCGGCGGTCGCCGCGCCCGTCACGAGATGCAGGCACGATGTCGACACTCACCGTTCCAGGGACCCACCGACCGCGGGCCGCGCGCACCGTCGCGGCGCTGGCGGGCGCGTTCCTGCTGATCGTCGTCCTTGCCACGACGGTCCTTGCTTCGAGCCCCCGGCGCCTCTCCGCGCAGGTCACCGATGACGTCGGGGCCATCAGCGGCGGCGCCGGCTCGGTCCAGCCCGCGCTCGACGACCTGCAGCGGGCGGCCAACGTCCAGCTCTGGGTCTGGTTCACCGATACCACCGGCGGCCTTTCCGCGCCCGACTTCGCGACCCAGACGGCGCAGGTCAACGGTTTCGGCGGCAACGACCTGCTGCTGGTCCTCGCGATGACGGACCACGCCTACGGCTACTGGAAGTCCGACGCGATCCCGCTCTCGAACGCGCAGCTCGACACCATCCTCGGCGCGGACCTGGAGGCCGGCCTTCGTTCCGGCCAGAACGGGAGCGCGATCGTCGCGACGGCGGCGGGCATCCGCGACGCGATCAACGGCGCGTCGGGCGGGCCAGCCGGCGCGTCGGCGTCGGGCGCGCCGACGAATGCCGCCTCCCCGCCGGCGTCGGGCGGCGACCCGCTGGGCACGCTCCTGGCGGTGCTCCTGTTCGTCGCCGTCATCGCCGCGTTGGGCTGGTGGATCCTGTTCGGCAGGCAGCGGCAGGCGGCGGCCGGCGCGGCGCCAGGCGCGGGCGCCGCGGCGGGCGGGCCCGTCGACGACATCGCGGCCATGAAGACCCCCGATCTCGAGACCCTCGCGAACCAGGCGCTCGTCCAGACGGACGACGCGGTCCGCGACAGCGAGCAGGAGCTTGGATTCGCCCAGGCGCAGTTCGGCGACGACGAGGTCGCGCCGTTCCAGGCCGTCATCGCGGACGCGAAGGGCGACCTTGCGGCCGCGTTCAAGCTCCGCCAGCAGCTCGATGACGCGATCCCGGAGGACGCCGCCACGCACCGGCGGATGCTCGAGGAGCTGGTCCGTGGATGCCGTCGCGCGCAGGCCCGGCTCGATGACGTGAAGGAGGAGTTCGAGCGGCTTCGCGAGATCGAGGCGAAGGCGCCCCAGATCCTCGCCGCGCTGCCGGCCCAGGCGGACGCCCTCGAGGCGCGGCTGCCGGCAGCCCAGGCCGGGATGACCCGCCTGTCGGCGTACGCCGATGCCAGCTGGCACGCCGTCGCCCCGAACATCGACGAGGCTCAGAAGCGCCTGGCCGCCGTGCGGGAGGCCGTCGACGAGGGCGCCAAGGCGATCGCCGCGAACGACCTCCAGACGGCCGGTCGCGCCGCGCGCCTCGGCCAGGACGCGCTCGGCCAGGGCACGGCGTTCCTCGACGCGATCGACCGGCTCGCGACCGAGCTGGACGAGGCGAAGGCGAAGGTCGACCAGATGCTCGCGGACGCCGACCGCGACCTCGCCCAGGCCACGCAGGCGTCCTCCGGCTCGGCTGATCCGGCGCTCGCCGGACGGCTCGCCCAGGCCGCGACGCTGCTCTCCGGTGCGCGCACGGCGCTCGCCGGCCCGAAGCCGGACGTCGCCGCGGCCTTCGCGCAGGCCCGCGACGCGCACACGATCGCCGACGACGCCCTCGCCGCGCGAGCGAACCGCGAGCGAGCAGCGCGCCCGGGACGCCGCCCGGCTGGAGGCCTCGATCACGGCGGCCCAGACCACCCTCACGCGCGCCTCGGACTTCATCGCGACCCGCCGCGGGGCGGTGGGGACCGAGGCCCGCACGCGGCTCGCCGAGGCGCAGCGACACCTGGACCAGGCCGTCGCCGCGGGCGCTGCCGACCCGGTGGGCGCTGCCCGGGAGGCCGACCAGGCCACCCAGCTCGCGAATGCCGCCTACCAGGCCGCCGCCGACGACTACGGGCGCTACGACGATCCGTGGCACGGCGGGCAAGGCGGCCGCGGCGGGGGGGTCGGGGTCGGCGGCAATATCGCCGGGGCGATCCTCGGCGGGATCATCGGGGGCATGCTCAGCGGCGGCGGCCGCGGCGGGTTCGGGGGGTTCGGCGGTGGCGGCTTCGGCGGTGGCTGGGGCGGCGGGTCGTCCGGGGGCGGAGGCTTCGGCGGGGGCGGCGGGTCGTCCGGGGGAGGTCGCTGGTGACCACGGCCCGTCGGTAGCGTCGTGGGCTAGCATGGAGGGGCGGAGATCGATCACGGCACCGGACAGGCCGGTGCCGACGGAATTGAACGGAAGGGACGCACTGCGATGGGTGACAACATCCTCGGGCGAATCGGGAACCTCGTCAGGGCCAACGTCAACGCGCTGATCGACGGCGCCGAGGACCCGGAGAAGATGCTGGACCAGCTGGTCCGCGACTACACCAACAACATCGCGGAGGCGGAGCAGGCGGTCGCGACGACGATCGGCAACCTTCGCCTCGCCGAGGATGACGCGAGCACCGCGCAGGCGGGGGTCGCCGAGTGGGGCGGCAAGGCCCTCGCGGCGTCGCACAAGGCCGACGAGCTGCGGGCGGCCGGCAACACGGCCGAGGCCGATCGCTTCGACAACCTGGCCAAGGTGGCGCTCAAGCGCCAGATCGGGTTCGAGGACCAGGCCAAGAGCCTCGCGACGCAGATCGCCAGTCAGACCGAGCTCACGAACAAGCTCAAGGACGGCCTCAACGGGATGCGCGAGAAGCGCGAGGAGCTCGTCCAGAAGCGGAACGAGCTGGTCGCCCGCGCGAAGATGGCCGACGCCCAGGCCAAGGTCCAGCAGTCGCTCAAGAGCATCAACGCCACCGACCCGACGAGCGAGGTCTCGCGCTACGAGGAGAAGATCCGCCGCGACGAGGCGCAGGTCCGTGGCATGCAGGAGGTTGCGGCGAGCTCGCTCGATGCGCAGTTCGACGGCCTGGAGGAGATCTCGACCGACGCCGACGTGGATGCGCGCCTCGCCGCGCTGAAGGGGAGCGCCACTCCGGCCTCATAGGTCCACGGCGGCGCGATCGAACGGCCCGGTCCACTGGGACCGGGCCGTTGCGCGTCCGCGCGGCGGCATCGCACGCAGGCGACCGATCAGGCCGGGGCCCGCGGTCGTCGACGTGGGCGCCCGATACGCCACGTCCGACCGCGAGTCCGTAGGCCGCGCGAGGCGGAGATCTCGCGCCGCCGCTCGGTCGCTCCGCGGCGCGCAGTCCCAGCTCGGCGGCACGGGTCCGAAGTCACGCCTCGGTCCCGCGCCGCCGCCGCGTATGCGTCAGACGCACGCTCCGACCGCGTGGCCGGGCCGCGGATGGATCTGCACGTCTTCACCGTTCAGCCCACGCACGAATTCGCCCGATTCCCGGCCGAACCCGCTCTTGACGCGCGTCCGCCGGGCTGCCGGGCCGTCAGCTCGGTCGAACGGTGCGTCGAATGCACACGTCCGCTGCACTCTTGCGCCCGGTGCACGAACCCGGCGCACGATCGCCGAGGTGCATCTTCACCGCCTCGACGGGTCGCCATCGGAGCTTCAGCGGGGGCGCCCCAGGATCGCGAAGGCCAGCACGCCGATGGTCCCGGCCACGAGCACGACGATCGTGGTCGGGAAGGTGACGAACGCATCGCGGACCGGCGGCAGGACGGCGCTCGCGAGCTCGAGCGCGAAGACAACGCCGATCACGCCCGCCGCGATGATCAGGACCTCGCGCCAGCCCGGTCCGCGCGAGCCGTCAGTCACGATCCGCCTCGGCGGGGATCCCGATCGGCGCCACGAGGACGCGGCCCGCGACGAGTCGCCCGCGACGCGTCAGCAGGCCCTTCTTGGGCCGGTGGAAGGTGATCGTGACATCAGCCCGGACGACCGGGTCGGACAGCTCGCCGGAGGTCAGGTCGCAGGCCGTCGGCGTGTCCACGGAGAGCACCGGCACGCCTGCGGTCCTCGCCCGGAGACACAGCTCCACGGCCGCCCGGACCGGCTCGCGGAGCGCGCCCTGTACGCCGGTCCCGAGCAGTGCGTCGATGACGACCGACGCGCGTTCGATACCGTTGCCGAGCGTCGATACGTCCCGCGCGGACGATGCATGGATCCGCTCGACCGACGCCACGGCGCCAAGACGATCCCAGTTCCGCGCGGCGTCGGGCGTGCCCGGGCGCGCGCCGGTTGAGACCAGGGCGGCCACGACCCGGAACCCGCGGCCGGCGAGCCGCCGCGCGGCCACGAGGCCGTCACCGCCGTTGTTGCCGGGGCCGCACAGGATCAGGATCGGGCCGGGAGCGTGCGACTCTGGCGCACGAAGGGCGGCCGCACGGGGCCCGGGTGCTCCGGCCGGCGCCCGGTCCGAGGTGGCTCCGTCGACCTCGTGCGCCCCGTCGAGGCCAGGTCGGTCCGAGGTTGACGTGGCCCCGGCGACCGACGTTTCCTCCAGCGCTGCCTCGGCTCCTGCGGCCGTCGCGGACGCGGCAGACTCTGCGGCCGTCGCTGCCGCGGACTCTGCGGCCGAGGCGGACCGTGTGGCGGTGGCAGCCGCAGCGGACTGTGTCGCGATGACAGCCTCGGCGGCCGTCGCGGCCCCTGCGGCCGTGGCGGCTGCTGCCAGCTCTGCGGCCGCGATCAGCGCGCGCGCGGCCGCGGCGACCGCGGTCCCGGCGTGCTCCATGAGCCGGCTCCCGCTCACACCGAGGCGCTGGGCCTTCGCGTCGGTGCCGGTCATCTCGGCCGCGGTGATCGGGGCGCGATGCATGGCTTCCGTCCAGCGAGCGGCCAGCCCGGCGAGGTCCAGCTCGAACAGTGTCCGGTCGTCGGCGGGCAGTCGGGGTCCTCGGGGATCCTGGGCGGGGCGAACCGGGGTCGTCATGGGCGGACGCAAGGGTAGCGGGTCGCTCCGCCCGGGCGCTCCCCTGTGCCCGGCGCTCCCCTGCTGTCCGGCGCTCCCCTGCTGGCCGGGGCTCCCCTGCGGACGCGCGGGCACCGTGACGACGAGGCCCGGTCGTGCCTACCCGGTCCCCTGGACGCCGGCCGCGATGCCGCTGATCGTCAGGCCGACGAGTCGCTCGAGCTCGGGCCGCGTGGGTGCGTCGTCCGGCAGCCCCCGCAGACGACCGAGGAGCAGGACCTGGAGCTCGTTGAGCGGGTCCAGGTACGGGGCACGCAGGGCGATCGACCGCTGGAGCGCCGGCACGCCGTCGAGGAGCGCAGAGCGGTCGGAGATCCGGAGGAGGAGCCGGACGGTCCGAGCGTGCTCGGCCTCGATGTGGTCGGCCAGACGAATCCCATCGGGTCCGGCGAGCGCGGCGTAGCGGCGCCCCATCGCGATGTCGCTCCGGGCCAGCGCGACCTCCGCGTTCTGGAGCAGGCCGCGGAAGTACGGCCAGGTCCGGTGCAGCGCGGAAAGCTGGGTCATGCCGGCCTCGCCGTGGACTCGTTCGAATGCCGCGAGCGCGCTCCCCAGGCCGAACCATCCAGGCAGGTTGAGCCGGACCTGCGTCCAGGCGAAGACCCAGGGGATCGCACGGAGCGACGTGAGCGAGGCCGCCGCCGGCACGACCGCGGCCGGCGCCGCGGAGGCAGCGGGTCCTGGCGCCGCGGACGCAGCGCTTCCCAACGCCGGCGTGTCGCCGCCGCCAGCCGTGCTCGAGCCGCGCGCAGCGGGTCGCGAGCCGAGACGAAGCCCGGAGATCGTCGCGATCGGCGTCGCCTCCGCGAAGACCCGTTCGAACGACGGCTCGTCCCAGACGAGCGCACGGTAGACCCTGCCGGCCTCGGCGGCGAGCTCCTCCATCACGGCGCGACCGTCGGCGGAGGCGGCGCCGACGACAAGGTCGTCGCCGATATCCGCCCCCGCGAGGAGCGTCGCGGAGGCGACCTGCTCGAGGCCGCGCCGGGCGATCGCCGGGTTGGCGTAGCGAGCGGAGATCACCTCGCCCTGCTCCGTCAGCTTCAGGCGCCCGTCGACCGCCCCGTCCGGGGCCGCGAGCACCGCTCGGTGCGTCGGGCCGCCGCCGCGACCGATCGCGCCGCCGCGGCCGTGGAAGAGGGTCAGCTCGATGCCGCCTGCGCGCGCCGCCGCGACCAGGTCCTCCTGTGCCCGATAGAGCAGCCAGTTCGCCGCGAGGTAGCCGGACTCCTTGTTCGAGTCCGAATAGCCGAGCATCACCTCCTGCCGATCGCCGCGCTGTCGGAGGTGGGCGCGGTACGCGGGGTCGGCGATCAGCTGGGCGAGGATCGACCCGGCCGTCTCGAGCGCCTCCGCGGACTCGAACAGCGGGACGACGTCGAGCGTCGGTGCGCCCGGCCCGTACCCGCTCGTCATGCCTGGCGGGATGGCCGGATCCGCCGCGCGGGCAGCCAGCCAGAGGACCGTCGCGACGTCCTCCGGGCCGGTCGTGAAGCTGATCACGTAGCGATGGCACGCCGCCTCGCCGGCGCGTCGCTGCAGGGCGGCCATCGCCCGGAAGGTCGCGAGGACCTCGCCCGCCGACACCCCCGGCGCGACAGCCAGCCCAAGGTCCGCGTGTGTCGAGTCCAGGGCCGACCGCGCGGCCCGGTGCACGGCCGCGTGCTGGCGGACCTCGAGCGACGCGAGATGGAACCCGAACGTCTCGACCTGCCAGCGGAAGTCCTGCAGGGCGCCGAACGCGAGCCGTTCGAGGCCATCCGCCACGAGCGCCTCGCGCAGGTCGGCAAGCTCGGCGAGGAGCTCCGCGGGGCTCGCGTACCGCCCGCCCTGCGGCCCGGGCTGCTCGGCCAGGTACGAGCGCGTCCGCCGCAGCCGCTCGGCGATCGCCCCGAGCCGCCGCCGGTACGGCTCGTTCGGGAAGCGGGCCGCCATCTCGCGCATCGAGTCGGGCAGGTCGTCCTCGTCGCGCGCCAGCTGCCGCGCGAGCGCCGGCGACAGCGGCACGCCCGACCGCGGCCGCGCCGCAAGCGAGGTCATGAGACGGGACGCCACGGCTTCGTAGCCGTGCAGGAGATGATCGGCCTGGATCCGGAACGCCTCGGCCGTCGTCTCGGCCGTCACGTACGGGTGACCGTCCCGATCGCCGCCGATCCAGGAGCCCCACGCAAGGAACGCGTGAGCAAGCGGCGGGCGCGTCCCCGTCCGATCCCGGTCGGCGGCCGGCCACGACCCCTTCGTCCGGCCGGAGCCCTGGCCCCCGGCGAGTCCGTCCGCGAGGTCGAGGGCGCCATCGGCGGCGCGGTACAGGTCCGGCGTCGCGGTGAAGAGGGTCGCGTCGAAGAAGACCATCGCCGAGCGGACCTCGTCGAGCGGGGTCGGGCGCGCCTGGCGCAGGTCGGCGGTGCGCCAGAGCAGCGTGATCTCCTCCCGCAGTCGTCGGCGAACGGTCACGTCGTCCGCCGGCGTCAGCCGCGGGTCATCGAGGCGATCGAGCAGGTCGTAGGCGCGTCGCAGTGCGACGAGGACCGTGCGTCGCCGCGCCTCCGTCGGGTGGGCCGTCAGGACCGGCGAGATGCGCAGGCGAGCCATCCGCCCCTGGATCTCGTCCCGCGACATGCCGCCGCGGCGCAGGAGGAGCACGGCCTCGTCGAGCGAATCGTCCATGGGCGTCCGTCCGGAGACGCGGGCGCGCCGCCGGAGCTGGCGGACGCGCTCCTTCTCCTCGGCAAGGTTGACCAGCTGGAAATAGGTCGAGAAGGCGCGCGCGAGGGTCGCGATCTCCGGGCCGCCCAGCGTCGCGAGGTCCGCGTCGAGTGCTGCACGCAGCGCCGGGTCGGGGTCGCGGCGCAGGGCGATCGTCCGCCGGCGGACCCGCTCGACAAGGTCGAGGGCCGCCTCCCCCTCCTGCTCCGTGATGACCTGGCCGAGGAGCGCGCCGAGCAGCCGGACCTCGCGGGCGAGCGGGTCGTGTGCCCCGGCGCTCCCAACCGAGCGCGGCTCCGCTCGAATGGCGACGTTGGGCCTGGCCGCGCGCGACGGCGTTCGGCCGCGCTCCACGGCAGCCGCGTCGAGCGCGAGCGGGCGCTCCGTCACGGGCGCTCTCCCGCGAGCCGCGCACCGCCGGCCCCGTCGAGCTCCACGAGGCCGTCGGCCGCGAGCGCTGCGAGGGCAGCGGACACGGCCGCGCGTGCGTGCAGGCCAAGCGGTCCGTCGAAGGCGAGGCGCGTGCCCGGGGGCACGCTGCACAGGCGATCCACGATCCGCCCGCGGAGCCAGCGGTTCGTGGCCTCGAACGGGACCGCTCGCGGGCGCGAGGGCACCGGCGCCGGCGCCGGCGCCGGCTCCTGGTCGGCGGTCTCGGACGCGACGGCAGCCGTGCCCGCGAACGCGCACCACGACCGCACCGGGCATGCGGGGCAGGCGGGTCGTGCGGGACGGCAGAGCGTCGCGCCCAGGTCCATCATCGCGTGCGTCCAGTCCGCCGGGCGGCCCGGGTCCACCAGGGCATCGGCCGCTGCCTGGATCTCGCGGGGCGGCGCCGGCGCCTGCCCAGCGCCGCGCCTCGGCCCGGGCCGCGTCACGCGTCCCAGGACGCGCCGGACGTTCACGTCGACGGCCCCGACCGGGCGGCCGAACGCGATGGCGGCGACGGCCCGCGCGGTGTATGGCCCGACGCCGGGAAGCGCCTCGAGCGCGTCGACGTCACCGGGCACCCGGCCGCCGGCGGACACGATGGCGCGCGCCGCTCGCTGGAGGTCGATCGCCCGGCGGTTGTAGCCGAGCCCGCGCCAGGCCCGGATGACGTCGCCCGTCGAGGCGGCCGCGAGGGCGGCCGGCGTCGGATACCGGCTCATGAAGGCCTGCCATCGCTCGGCGACGCGCCCGACCTGCGTCTGCTGCGCCATCACCTCGCTCACGAGGACCGCCCAGGGGTCGGGATCACGCGCGTCGCGAAAGGCGAGGGCGCGCCTGTCGCGGTCGAACCACGCCAGGAGCGCGGCCCGAAACCCGACGATGTCGGCGGGAACGGCGCGGGCATCTGCGGATCGGCGCGGCACGCCGGAAGGATACCCGCGGCGCCGCCCAACCCCCGATCAGCCGGCCGCGACAGGCCGGTGCCCGGGCCGCGACAGGCCGGTGCCGCGGCCGCCCGGCCCGAGCTCGCAGTGTCGCCGGCCCCGTCGACACCGCCGCGGGGCAGGCGGCTATTTCGCCGGGATGATCAGGACGGACCCGATTCGCATCTTCGTCGGGTCGACCGTCGGGTTGGCGGCCTTCAGCGCGGCGACCGTGATCCCGAACTTCTTCGCGATCTTGATCATGACGTCACCGGCCTTGACCGTGTAGGTCGTGCCGCCCGCCGCCTCGCTCGGGGAGGCGGAGGCCTCGGGCGCCGGGCTCGCCACCTCGCTCGGGACCGGCGACTGGGCGTAGATGTCTGTCGGAGCCGGGGTCACCGACGGTGACGGCGCTGGCGTCGGCGTGGCCCCACCACCGCACGCTGCCACTGCGAGCGCCCCCGCGAGCACGAATGCCAAGCGCCGCCGCATGTCTCCTCCTCGTCCCGATCCTGGGACGGGCCCGGTCCCGGCCGTGACCGGCGCCCCGTCAAGCGTACGACGCACGGCCCCCTGTCGGTGTGACCTCCGCGCGCTCTCGCCGCCCGCGAGACGCCCGATCGTCAGGAGATCTTCGCCATGACGTGCTTGATGACCGAGTAGTCCTCGAGCGCATACGCCGACTGGTCCTTGCCCCAGCCGGACTCCTTGAAGCCGCCGTGCGGCATCTCGGAGACGAGCGTGAAGTGCTCGTTGATCCAGACCGTCCCGAACTGGATGGCCTTGGCGACGCGGAAGGCTCGCCCGAGGTCGCTCGTGAAAACGGACGCGGCGAGCCCGAACCGGACGTCGTTCGCCCAGCGGATCGCGAGCGCCTCGTCGGTGAACCGCTGCACGGTCACGACCGGCCCGAATACCTCGTCCTGGATGATCTCGCTCCGCTGGTCGGGGCCCGCGATGACGGTCGGCTCGTAGTAGTGACCAGGGCGCTCGAGGGCGTGACCGCCGACCACGACCTCCGCTCCTGTTCGGGCACGCTCGACCATCCCGGCGACCTTCTCCACCTGGCCGCGCGCGATGAGCGAGCCGAGGTCGTACTCGCCTTCGGCCGGGTCGCCGAACGTGATCTGGCGCACCTGGTCGGACAGCGTCGCCACGAACTTCTCGTAGACCTTCGGACCGGCCAGGATTCGCGTGGCGGCCGTGCAGTCCTGGCCGTTGTTCCAGTAGCCGAAGTACCGGATCTGCTCGGCCACGTAGTCGAGGTCGGCATCGTCGAAGACGATCACCGGCGCCTTCCCGCCGAGCTCCAGGTGGAGCCGCTTCACCGTCTCGGAGGCGAGGCGCGCGATCTTCTTGCCGGTGTCCGTGTCGCCGGTCACCGAGATCATGCCGATGCCCGGGTGGCGGACCATCTCGGTCCCGACCTCGTCGCCCGTGCCGGTGATGACGTTGAGCACGCCCGGCGGCAGGATCCCGGCCGCGATCTCGGCGAGCAGGAGCGCCGTCAGCGGCGTCCGCGCGGACGGCTTGAGGACGACCGTGTTGCCCATGGCGAGCGCCGGGCCCACCTTCCAGCCCGCCATCATGAGCGGGTAGTTCCACGGCGCGATCGAGCCGACCACGCCGATCGGCTCGCGCCGGAGCATCGAGAGGTGGCCGGCCAGGTACTCGTTGGCGGCCTTTCCCTCCATCGTGCGGGCGGCGCCGGCGAAGAACCGGAGGTTGTCGACGACGACCGGGACCTCGTCGATGGCGGCCTGGGTCGGCTTGCCTGCGTTCTTCGACTCCAGCCGGCCGATCTCGTCGGCACGGGCCTCGATCGCGTCCGCCAGCCGGAGCAGGAGAAGGCTGCGGTCCTGCGGCGTCGTCTGCGACCACGTCTCGAAGGCGGTCGCGGCGGCTTTCACGGCGCGGTCCACGTCCTCCGCGGCGCTCCTCGGGACGATGGCGATCTGCCGCCCGTTCGCGGGATTCTCGACGGCGAGCGTCTCGCCGGACGCGGCGTCCACCCACGCGCCGCCGATGAGCTGCTGACGGGTCGTCACGTCTGTGCGGGTCTCGGTCAAGGGAGGAGCCTCCTGCTGGCCGCCTCCGGCGGCCGTCGTTCGAGCCTGGTCCGCTGATTGTGCCGGGCGTCGCTGGTCGCCGTGGGGAACGGCCCGGCACGTGCGACGAGCGGGCCCGGAGCGCGCCGGGGGCAGTGCCGCGGGCAAGTGCCGGCGCTGCCCGGAACCGGGCGCATCCTCCGCGTCTCCTATTCCACCCGGAGAATCGGCTCGCGGGTCCGAGCGAGCTGCTCGATGAGATCGGCGGCAACCACGGTGCCGGGCGCGGCCGCGAGGCGCTCCGAGACGGCTTTCAACCGCGCCGCGACGTCGCGGTCGCCGAGGAGGCGCGCGATGGTCCCGAGCAGCTCGTCGTCGGTGAGGTCGTACGTGGCGAGGCGGGCGCCGAAGCCGGTCTCGGCGACCCGCTGGGCGTTGTCGTGCTGGTCCCAGAAGAGCGGCAGCACGACCATCGGGCGGCCGTGGCGGAAGCACTCGGTGACCGTGTTGTTGCCGCCATGCGTGATGACGAGGTCGACCTGCGGCAGGATCGAGGCCTGGGGCAGGAACTCGGCGCCCAGCATGTTCGGACCGAGCGCGAGCAGCTCGTGCTGCGGACCCATGCTCACGATCACGCGGTACGGCGAGCGGGCCAGGATGTCGATCAGGCGCTGCATCAACGTCGACGTCCGCGGACCCGAGGCTGCCGAGCGACAGGTAGAGCGAGCTGCCCGGCGCGCGCCGCGAAGCCGGCCGGAAGCTCGAACGGGCTGTCGGTCGCCCGGACCGCGGAGTCCAGCCGATGCCAGGTCGGTCCGGGCGAGTCCTGCCGGGCGTAGTCGGCCTCCGCCGGGTAGAGCGACAGGTTGAGCCACGGCGACTCGTGGATGAACTCCAGGTCGGCCAGCGGCGGAGCGCCCGAATCGATCACGAACTGGTCGAACGACGCCCACATGGCGCCGAGGGTTCGGCGGTACTCCGCGCGAAACGCGTCCCACCCGGCGCGGTCGGCGGTGGGGTAGCCGGAGAACGCAGGCGGCACGGCCGGGTCCTTCAGCTCGGCGGGGTTGCAGCTCATGATCCTCACCCAGGGAGCGCCGTGCGTCACCACGGCCGGGAAGCCGACGACGTTGTCCTCGACGATCACGTCCGGCCCCACCTCGGCGAAGATCTCGCGCAGCCGCGGCTCCACGTACCAGGCGCCGTCGACGAGCGCCTGCCACGTCGGCGCGATGAACGTCTCGAGCTGGTCGATCGTCGGCTTCCGGAACTCGGGTGCCGTGTCGCGGATGAAGTCCTTCCAGAACTGGCCGGGCACCTCCGGCTCCGCCGGCGGCAGGCCCAGGCGCACCAGGCGCTCCTCGAACCCGTGCACGGCAAGCCGGCCGGCGAACGACTCTTCCACGACGAACACGACGCGGTGGCCGCGCCGGCGCAGGACGTCGCCGATCCCGACGCAGTTGTTTGTCGGGCCATAGGCGCCCTCGGGGAAGAAGACGATCGTCTTCGGCACGCGGATCCCGCGCCCGGTCTCCTCCATCCGTCCTCCTCGCCCGTGATCCCCGCCGAGTGGCCGGGATCGTAGCGGGCGGGCACCGTGCGCGTGCCGGCCGTTCCGGGTCGAGGAACCGGCGAGCCCGGTCGAGGAACCGGCGATCCAGGGTCGAGGACCCGGCGACGCGACCGCGGCCGCAGGGCGGGTCGTCCCCCGCCCGGTCGCCGGCGCAGGCCGTAGACTTGCCGCCACCACCCAGCGTGATCCGGAGGGCTGACGACCGTGGCCAACCAGTTCGTGATCCAGCTCCCGAATCGGCCGGGCGCGCTCGCCGACCTGTCCGAGATCCTCGCCGCCCGAGGCGTGGACCTTCGCGCGATCGGCGGGGGTGGCATCGGCGAGAGCGGCCACCTCATCTTCAAGACCTCCGACGACGTGGCCACGCGCGCGGTGCTCGAGGAAGGCGCCTACGAGTTCATCGAGGGCGAGTCGCTGCTGGTCGAGGTGGACGACCAGCCCGGCGGCATGGCCCGGGTGGCGCGCCGCCTCGCGGACGCGGGTGTGAACATCTACGGCCACCTGTTCATCGGACGATGGGGCGACCAGGCCCAGTTCAGCTTCGTCGTCGACGACATCGACACGGCCCGCGCGGCGCTCGACGGCCTCAGCTCGATCCACGCGGGCTGACGAGCACCGCGGCGGCCTGCGCCGGGACGGCGCCGTGAACCCCTGGCGCGAGATCGCCGAGCGCGTCTTCATCCGCCGGTTCCGCTTCTTCGACCAGACCATCGGAGCGGTCGTCGGACGCGACCGGGTGCTGGTGATCGACACCCGGTCCACGCTGGCCCAGGCGCGGGAGCTGCTCGACGACCTGCGGCACGTGAGCGCGCTGCCGCACGTCGTGCTCAACACGCACGCCCACTTCGACCACGTCCTGGGAAACGCGGCCTTTCGTCCATGCGAGATCTGGGGCGAGGACGGGTGCTCGCGGTTCATGCAGGAGAACGGCCTGGCACGGCGGGCAGGGATGGCGGCCGAGATGCCGGAGATCTCCGCGGACCTCCTCGCGTCGCCCGTCGACCCTCCCGACCGGACGTTCACCGGCGCGGCGACCCTCGACCTCGGAGCCCGTCGCGTGGAGCTCCGGTTCCTTGGCCGTGGGCACACCGATCACGACGTCGTGGCGCTGGTTCCCGACGCCGGGGTCCTGTTCGCCGGCGACCTCGTGGAGGAAGGCGCGCCGCCCTCGTTCGGCGACTCCTTCCCGCTCGACTGGCCGGCGACGCTCGGCCAGCTGCTCGATGCGGCCGGCGAGGGCCAGGTCGTGCCCGGTCACGGGGAGGTCGTGGACCGGGACTTCGTCGCCGCGCAGCTCGGCGACATCGCGTTCCTCGCGGAGATGGCCCGCCGGCAGTGGCCGGACCTCCGGGCGGCCGCCCACGATCCGGCCGGGCCCGCGCCCGAGTACGTCGTCACGGAGGTCGCGCGCCACCTTGGCTGGCCCGGGGCGCCGGTCCGCGATGGGCTCCGTCGCGCGATCGGGCAGGCGGCCGGCATCCTGGGGGTACCAACGGTCCCCTGACCCCCGGGCTATGGCGCCCGCGGTCCATTCTGACGCACGATTCGCACATGCCCCCTCGCTCCTCGCGCCCGTCCGGCCTGTCCGGGCGAGCCCCAGCTTCGACGTTCGCGATCGCCTGATCCGTGGCCATCGAAGCCCTGCCCGCCTGCCTCCAGTGCGGGTCTGTTGCTGCCCGGCCGGGGATCACGTTCTGCCGACGTTGCGGGCTGCCGTACGGCGAGGCTCCGCGCATCGACGCCGAGCTGCCAACGTGCCCGATCTGCTACCGCGACGCCGACGCCGACGGCCTGATGCCGTCGCCTCGATCGCCCGGCATGCGCGTTCCGCTCGCCGTCCACCGGCGCGAGCATGACCACGCACCGGTCGGCGACGACGAGTGGCTGGAGTCGCTCCGCGAGGGCGACCGCGTGCGCATCGGACGCTGGCGCGCACCGTTCGACGTGGTCCGGCGCTACCTGGTGACCGGCATCGTCGACGGCGGGCGGCTGCGCTCGACGCGCCACGATGCGATCGTGTCCGCGATGACCCAGATCGCCCGCTGGGGCACGAACGCGCAGGTCTTCGGCGACCAGCCCGAATGGGCCGAGGCCCGGGCCGCCGTCGCCACGCTCATGGAGCGCTACCACCGGGGACGGGCGTAAGGCCGGTTCGGACGCAGCCGGCGCCCCCGCATGCCACGGCCCTGACGGGCGCCTCCCGGCGGGCCTGCCGGCGAGCGAGGCCGGCGGCGCGTGGCCGGACGGTACTATGCGTTCGTGAGCACCCAGACCCCGGTCACGCCCGAGCGTGGCGACTTCATCCGCGAGATCGTCGCCGCCGACCTGCGCGACGGGCCGGCACGACGACGATCGTCACGCGCTTCCCGCCCGAGCCGAACGGCTACCTGCACATCGGCCACGCCAAGTCGATCTGCCTCAACTTCGGCATCGCCCGCGAGTTCGGCGGCCGCTGCAACCTGCGCTTCGACGACACGAACCCGACGAAGGAGGAGCAGGAGTACATCGACGCCATCCAGGCCGACGTCCGCTGGCTCGGCTTCGACTGGGGCGAGCACCTCTACTACGCGTCCGACTACTTCGAGCAGCTCTACGACGTGGGCCGTCGCACCTGATCCGAGGCCGGCAAGGCCTACGTCGACGACCTGTCCGCCGACGAGATCCGCGAGCACCGCGGCACGCTGACCGAGCCCGGCCGGAACAGCCCCTGGCGCGACCGGCCGATCGAGGAGAACCTCGACCTGTTCGAGCGGATGCGGGCCGGCGAGTTCCCCGAACGGCGCGCGCGTCCTGCGCGCCAGGATCGACATGGCCTCGCCCGAACATCAACCTGCGCGACCCGGTGCTGTACCGGATCGTCCACGCCGCCCATCCGCGCACGGGCGACGCGTGGTGCATCTACCCGACGTACGACTTCGCCCACGGCCAGTCCGACGCGATCGAGGGCGTCACGCACTCGATCTGCACGCTCGAGTTCGAGGTCCACCGGCCGCTCTACGACTGGCTCATCGAGCAACCTGCCGGTGCCGTCGCGCCCGCGCCAGTACGAGTTCGCCCGGCTCAACCTCACCTACACGGTCCTCTCCAAGCGCGTCCTGCTGCGCCTCGTCAACGAGGGCCACGTGCGCGGCTGGGACGACCCGCGGATGCCCACGATCTCCGGGCCTGCGCCGGCGCGGCTTCCCGGCCGAGGGGATCCGCGACTTCGCCGACGATGATCGGCGTGGCCAAGGCCGACAGCGTCGTCGAGGTCGGCCAGCTCGAGCACGCCGTCCGCGACGTGCTGAACCGCACGGCGCCGCGCCGCTTCGCGGTCCTCGACCCGCTCAAGGTGGTCATCGAGAACTACCCCGAGGGCCAGGTCGAGGAGATGGACGGTCGTCAACAACCCGGAGGACCCGTCGGCCGGGACGCCGCAAGGTGCCGTTCACGCGCGAGCTGTGGATCGAGCGCGACGACTTCATGGAGGAGCCGCCGCCGAAGTTCTTCCGCCTGGCCCCGGGCCGCGAGGTCCGGCTGCGGTCGCGCCTACTTCGTCACCTGCCGCGAGGTCGTCAAGGACGCCGTCGGGCGAGGTCGTCGAGCTGCGCTGCACCTACGACCCGGCGACGCGCGGCGGCGACTCGCCCGACGGCCGCCGGCCGAAGGCGACGCTCCACTGGGTCTCGGCCGCGCACGCGATGCCGGCCGAGGTCCGGCTCTACGACCACCTCTTCACGCCGGCCCGATCCCGGGCGCGGACGGCGACCTCTTCGCGGACCTGAACCCGGCGTCGGAGACGGTGCTCACGCGGCTGCCTCGTGGAGCCGTCGCCTGGCCGAGACGGCCGGTCGGCGAGACCGTCCAGTTCGAGCGGCTGGGCTACTTCTGCGCCCGACCCCGACTCCACGCCCGGGCCACCCCGTCTTCAACCGCACGCTGACGCTCAAGGACACCTGGGCCAAGCTCCAGGCGCAGGGCCGGCAGGACGCCTGACCGAGCGTCGCCGAGGGGAGCGGCGCGGGGCAGGGCCCGCACCGACTGGGGTACAATCCGCCTCGCGCCGTCGCTGCCCTCGAGCACGTGGACGGCTGCTCGCTGGCGAGTGGCCTAACGGTAAGGCACCTGACTCTGGATCAGGGGATTGAAGGTTCGAATCCTTCCTCGCCAGCCAACCTCCCCTGATCAGGGGAGACTCCCGAGCACGAAACCCGCGGACGACGCTGCCCGCGGATCGGCGCCGGTAATCTGGTCGTCTCGTCCGGCACGGGCACCCAGCACGTCAGCCGACCTCGCTGCCCGGTCCCTTCCTGGCTCTCCCGTCCTCCATGCGCGAGCGCATCTGGTACGAGCTGAGCGCGTGCATCCGCTTGCGCTCGATCTCCATCATCGGGACCGCGAGCTCCTGCACCGCACCTTCGAGCTCGGTGAGGACCGCCCGCAGCTCGGCGTCGCGGCCGGCGTAGCCGCGGATGCGGCGGGCCGTCGCCTCGACGGCGTGGCGGGCGCCGTCGTAGTCGCCCGAGCGGTTCCGGCCCACGGCCTCCTGGCGGGCGCGGGCGGCGAAGATCCGGGCGACCGCCCGGTCCACGACGCGGTCGCGCTCCTGGTGGTCGTTGGCGGCGTTGTCGGCGTAGGCCCAGGAGAGCTTCGCCTCGCCGCGCATGACCCCGTCGCGGTCGGCGAGCGAGAAGAGGGCGCCGGTTGTCCGGCCGGCCTCGCCGTACGGGAAGTTGAGGCGGAGGACGATCTCGACCCGCTCCTCGGATGAGAGGTCCCCGAGGATCACCTCCGTCCGGCCGTGTCCGTCGCGGACCGGGTAGGGGCTGAGCGACTCGACCCGGACGCCCTCGGCCGCACTGACCTCGAGGGTCACCCCGCGGGCGACGACCTCGAGCGTCTCGCCGACCTCGCTCGTGATGTGGTCGCGGATCGAGGCCGGGGTCGCGATGAAGTAGAAGTGGCCGCCACCGGCGGCTGCCATCGCCTGGAGGAGCACCTCGTCGAAGTCCTCCCCCACCCCGAAGGTCGTGGTCGAGACGCCCCGGGCGCGCAGCTCGCCGGCGTGGCGGGCGAGCGCGTCGCGGTCGGTGATCCCGACGTTGGCGAGCCCGTCGGTCAGCAGGAGACAACGGTTGACGCCCTCCGCGGAGAGGGCGAGGGCGACCTGCTCGGCGCCCCGGAGCCAGCCCTCGCCCAGGTTCGTCGAGCCCCGTTCGTCGATCTCCCGCAGCCGCTCGAGCGCCGTCCGGCGTGCGTCGGGGGTGGCGAGCGTGCCCGGCACGACGACGTCGATCCTGTCGTCGTAGACGACGATCGCGAACCGGTCGTCGTCGTGGAGCCGGGCGATCGCCTCCTCGACGGCCTGCTTCGCGAGGCGGATCTTGGCGCCGCCCATGGAGCCCGAGCGGTCGAGGACGAAGGCGAGGTTGACCGGCGGTCGGGCACGCCCGGTCTGCGCGGCGGGTGCCGTGACCTCGACGAGGACGAAGCGGTTGCTGCGGTAGGTCGGGCGGATGAGGCCGCGGTCGGGTCGGACGTCGAAGGTCATGGCTGGTCCTCCTCGAGGATCTCTCGGGCTATCGCGATGAGGCGCTCGACCCGCTTGTGGACGAGGCGGGCGAGGGGTCGGCGGACGTGGAGCTCGACGTCCGGGGCGAGGAGGATGCGGTCCCACTGGGAGCGGTCAGGCGCCGGCGTCGGCGCGTATGACACCCCGGGCTCGGCGACTGAGGACGCGGGCAGGTCGTACGCGGCCGGCGGACTGGATGCCGGGCTCGCTACCCGCCTCTCCGGGACGGGTGGGATCAGCGGCGCCTGATCGATCGGGCCGTCGCCACCGAGGATGCCCCGGATGTAGTCGATCGCCGAGCCGGCCGCAGGCTCGGCCGGAGGCGCCGCGACGAGAGCCGCCACGGTGGCATCGTCGAGCGCCGCGAGCCGCGAGCGGATCTCGGCGAGCGGCAGGTGCTCGCGCTGGAGCCGCCTGATCAGGCGCAGGCGGTTGAGGTGGCCGTCGGTGTACGTGGTCCCCGGGCCGACCCGGCCCGGGGACGCGAGGAGGCCCTGGGCGATGTAGTAGCGGATGGTCCGCGGGGTGGCGCCGGCGAGGTCGGCGAGGTCCTGCAGGCTGTACTCGGTGTCGGGTGGCATGGCGTCACGCGCCAAGGCGACGCGGCCGGCGCGGAGGCTGGGGCCGCTCGGCCGCATCACCGGAGTCGGAGTCGTATGCCACGGCTTCCTCGCGGAGCCAGGCCACGAAGTCCCGGTTCGAGAGGGCATATGGGCCGCGCGCCGAACGGACCTTCGCGATCGCCTCGGCGACCGGCATGCCCATGAACATCAGGGCGCGGGCCGAGACGACGCCCGAGCGGTTGAGGCCCGCGGAACAGTGGACGAGCACCCGCTTCCCCGCGGTCACCCGCTCCGCCACGGCCAGGGCTGCGGCCCGTACGCCGGTCGGGTTGTCCATCTCGTCGTCCCAGATCGGGACGTGCATCCGCATGCCGCCGACCTGCAGCGGGACGTCCGGAACGTCCTCGACGGTCAGGCTGACCACGTCGTCGAAGCGGCTCCAGTCGATCGTCCCCGCCGGGAAGTCGCCCTGGTATAGGCCCGGGATCACGGCATCGAAGGTGAACGCCGGGGTCTCGGTGATCCACGGCATCGGGTCGTCCAGGAGGTCGAGGTCGGCGGTTCGTTGCATGCCGCGATTATGCCAGCGCGACGCGTCACTGTCAATATATGTCCGCACGATCGAGCGGCTCGATCGGCTCGAGCTGGCAGTTGCCGTGTCACTCGTCCTCGCGGTGGCGGTCGTCCCGGCAGCGGGCGCAGGTATCGTCCGGCCACGTCGTCGCGCGCTGACAGCCGCACCAGCAGGCACAGGGCGCGCCGTCGGCCCTGACCTCGTCCCCGTCGTCGTCGTCGAGGAAGCCCGATCCCGCGATGAACGTGATCCCCTCGGCCGTGGTCGGGTCGAGCAGGTCCTCGATGTCGTCGAAGAGACCGCCTGGCATCTCGCACCTCCGGGAGCCACGATGCCCGGGACTCGTGACAGGTTGTCCGGCATGCGGTTCGGCTGCCGCCAGGTCTGACGTCCTGCGTCGAGTGCGTTATAGTTCGACGATCAAGCAGAGAACGCAAGAGGGGCGCGATGGCTGGGCGCTGGTACAGCATCAAGGAAGCCGCAGCGGTGCTGGAGGTGAGTCACGACACGGTCAGTCGCCTGATCGAACGCGGGGATCTACCCGCCATTCGTGTGTCCGAGCGCATCGTCCGGATCCCCGTGCCCGCCCTCGACTTCTACGCGAGCGGACGGAAGGTGGCGCCTCGGCGCGTGGTGCGCCGGCGCGTGGCTGAGGGCGTGACGCTCGGCGCCGAGGAGCCGGCGGCCAACCGCGAGATGGCCTGAGACGGGTTATGCGTGGCGACTCCGTCGAGGTTGCCGAATACCTCTCGCGCGTCGCCGCGCTCCTGGAGCGATATGGCATCGCCCTCCGACTCCCGGACGGCACCGACGAGCTCGAGATCCTCGAGGATCCGGCGGGCGCCCTCAGCTTCGAGCTGGTCGGAGACCTTCCCGACGCCGCGACGCCGAGCCATTCCGAGGTCATCGTGCGCGAGCGGTTCGATCGAGTGGGGCCCGATCGGTACGCCCGTGCCGGCTACGAATACGAGATCCTCGACCGCGAACGGGGCTACCGGCGCTCATTCCATCTGCATGACCCCGAATGGTTCCAGGAGGAGTTCCTGGTCGTCGTCCACGAGCACTGCGAGAGTCCGATCGGTCGTGTGCCGTGCAGGCACTATCGAGGGCCCGTCCGATCAAGGATGCCTATGCCGGCATCGAGGCTCTGATGGATGTCTGGACCGGACCGCCGCCGGACTGCTCACGCCTGACCTGCCTCGGGTAGCGAGGTTCTCGTATGGATCGTGCTCGTCGCGTCGGAGCACGATCCGCCTGCGCCGATGACTGCCGCGACCGGCGGTCCAGGGTGCAGCGAATCAGCCCGCGCGGGCGACTCGGTCGCTGGAAGTACCGGCATGCCCCGCCGACGGGCGGCGCGGGCGATCTCGGCGGCGCGAGGACCGCCGACCAGGTCGAGTCCCCTCGACGGCGAAATGAATCCGGCGCCGACCACAGAACCGTCGGCCCGACGTCCACGATCCGATCGTCGCCAGGCTTCTCCTGGCGCACAGCGGGGCTCGCAGAGAACGCGAAATAGTGCGCGGCATCGTGCGCGGCATCGTGCTCGACCTTCATGCGTCCACCCGCGTGATCCACGCGCTCACGATCGTGTCGTCGATGAGATCGACGACGATCTTTCACCTGGTCATCATCACGGCGCCAGCAGACCTCCCTGTCCGGTGCATGGCGGACGCCGCTCGGGTGGACGCCATCCGGGTCAGGACGATCCCATCCAAAGCCCGGCGGGCGCCATGCGCATGGCACCCGATGCGCGGGCTGTTGCCGCACCTGCGGGAGCAGATCGGCGAACGGGGGCGCCTCACCCTGCCGCCGCACGCGCGGCGTGGAAAACATCAGCGGGGAGGTCCCGCTCGAGTCCCCAGCGGATCTCGATCGGGCGGTCGTTCCGGTGGCTCACGTAGTGGACAGGCCCCGCGTAGAGATAGGGTGCCGCGATCCCGAGGACGTTCGCCTTGGTCTCGCGAACGAAGAGGTGGACTGAACTCCCGTCGCGGTCATGGTTGAGGTAGCGCTGCGCGGTCGGTGATCGCGCTGATGTCGTGCTCTGTGTCTCCCATTGGAACAGCCGCGGTGTGATCGCGCGGTCGCGGTACATGGTCGTGGGGCTGAACTTCTCCTCCGTCTTGTTCAGCGTTACCAGGAGAAGATCCGCGCGCTCGCGCTCCACGTAGCGGACGCCTTCGCGGAACGCCCCCGGGTTCATCTCGCCGAAGGCGGCAGCGATCTCATCGCGGGTGTATCGAGCGTGCACTTCGAGCGGAACGTTCGGATGGCCGGCGAGGGGATGCGTAACGCGCGGCCGACGATCGTCTAGAACCTCGACAAGTTCGCGAAGCTCTTCGCGCCGTGAGGACCGCCTCAGTCGCGCGAGGCCTTCGTCCTCCTTCTCGATTGACTCGCCCGAACCCCACAGGCTGAAATGGACCATCGCCCTGAGCCGGCGCGACCGTTCGTGGACCACCGATGACGCCAACGGCGCGATGCCCGGCGTCGTGACCGATCGGATCACCGCCAGCCGCTCGCCATCGTCGACATGGAGTAGGCGTCGCATCCCACGGAGCAGGAGTTCGTCGAACTCATCTGGCGTCTCGTCGACGAACCCAGCTGCTCGCTGCAGACCGCGCCAGCCCGGGGTCTGGCCGCGATAGAGGTCCTCGAGTTCGATCCCCGTCTCCTCGAGAAACCGGTGAAGGTCGGCCTCGGGTCCGAGCTGCACGAGATCCCGCGCCAGTTCTCGCCACGGGAGCCGGAGCGCCCGACGCACGTTGCCAAGGACCGTTTCCTTCGAAACGCGGTCGAGCCGGATGTGGCAGCCCGGCGGTAGGTAGGGGAAGTCGTCCTGGATCTGGCGCTCGAGCCCTCGACGTGTCGAACCGGTGAGGGCGCGGAACCGTCGATCGAAACGGAACTCGGCTCGCTGGTTACCGATGAAGTCCAAGACGGTAAGACAGGCCTTGCCGTCTGCGAGGCGGAGGCCGCGACCGAGCTGCTGGAGGAAGAGCGTCGCGCTTTCCGTCGGGCGGAGGAAGAGGACCGTGTCGATCTCCGGGACGTCGACGCCTTCGTTGAATAGATCAACGGCGAAGACGGCATTGGTGCGTCGGTCGCGAAGCGAGATCAGGGCGTCGCGACGCTCCTCGGCCGGCGTGTCCGCCGAGACCGCGACGGCCGGAATGCCGGAAGCCCGGAATCGATCCGCCATGAAACGTGCGTGGTCGACGCTCACGCAGAAGCCGAGAGCCCGCATCGCACCGACATCGGCGATGGTTCGAGTCACGGCTTCGACGATCTTCGCGGCCCGCCCGTCGTTGCCCGCGTAGAGCGCGGCGAGCTCCTCGATGTCGTAGCGGCCGCGCTTCCAGGTGACACCGGACAGGTCGACGTCGTCCGCAATGCCGAAGTACTGGAAGGGGCTCAGCAGGCTCCGTTCGAGCGCTTCCCACAGACGAAGTTCGACGGCAATGCGACCGCCGAACCAGCGGGTGACGTCACCGCCATCGGTGCGCTCGGGGGTCGCCGTCAGCCCGAGCAGAACCTTCGGTTTCACATGCTCGAGGAGGCGCTCGTACGTTGCCGCTTCCGCGTGGTGGAATTCGTCGACGACCACCATCGAGAAGTGATCGGGCGCCAGGTGGCCGAGGTCGAGGTTCGAGAGGGATTGGATCGATGCGAAGACGTGCCGCCACTCGTCCGGTCGTCGGCCGTCCACGTACGACTCCCCGAGGCTCCCGTCTCGCATTACCTCCCGGAATGTGCGGAGGCTCTGGTCGAGGATCTCCTTGCGGTGCGCGACAAAAAGTAGGCTGTCCACCCGGCCCGCGGCATGCAGTCGGCGGTAGTCGAGCGCGGAGACGACCGTCTTCCCCGTTCCGGTGGCCATTACGACCAGGTTTCGCCATCGATTGTGGACGTCGCGCTCGGCGTCGAGTTGCTCGAGGACCTCGACCTGATAAGGATACGGCCGGACCTCGAGTGGGCTGATGTCCAAGAAGTCTCGGCCGCTCACCCCGGGCGGCCGCGATTTCCGCGTCGAAGCGCGCCGCATCGTCGAGCGTGTATGTCTCGAACGCCGGGTCGTTCCAGTAGTCGTCGAAGGTTGCCGCAAACGTGTCCACGAGGTGGGGCTGCTCAACGGCTGACAGCCGGACATTCCACTCGAGACCATCCGTCAGCGCTGTCCGCGAAAGATTCGACGAACCGACATACGCAGTTGTCAAACGGTCGCGATGGAAGAGCCAAGCCTTGGCGTGGAGTCGAGTTGTCCGGACGTCGTACGAGACCTTCACCTGCGCACCGAGGGCGAGCAGCGCGTCGAGTGCCCGTCGATCGGTTGCGCCCATGTAGGTCGTCGTGATGACTCGAACGCTGCCGCCGCGCCCGCGCACGGCGCGAAGCCCATCAGTCACAAGCCGGAGGCCGTGCCACTTGATGAACGCGGAGATGAGATCAACCGAATTCGCGGAGGCAAGCTCGCGGACGACCTCAGCGCCGATGCGCGGCTGGTCTCGGCCGTTCACGAGGAGTGCGCTAGCGGAAAGCGGCGTGTCTGGGCGTTCCGGAGCGCGTGGAGGGCCCGGCGTCGACGGGGGTTCGAGAAGCGCCATGAGGATGTCGTGGCTCGGGCTTACTTCCTCGAGACCGACGAACGCCTCCGGCGCGAGCTCGCGGAGCGTGACGATGAGCCGATTTGCTAGCGCGACCTGGCGTTCGATGGCCGTCGCGTCCACACCTCGATTGGCCGCGAGAGCCCGCCGGACCAACTGACCGACATAGCGCGCGATGACGACGTCGGCGTCGCCCGGATCAAGCAGTCGCCGCTCGATGAGGTCAGTCTGGATGCTTTCGAGGGCCCGCTCGAGCTGCTCGGTCGTCAGATCCTCATACAGCCCCGGCCTTAGCCGCTCCGCCTCTCGCATTGGCAGACAGTACCGCCGCGCGGGATCAGCATGGTGCGGCGAACGGGCGAAGGCGAAACCTGCGTTTGGCCATTGACGTCTGCCGATTGTCCAGCGCCTCGCGACGAGCCTGATCCGCGAGCTCGAGGACGCGCCGGCCCCGGCGGGCCTCGACGTGACGACGTTCCACCGCCTGTGCGAGCGCCTGGGCACCGAGGCGGGCGTCCTTCCGGCTCGACCCGACCCGATCCCCCAGGGCTGGTGGGACGAGACGCTCCCGGGCGCCCTCGAGGCGGCGATCGACGCGATGCCCGACCGGCGCTACCACGCGGTGGTCGTCGACGAGGGCCAGGACTTCGAGGCGCGCTGGTTCGAGCTCCTGCAGCGCCTGCTCGTCGATCCCGGCGACGTCTTCTGGGTCTTCCACGACCCGGGCCAGGCGCTCATCCGGGCCGACGTCGTGGCGGGGCTCGGGCCTCGAGCGCCACGAGCTGTTCGAGAACCACCGCAACCCGGAGTCGATCGCCGCGCTCGCCGGCCGCTTCTACCGCGGCGGCGAGGAAGTCTCCGCGCTCCGAGAGACCGGCAGGCGGCACACGCTGATCACCGCAGAGCCCGGCGCCGAGACCCTCGAGGCGCTCCGCAAGACGCTCCACCGGCTCGTCGAGGACGAGCGGGTCCCACCCTGGCGGATCGCCGTGCTCTCGGGCGTGACGCCGACCGCGAGCGGGGTCTGGCGCCATCGCCGGTTCGGGAACGCAGTCCTCTGCAATTAGGCACTGCGGGACGACGGCAGCTCGAAGGGGCTCGCGCCCGAGGACGTCCCCGACGAGCCCGACGAGGTCCTCTTCGAGACGATCCGCCGCTTCAAGGGGATGGAGCGCGAGGTCGTCGTGCTCGTCGAGCTCCCGACCGAGGGCGACCGCCTCGACGAGCTCCTCTACGTCGGCCTCACCCGCGCGACGACGGAGCTCGTGGTCATCGCGCCGCCGGCGCTGGCGCGGCGGCTGGGGTAGGCGGGCCGCGGCAGCGATTGACGCCGAGACCTCATGCGCGTAGGCTTTCGTCGTAAGGAGACGTAAGCATGGCGGCCACGGCCCGAAACGAATGGAAGTCCCTCAAGCGGGCGCTCGACAACGCGGGCGTCCCGGAGCGTGAGTTCGAGTCCGTCGCGGTCGTCGCCCTTGGCCAGATCCTGCGCAGGCGGTCCGGCGAGGAGCCGACGAGGCTGTTCACCGACGAAGAGGCCCGGATCCTGGGTGAGGGCGGGCTTGATCTCTCGCCCCGGCGCGGAGACGAGCCCGACGTTGTCGTGCGGAGCGCCGCCGGGTTCGCGGTGATGCTCGTCCAGGCGAAGACCGCCGGCGAGGTCGCTCACGACCTTGGGGTAACGTCTGCCCGGATTCGCCAGCGGGCAAGCGAGCGGACCCTGTACGGCATCCGGGACGGGGACGAGTGGCGCTTTCCCGGGTGGCAGTTCGACGACTCGGGCCGCCCGATCCGGGGTCTCGCTGCCGTCTTCCCCGTCATGTCCGGTGACCTTCACCCGATCGCGGTGTTTCGCTTCCTCTCGGAGCCCAGCACCGACCTCGAGATTGACGACGAGCCGGTCTCGCCACTCACGTGGCTGGCGACGGGCGGCAACCCGGAGTCCGTCGCGGCGATCGCCGCAACCCTCTAGCGGTGTCGAAGCTGCCGGGGCCCCCGCCATCGCTGCCGGCGGGATCCACCGGGCACACGGTCGTCGAGGGGGGCAGCCGGGTCTGGCGCGTGTACCGCGCCGGTGGCCGGCACCCGGTGAGCTGGAACACCTTCCGAACCTTCGGCCCCGTCGCCAACGGGCGCTTCGATCACCATCTGCCGCCGCCCAGCGACCAACCCGATCGAGGAATCCTCTACGGAGCGCTTCAGGACGCAGCCGCCGCGATCGTCGAGGCGTTCCAGGACACGCGAACCATCGACCGCGCGCACGAGGATCCGTGGCTCGTTGCCTTCGAGCTCGCGTCTGCCCTCGCCGTTCTCGACCTCGCGGGCTCCTGGCCGACGCAGGCGGGCGCGAGCCAGGCAATCGCCACGGGGCGCCGTGACGTCGCGCGGGCGTGGAGCCGGTCCATCTACGCGGCGTACCCGGACATCAACGGCCTGGTCTACCCGTCGGCCATGGCGGGCGGCGCGATGAACCTCGCCATCTATGAACGCGGCGCGCCGGCGCTTCCCGCTCGGCCGGTGCTGAACGTGCCCCTCTCGCATCCGGGCCTGGCGAGACCCATCGATCGAATCGCCGCGACATACGGCTACGACCTGCGGTAGCCATCCCTGGTCAGCGGTGGCGGCCGACCGTCGACGGTGGCGCCGGCTCCTGGATTCGTCTTCCGGGTCCCGTGCCAGTCGAGCTGGCACAGCGCCGGCCGAAGATCGGGTTCGTGATAGACACCGAAACCGCGCGCGCTGCACCGGAGACCGCACCGGCCCCGCTCTCGATGGCCGACGCTCCCCTGCCCGGCTACGAGAGCCACTCCTCGATCTCCACGTACCGGGCGTGCCCGCTGCGGTACGGGTTCCGGTACGTCGAGCATCGGCCGGGCGAGGTCAGCCCGGGACAGTTCGCCTTCGGCAGCGCGGTTCACAAGGCCTTCGAGGCGTTCGGGTTCGCGCGCATCCGCGCCCGCGCCGAGGGGACGCCCGAGCCCGGCGTCGAGACGCTCAAGGCTGCCCTCGACCGCAAGCTCGGCTCGTCCGGCCTGACCGACGCCGAGATCGGGGATGCCCGCAGGCGGGCAGTCCCGGTCCTCGCCCGCTTCCTGGAGGTCGAGGCCCGCATGGAGGCCGAACCGGTCGCGGTCGAGCTCGGGTTCGGGGCGTCGGTCGCGGTCGAGCTGGACCGTGGCGCCGACGGCTTCCGGTTCGTCGGCTACGTCGACCGCGTCGACCGCGCTCCCGATGGCTCGACCGTGATCGTCGACTACAAGACCGGCCGGACCCGGGGCCAGGCCGATGTCGATGCCGATGCGCAGCTCACCGCCTACGCGTTCGGCTGCGCGCGGGGTGGCCTGCGCGACCCGGCGACCGGCGCGACCCTGCCGCCGGCGTCGCGGCTCGGGCTCTACTTCGCCGAGTCGGGCGAGCTCCTCTGGACGGCCCGCACCGACGAGCAGCTCGCCTCGTTCGAGTCAGGGCTCGTCGAGACGGTCGGGCGGATCCACGAGCGCGAGTTCGCGGCCCGGCCCGCGCCGTGGCGCTGCCGCTGGTGCGAGTACCGGCGCGAGTGCCCGGAGGCGAGCCCCGCGGCATGACCCCAGGTTCGAGGAGTCAGACCGGCTCCTCGTCGTCCGCCGGGTCGAGGTGGATGATCGCCCCGCGCCGCAGCAGGAGCCGGTATGCGTCGCGGAAGGCCATGCCGCCCTCGCGCGTCAACCGGCCGAGCGCGGCCGCCTGCTGGATCGGGACGTAGCCCCGGTAGTCGGCGTACCACTCCCCGACCGAGGTGTACGTCGACCAGTGGCGCAGCTCGGCGCGCGGCTTCCGCGGTCCGAGCCCGGGGCCGAGCTCCGGTTCGTTCGTGGTCATGGCCTCGACTCCTATCGCACCCGGCAGGAGCACCGTGCCGACGCGAGGAGCATCGGTCGGTTGCTGCGCCGTCAGCGAGCCGGGGCTCTCGGGCGCTCTCGATAGGCGGCACCGTCGCGGTGCCGGGCGCATCGTACCTCGCGCCTGGTCGTAGCCCCACCGGCAGCTGTTGCGACCCGGGTTGCGTGTGAGGGTGCGCCCGGCGAGACCGACCGTCGGCGGCCGGCGCCACGCCATCGACCGCCCGGCGACGCCGCGGCCGCCAGCTCAGGCGTCGGGCGTCGGCACCTCGGGCGTCTCCAGGGCCACGGCCGCGTCGCCCTCGGCGGGTTTGAACTCGCAGTCGCCCGGGCGGATGAGGCAGGCCCGCAGGTCGCGGTCGTAGCCGGGACACTCCTCGGTCATGGGGCACTCATCGATCATGGCCGAACGATCCCCCGGGATCCCAACCGGGTCGAGAGCCGAATGGCCCGGCTTCAAGGCGCCTGGAGGCGCGTGATGAAGCACTCGACGCACGGGTGGCCAGACCTCACGCCCGGGTTCTTGCCGGCCAACCGCGCGGCTCACGGCGACGTCGGCGGCGGCCCGTCGGGCCGGACGATCACGAACCCCTCGCGCTCGGCAGCCTGCGCGAGCCGCTCGTCCAGCGTCACGAGCGGAAGGCTGGCCGGGTGACCCTCGGCCGCCACGATCGCGGAAGCGAGCTGAAGCGCGTCCGCGGTGCGCAGCGGATGAACCCGGAGCAACCGGATGGCGGTCTCGCGGACGGCGGTCACCGGCTGCACCTCGCGCCAGGCTCGCGCGAGGCCGTCGAGACGCCGGAGCGCCTCGGACATCGAGGCCCGGGTCAGGCTGCCTTCCCGCTCGAGGCGAGCCAGCGCCGACACGCATTCGGCCCCGGTAGCCCACCAGGCCACCATCTCCGGGTCGAGCTCGTACGCGGCCATCACGGCGACGCTCGAGGGCTCGCCGACCAGGAGCGGGACGATCGCCGAGCTGTCCCAGAACCTCACCGGCCGGATCGCCGCTCGGCGAGGATCGCGTCGACCGAGCTGGCCCCCGGTGCGAGCGGCGGCGCCGGCATGCGGAGCAGCTCGAGCGGCGGCGGGGCATCGCCGATCCTGATGTGACCGGCCCGTTCGAGCCGGCGCAGGCGGCCCGTCGGATCGGGGACCCCTGCGACCGGCCCGAGGCGCGCCACCGGCACGCCACGGTCCAGGATGAGGATGCTCTCCCCCCCGCGCACCCGGTCGATGAGGGCGCTCAGACGGTTCTTGGCCTCGGTGATCGTCGCGCTGCTCATCTGGCTATTATAGCCATCTCATCGAGGCTAGTAAGTGATGCCACCTGCTCGGCCCGGGCTCGTCGCCGTCGCGAGCGTGCGACCGAGGCGGACTGCCCGCGATGCAGTGCCGCACTCTCCCGACTCTTGGTGAGTGGTTCGACTCGCGCTTGACGCGGGACAGAAGCCGGCCGGCATCGCACCGAGCGCGTATCCCCGGTCTATCCTCCGCACCAGTCGGGCCACCGCCCCCGGCCCCGTCGGAGGATTGCCATGGATCTCACGCGGCTCTTCCCGTACCTGCTCTTCCTGCACGTGCTGGGGGCCATCGTCGCGTTTGGGCCCACCTTCGCCTACTCGATCATGGGGGCGATCGCGGGTCGTGAGCCGCAGCACGCGAACTTCAGTGCCCGACAGACGGCGGCGATCAACAACGCGCTGGTCTACCCGCTGGCGGGCGTCCAGGCAGTCACGGGCGTCCTCGTCTTCATCTCGGCCCCGAGCAGCGAGTTCACGACCGGGTGGTGGCTCGCGCTCGCGATCCTGCTGTACATCGTGGCGTTCACCTTCTCGCTCACCGTCCAGCGGAACGCCCTGCACCGCCTCATCGCGCTGACCGGGACCCCTCCGTCACCCACCACGCCGCCGTCGACCGAGATCCCGGCCACCGTCAGGAAGATCGTGCGCGGCGGGATCTTCACGGGCGTCCTGATCGTCGCCATCGTCTTCCTGATGGTCGTCAAGCCGGGCACGTGACCTCGGTCGTCGAGAGGGCGTGGCGCAGGCTCCGGGTGACAATCGGCGAGCGCAGAAACGCAACGGCACGCCGATCCGTCTATGGTTGCGTGCTCAACGCGCATCACGAGGCCACGTGCTGAGATGACCGCTTCCATCCCGGATGACTTGCTCGACATCTTCGAAGAGCCCGCGCTGGGCCACGTGTCGTACACGACCGAGGCGGGCCAGATCGTCCCGTTCCCGATGTGGGTGGACCACGACGGGACGCACCTCCTCACCAGCTCCCCGGAGGGTTCGAAGAAGGGCCGTGCGCTCCGCGTCCGTCCCCAGGTGGGCGTCGCCATCGTGAGCACGAAGACCCCGTGGCGCTGGCTCTCGATCAGCGGGCGCGTCGTCGAGATCCGGCCCGACGAGGGCCTCGCCTTCATCGATCGGATGTCGCAGAAGTACGTCGGCCAGGCGTACCAGCGCCGGACGCCGCGCGAGATCTTCGTCATCGAGATCGACCGCGTCGGTCACTCCGGGACGTGGCGCTGACCGACGCCGGGCGTGTCGCTCCCGGCATCCTGCTCGCGGGCGTCTCGCGGGCGTCTCGCGGGCGTCTCGCGGGCCCGGATGCCCGCGGACTACCATTGCGGACGCTGCGTCCACCAAGGGTCCAGGGAGGTCAACGTGCCGGAGACCCCGCCCACCTCGTGGCGCTCCATCGTGTACGCGACGCCCGTGACCGCCACCGACGGCGTCCGGGTGGGCGTCGTTCAGGAGGTGCTCGGCTCTGACGCCGAGGACATCTTCCACGGCGTGCGGGTCGCCCTGACGGGCCGGCGCGGCGACGTGATGGTGTCGGCGGACGACATCGTGAGCCTGTCGCTCGGCGAGGTGCGAACGGTCCTGACGCGCTCGCAGATCGATCGACTCCCGGCCTTCGACGAGACGGCGACATACCACCTGGCCTCGGTCGGCTGGCTGCGCAAGCACCTCGGATGGCGGAGGGATGCGAAGGGCGACGAGGAGCCCGGCTGACCGGGGAGGAGCGAGGACCCAGCGTGGCGCTCGAGGTGGAGGCGATCAACCCGGTCCGGCTCGGCCTGTTCCCTCCCAACCTGCTCTTCATCTTCGCTCGCTGGGAGGTGACCTGCGGCTTCTGCCGGACCCGGTTCAAGCGCACCGTCCTGGACCTGATGGTCGGATCGAGGATGAGCTGGGTCGCGTGCCCGGAGTGCGGAACGCACAACCTCCTGCCGCATCACCCGGATGTCCGAACCAAGGGTCGCTGATCGATGGGCGATCACCCCGGCCACGACGCCGATCCGGCCAGCAGGTGAGGCGTCGACTGCACCTGGCGGCCGTCCTGGGCGTCATCGCGCTCGCTGGCTGCGGTCTCACGCCGTCCCGCGTGCCGCAGGAGTCGGTCGCATCGCGTGCAGCGGTTCCGCCGGCGCCCGCATCCACGAGCCCGGCACCAACGTTGGAGTCACCCTCGCCGGCGATCCGGGCCCTGCCCAACCCCACGGCCTTCACGACGCGGATCCCGCCGCCGGCCGATGCCCAGTGGACATCCATCGACTGGCGCAGGCTTGCCCCTGACGACCCGCTGACGCTGGTCCGGTCGGTCGTGCGCTGGCGCGACGGCTTCATCGCGGTCGGGTGGCGTGCGTCGTCGACCCCCGTGTGGACCTCGCGAGATGGCGCGCACTGGGCGCCGCTCCCATTCGACACCGCCACGACGTTCTGGCCTGGCCTGCTCGTCGCCGACGTGGCCGCGGTCGGCAGCGGCCTGGTCGCGCTGACGGTGATCGTCGGACCGAACCAGTGCGGCGGCTCCGTGGCCTGCCAGGAAGTCAGTCCTCCCGTGACTTCATGGACCTCGCCCGACGGGCGGACGTGGATGTCGCAGGGAATCCGCGACCTTGGTCTCCCCGTCGAGGGGTCCGCGACTCCGCTCCTGGCCGCTGGACCGACGGGGCTCGTCGCTGCCTCCCCCTCCTCGCCGGCGCGGGTCGCGAGGTCCATCGACGGCGTGTACTGGTGGAACCTGCCCGACGGGACCATCCCGGCAGGCGTCACGATCAGGGACATCGTCGGGTCGACCACGGGGTTCACGGCCGTCGGATCCCAGGCGCTCGACCCGGACCACGCCCGCGCGGTCGCCCTGCAGTCGGCCGACGGTGCGACGTGGACCGGCCCGTACCCGCTCCACCTGGTGTCCGCCTCGGGCGTCATCCTGGCGAGCACCGGCCCGAGCTGGGCGGCGACGCGCCTGGTGGCAGGCCGCACCGGCCTGATCGCGGTCGGCATGGTCCAGGCGACCCCCGGTGCCGCGCTGTGGTGGCGATCGGCGAATGGCCGCAGCTGGAAGCCGCTGCCCGGCTGGCCGCCGCTCGGGCCGACCACCTGCCAGGGCGCAGGCTGCGGAAGCCAGCCCAACGGGATGCTCGTCGGAGACGGCCAACGAATGGTGGCGCTCCGCGGCGGCGCCGATGCCGCCGCGTGGACCTCGGCGGACGGCCTCGCGTGGCACCGGGTCTCCGTCGGCGGGGACATCCCCGACGGGCAGGCGACGGACGCGGTCCTGCTGCCCGGCGGCGTGCTCCTCTCCGATGGCACCACGACGTGGTTCGGCGAGGCACAGGGGCGGTAGCCAGGGCCACGCGTCCGCGGTCGGCAACCATAACCTTCACGTAAACGGGAAGGTCTTGGTATGATCCTCGCGTGACCGCGTCCCCGCCACGAACCCCGGCCATGCCATCCGAAGGCCTTCTCCGCATCCAGGAGGTGGCCGCGGAGACCGGCCTCACCCCGCGCACGATTCGCTACTACGAAGAGCGCGGCCTCCTGCGCCCTGCCGGACGGTCCGGAGGGGACTACCGCCTGTACGACGCCTCGGACCTCGAGCAGCTGCGCTTCATCAAGGGGCTCCGCGACGATGCGGGCCTGTCGATCGCGGACATCAGCCAGGTGGTCGAGGACGAGGAGTCGCGGCGGCGGAGCCGCGCGGCGCTCAGGCTGACCGATGACCCCGCGGAGCGACGGCAGATCCTGCTCGAGCGCCTGGCGAGCCTCGAACGGCTGCACGGGCGCCTGGACGCCAAGCTTGCCCGCCTTCGGGCGATGTTCGACGACGTCGAGGCGCGGCGGGGCAAGGTCCAGGCCCTCCTCGCCGCCTCGGACGAGGAGCTTGCCGCGTCGTTCGAACCCGGGGCGGGACGGTGAGCACCGCGGGACGCCGGCCCCGGGCCGGCGTCCTCCGCTGGCGCGGCGCCCTGCGTCACCGCAACTTCCGGCTCTTCTGGTTCGGGCAGCTTGTCTCGCTCATCGGGACCTGGATGCAGTCCGTGGCCCAGGCATGGCTCGTTCTCCTCCTGACCCACGATCCGATCTGGCTGGGCGTCGTCGCCGCGGTCCAGTTCACGCCGGTGCTGGTCCTCGGCCTGTTCGGCGGCATCCTGGCCGACATGCTGCCCAAACGGAAGACGATCATCGGCACCCAGGCGATCCTCATGGTCCTCGCGCTGATCCTCGCCGTGCTCTCGTTGACGGGCGTCGTGCAGGTCTGGCACATCCTCGTCATCGCGTTCGCCCTGGGTCTCGTGAACGCGGTCGACATGCCGACCCGCCAGGCCATCGTCATGGACATGGTCGGGCGCGACGACGTCGCCAACGCCGTCGGCCTCAACTCCGCGATGTTCAACGCCGCGCGAATCCTCGGGCCCGCCGTGGCGGGCCTCGTCATCGGCGCGACGGGCGTGACCGCCTGCTTCTTCCTCAACGGCCTGAGCTTCCTCGCGGTCATCGCAGGGCTCCTCGCGATGCGCGAGGCGGACCTGCGGGGAGGCGCCCGCCTGGCCCGCCCTCACACGCTGGGCGAGGTGGGTGCGAACCTTGGCGAGGGCCTCCGATACGTCCGCCGCACGCCGGTCGTCCTGCTCGCCGTCGCCCTTGTCGGCGTCGTGTCGACGATGGGCATGAACTTCAACGTCCTGATGCCGGTGATGGCGGACGACGTGCTGCACGTCGGCGCGGAGGGGTTCGGCTTCCTCATGTCCGCCATGGGCCTCGGCTCGCTGCTCGCCGCCCTGTTCATCGCCTACCTGGGCCGACCCAGGATCTCGGTCCTGCTCGTCGGGGCCTTCGCGCTCGGGGCGCTGGAGCTCGTGCTCGGCGGAATCCGCATCTTCCCGCTGGCGCTCGTGGCCGTGTTCGGGGCGGGGGCCGGTGCGATCGCGATGACCGCCACCGCGAACTCGGCGATCCAGCTGGCCGTGCCGGATGCGCTGCGCGGCCGCGTCCTCGGCGTCTACCTCACCGTCTTCGCGGGATCGACCCCCGTCGGCGGCCTGCTCGCCGGATGGTTGGCATCGTCGTTCGGGACACCGGTCGCCCTCGCGGTCGGCGGCGGGTTGTCTGCGCTCGCGGCGGTGGGGGCCGCCGCCTGGGTCATCCGGAGCGGTTTCTTCAGGCCGTCCGGACGCACGAAGCCACGGCCGGCGTCACCTGCCCAGCTCGACGTGCACGATCAGCACGTCGCCGACGGCGCCGGTCGGCGCCTCGTCGACGCCAGCCGGCCAGACCGCTGACGCCCCCGCTCCAGCGCTCGGCGCCCGCCGCGCCAACGGCGCGTGGCTCAGCCGGGACGGTGCTTCGAGGACGACCGGCACGCCGGCGTGGATCGCCCGGACGTCTCCAGCTCGATCGCTGACGACGACCTGCGCTGGCCCTGGTCCCGGAGCACTCGTCGTGCCGGGCCCTGGCCCGACGGCAGGACCGGTTCCCTACCGGCCGGCGCGGAACGACCGGCGGCGCAGGATCGCGACGACGACCGCAGCCCCGAATGCCACGAGGACGATCCCGGCGATGATGACGGGCAGCTCCAGGGGCGCCGGCGCCACCGGCCCAGGGCTCGGCGCCGGGCCCGGCAGCGGCAGCTGCCCGGCCGGGGCCACGATGTCGGCGGAGGCCGCGCTGACGTTTCCCATCGCGTCGATCGCCCGAATCTCGTAGTGAAGAGCGGTCGCGGGAGCCGCCTGGTCCGTGAAGGACGTCGCGGAGGTGGTCCCGGCCAGGACGTAGCCGCCACCGGCCACGGGAGAGCGCCAGACCGTGTAGGAGATGGCACCGGGCTGCGGGCTCCAGCCCAGGACCGCGCTGCCGTCCGCCCGAACGGCGGTCAGGTCTGCCGGTGCGTCGGGGGCGACCAGGAGCTGCCCAGCCACCGGGACGAGGAGCGCCCCTCCGAGCGGGGGCAGGGCGACGTGCAGGTGCCCGTCCGCCGAGGTGACGTCCGGCCCGCCGAGCACATCGCGGAAGGTGATGCCGTCGCGGATCGGGGTGCCGCCGTCGAGCGGCGTCGCGAGCGGGACGTCCAGGTCGACGTCCGCGCTCCCGGGATTCACGGCCGTGATCGCCAGGGCCCCGGGGCCGGTCCGCGCGAAGACGAGGGCGCGCGACGATGCGTCCGTCAGCAGGAACCGGAGGTCCCCGCCGCGGAGCACCGCCAGGGTGTCCCGCGTCCTGGCCAGCTCCCCGTAGAACGCCGAGAGCCCGTGGTCGCCGCCGTCGGTCGGGTACGTCCCGCGGTTCTCGGGGTCGGTCGCGCCCGTCATGCCGACCTCGTCGCCGTAATAGATCACCGGGGCGCCTGGCAGGGTGAATTCCATGAGCGCGGCGAGCCGGAGGCGTGCCTTGCCGACGGCAAGGTTGGCCGCCGCGGCCTTGTCGGCGGCCGTGGTGCCGGGGGTGAGCGACCAGAGCACGCGCTCCGTGTCGTGGCTGTCGAGCAGCCGGAAGGCGGTCGCCGCAACCGACGGCGGCTCGTCCTCGAGCACGCCAGCCAGCTCGGACGCGACGACCACGGGTGACAGCCCGGAGGTGCCGTCGTCCGGGAATCCGCGGGAGTCGGCCGTCCCCAGGTATGCGAGGAGCGGGGTGCGCGAGCGGTAGTCGGTGACCGTGTCGGCCGTGTCGCCGCGGATCAGGGGCAGGACCTGGTCCCGCTGCCAGGCCTCCCCGATGATCGGCGCGTCCGGCTTCGCGGCCTTGACCGCGGAGCGGAACCCCTGCCAGAAGCCCGCCGGGAACGATGGGTCCGACATCGTGTCGATGCGCCAGCCAGCTGCCCCGAGCTGCAGCCAGCGGCGTGCGACCGAATTGGTCGCGCCGTACACGAGCGCCTGCACGCCGGGATCCCGCTTGTTCAGGACGGGCAGCGTGGCGATCGAGTTCCAGCCGGCGTAGTCCATCGAGTGGGGACCCGACGGGCCGGCGCACGGCCCATCCGGCGCCGGCGTGAACGTGAACCAGGCTCGGTACGGGGAGGTGACGCTCTGGCAGGCCCCGGCCGTCCCGGCCTGGCGGGCATACCGGTCGAAGTACGGGCTGTCGGCGCTGACGTGGTCGAAGACCCCGTCGAGGACCACGTGCATCCCGAGCGCCGCCGCATCGCTCACGAGCCCCTCGAAATCCGCCTGCGTGCCGAAGCGTGGGTCGATCTGGCCGTAGTCCCGGGTGTCGTAGCCGTGATTGGAGGCCGAGGCGAAGATCGGGTTCAGGTAGAGAACCGTCACGCCGAGATCGTGCAGGTAGGGCAGCTTCGAACGAATGCCTGCGAGATCGCCGCCGTAGTACTCGCCGCCCGTCGAGGGATTCCGCGGCGGCGTGCCCCAGGCCTCGCGCACGACCTGGTCGGTCGCGTCCGGCGGGTAGGCGTAGCGGGGCTGGCGCGGGTTCGCGTTGTTGGCCGGGTTGCCGTTGGCGAAGCGGTCGGGGAAGACCTGGTAGACGACCGCCCCCTGGAGCCAGGGCACGGGTTGGAGCCCGGGCTCGTACACCGTGACGACCCAGTCGACGTTCGAGAGGGACGTCGCCGCCGCGCCCGGCCCACCGTCCCCCCTCGCGTCATCGCTCACGCTTGCCGTGGCCGTTCCTGCGCGGACGACGAAGTGATAGCCGAGCGTGACCGCCGTCGATGTCGTGACCGTCGTGGCCCACAGGTCGCATCGGACTGCGCCGCCGGCAGCCGGCACCGGTGTCCCGCAGTCGATGTCGGGCGCGACGTCCTGCATGGGCATGGCCTGGTAGGGCCCGCCCGACCGGAGGAGGAGCAGGACGGACGTGACGTCGTCGTGCCGCGTGCGGAGCCGGAGCGTGATCGTTGTGCCCGCCGGGACGGCACCGCCGGGCGTGCGGTAGAGCCCGTCCCGGCTGTCGTGATACAGGGCCGTCAGGTCGATCGGAGCGGGCCCCGGCGACGCGGAGGGCGCCGCGGCACCAGGCCCGGTGACGAGTGCGAGGAGCAGGAGCGCGCCGACGACGGCGACGCCGAGCCGCGTCCTTCCTTGCGACCCGTCCCTGCGCCGCATGCCGGTAAGCCTACGCTCGTCCGGGGCCGGTCGACGCCGCGTGATCTCGAGCGCCGGCCGGGCTGCCGGCTGATCGCCGGAGTATCGTTGGCGTCATGAAGGGGGATCGGGTCGAGGCCATGGTCGACACCGGGCAGGGCGTCCAGACCTTCGAGATCGTCGCCACGCGCGCGGGCCGCCGCATCGAGGTCGTGACGTCCCGCGGGGTCGTCGAGGTGCGCGAGGTGACGCGAACGGGTCAGCCGGTCCGCACCGGCCGCTTCATGACCAGCCGTCTCATCGCCCTCGTCGAGCATCCGGCGATCGACGAGCGGGGTCGCGTCGAGGTGACCACGCGGCATCGCCTCCAGGCGCGGGACCGCGCGTAGCGCGGCGAGGGGCTCCAGTCGAACACGGGACGCGTGGCCGACGCACGCCGAGCCGGCAGGGGGTGACGATGCGGATCGCGATCATCGGAGCCGGAAATGTTGGAGGTGGCCTTGGAGCCGCCTTCGCCGCCGTCGGTCACGAGGTGGTCTTCGGCGTGCGTGATCCCGCCAGCCCCAAGACCGAGGCGGCACTCGGCGGGGTCCCCGGGTCCCGGGCGGCCAGCCCGGCGGACGCGGTCGATGGCGCCGACCTGATCGTGTTCGCCCTCCGCTGGAACGCCGTCCCGGCCACGATCGCCGGCCTGCCCTCGCTCGCCGGCCGTGTCGTGATCGACACGATCAACCGGTTCGACGGCGATCCCGCGCGCAGCACGACGCAGGATCTCGCCGATCTCCTTCCCGGCGCGCGGCTGGTCAAGGCGTTCAACACGATCGGCTTCGAGAACCTGGCGACCGCGCGCACCCGCCGCGTGCCGGCTGCGATGTTCGTGGCCGGCGACGACGCAGACGCGAAGCGCGTCGTCATGGACCTCGCCGGGGAGCTCGGTTTCGTCCCGGAGGATGCCGGGGGCCTGGCGAACGCGAAGAGCCTCGAGCACATGGTCCGTGTCTGGCTCGCGCTCGCCCAGGTGCACGGGCGCGGGCATCGGGTTCGCCATCTCGCACGGCTGACGGACCCGTGGCGTCGATCGCGGCTGGCGTCGAGCCGCGCTGGTCCCGGTCGGACGCGACCGCGGTGGCGACATACCCGGGCCTGCCCGGGGCGTCGTCGAGCCGACGCCACCGCGTGCGGGTGCTCGGCGTTCCCGTGTTCGTCGAGCGATTCCTCGACGTGAGCTACGCCAGGTTCGGCATGCGGGGAACGGTCACCGTCGAGGTCGAGGTCCCGGCCCCGATCAGGACGTACCAGGTCTTCCCGGTCGATCGGGCCGGCTCGCCGAGCGTCGCCGGAAACGTCCTCACCTTCGACCTCCCCTCACCCGGGAGCGTCGTGGTCTGGATCGATCGCCTCGAGAAGCTCTTCCTCCTGCCGGATCCACTGAGGAGGAGGAGGCGCTCGCCACGGACGGTGCCGCGGTCGTCAACGTGGCAGACCTCGGGGCCGATCCGACCGGTAGAGCCCTGGCGACGGCACCGATCCAGGCGGCCATCGATCACGCGACCAGCCTGGATGCCGGAGGCACCGTCGTCATTCCGCGGGGCCTGTTCCGGACGGGCACGCTGGTCGTGAAGAGCAACGTCACCCTGCACCTCGCGCCCGGCGCCCTCCTCGAGGGCTCGCCCGATCCGGATGACTACCCGGTCGACGCCGGCCGGCACGAGAGCGCCGGGGATGCGGGCCTCCCGGCCGACGCGCGGTACCTGGGTCGGACGATGACGTTCTCCCGCCTGCTCCTCGTCGACCACGCCGAGAACGTTCGGATCACGGGTCGCGGGACGATCGACGGCCACGGGACGTTCCTCCGAACGCGGCACGAGGCCGCCCCGAACCTCCTCCGAGTCCGCGAGAGCACCAACGTCACGGTGAAGGACGTGCTCTTCCGGGACTCCGCGGCATGGTCGCTGCACGTGATCGCATCGAGCAACGTCGTGATGCAGAACGTCAAGGTGATCAACGACCGGGCCAACCTCAACACCGATGGGATCGACCTCGACATGTCGTCGGACGTCCTGGTCGATGGGTCGTTCATCTACACGAAGGACGACGCCATCTGCGTCAAGGCCACGCGCAACGGCGACCTGTCCGGTGATCCCCGCCACATCCGCGCCACGAACTCGGTCGTGAGCTCGCTCGACGCGGCCCTGAAGCTCGGGTCCGAGTCGGAGGCGGCCACGTTCTCCGACATCGTCTTCGAGGATGACTTCGTCTTCGACTCCGGCCGCGCGATGTCGGTGGTCGTTCGTGACGGGGCGGTCTACGACCACGTGGCCTACCGGAGGATCCACGTGGGACCGAACGTCGAGCATCTCGTCGAGCAGGTCATCGGGGTTCGCGATCCCGCGGCCGCGCTGGGCGCGATCCGGGACCTGCGCTTCGACGAGATCACGGCACCCACGTTCACGAAGCCCGAATCCAGCTGGACGTGGTACGCGCAGTTCCGCCCCGGACGACCGGGCCCGGGCGCGACGGTCAGCGTCTTCGAGGGAGCGGACGCCGCGCATCCGGTCGACGGGCTCCTCCTCAGGAGGGTGATCGTCAACGGGCGCCACCTTGCCGATGCCGCCACGGCCCGGCGCGTGGCCAACCTCACGGTCGGACCGCACGTTCGCAACGTGCGCTTCGAATGACCGCCGTGAGCTGGTCCACGGGCGGCACGTCCCGCCGCAGACCTCGGCCTGCCGGCCCGGCCCCCGGTCGCCCGGACCGTGCGTGGCGGTTCCGCGCGCCCGCAGCGACCCGCGGCGGGCCGGCAGAAGCGCGCCCGCGCGCTAACGCTCGAGGGGCGAGCCCGCGGCCGGCACGTACGCGGGCACGGGCATCCCCGCGGGAACGCTGTCGTCCGGCTCGGGCGCGCCCGCCACGAGGCGGACGGGCACGACGCCGGCCCAGGCCGGCCAGGTCTCGTCGCCCGGCTCGTCGTGGGCGCCTTCGGCCCGGATCTTCGCGGACGACTCGGTCAGCTCGACCCAGAGGACGGTCATCTGGCGGAGCTCGCCCGGGGTCGCCGGTCGGAGCTCAGCCCAGCGGCCCGGATGGAGATGCTCGAAGAGTGCCTCGAGCGCGACGAGCGTCTCCGCCTCGCCGTCGAGCGCATGCACCCGTCCGAGGACCATGACCGAGCGGAAGTTCATCGAGTGATCCAGCCCGGAGCGCGCGAGCACGAGCCCGTCGAGGATCGTCGCCGTGACGCACACGGCGGCCCCGTCCCTGGTCTCGCGAACCATCCTGCTGCCGGTCGATCCGTGCCAGTAGAGCCGGTCACCCTGCCGCCAGATCGCGGTCGGCGTGACGTACGGCTGCCCGTCGAGCACCCAGCCGACGTGGCCGACGAGCGCGGCATCGAGGATCGCGTCGATGGTCGCCCGGTCGTACCGGCCGCGGTCCGGCTTTCGCCGGAGGCGGACGCGATCGCTCGCCGGCAGCGCGGGCCCGGCTGCGCTCGCCGTCGCCCGTCGGGATATTCGTGTCGCTCGACATCGTGACGCTCCCTCCCTGCTCGGCGACCGTCGGGACCTCCATGCGCCGACGCCGCGGGCCCGCACCCACCGGGGATCGTCGCCGCGCACCGGCCGGTTCGGCGTTCGCCGCTCGAACGCCGGCTCGATCGAAGCGTAGGTCATCCCGTCGAGCCCGAGATCCCCGAAGGCGCCCGATTTGCCGCGCCGGTGCGCCGGTCCGGCCATCGATCCGGCGCGTGGCGACTATCCTCGCGGCGTCCGCATCGACGGACCGCAGGTGAGCCGACCCGCGAACTGGAAGGAGACGCATCATGCCGACCCCGCCGACGATCCTGCCGACGAAGATCGACGAGGGCCAGGGCCCGGGGCTGACCTACCGGATCGAGGGCGAGCTCGTCCCGGTCCTCCACGTCCGAACCGACGGCAGCACGCCGGTCTTCTTCGAGCACCACGTCATCCTCTGGAAGGACCCGGCGATGCAGGTCGGGATGCATCATCTCCAGGGCGCCTTCAAGCGGGTCATCGCGGGCATGCCCGTCTTCATGACCGAGACGCAGAGTGCCGGTGAGGTCGCGTTCTCCCGGGACGACCCGGGCCATGTCATCTCGATGCACCTTCGGCCGGGCCAGTCGATCCTCGTGCGCGAGCACCAGTTCCTCGCCGCCACCGGCAATGTCGACTACACCTTCACACGGGTGAAGGGCGTCTCGAACATGCTCTTCGGGGGGACCGGCTTCTTCATCGACCGGTTCGAGCCCCGCGGGTCGGAGGGGATCGTCTGGCTCCACGGCTACGGCAACGTCTTCGAGAAGGTGCTCGACCCGGGCGAGTCGATCGACGTCGAGGCCGGCGGCTGGGTCTACCGCGACGGAAGCGTGCCGATGCAGCAGCAGATCTACGGCCTGAAGACCGGGATCTTCGGCGGGGCCGGCAACCTCGTCTTCAACCGGTTCACCGGCCCGGGCCGGGTCGGGATCCAGTCGGCCTACGTCCACCTCCCGACCGAGAACTGATCCCGGATCAGCCTCCCAGCCTCGCGTGCGAACCGCCGGGCGCGGATCAGCGCCAGCAGGGTCGGCCCGGCGGACCCTCGCCGTTCGTCAGCGTGCCACGTCGCGCCGCGTCACCCCCCACGCACCGAGCAGGATGCCACCGACCGCGATGACCAGGCAGGCCACGACGCCGATTGCGTCCCACTGGCCGACCATGGGCTGGCCCATGTGCGCGGTGAGCGCCAGCTGGTGGAACCAGTCCGGCAGCTTGAGCGGCGGCGCGAGGAGGTCGATGAGGTAGGTCGCCACGACCACCAGCGCGGCGATCTCGGCTGCGAGCGACGTCCGCCACAGCCCACCGACCGCGACGCCGATCCCGACGATCGCGACCGCGTAGAGGCCGAGTGAGGCGGAGCCGAGGATGGCATCGCCCGCGGTGGCGCCGCCCGCCGACGCCCCGAGCCCGATCCCCACGGCGAGGATCGCTGTCATCAGGACGACCGCGACGACCGCCGCGATCCCGCCCGCAAGAACCCAGCGGGCGCGCGACACCGGGCGCCGCGAGGACCTCCTCGAGCCGGCCATCCGTCTCGTCCGACGCCCACTTCGAGACGAACGTCGCGGCGGCGAAGCCGGCGGCGATGTAGAAGAGCGCGACGTACAGCTGGAGCCAGCCGCCGGCGGTCGCGAAGTCGAAGCCCGGGAAGATCGTCGAGAACGTCTTGACCAGGCTCGAGTCGCTCCCGATCTGGTTCGACGAAGGAGCCGACGAGCGACGCCAGGAGGGCGCCCATCGCGCCCAGGCCGAGGCCCCAGGCAAGCGCCCGCGGCAGCTGGTCGCCGAAGGCCCGGGCGACCGGGCCGCGCACGCCGAGGACATCCTTCGGCAGGGAGGGCAGCGAGAGCCCGGCCGTCACGCCCAGGTCGCGGCGCCGGAACAGGTCGACGCCGATGGCGAGGAAGACGACCGCCACGACCCCCACCGCGGCGAGGCCCGTCCAGTCGTAGAAGCCGACGAGCGGGACGTGGTTCACGGTCCAGTGGAACGGGCTCAGAGCGACGAGCGGACCGCCGACACCCAGGCCGCTCGCGACCCACAGCGCCATCATGGCGACACCGGCGACGGCCGCCGAGCCGGCGCGCCCCAGCAGCGGAGCGAGGGCGAACGCGAGGCCGCCGAAGAACATCGCGATGAAGCCGACCCAGAGGGCGAAGCCGATCGAGCCGCTGAGCGGGATCTGGTCGCCGAGCGCCGCGTCGCCGAAGGCGTTCGAGCTGACGAAGACCATGAGCGCGACGAAGGCCATCGCCAGCCAGAGCATCGTCAGGTGGGCGGCCAGCTTCTCGAGCGCGATCCGGCGCTTGCCGAACGGAGCGGCTGCGACGATGTCGAGGCTGCCGCGCGCCGCCTCGCCGGCGAGGGTCCCCGACAGCGCGAGGATCGACCAGAGCGCGGTGCCGAGGGCGAACGATCGCGCCGTACTTCCAGCGTCATGTAGCCGCCGAGCGTGCCGAGCTTCGGGCCCAGGAGCGTCGCGTTGCCGAAGAGATTGACCATCGACGCGGGCATGCTGCCGATGAGCTTGTCGACCTCGAGCCGGTCGGCGGGCGTCGGGAAGACGGTCCCGATGGCGGCGCCCATGACGAGCGCGATGCCGCCCAGGAGTCCCGCGGCGATGATGAAGGCGAGCCGGGAGTCGCGGATGGTCTTGCCGTAGATGCTCCCGAAGCCGGTCAGGCGGCGGCGGAGCGGGATGGGGGGAAACGCCGCCGCGATCGTGGGGCGCGGCGCCCCGGCGTTAACGGCCATCTCCGTTCACCTCGACGGGCATCTGCCCGTACTGGGCCAGGAACGTCTCCTCGAGCGAGGGCTCGCGCGACACGAAGTCGAGCAGCTCGTAGCGTGCCGCTGCCTGGACGACCGGGGTGATCGCGCCGGCGACACGCATCCGCAGGACGTGGTCGTCGGCCACGAGGTCGCTCACCCCGGGAAGCGCCTCGAACTCGGCGGCGGGCACCGGGCCCGCGAAACGCAGCTCCACCTGGTGGTGGGCGAGGTCGCGCAGTCCGTCGACCGTGTCGATCTTCACGATCCGGCCATCGCGGATGATCGCGACCCGGTCGGCGCTCTTCTCGACCTCGGACAGGATGTGGCTGGAAAGGAAGACGGTCGCGCCGTCCTGGACCGTCTCGCGCAACGTCACGAAGAACGTCTGCTGGACCAGCGGGTCGAGGCCGCGACGTGGGCTCATCGAGCATCAGCAGCTCCGGCCGGTGCTGGAGCGCGACGATCACGCCGACCTTCTGCTTGTTGCCCTTGGAGTACTCCTTGAAGCGGCGCGACGGGTCGAGGTCGAAGCGCTCGACGAGCGAGCGCTGGTAGGCCGGGTCCACGCCGCCGCGCAGGTTGGCGAAGTACTCGAGCGTCTGGCTGCCGGTGAGGCGGTCGTAGAGGGCGAACTCGCCGGGGATGTAGCCGATCCGGCGATGGATCGCCACCGGGTCCGCGGAGGATTCGATGCCGAAGACGCGGGCGCTGCCCGAGGTCGGCCGGATCAGGTCGAGCAGCGTCCGGATCGTCGTCGTCTTGCCGGCGCCGTTCGGGCCCAGGAAGCCGAAGACCTCGCCCTGGGCCACCTGCAGGTCGACGTCGATGATCCCGCGGTGCGAGCCGTAGGACTTGGTCAGCTTCTCGGTCTCGATGACAGCGGTCATGCCGGGGTCTCCTCAGGCTGGGGACGCCCGGAGAGGACCGGGCGAATGACGGCCGAGCCGCGCTCGGCGAGGTAACCATCGAGAAGCGCGGGGAGCTCGCGCGCCACGAACGCAACCGCGTCGTGGACCTCCTGGAGCCGCTCGCGGCCTCCGGGCCGGCCGTCGACCGCGGCAAGGCCCTCGGAGGTGATCGCCAGCAGCCGGCCGTAGGCCGTGCCCGCCGAGCGCAGCACGGAGTCGAACGTGCCCGGCGGTGCGCTGAAGTGCTCGCGCCGGTCGCCCCGCCGGCGTATCCGGCGGATCATCCCCGTCGATGCGAGCGAGGCCGCCGCGCCGCTGATCGCGCCCCGGCTCGCCTTGAGCGCGACGGCGAGATCGCCCGCGGTCTGGGCCGGCGGTTCGCAGATGAGCAGCCAGGCCCACAGCCGGCCTGCCATCGGGGTCATCCCGTAGCCGCCCATGTACTGGCCCATCGCCTCGACAAACGCCGCCTCGTCTTCCGTCATGTTCCTGATGCTATCGCGTTCTGTCATTTCATGCATTACTGAATAATCATCAGATCCCGACGTTTCTCAGCCGAACCAGAGACGCAGCGGCTGATCGTCGAGCAGGGGCCACAGGGCGCCGGGGCTTCCGAGGATCCGCTCGAACGCCTCGAAGTAGGCGCCCAGGGTGGCGGTCACCGTCGCGTAGGAGACGGTGCCGGCCCGGCGCGCCAGGAAGAGCCGGACTGCCGCCTCGTTGAGCCCGAGGATGAGGGACGTGAGGACGGTCGCCGTGCCCTCTGGAGCGATCACGGAGAACAACCCGTCCGCCGCGCCCTCGCGAAGGACGCTGACGAGGAGCGGAGTGATGCGCGTCGCGACGGCGGCGCGCATCCGCTCGATGACGATCGTGTTCTCGTCGGAGTACCACGTCCGCACCAGCTCGGTCACGGCGTCGGGCTGGAGCTCCGGCTGGGCGCTCTTCCACTGGGCGATGCCGGCAAAGATCCGCTGGAGCTTCTGCGGGGCGGTCAGATCCGGATCCGCGGTGATGGGCGCCACGGCCCTCGTGGCCTCCTCGACCATGCGGTCGACGATTGCCGCGAGGAGGGCCGCCTTGGAATCGAAGTAATGGAAGAACGCGCCCCGGGACGCCCCGACCTCCTCGATGACGTCCTGGACGCTCAGCTGGTCGTAGCCCTTCCGCTGGATCAGCCGGATCGCGGCGTCGACGAATGCGTCGCGCCTGAGCGCATGGGCTGCGGGGTTGAGTGTTCGGACCACGCGGTCCTCCGATTCATAGACCGACTGTCGGTCTATGTTACAGCAGATGTCAGCGGACGATGGGGCTGCTCATGTCCCCGCGCGCCGCGACGAGATCACGGGCGCCGGTCGACCATCGGGGCGGCTCGCGTCCCCGCGCGCCGCGACGAGATCACGGGCGCCGGTCGACCATCTCAGGGGCGCCGGTCGACGGCAACGCCTCGTCCGTCTGCCGGATTGACGCGCAGCCGTCGTGGTTCCCGGCTCCATGTCGCGCGCCCCGCGTATCAGGCCCGGGAGTCGCGAGGCGAGCGATCCGAATCGAGGGGCTGGCTCTCGCCGGGGCCGGCCGCGCTCCCGGATCTCCTCCATGCGGCGTAGTCCACCACCAGGTCGTCCTCGTCGACGACGAGCTCGGCTTCGAACGTCCCGCTCGCGTACCGGTAGGTCGAGAGATCCAGCCGCGTGTAGGTCTGCGACTGCCTGTGGACGGTCAGCTCGGGGAATCGGACCCAGGCGGCCTGGATCGTCTGCGCGGCGCCGACGCGAAGGCGCAGCCTCCGGATCGGCAGCGTGTTCGTCGACGGGCTGCAGCCGAGATCGACGTCCGAGCACCCTTTCAGGGTCCGCGCCGGCATCCCGTCCACCGTCCAGCTGCCCTTCGCGTCGCGGGCCAGGTCCAGCGTTCGCTGCTCGAAGCCGCGCAGGTCCCGAACGTGCACCGCCGTGGTCATGCCGTCGCCGTCCGTGAGGACCCGGTACTCGATCCGGACGGGAAGCCCGTCCTCGGCCCCGAGGACCGTGCCGAACAGCGACAGGCCGCTGTCTCGCATCGTGAGCGTGCAGTGCTCGTCGGCGGCCAGCTCGTCGGATCGCCGCCACGCGACACGTCGCGTCGTCACGCCGGCGCGCTCCGGCGGAGGCACGCGCCGGCGCCCGCGCCGATCGAGCATCGAGTTGCGTTCGCGGTGATCCTCATCGTGGATCCCGATTGTGGCCGGTCGGCCCTCGATCTGCCCGCGCCCGGCCGCCGAAGGCGACGCCGACGAGACGCGCCCGGGGCGAGTGCGGCCGCCGTCGGGATCGGCTCCTGACGGCCGCGGAGCCTGCCGGTTGTAGGATCGCCTCCGCGGATCGGCCGGCCGCAGAGCGCGACACGCGACCTCCGACCTTCGGGCACGCGCCTCGGGCCACGGGCGTCGCGCAACGGGCGTCGGGCCACGGGCCACGGGCCACGTGGTGACGGTGGCGTGAACCGAGATGCCCGGCTCGCTCGGTCGGGCATGCCATGAGTCGCGCGGGAGGGGATGATGGACGTCGAACGAGTGGCGCCGGCGGGACCGTTCTCGCTCGCCAACGAGCGACGGTTCTTCGGGGACTGGTTGAGCCTGCCCTCGGACCCGGACGCGGTCGTGATGGCCTTCCCCGTCGAAGGCTGGGGCGGGTCGGCGGCGGTCGTTGTGCGCCAGGCCGCCGACGGGGCAGTCGAGGGCTCGGTCGCGACCACCGGCAGCGCGTCCCGGGACACCGCCTGGGCCCAGGCGCTCGCCACCCTCTCCCTGGACCAGGACGCGTCGGCGTTCCCCGAGGTCGGGGTACGCGACCCCGTCATCGGCGGGTTGCAGGAGCGCTATGGATGGCTCCGGCCGGTCTGCTTCCACAGCCCGTACGAGGCGGCCGTCAACTTCGTGGTCGGTCAACGCATCTCGATGCGGCAGGCGCGCGCCGTGCGCGCTCGAATGGCCCGGGAGCTGGGTGACCCGGTCGAGCTCGCCGGCGAAACCGTCCATGCGTTCCCCCGTCCCGAGCGGCTCGTGGCCCTCGAGGCGTTCCCGGGACTGCCCGAAGAGAAGCTCGGCCGGCTCCGCGGCATTGCGCGTGCCGCGGCCGACGGGTTCCTGGATCGCGATCGGCTCCGAGGCCTTCCCGTCCCGGACGCGCTTGCGGAGCTGCAGCGCCTGCGTGGCGTGGGGCCGTTCGCGTCCCAGGGGATCCTGCACCGCGGCGCCGGCGTGGTCGATGACGTGACCGACGACGAGGTGACGCGGGAGGCCGTGATGCTCGCATACGGCCTCCCGGAGCGGCCCACCCACGGCGACGTCCTGCAAATCGCCGACGCCTGGCGGCCCTTCCGGATGTGGGCGACCGTGCTCCTGCACGTCTGGCTCCGCCGGGAGCAGGGCGGACCGACGCGACCGCGAGGCCGCTCCGCGGCGCGGTCGGGCGTCGAGGGACAATAGGCGCCCACCGGCGTCCCGGCGGCATGGCGCCCCATGGCGCCGGGACGCCGCCGGGTGAGCGTCGGGCCCTGTTCGCGTGCCACCCGGAGGTGCTGGCGGTCATGACTCGTCCGGGGCTGCGGCGAACAGGCCGGACACGGCCAGCGGCCGCGGCACTCGCGATGGTCGCAGTCGTGCTCGCCGCCTGCGCGCAGCCCACGCCGTCCGCGGCTCCCGTCCTGACGCCCTCGCCGGTCCTGTCGTCGACCATCGGGCCCGCGCCCACGGCGTCGCCCACCGTGCCGTCCGTGCCGTCGCCCACCGTGGCGTCGGTGCCGTCGCCGAGCCCGACCGCGGCCCCAACGGCGACACCGGCCGAGTCCTGCGACCCCTCCTGCTTCCGCGGCACCGCGACGTTCGTGACGCACGGACCTCGCGACAGCAAGGCGGTGGCATTGACGTTCGACGATGGCTTCAACGTTCCCGCGTGCATCTCGATCGTCGACACGCTCCGCGCGATGGACGCGACCGCGACATTCTTCCCGAACGGGCAGTACGTCCGCGAGAGCCCGGGATTCTGGCACTGGGTCGCCGCGAACGGCTTCCCGGTCGGCAGCCACACGACCACGCACCACGACGCCACGACCCTGTCGACGGCGCAGCTCGCCCTCAACCTCGAGTCCGAGCGGAGGATCCTCGACGAGACCCTCGGGGTCCCGTCGATCGACGCGTTCCGGCCACCGTACGGCAGCTACGACAGTCGCGTCCTTGGCGTCGCTGGCGCCGCCGGCTACCCGCTCATGGTGGGCTGGGACGTTGACTCGAGGGACCAGTCGGGTGCCCGGGACGTCGCGGACGAGATCGCGAACGCGACCGCCGGCACGGGCGGATCCATCGTCCTCATGCACTGCGGGTCGCTCCTCACGCCGCTCGCCCTTCCCGTCATCATCGATCGCTATCGAGCGCGGGGCTTCTCCTTTGTCACGATCCCCGAGATGTTCGGCCTTGCCTCGCCGACGATCGGCTGGGCGCCGCCTCCCGACGCCGGCGCCTGGCCGGCCACCGAGCTCGCCGCCGACGATCCCCTGCCGGGCTGGAACGCCAGCCCCGCGGTCGACGCGCTGGGCCATCTCCACCTCGCGTACGAGACCCCGAGCGGCATCACGTACGGCGACGACACGTCGGGCTCGTGGCAGTCGGAGACGGTCGCGGCGACGTCGAGCTCCACGTTCGCGTCGCGGCCGTCGATCGCGCTCGATCCGGGTGGCGACACGCACCTCGTCTACCTGTCGTCCACGACCGGCGGTACGCAGCTCCTGTACCAGGACCGGTCGAGCGACGGGGCGTGGTCCGACCCCGTCGTCGTGACCACGCTCGGCGCGCCGGCCTCGACGGCGACCATCGCCATCGACCAGGCGGGGCGCCCGGTCATCGCGTACGTCGTGCTCGGCGGCTCGCCCCAGGGCGTCGCGCTCGCCCGGCCGGCGGCCCACGGCTGGAGCCGCGCCTTCGTGCCGACGACGGACGGGACCTTCCTGGACCCGTCGATCGCGGTCGACGCCCGCGGCGCCATCCACATCGTCGAGCGCCGCAACGGCTACTCCGAGGTCGACGAGACGACGAACGCCTCGGGGTCGTGGTCGACGGTCCGCCTTTACGGGATCGCGGGGAGCGCCGTCCCGTTCGCCGCCTTCGACACCGTCGGGTCGGCTCGTCGTCGCCGCGCAGGAGTCGTACGGCGCGGCGGTGACGCTTGCCGTGCGATCCGGCGGGGGCCCGCTGACCTGGACGACCGTGACCGCCGCAGGAGACCTGTCGGGGCTTGCGATCGGACCCGACGGCCGTCCGCTCGTGGCCTACAGCCGGATCGCGGCGCTCGGTGGACCGAGCCGGCTCTGGCTTGCCGGCTCACCGCCCTAGACAACCCTGGCGTTTGTCCGGAAGCCTCTGGCGTCGGAGCCGTCGGACGCGTAGCATCCGCTCCCCAGGATCCCGCTAGACCGGAGGTCCCGATCGCCGCTTCTGTCTCGGGCCGAACGGCCGCCATCGGCGGTCCGACGTCCGCAAAGGTCCCCTACGACCCGCGCCGCGCCCGCGCGCCAGGGCTCCCGCCGGTGCTCCATGCGCGTCGCGTCGCCATGCCAGCCATCGGCCGACACGTCGCGCCCGGCCTGGTCGTGGGCGGCCTGCTGCTCACGGCCTTCCTCTCGACCGCGATGGTGGCCGGTTCTGCCCCCGGCGGCGCGACAGCCCCCGGCGGCGCGACAGCCCCCGGCGGCGCGCTCGAATCGATGGCGCTTCGAGCCGAGGCGCGGGCGCTCTCCACGAACATCGCGCTGCCCGGCCCCTTCAACGATGCGTCGCTCGCCGGCTTCGCCGGCGCTGCCGCACCGCGCCGTCGACCGACCGTCCTGACGATGGGAGGCGTCCGGAAAGCGGAGGCGATGGCCGTTGATCTCCCCGCTCGGTCCGACCCCTCACCCACGCCTCGGGTCGCTGCGGCGCCACGTCCGGTGGTGGCCCCGTCCACGAAGGCAGCCAGTGCGAAAGCCGTGCCGGCGCCACGCCCGAAGGCGACCGCGAAACCGGCGGCGACCAAGCGCGCCGCCGCCAAGGCGCTGCCCGTTCGACCGCCGACACCCGCGATCGTCTACCGGTTCAAGGCCTCGGGACGGGCGACGTGGGGCCCGTTCGGTGGCGATGTGATCACGCGCCTGCCCCCGGGAACGCCGATCCGCGTCTGCGGCAGGCTCGGTTGCTGGGAAGGGGTGTCGTCCGGACACGGCCCGTCGGCCGACGGCGGCAACCTCGTCGACCTCTCACCTGCCGTGTTCCGTCGCATCTGCGGCGCGCTCGGCATCGGCGTGGGTTCGATCGTGCTGAGCTGGCGCTGAGCACGGGGAACACCCTGGCGTCCGCCCCCGCCCCGCCGGACGGGTCGCGTCAGCGACGCGACAGCGACGGTCCGGCGACCCGTGACGACGCTCGCGAACGCGCGGTGGGGCGAGACACGACGGGGCCGTGCACCGCGTGGGGCGGGGGTCACCCGGAGGTCCGGGGCGAGTCACGCGGGGGCGCGGTCGAACGTCGGGCGTGCCGGGTTCGTCACCGTGCGAGGTCGCCGATCCGTGTCGGGCGTCAGCCAATCCAGCGAATCGCCGGCTCGTTGCGGGCCACGGGCGCCGGCGTCGCGCTCGGATGGCCGATGATGATCGGCGCCACCGGCACCCACGTCTGCGGGAGGCCGAGCGCGTCCTTCCCCGCGGGCGTATCCAGGTAGCGCTGCGCGTAGCCGATCCAGCAGGAGCCGAGTCCCTCGCCGTGCGCGGCGAGCATGAGGTTCTGGGCCGCCAGCGCGCAGTCCTCCAGCACCCATGGTGCCGGCGTGGTTCCCGCGATCAGGACCAGCGCCGGCGCGTGATAGAAGATGTGGAACGCGGGGTCGCTGAGCGTGGCCCGGCGGCGGTCTGACTGCATGCCCGCCGGGAGGTTCTCGAGCATGTGGGCCTTCGCCGCCGTCGAGATCCGCTCGAGCAGGCCCTGGTCGCGGACGACCGTGAACGCCCATTCCTGCCCGTTCGATGCGCTCGGCGCATGGACGGCCGCGTCGATCAGGCGGCGGATGACCCGGTCGTCGACCGGATCGTCGGTGTAATCGCGCGTCGACCGGCGGCCGTTGATCGCGTCGCTGAGATCCATGCTGCCATTCCTTTCGCGGGCGAGCCTGCCGCGCAGAACCCCGGACCACGCGTGCCGGGAGACCAGAACTGTGCGTGCATCACGGGCCGGCCCGGAACGGCCGAGCGGCCCGTCTGCGCCGTGCGGTTGGCTCTGCTCGTCCGCGCCGGCTGTCGGTCGGGCATCCCGACATCTGCGACGTCCACCCCGAGTGGCAGCAGCCCGAGTGGCGGCACCCGCGAGTGGCGGCAGCTCGCGTCGGCGACCTCGTGCGCACGAACCGCGACATCGGTGGGAAGCCGATGGGGCGGCCGGTGGTCGCAGTCGGTCCCGGGCGTCCCTCGTCGTCCGCAGCCGGAGCTGAACACCGGGCCCCATCCGCGGCCTGCGACATCGAGCCGCGGCCGGGTCCCCGGCACGGCGCCGCGCGACCTGAGCGACAATCCGGTCGGACGGGAATCGCGACCTGGGCCGGACCCGGGCAGGCGAAGGGAGGTGGTCCCGATCTTCCAGGTACGAGGCGGTCGGGGTCTCGCTGCGACAATGCACCCCTCGAGCCGTCCAGTCCATCTCGGGCCGGTCCTGGCACGACCTCGCTGGTTCCTCGCCGGGTACGCAGGCATCGCCGGATTCCTGGTCGTCGAACGGGCGGTCCGGCAGCCCGGGACAGCGGCGCGTCTCGACGCGTCTCGTGACGATCGGGGCACCACGAGCGGGATCGTCGTCGCCTCCATCGCAGCGGCGACGTCGGCCCCCGTGCTCCGGCACGTCCCGTTTCCCGCCCTGCCGCGAGCGGTGGCGCCCGCGGGCCTGGCGCTGCAGGCGTGTGGGCTCGGGCTGCGGATCTGGTCCATGCGGACGCTCGGCGCGGCATACTCGCGGACTCTGCGAACCGACGAGGCCCGGCGTGTCGTCGAGGCGGGCCCGTACCGCCTGGTCCGCCATCCGGGCTACGCGGGTTCGCTGCTCACCTGGATCGGGTTCGCCCTGTCGTCGCGCAGCGTGCCCGTGGTCGTGGTCGTCGTCGCTCTGCTTGGCTCCGCCTACCGTCGACGCATCGCGGCCGAGGAGACGCTCCTGGTGCGCGACCTGCCCGGCTACCTCGAGTACAGCCGCCGCACGAAGCGACTCGTTCCGTTTGCCTGGTGACCAAGGTCCCGATCAGGCTCCGCCGGCGCCGAGGGATGACCCCGGCGAGCCCCGCTCCAGGTCATCCCGACCCGGGTCCGCATCGGAGGCCGGGGCCGCACCGGTGCGGCGGGGCCGACGGCTCCGACCCAGCCGACGCTACTCGCCGCCAGCCGCGGACTCGGGGGTCTCCATTGGACCAGGGCGCACGACCGTCAGCAGCAGGCAGGCCGGGCAGGCGCCCTCGAGCCAGCCCGCGTATCCGGTAGCCGATGCGGCCCCACCGGGCGCCGTGGAGGTGCGACGCCGGCGCAGAGCCCGCCAGCCGAGCGCACCGACCGCGGCGAGCACCAGGAGGACGACGGCGCCGAGGGCGATCCCCCCGAGGCCGGCCATGACGCGCTCGGCCGGCGGGCCGGCGACGTATCCGAGCGCGAAGTGGGCGCTCACGAAGAGCCCGTTGCCGATGGCGAGGCCCCCGGCGAACGTCGGGAACGGCAGGCCGGCGAGGCCGCTCGCGGCGATCGCCCCGACCCGGACCGCCGGCGTCGCCCGGGCGATCGCGACGCCCCCCGCCCCGCGTCGAGCGAGCCAGCCCGACAGCCGATCGAGCCGGTCGCGGCCGACGCCGACGCGCTCGAGCACGGCGAGGACGACGCGCCGCAGCGTCCCCCGCACGAGCAGGAACTGGAGGCTGCCACCCGCGTAGCCGGCCAGGAGGATGACGGCCAGCACGAGCGGCACGGGAAGCCCGTCCTGGCTGGCGCTGGCGATCCCGGCCCCCACCACGAGCAGGTCCCCGGGAACGGGCACGGGCACGCCGGCCTCCTTGATGACGAGCAGCCCGGCGAGCCCGAGGAGGGCGAGCGGCTCCATGCCGGTCAGCGAGCGTCGGTGCCAGGACGTCGAGGGGGCTGCCCGCGAAGGCGTCCCGCCTCGGCAAGGATCTCGTCGGCGGCATCCAGGTTGCCGCGGCCGAAGAGGTCGCCGCCCAGGCGCCACGCGAGCGCCATGTTCCGATCGATCGCCACGGCCACTCCCCTCTCGCCTCCGTCCCCGAAGGGCCGCTCCATCGACGGGCCCGTACCCTCGCCCGTATCGCATACGCGGTCGATGCCTGGATGGATCGATCGGCTGCGAAACCCGGGCCCAATTCTCCACGGGGCCGCCCTTCACCGCCCGGCAGGGTCATCGCCTGCGCAGCCATCACGCGGTCACGAGCGCGGGCCGCCACCAAGGCCGGCCCACCTCGCCCGGTCGGACGCGCGGCCGGTCAGGAGGAGCTGAGCTTCACGAGACCGTAGGGTCGAACCCGGATGCTTGACCATGCCCCGGACGTCCAGTAGACGTCCGTCGCCGCGAGCTGCCGGGCCGCGGCTTCGTCCGCGACGCGCACCACGATGAACGCCGACTCGACGTTCCCCAGCGCTCCCGCGGCGACCACGACGCCATCACGCATCAGCTGCGCCAGCTTCGCGAGATGCGCGTGGCGGACAGGACGCCGTCGCGTCTCGCCATCTGGCGCGAACTCCGCCTCGATCGCCCAGACGCGCTCGAACTCGACGCCGGCTGGTACCTCGCCGCTGTCCATGGACCGTCCTCCGTGCCTGCCCGCTCCGCGAGACCTCCGCGGCGTGGATGCGTGACGGCAGGGTAGCTCCAGCGACGACCGGCGTCGTCGCTCCCGGGGGCGGGAGGACCGACGGGCGTTGGCGCAGCGCCGGGACTGCGGGCCCGACCGACGATCGGCGTCGTCGCTCCCGGGGGCGGGAGGACCGACGGGCGTTGGCGCAGCGCCGGGACTGCGGGCCCGATCGGGCGGCGCGTCCGTCCGCGCGGCCCAACGGCGTGCCTGCAGGCCGACCGTCTGTATGTTCAGCCGAACCAGGTCTGGATGTCCACGGGGCTTGCGCTGGGACCCAGGATGAGCCCCAGGACCGCCTCGATGGGGAGGCTCGTTCGGCGCGCCACGAGGCGGGCGATCCGTTCCGGGTCGCATCCGCAGCGCGTCAGGGCGCGGCGGTCGAGACGCGGCCAGATGCTGAGGGCGCGGAGGCTGTAGAGGCACGCCTTGCCATCGCCGGAATCGAACCGACTCGCCCGACCGTCCATCGCAGGGTCCTCCACCAGATGAAGATCCGAGATGAGAGCGGGACCGGGACCCGGACGCCGCGATGGGAAAGGCAGGCTATCACGCATCGTCCCTGTTGCCAACAACCGCCAGGGACGCCGATTCGTGGCAGCTCACACACGGCACGCGGTCCGGCCCGACGGGCCCCGGGGGCGGCGTCACGGGCGACGGGCGAGCGCCTCGCGCTGGATGGCGAGCATCGAGAGCGCGTCCGAGATTCGCCCGTCGAGGGTCATCGCGAGGGCCTCGCCGAAGGCCACCCAGCGGGACCGAAGCTCCTCCGTCCCCTCGGGCGCCGCCGTGCCTGCACGGAGGTCAGTGGCGACGAAGAAGATGGCGAGCTCGTCCGTCACCGAGTTCGAGAGCGCCGCGCGCCCGAGCTCTCGCCACGTCTCCGCGCGGTAGCCCGTCTCCTCGGCCAGCTCGCGCCGGGCGGCGTCGAGCGCGGACTCGTCCGCGCCGCCGCCACCTTCCGGGATCTCCCACGAGTATGCGTCGAGCGGATAGCGATGCTGGCCGACGAGGAGGACGCGATCACGCTCATCGATCGCGAGCACCCCGATCGCCCGGTTCGCGAAGTGCACGACGCCGTAGATTTCCGGGGCACCGTCCGGGCGGATGACGTCGTCGTGCCACACGGTCAGCCATGGGTTCTCGTAGGCGACGCGCCGCTCCAGCCGTTGCCACGGGCCACCCGTGGGGGTCCGCTCGGCGTTGTTCATCGGCGAATCCGGATGGGCCTCCGTCCGCCTCTCGCGTTGCCTGGGCACCTGGCCATGGTAGCGGGACGCATCCGCATCGGCCGATCTCGATTCCCAGGGCCGGTGCGGACGCGGACGATGCCGATCGCGGGGATCCGGATGACCGCGACCGTGAGGCCCGGAACGTCGGTCGCACCATCCGGAAACCGCCGCCTCCGGAACCGTCACGATCACTGCCGCCGCTCGTGGCAGGCGACGGCAGGCACGCCGCTCGGCTGCTCCATCTGCATGAACGCGGCCGCATAGCGGACCACGCCCACGTCCTGGTCAGTCCAGGCGGGCAGCCGGTTCGCCATCCACGCGGCGTCCGGCCAGGGAACGGGTGGCAGCAGTCCCTGCGCTCGGGCAGGTCGGAAGCCGAACCTCGGGTAGTAGGTCGGGTGCCCGAGGAGAACGACGGCGGCTGCTCCATCGCGCTCGGCGTGCCGCAGCGCGGCGCGAACCAGCATGCCGCCGATGCCGCGGCGCTGCCGGTCGGGCAGGACGGCGACCGGTCCGAGCGCGATGACGCGTTCCGTGGCGCCGCTGCCGTCGGGCCGCTCCAGGACGGTCGACGTCAGGAGGCATTGGCCGATGATCGTCCCGTCCAGCTCTGCGACGAGCGAACGTTCCGGGTCGACATCCCCGGCGGCCCGGAGCGCGTCGAGGAGCCGCGCCTCGGCATCACTCGAAAACGCAGCCAGGCAGATCGCCCGCACTGCAGCGACGTCCGCCGGGTCGCCAACGCGCTCCTGTCGGACGCGCACGGCGTCCGGGCCCACGATCCGAGCGTTCCCGGGCTTGGCCGTGTCGTCCATCGCGCAAGCATGACCGCGCGGCCTGCGGCGTTCTCGGTCCGGACGCCCGGGCGGACCCGGCGACCGGTCGGCGAACGAGATTACGACCCGTAATGACGACCCGAGGATCGGGTTCCAAACTGCGTGATCGGCCGGTCTGGCGCGGCCACGCGGAGCGTCCGGCTGGAGCATCTCGAATACATCTGTCTGCCCCCGGTGTCGCCTGGAACCCCCCTCCGCTCGCGACACCGGGGGCAGACGTTCGTCCGCTCCGGCCCCAACCGTGCCTGGTCGAACGCCCGGGCTCCCGCCCCCAGCTCCGGACCCCGAGTCCTTCGGACCGTGCTCGACGGCGAATGGAGGCCGGCGCCCTCCGAACGGCACTGGATGAGGGCGGACCCTCGGCGCATGGTTCGGGATGTCAGATGTCGATGCCAGCGGCTCGCCGAGGCACGAGTCGATCGGGTCGCCGAATTGCGCAGAGCTGCTGGTGCACCCGGACTTGCCGACCCGACGGAGGCGCATGATGGCGCTCCAGCGGACAACGCCCGCGCTGAGCAGGTGGCTCTCTTCCGATCTCCTTCGCGTCCTGGTCATCGCCGCGGCCGTCGTCGTCGCGATGCTGATCCTGACCGCGATCTTCGGCATCGGGCAGCCCGGGCCGTCGCTCGAGTTCGCGCCCGATCCTGCCGCGGGCATGGGCCTGCCGTTCTGAGGTCGCCGGCCACCTCCCGCCGCCCTGACCTCGAGGCCATGTCCCCCGCACCGGCCGCTTCACGTTCCTGTCACGCCTGTGCCGATCCCCGCCACGACCCGTCGAACGATCGAGGGGTCCGTGCTACCGTGTGGCGCCAGCTCATGAGGCCCAACTTCTGGCGCACGTGAATGCGGCACTCGGCCGAGCGCGGTGAGGCGCGGCCGGCGAACAGACGCAGGAGGGACGCATGTTGGCCCGGTACCGCTCCCTGGCGACGCCGCTGGCGCTGATCGCTGCGGCGATCCTCGTCTACATGGAGAACCCGTGGTTCTACCCGAAGGCGGGGACCACGGAGAACCAGGTCGCGACGGTCGCGTTCTGGGTGCTCACCATCGTGGTCCTGGTCCTGATGTTCGAGGATCGCAAGTCGCCGGGCGCCGAAGTCGTTGAGGTCGAAGGCCCGGCGTTCACGCGCTACCTCTTCAGCAACACGCAGGCAGGCCTGTTCTGGCTCCCGATCCGTATCTTCCTTGGCTTCGAGTTCGCCGTCGCCGGCTGGCACAAGCTGACCGGAACCGGCTGGATCGACGGCGGCGGGGCGCTGCTCGGGTACTGGCAGAACGCGGTGAAGGTCCCCGCAGCTGGCCAGGGCTCGCCGCCGATCACCTTCGACTGGTACCGCTCCTTCCTCCAGCTCCTGATCGACAACCACGCCCAGGGCTGGTTCGGCTGGCTCATTGCGCTTGGCGAGCTCGCGGTGGGCGTCGGCCTGCTGCTGGGGGTGCTCGTTGGGATCGCGGCCTTCTTCGGGATCGTGATGAACATGTCCTACCTGCTCGCCGGGACCACGTCGGTGAACCCGGTCATGTTCGCGCTCGCGATCGGCCTGATCCTGGGCTGGAAGGTGGCCGGCTACTACGGCGTCGACCGCTACCTGCTGCCGCGGCTCGGCGTCCCGTGGCGGGCAAAGGTGGTCATCCCCGCCCGTTCCTGAGGGATGGCCTGCCCCCACCGGCAGGCCGATCATGCCCGCGCCACCCGTCCCTCCTTCAGATCGGCCGCCGCGAGCGGATTCGGCGGCGCCGGGATCGGTTCGATCCGGGTGAGTCGTACGCCACGATGCTGATCGACCCGTCCGCCTCGAGCGTTGCCAGCTTCATCTCGCGCACCCCGTCGAGCCCGTGCTCGCGGAGCGCCGCCTCGACGTCGACGAGGTCCAGGCCCTGCCGGACGAGGGCGGGCAGCAACCAGGCGCCGTCGCGGCCGACCACCGTGGGTCCGAACTCGAGGAGACGGCGCACGAGCGGGCTCCGAACCCGCAGCATCGCCACCGCGCGATTCAGGACGAAGATCGTCACGATCACGATCACCCCACCGGGAATCGACGCGTCGGGCCCGGTGATCGCCGGCTGGAGCGCGTTGGCGGCCAGCAGCACGAGCGCGAGATCGAAGAGGGTGAACTGGCCGATCTCGCGCTTGCCGAACAGGCGGAGCGCGCCGAAGAAGACGACGTAGATGATCACCGCCCGCGCCACGAGCTCGAGCGGCGGGGTGCCGAGCGTCCACATGGGGAGGGCTCCTCGGGACGGGACGCGACAGGTGTCCGGTGGCCGGGCCGACCGATCCGGGCCGCTGGCGCTGATCGGCGCCGCTCAGCCCTTCGCGCGCATCCGGTTGTTCTTGGCGTCGTGGGTCACTTCGGCAAGGCCGAGCGCTTCCAGCAGCGGCGGCATGTAGACGCCGAATCGACCGCGCAGGCCCTTCTTGAGGCCGTACCAGCCGCCGAGCGGGTTCGAATCCGAGCGGCCCCACGCCTCGACCGAGCCCTCCGGCGCCGGCTTCTGCTCGTCCGCGCCGCCCAGCGGCATCCAGTCGCCGTGGGCCTTGAGCATCGCGTGCAGGTCGTCGATCGCGCGGGCGTCGTAGAGCAGCTTCGTGCCGCCAACCTGGCAGACGATCACCGGTGGATCGGCCGCATCGTCCCGGTACATCGTGTACTCCGACGTCCCCGGCGGGGTCGCCAGGATCCAGGGGTCATCCTTCGTGCCGGTGCCGGTCGCCATGTCGCTCCCCTCCACGTCGTCACCGCGGGCGCGCGGCTGCCGGACAAGTCTGTCACGCGGCGGCATTCACGACGATCGTCGGTCCCGGGGGATGCCCATCGACCGCAGCCGACGCCTGTCGATTCGGCCCCCCTTGCCGGTCGAACCCACGAACGCGACCCGTCGCCCACGAGCTGGACGACGGGGCCGCCGGGAGCTCCCGGGCACACGTCCGAGGTCCATGGGTCCGCGAAACCGCTTCCCTGCCCCGGCCGTATCACCGCTCGACAGCTCCTCGCACGCCGGGTGACGGTGCGGCTGAATGCGGGCGATGAGCGCGTCTACCGTCGATTCGGGAGGAACCCAGGAGGCAGCCAATGCGACGCTCGCGCGCCATCGTCGCCGTCGTCCTGCTCGTCGTCGGCCTCGTCTGGATCGGCCAGGGCACGGGACGGATCGCCGGGAGCGCGATGACGGGCGTGTCCTTCTGGGTGGCCGTTGGCCTCGCGCTCGTGGCGGTCGCTATCGCGATCGTCGCGCGCGAGCTGTGGACATCCTCGCGAAGGTCGCGTTCCCGTCCGGGTTAGGGGCGGGCATCGCGACATGCGTCCCGTCGGAGCGGACGCGCTGCCGCGCGGCATGCTGACGCCGGGCTCGCGCACCGGGGAGGCAGATGGGGCGCGGTGGTAGGGTGAGCCAGACTCCCGGGCGTCGAGCCGCCCCAGACCGATGGTCGGCCCGTCCGGACGCTGGACGCACACGGTCGCCATGACGTCCCCGCCGTACCGCGTCGAGACCGTTCCCGTTCGCCGCATGGGCCGCGGGCCCGTCACCCTCGCCGCCCTCGCGGTGACGCTCGTGGCCGTCGCGATCCTCAAGCCGTGGGCCGGCCCCGACCCGGGCGCCGCTGACCGGTCGCGGGACCTCTCGTCTCCTGCCGCGGTCGCCGTCGACCCCATCGTCGACGCCTCCCCGGGCGCGTCTCTTTCGGACGCCTCTTCCGCGCCGGCTCGCCCCGGGACCGTCGCTGGGCTCGCCCCTGCCGAGCTGTCGCCGCTCGCGATGGGCCAGGTCGACTGCGGCTCGTCGGGATGGGAGCTCGCCACCCTGGGAAGCTTCCTGCGGTGGACGGTCCGGACGTTGACCGCGATCACGCCGGTCGCGGCCGACGGTCCTGGCGATCCCGCCATCCCGGTGCTCCCGCTGGATGAATCGGACGTCGCGGGCGTGGGCGCCTGCGCCCCGTCGATCAGCCCGGTGGCGCCGGGTCGGGCGAGCTGGATCATCGGGGCCTGGCGGAGGAGCCCGGCCATCTCCGCGACGACGGCGCCGCCCGCGAGGATCCCTCCGGGCCCCGCGGCACCTTCGGGCCCGGACGCGAAAACGGGAGACGTGGGATCCGGGACGGCTGGACCGTGGGAGCGCCTGACGCTCGCCCGGCTCGACACGCTGCCGTCCGGTGCTCCCGCCACTCGTCCGACATCGTCGAGCGTGACCGACCTGTTCCGCCCGGTCCCCGCCGCGCAGCACGGGCGGTGGCCCGCCGGACGGTACGTCCTGCTCATGGCATCCCCGGACGCGGGTGGGGACCGCTGGATCGCCGTGGACATCGGCGGCGGAACGTAGCGCGGCTGCCCGGCGCGTGGGGCCGGCCGGATCACCCGCGCGGGGTCGATGCCCCTGCAACGAGCCGGGCCATCGGGTCGAGCTCGGGCTCATAGATGTGGGCGGTCTTCACGTGGACGACGAGGCCACCGGTCGGCAGTCCCGCGCCCGCGGCGATCTCGCGCTGGAGGGCTGCGATCTCCACGAAGTTCCCGTATGCCTTCCTGCCGAGATCCAGGCTGTGGGCGTACACGACGAGCTGGAGCCGTCCATCAGGCGCCCACGCGTCGATGACGGTGATGCATGGGATGTAGGTCGTGTCGGTCGTCGGCTGGAACGTCGTGATCGTCGCGTCGCGAGCGCCGGGATCGGCGGCAAGGCGCGCCGCCAGCCAGGCGACCTGGTCCCGGCCGGTTCCCGCGTAGTCGCGCAGCCGGCGCGCGTACGAGTCCGCGCCGCCGAGCTCCGCGACGGCCCCCGGCTCGCGGAAGTTGGCGCGCATCCAGGCGAGCCACGCCGGGTCGCCGAGGCGACGAATGAGCGGATCATCGGGATCCGGCTCGCTGACCGCGATGGTCAGGAGGGCGATCTCGCGGGTGGCGTCCGGGCCCCAGCGCGCGGCGAGCCCGTCGCGCAGGATCAGCCCCGCGGTCGCGAGCCACGCCTCGCCGAGGGTCGCGGCAGTGATGGTGCGCGGAATCGGCGCGCCGGCCGTCATCGGCGCGCCGGCCGTGGTCGGCTCGTGGGCCGTCATCGGCGCGCCGGCCGTGGTCGGCTCGCCCGTCATGGTCAGAGCGCCCGTCTTGGTCGGCGCGCCCGTCGCGCGGGCCTCGCCGTCGGCCGTGGTCGGAGCGCGTGACCTCGCCGTCGGCCGCAAGGCCCATTGGCCCGGTGCCGCCCGACCCCGAGTCGCGGCTCATCCTCCTCCGGCCCGCCGGGAATCGTCCAGGCAGCGCCGGATCGCCTCGAGCGAGCGGTCCACGTCATGGGCACGGGTCCACCAGCTGCTCACCGAGATCCGCATGACGGCCCGGCCGTGCCAGATGCCGCCCCCGAACCACGCGGTGCCGTCCGCCTGGAGCCGGGCGACCACGTCGCGGGTCCGATCATCGGAATCGTCGAAGCGGACGAGCACCTGGTTGAGGACGACCTCGTTGAGGATCTCCGTGCCGGAATCGACCACCAGCCCGTCCGCGAACCGGCGGGCCAGCTCGCAGCAGCGCTCGACGAGCTCCACGACCCCGGACCGGCCAAGCGATCGGAGCGCGGCGTAGACGGGGAACCCTCGCGCGCGGCGCGACAGCTCGGGGACGAAGTCACCCGGGTCGCGCTCGTCGCCCGTGTTGAAGGGCAGGTACGACGCGTTCATCCCCATCGCCGCGCGGTGCGCCTCCGGGTCCCGGACGAAGACCAGCCCGCAGTCGTAGGGGACGTTGAGCCACTTGTGGGCGTCGGTCGACCAGGAATCCGCCCCGTCGTACCCGGCGATCATGTGGCGCAGCGATGGCACGGCGGCCGCCCACAGGCCGAACGCCCCGTCGACGTGGATCCACGCGTCGGGCCTGAGCTCTCGCACGAGCGCGACGGCGGCCGCGAGCGGGTCGAACGAGCCGCTGTTCACGTTGCCTGCCTGGAGGCACACGATCGTCGGGCCACCCGGCCGGCCCAGGATCGCGCGCAGCGCGTCCAGGCGGACCCGGCCCTCATGGTCCGCGGCAACGCGGAGCGGGGCCTGCTCGCCGAAGCCCAGCATCCGCAGTCCGAGGAACACCGTGACGTGCGCGTCCTCGCCGATCACGACCGAGACCCGGGGTCCGCCCTGGAGGCCGTTCGCCTCCACGTCCCAGCCGACCCGCCGCAGGACGGCGTCGCGCGCGGCCGCGAGCGCCGTGAAGTTCGCCATCGTGGCGCCGGTCGTGAATCCCACCGAGGTGCCGCGGGGCAGGCCCAGGAGCTCCACGAGCCAGTGGGCGGCGATCGTCTCGACGGCCGCGGCCGCCGGCGACGAGACCGCGGATGGCGCGTTCTGGTCCCAGGCGCTGGTGAGCCAGTCAGCGGCAAGCGCGACGGGGAGGCTGCCGCCGATCACGAAGCCGAAGAAACGGGGCCCGGGCATCGCCATGAGCCCAGGCGGGACATCGCGGGCGAGAGCCTCGATCACCTGGCCAGCCGGCTCGCCGCGCTCGGGCATCGGGCCACCGAGCACCTCGCGGATCGCGGCCGCCGTCACGCGCGGCGCGACGGGGCGGTCGGCGAGGCCTGCGCGGTGGTCGATCGCGAGCTCCGAGGCCCGACGGAGGAGGTCGGCGGTCCCGGCGTCCGGATCGGCAGCGGGGTCCGGCGCGTGAGCGGCGTATATGGCGCCGGGATCGCCCGGCGTCCTCTCGTCCATGTCCACCTCACTCGCAGCCCACACGCGAAGCGCGTGGCGCCCATCATCGCGGCCGAGCGCGGAGCGGTCCAGCCCCTCGGGCCCGAAGCGGCTCGCGAGGCTCAGCCTGCACGCGCCGCGGTTCGCGGTCCCCGCGTCGAAACGGGGCTCCGACAGCGACGGGGGGACGAAGCGCCCATCGATCCACGGCCACCGCGCGGCCGGCGCCTCCTCCTGGCGCCGGCGGATCCGATCAACGTCGAGGCGGCCGCATCCCCTCGATGAAGCGGCCGGTGGGAGCAACCGTCGCGTCCTGCGGGAAGAGGCCGAACCGGATCGCATGGCTCGCCCAATCGGGGTCGGCAGGAACCCACGTGTGTGTCGGCGCGCCCGAGGCATCGACCTGGGAGATCGAGCCGTCCGCCCGGAGGACCAGCTTGCCGCCGTCGCCGAAGTCGAGCTCGCGGTGCCTGAACCTGCGGCCATGGGGAGCGACGCTCGGCGTCGGCTGCGCCGGGCCCGCGGCTTCCGCGGGGCTCGGCGATGGCCCGGGGCTCGGCAAGGATTCGGTCGGGTCGGGGTCGGTGCTCATCGGTCTGCGTCCTCCAGGCTGGCAAGCATGCGCCCGGCAGGCGCGACGCGCACGCCGCGGCTCGCGGGTCAGGCGGCCGGGCGCCCGCCGCGCTCCTCGGCCGCGCCTTCGAGCTCCTCGTACTCCACGACGGTCCGGAACCCCATCCGCTCGTAGATCGGGAGGCCGCGCGTGCTCGCCTGCAGGATCACGAGCTCGACGCCCGGCGCGTCATCGGCGATCGCCGCCCACGTCATGGCCGTCCCGTAGCCGCGCCCGCGGGCCGCTTCGACCGTCGCGACGTTGTAGATCCCGAGGATCTCATCGGTCCGGAACGCCATGCTCGAGGCCACCGGAAGGCCGGCCTCGCTCCCCACGTAGACGCGGACGTCCGGGTTCGCCAGCAGCGACGGCGGCATCAACCGAGCGACCAGGTGGGACGGCATGCCGAAGGCCGCCGCGGCGACGGCCCGGTGCTCGGCAAGGCGCGCCTCGTCGGTCGCACGCCGAATGGCGAGGCGTGCGGGGGGATCGGGCGCGGGCCGCGGCCGCATCGCCATTCCCGGCAGGGTCCCGTTCCAGGCGAGGTCCAGGCCCTCGGCGGCCGCCCGCGTTGCGGCGTCGAGATCGCTTCGGAGATGCACGGTGAAGGGGACGCCGAGGCCGCGCAGCTCGGCGACGGCCGCGGCGAGGTCCGCGGCGCCATCGGGCAGCGGCCCGGTGACGAAGGCCGCGTTGAAGAAGGCGATCGGCAGCATCGTCGCCGCGAGCGGGACCCGGCCGATCGTCCGCACCACGGCGCCGTCGACGCCCGCGCTGAGCGCCCTGAACGTGGCGATGAAGTTCCGGTCGACTGCGTCCGCGTTGCGCTCCTCGTCCATCGCCTCCCTGCCGATCGCGCGCCGCAACGGCGAGTCTCGCCGCCGACCAGTCGCGCGCCGTAAGGGCGAGTCTCGCCGCCGACCAGTCGCGCGTCAACGGCCGGTCGCCCGACCAGCGGGCTAGCTCGCCTGCGCTGCCGCCGTGATCAGCAGCACCATCGCGCCCAGGCCCGCGACGGTCGCCGCGCCGCGCGCGAGACGGCGGACCGCGGCGGTCCGGGCCGCCTCATCGACCGGCCCCGCGACCTGCGGCATGACCAGGAGGTCGACGTAGACGCCGACGCCGACGAGCACGACGACGACGAGGTGCTTGACGACGATCAGCGTCGACCACGAGCTGCCGAAGAAATGGCCGAACCCGAGGAACCGCTGGTCGGTGAGCATCAGGTACAGGCCGGTCACGAGGAAGACGACGATGGCGCCGACGATGATCGGGAGGGCGCGTCGCTCGATCTCGGGGACGATGCGACCGACGGCCGGTCCGGTCACGGTGCTCCGCAGGACCGGGAGCACGATCAGGGCGAGCACGGCGTAGTAGCCGAGCAGCGCGACCGTGGCGAGCGCATGGAGCCAGACGGCCGCGACCTGGGCGACGTCCACGAAGTACCCTCCTCCGATCCGGGCGCGTGCCCTCCCGGGCGCGTCACCGCCATCCGATCGAAGGTGGCCGCGGCAGCGCGACGCCACCAGTGCGGAACCGCCCGAACACGCGGGGCGTCCGACCCGGCGCGACCGGAGCGGCGGCGGCCCGGGCAGCGTCAAACGCGTGCGCTGGCTCGCCTCACGGGCGGCGGGCTGGCGTCGACGACGGAGGCGTGTATACTTCGGTGGCCGTCGCAATGTAGCGGCGACTCTCGCGTGGTCGACCGTTCCTTCTCGAACAGACCGTGCGTCTGTGTTTGGTTCGGGAAGAGGAAAGGGTCACCATGACCACAGGAACAGTCAAGAAGGTCGTCTCCGACCGCGGCTTCGGCTTCATCACGGCCGAGGACGGCAAGGAGTACTTCTTCCACCGCAACGAGCTCACCCCCCCGCTCGACTTCGACCGGCTTTCCGGCGGCGAGCGCGTCGAGTTCGAAGTGCAGGCAAGCCCGAAGGGGCCGCGCGCCGCTCAGGTGCGCTCCGCCTAGCCAGCTGAGACGTCGCATCGCGCGACGGCTTCGCACGAAGGCCCCGGTTCGCCGGGGCCTTTCGATTCCCCGGTTCGTTTCCGGGACAGGCGAGGGCCGCGCGCGGCCCGTGCGGCACGCCGAGGCGCCGCCGGTCACGAGCCGCCGAGGAACTCCTCGAGCTCTGCGCGCGTCGGCATGCCGCCCCGCGCCCCGAGGCGCGTCGTCGAGAGCGACGCAGCCGCAACTGCCCTCCGGACGGCCTCGGCAAGGTCGAGCCCGTCGGCCAGGCCCGCAGCCAGCGCCCCGTTGAACGTGTCGCCGGCGCCGGTCGTATCGATCGGAACCACGACCGGGGCCGGCACCGCCAGTGCCGGACCGTCGATCCGCACGACGAGCGCACCGGCCGCTCCCCGCGTGACGACGACCGCCGTTCGGCGGGTTCCGCTCCCACCGGGCAGCGCCCGGCGGCCGCCGGAGCCGCTGGGGCCGACTGGAGCCGCCCGAGACCGCGTCGCCCGGGCCGCGACCAGCGACGAGCCGCCGCGCGGCCGACTCGGGATCCGTGTCGGCGGCGCGGCCGTCGCCCAGGAGCGCGAGCTCCGTCTCGTTCGGGGTGAGGATGTCGGCCAGCTCGAGCGTCACCGCGTCCAGGTCGTCCGCGGGGGCAGGATTCAGGATCGTGATCGATCCGGCGTCCCGGCCGATCTCCAGCGCTGCCCGGACGCCGTCCGCGGGGACCTCCCGGGAGACGAGCACGACGTCGCGCGGGCCGGGGGCAAGCCTCGCAAGGGCGGACTCCACTCGCTGCCGATTCACCTCGCCGTTCGCCCCGGAGGCGACCGCGATCAGGTTCTCGCCGTTCGCATCGACCACGATCAGCGCGACTCCCGTGGAACGCCGGGTCACCCCCAGGCCGGCGAGGTCGATCCCCTCGACGGCCAGCGCGGAACGCGCCTCGGCCCCCATGTCGTCGGCGCCGATCGCGCCCACGAACGCCACCCGCGCCCCGAGCCGAGCGGCCGCGGTCGCCCCGTTTCCGCCCTTACCGCCGGGGAAGCGCACGAGGTCGGCGCCGGTCACCGTCTGGCCGGGACGCGGAAGCCGAGCGGTGGCCACGACGAGGTCGACGTTGACCGCTCCGATCACCAGCACCCGTCCGCCTGCCACGAAAGGATTGTCGCGGATCGCGCGCCCCGGGCGCTGGCATTCGCGAGGCATCGGGCGTGGCGTCGTGCGGCGGGGCGGGCGCGACACTGGGTGATCTCGCAGCGTGGCTGCCCGGAGTCCAGTCGAGGGAGGGCGGCCGGCAGCGTTCCCCGGGAAGCGGCAGGAGTAGCATCCCGACAGGAGGTGCCCAGATGAAAGGCCTCGTCCGCGCGGTCGCGCGCCTGTCCGCGCTCGTCGTTGCCATGACGACCCTCTTCGGGTTGGGGTCGGCGGCCGCGGCGGCCGTCACGAAGCGGCGCATCGAGACGACGGAGGATCCCACGTCGAACGAGCCGACGGCCACCTCCGTCTTCGCCGGCGAACGGTTCGAGAGCCACGCCCCGGCGTTGCGCCGCGGGCGGGTGATCACGTGGTTCGCCGGCCACGACGTCGACCTGCGGGGCGCGACGATCGACGCATCGGGCGCGACGCTCGAGGTGCGGACGATGTACGGCGGGACGCAGATCGCGATTCCGGCCGGCTGGCGCGTCGAGTCGCATGTCCGCTCGATCTTCGGCGGGACCGAGGTGACCGTCGACGGCGCCGAACTCCCGGCCGACGCGCCGCTCCTCCGGCTGCATGGCTTCTCGCTCTTCGGCGGCGTCCGGGTGACGACCGCGCCGGACACCTCGTGGAGCGGGCAGGACCTCGACGGTGAGGCCCTGCCCCCGGCCGCGGGCACCGAGCCGGCCGGGGTCGGCGATGCCGTGCCGGTCGCCCAGGACGGCTCGGAGGCGGTCGCCGAGGTGCCCGTCGTCGATGCCTCCACGTCGGCGCCCGCGGCGGAGGCGTCGACGGCCGGCGCGCCGATCTCCGCGTGACCACGGTCCTGCTCCTCCGTCACGGGCTGACGGCCCTCACCGGACCGGTCCTGAGCGGCTGGACGCCCGGGCTCCATCTCGATGACCGGGGCCGCGCCCAGGTCGCCTCGCTCGCGGAGCGGGTGCGCGGCGTGCCCCTGGCCGCGATCGTCACGTCTCCGCTCGAGCGGTGCAGCGAGACCGCCGAGGCGGTCATGGCGGGTCGCGAGCCCGCGCCCCCGCTCCATGTCGACGAGCGGCTCGGCGAGGTCCACTACGGGAGCTGGACGGGTCGTCCGTTCAAGGAGCTCACCAGGGATCCGCTCTGGAGGGTCGTCCAGGCTCACCCGTCGGCCGCCGTCTTCCCGGACGGCGAGGGGCTCGCGGCAATGGCTGCGCGCGCGGCCGAGGCCGTCCGGGACTGGAATGCGCGGCTGGGGCCCGACGCCACGTACGCCCTCGTGAGCCACGCCGACGTCATCAAGGCCCTCATCGCCGACGCGCTCGGGCTCCACCTCGACGGCTATCAGCGAATCATGGTGGATCCAGCCTCGCTGTCGGTGATCCAGTACACCCCGCTGCGCCCGGTCGTGGTCCGCGTCAACGACACGGGCGGAGGCGTCGAGGCGCTGGCTTCCAGGCCGCGTTCGCGGCGGCCGCGCGGACGATAACCGCCGCCAGCGACGGGCAGCGACGCCGCCGGCCGCCCGGCCCCGGAACGTCACCGGCGTTTCCGCCGAGACCGCGATACAGTCGCCATCACACCCAGCTCGCCCGGAGGGCACTCGTGCCACGTCGCATCTTCGATTTCGGAGTCCCGGACCGGTTCGTCGCCGGCACCGTCGGCCAGCCGGGAAGCCGCACGTTCTTCCTGCAGGCGCGCAAGGGCAGCGCGCTCGTGTCAGTCGTGCTCGAAAAGGTCCAGGTCCAGGTGCTCGCCGAGCGCCTCGCACTGCTGGTCGCGGAGATCGCCCGCCGCGGCGTGCACGTGCCGGAGGCGCTCGCACCGTCCGACGACGACACGTCGCCCCTCGGCGAGCCGCTCGTCGAAGCGTTCCGCGTCGGGGCCATGACCCTCGGCTGGGACCCTGAGCACGAGCAGGTGGTCATCGAGGCGCGCGCCCAGGAGGAGGCCGGCGAGGACGACGAGGAAGAGGCCGAGGCCGGCGAGGATGACGCGCCCGACGACGACGATGAGGACGAGGACGAGGACGAGACAGACGACGAGCCCGTCACGCTCGAGATCGATGACAGCGACCCCGACGGTCCGGACCTCGTGCGCGTCCGCCTGACGCCGCTCGCGGCCCGGGCGTTCGTCGAACGATCGCTGCGCACGGTTGCCGCCGGCCGGCCTCCGTGCCCCTTCTGCGGCCAGCCGCTGGAGGCCACCGGCCACATCTGCCCGCGCAAGAACGGCTACGTGCACTGAGCAGCCCCCGCATGAACGAGCCGGCGCGGACGGACCACGTCGAGGAGCGGGATCGCGCTGCCGGGGCGCACGCACATGACGACACGTCGTCCGGGCACGACGATGGGTCGGCCGGGCACGACGATGGGTCGGCCGGGCCCGACGATGGGTCGGCCGGGCCCGACAGGGCGCCTGGCGACGAGCCGGTCCTCCCGCCGGCGGTCGACCTCCCGCCCGCGCTCGCGCTCCCATTCCTTAGCAATGGCGACCTCGAGATCGTGGGGCGTCTCGTGGCAGCGTCGAACACCACCCTGCTCGTCACGATCACGGGCGATGTTCCCGGCCGCGGCGCCGTCACGGCGGGAGCCGTCTACAAGCCCATCCGCGGCGAGCGGCCGCTCTGGGACTTCCCGGAGGCGACGCTCGCCCATCGCGAGGTGGCGGCCCACGCCGTCTCCGATGCGACAGGCTGGCGGATCGTGCCGCCGACCGTCTTCCGCAGCGAGGGCCCGCTCGGTCCCGGGATGCTCCAGCTATGGGTCGAAACCCGCGACGACGTGGACATCCTGGCCCTCCTCCAGTCGGGCGACCCCCGCCTGCGACGGATCGCCCTGTTCGACGCGGTCGTCAACAACGCCGACCGCAAGGGCGGCCACCTGCTGGTCCGGCCCGACGGCCTGATCCAGGGGGTCGACCATGGCGTCACGTTCAACGTCGACCCGAAGCTGCGCACGGTCCTCTGGAACTGGCGCGGCACGCCCATCGCCCCGCGGGAGATCCGGATCCTCGCCGAGCTCCGCCCGAAGCTGGCGGACGGCGGGACGCTCGCCGCTTCGCTCGAGGAGCATCTCGACCGCGCCGAGATCGAGGAGGCGCGGGCGCGCCTCGACGGGCTCCTTGGCTCGCGGACCTTCCCTCACCCGCTCCCGGACTGGCCCGCGGTGCCCTGGCCCTGGTACTGAACGGCAGGCACGATTCGGGCGTCGCTCCCGGTCGCAGCGCGCGACGACCGCCCTTTCGGGCGGCGGATCGTCGGGCCGGGCTCAGCCAGCGGGCGGAACGGTCCCGACGTGGAGTGTCACGATTCCGCCCGACATGCCGGTCCACGTCACCCCGACGAGGCCGGCCTCGCGCATGATCCCGGCGATCGTCTCCGGCGCGGGGTAGCTCCGGACGCTGCGCACGAGGTAGGCGTAGGCGCCGCCCTGCCCCGCGACGCGGCCGATGACCGGCACGATCCCGTCGAACCAGGCCCGCAGGATCCGGGCGAGCCGGCTCTTCGGCCGCGCGATCTCGAGGCAGACGACGCGCCCGCCCGGGCGCACGACGCGCCGCATCTCGGCGAAGCCGCCGCGGTAGTCGGGCAGGTTCCGCATGCCGAACGCGATCGTCGCGGCGTCGAAGGAGGCGTCGGGCGCGGGCAGCGCAAGCGCGTCACCGACGACGAACGTCAGCCCGGGCCGACCGACGAAGCGACGCTCGGCCACGGAGATCATCCCCGGGCTGATGTCGACGCCGAGCACCTGGCCGCCCGGCTGGGCGCGACGGTGGAGATCGGCCGCCACCTTTCCCGTGCCCGTGGCGACGTCGATCGCGCGGCCGCCGGGGCCGAGCCGCGCGAGCGCCACTGCCCGTCGCCGCCAGCGCGGCTCCTGGAACGCGCTGATCACGAGGTTCATCGGGTCATAGACGCGCGAGATGCCGTCGAACATCGAGCGCACCTCGCTGCTCGGCGCCGCGTTGCCGCGCTCGGTCGCGCGGCCCGATGGAAGGCGGTCGCGGGGCGTGGTCACCGGCCCGCCTCCACGGCGGCCTGGCCCCCGCCGGGAGCGACCGCGTCGAGGATGGCAGCCGCCACGGGCTCGGGGTCGGTGATCGGGGCGGGATGGCGGAGCCCGTCGCACGGAACGAGGCGCGCTCCCGGGATTCGCGCGACCACCGCCCGGGCGATCGGCGCGTAGAACGGCTCGCTGGCGGTCCCGATGAGGACCGTCACCGGGGCGGCGATCCGCGCGAGGCGGGCGGGATCGAGCCCGCACAGCGAGGCGTCCGCGAACGCGCCGGCCCCCTGCGCCGCGAGGAATGCGCGAGCGCGCTCCGACAGCGCGGCCCAGGCTCCCGGGCCGGCCACGCCGTCGAGGAACGCGGCCGCCGCGGCGGCGGCTCCGCCGGTCGCGAAGGCCCGTTCGGTGGCGTTGGCGATGGAGGCGAACACGACCCGGGTCGCCGAGTCAGCGAGCGGACCGTACGGCGGCTCCCACGCGACGACGGCGCGCACCCGCCCGGGAAGCCGCGCGGCGGCTTCGATCGCGACGACCCCACCGAAGCTGTGTCCGACGAGGACCGCCCCCGCGACGTCCTCGGTGGCCAGGAGGGCGGCGAGGTCGTCCACGTGGACCGCCACGTCGAGCGCTCCCGTCACGGGCACGACACTCTCCCCGCTCCCCCGCCGGTCGAGCGCCAGGACGGGTCCACGGGCGGCAAGCAGCCGCGCGAGGCCGGCCAGCTGAACGGACGCGGAGAGCGTTGCGTGGAGAAGGACCATCGGAATCCCATCCGCAGCACCGTGCGCGGCGGCGAACGCGCGGTAGGCGATCGTCGCCCCGTCGGCGGCGCGGAACGTGCGCATTGACGCACCGGTCATGCGGGCACGTCCTCTCGCGGCGCGTGACGACCAGGCATCGCCTGACCCTCGGCTGTTGCCGAATTGTCGGCTGGCGCGGCGGCGATCGGCGCGGCGCCGGACACGGCCACGCGGAGCTCCGATCGCCGGAGCTTGCCGGACCCCGTCCGTGGAAGCGACGAGACGAAGATGAACCCGACCGGAACCTTGTAGGGCGCGAGGCGAGCGCGGCAGAAGGACCGCAGCTCGGCATCGCCCGGGACCGTCGCACCGGGTCGCGGCACGACACAGGCCACCGGCACCGCGCCCCGCGTCGGGTCAGGGCGACCGGCGACGCCGGCCTCCGCGATGCCGGGATGCTCCGCGAGCACGGCCTCCACCTCGGCCGGGAAGACGTTCTCGCCGCCCGACACGATCAGGTCGTCGCGGCGATCGAGCACCTGGAGGAACCCGTCCGCGTCGACCCGGCCCGCGTCCCCCGTGCGCATCCACCCGTCGGCCGCGAACGCGGCGGCCGTGGCCCCAGGCTGGCCAAGGTAGCCGGAGAAAGCGGCAGGCGTGCGGACCTCGATCTCGCCCGTGGCGTCCGCGGCTGGGTCCGCGATGCGGACGGCGACACCCGGCAGCGGCCGCCCCGCGGATCCGGGATGGGCGGCGATCTCGCGCGTGGCGAGCGCCGAGACTCCCGAGCCTGCCTCCGTGAGGCCGTAGGTCGGCACGACCGGCCAGCCGGCCATCAGCGCGCGCGTCACGAGCGACGCCGGGATCGGTGCGCCACCAAGCAGGACGGCCCGCAGTTTCGCGGCCCACGGCACCCGACCCTGCCGGCCGGCCTCGTCGAGGAGCCGGACGAGCTGCGTCGGGACGAGCGAGACGTGGCTCGCGGGCCCGTCCGCGAGAGCATCGAGCACGGGTCCGGCCTCGAAGGCCGGGATCACGCGCAGGGGCACGCCGGCACCGATGGCGCGCCACGCCACGCCGAGGCCCGCGACATGCGCAAGGCCCAGGCAGAGGACCCAGCCCGTGGCTGGCGGCAAGGCGGCCGACCATGCGACCGCGCTCGCCGCCATCGCGGCCTGGGAGAGGAGGGCGGCCTTCGGCCGACCCGTGGTGCCGGAGGTCAGGATGGCCACGGCCGGCGCGGTCGGTACGAGAGCGGACGGGGCCGCGGGACGTGCGTCCTGGTCCGGGCCAGCCAGGGCGTCGACCAGGACGGTCGGAGCCGCGAGCGCATCCGCAGCGTCGCGATGCCCGGCGTCGTGCACGACAAGGCGCGGCCCGATCACGACGCCGGCCGCACCGAGCTCCCGCGCTGTCAGCGTCGTCCCGAGCGGGGCCACGCACGCCCCGATCCGACCCGCCGCGGCAAGGAGCGCGATGGCGCTCGCCGACGGCGCCGCCAGCAGGACCACTCGATCGCCGGGCCCGACGCCTCGCGCCGCGAGCCCGGCTGCAAGCGCGTCGGCGTGGGCATCGAGCGCGGCGAAGCTCCAGGTTCGACCGGGCTCGATCACGGCCGGAGCACCGGGCGCCGACAGGGCGCGACCGTGGAGGGCCAGCGGCAGGATCATCGACGTGCTCACGGCGTCGCCTCGACGAACTCCGCGGCGAAGCGCGCGACCGCCGCGCGGCTCACGCGCACGCCGAGCCTGCCCGTCCCCGTTCCGCCCGGCGCGTGCATCCAGCCACGCTCGACGATGAGCGGCTCCTCGAGCAGGTCGTGCTCCAGCAGCCCGGCCGTCGCGAGGCCGTGGGCGAGGGGTGCGGCGAACCGGGGACCCGTGACGGGCGGGAGCCCGCAGGCTCGCGCGCAGGGCCGCGGAGATGCCGATCCCGGTCTCGAACAGCGTGCTCACCACGACCGGCACGCCGCGCGCCGCGGCGGCCGCGGCGATCTCCGCGACGGCGACCGGGCCGCCGACGCGGGCCGGCTTCACGACGAGCACGTCGGCCGCGCCCTCGGCGAGCAGCCGTCGCACCGCACGCGATCGACGCGGCCGACTCGTCGGCCGCGACCGGGATCTCGACGCGACGCCGAAGCTCGGCCGCGCCGGCATCGTCGTCGGCGGCGAGGGGCTGCTCGACGTACTCGATGTCGAAGCGGCCGACGGCCTCCAGGCGCTCCTCCGCCGTCGGCAGGTCCCATGCGCCGTTGACGTCGAGGCGGAGGCGGATGTCGGGGCCGACCGCGGTCCGGATCGCGCGGACGCGCGCAACGAGGTCGAGCGTCTCGCGCTCCACGCCCGCCTTGAGCTTGAGCGTCGTGAAGCCGGCCTCGATCGCCTGGAGCGCCGCCTCCGCCCCCGCGGCCGGCCCCCCGAAGCCGATCGTGCCGTTGACGGGAACGCCGGGCCGGCCCGTCCGGCGACGGCGGGGGCGCGTCCGAGGCCGCGGAGTCCGCATCGGCCGCGCCCGCGGCGTCCGAATCGCCACCCCGCCAGAGGTCGAGGCGGGCCGCGTCCATCGCCGCGCGGAATGCCCGTCCCGGCGTGCCGAGCAGCTCCAGCTCCTCGAGGCCGGGAAGGTCACCCGACCGCGCGCCGATCGGCGACCTCGCGGACCAGCCGCGCAAGGATCGTCTCCTCGACCTCGGTCGCGTCCGGCTCCAGGACGGCCTCTCCCACGCCGACTCGGCCGTCCGGGCCGGCAACGAACAGGATCCACGCCTCGCGATGGAGCCACATGCCGGTCGCCGTGGCGAAGGGCCGGCGGAACGGGACCCGGACCCGGACCGCCGTCAGGCCGTTGACCGGGACCGATTCCAGCGAGGCGCGAAGGTCGTTCATGCCGGCCAACCACGGAGCGCAAGGGCGGCCGCGAAGAGCACGCCGAAGGCGAGGTCGAGCCGCGCGGTGCCCCGTGAGGACACGGTTGAGCTCCTGCGGCTCCCGGAAGTCGCGAACCGTCCGCACGAGCGGCACGACGAGCGGCGCCGAGGCGAGCGGCAGCAGCTGGACGATCCCGAAGCCGGCGACCACGAGCACGATCGGCACGATGAACGCGGCGAGAAGCAGGAGCGCGTACTCCGCCGCCGTCGCGCGGCGGCCGACCAGCACGGCCAGCGTCCGCTTGCCGGCCGCCCGGTCGGTCGGGATGTCGCGCAGGTTGTTGACGACGAGGATCGCCGTCATCAGGGCGCCGACCGGGATCGCGGCGACCACGAAGAGCGGCTCGAACCGGAGCGCCTGCAGGTACGCCGTCCCGGCCACCGCGACCAGGCCGAAGAAGACGAACACGAAGACCTCGCCCAGGCCGCGATAGCCGTACGGCCACGGCCCGCCGGTGTAGGCGAGGGCGGCGACGATCGCGAGCGCGCCGAGCCCCACGATCGCCGGTCCGCCCACCCACGCCAGCCACAGCCCGAACAGGCCCGCGAGGCCGATCGCCAGGCGCGATCGCGACCTCCAGCTGGCGCTCGGTCACGAGGCCGGCGGCCGCGACGCGCGTCGGGCCCGGCCCGGTCCGGCGTGTCGGCGCCGCGCCGGAAGTCCGAGAGGTCGTTGGCGAGGTTCGCCACGACCTGGAGCAGGAGCGCGACCGCGAGGCAGCGCGAACGCCGTGTCGGCGCGGAACGTGGCGCCCGACGGCGAGCGCGGCGCCGAGCCCGACGACAACGCCGCTGACCGCGGCCGGGCAGCGTGGCCGGCCGGATGGCCAGCAGCCAGGTCCGCAGCCGCGGAAGGCTGCGCCGGGGATCGCGGCGACGGTCACGGGCGCCGCGGGTACTTCGAGTAGTCGGGCTCGCGCTTCTCGAGGAACGCGCGCGAGCCCTCGTGCGCCTCGTCGGTCGTGTAGTAGAGGCCGGTCGCGTTGCCGGCGAACTCCTGGAGGCCGGCCAGCCCGTCGGTCGCCACGAGGAACGCCGACTTGAGGAAGCGGATCGCCGTCGGGCTCATGGCCAGGATCTCGTCCGCCCAGCGCACGCCCTCGGCCTCGAGGTCCGCGAGCGGCACGACCGCGTTGACGAGGCCCATGTCGAGCGCCTCCGCGGCCGTGTAGCGGCGGCACAGGAACCAGATCTCCTTCGCCTTCTTGTCGCCGACGAGGCGCGCCAGGAGGCCGATCCCGAACCCGGCGTCGAAGCTGCCGACCCGCGGGCCCGACCTGGCCGAAGATCGCGTTGTCGCTCGCGATCGACAGGTCGCACACGACGTGGAGGACGTGGCCGCCGCCGATGGCGTAGCCGTTGACGAGCGCGATGACCGGGATCGGCAGCGAGCGGATCTGGCGCTGGAGGTCGAGCACGTTGAGCCGTGCCAGCCCGTCGCCGCCGACGTAGCCGCCCGCGGGGCTCTTGTAGTTCTGGTCGCCGCCGGAGCAGAACGCCATGTCGCCCGCGCCCGTCAGCAGGACGCAGCCGATCGACGCGTCGTCGCGGATCCGCGCGAACGCGTCGATCAGCTCCGCGACCGTCTCCGGCCGGAACGCGTTGCGGACCTCCGGCCGGTCGATCGTGACCTTCGCGATCCCGGTGCCGGAGTGCTCGTAGCGGATGTCGTCGTACGTCGACGACGGATGTCCAGGTGACGGGTCCGGTCATTCGACGGTGCTCCTCCGAGACGAAATCGAGGACGAGGCGGGCGAACGCGGCGGGCGCCTCGAGGTGGGGTGCGTGGCCGGCGCCGGGGACGCGCGCGAGCCGGGCGCCGGGGATCCCGGCCGCCACGGACTCCGCTCGGTCCCGGGCCGGGTCGTCCGATGCCGACGATCACGAGCGTGGGCGCAGCGATCCGCGCCGAGACGGTCGTGGAGCGGCTCCATCGCCCCCTGGCCCGCGCCGCGGAGGCTGGCCGCAAGCCCGGCCGGATCGTGTCCGAGCCGGATCCGGCGAACTGCGCCGCGGGCGACGCCCTCGGCAGCGCGGCCTCGCTCGCGAAGACCGGCAGGCGCTCCCAGCCTCGACGAACGGCGCGATCCCGTCGCGCTCGAGGCCGAGCGGCGAGCGCCTCGTCCGCGTCGCGGCGTGCCGACCGCTGGCCTGGATCGGCGATGCCGGCCGACGGCGCTCTCGAGGACGAGCCGCGCGACGACGATCCGGGTGGGTGATCGCCAGCCGGAGCGCGACGCGCGCGCCCATCGAGTAGCCCACGACGTGGGCTCGGTCGCAGCCGAGCGCATCGAGGACGCGCGGAAGGTCGTCGGCGATCCGCTCCACCGACGTCCGGCGTGGGCTCGCGGGATCGGCCGTGCCGGAGGCCAGTCCGGGGCGATCGGCGTCGCCCGGCACGGCGAAGCCGCCCGGTTCCGCCGGACGCCAGTGGGTGTCGCCGTGACCGGGCAGGTCGGGCGCGATCGCGGTGAACCGGCGCGGATCGCTCGTCCGCGAGGCCGGGGGCACCCGCGGACGCGGCCCGGAGCCCGGCGCGTTCCGCTGACCGGCCGCCACCCAGCTCGCCGCTCCCCGTGAACCCGTGGAGCAGCAGCAGGGCCGGCCCGGACCGGCGACCCGGACTCGCCAGCGGAGCCCGTCGACCTCGACCTCGACGATCCGCGGACGCCGCTCACGTCACGAGCTCCGCGAGCGCCGCCGCGACCGCCGCCGCGGCCTCCGCGGTGCAGCTCCACGTTCCGTGCGCGCTCGGTGCGCAGCGCCAGGACGCTGACGCCCGGCCGCGACGAGGCGCTCGGCGAGCGCGGCACGGCAGGCCGCCGGCTCCGACCGGTCGGTACGTCGCCCCCAACGCCGTCGACGATCGGCCCGACGTCGATGCCGTGCGGCGTCCCGAACAGCTCCTCGTAGTGCTCGGGCAGGCCCGCGCGCGGGAGCGTCCGCTCGCGCCTGCGGCAGGAACGAGAAGATGCCGCCGCCGTCGTTGTCGACGAGGACGATCGTGGCCGAGAGGCCGTGCAGCCGCGCCGCGACGAGCGCGTTCAGGTCGTGGAGGAAGGAGACGTCCCCGACGACGAGCGCGACGGGACCGACCCCGGCCGCCGCGGCGCCGAGCGCGGACGAGACGACGCCGTCGATCCCGTTCGCGCCCCGGTTCGCAAGCGGACCGGATCGCGCGGTCGCTGCCCGGCAGCCAGGCATCCAGGTCGCGGACCGGCATCGAGCTGCCCGCCCAGAGGAGCGCGCCGTCCGGGAGCAGCTCGCCGAGGTGGGCGAACGGTGCACCCTCGAACGGCTCGCCGCGCGATTCGACGCGCGCCAGCCAGCCGCGGAGCGCGGCGTCCGCGGCACGGTCCGCCGCCAGCCAGCCCTCCCGCCAGGCCGTTCCGGCCGCCGACGCCTCCGCCGACGTCGCGGCGGCACGAGACGCGGCTGCGCCGGCGATCGCCTCGGCCAGGGCGGCCGCCGTGATCGTCGCGTCCGCGTGGATGAAGGTCGTCGGCAGGATCGCCGGCTCGCGCCAGCCCGCGTCGCCGTCGACCACGAGCAGGTCGGGCGGCCGCCTCCGAGCAGCATCCCGAGAAGCGGCTTGGAGGTGGGCTCGCCCCGAAGCGGACCACGAGGTCGGGCAGGTGGGCGTCACGCCAGGGCCCGGACGGCAGAGGAGGTCTCCGCGCGCGATCACGCTGCGACCGGTCGTGCGGCCCGCAGCGAGCCCCGGACAGCGGGTCGGCGAGGATCGGGAAGCCGGTCGCATCCGCGAGCCGGGCGATCGCGGCGCGGCAGCGCCGGGATCGTCCTGCGGCCCCGCGACGATGACCCCACGTCGAGCGGCGGCGAGGCGCGCCGCGAGGTCCGCCACCGTCGACGCGGCGAGGATTCGCGGCCCGACCACCACGTCCGTGAAAGGCCGGGTCGGCTCGTCGACCGTCGACGGGTGGGGCCGCAGGTCGCCGTCGGGGACGAGCGGCTCCCGGAACGGAACGTTGAGATGGACCGGCCCCGCCGGGCCGGCGCAGGCCGTCGCGACGGCCCGGCCAGCGAGCGAGCGGACGTGGCGGCGTGTCTCGGGCATCCCGTCGAGGAGCGGCAGCTCGGCGAACCACTTGACGTGGACGCCGAAGAGCCCGACCTGGTCGATCGTCTGCGGCGCGCCCCGGTCGCGCAGCTCGGGCGGGCGGTCCGCGGTGAGCAGGACGAGCGGGACGCGCCCGAGCGTCGCCTCGACCACGGCCGGGAGCAGGTTCGCTGCCGCGGTGCCCGACGTCACGAGGACGCCGGTCGCGCGCTGCGACGCCCGCGCAATGCCGAGCGCGAAGAAGCCGGCGGCCCGCTCGTCGAGGAGGACGCGAACGCGCATCCCGGGGTGGAGCGCGCAGGGCCAGGGCGAGTGGTGTCGAGCGCGACCCGGGGCAGACGACCACGTCCCGCATGCCCGCCCGAACGAGCTCGTCCACGAAGGCCCGGAGCGCCACGGCGTCGGTCGTGCCCGCGGACAGGCCGTCGGTCATGCGGATGGCTCCGGCTCGCGGCCGAGCGCCGAGATGACCGGCCGCAGCTTCATCCGCGACTCCTCCCACTCGCGCGCCGGGTCGGAGTCGGCCACGATGCCGCAGCCCGCGAAGAGCGTCGCGTCGCGGCCGTCGACCAGCCCGCACCGCAGGGCGACCATCAGCTCGCCGTCCCCGTCGGCGCCGAGCCAGCCGATCGGACCGGCGTACCAGCCGCGCTCGATCCCCTCGTGCTCGGCGATCATCTCGAGGGCGAGGTCGCGCGGCTCGCCGCCGACGGCCGGGGTCGGGTGCAGGCGTTCGGCCAGGCCGAGGAGCCCTGCCTCCTCGCGCAGCCGGCCGCGCATCGACCGTCACGAGGTGCTGGACGTCGCGAAGCGGCAGGATCCCCGGCATCGGGCTCACCTCGAGTGTCTCGGCGAGGGGCGCCAGGCTCGCACGCAGCATCTCCACCACGACGCGCGTGCTCCTCGCGCTCCTTCTCGCTCGCGAGGAGCCCCGCTCGCGAGCTCGGCGTCCTCGGCTGCCGTCGATCCGCGCCCCGCAGACCCGGCGATGGCGACGGTCTCGAAGTCTCGTGCCGCCGTTCGAACGAGCCGCTCCGGCGTCGCGCCCAGGAACGTCCGGCCGCCGCGCACGAACGCGTAGATCGTGCTCTCCGGGGCGCCCGCGGCGAGCCGTCGCAGCGCGTTCTCGATGTCGAGCTCCGTCGAGGACCGGAGGTCGACGCGACGCGCGAGCACGACCTTGTCGAGCCGGCCACGACCGACCGCACCGGCGAACAGGCCGACGAGACGGTCCCAGGCGGCCCGGTCCGGCCGCTCCCCGAGCCGCGCGAGGGGCACCTCGGCCGGACGCGCCACCACGGCGCCGCTGGCAGGGCTGAGGGCGGCCGAGCGCGCGATGAGCGCGTCCCAGCCTCGCCCCGCCGCCCGCGGGTCCCGGGAGTCGGGCTCGCCCGTCTCGGCGATCGTCGCGAACGTCGCCCCGTCGACCCGGGCCACGGTCAGCCGCGGCAGGACGAGCGAGGCCGCCCCGAATGGGCCCCACGGGTCGTCGGGAGCCGGCGCGACTCCCGTGAAGCCGAGGCCGCCGAGGAGGAGCGGCCCGACGCCGCGCGGCAGATCGGCCGGGACGTCGAGCGATGCACCGGCAAGGCGCCCTCGCCACGCGGCGGCGGCGCGCGCGAAGCGATCCGCACCGGCCGGCTCGACCGACCATGCGCGCCCGATCCCGACGAGGGCGAACCCGGCCGCCGGCTGCAGCCAGAGCGCGGCCTCGAGGTCGTCCTCGCGGGCCGCGGCGAAGAGCGTGATCGGGTCGACCGCCGCGACCGGCCGGGACCACACCCGAAGCGCGCCGGCGGACACCGGATCCTCCGGGCCGGCGTGCATCGGCGCGATCCGCGCGCGAGGCGGCTGCTCGTGCCCGCTCGACAACGGTCACGGGGCCACTCCCGTCGCCGCGATCCGCCCCTCCGGGACGCCCGACGCTGCGCAGGAGGAGCGCGCGCAGCGGCCGGTACGCCGTCGTCCAGCCGGCCGGGCTCGTCGGCCATAAGCCAGCGCGCCACGACCTCGTTGAGCGCGCCGAACCAGGCGACGCCCGTCAGCCGCGTGTCGAGCGGCGGGATCGCGCCCTCCGCGACCGCCTGGTCGAGGTAGCCGGCGATCATCCGCGCGAACCGCTCGTGGAGGGCGTTCGTCTCGTCGTTGAAGACACGGCCGGCGCCGAGCGCGTCGAGGAAGAGCAGCCGGGCCATCGTGCGATGGCCCGGCGAACGTGGCGAACACGGTCCGGAGCGCCGCGTCCGCCTTGGCGATCGGGTCGGTCTCGGCGGCTACCGCCCGGTCGACCTTCGCCGCGAGGCGGTCGGCAGTCGAGCGCATCAGCTCGCGGAAGATCGCCTCCTTGGTCGGCGAAGTGGAAGTAGACGCCACCCTTGCTGGTCTCGGCCGCGGCCGCGATCTCGTCCATCGCGGTGTCGCGGTAGCCGCGCCGGGCGAACGTGTTGAACGCGGCGTCAAGGATCTGCTCGCGCCGCGTGCGGCTCTTCTCGGCCTGCGCACCGGGGCGCTTCTCGTCACCCATCGCTCGCGGTGCCCGTCCTCCGGCAGAACCGACCGACCAGTCGGTTTGTTGCGCGGATCCTAGCCGTTCCTGGCGGAACGGGCAGCGCCCGCCGGTCCGGCAGGGAGCGAGAGGACGAACCGGGCACCCCCACCCGGCGCGTCCGTCGCAACGAGCGTGCCGGCGTGGAGCTCCGCGAGGCGGCGGGCGATCGCGAGGCCCAGGCCGCTCCCGGCGTCGGCGCGCGTCCGGGAGCCGGGAAGCCGGGCGAAGGGCTCGAAGATCGCCTCGCGGGCCTCCACGGGCACCCCGGGGCCCTCGTCGTCGACGCTGACCGATGCCGTCCGCCCGCCGAATGGCGCGGCCGTCACGGTGACGCGTCCCCCGGGCGGCGAATGTCCGAACGCGTTGTCGACCAGGACGAGCAGCAGCTGCACGAGGCGGTTCGCATCGCCGACGACGGGCAGGACGGTCCCGTCATCGGGCGGTCCGACCAGCTCGATCCCGTGCTCGGCCGCGAGCGGACCTGCGCGCCTGACCGTGTCGCGGGCGACCTCGGCAAGGTCGATCGGACGCCGCTCCATCGAGAGCGTGCCGCGCTCGGAGGCCGCGAGCGCGAGCAGGTCGTCGACGAGGCCGCCGAGCCGGTCCGACTCCGCCACGATGTCAGCGACGAGCGGCCGACCCTCCTCGACGACGAGCCCCTCACGCTCGAGAACCTCCGCCGAGGCCCGGATGATCGCGGCTGGCGTCCGGATCTCGTGCGAGGCGTCCGCGACGAAGCGCCGCTCCGTGGCGAAGGCGGCGCGGATCGGCACGAGCGCCCGGCCGGTCACGAAGAGCGTCACGAGCGCCGCGCCCGCGAGCCCGACAAGGCCAACGAGGGCGACCGCCAGGATGAGCGTGCGCGACTGCACTTCGTGGAGCGTCAGCACGAACCCGGCCTCGAGCCAGCCCGCGGGACGCGCGGCGTCGCCGATCGGGAGCGTCAGGAGGCGGATCGGGACCGTCCCGTCGGTGACGGTCCGGAGATCCCGGCCGTTCGCCCGCGCGGCCGCGACCGCAGCCAGGTCGGGCAGGCCCTGGCGCAGGATGCTCGACGGGTTCGAGACGAGGGTCCCGTTCGGATCGAGGACCAGGAAGAACGTGTCGGACGCCTCCGGGGGCCGCTCGTCGCCCTCGTCGCCGGTGGCCGAGGGCAGCTCGCCGCCCAGCCGCTGGGTCTCGGCGGCGGCCGACTGCTCGAGCACGTGGTCGACGTCCTGGTCCAGCGCCGTCGTGGCGATGAACGCGGTTGCCGCCCCGATGGCGAGGACGAGCGCCCCGACCAGGAGCAGCGTCATGACGGCCAGCCGTCGGCGTGTCGACGCGACGAGCCGGCTCACTGGTGCGGAATCGGTCACGCGGCGCCCACGATCACGCGCCCGTTCGGAGGGCGTACCCGACCCCGCGAACGGTGCGAATGGCGGTCAGGCTGCCGAGCTCCGCGAGCTTCCGCCGCACATAGGACACGTAAAGGTCGACGACGTTGGAGTAGACGTCGGGCTCGGCGCCCCACACCGCGTCCAGGACCTGCTGGCGCGTCACGACGCGGCCCTCGTTCCGGATGAGGTAGGCCAGCAGTGCGAACTCGCGGGCGGAAAGGTCGGCGTTCCGCTGCCCGACGCGCGCCACGTGGCGCTCCTCGTCGAGCTCCAGGTCGCCGGCCACGAGGCGCGGCGCCGGGAGCGCCGTCGCCCGCCGGCCCAGCGCACGAACCCGCGCGAGCAGCTCCGCGAATGCGAACGGCTTCGCCAGGTAGTCATCCGCCCCGGCGTCGAGGCCGGCCACCCGGTCGTCCACGCCGCCGAGCGCGGTCAGCATCAGCGCCGGCGTCCGGACCCCGCGGGTTCGCAGGAGCCGGAGCAGGTCCAGCCCGTCGAGGTCAGGAAGCATCCGGTCGAGGACGAGGACGTCGTAGGGGACCGCGTCGGACGCGGTCGCCAGGCTGAGCGCGCCGACCGCGTCACCGGCACGGTCAACGACGTGGCGCTCGGCGACGAGGACCCGCCGGATCAGCTCGGCCATCTTCGGCTCGTCTTCGACCAGCAGGATGCGCATGAGGGGCATCCTCCGGGTCCGGGGCGACCACGTCAACGGCCGAACGGCATTCCTGTGAGAACGCACATGCACCGCACAGGTCTTGACCATCGGGACCGGCGAGGATGGCCCCGTCATCCCGAACCGGCCGCCCGTCCCAGGCCAGCGCCTCGTCGCCGGTCCGCCGGGCCGATCATCACCATGGAGCCATCCACGATGCCCACGCCACCAACCGATACCCCGGGCGTCCGGCGCCCCGACGCTCGCCGTCCGGCGGGCGTCAGCCGGGCCGGCCTCTTCACGGGACTCCTGGCCACGGCTGGCACGCTGGCTGTCGCGTTCCTTGGCCTCGGCGGCCCGCCCGCCCCGGCCACATCCGTCGCCGTCGCGGACGCGACGGCGACCCAGCCGGCAGCGTCGCAGGTCGTGGTCAAGACGATCTACGTCCAGCTTCCCTCCCGCACGGCCGCGCCCGTCGCCCCGCGGGTCGCCGTGGCCGCGACGGCCGCGCCCCGCGTCGTGACACGGCAGTCCGGGTCCGGCGGTGGCGAGGGCGGCGAAGGCGGCGAGCAGGAAGGAGACGACTGAGGTGCCGATCCGTACTGATCCGACCCCGCGTGGAATCGCCCCCACAGCGGGCCTGGCAGCGGCTTCGTCGCCGGCTCCCGCCGCGGAACCGTCTCCCCTGGCCGCGCCCCGCCCGGCCGCTCCTCCCGCCTCGCGCCCCGTGCCCGGTCGGCCGGAGGCCGGCGCGGCCCGCCAGGCGCCCCGGCGCCCGGATCCGACGTCTGCCCGGCTCGCGGTGGCGGCCGGCGGGATCGCCACGATCTCCGCGCTTCTCGCCGCGATCGGGAGCGCGGCAGTTCCGGGCGCGGGAGCGGCCGTACCCCCAACGACCGCTCCCGCGTTGCCCCCGACCATCCAGACGATCGTGCGGTACGTCTACGTTCAACCCGGCGCCGTGCCGCCGGCTGCCACGGTCGCGACCGTCGTCGCGACACCGGCGCCCCGCGCGGTCCCGGCTCCCGTGGTGACGCGCCAGTCCGGCGCGAAGCCGTGACGGACGCGACCGGCGTGACGGCCGCGCCGGGCACGTCGGCCGCGTCGCAGATGGAGCTCTCGGAGACGCCCCTGCCGCGCGCGGTCCACCGCTCCCGGGCCATGGGCGGCGGGCTCGGGATCCACGTGGCGGTTGCCGGAGCAGCGGACGTCCCGGCGGCCGAGGTCGACGCTGCGCACGTCGCCGACCGCGTGCGGGCGTGGGCCGGCCGCCTGACCCGGCATGACCCGGCCTCCGACCTGATGCGCGCCAACGCCGACCCGGGGGTCGACGTGGCCGTCCGGCCGACGCTGGCCGCCGCCCTGCGATGGGCCGCGGACGCCGCCGAGATGAGCGGCGGGATTGTCGACGCGACGCTGCTCCGCGAGCGCCTCGCGGCCGAAGCCCCGACGCCACTCGCGCCGGGACACCGCTCCGGGTCACGCCGCACCGGCTCGCGCTCCACGTGGCGACTCGAGCCATCCCGGCACGGGAGCGCGATCCTCCACCGCGAGCGCGGGACCGCGTTCGACCTCGACGGGGTCGCCAAGGGCTGGATCGCCGACCGGGCGCTCACGCTCCTCGACCGGCATCCCGGCGCCCTCGTCGACGCGGACGGTGACATCGCCATCCGCAGCGCGGACGGGGATTCCTGGGAGGTCAGCGTGGCGGACCCCCGGACGCCGGGCGCCGAGCTTGCCGTGTTCGCCCTCCCGGGAGCTCGCCTCGGCGCCCGCTACGGCCTCGCGACCTCCGGGATCAGCGTCCACCGCTGGACCGCGCCCGACGGCGAGCGCCACCACCTCATCGACCCGCGGACCGGGCGGCCGGCCGCGACGGACGTCGTCCAGGCCACCGTCCTTGCGGGAACCGCCCGCGCCGCCGAGGCCTGGGCGAAGACCGCGGTCGTGCTCGGCCTCGTCGCGGCGCTCGACGTGCTCGATCGTGCCCCGGTCCTTGGGGCTATCCTGCTCGCAGCCGACGGCCGCGTCCTCGCGGTCCCGCGAACCACCCGGTGGCTGGCATGAGATACCGCGGCCTCTCCCCGATCCAGCGCGGCGCGTTCTGGGTCGTCCTGATGATTGCCGTGGGGGCGGTGGTGGGCGTGACCGGGCCGCGCGCAGCGCAGTCGCTGGCCGACCTGGCCCAGGTCGCCCCGGGTCGCCTGCCGTGGGTGGCGACCCGCCTCGTGGCGTTCCTCTCCTACTTCGCGATCGCCGGGTCGGTGGTCTACGGGCTGCTCCTCTCGACGAAGATCCTCGACGCGATCGCCCACCGGCCGGTCTCGTTCGCGCTGCACCAGGACCTTGCCGCGATCGGCCTCGGCCTGGCGGGCGTCCATGCCGTCCTGCTCGGGCTGGACGCGTCGGTGCCGTTCTCGCTCACCGACATGCTCGTCCCGTTCGTCGCCCCGTACCGGCCCCTGTGGGTCGGGGTCGGCCAGCTGACGCTCTACCTTGTCGCGGTGGTGATCGCCAGCTTCTACCTGCGGCGACGCATCGGGCAGCGCTCCTGGCGCCTGCTTCACTACCTCACCTTCCTCTCGTTCGTCGGCGCGACCGCGCACGGGATCCTCACCGGGAGCGACAGCGGGACGGCCTGGGCCTGGTGGAGCTATGTCGGGGCGACCGCGCTCGTCGTCTTCCTGACCGGTTACCGGCTCGTCACCGGGGTCGCCGCCGCTCGCGAGCGCGCGGTGCGCCCGGCCCCGGGACCCGTGTCGATCGGCGCGACGCCGCTGCGCGCGCCCGGCCTGCCGCCTCGGATCGGCTCGAAGCCCGAACCGGGCGTCTCCCCGCTCGACCTCCGGGCGCCGCATCGTCCGCCCCCGGGCGTCCCGGAACGGGCGCGGCCCATCTCCTGACCCGGGCGGGCGGCTCCTTGCCCGGCGGTCGGGCCCGCTCGACCGTCAGCTCCGCGGCTCTCCCGGCGCACGGACCCGGAACGTCGCCGACCACGCCACTCGCTCGGCGGGTGCCACCATGAGCGCCCGGCCGTTCGCGATCGCGGACGCGACATCGTCGTCGGGCGAGGTCGTCGGCTCCAGGGCGTGCTGCGTTCGAGGCGTCGACGGCGCTGGCGGCCAGCCGCCGTCGTCGAGCCAGAGCCCGAGATTGGGCGCGATCGGCGCGTACCACGTCAGCTCGAGCGCGGACCCGTCCGGCTGGCGTACGGCCGCGACGCCGGGCAGCCCCTCGCCGCTGACGGAGTCCCAGCTTCCGTAGAGCTCCCAGCCACCGTAGAGCTTCAGGGCGGTCCCGGCGCCACGCTCACGGACGAGGTCGAGCGGGATCATCGGGCCATCGGTGCCCGGCGTCTCCGGCCACGCCACGTGGCCCGGGACGGGCCCGATGGGGACGCCCACCGACTGGGTCACGCGCACGGACGCGAGGCCCTCCACGTCGACGCGGGCGCCCGGATCGAGGGCGAGGAGCGGGTGCATCGACCACAGGACCGGCAGCTCGCGCTCTCCCTCGTTCGCAAGCTCGTACTCGGCGACCAGCCGCGGGCCGTCCAGGCGAAGACGCCGCGTGAACCGGTACGGCCAGTCCGCACCGCTCCAGGTCGCGACGAGGACCTCGCCCTGCGCCGTCACATCCGTGGGGCGACCCCACTGGTCGCCGTGGTCGCGCAGGGACCGGCCCGAGGCGTCGAGCGGGTCCGCGCAGACGGCGACGGTCGGCAGGCATTCGTCCCAGCCGAAGGCCATGTCGCCGCCGTAGATGGCGTCGCGACGAGCCCACGCGGCCGGGTCGTCCGGCGGATCGCCGGGCACGAGCCATTCGCGGTCGGCGAAGCGGTCCCGCAGCGAGATCACGCGGGCGCCAAGCGCCGGGACCAGCAGGACCGTGACCCGGTCGTTGTCGAGCGAGACCGTCTCGAGCGACCCGAAGGGCGGGCCCCGTCGGATCATGCCCGGCTCCCGGCATCCCGACGTCGCACGGCGAGCCCGGCGGACCCGACGGCCGTCGACGCGATGAGCGCTTCCATGGCGTCGCGCGCCCCGGCCGGGTCGGCCCGTCCGATCGCCTCCACGACCAGCCGATGGGCATGGTTCAGGGGTACCGGGCCGCCGGGAGCCTGGACCTGTCCCACGGGACCGGCGTCGAGCGCCGCGATGATCGCGCCGGTCATCTGGGCAAGGAGCCCGTTGTGGGTCGCACGCAGGATGGCGGCATGCAGGGCGAGGTCGATCCGGATCGACGCGGGCGTCTCACCGGCCGCTTCCAGCTCCTCCTGGAGCCCGACGAGCGCGGCGCGCTCCTCGGGAGTCGCCCGGGTTGCCGCGATCTCCGCGGCGCGGGGCTCGATGAAGTCGCGGACCTCGACGAGGTCCGCGACGAATGCGGGGTCGGGACCGGCCTGCACCTGCCACGCGAGCACATCGGGATCGATCAGGCTCCAGCTGGCGCGGGGCAGCGCCCGTGTTCCGACCTTCGGGCGCGACTCCACGAGGCCTTTCGCGGCGAGCACCTTGATCGCCTCGCGCACCACGGTCCGGCTGACCCCCAGCGCGGCCGACAGGTCGGCCTCGGGCGGCAGCGTCTGCCCCGGCCCGAGGTCGCCCCCGACGATGCGCAGCCCAAGCTCGTCGACCACGACGCGATGGAGACCGCGCCGAACGCCGCTGCCGGATGCCGCGGGAATGGTCATACGAGAGGAAGGTAGAACGCCCGGCGACCGCTCGCACGCCGGTTTCGCGCGACCCGCTCGTGCCGGAGCCGATGCGACGTCGTCCGGGTTCCCGGGCGATGTCCCGTGGCGTCGCGGTGCCGCCCGCGCTGAGGCACCATGCGGCCATGCAGCCTGCACGCCTGCCCGGTCGCCTCCTCGCGGCGCTCCCGGTCCTCGTGCTTGCGACCGGCGCGGCAATCCCCATCGTGCGACCCGTGGTGCTCGCGATCCTGGCCGCTGCTGCCGTCACGATCGTGATCCGCGGACGCGGGGCTGCCCCGATCGGACGCGGGTTGCTCGCCACGCTCCCGGCTGCCGTCGGGCTGACCTGGGCGGCGCTCGCCGGAACGCCGATGCCGCTCCCGGACGCGATCCACTGTGCGGACCTCCTCTCACCCCCCACCATGACCCGGGTCCTGCAGGCATGCCTCGTTCTCGGCACCCTGGCCCTCGTCGCGCGATTCGCAGGAGACGGGGCGGCGCTGCGGCTCCGCTGGCCCGCCGATCGCCGTGTGAGCCGGCTGGCATTCGTCAGCCCGGTCCTGCTGGTCCCCGGCGCGCTCTGGGTCGGGCCCCTCCTCGCGCGACCCTTCTTCGGCGACATCGGGCTCGCCACGGCGGACCTCCGGGCCATCGTCCCGGCTGTCGCCTTCGCGATCGCGAACGCCGCGCTCGAGGAGACCTCGTACCGGGGCGCCCTTCTCGGCTGGTCGACGCCGGCCCTCGGCCTCGCCGGTGCGGTGATCGGCCAGGCAGTCGTGTTCGGCTTCGCCCACCTCGGGTCGGATGTATCGGGCCCGGCGCCGCTGCTCTGGCTCGGCATGGCGGCGAGCGGCGCGGTCGCGGGCATCGTCGCCGTGCGATCGCAGTCCCTGCTTCTCCCGTTCACGGTCCACGCGGCGCTCGACGTTCCGCTCTACTACGCCTACGCCTGCCGGCTCTCGACGTGAGCGGCGACCTGGAGCTGACCTGGCCCGGCAAGTACCGGGCGGACGGCACGCGGGCCGTCGCGAGCCGGGAGGTGGAGCCGCTGCGCGTCATCGAGCGGTTCCCGGGGCCGGACGGCGCGACAACGGGGCGGCTCGTGGCCGGTGACAACCTGCGGGCCCTGCCGGCGCTCCTGGCCGAGCTCGCGGGACGGGTGGATCTCGTCTATCTCGATCCCCCGTTCGGCACCGGCGAGGCCTTCCGCATGCGTCGCCGTGGGGGCGCGCCGACCGACCCCGGCCCGCCGGGCAGGCACGGGCCTGCCGCGTACGCGGACCGCGAGCCGGGCGGCCTCGCCGGTTTCGTCGCGATGCTCGCCCCGCGGCTGGAGCTGGTCCGCGACCTCCTTGCGCCGACGGGCTCCTTCTACCTCCACCTCGACGCTCGCACGGTGCATCCAGTGAAGCTGCTCTGCGACGAGGTCTTCGGGGCGTCGAGCTTCCGCAACCACCTCGTCTGGGTCTACGCCGGTCGGGAGCTTGCCCGCCGCCGATACAGCGCGAAGCACGACGACATCCTGTTCTACACGCGGGGCAGGTCCTGGACGTTCCACCCGGAGCGCATCCTCGAGCCGCTCCGGGAGAGCTCGCGCCGGGCGCTTTCGCGGCACGTCGACGACGCCGGGCGGCCGTTCGTGATCCGCTACCGCGACGGCGGCGGATTCGCGCCGGTCGACCAGCCGGGCCGGACCTACCGCCAGCTCGTGCCGGCCGGGACGCGGCCCCGCGACTGGTTCACCGCGGATTTCGCGCGCAAGTCGCAGCGCACCGGCTACCCGACCCAGAAGCCGGCGTCGCTCCTCGTGAGACTCATCGAGGCGTCGAGCGAGCCCGGGGACCTTGTCGCGGATCTCTTCGCCGGGTCGGGGACGACGCCGGCCGTCGCGGCGGGACTCGGCAGGCGCTGGGTCGCCGCGGACAGCAGCCCCGCGGCGATCGCCGCGACGCGACGCCGGCTGCTCGTGCTGCCCGGCCTCGGGGGCGGTTTCGAGGTCGCGGCTCTCGACGACGCCGTGCCGCCACGGGCACCGCTCGACCTCGTCCTCCGCGAGCTCCCCGGCGTCGGTCCGGACGACCCGTCGCGCGTCGCGATCGACGGCCCCGAGGATCACCTCCAGGACGTCGTGGCGTGGGCGGTCGGCGCGCGCGATGCCGAGGGGATGCCTCCGCACCCGTTCGTCGCGACGACGACGGCCGCTCGCGACGCCTGGACCGGCGAGCTGTCGAGGACGCTCCCGTCAGAGGCCGCACGGGCAGGCCGCATCGGCCGCGCGTGGACCGCTGCCGGGGCGGCCATCGACATCGAGGTCAGCCGTTAGGGCCACTGCCGGGTCGCACGCCCCGTGGATCCGGGCCGAACGTCCCGTGCCCGGACGCCGGCCACGCGCGATGATCCGGGCATGAGAGTCGGGCAGATCAGCCAGGAGGTTCCGCGATGAAGGTCGCCGAGGTGATGACTCGCCAGGTGGCCGCCGTGCGGCCCGAGACGCCCCTCAAGGACGTCGCGGCGCTGATGGTGCGCAAGGGGATCAGCGGGGTGCCCGTGGTCGGCGACGACGGCGTCGTCCTCGGCGTGGTTTCCGAGGCGGACTTCGTCATCAAGGAGCGCGGGCCCGAGGCCGTCCACCATCGCCATCTCGCCCGCGTCTTCGGGGAGTCCCGTCAGACGCGCGCGGAGCTCGCCAAGATCGAGGCCCAGACCGCCGGCGCGGCGATGACGAGTCCGGCGATCACGGTCCAGGCGACCGACTCTCTCCGCTGGGCCGCCCAGCAGATGGCGGACCGGAAGATCAACCGCCTTCCCGTCGTCGAGGGCGCGCGGCTCGTCGGGATCGTCACGCGCGCCGACGTCGTCCGCGCCTACGTGCGCCCGGACCCGGAGCTGGCGCGCCTCGTACGCGAGGAGGTCCTGGCCAAGACGGCGTTCTGGCTGGAGCCGGACGCCTTCGTCGTCGATGTGAAGGACGGCGTCGTGCACCTGGGCGGCCGGGTGGAGCGCCGCTCGCTCGCGGAGACGATCGTCGAGGTCATCCGGGACCTGGGCGGCGTCGTCGGCGTCGAGTCCGGGTTGAGCTGGGAGCTCGACGACGTCAGCGGGCACCCGCCGGGCGAGGAGACGCCGGACGCCCGGCTGACGCTGCGCCCGCACTGACCTCGCCGCGGGACGTGGTCCGGGCGATCCTCACGGTGCCGGGCTCGGGGACGGCGCGGGGGCGACCGACGGCTCCCCGGGCGTCGGGCTTCCGTCCGCGGGCGAGGACCCGGCCGGCGACGGCCCGGTCGGCGCCGCGGGAGCGGCCGTCGGCTTCGCGCTCGGACGCGGCGTCGGGGCCGGCAGGCATGACGAGACGCCGCTTCCCGACGCGCGTGCGGCCGTCGGGGCCGGCACCGCGTACGCAACCGAGGGCATCGTTCCCGGCGCGGGGAAGAGCGAGGCGGCGAGGGCCCGGATGCCCGCGACGTCCGGCAGCTGGATGGAGCCGCGCACGTCGAATCCCGGGCGAACCAGCGGGTACGTGACGACGGCGCGATAGGTCCTCGTCCGATCCACCCGGCGCGCGACGTCGGCCAGCGGGACGATGACGCTCCGCGGGATGTTCGTCTGCACGGTCTGGCCGATCGCCTCGAGGAACCCGATCGGGTCGTTCAGGAAGCCACCCTTGACGACCGCATCCCGGACGCCCGAGATGATCTCCTGCTGGCGGGCCTGGCGGGTGAAGTCCGACTCACCCGCGGCCTTGCGGACGCGCGCGTAGGCGAGCGCCTGCTGGCCGTCGAGGTGATGCCGGCCGGCGCTGATCGCAAAGCCGGCAGTGAACCCGTACTCGTGGTACCCGGGGTCGCAGAAGCTGTGCGCGACGTTGACGTCGACGCCGCCGAGGCTGTCGACGACGGCGACGAACCCGCCCAGGTCAACCTGCGCCCACTGCTCGATGTCGAGGCCGACGAGCGTCCCGACCGCTGCCATGAGCACGTCGTGGCCGTCGCCGCTCGATCCCGGGAACTCGCCAGGGTGGAGGCGCGCGTAGGAGAGCAGCGAGTTGATCTTGCCCGAGTAGGTGCCGCCGCCGGGAAGCGGCACGTCCACCATGTCGCGCTCCAGCGACAGGAGGGATACGGTATCCGTCACCGGATCCAGCGAGGCCACGATCAGGGTGTCCGTGTTGAGCGTCGCCCGGCCGACCCCGGAATCGACGCCGATCAGGAGCACGGTCGTCCGGGCGGCGGCGGGCGACGGTGACACGACCGCCGAGGCGGCCGCCTCGGCGCCCGAATCGAGGCTCGCGCCGGCGCTCGGGGAAGTCGTCGGCGTCGCCGGCTTCCACGCGCCGCTGCCGGTCGTCGACGGCGCGAAGACGACGTTCACCTCCTCGCGCGCGACGTTCGTCGCGTAGCCGAGGTAGGCCTGCGGACCGATCGCGATGAGCGCGATGAGCGCCACCGGGATCGCATCGCGCCCGCGAGGTCGCGGCAGGCGCGGGTTCAGCAGGCTGGACCCCATCGCGGCCAGCCGCCAGGCCAGGATCACGGCCTGCAGCCCGATCAGCCCGAGCAGCACGCGGTCGTCCAGGGCCCAGCTGCCCAGTCGCACCGGCCCGGCAGAAACCGCGACGCCCGCGAGGAGGCCCACCACGAGGATCGACGGGAGGCCGAACATGGCGGCGCGGGCGAGCCGCCCGGCGGCGAGGTGACCCAGGCCGGGCACGACCGCGTCGAGCAGCGCCGGAACGTAGCGTCGGCGATTCACGCCCTGCGGGGCGACGGAGGGCGGATCGGCCTGGCTCACGGGACGCGAGCGTATCACTCGCCGCGACCGGGAGTCACGGCGCCGCCTCCTCGCCTACGCTGGCGCCCGTGACGTGGCGGCCGTCGGGCGGTGCGCAGAAGGCGTCGTGTCGTCCGCCCATCGAGGGCAGATTGCCGGCGCCGCGTCGGAGGCGCCGCGTCGGAGGCGCCGCGTCGGAGGCGCCGCGTCGGAGGCACCGCGTCGGAGGCGCCGCGTCGGACGGGCCGCGATGGACGCCGATGAAACGCAGGGCACGGCAGGGCGGGCACGGAGGCGACGGGGCGATGTCGGCGACGATCGATCGAGGACGGCTGACGGCACGGATGGCCGACGAGGTGGCCCGGTTCGAGGCGGCGCACCCGCGCTCGAAGGGCCTCTTCGATCGCGCCGGGAGGTCGCTCCCGGGCGGCGTCCCGATGAGCTGGATGTCCAAGTGGGCAGGGCCGTACCCGCTGTTCGTCGAGGAGGCCATCGGCGCCCATTTCCGCTGCGTCGACGGCCACGACTACGTGGACTTCTGCCTCGGCGACACCGGCGCGATGACCGGCCACGCGCCGGAGGAGGCGGTTGCGGGGATCGCCGCCCAGCTGGTCCGCGGCATCACGACGATGCTCCCGGGCGAGTCCGCGATCGAGGTCGGCGAGGAGCTCGGGCGCCGGTTCGGGCTTCCCTTCTGGCAGTTCACGCTCACTGCGACCGATGCCAACCGCTTCGCGCTCCGCCTCTCCCGCCAGGTCACCGGCCGGCCGTACGTCCTGGTCTTCGACCATTGCTACCACGGCTCGGTGGACGAGGCGTTCGCCACCCTTCGAGACGGGATCGTGGGCCCGTCCGACGGGAGCATCGGGCCCGCGGTCGACCCTCGCCTCACGACGCGGGTGATCCAGTGGAACGACGTGGCCGCGCTCGAGGCGGCGCTTTCGCCCGGCGACGTCGCGGCGGTCCTCGCCGAGCCGGTGATGACGAACGTCGGCATCGTCCACCCGGAGCCCGGCTACCACGACGCCCTCCGTCGCGCGACGCGCGAGACCGGCACGCTCCTGATCATCGACGAGACGCACACGATCTGTGCCGGTCCTGGTGGGTACACCCGTGCGGCCGGGCTGGACCCGGACATCCTGACCATCGGTAAGGCGATCGGCAGCGGGATCCCCGCCGGAACCTACGGGTTCAGCGAGGAGGTCGCGGGCCGGGTTCGCGCCGCCAACGACAACCTCGAGCTTGTCGACGTCGGCGGGATCGGCGGGACGCTGGCCGGAAACGCGCTCTCCCTTGCGGCCATCCGTGCGACGCTCGCGTACGTCCTGACGGAGGAGAGCTTCGCGCGGATGATCCCGCTCGGGGAACGCTGGGCGGCCGGCGTCAAGGCGACCATCGACGAGCTCGGCATGCCCTGGCACGTCTCGCGGCTCGGCTGCCGCGCGGAGTACCTGTTCCGGAGCGAGGCGCCGCGGAACGGCGCGGAGGCAGCCCAGGCGATGGACTTCGAGCTCGGGCAGTACATGCACCTCCACGCGCTCAACCGCGGGATCCTCCTGACCCCGTTCCACAACATGGCGCTGATGTCCCCCGCGACCACGCGATCCGACGTCGATCGCCACACGGCGGCATTCCGCGACGCGGCTCGCTCGCTCGTCGCGGGTTGACTGGGTGCCCGTTCCAAGCGTGCCGGTCTGGCCGGCTTGGACCGTTGGCCGGGGAGCCGGGTCGCCGGCGCCGGCCGGGCGATCCATGCGGGAGCGAGCCTCGCTCGTCGTTGAGGGTCCGCGGGCCGGCGGTGGGCGGCACGCACATGCCGGAGGTCACGATTCCGGTGTCGTGACGTGCCGGATGCCGCGCGATTTCGGTACATACGGGTGGTGGCGACCCGGCGCGCCATCCCCGAGCATCGGGGGTGATGTTGTTGTTCGGCGATCCCTACAAGGTGCTCCAGGTCGATCCCGACGCGGAACCGGAGGTCGTCCGGGCAGCGTACCGAGCGCTCGCGCTCAAGTACCACCCCGACGTATCGACAGGCTCGCAGGATCGGATGGCCGCCATCAACCAGGCGTGGGGGATCCTGCGCGACCCGGCCGCGCGGGCCGCCTATGACACGACCCGGGCCGAAGCGCGCCAGCAGCCGCTGCCACGCCAGCCCGAGGTGAGCTACGAGATGCCGGCACCGATGCCGGCGACACCGCCGGGCAAGGCTTCGGGAAGCCGCCTCGACTTCGGGCGGTACGCCGGCTGGTCCATGGGCCAGGTCGCCGCCAAGGATCCCGAGTACCTGGAATGGCTGGCGCGGACGCCGATCGGACGTGCGTTCACCCGCGAGATCGACGAGCTGCTCGCGTCTCGCGCGACCGCGCGAGCGGGCGGACCCGGTGCCGCGACCGAGACCGCGGGCCGCCGGGCGCGCCGCTTCGGTCGCACCTGACGACACCCGTCTCCGCCGCCGGTCAGCCGGCAGCCGGGCGTGTTTGACGGAATCGCCGGCATGGGCCATCCTTGCGGCAGGGCGAAACGCCTGGCGCTGGTTCGAGCACCCACGGACCCGCTCCCGCGCCTCACGGACGCCCCGGCCGCTCCGGCTCCATCCGCCGTCGAGCGATCGACACACGACGAAACGGTCAGCGTGCGACTCGCGCACCCGACCAGGAAAGGTTCCATCCGCTCCATGCTCAACAGCTCAACCGTCCGCCGACCCGGCGGACCCATCGCGATCGCCGCCCGTTCGGCAGACAGCCGCCGCCTGCGGCGCCGGTCGATGGCCGACGACCGCCTCTACTGCGGCACGAACGGCTGCACGACCTACCTCGAGCTGGATCCTCGCTCCGGGGTCGCCAGCTGCCCGATCTGCGGCTTCCGCCGCACGATCACCGCCTAGCACGGACAGCCGCCGCAATCGGTCGGCCCACCGCGACGACCCGTCCCCGCCTGGTCGGACGTGGACAGCCGTCGTGGACGCGTCGTGGATAAGTGGTCGGCCGACGGGGAAACTCGTGGACAGGTCCCTTGCGCCGGTGGGCACCGCCGGGCGATCATCTGGTCAGCCCGAAGGGGCCGAGGAATTCGGATCGCTGGACCGCCGCAAGGCGGCCGGGCCCATCGCAAGGTGGGTCGGGCTCTCCGCAAGGGGAGCCGCCCCTCCCGCAAGGGAGGCAGGCGATCCACCGGCTGACTCGCCGTCGGCAACGATGGTGGGTACCCCGTCCGCAAGGACGGACGGCGAGCCGCAAGGCGCGCCGGAGCTCCCGCAAGGGGGCCGCGCTCCGCAAGGAGTCGCGATGGACGGCCGATCCGACGGTCCCTTTGGGCTACTTCGTGCCCGCCGTCGCGCCCGCGCGCGGCCCGTCGAATTGCCCATGCCGGCCCGGGCACCGAGTAGACTCCGCGGGGCACGCGGGACCGTTCCCGCGCCCGCTTCCCGGAGGTGATCGTGTCCGCCGAGCCCGGCCGCGCGGCAGGCGAGCCCGGCCCAGCGCCCGGTGAAACGCCGGTCCCGGCGATTCGCCTCGAGGGGGTCCGGTTCGCGTTCCCCGTCGACGGCCACGAGACGGACGTGATCGGGGGGGTCGACCTCGACATTGCCCCCCGCTCCATCGTGGCCCTCGTCGGCCCGAACGGCTGCGGCAAGAGCACGCTCCTGCGCGTCATCGCCGGCCTCCTCCCGGCGCGTGCAGGCAGCGTCGAGGTCGAGGGGCGGCCCGTCGCCGGCCCCGATTCTCGGGTTGGCCTCGTCTTCCAGGAGCCGAGGCTTCTCCCGTGGCGGTCGGCCTTCGCGAACGTGGCGTTCCCGCTCGAGGTCGCGGGTCGCGACCGGGCCGCCCGGGAGCGCCGGGTCACGGACCTGCTCGGCCTGGTCGGCCTGCGGGACTGGAGCCGCGCGCGGCCGGCGGAGCTCTCGGGTGGCATGCGCCAGCGCGTCGCCATCGCCCGGGCGCTCGCCCTCGAGCCGGCGGTCCTGCTGCTCGACGAGCCCTTCAGCGCGCTCGACGCGCTCACCCGGGAGCGCTTCAACGTGGAGCTCCTCCGGCTCTGGGACCGCATCGGCGCGACGATCGTGCTCGTGACGCATTCGATCGCCGAAGCCGTGTTCCTCGCCGACCGCGTCATCGTACTGTCGCCACGGCCGGCCCAGCTCGTGGCCGACGTGGTGGTCGACCTGCCGCGCCCGCGCCGGCCCGGTGACCTCGATGCCGCGGCGGTCACCCGCACCGCGGCGGAGATCAGGGCACACCTCGAGGGCGCGACCGACGACGCGTTCGCGGTCGCGACCGGCGACATCCCGGCGCATCCGCAGCCGGAGCAGGCGATCCCATGACGAGCGCACGCTGGGGCCTGTCCACGATCCACCGCGATCGGGTCGTCCCGCCCCTGCTGGCGTTCGCCGCCTTCCTCGCCGGCTGGCAGCTCCTCGTCATCGCCGGCAGCTACCCGGCGTACATCCTGCCCGGACCGAGGGCCGTCGCCGAGCGCTTCATCGTCGCCTGGACCGACGGCACGATGGCGCCGCACGTGGTCACCACCCTCTCCGAGATCGGGTTCGGGTTCGTGGGCGGGGCCCTCGCGGGGATGTTGACCGGCTACGTCCTGGCCCGGTCGCGACTCGCGAACCGGGTCCTCTCGCCCTACCTCGTGGCGGCCCAGGCGGTGCCCATCCTGGCCCTCGCCCCGCTCATCGCGCTCTGGTTCGGGAGCGGGCTGTTCGCCCATTCGGTGATCGTGGCGCTCATCGTCTTCTTCCCGATCGCGGTGAGCACGATGGTCGCCATCCGGGGCGTCGACCGGCGGCTCCTGGAGATGGCGCGCAGCTACCGCGTCACCCGGGGCCAGCGGCTCCGGATGGTCGAGATCCCGGCGGCGCTGCCGGGCATCCTGGGCGGGCTGCGGATCGGCATCACGCTCGCCGTGGTGGGAGCCATCGTCGCCGAGTGGACGGGCGGCGAGACGGGACTTGGCGTCCTCATCAACCTCGCCCGCGGAAGCCTCTTCGACATCCCCCTGATGTTCGCGGCACTCCTGACGATCGCCATCATCGGCGTGGCCCTGTACAGCCTCGTCCTGCTCGTCGAGCGGCGGTACGCCATCCCGCCTGCCTGACCCGGGACATCGAGCCCGGGCGGCCCTCCAGCCCTCCGCCGACCGTGCGGCGCGCCCCGCGGCCGGACCCGATCGGCACCGCCGGGCGCACGCGATGACCACCGATCCGGGCAGTCGGCCAGGTCGAGGCGCCGCTCGTGCTACATTTCCAACGCCTTCGGGGCAGGGTGCAATTCCCGACCGGTGGTCCGGCCCGGCGACACGACGCCGGGCGAGCCCACGAGCGGATCGGCAGGAGCCGAGACGCAGATCCCGGGGCGACGCAGGCGTCGCCCGGCGGGAGCCGACGGTCAGAGTCCGGATGAGAGAGGGCAGGCCGCGCGCCGCAGGCGTGCGCGACCGAGGACGTGCCGCGCCCCGGGGCCGTGCCGATCACGGAGGACCAGGATGCCGGCCAGCGAAACCCTCCCGCGCACGCCAGGTTCATCCGTCCCGGATGCCCGGCCTCGCGTTCGTGCCCCATGGCGCAGCATCGCGGGCGCGCTGCTTGCGGCCATCGCCCTGATCGTGGCCAGCTGTGGCGGAAGCCCAACGCCCGCCCCGGGCGGCCCGGCGTCTGCCTCGACCACGGGATCCGGCGGGCCCGTCGGGAGCGCAATGCTCTCCCCCACCCCGGCCGCGCCGGTCAAGCTCGTCGTCGGGCTGGGCTACATCCCGAACGTCCAGTTCGCCCAGTTCTACCTGGCCGACCAGGCCGGCTACTACCGCGACGCGGGCCTCGAGGTCGATCTCCAGAACAAGACCGACCCGGAGCTCGTGACCCTGGTCGGCCAGGGCGCGGTGGACGTCGGCATCTCCGATGGCACGAGCGTGATCCCGGCGGTCAGCCAGGGGATTCCCATCCGGTATGTCTTCACGGTCTTCGCCCAGTTCCCGAACGTCGTCTTCTCGAAGGCGAGCAGCGGGATCGCCACGGCGGCGGACCTCAAGGGAAGGAAGGTCGGGACGCCAGGCAAGTTCGGGTCGAGCTGGATCCAGCTCGAGGCGCTCCTCGCCAGCGTCGGGCTGACGACGGCCGACCTTCAGCTGGTGCTCTTTCCCGACTTCGGGCAGCTTGCGGCCCTCCAGCAGGGCGCCGTCGACGCCGCGACCGGCTACGCGAACAACGAGCCGGTCCAGCTGGAGCTCGCCGGGCAGAAGGCCAGCGTGCTCACCCTGCCACCGGCGAGCCAGCTGCCCGGCCCGGGTCTGATCGTGAGCGCAGCCGCGCTGAACGGCCCCAAGAAGGACGCCCTCCGGGCGTTCGTGCTCGCGACCCAGCGCGCCATGCGCGACATCGAGGCCGACCCGGCGAAGGGCGTCGACGCGGCGATTGCCCAGGTCCCGGAGCTGGGGACGAACCGACCCACGCAGCTGGCGGTGCTGCAGGCGACCATCGCGCTGTGGGAGAGCGACTACACGCGCGCGTACGGCCTGGGCGCGGTGGACCCGGCGCTCTGGGAGCGCTCGATCGCGTTCATGGGCGGCCTCCCCGACAAGCTCCTCGCGAAGCCGGTCGCCGTGACGGACTCCATCAGCACCGCGCTCCTGCCCGGGCCCTGACAGGCAGACGGTTCGGCCCGCCTGGAAACGAGGACGCGCCGACCGGCTGGGTCGGCGCGTCGACGGCGGAGAGGGCGGAGAGGGAGAGGATCAGGCCGACGCGTTCGCGATCGGGCGACCGGCGGGCACGGCCGCCAGCTCGTCGGCGGCAACCTCCAGCTCGATGGTGACGTCATCGGAGACGAGCCAGCCACCGGCCTCCAGGCCGACGTTCCAGGTGAGGCCCCAGTCGGAGCGCTTGATCCTGGTCGTGGCTTCGAAGCCCGCATGACGTCGCCCGTCCATGGCCGTGACGATGCCCAGGTGCTCGGTGTCGAGGACGACCGGCCGGGTCACGCCGCGGATCGTCAGGTCGCCGGTGATCGCGAAGCGGTCGCCCTTCCTCGTGATCGCCGTGCTCGTGAAGGTGAGCGTGGGGAACGTCTCCACGTCGAGGAAGTCGGCCGATCGAAGGTGGTTGTCGCGGGGCTCCATGCCCGTGTCGACCGTTGCGGCCGGGATCTCCACGGCGACCGACGATGCAGTCGGGTTCGCCTCGTCGAACCGGATCGTGCCGGTGACGCCCTTGAAGGCGCCCCGGACCTTCGTGATCATCATGTGCTTCGTCGTGAAGCTGACGCTGGTGTGTGCGGTGTCGAGCTGCCAGGTGTTCATGCGGTGTTCTCGGTTTCCCTGCGGCGGACGGCATCTGCGTCCGGCCCTGTTTAGTTGACTGCGCAACCATATCACAGTATAGTTGCGCATGCAACCATGTTCCTCCTCGAGACGGGACCGGGACAGGGGTTCCCTCGACACCCGTCTACCGCGTAGGATCCCGTAATGACTGAGACTGCCGACCGTCCCCTCGTCGAGATGCCGGTCCCGCGCGCCGACGACCCGCGACTCCGAGCCTGGGTCGCGTTCCTGCGCGCCCATTCCGCGGTGACCCGGCTGCTGGAGGCCGAGCTCCACGCGGAGCGTGACCTCGGGCTCGCCGAGTACGACGCCCTCGTCCAGCTCGCGCTCGCCGATGACCGCCGCCTCCGCATGAGCGAGCTCGCGGAGCGAGTCGTGCTCTCCCGGAGCGGCGTCTCGCGACTCGTCGACCGGCTCGAGGCCAGCGGGCTCGTGCTGCGCGCCCCCTGCATGGATGACGCACGGGTCTCCTGGGCAACATTGACCGATGCCGGGTTCGCTCGACTCCGGGACGCCTCGCCCGTCCACCTCCGGGGCGTCGAGACGCACTTCCTGGCCCAGATCCCCGACGAGGATCGGGAGGCGCTCGTCCGCGCGCTCGAGACGGTGGTCCGGGGGCTTCGAACCCGGGCGACACCGGCCGCCATGGCCGCCGAGGCGGCCTGCGACGTGCCGACCGCCTGACGGCTCTCGCCCGGCAACAGCCCGTGAGCGGCGGACGCCTCCGCGTCGGGACGAGCGGCTTCGCATACCCGGCGTGGGCCCCGGCCTTCTACCCCGCCGGGACGCGGAGCGACGCGTTCCTGCCGGCCTACGCGGCGCGGCTCTCCGCGGTCGAGCTGAGCACCACGTATTACCGTCAGCCGACCCCGGCGCAGGCTGCGGCGTGGGCTGCCCGCACTCCACCGACCTTCCGCTTCAGCGTGAAGCTGCTCCGGAACGGGGTCCAGCGCGCCTATGCGGGCGACCCGGCCGAGACGTTCGGCTGGCTCGCGGGACCCCTCGATTCATTCGGGTCGAGGCTCGGCGCGGCGCTCCTCCGCATCCCCGACGAGCGACCGCGCGACGACGGACGCCTCGACGCGCTCCTGGCCGCGTGGCCGGCTGCCACGCCGCTCGCGCTGGAGCTTCGGAACCCGGACTGGCACGTCGACGAGGTCTTCGCGATCGCGGGCGCGCACGGCGCGGTCGTCGTCTGCACCGAGACGGACGAGGCACCGAATCCGCCGCTGACGGTGACCGGGCCGTTCGTCTATCTCCGCCTCCGTCGCGAGCGCTACGGCACGGCCGACCTGGACGCGTGGGCGGCGCGTCTCGAGCCGTTCCTTGCCGACGGCCGCGACGCCTTCGTGTTCTTCCGACACGACGCCCATGGCGCGACGCCGGGCGACGCCATCTCGCTCGCGGCACGGCTCCCCCGGTTCACGCCGGGCATCGACGCGGACGACCGCGCCGGATCCTGACGGTGGCCTCGCGCGCGCTCGCCGCGCTCCTCGCCTCGACGTCGCTCCTCGCCGCGTGCGCCTCGCCCGGCCCCGCGGTCACGCCGGTGCCGACGACTGCGCCCACCACGGCCGGCGCACCCACGTCCACGTCGACCCCGCGCGTCACGGCCACGGCGACGACGTGGAACCCGCCGTCGCTCACGCTGGAACCCGTCGTCGCGGGACTGCAGCGTCCGCTCTGGGTGGGCGGCGCGGGCGACGGGAGTGGACGCCTCTTCGCGGTGGAGCAGGCAGGCACGATCCGCGTGATCAGGGACGGGCGCCTCGAGAGCCGGCCCTACCTGGACCTCCGGGACCGGGTCGCGTCGGGAGGCGAGCGCGGCCTGCTTGGCCTCGCGTTCGCGACGACGTTCGCACTCGACGGTCGATTCTTCGTGGACGCGACCGACCCGGACGGAAACACGTTCGTGGCCGAGCTCCGGGCGCCGGACCCGGCGGCGGACGTTGCCGACCCGGCGACGGCGCGGGTGATCCTGCGGATCGCACAACCCTTCCCGAATCACAATGGCGGCGGCATCATCGCCCGGCCGGACGGCACGCTCTGGATCGGCAGCGGCGACGGCGGCTCCGAGGGCGACCCGCTGGGCAACGGCCAGCGCCTCACGACCCTGCTCGGCAAGCTCCTGCGCATCGACCCGACGGCGGCCGGGAGCGCCCCGTACACGGTGCCGAGCGACAACCCGTTTGCCGGCCGTCCCGACGCCCGCGGCGAGATCTGGGCGTACGGGCTGCGGAACCCCTGGCGCTTCTCGTTCGACCGGGCCACCGGCGATCTCTGGATCGGCGACGTCGGGCAGGACCGCTGGGAGGAGGTCGACCGCGTGCGCGCCGGCGACCCGGGCGGGCGCAACTTCGGCTGGAACGTGATGGAGGGACGGCACTGCTTCTCTCCCGCGGTCGGCTGCGCGACGGCCGGGCTCACCCTGCCCGTCGCCGAGTACGACCACGGCCAGGGCTGCGCGATCACCGGCGGCTTCGTCTACCGGGGCAGCGCGATCCCCGGGCTCGCCGGCACCTACCTGTACTCCGACTCCTGCTCCGGGCGCATCTGGGGCCTGGACGCGGCAGCCGATGCCCCCCAGCCGCGCCTGCTCGCCAGCTCCGGAGCGAGCATCGTCTCCTTCGGGGAGGACGACGCCGGCGAGCTGTACGTCGCGGACATCGCGGGCGGCACGATCTCGCGGATCGTCGCCGCCCCGTGACGCTGGCGCGCCCGTTGCCGGTGCGCTTCCACGCGGCGGCGGCCGGCCGGCGTCGCCTGCGCCATGGCCCGGCCGGAGCGACGGCGTCCCGGCGCCGCGGCCCGGTGAAGGTCGTCAGGACCGAAGCGTCCCCTCGAGACGGGTGACCGCCCGCCCGGCGACGCCGACCCGCTCGCCGCGGAGGCTGACGTCCACCACTCCGCCCCGGTCCGACACCTGGAGCGCCCGGAACGACGGCCCGAGCCGCGGCGCCCAGTACGCGGCAAGCGCGCAGTGAGCCGAGCCGGTCACCGGGTCCTCGGGGATCCCGTTCGACGGGCAGAAGTAGCGGGAGATGATCGCGGCGCCAGCCACGTCGGATCGGGCCGTCGCGATGAGCCCTTCGGGTAGGAGCGCGAGCCAGGCCTGGTCCGGCGCGAGCCCGCGGACGTCGGCCGCCGTGGCGAGCTCCACGAGCAGGTTCGACGCGCCACTGCCCACGAAGATCGGGGACCGACCGAGCGCGAGCTCGAGCCCCGCGGGCGCCCTGATCCGGCGCACGTGGTCCACGGGGAGGTCGAGCTCGATCCGGCCATCCGCCAGTCGCACGGCCGTCAGGGCGCCGCTCCGCGTCTCGAAGCGCGCCGGCGAGCCCTCCCCCAGGCGGCCCGTCTCCCAGAGCACGTGCGCGCTCGCAAGCGTCGCGTGACCGCACAGGTCGACCTCCACGGTCGGCGTGAACCAGCGGAGGCGCCACGCCCCGGGGCCGGCGGGCTCGACGAAGGCCGTCTCGGAATGGCGCAGCTCGGCGGCGACGGCCTGGCGCCACGAGTCGTCGCGCGGCTCGTCGAGCAGCGCGACCGCGGCCGGGTTGCCGGCGAACCGCGCCCCGATGAAGGCATCGACGACGAAGAGGGGAACGCCTGCGGGGAGCGACACTCCCCGCAGGATAGCGGAGCGACCCGGCGTCAGGGGATGAGATAGACGACGTTCACCGAAACGTCGACCTCGTTCGTGCCGACCTGGACGGGCGTGGACGGCGCGGCCTTGTCGAGCGCGGCCCCACCGGCGACGTACGGCATCGGGACCGGGACCGACGCGGACTGCTCGCTGATCGAAGAGACGCCGGTGATCGTGACGCCGGCTGCCTTCGCGAGCGCGTCCGCCTTCGCACGGGCGTCGTTCATCGCCGCGGCGCGCGCCTGCGCCTCCGGCGCCGTCTGGTCGTCGACGCGGAAGGTGATCCCGTCGAGCGTCGTGGCACCGGCGGCGAGGGCGCCGTCGATCACGTCGGAGATCGTATCGAGCCGCCGCACCGTCGCGGTCACGGAGTTCACGATCTGGTAGCCGGTGAGCCGCGGGGCGTTCCCGTTGTTCGAGTAGTCATAGACCGGCTGAAGGGAGAGCGCGGTCGTCTGGATGTCCTTGTCGGCGACACCCGCCGACTTCAGCGCGGCGATGACCGCGGCCATCGCGGTGGCGGCGGCCGCCTGCGCATCCCGGACCCTGGTGCGCGTCACCTGCACGCCGACGCGGACGTCGGCGACGTCCGGCGTCGTGGTCACCCGGCCGAGGCCGCTCACGCTGATCGTGTGCTCGGGGGTGGTCGTCGTGGGGTCGACGGCTCGCGCCGGCCGCATCGCGAGGGCAGGGCCGAATGCGACGGCCAGGGCGAGGCCAGCGAACGCCCCGACGGCGAGCCAGCCGAGGCGGGGTCGGGCCACGGAACCGGTGAGCGAGGTCATGGAAGGGCTCCTTCGGGCGGGCTGCCAGGGTGGCAGGCGGCGGGTCCGGACCCCTGACGCACTCGAGCCACGATCGGTTCCGCCGCCGTTCGCGATGTGCGCCCGTCGCGGGCGCTCCCGGATCGGGACGCCGCGTCAGAAGGAGAGTGGGTCCATCTTCTCCGCGTCGATGCCGAGCGCCTCGATCGCCGCGGCAACATCGGCGGGCGGCAGCTCGCCGCTCCGCGCGAGGGCGGCGATCGCCCCGAGGGCGACGTTCGCCGCATCGATCTCGAAGAACGCCCGGAGCGCCTCCCGGGTGTCGCTGCGGCCGAAGCCCTCGGTCCCCAGCGAGATGTAGCCGGGCGGGAGCCAGCGACCCAGCAGGTCCGGGAGGGCCTTGAGCCAGTCCGAGACGAGGACGACAGGGCCGCCGTCGGGCCCGAGCACCTGCGACACGAACGGGGTCCGTGGCGGCTCGCTCGGGTGGAGCCGGCTCCAGCGCTCGGCCTCGAGACCGTCGACGCGGAGCTGCTGCCACGAGGTCGCGCTGTAGACCTCGGCGGCGACGCCGAATCGCGCCGCGAGGAGCGACCGCGCGGCGACGGCCTGCTGAAGGATCGCGCCCGAGCCCACCAGGCGCACGCGCGCCCGCGCGCCACCGTCGACGTCCGGCGCCGCAAGGACCCGGTAGATCCCGCGGACGATCCCGTCGGCCACGTCGTCGGGAGCGGGCGGCATCGGGTAGTTCTCGTTGTACAGGGTCACGTAGTAGTAGAGGTCCTCTCCCCGCCCGTACATCCGCTCGATCCCGTCGCGGATGATGACGGCGAGCTCGTACGCGTATGCCGGGTCGTACGCGCGGATGCTGGGCACGGTCGACGCGAGCAGCTGGCTGTGCCCGTCCTCGTGCTGGAGCCCCTCGCCGTTCAGGCTGGTCCGCCCGGCGGTCGCGCCGAGCATGAAGCCGCGACCGCGCGCGTCGGCCAGGGCCCATGCCTGGTCGCCGGTCCGCTGGAAGCCGAACATCGAGTAGAAGATGTAGAAGGGCAGCATCGGCTCGCCGTGCGTCGCGTACGACGTCGCGGCCGCCTGGAGGGACGCCATCGAGCCCGCCTCGGTGATCCCCTCCTCCAGCACCTGGCCGTCCTTCGCCTCGCGGTACGAGAGCACCAGCTCCGAATCGACCGGCTCGTAGTGCTGGCCTCCGCTGGCGTAGATCCCGACCTCCTTGAAGAGGGGGTCCATGCCGAACGTGCGCGCCTCGTCGGGGATGATCGGGACGACGCGCCTGCCGAAGCCCGGGTCGCGCATGAGGTTCCGGAGGAGCTTCGCGAAGACCATCGTCGTGCTGACGGCGGTCGCGGAGCCGGCCGCGAACTCGCGATCGGTCTCGGGCGCGGGGGCGGGCAGGGGCCGGCTGCGCACGATCCGCTTCGGGAGCCCGCCCCCAAGGGCGCGGCGGCGCTCCATCAGGTAGCGGATCTCCTCGGAGTCCGGGCCCGGGTGGTAGTAGGGCGCGTCGGCGAGCTGCTCGTCCGGGATCGGGAGCTCCAGCCGGTCACGGAAGATCCGCAGCTCCGCCTCGGAGAGCTTCTTGGCCTGGTGCGTGATGTTGCGTCCCTCGACGCTCGAGCCGAGCGTCCACCCCTTGATCGTCTTGGCGAGGATGACCGTCGGGGCGCCCTCGAACTCGGTGGCCACCTTGTACGCCGCGTAGAGCTTGCGGTAGTCGTGGCCGCCCCGGCGAAGCCGGGTCAGGTCGTCGTCCGAGAGGTGCTCCACGAGCCGGCCGAGGCGCGGGTCGGGGCCGAAGAAGTGCTCGCGGATGTAGGCCCCGCCCGCCACGGAGTACTTCTGAAACTCGCCGTCCACGGTCTCGTTCATCTTGTTGACGAGCACGCCGTCGGTGTCGCGGGCCAGCAGGTCGTCCCATTCGCGACCCCAGATGACCTTGACGACGTTCCAGCCGGCGCCGCGGAAGATCCCCTCCAGCTCCTGGATGATCTTGCCGTTGCCACGGACGGGCCCGTCGAGGCGCTGCAGGTTGCAGTTGACGACGAACGTCAGGTTGTCGAGATGCTCGCGGCCGGCCACCCACAGCGCGCCGAGCGCCTCGGGCTCGTCCATCTCGCCGTCGCCCAGGAAGGCCCAGACGCGGGAGCCGCTCGTGTCCGCGATTCCCCGGTGGAGCAGGTACCTGTTGAAGCGTGCCTGGTAGATCGCCGCGATCGGTCCCAGGCCCATGCTGACGGTCGGGAACTCCCAGAAGTCGGGCATGAGGCGCGGGTGCGGGTACGACGACAGCCCCTGGCCCGGGCGAACCTCGCGCCGGAAATGGTCGAGCTGGTCGGCGCTGAGGCGTCCCTCGAGGAACGCCCGCGCGTACATCCCGGGCGCCGCGTGGCCCTGGTAGAAGACCTGGTCGCCGGCGCCGTCGTCCTTGCCGCGGAAGAACCAGTTGAACCCAACCTCGTAGAGGCTCGCCGAGCTGGCGTAGGTCGAGAGGTGGCCGCCGATCCCGGGCGAGGCGATGTTCGCCCGGAGGACCATCGCCACGGCGTTCCACCGGACGAGGCGGCGGACGCGCCGCTCGATCGCCTCGTCGCCGGGGAAGTACGGCTCCTGCTCCGGGCTGATCGTGTTGATGTAGCGGGTCTGGGTGAGCGGCGGGAGCCCGACATGGCGCTGGCGCGCCCGCTTCAGCAGCTTGTACATGACGAACCGGGCGCGATCGGCGCCCTCCTGGTCGACGATGTCGTCGAACGAGGTGATCCAGTCCCCGGTCTCGTCCGGGTCGACGTCGGGCAGCTGGTGCTTGAACTCGTCCGAGTACATGACGGGACTCCTGGCGTTCGACCCGGCGGTCAGGCTGCGCGGGGCAGCGGGCGCGCGCACACGCGCGCCGCGTGGAGCTCGGGACGGAAGCAGGCCGGCATTGCCCGGAGGGTAGCCGATCGCGCGACCGGACGCCGCCGCAGGCGCTGCGGTAGAGTCGGCCCATGCAGCCGGACTACGACGCGACGACCGCGCTCATCGTCGTGGACGTCCAGAACGACTTCGCGGACCCGTCCGGCAGCCTGAGCGTCGCCGGTGGCGACGTGATCATCCCGTACGTCAACGCCCAGATCGCGGCCGCGCGCGACGGCGGCGCGTTCGTGGCGTACACCCAGGACTGGCACCCACCGTCCACCCCGCATTTCGTGACCGACGGTGGTCCCTGGCCCGTCCACTGCGTGGCCGGGACGTGGGGCGCGGCGCTCCACCCGGCGCTGACGCGGGACGCCGGACCCGCCGTCCTCAAGGGCGCGAACGGCGAGGACGGCTACTCCGGCTTCACGATGCGCGACCCGGGGAGCGGCGGCCTCGTCCCGACCGAGCTCGTCGGGCTGCTGCGGGCGCACGGGACGAAGCGGGTCGTCGTCTGCGGCCTCGCCACCGATTACTGCGTCCGCGACACGGCCCTCGACGCGATCGCCCTGGGCTTCCCGACCAGCGTGCTCCTCGAGGGAGTCCGGGCCGTGGACGTGCATCCCGGCGACGGCGACGCGGCCCTCGCCCGGCTTGTCGCGGCCGGCGCGGAGGTCGTCCCGCCCGTCCCGACCGCCGGGAAGCTCCCGGCATGACGCGCCTGCGAAGCGTCGCCTTCCTCGCGGCCGCCGGCATCGGAGCCGCCGTGACGGCGGAACGCTGGATCGGGTCGCTGATCGCCTCGGGCGACGGACCGGATCCGACCATGAAGATGGTCATCGCGATCGACGCGCCGATCCAGGCCGTCTGGGACGCGATATCGGACATCGAGCGCCAGCCGCTCTGGATGCTCGAGATGAAGTCCGTGCGGCTCCTCACGCCGGGCCCGGTGCGCGTCGGGACGCGCGGCGAGGCCGACGTCAGGATCTTCCTCATCGGCGTGGTCGACCCGGTCGAGGTCGACCAGTACGAACCCCCGGTGGCATTCGGGATCCGGCATGTCGGCGTCTTCGCAGGATCCGGCCGGATCAGGCTCGAGGCGCTCGACGAGGCCCGCACGCTCGTGCGCTGGGACGAGCGGCTCGTTCCGCCGGCCTTCCCGAACCTGGGCCAGGTCATCCAGAAGCCGATCCTCGGCGCGATCTTCCAGGCGGACCTCGAACGGCTCAAGGAGATGGTCGAGGCGCGCCACGCCGAGGCGATCGGCGGCACGGGAGCCGACGCGGGCTGAGGGAGCCGGCGGGGATCGGCGCCACCGGATATGGTCGCCCGCCGGGGCCCGGCGCATCGGGTGCTCCGGACCGGGCGCCTCCCCACCCCGAGCGCATCGGTGTCGAACCCGCCACCAACACCGAAGGACGCCGCCGATGCCGAATGGAGGGTCGCCGATGGAGCTCCACCTCGTCGACGCGACGTACGAGCTGTTCCGCGCCCACTACGCCCCGCGCCCGCCGGTCTCCGGGCGCGACGGCATGCCGCTCAGCGCGGTCGCCGGCCTGGTCGGGACGCTCCTCGCGCTCGTCCGCGACGAGGGCGCCACGCACGTCGGGTGCGCCCACGACCGGGTGATTCGCTCCTTCCGCAACGAACGCTGGCCCGGCTACAAGAGCGAGGTGGGCATGCCGGCCGAGCTGCTGGCGCAGTTCCCGGCCGCCGAGGAGGCGATGAGGGCGCTCGGGTTCGTCCTGTGGCCGATGGTCGAGTGGGAAGCTGACGACGCGCTCGCCACCGCCGCGGACCAGCTCGCGGACGCGCCAGGCGTGAGCCGGGTCCTGATCTGCACGCCGGACAAGGACCTCGCGCAGATGGTCCGGGATGGCCGGGTCGTCCTGCGCGACCGGCGCCGCGCCATCACCTACGACGAGGCCGGCGTCCGTGCCAAGTGGGGCGTACCGCCGGCGGCGATCCCCGACTACCTGGCGCTCGTGGGCGACGCGGCGGACGGCTTCCCGGGGATCGCCGGCTTCGGGTCGAAGGGCGCCGCAGCGCTGCTCACCGCCTTCGGAACGCTCGAGGGCGTCAGGGATGCCGCTCCCGCTTCGTGGCCCACCTCCGTCCGGGGCGCGGGGCGGCTTGCCGCGACGCTCCGGGAGGGCTGGACGCATGCCCTGCTCTTTCGCGACCTGGCCACGCTCCGCAGGGACGTGCCGATCGGACTTGCCGGTCCCGAGGCGCTTCGATGGGATGGCGCCGACCCGGACACATGGCCGGCGTTCTGCGAGCGGTGGGGGCTGCCCGCGCTCGCCGGGCGACCGCACCGCTGGCGGCCGGCGCGCTGAGACAGTGTCCGCGCTACGGGCGCGGCGCCTCGCGGAGGAGCTCGAGCAGGCGGGCGTGGTGCCGGGGCGGCGCGGCGAGGACGCCCATGCCACGGGTCGGCGCGGCGAGGTCGAACCACGGACCGCCGCGCAGGTCGGTCACGATCGCGCCCGCACGTTCGGCGACGAGGCCGGCGGCGGCGACATCCCAGGCCGAGAGGCCGAGGTTCTGGCAGAACGCGTCGAACCGCGCCGTGGCGACGTACGCGAGCGAGAGCGCCGCCGAGCCCATCGTGCGCGACACCCGGATCTCACGGCGGACGCGTCGGATCCGACGGGCGGGCGCCGCACCCCCGATGTTCAGCGCCATCACGAGGTCGGACAGCCGCTCCTTCGCTGACACGCGAATCGGGCGGCCGTCGAGCGTCGCCGGGCCATCGGCGGTCGCGGCGAACGTCTCCCGGCGAAGCGGGTCGTGAACGGCCGCCACGACGGGCCGGCCGTCCGCCACGAGCGCAAGCGAGACGCAGAAGAACGGGATGCCGTTCGCGAAGTTGATCGTGCCGTCGACCGGGTCGCAGACCCAGACCCGCGAGGCGACCGTCGCGTCGCGGCCGGATTCCTCGCCGTAGAACCCGTCGCCGGGGTGCAGCGCGGCAAGGCCGGCCCGGACCAGCGCCTCGGAGGCATGGTCGACCTCGGTGACGATGTCGTGGGCGCCCTTGTAGGCAACCGGGCCGCTGTCTTCGTAGCGGGCCGCGACGAGCCGGCCCGCGGACTCCACCAGCTCGACCGCGAGCGCGAGCTCGGCGCCCCACCGGCCGATCCCCGTCCCGGCCGCGGCGGGCGGACCGGCGCTCACCGTGAGCAGTCCACGGCGAAGGACCGTGCCTCGGTCCCGAGGTCGACCACGCGCTGGGTGAACGTGAGGGTCTCTCCGGCGGCGATCGAGGGAGTGCGGACGTACGTCTCGATGGGCGGGTTGCCGAGGTAGGCAGGGTCCCAGACCCGGCAGGTCGCCTGGCCGTCGCGTCGCCCCGCGTTCGCCACGGCGAGCGTCAGCACGAGGCCGCCGTCCGTTGGCGCCGCGGAGACGAGGTGCCCGTCGAACGGGCCGACGCCGCCCACGAGGATGGTGGCCGCGACGAGCATCGCGACGACCGCGAGCGCGATCCCCGCGAAGACCGTCCCGTGCGCCTGCGAGGCGGCCGGCTGCTCGAGCCCCGCCGGGTTGCACACCGCGCAGAGCGCGTCGGTCACCGGGATCTGTGCGCCGCAACGGAGGCAGCCGTGGGTGGCCGCCGGCTCGGCGTCGCGGAGCGGGGCGGGCGTCCGTGTCGTCACCGGCAGTCAGCGTCCGGCCGACGCGTCCACGAGGAGATCGACGTCGGCTGTCGTCCGTGCGCCGATGACGGCGCCGTCCGCGCCGGCCCGTCGCCATCGCGCGGCGGTGCCGGCCGGATCGTCCACCCAGGGGCTTCCTGCGAGCGATTCGCCCTTCCCCAGGTCGAATTCCGCGAGGATGCGCGTCGTCGATCGATCGCGCCCGACCCCGGCGAGCGCATCGAGGTAGGCGGGCAGGCACCCGGCAAGGCGAGCCGCCGGAACCGTCCAGCCATCTCCGATCCGCCCCGCCAGCGCCGCGCCGGCCGCGGTCTCCCCGGCGACGATGATCGGCGGGGCCGGCTCGGGCACCGGGAACGCGAACGCGTCCTCGAGCGGGTAGAACGCCGAGGTCCGCGTCACCGGCCCGCCGGTCCAGAGCGAGCGCAGCACCGCCACGGCTTCCGCCAGCCGCGCGACCCGCTCCGGAGCGGCGGGGAACGGGATCCCGTACGCGGCGTGCTCGGCCGGGTGGCCGCCGATGCCGACGCCCAGGACCAGGCGGCCGCCGCTGGCCTCCTGCAGCGTGGCCGCCATCCGGGCGACGACCGAGGGTGGCCGGTTCATCACGTTGAGCACGAACGGCATGATGCGGATGCGGCTCGTGCTCGCCGCCAGCGTCGCGAGCGTCGTCCAGCACTCCAGGACGGGATCCCGCCGCACGCCGCGGCTGACGAAATGGTCCCAGATCGCGACGCCGTCGTAGCCCGCGGCCTCGAGGCGCAGGCCCTGCTCGCGGAACCAGGCGTGCGAGACCCCGATCGCCCGGAGGTTGACGAGGATCGGGAACGGCGCCGGCATTCCCGCGACGGCGCTCAGAGCCCTGCCGTGACCGCCGGCGAGGTCGCCGCGGCCAGCGCGACCCGGAGCATCGTCGCGGTCCGCCGCTCCAGCTCGTCGAGGGGAAGGTATGAGTCCTCGGACGTGACGTTCGGGCCGAGGACGTCGCTCACCGTCAGGATCGACGCCGCCCGGACGTCGTCCCCCGCGGCGTCCGCGCGCGCCGCGAGGTAGAAGAGCGCGGAGCTCTCCATCTCGAAGCCGAGCACGCCTCGCGCCGCCCAGCGGCTGAAGTAGTCGGCGTCCGGGTTGTAGAAGACGTCGACGGTGCACACCAGGCCCACGTGGTAGGTCGCGCGCTCGGCCTCCGCCGCATCGACGAGCGCCCGCACCAGGCCGAAGTCGGCGGCAGGCGCGTACGGCTCGCCGTGGAGGAATGTCGCGGTCGTGCCGTCGAACGGCACCGCCGCGGAGGCGATGACGATCTCGCCCGTCCGGATCCCGCGGCCGATCCCGCCGCACGTGCCGACGCGGATGAGCCGCCGTGCGCCGAGCCGGAGCAGCTCCTCGACCACGATCGCCGCGGACGGGGCGCCCATCCCCGTCGTCTGCACGCTCACCGGCACGCCCCCGTACGTGCCCGTGTAGCCGAAGAGCAGCCGGTGATCGTTGACCTTGCGGGCCGCAGCGAGGCCGCCGTCGAAGAGCGACGCCATCGTCGTGGCCCGGTTCGGGTCGCCCGGAAGGAGGACGATGGGGGCAAAGTCGCCCGGCTCGGCGCGAAGGTGGATCTGCGGCATCGTGGCGTGCTCCTGATCTTGCTCGTGCAGCGCGCAGTGTAGGCCCGGGCGGCCCTCCGCACCCGTTCCTCCGGCATGGGCGCGGTGTAGGATCGCACGCAGAGTCGGTCGAGCCATCCGGGCTGTGACGGACGTGGCGCGTGCGGGAGGACTGTCTTGAGCGCTGACTTCTTCGCGGAGGTTCGACAGCCGATTCCCTTCGGCGGGATCGAATCGACCGATCCGCTCTCGTTCCGGGTCTACCAGCCGGACCGGCTCGTGCTCGGCAAGCGGATGGAGGACCACCTCCGGGTCGGGGTCTGCTTCTGGCATTCGTTCGCCTGGGACGGGCGGGACATGTTCGGCACGGGCACCCTGGACCGGCCCTGGAACACGGGCGCGATGGATCCGATGGACGGCGCCCGGATGAAGATGGCGGCGGCGTTCGAGTTCTTCGCGAAGCTCGGCGTGCCCTTCTACTGCTTCCACGACCGGGACGTGGCACCCGACGGGCAGAGCTTCGCCGAGTTCAAGAGCAACCTCGACGCGCTCGCCGACGACGCGCTCGGCTACCAGGAGCGGACCGGCGCCCGCCTCCTGTGGGGCACGGCGAACCTGTTCGGCCACCCGCGCTACGCGGGCGGTGCCGCGACGAACCCCGACCCGGAGGTCTTCGCCTACGCGGCGGCGCAGGTCAAGAACATGCTGGAGGTGACCAAGCGCCTCGGCGGGACGAACTACGTGCTGTGGGGCGGTCGCGAGGGCTACGACACGCTCCTCAACACGGACCTCCGCCGCGAAGGCAGCCAGCTGGCCCGCTTCCTGCACCTCGTCGCCGACCACAAGCACAGGATCGGCTTCACGGGCACGCTCCTGATCGAGCCCAAGCCCATGGAGCCGACCAAGCACCAGTACGACTTCGACTCCGCGACCGTGCACGGCTTCCTCGCCCGCAACGGCCTCGACGGCGAGTACCGCCTGAACATCGAGGCGAACCACGCCACGCTGGCGGGGCACAGCTTCCACCACGAGGTCGCCTACGCGGTCGCGAACGGGATGTTCGGGAGCATCGACGCGAACCGCGGCGATCCCCAGAACGGGTGGGACACCGACCAGTTCCCGAACTCCGTCGAGGACCTCGTGATGCCGCTCTACGAGATCCTCCGGTACGGCGGCTTCTCGACCGGCGGCTTCAACTTCGACGCGAAGCTGCGCCGCCAGAGCCTGCACCGCACCGACCTCTTCCATGCCCACATCGGCGGGATCGACACGCTCGCCCGGGCGCTCCTCGCCGCCGCCGACCTGGTCGAGCGTGGCACGCTCGCCGGGATCGTCGAGTCTCGCTATGCGGGCTGGACGGGCGAGCTCGGGGCCGGCATCCTCGACGGCCGCCTGACGCTCGCGGACCTCGCCGCGAAGGTCGAGTCCGGCGAGGTCGACCCGCAGCCGGTCTCGGGACGCCAGGAGCTGCTGGAGAACGTCGTCAACCAGGCCATCTGGTCGACCGGCCGCTCGGCGGGCTGACCGCCGTGCGCCTCGTCCTGGGCATCGACGCGTCCACGACCGCGACGAAGGCCATCCTCGTCGACGAGGCCGGCACCGTTCGCGGGATCGGCACGGCCGAGTACTCCTTCAGCGTCCCGCGCCCGCTGTGGAGCGAGCAGGAGCCGCGCCTGTGGTGGGACGGGACGGTGGCGGCCATCCGGTCCGTGCTCGCCTCCACCGGGACGAGCGGGGCGGACGTCGTGGCGGTCGGCCTGACCGGCCAGATGCACGGCGCCGTGCTGCTCGATTCGGGCGGCGAGGTGCTCCGGCCGGCGATCCTGTGGAACGACCAGCGCACCGGCGCCGAGTGCGACGCCATCCGGCGCGCCGTCGGCCCGGAACGCCTCGTCGCGATCACCGGCAACGATGCGCTGACGGGGTTCACCGCGCCCAAGCTCGTCTGGGTCCGCGACCACGAGCCGGACGTCTGGCGCCGGATCGCCCACGTGCTCCTGCCGAAGGACTACGTGCGCTTCCGGATGACTGGCGACTACGCGGTCGACAAGGCCGACGGCGCGGGAACCCTGCTGTTCGACCTCGCCGCGCGTGACTGGTCGCCCGAGGTCCTCGCTGCGCTCGGGATCGACCCCGCCTGGATGCCGCGGACCTGGGAGGGCCCGGAGATCACCGGGCAGGTCTCGGCCGGGGCGGCGGAGCTGACCGGCCTCCGGCCGGGGACGCCCGTCGTCGCCGGCGGCGGCGACCAGGCAGCCAACGCCGTGGGCGTGGGCGTGGTCGAACCCGGCACGATGGCGCTGTCGCTCGGGACCTCGGGCGTCATCTTCGCCGCCACGGACCGCGCGATCTTCGAGCCCCAGGGGCGCGTGCATGCCTTCTGCCACGCGGTTCCCGCGCGCTGGCACTTCATGTCGGTGATGCTCTCGGCGGCGGGGAGCCTCCGCTGGTTCCGTGACGCGCTGGCCCCCGGGGTCGAGTTCGGGGACCTCGTCTCGCTCGCGGCCGAGGTCCCGCCCGGAAGCGCGGGGCTGCGCTTCCTTCCCTATCTCTCCGGCGAGCGCAGCCCGCACCCCGACCCGCTGGCGCGGGGCGCATTCATCGGGCTCACGCTGGCCCACGACCGGCGCCACATGACCCGGGCGGTGCTCGAAGGGGTGGCGTTCGGCCTGCGCGATGGCCTGGACCTGATGGTCGCCGCCGGCATGCCGGCGCCGGCCCAGATCCGCGCCTCGGGGGGAGGCACGGTGAGCCCGCTGTGGCGCCAGATCCTCGCCGACGTCCTCGATGCGGAGATCGCGATCGTCAACACGTCGGAGGGAGCCGCCTATGGCGCGGGCCTGCTCGCCGCCGTCGGCGCCGGCTGGTTCCCGTCGGTCGGCGACGCCACGAGCGCGCTCGTCACGGCCACCCCCGTTGCGGCGCCAGGTCGGGACGCTGCGACCTACGCCGAGGCGCACGCGACCTACCGGGAGCTGTACCCCGCCCTCGCCTCGACGTTCCGGCGGTTGTAGGGGCCGAACGCCGCAGGCGGCGCGACCCCCTGCCGATTGGGTCGGGCCCCCACGACCGCGGTCGATCGAGCCTGCCGATCGCGGTCACCCGCGTGTGGCGCCCGCGGTCCGGTCGGGATCGTTCCGCGGCGCGGCCAGACCAGGCGTGCCGGGTCAGTGGTGGAGCGCCTCGAGATCCTTCTCCGAGACCTCGCTCGGCAGCTTGCCCATGATGATCATGGCCAGGACCTCGTCGGTCGTGACGTCTGCCTTGCGGACGGTTCCGACCAGCTTCCCGTGGAGCATCACGCTGATGCGGTCCGACAGGTCGAACACGTCGTGGATGTCGTGGCTGATCAGGAAGATCCCGATCCCGTCGTCCTTGAGCTGCTTGATCAGCGTGCGGACCTGGGCCGTCTCCGCGGGACCGAGCGCGGCGGTGGGCTCGTCCATGATCAGGATGCGGGCATTGAAGTGGACGGCGCGGGCGATGGCCACGGACTGGCGCTGCCCGCCGGAGAGCGACATCACCGGCCGCTTGAAGGCCTTGAAGCGCGGGTTGAGGCGGCCGATCACTCTGCGGGTCGCCGATTCCATCGCGTCGTCATCAAGGCTTCCGGTTCGCGTCCGCAGCTCGCGGCCCAGGAACATGTTGCCGGCGGCATCGATGTTGTCGGCGAGGGCCAGGGTCTGGTAGATCGTCTCGATGCCAAGCGCCTTTGCGTCGCGTGGGTTCGTGATCCCGACGACCTGGCCGTCGACGAGGATCTCACCGGAGTCGGGCGGATGCGCCCCCGAGAGCGCCCGCATGAGGGTGGACTTTCCGGCGCCATTGCCGCCGACCAGGCCGATGACCTCCCCGGCGCGCAGGTCGACGGTCACGCCCTCGACCGCGTGGACGCCGCCGAACGCGATGCGGATATCGCGCATCTCGACGAGCGGCGCGGCGGCCGGCGCGGCTGCCGAATCGGCCCCGGGGACCTCGGCCCGCATTGCGCTCTCGCTCATCGTGCGCTCCGCCCGCGGACATACGTGTCGAAGGCGATCGCCGATACGAGCACCACGCCCACCACGATGTCCTGGATCGGCGAGTCGACCCTGAGCAGCAGCATCCCGGACCGCAGCGACTGCATGACCACGGCGCCGAGGACGGCGCCGGGGATCGTCCCGATACCACCCGAGAACGATGTGCCGCCGATGACGGCCGCGGCGATCACGTCGAGCTCCGCCTGCGTCCCGAGGCTCGTGACGGCGGCCTGGAGTCGAGCCGACTGCACCGCGCCGCTGATGGCGGCGAGGATGCCGATGAGGACGAACGTCAGCATGATGGTCCGGCGGACGTTGATGCCGCCCAGCTCGGCAGCGTCAGGATTGCCGCCGATCGCGAAGACGTACCGCCCGAACCGGCGGCGAGTGGTGATGTAGGTCATCACCAGGGTGACCCCGATCAGGATGATCACCGGGAAGGCGATGCCCGTCGCGATCTGCAGCCCGCCGGGCGGCTCGGTGATGCCATGGTCGTGCGCATACTGCGTGGCGAGCCCCGGCGGCCATGCGTAGCTGTTCATCACCCAGACAAAGCCGAGGATGGCGAGGCAGCCCAGCGCCATGAGAACGCCGAGGGCCCACGTCGGGCGGACGGCGAACCCGAACTGCCGCCGTTTCCGCCGCGTCGCGAGCAGCGTGTAGACGATGCCGGCGCAGGCGAGGATGCCCAGGATCCAGCTCGCCACGTCTCCGAGGGATGCGACCGGGCTGCCTCCCAGGAGCTGGAACGTCTTGTCGAGCGGCGAGATCGTCTGGCCCTGCTGCTCCTCGAACACGAGGCCGCGCCAGACGAGCAGGCCTCCCAGCGTGACGATGAACGCCGGCACCTTCCCATACGCGACGAGGAATCCCTGGAAGGCGCCAATGGCGGCCCCGAGCCCGATCCCGATCGCCAGCGCGATGATCCAGGTGTACGGCTGGTCCAAGCCGAGGCCGAGCGTCTTCGGGATCCAGACGACCTGGACCATCGCCATCGTGTAGCCCGTCAAGCCCAGGATCGAGCCGATCGACAGGTCGATGTTGCGCGACACGATGATCAGGACCATGCCGGTGGCCATGATCCCGACGGACACGCTCTGCTGGGCCAGGTTATAGAGGTTGACGGGCGTGAGGAACGTCCCGGAGAAGATGTCGTGCTTGGGGCCGGTCAGGCCCGACAGGACCTGGAAGCCGATCCAGATGACGGCCAGGGCGCCGACCATGCCCAGCAGGCGCGTGTCGAGCTCCAGGGCCTGGAACACGCCCCTGACCGAACGGGGCGTCTGCTCGCGGGTCCCCTCCGGGACGTTGCCAGTCGCCTCAGTCATCGCGCGGAGCCTCTCTGGCCGTTGGTGATCGTGGGAGCGCCCCGCTCCCGGCGTGCCGGGGGCGGGGCGCAATCAGCTGCGAGCGACCGTCAGCCTGCTAGTTGCAGGCGGCGACGGAACCAGCGGTAACGCCCTGGCACAGCGTGGCCTTGTCGATCCACTTCGCGTCGAGGACGATGTTGAGGGTGTCCTTGGTGATGGCCTGCGGGGTCAGCAGCTGAGAGGTCAGCGTGTTGCCACCGGGGCTCTTGAACGGCGCGGTGTTCGCCACCTTGGTGATGTCCTTGTTCGCGCAGAGCTGGACGGCTGCCTTGCCGGCTGCGTCGCCGAGCATCCGCGCGTCCTTCCAGACGTCGACCGTCTGGGTGCCGAGGGCGATCCGGTTGAGGGCGGCTGCGTCGCCGTCCTGGCCGGAGACCGGGACCTTGCCCGCGAGACCGACAGCCTTGAGGGCGGCGACCACGCCACCGGCCATGCCGTCGTTCTCGGAGAGGACGGCGTCAATCTTGTTGTTGTTCGCCGTCAGGATCTGCTCCATCTCCTTCTGGGCGTTCGCGGGATCCCAGTTGTCGGTGTACGTCTCGCCGACGATGTTGATCTTGCCGGCCGGGTCCGTCTTGCCCACATCGGGAACTCCCGCCTCGACGTAGCCCGAGCGCAGGAAGTCGGCGTTGGCGTCGGCCTTGTTGCCCTTGATGACCGCGAAGTTGCCCGACGACACCTGGCCGAGGACGCCCTGGGCCTGGAGCTTGCCGACGAGCACGTTGTCGAACGTGATGTAGAGGGCCGTCGGATCCTCGATCAGCCGGTCGTACGCGATGACCGGGACGCCCGCGGCGATGGCCTTGGCGACGGACGGCTTGATGGCCGTGCCGTCCTGGGCCAGGATGATCAGGACCTTCGCGCCCTGGCTGATCAGGTTGTCGACGTTGTTCGCCTGCGTCTCGGCCGACGACTTCGCGTCATTCGAGATGTAGGTCGCCCCGCCGGCAGCCAGCGCGGCCTTGATGGCCGGCTCGTCCCACTTGGCCCAGCGCTCCTCCTGGTAGTTGTTCCAGGACACGCCGACGACGCATCCGCTCGCCGCAGCGGCGCTCGCCGGAGCGGTGCTCGCAGCTGCTGCGCTCGGCGCCGGGGTGCTCGACCCCGAGCATGCCGCGAACACGATCGCGGCCACGCCGGCCAACGAGGCCAGTCTCCGATTCACCATGTGCTGACTCCTCCTTAGGACATGTCACGCCGATGGACGGCTGACGTCCGGCGCTAGGCTACCATCCCGCCGCTCCAATTTCGACTGGTTCAGATCGCCACTGCCTCCCTCTACGCGCTCTTGAGTGCGGGGAGCGTGTCCCGCGGCCGGACCCACTGCGCCGGGTTCGTGATGAGCGGCTCCAGCGCCAGCTCGGCCGCCCCCAGGAGCGGTCCGTCGACCCCGAGCGATGTCGGGACGACCGTGACCAGCATTCTGGCCGCCGGCAGGGTGCGGCGATCGAGCTCGGCATGGAGGGCTCGCGTCACGTACGGGTGGATCCGGGCAAATCGACCCCCCAGCACCACCAGCCGCGGATTCAGGAGGTTGATCAGGCTCGCCAGGCCGATGCCCAGCCAGCGCCCCACGTCATCCAGCGCGGCCAGCGCCACCGCGGACCCCGCCGCGGCCTCGAGAAGCACGGCGTCCACGGCAGCGCGCCCGCCGCCGGGTGCGTGGCCGGCGCGCGTGAGGAGGGCGTCCTCGCCGACCTCGGTCTCCCAGCAACCCAGCGAACCACAACGGCACGCGTCACCGTCCGGGTTCACCGTCATGTGGCCAACCTCCCCCGCATACCCGGCGACGCCTGTGAGCGGACGACCGCCGAGGATCACGCCCCCGCCGACGCCGACCTCGCCCGAGATGTAGACGAGGTCGTCGACGCCGAGCGCCACGCCCCGCCGGAGCTCCGCCAGCGTCCCGAGATCCGCCTCGTTCGCCACCGAGATCGGCACGGGCAGGTCGAGGGCCCGGCCGAGCCGCTCACCGAGCGGGACGTCGCGCCAGCCGAGGTTCGGTGCCATCGAGACGAAGCCATCGCTCCTCCGGACCACGCCCACGACGGCAACCCCGACCCCGACCACCGGCTCGCTGACGGGACGCCGGCCGAGCGCCATCCGGGCGAGCCCGGCCAGGTCGGCCGAGATCTCCTCGACGCTGGAGTGGCCGCGCGACCGCTCGGTCCGGACGCGCGACAGGATCGTGCCGCCGAGCCCGACGACCGCCGCGGCCAGCGAGTCCACGGCGATGTCGAGGGCCACGACGACCGCGCTCTCCGGCACGAGCCGAACGCCCGGCGACGGCCGGCCCGGGGTCCCGAGTCGCGTCGCCGGCCCTTCTGCCGCGAGGCCGGCCGTGACGAGCTCACCCACGAGGCTGCGGATCGCGCTCCGGGTCAGGCCCGTGCGGGCGACCAGCTCCGATCGCGAGAGCGCCCCGCGAGCGTGGAGCTCGCGGACGATCGCACCGAGGTTCGCCCTGCGCACTGTCTCGCTGCGCTGTCCGATCTCGACCGGTCCGCTGGTCACCGAGTTTGTGTTCCTCTCCACCAAATCTCCGTGGTAGGCTCGTACGCGATCGCGGCCGTGTCAAGACGCAATTTCCAGACCGTCCGGTAGGGCCGCGGACGCACTGGGCAACGGGAGATCGGGGACCTCGTGATGACCACGCTCCGCTGGGGGATCCTGGGGCCAGGTCGCATCGCGCCACGGCTCGTCCGGGCCGTCGGCGGGTGCGCCCGCGGGGAGCTGGCTGCGGTGGCGAGCCGCGACCCAGCCAGGGCCGCGGCATTCGCCCGCGCTCATGCCATCCCGGTGGCATACGGTTCGTACGATGCCCTGCTCTCGTCGTCCGACGTGGACGTCGTCTACATCGCGCTCCCAAATCACCTCCACGCGACGTGGACGATCCGGGCCCTCGAAGCCGGCAAGCACGTCCTCTGCGAGAAGCCGCTGGCGCTCACCGTGGCCGACGTCGACGCGATCTCGGCGGCCGCTGAACGCTCCGGGCGGACGGCCGTGGAGGGCTTCATGTACCTCCATCATCCGCAGATCCTGCGCGCGGTCGAGCTCGCGCGCGACGGCACGCTGGGTCGACTGGAGCTCGTCAACGGGACGTTCTCGTTCTTCCTCACCCATCCCGGCGACCCCCGGGTCGAGCCATCGATGGGGGGCGGCTCGCTCTGGGATGTCGGCTGCTACCCGGTGAGCCTCGCGCGGCGGATCGCGGGCGCGGAGCCAGATGCCGTCGGGGCGTTCGCCCGCTTCGACGAGCGCGGCGTCGACCGCACCTTCATCGGGCAGCTGCGGTTCCCGGGCGGCCCGCTCGCCCAGTTCGACTGCGGCTTTGCCGCGCCCGATCGGCAGCGGGTGGAGATCGTGGGCAGCGACGCGACGCTCGTGCTCGACAGCCCGTTCCTGCCGGCCCCGGACGGCCCGCCCCCGTCGCTGACGCTCTGGCGTGGCGGCGACGCCACGGAGATCGCAGTCCCGTCCGTCGACCAGTACCAGGCAGAGGTCGAGGACCTCGACGGCCGTGATCCTCGACGGCGCGCCGCCGCGCCTCGACCTGGGGTTCAGCCGCGGTACCATCGCCGCGCTCGTCGACCTTGACCGGGCGGCCCGCCGAAACGCGGGGCTGGCCAGCGACTGAGATCCGGGACGGAGCGACCAACGATGGAGGCCAGGACGCCACCCACGGTCATGGGGATGCCCGCAGCCGCGTCGGAGGACCCGCCCCGTCGAACCCGGCGCCCGCTTGCGGGGGGCGCGCTGGCGGTGCTCACCATCATCGGCGTGATGGCGGCGAGCCTCCTGGTCCCCCGGACCCAGGGCCAGGTCTCGTGCGCCCCGATCGGGAGCCATCCCGAGTGGTCGGTCGCGCGGCGCTGGGACGAGGCCCTGCTCGACGCGATCCGGCGCGCGTTGCCCAACCCGCCGGTCCACGCCCGCAACCTGTTCCACGTCTCAGTCGCGATGTGGGACGCCTGGGCCGCCTACGACCCGACGGCGTCCGGCTACATCTTCACCGAGAAGCACACTGCGTCCGACGTGACGGCGGCCCGCAACGAGGCGATCAGCTATGCGGCGTACCGCGTCCTGACCGCGCGCTACATCAAGGCCGTCGGCGCCGACGACGTCACTGTCCGAGTTCGACGACGTCATGGACACGCTGTGCTACCCGATCAGACAACACCACGACTGACGGCGACTCGCCGGCCGCCGTCGGAAACCGCATCGCGAAGGCGGTGCATCGCCTACGGCCTGGCCGACGGGTCGAACCAGGCGACGGCTACACCGACCCCGACTACAAGCCGGTCAATCCGCCGCTCGTCGTTGCGCAAGCCCGGGACGCACATGAGCGATCCAAACCGCTGGCAGCCGCTCCAGATCGACCACATGATCTCCCAGAACGGGATCCCGGTGACGAACGGCGTCCAGCAGGCAGTCGGGACCCACTGGGGCCACGTGACGCCGTTCGCGCTCCCCGACGGCGGGCGCCACGGGCGTGCCGATCGATCCCGGCCCGCAGCCTCGCCTCGGCGACCCGGCGACCGACGAGACCTTCAAGGACCAGGTGGTCGAGGTCATCCGCGACAGCAGCCTGCTCGACCCGACCCGAGCGGCTCACGATCGACATCTCCCCCGGGGCCCGCGGCGAACAACGACCTCGGCACGAACGACGGCCACGGCCACGCCGTCAACCCGGCGACCGGCCAGCCCTATCCGCCCGACGTCGTGAACGAGGCCGACTTCGGTCGCGTGATGGCCGAGTTCTGGGCCGACGGCCCCAACTCGGAGACCCCGCCCGGCCACTGGAACGTGCTCGCCAACCTCGTCTCGGACGAGCTCGCGCCGAACCTCCGGATCGGCTGGGAGCGGGCCGACCGTCGACCGGCTCCAGTGGGACGTCAAGCTGTACTTCGCCCTCAACGGCGCCGTCCATGACGCCGCGATCGCCGCGTGGGGGCTGAAGGGCCACTACGACGGCGTGCGGCCGATCTCGATGATCCGCTACATGGGCGGCCTGGGCCAGTCGAGCGACCCGACGCTGCCCGTCCTACAACACGGACGGTCTGCCGCTCGTGCCGGGCCTGATCGAGCTCATCACGAAGGCGAACGACCGCCCCCGGCCAACGCCATGGCGGCGCTCGCCGGCCACGAGGGCGAGATCGCGATCCGAGCCTGGGCGGGCACCCCGGCCGACCCGAAGACGCAGCTCGGCGGCGTACGCTGGATCCTCGCCACGCACGTGGGTCCCGTACCAGCTGCCGACCTTCGTGACGCCGGCGTTCCCCGGGCTACGCCTCCGGGCACAGCACGTTCAGCCGGGCGGCCGCCGAGGTGCTGACCGGCTTCACCGGCAGCGAGTACTTCCCCGGCGGCGTCAGCGGCTACACGATCAAGGCCGGGTCGCTCAAGTTCGAGAAAGGCCCCACGACGGATATCCGCCTCGAATGGGCGACGTACTACGACGCCTCGGACCAGGCCGGCCAGTCGCGGCTCTGGGGCGGGATCCACGTCCAGGCCGACGACTTCACCGGGCGCCAGCTCGGGGCGATGTGCGGCAAGGAGGCGTGGGCCCTGGCCCAGCGGTACTACGACGGGAAGGCCCCGACCCAGTGAGGGGCCCGCATCGAGCCGGCGGCGAGCCGGATGACGTCGTGACGCGGCGGACCGCCGTGCTCGTCGGCGGGGCGCCATCGTCGCGCTGATCGCCGGTGCCGGCTTCATGCTGACCCTGGGCCGGGGGAGCATACCCGCGGCTGCGCTGGGTCCGCCCCGCTTCGTCGAGGAGACGGCGTCCGCCGGACTCGACCACGTCTACGACGGCCCGGCCCCGTTCGAGGTCGGCGGCGGGGTCGCGGTCTTCGACTGCAACGGGGACGGCAAGCCGGACCTCTACCTCGCGGGCGGCGAGCAACCCGGCGGCGCTCTACCGCAACGACAGCCCGGTCGGCGGGGCGCTGCGCTTCACCCGGCTCCCGGACCCGGCCACCGATCTCACCGGGGTCACCGGCGCGTACCCGATCGACATCGACGGTGACGGCATCGTGGACCTCGTGGTCCTGCGCGATCGGCGAGACGGTCGCTCCTCCGCGGCCTGGGCGACTGCCGCTTCGAGCGGGCGAACGAGCGCTGGCACTTCGACGGCGGCGACGGGCTTCGCGACAGCGTTCAGCGCGACCTGGGAGGGGTCGGCGGCCCTGCCGACCCTCGCCATCGGCCACTACCTCGCGCTCGACGCCTCGGGTGCAGCCGACCCACGACTGCGCCGACAACGTCCTGTTCCGCCCCGCCGCGGGCGTGACCGCGCTACGGCCCGCCGATCGCGCTGACACCGGGCTACTGCGCGCTGTCGATGCTGTTCAGCGACTGGGACGGCTCGGGCCGGCGCGACCTGCGCGTCAGCAACGACCGGCACTACTACGACCCGGCGAACGGCGAGGAGCAGCTCTGGCGGATCGCGGCGCGGCGAGCCGCCGCGCCTCTACACGGCCGCCGACGGCTGGGTGCAGGTGCAGATCTGGGGCATGGGCATCGCCAGCTACGACCTGACCGGCGACGGCTACCCGGACGTCTTCCTGACGAGCCAGGGCGACAACAAGCTCCAGACGCTGACCGTCGGGCCCGGCCCAGCCGACCTACCGCGACATCGCGCTCAAGCGCGGCGTGAACGCTGCGCAGCCGTTCACGGGCGGCGACGTCCTGCCCTCGACCGCCTGGCACCCGGAGTTCGAGGACGTCAACAACGACGGCTTCGTCGACCTCTTCGTCTCGAAGGGCAACGTCGACGCCCAGCCGGACTACGCCCGGAAGGACCCGAGCAACCTGCTCCTCGGCCAGCCGGACGGCACGTTCACGGAGGCGGCCGACGCGGCCGGGATCCTGAGCTTCGACCGCGGCCGCGGCGCGGCCCTGGCCGACTTCAACCTCGACGGCCTGCTCGACCTCGTCGAGGTCGAACTACGGCGCGCCGGTCCGGATCTGGCGCAACGTCGGCACGGGCGAGCGCGGAGCGTCCCGCGCCGATGGGCAACTGGCTGGCCGCTGCGGCTGCGACGCAGCCCGGCCCGAACCGCGATGCGATCGGCGCCTGGATCGAGGTCCGGGTCGGCGACCTGACGATGCGACGCGAGCTGACGATCGGCGGCGGCCACGAGGGCGGCCAGCTCGGCTGGGTGCACTTCGGGCTTGGCTCGGCGAGCGGCGCCCAGGTCCGGGTCCTGTGGCCCGATGGGCAGGCCGGGCCATGGATGCACGGCCGGAGCCGAACCAGTTCGCCATCATCGAGCGCGGCGCCTCCGGGATCACGCCCGTGGCGACCACCGGGGAGCTGAACAGGAGGAGGTCCGGGATGACCACGGCGCGCCTGGCGGAGATCGACCTGCCGGACTTCGGGGCCGACGACGTGCGGCCGGAGATCCCGGCGGCGACGTACGCGGCACGCGTGTCGCGGCTGCGGGAGCGCGCGGACCGGCACGGCTTCGACCGGCTCGTGGTCTACGCGGACCGGGAGCACAGCGCGAACCTCGCCTACCTGACCGGGTTCGACCCACGCTTCGAGGAGGCGATCCTCGTCCTCGGCCCGGCCGGCACGCCGGCGGTGCTCGTCGGGAACGAGTGCTACGGCCTCGCGGGCGCCGCAGCCGCTGCCGATGCGTCGGGCGCTGTTCCAGGAGCTGAGCCTGCCCGGCCAGCCCCGCGACCGCTCGCGTTCGCTCGCGGAGATCCTCGGCGACGAAGGAATCGGGACGCGGCAGCCGGGTCGGGGTGGTCGGCTGGAAGACCTACCCGCGCCCCGAGATGATCGACGCGCCGGCCTACCTCGTCGACGAGCTTCGGCGCCTGACCGGCCCGAGCGGGCGCGTCGAGAACGCGACCGGCCTGCTCATCGACGCCGCGGATGGCCTGCGCGTGATCAACGAGGTCGACCAGCTCGCGGCGTTCGAACACGCCTCCTGCCAGACGTCGGACGGCGTGCGGCGCGCTCCTGCGCGGCCTGCGGCCCGGGATGCGCGAGCGCGAGGCGGTCCGCCTCCTCGAGTGGAACGGCACGCCGCTGTCGTGCCACCTGATGCTGACCGCGGGTCCGCGCGCGACGCTCGGACTGCTCGAGCCCGGGCGATCGGCCGATCGAGCGCGGCGACCGGTTCACGATCGCGTTCGGGATCTGGGGCGCGCTCTCCTGCCGGGCGGGCTTCGTGGTCGAGGACGCGGCCGAGCTCCCTGCCGGAATCGGCGACTACGTGGAACGGCTCGTCGGCGCCGTACTTCGAGGCCGTCGCCGAGTGGTACGCGGCGCTCCACGTCGGCCAGACGGGAGGCGCGCTGCGGGAGATCATCGACCGCCGCCTCGGCGACCCGTTCTTCGGAATCTTCCTCAACCCGGGCCACCAGATCGGCCTCGACGAGTGGGTCAACTCGCCGATCTCACCGGGTTCGACGGTCGAGCTGCGCTCCGGGATGGCATTCCAGGTCGACATCATCCCGGCGACCGGGACCGACTACTTCACGACGAACATCGAGGACGGCGTCGCCCTCGCCGACACGTCGCTCCGGGCGGCCCTTCGCGCGGCATACCCGGGCGCCTGGAGCCGAATCGAGGCACGTCGCGGCTTCATGGAGCGGGCGCTCGGGATCACGCTTCATCCCGACGTGCTGCCATTCTCGAACCTTGCGGCGATGCTGCCACCGTTCGTCCTGCGGCCGGACCGGGCGATGACGCTGGCGGGCTAGCGGCCATGCCACGATCCGGCGGAGGAGACCCGCGCCAGAGGGGGAGCTGATGTCCGCCACCGACCTGCTGGCCGTCGCCGACTGGCGTCGGCGCATCGCGGAGCTCTACGCGGAGGTGCGACGGGAGGCGGCGGCCAATCCGGCCGCGGCGCACGCGACGTGGCGCGCCGAGCGCGAGGCGCTCTACCGGGGCCACCCTGCCTCGCCGGTGCCCATCGGCGAGCGCGACGCGTTCCGCGCGCGCCACTGGCCGTACGCCGACGCGTGGCGCACGACCGCCGTGCTCGAGGAGAGCGAGCCCCTCGCGGCGGACCCGCCGGGTCCCGGCGGCGCCTTCCCGTCGATCGCGTTCGTCCCGGCAAGCGTCGGCGCGGCGCCGCCCCTCGAGCTGGTCGGCCACGTCACGCCCGCCCTGCCCGGCGCGAGGGTCCGCCTGCCCGTGCTCCGGCTGTTGGAGTACGCGGGCGGCATCTTCCTGCCGTTCGGCGACGCGACGAACGGCGGGGCCACGTACGGCGCCGGCCGCTATCTCCTCGACACGGCGAAGGGAGCGGACCTCGGGGTCGCGGCCGACGGCGCGCTGATCCTGGACTTCAACTTCGCGTACCAGCCGTCGTGCGCGTTCGATCCCCGCTGGGCATGCCCGCTGGCACCCCCGGAGGCGCACCTGGCGCTGGCCATCGAGGCCGGCGAGCGGATCGGCTGAGGGCGACGCGCGATCGGCCGTGGGCGATCCCGCCGGCCGGGCGGTGATCGGCCGCCGAGACGATCGGCCCTGGGCCGATCAGCCCCCGAGCGTGATCGCGCCGGTCGTCTTGTTCACCACGATCGGCAGCGCGGCGAGCGCGACGGGCGCCGGACCCTGGAGCACGTCGGCGTTGTGGCTCGGATCGAAGACGGCCCCGTGGCAGGGGCACCCCAGGAGGCCCGACGGTGGGTCGTATTCCACCGTGCAGCCGGCGTGGGTGCAGACGGCGTCGAAGGCGACGACACGGCCGTCCGCCAGCCTGATCAGGATCGCGGGATCTCCGGTCGTCGGATCGACGAAGGGAAGAGCGCTGCGTGGCTGCAGGCTCGTCAGCGTGGCGAGCTGGTTCGCGACTGGGGGCGCGGCGCTCGTGGCAGGCGACGACCCGGCAGCGGCCGGCGGGGTCGGCGCGGCATCGGCGGCGCCCACCCCCGGGGCCGGAGACGCGCCCGCGACCGGCGCGCGCGAGTCGGCGCCCGGGAAGAGCGCGCCCCACATCCCCCCGAGGCCCGCAACGACGACCGCCGCTGCGGCCAGGATCCCGCCCTCGAGGAACGCGCGGCGACCCGGCGCCGCCCCGTCCGGATCGCCATTGGAGGCGAGCACGGCCCCGAACGGCATGCGCAGGACGGCCAGCCCGCCATGACCGGCGAGTGCCAGCGTCAGCCACCCGGCGGCGTACGGGAGGTCGGGTCCGTAGTAGTACGGGTGGACGGTCCACGATGCGGTCAGGAAGAAGAGGAGCGAGACCGCCGCCCCGGCCGCGGCGCTCGTCCGGTACAGCAGGCCCGTCAGCGCCCCGAGGCCGATCGCGATCTCCGCGAGCGCCATGAGCAGTCCGATGAGAACCGGGAACGGCAGCGCGAAGACCGAGACCAGGCCCGCGAGCGGGCTGGAGTGGGTGAACCCCAGGAGCTGGTCCCCGATCGAGCCGGGCCCGGTCGCCTGGAGGAAGCGCGGGTCGATGAGCTTGTCCAGGCCGGCGTAGACGAAGGTGCCGCCAACGAAGAAGCGCAGCGGCAGCAGCGCGAGGTGGAGGTTGCGGGACGGCGACTCCGCGGACGGGGACGACGGCCTCGTGCGGGCCGGATTGAACGGACGGGGCTGCGCCTCCGAGCCCATGGCACGCAGGCTCACGGGGCGGCGGCGATCGCGTCGACTCATCGGCTCCTCTTGGGCGGGGTGGCGCCCTCCATCATGCGGCGTCGAGGGCTCGACGCCGATGTCGGCCCGGTTGAGATTCGACTACGCGGCACGGGCGGCCGCGAGCGCGTCGACCAGCTCGCGACAGAACGCCGGGATGTCCTCCACGACGCGGCCCCAGACGAGCGTCCCGTCGCGGAAGGCGGGCTCGTCGACCCAGGTCGCGCCGGCGTTCACGAGGTCGTCGCGGATCCCGAGCGAGCCCGTCGCGCGGCCGCCCGCCACGATCCCCGCGGAGATCGCGATGAGGCCACCGTGGCAGATGATGCCGATCGGCCTGCCCGCGGCGTGGACCGTCCGCACGAGGTCGAGGATCGCGATGGACCGGCGCAGCTTGTCCGGCATCCAGCCGCCCGGCACGACGAGCCCGTCGAGGCGAGCCGCGTCGACGTCGCCGACCGCCGAGTCCACGCCAACCGCCAGGCCGTTCTTGCCGCGCACGGTGCCCGGGACGAGGCCGATGCTCGTCACCCGGGCGCCCTCCTCGCGCAGGCGCATGGCCGTGACCCAGAACTCGAGGTCCTCGACGCCGTCGCCGGCAAGGATCCCGATGTGCAACCCGTCGAGCCGCATGGTCTACCTCCTGCGCCGGAGGATACGCTCGGCGCGGCGGCCGGCGCCGCACCCGCGGGACATGCGGCGTCCGCCGGGCGTCCCGCGTCCGCCATCGCGGCCCGCCGCACTCGCGCGACGCAACGCGCACGGGAGAGGTGCCGCGTCCGCCATCAGAGCCGTTCCGCGCACGCGAGGTGCCGCGCCTTCGCGACGCGCCCGTCCGCGGCGCCTGTCGCGTACGATCCGGCCATGCTCGCGCAGCTCGCCCTCCCCGACCGCGTTCGGGCCTTCATCGCGGCGACCGGCGGCTTCGCCACGCTGGCCACGGTCGACCCCGCGGGCGCGCCGCGCCAGGCGCTGGTCTGGTGTCGCCTGGACCCCGACGGGATGCTGATGATCAACAGCGCCGACGGGCGGCGCTGGCCCGCGAACATGCGCCACGACCCGCGGGTGGCGCTCCACGACCATCTCGACGGGTGACCGGGATCCTGTTCGGCGCGCAGCTGTGGAGCCAGGCCACCGACTGGCAGGGCTTCCTGGGCGCGGCGCTCGCGGCCGAGGCGGCGGGCTGGGATTCGGTCTGGACCTGGGATCACATGCACGCGATCTTCGGCCCATGGGAGCAGCCACTGTTCGAGGGACCGCTCGCGCTGGCGGCGGTCGCGGCCCGGACGACGCGCGTTCGCCTGGGCCTGATGGTCGGCGCGAACACCTTCCGCAACCCGGGCCACACGGCGAAGATCGCAACGACGCTCGACCACGTGTCCGGGGGTCGGGCGGTGCTCGGGATCGGCGGCGCGTGGTTCGGCCGCGAGCACGAGGCGTTCGGGCTCGACTTCGGGAGCGGCTTCGGCGAACGCCTCGACCGGCTCGACGAGGCGGTCGGGCTCTTGCGGCGCCTTCTCGACGGCGAGCGCTTCGACCACGCGGGTCGGTACTACACCTTCACCGATGCCCTGATCTCGCCGAGGCCGGTCCAGGCGCACCTGCCGATCCTGGTGGGGGGATCGGGGCCGAAGAAGACCCTGCGAACGGTCGCCCGGCGCGCGGACGCCTGGAACACGGCCGGGACGCTGGAAGAGGTCGCGGCCCGTGACGTGATCCTCCGTGCGCACTGCGCCGAGGTCGGGCGCGACCCCGCGACGATCGAGCGAACCGTGTCCTTCCCGATCGTCCTGCGCGACGATCCGGCGGCGGCCGCGAGCGCGTTCGCGGCGATCTGCGCCCACAATGGGACGCCGAGCGCGGGGCCCGTGCCGACGCTGCTCGGCCCGCCGGGCGAGGTGGCCGCGGCGATCCGCCCCTACGTCGAACTCGGCTTCTCCACGATCATCGTGCGCCTGCCGGCCCCCTACGACGCGGAGACGATCGCCCGGATCGGCGAGGTTCGCGCGGCGCTGGCAGCCGGCCCCGCCCCGCTCGCCTGAGGAGACGCCGGCATGCCCCGCGTCGTCGCGCTTGCCGGGGGGGTCGGGGGGGCGAAGCTGGCGCTCGGCCTGCAGCTCGTCGTCGCACCGGGCGACCTGTCGGTCATCGTCAACACCGGCGACGACGCGGAGTTCCACGGCCTCCTCGTCTGTCCTGACCACGACACGGTGCTCTACACGCTCGCGGGCCTCGCCGATCGCGAACGCGGATGGGGACTCGCGGGTGAGACGTGGGCTGCGGCGTCCCAGCTCGCGCGGCTCGGCGAACCGACCTGGTTCGCGCTCGGCGATCGCGACCTCGCGCTCCACGTCCACCGCTCGAGGCGGGTTCGCGAGGGGGAGCGCCTGACGGTGATCGCGCGAGACGTGGCGGCTCGCCTGGGCGTCCCCAGCAGGATCCTGCCGATGGCCGACACGCCCGTCCGGACGCGCGTCCGGACGCCCGACGGGTGGCTTCCGTTCCAGGACTGGTTCGTTCGACTCCGCCACGAGCCGACGGTCCTCGAGGTGGTCATCGAGGGCGTGGAGCGGGCGAGAATGACGCCCGAGGTCGCGGGTGCCCTTGCCGCCGCCGACGCGATCGTCGTCTGCCCGTCGAACCCGCTGGTCTCGATCGCGCCGATCCTCGCGGTCCCCGGCGTCCGCGACGCCATCGGGGAAGCGCGAGGTCGCGGGACGCGCGTCGCCGCCGTCTCCCCCATCGTCGGACGGACGAGCGCTCCGCGGCCCGGCCGACCGGATGCTCGCCGCGCGCGGCGAGGAGGTGAGCGCGCTCGGTGTCGCCCGCCGGTACGTCGGGCTCGTGGACGTGTTCGTGATCGACCGCGCCGACGCGGCCCTCGCCCCGGACGTGGAACGGCTGGGGTTGCGGGCCGTCGTCACGGACACCGTCATGACGGACGAGGGATCGCGGGCGGCGCTCGCCCGCGCCGTGCTCGAGGCCTGCTCCACCTGAGGCGAAGGCCGCGCGGCGGCCGACCGGCTGCCCCGGGTCCTCGCGCCCGCTCGCCGGGCCCGGCCGGGCTACGATCACCGCATGCAGGACCTCCAGCCATCCGGGGCGCCGGCGCGGGCCGACCTCGGGCACGTGGTGGCGATCATCCCCGTCCGCGGGCTCGAGCTGGCGAAGACGCGCCTTGGTGAGGTGCTCGACGCCGAGGAGCGCCGCGCGCTCGTGGAGGGCCTCCTCCGCCGCACGATCCGGGCGGCGATCATGACGCCCGGCATCCGCGCGGTCGCGGTCGTGAGCCCGGACCCGGACGCGCTCGCCGTCGCCGCGGATTCGGGCGCGGTTCCCCTCCCCCAGGGCGGTGGCGGCCTCAACGACGGCCTCGCGGACGGCCGGGCCTGGGCCCGCGAGCTCGGCGCAACGGCGCTCGTGGTGGTGCCGGCCGACCTGCCGGCGATCGGGCCTGACGAGCTGGAGCGTGTGCTCGTCGCGGCTCGCGACCTGCTCGAGACGGGCCCGGCCGCGGGCGACGGGACGGCGGCGCTCGTCGCGCTCGTGCCGGACCGGGCCGGCGAGGGGACGAACCTCCTCCTGCTCTCCCCGCCCGGCGTCGTCCCGTTCCATTTCGGACCGGGCAGCCGCGCCGCGCATGCCCGTGCAGCCGGACGGGTCGGCGCCCTCTACGTCGAGCTCCAGGGGCCGCTTCGCCTCGATCTCGACACGCCGGACGACCTGCTCGCGGCGGAGGCCGCGGGCCTGCGCGACGGGTCGGTCGACGTTCCGTGAGCGACGAGCACCACGGGCCGGCCCGCCTGGAGGTCATCGCGCTCGACGGGATTCCCGAGGTTCGTCCCGGCGACGATCTCGCCCGCCTGCTCGGCGACGCGCTCGAGCGCACCGCGGGGACCCTTCCCCTTCGCCCGGACGACGTCGTGGTCGTGACGCAGAAGGTCGTGTCCAAGGCAGAGGGCGCGTTCGTCGACCTTGCCACGATCGTGCCGCGCGCGGAGGCCCTCACCTATGCCGCCCGCTGGGGCCGCGATGCCCGTCAGGTCGAGGTGGTCCTCCGCCAGGCCGTGCGGGTCGTGCGCATGGACCAGGGCGTCGTGATCGTCGAGACGCGACACGGATTCGTCCTCGCCAACGGCGGCGTCGACGCGTCGAACGTCGGTGCGCCGCACGACGGCGCGTCGAACGGCGGAGTCGTCCTCCTGCTCCCGGACGACCCGGACGCGTCCGCTCGGGCCATCCGCGACGCGTTCGGCCGACGATTCGGGGTCGCCCCCGGGGTCGTCGTGAGCGACAGCCTCGGCCGGCCATGGCGGTTCGGGATCACGGACCTCGCGATCGGGGTGGCCGGGTTTCGCCCGCTCGAGGACCTGCGGGGCACCGTCGACGCCGACGGGAGGCGGATGAGCGCGACGATCCGCGCGGTCGCCGACGAGATCGCCTCGGCTGCCGAGCTCGTGCTGGGCAAGACGGCCCGCCGGCCAGCCGCCCTCGTGCGCGGTGCCGCCCCGCCGGCGGGCTCGGGAAGCGTGGTCGGTGACGTGCTCATGCCGCCCGAGGTCGACCTCTTCCGGTAGGCCGGCGCGGGCCGCCGGGACGGGCGCCCAACTCCTCCCCCGCGTAGGCTTGAGCCGGCAACCCCGGACCAGCGCAAGGATCCCACGCCATGAAGATCGGACTCCAGATCAGCAGGTTCAACTGGCCCGGCGGCACGCCGGTCATCGGGCCGACGCTCGCCCGGATCGTCCGCGGGGCCGACGACGCCGGCTTCGACTCGCTCTGGGTCATGGACCACTTCTTCCAGATCCGCGGGCTGGGCCCGGCCGAGGACCCGATGCTGGAAGGCTGGACGACCCTGGGCTACATGGCGGCGAACACGAGCCGAGCCCGGCTTGGGCTCATGGTCGGCGGCGTCCACTACCGGCTTCCCGGACTCTGGGTCAAAGCCGCGACGACCCTCGACGTCCTTTCCGGCGGACGGGCCTGGCTGGGGATCGGGGCCGCCTGGAACCAGTCCGAGAGCGACGCCCTGGGGTTCCCGATGCCGCCCCTCCGGACGCGCTTCGAGATGCTCGAGGAGACGCTGCGGATCGCCCACGCCATGTGGAGCGGCGAGCGGGGGACCGAGGAATCCTTCACCGGCACCCACTTCAGCGCAGGCCGGTTGATGAACTCGCCACAGTCGATCTCGCGGCCGCGGCCGCCCATCATGATCGGCGGTGGCGGCGAGACCAGGACGCTCCGCCTCGTCGCGCAGTACGCGGATGCCACGAACGTCTTCGGTGGTCCGGAGGTGATCGCCCGCAAGTACGCGATCCTGCGCCAGCACTGCGATGCCGTCGGGCGGCCGTATGCCGAGATCGAACGGTCGACCCTCCAGAGCGTGCGGCTCTCCACTTCCGGCGGAGACGGCCTGGAATCTCCCGAGGCCGCGGCGGCGCGCTTCGCCGCACTTGCGGGCGCCGGAGCCCAGCACGTGATCGTGGGGATCCTGAACATCGAGCTGCCGGGCGTCGACGTCCTCGCGGCACGCCTGGCCGAGCTGGTCCACGCGATCCCGACGACATAGCCCGGTGGTCGTCGATGTCGCGCAGCCCGCGACCGGCCGGCTACTCGATACCCCGGGGGAGTATGCAGATCGTGCTAGGATTGAGAGACCCCGCCCCGCCCGGCGGCCGGATGAGGACGCGACCTTCCGATGACCGACATGACCCAGAACCCGTTTGGCGGCTTCGCCATCGACTTCGGCGCCGGGCTCGCGCCCGCCGTCGACCGGGCCACGGCCGTGCCGGTGGCGAACGGCGCGGGGCCCCTCGCCACGCAGCTCCTCATCCTCGGCTCGGGGCCTGCCGGCCTGACCGCGGCGATCTACGCCGCACGCGCGAACCTTGCCCCGATCGTGCTGGGCGGTCACCAGCCCGGCGGCCAGCTCATGATCACGTCCGACGTCGAGAACTATCCGGGCTTCCCCGACGGCATCGAGGGCCCGGACCTGATGGCCCGCTTCCGCGCCCAGGCGGAGCGATTCGGCGCCCGGGTCATCGACGTCGAGGTCGACCGCGTCGATCTCTCCGGCCGTCCCTTCCGTGCCTGGGCCGCGGGCGAGGAGTACCACGGCGATGCCGTGATCGTCGCGACCGGCGCCTCCGCGCTCTGGCTCGGCCTCGAATCGGAGGAGCGGCTCCGCGGGCACGGCGTTTCGGCGTGCGCGACCTGTGACGGCTTCTTCTTCCGCGGCAAGGAGATCGCGGTCGTCGGTGGCGGCGACACCGCCATGGAGGAGGCGCTCTACCTCACCCGCTTCGCGACGAAGGTCCACCTCCTCCATCGCCGGGCGCAGTTCCGCGCCAGCCGGATCATGGAAGCGCGCGCCGAGCGCAACCCGCAGATCGAGATCCACAGGAACGTCGCGATCGAGGAGGTCCTCGGCGACCCGTCGATCAGCGGCCTGCGGCTCCGCGACACGAAGACCGACGAGCGCTCGGAGCTGCCGGTCGAGGGCCTGTTCGTCGCGATCGGATACAAGCCCAACACGGGGCCGTTCGATGGCTGGCTCGAGAAGGACGAGGCGGGCTACCTCGCGGTCCACTCCGAGACGCATTCACGGATCGAGGGCGTCTTCATCGCCGGCGACGTCCACGACCATCGCTACCGCCAGGCGGTGACCGCGGCGGGCGACGGGTGCCGGGCCGCGATCGACGCGGAACGCTGGCTCGCCGAGCACGTGCCCGCGGAAGCCGTCGCGGCGACCACGGGCTGAGACACGCCGTCCCGCGCCTGGGCGCGCGGGTTGCCCCGTCATGCGAACTGGGTGAAGGTTCGGCTATGAACCCGCGCGCGGAGCGTGCTGTGCGCTAGGTTGCTGGGCATGCACGATCACCGCGGCGTGAATCGCCGTCCGCGTCCCGGCCTGGCGCTCGCGGTCGGGGGAATCCTGCTCACGCTGGCGGCCTGCGGCCAGGCGATCGTGGCCACCTCCGCGAGCGCCCAGGTCGCGGCAGGAGCGACGCTCGCGCCGGCGGCTGCGAGCCCGTTCGTGGCGGCTGCGAGCCCGTCCGCGGTGGCTGCGAGCCCGTCCGCGGCGGCCGGACCGGAATCGAGCGTGAGCCCGTCACCGTCGGCCGCCTCGGCTGCACCGGCCGGCTCGGGCTACCCGGGGGGCTTCCTCATCGCGGACCGGGGCAACGGGCGCCTGCTCGCGATCGACCGGACGGGTCGCATCTGGTGGCGGTTCCCGAAGGCCGGCTCCCTTCCCGCGGGCCAATCGTTCGCCGCCGACGATGCGTTCCTCGCCCCGGACGGCCTGACGATCGTGGCAAACGATGAGGCGCACCAGGTCATCGACCGGATCGACATCGCCACCGGCCGCGTCACGTGGCAGTACGGCCACTACGACCGCGCCGGGTCCGGCCCGGGCTACCTGCACACCCCCGACGACGCGTACCCGCTCGCGAACGGCGACATCGTGGTGGCGGACATCGAGAACTGCCGGGTGATGGAGATCAGCCCGGCGAAGCAGGTCGTCAACCAGTGGGGAACCACCCGGGACTGCGCGCTGGGTGCGCCCGCGACCTATGGCCGTCCGAACGGCGACACGCCCCTTCCCGATGGTGGGCTCCTCATCACGGAGATCACCGGCTCGCGGGTGGTGCGGCTCGCCGCGGACGGGACCGTCGTCTTCGACATCCACGTCCCGGTCCGCTACCCCTCGGACGCGCAGCTGAACAGCGACGGGAACGTTGTCGTCGCCGACTACAACAACCCCGGCGCCGTGGTCATCGTGAGCCCTGCCGGGAAGCTGCTCTGGCGCTACGGGCCGACGAGCGGGGCCGGCCGACTGGACCATCCGAGCCTGGCGACGCCGCTGCCCGACGGGACCATCTCGATCAACGACGACTTCCGGCACCGAATCGTGGTCGTCGACCCGGCCACGAACAAGATCGTCTGGCAGTACGGAGTGACCGACCAACCGGGCACCGGCGCCAACCACCTCGACGTCCCCGACGGCCACCAGCCCCTGCCGCCCGGCATCGCCTTCTGACCTCGCACGGCAGGGCCCGGTTCGTGGCGCTCGGGGGGATCGCCCTCCGTCCTCGCCGGGTTGCGTCGCGCGACTGGGTGGCGCTGGCGCGTGGGACTCGTGCTTGCATGACTATGCACTTGCCGTGTATAGTCATGCGCGTCATGCACGCATTCAACGGCCGGAGCACACCGGCCACAGCGACGACCCCGGGGGAGCCGCCCGTGAGCGGCCCTGCGCGCCCGTGAGCGCGACCGCCGGGTCCGTCGTCGCGGCCGTGCCGGGGCGCCGGCCCGTCCCGCTCCCGCGTGGCACCCTCGATGGCGCCCGGCCGCCGGGCGGTTCCCGGATACGCGTGGCGATCGTCGGCGCCACCGGGTACGTCGGCGCGGAGCTCGTCCGACTCCTGTCGCGCCACCCGAACGTGCGGATCGAGGGGCTGGTCGGACGCGGTCGCACGCGCGAGCCGATCGGCGGGACGCACATCCATCTCGACCGGACCGGCCTCCACGTCGATGCGACGGTTCCCGAGGCGGACGCGATCTTCCTGGCGCTCCCGCACGGGGCGGCCGCGGAGATCGTGCCGGACCTCGCCGCGCACGGCGCCGCGATCATCGACCTGGGCCCGGACTTCCGGCTGCGCGACCCTGCCGACTACCCGCAGTGGTACGGCTTCACGCATCCGCGGCCCGACCTTCTCGCGACTGCCGTCTATGGCCTCCCCGAGCTGCATCACGATGCGCTGGCGGCGCTGCGAACGTCGGTGCCCGCGATCGTCGGGGCGCCGGGCTGCTACCCGACCGCCACGCTCCTGGCGCTTGCCCCCTTGGCGCGGGCCGGCCTGATCGGCGACCTGGTGGTGGACGCGAAGTCCGGCGTGTCGGGCGCCGGGCGCGAGCCGAAGCAGGACCTCATGTTCGGCGAGGTCAACGAGAGCGTGAAGGCCTACGGCGTCGGGGGCCACCGGCACGTGGCCGAGATGGAGCAGGAGCTCGCGGCGCTCGGGGGTCACGGTCCGTCCGGCGGGCCTGCGGGAACGCCCGTGAACCCTGGGGCGCGCGGCATCGACTTCCTGCCGCACCTGGTGCCGATGACGCGCGGGATCCTGTCCGCCTGCCACGTGCGCCCGAGCCGGCCCGTCCGGCAGGCCGAGCTCGACGCGATGTACGCCGAGGCCTACGCGGCGACGCCGTTCGTCCACGTCGTGGCGCAGCCGCCGGCGACGAAGCACGTCCTGGGCAGCAACACGTGCCGGGTCCACGTCCGCCTCGACGAGCGCACCGGCCGGGTGCTCGCGATCGGCGTCATCGACAACCTGGTCAAGGGCGCGGCCGGCCAGGCGATCCAGGCCTTCAACATCGTCCACGGCCTCCCCGAGACGGCCGGGCTCGAACAGCACGCCCTGGTCCCGTGAGCGGCGTGGCGGCGGACCGGGCACGGGCGGCAGGCACGACGCCGACGCACGGCGCGACGGGCGGCCCGGACGAGGACGCTGCGGGCCGGGCGCGCCCTGCCGACCTCGCCCCGCTGACGCTCGACCTCCCGGACGTGGAGGAGCGCGCCGTGATGCCGGCCGGCTTCCGCGCGATGGGCGTGCCGATCGGGATCAAGCAGTCGGGCCGCCCGGACTTCGCGGTGCTCGCGACGACCGGCGGCCCCGCCGCCGCCGCCGGGGTCTTCACCCGCAACGCCTTCGCCGCCGCGCCCGTCCGGCTCACGCGCGCCCACCTCGCCGAAACCGGCGGTGACGGTCCCCCGGGATCGGGCTGGGCGGACGCGATCCTCTCCACCTCGGGCTCGGCGAACGCGGCGACCGGGGCCGCGGGCGACGCCGACCAGCTCCACCTTGCGGGCGTCCTCGCTGCCGCGCTCGGGATCGCCCCGAGCCATGCGCTCGCGTTCTCGACGGGCGTGATCGGGACGCGCCTGCCGGTGGACCGCGTGGCCGCGGCGATCGACGCTCGCGTCCCCGGCGAGCTCTCGACGCGCGACGAGGCCCTGGTCTCCGCGGCCCGGGCGCTCATGACGACGGACTCCCGCCCGAAGTGGGCCACGGTGCGCCTGACGCTCCCCGCCCCGGACGGGACCGGCGTCGAGGTCAGGGTGTCGGGCATCGCGAAGGGCGTCGGGATGATCCACCCGCGCATGGCGACCATGCTGGCCGTCATCCTGACCGACGCCGCCACCGACCCGGGGACGCTCCATGGCATGCTCCGTGGCGCCGCCGCCCGGACCTGGGACCAGCTCTCGGTGGACGGCGACACGAGCACGAACGACAGCGTGCTGGTCCTTGCCTCGGGCGCGTCGGGGGCCGCGCCCGTCCGCGCGGGCGAAGCCGGCGCAGCGGCGCTCGCCCGGGCGATCGAGGCCGTGGCGCGCTCGCTGGCCCGCCAGCAGGCCGCGGACGGCGAAGGCGCGACGACCCTCATCACGTGCCAGGTGACCGGCGCCACCGACGCCGTCGACGCGCGAGCCGTGGCCCGGGCCGTGATCTCGAGCAGCCTGGTCAAGGCTGCGGTGCACGGGCGCGACCCCAACTGGGGACGGATCGCGGGGGCCGTCGGCAACGCCCACGCCGCCGAGTCGTGGGTCCTCGAGGCGGCCGGCCTGGGTGCCGCGGACGCCGCGGCGCGCGCGGGCACGCCGGTCGAGGTGGATCCTGCGCGGCTGCGCATCGCCGTCGCGGGCCATGCCGTCTACGCGGGCGGCCCGCTCCCATTCGATCGCGGGGCGGCGCGCGCCGCCATGGCCACGGGCGAGGTGCTGATCCGGCTGGACCTGGGCCTGGGCACCGGTGCCGGGGAGGCGTTCGGCTGTGACCTGACGGAGGCCTACGTGCGCGAGAACGCGGAGTACACGACGTGACGGGGGCCGGATGAGCGAGATCGTGGTGCTCAAGCTGGGAGGGACGACGCTCGCCGAGCAGCGCCAGGTGCTGGCCGAGGTGGCCGCGATCGCCCGCCGGCGTCCGGTCGTGATCGTCCACGGCGGCGGCAAGCGGATGACCGAGTGGCTCGACCGGCTCGGCGTGCCGACGCGCTTCGAGGGCGGCCTCCGCGTGACCGACGCGGCCGCGATCGAGGTGGCCGCGGCCGTGCTTCGCGGCATCGTGAACAGCGAGCTCGTCGCGTCGCTGCGCGACGTCGGTGTCGATGCGGTGGGGCTGTCCGGCGTCGACGGCGGGCTCCTCGTCGGGGAGCGGATCGCCGGGATGGGCCTCGTCGCGCACGTCGTCGGGATCAAGCGCGACCTGCTCGACGCGATCCTCGTCGGCGGCCAGGTGCCGGTGGTGGCGCCGCTCGCGCGCGACGAGGAGGGCATCGTCTGCAACGTGAACGCCGACGACGCCGCGGCAGGCCTCGCGGCAGGGCTGGGCGCACGGCAGCTCATCCTCATGACCGACGTGGACGGGATCCGTGGGGCGGACGGCGCGAAGATCGCCACGATCGGCGCCGCCGAGGCCGAGGCGCTCATCGTCGACGGCACGATCAGCGGCGGGATGGTTCCCAAGGTCCGGGCCGCGCTGGCGGGGATCGCCGAGCCCGGGGCCGAGGCGATCATCTGCGACGCCGCCGCGCCCGGGGCGCTCGCCCGCGCGCTCGACGACGCTGCCTTCGGCACACGGATCACCGCGCGGCGCTCCGCGGCCGCTGTCACGAGCGCCCCCGCGGGCATGCCCGGGTGAGGTCCGGGCCGTTGACCGCCGACGCCCCCGCCCGACCCGGTGAGGCCGCGCGCGCGGCCCGGCGCCGCGCCGTGCTCGAGCTCGTGGGTTCGGCCGCGATCGGCAGCCAGGAGGAGCTTGCCGCCCTCCTCCGCCAGCGCGGTTTCGCCGTCACGCAGGCGACCGTCAGCCGCGACATCGCGGACCTGGGGCTCGTCAAGGCACCCCGGGGCGATCACCACGCGTATGTCACGCAGCGGCCGTTCACCGACGACCTGCCTGGCCCGGGAGCGACGACGACGGCGATCGGGCCCGGCGGCACCGAGGGAGGCCGCGCGCTGGCCCATCCCGGCGAGGCGCGCCTGCGTCGCGTCCTGGCCGACTACCCGGTCCGCATCGCCAGGAGCGGGCTCATCCTGGTCCTGGTCAGCACGCCGGGCGCGGCCGCCGCGATCGCCCAGGCGATCGACGATTCCGGCTTCGACGAGCCGGTCGGAACGCTCGCCGGCGACAACACGCTCCTCGTCCTGTTCGCCGACGAGCCGTCGCTCGTCCGCTGGCAGGAGCGATTCGCATCGCTCCTCTCGCTCGAGCCCGCCGCTCTTCCCGACGCCGACCTCACCAACACCTACCCGTAGACCCTCGAAACGGAGGCAGCGCGAACATGAAGAAGGTGGTCCTCGCGTACTCGGGCGGTCTCGACACGTCCGTCGCGGTCGCCTGGCTCCGCGAGCAGTTCGGCGCCGAGGTCGTCACGCTGACCGTGGACGTGGGCGGTGGATCCCTGCGGACCGGCGTCGAGGGGCGCGCCATCTCCGCCGGGGCGTCGCGCGCCTACGTGGTCGATGCCCGCAAGACGTTCGTGCGGGACTTCTGCTGGCCGAGCCTCCAGGCCAACGCGCGCTACCAGGGCGTCTACCCGCTGGCGACGGCGCTCGCGCGTCCGCTCATCGCGCAGCTCCTCGTCGAGGTCGCCCAGAAGGAGGGCGCCGACGCGGTGGCCCACGGCTGCACCGGCAAGGGCAACGACCAGGTCCGCTTCGACGTCGCGGTCCACGCCCTGGACCCGGCCCTCGAGGTCGTCGCGCCGATGCGCGTCGGCATGGGCCTGTCGCGCGAGCAGTCGATCGACTACGCCAACGCCCGCGGAATCGAGCTCCCGATCACGAAGTCGAGCCCGTACTCGATCGACGTCAACATGTGGGGCCGCTCCTGCGAGACGGGGATCCTCGAGGACCCGTGGACCGCCCCGCCGGCCGATGCCTACGCCTGGACCGTCGCGGCGGCCGACGCTCCGGCGGCAGTGGACGTCCTGCTCGACTTCGAGGGGGGCGTCCCGGTGAGCCTGGACGGCGAGCGTCTCGACCCGGTCGCGCTCGTCGAGCGCCTCAACCAGGTCGCCGGGGCGCACGGGGTCGGGCGGATCGACCACGTCGAGGATCGCCTCGTCGGCATCAAGAGCCGCGAGATCTACGAGTCGCCCGCGGCGACCGTCCTCCACGCCGCCCACGCCGCGCTCGAATCGCTGACGCTCACCAAGGACACGCTGCGCTTCGACCGCCGGGTGGCCGACGAGCTCGCCCAGCTGACCTACGACGGCCTCTGGTTCAGCGCGCTCCACCGCGATCTGCGGGGCTACGTCGCGAGCGCGCAGCGCGTCGTCTCGGGCGAGGTCCGGGTCCGGCTCGATCACGGCAGCGCGGTCGTCACGGGCCGGCGCTCGCCGCTCTCGCTGTACGAGAAGAACCTGGCCACGTACGACACGGGCGACTCCTTCGACCACGCCTCGGCCGTCGGGTTCATCGAGATCTTCGGCCTGCCACTCCGCACGGAGGCCGCCCGTCACGGCGCCGTGGGCGCCCATTACGGTGCGGCCTGGACCTGGACCGACCCGCTCCTCGCGCGACTGGACGCCTCGGTCACGGACCGGACGCACGGCGGGCACGCCGTCCTGAGCGAACACGGACAGGCGCGTCGGCGCCCGTCCGCGCAGGTTGCGCGGCCCCGCGCCACAATCGCGCCGATGGTCAAGCAGTCGGCAGCCACGCCCACGGGCAGCCCGGACATCCCCCTCGTCGTGCCCGGCGTCGACGAGGACACGGCGCGGACGCTCCGCGAGCTCGCGTTCCTGCACGAGTTCGCCCGGCTCGCGACGCAGGCGCGCGACTGGGACGAGCTCATGCTGACGCTCGTGGAGCGGACGACGGAGGCGCTCCACGTCCAGGTCTGCTCGTTCTACCTGCTCGACCACGCCACGGGTCGCCTGACGCTCGCCGCGACGAACGGGCTGGACCGTCACCAGGTCAGCAAGGTCAGCCTGGCGCTCGACGAGGGGGTCACGGGGGCCGCGGCCGACGTCACGGCGCCCCATCGAGGTCCCCGACGTCCGGCTGGACCCGCGCTTCAAGTACCTGCGGGGCTTCGACCTCGCCGGCCTCACCTCCATGCTCTCGGTGCCGCTCACCTGGAACGACATCGTGGTCGGCGTCCTCAACGTCCAGACGGTCGCGACGCGCCGCTTCACGCCGCAGGAGATCAACTTCCTGGCGACGATCGCCGCCCTCCTGGCGGGGATCGTGGAGAAGGGCCGCCTCCAGCGGGAGCAGGAGCGCCAGCTGGGCGAGCTCCAGGCGCTCGACGAGGCCCGCGCCGAGCTGCTCTCGGTGGTCACCCACGAGCTGCGCACCCCGCTTTCCGTGGTCCGCGCCTACGTGGACCTGCTGGCCGACGCGGCCGGCGGCATGACGGACGCGCCGGCTCGCGCGTCGAGCGAGGACTGGCGGAACGCCGCGGTCGACCAGATCAGCCGCCTCGACCGGCTCGTGGACTCGATCCTCGTCTCGGTGCGCGGCGAAGGGCTTGGCGTGCTGGCGCGCTCGCCCTTCGACCTGGGAGGGACGCTGGGCGAGACGGTCGAGCTTCTGCGGCCGCTGCTCCGCTACCACCGGCTGCGCTGGGACCCGCCGGAGGAGGTGCTCATCGCCGTCGGGGACGAGGCGCGCTTCCGGCAGGTGCTCGAGCTCCTGCTGGAGAACGAGGCGAAGTACGCTCCGCGCAACTGGGGCGTCTCGGTCGGCGCATGGCGCCAGGTGGGCGAGATCCGCGCCTACGTCACGGACGACGGCCCGGGCGTCCCGGCGGAGGACTGGGAGCCGGTCTTCGAGGCGTTCGTCCGGGCGAGCGGACGCCGCGGGCGCGGCTCCGGCATCGGGTTGTACGCTGCTCGTCGCCTGATGGAGGCGATGGGAGGCAGGATCTGGATCGAGGGGAACGGCTTCGGAGGAAGCCGCTTCGTGGTCGCGCTTCCGGCGGTCGCGCCGGCCTGATGGGAGAGGGACGGGATGACGTTCGCGCAGGCAGCCGGGCTGCGGATCCTCGTCGTGGACGACGAGCCGGCCATGGTCGGGGCGATCACGGCGCTCGTCGGCACGGCCGGGCACCAGGTGATCACCGCGTATGACGGCGACGCCGCCCTGCGCAGGTTCGAGGAGGAGGCCCCGGACCTCGTGCTCCTCGACCTCGCGATGCCCGGCCGCGACGGCGTCGACGTCTGCCGCGAGATCCGCCGGACGAGCCAGACCCCGGTCATCGTCCTGACCGGCGAGGCCGACGAGCTGGCGAAGGTGGAGGCGCTCGACGCCGGCGCCGACGACTACGTCACGAAGCCGTTCGGCAAGCAGGAGCTCCTCGCGCGGATCCGCGCTGTCATGCGGCGCCACGAGGCCGGGGAGGCGCCCGCGGGAGGGCTGCACGTGGGCCGGCTCACGCTGGACACCGGGCGCCACGAGGCGTCCGTCGAGGGAGCCCCGCTCGCCCTGACGCGCACCGAGTTCGCGCTGCTGTCAGCGCTCGTCTCCGCCCGCGGGAGGGTCGTCCCCCACGACCGCCTGCTCTCCGCCGGCTGGCCCGGCGACGCCGACCCGGATCCACAATGGCTCAAGCCGCACCTGGCGCGGCTCCGCGCCAAGCTCGAGGAATCGGGCGCGCCCCTGCCCACGAGCGTGCGGGGCGTCGGCTACCGCCTGGAGGCCGCCGAGGGGTAGCCGGGCGGGGGCGCCGGGCTGGCCGGGAGGCCGGCCGGGGGCAGGCACCCCAAGGCCGGGAGGCCAGGCGGGGGCATGCGGCCCAGGCCTGGAGGCAGGCCGGGTCCTGCGCCCCTCTTCCCGTGCCCGCTCCGTCCGCCACGTCGCCGGTCGGATCCTGCGCGACGCGCCGGCGACGCGAAGGGGGGAGCTACCCCGCGACGGCCGGCTCCACCAGCCAGAACGCGGCCCGCGCCCGGGGCCAGTCCGCCAGGAGCGACGTGGCGAGGCCGCTTCCTTCGGCCGCGTGCGCTCCCACGAGCGCGGCCAGCTCGGCTTCGAGGTCCGACGCGTCCTCGCGGACGCCGGTGAGCGCCGGGAGCGCGGTTGCGCTGACGCTCGCCGCGTTCATCCGGCCCGGGGCTGCCCGACCGGGATCCCATAGCCAGGCGCGGCCGCCGGTCATGCCCGCCCCGAAGTTGCGCCCCGTCGGGCCCAGGACGACGACGACGCCGCCGGTCATGTACTCGCAGCCGTGCGCGCCGATGCCCTCGACGACCGCGGCCGCGCCCGAGTTGCGGACCGCGAAGCGCATGCCGGCCCGACCGACGAGGTGGAGCCGTCCGCCCGTCGCGCCATAGAGGCAGGTGTTGCCGGCGATCGCCTCGTGCTCGGCGCGGTAGCCGGCCGCGAGCGGTGGGCGGACCACGACGGTCCCGCCCGACAGGCCCTTGCCGACGTAGTCGTTGGCGACGCCGCTCACGACCACCCGCAGGCCGGTGGCGAGGAACGCGCCGAGGCTCTGGCCCGCCGCGCCCGACAGGCGCAGCTCGACGGCGTCCGCGGTGCGAAGCGCGTCCGACGTGAGCGCCCGCCCGGTCGCGAGCTCCGCCCGCTGGTGACGGCCCGCGCGGTCGCGGGCTCGCTCGAGGTCGCCCGAGATTCGTGCCCCGAGCGTCCGCTCGGCCGTGGTGACGGACGCGGCCAGCACGATGGGGCCCGCGACGCGTTCGTCACGCGGGGAAGGTGCATCACCGGCATCGAGGCGGGACGCGCCGCCGGCCGCCGCTCCGATGGCCGCCAAGGCCGGCATCGCCGCCGTGATCGAGGCTGCCAGCCGCTCTTCCAGCGACGAGGCGACCGGCGCCTCCGCGATCCGCCCGAGGGCCTTCGGGGCGCCGTCACGGCGCACCGCGGGCGCACGCCACGGCGGCGCGCCGACCACGCGCTCGAGCGAGAGCGCCGATCCGGGGGCGACGCCGAGCAGGTCGATCCGCCCGATCGCGTCCCCGAGCCTGGTGAGGCCGAGCGCCGCGAGCTCGCGCCGGACGTCCTCCGCGACGGCGAGGAAGAACGCCACCACCTGCTCCGGCGTCCCGGTGAACTTGGCCCGGAGATCCTCCCGCTGCGTCGCGATGCCGGTGGGACAGGTGTCGAGGTGGCACTGGCGCGCCATGTCGCAGCCGAGCGCCACGAGCGCGCTCGTCCCGAAGCCGTACTCCTCCGCCCCGAGGAGCGCGGCGACGACCACGTCGCGGCCCTGCTGGAGGCCGCCGTCGGTGCGCAGGACGACGCGATCCCTGAGGCCCTGCCGCACGAGCACCTGGTGCGCCTCGGCGAGCCCCAGCTCCCACGGCGCACCTGCCGACTTGATCGACGAGAGCGGGCTCGCGCCCGTCCCGCCGCTGTGCCCGGCGATCAGCACGTAGTCCGCATGCGCCTTCGCGACGCCCGCCGCGATCGTCCCGACGCCGGCCGCGGCGACGAGCTTGACGCCGATTCGGGCCGTCGGGTTGATGGCCCGCAGGTCCGCGATCAGCTGGGCAAGGTCCTCGATCGAGTAGATGTCGTGGTGCGGCGGCGGGCTGATGTACGTCATGCCCACCTGGCCACGACGGAGCGCGGCGATGAAGGGAGTCGCCTTCTTGCCCGGGAGCTGGCCGCCCTCGCCGGGCTTCGAGCCCTGGGCCATCTTGATCTCGAGCTGCTCGGCCCGCGCGAGATAGCGCGCCGTTACGCCGAAGCGCGCCGAGGCGACCTGCTTGATGCCGGACTCGGCCAGCTCGCCGTTCTCGTCCGGGTCGTACCAGGACGGGTCCTCGCCGCCCTCGCCGGTGTTGGACGTGGCGCCCAGCCGGCGCATCCCGATCGCGAGCGTGCGGTGCGCCTCCGGCGAGAGGGCCCCCAGGCTCATCGCCGAGCTCACGAACCGGTGGACGATCTCCGTCGCGGGTTCAACCGCGGCGAGCGCCACCCGTCGCCGCCGGCGGAGCTGCAGCATGTCGCGCACGAGCGCGGGCTCGGAGCGGCTGAGCGCGGCACGGTAGACCGACAACCGGTCGTCGATCGCCTCCGCCTCCTCGGCCGGCGCGAGCGCGGCACCGGGGCCGATCCCGACCGGGTGACCGGCCGCGAGCGCCTGCGTGGCCTTGACGACGGCCGGGGCGAAGGCGTGCAGCTCCGCGCTGGCGCGGAAGCGCGCGAACCCCGGGTCGGGCAGCACTGGCACCGTTTCCGGCGCATCCAGGTACGCCGCCGCGTGGCGGGCGAGGATGTCGCCGCCGAGGCGCGTGAACGTCGCGCTCCCGGACGTCCGTGGGGCCGCCGGGAAGCATCGGTCCGCGACCTCGTCCGCCAGGCCGATCACGTCGAACAGCTGGGCGCCGCGGTAGCTCGACAGCGTGCTGATCCCCATCCGGGCCAGCACCTTGCGCAGGCCATGGTCGATGGCGGCGAGCGCGTTCGCCTCCGCCACCGCGGGCTCCAGGTCCTCGCGGCCGCGCCCGCCGCCGAGCTCGCAGGCGACCTGCAGGGCGAGCCACGGGTGGACCGCGTCGGCGCCCGCGGCGAGCAGCATCGCGACCGCGTGGACGTCGAAGACGTCGCCCGCCTCGACGAGGATGTCGCACGCGTCCCGCCGCCCGGCCTCCACGAACGCGGCATTGATGGCCCCGATCGCAAGGAGGCTCGGGAGGGGCGGCCGGCCCGGGCCCGCGTCCCGGTCGGAGATGACGAGGAGATCCGCCCCGCGATCGCGAACCCTCGTCGCCGCGTCGACGAGCGCATCGATGGCCGCGGCAAGGCCGGGCTCACCGTCGGCGGCCGGCCAGGTGGCGTCCAGGTGGGCGATCCGCCACGGCGCGTCCCCGTTCGGGCCCCGCTCGCCGAGGGCCAGCAGCGCGGCGCGCTCCGCGCGCCCGACGACCGGGTGCGGCAGGCGGACGCAGCGCGGCGCACCGGCGCGGGCCGGGTCCAGGAGTCGCGGGCGCGGCCCCACCGGGACCTCCAGGCTCATGACGGCGCGCTCCCGCTCCGGATCGATGGGCGGGTTCGTCACCTGCGCGAATGCCTGGCGCAGGTAGGCGGCAACGCCGCGGTTCCGGCGAGCGACCACGGCAAGCGGCGTGTCGTCGCCCATGCTCCAGATCGGCTCGCGCGCGGTCGTCGCCATCGTCGTGACGGTCAGACGGAGCGCCTCGGCGTCGAGCCCGAACAGGAGCTGGCGCCGACGGCCGCCGTCCGCTCCGTGCGCGGCGTCGGGGACCGGGCTGGGCGTGGGGCCGCTCGCGAGCAGGCGGGGCGGCTCGCCGGCGGGCGTCGCGGCAAGCGCGTCGCGCTTCGCGTCCGCGTCCTCCAGGATCCGTCGGCCCGCCGTGTCGACAACGAGGAGCTCACCAGGGCCGAGGCGGCCGCGCCGGACGACGCTGCCCGCCGGGGACGGCAGGAGCCCCGCCTCGGAGGCGCATACGACCAGGCCGTCACGCCGGACCTCGAACGCGGCCGGGCGAAGGCCGTTTCGGTCGAGGAGGCACCCGACCCGCCGGCCATCGGCGAAGACGAGCGCCGCGGGACCGTCCCACGGCTCCACCCGCGCCTGCATCGCGGCCTGCCATGCCGCGAGGCCCGGGACGGGAGCGTCGCGCAGCTCGAGCGCCTCGGGTACCAGGGCGAGAATCGCGGCGTCGACGCGGCGTCCGGTCGCGACCAGGAGCTCCAGGGCCTCGTCGAGCGACGTGGAGTCCGAGCCGGCGGGGTCGAGGATCGGCCGGCCGCCACGCGCCAGCTCGCCGATGCGGCGGCCCAGGCGGCCGCCCCCCAGGCGGGCCGAGCGCCCGCGCATCGCCTCGCGGTTCCCGCGCAGCGTGTTGACCTCGCCGTTGTGGGACAGGAACCGGAACGGCTGGGCCAGCGCCCAGGACGGGTGCGTGTTGGTGGAATAGCGCTGGTGGAACGTCGCGTAGGCGACCGACATGGCCGGGTCGGCCAGGTCGGAGTAGAAGCGACCCAGCTCGGAGCCCACGAAGAGGCCCTTGTAGACGAGCGTTCGCCCGGACATCGAGACGACGTGGAACCCGCCGAGGCCGTGCGGAGCTCGCGGCCGCTTCCGCGGTCCGACGCGCCAGGAGGAGCGCACGCTCGAAGCCCGCCCCGCCCATCCCGCGCGGCCGCGCCACGACCACCTGGCGGATCAGCGGCGCTGTCGCCGCGGCCTCCGGGCCGAGGACCGGCAGGTTCACGGGGACCGTTCGCCAGCCGAGCACGTCGACCCGCTCGTCGTGCAGGGCGGCCTCGAGGAGTCGCATCGCCGCGGACGCTCCGTCCGCGCCCGAGGGCAGGAAGACCATGCCGACGCCCACCCGTGCGACATCAACGTCGGTCCGCCCGATCTCGCCGAGAACCTTGCGCACGAAGGCTCGCGCGAGGGGCAGGCCGATCCCGGCACCGTCGCCGGTCTTCGCGTCGGCCGCGATCGCCCCGCGGTGCGTCAGCGCCGCGAGCGCCGCGAGCGCCTGGGCCACGAGCTCCGGAGAGCGCCGGCCACGGGAATCGGCCACGAACCCGACGCCGCACGCGTCGTGCTCGAATTCGGGGTCGTAGAGCGGGGCCTGGGGGATCTGCGGGGCGGATGGGGCGGAATCTCGCCGACGATCCATCGGGCGGCCTCCTGCGGGTCGCTGGGCCACACCCCGAACGGCGGGAGCCCGACCGTACGCTCCGGCGCCGGCCCGATCAGTACCGCAGCGGTACGGCCGGGTGCGAAACGAGTGGCGCGCCGGTTGCGATTGCGTACGCCCGGGTGACCGGTGCGCGACGCGCGTGGTCCGGGACGGCCTCGGCCGACGGCCGGTCGAACGGCCCCGACGCTCCGCCCGTACGATGCGCACGTTCGTGGCCAGCTCGACCGCTCCTGCCCGGCTTCGCATCCTCGTCGCGGCCGCCGTGCCCGCCGACGTCGGTGCGATCGCGAGCGCCCTCGGCAACGCCGGCCACGAGGTCGTGACCGCCTACCGCGCGGAGACGGCCTTCTCCCGGCTGGCCGACGAGCGACCGGACGCGGTGCTCCTCGACCCGGCCCTGCCGGACACGGAGCCGTCCGCGCTCGTCGGCCGAATCCGGGCCCGCACGGACGCGCCGCTCATCGTGATCCTGGACCTGCGCGACGAGGCCGCCGTGGTGGCCGCGCTTGAATCCGGGGCCATCGACGTGGTCGGCCGGCCGGTCCGGGTCGGGGAGCTGATCGCGCGCCTGAACGCGGCCGTCCGGCGGTCCACGCTCTCGACCGGTGCGTTCGAGCCGAGCCTCGACGGCCTGCGGATCGACCTGGGCCGGCGCGAGGCGTCCGTCGGCGGACGCGCCGTGCCGCTCACGCCGACCGAGTTCGAGCTCCTGTCGGTCATGGCCGCCCGCCGGGGCGACGTCGTCGACCATCGGGCGCTGCTTCGCGCGGCCTGGCCGGGCCGCCTGGACGTGGAACCCGAGACGCTCCGCAGCCACCTCACGAGGATCAATGCGAAGCTGGTCGCGGAAGGCCATCCCGGGCTCCGCAACGTGCGAGGACGCGGCTACGCGCTGCGCGTGCAGGGCAGCCTCCCGACCGCCTGACGACGCCCGCGAATCGCGGCACACTTGCCCCATGCCCGAATCCCTCGCCGCCGAGCCGATGCCCATGGCCACGCAGCCGCCGGAGGCGCACCCGACCCGTGTCGCGGTCGTCGGGGCCGGCGCCGTCGGGTCGACGTTCGCATTCGGCCTCCTCCTCTCGGGTCTCGCGTCCGAGATCCTGCTCGTGGACGCGAATGCCCGCCGGGCGGAGGGCGAGGCGATGGACCTCCTCCACGCGGTCCCGTTCGCGAAGACCGCGCGGGTCTGGTCCGGACCGATCGAGGACTGCCGCGGCTCGGCGATCACGGTCATCGCCGCCGGCGCGGCCCAGAAGCCGGGCGAGACGCGGATGGACCTCGTCCGCAAGAACGCCGAGATCTTCCGCCAGATCGTCCCGGCCGTCGCGGGCGCGAACCCGGGCGGGATCATCGTGGTGGCGACGAACCCGGTCGACATCCTGGCCTACCTGACCTACCGGATCAGCGGCCTCCCGTCGAGCCGCGTCATCGGCTCCGGGACGATCCTGGACACGTCCAGGTTTCGCATGCTCCTCGCCGAGCACTACGGCGTCGACCCGCGCTCGGTCCACGCGTACATCGCCGGCGAGCACGGCGATTCGGAGGTGCCGGTCTGGTCTGCCGCGAACATCGCGGGGATGCCGCTGGCCGACTTCGGGCGTGCCAACGGGATCGGTCACGACGAGGGATCGCTCCAGCGGATCTTCGAGTCGACGCGCGACGCCGCCTACCAGATCATCGAGCGAAAGGGCGCCACGTCATACGCGGTGGCGGCAGGCCTCGTCCGGATCGTCGAGGCGATCCTGCGCGACCAGTCGACCGTCCTCTCTGTCAGCTCGCTCATCTGCGACTACTACGGGATCGACGACGTCTACCTGTCGGTCCCGACGGTCCTGGGACGAGGCGGCGTCGAGCGGACGCTTCGGCTCGCGATGTCCGCGGAGGAGGCATCCGGCCTCCGCCACTCGGCCGAGCTTCTCAGGACGGCGATCGGGACGCTGGACCTCCCGCCGCGGTAGGGACCTCAGGAGACCGCCGCGGCGGCTGCCTCCGCGCGCAGCGCCGCGTAACCCGGCTTGATCACCGCCGTGATGAGACGGAGGCGCCCGTCGAACGGCTCGAAGGCCGACTTCATGGCGTTGAGCGTGAGCCACTCCATCTCGTCGAGGCCGACGCCGAAGACCTCGGCCATCGCCGCGAACTCGCTCGAGAGCGAGACGCCGCTCATCAGCCGGTTGTCGGTGTTGAGCGTGACCCGGAAACGGAGCCGGCGCAGGAGGCCGATCGGGTGCTCGGCCAGCGTCGCGACCGCGCCCGTGTGCAGGTTCGAGGTTGGGCACATCTCGAGCGGGATGCGCCGGTCGCGGACGTAGGCCGCGAGACGGCCGAGGTGCGCGCGGCCGTCCTCGTCGAGCGTGATGTCGTCCACGATCCGAACCGCGTGGCCGAGCCGGGCGGCGCCGCACCACTGGAGCGCCTCCCAGATCGACGGCAGGCCGAACGACTCGCCGGCGTGGATCGTGGAGTGGAAGTTCTCGCGCTGGACCAGGTGGAACGCGTCGAGGTGGCGGGTCGGCGGGAAGCCCTTCTCGGGCCCCGCGATGTCGAAGCCGACGCAGCCGCGGTCTCGCCAGCGGACCGCGAGCTCGGCGATCTCCACGGACCGTGCGTACTGGCGCATCGCCGTGCAGAGGAAGCGGACCAGGATCGGCCGCCGGGCCGCGGCCGCGGCCGTCATGCCGCGCTCGAAGCCCTTCAGGACGGCCTCCACGACCTCGTCGAGCGAGAGCCCGGCTGCCGTCGACAGCTCCGGCGCGTACCGCACCTCGGCGTAGACCAGCCCGTCGGCGGCAAGGTCCTCGGCGCATTCGGCGCTGACGCGCTCGATCGCGTCGCGGGTCTGCATGAGCGCGACGGTGTGGGCGAAGCCCTCGAGGTAGAGCTCGAGCGACTTGCGGTCTGCGCCCCTGGTGAACCAGGCCTGGAGCTCGCCGGGATCGTGCGTGGGCAGGCTCGTGTATCCCGCCTCGCGGGCGAGGTCGATGACGGTTTCGGGCCGGAGGCCGCCGTCGAGATGGTCGTGGAGCAGCACCTTGGGCGCGCGCCGGATCGTGGGATCGTCGAGCATTGGCCGATCCTACGCCGACCCGCGCCGCGTGATTCGGCCCCGGTGCCGGCTGCGCGGTGGCGGCGCTACCCGCTCGCGGCCTCCAGGCGCGCGCGGGCCGCCGCGATCGCCGACGCGACCCGGCCGGGCGCGGTGCCGCCGATGACGTCGCAGGACGCGAGCGCCGCCTCGAGCGTCGCGGCGGCGCGCAGCTCCCCCGGGAGGGTCGGATCGCCGGTCAGGCCCATGACGCCCGAGTCCCGGCTCTCGGCGAGCGCGGCCGCGATGGTACCGTCGCCGAGCTGGGTCAGCGCCAGCCCGGCCGCCTCCGCGGCACCGACGAGGCGCCCGACCACGCGATGCGCCTCGCGGAACGGGACGCCGCGCCGGACGAGCGCGTCCGCGACCGCGGTCGCGGTCGTGAAGCCCTCGGCAGCGGCCCGCCGCATCGCATCGCGGTCGACGGTCATCGTCTCCACCATGCCCGCCATCACGCGAAGCGACGCCTCGAACGTGGCGCACGCCTCGAAGAGCGGCGGCTTGTCCTCCTGGAGGTCGCGCTGGTAGGCGAGCGGCAGGCCCTTGAGCAGCGCGAGGAACCCGGCCAGCGACCCGATGACCCGCGCCGCGCGCCCGCGCACCAGCTCCGCCGGGTCCGGGTTCCGCTTGTTCGGCATCATCGAGGAGCCTGTCGTGAACGAGTCCGCCGCGCGCACGAACCCGAAGCGCGGGTTGGACCACCAGGTGATCTCCTCGGCAAGGCGCGACAGGTGCAGCATGCCGAGGGTGGCGGCGAACAGCAGCTCGGCCACGAAGTCGCGATCGGAGACCGCGTCGAGCGAGTTCGCGGTGACCCCGTCGAAGCCGAGGTCGAGCGCCGTCGCCTCCCGGTCGAGCGGGTACCCGGCTCCGGCAAGCGCCCCCGAACCGAGCGGCGAGACGTTGGCACGGCGGCGGCAGTCGGCAAGCCGGTCGCGGTCGCGCTCGAGCATCTCCACGTAGGCAAGAAGGTGGTGCCCGAGCAGGATCGGCTGGGCCGGCTGGATGTGGGTCATCCCGGGGAGGATCGCATCGCCCTCGCGCTCCGCCAGCGCCACGAGCGCGCGCTCCATCGCCAGGACTGCCGTGTCCAGGCCGTCGATGGTCCGGCGCGTCCAGAGCCGCAGGTCCGTGGCGACCTGGTCGTTCCGGGAGCGCCCGGTATGGAGCTTGCCCGCCAGCGGCCCGATGTGCGCGCCGAGCGCGGCCTCCAGGTTCATGTGGACGTCCTCGAGACCAGGGTCCCAGGCCAGCGCCCCGACTCCACGTCGACCAGAAGCGCCTCGAGGCCGCCGATCAGCGCGGCGACCTCCGCGTCCTCGAGCAGGCCGGCGCGGCCCAGGCCGCGGACGTGGGCGATCGAGCCGGCGAGGTCGTCGAGCGCGAGCGCGCGATCGACCTCGACCGAGCGCGTGAAGTCGGCCGTCCGCGCGTCCGTCTCGCCGCTGAACCGCCCGCCCCAGAGCCGCATGCCGCCTCCCCTACCCCAGCGTGGGTGCCGTGAATGGTAGCGACCCCGCGGCATCGTCCTCGCGGATGCGCGACGCATCCGCGTGCGGGAAGACGGCCAGCGAGAGGACCGCCGCCACGACCGCGAGGACCGTCGCGCCGGCGAAGAGCGCGGACGATCCCAGGCCCGCATAGACCTGCCCGCCCACGAAGTTCGCGACGACGGCCGCGATCCCGAACGCGGTGACCTGGTAGAGGCCCTGGCCGGTGGCCTGCAGCCGCCGCGGCAGGAGGACGGCCATCGTCAGCACGGATCCGACCCAGATGCCCGCGAACGCGAAGCCGCTCACCAGGCGCGTGGCGATGATGAGGACCGGCGAGTCGACCACCGCCCAGGCCGCGAAGCACGCACCGTACAGGAGGACGCTGCCGGCCATCAGCCCGCGCAGCCCCACGCGCGCAGCGATCGCGGCTGTCAGCAGCATCGCGGGGATCTCCGCGAACGCGGAAACGGAGGCGCTCAGCGCGACGTCCGATGGGCTGCCGCCCAGCGCCACGATGCGCAGGGGCAGGAAGGTGAAGGTCGAGATGATCCCGATGTACACGAGAAGCAGGACCGCCAGGACGCCGCGGAGGCGCGGCTGCACCCGGAGCGCGACGGCCATCGACCCCCCACGGGTCCGGCCGGCCGCCTCCTCCGCGAGGTTCGCGCGGGGAACGTCGGGGGTCAGCCGCGCGGCGGCCGCCAGCGCCACTGCGATGAACGCGCAGATGGCGAACGCCGGTCCGTACCCGGCACGGTCATAGAGGAGGCCCACGGATCCGGATGCGGTCGCGAAGCCCAGCGAGGCCAGGAGTCGGACGCGCGCGTAGTCGCGCGTCCGGTCCCGGACCGCGTTCACGGCGAGCGCGTCGCCGAGCGGGCCCCAGCCCGACTCGAGCAGGCTGAACGCGACGAAGCAGGCGGCGACCGCCAGCGCGGGGATCGGGGCGCCAGCCAGGAGCACGGCGCCACCGGCCGTGAGGGCGGAGATCGCCAGGGCGCTCCGGCGTCCGAGCACCACGTCCGCGAGGTGTCCCCACGCCGGGACCGCGAGCGTGAACGCCGCGGCCTGGATCGCCGCGATCACGCCGATCTCGGCGGCCGAGAAGCCGCGGGCGGCCAGGATCACGGCCGTGAACGGGAGGAAGACGCCCTGGGAAGCCCCGCTGGCGAGGAAGACGGCACGGATGGCGCGCATGCGCCTGCCATGGTACGGGCACGCGGGGTGCCCCCGGCGATGGGCCGGACACAGCCGCAGCGACGCAGCGGCCGCCGCCCGGGCAACGGATCGCCGGCGCCGTGGCAACGCACCGGCCGCCGCCCGACAACGGATCGCCGGCGCCGGCATCCCCCTCCGACACCCGGCCACCCGGCGTGGCAGACTCCGCCGGTGACTCCGAGCGCGCCGTCCTCGCCCGACCTCGCGGTGTGGACCGAGGGCCTTGGCCGCCGCTTCGGGGAGCGCTGGGCCGTGCGCGACCTGTCGCTGGAGCTCCGGCGAGGGGAGGTCTTCGGCCTGCTCGGGCCGAACGGCGCCGGCAAGACCACGACGATCCGCCTCCTCGCGGCGCTCATCGGGCCGTCCGCGGGGAGGGCGCGGGTCGACGGCCTCGACCTCGCCGGCGATGCCCGACGGCGTCCGTGCGCGCGTCGGGGTGCTGACGGAGGCGCCTGGCCTCTACGAGAAGCTCTCGGCGGCGCGCAACCTCGACTTCTTCGGAAAGCTGCAGGGGCTCCCGCCGGGAATCCGCGCGGAGCGGATCGAGCGGCTCCTCCGCCTCTTCGGCCTGTGGGAGCGTCGCCACGAGCCGACGGGAACCTTCAGCAAGGGCATGAAGCAGAAGCTCGCGATCGCGCGTGCCCTGCTCCACGACCCGCCGGTCCTGTTCCTCGACGAGCCGACTGCCGCGCTCGACCCGGAGGCAGCGGCGATCGTTCGCGACGCGATCGAGACGCTCCGCGGGCAGGGCCGCACGATCGTCCTCTGCACGCACGTCCTGCCCGAGGCCGAGCGGATCTGCGACCGGATCGGCTTCCTGCGCACGACCCTCCTGCGCGTCGACACGCCGGCGCGACTGCGGACCGCGACCGCGAACGGGCGCGTGCACGTCCGCCTGGCGACTTCCGCCGGCCACGACCTGCTTGCCGCGGTGCGCGCCGAGGCGGACGTCGTCGAGGTTGCGGCCGCCGCCGACGGGCTCGTCACCGAGCTGCGCGACGCCGACGCCGGCACCCCGGGGCTGATCCGGGCGCTCGTGGCCGCGGGCGCGTCGATCCTCGAGGTCCGTCGCGAGGCGGCCACGCTCGAGGAGGTCTACTTCGAGGTGATGGGCGCCCGCGCCGACGCAGAGTCGGCCGCCTGATGCGGCTCGCCTGGGTGGCCGCGGTCCTCGAACGGGAGGCTGCCGAGCTGCTGCGCAACCGGCTGCTGCTCCTCTCGATCCTGGGCCCCCCGATCGTCATCGTCGTGGGGCCGGTGATCCTCGGGAAGCTCGTCGCCGGACGGCCGCTCCCGGCAGGTCTCACCACCGCGCTCGTCGCCGGGCGGCCGGAGTGGGCGGCATTGAGCCCGGGCGACCTGGCGGCCGCCTACAGCTTCCAGCAGTTCCTGCTCTTCTTCCTGATGCTGCCGGCCTTCATACCGCTCTCGATCGCGACGTTCTCGATCATCGGCGAGAAGCAGAGCCGCACGCTGGAGGCCGTGCTCGCCACCCCGATCCGGACGGCGGAGCTCCTCGCCGGCAAGGCGATCGCTGCCGCGGTGCCGGGGATCGCCGGCGGGCTCATCGCCTATCTCGGGTTCGCGGGCCTCGTCCGGGCGCTCTATGGGCCGGCGCTCTTCGCGATCGTCAGCGCCCCCGACTGGCTCGCGGCGACGTTCCTGCTCGGCCCGGCGATCGCGCTCCTCTCCGTCGTGCTCGGGGTCCTCGTCAGCTCCCGGGCGAACGACCCCCGGACGGCCCAGCAGATCGGCGCGGTGATCGTCGTGCCGCTCGTGGCCGTCGTGATCGCCCAGGCCGCCGGACGCTTCCTCGTCGACGCGACCGGGTACGGCCTGGCCGCCCTCGCCGTCCTCGTCCTCGCGCTCGCCGGGCTTCGGGCCGGCAGCTGGCTCTTCGCCCGCGAGGCGATCCTCACGCGCTGGCGATGACCGGCACGTCGCGGGCGGCCCGGGCCGGCGGCTCCTACCCCGCGCTGCTCGGCACGCTCGCGCTCGCCTGGGGCTCGAGCTACCTCTTCATCAAGATCGGGGTCGAGACGCTGCCGCCGCTCAGCCTGGTGGCGTGGCGCCTGCTGGTCGGCCTGGCGATCCTCGCTGCGGTCGTCGTCGCCACGCGGACGCCCCTGCCGCGCGACCCCCGGACGCTGGGCCACCTCGCGATCCTCGGCGCGGTGAACATCGCGATCCCGTTCTGGCTGATCGGCTGGGCGGAGCAGCACATCTCATCCGGGCTGACGGGAATCCTCCAGTCGGTCTCGCCGTTCTTCACGCTCGTGCTCGCCGCCACCTTCGTCCACGACGAGCACATCACGCGCGGCCGCCTGGCCGGGATCGCCATCGGGTTCCTGGGCATCCTCGTCCTCTCCGCGCCGAACCTGGCGGACGCGGGGACGGCCGCGGGCGCCGAGCGCCTCCTCGGCGAGCTCGGCGTCGTCCTGGCGTCGGTCGCCTACGGCGCCGGCAACACGTACGCCCGGCGCGCGCTCCGCGAGACGCGGCCGCTCGTCCTCGCGACCGGCCAGGTCGGCTGGGCGCTGGCGATGGTGGCGACCCTCGCGTTCGTGGTCGACGGCGGCGTGACGCTCCCGGCCGTCCCCGAGGCGTGGCTTGCCGTCGGCTGGCTCGGGTCGGTGGGCACCGGGTTCGCGTACCTGGTCTTCTTCCAGCTCCTCACCGGGTGGGGGCCGACGCGCGCCTCGCTCGTCGCGTACCTGCTGCCCGTCGTCGCCGTCGTCCTCGGCGTGGTGGTGCTGAGCGAGACCGTGGATGCCACGTTCCTCGCCGGTGCCGCGCTCATCGTCGCCGGGATCTGGGTCGTGAACCGGCGTGGCTGAACGGCGCCGGCCGAGCGCCTGTACGACCGGCACCGGGGTCAGCCCGTGCCACCGCAGGGCGCCGCCGACCCGCCGCTCGCGGCGCGCTGCCCGACCGGGGCGCCGGGTCAGTCCCCCGCCGCCCGGATGTCCTCCCCTGCCGCGCACCCGACCACGTGGTCGTTGACCATCCCTGTCGCCTGCATGAGCGCGTAGCAGATGGTCGGGCCCACGAACCGGAACCCGCGGCGCAGGAGCTCCCGGCTCATCGAGCGCGATTCGGCCGTCTCCGCGGGGATCTCGGCCTGCGTTGCCGGCCGCCGGTCGAGCGGTGTGCCGTTCACGAAGCCCCAGAGAAGGTCCGGGAGCGACTCGCCCGCCGCGGCGAGGCTGCGGACGATCCGGGCGGCCGCGATGGCGCTTTCCACCTTGCGCCGGTTCCGCACGATCCTCGCGTCGGCGAGGAGACGCGCGACGTCCGCCTCGTCGAACGCGGCCACCAGCGCCGCGTCGAAGCCGGCGAACGCCCGCCGGTAGCCCTCGCGCTTGCGCAGGATCGTCGTCCACGACAGGCCCGCCTGGGCACCCTCGAGCACGAGCATCTCGAACAGGTGCCGCTCATCGCGGGAGGGACGGCCCCACTCCGTGTCGTGGTAGGCGCGCGAGAGGGCGTCGCCCTGGGCGCCCCAGGCGCAGCGGGCGACCCCGTCGGATCCGACGCTGGCCGAGCGGGCTAGATCCGGGCCACGCCGGTCCATCGCCGCTGGCGCGCCACTCCGCAGTCACGTCGTGGCGTGCCATGCCCTCCGATCCCAGTCCGTTCGAGCCCCCTACGGCGCGGTTCGGCCGGCGGCCGCCTCGGCCTTCTCCTTGAGGGCGGCCAGCTCGGCCTCGAGGCGTGGCCCGATCCCGCCGCGACCCAGCCGCAGGAAGGCGCGCCCCACCCGCGAGCGGCCTTCGAGGTGGACCGCGCCGGCCACACGCGTCCCGCCCGCCGCGGGCGTCAGCTCCCAGCGGCGCTCCCCGACGAGCGCGCCACCGCCGATCCCCACCCGGAACCTGCGAGCCGGCCTGGCCTCCAGGCTCTCGACGAGGGTCCCGATCGCGACCGGCCCGACGCGGAACCGGGCACGCCGACGGGCCCCGGCCGCCGGCCAGTCCGGACCCGCCGGCCCGAGGTGGAGGCGAACGTCGCGCCACACGCGGCAGCCCGGATCGTGGAGCGTCGCCCAGACGACATCCGGCGGCGCGTCCACGAACAGCCGGCGCTCGATCGCTCCTCGTGGGAGCGGCGACGTGGGGCCCGCGGCCACGCTCAGGGCCTCGTGGATCGGCTGGCGGCGTCCATGCGTGGATTATCGCACCGGGGTGCCGGCCCCCCGTCCGGGCCCGGACCGCCCGGGGCGAGGGCCGTCATCCCCTGGCGGACCGGGTATCGTTTGGCGTGGCATGCGGCGCCGAATCGCGGTCCTCGTCTTCCTCCCGCTGGCCGTCCTCGCGACCGCGCTGGCCGGCCTCGTGTACATCGTCGTCCAGCAGGAGGGACGGTCGCTGGCCAACGAGCCCCAGGTCCAGCTCGCCGAGGACGCGGCGGCACGTCTCGACGCCGGCGGGCGACCGCAGGACCAGGTGGGAACCGTCCACGTGGACATCGCGCGCAGCCTGGCCCCGTTCGTCGTCGTCTTCGGGAGCTCGGATGAGGTCCTCGCGACCGATGGGGTGCTCGACGGGCAGCCCCCGACGCTCCCTCCCGGGGTCCTCGCCGCCGCCCACGCGACGGGACGGAACGCCGTCACCTGGCAGCCGCGCCCGGGCGTCCGAGTCGCGACCGTCAGCGTCCCCTGGTCGGGCGGAACCGTCGTTGCCGGCCGGTCGCTGCGTCTCGTCGAGGACCGGGCCGCGATGCTCGAGCTCCTCGTCGGCGCCGGATGGCTGGCGACCATCCTGGCGCTTGCCGTCGCCGCCGGAGTCGTGGCGCGTCTCTGGCCGCTGCCCGGCGCGACCGGCTGACCGGGGCCCTTCGGGCGTTGTCGCCGGCTCGAGGTTGCCGACGACGGTGCCAGTCCGTTCGTCCTTTCGCGTCCCCGGTGCTTCGGCTCCCTGGCGGTCGCCGCCGCGCGAAGCCGACGGCGTGCCGGCACTCCCGCAACGTTGGGGCGCCGCGCCGCACGAGGCCCGCCGCCCGGACTACTTCCCGGCCCGCTCCTTCGGGAGCGGGGGCAGGCCGCGCCGGCCGGCAACGAGGTAGTGCCCGAACCACGCGCGCACCTGGACCAGGTTCTCCATCCGCCGGAACGGGGTCCCGGACCGCGTGAGCTCGTGGGTCTCGTTGGGAACGCGCATGAAGCGAACCGGCCGCTTCAGGGTCCGGAGGACGGCGAAGAGCGCCTCCGCCTGGCCGATGGGACAGCGCAGGTCGTTCTCCGCGTGCTGGATGAGGAGCGGCGTGCGGATCTTGTCGGCGTAGGTGAGCGGTGAGAGCCGCCGGTACAGGTCGGGATCCTCCCAGGGTTGCGCGCCGAACTCCATGGTCCCGAAGAGCCCGCCCGCGAGGTCGCCCGTGAGCATGAGCGTCGCGAGGTCGGTCACGCTCCGGCAGGTCATCGCGGCCGCGAAGCGCTGGTCGGCGGCCACGATCCAGTTCGTGAGGTACCCGCCGTAGGATCCGCCCGCGACCCCGAGTCGCCCGGGGTCGGCGAGCCCGGCCGCCACCACGGCGTCGACGTGGGCCAGCACGTCGCGCGTCGGGCCGGTTGCCCAGTCCGGGAGGTTCGCCGCGTTGAAGTCCTGGCCATAGCCCTCCGACCCGCGGGGGTTCGTGGCGAGAACGCTGATCCCGGATCCCGCGAGCACCTGGAACTCCCAGCACGGGGCCCAGCCGTAGAGCGTGTGCGGACCCCCGTGGATCTCGAGGACCAGCGGGGCGGGCCCGCCCGCCTCCGCCGCCGCGCACGGGGTGAGCCATCCCTGGACCTCGCGCCCGTCGACCGTCGCCCAGCGCTCGATCGCCGGCCGCAGCTCGATCTCCGCGAGCGCCTCGTCGTTGCAGCGGGTGATCCGTCGCAGCACGGCGCCGGCCGGGTCGGCGGCGGCCCCGTCCGATCCGAGGTCGACCAGGTGCAGGTCGCCGAGCGCCGTCGGGTCCGACCTGATTGCCGCGACACGGATGCCCCCGCCCGTGCGCCGCACGGCGTGCCAGCCGGACAGGTAGTGGTGGCCGTCGGTGAGGCGCTCCGCCTCGCCATCGTCGACGGCGATTCGCCACAGCTCGTAGCTGCCGCGGATCGGCGCGGTGAAGAGGAGGTGCCGGCCGTCCGGGGTTGGCCACAGGCGCGCCGGCTCGCCCGGGGTGATGTCGCTGCCCATGCCCGCGCCGGGCATCAGGTCGTGGCGCTCCGAGAGGTTGCGGCCCGCGCCGGGCCCGGCCTCGCTGCCGTCGGCGGCGAACAGCCAGATGTCGTTCCGGCTCCCGCCGGCCCGCGGGTAGCGATGGCCCAGCATCGCCACGGTTCGCCCGTCCGGAAGCCAGGCCGGGGCGCCGAACGCCGACTTCGCCCCGTCGGTGATCCGGACGTCGCGTCCGCTCGCGACCTCGACAACGTGGATGTCGAACTGCCATTCAAGGTCGGGGTCGCGGCCTCCCTGGGCGACGTACGCGACACGAGAGCCGTCGGGTGAGAAGGCCGGGTCGTCGTGGTTCGTCGGACCGGTCGTGAGCCGGCTGGCGGCGCCGGTCGCGGCGTCGACGAGCCACAGGTTCATGACGCGGTCGTAGATGAAGCCCGGCCCGTTCAACATGTTCTGGAGCCGGTCGATGTAGCGATAATCGGAGGACGGTGGCTGGCCCGGCTTCGGCATCGGAGCCTTGCCACGGGCACGCGCGTCCGCGAGTCGATCCGCGGCGCGCGATGCGCTCCGGACCACGAGCGAGCGCCCATCCGGCGACCAGGCGAAGCCGTCGACGCCACGGGGAAGGTCGGTCAGGCGGCGCGCCTCACCGCCGTCGAGCGGGAGCAGGTGGACCTGGGTCCCGTCTTCGCGGTCGGGCGGCGCGTCCGGCTCCTCTTCGGTGACCGGCCGCCGATCGGACAGGAAGGCCAGGGTCCGGCCATCCGGCGAGAAGCGTGGATGCGTGTCGTGGCGCACCCCGAGCGTCAGCTTTCGTGCCGGCGCGCTCGCGTCGGCCGGGGCCAGCCAGATCGCGTGCCGGTAGGCGTCCCTGCCCGGGGAGGCCGTCTGGACCGTGAACGCGACGCGCTCGCCGTCCGGCGAGAGCTGCGGGTCGGTGGGAATCCGGAACCGGTAGATGTCCTCGGGCTGCGGCGGACGGGACATGCGCGACCTCGAACGTTGGCGGCTGGCAGGTGGGTGCTCGGACGATACCAGCGGGCCAGCCGGGCCACGTCGCGATACCGCACGTGCCGTCGACGGGCCGGCCCGGGAAGCTGTGCCGACGACGGGCCGGCCGGACGGCCCGCGAAGGCGCGCGTGCGCGACGGGCCGGTCCGCCTGCAAGGCGCCGCTCCGGTGCGTCCGGCCCGTTCGGCCAGCACGACGCCCTGCCCGGCGGCGCAGGTGCCCGCGATCCCGTCCTCGAAATGGCCCACGTGGCGGGTGATTTCGGGCGGTTCTGCCGTGCCACGCCAGGCTGGCGACGGCCATGCTGCCGGCATACCGCAGCGGAGGCGATCGTCCATGCGCATCCTCCTGGCCGTCGACGGCTCTCCGTCCGCGTCGCGCGCCCTTGATCTTGTCGCGGGTCTCGCGTGGCCGCCGGGCTCGGTGGTCCGGGTCGTCGCCGCGCTCGACGTCGCCCCGGCCCTCTGGGGCGGTCCGTGGATCCCCGCCGTCCCGGCGGGCGCCGACGAGTACGAGGCTGAAGCGCTGCGCGACCTGACCCGCGTGATCGAGGTTGCGCGCATGCGCCTTGCCACGGCCGGGCTCGTCGTGGAGACCGACCTGCTGCGCGGCGCCCCGGCGTTCGCGATCCCGGACGAGGCGAAGCTCTGGAAGCCGGACCTCACCGTGGTCGGGAGCCGCGGGCACGGACCCGTGGAGGCGGCCCTCCTCGGTTCGGTGTCCTCCGCGGTCGTGGACCACGCCGTCATGCCGGTCCTGGTGGCGCGCGGCGATCATGTCCGATCGATCGTCCTCGCCGAGGACGGGTCACCCGCCGGGATCGCCGCGCGCGATGTCGTGCTGGGCTGGTCCGCGTTCGCCGGGATCCCGGTTCGCGTCGTCGGCGTCGTCGACGTGGCCGCGCCCTGGCGGTCGGGGATCGCGCCGACGATGTTCTCCGCGGCCATGGACCTCTACTCGGAGATGATCACGAACTCGCGCGAGACCTACGGCCAGGTCATTGCCGCGACCGTGGCCACGCTCCAGGCGGCGGGTCGCACGGCGGAGGGCGAGCTTCGCGAAGGCGAGCCCGCGGACCAGCTCGTCCACGCGGTCCATGATGTCGCGGGCGACCTGATCGTGATCGGATCGCGCGGCCACACCGGAGTCAGCCGGATCGTGATGGGGAGCGTCGCCCACAGCGTCCTGCTCCACTCCCATTGCTCCGTGCTCGTCGTGAAGCAGCCGCACCCGGCGCGGTAGAAGCCAGCCCACGAACAACCGGGCGCCGGCGACCGGACACCGGGACAGGCGCCGGTCCGACGCGCTCCGGGGGGCCGCGTGGCGACCGCCGGCTGGCGGCCACGCCTACACTGTGCCCATGACGTCGAGCTACCTGCGGGGCGACGACCTGACCGCCCCGCTCCGCATCCACGCGGACCGCGCGGCGGCGACGCTCCGGATCGAGTGGACGGACGGTCACGTCTCGGTCTACGACTTCGTCCATCTCCGCTGGCTCTGCCCGTGCGCCTACTGCCGGGGCGAGATGGGCCAGCCCGGCTGGCTCGATTCGAACCCGACCCTCACGGGGGAGCAGACCCGCCTCGTCTCGATGGACCCGGTCGGCGGGTACGCCGTCGCGCCCACGTGGGGCGACGGCCATCACACCGGGTTCTACACGTTCACGTCGCTGCGCACCCATTGTCCGTGCCCGGAGTGCACGGTCGCCCGAGCCGCCGCCGGTCATCCCGACGCGGACATCCCGAAGGGAGCCTCACGATGATCGTCGCCACCACGCCGTACGTTGCCGGCCACCGCACCATCGAGACGAAGGGGATGGTCTTCGGGCTCGTGGTCCGGAGCCGCGGCCTCGGGGGCAACATCATGGCCGGCCTCCGCTCGATCGGCGGCGGCGAGATCCACGAGTACACGGAGCTCCTGGAGGACACCCGGCGCCAGGCCATCGACCGGCTCGTCCGGAACGCGACCCTTGCCGGCGGCAACGCGGTGATCTCCATGCGCTTCGACAGCTCCGAGATCGCGAGCACGATGTCGGAGATCGTGGCGTACGGGACCGCGGTCGTCGTCGAGGCGGACGCGACCGAGACGGCCTCGACCACGCAGGCCGAATGATCGCAGCGCCGATTGCCGGCGCGCCGCCGCGCGGCGCGCCGGTCGGGGCGCGGGCGTGAGCACGGGCCTCGGGATCGTGCGCCTCCTGCTGGCGTTCTTCGGGGCACTCGGGCTCATCGCCGGGCTGGCCGTGGTCGTCGCCGGGGGACCCGAGGCCGTCGCCGGGCTGTGGCCCATCTTCATCGGCGGGGTCCTCCTCCTCGCCGTCGTGTTCGAGCGCCACCGCTACCGGAGCGAGCAGGCTGAGCGAGCCGGGACGCAGCCCGGGCCTGGAGGCGGCGAGGGGCTCGACCGGCCAATGGAGCCGCGCTTCCGGCGCACCGACGAGTTCTTCGAGGACCCGACGAGCCGCCAGCGGATGCGGGTCTGGCTCGACCCGGCAACCGGCGAGCGCCGCTACCGCGCCGAGGGGTAGCGCGCCCCTCCCGGCACCCGACCCGATCGGCGGGCCCGGCGCCGGAAGCGACGAGAGGGCGTGCTACGATCCCGGGTCCGTGCACCTGCTCGCTCCCCTATCGCGCCCGTGATCGCCCCTGGAGCCGACTCACCCGCATGACCACGCTTCGTGTTCGCTCCCCGCGCACCGGAGGTCGCCGGCGCCCGGCGGCGCTGCCGTACCTGAACCGCGAGCTGTCGTGGCTCGACTTCAACGCGCGGGTGCTGCACGAGGCTCGCGACGAGCGCAACCCGCTGCTCGAGCGCGCGAAGTTCCTGGCGATCTTCGCCTCGAACCTCGACGAGTTCTTCCAGGTCCGGGTCTCGGGGCTGCTCGACCAGGTCGCATCCGCCAGCGGCAAGCGCTCCCCCGACGGTCGAACCGCGTCCGAGCAGCTGGCGGCAATCCGCGCCCGCGTCCACGAGCTGGTCCGCGAGCATGCCCGGCTGGTGGCCCAGGTGCGCACCGGCCTGGCAGCCGAGGGGGTGGCGATCCTCGACCATGGAGCGATCCCCGAGCATCACGCCCGCCTTCGCGAGCGCTACCTCGAGGAGATCTTCCCGGTCCTGACGCCCCTCGCGGTCGCGCCCGGCCACCCGTTTCCGTATATCAGCACGCTCAGCCTCTCGCTCGCCGTGGTCGTCCGCGACCCCGACGGCGGGGAGCAGCGCTTCGCGCGGGTCAAGGTCCCCCAGATCCTGCCGCGCCTCGTGGCCGTGGACGCCCACGCCTACGTGCCGCTCGAGCAGGTGATCGCCGCCAACCTCGACACCCTCTTTCCCGGTCTCGAGATCGTCGAGTCGCATCCATTCCGGGTCACCCGCGACGCAGACTTCGACATCGAGGAGGACGAAGCCGGCGACCTCGTGTCCGCGATCGAGCACGAGCTCCGCCAGCGGCGCTTCGGGTCGGCCGTGCGCCTCGAGGTGGAGGACGGGATGCCGGACGGCGTCCGCGACTTCATCCTCGAGGGGATCGGCCTCGGTCCGGACGACCTCTACGCCGTCCCGGGAATCCTCGACGCGACGTGCTTCTGGCAGGTCGCCGCGCTCGACCTGCCGGAGCTGCGCGATCCGCCCTGGCAGCCCGTCATCCCGGCGCGGCTGATGCCGCACGACGAGGGTGACGCGGTGGACGTCTTCGCCGCGATTCGCCAGGGCGACGTCCTGGTGCATCACCCGTACGAGTCGTTCGTCGCGTCGGTGGAACGGTTCATCGCACAGGCGGCCGACGACCCCGACGTCCTGACGATCAAGATGGCCCTGTATCGCACGTCCGGCGACTCGCCCATCGTGCGGGACCTGATCCGCGCCGCCGAGCAGGGCAAGCAGGTGGTCGTCCTCGTCGAGATCAAGGCCCGCTTCGACGAGGAGGCGAACATCGTCTGGGCGCGCAAGCTCGAGCAGGCGGGCGCCCACGTCGTGTACGGCCTCGTCGGCCTCAAGACGCACTGCAAGATCTCGCTCGTCGTCCGGCGCGAGGGCTCCGGCCTGCGACGCTACGTCCACCTCGGGACCGGCAACTACAACCCGAGGACCGCGCGGATCTACATCGACCTCGGCCTGCTGACATGCCAGGCGGAGCTGGGCGCCGACGCGACGGACCTCTTCAACTACCTCACGGGGCTGTCGCGCCAGCACCAGTTCCGGCGGCTCCTCGTCGCGCCGGTCGCGCTGCGGCCGCGCCTGCGCGAGCTGATCGAGCGCGAGGCGGAGCAGGCGCGGGCGGGTCGGCCGGCGCGGATCGTCGTGAAGTGCAACGCGGTGGTGGATCCCGAGCTGATCGAGGCGCTCTACCGCGCCAGCCAGGCCGGCGTCGAGGTGGAGTGCATCATCCGTGGGATCTGCTCGCTGCACCCAGGAGTCCCGGGCGTCAGCGACCGGATCCGGGTCCGCTCCATCGTCGGCGAGTTCCTGGAGCACAGCCGGATCTACGGCTTCCTGAACGGCGGGCGACAGGAGTGGTACACGGGCTCCGCCGACCTCATGGAGCGCAACCTCGATCGCCGCATCGAGGTCGTCTTCCCGATCGAGGACCTCGAGGCGCAGGCCCGGCTGGGCGAGATCATCGAGGTGATGCTGGCCGACGACCGGCGCTCGTGGCAGCTGGGGGCCGACGCCACCTGGCGCCGGACCGAGGAGGTCAATGCAGCGGCCGGGACCAGGGACACCTTCGCCACGCTCAAGGAGCGCGCGGAGCGCGCGGTGGTGGTCGGGCGCGAGTCGCGGCGCCCGGTCATCTCGGTCGGCTCGCTCGATCCGCGCGCCTGACGTGCCGGGAGGACAGGCAAGGGTGACGAGCGTCCGACAGGGGATCGAGGTCGAGCTCAAGTACCGCGTCCGTGACGAGGAGGCCGCCGCCCGGCTGGGCTCGCTCCGGACGCTCGCCGGCCTGCGGGTCGCGGGCCGGCCTCGCCAGATCCAGGTCGAGGACCGCTACCTGGACACCGCGGGCGGCGCGCTGTCGCGGGCCGGGTACGCCGTCCGGCTCCGCCGCGGCCCGCGCATGACGATCCTTTCCGTCAAGGCGTCCGGCGAGGCCGGATCCGCGCTGCATCGTCGGGAGGAGCTCGAGGGCCCGGCCGACCTCTCGCTGGACCCGCACGCGTGGCCGCCCTCGGCCGCTCGCGCGCTCGTCCTGGAGCACGCCGGCGACGTGCCGCTGATCGAGACGATCACGATCCGCCAGCTGCGGCGGGCGCGCATCTTCGCGAGCGACGCGCTCGAGGTGGAGCTGACCGTCGATGACGTCGAGGTCGTGGCCGGCGGACGGATGATCGACCGCTTCCTCGAGCTCGAGGTCGAGCTGAAGACCGGTGACGAGCGCGGGCTCGCCGAGATCGCGGCGCTGCTCGGGAGCGACGAGGCGCTCGAACCCGTCACGACCTCGAAGCTGGACCGCGCGCTCGCGGCGCTCGCGCGCGGCGGACGGCCGGGGCGCTCGCGGTCGCGCCAGGCGTCGCGGCCGCCGCGTCGTCGGCCGCCGCGCAGCCTGCCCCGCCATCCGCGGCGGACCCGGCGCCGTCAGCGGCGGGCCCGGCGCCGTCAGCGGCGAGCGCGGCGCCGACGCCGAAGCTGCGGCCGCAGCCCGGGCCGACCCCGCAACCCGGGCCGACCCCGCAACCGGCGGCTCCGGCAGCTCCGGCGGTTCCGGCCGCCGGCGTCGACACTGCCGTCGTGCCCGCGGCCGCGGCGGAGTCCGGGGCGCCGGCCGGGGCCGCTCCGCCCGTGCTCGCGGTGGGCAAGACCCCCGGCGTGACGCGCGACGACCTGCTCGCCGAGGCGGGCCGCAAGGTCCTCCGATTCCACCTCGCGCGGATGCTCGCCCGCGAGGAGGGGACGCGGACCGGCGTCCGGATCGAGGACCTGCACGGGATGCGCGTCGCGACCCGACGGATGCGGGCGGCGTGGCGCGTCTTCGGCGATGGATTCCGGCTCGACCGGACCAGGCGCATGCGCCGTCGACTCCGGATCGTGGCCGCCCGGCTTGGTGCGGTTCGCGATCTCGACGTCCTCATCGAGGCGGCGCAGGCGCACCAGGCCACGCTGGTCGATGCCGGGGGGGCCGCGTTCGCTCCCCTCGTCGAGGCGTGGGCCGAGAACCGCGAGATCGCCCGGCAGCTCCTCGTGCGGGAGCTGGATTCCGACGCGTACGTGCGCTTCGTCGAGGAGTACCGGATCTTCGTCGGCTCCGAGGGCGCGGCCGTCCTCGCGCCCGCGAGCCCCGTCGCCCCGCACCGTGTCCGGGATACCGCCGGGTCGCGCATCTGGCTCGCCTACGAACAGGTCCGGGGCTACGAGAGCGTCCTGCGCTGGGCGGACATCGAGACGATCCACCAGCTCCGGATCGCCTCGAAGTGGCTGCGCTACACGCTGGAGTTCTTCCGCGAGGCGCTCGGCCCCGAGGTCGACCAGCTCGTCCCGCGGGTGGTGGCGCTCCAGGACCATCTCGGGTGGCTGCACGACGCCGACGTGACGATCGCGCTCACGCGCCAGTTCCTCGTGGCCAATGCCGGCCGCCTCGGCCCGACCGAGACCGAGGTGATCGCCGCGTACCTGCAGGCCCGGGAGCGAGAGCTCGAGCGCCTGCGCCGGACGATCGGCGCTCCGTGGCGGGGAGTCGACGGCGTCGCGTTCCGGCGCCTGCTGGGACGCGCCGTCAGCGGCCTCTGAGCCGATGGAGGGGATCCGATCGTGAAGCGGCCCGGGGATTCGGCACCCGCACACCAGGGATCGGGCCGGCACGACGCTCCGCCGATGTGCGAGCCGCCGGCCCGGGCACTGGGGAACCCCTCGAGCCACGCGGCGTGATCCGCGTCTGCATCGCGGGGGCCACGGGGTGGGCCGGGCGCGCGCTCGTCGACGGCGTCCTCGCCGCTGACGACCTCGTGCTTCGCTCGGCGGTCGCGCGATCCGCCGGGGGCCTCGGACCTTGGCGTCGCACTGGGCCGATCCGAGCTCGGCGTGCAGGTGTACGCGTCGGTCGACATGGCGCTCGACGGCATCGACGTCATGGTCGACTACACGTCGCATGGTGCCGTGAAGGCGAACACTCTCGCCGCGATCGAGCGGGGGGTCGCCGTCGTGATCGGCGCCTCCGGCCCAACGGCCGACGACTACGCGGAGATCGACGCTGCCGCGCGTCGACGCGGCGTCGGTGTCATCTCGTCCGGCAACTTCTCGCTCACCGCGGCGATGGCCCAGGCGGCGGCTGTTCTCGTCGCGCGGTTCCTGCCCCAGGCAGAGGTCATCGACTACGCCAGCGCGACGAAGCCCGACGCACCGAGCGGCACGTCGCGTGAGCTCGCCGAGCGGCTCGCGAGCATCCGCCCGCCTCTCGTCGACCTCCCGATCGGCGAGACCGGTGGCATGCGGGAGGCGCGGGGCGCCGACATCGCCGGCGTGCAGGTGCATTCGATCCGCCTGCCCAGCTTTTCCGTGTCGACGGAGGTCATCTTCGGCCTCCCGGACGAGCGGCTGACGATCCGCCACGACGCCGGCTCGTCAGCCGCGCCGTATGTGGCGGGGACGCTCCTCGCAGTCCGGCGGGTGGTCGGGCGGGTCGGGCTCACACGCGGCCTCGACACGCTGCTCTTCGAGGGTCGCTGAGCGAGGGTCGGGCGCCGGGTCCCGCGACCCGTCAGTGTCGGCCAGGCGCCGGTCAGGCTTGGGCTGATCCCCACCCGTGCGCGAGCGCCTCCAGCCGGTCGCGCCACGCAGCACCCGCGCGGGCAAGCGCGAGCACGGTCCCTTCCCGGATCCCCTCTTCGGACGCCGCCGCTCGCGGGACGCCGTAGCGTTCCAGGATCGCCTCGAGGAGCGCCGCGCCCGCGGCGAGGATCCGGGCGCGCTGGGGCCGGATGCCGAAGCGAGCAGCGACCTCATCCGCGGGTCCCGCGCGCAGCACGTCGAATGCCTGCATGAGCCGGTCGGGCGTGAGGAGACGGTCCGCGAGCGCGGCCGGGACGACCTTGACGAGGTTCGAGGCAGTGCCGCCCACCGCGAGGACCTCGCTGGGCGCGGCGGCGGGACCGGCCGCGACGGCCCCGGCAGCCGCCGACCTGAGCTCGTCGATCTCGGGCCCGGTCGGAGGATCGTGCCGGACGTGCGCCGCGGTAAGGCGTGCGCTTCCCACTCCCAGCCCGATCGCGCTCGCCCGACGTCCCGGACCGACGAGCACGAGCTGCGTGCTGCCCCCGCCGATGTCCACGACCAGCAGATCGGCCTCGACGGCGCGCCCGGACGTCGCGCCGAGGAGCGTCAGCAGGCCCTCCTCGCGGTGGTCGACAACGTGGAGTGGCACGCCCGTCGCATCCTCGACGTCGACGACGACGGACCTGGCGTCCGCGGCTCGCCGCAGGGGCTCCGTCCCCACGAACGCGATGCGCTCGGCGCCGAGCCCGCGGGCCGTGGCGGCGTACCGGGCGAGCGTGGCGACCAGCGGGCCGCGAGCGCCGGCGGGGATGAGCCCTCCGGCATCGACGAGCGTGCCGAGCCCGAGCAGCGCCGACTCATCGACGAGGGGGATGACGCGATGCCCGTCCACGCTGCCGACCAGCAGGTGCGCGGAGTTCGCCCCGACGTCGACCGCGGCGCAGACCGGCCCGCGGCCGGGCCCCGAGTGGCCAGGATTCGCGCGGTCGGGCGGCGCCTGGTCAGCCGTTGTCGGGACCCGTCGCGCGCGGGGTCGCCGACGGGGCGCGCCGCGGGCGCGGGGTCGCGGGCCGGTCTGGCCTGGACGCGGCCGGGGCCGCCGGCTTCCTCGGCTTCGTGGCAGATCGCTTCGGCTTTGCGCCCGGTTCGTCGTCTTCGGTGGCGGATGCCGCAGGCTCCGTCGTCTCGACTGCCGCAGTCGCCGGCGGTGCCGGCGTGGCTTCCGACTCGACGCGCGCTTTCGTCCTCACCGATCGCCGGGCCCTGCCGACGACCGAACCGGCCGCATGCACGACACCACCGGCCGCGTCAGCAACCACGTCGGCAGCGTCCTCGATCAGGTCCGCGGCCGCGTGGCCGACCTTCCGTGCGCCGCCCATCGCCGGATCGGAGGCGTGACGAAGGAGCCCCGCGATCTCGCCCCGAATTCGGTCGGCCTCGGCGGAGGCCGCCGCGAGCCGCGACTGGTGCCGCTCCGCGGCCCTGTGCGCAGCCGCAAGGTCCTTCTCCAGCTTCGCGAGGCGCCGTGCGGTGACCCGCTCGAGCTTCGCGTCGTCGTCGCGTGAGCTCGCGGCCAGGTCGGCGACCCGCCGTCGGGTTGCGCGCTTTCCGCTTCCCCTGCCCATCGATTCCCTCCACGCCCGATCCCGCGGCCCTCGATCCGCTCCCGCACAGTCTGCCACCACGACGATGCTCGAAGGTCGCGCCGTCTCGCGGCACGCGGCCATCCGCCGGCTGGCCGCCCCGCCGACTGATGAGCGCCGTCGCGGCGGGTGCCGCGTTCGGCCAGGCGCGCCGCGCACAGGATGTTGACCGTTGGTTAACGCAGCGACGCTGGATGGCCGCGTGGTTCGGTGGTGTGATTCGCGCGTGCCCGCGACGCCGCGGCGTCAGCCGTCCGGCCCGCGAGCCCCCTGGAGACCCGACATCGACGCTGCTGCAGAGGTCGTGAGATGGACTGCGATTCGTGCGGTCGGTACCGCCCCTCCCCGGAGATCGCGCCCCTGCGCGATTCCAGCGGACGCCTCGTGATGGCATGCGCCCGCTGCCGACGCCTTGCCGGCGCCCGGCGGGATCAGGTCACGCCCGCCGAAGGGCTGGCCCCGAACGTCGTGACCGGAGCCACCATTCTCGTCACGCCGCGCTGATCCGCAGACCGGCCCGGCGACGGGGCGCCGTTCGCGCCCCCGGTTGGCGCGCCTGGATCGCGTCGCCGCCCCCGAAGGAGCCTCGACATCGAAGCCCGTGCCCGTTCGACGCCCGAGCGCCTGCCTCGGCCGCGCCTCCTCGCCTGCGACATCGATGGGACCCTCCTCGACGACCACGGGACCCTCCCGCCCGCCGTGCGGTATGCCGTCGCGGCGATCATCGAGTCCGGCGTCGAGGTCGTCCTGGCGACCGGCCGCTCGCCCTGGAGCGGCATCGCCGAGCTGTCCGATCGGCTCGGGCTCGCCGGCCCCCAGATCACGATGCAGGGGGCGCTGGTCTCGGTGCCCGCGACGGGCGACATCCACCGCCTGCGTGCCATCCCCACCGCGCTCTACCGCGACGCGATCCGGTTCGCCGACGAGCTGGGGCTCGACCCGATCGTCGGCCTCCTGGACGGCCATCGTGCCGAGCGCCTGCCCGACGGCCTCGAGCTGTTCGCAACGCCACTGGCGGACGGCCTCAGGTTCCGGTACGTCGAGGGCCTGGAGCGGCTGGGCGACGAAGGTCCGTTGGGCGAACGCCCGGTCCGCGTCTTTCTCCCGACCGGCCCGGAGCGCCACGGCGCGGTCCGCCGCCGGGCGCTCGCGCACTTCGCCGATCGGGCCTCGATCGTCTGGAGCGACATGACCGGGATCGAGATCCTGGCGCCCGGTACGAACAAGGGCGACGCTGTCACGTGGCTGGCCGCGTCGCACGGCATCACGCCCGGCCAGATCGCGGCCGTCGGTGACGCCGCGAACGACATGGAGATGCTCCAGTGGGCCGGCCGTTCGGCTGCGATGGGCACGGCACCCGGCGAGGTTCGCCGCTGCGCGGACCTTGTCGTCCCGCCGTCGGGCGAGCTCGGCGTGCTCGATGCCTTTGCCTGGTTCTTCCCGGACCTCGAATCCGCGCTCGGCGCGTCGTCCCTCCGGATGGGCCCGGCGTTGCGCACTGGCTGATCCTGGCGGCACTTCTCGTCTGTCGCGCGTTCGTTATCGCGGGAAAACATGTTGCTAACGCCACGGCGATAGACCGGCTCGCGCCGGTCGCGTGCAATGACACGGGTGGCCCCGGTCGCACCGCGGACCGCCTGCGCCGCGGAGGGAACCAGTGCGGCGCCCATCGAGCGGACCCGGCCCGTGCGCCGCGGAGTCCTTCTCGAAAGCAGTGGAGGCACGAATTGCGCACCGATCGATCCATGTCCCGTGTCGCAGCGATCGGGGCGATCGCCGCGCTCGCGCTCGCGGCATGCTCGTCCGGCGCCACGACGGCCCCGTCGGCGGCGGCTTCGGCTGCCGCGTCAACGGCTGCGTCGATGGCTCCGTCCGCCGCCGCCTCGAGCGGCACCGACATGACCGCCCTGATCGCGGCGGCAAAGGCCGAGGGCGGCCTCACGACGATCGCCCTGCCGCGCTCCTGGTGCGGCTACGGCGCCCTCCTCGACGGATTCACCGCCAAGTACGGGATCCCGATCAACAACCTCAACCCGGACGGCAGCTCCCAGCAGGAGCTGGACGCGATCACCGCCAACAAGGCCAACAAGGGTCCCGCAGCGCCCGATGTCATCGACGTCGGCCTGTCGTACGGCCCGAAGGCGGTCAGCGAAGGCCTCCTCGCGCCCTACAAGGTCTCGACATGGGCGGACATCGCCGACTCCGCGAAGGACCCGAACGGCAACTGGTACGGCGACTATTACGGGGTCATGTCCTTCGAGGTCAACACCTCGGTCATCACGACCGTGCCGCAGGACTGGTCCGATCTCCTCACCCAGGGCAAGAACACGGTCTCCCTCGCGGGCGACCCGACCCAGTCGAACCAGGCGGTCTCGGCGGTCTGGGCGGCAGCCCTCGCGAACGGCGGTTCGGTCGACAACGCCCAGCCGGGCCTCGACTTCTTCAAGAAGCTGAACGACGCCGGGATCTTCGTCCCGGTCATCGGCAAGACCGCGACGGTCGCCTCCGGTGAGACGCCGATCCGGCTCGCGTGGACCTACAACGCCCTGGCCGACAAGGATTCCCTGAAGGGCAACCCGCCCATCACCGTCGTGGTCCCCAAGACGGGTCGCCTCGGCGGCATGTACGTCCAGGCGATCAGCGCCTACGCGCCGCATCCCAATGCGGCGAAGCTCTGGATGGAGTATCTCTACTCCGACGAGGGCCAGCTCGGTTGGATGAACGGGTACTGCAGCCCGATCCGCTACGACGCGATGGTCAAGGCCAACTCGATCCCCGCGGACGTGGCGGCGAAGCTGCCCGAGGCGAGCGGTGCCCTGCTGCCGACGCTCGACCAGATCACCGCGGCCAACACCCTGATCACCAAGGGCTGGCCGACCGCGGTCGGCGTGACCGTCAAGTAGACCCAACGAGCGTGGGGGTCCACCCCCCGGCCCGTGACTGACCTCGTGACGGCGATCGACGCCCGGGACGCGCTGCCGCAGCGGCCCGGGCGTCGACGCGCGCCCTGGAGCCTCCTGGGCGTCGTCCCGTTCTTCACGTTTGCTCTCATGTTCCTCGTCATCCCCACGACGTACCTGGTCGTGGGCAGCTTCCAGGACCAGGCGGGGCACCTGACGGCACAGAACTACCTGGACCTGACCCAGCCCCGCCCGGCGAACGCCTACATGGCGAGCATCGAGATCAGCCTCGTCACCGCGATCCTCGGCGGCGTGTTCGGCTTCCTGCTCGCCTACGCGGTCATCTCCGGCGGACTCCCCGGGCCGCTGCGGACGGTGGTCATGACCTTCTCGGGCGTCGCCTCCAACTTTGCCGGCGTTCCCCTCGCCCTCGCGTTCATCTTCACGATCGGCCGCACGGGCTTCATCTCCGTCTTCCTGCGCGATGTCGTGGGCCTGGACGTGTACGGGTCCGGCTTCACGATCTACTCGAAGCTCGGCCTCGAGCTCGTCTACCTGTACTTCCAGCTGCCGCTCATGGTCCTGATCATCGCGCCGGCCATCGACGGGTTGAAGAAGGAATGGCGGGAGGCCTCCGAGAACGCCGGAGCGAGCACGTTCCAGTACTGGCGCCACATCGCGCTGCCGATCCTCATGCCGTCGCTGCTCGGGTCGATGATCCTGCTGTTCGGCAACTCGTTCGGGGCCCAGGCCACCGCCTTCGCCCTGACGGGTGGCTTCATCCCGCTGGTGACGATCCTGATCGGCAGCCAGCTCTCCGGCGACACGCTCGGCAGCCCGAACCTGGGCTACGCGCTGGCGATGGGGATGGTGGCGATCATGGGCGTGACGCTCGTCGCGTACTCGTGGCTTTCCCGGCGGGCCGAGCGGTGGCAGCGATGACCGGTTCGGTCAATCGGCTCCACAACGAGTGGGAGGAGCTGGCCCTGCCGCATCCCCGCCCGCGCCGGGGAGGCCCGGGCCAGAAGGCGGTTGCGTCCTGGGTCGTCCTGCTGCTCAGCCTCGCGTACTTCTTCCTGCCCCTCGTGGGGACGCTCCTCTTCTCGCTCCGGGAGCAGCCCTTCCTCGCCGCGTACGCGGAGATGGCGCGCGACCCGCAGATCCTGTCGAGCCTCACCTACTCGTTCGCGATCGGGGTCATCACGATCGTCGTGAGCATCGTGCTCCTGGTCCCGACCGCGTTCTGGGTCCGCCTCCGCCTGCCGCGGCTCCGGCCGATCGTCGAGTTCGTGACGCTCCTCCCCTTCGTGGTGCCCCCGATCGTCCTGGTCTTCGGCCTCATCTCGACGTACAGCGGGCCGCCGCTTCCGTTCACGGGCACGAACACCGGGAGCGACGTCCTGCTGACCTGCGCCTACGTGATCCTGTCGTTCCCCTACATGTACCGGGCGATCGACGCCGGCCTGCGGACGCTCGACATCCGGACGCTGACGGAGGCGTCCCAGAGCCTCGGGGCCGGATGGCTCACGATCCTGTGGCGGGTCATCCTGCCGAACCTCCGCGTGTCGATCCTGAGCGGCGCCTTCCTGACGCTGGCCATCGTCGTCGGGGAGTTCACGATCGCGAACTTCCTGGCCCGGCCGATGTTCGCCACCTACCTCCAGCTGATCTCGGGCAACCTTGCCTACGAGCCGGCAGCGGTGGCGCTCATCAGCTTCGGCATCACGTGGGCAGCGATGGGCCTCATCGCGCTCATCGGACGCGGCAGCAACGCCAAGATCGAGCTGACCGGAACCCACTGATCGATGACACGAGCGGAGATGACCGGCGCATGAGCTACCTGAACCTCACCGGCATCCAGAAGCAGTTCGCCGGTGGCGTCGTGGCCGTGCGCGACTTCGACCTCGCCATGGAGAAGGGCGAGTTCGTCTCGTTCCTCGGGCCGTCGGGCTGCGGCAAGACCACGACGCTGCGGATGATCGCCGGCTTCGAGCAGCCGACGACCGGGAGGATCGTCCTCGACGGCACGGACATCACCGACCGGCCGCCGAACCGGCGTAACGTCGGCATGGTCTTCCAGGCCTACGCCCTGTTCCCGAACATGACCGTCGCCGACAACATCGGCTTCGGGCTCAAGGTCCGGAAGCGCGACAAGGCCTCGATCGCGCGGCGGACGACGGAGCTGCTCGAGCTCATCGGTCTGCCCGGCAAGGGAGACCGCTACCCCTGGCAGATGTCCGGCGGCCAGCAGCAGCGCGTTGCCCTCGCCCGGGCGCTGGCCTTCGAACCGCAGGTTCTCCTGCTCGACGAACCGCTCTCCGCACTGGACGCCAAGATCCGGGTGAGCCTGCGGGCGGAGATCCGGGCCATCCAGCGGACGCTCGGAATCACGACGGTCTACGTCACCCACGACCAGGAGGAGGCGCTCTCGCTCTCCGATCGGATCGTGGTGATGAGCGAGGGTCGGATCGAGCAGGTCGGGACGCCGTTCGAGATCTACAACTTCCCGACGACACCGTTCGTCGCGCGCTTCGTCGGCACCCTGAACGTGCTCGGCGCGAGGGTCCTGGACGCGTCGGCGGGTCGCCTCGACGTGGGCGGCCAGGAGATCCGCACCACGGGCGCCGTCGGCGCCGCGGCCGGGTCGCTCGTCAGCCTCGCACTACGTCCGGAGATCCTCGCGATGGGCGACGGCGGGCCGGACGACGTCCGCCTCCGCGGGACGGTGGACGAGGTCACGTTCCTCGGCGCGGTCGTGCGCATCCGGGTCACCCTCCCGGGGAACGCCGGGGTCGCCTCCGTCGACACCTTCAACAACCCGCACCTCGCGGTTCCTGTCCGCGGCGCGGCGGTCACCTTCTCGTTCCCCACGGAGGCATGCCTGGTCCTCGACGGGGCCGGCCGCGACGCGGTGGCGGCGGCCGCGACCGCGATCTGACGGGTGCGCCGTCGGCTCGCCGATCGAGGCAGGCCGTTCGGACGCCACGATGGATGTCCGTCCGGCCCTTGGCACCCACCCCGGCGCCACGCACGCTCGTCGCATCAGCTTGCCGCACCGCAGAGGAGCTTTCTCGATGTCGATCCTCGTGACCTACGCCAGTCGCCATGGCTCGACCCTGGGGATCGCCGAGCGGATCGCCGAGCGGCTCCGCGAACATGGCCTCGACGCGGAGGTGCGTCCCGCGGCGGAGGTCCGCGACGCCGCGCGGTACGACGCGTTCGTCGTCGGCGGCGCCGCCTACATGTTCCACTGGCTCAAGGACGCGACGACGTTCGTCAGGCGCAACCGCGCGCTGCTCGCGCAGCGGCCGACCTGGCTGTTCAGCAGCGGCCCGGTGGGCACCGAGACCGTCGACAAGCAGGGCCGCGACGTCCTCGAGACGACGATCCCGAAGGAGTTCCCCGAGCTGGTGGCCGCGATTCACCCGCGGAGCGAGAAGGTGTTCTTCGGGGCGATGGATCCCGCTGCCAGGCCGGTCGGCCTCGCCGAGCGCTTCGTCTCGCTCATGCCCGCCGCGAAGGATGGGCTCCCCAAGGGCGACTTCCGCGACTGGCCGGCGATCGACGCGTGGGCCGACGAGATCGCCCGCGACCTTGTGGCGACTGGGTCGGCCGGGCGATGAGCGGCCGGCCGAGTCCGGGCCCCGGACACGTCATGGCCGTCCCGCCAGCGGGCGCAGGTCGGCTCCACGACCGCGTCGAGGCTCAAGCCCGTTGTCGCCACGCTCTTCGGCATTCCGGCCGCGGCGATCGTCCTGGCGGCACTCAACGGCACGAGCGCCCCGCTCGTCGGGGACGGGACCACGGCCCTCGTGGCGCTGTGGATCCTCGGGAGCGTCATGTGCGCCCTGGGGATCAGCGCGATGCGCGAGCGCTTCGGCATCGGCCGTGCGAACCTCACCGGCACGCCGCTCGGCCTCCTTGCGACCGCCCTCGTCCTGTCGGGCCTCTTCGGCTGGACGCTGCTCCTCACGCCGATCGTCGACGCGCTCGGCGGCGCCGGAGTCGGCTTCGCTCGCGCGCGCCGCGATCGTCGGGGTCGGCGCCGTGATGGTCGTCAAGTGGGCGATCGCGTGGCTTTCGTACCTTCCACGCCGAACGGCTTCGACGGCGCCGTGGCCGTCGACAACGGACCGATAGAAGCAGCGTCGGAGACGGATCGATGCGTCCGCGGATGATCAGCCGGGGCAGCGTCCTCGTCCTGGGTGTGATCGGCGCCGCCTACGCCCTCTACCACCGGACCGACGCCTACCGGCGCGGCAACCGCCTCTTCTACCGGGAGGGCCGACCGAACCGTGCCGGACGAGCCTTCGGCAACCTCTGGGCCGCGGCCGCCGATCGGGGTCTCACCCCCTCCTGGATCGTCTCGCTCGAGACGGTCGGTCGCCGGACGGGGCGCCGGACCTCTGTTCCGCTCGTGCTCGCCGACCACGATGGCCAGCGGTACGCGGTCTCGATGCTCGGCGAGCGCTCGCCGTGGGTGCACAACGTCCGCGCGGCCGGCGGGCGGGCGATGGTCAGGCACGGCGGGCGCCGCCTGGTCAACCTCGAGGAAGTGCCGCCGGCCGATCGCCCGCCGATCCTCAAGGCGTACCTGGCGCGGGCGGTGGGCGGCCGGCCCCACATCCCGGTCGATCCCGGTGCGCCGCTCGAGGCGTTCGAACGGGTCGCTCCGGACTTCCCGGTCTTCCGCATCGACGACGTCCCAGCGATCTGAGAGCCGGTCATGGACCTGTGCTCGCCGGGAAGGATCGGCAAACCCTGCGGAGCACGGTCCCGGGCGGTGATCCCGTCAGGGCTCAGGCGGCCAGCGACGCTGGATCGGCGACGGGCGCTCGATCGTCTCGAGGCGAAGACCGGACCCCCTTGACGAGCAGGTACACCGCCATCCACATCTCGCCGACCGTCGGTGGGATGACGAGCAGCCCGTTGATCTGCCTGCCGATGTCGGGGACCAGGAACAGCACGAGCATGTCCGCGAGGTAGCAGACGCCTGCGACGATGAGCACGCTGCCCAGGGCCCTGGGGAACATCCCTGACCGGTAGGCGAGGTACCCGAGCGGGATCAGCCACAGGCCGAAGAAGATCTGGGCGATGAGGAACCCGTAGTGCTGGAGGTCGAGCAGGATCAGCACGAGCGCATTGGACGCCGCGGCACCGAGGGCGGCGCCGTACGCCCCATCCGTCGCGACCCGCACGGCCACGAACTCGAAGACATCGTTGAGGCACACGATCGCGGCCCCGATGGCCACGAGGACCATCATCGCGCCGCCGGCGCCCGGGCTGACGTGCCGCAGCAGCAGGTAGAGGGCCATGCCGAGGAAGATCCATTCGGTGGCCTGGAAGAGGTCGGCGACGACTCCGAGACGGACAAGCCCCGGGTTGGCCAGGACGTTGCCGGCCGTGGCCGCCGCGTCGCCCGCCGCATACATCCTGGTGGCCACGAAGCCGTAGGCGAAGCCGGCCACGATGGCGTTGACGAGATACAGGAGCCCGGCGATTCTCGCGAGCCGCCTGGGTGAGGCGGACGCGCGCTCCCCTTCGTTCGGGCGGGCGTGGTGGGACCGGCGGGACCAGGGTCGCGGTCCATCAGCAGATTGTGGTCGGGTCACCGGAAGCTGCGCTGCCGTCATCGCTCGTCTCCTTGTTTTACGGTGTAAAGCGTGCGATGACTGGACTGTACGGTGTAAAGTGTGGGTTGTCAAGCCCGAGTGTGGGTTGTCAATCCCGAGGTCCATGGCCGCGTCGAGCCAGCAGGAGGCCCATGTCAACGCAGACGACGGAGCCGGTACAGCGTCGCGCGCCCCTCAGCCGTGAGCGCGTGCTGCAGACCGCGATCAGGCTGGCGGATCAGGGCGGCCTCGAGTCACTGACCATGCGCAGGCTGGGCCAGGAACTCGGGGTCGAGGCGATGGCGCATGTACTACTACTTCGCCAACCGGGACCAGATCGTCGATGGCATCGTCGATCTCGTCTTCGCCGAGATCGAGCTCCCGTCCGAGCGACGGCGACTGGAAGGCGGCCATGCGCCGGCGGGCGATCTCGCTCCGCGACGTGCTCCTGCGCCATCGCTGGGCGATCGGCCTGATGGAGTCGCGGAGGAACGGCGGTCCGGCGAACCTGCGACACCATGACGCGGTGATCGGCAGCCTGCGGGCCGGAGGCATGGACATCCCGATGGCCGCCCACGCCTACTCGCTGCTGGACAGCTACATCTACGGCTTCGCGCTGACGAAGATGACGCTCCCGTTCGACACCGGGGAGGAGATCGCCGAGGTGGCGCAGGGCCTGCGCCAGTCGTTCGACCTCAACGAGTACCCCCACTTCGTCGAGATGATGGGGCACGCCCTCGAGCCCGGCTACGACTTCGTCGACGAGTTCGAGTACGGCCTCGATGTCATCCTCGACGGGCTTGAGAGGGCACTGGCCGCGGCCTGAACTCCGGAGAGGCGGTCCGCCGCCCGTCCTCGTCCGGGTCGATCGTCACCGTCTGAGCAGTCGAGGGTCAGAGGGACCCTGGAGCTGGCTTCGCCTGGGATTGGCCGCCGGTGGTGCGGTGGAGCGTGCGGTGGACCAGCCATGCGGAGCGGATGAACCAGCGCGGCGGCAAGCGCGGAGGCGCTGGTCCACTGTGGCAACGCGTCCTGTGTCGTCGTCCATGGGGATGTCCTCATTCGCGGGACCGCGACCGTGGGACCTTGCCCGTCCAGCCCATCCCTGCCAGGAGCCCTTCGGCCCGGGACGTTCGCCGACCACCGCGGCCGCGGCAGACTGCCTCGACCGGCAAGGTCCGATCCGCACTGCAGCGGCTTTGCGCCAGAATGAGGCCGGAGCGGGCCACCGCCAGGGTTCGCGTCAGTGGCGGATCCATCCGGGGGGATCGACGTGACCAATGTGACCATCGAGGCACCGGCGGCTCCCCTGCCCGCCTACGTGGCCCGTCCGTCGGGCGACGGTCCGTGGCCGGGCGTCGTGGTCATCCACGATGCGGGCGGGATGAGCAAGGACCTCCGCCGCCAGGCGGACTGGCTCGCGGGCGCGGGGTACCTCGCCGTCGCCCCGGACCTCTTTGCCTGGGGAGGCCGGATGCGATGCCTGTGGGCGACCATGGGCAGCATTCGTGCCGGCCACGGTCGGGCGTTCGACGAGGTGGAGGCGGCGCGTGCGTGGCTCGTGAGCCAGCCCGACTGCACGGGTCGCGTTGGGATCATCGGGTTCTGCATCGGCGGCGGATTCGCCCTCGCACTGGCACCGGGGCATGGCTTCGCGGCAGCCAGCGTCAACTACGGGACCATCCCGCCCGACCCGCTGCTGGCCCTCCGGGAGGCGTGCCCGATCGTCGCGAGCTACGGCGCGCAGGACCGCTCCCTGCGGGGGGCGGCCTCGAAGCTCGACGGGATCCTCACGACCCTCGCGATCGACCACGACGTCAAGGAGTACCCGGACTGCGGCCACTCCTTCCTCAACGACCACCGCGATGAGCGCACGCCGATGCTCTTCGCCGTCATGGGGATGATCACGGGCGGCGTCGGGTATCACGAGCCGTCGGCCGTGCACGCCCGCGGGCGGATCGTCATGTTCTTCGATCGACACCTGCAATCGCGCGCGTGACGTCCGGAGCGCTGCCCGACGGCCCTCGAGCAGGTCGCCCCGGCCCGTTAACAGAACATTGAACGACCGGCAACGGGCGGTTGATGCGCGAGGTCGATCGTAGGCCGTGATGGGTGGCCCGGATGGCTGGCCTCCCCGTCACCGTTGGAAGACCCACCGAACCAGGCTGGCCCAGCCGGAACCTGCGCGCTCCTCCTCCTCGGGCCCGCCCGGCTGCTCCGCAGCCGGGCGGGCCTCTCCGCTCCCCCGTCCGGCAGCGCCGACAGCGGTCCCCGGACGTCGCGTCCCTGGCGAGCACTGGCGGATCTCCTGACAGATGATCCCGATCACTCCACCGGCCTGGGGCCGGATCAGCCCGGAGGTGCTGCGGCGGCCATGGATCGCGATCGAATGACGGATCGCCTCCCACGAGATGTCGGCGTGGCCGTCGCTCGCCCGGTGGGCAGCGACTGGGATCACGAGCGCGTCGTGCCGCGTTCTTCGCTGGACCGCGAGAAGCGGATCATCAAGGAGACGCTGCTCCGGATGACGAGCCTCATCGAGGAGCGAATCCAGCTGACCATCGAGGCACTCGAGACGCACGACGCGGCGCTCGCGCTCCGCGTGATCGAGGGCGACGTCGAGATCAACGAGATGCAGGCCGAGGCGCTGGACCACATTGTCCGAACGATCGCCACGCAGTCACCGGTCGCGCGCGACCTCCGCTTCCTGCTGACGCTCGACCACGTCGCGTACGAGCTCGAGCGCATCGGCGACTCGACGGCGAACGTCGCGAAGCGCGTTCGCGACGTCGCCCCGTACGCGGCCCTGGCCGACTACGTGGGGATCCCCGAGATGGGCCGCCTTGCGGCGCGGATCCTCGGCGATGTCGGCCGCGCGCTCGTCGACTCGGACGCAGGTGCGGCGCGCGCCGTCGCCAGCCAGGACGATGCAATCGATGCGCACTACCATGGCGCGGTGGACGAGCTCATTCGCCTGGGCCAGGCGGACCCGGCGAACGTGGAGCGGGCCGCCCGCCTGATGATCGCCGCCCACTACCTGGAACGGATCGGCGACCGGGTCACGAACATCGCGGAGGACGTCGTCTTCCTGGCCACCGGCGAGCACGAGGACCTCAACCCGTGATGGACGCCTCCGGGCCGGTCCGCGTGCTGTTCGTGTGCACCGGCAACTCAGCGCGCAGCCAGATGGCGGAAGCGATCCTCGGCCGGATTGGCAGGCCCACGTTCGACGTCCAGTCCGCCGGCACGCACCCGGGCTCGGTGAACCCCCTGACGATCCGGGCGCTTTCCGAGATCGGCATCGACTGGTCGGGCGCGCGGTCAAAGTCGGTGATCCAGTTCCTCGACGAGCCGTTCGACTACGTGATCACTGTCTGCGACCAGGCGCGCGAGGCGTGCCCGGTCCTTCCGGGCGCCCACGCATCGCTCCACTGGGGACTCGAGGACCCGGCCGCCGCACCAGGGACGGACGACGAGCGGCTTGCCGTCTTCCGGCGTGTCCGCGACGAGATCAGCGCCTTGGTCGCCCCGTTCGCGGAGGGTGCCCGAAGCGTGCGGCCGCAGGAGCGCGCGGCACGCATCACGGACCGCTGAGCGTGGAGCTCGGGCTGCTCCGCCACGCCCACGCCGGCGATCCCGAGTCGTGGGACCGGCCGGACGAGCTCCGGCCGCTCAGCGAGAAGGGCCGCCAGCAGGCCGAGCGGCTCGGCCGCCTGCTCGCCGCAGCCGGCTTCGTACCGGACGCGGTGCTCACCTCGCCGCTCATCCGCGCGCGGGAGACGGCTGAGCTCGTTGCCGACCACCTGCGTGTCCCGGTACGGATCGACGCTCGGCTCGCGACGTTCGTGAACCTGGCCGCGGTCGATTCGATGCTCGACGAAGCCGGGGGGCCGGTCCGGCCGATCCTCGTAGGGCATGACCCTGACTTCAGCGACTTGCTCGGATCGCTCACCGCGTCGCCGGGCATCCGGATGCGGAAGGGAGCGTTCGCGCTCCTCGACGTGGAGCGGCCGCTGGCGCCCGGGTCCGCCGAGCTGCGCTGGCTCGTCCCGCCCGACCTCCTGCGCCGATAGGCCCGCACCACCGAGGACGGGCGCGGACCGCGAGCCCACGGCTGGTGCGCCGCGCGAAGGCCTTCGGCAGCTCGCCCGCGGCGTGCTCCCGCGCCTACCCGGCGCCATGTCGGGCGCCGCGCGGGGCCCTCGACGATGCCCGCCACGACGGGCGTCTCCGTCGATCGGCGGGACCACCGGCAGGCTCGGGGCCGCGAGTTGTCAAGACGTTAACAATCCGCAAATGGCCGGTTGACGGCGCGGATCGAGCCTGTGGGGGGAGAAACCGAACCACAGGCTCCCTCTCTTGCAGCACGCCGCGAGGCGTTGACCGCGGAGAGGCAAGGAGGAACCAGATCCGTGTCCATCATCGCAAGGACCAGACGCATCGGCGCCCTCGCGCTCGCCACCGCGTTCGTCGTCGGGGCGTGCAGCGGCAGCGCCACTCCGACGCCGGCAGCCAGCCCCGCGGCGTCCGCCGGAGCGGCAGCCAGCCCCGCGCCGGCCGGCGCAGCGAGCACCTATCGATGCAGCAAGGGCGACGGCCAGCTCACTGGCGCTGGTTCGACGTTCATCTTCCCGCTCCTCTCGAAGATGGGCGCGGACTACAGCGCGAAATGCGGTGTCAAGCTGAACTACCAGTCGATCGGGTCGGGTGGCGGCGTCAAGGGCTGGCAGCAGGACACGGTGGACTTCGGGGCTTCCGACGCGTTTCTGCAGGATAGCGAGATCCAGGCCGCGGCCGCGAACGGAGTTCCAGTCGAGATCCCGGTTGTCTTCGGGGCGGTCGTGATCGCCTACAACCTCACCGGCCTCGCTGCCCCCTTGAAGATGACCTCCGCGATCATCGCCGGGATCTTCGATGGCGCGATCACCACGTGGAATGACCCGGCGATCGCGGCCGCCAACCCCGGCGTGACCCTCCCCTCGTCCGCCGTGAGCGTGGTTCACCGCTCCGACGGCTCTGGAACGACCAGCATCTTCACCACGTACCTGACCAAGGCGAGCTCCGACTGGGTCACGACCGTCGGAAAGGGTGACCCCACCAAGTCGGCCGGAAAGACGGTCGAGTGGCCAGTTGGCCAGGGCGCCAGCGGCAACGAGGGTGTCACCCAGGGAATCAACCAGACGGACGGCGGAGTTGGCTACGTCGAGCTCACCTACGCGCTGGCGAACAAGATCCCCTTTGCCGACGTCCAGAACAAGGCCGGCACCTTCATCACGCCGTCACTGGACTCCGTGAAGGCTGCTGCCGACCTGCCGAGCTACCCCGTCGACCTTCGCTTCAACCTGGCCAACACGGACTCGGCCACGGGCTATCCGATCACCGGCACCACGTGGTTGATCGTCTACAAGGATCTGTCGAAGGTGATGAAGAGCCAGGAGCGGGCGAACGCGCTCGTGGATTTCCTGTGGTGGGCGATTCATGACGGCCAGGCCGACACGGCGGCCCTCTTCTACGGATCGATCCCGGCAGGCCTGCTCGCGCAGGACGAAGCGGCCGTCCGATCGATCAACTGGGCGGGCGCGCCGCTGCTCCCATAGGGTCGACGCCTCGAGCTCTTGTCACGGTTGCCCGGGCATCTCAAGATGCCCGGGCACGAACAAACGGGTGACAATTGGAGGCCATGACGACTCACGACCCTGCGCATGGCGCCGCCGAGCAATCTCCGGGTCCGCCACCGTTGCGGTTCCTGCGGCGCCGGTGGTTCACAGGTGACAGGGCATTCCGGATCGTAGCGGGAACCGCGGCGCTCCTGGCACTCGCTCTCATCGCGATCATGGCCTATTCGTCCGTGTCGGCAACCGGGCCGGTATTCGCTCGCTTCGGCGTCTGGGGCTTCATCACGGGCACCCGCTGGTCGCCGGCGTTCACGGTCTACGGAGCGCTGCCGTTCATCTACGGGACGCTGCTCACGGGCGTCATCTCGATCCTGATCGCGGTGCCGGTCGCAATCGGGATTGCGCTCCTCGTGACCGAGTTCCTTCCGCACCCCGTGGCAGGGCCCGTGGCGGTTGTCGTTGACCTGCTGGCTGCCGTGCCATCGGTCGTGTGGGGCCTCTGGGGCCTCCTCGTCCTTGTCCCGGTCGTGCGGCCGTTCGAGCAGGCTGTAGCCGGGTCGGTCGGTCGCGTGCTCCCATTCCTTGGGCCGCCCACGCCCGGACCAAGCTACTTCGCGGCCGGCGTCATCGTGGCCGTCATGATCATCCCGATCGTGGCCGCCGTGACGCGTGAGGTATTCGCGGCGACGCCGCGGTTGCAGCGTGAGGCGGTCCTGGCACTCGGCGGCACACGCTGGGACGTCATCAGGCAGGTGGTGATCCCGATCGGCCGAACAGGGCTGTTCGCGGCGATCATCCTGGGCCTTGGGCGCGCCATCGGAGAGACCATCGCGGTCACCCTCGTTGTCGGCAACTCGCCGAAGATCGCCGGGTCGATCTTCGCTCCAGGGTTCACGCTGGCCAGCGTCATCGCCAACGAATTCAACGAAGCAACGGAGGAGCTGCATCCCGAGGCGCTGATCGCCCTCGGCGTGGTCCTTCTTGGAATCGCAGTCATCATCAACGGGGCGGGCGTGCTCGTCCGCCGACGCTTCGAGCGAGGGATTAGCCGTGCTCGCTGATCCCGTTCTCCTGCGTCCGACGAGCGCGGCGCGTCAGCTCAAGACCCGCCTCGTGATGGCGCTCGCGTTTGCCGCGTTCCTCGTCGCACTGGTGCCACTCGCTGCAATCGCGTGGTACCTGGTCTCGAAAGGCATCGCCGTCATAAACCTCGACTTCTTCACCCAGGATCCGCCGGGGGACCTGAGCGCTGCGGGTGGTGGGATCCGGAATGCCATCGTCGGGACGCTGGAGATGACGGGCCTTGGCGCCGTGATCGCGGTTCCGTTCGGTCTGCTCGTGGCGATCTTCGACGTCGAGGTAGGGGGGCTCCCAGCCACAGCCACGCGGTTCGTGATCGACGTGCTGGCCGCTCTGCCCTCGATCGTCGTGGGGATCTTCGTCTACACGCTGGTCGTGGTCGCCCAGGGGCACTTTTCCGGCTTTGCCGGGTCGATTGCCCTCGCCATCATCATGCTCCCGCCTGTAGTGGTCGCGACCGAAGAGATGCTCCGCCTGATCCCTCGGCCCGTCGCCGAAGGTGCGCGGGCTCTCGGGCTCAGCCGCTGGCGGTCGTTCCTCTCCATCTTCGTGCCGACTGCCTTCTCCGGCATCTTCACCGGGGTCCTGCTCGCGGTGTCCCGCGCCATAGGTGAGACCGCCCCATTGCTCTTTACTGCGCTTGGAAACAACTTCTTCTCGCTTGACATGAACGAGCCGATGCAAGGTCTGCCCCTCGTCATCTATCGGAACGCACTCAACTCGGCCTTTCCCGCGGCCGAAGCACGCGCCTTCGGCGCAGCGCTGACGCTCGTCGTGATGGTGCTGCTCTTCAATCTTGCAGGCCGCTGGATGGTCGCGCGAAGCCGGCCAAGGGGGGGACGATGAGGACAAGCATCGACGGAGTCAACCGTGGCCGGTGATCCTGGCGCAGGTGCGCCCGTGTCGCAGGCGCCCGTACGCGGCGGCGCCGGGCGGCTGCCAGGTGGCGTTCTGCGCGTCCAGAACCTGAATGCCTTCTATGGCAAGCGCAGGGCTGTCCGTGACGTGACGCTTGAATTCCAGCCAAATGCGATCACCGCGATCATCGGTCCATCGGGCAGCGGGAAGTCGACGCTCCTTCGCTGCATCGACCGGATGCACGAGATCGTGCCCGGCGCGCGCGTCGAGGGCCTCGTCGAGTATCGCGGGGTCGACATCTACGATCAGGGAGTTGACCCGGCCGCCGTGCGACGCTCTATCGGGATGGTCTTCCAGCAGCCGAACCCGTTCCCCACCATGTCGATCGCCGACAACGTTGTCGCGGCGGCGCGCTTCAACGGGCTGGTCAAGGGCAGAAGCAACGAACGGGAGCTGACGGAGCGTTGCCTGGTCCAGGCCGCACTCTGGGACGAGGTCAAAGACAAGCTCGACCACAGCGGCACGTCGCTCTCGGGCGGCCAGCAGCAGCGGCTGTGCATCGCCAGGGCCCTTGCGCTTGCACCGGACATCCTCCTCATGGACGAGCCGTGCTCGGCGCTCGACCCGGTTGCCACGTTGCAGGTCGAACAGCTCATGACCGATCTCCGCGCCAGCTACACGATCGTGATCGTGACCCACAATATGCAGCAGGCATCTCGTGTCAGCGACCGGACGGCATTCCTGACGATGGGAGATGACCGGGCGGGCTATCTCGTGGAGGAAGGGCCGACGGCCCAGATCTTCACGCAGCCACGCCTTCAGCTCACCGACGACTACATCTCCGGGAGATTCGGATGAGCACGCGAGCCGCCTGTGGCCGCTGGGAGGAACGCGCATGAGCGAGACGAACCGTGGCCGCGCCGCGGCCGCGGACGAGACGACGGATCAGATCATCGCCCGGGTGGAGGGCGGCCTCCCCGTCCCGCCGCGTACCATTCCGCGCTCGACGCTTGACCGCGAGGAGCGCGAGATCAAGGACATGCTCCTGCGGACGAGCAGCCTCGTGGGCGTCGCGATCGCGAACACGGTGGAGGCGTTCGAGACGCACGATGCGGCCAAGGCACGCGGCGTGATCGAGGGTGACGCCGCGGTGAACGAGCTGACGGCCGCGGCCATCGAGGAGGTCATTGCCACGATCGCGACGCAGGCGCCCGTCGCGCGCGATCTGCGCTTCCTCCTGACGCTCTACGATGTCGCGGTCGAGCTCGAGCGCATCGGCGATTCCGTCGCCAACGTCGCCAAGCGTGCTCGCGACACGGCGCCGGAACCGAGCCTCAGCGCGAACGTCGAGGTCCCTGCGATGGGCCGGCTCGCGATCGAGCTTCTTGCCGACGTGATGCGCGCACTCGTGGACTCGGACGTCGAGCTTGCCCGGCGCACTGCCCTCCGGGACGACGAGATGGACGTGATGTATCACCGCACGGTCGACCGGCTCGCCGCCCTCTCCAAGGAGGACGCCGGAAACGTGGATCGCGCGAACCTGCTGCAGCTCGCCGCGCACTACCTGGAGCGCGTCGGCGATCGGGTGACCAACATCGCCGAGGACGTGGTCTTCCTCTCGACCGGCCTGCGCGAGGACCTCAACTAGCGTCCAGGGCCGCGCCCTCGATGCAGGCGGCGACAACGCCCATCCGTTCGAGGCGCCTCAGCCTTCGCCAGTCGATGACCGTATAGGCGGCGAGGTCGAGCCCGGACCCGGCCACCGCGGCGACGCTCCGGACGTCGATCGCGCGCCAGTCCGCCGAGACACCGCGACAGCCGAGCGAGACGGCGAGGTCAAGCGTCGCGTCCTCCAGGTCCTCGACGTTCAGCCAGCAGGCAACGTTCGGGGCGAGGCGCCGGACCGTGGCAATGCTCTCCGGATCGAACGCCGACACGACAGCGTTGGAAAGCGAGCCGTCCGGCAGCCCGCGGGCGGCGACCAGGGGCCCGAGCGCGCGCGACCCGAGATCCTCCTTCAGCTCGACGTCGAGGAAGGCGTCCGGGCCGCAGGCCGAAAGGACGTCGGCGAGGGCAGGCACTCCGAATGCTGCCAGCTGCGCCGCGGTCAGCGAGTCGGCACGGTCCGGCAGCCCCTGGACGCGGGCGAGCGTCGGGTCGTGGAGGACGATGGCGACGCCGTCCGCCGATGCCCGCACGTCGAGCTCCACGCCGTCACACCCGGGGCGTGCGATCGCTGCCTCGAACGCGGCAAGCGAGTTCTCCGGCTCGCGGGCATGGTCCCCGCGGTGGGCCAGGCGCAGCATGCCTCAGCCGCCCGGCGTCGCGGCCAGGTCCGGCCCGGCGAGGGGCACGGCGAACCCGAAGGTGGAGCCGTTCCCCTCCTCCGAATCGACCCAGATCCGGCCGCCGTGCGCCTCGACGACGTGGCGGGCGATCGACAGCCCCAGCCCGGTTCCGCCGACCCCCCGGGTGCGCGAGCGGTCGCCCTTGTAGAAGCGCTCGAAGACTCGCGGGAGGGCCGAGTGCGGGATCCCCGGCCCGTGATCCTGCACGGTCATGACGACCGCCTGCTCGTCGGCGTGCACGCGGACCGTCACCTCGGCGCCGGCCGGGCTGAACTTCACGGCGTTATGGAGCAGGTTGAGGAGCGCCTGGCCCAGGCGCTCGCCGTCGCCGCGGACGAGCGGGATGTCTCCGTCCGCCTCCACCGCCATCCGGACGCCGTGGCGCTCCGCAAACAGGCTGAGCCGCTCCACGGTTGCGTCCGCCAGCCGGGGCAGGTCCACGTCGGAGATGAGGAGGGCCGCGCTGCCGCTCTCGATCTTCGAGAGGTCCAGGAGCTCGTTCACCATCTGGACCAGGTGGCCCGTCTCGACCTCGATCTTCGCGATCCGGTCGGCGGTCCGGGGCGGCAGCTGGTCCGCCTCGAGAGCAAGTGTCTCGGCCAGGAGGCTCACCGTGGTGAGCGGCGTGCGCAGCTCGTGGGCAAGGTTGTCGATGAACTCGGTCCGGATCCGCTGGAGGCGCCGCAGCTCGGTGACGTCCTCCATGACGAGCCAGGCGTCGCCCGACGACAGGCGGCGGGCTCGGACGAGGAGCGTCGGCGCGTCGGACGTGCGGATCGTCAGCTCCCCGGCGGCGGCGCCCGTCTGCAGCGCGCTCCGGACGATCTCCTCCAGCCGGTGGTCGGTCGAGACCTCCATCACGCTGCGTCCGGGCAAGGTGGCCGCCCGCCGGGCCAGCTGCCGGGCCGCAGCCTCGTTCGCCTGGATCACCGTCAGGTCGTCCGTCACCCGGAGGACGCCGATCCCGACCAGGTCGACGAGCACGCCCAGGTCCCGGGTCGAGGCGGCGACGCGCTCCTCGGCCTCGGAAGCCTGCGCTGTGGCATGCTGCGCGTCGGCGCCGATCTGCGACCTGGCGGTGCCTGCCCCGGACCGACCCCGGCGCTGCAAACCGGCCGCGAGGAGAAGAGCGGCGGCGCCCAGCGCAACGATGGCGGCGGCGGCGAGGGGGTCCACGGTTGCGCTCGCGGCGGGTCAGCCGCGAAGGCGCGTCTCCACCTCGCCGATGGGCTCGACGGTGCGCTCGCCGGTCGCCCGGACGGTCACCTCGACGCCGCCCGCGGCGAGCGAGCGGGGGCTGACCGTCAGGATGACGGGCATCCCCATGAGCTCCGCGTCGGTGAACTTGACGCCCGGCGACTCGTCGCGGTCGTCCCACAGGATCTCGTGCCCGGACGCGAGCGCCAGCTCGTGGAGCCGGCCTGCCACCTCGGCCACGTGCGGGTCCTTCGCGGCGCCAAGCGAGACGAGGTGGGCCGCATAAGGAGCCACCTCCGCCGGCCAGGCGATCCCCTTCGCGTCGTGATGCGCCTCGACCACGCAGGCGAGGGCGCGCCCGACGCCGATCCCGTAGCTGCCCATCACGATCGGGTGGCGCCCGCCATCCTCGCCCAGGTATTCGGCGCCCAGCGCCGCGGTGTACTTCGTGCCGAGCTTGAAGATGTTCCCCACCTCGATGCCGTTCCGCAGGATGACCGGCGAGCCACACGTCGGGCATCCGTCGCCCTCGCGGGCGCTCGAGAGGTCCGCGACGAGGTCCGGCGTGTAATCGCGCGGGACGTTCACGTTGCGCAGGTGGAACCCGTGCCGGTTCGCCCCGGCGACCAGGTTGGACGACCGGGCGACCAGGGTGTCAACGACGATGAACGTGTCGTGGGCGCCGATCGGTGACGCGTAGCCTGGCACCATCCCCGCGGCCTCGATCTCCTCGGTGCGCGCCGGCCGCAGGTCGGCGGCCTGTGCCGCGTTGGCGAGCTTCGTCTCGTTCACGTCCATGTCGCCGCGGACGATGGCCGTGATCAGGCGGCCGTCCCGGTCCACGAAGAACGTCGCCTTCGCCGTCTCCTCCGCGCTCACCTCCAGGAACGCGGCGAGGTCGGCGATCGTGGCGGCCCCCGGCGTCGCGACCTCTTCGAGCGCGCGCGGCGGGTCGGCGGGCGGCTCGGAGACGCGGACCGTGGCGACCTGCCGGTTGGCCGAGAAGCCGCATGTCTCGCACAGGACCAGCACGTCCTCGCCGTACGGGTTGAGGACCATGAACTCGTGGGCCTGGGAGCCGCCCATCATCCCCACGTCGGAGGCGACGGCGATCGCGTGGAGCCCCAGGCGCTCGAAGATCCGCGTGTATGCCTCGTACTGTCGCTCGTAGCTCACGTCGAGCCCGGCGAGGTCCATGTCGCAGCTGTAGGCGTCCTTCATGACGAACTCGCGGACCCGGATCAGCCCGCCGCGCGCTCGGGGCTCGTCGCGCCACTTCGTCTGGAAGTGGTAGACCATCATCGGGAGCTGGCGGTACGACTTCACGATGTCGCGCAGGAGGTCCGCGACGACCTCCTCGTGCGTCATGGCGAGGACCATGTCGCGCCCCGCGCGGTCCTTGAAGCGGGCCATCTCCGGCCCGATCGCGTCGTAGCGGCCGGTCTCTCGCCAGAGCTCTGCCGGGTGGACGACCGGCATCTCCATCTCCTGGCAGCCGATCCGGTCCATCTCCTCGCGGATCACCTGCTCCACCCGCTTCGCGACCCGGAAACCGAGCGGCAGCAGCGAGTAGATGCCGGAGCCCAGCTGGCGGACATAGCCGGCCCGGACCAGCAGGCGATGCGAGGGCATCTCCGCGTCGTTCGGGTCGTCGCGGAGCGTGGCGAAGAAGAGATGACTCAGGCGCATGGAGGAAGCATAACGGCCGGAGCAGCCGCCGAGCCCCCGAGCGGGATGCTCAGCCGGGCTCGGCCGGGAGCCAGCTCGTCCAGGCAGGGATGGATCGCGGACGCCTCGGGTCCAGCTCCAGCCAGCGTACCGCGTAGGCGAGATCGAGCGGCGCCGCGGCCGCCCCGTGCATGGACGTTCGACGACCCGCTTCCCGGCTGAACGACGCCGCGAGCGTCGCGCGCAGCCCGATCGGCCCGAGCTGGGACCGGATGCCGTCGACCGCGCGACCGAAGCCCGACGACCGCCACTGCGGCACGACGGTCCCGGTCTCGACGGCGCGAAGGAGCTCGGTGGCGCGCAGCGAGAGCGTCGTCGGAGTCGGGTCGTCTTCGGGCGGGCCGGCGCGATGGAGTCGCAGGAGGCGACGACGGGAGCGATCAAGGCCGGGGAATGGCTCGACGATCACGTGTTGGAGCGTGGCTCGCCCCCGTGAAGGCTGCGTGGTCGGCGGGTTAACGTCCTGTTGTTGCTTCGCCCATCTCGGCGCGTTGCAGGCCGCATACTTGCCCGCGATGCTCAGGAACCGGGCCGGACCCTGTCGTAACCAATCCCTTACGGATCGTGACCGTTGACCGCTTCGCTCGTCGTCGTGCTCGCGCTGGCGGTCGTCTTCGACTACATCAACGGCTTCCACGACACGGCGAACGCGATCGCCACGTCGGTCGCGACCCGCGCGCTCCGACCCCAGCACGCGATCCTCATGGCTGCCGCGTTCAACTTCATCGGCGCGTTCGCCGGGACGGCGGTGGCGAAGACGATCGGTGCCGGCCTCGTCAACGAGGCGACCACGACCCAGACGATCGTGGTAGCGGCGCTCCTCGGCGCGATCGCGTGGAACCTCCTGACCTGGCGACTCGGCATCCCCAGCTCCAGCAGCCACGCCCTGATCGGCAGCCTCCTGGGCGCGACGATCCTGGCCGCGGGCACGGGCGCCGTGAAGTGGTCCGGCGTCGTGGGCAGCGTGCTCGTTCCGCTCGTCTCGTCGCCCGTCCTGGGTTTCATCATCGCGTTCTGCCTGATGATCGCGCTCTACTGGATCTTCCGGCGGGCGCGCCGGCGGCCCATGACGCGGGGGTTCAGGCGGCTCCAGGTCATCTCGGCCGGCTACATGGCCTTCGCCCACGGCTCCAATGACGCGCAGAAGACGATGGGGATCGTGACGCTCGCGCTCTTCTCCGCCGGCGTCATCCCGACGGTGGACGTTCCGATCTGGGTGATCATCGGGGCCGCCAGCGCCATCTCGCTGGGCACGGCCGTCGGGGGCTGGCGGATCATGCGGACGATGGGTCGCCGGGTGGTGGAGCTGGAGCCGATCCACGGGTTCGCCGCCGAGACGACGGCGGCGACCGTCCTGCTGGCCACCGCCCATCTCGGGATGCCGGTCTCCACCACACATGTCATCTCGAGCGCGATCATGGGCGTCGGCTCGAGCAAGGGACCGCGCGGCGTCCGCTGGGGCGTGGCGCGCACCATCCTCATCGCCTGGGTCGTGACGCTCCCGGCCACCGCCCTCGCGGGCGGGCTGGCATGGGGAGCTCTCGCGGCCGTCGGCCTCCGCTAAGGGCTGCACAAGGGAGCTCCCGCATGGTTCGCCTCATTCCCCGCGACGAAGCCTTCACCGAGATCTTCATCCGCGACGGCGAGAACCTCCTCGCCGCCGCGCGCGCCCTCGAGGGCCTGGTCGTCGCGTTCGACCGGCTGGACGAGCGCGTTGCGGCGATCCAGGCGCTCGAGCACGAGGGCGACGAGATCGACACGGAGATCGCTGCCCGACTCGAACGGGCCTTCATCACGCCGTTCGACCGAGAGGACATTCACGAGCTCACGAGCCGCCTCGACGACATCGTGGACGGGATCCAGGAGGTCGCCGAGACGTTCGTGATCTACGGCATCGAGGCGCCCACGCCGGAGGCGCGTCAGCTCGCGGGGATCATCGCCGGCCAGGCCGCCGAGCTTCTTGCGGCCCTTCGGCTGCTCGACAAGCCCGAGACGATGCAGGCGCACCTGCGGTCGGTGCACACGCTGGAGAACGAGGCCGACGGGCTCTCGCGGGCGGCGATCGGGCGGCTGTTCCGCGAGCGGATGGACCCGCTCGACGTGATCCGCTTCCGCGACCTGTATATCGCGCTGGAGGAGACGATCGACGCGGCCGAGGACGCCGCCGAGGTCCTGGAGCGAATCGCCGCCAAGGGAGTCTGAGCGTCGGGCTCAGCACGTCATCGCGCCTGACGCGCCCTGCGGGCCGGGCGAGCGGCCCGGCGCGCCGAGCGACCGGCGGGCGCGGCCGCGTCCGTGCCTGTCGCGGCTCAGGCGGGCCGGCGGAACACGTAGCCCACGCCGCGCACCGTATGGAGGTAGGCCGGCTCGGCCGGGTCCGGCTCGATCGCGGCGCGGAGCCAGTGGATGTGGACGTCGACCGTGCGCGTCTCGCCCGCGTAGTCGTACCCCCAGACGTGCTCGAGGAGCTGCTCGCGGGTCAGCACCTGGCCCGGGTGCCGGAGCAGGTGGGCGAGCAGCTCGAAGACCTTCGGCTTCACCGGCACGCGCTCGCCGTCGCGCAGCAGCCGGTGCCCGGCCAGGTCAACCGTCAGCGCCCCGATCTCGACGAGCGGCGCAGGAGCTTCGGCGAGCTGCTCCGTCCGGCGCAGGAGCGCCCGGATCCGGGCGCTCAGCTCGCGCAGGCTGAACGGCTTCGTGACGTAGTCGTCCGCCCCGAGCTCGAGGCCCACGACCTTGTCGAGCTCTGAAGTCTTCGCGGTGAGCATGACGATCGGCACGCCGGACTCGGCCCGGATGATGCGGCAGACCTCGATCCCGGAGAGCTCGGGGAGCATCAGGTCCAGGACGACGAGGTCGGGCTGGTGCTCGCGAAACCGGCTGAGCGCCTCGCGGCCGTCGGCTGCCGTCAGCACGCGGAACCCGTCGGCGTCCAGGGCCTCGGCGAGGGTCTCCCTCAGGATCGGTTCATCGTCGACGACGAGGATCGTGCGAGCCATGCTCGATCAAGGATAGGTCTGCAGGTGAACGGCGCGTTGGCGGATTGTTAACGTCGTTGCCGCCGTTCGCCGTCCGGCGGCCCGGTCATCAGGCCGGCGGCCCAGTCTTCAGGCCGGCGCCGCCGCCAGGGCGCCCGCGGCGCGGTCGAGGCGCTCCAGCGTGCGATCCCGGCCGAGCGCCACCATCGACTCGAAGAGCGGCGGGGTCGCGGTGCGCCCGCTGATCGCCACGCGGATGGCCATGAACAGGTCCCCGGCCTTCCAGCCGCGCTCGTCGGCGAGCGCCCGCAGCGCAGGTTCGAGCGCCTCCTTCGTGAAGCCGGCATCGCCGGCGTTCACGATCTCGGCCAGGGCCGCGGCGAGCCCCGCGCGCGTCGTGGCGACGTCCCAGCGCTTCGGCACGAGCAGCGCCGCGTCCGGCACGAGGTCCTCGACGTAGAGGAAGCCCACGAGGTCCCCGATCGCTCCGAGGACCGGCAGCCGCTCGCGGACGAGGGGGAGGATCGCGACGATCTCGGCGGGCGAGGGCGCCCTGTCGATGCGCCCCGCGGCGGCCTCGGCGGCGAGGAAGGGTGCGAGACGGGCGGCGAGGTCGTCGTCGGCGAGCCGTCGGATCCACTGGCCGTTGAGCCATTCCAGCCGGGCGCGGTCGAAGACCGCCCCGCCCTTCTGGATGGCGCCGGTGTCGAAGCGCTCGATCAGGTCGTCGAGCGGGAGGATCTCCTCCTCCGTCCCCGTGGACCAGCCGAGGAGGGCGAGGTAGTTGACGAGGCCCTCGGGCACGAACCCCTCGGCGACGTAGTCGGCCACCGCCGTCTGGCCCTTGCGCTTGCTCATCTTCGTCCGGTCGGCGTTGAGGATCAGCGGGAGGTGGGCGAAGATCGGCACGGGATAGCCGAGCGCTCGGAACAGGAGGATGTGCTTCGGCGTGTTGGACAGATGGTCCTCGCCCCGGATCACGTGGGAGATGCCCATGGCGGCATCGTCGATGACGACGACGAAGTGGTAGAGCGGGGTCCCGTCTGCGCGGACGATCACGAGGTCGCCACCGAGCGTCGCGGCGTCGATCTCCACGTGGCCTCGGACCATGTCGTCGAATGCCACGACACCGGGCAGCACCCGGAAGCGGATCGCGGGCTTCCTGCCCTCGGCCTCGAAGGCGTCGCGTTCCGCCGGCGTGAGCGCCGCGCAGCGGCCGCTGTAGCGCGGCGGCAGCTTCGCCGCCTCGCGCTCCTTCCGGTCCGCGTCCAGCTCCTCGGAAGTGCAGTAGCAGGGATATGCCTTGTCCTCCGCGAGGAGCTGCAGGGCGGCGTCGCGGTAGAGGTCGCGGCGCGCCATCTGGCGATACGGCCCGAAGGCGCCGCGCTCTGGTAGCCCGCCGGCGGCGGGACCCTCGTCCCACTCGAGGCCGAGCCAGTGGAGGTGCTCGAGAATGTCCTCCTCGAACGCGGGCGTCGACCGCGCCACGTCCGTGTCCTCGAGGCGCAGGATGAACGTCCCGCCGACGTGCCGCGCGAAGAGGAAGTTGAAGAGCGCGGTCCGGGCCGTGCCGATGTGGAGCGGCCCGGTCGGGCTCGGGGCGATTCGAACGCGGACCGGGGTCATGGTCGCGATTGTACGGGCGCCACGCGCCGCGCCGAGCGCCGCTCACCCGCTGCGGGCGCCCGGGCCGTGAGCGGACGGCTTCCTCAGCCGGTGCGGAGGCGGCCGGGGACGCGGTGGAAGAGCGAAGGGTCCGCCTCGCCGCGGAGGACGTGGACGAGTGACGCGGGCCGCAGGCCGAGGGTCGCCCGCCCGATCGGGCCGTCGATCGTCACGGCGTCGAGCGACGCGGAGCGGGCCAGGATCTCGATGCGCGCCCCGGGCGTGAGCGCACGCGCCTCCAGGTAGGACAGAAGCGCCGGATCCTCCTCCGCGGTCTCGGTGATCCGATAGATCGTCGCGACCTCGCCCGCTTCGAGGCTGGCGAGCGGGACGCCCGCGGGGCGCCGCGCGGCGATCGCGACATCGATGGGATTGCCGTGGGGGCACGTCTCGGGGTGGCCGAGCAGGTCGTCCAGGCGGGCCTCGACCCGGGGCGAGATGGCGCCCTGGAGGCGGCCCGCCTCCACGTCCGACTCTGCCCACCCGAGGCCGACGACGCTGGTCAGGAGCCACTCGAGAAGTGCGTGGCGCCGGAAGATCCCGTCGGCCGCGGCACGCCCGGGTTGCGTCAGCGTCAGCTCGCGCCCATCCGACTGGCAGACCAGGCCCTCTGCGGCGAGGCGCCGGTACATCTCGCTCGCAGCCTGGGTGGAGACGCCGACGTGCCGGGCAACCGTGGCGGCCGTGACGCGCGTCTCCTCGGCGGCCGCTGACCGCAGGGCCAGCAGGTACTCCTGGGCGGCGCCGGACAGGTCGGACGAGGCGCGACGGCTCACCGGTCCATCGTATCGTCCGGGCTCACGGCAGGCCGGGCCGGCTCACGGCCGGGCCCGCCATGGCTGCGCCACGAGCCGGCCGCTCGCGGCGACCGCGGCGCCGCCGCCCCACGCAAGGGCAGCCAGGACGATCACGCCGGCGGACGCCGGGCCACCGGGCCGGACCGCGACGCCCATCGCGGCCAGGACGGCGATGCCCGGGATCGCGAAGCCGATGACCGCTGCCAGCCCGCCGGCCGACGCCCAGGCGAGCCGAGGCTCCCGCAGCATGACCGCGAGCCCGGCGACCTGGAGCGGCAGGGTCGCGATGAGACCGATTGGCAGGCCGACCGCGCTCGCGAGCAGCGTCCCGAACGGGAGCCACCCAAGCACGCCGACGATGACCCGCTCGCTCGCCCGTGGCCAGGCCGGTGTCCCGACACCCGGCCGGGCGCGCGCTGGCCGCGGGGGCACCGGCGATGGGGCAACGCGCGACCGCGCCTCCCTGCCGGTCGATCCGGCGGCCGCCGCCCCCGGGATGGGACCGCGCGATGACTGCGCTGTCGGTTCCGGCGGCCCCGTGCCGGCGCGGCCCGCCCAGCGTGCCGTGTACTCCGGGCCGTGCTTGCGCGGATCTGCGTACTCCTTCGGGTTGACCGTCCAGTAGGTGCCCGACACGGGCCCGTACCAGTCCGCGCCCTCCCACGTGGGCTCGACAGCATCCCCCGCCCCGTCGTACGAAGTCGACCCGAGCGTCGCCTTTCGGGCGGAGCGCCCACGCCGGACGCGCTCGCCGGTCGCGCCCGCGCCAGCGCCGCCCGCCGCCGATCGGCCACCGGCGCCCGGGGACGACCGGCCGCCGGCGCCGGGGGATGACCGCCCACCCGCATCGCGCGGCCGTCGAGCCCATTCGGTGCCGGGCGGCGGGGGCGCGTCCGGTTCGCCAGGTCGCTCGCCGCTCGTCCGGCGGGCGCCCGCGGTCCGCGGGCTCGCCTGTGCGGGTCGGCGCACCGTTGACCGGGCCGCGCCGGCCCGCTCGCCGCCCGCGCCGTCCCGGCGCGCGAGCACCTCGTAGGCTGCCTGGATCTCGAGGAATCGCGCCACGGATCCCTCGCCCGCGTCCGGGTGATGCCGCTTCGCGAGCAGCCGGTAGGCGCGCTTGACGTCCGCCGGCGTCGCGCCCGGTGCGAGGCCCAGCACCCGGTACGGGTCCCCCCCGGCCGTCACCTTGGCTGCCCCACCTCGCCCGACTGCGTCAGCCGACGAGCTCGCCGACGGGCACGAGGTCGAAGCCGGGGATCGTCTCGGCCGAGATCTTCCCGTGCGGGTCGAGCTGGATCGGGTGGTGGTACCGCCCCAGCGCCCGGAGCGACGGGCCGCCCACGATTCCGACAAGACGCAGCGCCTCGACGGCGATCGACCACCCGGCACGCGGGAAGCCGCCGCCGTCCTCGACCTTGATCGCGAACGCGGATGCCGGCGTGCCGGCCCCTCGGTCCGGGAGGACGGCGATCCCGCGAAGCGCCTCGGCCCCACCCTTTGCCACGACCCGTCCGGGGAGCGCCTTCATGAGCGACGTGTCGAGGCGGTCGCGCGTCCCGGCGACCAGCTCCGGATTGGCAAGCATCGCGTCGCGGATGACGCGCAGCGGGGCCGCGAGCGAACGACGCGCGTCCGCGGCCGGGAGGGCGTCCGGATCGGCAAGGAGCGCGAATGCGGCTGCGACGCCGCGGAGCGGGAACCCGTACGTGTCGACGCCGCACTGGTCCGTCGCCGTGACGAGGCGCTCGGGTGTGGTCGCGAAGACACGAGCGACCACCGCGCGCGTCGCCACCTGCACCGGGTGATCGGGTTGCCAGTAGTCCTCGAGCGACCAGTCCGCGAGCCGCGCCAGCAGGAGCTGGGCCGCGTGCATTCCCGAGCAGTTGTGGCGGACCGGCCCGGGCTTCTCACCGTCGCGCGCCAGGCGGACCGCCGTGAGCGCGTCCAGCGGCGCGCCGTCCGTGCCGCAGGCGAGGAGCGCCTGGCTGATGCCCGCGCGCCGGAATACCCCCTGGAGCGTTCGGACGTGCAGGTCCTCGCCGGAGTGCGAGCTTGCCATCACGGCGAGCTCCGACGGCGAAAGGTCGAACTCGCGGACCCCGCCCGCCTCGATGAGCGTCACGAGCGTGAATGGCTTGACGCACGACCGGAGGCTCACGACGACCTCGGGATCACCGGCCAGCCGGATCACCGCGCCCCGCGCGTCCACCTGCACCACGTGGCCACGGTGCACGCTCTCCACGATCTCGCCGCGGATGTGACGGGCCAGGATCGGGGCCGACCGTCGCGAACCCGCGGCAGGACCGGAGCGCACGCTGCGCGGGGTTCGGGTGGACGGCATCGATCGAGCATACCGCGCGTTCACAGGTAGCACCCGGGCGGACGCGCGGCATGCGCGCTCGTCCGGGCGACCGGTCCGGCGCCATGGGCGTACCGCCGCCGTGCCCTTCGGGTGCCGCGCGGATGCTAGGATCGTACGGGTCGGGATCGTTCGCACCGGGCGCCTCCTGACCGGCCAACCGCCCGCTCCACGCCCGAGGTGCGCGCCGTGTCCGACACCACCACTCCGCCCCACGCGCCGTCGCTGACGGTCTCGCGACATCCCGCCGTCCTGCACAAGCTCGCGATCCTCCGGGACGAGAAGACCGAGCCCAAGAAGTTCCGCGAAGTCGTGCGCGAGCTCTCCTGGCTCCTCGGCTACGAGGCCCTCGCCGACGCGCGGCTCCGCCCCCGCCGCGTGCGCACGCCGCTCGAGGAGGTCGAAGCGCACGAGCTCGGCGACCGGATCGGGCTCGTCCCGATCCTGCGGGCGGGCCTTGGCATGGTCGACGCGATGCTCGAGCTCATGCCGACCGCCGAGGTCTGGCATCTCGGGCTCTTCCGCGACGAGCGCACGCTCCGCCCGGTCGAGTACTACAACAAGCTTCCCGATTCCGCGACCGTCGACCTCTGCCTGATCCTCGACCCGATGCTCGCGACCGGCGGCTCGGCGACGGCGGCGATCGAAGTCCTGAAGCGCTGGGGCGCGAGCCGGATCAAGCTGATCAACATCATCGCGGCTCCTGAGGGCGTCGCCGCGGTCAGCGCGGCGCACCCGGACGTCACCATCCACTGCGCCGCGCTCGATCGAGGCCTCAACGAGAAGGGCTACATCCTGCCGGGCCTCGGCGACGCCGGGGATCGCCAGTTCGGGACGGGCCGCCGGGACTGAATCCTGGGTTGGGGGCAGTGGCGGCGGCTGTTTCGCGTCCGTGCTGAATCAGGCTTTCGCGCCGCTACGAACTTGGGGGCTTGGACCCTCGACACCGGCCTGGGCGTCCAGCCACTGATCGCGCAGCCGGGGAGCGGCTGGAAGCACGATGGGTCCCATCGGCGAGATCAGCTGGCGCCGCGAAGATCAGGGGGCCGGCAGCGCGTACTTGCGGACGTAGGACCATCTGCCGATCGGCGCGACGCTATCGGGGAATGGCGGGTTTGTTCGGGACCAGCTCCCCCACTGGCCCCGCCGCAACGCGGGACGTCCGAACGGTCCTGACGATCCTCGGGATCACGATCGGCAAGTGGGACGGCTCTAGGCCGACGCGATCGGCAACGAGCTGTCACGGGCCGTGAGATCCCGTCGGTTACTGCTCGTAGCCCTCGACGGTGCGGGCGGTGCGGAGGGTCGCCACCGACGGGTCCTGGCCTGCGTCTCGACGACCCTGCCGCTGGTGGAGGAGGTCGTAGCAGCGGTCCAGCTCGACCTTGATGGCCTGCAGTCGAGCGCGCTCGGCGTCGGACAGGCCGCTCCCGTCGCCGGCCTGTTGGTACAGGCGCTCTTCCTCGCTCGAGAGGGCGTTGACGTACGCGAAGATGTCGGTGTCTGCCACGTCGAGACTCTCCTTCAATCATGGACAGAGGACGCTGCTGAGCGCAGGCCCGGTCCCGCCGCGTGGACGTTGTCGGTACGGCAACTCGAGGTCAGGTCAGTGCAGGCGGCGCTGCCAGTCGCGCGGGACACGGCCGGCCGGTCCGGGAACGGGCTGTGCCAGCGGGTGGTGCTCCGGCGGCGCCAGGACCGGGCCGTCGAGCGTACTCCTCGGTGGCGTAGCTCCAGAACCAGTCCTCGTCGGGCTCGAAGCTTCGGATGACGGGATGCCCGGCATCGGCTGCGTGGTGTAGGGCATGCTGGGACGGCGACGAATCGCAGCAGCCGACGTGCCCGCAGTGGGCGCAGCGACGCAGGTGGAACCACCAGCCGCCGGTTGCCTCGCATTCGACGCAGCCGGCTCCGCTCGGCGGGATCGTCGGATCGAACTCGGGTTGGTCCGGCATCAGGTTCCCTTTCCTGGATTGACTGGTGGAGGCCGGCGCGACGCATCCGTCGGACGGTTTCGTCGGGGCCACGGATCGCTCGCCAGCCAGCGCCCGATCACACCGGCAGGGAGCACCCGGTGTCGCCCCGTCGCCGCGTCCCATTCGTTCCGCTCGAACCTCGTCTGGTCGTCGCCGGTCAGGATCAGGACGTATGCGGGTCGACCGTGACCGGCCACGTGCCCGTGGTCGTGGACGTCGTCGGGCGGCAGCAGCGTCGCGACCTGCGCCGGTCCGAGCGCGGTGACCTCGGCGATCTCCGGCCGGCTCACCGGACCATCCGTGAACCGGTAGCGCCGGTGCGTCTCGAGGCCGCTGACCGGGCTGATCGCGACCCACGTCCCGTGGTCGTGCACCGCGCTCAGGCGACCCTCCTGCCTGTGGACGATGGTCAGGCGCGGACCACGACCCGGCGCGTGGACCGGGAGGAGGCCGTTGCGATCGCCCAGCCTGTCGACCCACGTTGTGACGTAATCGAGGTCGGCCGCGAGCTCCGCGAGCGCTGCACCGATTGACGCCAGGTCCGGGATTGCCAGCGCTGCCGGTGCAGCGATCCGATGCAGGAGCCGGCGGACGGGCTCGTCAGGGGCAGCCGGGCCGCCCTGCCCGACCTCGACGGACGAGGCTCGACCCGCGGACGGGGACGACACGCCTAGCCCTGGCCTTCTACCGTCCAGTACTCCGTGCGCCCGGATACGGTCATGGCGCGGGCGGCACCCATCGTCGTCGCCATCGCATCGCGGAACGTCGCCGACGAGAACATCCGGGATCGCATGCCCTCCCACTCCGCCAGGCTCGCGACCTCGACCTCCATGACGATCGTGTCGAACGGGCCGGACAAGTCCGACAGCACCTTCCATGGGTGGCCGCCGCCCAGCTCGGCGACGAGCTTCCGTGCCGTTTCGGTCTGCAGCGCCGCGAGCTCGCCACCCTTGCCATACGAGCCCCGGAAGACGGTCCGCACGATGATCATCTCGACTCCTTCGGGAACGCCGGAGGGTCAGGCCAGGACGCCTTGACCTCGCGAAGGCCGCGAGTATGAACGTGGAGCCGACCCCGAACAAGACGCTGTGGCGCCCGCGGGCAGCGCCTGAACTGCCCGCTGCCGGCGACAGCGCCTGCGGTTGCCCGCTCCCGGCAGCGCCGCCGGGTTGTCCGCTCACGACGCCCGACGAGAGCCGCGCCGTCAGGGTCAGGCCGGGCTCCGATCGACGACGTCGAGCCCGCGCTCGCCCGGTCGTTTGCGGCGTGCCGGGCCAGGGGCCTTCCCGTTTGCGCCTGACCCGGGTACCGTGGCGAAACACGATGGCAGGCACTGCCCCGCACCTCCAATCCAACGCCCTCGAGGCCGCCCTCAACGCGCTGCTCTCCGAATACCCGACGGCGTTCGTGGCCGCGATCAACGCCGACGGCCTCTTCGTTCCGATGCCGGCGACCGTTCCGTTGACGCGACAGCGCGAGCTCAAGGCGCGATCGGCGCTCGACTTCGTGGTGCCCGAGGATCGCGAGGTGGTCATCACCACCTGGGAACGGGCGCGGAAGGTCGGCGCGTCCAGCGCGCAGGTGCGCCTGCGGGTGGATCCGGACCGGCCGGCGGTGATCCACTACGTCGACGCTCGGGCAGGCCATGGCGTCTACATCGGGATCGTGGTTGGCGGTGACGCGGCCACGCTCGCGATGCTGCCAGACATCCGACCCGAGCCACGGCCCCCGCGCGTCGCGCGCGTGCGCAAGAACGAGGTCGCCGTCTTCCTCGACGTCGACGAGGCGACCACGAAGATCCTCGGCTGGAGCAGGGCGGACATGGTCGGGTTTCGCTCGCTCGACTTCATCCACCCGGATGACCAGGAGCGAGCGATCGAGAGCTGGGTGCAGATGCTCTCGGAGCCCGGGGTCGCGCAGCCCCCGGTCCGTCTCCGGCATCGGCGCTCTGTCCCGTCATGGGCCTGGTTCGAGGTGACCAACCACAACCGGCTCGCCGATCCGGACGGCGGCTACGTCCTGGCAGAGATGATCGACATCTCGGACGAGATGGCCGCCCAGGAAGCTCTGCGAGAACGCGAGCAGCTCCTGCACAGGCTCGCGGAGGCCCTGCCAACGGGCGTCTTCCAGGTGCTCCCGGACCGCCGGATCGCCTACTCGAACGATCGGCTGGCGAGCCTCCTCGGCGTCGAGCATGTCGCGACGATCGATGAGCAGCTCGAGACGGTCGTGCCCGAGGATCTGTCGATCCTGCGGGCGGCGCTCGATGCGGCCCTCGACGACGGTACCGACGGAGACCTCGAGATCCGCGTCCGGCCCGGGGCAGGCGCTCGGACCCGGCGGTGCATGGTGCGCCTCCGGACGCTCGCCGGAGAAGATGGCGGGGTCACGGGAGCCGTCGTGTCCGTCGAGGATGTGACGGAAAGCGCGCAGCTCCACGCGGAGCTCGAGCGCCGGGCCACCCACGACCTGCTCACCCGGGTCATGAACCGCGGCGCGGCGATGGACGCCCTCGAGGCTGCGCTGGCCCGTCGCGCCACCGGGACCGCCGTCATCTATGTCGACATCGACCATTTCAAGTCGGTGAACGACCAGCTCGGCCACGTCGTCGGCGACGAGCTGCTGCAGATCGTGGCCGACCGGCTCGCCGCCACGGTCCGGGCGGGTGACACGCTGGGCCGGGTGGGTGGCGACGAGTTCCTGGTGGTCTGCCCGGGGGTCGCCGGCGCCGAGCCCGCCCTCGCCGTGGCGCATCGGATCGCAACGGCGGTGAATCGACCGGTTCGACTTGCCGGCATGTCAATGAACCTCCAGGCGAGCATCGGCGTTGCCCATTCGGGACGCCGGGTCATCAGCGCCGATGCGCTCGTGGGCCGGGCCGACGCGGCGATGTACGCGTCGAAGCGCGGTGGGCACGGCCGCCCGGTCGCCTATTCGGCGTCGCTCGTGCGCCCGAGTCTGCGGGGCGCCGTGATCTCGCGATCGCTGCCGCGCTGATCGCCTCAACGATGCGCTCGTGACGGGTGCGACGGAGCGCCGCGCCTGCTGCCTCAGCCGGTCATCGCGCGCGTTCGGTCGGCGGCGCGAGGTACTCACCGTCGGTCACCTGCTCGCCCCACTCGCTCTCGGCGCCGTCGAAGAGCGCCTCCCAGATCGCCAGGTGAGTCATGAAGCGGTCGGGCGCGGCGCCGTGCCAGTGCCACTCGCCTGGCGCCGTCACGACCGTGTCGCCGGCGCGGACCTCGAGGACCTCGCCTCCGCGGGCCTGGACCCGCCCGACGCCCTCGGTGACGTGGAGCGTCTGGCCGACCGCGTGGGCGTGCCAGGCGTTGCGCGCGCCGGGTGCGAAGCGGACGACGTTGACGCGGATCCGGGAGGACCCCTCGCCGCGGGCGATCACGTCGAACCAGACGTCGCCCGTGAACCGGTCGGGCGCGCCCTTCCCGGTGGCCTGCGCTGCCTTGATCTCCATCGTGGATCTCCTCGTCGTGGACAATTGCCGGGCGGGTGGTCGGTCGATGCGGCGAGCTCCGCCTGTGCCTCGAAGCCGGCGATCCGCGCCCGGAGCGTCGCCTCCATGCCCTCCAGCGCCTGCGAGCCGAGCACCATCCGCAGCGGCGCCGGCCCGACGTCGACACTCTCGATGATGCGCGCCGCCATGCGGGGGAGTACGCGGTCCGGATCAGCCAGCGGGACAGCAAGGCTCGGGGAGACAATGAAGCGCGGCTCCGTCCCTTTCTGGAGGCGCGAACGGACGTGTCGAGTCGATCCATGGCGCGGTCACATCGTCATCGCGGCGTCACGGCCTTCTGCCGGGCGCTCATCGTCCTCGTCCCGCTCCTGCTGGCCGCCTGCGGATCGGGCACCGCGAACACCTCGCCCGCCCCGGCATCGGCGTCCCCTGCGGTGGCAACGGCCCAGCCGGCCGGCCCATCCGGCGGAGCCGCGTCGTTGAGCGCGCCGAGCAGCGGTGATCCGGCGTCGATCGGCAGATCCTTCATCGCTGCGCTCGCGCGTGGCGACGACGCCTCGGCCGAGGCGATGGAGGACGCGACCATGCGGGCCGCCGCGCCCGGGGCGACGCTCGGGAAGCTCTGGGCGCAGTTCACGGCCCAGTACGGCGCGTTCGGGGCCATCGGGACCGTCACGACAACAGCGCAGGCGCCGTACACGATCGCGGCCGTGGAGACCAGCTTCGCGAACAGCACGGTGACGCTGACCGTCGCGATCTCGACCGATGGCCAGGTCAGCGGGCTCCACGTCGCAGCGGTGGTGCCGTCCTCCTCGGCGCCTTCCGCCTCACCGGCCGCGTACGTGCACCCTGACAGGTACACGGAGACGGCGACGACGGTCGGTTCCGCGCCATGGGCGTTGCCCGGGACGCTCACGATGCCGAAGGGGTCGGGGCCCTTCGCGGCGGTCGTGCTGGTCCAGGGTTCCGGGCCGAGCGACCGCGACGAGACGATCGGGCCCAACAAGCCGTTCCGCGACATGGCCTGGGGGCTCGCGTCGGCGGGCATCGCCGTCCTGCGCTATGACAAGCGCACCTTCGTCCACGGCGCGCAGATGGCCGCGGACACGACGATCACGGTGCGCGAGGAGACGACCGATGACGCGATCGCCGCGGTGGCCCTTCTGCGTCGGACCCCGAACGTCGACCCGGCCCGCGTCTTCCTCGTCGGGCACAGCCTGGGCGCGTATCTCGCGCCGCGGATCGCGAGCGAGATTCCCGGCCAGCTGGCGGGCATCGCGATGCTGGAGGCGCCGAGCACCCCGCTGGCACAGCTCATCCTCGTCCAGTCGCGGTACCTCGCGTCGCTGCAGGGAACCCCGAGCCCGCAGGCCCAGCAACAGCTGGCGGCCCTCGAGAAGCAGGTGGCCCTGGCCCAGTCGGCCGGCCTGTCACCGTCGACGCCCGCATCCGAGCTGCCCCTGAACACGCCCGCCTCGTACTGGCTGGACCTGCAGGGGTACCGGCCCGTGTCGGTCGCCGCCGCCCTCCGCATCCCGATGTTCTTCTCGCAGGGCGGGCGCGACTACCAGGTGCCGCCATCCGAGCTGCAACCCTGGCAGGCGGCACTCGCCGGGAGGACGAACGTCGCCTTCAGGACCTACCCGGCGATGGACCACCTGCTGCTCGACGGCAGCGGACCGGCCACCCCGGCCGAGTACAGCGTGGCGGGCCAGGTCGATGCGACGCTCGTGGCGGACCTGGCCACGTGGATCGGGAGCCGCTGATTCAGTCGATCTCGACCGGGACGGTCTCGCGGTCGCCAGGGACCTCGCGGTCGCCAGGGATCTCGCCCTCGCCGGGCACCTCGCGCTCGCCCAGCACCTCGCGCTCGCGAGGGATCTCGCGCTCGATCGTGATCCTGGGCAGCCATCGCAGGAAGCCCGGCAGGTACCAGTTCCAGTCGCCGAGCAGGCGCATCGTCGCCGGGAGCATGACGCTCCGGATGATCGTGGCGTCCACGAAGATGGCAACCGCCAGCCCGAGGCCGAGCTCGCGGATGATCACCAGCCGGAGCGTCACGAAGATCGCGAACACGACGACCATGATGGCCGCCGCGCTCGTCACGGTTCCCGCGGTCAGGGTGATCCCGCGGGCGACCGCCTCGTGGGAGTCCGCGCCCTGGTCCAGGGCCTCCTTGATGCGCGCCAGGATGAACACCTCGTAGTCCATCGAGAGACCGAACAGGATCGTGAAGACGAAGACGGGCACCCAGTTCTGGATCACGTCGGTGGGTCGGACGCCGAGCTGCGAGCCGAACCAGCCCTCCTGGAAGACGAGCACGAGGGCGCCGAAGGCGGCGCCGGTCGAGAGCAGGTTGAGCAGGATCGCCTTGATCGGGATCACGATCGAATGGAAGACGAGGAGCAGGAGCACGAACGACAGGCCCAGGACGAAGGCGAAGATCCGGACCATGCCGTCGGTGTAGATCTGGGTCTGGTCGAGGCTCACCGCCGCGCTGCCACCGACATATGCCTGGACGCCGGGCAGGCTGCCGAAGACGGCCGGCACGATGTCGGTGCGGACCCGCCGAACGATCTGCCAGTTCGCGGGGTCGTTCTCGCCGCCCGACATCACGACCGAGACGGACGCGACGCTGCCGTCCGTCGAGGTGGTCACGTGGGCCGGGCCGCTCAGGCCCGGCACCGCGAGGATGGCGGGCTCGAGGCGCACGATCGCGGCCTGCGTCGCAGGCTCGTTCGCCTGCGTCACGACCACCGAGAAGCCGAGCAGCGTGCCCTGCGGCCAGTGCGTCTGCAGCTGCTCGATCGCCTGGACGCCGTCGATGCTCTCGGGGAACGACGTGATGTCGGCCTCGCCGAGTCGCAGCTTCGTGATCGGCGAGGCGAGCGCGAGGAGCACGACCGCGGCCGCCAGCGCGGCGAGGATCGGCCGGCCCATCACGGCGCGGACGATCCTCGCCCAGGCGCCGCCCTCGGCGCCGCGCCTCCGGGACAGGAACGGGACGCCACCCCGGTCAATGCCGTCGCCGAGGATCGAGAGGACCGCCGGCAGGAAGATCAGGCTTCCGACGACCGAGACCGCGATCACCGCGATGGTCCCGATGGCCATCGACTGGAAGATCGACAGGGGCAGGAGGAACAGGCCCGCGAGCGAGATCATGACCGCGAGCCCGGAGAAGAAGACGGCCCGACCGGCCGTGGACGACGCGACCTCGATGGCTGCCAGCCGGTCGCGCCCCGCCCGTCGCTCGGAGCGGAAGCGGGTGATCATGAAGAGCGAGTAGTCGATCGCGACGGCAAGGCCCACGAGGACGACGAGCTGGGTCGCGTACGGGCTCACCGGCTCGACGAGCTGGCTGAAGATGCCGAAGATGCCGAAGGCTGCCAGCAGCGCGCTGATGGCAAGGACAAGCGGCACGAGCGCTGCGACGAACGCCCCGAACGCGACGAGCAGGATGACGAATGTCACCGGCAGGCTGATCCTGAGCGAGCCGTCGAGGTCGCTGCTGACGACGGTGTTGATCTGGTTGTTGATCAGCGTGTTGCTGATCGCGTGGATCTCGTATCCCGGGGAGGCCGCCTCGATCGACGAGATGACAGGCGCCAGCGCCTGGCTGCGCGCCTCGAGCGCCGTCGAGTCGCCCTCCATCACGCCGACGATGCGCACGCTCGTGACGTCCGGGGCGAAGTACCCCGCGGCCGGTGGCGTGGTGTACGGATCGGTGAGGCTGGTCAGCGCCGGGCCGGTCGTCCCATTGACCGTGGCGACGACCGCGCCGAGGCGGGCCACGATCGACTCGACGGTCGAGTGGAACGCGGGATCGGTCACCTTCCGCGAGGCGCTCGTGACGACGACGTCGAGCTCGTCGGTGGGAGTGGTGGCGCCTCCCGACCGCATCGCCTCGTAGGCCCTGCCCGACTCGGTCTGGGTCACCTCGTTGCCGCCGGTGGCGTTCACCGCCCGGATCCCGCCGAGGGCCTGGCTCACGACGAAGAGCCCGATCGTGAACACGAACCAGGCGACGATCAAGGGCCAGCGGTGGCGCGCGCTCCACGATGCCACGCGCACCGTCCACGGGGGGCGCGAGGCATGTTGTGCCACGTCGCCGCGGCCATCCCGACTGCCGCCGGATCGGTTCGTCATGGTCGTCCTTCAGTCCCGCCGTCTCGGCACCCGTCCGCGGGCGCCCGTCCGCGGCGTGCGGCCACGTCCGTTCGCGCCGCGGATCGGTCGGTCCCCGGCCCGCTGCCATCCGATACGTGAGGAAGGAGCCTAGCGGTTCCACCGGATCCAGTGATCCGCGACGGGCTCCGGCGGCGCTTCGGCGATGATTTGGACTGGCGCGGACGTGCCGGTTGCGGGTACTGTGCGAGGTGGCGAGGGGGGGCAGGGAGCTTCGGCTCCCGCCGGCGCGGCGTCCGAAACGGTCGCCTCGATCGTCGCGCCGGGCCAATGGCGAGACCGACCAGCCTCGAATGCGCGCTCACGCGCGGGGAGAGGGGGCATCCATGGGCGGTCTCGTGTCGACGATCGGCGGATCCGGGCGACTCGACCTGTTCTACCTGGATCCCGGCTTCGGGATGAAGCAGCGGCGGTGGGACGGGACACAATGGACCGCCGACTGGACGCGGCTCGGCGGCACGTTCACGAGCGCGCCGGCCGCGGTCGCATCGATGGTGCGGCCCGCGCCGGTCGCCGACCCAGGGACGGGAGGGCCGGCCCGCCACTCGCCGATCAGGCCCGGGGTTCCCGGGGCCACGCCGCCCGCAGGGGCCGCCGAGGCGCCACGCGATGAAACCGGCGCCGGCGGGTCCGCGACCCGGACCATGTCCTCGGCAGCGTTTGACCCGGGCCATGGCGGGTTCCTGCCGATCCCGATGATCCAGCGTCTCGACGTCTTCGGCCTGGGTCTCGACTACGCGATGTACCACAAGGCGCTCCTGGGCCTGCCCGCCGACAACGTCGGGCCGTGGCAGAACCTCGGGGGATCGTTCACGAGCGCGCCGGCAGCGATCGCGCTGGACGGCCAGGTCCACGTGTTCGGCCTCGGAACGGACTATTCGATGTTCCACAGGACATGGAACGGCAGCGCGTGGATCGGCGACTGGGAACGCCTGGGTGGCTTCTTCAGCAGCGCGGCGAGCGTCGTGTCGTGGGGTCCCGGCCGGATGGACGTCTTCGCGCGGGGCGCGGACTTCACGCTCCGCCACCGCGCCTGGGAGGGCGGCGCCTGGAAGACGGACTGGCAGAACCTGGGAGGGTCGCTCGCCTCCCCGCCGGTCGCGGTGAGCTGGGGGCCAAACCGTCTGGATGTCCTCGCCATCGGGCATGACGACGGAGCGGTCATCCACACGTGGTGGGACGGCGACATCTGGAACCAGTGGGAGCACGTGGCGGGCACCAAGGATCTCGCCTTCACGTCGACGCCCGCGGCGGCCACCTGGGGCGAGAACCGCCTGGACGTCTTCGCAACCGGCAGCGACGGCGGGCTCTACCACGTCTGGTCGACAGACCAGGCCTGGAGCACGCCCGAATCGCTGGGGGGCAACATCGCGTCGACGCCGACGGTCCTCGCGCCGGCCGCGCTGCAGCTGGACCTCGTCGCGCCGGGCACCGACGGGAACCTGTATCACAAGCGATGGGACGGCGCGGGCTGGCAGCAGGCGGGCTGGGAGCTGCTCGGCGATCGACTCCGCCTTCCGTCGCAATACACCTTCTCGGTCGATCACATGCGCGTCGACACGGCACGCTCACTCGACAACGACACCGACAAGGGTCAGTGCTCGCTCGCGATCGGGAACTGGCCGACGACGCTGACCCCCGCCAACTGGCCGCTGCTCACCCGGACGCAGGAGCAGGGCGACCTGGGCGGAACGGCGATCAAGGAAGGCCCGACGAACCTGATGAACTTCGGGCCGGTCACCGTCGAGCTGTGCGAGGCGTCGATCTTCAACTACACATTCGTGAACTCGAGCAAGGACATGTCCGAGGTCGATTCCATTCTCGTCCAGCAGGGAACCAAGCTTGCGGATTCGGGCGTGCAGACGGCGGTGAAGGACATCGGGGCGGGCCTCGGCATCACCGTCGTGGACGTCGCGGGGGCATCCGCGCCGATCATCGGAAGCCTGCTGGCGGCCCTCGGCGGCTGGCTGGCGAGCCAGCTGAACTCGATCATGGACGGCCGATGCGACGGGACGGTCGCGGCCGAGCAGGTCGTGACGATGGGACGGGATCTCCAGGCCAGGACGATCGGAGGACACCCATACGGGATGACCACCATCCACGACGGAAGCGATTCCCCGGTCGGCTGCGGCTCGAACTCGGTCTACGAGGTGACGTGGTCGATCACCGCCAAATAGGCGCCGCGTTCGACGTCAGGCCCCCGGCGGGTCGTCGAACCGCCGGGGGTACCGGCACGGTGAGTGGGTGCCGTCTCGACGATGCGCCCGCCGGGGCGAGCGGCCCCGGCGGGAGGACGCTGGCCGGGACGGACGGCATCACGCCGTGACGGCCTCGTCGGCGATGTCGAGCGCGCGGTCGATGACGGCGAAGCCCTCCGCAAGCTGCTCCTCCGTGATGCAGAGCGGCGGGTTCGTGTGGATGGAGTTGTTGGCGATCATCGTGTAGAGCCCGTTCTCGCGGAGGAACCTGCCGATCGCCTTCATCTCGTCGCTCGTGCCGTTGAACGGCGTGATCGGCGTCCACGGGTCACGCGAGCGGACCAGGTCGAGGATCCCGAACAGGCCGAGGCTGCGGTGCGCGCCGACGCTCGGGTGCTTCGCCGCGAGCGCCTCGTGGTGCTTCCGCATCGAGACGCCGAGCCGCGCGGCGTTGCCGATGAGGTCGTCCTCCTCGTAGACCCCGATCGTCGCGAGCGACGCCGCGAGGCTCACCGGGTGGCTGCTGTAGGTCAGCCCCCCGTAGAACATCTTCGTGTCGAGCGCCGCGGCGATGTGGTCGCGCATCGCGACCGCGCCCAGCGGCAGGTAGCTCGAGGTGAGGCCCTTGGCCATCGTCATCAGGTCCGGGACCACGTTCCAGTGGTCGACCGCGAACCAGCGGCCCGTCCGCCCGAAGCCCGCCATGACCTCGTCGCAGACCATCAGGATTCCGTAGCGGTCGCACAGCTCGCGCACGCCGGCGAGGTAGCCGTCGGGCGGGATGAGGATCCCGTTCGTGCCGACGATCGTCTCGAGGAAGATCGCCGCGATCGTGTGGGCGCCCTCGTACCTGATCACGTCCTCGAGGCCCTGGAGGCTCTCGGCGACCGGCCGCGGCTCCTTCTCACCCCAGCGGTGCGTGTCGGGGTAGCGGACCACGCCCACGAGCCCCGGCTCGTTCGCCCAGCGGCGGTAGTCGCCCGTCAGGGTCATCGCTCCGAACGTGGCGCCGTGATACGAGCGGTAGCGGGCCAGCAGCTTGTATCGGCCGCTGTAGTGGCGGGCGAGCTTGATCGCGTTCTCGATCGCCTCGGCGCCGCCCAGCGTGAAGAAGACCTTGTTGAGGTCTCCCGGGAGGATCTCCGCCATCTTCGCGCCGAGCCGGGCCCGGATCTCCGTCGCGAACGCCGGCTGGACGTACTGGAGCTTCATCGCCTGGGCCGTCATCGCGTCGACGACGCGGCGGTCGCCGTGGCCGATGTTGACCGACATCAGCTGGCTGTTGAAGTCGAGGATCCGCTGCCCTTCGGGCGTGTAGAGGTAGACGCCCTCGGCATGATCGATCGCGATCGGGTCCACGGCGCCCTGGACCGACCACGAGAACAGGGTGTGGGCGCGCGAGAGCCGGACGATCTCCTGGCTCGACATGGGATCGGCGGCGGTTCGGACGGTCATCGGGTCACCTCGAGGCGGGGCCGTGCCATGCACGCGAGCCGCCATGCCTGCGCGAGCCGGCGGGCCGTCACCGCGGCCACGGGGATCGGGACGGCGCGGGCCGGCTCCTGCCCGCGACCTCCAGGGAGCGACGCGCGCCATTACACCACAGCAGCCCGTGAATGGATGCGCACGTGGGAACACCGCAACGGCGGCGTGTCGTCCCACCCTGCCGGTGTAGCATTCCGCCTCATTCCGGACGGGCAGCCGGACGTGTCGGAGGCGCCGACGGCCCGCCCGCCCCGCCGCTGCGACCCGACCGGGAGGTGATCGATGCCGCGAATCGTGCGTGGCGCCCTCGTCCAGGCGACCTGGACGGGCGACAAGGAGACGATGATCCAGAAGCACGAGCAGCGCGCCCACGAGGCCAAGGCGCAGGGCGCCCAGCTCCTTCTCTTCCAGGAGCTGTTCTACGGTCCGTACTTCTGCCAGGTCCAGGACCCGCAGTATTACGCGTACACGGAGCTGATCCCCGACGGGCCCACCACGAAGCGGATGCAGGACCTCGCCCGGCAGACCGGCATGGTGCTCGTCGTGCCGATGTACGAGGAGGACTCGCAGGCGTCGGGCGTCTACTACAACACGGCCGCGGTCATCGACGCCGACGGGAGCTACCTGGGGAAGTACCGCAAGACCCACATCCCGCACGTCAAGGGCTTCTGGGAGAAGTTCTACTTCCGGCCTGGAAACCTGGGCTACCCGGTGTTCGAGACGGCCGTCGGCAAGATCGGCGTCTACATCTGCTACGACCGCCATTTCCCCGAGGGCGCGCGGGCGCTGGGACTGAACGGAGCGGAGATCGTGCTGATCCCGAGCGCCACCAGCCGCGGCCTGTCGGAATACCTCTGGCGCATCGAGCAGCCCAGCCATGCCGTCGCCAACGGCTACTACGTCGGCACCATCAACCGGGTCGGGATCGAGCCGCTCGGCGACGACGACTTCTACGGGCAGAGCTACTTCTGCGACCCGCGCGGCCAGGTCGTGGGCGGGGTTGCCAGCCCGCACGACGAGGAGCTCGTCGTTCGCGACCTGGACCTGGACCTGGTGACCGAGGTCCGTCAGACCTGGCAGTTCTACCGCGACCGCCGTCCCGAGGCGTACGCCGACCTCGTGCGCCCGTAGCAGCCGACACCCGAGGAGGCGCGGCATGGAGTTCGGGTTCACCATCAAGCCCGAGCACTCGATCGAGCGGACGCTCGCGCTCGCGCGCCAGGGCGAGGCGGCCGGCTTCGCGTACGGCTGGCTGTTCGACTCGCACGTCCTCTGGCGCGAGCCGTACGTCCTCCTGACGCTCATGGCGCAGGCGACGACCACGCTCCGCCTGGGCACGTGCGTGACGAACCCGGGGACGCGCGAGCCATCGGTGACCGCTTCGAGCCTGGCCGTGCTGCAGGAGCTGTCGGGCGGCCGGTTCGACCTCGGGATCGGGCGCGGCGACTCGGCGCGCCGGGTCCTGGGCAAGCCGCCGACCAGCATGACCGCGCTGGAGGAGGCGGTCCACGTGATCCGGGCGCTCGCCGAGGGACGGCTCGATCGAGTACGAGGGCGCCTCGCTGGAGCTGCCGTGGGCGGGCTCGTACCGGCTGCCGGTCTGGATCGCCGGGTACGGTCCTGTCGCGCTCAAGCTCACCGGCCGGATCGCCGACGGGGCCATGCTCCAGATCGGCGATCCCGACCTGATCCGCTGGTTCGTCGCCCAGGTGCGGGCGTCCGCGGAGGCGGCGGGGCGCGAACCCGGACGCGGTCCGGATCATGGCCGCCGCGCCTGCCCACGTCGGTGACCTCGCCGACGGTCGCGACCGGATCCGCTGGTTCCCGGCACTGGTCGGCAACCACGTCGTCGACCTCGTCAACAAGTACCAGGGCAACCTGCCCGAGGGGCTGACGCGCTACATCCGCGGGCGCCAGGGCTACGACTACCACCACCACGCCGAGGTCGGCTCGACGAACGCCGACTTCGTGACGGACGACATCGTCGACCGCTTCGGGATCGTGGGCGACGTGGACGCCCACGTCGCGAAGCTCCGGGTCCTGGCCGACGCGGGCGTCGACCAGTTCAACCTCTACCTGATGAACGGCAACGAGGAGGAGCAGCTGGAGATCTACGGTCGCGAGATCATCCCGGCGCTCCGAGAGGTGCAGGCTGCGAGGGCCTGAGGGAGAGACCGATGCGCACGCTCATCACGAACGGCCTCGTCGTCACCGCCGACGCCTCCACGCCGGCCGACGTCCTGGTCGACGGCGAGACGATCGCGCTGATCGGCGCCGGCCTCGCGGGGCTGGGCGTCACGGCCGACGCGACGATCGACGCCACGGGGAAGTACGTCGTCCCCGGCGGCATCGACGTGCACACCCACATGGAGCTCCCGTTCGGTGGCACCTTCGCCAAGGACACCTTCGCGACCGGCTCGAAGGCCGCCGCGTTCGGAGGGACGACGACGATCGTCGACTTCGCGCCGCAGACCCGGGGCCGGTCGCTCCGCGAGGGGCTGGACGCCTGGCGTGCCAAGGCCGAGGGGCACACCGCGATCGACTACGGCTTCCACATGATGATGTCGGACGTCAACGACGCGAGCCTCGCCGAGATGGACCAGCTCGTGGACGAGGGCGTCCCCGAGTTCAAGCTGTTCACGGCCTACCCGGGGGTCCTCTACAGCCCCGACGACCACATCTTCCGGGCGATGCAGCGAGCGCGGCAGAACGGCGGGCTGATCATGATGCACGCCGAGAACGGGCCGGTGATCGACGTGATCGCGGCGGGCCTCGTTGCCGCCGGCACCACCGATCCGATCGGGCACGGCATGGCCCGCTACCCGATTCTCGAGGGCGAGGCGACGAACCGCGTCATCCGCCTCGCCGAGGCGGCTGGCGTCGCCGTCTACATCGTCCACCTCTCGTCGCGCGACGCGCTCGAGGCCGTGATGGCGGCCCGTGATCGCGGCGCGATGGCCTTCGCGGAGACATGCCCGCAGTACCTGTTCCTCTCGATCGACGACCTCGGGAACGGGTTCGAGGGCGCGAAGTTCGTCTGCTCGCCGCCGCTCCGGCCCAGGGACCACCAGGAGTCCCTCTGGACGGGACTCCGCACGGACGCGCTCCAGCTGGTCGCGACGGATCACTGCCCGTTCGACTTCCACGGCCAGAAGGAGCTGGGCCGGGGCGACTTCCGCAAGATCCCGAACGGCCTGCCGGCCGTCGAGGACCGTGTGGACCTGCTCCACGACGGCGGCGTGGTCGGCGGGCGCATCTCGCGCGAGCGCTGGGTGGAGATCACCGCGACGGCGCCCGCGAAGATGTTCGGGATGTACCCGCAGAAGGGCGCGATCGCGGTCGGCTCCGACGCGGACCTCCTGGTCTACGACCCGAACCGCCGGCACACGATCAGCGCCGCGACGCACCACATGGACGTGGACTACTCGATCTTCGAGGGGCGTTCGGTCCAGGGCGCCTCCGACGTGGTGATGAGCCGGGGCACGATCCTCGTCCGCGACGGCGCGTGGGTCGGCCCGGGCGCGAACGGCCGGTTCCTGCGCAGGTCCGCGGTCGACCACACCCGGATGGGCTGAGGGAGGGGCGGACTGGGCACGCGGCCGGTCATCAGCCCCGCAGTCCGGGCGCGACCGCAGCGGTCAGCCCTGGGCGACGGGCTCCGGCTCCGGAACGGGACCGCCGCCGGCCTGGCCATCGCGATTGCGCTCCGCACGGTTGCGCCGGCGCCGGATCACGAGCGTCGCGATGAGCGCGGCACCGGCCGCCAGCAGGGCCACGGCGAGGCAGATCAGCTGCTCCGCGTTCAGCGGAGCGAGCACGGCGGCATCGCGCCACGTCGACGCGACGACCGCGCGACCGATCGCCCAGGCCGCGAGCCCGACCGCGAAGAGACGGCCGTCGGCGCGGCGGAGCCCCGACCGCCAGCCGAGCAGCCCGATGACGACGAGCACGATGCCCGTCATCGCCGCCTCCAGCAGCTGGGCGGGGATCGCGGGCAGCTCGGCGCCGGGGCTGCCCCACGGCCCGGTGCCCGCGTACGCGGTCGCGAGCCCGGTCCCGCCGAGCACCAGCGAACCCTGGCCGCCGCCACCCAGCACCTCGGCGGCCTTCCCCAGGGCGAGCGCCAGCAGGAGCGGACGGATCACGACGTGCAGCCAGCGCCCCACTGCGGCATCGAGCAACGCCGCGACGTAGATCCCGGTGAGCGTCGCGCCGACGACGGCGCCGGTCAGCTCCATGCTCCCGGTCGCGGGGTCGAGGAGCTGGTGCCAGTCGCGGGCGTACCAGTCGGCGTGCAGGAGGCCGTATCCCAGCCGGCCGAAGATCACCGCACCCGGAAGGGCGCCGAGGATGATGAACAGGAGGTCGTCGCGGCGCATGTGCCCCGCCGCGCCGGCGTCCGGCTCGCCGTCGGGCTTGGCGACTGGTGCGTCGAAGGCAGGCGTCCGCCCGGCGATGAGCGCGCACCAGGCGATGCCGGCGAAGGCCGCAACCGCGAGGCCCAGCGTCTGCCAGCGAACGACGAGGTCGCCGACGCGGAAGGAGGCGTCGAAGCCGAAGGTGAGCACGGCCGCGGCCACGCCCATCACGCGAGCCCGTCGAGCTGACCGGCGACCACGCGACCACCGGCGATCGTTGCGACCACGCTGACGCCGTCGTCGCCGCGAGCCCAGGCGTGCGCGGGCACGGCCGTCGGATCGCGGGACAGGATCACCAGGTCGCTGCGCCGGCCCACCTCGAGGACGCCGGCCTCGTCGTCGCCGAGAACCGCGGCGCCGGCTGCCGTCCAGGCGTGGAGCGCCTCTGCCACGGACAGGCCGCCGTCGTGGCGGAGGGCCGCCCGCACGCCGTCGAGCGGCGCTCCGGGCACGACCGGGCGATCGCTCGAGAACGCCGTCGCGATCGACGCGCCGAGCAGCGCAGTGAACGGCAGGAGTCGTGCCGCACGTTCTTCGCCGAGGCGGGCCCGGTAGGTGGCCCCCGCCCAGGCGAGGAACTCGGGCTGGACGACCGCCGCGGCGCCGGACGCGGCGAGGCGCGCGATGAGGTCGGCGTCGAGGAGCATCGCGTGCTCGACCCGGTGCGGATGCGGTGGGGCGGGCGCGGCAGCGTAGGCGTCGAGGATCGCGTCAATCGCCGCGTCGCCGATCGCGTGGGTCGCCACGGCCCAGCCGGACGCGACAGCCCCGCGAACGCGATCGGCGAGGGCCGACGGGTCGTGGACGGGTCCGCCCGGGTGCGACGCGTCGGCGTACGGGACGCGCAGCCACGCGGTGTGCGTCGTGAGGGCGCCGTCGGCCTTGAGCTTGACATGGGTGAGGCGGACGCGGTCCCGCGCGGCGGCAGGGAGGTCGACCGCGATCTCCGCCGGCGTCGGGACCGGGTCGCCGGGCCGGTCGGCGAGCCGGACGAGACCGGGCATCAGCGCCACGGACAGCGGCATCGCCCCCGAATCGATCGCCTCGCCCCACGCGGCCAGCTCGGCCGCGACGCCGGCCGTCGAACCGACGTCGGCATCGGCCACGCTGGTCACGCCGTCCCCGGCGAGTCGCGCCGCGGCCCGGGCGAGCGCCGCGTGCCCGTCCGCGGGGGTCGGGGCCGGCATCGCGGAAGCGAGCCGGTCCCACGCGTCGGGGCCGCGGAGGATGCCGGTCGGCTCACCCGCGGGGTCGCGCTCGATCGCGCTCCGCCCCGGGATGTCGGCCGTGCCCGCGCCGATTCCCGCGAGCGCCAGGGCCAGGCTGTTGGCGGTCACGGCGTGTCCCGAGACGTGGGCAAGGAGGACCGGCCGATCCGGCACGGCGCGATCGAGGTCGTCGCGCGTGGGATCGTCGGGACGGTCCCAGCCGGTCGGGTCGTAGCGACCGACGAGCCAGGCGTCGGGCTCCAGGCGCTCCGCGCCGCCCGGCAGGGCCTTCAGCGCCGCCCGGCGCTCGCGTCCGGCGAGCAGCCGCATCCCGGCGACGATGCCCTCCCAGTACGGGTGGGCGTGGGGCTCCACGAATCCCGGCAGGACGGCACGCCCGCGCAGGTCCACGAGATGCGAGTCCGGCCCGGCCAGCGCGATGATCTCGGCGTCATCGCCGACGGCCAGGATCCGGTCGTGCGCGTAGCAGACGGCGGTGGCCCGCCGCCCGGCAGCGTCCGGGACGTCCGGGTCGCCGCGCGCGCGGGAGGCGGCGTCCGTCGGCCTGGCTCCATCGAGCGTGAGGATCGTCCCGCCGAACAGGACGGTGTAGTGGTGGGTCATCGCGCTCCGAGTCTAGCGGGACGTCGGACGCGCAGGCAGCCCCGCCAGGAAGCCCGTCTGCCAGGGCGGGGCTCGCTGCTGCGACCAACGAATCGAGCGCCCGGGGCGGGATCCGGCGCGCGGAACGTCCGGCCACCCCGGCGTCGACCGGATGGCGACCTCGCGGCTCGCAACGCTCGGTGGGCGGGCTGGCAACGCCCATGCATAATCCCGCCGTGGCGAGACCTCGCTTCGGCGGGGGTCGTACAGCGAGGGGAATCGCGAGGCTAGCCACTCGCCATTGGCTTTGCGGATCGCGCAAGGAGGGAGCCCGTGGACCGAAGCGTCCGAAGACGTCTTGCGGCAATCGCAACGGCCGTCATCATCGTCGGCGCGACCGGGGCGGCGCCGGCCGCGGCGCAGGGCCCGACCCATCTCGGGGGCTTCGGGCGCTGGCTCGTGGTCGCCAAGAGCTCCGCGGACTACGCCGGCCTCAAGGCCGACGTGCTCGCTGGCGGCGGCCGCATCCTTCGGGAGATTCCCGACATCGACACCCTGGTCGTCGCCGGCGGGGCGAACGTGCAGGCGCTGGCGAGCGACAGCCATGCCTCCGCCGTCGCCGCGGACCACGTCGAGCAGGTCGCGCCTCCGGAAGGCGGCGTTGTGACACGGCACGCGCCCAAGGGCCATCCCTCCCCGGGCGGCCACGGCAAGGTCACGCCCGATCCCGCGTTCAGCCTGCCGGGCCTCATGTGGAACGTCAACCGCGTCGACGCGCCCCAGGCCTGGCGCGCCACCACCGGCAGCCCGGCGGTGACGGTCGGCGTCGCCGACACCGGCCTCGACTTCACGCACTCCGAGCTTGCCACCCAGGTCGTCCACGTCGAGGACTTCACCGGAACTCGAGGGGAGCCCGCCGATCTGCTCGAGCAGGTCTACTCCGAGCCCTCCGTTTCCGCGTCCAGCATGAGCGATGCCGATCTCGCGGCCGCCTTTGGCGGCCCGGCCAACACCGACTGGAACGGCCACGGGTCCTGGATCGGCGGCAACATCGCCGCGGCCCTCGACGGCGTGGGCGATCAACGGGATCGCGCCGACCGTCAAGCTGGTCGCCCTGAAGATCTCGCAGTGGTGCGGCGTACGCCTACGACTCCGAGATCCTCGACGCCTTCACGTGGGCGGCGGACAACGGCATCGACGTCGTGAGCATCTCGTTCGGCGGCTACCTGGACCGGACCGATCCCGCCCAGAACACGATCTACCAGCAGTACGTGCGGACCGTCGCCTACGCGCTCCGCAAGGGCACGATCATCGTCGCCGCGGCCGGCAACGAGCACGTCCGGGTCGGCGCGGGCGGCCTGGTCCTGAGCCACGGCAGCGAGACCGTGCCGGGCGACGCCGTGGTCGACTACTTCGGCCAGTACGAGACGCCAGGTGGCATCCCCGGTGTCGTGGACGTGTCCTCGACGGGCAACGTCGTGGCCGCCCCGTCGGCGACCTGCCCCGCCGGGACGACCGGCGACACGCCGGACGCCAGCGGCGGTCTGGGAAGCGCCACCTGCAAGCCGGCGAGCGATCTCCACCAGCCGACCGGGGTGGGGCGCCAGAACCAGCTCGCCTACTACAGCAACTACGGGCCGCGGATCGACATCGCGGCACCCGGAGGCGCGCGCAAGTTCAACATCCCGCGCTACGACCGCGGCGGCACGCCCGGCTTCCCGTACACGACGGCCGACGGGACGACCGCGTACGAGGACTTCAGCATCACGTCCGACTGGGCCCTCGAGATCCCGTGCTTCCCCGGCAGCTCGCTCGGGCCCCAGTTCTACCCGAACGACTGCTACAGCACCATCCAGGGCACGTCGATGGCGACACCCCACGTCTCGGCCGTGGTGGCGCTGATCGCGAGCCGCTATCCGTTCCTGCGGCACCAGCCGCTGGCGCTGCTCGCGACGCTCAAGATTTCCGCCAGGCACGTGTCTGGCAACACGACACAGCCACTCAGCGCGACCGACACGTCGACGGGTGACTACACGGGCATCGCCTGCGCGACAGGGTACTGCCACAACGGCGGTGCGCCGATCCCCGACTGGGAGGCATATGGCGCCGGTCTCGTCGACGCTGGCAGCCTCGGCGGCTTCGGGCGCTAGACTCGAGTGATCGACCGGGTCGGTCGGCGTGCGCCGATCGGTCCCGGACCAGCCAGCTCGGGAGGCGGGCCCCGACGAGGGGCTCACCTCCCGTCACCGTCCGGCACGAGCGGCGTCACGTTACGCGACGATCGATGACCATCGCATTCGACCCATGAGCCACGAACCTCCTGCCCGTGCCCGCTGGCTCGTCGCGCTCGTCGGCTGCGGCCTGCTCGCCTGTGCATGCTCGGCGGGGGCCGTCGGGACCGCGTCCGTGGCCGCCGGCTCGTCCACTGCCACGCCCACGCTCGCACCGGCGACGTCAGGAACGCCCGGAGACGCCGCCTCGCCGTTGGTCACGGCACCCGCGCCGGCCTCGGTCGGGGCGAGCCCGTCCCCGCTTCCGGCCAGGGCCCCGGTGACGCCCGTGCCGTCGTCGACCACGCGGACTGCTGCCTCCACGCCACCATCCGTTGGGGCGAGACCCACGGTCGCCGCGCGCCCGCCGAGTCCTGCCTCGACCGCGGTCAGCACGCAGGTCGGCGAGCCCGACAACGGCAGGAGCATCGACGTCTCCGTCGGGTCGCAGGTGACGCTCGTGCTCCACAACACCTACTGGCAGGTCCAGGGCAGCTCCGATCCAGCGGTCCTCGCGATGGTCTCCGGGCCGGTCACGACCGGTGCCGGCCCGATCGCCTGCATCCCCGGCACCGGCTGCGGGACGGTCACGGCCGTCTTCCGCGCCGCCACCCCCGGGAGCGCGAACGTGACGGCGAGCCGCACCTCCTGCGGCGAGGCGCTGCGATGCGTCGGCGGAGCGGGTTCCTTCGAAGTCACCATCGTCGTCGCGCCGTAGGTCGCCGAACGGCGGCTCGTGCCGCACCGAGGCTCGGGCGACGGCGCGGTCCCGTCTCCTGTCGACCCCGTTGGACCGTGTCCCCGCGGCCGCCCCGTGGCGCCGGCGCGCCGGTCTCCCGGTGACCGTCAGGCCGGGAGCTTCGCCAGCAGCTCGCGGACGGACTCGGCCGACCGGTTGAAGGCTGCCCGCTCGTCGTCCGTGAGCGAGATCTCGATGACCTTCTCCATTCCCGCCGTTGCCGAGGACGATCGGCACCCCGACGTACAGGCCGTCGATCCCGTACTCGCCGCGGAGGTAGGCCGCGCAGGGAAGGATCCGCCGCCGATCCCGGAGGATCGCCTCGACCATCTCGACGACCGATGCGGCCGGCGCGTAGTAGGCGCTGCCGGTCTTCAGGAGCGCCACGACCTCGGCGCCGCCGTTGCGGGTCCGCTCGACGAGCGCGTCGATCCGCTCCGCGCTCATCAGCTCCGTGATCGGGACGCCGCCGACCGTCGAGTAGCGCGGCAGCGGGACCATCGTGTCACCGTGGCCCCCGAGCACGAACGCGCGGATGTCGCGGACGCTGACCTCGAGCTCGGCGGCGATGAAGGCGCGGAACCGGGCCGAGTCCAGGACCCCGGCCATGCCGATGACTCGTTCGGGCGGGAATCCCGAGGCCTTGAGCGCGACGTGGCACATCGCGTCGAGCGGGTTCGTCACGACGATGATGATCGCGCCGGGGCTCACGGCCGCGGCCTGCCTGACCACCGCCGCGACGATGCCGGCGTTCTTCGCCATGAGGTCGTCGCGGCTCATTCCCGGCTGGCGGGCCAGGCCGGACGTCACGACGATGATCTTCGAGTGCGCCGTGTCTGCGTAGTCGTTCGTGCCGGTGATCCGGACGTCATAGCCGACGACCGGGGCGGCCTCGGCGAGGTCCAGGGCCTTGCCCTGCGGCAGGCCCTCCACGATGTCCACGAGCACGACATCGGCAAGGCCGGTCTCGATGATCTGCTGGGCGGTCGTCGCGCCGACGTTGCCCGCGCCGATGACGGTGACCTTGCGGCGGAGAACGCGGGTCATGGGGTGCTCCTCCCGGTTGGGGCGTCGGGCGCACCGGCCCGGGGCCGGATCGCTCGGTGCTGGCCGGGATTGTAGTGAGCGCCGATGCTCAGTAGGTGACGAGACGCACGGGGGTCAACGCGAAATCGCGCGTGTTCCGCGTGAGGACGGCGGCATTGTCGGTGTATGCCGCGGCCGCGATCAGGGCGTCCGCCAGCCCGAGGGTCCAGCCGCGCGCACGGGCTGCCGAGCGCCAGCGCCCTGCGAGAACGGCCGCGTCGGGGCCGGGCTGGATGAGCTCCACCGGCTCGAGGAATGCGCTGAGTCGCGGCTGATCGCGCTCGAGCAGCCCGGCGCTGACCTCGCAGACGACGATCTCGTTCACGATCGGTTCGTCGCCCTCCGCGAAGACGGCCTCCCAGCGTGCCTCGGCTGCCTGGACACCGCGGAGGTAGTCGATGACGAACGCGGAGTCAGCGAGGATCCGCACGCTCGTCGTCCTCGGGGTCCGGCCGCGTGCCGCCCTTCGATCGCGGATACCACTCCGGGGTCGTCCCGACCGGGACCGGATCGGGCCCGGGATTCGTCTCCTCCGCGCGGAGCGCGCGGACCCATTCCACGACCATCTCGGACGTCGCCCAGTAGGGGTAGTCCTCGGCCTTGAGGATCCCGAACGAACGGTCCCAGACCTCCTTGAGATGGTCACGGCGAAGGCGCGCCTTCACCGCCTCGGCAACGTAGCGGCTGCGGTTGCGGGGCCCGGCGATCCGGTCCACCTCGGCGACGAGCTCTGGTGGGAGCATCAGGTTCGTGCGCACGGCCATGCGCACACTATTGCGCACGCCGGCGCGCACGTCAACGCAAGGCCGGGCGCCGGCCCGACGGACCGCCGTCCTGCCGGCCGAGCGCCGAGGCCGCTCCGCGCCGCTACGCCGCCTCGAGCGCGGCCCGGAGATCGGCGATGAGGTCCCCCGCGTCCTCGATCCCGACCGAGAGCCGGATCAGCGCGTCCGGCACCTCGAGCGGGGACGCGGCCACCGATGCGTGGGTCATCACGGCCGGGAGCTCGATCAGCGACTCGACGCCGCCCAGGGACTCGGCGAGCGTGAAGAGCCGGGTCGTTTCGCAGATCGTGACCGCGCGGTCACGGGCGGTCCTGCCGCGACGTCCGGCGGCGGGTACGAAGCTCACCATCCCGCCGCCGGCCGACATCTGACTCGCCGCCAGGGTCGCCTGGGGGTGCGCGAACCGCCCGTCCGTGAGGCCCGGGTAGCGCAGCCAGGCCACGTCGTCGCGGGCTGCAAGGAATCGGGCGACGGCCAGCGCGTTGGCCGAGTGCCGTTCCGCCCGAAGCGCAAGGGTTCGCAGGCCGCGCAGCACGAGGTAGCAATCCTGCGGACCGGGGACGGCGCCGATCGCGTTCTGCAGGAAGCGGAGCTGGTCGGCCAGGTCCTCGCGGGACGTGACGACGATGCCCGCCACCGTGTCGCTGTGGCCGGCGAGGTACTTGGTCGCGGAGTGGAAGACCACGTCCGCGCCCAGGGCCAGCGGTCGCTGGAGCGCCGGGGAGGCGAACGTGTTGTCGACCACGACGACCGGCGCCATGCCGCGCGCACCGATGTGGGCATGCGCCGCCCGCGACACGGACGCGATGTCCGTCACCTTCAGGAGCGGGTTGGACGGCGTCTCGAACCAGACGAGCCGCGTCCGCTCGTCGAGCGTCGCGGGAAGCGCGGCGCCACCCGCGGCGAGATCGACGTAGCGGGCGAGGACGCCGCGCGGTCGCGCCACCCGCTCGAAGAAGCGGTACGTGCCGCCGTAGACATCGTCGCCCACCACGAGCTGCTCGCCGGGTGCGGCCATCTCGACGAGCGTCGCGGTGGCCGCCGACCCCGACGCGAACGCGATCCCGAACGCGGCACCCTCGAGGTCGGCGACCGCGCGCTCCAGCCGCTCTCGGGTCGGATTCTGCGTGCGGGCATACTCGTAGCCGCGGCGTGGCCGCCCGACCCCGTCCTGCGCATAGGTCGACGTCTGGTAGATGGGAGGGCTGACGGCCCCGGTCAGCTCGTCGGGCTCCCCGCCCGCGTGGACCACGCGGGTCGCGAACGCGTCCGCCCCGGGCGGACTTCCCTGGCGCGCGGTCCCGTCCGGCACGTCGTCATCCCCCCAGTCGCGGGTGATGGCTCAGGTACTCGAGCACGTCGAGCTTCGTGACCATGCCCACCGGGCGCTCCCCGCGGATCACGAGAACCGCGGGCACGCCCCGCGCCAGCAGCGCGAACGCCTCGTCCAGCGGGGCCTTCTCCTGGACAACCGGGAGCGGCGGGTCCATGACCTCGCCCACGGTCCGCTCGACGACGGCCGGATCGCGGTAGGCACGCTCCAGGAGGCCCTTCTCCGATATCGACCCGACGATCCCGCCGAGCTCGCTGCCGTCCGGCGCCTCCGAGACCGGCATCTGGCTGATCCCGTAGTCCTCGAGCCGGCTGATCGCGGCGCCCACCTTCTCCGTGGTCCGCGCCAGGACCAGGTCCGGGATCTGCTCCCCGTGGTGGCGATCCTCGAGCACCTCGCGGACGCGGACCACGGACCCTGCCGACGCGAGCAGCCCGTTCGCCCGCATCCACTCGTCGTTGTACAGCTTCGAGAGGTAGTTGCGGCCGCCGTCCGGGAGGATGACCACGATGACCGACCCGGGTCCCTGCCCCGATTCGGTCAGCTCGCGCGCCACCTGGAGCGCGGCGAGCATCGCCGTCCCGCACGACTCCCCGGCGAGGATCCCCTCCTCGCGGGTGATCCGGCGGGCCATCGCGAATGCGTCGCGGTCGGAGACGCGGATCCAGCGGTCGACGACCTGCGGGTCGAACGTGCCAGGGATGAAGTCCTCGCCGACTCCCTCGGTGAGGTACGGCCGCGGGGCGTCGCCGGAGAGAATGCTCCCTTCCGGGTCGGCCCCCACGACGACCAGATCCGGCTTCTGCGCGCGCAGGTGCCGCGCTGCGCCCGTGATCGTCCCCCCGGTGCCGACGGATGCGACCAGGTGCGTGATCCGGCCGGCCGTCTGCCGCCAGATCTCCGGGCCGGTCGTCGCCTCGTGGGCGGCGGTGTTCTCCGCGTTCCAGTACTGGTCGGGCTTATAGGCACCCGGGATGTCGCGCGAGAGCCGTGCCGCGACGGAGTAGTAGCTCTCGGGCGACTCGGGTGGGACGTTCGTTGGGCAGAGCACGACCTCCGCGCCATAGGCGCGCAGGATCGCCTGCTTCTCCGCCGACTGCTTGTCCGCCATCACGAAGATGCAGCGGTACCCCTTGATGGCCGCGGCGATCGCGAGGCCGTGGCCCGTGTTGCCGCTCGTGGGCTCGATGATCGTGCCGCCCGGGCGGAGCAGCCCGTCGCGCTCGGCTGCCTCGATCATGGGCAGGCCGATGCGATCCTTGACCGAGCCGCCGGGGCCGAGCATCTCCAGCTTCGCGAGAACGAGCGGCTGGCGTTCCAGCGGCCCGATCCCCCGCGTGACCCGGGAGATTCGAACGAGCGGGGTGTTGCCGATCAGCTCGAGGATCGAGCGGGCGTACTGCATCAACCGGGACCGTCGACCTGTGCGGCAGGCGGCACCACGGGCGCCGGCGAGCCGGCGAAGTCGTCGGACCCCGGATCACCGGTCCCCCCGGCGTCTCCGGCCGCCGCCCCGGGCCGATGGCGCCAGGCGAGCACGAGGATCGCGCCGGCCACGGCGACGGCCGAGATGATGGAGGCGGTCGGGACACCGCCCAGCAGCCAGTTGTTCGTGCGGAGGGGCTCGAGCAGGAAGCGTGTCGACCCGTACCACGCGAAGAAGAGGAGCACCAGGTCACCGGGTCGGAGGGAGCGGACGCGCCGGGCGAGCAGGATCAGCACCACCGCGCCGATGAGCCCCGAGATGGACTCGTAGAGGAAGAGCGGCACGAAATGCGCGTCGATCGGCGTGGTCCCGCCGTCCGCAGGGCAGGCCCATGCGGACGTCCGGTTGGCGCACTGGATCGCGATCCCCCAGGGAAGGTTCGTGGGGGGACCGTACAGCTCCTGGTTGAAGAAGTTGCCCCAGCGCGCAACGCCCTGCATCACGAGCAGGCCCGGGGCCGCCGCGTCGGCCCAGCCCAGGATCGGCTGGCGCTTCCAGCGCACGTAGAGGATCCCGACCACGAAGCCGGTGGCGATCCCCCCGTAGACGCCGAGGCCGCTGTATGGCGGCAGAACGATGGCCAGCAGGTCGTTCCGATAACGCGCGTCCCACTGGTCGATGACGTGGTAGAGGCGGCCGCCGACGAGCGCCGCAAGCGCGATCACGATGAAGCCGTTGACCATGAGTCCGACGTCGAGCCCACGGCGCCGCGCCTCGCGCTCCACGACGACATACGTCAGGGCGAGGCCGATCGCGTACATGATCCCGTACCAGTGGACCGCCAGCGGGCCGACCGAGAACGCGATCGGTTGCGGGGTCCAGTCGATCACCGCGGCAGTGTAGCGGGAGGGTCGGCGTTCGTCCCCGCCCGAAGGCCCCGATGAGCGCCCTCCGCGCGCGGGACCCTCGGCGGCCGACGGGGCACGCAGGCCCCGTCGCGGATCGGGGCCCGGGCGGCGGCCGATCGCCTATGCTCCCGACGATGCTCCCCTTCGGGACCGCCGCGTGAACACCGGGTACGTCCTCTGGTTCGCCGTGCTCGTGGCAGTCGCCGGGGCAGCGCTCGTCTGGCTCGCGATCGGCGTCGTCCCGGAGATCCCGCCGGAGCAGGACTCGGGGCCCGTGGCGGGAGCCGAGCCGGGCGCGGCGGGCACGGGTCCGCCGGGCGGACCTCGGGCTGCGGACGATGCGCCGCCGGCGCCGGAGGCGGACCTGGTGCTCGCGTCGGAGCCGGAGCTCGCGTCGGACGTGGAACTCACGTCGGAACCGGACCTCGCGTCGGAGCCGGGAACCGGATCGCGACCGGGATCGGTCTCAGAGCACGCCGTTGAGGACCGGATCGCCCGCGGCCCCTGATCCAAGGGTCACGAGCGAGACCCCGAACCGGGCCCCCGGGCCAAGGCTCGCCGGCAGCGCCGCGGGTCCGTTCCACCACGCAACGGTGCCGGTGATCCACATGGTGCCCAGCCGGGTCCGGATCCCGCCCACTTCCACCCAGCAGTCGTACTCGCGGCCGACGCCGGGATCGGGGAGATCGACGGCGACCGCGACCATGCGGCCGGCGCTCTTCGCAACGACGATGCTGCCGCGCGCGGCGCCAGCCGGATCCCGGAGCGTGACCCGGGCGGCATCGGGGGCGCCCAGCAACACGGCGGTCTCGTGGCTCACCTCGGTCAGGGCGACGGACGCGTCGGTGTTTTCGGGCGCGGCCGTTCTTCCGGCCAGGAGGCTCCCGCCGGCGAGGCCGATCACGAGCGCGGCCGCGACGGCTGCGGGCCAGGCGGCCCGTCGGCCGGCGCGGACCGCGGCGGCGGATCGATCCCGGCCGCCTGCGAACGTCACCGCCGGCGCGGTGGCACGGGCAGCGGCCGCCGCGGCGGGCCCGACATTCGCCGCCGGCGCCACCGCCACGGGTGCCGCGGGCGCGGCCCCGTCCGTCGCCGGCCGCCCCGTCGCGGGCGTCCCGCGCTCGCGACCGACCGCCCGCACATAGTCGAGCGTGCGCGCCCGGAGCTCCGGCGGCGGGCTCGCGGCGATCGCCGGCCGGAGCAGCTCCTCGACGCGCCGCAGCCGGGCCAGCTCGTCCGAGCAGCCGGCGCAGCCCGCCAGGTGTCCGCCGACGGCTGCGGCCTCGCCGGTCTCGCCGGCTGCAAGCCTGTCGAGGCCCCCCGGCTCGACGGCCGCGACCTCCAGCACCGCCCGGACGTCCTCGTGCTCCATCATCGGCGAGCCTCGCGGCCGGCCGCGTCGAACGGGATGACTGTCGACCCGTCCGTGCCGGGCGGCCGGGTCAGCCCGCTCACGGCACGGGGCGCCGGCGCAAGCTCGTCGCCATGCACCTCGACGAGCGCGACTCGCAGCCGGAGAAGCGCGCGGCGCGTCCGCGTCTTGACGGTCCCCAGCGGCCAGCCGAGCCGGGCCGCGATCTCGCTCTGGGTGAGGTCGTCGCGGTAGGCGAGCAGGATGACCTCGCGTTCGGGCTCCGGCATCCCGGCGAGCGCGGCGCCGATCGCAGCCTGCGTCTCGAGCGTCGCGAGGACGTCGGCCGGGTCGCCGGCATCTCCGTCGACGGCGCCGCCGACCGTGCCCCGGACGTTGGCGAGGCGCTCGAGGGCGCTCGACGCCGGCTCGTCGTCCCCACCTGTCGGCGAGAGCGAGACGAGCTGCGGCCGGCGGCTGGCGGCGCGCAGGCGGTCGACGGCCCGGTTGCGGGCGATCGTTCCCAGCCAGGCGGCGAGCGAGCCGACGTTCGAGTCGAAGCGCTCGGCGCGGTTCCAGAGCGTCAGGAAGACCTCCTGCACCACGTCCTCGGCGACGGATCGGTCCCCGGTGAGGCGGTAGGCCGCGGCGAAGATCGCGTTCACGTGGCGGTCGTAGAGTGAGGCAAGGGCAGCCTCGGACCCGGTCGCGACCTCCGCGACGAGCGCTGCCTCGTCGGTCGGCGCGGAGCGCCCGTCACCCACTGCTACGCCTCGATGGGCGCATCGGATCTGGGCGGCCTCGCGGCGGCACGGATCGGGAGCGGCCGCCGCTCGAACGGCGTCGAGAAGACGACGTCCGTCTCCGTCCGGTAGACGTGGCGCGTCCCCTGGACGATCCGGACGATCCGCTCGAGATCGCTCGTGTCGCTTGCCCAGATCTTGAGCAGGTAGTCCCCCTCGCCCGCGATCCGGTGGCAGGCCTCCACCTCCGCGATCGTCGAGAAGTCGTCGGCGAGGTCGTCGGCGATGGTTCCCGGCGCCTGGGTGACCCACATGAAGGCGAGGACGCCCAGGCCAACGGAGACGGGATCGACCGCCGCCGAATAGCCCCGGATGATCCCGCGCGCCTCCAGCTTCTTGACGCGCTCGTGGGCCGACGGGCCGCTCATGCCGACGGCCGCACCGATCTCCGCGTAGGAGAGCCGGCCGTCGCGCTGGAGCGCGTCGACGATGCCCGCATCGGTGACGCTCAGCCTGGGCTCGATGGGCACGTGGTACCACTCCATTAGGCGATCGTACCTTGACGGTCGCGGTTTGTTAGGCTAACATCTCCATCAGGTCGACGATCGTCGGCCAGATCCAGGAATGAACGGAGGTACGCACGATGATCTTCGCGACCGTGCTCGGCCTCCTGGCGCTCTTCTCCTTCGTCAGCATCCTGCTGAGCGGTGACGATTCAGAGCCTCAGGTCGATCCGCGCGACGCACTTCCCATCTGGGCACGCTTCGCGCTGCGCTGACCCCCCACGCACTCCTGCCCGTCCGCCGGCTGCGGACGACGGCTTCCAAAGCCTACACCGTCACGAGGCCCCCGCCGCCGGGGGCCTTCCTGGTTTCGTCCGCCGGCCGCAGGCCGGTTGCCCCCTCGCAGGCAGGCAATTCCTTGACGCGATGTTGACGGTTCGAGGGCTCCCTCCGTTCTAGACTCGCAAGCGAGTCGTATCCCGGTCGCAACGTTGTCCGGCGCGCCCGTCACCCCCAGGTTGTGGGCGCACCGACGGAGGGTGCTCGCGTGCCAGTCGTGCCGACCAAGCAGATTCTCGACCGGGCCTTCGCCGGGGGGTACGGGGTCGCGGCCATCAACGTGATCAACGACCTCTCGATGGAGGCCGTCCTCGCCGCCGCCGAGGAGCTGCGGGCCCCGGTCATCCTCCAGACCTCGGTCAAGCACGTGAAGATGACCGGCCTGGACGCGATGTACGCGATGTGGCTCGCCTACACCAAGGACGTGCGGGTCCCGGTCGCGCTGCACCTCGACCACTGCCCCGAGCGGGACGTGATCAGCGCGTGCCTGGCGAAGGGCTGGAGCTCGGTCCTCTTCGACGCGAGCAAGCTCTCGGTCGAGGAGAACCAGCGCCAGTGCATCGAGGTCGTCGCCGAGGCCCGTCGCTACGGCGCCGACGTGGAAGGCGAGATCGAGGGCTTCAAGCGGACCGAGGAGATGACCGGCGACGAGGCGCAGCACGTCCAGAGCCTCGAGACGGTCGTCGAGTTCGTCCGCGCCACCGGCGTCGACGTCTTCGCGCCGGCCATCGGCAATGCCCACGGCACGTACAAGACGGCCCCCACGCTCGACGCCCAGCGGGTGAGCGACATCGTGGCGGCGACCGGCAAGCCGGTCGCGCTCCACGGCGGGACCGGGATGAGCCCGGAGCAGTTCAGCGACCTGATCGGGCGCGGCTGCGCGAAGGTGAACATCAGCACCGCGCTGAAGATCGCGTTCATGAAGTCGGGCTTCGAGTTCATGACGGAGCACCCGGGCGACTACGACCCGCCGAAGCTCTTCGCGGCCCAGCGGACCGCCGTCATGGAGATGGCGAAGTACCACATCCACCTCTTCGGAAGCGAGGGCAAGGCGTGGTGAGCGCGCTCGTCTTCGACTGCGACGGCGTGCTCGCGGACACCGAGCGCCACGGGCACCTGCCGGCCTTCAACCAGACCTTCCGGGAGTTCGGGCTCCCGGTGCAGTGGTCGGTCGAGGAGTACGGCCGGCGCCTGAAGATCGGCGGCGGCAAGGAGCGCATGGCCAGCCTGCTCACGCCCGAGTTCGTGGCCGCGGCCGGCCTGCCCACGGACCCCGACGCGCAGGCCGCCGAGATCGCGAAGTGGCACAAGCGCAAGACGGCCATCTACACGGAGATGGTGGCCGAGGGCAAGCTGCCGCCGCGCCCGGGCATCCGGCGGGTGATCTCCGCGGCCCAGGACGCCGGCTGGAAGCTGGGCGTGGCGTCGACCTCGGCCGAGGCCGCCGTCCACGCGATCCTCGAGTACGCGGTGGGTCCCGAGCGCGCCGCCCGCTTCGACGTCTTCCTCGCCGGCGACTGCGTCCCCCACAAGAAGCCGGCGCCGGACATCTACCTCCTCGCGCTCGAGAAGCTCGGGGTCGACCCGGCCGGCGTGCTCGTCGTGGAGGACTCGCGCAACGGCCTCGAGGCGGCGGCGGCCGCCGGCCTGCGCTGTCTCGTCACCGTCAACGGCTACACCGAGAAGGAGGACTTCCACGAGGCGGTCCTGGTGGTCTCCTCGCTCGGCGACCCGGACGGGGAGGCGGCGACGGTCCTCGCCAATCCGCTCGGCCGCGCATCCCGGCGCGTACGTGACGCTGGCCGACCTGGAGGCCTGCCTGGCCTCGTAACCGTCAGGACAACCCGCACGAAGCCAGAAGGGAGGCTCGCATGGCACAGGCGTCGCTCGACGATCTCGACCTCGTCCTCATGACGGCGGCCAGGACGATCGTCGACAACGCGGACTACTTCGCGCAGCTCGATTCGATCGTCGGGGATGGCGACTTCGGGTACTCGCTGCGGAACGGATGGGAGGTCGTACTCAGCGACTACGACACGTTCGACCACTCCAGCGCGGGTTCGATCCTCAAGAAGGTCGGCCTCACGCTCACGAGCAAGGTCGGCGGCGTCAGCGGCCCAATCTGGGGAACGGCCTTCCTTCGCGCCGGCGTCGCGGCGGGCGACCGGACAGAGCTCGCGCCCGAGGACGTCATCGCGATGCTCCGGGCGGCCATCACCGGGATCATGGCCCGCGGCGGCGCCTCGCTCGGCGAGAAGACCCTGCTCGATGCGCTCGTGCCGGCCACCGACAGCCTCGAGGCGGCGATCGGCGACCCGGCGATGCAGGGCGATCACGGCACGGCCGCGCTTCAGCGTGCCGCCGACGTGGCGGTGAAGGCGGCCGAGGAGACCAAGGGAATGCTCGCGATGCGCGGCCGCGCCGCGTACACGGGCGAACGGAGCATCGGCTCCGTCGACGCCGGCGCGACGGCGATCGGCGTGATCCTCCAGGCGATCAGCGCCGCTTGGCGCGAGAAGCACGGGAAGTGAGGCAGAGCGCGTGAAGAAGTTCCTGAACGATCCGAAGCAGTTCGTCCCCGAGTTCCTCGAGGGCATCCAGCTCGCCAGCGACGGCACGCTGAAGTACGAGCCGAAGTACAACCTGATCTACCGCGCGGACATGCCGAGCGACGACAAGGTGTCGATCATCCAGGGCTCCGGCTCGGGCCACGAGCCGGCGCACACGATGATCGTCGGCAAGGGCATGCTCGACGCCGCCTGCCCGGGCGACGTCTTCGCGGGCCCGCCAGTGGACTTCGTCGTCGAGACGTCGAAGCTCATGAACTCGAAGAAGGGCATCCTCCACATCGTCAACAACTACACCGGCGACCGGACCGCGTGCGAGATGGGCCGCGAGCTCTGCGAAGCCGAGGGCATGCGGATCGAGACCCTCCTCGTCAACGACGATGTGGCGGTCAAGGACTCGACGTGGACGGTCGGGCGCCGAGGCGTCGCCGGCAACTTCTTCGTCATCAAGGCGGTCGGCGCGGCAGTCCGAGAACGGCGCCGATCTCGACGAGCTCATGCGCATCGGGACGAAGGTCATCGCCAACGTCCGCACGATGGGTATCGCGCTGAGCTCCTGCACGCCGCCGATGCGCGGCACGCCGCTCTTCGAGATCGCCGACGGACGAGATGGAGGTCGGCATCGGGATCCACGGGGAGCCGGGCCGCCAGCGCACCAAGCTCGTCCCGGCGACCGAGATCGTCGACCTGCTCCTCAACGCGATCGTCCCCGACCTGCCGTTCAAGGAGGGCGACGAGGTCGCCCTCATGGTCAACGGCCTGGGTGGCACGCCGATCGCCGAGCTCTACCTCCTCTACGGCATCGCCCACAAGAAGCTGGCCGCGAAGGGCATCAAGGTCTTCCGCAGCTACGTCGGCGAGTACTGCACCTCGCTCGAGATGGCAGGCGCGCACATCTCGCTCCTCAAGGTGGACGACGAGATCAAGAAGCTCCTCCTCGCCCCGGCGGAGGTCGTCGATCCGCGTCTTCTGATCCTCACGGATCGAGGGGGCCGGCCCGGAGGGCCGGCCCCCTCGGCGTTTGTTCGGCGCCGGCGTCTCGCGACCGCGACAAGACACGCCGCGCGGAGTGACGTCCGCAGGCGGCGGCGACCTGCGGCTACCACGTCCGCGCTGTGCGCCGGACCGGATCCGGGCCCAGCTGCCCGGCGGGAAGGTGTGCCTCCAGGCAGGTCACCCCGGCCGGGCCCACGACGGCGTCGTGTTGCGTGCCGGCGGGCAGCTCCAGCCGGTCGCCGGCCTCGAGCGCGAGGCCCACACCGCGACCCGGCAGGCCGAACGTGATCGATCCGCGGACGCAGACGATGACCTTGTCATAGGCGTGCCGATGGGCGGCGTAGCGGTCTCCCGGGCCGTTGCCCCAGCTCCCGCGGTCCAGGCCCTCCCGGGCCAGGCGGGTCGCGAGTTCCGACTCTTCCATCGCAGCGGCGCGCCTACGCGACGGAGACCCCGATCACGTGCCCCACGAGGAACGTGATCGTGGCCGCGGCCGCGCCCAGGCCCACCTGGCGGAAGCCAGAGAAGAGGAGGCTGCGCCCGGTCAGGAGGCTGACCAGCGAGCCCACCAGGAAGAGGGCCGCGAGGCTGACGACGAAGCTGGTCACGAAGACGACCGTGCCGCCGCCGAAGAGATACGGGATGACGGGCACGATCGCGCCGAGGCAGAAGGCCGCGAACGACCCGCCGGCCGCCGACCAGGGCGAGCCGAGCTGCTTCGGGTCGAGGCCCAGCTCCTCGCGGACCATCGTCTCGAGCGCCGTCTCGGGATCCTCGAACACGGTGTCCGCGATGCGGCGCGCATCCGCTTCCGGGATCCCCTTCGAGACGTAGATCGCCACGAGCTCCGCCTTCTCCTCCTCCGGGATCGCCTCGAGCTCGGCGCGCTCCAGCGCGATCTGGCGCTGGAGCACCTCGCGCTGCGACTGGACCGAGATGTACTCGCCGGCCGCCATGCTGGCGGCACCGGCGAGGAGGCCCGCGATCCCCGACAGGAGGATGAACTTCGTGTCGGCGGTGGCGCCCGCGATGCCCATGACGAGCGAGAGGTTGCTCACCAGCCCGTCGCTGGCCCCGAAGACCACGGCGCGGAGCGTCCCCGCGCCGCCGCGATGCCAGCGTTCCGCCCGCGCGATCTCCTCCGGGGTCCGGACGACCCGCCTGCGGCGTGCCTCGTCGACGCTCGTGGCCGCGGCGATCCCGGGACCGGCCAGGGCCGTCGCCGCGGGTGTGGCAGTGGCCGATGGGGCCGCCGCCACGGATTGCGTCGCCGCCGCGTCCGCGCTCGCCGAAGGGGCGGTCGCCCGCCACGGGAGCTGGTCCCGGCGGCAGGTGGCTCCGTCCGGAGCTTCTGCCACATCTCCGCGTGTGCGCGCTCGTCGGCGGCGATCGCCTCCGCCTCCCGCGACGGTGGCCGGCTCGCGTAGATGCGCTCCTCCTCGCCCTCGAGGCCGATCACGAGGTCGTGGACCGCGTTCGTCCCGAAGACGCGGGCGAGCAGGATGATGAAGCGGACCCGGGCGCGCGGCCGGGCCGGCGGCGGCACTTCCGCTCCGAGCGCACGGAGGCGGTCGGCCCAGATGCCGGCGTGGCGGCGCTCGTTTCCCGCGATCGTGCGGAACGTCTCCGCCCGCCGGGGATCCTTCTCGATCGAGCTCAGGGCGTCGTAGAGCGCCAGCGCATCCTGCTCCAGTCGAAGGTTCGCGAGGCTCTCGGCGTGGTCGGCCGGGCGCCGTGTGACGGGTGGAGTCATCGCGGCATCGTACCAAGGGCCCGGGACCGAGCGGGGACTGGTGCTATCGTCGGGTCCGGACGACCGCGGCGGGGCGCGGGACGTGGCGGAGCGAGGGGGGCACGAAGACGTGACGACGCAGGCGATCCGGTACCTGGGGGCAGCGGATGTCGTCGCGTGCATGCCGCCGCTCGCGGACCGGCTCCGGCTTGCAGAGCGGACGCTCGTCGGCCTCGCGACCGGCGCCGAGCTGCCGACCAAGATCGGCGTCCACCCGCGCTCGCCCGACAGCTTCGCCCACGCCATGCCGGCTCACCTCCGGGGCGATGCCGCGGACGGCTCGGACGACCTCGTGGGTATGAAGTGGATCGCCGGCTTCCCGGCCAACGGCCTCGCCGGCCTGCCCGCCCTGCACGGGCTCGTCGTGGTCAACGACCCGCGCACGGGCGTTCCCCTCGCCATCATGGACGGCGGCCCGATCACCGCCCAGCGCACCGCGGCCGTCTCGGGCGTCGCCATCGGCCGGTGGTCGCCACGTGTGACCGGCCGGCCACCCCGCGCCGTGATCGTCGGGGCGGGAGCCCAGGGCCGCGCCCACGTGCCGGTGCTCGGGCACCTGCTGCCCGGCGTCGAGCTCGCGATCCACGACCGCCTGCCCGAGCGCGCGACTGCCCTCGCCCTCGAGGCAGGGAACGTGCAGGGCGTCGGCGCCGCGCACGCGATCCCCGACCCGCGCGAGGCGGTGGGCCTCGCCGACGTCGTCGTCACCTGCGTCTCCTTCGGGCCGGTCCGGCAGGTCATGCGCTCTACCTGGTTCGCGCCGGACGCCCTGGTGGTTGCGGTCGACTACGCCGCGTCCGTGGCGGCCGACGTGGCGGTGGACGCGAGGCTCTTCCTGACCGACGAGCGCGGCCAGCTCTTCGCGAGCCGGGATGCCGGGCTCTTCGACGGCTACCCGGACCCCGACGCGACGCTCGGCGAGGCGGTCATCGCCGGGATGCCCGGCCCGGACCATGGCCGCGTCCTCGTGACGCACCTCGGCGTCGGCCTGGCCGACGTGATCTTCGCGGATGCCATCCTGCGCGCCGCGGAGACACGCGAGATCGGCACGCTCCTGCCCGCGTAGGGCACACTTCGACGCGCGGATCCCCGGGGCTCGGGGACCCGGCGCTGCATCCCAGGGAGTGGTCGGTGCGCATCCTCGGTCGCCTGTTCTCCGTCGTGCCAGGCGTCGTGCTGGCCGCGGCCACGACGCTGATCCTCGTCCCATGACCGAGCCGGCGCCGGCGAACCCGGCCGACCTTCCGGCCACGTCCGACGTGTGCGTGGTCGGCGCGGGCGTCATGGGCGCCTGGACCGCGTTCTGGGCGCAGGCTGGTGGCGCGGGACCCGACGAGGACTGGGGCGGCGGCCGGAGCGTGACGCTCCTCGACGCCTGGGGCGCCGGGCACCTGCGGGCCACGTCGTCCGACGAGCACCGCATCATCCGGAGCGCCCACGGGGCGGACCGCTTCTATGCGCGCTGGGCCCGCCGCGCGCTCCGCCACTGGGAGCGCTTCGAGGAGGAGTGGGGCGTCCGCCTCGTCCGCCGTTCGGGCGTCCTCTGGTTCTCCGCGACCGAGGCGAGCTGGGAGGCCGAGTCCGAGGCGACCCTGCGATCGCTCGGGATTCCCGTCGAGCGGCTGGCTCCTGACGAGATCGCGGCCCGCTGGCCGGTGGTCGACCCCTCGGCCGCCGCGTTCGGCGTCTTCGAGCCGGAGGCTGGCTTCGTCATGGCGCGGCGCGGCGTCGCGGCCACGGTCGCAGCGTTCCAGCGCGCGGGGGGCGCCTATGCCCTGGCGGCCGTGCGGCCGGGCCGGTCGGAGGGCGGCCGACTCCTCGACGTCGTCGACCAGTCGGGCCGCCGGTGGAGCGCAGGCTTGTTCGTCTTTGCCGCCGGGCCCTGGCTGCCGAAGCTCTTCCCCGACGCCGTGGGCGACCTGGTGACCGTGACGCGCCAGCCGGTCTTCTATCTCGGCCCCGGCGAGGGCGACCCGCGCTGGCGCTGGGATGTGCTGCCGGCCTGGTCGGACGACGCCGGCGGCTGCTACGGCATCCCGTGCGTGGAGGACCGGGGCTTCAAGATCGGGATCGACCGGGTCGGGCCGCGCTTCGACCCGTCGAACGGCGAGCGGATCACCGACCCGGACGACCTGCGCCTCGCCCGCGCCTTCCTTCGCCGGCGCTTCCCCGACCTCGCCGGGCGGCCCGTCCTCGAGACGCGAGTCTGCCAGTACGAGTCGACGCCCGACCGCCACTTCCTGATCGACCGCCACCCGGCCTGGGACAACGTCTGGCTGGTCGGAGGAGGTTCGGGCCACGGGTTCAAGCACGGACCGCGCATCGGCGAGTACGTGGTGGGGCGCATGGACGGGCTGCCCACAGGCGGCCAGGACGGGGCCGACGAGGAGCGCTTCCGGCTGGCGCCGCGCGTCGCGCAGCGCGGTCCGCACCTGGCCTCGGACGCGGTCGTGGAGTCCTGGCCGCTGTTCTGAGACCGAAGGGCGGGCTCGCGCCTGCGTCGGTTCCATCAGGCTCGCTGATATCGATCAGGCCCGCCGATGGAATTCCGGATCGTGAGCACGACGCAACCGGCGCAACTGCGTTTCGGGGACGAGCTGAGCGTGCGTGTCGAGGATCCGATCGGCCGGCGTGATCTCAATCAGCAGGCCCGATGGATCCTGGCATCGGCGCCCCGGCCGGGCCGCCCCCGGCCCCGGCGATGTCATCGGTCCGGCGGGCCATCCGCCCGACGCTATCCCGGGAAGTCGATGACCAGGCGCCCCTCGGCGATCGTGACCGGGTAGACCACCAGCGGCTCGTCGGCCGGAGGGTCGAGCGCCTCGCCGGATGTGAGGTCGAATCGAGAGAGGTGGAGCGCACAGGTCAGCGAACCGTCGGTCAGGAACCCCTTGTCCAGCTCGAAGTACTCGTGGCTGCAGATGCCCTGGACCGCGTGGTACGTGCCGTCCACGTTGACCACGAGCACCGGCTGGGTGGCGTCCACCCACGTCATCAGCATCGTGCCCGGCCCCACGTCCGCGGCGGCGCCAACGTCGATGCGACGTGTGGCGGCCTCGGTCTCGACCGACGGGTCGGCGTTCACCCGGCCCTCACGCGGCCGACGCGCTCTCGTCCCGGCGCTGTGCCCATTTCGCCTCCAGGAGCTCCCACAGCCGCTCGCGCTCCGACTCGAGCGGGACGCGCGCCACGACGGGCTCGAGGAAGCCGAGCGTGATGAACTTGCGGGCCTCGTCGGGTGTGATCCCGCGGCTTTCCAGGTAGAAGAGCTGGGACGGGTCGATCGGGCCGACGCTGCTGGCATGTGCGGCGCGCTTGCAGTCGGGCTGGTCGATCTCGAGGGACGGGATCGTCACCGAGCGGCTCTTCCGGTCGAGGATCATCCCGAACTCGCCGAGGAAGCTGTCCGTGCCGCGGGCGGTCTGCTCGATCTTGATCAGGCCCTTGATGTAGGCCCGGCTGCCCTGGCCCAGGACCGCCTTCGAGAGCAGGTTCCCGGTCGTGTTCTCGCCGACGTGGCGCGTGTACGAGGTGAGGTCGAAGAGCTGGTCGGTCCCGCCGAACACGATCTCGACCTGCTCCACCGAGCTCCCCTGCCCCATCAGCCGGTTGTCGATCCGCGACCGCACGACCCGCCCGCCCAGCTGTGCGAGGGCGAGCTTGAGGACGGCCCCGCGGCCGAGCGTGGCCGCACGCTGGTGGAGGAGCGTCGTGGAGAGCGGCAGGTCCTGGATCGAGGCGAGCGAGAGCGTTGCACCCGCGCCCAGGTGCATCTCGGTCGTGGCGCCCACCAGGCCCTGAAGGGCCGATTCGCCCGCGGCGAACGCGGTCGCCGGGCCGGGCGCGACCTGGTCCTCGATCACCGCCGCCGACGCGTCGCGTCCGAGCCGGATGATCGTCCGCTCGATCAGGGCGCGCCCCGGCGTGCCGGTCGCCCAGCGGAGGACGATCGGTCGCTCGACCTGCACGCCGTCCGGGATGTCAAGGTGGATGCCCTGGCTCCAGAAGCCGCGCGAGAGGGCGGCGAGCTTCTCGTTCGTCGGCAGCGGCGTCGCGAGGAGCGCGTCGCGAACGCCTGCCGCGTCCCGGGCGATGGCCGCGCCGAGCGTCTCGAGGACCACGCCGCGCGCGACGAGGTCGGGTTCCAACGCCAGCCGCACGACGCCGTCGTCCCGCAGCTCGATGATGCCCGCGGCACCCTCGGGCAGCGACTCGTCCGCCCCGGCTGCCGGCGCATCGGCGCCACGCACGAACGGCCGCGCGCCGAAGAGGTCGGCGGCCCGGAAGTCGACGTACGTCGTGTACAGCTCGTTTGTCTCCACGGGCAGCCGCGCGAAGTCCGCGGCCGCGGCCGCACGGTCTTCGCGGAGCCATGCCGGCTCGCCGCGCGCTGCGCCGATCGCGACCGCGAGCGCCGCGTCCGCGAACGTGAACGGGAGCTCCGCGGGTGGGCGCCGTGCGCGTCCCGTGGCAACACCCGCCCGGCTCGCCGGCGTCGGCTGGGTGATGGGCGCTCCGGCCGGGGCCGACTCCTCTGCGTCCGCCTCGGTGGGCACGGTCATCCCAGCGACCCCTCCATCTCCATCTTCACGAGGCGGTTGAACTCGATGGCGTACTCCATCGGCAGCTCTTTCGTGAAGATCTCGAGGAAACCCTGGACGACGAGGTTCGTCGCCTCGTTCTCGGTCAGGCCGCGGCTCATGAGGTAGAAGATCTGGTCCGCGCTGATCTTCCCGACGGTCGCCTCGTGGGTCATCGTCGTGTCGTCTTCCTGGATGTCGATGTACGGGTAGGTGTCCGACCGGCTCGCCTCGTCCAGGAGGAGCGCGTCGCAGCGGACGCTTGCCACGACCCCTGTCGCCCCGGGCGCAACCTTGAGCGTGCCGCGGTAGGTCGAGCGCCCGCCGTCCTTGCTCACGGACTTGCTGACGATCCGGCTCCGCGTGTTCGGTGCCAGGTGGACGGCCTTCGCGCCGGTGTCCTGGTGCTGCCCGTGGCCGGCGAACGCGACGCTGATCACCTCGGCGGTGGCGCCTTCGCCGCGGAGGTAGATCGCCGGATACTTCACCGTCGCACGGGAGCCGGTGTTCGCGTCGACCCACTCGACCGTGGAGCGTGCATGGGCGTGGGCCCGCTTCGTCACGAGGTTGTAGACGTCGCGGCTCCAGTTCTGGATGGTGGTGTAGCGGACCTGCGCACCCGGCAGCGCGATCACCTCGACGACGGCCGCGTGGAGCGCGTCGGTCGTGTAGATGGGCGCAGTACACCCCTCGATGTAGTGGACCTTCGAGCCCTCGTCCGCGATGATCAGCGTCCGCTCGAACTGGCCCGTGTTCTCGCCGTTGATCCGGAAGTAGGCCTGGAGCGGGAGCGGGACCTCCACGCCCTTCGGGATGTAGACGAAGCTGCCGCCCGACCAGACCGCGCTGTTGAGCGCCGCGAACTTGTTGTCCTCCGGCGGGATCACGGTGCCGAAGTACTTCTTCACGATCTCGGGGTACTCGCGCAGGCCCTGGTCCATCCCCATGAAGACCACGCCGATCTTGCTGAGCTCCTCGCGGACCGAGTGGTAGACCACCTCGGAGTCGTACTGGGCGCCGACGCCGGCGAGGAACTTCCGCTCCGCCTCGGGAATCCCCAGCTTCTCGAACGTCTGCTTGATCTTGTCCGGGACGTCGTCCCAGGACTTCTCCTCGCCCTCGGACGGCTTGCGGTAGTAGACGATCTTGCTGAAGTCGAGGTTCTGGACGCTCTCGGGGATCCAGGTGGGCATCGCGCGGGCCATGAAGTGGTCGTACGCGCGGAGCCGGAACTGGAGCATCCAGTCAGGCTCGGCCTTGAAGCCGCTGATCTCGACGACGGTCTGGCGGGTCAGCCCGACCTTCGTCTCGGCGAGGTACGTGACGTCGTCGTGGAAGCCGAACTGGTAGTCCTGGGAGACGATCTCTCCGCGCGCGACAGTCATCGTGGCTCCTCGGGCAGGGTGGCGACCCGCCGCCGCGTGCCCGGGTTGGGCAGGTCGGGAGTTCGGCAGCGGGGACGCGCCGGATCGCGAGGGTGCCGCGATCCGTCGCTGCCGAATTCCGACCTGCATTGTCGGATATCCGGCTGCCGGCGTCAAACCCTGTCTCGCCTGGGGGTTGCGCAGGTGCAGTACCGTTTGCGCCGTGCCCTCGGCCGACCCACGGCCACCGCCGGCTCCGCCCGGCGGCCGTCCGCGCCGCCCATCCGGGCTGCCCAGCCGAGCGACCGCATGATGATCGACGCGAACCCATCGGGCCGTCAGGGACCTGGCGCCGCGCCCCCGGCGCCGGGCGAACGCCCGGCGGGTAAGCCGCTGCCTCATGCACTCGTCGCCGTCCTGGCTCTCCTCGCCGCGCTCGTCGGCGTGATCGGCGCGATGCCACCCGGCGCGGCCGCCGCCGCCGGCCCCGACCCTGGCATCATCCCTCGAGCACGCCACGGCGTCACGGTCTCCCGCGAGGTCTACGGCTACCTCCCGTACTGGCGCGTGGACGCCGGCACCGCCCGGCGCCTCGACTACTCGACGCTCTCGACGATCGCGTTCTTCGCGGTCCCGATCAAGCGCAGCGGGGCGCTCGACACCGGGGCGCCCGGCTTCGACGCGTATGTCGGCCCGGCCGCCGCTGCCGTCACCAACGCGGCGCACGCTCGCGGGATCCGCGTCGTGCCGACCTTCCAGCTCTTCGACAGCGGCTCCCTCTCGACGCTCCGCGCGTTCCTGCAGAGCCGGCGCGCGCAGGCCCGGTTCGTTGGCGCGGCGCTCGACCTGATGGTCCGCCGGCGTGCCGACGGCGCGAACCTCGACGTGGAGCCGGTCCCCGACGCGCTGGCGCCCTCGTTCGCGGCGTTCGTGGCGCGGTTCTCGGCGGCGGTCCACCGGCGCATTCCCGGCGCGGAGGTCGTGGTCGCGCTCGGCGCGTCCGAGTCCGGGGCCGCGATCGGCCCGATCGGCCGGGCGGCCGACCGGATCTTCATCATGGGCTACGACTACCACTGGCCGGGATCGACGACGCCGGGCCCGATCGCGCCGCTCCGGGCCGGTCCGCAGACCGTCGCCGACACGGTCGCGCGGTACGCGCTCCAGGTGCCGCTCCGGAAGCTGATCCTCGGCGTGCCCGCCTACGGCTACTCGTGGCCCATCGTCGGGTCCGCGCCGGGATCGCCGGTCCAGTCGAATCTCGCGCGTTACGGCGGCGTCCGGAGCGTGACCCTGGAATCGGCGCTCGCATTCCTGGCGGCGCACCGGAAGATCGTGCGGCACGTGACGCCGGATGGCTCCTGGTTCCGCTACTGGGACGCCGCGGCGAAGACGTGGCGCGAGGTCCACTTCGAGGACGCCGCGTCGATGCGCGCGAAGTTCCGGTTCGCGATCGCGCGAGGGCTCGCCGGGGTCGGGCTGTGGTCGCTCGATTCCGATGTGCACGGCCTGTTGGCAGCCTCCGTCCGCTCCGCCCTCTGACCCCGGCGCGCCGGATGGCCCAGTGGCCGCCATCGGCGGCGTCTGCCGCGGCCGCGACAGCGCTCGGCCCAGCATGGGAGTGGGTCGCGGGAGGCTATCGGGTCGTGGCGAACGGGTTCTCGACCACGACCGACCCGTAGGTCGCCCCGTCCGCCAGGTCCTCGCTGAGGACGCGTCGGCACCCAGCGAGCTCGGCCGCTCGAAGGATGAGGGCGTCCCAGATCGAGATCTGCCACGCGCGGCTCCCTGCGATCGCCGACACGACGAGCGAGCGGTCGATCGCGACGACGGGAAGGACCGAGAGCTGTCGGACCATCGCCTCGGCGTCTTCGAGCGGGAGCGGGACGGCGAGCTTCCGGGTGACGACGGCGTAGAACTCGGTCAGGACCTGCGTCGAGATGACGAGGTCGCGGTCCGGCGCCGGGGCAGTAACCTCGAGCGCGCGCGCGCGCCTGCCCGGGTCCGCGGCATCGACCGCGTAGACCCAGACGTTCGTGTCAACGAAGATCGGCTCGGTCATGGAGATCGTCGCGCGTCCAGGTTCGGCCGCGGGGACCGCTGGTTGCCGTGCTTCGAAGCGCAAGCTGCGCGAACCCGCCCAGGGCCTCGCTGGCCTTGCCGACACCGGCGTATCGCTCCAGGTAGGTCCGAAGCAGTGCGTTGACCGACGTCCCGTCCTCGAGGGCCCGCATCCGGGCCTGTTTCAGGAGCCGGTCGTCAACCGTGATCGTCAGGTTGGCCAAGGTATCGTGTCTCCCGTGCTACACGGGTTCAGTGTAGCACGGTCCTTTGGGGCCGATCGGTCCATCATGCCGGCCGCTCCATCGGATCTCGACGATCTGCCCGGAACACCCCTTCCCCGGGGCGCGCGCGGGCGGGTAGACTCGCGGCCTCCGAGGCCCATGCCGGCCGAGGACGACGGGGGAGGGCGAGTCGCGTGGCCGGTCTCGGCGCGGGCGGAGCAGCGGGCGGTGGCGGCCCGCTGGCTGGTCTCGGCGCGCTCGTCGCCGGCAACGGCCTGCTCGCCATCGCGACGGGGCTGATCGTCGGGATCATCGGCAGCGGCACGCTCCTCGCGACCGGCGCAGTCCACGTCGGCGGTGGGACCGCGGCCCCGATCCCGACGCCGGTCGGGCTGCAGCTCGTGGCCTGCCCGGATGCCGGGCCCGTGATCGGCTCCATCGCGAAGGGCGAGACGGTGCTCGTGACGGGTCGGAGCGCCGACGGCGCCTGGCTCCAGGTCTATTACCCGGGCCCGGCGTTCGATCGCGCATGGACGAAGGCCGGACCGCTCCAGCTGGAGGCGGACCCGGGCACGCTGCGCGTCGCGTCGTGCGAGGCGCCGGCGACGCCGACACCACGGCCCACCCCGGGAGCGTCGACCGCGGTGGCGGCCTCCCCGGAGGCGAGTCCGTCGGCCGAAGCATCGCCCTCCGCAGCGACCTCCGCCGCGCCGAGCCCGAGTGCCGGACCCAGCCCATCGCCCGGCGTGTCGCCGACGCCGACTCCCTCCCCGACCCCCAACCTGCCGCCGGTGATCTCGGGGTTCACCGCGTCGACGAAGACGCTGAGCTACGACGAAGGGGCGTACTGCCCGACCGCGCCGCAGAGCGTCACGTTCACGATGAAGGCGTCGGACGCCGGCGGGGTCGCCTCGGCAACCCTGTACTGGCGCAAGCCGGGCGTTTCGACGTACACGCCGCTGCCGATGCAGATGGCAAGCGGATCCGCCCAGAGCGGCACCTGGACCGCGACCGTGGACACGAAGACGAACGGGCCGTGGAATGCCGGCAACTTCGCCGCCTACGCCGTCGCGCTCGATTCGAGCGGCGCATCGACGAAGAGCCCGGCATCCGGAGCCGTGCCGATCCCCGTGAGCCTGTGCGTGAACACGGGGCCGACGTTCACGAGTGGACCGACCGCCGGCGACTCGACGCTGTACGCGGATCCTCACAACGCCGGCTGCGGGAGCCCGATCGGGACCGAGATCAGCGCGACGATCACGGACATCGACGGCGTCGCCTCGGCCACCCTGGTCTTCACCGACCAGGCCGGCACGACCGTGCAGCGGCCCATGGCCGGCGTTCCCGGCGACCTCTGGACCTCGTTCATCAACGCGAACGACGATGGGACGCAGGGCCCGGGAACGTTCACGTGGCAGGTGATCGCCACCGATACGAAGGGCGCCTCCACGACATCGGACATGCAGTCGATTCGTGTGGTCCGGTGCGACACCCAGGCCCGGCTGGGTGCCAGCCTCTCGTCACCACCGTACGATCCCGCCAACGCGAGCAACTCGTTCGGATCGTGCCCAGGCACCGTCCCGGTGACCTTCTCGATCACGGCCCTGGACCCGGACAGCCCGAACGGCCCGCTCCGGGTGCAGGTCGCGTGGTCGATCATCGACTCCGACGGGGTCAAGACGCCCCAGTCGGGCGTCGTCGACGGGTCGCAGCTGAAGGGCTCCGCGTACACCGCCTCGATCCCGCAGTCCGTGACGTCGTCCTGGTGCACCGACTTCTACGGCTTCGGGAACAGCCTCACGTACACCGTCACGACGACCGACGCGTACGGCGGGGTCACCCGGCGTTCGTTCAAGGCCACGCTCGACATCTTCAGCCCGTAGGGACGTGATGGGACTTCCCCTCGGCATCATCATCCGGTTCGTCCTCGCGGCGGTGATCGGCGCGGGCGGCGCGTTCGGGGTCGCGGCGATCACCGCGCAGCCCACCTCGAGCGCCATACCCGGGCCCGTGTCGTACCAGCTGACGGCCGACACCGGCGACCAGCCGGCGGCCCAGTTCGGCATCACGGCGATCCCGGACCAGGCGCCGATCAAGCTGGCCGCACTGCCGGACAACGCGACGCTCCAGCTCGTGGCATTCGCGGAGCCGGGCTCCGCACCGACGTCGAGTGACCCTGCCTACCGGCCCGCGTGGCTGGCGGCGGCGGGCTTCCCGCGCGTCGTGCCGATCTCGCAGTTCGACGGCGGCCCGCTCCAGTCGTTCAACTGCACGATGGCGGCCGGCGCGATGCTGGCCAGGCTCGGGTTCGGCATTGTCACGACCGGCTCGCAGCTGCGGGCGCTCCAGCCGGACCAGGAGGGCGGCACGTCGCTGTCCGACCTCGAGGTCTCGATGGGACGGTACGGCGTCGCGTTCAGCCAGGCGCCCATCACGACGCTCCAGCTTCGCGCGCTGCTCTACGCGGGCGCGGGCGCCGTGGTCCAGGGCACGTACGCCTACGTGCCCGTCGACCTGAGACTCCAGAAGGACTTCACGGCCGGCCACGCCATCTACCTCGACGCGTTCCGGCCGGCGTCCGCGGACGGCCCGGCGGCCTACTACGTCGTCGACCCGCTCGGGCCGACCTGGACCGGGTATCGCGGCGGCTGGTGGCCCGCGGACGTCGTCGAGGCGTTCGCCACGTCGTTCGGCGGCGGCGCGGTCGACGCTGCGTGGGCCTTCCCCGGCGGCCACACCCCATCGACCTACCCGATCCTGCCTCCGGCCTCGTACCCGTCGCCGACCGCGCCGGGCTCGAGCCCGAGCCTGCCGCCGGGCGCGTCGCCGTCGGCCGGCGCGGCGTCGCCGTCGGCCGGCGCGGCATCGCCCTCGCCCTCGCCATCACCCTCGCCGCTTCCCAGCGCGTCCGCGCCGGTGCCGTCGGCCGGGGCCCCATCGCCCAGCCCGGTCGCGCTCCCGTCCTCCAACCCGAGCGCCTCGATGCCGCCCAGCGGCCCGGTCGGGCCCAAGCTGCCACCCGACTGGTGGGATATCGTCGGGCTCCACGTCCTGCAGCCCCAGTCGCAGATCAGCGTCCTGCTTGGCGCGTGCGCTGCGGCGCCGGCCCCGGCCTTCTGCCCCAGCGGGATCCTCGGGATCTTCCCGTCGACGGCGACCCCACCACCGACGCTGCCGCCGTTCCAGACGACCTTCAACGTGGACCTGCTCTACGCGAACGCGATCTCGCCCGGTCTCATGCAGGTCATCTTCACGACGCCGAACGGCTCGACGCCGGCCCTCCAGTTCTGGGACTCGAGCTCCTCGACCGGGACGCTGAGCTTCGCCCCGTCGGTCGAGCCCGCACTCCTCGACGGGAAGCTGGTCCAGGTGGCCCAGTTCCCGATCTCGCAGGGCGGCACGTACGACTTCATCGCGTCGGCCGCCGGCACCGGGGTGCGCGCGCTGAGCCCGGTCGCCACGATCGGCGGGTAGCCGCTGCCGAGGCCGGCGCCCTCCGGGGTACGCGCCGTCAGGGTGTCGCGACGCGGCGCCTCCGCCCGACCATCGCCTTCCCGCCGTCGACCAGGGAATACACGACGGGCACCACGATCAGGGTCAGGAACGTCGACGAGAAGAGGCCGCCGATCACGACGGTGCCGAGCTCCGCGGCGATGATCGAGCCCTGGTTGAAGCCCGCCGCGAGCGGGGTCAGGGCCAGGATCGTGGCGATCGCCGTCATGAGGATCGGCCGAACGCGGGTCTTGCCGCCCTCGATCAGCGCGTCGGTCGTGGACAGGCCGCTTCGGCGCAGGCGCTCCACGAGATCGAGAAGCACGATCGCGTTCGTGACCACGATCCCGATCAGCATGAGGATCCCGATCAGGGCACTGACGCCGATCGCGCGGCCCGACAGGAGCAGGGCCGGGAACACGCCGATCGCAGCGAGCGGCAGGCTGAACATGATCACGAAGGGGGTCACGAGGCTGTTGAACGCCAGGACCATCATCACGTAGACGAGCAGCACGGCGATCGCCATCGAGCTGAAGAGGCCGCCGAAGGCCTGGCCCTGTTGCTGCGTGACGCCGGAGAACCGGACGTCCACGCCCGCCGGGATCGCCCCGGACGTCGTCAGGGCGTCGACCGTGACCTGGGCCGATCGCGAGACGCCGCCCGTGTCCTTGCTCGTGATGTCGGCCGTGATCGAGGCGGAGGGCGCCTGGTCGATCCGGGTGATGCTGCCCTGCGCTGCAACCTCGGCCACGTCCGCCACGGAGCTCAGCGCCACCTTCGCGCCTACCCCGACCGGGAGGGCCTGGAGCGCTGCCACGCTCGTGACGCGCGTCGGGTCGAGCCGGACATAGACGTCGATCGGGCCGGAATCCGCGAGCTGGATCCGCGTGACGAGCGACCCCACGAGCGCCGAGCGCACCTGGCCGGCGACCTGCGCCGCCGTGAGGCCGGCGTCGAGCGCCTTGTTGGGGTCGACCCGGATGTCGACCTGCGGCGTGGCCTTCACGAGGTCGGACTTCACGTTGGCGAGGTCCGGGCTGGTCCGGAGGGCCGCGATGATGGCGTCGGTCGCGGACGCCACGGCCGCCGGGTCCTGGGCGCTCACGATGATCGAGAGGCCGTTCGATGAGAAGCCGAACGCCTGCCCGACGCTGATGTCGTAGCCGTTGGTCTTGAGTGGCGCGAGCTCCGTGGCGACCCTGGTTGTGTAGGCGTCGAGGTCGACGTCGCTCGCCAGCCGCACCACCATCGACGCGCTGTTCGCCGGACGGCCCGAGAAGGCCGCCGAGAGCGTGGAGGCGCCCGTGTCGCCCTCGCCGGGAACGGTGGTCTCGACGAGCTGCACCTTCGGGTCTCCGCGCAGGATCGCCTCCGCCTGCGTCGCGACGGCCAGGACGGCCTCGCCGGTCGCGCCGGCCGGCGGGACGACGCTCACCTGGAGCACCTTCTCGGAACCGGTCGAGATGAACTGCGTCGGCAGGCGTCCGACGATCGAGACGGATGCAAGGAAGAGGACCGTCGCGAGCCCGAGCACGCCCAGCTTCGTCCTTCGGCTGCGCAGGACGAACCGGATGGTCGGCGCGTACGCGCGGACCCACAGGGAGCTCTTCGGCTCGCCGGTCTCATCGACGGCAAGCTTGACGCGATCGATGAACAGGAAGGCGAGGATCGGAATGATCGTCAGCGCGCACACGAGCGACGCGAGCAGCGCGAACGTCACGGTGAGGGCGAACGGCAGGAAGAACTCGCTGACGATGCCGCCTACGAACCCGATCGGCAGGAAGACCGCGACGGTCGTGAGCGTGGAGCTGGTGATCGCGCCGGCCACCTCGCGCGGGCCGTTGAGGACCGCCTCCAGGCGGTCCTCGCCCAACGCGCGGTGACGGTAGATGTTCTCGAGCACGACGATCGCGTCATCGACCACGCGTCCGACGGCGACCGCGAGGCCTCCCAGGGTCATGATGTTGAGCGTGATCCCGGTCACCTGCATGACGACGAGGGCGGTGAGCACGGAGAGCGGGATGCTGACGGCGGCGACGAGCGTCGAGCGCAGGCTGAACAGGAACAGGAAGATCGTCAGCACCGCGAAGAGCGCGCCCAGGCCGCCCTCGCGGAGCAGGCCGTCGCGCGACTCCTTGATGAACGTCGAGAGGTCGGAGACGGTGACGACCTTGAGCTCCGGGTGGAGCGCGGCGATCTCGGCCAGCTTCGCCCCGACGGCGTCGGCGACGTCGACCGTGTTGGCGTTCGCGTTCTTGCTCACCGTGATCGTCAGCGACGGCTCGCCGTCCGTCCGGGCATAGCCGGTCGTCGCGACCTGGGCCACGTCCACGCTGCCGATGTCGGAGATGCGAACCCGGATCGGCGGGGCGGCCGCAGCCGCGGCCGCTGCGGCGCCGCTCACCGCGGCCCGCACCGCCGCGCCCAGCCCCAGGATGTCGGGCACATTCGCAAAGCCGGCCGCCGTCGATCCGCCGGCCGGGCTGCCGCTGGCGGCCGGGTTGCCGCCGCCTGCTCCCGCCAGGGCGCTCGGTCGCCGGACGCTGACCACGAGCCCGCGGATCTGGTCGAGGGTCGTGAAGGACCCCGAGGTCGAGACCGGGATCCGGTTGGTGCCGGTCGGCAGCTGGCCGGCCGGGAGCGTCAGGTTGTTGGCGGTGAGCACGCCCTGGACCGCGTCGATGGAGACGCCGGCGGCGGCCATCCTGGTCGGGTCGAGCGTCACGATCACGCGGGGAGTGAGGCCGCCGGCGAGGTCGACGGACGCCACGCCGTCGAGCGCCTGGAGATCGGGCACGACCTCGGCCCCGGCGACCTTCGCGGCGGCCGCCTGGCCATCCACGCCAGTGCCGAAGATCGAGGCGATGACGACCGGCGACGCGTTGATGTCGAGCGAGCTGACCTGCGGCGTGACGTTCGCGGGTAGCTTGAGCACCGAGACGTTCTGGACGATGGCCGCCTTCGTGTCCTTCACGTTCGTCCCGTAGGAGAACTGGGCCACCACGAGGGCGATCGAGTTCGCCGAGGTCGACTGGACGCGCTCGAGGCGCGGGATTCCCGCGATCGCCCGCTCGATCGGCTTCGCGATCTGGTCCGCCACGTCGGAGGCGCCTGCCCCGGGATCCGCGGCGATCACGGTGATCACGGGCAGCTCGATGTCCGGCAGCAGCTCCTGCTTCAGGCTTCCCCAGGCGGAGATGCCGGCGATGAACAGGGCGATGGCGAGGAGGAGCGCGACGCTCCGCTTGCTGACGGCGAGCTCGCTGAGTCGACTCACGAATGGTCTCCCGGAAGCGTGGAACCCTGGACGTGGCGCGGACCGGAACGGGTGTCGATTCCGGGAAGCTCGTCGGCCGCGGCGTCCGCCAGCAGGCCCGTGGCGCGTTCCACGACGGCGAGCGCTTCGTCCCCGAGGCGGGCCAGGAGCCGCCGCATCTGGGCAGCATTGAGCTCGCGGAAGCGCTCCAGGTGGCCGCTGCCCTTCTCCGTGATCGTCACGACCACCTGGCGACGGTCTGCGGGGTCGTCGTGCCGGGCGAGAAGCTCGTGGTCGACGAGGCGGTCGACCAGGCCGCTCATCGTCGAGATCGAAACGCCCAGGTGGGCAGCGAGCTCCGACATCCGCGTCCCCTGCCCGGCCGCGACCAGGTACAGGACCTTGGCCTGCGACATCGTCACGCCGATCTCCATGAGGTCGGGCGCGTGTGACGAGGCGATGCGATGCATCAGCAGCTCGTAGGACGCAAGGACGCGATCGATCCGCTCGGAGCGGGCCGCGTCGTCGGGTGGCATGGGTTGGGGGATCCCTCCTCGATCGTTGGCCTGTCGCGAATGATATCGAAGATGCGAACGAATTGCTCCGAAGCCCCCGGCGCGCCGCGGGCTCCGTCGGGCGACCGACTACGATCCGGGCGTGACACCGACCCCCACCTCCTCCGCGACCACTGCTGGTGGGCCGGCGTCGACCGCGACACCGTCCGCGGTCGCGGCGATGCCCGGGAGATCCGGGCCGCCGGGCCGGCCTCCGGTCGACGCGGCACGGTCGGTCCCGGCCGGGGTCGCCCGGCAATTCCTCGTGCTGCGCCATCTCCTGGCCCCACCGCGGGCGCTGCCTCCCGGCGAGGCCAGCGTGATGAGCGTGGTCGACCGCCTCGGCTCGCTCCAGTTCGACCCGCTCGAGATCGCCGGCAGGAACCATGACCTCGTCCTCCAGTCCCGGATCGCCGGCTATCGCCGCGAGACGACGGACGCGCTCCTCTACGAGCGGCGCCTGCTGTTCGAGGCCTACAACAAGGGCCTGAGCATCCTGCCGACGGCGGAGCTCCCGCTCTACCGGCTGACCTGGGAGCGGGCCCGGGCTCGGCACGATGACGCGGCGTTCGACGAGCACGCGCCGCTCGTGCAGGAGCTCCTCGAGCGGATCCGACGCGACGGCCCGCTGTCGTCCATCGATATCGAGCCGCGCGTGGCGATCGACTGGTACTGGCGCCCCACGAACCCGGTCCGGGCGATCCTGGAAGCGCTCGCCGAGGCCGGGATCCTGGGGATCGCGCGCCGGGACGGGAACCGGCGCATCTACGACCTGGTGGAGCGCCTCTTCCCCCCGGACCTGCTGGCCCAGCGTCCCTCGGTCCGCGACCAGGCTCGCCACCGGCTCCTCTCGCGCTACCGGGCGAACGGGCTGCTGGGCACGGGCGGCCAGGGCGAGCTCTGGCTCGGCATCGGCAGCGCCGCGCGGGATCCGGCCCGGCCCGACCTTCCGACGCGCACCGAGCTCCGTGCGGAGCTCATCGCCGACGGATCGCTCGTCCCGGTGACCGTCGAAGGGCTGCGGGGCCCCCGTCTCGTGGTGGCCTCGGACCTGGCATGGCTCGACCAGGCGACCGACGAGGCCGCCGCCGGCCTGCCGCCGGGCCGGGCGGCCCTGGGCGTGAGCTTCCTCGCCCCGCTCGACCCGCTCTGCTGGGATCGCGACATGCTGCGCGGGCTGTTCGACTTCGACTACGTCTGGGAGGTCTACGTCCCCCGGGCTCGCCGGCGCTGGGGCTACTACGTCCTTCCGATCCTCTTCGGCGATCGGCTGGTCGGGCGGATCGAGCCGCGCTTCGATCGCGCCGCCCGGGCGGTCCGGGTCCTCGGTGCCTGGTGGGAGGCGGGCTTCGACCCGCTGGCGGCCGACGGATTCATGCCGGCCTTCGCCGCGGCCCTCGAGGCGTATCGCGCGTTCGGAGGGGCGACCCGCGTCACGTTCGCGCGCGATCGTGCCAGCCGGGCGCTCGCCGGGGCCGTGGCCCGGGCCGGCTGACGATCAGGCCGAGACGATGACGGGAGCCGACCAGGTCCCGACGTTGCCCGCCCGGTCGCGAGCCCGCACCCGGACGGACATGCGGTGGCCCGCCTGGATCGAGCTCGACCACGAGTGGCTGGTCGTCGAGGCACGGACGATGACCCAGGGACCCCCGTCCACCTGGCGTTCCACGTCGAACGAACGGAGCCCCGAGGTGAGCGCGGCCAGCGGCCGGTCGGCGCCGGCCCAGGACCAGGTGACCTGGAGGGCCTGGCCCCGCGAGGCGAGGGTGACGCGCGAGCCCGTGGCGGGCGCGTTCATCTTCGCCCAGGGTGGCGTCACGTCGGGGCCACGCAGGAAGATGGCGGTCCAGTACCGATCGCCCGAGGCGCTCATGGCCAGGCCGAGCCCCACGTAGTTGTAGTCGGCCGAGCGGATGATGGCGGTGTGCTCGGGCGAGCTCATCCAGCCCTGGTTGACGACGCGCGTCGAATCGCCGAGCGACGGGTAGTTGTTCCAGCCGATCGTCTCGCCGGCCGCGTACCAGGTGATTCCGGCCGCCTGGATGAGGTCGACCATCGTCCGGCCGTCCGACTGGACGTGGCTCAGCTGGCCCGCTGCCGCCATGGACGTGGAGCGCTCGTGCGCGATCGCCGTGAGCCTCGGGTCGACGCGGAGAGGCGCCAGGCCGACCGCGGCCCGGTCCGCGTTGATCATCGAGACCAGGGTCAGCTCTGCAGACGCCGGGGTCAGGTCGGCCACCTCGACGGTCGTCATCATCGTCCGGGTCATGGCACGTGCTGGTCGCGCCGGGCCGGCCGGCGCGACCAGCGCCCCGATGGCGATGACGAAGGCAAGAGCGAGCGGCATGCGGACGGCCCGGAGCTGGGCTGGCCGAGGGATGCGATGGCAGCGCAAGGTGCAATGGTACGACGGGCGGCGGGGCCCCGTCGGCCCAGGGCCGCGCCGGCCCACGGCTCCGTCAGCCCGGTGCCCTGTCGGCCCGGGCGAGGGCCGGTGGGCCGGACGCTCATCGGAACCCGGCGCATGTGGTCCCCGTGTGGGAGGATCGTCGCTCGTCAGGATCCAGCACCACGCGCCTGGAGGACTCGATGGCAGCAGTGCGACGCGCCGAAGCGACCTGGGCCGGCTCCCTCGCCGAGGGCAGCGGCATGATCACGTACGTGACGAGTGGCTCGTTCACGCGGCTCCCGGTCACGTGGGGCTCGCGGACCGCGGCAGCGGACGGGCGGACCAGCCCCGAGGAGCTCGTGGCGGCCGCCCACGCCAGCTGCTACGCGATGGCCTTCTCGGGGAGCCTCGGCCGCAACGGGACGCCGCCGAGCTCGCTCGAGGTGAGCGCGACGGTCACGTTCGACAAGCTGGAGGCCGGCTGGCGGATCGTCTCGTCCGCCCTGGCCGTGCGCGGCGTGGTGCCCGGGATCGACGCCGCCACCTTCAGCGTCGCTCGCCGAGGGGACCCGGGACACGTGTCCGGTCTCCACGATGATGCGGGGCAACGTCACGCTCTCCGTCGAGGCGACGCTGGAAGGCTGAAGGTTCGCGCCCGGTCGGCCGGAGGTTCGCCGGCGACGGCGGGTCGACTCGGTCGGCCTCGCACGTTCACTGCGCCGGCGGCGACACGTGCCACTGGGGCGGTGACCGCGCGGTCCATGGATCAGCCGATCGCGAGGAGCCGGCGCGGGTTCGTCTCCGTCATCTGGCGGATCTCGGTCTCGCCGACGCCCGCGTCGCGGAGGTGGGGCAGGAAGGCCTCCTGGAGGTAGGTGTAGCCGTTCCCGCCGTAGTGCCGGAGCTGCTCGTTGTGGCACACGTCCTGCGACAGGAGGATGCGCTCGGCGTGGCCGCGCCCGAGCAGGTCCAGCAGGAGTGGGATGAGCCGCGGCTCGGCGCGGCGCTCCTGCGGCGTGAACAACATGCCCAGGAAGTCGAGCTCGATGCTCGCGCCGCGTTCCATGATCGCCAGCCAGTGGTCGAGGACCGGGTACGAGTCCGCGTGGCCGATGACCACCCGCGTCGGGTCCGCTCCGGCCTCCTCGAGGACGCGGAGCTGGGCGAGCCCGACGTCGCTCATCACGGCATGCGTCGTCACGGCCAGGCCCGTCTCCCGCGAGGCCCGTCCCACGGCCCGGAAGACGCGCTCCTCCTGGGCCGACAGCCACGGCTTGTCCGACCCGATCTCGCCGATGATCCCGGGACGCACGTCGGTCCCGTCGGCCCCGACGACGATCTCGGCGACAAGCAGATCACACAGCTCCGCCACGGAGCGCCGGTCGACGAGCGCATCGGGCGGGTAGTACGCGCCCCGATACCAGCCGCATCCCATGACGAGATGGAGGCCGGTGGCCGTCGCCAGCCGGCGAAGGCGCTCCGGGTCGCGGCCGATCGCGGCCAGCGTGACGTCAACGAGGCAGGTCCCACCCAGCTCCCGGAAACGGGCGAGCTCGGGCACGATCAGGTCGTCCTCGCCCGTCAGCTCCCAGTAGTCCCAGCGGGCGGGAATCTGCCAGAGCACGCAGCGCGTGTGCTCGTGCGGGAGAACGAACCCGAGCGCATCGGGCGAGACCGGGCCCAGCACCGTCTGGACGTGGGGCGTCATGCGCCGATGATAGGCGCGTCGTCGGTGCTCCCGGGACGTCCGCGGACGCGGGAACGCTCCGGCGGAACCCGGCCCGACTTGGCGTCCGTCGCACGCACGGGGGCCGGCGGGCGAGGCCCGGATGCGGCGGAGTATCCTCCGCTCGCTGCCCATCCCCCGGTCCCGTCGACAGCGACGGCCGCGTGGCATCAAGCCAGGCTCATCCAGAGGTCCGCCGATGTTCCAGCGCTGGGGCGCGTTCGTCTACCGGCACCGCCGGATCGTCGCCCTCGTCGCCCTCGTCGTCGCCCTCGTCGCCATCCCGTTCGCCAGCCGCGCCTCGAGCAAGCTCAGCTCGGGTGGGTGGCTGGATCCGCTCTCGGAATCGTCCCAGGTCGACGTCCGTCTCGCGTCCGAGTTCGGCGGGGGCAAGAGCAGCCTTGTCGCGCTCTTCCAGCGGGCGCAGCCGGGAGCCGACGCGACGTCGGCGGACTTCCAGGCCGCGATCGCGACGGCAACGGCCCCCCTCAGGCGCGACCCGAACGTCACCGGGATCGTCGGCTACGCGGAGACCGGGGACCGGCGCTTCGTGAGCACGAGGGGTGATGCGGCCTACGTCGTGATCAACCTCGCGGTGACCGACGAGGAATCGGTGCCGCTCTATCCCGCGCTGCGCGCGACCCTCGTCCCACCGGCCGGATACACCGTTGCCGTCTCCGGGTACGCGCCGTTCACGATCGACACCTCGAAGCAGGCCGAGGCGGACCTCGAACGGGCCGAGCTCGTGAGCCTGCCGATCGTCGCGGTCGTTCTCTTCCTGGTCTTCACGTCCGCGATGGCGGCGGGCATGCCGCTGCTCGTGGCCGGCCTCGCCATCCCGACCTCGCTCGGGGTCGTCTACTGGCTCGCCCAGCTGACGACCATGAGCGTCTTCGTGCTCAACATCGCGACGATGCTGGGCCTCGCCCTCGCCATCGACTACTCGCTGTTCATCACGAGCCGCTTCCGCGAGGAGCTGGCCCATGGGCGTCAGGTCGGTGAAGCGGTCGCCCGTGCCGTGGCAACGAGCGGCAAGGCGGTGATGTTCTCGGGGATCGCCGTGGCGATCGGGCTCTCGGGCCTGATGGTCTTCCCCTTCGCGACGATCCGCTCGATCGGGCTCGGGAGCGCCGTCGTCGTCGCATGCTCGGTCTTCTTCGCGCTCACCTTCCTGCCCGCCATCCTCGGGATGCTGGGCCACCGCGTGAATCGCCTCAGCCTGGCGGGCCTGCGGCACCGCCTTCGCGGCGAGCGCGGGCCGATCGCGGACACGGAGGTCGTCCGGGAGGTCACGGACCCGGCCCATCCCAGCCGCTGGGGACGCGTGGCCCGCCGCGTGATGGCCCATCCGTGGCGGGTCATGGTGCCGATCGTGATCCTGCTGCTCGCGCTCGGGACCCCGTTCCTGGGCATGGAGCAGGGCGTCCCGGGCGCGGAGGTGCTGCCGGTCGGCCTGGAGAGCCGCGACACGTTCGTCGCGCTCCAGGCGGACTTCGCGCCCGGCGAGACGACGCCCATGGTGATCCTTGCCGACCTGTCCGCCTCGCCGACCAGCCCGGGTGGGATCGCCGCCCTCCAGGCGTATGCGACCCGCCTCGCGGGGGTGGGCGGGATCTCGCGCATCGAGAGCTTCTTCACGATCGTCGACCCGCGGACCGGCACGGCGCTCCCGCCGGCGCAGGTCCAGGCGCTCTACGCCCTGCCGGCAGCCCAGCGTCCCGCAGGGGTCGACTCCCTCCTGGCGAGCTACGTCTCGGGGAACACCGTGCGCATCGACGCGATCAGCCCGTACGTCGCCTCGCGCCCCGAGGCGACCTCGATGGTGCCGCGCGTTCGCGCGCTGCCGGTCGACGCGCCCATCACGCGAACGGCGCTCGGCGGCACGGCCGCGCTCGGCTCGGACTTCCTGGCCGGCCAGGCGGACCGCCTCCCCTTCGCCGTGGGCTGGACGATGCTGGCCACGGCCCTGATCCTCTTCCTGCTCTTCGGGTCGGTGGTGCTGCCGCTGAAGGCGGTCCTGATGACGCTCCTCTCCGCGACGGCGAGCTTCGGCGCGCTCGTCTGGATCTTCCAGGACGGCAACCTGTCGAGCCTCCTGCATTTCCAGTCACCTGGCTTCACCGTGGCCGGGATCCCGATCATCATGTTCTGCGTGATCTTCGGGCTCTCGATGGACTACGAGGTGCTCCTCCTCTCGCGGATCCAGGAGGCCTGGCGACGGACCGCCGACAACACGGCCGCCGTCGTCGAGGGCGTCGTCCGAACGGCCCGCGTGATCACCGGCGCCGCCCTGATCATGGTGAGCGTCTTCTCCGCGTTCGTGCTGGCCGACGAGGTGACGGTCAAGTCGATCGGCGTCGGGATGGCCATCGCGGTCGCGATCGACGCGAGCATCGTCCGGGTGCTTCTCGTCCCGGCGGTGATGCGGCTCCTTGGGCGCTGGAACTGGTGGGCGCCGGGCCCGCTGGGACGCATCGCGGACCGGGTCGGCTTCTCGCACGTCGAGGCCGACGACCTGCGGCCGGCGGCCGACGCACAGGACGCGCGAGCGCCGGGGCCGGCGCTGCCCGGCGTGGCCGGCCCGGACGGTTCACTCGCCGACCGCGACGGAGCCGCGATCGGAAGCCGGCTGCGCTAGGCTGCCGACGTGACCGGCCCCGGACCGACCGACGACGACCTCGACCGGCGTTTCCGCGCCCTCAAGGGCGACGTCATTGACACGCCCCCGCCAGCCGGTGGCAGCCGGTCGAGACCCGCCGGACCACCCGGCGGAGCGTCCGACCACCAACGCGGCGCGAGGCCGCGGGGCCCGGCCGCCCGCGCGGTGGGCTGGTCGCTGGGACAGGCCGAAGCCGGCCGGCTCGGCCTCTGGATCGGGATCGGGCTCCTCGCGATCGGCATCTACCTGGTGCTCGAGCAGTTCGTCCCCGCCGTGCAAATCGTCGGGTCGCTCGGCCTCGCCCTCGCCGGCGGGGTGCTCCTTGCGTGGGTCGCGACGGGCCGGGCGGGCGCCTGGGCGCTCAACGCGGGTGCGGTCCTGGCCGGGTACGGTGCATTCCGGTTCGCCGCCGAGATCGTCGGGTTGCGCACCGTCGGCTGGGGCACGCTGGGTGCCGGCCTCGGGCTCCTGGTCCTCGCGGCGCTTCGCACGCGTCGGGGCCGCGGGCTCGGCTGGCAGGCGTGGGTCGGCGCGTTCTTCGTCGTGTGGGGCGGCTGGGGTGCCCTCGGCAGCGTGATCCCGGGCTTCCCGTCGCTCGGCGACCTGCTCGTGCCCGGGCTCGTCGTGCTCGCCGGGGTCGTCGTCCTGCGCCGGGGCATCGCGCCGGGCCGCTGAGGCGGACCGCGGACCCGAAGAGCGGCCGCGTGATGCAGGCGCGGTTCAGCCGGCCGGGACGGCCGTCACGGCGGCCACGGCACCAGCGACCCCGTCGGCGATCGTCACGAGCTCGTCGTCACTGACGACGAACGGCGGGCCGAGAAGGATGAGGTCGCCATCGACGCCGTTCGCGTTGCCGGTTCCCGAGTAGACCAGGACCCCGAGCTCGCGGGCGGCGCGGACCAGCGCCTCCGTCCGACGCTCCGCCCGGGGGAACGGCGCACGCGTCGATCGATCCGCGACGACCTCGAGGCCAACGAGCAGGCCCCGGCCCCGGATCTCGCCGATGTGCGGGTGGTCCGCGAGGCGCTCCGCGAGCAGCCCCAGCAGCCGCTCGCCCTTCGCCGCCGAGCTGGCCACCAGCTCCTCGTCGCGGAGGATCCGGAGGACCTCGCGCGCGACCGCTGCGCCGGTGATCGAGTGGCTGAAGGTGAATCCGTGGACGAAGCCGCTCGCCGCGATCGTCTCGAAGACCGGTCCGGCGGCTGCCACGAACCCGAAGGGCCAGTAGCCGGAGGTCGCGCCCTTGGCCGCGACCAGCAGGTCGGGCCGGATCCGCCAGTGGTCGACCCCGAACCAGCGGCCGGTGCGGCCGAACCCCGTCATCACCTCGTCGGCGACGAGGAGGACGCCGTGGCGTCGGCAGACGTCGGCGATCGCCGGCCAGTAGCCGTCGGGCGGCACGACCGCGCCGAGCGTCGCCCCGACGATCGGCTCGGCGACGAAGGCCGCCACGGTTCCCGGGCCGGCGGCGAGGATCATCCGCTCCAGCTCCGCGGCCAGCTCGCCGACATCGGCGAGCGCGTTGGAGCGGGGCTCACCGGCCCGGTACGGGTAGGCGGACGAGACGTGCCGGAATCGACCGAGCCATGCCTCGTACGGCCGTCGCAGCGGCTGGCGGCCGGACAGGTCGAGCGCGCCAAGGGTGTTGCCGTGATAGCTCCCCCAGCGCGAGATCACGATCTGCCGGCCGCTCTCGCCCCGCGCGAGGTGGTAGGCCCGCGCCATCTTGAGCGCCGTCTCGATCGCCTCCGAGCCCCCGGAGACCGGGTAGATCGCCGGCGCATCCAGCGGGAGGATCTCCCCCAGCTCCTGCGCGTACGCCTCGAGCGCCGCGCTCGTGAACGCGGTGCCATGCGCATACGCGACGCGCGCCGTCTGGGCGGCCATGACGTCCGCCACGCTGCGACGCCCGTGCCCGACGTTCACGACGATCGCGCCGCCTGCCGCGTCGAGGTAGGAGCGCCCGTCGGAGGCGTGGAGCGTCGCGCCCTCGCCGCGCTCGACGACCGGGAGCGTGCGCCCGAAGACGCGCGGGAAGACGCGGCCGGACGGTCCGGCGTCGCTGGGGCGAGGGTCCGTCATGCCCGCCATTGTAGGAGCGACCCCCGGGCGCCAGGGAGCCGGACCGGCGGCACTGGGACGCCGAAGCTCGGGCCGAGCAGGCTGGATCGGCCCGTGACCCCATCGGTCGGGCGGGGCCGGGAGCCGACGCGGAGGACGCGGTGCGCTCGGCGGCGCTCCGCCGCGGCCCGGAGGGTCAGACGCGTCCCTTCGGGACCGTGTGCCAGTACGTCTTGTTGAAGATGATCTTGCCCAGGTGCCAGAGCTGGTTCGGCTTGGGCGGCTTGGGCGGGTGGTCGTAGTCGAACTGGAGGAGCGTGCCCTTGCCGTCGCCGACCTCGAAGAAGCACATCACCTTGCCGGTGTACCCGGCGTCCTTGCCCTCCGGCTCACGGCCCATGCACGCGAGCGCTCACGCGCTCCGCGACGATCGGCGCCTCGAAGTGGGCGGTCGAGCCGGCCTTCGAGAGCGGCAGGTCCGTCGCGTCGCCGAGAGCGTAGATGTTCGGGTAGCGCGGGATCGTCTGCGTCGGCGGTGTTCGCAGCGACGAGGTGCTTGACCTGGAGCGTGGTGCCGGTCGGTCGGGAAGCCAGCCGGACTTCGGTGCGAGGCCGGAGTCGATCACCACCTGGGCGCCCTTGTGCGGCGGCACGCAGATCAGCAGGTCGTAGGGGTACTCCTCCATCGCGTCGGTGATCACGACCTTGCGCTCGGCGTCGATCGAGTCGACGCCGGCGAGGAGCTGGAGGTCGATCCCCTTCTCCGCGAAGATCGGGGTGGCCATGTCGCTGACGCTCTCGATGGTGAACGCGCGGTTGATCGGCGAGAGGAAGGTCAGCTGTGTCTTGTCGCGGAGGCCGCGTGCGCGGAGCTCCGCCTCGACGAGGAAGGCGACCTCGAGCGGCGCGGGCGGGCACTTGTAGGGGATCCCGGCGATGCCGATCACGATCCTGCCGCCGGTGAACGCGTCGAGCGCCTTGCGCAGCCGGGCCGAGGCCTCGGCCGTGTAGAAGTGGTGCGCCTCGGTCGTCGAAGTCCTCGATCGTCTCCGGGAGGATCCGCGAGCCGGTCGCGATGACGAGCTGGTCGAAGTGGATCTTCCCGCCCGACGCCAGCTCCACGAGCGAGGTCGCCGGGTCGATCCGCAGGACGGTGTCGACGACGAGGTCGACGTTCGCGTCGAGGAGTGACCGCTCAGGCCGGTGGAGCTTCTCCGGCCGCTCGCTGCCCATCGCGATGTACATGTAGCCGGGCTGGTAGGCGTGCTGCCCGGACTCATCGACGACCGTGACTTTCGCGTCGCCGCGCAGCGATGAGGCGCTTGAGCTTCCGGGCGACGAGGTTCGCGGTGAGGGTCCCCCCGACGCCACCGCCCAGGACGACGACGCGCTGCACGGTGTCTACCGGGCCTTCGTGACGACGATCTCGTCGAAGCCGTCCTTCGACTCGACGCTCACCAGCGTGTGGCCGGCCTTCTCGATCCACTTCGGGATGTCGGTCTTGCTGCCCTTGTCGGCCGACCAGACGGCGATCGTCTCGCCGACGTCGGACTCCTTGATCGCGCGGATGAGCTCCATCAGCGGGCCCGGGCAGAAGCTGCCGCGGGCGTCGACGGTTCGGGTGATGGTCGCAGCCATGCTGGGATCCGTTCCTTCCATGCAGACGGTGTGGGCGCGGATCAGGGTCGGGGCGTGGCCGTGCCCGCGCCGCGCCCCGGTTCGGGTCAGATGAAGAGGGGTGCGCTGCCCTCGGTCATGAGCGCGATGACCGTCGCGGCGCCGACCGGCTCGCCCATGCCGTCGATCATGTCCTCGCGCTTGAGGCCGAACATGTCCATGGTCATCTGGCAGGGCATGAACTCGACGCCCATCTCCATGGCGAGCTCGAGCAGCTCCTTCGGGCTGGCGACCTTGTACTGCTTGGCGAGCTTGCCCATCATCCAGGGACCCATGCCCAGGAAGTTCATCTTGGACAGCTTGCGGTGCGAGACGCCCGGCCGCTGCATGGCGGACATCATCTTCTGCATGACGTTGTCGCCGGTGATGCGCTTCTGGTCCTTGACGAACGTCTGGAGGCCCCAGAAGGTCAGGAAGACCCGCACCTTGGCGCCCATCGCGGCGCCGGTCGTGGCCAGGATCATCGTGGCCCAGGTCTTCTCGAGCTCTCCGCTGTAGCAGATGATGAGGATGTCGTGCGGCTTCGCCTCGTGCTCATGGTCCGGCACGGCGGGCGCAGGAGCCGCGATCGGCATGTCGAACGTGGGCATCGCGCGCTCGGCGACTGCGGTCATCGAATCGTTCCTCACTTCCGGCGGAGGACGAAGCGATAGACGCCGCCCTCGACGCTGCTCTCGACGAGCTCGTTGCCCGTGGTCTTGCACCAGGCGGCGAAGTCCTTCGAGGAGCCCGCGTCGGTGGCGAGCACCTCGAGGAGCTGGCCGCTCACGAGCCCCTTGACGGCCTGGGCAGTCTTGACGATCGGCATCGGGCACGACAGGCCCTTTGCGTCGACGCGCTGTGCGATCTCGAGCGGCATTCCTGAACCCTTCCTGTCCCGCGGCGCGCGAGCCGCTGCCCGGCCGCGCCCCTGGTTCGGCTAGATGAAGACGATGTGGCCGTCGCCCGCGTTGAGGTAGAAGGCGGTCACGCCCTCGACCCCGTCGACGAGCGGATCGAGGTCGTCCTCCTCGATCTTGAGGACGTCCATGGAGAGCGAGCACGCCTGGATGTCGACCTCGCCGAGCTCCTTCGCCTGGCGCAGGGTCTCGTGCCACGGCGCCTGGCCCGCGCTGGCCGCGGCCGCGACCAGCGCCGCACCGGCCTCGCCGGCCTCGGCGCTCAGCCCGCGCCCGGCCGTGATCCGGTCCTTGCGGAAGGCGTCGAGCGCCCAGTACTGCAGGAAGATGTTGACCCGCCGGCCGAGCGCCGCGGCGCCCGCGGTCATGACCGCGGCGGCCTGGAGCTTGTCGTCGGTCCCGGAGAAGAGCACCAGGTTGATCGGTTCATCCATCGTCGTCACCCTCAGCCGACGCCGACGGCCGAGGCCGCGACACGGCGCGCGGTCTTCGGTCGGCTGGGGCCGTTCGGAGAGCTCGCCGAGGCGGGCGAGACGGCGCATCAGTACCCCGCGCATGAGGCCGCAGGCGACGATCACGTCCGGGTCGGTGAGCCGATACCGGACCTCCCGTCCGTCGCGCTCGGCCTCCACGATCCCGGCCGCCCGCATCACCGCGAGGTGCTGGGAGACGTTCGGCTGACTGATCCCCATCTCGTCCGCCAGGCGGCCGACTTCCTTCGGCTCATCGGCGAGGAGGTGGAGGATCTCGAGCCGGCGGGGGCTGGCGAGAATCTTCATGACCTCCGATTGGAGGCTCCAGATCGGGTCCATGCGCGGATCATGTACCCATGCGCATCTGCGCATAAGGTACCGATGGCACGTTCGCGGGACCGACCGGCAGGGGGTCGAGAGCCGTTCGGCAGGGGATGTCCGCGCTCGCCCGGGACCAGGCGTCGGCGAGTCCCGCCGTTTCCGGGTCAGGCCTCCTGGCAGATGAGCATCCGCCGGTCGCCCTCGACGATCTCGACGAACCGGCCCTCCCGGCCGGCGCCGGTTCGACATGCGTCCCCGACCCGGACGGCGCCGCGGGCCGGCACGCGGCTGGCCAGCGCCCATGCCGCCCAGGATCCGCGGGCCATCTCCGGGGGAAGCTCGGTCCGCGCGGGCGCAGCGGGCGCCATGGGGAGGCCCGACCGCGAGGCCACCAGGAGGCGAACGGCCCCGAAGAAGCTCACCTGTCCTCTCCCCAGCGCTGCCCGCGCGCGATGGCGGGCGAGATGGCCACTCTGCATCGGGACGCGCAGTTGCGCAACCGAGGCGCCGGCTCGTCGGCTGGTCGCCGCCGCGCAACCGAGGCGCCCCCGGTACGTCGCCGGGCTGGGCCGCCTGGTCGGCGCCCCGCGTCCCGCCGCCGCCGGCTCGCCGCCGCACGGCACTGCGTCCGTCACCAACCGGGTCTGGGCCGCCGGGTCGGCTCCACCGGCTCGCGGCCGCTGGGTCAGCAGATCCGGGGCAGCTGCTCCCCCACGAGCATGTCCACGATGCGCTCGCTGCCGACGATCGTGCGGATCGTGACCATGCCCGGGTGGTCGGCGACGACGGTCGCCGATGCACGGCCGCTCCGCGCCCTCCGGGCAGCGCCCGCATCGCGGCCAGGACCGGCCTCCGCGGACGCGGCAGGCACGATCGCCACGAGCTTGCCCTCGTTGGCGACGTGGAGCGGGTCCAGGCCCAGCATCTCGCAGGCGGCGCGCACCGGGCCCGGGATCGGGATCGCCGGCTCGTCGAGCACCATGCCGACGCCGGACGCGGCGGCGATCTCGTTGAGCGCCGAGGAGAGGCCGCCGCGCGTCGGGTCGCGCAGGACGTGGACATCCGGGCAGGCGCCGAGGATCGCGGCGACGAGCGCCGTTGAGCGCCTGCGTGTCGGACGCGATCTCGACCTCGAACTCGAGGCCCTCGCGGACGCTCATGATCGCCACGCCGTGGAGGCCGATCGGGCCCGAGAGGATGATCGCGTCGCCCGACCGCCGCACGGTCCGCGGCCGGGGCGACGCCGTCCGGGACCAGCCCGATGCCCGCGGTGTTGACGAACAGCCGGTCCGCGGCGCCGCGCCCGACGACCTTGGTGTCGCCGGTGACGATCCGGGCCCCCGCCTTCGCCGCCGCGCGGGCCGCGGACGCGGTGATCGCGCCGCAGCTCCTCGAGCGGCAGCCCCTCCTCGATGACGTAGGCGAGCGAGATCGCGACCGGCTGGGCGCCCATCATCGCCAGGTCGTTGACCGTGCCGTTGACGGCCAGCTCGCCGATGTCCCCGCCCGGGAACGCGAGCGGGCTGACACGACGAACGAGTCGGTCGTGAACGCGAGCCGCTGCGCCGCCGACCTCGACGACCGCGGCGTCGTTGAGCGGGCCGCCCGGCGCCGCCGCCGCCGAGCGCCGGCCCGATGACGTCGCGCATCAGCGCGGCGGAGAGCTGGCCGCCCGAGCCGTGGCCCAGGATGACGCGCTCGACCTCCGGGATCGGCGCGGGGCAGGCGATGCCTTCGGCGTCGATCGGTCCGGCCCGGACGCGCCGCCGGCCCGGCAGCGCACGGATCGTCGGGCGCGTCGCTCGCGGCGCTCCGCGCCGATCGGGCGCCACCTGCACGAGCGGCACGACCGGGAGCGGCGTGCGGGCCGCGCCGAGCCCGCGACCCGCCGCGAAGAAGGCGGCGCAGGTGCCCTCGGAGCTGCACCATCGGCGCACCGAGCGGCTTCTGCGGGCGTGCACAGCGTGCCGTACGCGGTGCAGTCGAGCGGCGTCTTCTCGCCGGTCAGGATCGCGCCGGCGATGCAGGCCGGATGCTCGCTGCGTGTGGATGTCGCCGACGTCGAACCGTCGCTCGGCGTCGAAGCGGGCGTACTCCGGGCGCAGCCGGTAGCCGGACGCCGGGATCTCGCCGATGCCGCGCCACTTCCGGTCGCCGACCTCGAAGACGCTCGAAGATCTGGCTGCTGGGCCAGCGGCACGCCCTCGCGCGTGACGGCGCGGGCGTACTGGTTCTCGACCTCGTGCGCGGCCCTCCTCGAGCTGGCGGATCGCCATCAGGATGCCCTCGAGCAGGTCGAGCGGCTCGAAGCCGGTGACGACGATCGGGCACGTGGTACTTCGCGGCGATCGGCTCGTACTCGGTCCAGCCCATGACCGCGCAGACGTGGCCGGCGGCCAGGAACGCCTGGACCTGGTTCGTCGGGCGACTCGAGGAGCGCGATCATCGCCGGCGGCACGAGCACGTGCGAGACGAGCACGCTGAAGTTGTCGATCCCGCGCCGGGCGGCCTCGCGCGACCGCCATCGCGTTGGCCGGCGCCGTCGTCTCGAAGCCGACCGCGAAGAAGACGACCTGCCGGTCCGGGTTGGCCACGCGCGATCTTGCAGCGCGTCGAGCGGCGAGTAGACGATCCGCACGTCGGCGCCGCGGGCCTTGAGCGCGAGCAGGTCCGTCGTCGAGCCCGGCACCCGCAGCATGTCGCCGTAGCTGGTGAAGATGACGTCGGGCCGGGCGGCGATCGCGAGCGCCTTGTCGATCTGCTCGAGCGGCGTGACGCAGACCGGGCAGCCGGGGCCGTGGATCATCCGGACGCCGTCGGGCAGCGCCTCGTCGATCCCCTGCTTGACGATCGTGTGGGTCTGGCCGCCGCAGACCTCCATGAGCGTCCACGGCCGCGTCGTGATCGCGGTGGATCTCGGCGACGAGCTTCCGGGCGAGCGACCGGGTCGCGGTACTCGTCGAGGTACTTCACGCGCGGCCTCCGGGCGCTCCCGTCGCCGGTGTCGCGAAGGCGCCGGTGACCGGCGCGCCGTCGTCGGAGACCACCGCCGGCTCGTCCATGCCCGGGACCCATCGTGGCCAGCTCGGCCTGGACCAGGTCGCCCATCTGCGCACAGGATCTCGAGGGTCTTGAGCGCCTCCTCCTCGTCGACCCGGCTGATGGCGAAGCCGACGTGGATGATGACGTAGTCGCCGAGCTGCGACCTCGGGGATGTAGGCCAGGCAGGCGTCCTTGCGGACGCCGCCGAAGTCGACCTTGCCCATCGCGCAGGCCGCCGTCGTCGCGGATCTCGATGACCTTGCCGGGGATCCCGAGACACATGTCGCTAGCTCCTCCTGGCGCACGGCCGGCGGCGCCGGCGCCGCGGCCGCCGAGCCGCCATGGCCGCGCGGCGACCGCCGCCTGACCGTAGCTGATGCCGCCGTCGTTGACCGGGACCCGGCGGTTGATGTAGACCTCGAAGCCGTCGCGCGGCCAGGCCGCCGCAGCGAGCGTCGACCGCCAGGCGCCGGTTCTGGAAGACGCCGCCCGAGAGGCAGACCGTGCGCATGCCCGCGTCGATGCCGCGGCGTCGGCGACAGAGCTCGCGGGTGACGCTCGGCGATCGGTCTCGTGGAACGCGCGCGGCGAGCGGCCCGACGGCCGCGCTCCGGCCGCCCGGCCGTCGAGCAGCGCCGCGAGCGTCGGCCGCGGGTCGTAGACGAGCAGCCCGTCGACCCGCTGCGATGCGCGTACGGCAGCGGCGCGGCCGGCCGATCGCCGGCCGCGATCTCGAGGTCGATCGCCGCCTGCGCCTCGTACTCGGCGACGTCGCGGAGGCCGAGGAGGCTGCGGCGGCGTCGAACAGCCGCCCGGCCGACGAGGCGACCGGGGCGTTGAGGCCGCGCGCCACCTGGGTCCGGACGACCCCGACCTCGCGCGGGTCGAGGCGCGCGAGGAAGCTGTCCGCGAGGTCACCGTCGAGGCCGCGAGCGTCCGCGATCCCCGCGACGTCCGCCGCCCCGAGCGCCTCCGCCCCGAGCAGGTAGCCGAGCGCCATCCGGTACGGCCGCTTGCACCGCGAGCGCGCCGCCGGGCATCGGTGCCCGCCCGAAGCGCGCCACGCGCCGGTAGCCGAGCGAGGTCCGCGAGCGAGGACCTCGCCGCCCCAGAACGTGCCGTCGTCGCCCATCCCCAGCCCGTCGTAGGCGACGCCCGAGGAACGGCGCCGTGATCCCGTGCTCGGCCGCGCACGACGCGACGTGCGCGTGGTGGTGCTGGACGGCGATCCGCCGCTCCGCGGGGAACCGGCGCAACGGCGTACTTGCGTGGAGAGGTACTCCGGATGGAGGTCGTGGGCGACGACCTCCGGCTCGAGGGCCAGGAGCCGCTGGAGAGGTGGGCCAGGCCGTCGGTGAACGCACGGTGCGTCGGCGAGGTCCTCGAGGTCGCCGTTGTGCGGCGCGACGTGCGCCCGCCCGCCGCGCGCGAGCGTGAAGGTGTGCTTCAGCTCCGCGCCCGACCGCGAGGATCGGCGCGCGGCGCCGCGACCGGCAGCGGCGAGCGGCTCCGGGGCGTAGCCGCGGCCGCGCCGGACCAGCGATCTCGCGCCCGGCGACCACCCGCGTCACGGAGTCGTCGTAGCGGGCCCGGATCTCGCGGTCGTGGGCCAGGAACGCGTCGGCGAGGCCGGCCAGCCGCGCCAGCGGCGTCGGCGTCGTCGGTGGCCAGCGGCTCGTCGGACAGGTTGCCGCTGACGTGAGCACGAGCGGCCGGCCCGACCGCCGTCGAGCAGCAGGTGGTGGAGCGGCGTGTAGGGCAGGAAGAGCCCGAGGCGCCGGTTGCCCGGCGGCCACGGACGGGGCCAGCGCGGGCGTCGCCGCGGCGGCGCGCGACCGAGGAGCACGATCGGCCGCGCCGGGCCGGTCAGGAGCGCGCGCCTCGGTCGCCGTCACGTGCGCAGAGCGCCCGGGCCGCCGCGAGGTCCGGACCATGACCGCGAACGGCTTGGCCCAGCGCCGCTTGCGGTCGCGCAGGCGGCGCGACGGCCGCGGCGTCGGTCGCGTCGCAGGCGAGGTGGTAGCCGCCGAGGCCCTTGACCGCGACGATCGCGCCCGGCCCGCAGGTCGGCGACCGCGGCCGCGAGCGCCGCGTCCTCGTGCGCGCGACGGGTGCCGCGGCGCCGGTCCGGCCGGTAGGCGAGCCGCGGCCCGCAGGCCGGGCAGGCCACCGGCTCGGCGTGGAAGCGGCGGTTCGCCGGGTCGCGGTACTCGGCTGCGCAGGCCGCGCACAGCGGGAAGTCGCGCATCGTCGTCCGCGCCCGGTCGTACGGCAGCTCGTCGATGATCGTGGCGCGCGGCCCGCAGTTGGTGCAGTTGGTGAACGGGTACCGGTAGCGGCGGTCGCGCGGGTCGAGCGAGCTCGGCGAGGCAGTCGTCGCAGGTGGCGATGTCCGGCGGGAAGAGGCGGTCGGCGGCCGCGGCGTCGACGCTCTCGTCGATCGCGAAGATCGCCGGAAGGCCGGCCGCCGCGCCAGGATCAAGCGCCGTCCACGAGACGCGCTCCACGCGGGCGCGCGGCGGTGCGTCGGTCCGGAGGCGTCGGGCGAAGGCATCGAGCGCGTCGCGCCGGCCGGCAGCCTCGATCTCGACCCTGCCGGCCGCGTTCCGGACCCGCCCCGCGAGGCCGAGCTCCGTGGCGAGACGCCAGACGAACGGCCGGAAGCCGACGCCCTGGACGACGCCGTCCACGACCAGCGCACGGGCTGCACGGCTGCTGCCTCCCATGGCGCCGCGGGAGGTCCTGGGTCGCTCCTCCGCATCGATGGGTGCGCTCATGCGCATAGGATCGCCCCGCAGGAGGGCCGCCGGACGTGCCGAATGTCCCCCGAACGGCGGCCATCGGGCGGCGGGATGGCGGCGTCCCCGTCGTGACGCCCGACCCTTGGCGCGATTGGCGAGAACGGGACGTTCGGCCCTCTCCCACCTTCGCCAGGTTGGGGCCGTTTCGATACCTGATCGCAACCCTTCGGCCCTAGCCCGGCGCCGGGCACGGGCAGACGCTCGGGGCAACAGAGCCAGGCAGGAGGTTCCCGATCGCATGATCGCCGTGGCACAGGACTCCCTCTCCTTACCGGGCGCGGAGCTGCCGGCATCCGCCGGATCCGCGCCCGGGACCTGGAGCCCCCTTCACATCGCAACCGATTTCTGCAAGGGCTGCGCCCTCTGCATCGCTGCCTGCACAAAGGGAGCGCTTGCCCTCGATGAATCGCGCGTGAACGCTCTCGGCTACCACCCCATCCGGCTCATCGACGCTGCGGCCTGCACGAGCTGCGCGCTCTGCGCGCGGGTATGCCCGGACTGCGTGATGACGGTCTTCGCGCCGCCGAAGGCGCTCCGGCGGACGGTCCGATGACCATCGCCACGATTCCGCCCCACGCGCTCCATCACGGCCACCGCGTGCTCATGAAGGGCAACGAGGCGATGGCCGAGGCGGCCATCCGGGCCGGCTGCGACGCCTACTTCGGCTACCCGATCACCCCCCAGGCGGAGCTCCTGGAGTGGATGGCCCGCCGGATGCCCGAGGAGGGCCGCCCCTTCGTCCAGGCCGAGTCCGAGCTCGGCGCGATCAACATGGCCCTGGGCGCTGCAGCCACGGGCGCCCGCGTCCTCGTCTCGTCGTCGTCGCCGGGCATCAGCCTCATGGCCGAAGCGATGAGCTACATGGCCGGCGCAGAGATCCCCATGGTCCTCGTCAACGTCATGCGCGGCGGACCCGGCCTCGGCGGCATCGGGCCGAGCCAGGCCGACTACTTCCAGGCGACGAAGGGCCACGGCCACGGCGACTACCGCGTGCCGGTCCTCGCTCCATCCTCGATCGGCGAGGCGATGGCCCTCATGGCCGACGCCTTCGAGCTCGCCGAGCGGTACCGGACGCCCGTGTTCATCCTCGCCGACGGCACGCTCGGCCAGGCGATGGAGCCGGTGGAGCTCACGTTCCGCGAGCCGCCACGGGTCGCCCATGACTGGGCGGTCGACGGGGCCGAGGGTCGCCCCCCGCGGGTCGTGCGTTCGATGCACCTCGCGCCGGAGGACCTCGAGCTGCACAACCTCCACCTGCAGGCCAAGTTCGCGGAGATCGCGGCCCGCGAGGTCCGCTGGGCCGGGGAGAGCCTCGAAGGCGCAGAGCTGGTGATCGTGGCCTACGGGACTGCCGCGCGGGTCGCCCGGACCGCGATCTCCCGCGCCCGCGACGACGCACTGAAGGTGGGGCTCTTCCGCCCCATCACGCTCTGGCCGTTCCCGTCGGCCGCCCTCGCGGAGGTCGCCGCCGAGGCCCGCGGCGTCCTCGTCGTGGAGATGTCGGCGGGCCAGATGGTGGAGGATGTCCGCCTTGCCATCGAGGGACGGCGACCCGTGGCCTTCGAGGGCCGGACGGGCGGCATGGTACCGACACCGGGCGAGGTCCTCGACGCCCTCCGGCGTCTCCGGGGAGCCACGGCCGGGACTGCCGCGCACGCCGGGGAGGCCCGGCGATGACGATCGACACGCCGGCAGGCGGCCGCGTCATCTTCGAGCGGCCGCAGCTCCTCGCCGATCGCAGCACGCACTACTGCCCCGGGTGCGGGCACGGCGTCGTCCATCGGCTGATCGCCGAGGTCCTGGGCGAGCTCGGGCTGGGCGGGAAGACCATCGCGGTGGCCCCGGTGGGCTGCGCGGTGTTCGCCTACGACTACATCGGCGTCGACTTCGTCGAGGCGCCCCACGGGCGCGCCCCGGCGGTCGCGACCGGCATCCGGCGCGTTCGCCCGGACGCGTTCGTGCTCACGTACCAGGGCGACGGCGACCTCGCCGCGATCGGGACGGCCGAGATCATCCACGCGGCCGGCCGCGGCGAGCTCCTGACGGCGGTCTTCGTCAACAACGGCATCTACGGGATGACGGGCGGCCAGATGGCCCCGACGACGCTGCTGGGCCAGCGCTCGACCTCGTCGCCCGGCGGACGGGAGGCGGCCTTCCACGGCTACCCGATCCCGATGACCGAGATGCTCGCGATCATGCCGGGCGTGGCCTATGCGGCTCGCGGCTCGGTCGCCGACGCGCAGGCGATCGGCCGGACCAGGCAGTACCTGCGCCGCGCGTGCGAGATCCAGCTCGAGGGTCGCGGTTTCGCGATCGTCGAGGTGATCAGCAACTGCCCGGTCGGCTGGGGCATGACGCCCACGGAGTCGATCGAGCGGCTCCGTGACGTGGTGGCGAAGGAGTACCGCCCGGGCGTGATCGTGGACCGGACGAAGGAGGCCTGACCGTGGAACGCTCGGTCATCTTCGCCGGCTTCGGTGGCCAGGGCCTCCTCTTCGCCGGGCAGGTCCTGGCGCGCGCGGCGATGGACGAGGATCGCGAGGTCCTCTGGATCCCGACCTACGGGCCCGAGATGCGAGGAGGCACCGCCGCCTGCACCGTCATCGTTGGCGACGCGCCGATCGGCTCGCCGGTTGTCGACGCGGCATGGGCGGCCGTCGTGCTGAATCCGCCGTCGCTCGTGAAGTTCGCGCCGCTCGTGGCGCCCGGCGGGACGCTCGTCGTCAACGCCACCCTCATCGAGGCCGAGTCCGGCCGGGATGACGTGGACGAGCTGCGGGTCCCCTGCACACGCCTTGCGCGCGACGCGGGCGACGACCGGCTCGTGAGCGTCGCGGCTCTCGGGGCGCTCGTCGGGCGGACGGGCCTCGTCAGCGCGGACGCCATCCTCGCCGCGCTCCGGGAGATCCTGGGACACAGGCACCCCGAGGCGCTGGAGGCGGACATCGCAGTCTTCGAGGGCGGCCTCGCCTTCGGAAGGAAGGCACTCGCGAAGACGGTTCCCTCGGCGATCCGCTGACCGGCCCCGAAGGGCAGATGAGCCGGACCGCCGCCGCGGAGGCCCGGCTCCGGGCGATCAGGCGGTCGTGAGGTCGCGCGGAGCGGACCAGGAACGCAGCGTGCGCATGTAGTTCGCCCGCTCGAACGCGGAAGGGTCTTCCACGGCCGTCGAGCTCGCGCTCCCGCGCAGCTGGCTGACCGACTCGTACTCGTTCTCGACCATCCATGTCCGCAGCGCGGCCTCGACCGTCCGGACCTTGTCCGGACCGTTGCGGAGGATGGCGGAGGTCATCATCGCGACATCGGCGCCCACCATGAGCGCCTTGACGACGTCGGTCGCCGAGCTGACGCCCGACGTGGCCGCCAGGGACGCCGTCGGGCCGAGCTCGGGTCGCAGGATCGCGATCCAGCGCAGCGGCAGGCGCAGCTCCCAGGGCTGGCTCAGGTCGAGCCGGGCGACGACTTCGAGCGTGTCGAGGTCGAGGTCCGGCTGGTAGAAGCGGTTGAACAGGACGAGGCCATCCGCGCCGGCATCGATGACGTGACGTGCGACGTTCGCCATCGACGAGTAGTACGGGCTGAGCTTGACCGCGAGCGGGATGCTGACGGACGTCCGGACCGCGGCGATCAGGGCGAGGTCGGCTGCCTCGACATCGGCCGCGGACCGGGCGGGATCCGCCGCCACGTGATAGAGGTTGAGCTCGAGCGCGTCGGCGCCGGCGTCCTCCATGAGCTTGGCGTAGCGGACCCAGCCGCCGGCGGTCGTCGCGTTGAGGCTGGCGATGACCGGGATGCCCGCCTTGGCCTTGATCAGGCGAAGCCTCGCAAGGTAGCGGTCCCCCGCGCCGGCGAAGGATTCGATGTTCGGGAAGTAGTCGAGCGCCTCGGCGAAGCTGTCGGTACCGGCCTCCAGCGACCGGTTGATCTCCATGTCCTCGAAGAGGACCTCCTCCTCGAAAAGCGACGGGAGGACGATCGCCGCCGCCCCCGCCTGCTCGAGCAGGCGGGCGGAGGCCGGCTCGCCGGTGAGCGGCGACGCGGAGGCGACGATCGGCGAACGCAGCTCGAGGCCCAGGTACCGGGTGCGCAGATCGACGGTCACGACTCGTCTCCCGCTTCGACGCTGCTCGTGCCGGCTCGTTCGAGGGCGGCCTGACGGGCACCGGGGTCATCGTGGACGTGGGGCACGCTGCGGTGCATCGCGGCCAGCTGCTCGTAGTAGCGCCAGCGCTCGTCGACGTCGGCCTGTGCGAGCTGTGCCAGGTCGGCCGCCCGCTCGGGCTGGGTGCGGGCGAGGATCGCGAACCGGGTCTCGCCGGCCACGAACTCGCTGACGGGCATCGACGGCTTGGTCGAATCGAGCTTGAACGGCTGGCCGGCCTCGGCGTCGCTGGGATGGAACCGGTAGAGCGGCCAGTACCCGCTCCTGACGGCGTTCTTCTGGTGGGACATCGACTTCGACATGTCGATGCCGTGCGCGATGCACGTGCTGTAGGCGATGACCAGGGACGGCCCTGGCCAGGCGTCCGCCTCGAGAAGCGCCTTGGCAGCCTGCGCGTCGTTGCCGCCCATCGAGATCTGGGCGACGTAGACGTCGCCGTAGGCGCGGGCGACCGCGCCGAGATCCTTCTTCGCGCGTCCCTTGCCGGCCGCCGCGAACTTCGCGACCGCGCCGCGCGGCGTGGCCTTCGATGCCTGGCCGCCGGTGTTGGAGTAGACCTCGGTGTCGAGGACCAGGACGTTGACGTTCCGGCCCGAGCCCAGCACGTGGTCGAGGCCGCCATAGCCGATGTCGTACGCCCAGCCATCGCCGCCGATGATCCAGACGCCCTTGCGGACGAGATCATTGGCGAGCGCCAGCAGGTGGCGCGCGTCGGTGCCGGCGTCGCCGTCGAGCCGGCCGAGGACCTCGCGAAGCCGCACGACGCGCGCGCGCTGCGCGTCGATCCCGGGCTCCGTGTCCTGGTCGGCCTCGAGGATCTCCCGGACGAGGTCCGGGCCGACCGCCGGCGCCAGCTTCGTGAGCAGCCGTCGGGCGTGGTCGTTCTGCGCGTCGAGCCCCAGGCGCAGGCCCAGGCCGAACTCGGCGTTGTCCTCGAAGAGGGAGTTGTTCCAGGCCGGACCGCGACCCTGGGCGTTGACCGTCCACGGGGTGGTCGGGAGGTTGGCGCCGTAGATCGACGAGCAGCCCGTTGCGTTTGCCACGATCATCCGGTCGCCGAAGAGCTGCGACACCAGCTTGAGGTAGGGAGTCTCGCCGCACCCGTTGCAGGCCAGCGAGAACTCGAACAGCGGCTCGAGGACCTGGGCGCCCTTGACCGTGTCGTGGGCGATCAGGCTCCGGTCGAGCGGCGGGATCGACTGGAAGAAGTCCCAGTGCGGGCGTTCGACGTCGCGATGCGCCGGCGCGGGCTCGAGGTTGATCGACTTGTGCTTGACCTCGGTCTTGCTCTTGGCGGGGCAGACGTCCACGCAGACGCCGCAGCCGGTGCAGTCGTCCGGGGCAACCTGGATCGTCAGGCGGTGGTCAGGCAGGTCGCGGGACTTGAACTCCTTGGACTGGAAGCCCGCCGGGGCGCCCGCGAGGGCCGCCGCCGGGTAGACCTTCATCCGGATCGAGGCGTGCGGGCAGACCATGGCGCACTTGCCGCAGTCGATGCAGATCGACGGATCCCAGATCGGGAGCTCCAGGGCGATCGCGCGCTTCTCGAACCTGGTCGTGCCGGACGGGAAGGTCCCATCGACCGGGAAGCGCCGAGACCGGGAGCCGGTCGCCGTCGCCCGCCATGAGGGCCGCCGTGACGGCCTTGACGAAGTCCGGCGCGCCGTCGGGCACGACCGGGGGAAGGGCGTGGCCGGTGGTGGCCGAGCCGAGCGTCACGTGCCCGAGGCGCGCGATGGACGCGTCGATGGCCGCGAAGTTGCGGTCGACAACGGCCTGTCCGCGCTTGATGTAGGTCTTCTGGACGAAATCCTTGATCCGTTCGATCGCCTCGGCGGCCGGAAGCACGCCGGACAGGTGGAAGAAGCAGGGCTGCATGATCGTGTTGATCCGCGTGCCCATGCCGGTCTCGGCCGCGACCGCCAGCGCGTCGATGACCCAGAAGTCGATCTTCTTGTCGACGAGCTGACGCTGCACGGGAAGGGGCAGGCGGTCCCAGATCTCGTCGGGCCCGTATGGCGAGTTCAGGAGGAACGTCGCGCCCGGCTTGGCGAAGTCGAGGATCTTGATCTTGTCGAGGAGCCCGAACTGGTGGCAGGCCACGAAGTCGGCCGCGTCGATGAGGTAGGCCGATTTCGTCTGGACCGGCCCGAAGCGGAGGTGCGAGACGGTCGTGCCGCCCGACTTCTTCGAGTCGTACACGAAGAAGCCCTGGGCGAAGAGGTCGGTGCCCTCGCCGATGATCTTCACCGAGGCGTGGTTCGCGCCCACGGTGCCGTCCGATCCCAGCCCGAAGAAGAGCGCCTGCACCTCGCCCGCGGGGCGCGGGGTCCGGTAGTCGACGTCGATCGGCAGGCTGAGATGGGTCACGTCGTCGTAGATGCCGACGGTGAAATGGCGCTTCGGCCGCGCCGCCGACAGCTCGTCGAAGACGGGCCGGATCATGCCCGGGGTGACTTCCTTCGACGAGAGGCCGTAGCGGCCGCCGATGACGCGCGGCGTCGACGCGAACGGCGGCTCCTCGGAGTCCATCCGCTCGGCGAGCGCGGCCACCACGGCCTGGTACAGCGGCTCCCCGACGGCGCCCGGCTCCTTGGTCCGGTCCAGGACGGCGATGGCCCTGGCCGTGGCGGGGAGCGCCGCGATGAACGCATCCGCCGGGAACGGCTGGAAGAGGCGGACCACGACGAGGCCGACCTTCTGGCCAGTGGCGTTGAGGGCGTCGACGGTCTCCTGGACTGCGCCGGCGGCGGAGCCCATGATGACGATGACGCGATCGGCATCCGGGGCGCCGTGATAGTCGACGATGCCGTAGTGGCGGCCGGTCTGCTCGGCGAGCTCCGCCATGACCTCGGTGACGATGCCGGGAACGGCGTCGTAGAACCGGTTCGCGGCCTCGCGGGCCTGGAAGAACGAGTCCGGGTTCTGGGCGGTGCCGCGGACGAAGGGCGCGTCCGGGGTCATCCCGCGGGCACGGAACGCCAGCACGTCGTCGTCGCGGATCAGCGAGCGGATCACGTCGTCGTCCATGACGGCGATCTTGTTGATCTCGTGCGAGGTGCGGAACCCGTCGAAGAAGTGGAGGAACGGGATCCGCGAGCGGAGCGTGGCCGCGTGCGACACGAGCGCGAAGTCGTGGGCTTCCTGGACGGAGCCGGCGGCGAGCATCGCCCAGCCGGTGGCCCGCGCGTGCATGACGTCGCTGTGGTCGCCGTAGATCGACAGCGCGTGCGTGGCAAGCGTCCGGGCCGCGACGTGGATGACCGTCGGCGTCAGCTCGCCAGCGATCTTGAACATGTTGGGGATCATCAGGAGCAGGCCCTGGGAGGCCGTGAAGGTCGTCGCGAGGGCGCCCTTCTGCAGCGCGCCGTGGAGCGCGCCTGCGGCGCCGCCCTCGGACTGCATCTCGATGACGTCGGGGACCTTGCCCCACAGGTTCGGCTTCCCGGCCGCCGACCAGTCGTCGGCGTGCTCCGCCATGGGCGACGCGGGCGTGATCGGGAAGATCGAGATCACCTCGCTCAGGGCGTAGGCGATCCGGGCCGCGGCCTCGTTGCCATCCATGCACACGAAGACCTTGTCGCGGCTCCGGGCGTCCGGTGAGGCGGGGGCGGCGCCCGGTGCGGCGACGGGCCGCTCCAGGGGCGTCTGCAGGGTCATGCTGGACCTCCGATTGCCCGAAGGCGGCTGGCGAGACTGCCGCCTTCAACGTGCTTCAGGATGGTGGCGCCGATGCCCGCGGCCCGGGCCTCCCGGGCTTCGTCTGCGCCCAGGTACGCGGCAAGAACAACGATGTGATCGCGGGGCGTGACGCCATCGAGGGCATCCGCCACCGCGCGCCAGCCGCCCCGAAGGGCGCCGTCCACGAGGACGAGGTCCGGCGCGCAGGTCCGCGCCGCGAGGGCTGCGGAGCCGGCCGATCGGACCTCGCCGACGACGGCAAAGCCGTGCCGGTTCAGGTGCGCCGCGAGCGCATCGGACGCGCCGAGGTGGTCGCTCACGATGAGCAGCCGGCGCACCGGTTCGGGACAGGGCTGGAACATGCCGGTAGCGTCGCCCCGGGCCTCCGGACCGGGCACCCGCGCACCGGCCCCAAGAAGGGGGCCATTCGGCCCTGCCAAGGGTCGCGATCTGCGGACCACACTGCGGAGCGTGGTGGACGTCGCAGGGGACGCGCGATGTCCACCACTACCTGTCTTCGGGACGAGCTGACGCGGCGTCGATTCGACGGGCGCGAGGCACGCCCGGGGCCTGCCGGGCGACGCGCAAATCACCTTCGGGATTGACCCGCATTCGCGCGGTCGCGGCTCGCCCATCCTCGTCCCGGGCCCGTGCCGCCCCGTCGCGTCCCCGCCGGCCTACAGGTAGTGCGTACGACGCGCCTGGACCGTCAGCTCGTCGCGGAAGTCCGGGTGCGCGATGCCGATCAGCGCGGCGGCACGCTGGCGGATCGACTTCCCGAAGAGCTCGGCGACGCCCCATTCCGTGACGACCGTCCGGACGTGGGCCCGGGTCGTCACGACGCCGGCGCCTTCGGCCAGGAACGGCGTGATGCGGGAGAGCGTTCCGCCGGCCGCGGTCGAGGGGAGGGCGATGATCGGCCGACCGTGCGTGGCAAGCGCGGCGCCGCGGATGAAGTCCATCTGCCCGCCGACCCCGCTGTAGAGACGCCAGCCGATCGAGTCGGCGCAGACCTGGCCGGTCAGGTCGATCGCGATCGCGGAGTTGATCGCCGTCATCCGGCTGAAGCTCCGGATGACGTGGGTGTCGTTCGTGAAGTCCGTGGCCCGCATCTCGACCATCGGGTTGTCGTGGACGAACCGGTAGAGCTTCTCGGTCCCCATCATGAAGGTGGCGACGATCTTGCCGCGGTTTCGCTCCTTGGCGAGACCGGTCACGGCGCCCGCCTCGACGAGGTCCACGACGCAGTCGGTCATCAGCTCCGTGTGGATCCCGAGGTCGTGCTTGTCGCGGAGGCAGAGCGCCACGGCGGTCGGGATCGCCCCGATCCCCATCTGGAGCGTCGCCCCGTCCGGGACGAGGTCCGCGACGAACTCCCCGATCCGGCGTTCCACCGGGTCGATCTCGCCGTCCGGTCGGGGGTAGGGCGGGATCTCCACCTCGACCGCGAGATCGATCTGCGAGACGTGGATGAAGCTCTCGCCCAGGGTCCGCGGCATCGCCGTGTTCAGCTGCGCGATCACGGTCCTCGCGGCGCGGATCGCGGACTGCATCGCCTCCACCGACGTGCCGAGCGAGCAGTACCCGTGCGCGTCGGGCAGGGAGACGTTGCACAGGACGGCGTCGAGCGGGAGGAGCCCGGCGTCGAAGAGGTGCGGTACGTCCGACAGGAAGACCGGCACGTAGTCCGCGCGGCCCTCGTTGACCGCCGCGCGGGCGTTCGGGCCGATGAAGAGCGCCGTGTGGCGGAAGTGGCCGGCCATCTCGGGCGCCAGGTGGGGACCCGGCCCCTCGATGTGGAGGTGGACGATGTCCACGTCCCGCAGCTCCGGGGCACGGGCGACGAGCGCGTCGAGGAGGGCCGAGGGCGCGGCCGACGCGCACTGGACGTACACCCGGTCGCCCGACCGGATCCCGGCGACCGCCTCCCCTGCCGACACGATCCTCATGGCGGCAGTCTGGGAGGGCCTCCAGCCCGGCAACTGTGCCGACCGGCCCGTTGGCCGACCCCATCGGGCCCGAAGGGCGCCATGGAGAGGCCGGGCGTGGCGAGGCTGGACGACCCGTGGGATGGATCGGCGAATCGCCCTTGGCGCAGGGTCCGCCGCGCCAGGAGCGGAGGTTGCGAAACGTCCATCGAGTCTTCGCACATACTCGCCCATGCTCCGCTATGCTCCGCGGTCGGTCGGCCCACGCCGCAGGTGGCAACGGGCGGCGACCGGCGGGCCCCCGGTGGCGCACAGGATGCGCCCCGGTTCCCGTCTCTCGAACTGGCTTCACGGAGGATCCATGAACAGCGTCACGCGTCGCCGGCCGCACGCTGGCATGCTCGAAGCGCTGCTCGCGCTTGGCCTCGCCATCGCCCTCCCGGCCATGCTCCTCGTCCCGACCGCGGCGGCGGCGGACCCCCTGAGCGTGACCACGCCGTACCCGAGCGTGGCGGCCCAGCCCGGGGGAAGCGTCTCGTTCCCGATCACCATCACGACCGACGCCACGCGAACGGTGGCCCTGACGGTCGACGGGGTCCCCCAGGGCGGTTCCGCTCGGCTGACCGGCGGGGGCTTCACCGTCGACGCCGTCGAGGCGGAATCGGGCAAGCCGGCGAGCGTGAGCCTCGACGTCACGCTGCCAGCGGACGCGACCGGGATCATCTCGGTGACGGTCCACGCGACGTCGGGAGCCCTGGCCGCGGACCTCCCGCTTCGGCTCCGCATCGAGGGCGGCGCGGGCGGCAGCGTCACGTTCGACCCGCCGACGGGCCAGAAGGTCGCGGCGGGGGGATCGCTCACCTTCGACCTGACGCTCCACAACAACACGCCGCGCGACACGACGTTCACGTTCTCGACCCAGCAGCCGGATGGCTGGCAGGTCAGCGCGATGCCGGGCGGGTCCAGCCAGGCGACGAGCCTGCAGGTCGCGGCGGCCAGCACCGGCAGCGTCACCGTGAGCGTGGCCTCGCCGACCACGGCGACCGCGGGCGACTACAAGATCGAGGTGGACACCGCGAGCGACGGCAGCGTGCAGCCGGACCCGGTCATCCTTCCCGTGACGATCACCGGCACGTACTCGGTGTCGCTGACGCAGACCTCGGACGAGACCCTCCAGACCTCGGCGCAGCCGGGCGGCGGGAAGGCGTACGTCTGGGTCGTCCAGAACACGGGATCCGGGCCCCTGGCCAACATCACGGTAAGCGCGACGCCGCCGACCGGCTGGACGGTCACCTTCGATGCGGCCACGATCCCGAGCCTGGCGCCGGGCAAGACCCAGACCGTCACCGCCACGATCACTCCCGCGGGGAGCGCGGTCGCGGGCGACTACACGATCGCCTTCGACGTGAGCGCGCCGAGCAGCGGGAGCGTCCCCGGAGCGACGGCGAGCCAGACCGTCCGGGTGACGGTCCAGGTCGGGCTCAACTGGCTGGTCGTGGGCGGGGCCATCATCCTTCTCGTCCTGGTCGGCCTGAGCTGGGTCTTCGGGCGCTTCGGGCGTCGCTGACCGATGGCCATCCAGCCATCTCCGCCCATCGAGAGCGGGCGGGACTCGACGGTCGAGCCGGTCATCGAGGCCCTGCGCCTGACGAAGCGCTACGGCGATCACGTCGCGGTGGACGACCTCAGCTTCGAGGTTCGTCCCGGCGAGGTGTTCGGGCTCCTGGGACCCAACGGGGCCGGCAAGACGACGACCGTGCTCATGCTCCTCGGGCTGACCGAGCCGACGTCCGGCGAGGCGCGCGTCGTGGGCGTGGACCCGATGCGCGACCCGCTGGAGGTGAAGCGCCACGTGGGCTACATGCCCGACACGGTCGGCTTCTACGACGGGTTGAGCGCGCGGGAGAACCTCGCCTACACGGCACGCCTCAATCGACTGCCGGGCGCGCTGGCGGCGACGCGGATCACCGACCTCCTGGCCCAGGTCGGCCTCGGCGAGGTCGCAGGGCAGAAGGTCGACACGTTCTCCCGGGGCATGCGCCAGCGCCTGGGCGTGGCCGATGCGCTCCTCAAGGACCCGTCCGTCCTGATCCTCGACGAGCCGACCGCGTCCCTCGATCCGGAGGGCGTCGTGGAGCTGCTGGCGCTCATCGAGCGGATCGCCCAGGAGCGACGGATCGCCGTCCTGCTGTCTTCCCACCTGCTGGACCAGGTCCAGGCCATCTGCCAGCGGGTCGGGATCTTCTACCGGGGACGCCTCATCGCCGAGGGTTCCGTCCGCGACCTCGCGAGCGAGGTCTCGCGAATGCAGGATGTCGTCGAGGTGGGAGCCCAGGCCGCCGACGGCCGCGCGGCGGGAATCGAGCTCCTGGCCGCGAGCCTGCGGCGCACCCCGGGCGTCACCGCCGTGGAGGCCGACGCGGCCGCGTCGGGCCGTGTCCTCGTCACCGGCACGCCCGGGATCGCGGGGCGGCTGGGAGCGGCGCTCGCCTCTGCCGGGCTCCGCCCGATCCATATCCGGGTGCGCGAGGAGCGCCTGGACGCCATCTACGCGAGGCTCGTCCACGCCGCGGCGGAGGCCCCCAGCGTCGTGCCGGGACGTCGCGCGACGAGCACGACGCCCGCTCCCCGGCGATCGATCCGCCGGGCGCCCGGACCCGCGGGACGGCGCCGGCCAGGACCCGACGGAGCCGGACGGGCCGACGACGACGCCGGACGACCTCGGTGAGCGCGCCGATGGCTGCCCCGGTCGAGCCGGAGCGCGCGCGGCCGCGGTCCGCGAGCCGGCCTCCATCCGGCGGCTGGCGGATCGTCGCGGGAAAGGAGCTCGCGGATCACCTCGGGAGCACCCGGTTCGTCGTCCTCTTCATCGTGCTCGGCCTGGCCGGAGCGTCCGCGGTCTACTCCGTGTCGCAGCAGATCACGAGCGTTGCGGCCGGCGTCGGGACGACCCAGAGCCTGTTCCCGCTCCTCTTCACGCTGAGCGCGTCGGACATCGCGGCAGCGACCCAGCAATCGGCAAACACGCCGCTGCCGTCGTTCGTTGCCCTGATCTCGCTCCTGGCACCGCTGCTGGGCATCGCCTTCGGGTTCGACGCGGTGAACCGCGAGCGTTCCGAGCGGACGCTGCCCAGGCTCCTCGCCCAGCCGATCTACCGGGACGACGTGATCAACGGCAAGTTCGCCGCCGGCCTCGCGGCGATCGGGATCGCCCTCGGGTCCGTGCTCCTTGTCATCGCGGCGTGGGGCGTGATCCAGCTGGGGGTGATCCCGACCGCCGAGGACGTGGCCCGGCTGCTGGTCTGGTACCTCGTCGCGATCGTCTACATCGGCTTCTGGCTGGCCCTGGCAACGCTCTGCTCGGTCGTCATGCGCAGGGCCGCCTCGTCCGCCCTCGTCGCGATCTCGGCGTGGCTCGTCGTCTCGCTGTTCGGCGGCCTCCTGATCTCGACCGCCGTCGGCCTGCTCTCACCCCTCGGCTCCACCCCGACGACCGCCGAGGTGATCTCGAACGGCCACCTCCAGGACGCGCTGACCAGGATCAGCCCGGACGGCATGTTCCAGATCGCCACCCAGGCGATCCTCGATCCGCACGTGACCGCGGGGATCCTGACGATCGACCAGCGCGTGGCGGTCGCCCAGCAGGGCGCGGCGGGCTCGATCCTGTCGCTCGACCAGAGCCTGCTCGTGGTCGGGCCGCAGGTGCTCGCGATCGTCGCCCTCAGTGTCGTGTGCTTCGCGCTCGCGTACGTCGCGTTCATGCGCCAGGAGGTCCGCGCCTGACCGATCCGCCGGGCGAGGCGCCGGCAGGGTGGCGATGCCCGCCCGAGGTGGACCCAGCCTCCCCGGCCGACGAGGCGCGCGCGGAGCGTCCAGCAACGCCGGAACGCGGCGCCGACCGGCCGGGAGCGCTGCTCCATGTCGATCGGGAGGCTGACCCCGACGCGCCTAGGTCCCGGAGCCCGGGAGGCGGTGCTTCGCGACGAACGCCGCGGCCTGCGCCCGACGCTGGAGGTTCAGCTTCGAGAGGATCGAGCTCACGTAGTTCTTGACGGTCTTGTCCGAGAGGAAGACCTCGGAGGCGATCTCCTTGTTCGTCTTCCCCTCGGCCACGAGCTGGAGGATCTTCTGCTCCTGGGCCGTCAGCTGGGCGAGCTCGTCCGTGTAGGTCCCCGACGCGATCCGCCGGACGCGCTCCAGGACCTTCTCCGTCACCGCCGGGTCGAGAAGCGACTCGCCGCGCCCGACGGCCTCCAGGGCGTTGACGAGATCCCGGGCACGGATCTGCTTGAGGAGATAGCCCGAGGCGCCCGCGATGATCGCGGACAGCACGGCCTCCTCGTCGGGGTAGCTGGTCAGCATCACGACGCGCGTGTCGGGAAGCTCGGCCCGGATCTCCCGGCAGGCCTCGATCCCGGATCCGTCCGGGAGGCGGACGTCCATGATGACGAGGTCGGGCTGGAACCGTCGCGCGGCGTCGAGGGCCTCTTCGACGGTGCCCGCCTCGGCGACGACCTGGAACTTCTCGCGGCGATCGATGAGCGCGACGAGGCCCTGTCGCACCACCTCATGGTCGTCCACGACGAGCAGGCGCAGGGGACGCGATTCGGACTGCTCGGTCATGGGCGGGATGGGCCTCCGTCGCGGTTCATGCCCCGGCGCCTTCCTCGGTCTCGCCGGCCGGCGGGTCACCGGGTATCCGCACGATGATACGCGTCCCGCGCTCCGGCGAGCTTTCGATCGCCAGGCTGCCCCCGATTCCGGTCATCCGGGCATCCATGTTCGCGAGCCCGAGGTGGCCGAGGCCCCGCGGCGCGTCCGGATCGAATCCCGTCCCGTTGTCGACGATCGTGAGCGTGAGCCCCGGGTCGTGGCCCGCGCGCACGACGAGGATCTCCGCCCGGGTCGCCTTCGCGTGCCGCGCGATGTTGCTCAACGCCTCCCGCGCCACCGAGAGGACCTCGAGCGTCCGCTCGGGGCTCAGCGGCAGGCCGTCCACGTCCGGGCCGGCGCGCAGCTCCACGTCGACCATCGTGTTGACCCGGAACTCGTCGGCGAGCGCCGCGAGCCCTTCGACCAGCTCGATGCCGTCGATGAGCTGGGGCCGGAGGCCGAAGATGAAGTTGCGGATGTCGCGGATCGTCTGGTCCAGGCTCTCGATCGCCCGCTCGACGCGCCGGCTCGCCTCCGCCGGGTCCTCCACCATGAGGTCGGGCACGTCCTCGAGCGTCAGCCCGACGGCGTAGATCGACTGGATCACGCCGTCATGGAGGTCGCGCCCGATCCTCTCCCGCTCCTCGACGATCGCGAGGCGCTGGACCTGGTCGTGGAGCCGCGCGTTCTCCATCGCGATGGCGGCGTGGCCGGCGAAGAGCTCCACGATCTGCTGGTCGGCCTCGCTGAAGCCTCCGGCCTTCTCCGTCAGGTAGAGGTTCCCGATCGTCCGCCCGCGGATGGCGATGGGGACCCCGAGGAACGCGTGCATCGCCGGGTGGTTCGGCGGGAAGCCGTGGCGCCGCGGGTCCGCCATCACGTCCGCGATCCGGTAGGGCCGGTTCTCGCGGATGATGAGACCGAGAATCCCGAGGCCGCGCGGCGGCGCGCCGATCAGGGCCCGCTCGGAGCGCGGCATCCCGCTCGTGATGAACTGCTCGATGACGCCCTCGCCGTCCACGATGCCGAGGGCCGCGTACCCGGCCCCCACGAGCTCGCGCACCCGGTCGACGATCACCTGGAGGACCCGGTCGACAGCGAGGAGCCCCGCCATCGCGCGGATCGATGCGTCGAACGCGGCAAGCCGCTCGTCGGCGAAAGTCACCGCGGCGGGCGCCGTGGCCGGGTCGGATCCAGGTGCGGCGGAATCGGCCGACCCGGCCGCTCCGGCAGGCTGGCCGGGCGCGGGCCCGTCGGGATCGGCGGCGCGAGGCGCGGCGGCGTCGGTCACAGCGGCGAGGGTAGCAGGCCGCGCCCGCGGCGGCCGGCTCTGCCTGCGGCGGGCACCGCCTCGTCGGCGGCGGCGCGCACGGAGGCGCGAATGCCGCTGCGTGCGTGCATGCGCATGTGTTTTGCCCCTCGGACCCGCCTGATTGTGACAAAGGTCCCGGGGAGGCGGCGTTGGGGGCGCGTACCATGCCGGCCCATGGAGACGGTCACGCTCGAGGATTCCCAGTCCACGCCCGACCCCGGCGACGCCGGGACGACCCCGTCGGGACACGTCGATGTCGCCGTGACACGCCGGGGATTCCTCCGCGGCGCCGCGCTTGCCGGCACGGGCCTCGTTGCCGCGACGGTGGCCGCGTGTGCGCCCGCGGCGAACCAGGCCTGGCAGTACGCGACCGCGAAGCCGCAGCCGAGTGGCAGCCCGGCGGCACTCGCGTCGGCGGCCGCGAGCGCCGCCCCGTCGCCCGTCGAGAGCATGAGCATGGCGGCATCCGCAGCCCCGAGCGCCGCGCCGTCGGCCTCGGCGGTCGCGAACATCCCGCCCGGCTGGAGCGAGCACGACGTCAACGCCCGCCAGGTGGTGCGCCGTTACCTCGGCAAGATCGTCCCCGCCCTCAAGGGCGTCTACGGCGATGCAGCGTTCGCCAAGCTGGCGGACATCCTCGGGGCCGCCGACAACTACCCGGAGCTCACGGCGATCCCCGAGTTCGCCCAGGTACCCCAGGGGAACGAGCAGATCGCGCCCACGATCGTCAACGGCGTGAAGGTCTTCAACCTGACCGTCGACGCGATCGACCACAAGATCGACGCCATGAAGGCACCCCTCAAGGCGCTCGGGTACAACAAGATCTGGCCCGGCCCGCAGCTGCGAGTCACCGAGGGCGACCGCGTCCGCGCCGTCTTCACGAACAACCTCCAGGAGACGACCGCCGTCCACTTCCATGGGGTCGAGCTCGACGACTTCTTCCAGGACGGCGTCCCGTTCGTGACCCAGAAGCCGTTTGCGCCCGGCGAGACCTACACCTACGAGTTCACGGCCACGCCGCACGGGTCGATGATGTACCACTCCCACCACAACGCCACGGACCAGGTCGGGCGCGGCCTCCTGGCGGCCTTCATCGTCGATCCGAAGGATCCGGCCGAGAGCTATGCCAGGAAGTTCGGGGTCACCCAGGAGTACACCTGGATCTCGAACGACACGGTGGGCGGCTTCACGATCAACGGCCATGGCTTCCCTGCCGTCGCGCCGATCGTGGCGGCGAAGGGCGAGAAGGTCCTCATCCGCTTCATGAACGAGGGAATCATGATGCACCCGTGGCATCTCCACGGGAACCGGATGCGGGTGGTCGCCCGCGACACCACGCGGCTCGGGACGGCCGAGTTCTACGCCGACACCCTGGGCGTCAACCCCGGCGAACGCTACGACGTCATCGTCTCGGCGGACCGGCCCGGCGTATGGGCCTTCCACTGTCACATCCTGCCCCACGTCGAGGGAACCGAGGGGATGTTCGGGATGGTCAGCACCCTGATCGTCACGCCGACCAAGGTGGACCTCACGCCGCTCCTGACGTAGGCGCCCGCTCCGCGCCCCAGAACCGAAGACGGGACGACCTGATCATGGCGCACATCGAGACGATCCTCCTGGCCACCGATGCCTCGCGCGCGTCCGAGGCCGCCGAGGAGCAGGCCATCGAGCTGGCCGCGCGGCTGGGCAGCCGGCTCGTGGTCGTCTCCGCGGTGTCCGGCTCGCCGGAGGTGCGTTCCGGCCGTCTCGTCGCGGTCGAGGGCGTCGTCCAGCGCGCGCGGGCCGGCGGCGCGACGGCGGAGGGCCTGACGTGGGACGGCGACGCCGGCGAGTCGATCGTCGAGGCGGCGGCCGCGGAGCACGCCGACCTCATCGTCGTGGGGACGCATGAGCGCGGCACGGTCGGGCGCCTCTTCCTGGGCAGCGTCTCGGATCACGTGGTCCGGCATGCCGGGTGCCCGGTCATGGTCGTGCGGCCCACCCACGTGCTGTCGAGCTCGTCGGGCTGACCAACGCGGCCGCGGCGATCGGGCGGGCGGCCGGGGTCGGGGCGTCGCGGCCGCGGCGCGGCTCTTGGTGCCGCGGTCAGGCGGGCGCGGGTCGGGGCAGGCCTCACGGCGTTGATCCGGTGCCGGCGCTCGCGGCGCGGGCGGGTGCGCCTGGAACTCAGGAGCAATGCAGGTGCTGGTATCGCGGCCGCGGCGTTCTGCCCACCCGTCCGAGCACCCGGGGTGCTGGTATGCGTGCGTCGCGATGGGCTCGCGGCCCGCCGGGCTTGCGCTGACACGCACGTCGTGCTCAGGGATCGCCCGGAACAGCGACGCGAGTCGCTCGAGCCAGGCGCGGCCGCGCGAAGCCCGCGCATAGCAGCACTCCGGCCACTGCCGCGTGAAACCCGACGACGAAGGACGGTGACGACGCGGCCGCGCCGGCTGCCGCGGACCCGGGCGCGCACGCAGGCCCCAGGGGAGCAGGCCGAGCCCGGCGGCGCGTGCCTACTTCGTGTACATGCCCTCCGGGTCGAGCTCCTCGCGGATCAGCCGGAGCTCCTCGGGCGTGGGCGTGGGCGTCGGCGCAAGCGACGGGGAGACGTGCGGCTCCCAGCCGAGCGTCGCCCGGACCTCGTCGAGCGTCGCGCCCGGGTGCAGGAAATCGAGGCGCATCTCGCCGGTGTCGTCGAAGTGCCAGATCCCGAGGTCCGTGACGACCACGGACGGGCCGCGTCCCAGCCAGCCCTGCTCGCGCCGGATCCGTTCCGACTTCTCGGCACCGCCGAGGTTGCCGGGCGAGGTCCGGAAGTCGATCCGCTCCACGAACGAGCGCGCCGACTGGCGCATGATGACGAAGATCTGGCGGGCGTTGATCGCGATCTCGCACGCGCCGCCCGACCCGGGAAGCCGCGTCCGGGGATGCGCGTAGTCGCCGATCACCGTGGTGTTGATGTTGCCGAAGCGATCGATCTGGGCGGCGCCCAGGAAGCCGACGTCGATGAGGCCGCCCTGCAGGTAGAACGCGAAGAGCTCCCACATGCTCGTGACAGCCGTCGCGCCCGTCACGATCGTCGGGTCGCCGATGGAGAGCGGCAGCCGCGCCGGTCGCGCACCGAAGACGCCGGCCTCGTAGACAAGCTCCATGTCGGGGGCGACCGTGCGCTTTGCCAGGTTCACCGCGATGTTGGGGAGCCCCACGCCGACGAAGCAGACCCGCTGCCCGGCGAGCTCGCGAGCGGCCGCGACGATCATCATCTCGGACCTGGTGAACGGGACGGCGCCCGCGTCCGCCGCGCTCGCCACGGGTCCCGCGTCCGCCGCGCTCTCCGCCGGCCCGCGTCCGTGGCGGCGCCTGCGGGGCGCTCGGCGGCCATCAGCGGTACTCCCCGTAGTCGACGACGCCGGATGGCGCAGAGCCACTGGGCAGGAGCGAGCGGAGGCGCTCCGGGCCGAGCTTCTGGGCATAGGCGGCGCGGCCGTCGAGGTCGTAGACCCAGTCCCGCAGCCACGCCGCCGTGGCAGCGGGATCCCGGCTGATGGGGTCCCAGTCGCGGTAGAACCGGTTGTCGCGGTCGTAGCGGCCCTGGACGTACGAGGGATGGGCGCCCCATGGCTCCACCACGACCGCGTCGACCACGATCCCGGGGACGATCGTCCGGTTCGGGTCGGCCCGGATGACGTCCTCGTCCACGAGCTCCTCCACAACCACGATCACCCGGTCCGCCGCGAACGCGGCCTCCTTCTGGCAGCCGAGGAGGCCCCACACCTGGGTGTTGCCGGCCGCGTCCGCACGCTGGGCGTGGATCACGGTGACGTCCGGCTTCAACGGCGGCACCGCGTAGACCATGCCGTCCCCGTAGGGGCTCTCGATCGGCCGGATCAGCGGGTTCGCCGTTGGCAGGTCGGTCTCGAAGTACGACCGAAGCGGCATGAAGGGCAGGTTCGCGGCTCCAGCGGCATAGCGCGCCACCATCCCGAAGTGGCTGTACTCCTCGAGCTCGAGCGAGGCCGCGGCGCCCTCGGTGACGCGGCGGATCGCGTTCAGCCCGCCGACCCCGGGGTTGCCCAGCCAGCTGAAGATGAGCTTGCGCGCGACGCCGGCGGCCACCATCTGGTCGTAGATCACGTCCGGGGTCATCCGCGCGAGCACGAGGTCGCGGCGGCGCTGCCGGATGATCTCGTGCCCCGCGGCGAAGCTGATGAGGTGCGTGAAGCCCTCGATCGCGACCGTGTCGCCGTCGCGAACGAGCGAGGCGATCGCGTCCCGCATCGTGGCGACCTTCGAGCCGGGCATGGTCGGCCTCAGCGGCGGGCGACGGCTTCGACCGCCTCCGCGAACACGCGACAGCCCGTGGCGATCTCGGTCTCCGTGACCACGAGCGGCGGCGACATCCGGATGACGTCGTCCCCCGCCGTCAGGACCATCAGGCCGCGCTGGAACGCCGCGTGCTCCACGGCGGCGGCCGTCGCGCCCGAGTCGAACTGCACGCCGACGAGCAGGCCCATGCCGCGGACCTCGCGGACGCGGCCCGGGTACGCCGCCACCAGCGGCGTCAGCGCCGCCTGCATCTGCACGCCCCGGGCGGACGCGTTGTCGATGAGGCCCTCCTCGAGGAGGGAGATCGTCGCGAGCGCGGCCGCACAGCTGACGGGGTTCCCGCCGAACGTCGATCCGTGCGCACCGGCCGACCAGGTCATCAGGTGCTCGCGGGCGATCATGGCGCCGATCGGCATCCCCGAGGCAAGGCCCTTCGCGGTCACGACCACGTCCGGCTCGACGTCCCAGTGCTGGATCGCCCACATGCGGCCGGTCCGGCCCATGCCGCTCTGCACCTCGTCGGCGACCAGGAGGATCCCGTGCTGGTCGCAGATGCGGCGCAGCCGAGGCAGGAACTCGGCATCGGGAACCTGGATCCCGCCCTCGCCCTGGATCGGCTCGACGACGATCGCGGCGACCTCGTTCGCGGGCACGAGGCGGTGGAAGACGCGCTGCTCGAGCTCATCGAGACCGGCCGACCCGAACGGCACGTGGTAGATGCCCGGCAGCATCGGCCCGAAGTGGGCGTGGTACTTGGCCTTCGAGGCGGTGAGGCTGACGCTCCCGAACGTGCGGCCGTGGAAGGCGCCCAGGAAGCCCACGATGTACTGGCGCCCGGTCGTGTAGCGGGCGAGCTTCATGGCCGCCTCGACGACCTCGGTGCCGGAGTTGCCCAGGAAGACGCGCGTGGGGCCGCGCATCGGCGCGATCCGCTCGAGCTCGGCCGCGAGGTGGGCGTAGATCGGCAGGTAGAAGTCGGAGGCGCTGTAATGGAGCAGCTGCGCCGCCTGCTCCGCGATGGCCGCGACGACCCGGGGGTGGCAGTGACCGGTGACGTTGACGGCGATCCCGGCGCAGAAATCCAGGAAGCGGTTCCCGTCGATGTCCTCGATCACGGATCCGCGGCCACGCACGGGGACGATCGGGTAGGCGCGCGGCAGCGAGGGCGAGGTGTAGCGCTCGTCGAACGCGATGTGGGCGCGCGCGCGCGGACCGGGAAGCTCAGTGACGAGACGCGGCGCATCGACGCCCGAGTCCTGGTCGGCCGGGACGCCGGTGAGCTCGACATCGCGCACTGCCGCCTGGCTCATTTTGGGCACCTCCGGGACGAGAGCGGACTGCGACGCGTGGGCACGCGACGAGGCCCGGACGCATAGAAACTATGCAGTCTGGATACTGCGAGTATAGCCGGGGCCGGGCCCGCGAATCTCGGCGTCGGCGACGCGCCGCGGCGCGTGAGGCCCGGCTGCGGTGCGCCGGCGCGACGGCCGGAGCTTCCGACGCGATCGCGTCAGTCGACGACCGTGTGGCTCTGCTCGCGCATGAACTGGACCGGGTAATACATCGACAGGCCGGCCTTGCCCGTGCTGCCCGAGCCCTTCCAGCCCCCGAACGCCTGGACGCCCGGCCACGCGCCCGTCGTCGCGCCCGCCTGGCGGTTGACGTAGAGCACGCCCGCCTCGATCCCGTCGAGGAACTGCTCCAGTTCGGCGGAGTCCTGGCTGTAGACGCCGGCCGTGAGGCCGAATGCGCTCTCGTTCGACAGGGTGATCGCCTCGCCGAGGGAGTCGACCGCGGCAACGGCGGTCAGCGGCACGAACAGCTCGTCGCGGAAGAGGCGGTGCGACGGCGGCACCTCCACGATCGCCGGTTCCACGTAGAAGCCGTGCTCGAACGCACCGTCGGTCAGGTGCTCGCCGCCGATGAGGACGCGTCCGTCCCGGCGCGCCTCGTCGATCGCGCCCAGGTAGCGCTCCACGGCCCGGGCGTCGATGACCGGCCCGAGCCAGTTCTCCCGCAGCAGGGGATCGCCGATCGTGAGCGACTCGGTCTTCCGGACCATGCGCCTGACAAGCTCGTCCCTTGCCGATCGCTCCACGTAGACCCTGCTGTTCGCGGAGCATTTCTGGCCCCCGAAGCCGAAGGCCGACCGGACGATGCCTTCCGCGGCCTCGTCGAGGTCGGCCCTCGCGGTGACGATCGCAGGGTTCTTGCCGCCCATCTCCACGATGCACGGCTTCGGGAACCGCGTAGAGAACCGCCGGAAGAGCTCGAATCCCACGTCGAAGGAGCCCGTGAAGACGATCCCGTCGATCCCCGGGTTCGCCTGGAGCTCCTCGCCGACCGTGGCCCCTGGGCCCATGACGAGGTTGAAGACGCCCGCCGGGATGCCGGCGTCGGTCAGCGCCTCCGCCAGGAGGACGCCGGTCATCGCACCTGCCGACGCGGGTTTGAAGATCACCGTGTTGCCGCCCGCGAGGGCCCCGGCCGACGGTCCAGCGGCGAGCGCCATCGGGAAGTTGAACGGAGAGATGACCGCGAAGACGCCATACGGCCGCAGGATCGAGCGCGTGTGGACGGCCGGGTCGCCCAGGTTGTCCATCGGGTGGTCGTAGCCGTCGTTGCGTTCGAAGACGTCGGCGTAGTAGCGCAGCAGGTCGGCCGCCTCCTCGACCTCGCCCAGCGCCTCGAGGCGGTTCTTGCCCACCTCGATCGCCATCAGCGCCGCGTACTCCATCTGGCGCTCGGAGATCAGCTCCGCCGCACGGCGCAGGATCGCCAGCCGATCGCGCCATGGCGTCGCTCGCCAGGCGGGCTGGGCGGCCTTCGCCGCGGCGATCGCGTCGCGGACGTCGGCCGCGGTCCCCCGGGCGAAGGTACCGACGAGCACCCGCTCGTCGATGGGCGAGTGCAGCTCGAAGGCGCCGTCACCGTCCCGGCCGGCCCCATCGACGAGGTTCGGGTGGTATGCGCCGAGGCGCTGCCGGGCAGACGCGATCCCCGCCTCGTAGAGCTGGTGGAGCTCCTCGTTGTCGTTGCGGAGCGTCGCGTAGGTGATCTTGATCCGCTCGGCCATCGGCCTTCCCTCTCGTGCCGGTGCAGGCGACACGGGCGCGGGCGTGGCTCGTCGCGGAGGACCCGCAGGCACGATCCGGAGGCGCCCGGACGCCGTGTTCGTGCAGTCCGATCTGGCCGTCAGTCTAGCGCGGCGACGAGTTCCGCCAGCGAGGACGCGACCGCGTCCGGGGTGGCCTTCGGTCGCCGGACGCCACGCGTCCCGGGCCGTGCAACGCCGAGGAGCCCGCCTACGTCCGCGGAGCTCGTCTTGCCGGTCAGCACCAGGATTCCCCGCATGCCCAGCCGTCGTGCGCCCGCGATGTCCTGCCCCGGATCGTCCCCGACCATCACGACATCGCGCGCGGCGATCCTTCGCCCGAGGTCGCGCGACAGCCCGGCGAGCGCCGTGCGGAACATGATCGGGCCAGGCTTGCCGCACAGCACCGCGTGCGCGCCGGTGGCGAACTCGAGCGCGGCAACGAAGGCGCCGCTGTCGAGGGTGGGGCCACGCGACGTGTACCACCAGGGGTTCCGGTGCATGGCGAGGAGCGCGGCGCCACCTCGAATCAGCCGGAAGGCGCGGTCGAGGTTGGCGAAGCTCAGGTCCGCGTCGCCATCCCCGATCACCACGGCCGCGGCCCGGGCCCCCGGCGCGTCGGCATCCTCGTACCGGATCAGGTGCTGCCCGTCGAACTCGCGGCGCCCGTCCGGCTTCGTGATCACGAAGAGCGGCTCGCCCGGATAGGCGGCCGCCGTGTGAGCGGCGGTGGCGCTGGCCGCCGTGACCACGCGGTCCTCGGGGATGGACAGGCCATCGGCCCGGAACCGCGCCGCGAGGGTCCCGCGATGGGCACCAGAGAAGTTCGTGGCGATCCTGAACGGGATGCCCTTCGCCTCGAGCCTTGCGAGCGCTTCGACCGCCCCCGGCAGGGCCGCACCCCGCAGCACGAGCACGCCGTCCGCATCGAGCACGAAGCCGCGCACGCCCGCAAGCGCTTCGCGGAGGTCGACGTCGACCGCGGGCTGGTCGAGGGCGGACGAGGTCGGGTCCATCAGCGCGACAGTACCAGCCGGCGGTGCGCGTCATGGCCCCATCGCGCGCCGACGGCCTGCGACCTGCCGGTTGCAGTCGCACTGCTGCGCGTCGCGGGTAGGATGGCGCGACACCGCCGGCTCGGCGGTGAAGACCGGACGCTGGGGATGACGACCGATGGGCCTGCTCGATGGCAAGAACGCCCTCGTCTTCGGGGTCGCGAACGACCACTCGATCGCCTGGGGGATCGCCAGGGCGTTCCATGACCAGGGGGCCACGGTCGGGTTCAGCTCGATCGAGAGCCTGATCGAGCGGCGGGTCCGCCCGCTCGCGGACCGGATCGGATCGACCTTCCTGGAACCCTGCGACGTGCGCGACGATGCGCAGGTCCGGTCCGTCTTCGACCGCTGGGGCGCTGAGGTCGGGCGCCTCGACATCCTGGTGCACGCGCTGGCGTTCGCGGACCGCGCCGACCTCGACGGCCTCTTTGTCGACACGTCGCGGGGCGGGTTCGCCCTCGCGCTCGACGTCAGTGTCTACTCGCTCGTGGCGCTCGCGCGGGAGGCCCGACCGCACATGGCCCCGGGATCGAGCATCCTCACCCTGAGCTACTACGGTGCCGAGAAGGTGGTCGCCCACTACAACGTCATGGGCGTGGCCAAGGCGGCCCTGGAGGCGAGCGTCCGGTACCTCGCCGCCGACCTCGGGCCCGAGGGCGTGCGCGTGAACGCGATCTCCGCTGGCCCGATCCGTACGATCGCCGCCCACGGGATCGCGGGGTTCCGGCAGATGCACGAGGCGTTCCGCTCCGTGGCGCCACTGCGCGCGAGCATCACGATCGAGGATGTTGCCGGGACCGCGGTCTGGCTGGCCTCCGGCCTCTCCGGCCAGGTCACCGGCGAGACGGTGCACGTGGACGGCGGCTTCAACATCCTTGGGGTCCCGAACCCGGACTCCCAGGGCTGATCGCCAGGCGCTGTCTCGGTCTCGGACGGCGCCGAGGGTATCCCCGCCCTCGGCGGCAGGACCGGCAGCTCAGACGATCGTCACGCGAGAGCGGTCCACGGCGAAGGCCGGGGCGGCCTCGAGCGAGACCACGATCGCGGCTCCCTCGTCCGGCTTGATCTCCCCGCCGCCCCGCACGCGCGGCAATGGAGATGCCCGTGCTCGGGGCCGGACAGGACCGATTCCCAGGCGACGCGGGCGACGCCGACCAGGTGGTCGCCGCGAACCTGATCCACGAGCACCTCCACGAGCACGCCGGCTCCGGCACTCCAATCCCCGCGCAACCGACGAGCTTTACGACGGGCTCGACGCGGGCAGTCACGGCATCCATGACGGCGCGCCGGGCTCGATCCGGACGACGGCGAGGCCGCCGCGCTGGCGATGGTCTCGGGACACGCCCCGATGGGCGGCCGGCGGCCGGCGGGCGGGCCTACGGCGCGGTGCTCGGGGACGTCGCCGGCGACGCGCCCGGAGACGCGCTCGGGGACGCTCCGGAGGGCGACGTGCCCGGCGACGCTCCGGGGGGCGATGTGCCCGGCGACGGTTCGGGGGAGGCGGAGGGCGGCGGGATGACGAGCTTCTGGCCCGGGATGATCAGGTTCGGGTTCGTGATCCCGTTCGCGGCCTGGAGCGCCTGGAGCGTCACCCCGAACGACGCCGCGATCCTCCCGAGCTGGTCGCCCCTGACGACGATGTAGGTGCGCGCGGTCGCGGTCGGACCCGGCGTTGCGCTCGCAGCGGACGACGGCGACGATGACGCGGGCGTGGACGACGCGCTCGCGCTCGGGCTCGGCGTCGCGGAGGCCGCGGCGCCGCTCGGGACCGGCGATCCGACGGACGTGTCGCCCGCCGGCAGGGGGATCAGCATCGGGAGGGCCATCCCGATCCCGAAGCCGCCCGCCGCGACGACGACGAGGATCAGCAGCCCGACGAGGACCGAGACGATCGGCGACCGGCGTCTCGGCCGTGAGGCGACATCCTCGGGTGGTGGTGGGGCCGTCCGGTAGGTCGTCCCGGGCGGCAGTGTCGACGCGAGATCGCCATCCTCGAGGTCCGCATCGGGGGCCTCGGGCTCCACGCTCCCCGTCACACCTGCCGGAACGTCCGCCTCGCTGGCCACGGCCGCGTTGGGCGCCGGTGCGCCAACGGGCACGACCGCCGCTCCGGCGCCGGCCGGCATTGTCGTGGTCGGAGCGTCCGCGGCCTCGGCGAGCGGCTCGTCGCGGAACCAGCCGGGGGGCTCGTCCAGGGCACCCGCTGGCAACGGGCCGGCCACGCGTCCCCCCGACCCGGCCCACGCCGCGGCTTCCGCCTCGGCGGCTGCCTCCGCGGCGGCCTCGGCGGCTGCCGCTGCCTCGGCCCCGAGACCCTCGCCGGCGGCGGGCGCGGGTGAGGCCCCGGCCGCCTCCGCAGATCGGGGGCGCCTGGGTCGGTACGGGCGTGGCTTCGGCACGCGCCGGATTGTACGGGCCGTGGGCCCCGACCGTGGGGGACGCCGCGCCGACTTGCTCGGCGCGGCGATCCTGGCCGGGTCCGCGGCCGCGACGTGCCGGCGGCGGCGCGACCACCGCACGCGCCGCCGGGCCCCTACCCCGCGTCCGAGATCTCGAACCTGGCGAGCCGTCGCGCCCCCAGCCAGAACGCAACGACCGTCACGAGGACCGAGAGGGCCAGGCCGGTCACCAGGGGCACGTCGCGGGCGAGCGTGCCTGCCTCCGAGCCCGCGATCCCCGCGGCGACGTCCAGCCCGTACTCGCGGATCGAGAGGAGCCGGGTGCCGGAGAAGAAGGTCGCGACGAGGCCCTCCCAGAGCAGGACATAGGCGAGCCCGGCGATGAGCGCCCGGCCGGTCCAGACCGACAGCGTGACGAACACGGCCGTGTACGCGATGACGGACACGAGGACACCCGCGAGCATCCCGAGCAGGAGTCCGGGCGAGTCGAGACGGACAAGGAGGACGCCGGTCACGAGGGTCGACGTCCCGCACAGCAGGGCCCCGGCGGTCCCGGCGACGAGCATCTTCGCCAGGATGATCCAGGCGCGTCCCACCGGCTTCGCCAGGAGGTGGACGACCGTCCCATCGTCGATCTCCGCGCCGATCGCCGTCGTCCCGAGGATGAGTGCCACGAGCGGCAGGACCGTGGTCATGACGAGCGAGTCGTACAGCTCGCGGGTGATCTGGGCCGTCGTCCCCACGGTCCCGCCGATGACGAGGACCGCGGCCACGCCGACGGGAGCGAGCGCCAGCAGGCCGACGAGGAGGATCCGCCGCCTGCCCAGGAGCCCGCGAGTGGTGACGTCGACGAGCGGCCCGAGGACCGCCATCCCGAGGACGGGCGCCGATGGTCGCCGCGGCAGGGGCGGCGGTGCGGGTGCGGCCGCGGGCCAGCCCGGGACCGGGTCGTGACGGGATGCGGGGCGTCCGCCGCTCACCGTCGCACCAGGTAGTCGAAGACCGACTCGAGCGACTCGTCGGCCGGAGTGAGCTCGAAGATGGACACGCCGGCGTCGCGTGCCATGACGGGGAGCTCGCGGGTGAAGGTCGCGAAGTCCGCCGTCCGCACGTCCAGGCGTCCGTCTTCGAACGCGAGCCCGGAAACCGTGGGCCGGCCCGCGAGCCGGCCCGCCAGCGCGCGGTCGTCCGAGGTCCGGAGCGTGAACGAGTGGGGGCGGTCCGTCATCAGCCGCCGGATCTCGCGGAAGTCGCCTGATGCCGCGAGACGCCCCGAGACCACGACGAGGACCCGCTCTGCGACGCGCTCCACCTCCTCGAGGATGTGGGACGAGAAGAGGATCACGCGGCCTTCGTCCGCGAGCGTCCGGAGGAGCGTCATCATGTGGAGGCGCTGGCGCGGATCCATGCCGTTGAACGGCTCATCGAGGACGAGGACGGCCGGGTCGTGGACGAGGGCGGCCGCGACCTTCGCCCGCTGGCGCATCCCCTTCGAGTACGTCGCGAGCTGGCGGTCGGCCGCAGGCGCGAGCTCCACCGTCCCGAGCGCGCGGTCGACCGCGCCGGTGCCGACCGGGAGGCCCTGGAGCTGGGCGCTGAGCCGGACGAACTCGCGGGCTGTCAGGTACGGAAAGACCGCTTCGCGCTCCGGGACGAGACCGACGCGGCGGTAGACGGCAGGATCGCCGAAGGTCGGCCGCCCGTCCACGCTGACGTTCCCGGCCGACGGCCGGAGCAGGCCGGCGACCAGGTGCAGCAGCGTGCTCTTGCCGGCACCGTTCGGTCCGAGGAGGCCCGTGACGCCGGGCTCGAGCGCGAACGTGATGTCGTTGACCGCGACGACGTTGCCGTACCACTTGGCGACGGCGCTGACCTCGACGCTCGGCGGGACGGCGACGGGGCTCACGCCCGTCCGGCTCGTCCCCGGCTGGCTCACGCCTCGATCCGGCGGTAGCGCAGGATCAGCACGACGAGCGTGGCGACGGCCACGACCACCGCCCCGACCGCGAAGACGCCGGGCTCGATCCCCGAGTGCAACACGGTCGTGTTGCGGCTGATGCCCCCGAACAACGCGGTGGCCAGCCCGTCGAGGAGGCCGTTCGGATCGAGCAGGGCGACGTAGCGGAACGGGTCGCGCAGCCGGCCCTGGACGACGAGCACCTGCACGACGCCGCTCAGCACCAGGAAGGTGGCCACGATCGCGCCTGCCGAGAACGCCCGGCGGGGCACGAACGCCGCGATGACCAGGCCGATCCCGGAGAAGAACGCGGCGGCGACGATCGTGCTCACGAGGATCGGCCCGACGAGGGGCAGCGCGTCGCGGAGGCCGGCGCCGAGGTCGATCGAGGCGAACACGATCCCCAGCAGGAGGACCAGCTGTGGCACGAAGAGGACCAGCGCAAGCGCCGAGACCAGCGCCGCGTACTTCGCGAGGGCATAGTCGGTGCGTTCGAGCGCCCGGCTGAAGTAGAGGGTGAGGACATGATGGCGCTGGTCCCGGCCCAGCAGCTCGGGCGCCTGCGCCGTCACGAAGAACGCGATGAAGGTCTGGACGAACGTCAGGTAGTTCTGCGGCGTGATCGGCGTCACCCGCTCGGTCGCCGGCCCGGCAACCGCGCGGATCCCGACGGCCAGGATCGCCGGGAGAAGGGTGAGCCCGGCGAGCGCGAACGGCGCGATCTTCGCGCGACCGCCCCGGCCGATCCCGAACGTCCACTTCAGGGATTGCATGTAGAGGGTCGCGATCGCGTGGCGTCGGCCAAGGCGCGGGCCGTCGTAGCCGCGGTATCCCAGGTCGAAGATGGAGCCGGTCGCGCTCCCGGCAACGAGGTCAGGCGGCTGTGCCATTCACGCCCACCTCGTCGGGATCGTCGCGGAACAGGTCCTCCACCCGGTGCCTCGCAGCCTCGATCCGGATCAGCGCGAGCCCGCGGGTCGCGGCCGCGTCGCGGATGGCGTCGTACGGGCGAACGTCCTGGGCGGCGACCAGCACCACTCGCGGGCCGTCGACGCGCGCCCGGAACCCGGCTGCCACCAGGTCGGCGGCAAGCTCGTCCGCCCCTTCGTCCACCTCCACGATCAGCGTCCCCGTCCTGCCGGTGAAGCTGGCCAGCGACGCCGACCGGAGGAGACGCCCGGCGTCGATCGCGACCACGTGGTCGCAGACGCGCTCGATCTCCCCCAGGAGGTGCGAGCAGACGAGGACGGCGATCCCGAACTCGGTCCCGGTGCGCCGGATGAGGTCCAGCATCTCGTCGCGCCCGGTCGGGTCCAGGCCGTTCGTGGGCTCGTCGAGGAGGAGGAGCCGCGGGTCGTGGACGAGCGCCTGGGCCAGCTTCACGCGCTGACGCATGCCCGTCGAGTAGCCGCCGATCGGGCGGTAGCGCTCCTCGAACAGGCCGACGTGGCGGAGCACGTCGGCCGTCCGCTCGCGAGCCGCCGTCCGGGGCAGGCCGCTCATCTCGGCGAGATGCGCCACGAGGTCGGTGGCGGTCAGGTCGGGAGGCAGGACGTCGTGCTCGGGCATGTACCCGACCCGTTCGCGGATCCGGCCGCCCCGCGTCACCGTATCGAGGCCCAGGACGGATGCCCGCCCGCTCGTCGGTGCCAGCAGCCCCAGGAGGATTCGGAGGAACGTGCTCTTGCCGGCGCCGTTCGCGCCGACCAGGCCGACGATCCCGGGCTCGATCTCCACGGTCAGCGCGTCGAGCGCCAGGACCCCGCCGCCCGGTCCCGGGTAGCGCTTCGTCAGGTTATCGGTGGCGATCAGCGGCACCCCGGCAGTGTAGTCGGCGCGACCGCCCGGGCCGGGCCCACGAACGCGGCGGCGGCTGCGGCCGGGCCTGGCACGGCGGCGACCGGCCGGCAGGCCCGCCGGGCCGCATCACGTGGGCCGTGCCCAGGGAGCGTCCGCCATCCGGTACACGACGTTCTGGCCGCCTTCCTCGCGATAGGCGACCGCGATCGGGCCGAGCGTCGCGGCATGGACCGCGAGGTGGGAGGCCGGGAACGCCGCGCCGTCCGTCTCGAGGGTCCCGATCAGGAACCGCATCACCTGGCCGTCGGTGGTCCGGAGCGTGAAGCTGATCACCTGTCCATTCGGCGCATCGAGCCCGATCACCACACCTGCGGCGGTCTTGCCCGCCGTCCCACAGCCGGACAGGGCCACCGCGATCGCGAGCGAGGCGAGGAGCGCACGCGCGACCGGCGCACGGCGTCCGGTCGTCGATCCGGTGGGCGGTTCGGTGGCGCCGGCAGCGGCGTTCGATTCCCGGGCGCGTCTCGCGGGATCGACGGGGGTGAGGGCCGCCGGAGCCAGGGCCACGGCGGGATCGGTGCGACCGGGCCTCGCGCGCGCCGCGGCGTGGCTGCCGCACCGACACAGGAGACCGAGGCCTCCACGATGAGCCACCGGCGCGCTGTGCCGGCCATTCGGGGTCATCGATCGGCACGGTAGCAGGGAATGGTGCCGGGCACGTGCGACGCCCGCGGGCCGGGACGATCCACCGGCCGCTCCCTGGCCCACGCGCGGATCCTCCGTCGCGTGCCGTTCGGCGATCGGTTCCGATCCGAACGGCCGTCTCGCCCGACGCCGGGCGGAGGTACCGTCCGCCGCACAGGCTGGAGGTATCCGCATGCACGGTCGATCCTGCCGCCCCGGGCCGCCTGCGCTCGGTGTGCCTGCGTGGGTGGCGTCTCCCGCCAGGGCCGAGGACCGCTTGGAGCGTGGCGTGGCGCGTGGGCAGGCCGCCGAACCCCCGCGCGCTCCCGGCGAGCGCATCACCAGCCCGGGGGCGATCGGGGTCACCGTCGCCACGCTCCCCCACCGTCCATCGGGCGGCGCCGTCGTGTTCCTCGGACGAACACGAGCGCGCGTCGCTCGCGAACGGGCGGCCGGCGCGACCGAGTTCGTGTCCGTGCCCCGCCGGTCACGCGCACGCGCCCCGGAGCCCTACCTTGCCAGGGTCCTCCGAGCGGTCGGCGACAGGGCTCCCGTCGTGATCGCCGGGCTCGCGGACGAGCGGAACGCCCTCGAACGGGAGGTCGAGGGAGTCGACCATCATCCCGACCGGTTCATCGAGGACCCGAACCTCGACGCTGCCGACGACGCCCTGCGCAGGCGACTTCGGGCGCTCCACTCCCACCCCGGCTGACGCCGCGAGCTCCTCGTCGCTGCCCGGAACGGCCGACGGACAAACCGGGAGCCGGGACCCGGCCGACGGGAATCGGGCTGGACCCGCGCGTCCGACCCCGGCACAATGGCGTCTCGCACCGGCGTTCGTCCGGTGGGCTGGGGGGCCGGCATCGCCTGTCATGGGGATGGGACCGCGGTCCGAGCGGCGACCTGCGGGGAACGGCTACGCCAGTGGCGCAGTCGTTCCGGCGAAGGTGCGCGTACCCCGGGTCCGGTGGCTGCCGAGAGAGCGCCTCGACAAGCTCCTGCCGCAGCTGTGGACCCATCGCCTGGCGCTCGTCGTCGCCCCCGCCGGGTCGGGAAAGACGACGCTCCTCGCCGGCTGGGCCGCGATGGCCGACCATCCCGTGGCGTGGTACCGCGCCGAGAGCACGGACGGCAGCGAGGCGGGGCTGGTCGCATGCCTCGAAGCGGCCTTCGCGTTCGCGATCCCGAACCTGCCGCGGGGCTGGACGAGCGTCGAGGATGCCGCGGCCGGGCTCGAGTCGGCTGCCTCGGCGAACCTCCTCCTGATCGTGGACGACTTCCACACGCTCACGGGATCGCCCGCGGAGGCTGCCTTCGAACGCTTCATCGACTACGCGCCGCCTTCGCTCGCGGTCCTTGCCGGGTCGCGAACCGTCCCCCCGTTCAACCTCCCGCGGCGCCGGGTCTCCGGGTCGCTGCTGGAGATCGGCGTGGACGACCTGCGCTTTCGGTCGTGGGAGGTGGAGCGGCTGTTCCGCGACTTCTACGACGACGCGCTCCGGCCGGACGAGCTCGCACGCCTCGCCCGGAGGACGGAGGGGTGGGCCGCGGGGCTGCAGCTCTTCCACCTCGCCACGCGCGGCAAGCCGCGCGACGAGCGGCTGCGGATCCTGGCGGGCCTCGGTTCCAGCCCCCGGTTCGTGCGCGACTACCTCGCGCGAAACGTCGTCGCGGAGCTGCCCGACGAGCTCCGCGACTTCCTGGTCCGGACCAGCGTCCTGCGCCGCCTGAGCGGGCCCCTCTGCGACGCGCTCCTGGCCAGGTCTGGCAGCCGGGCGCTGCTCGAGGAGCTGGAGCGCCGAAGCGTCTTCACGGTCGCGCTCGATGACGAGGGAACGTTCCGCTATCACGAGGTCCTCCGGAGCCACCTCGAGGCGATGCTCGTCGCGGAGGCCGGCGAGCAGGGCGCGCGGGCGCAGGCCCGCCGGGCTGGCGAGCTCCTCGTGGCCGACGGCGCGCTCGCGGAGGCACTCGCGGCCTTCAGTCGCGCCGAGGACTGGGCCGCCGTTGACCGGCTCCTGGACCATCACGGGGCGCGGCTGGTCGCGGGCCACGGGACATGGATCGACAGCCTTCCGGCCGCTCTCCTCGTCCAGGATCCCTGGCTGACGCTCGCCACCGCCCGACGCCATCGCGCCGAGGGGCGCTGGGCCCAGGGGCTCGAGGCGTATGCGAGCGCGGAGGCGCTCTTCGGGGCCGGCGATCCTGGAGCCGCCTGCCGACGCGAGCGGGTCGCGCTCGCGGCCTGGCTCGACCCCCATCCGGCTCCCAGCGGCGAGTGGACGGGCTGGCTGCGGGCAGCGGTGTCTCGCGACCCGCTCGCGCGCCGGGCATCGTCGGCAGCGGGCGGGGTGTCGGCCAGCGCCGCGCCCGCGGCCGTATCGACCGGGCAAGGCGCCGGTGAGCTCCTGGCTGCCGGGCTCTCCGCGCTGGTCGCGGGCCGCGTCAGGGACGCCAGGTCGCTGCTCGACGACGCCGCGCGTGCCGCGAGCGACGCCCCGACGCTGGCGGCGGCCGCGGAGCTGGGCGGCGCGGTCGCCGGGATCCTGGCCGGCGACGCTCGTGCGGCGATCGAAGCGGAGGCAGCGGTGGCCGCCGCCGAGCGGCTCGGCGTCCCGTGGCTCGCCCAGCTGGGGCGCGCCGCGCTCGCGATCTCGCGCAGCCCGGTCGGCAGCGAATACGGCAGGGCCGACGCTTCGAACGTCCGGATCGCCGCCGGGCACGAGCACGACCCGTGGGGAGAGGCGCTCGCGGCCCTCGCGGAGGGATGGTCTGCGCTCGATGAGCCAGACGAGGCGCGGCCGCCGCTGGAGATCGCGATCGCTCGCTTCCGCGCGCTTGGCGCCGCGTCCCTCGAGGCCTGGGCGCGCTCGCTGCTTGCCGGCAGCCTCGCCGCGGGGTGCGCGCCCACCGCGCGTGAGGCCGCCCGCGCCGCGGAGGCGTTCGCGCGGATCTCCGGCACGCCCGGGCCACACGCGCTGGCATATGCGGCCCTCGCCCTCGCTGACCCGACGCATGCGAGCGAGCTCCGGTCCGTGGCCGAGGCGCTCTATGCGGATACTGGGCTGGCCGAGCCGGAGACGCTGCGCGCCCTGCACGCCCGTCGGGACGCACCCGACGGAGGCGACGGAGACGACGCCGGCTCGACCGACGGCGTCCCGCCGCTGGAGATCCGCTGCTTCGGCGCGTTCTCGATCTCCGTCGCGGGCCGTCCCGTGGACCTGGCCTCGCTCAAGCCTCGCCCCCGCGCGGTGCTCCGCCTGCTGGCCGTGAACGCCGGCCGACCGGTCCATCGCGAGGTGATACAGGATGCGCTGTGGCGCGATGCCGACCCCGAGACAGGGGCGCGGAGCCTCCACGTCGCGCTGTCCGCGCTTCGCCGTGAGCTCGAGCTCCCGGACGGGCGTGGGGGCCGGGAGATCCTGCAGCGCGACGGCGACGCCTACCGGCTCGCGATCCCGCGTGGCTCGCGCGTCGACGTCCTCGCGTTCGAGGAGGCGATGAGCCGCGGACGGGCTGCCGTCGGACGGGACGATTCGGGCGCCGCCGCCGCGTACCGGGCGGCCCTCGCGGAGTACGCCGGTGAGCTGCTGCCGGAGGATGGCCCGGCCGACTGGATCGTGGCCCGGCGCGAGCGGGCCCGCGCGGACTACGTGGAGGCAGCCGTTGGCCTGGCGGAGATCCTGCTGGCCGAGCGGCCGGCGGAGGCCGCCGCCGTCTGCGTCGCGGCGCTCGGCATCGACGCGTACCACGATCCGCTCTGGCGGCTGCTCATCGACGCGCGCGAGCGGGCCGGTGACCGCGCGGCTGCCGCGAGCGCTCGGGCGAGCTACGCGCGCATGCTCGATGACCTTGGCCTTGCGGGCGCTGGCACCGAGGTCGGTTCCAGCGCGGCCACCCGTCCGGCCGGGCCGTCACCCGTCACTGCGCCGCGCGGAACTCGACCTCGGTGATCGCCACGTTCGTGCCGCCGCTCGACGCATAGACGGACTTCACCGTCAACCGGAACGTCGTGGCTCCCTTGGCTGACACGTCGAACACCTGCGGATCCTTGACGTCCTTGAGCTCAAGGTCCCTGGAGGCGACCGTCGCTCCCGAGGCGTCGAGGAGCTCGACAGTGACGTCGTGCGGTCGCGGGCTGCCCTCGAAGTCGGGCACCGCGCCCGAGGTGACGAGGATCTTGGCGATGTCGGCCGCCGGGCTGAACGACGCGCTGATCGTCGGCATCGCTCCGCCGGTGACTGGTGCCGCCCAGTAGGTGTTGCTGAACCCGTCAAACGCGGCCTGTGCGGGATGTCCCTTGATGCCCGGCCCCGTCGCCTGGCCGGCAGTGTGGACAGGCACGAGGTTCGGCGCGACGGTCTGTCGAATGGACGAGATGAACGAGTTGACGCCGTCCCGCCATCCGGGGACGACCGCATACCCGACGACCGCGCCCGCGATCGCCGCGACGACGACGACCTGGACCACGAGGGTGAGCAGCCGCCCGATCGAGAGGCCCCGCCCCTTCGCGCGGCCATCGGTGCGCATGCTCTTGGGCCGCTCCCCCGCGGCGGCGGCCGCCTGTTGCCGGCGGCCGAAGATCCGCCGGTACCAGGGCCGCCTTGGGGCTACCGCGACCACGGCCTGGGCCAGCGACTGGCCGCAGCGCCGGCAGAATCGTCGCGTCGGGTCGTTGCCGATCCCGCAGTTGCCGCAGATGAGGTCGCCGGGGTTGGCCGGGGGCGTCTCGGACGATCCCTGTCGAGCCGCCTGCCGGGGATGCTCCGGGCCCGGCCGCACCGCGACCGGCTGTCGCGATACGGGCTGCTCCGCAGGAGGCGTCGCCTGGATCGCCGCTGGCTGGACCGGTGGGATCGCGACCGGAGGTGGCGCAGTTGACTGGCGAACCGGGCGTGCCGCGGGAGGCTGGCCGGGCGGTGGCGCGACAGGGCGTGCCGCGGGAGGCTGGTCGGGCGGCGAGCTCGCAGGTGCGCCTGCCAGGGGCACCGGGGCCACGCTCTGGGGCGGTGCAGGGCGAGCCGCCTCGTAGAGCGGGCGTGCTCGTGGAACCGTCCCCGCGGGGCCACCCAATGCCGGCCGGATCCGGGGCGCGGGTGGCTGGACCGCGGCGGGTGACTGGACCCCGGCAGCCGGCTGGACCACGGCGGGCGGCTGGACCGCGGCGGCCGATTCTGGGAGAGGCGGCGTCGGGTCGGGAGCGGGTCCCGGTTCGGACGCCGACGCAACCGGCGTCCCGGCGATGGGCTCCGGCTCGGCTATGGGCGCCGGCGCCGCGGGCCTGTCGTGCACCTCGTTGGCGGTCGTGTCGGGCTGGGGAACCACCCGCGGCTCCGGCACGGCAGGTGCCGACGGGATGGGTTCGTGGTCGGGGGCGGCGATCGCGGCCGGAGCCGGCCCCGGCTCGGTGAGCGCGGCCGGCGCCGCGGGCCCGCTGACCGGTGCGGGTGGAGCCGGCGGCTCGGGCCCGAGGTCGGCCGTCATCGCTTCGGGCTCGACGATGCCGGGCGCCGAGGCCGCCCGGCGCAGCCTCCGCGACCTCGGCGGCCACCGCGGGTTCGGGCTCCGGTGCCGGTCCACCTGCCGGTTCGGCGATCGCCGCGAGAGCAGGGTCGGGTACGGGGGCCACGGTTGCCGCCGGCTCGGGCACAGGCGCGCCGACCACGGGTCCTGGCTCGGGGGCGACGACATGGGCGTTAGCGGGCCCAGGCTCGGGCGCGGCGCCGGGCTCGGGCGGCGGCGGAGCCGCGGTCCCGGCGGTCGAGTCGGGCTCGTGCGGAGCCGCGATCCCGGCGATCGAGTCGGGCCCCGGCTCGCGGGCCCATTCCGGCGGCGGGCCCGGTTCTGGCTCGCGAGCCCATTCGCGGCGGCGGGCCCGGTTCGGGCTGGCGCACCGGCTCGGGAGGCAAACCCGGCATCGCATCGCCGACCGCGGCGCGAGCCGGCTCGGGCTCGGGGGCGGCGACTGGGGCGAGATCCGGTTCGAGGGTGGGTCCGGAGTCGACGGCGTCGGGTTGCAGTTCGGGCCGGCGATCTGCGCGGGCGCGGCCACCTGCGCGACCAACGGCGCGGGTGCGGCTTCTGCCCCGGGCGTCGGTCCCGGGTGCGGCGCCTCGGCGATCCGGAAGACGCGCGCCCCCGAGATCAGGACCGGCGCCCCCGCGGCCGCCGCCTGGGAGAGGGCCGCGCCGCCGGCGGAGATCCCCGCCGCGTCGGGACCGGTGGTCTCGCCCGTCGCAACCTCGGGCGAGGCGCCCGCCGTCTCTGCCCCGTCCCGGGCGATCGCAGGCGCGGCGCCGCCCAGGCCCACGGCCTCGCGGACGCGACCGACGAACGTCTGGCGTTCCGGCTCCGCGGGCGATGGTTGCGCCTCCGGCTCCGGCTCGACCGGCTCGGGCGCCGCGTCGGCGACCTTCGAGCCGGTCCACTCGAGGAAGCTGCCGCACGACCCGCAGAAGCTGTCCGCGGCGGAGTTCTGGAACCCGCACTTGGTGCAGACGATCACCTGGCGCTCCCTCGACAATCAGCCTGCGCGCGCTCGCGAGGCGCCCCACCACGGGCCCGGCCGCGTCTGACCGGAGACGCAGGACGCGCGCGCATCGTAGCAAGCGCGTCGAGGCCCGCGAACGCGGGGCTCATTCCTGGCGCGGGCTCATTCGTGACGCGGGGCTCACGCCCTGACGATCTCGATCCGGTGCGGCACATGGGCCGGTTTCGCGGCGGCGACCAGCGCCTCCAGGCCCGATGCCGAGATCGTGGCGGGGTCCGCCACGCGGACCCGGACGAACAGGTCCGCCGACGTCCCCTCCGGGATCGATCCCCCCGGGTCGTGCGACCAGGCGGTGGCTCCCGGCTCCGCGATCTCCACCTCTCCCCCGCTGAAGACCGCGACGTGCGCCGCCAGCCCACCGACCGTGCCGCGGATCCTGAACAGGTCCACCGCGGACGCGACGAACGCGCGGCGTCGCTCGATGGGCCACGTCTCGTCGAGCGCCGCACCTGTCCACCCTCCGATCCACTCCAGGAAGTCCTCGGGGGCGAGGGCCGGGTCCAGGTAGGCCGGGAAGCAGTCCAGGACCTGCATGACGCCCGCAAGCACCTCGTCGAAGGCGGCGGTGAGGCGCTGGGTCATGTCGTCGTCGCGGTAGACGCCCGGGAGCTGCTCCCCGAGCGGGTGCGGCGAGCGGAGCCCGGCAATGTGACCGCGCATCGGCTACGCCCCCTCCACGAGGAGCTGGTGCTCGTAGCTGAACACGAGCGCGTTCGGCTCCAGGTCGAGACGCTGGGTGACCTGTCCCCGCTGCCCGGTGACCGGGTCGGCGCCGAAAAGGCGGACGTCCTCCACGAGCTCGGTCCCGCGCAACCCCTGGAGAACCGCGTAGACCTCGCCGACCTGGACCGGGCGGCCGAACGGCCAGCCGTTGCCCTCGGGGCCACCGGTGATCGGGTGGAAGTACCCGTAGATCGCGCGCATCGCCTCGTCCTGGAGACGCGTGGGGTTGACGCGGGGGCGCGCGCGGAGGCGGGCGACGATCGTGATCCCGCGGTAGGCGGGAGGCTCCACGAGCACGCGCGTTCCAACGACCCGGGTCTCGTCGAGGCGGCCGGCGACCCGGGCGAGGGTCTCGTCCGAGGGAACGAGCTGCTCGAAGCGGAGCCGGCCGGCGTCGGCCTGGACGGCCGGCACCACGAGGACCCGGACCGAGCCGGGATCCGCACCGTCGCCGGCGGCCACGGCACGAACCCTGGCGAGCTCCGGCGCAGCCTCGAGCGCGAGATGCTCGAAGTCCTCGGTGGTCACCGCGCGGCCACGCGTCCGCAGCGAGATCGGCCCGCGGACCTTCGCGTTCTCGATGTCCTCGCCGTCGACGCCGCCGGTCGTGGCCTGCCGGTTCTCGACACGGGAGACGTACGGGATCGAGCTCTTCAGCACGCTGATCGCCCGCGGTGCGAGGTTCCCGTCGCGCCCGCCGCCCGTGAGGTAGGCGTCCACCCGGATCCGGGCACCCTTCGGCGGGGACCGCGCCGTACTGGCGCACCGTCCCGTCGGGCTGGCGGACCGCGGGCCCGAACGAGATCTCGCCCGCCACGGCGTCGAGGACGAAGTGGCGATCGTCCGGCCCGGAGTCCGCGAAGTCCGGGACCTGGGTCCACTCCTGCCAGCCGGCGTCGTCGTCCGAGACACCGATCGTCATCGGCCGGTCGCCCGGAACGACGGGCCGGTGACGGACGCCGAACCGGCCGCCGGCAACGCCCTCCGCCACGCCCAGGATCTCGTCCACGATCACGTCGGCGTGGACGGCCGCGGCCGTGCCGCCGACGGTGGCCGCCTCGAGCCCGCGCACGTTCGGCGAGGACGAGTAGAACGGCTGCCCTTCCTCCGGCTCGGTGACGCGCGCGCGGACCCAGCCGGCCCGGACCTTCTCGATCACCGAGGCGGCGTGGCCGGCCGGCAGGTGGATCACCACGTCGCCGTCCCGGTTGAGGCCCCCGGTCGTGTCGAGGTCGAGGTCGCACGCCTCCCAGTCGGCGCCGGTCCAGGCCTCCCAGGCCAGCGGCGGCCAGGTCGGGTCGACGCCGACGCCCTCGATCGTGCAGGCGAAGCGCAGGCGGAGCGCGTTCGACGGCGCCGGGTCGCTGAGGCCGATGAGGAGGAGGTCGCCCGGCTTCGGCTGGCTTTCGAAGGCCAGGAAGTCGCGGCCGTTGAGCGCCTCGGTGGTGCGGTCGACGTGCTTCTTGCCGTCGACTGACGTGAAGGCGGCGGTGACCGAGACGGGCACGATCGGCAGGTCGTCGAGCGTCGTGAAGACGATCGCCTGGTCGGTCTCCGTGCGGATCGTCGCGGCCTGCGTCCCGCCCGGGATTCGGATCGCCTGGGGCTGCGGGCCCGAGAGCCAGAATGTCACGTCGCCGCGCGCCGCGGACGGCGGGAAGAGCCGGATCCCGATCAGCTCCAGGAACTTCACGTAATGCCGGTCCGGGATGCGGTTGACGCGGTAGAGGAGCTGGTCGGTCATCCAGGCGAAGAGCTCGATCAGGGTCACCCCAGGGTCCGAGACGTTGTGGTCCGTCCACTCGGGGCAGCGCTGCTGGACGAGCCGCTTCGCGTCGTCGACCAGGTCCTGGAAGCGGCGATCGTCCAGGTTCGGGACCGGCAGGGCCATCGCTCACTCCTCCGCGGGGATCATGTAGAAGGGGAAGACGAGGTTGCGCGGATCGTTCGAGGATCCGACGGCGTAGCGGATGTCGATGTAGATCGTCGCGGGCTCGTCCGGGTCCCGGGTCACCTCCACGTCGCGCACGTCGATGCGCGGCTCCCAGCGGCGCAGGGCGCTCCGGACGTCGGCGGAGATCCGCCCGAAGGTGGACGGGTCGATCGGCGAGAAGACCTCATCGTGGATGCCGCAGCCGAACTCGGGGCGCATCGGCCGCTCGCCGTAGGCGGTCCCCAGGACCAGCCGGATGCTCTCCTCGATCTCGCGCTCGCGCGTGACCAGCGCGATTCCGCCGGCCGCGTTGGTCCGCAGCGGGAAGGCCCAGCCGGCGCCGATGAACTCGTCGTTGAGCATCCCCGTCCTCCTCAGCCCAGCGAGACCATCGAGCCCTTGACGGACGTCATCCCGCTGGACTCGAGCGACAGCTGGCCGGTGCCGCTCACCTTGGTGCTGGCGGGCGAGCTGATCTCCACGCCACCGAGGCCGCTGATCTTCACCGAGCCCTGGGCATCGATCGTGATGTCGCCCTGGGCCTTCATCTCGACCTTGCCCCCTCCATCCGCCGTCACGACGACCTTCTTGTTGGCCGCGTCCACCTGGACCAGGATCGCCCCGTCGGCCGACGAGATGAGGATCCCCTCGCTGCCGGACTTGTCCGACATCTCGATCTTCTGGCCGGTCCGGCTGACGAACGCGCGCGCCTCGAGCTTTCCGCCGTTGAGGTCGATCGGGGGAGGCGCGTCGACGCCGTTCCACAGGCCGCCGAGCACGTACGGCTCGCTGACATCGCCCTGGTGGAACGCGACGAGGACCTCGTCGTTGACCTCGGGGATCCAGACGAACCCTCGCTTCGGGCCGTTGCCGGGGGCGACGACGCGCGCCCAGTCCGTCACGAAGTCGTGCCCGAGGTACGGGAGCTGGACCCGGATACGTCCGAGGTTCTTCGGGTCGGCATTGTCGGACACGACGCCGATCTGCACGCCGGCCATCCCGCTTCCCTGGCCGGCGCCGCCGCCCGAGGCGAGCCCGAGGAGCGTCCGTTCCTGGCGCCCGCTCACCTCGAACGCGGTGCGGTAGCCCTTCTTGTCGAACACGTGGCGGGTGTGGGTGAGGGTGTAGCTTCCCGCGAACGGCGCCGACACCTCGGAGACGCTGACCGTGCTCCCGGCCTTGAGCTTCGGGTTCCCGGTCGCCACCCCGCTCGCCTCGGCGAAGGCGCTCCCGACCTGCTCGGCGATGGCGCGCGCGGCGCTGTCCACCACCGTCTGGGTGGTCCGGGGCCGGCTCCCGTTCACGTAGCCGGGCGAGCCGAACGCCGCCGCGAGCGAGGCCGGCGTATCGGTGAGCTGCACGCTCGTTGTCGCCGCGGGCTGCTCCGAGGTGAGCTCCGCCCTCCTCGACATGTCCCAGCCGCGGACCGTCACGGTGGCGACCTGGCCCCCGGCCGTGACCCGCGGCCGGAACTCCTTCAGGTTCTGCCCGAAGACCAGCTGGAGGGCGTTCGTGCTGTCGAGGTCGCCGGCGGCCGGGGCCGAGGAGGCGTCCGGAGGCGGCGCGAAGTTGAACGAGCCATCCGTGATCGCGACCTGGAAGCCGCGCTCGCGGGCGAGATCGCCCAGGAACTCCCAGTCCGTCTGGCCTGCCTGCAGGACGTACTCGAAGACGTCGCCGGAGTCGGCGATGGTCCCCACCTGGAGGCCGTGGTCGCGACGCCACGGACTGCGCGATGTCCGAGTACTTGAGCTGCCGATAGACGGCCGAGCGCCGCGCGTGCATGAGCCGGTGACCCTGGTCGTAGCCGCGGATCACGAGCGTCGGTGCCTTCGACTCGTGGTACTGGCCCTCGAGCGCCGTGACCTCCCCGGTGAGGAGGCGCGACGGCGCACCGTCCTGGAGCGCCCTCCCGGAGATCACGATCTTCGCGCCCACCTTGACACCGGCCTTCTGCGCCACGTCCTTGCCGGGCGTCTCCTGCAGCACGATCTCGAACGTGTCCGGGAGGAGGAGATGGTCGTCGACCGTGACCTGGAGGACGCTCGGCTCCACGGAGGGATCGAGCGGCTGCCCGTCGACCTCGATCCGGACGGCGGTCGCGACCGGCGCTTCGGGCATGGCTCAGGCCTCCCGGCCGGAGAGCTCGCGGGCCTCGACGACCGACGGCACGAGGACGCGCGTCCCGGCGGCCACGCGGAGCGGGTCGTCGATCCCGTTGAACGACGCGATCCCTCGCCAGAGGTTCGGATCGCCGTACTCGCGGTAGGCGATCCCGGCCAGGCTGTCGCCCTCGTCGATCACGACGCTGCGCCGGCTCTCGCGCGAGCCGGACGTCGGGTTCTGGGCGGGCGTCTCCTCCGGCACCTCCTCGAGGGAGATCGTGCAGCTGGCGCGGATCGGCGTTCCGTCCGGCTTGAACAGGACGTACTTCGCCGAGACCGACTTCAGGAAGCAGCGGTAGTCCTGGAAGATGCGGCTCGCGCCCCATTCGAACCGGAGGATCGGCGGCTGCGGGACGTGCCGGGTCATCGACGCCCGTGTCGGCTTCGTCCAGTTGAGCAGCGCCTTCACGCTGGCGGTGATGTCGGCATCACGGTCGTCCCAGGCGTCGAACCAGATCTCCATCTGGACGCCCTGCGGGCCGGCGCCGTGGTACTCGGGCCTGCCGGACGACCGCGCGCCTCGCGCCGGCGGGCGGTTCCAGTTGGCGGCCTTGGTGGTCGTGATCTCGGCCGGGTTGTACATGAAGCGGAGCTCGCCCACCGGGGAGCCGCCGTCGGCCGGTGCCTGCGGGCCGCCTTCGACCCGCAGGACGGCATGCTCGAGCTGTCCGCCGCCGGTGAGCATCAGCGCGTGAACCCGTTGTGGACGAGCTCGAGGACCTCGAGTGCGACCTGGTTCGTGCCCGTGTCGAGCGTGGGACCGGACCACTTGGCGGGGTAGACGCCCGCGACCTTCCACGAGGTGACCTTCGTGCCGCCCGAATCGAGGAGCTCGATCTCCGCGGTCGACCGCTTCGGATCGCTCGCGACCGAGGCCAGCCACGCCGCGACCTTGCCGGTGTCCTTGTCGATCGGCCGCGTCAGCTTGAGGTTCTGGTACTTCGCGCGGCCTGGGAGTCGGTGGATGTAGTCGTTCTGGCCGCCTTCCTTGACCTCCTGGACGTCGTATTCGACCGCCAGGCCCTCGCACTTGGTCCAGGCCCCGAGCTCCGTGTGGTCGTCGAGGGTGACCTTGAAACGGAGGACGAGGCCGTACCCGGGATCGCTCATCGCGACCTCCCTGCATTCGGACGTGGGGTCGCGTTCACGCGTCGACCAGCGTGCCGGACCGTTCGCGGTCCAGGAGCAGCTCGCTCGTGAGGCGGGATCGAATCCGGTCGTAGAGGTGCTCCGCGAGCTCCTCGAGGTCGGGGCCGGCACCCGCGGCCGGCGCACCTGCGGGACCCGCCTGGCCGGCGGCGCCGGCACCCGCCTCCGCCGCGCCGGCCGCGGAGGCGTCCGCGGTGACCGTCACCTCGTCGATCTCGACGGCGCGCTGCACGAACGGCCCGGGCGTCCCTGCGGTCGACGTGAAGCCTGTGTCCGCGCTCCAGCTGAGCCCGCCGCCCGATCGCCCGGGACCGAGGCCGTAGGTTTCGGCCGCCGTCGGCTCGCCCGCCGCGTACGCGAGCGGGGGCGACGAGAGCCCGGCAGACGAGGCGAAACCGGCGGACGATGCGCCCCGCCCGCTGCCCGGGATCGCCCTGGCAAGGCCAGGGAGCGCCTCACGCTGGACGGCGGCTGTCGCGGCCCAGCCGACACCGGCGCGCTCGGGCCTCGTCGCGATCATGCCCGGAGCCCCGGCACCGGCCCGCGTGCCAGCCGGATTGGCTAGCCGGGCGACGACGGGCGGCGCCACCTCGGCGGGCCGGCCCCCCGTCGCGGCGATCGAGGCGGCCGTGTTCGAGCCGATCGCGCGGGCCGAGACGAGCGGCAGGAACGCGGGCGGCGTGCGCGTCGAGGGCGCGGGTCGAGCCGGGCTCTCGGAGACGCGCACGCCGGTCGCCGACGAGGCGTCGGGCATGGCCGGGCCACCGCGGATGTCCGACGCGCCGGGTGTCGCAAGGCCCGCGGAGGCCGCCGGATCTCCGGTCGCGGCGCCGTTTGCGGCCGACAGGGGAATGCCGTCCGCGGCCGCGCTCGGCGATCCCGGTCCCGCCGGTCCCGCCGAGCCGGTCGGGCCGCCCGCATCCAGGCCGCGGCCGCCGATGACCACGAGCGGGGCAGCGCACCGGGGCCGTCCTCCGCGGCCGGTCCCGCGTCGGGATCCGTGCCCGCCTGCGCCGCGAGCCGCGACACGCCGATCGGCGCGGCCCCCACGAGCGGTCTCCCCGGGGACGGGGCGTCGGCAAGCGGCCCACTCACGGGCGCCTGGTCTCCCCGCGCGGGCGCCGCCGCGTCCACCGGAGCACCTGGCGCAATGGGGCCCGCTGTATCGCGCGTGTCGTCCGCGTCGTGCGAGGTCTGCGGGTCGGGCAAGGGCTCGGCATCGGACAGCGGAACGGTCGCGCGCGCTTCCGGCCTGGCGACCTCGCGCAGCGCCTCGGGCGCCGCCGCGACGGTCGTCGTGGACACTGTTCGCCGCGCGACGACGAGACGTGGGAGCGGCGCCGGCGCGGCGGCAGCCGGCACCACGGCCGGCCGCGACGGCGGAAGCTCCGGGACCGGCACGGCGGGCTCCGCGGTGCGGGCCCGCCGCGCTACGGGCAGGTCGGAACGGCCGGCCTCCCGCACCGCCGACGGCGGCGGGCCGGCGAGCGGCGCGCCGAGGCCCAGGCGCCGGGACTCCCCGAGGGACCGCCTCGTGATGACGTGGCCGGCGGAGTCGGCGGCAGCGGGAACGGGCGGGGCGACGAATGCCCCGTCCGGTCCGGGCGGCGATTCCGTCTCTCCCTGGACCGCGGCGTCCGATACGACGGGCGCAGGCTCGACGGGACCGGGCAACACTGCCTGGACCGCGGGCGCGCCGGCGGGACGAACGACCCGTGCCACCGCGAGGGCCGCAGGAGGAGCTGTGGCGTCCCCAACGCGAGTCGCCGCGATCGCGGGCGATGCCGTCGCCTGCCGGGCAACGGGCAGCGAGCGAAGCGGGGCATCCGGGCGGCCACCGGCCGCACGTCGAGCGCCGCGTCCGCGCGTACCTCGGCCAGCGCTTCCTCGAGCCCGGAGCCGTGGGCGATCGATTCGTGGCCGGCGTCGGTCGCACCCCGCAGCGGAAGCGCCGCGACCGTGGTCGACCCGCGCTGCGCCGTCGGGCGACCGCGCGCGGGAGCCGCGGGCGACGGCAGGGCCGGAGTGGCTCGCGACCCCGGGACCGCGAGGGCCCGCTGGACGAGCGGGACGGCGATTCCGCTCACGAGGCCGGCGGGACCGTCGGCCGTCACGTCGTGGCCGAGCGGACGCAGGATCGGGTCGGGAGCGTCGCGGCTCGCGAGGTCCCTGGCGAAGGCGGTGCTGGGCGCAGTGAGCGGCGCGGCCCCGACGGTCCGCTGGACGGCGGGGAGGTCGCGCCAGGCGGCCCGGCGCGCTTCGGCGCCCGGGCCGCGGACACTCGGGCCGGGCGCCGCGTCCCGTTCCGCGGACGGCGCGTCGGCATCCGCACCGGGCGCCGGGTCATCGCGGCCCGATGCCCCACGGAGCCAGCTCGAGAATGGCCAGCGCACGACGAACTCACTCCTCTTCGGTCAGGCGCCGGTTGATCCCCGCGATCTCGTCGACGAAGCGGTGCCGGTCCGGGTGCTCCAGGTCGAGGATCTCGTCCAGCGACCAGTGAAGGTGGTAGGCGACGTACGCGACCTCCTCGAAGAGGCGGTCGGCCGCGTACGTCAGGATTCCCCCGGCGACGCGCCCCCGATCTCGACCCGGAACTCGTGGGCGCAGGCCGGGCAGGTCACCGCCGCCTGCGATGTGCCCTCCTGGTTGACGCGCCGGTAGAGGTCCTGGAGGAACGCGAGGTCCGAGGCGAACATCCCCTCGATGACCGTCGGCGTGACCGACGGGACGGTTCCGAGCCGGGTCACGACCCGGCTGAGGAGGAGCACCGTCAGGTATGCCTCGTTCTCCCGGACGCGCGGGTCGCGCAGCGGGAGGATCTCGTCGCGGGCCGTCGCGAGGCGCATCGCACCCTCGCGATGGACGGTGCCCGCATCGTCGACGTAACCGCGTGGAAGCACGAACGGGAACTCGGTCCGCAGGCCCGCCAGCGCGGGGCCGGGCGCACCAGCGGCGGCCGGCCCCGCGATCAGGTCGAGCACCACGTCACTTCACCCGCTCGAGCCGCTCGCAGACGATGGTCACCTCTTCGACGGACGGCGAGTTGTCGCCGGCCTTCATCCCGGTCGCGGTGAGCTTGGAGATCCAGGCGTCGAAGAAGTTGTAGCGGGCCACCTCCGCGTGGGTGAAGTCGAGCTGGACGATCGAGCCTTCTCGACGGGCGCCCACGAGGTCGCCGTCGAGGGCCGCCTTGTGCCAGTTCCAGAGGTCCATGCTGGAATCGGCGGCCCGCTTGAGGGTGATCGTCGGCGGCTTCTGGGCGCCGATCATCTGCTTGATGATCGGCTTGCCCAGCATGTCGTTGGCCTTGAGCGTGACGACCTCCAGCTCGGAGGTGATCCCGCTCACCTCCTGGAACGTGGCGATCGCGGTGCCCTTCACCTCGATCTTGAAGCGCTGCGCGACGAGCGCGTCCTGGGGGAGCGATGGAAGCCCTGGCATGGCGCGGATTCCTCCTGTCGATCAGCGGCGGCGAACGGTCGAGGCCACGGTCATTCCGTGAGCGACGTGCCGCCCGAGAACTGGGCAAGGCGGAAGATCACGAACTCGGCCGGCTTCACCGGGGCGATCCCGATGTCGACGATCAGCTGCCCGGCGTCGATCGACTCGGCGGTGTTGTTCTCGCCGTCGCACTTCACGTAGAAGGCCTCGGCCGGGGACGCGCCGAAGAGCGCGCCGTCCCGCCAGGTGCGGACCAGGAACGCCCCGATGGTGCGCTTCACGCGCTCCCAGAGGTCGAGGTCGTTCGGCTCGAAGACGACCCACTGCGTCCCGAGCAGGATCGACTCCTCGATGTAGTTGAAGAGCCGGCGCACGTTCAGGTAGCGCCAGGCCGGGTCGCTCGAGAGCGTCCGGGCACCCCACACCCGGATCCCGCGGCCCGGGAAGGTCCGGATGCAGTTGACCCCGATCGGGTTGAGCTGGTCGTGCTCCGCGCGGGTCAGGTTCAGCTCGAGCGAGATGGCGCCCCGCACGATCTCGTTCGCCGGCGCCTTGTGGACGCCACGCTCGCCGTCGCTGCGCGCCCAGATCCCGGCCATGTGGCCGGACGGCGGCACGAACGCGGCCTGGCCGGCGATCGGGTCGAAGACCTTGATCCACGGCCAGTAGAGCGTCGCGTACTTGGAGTCGTAGCCCGCCTTGTCCTGGCGCCACTCCTTGATCTGCTGGGCGTTGTAGTCGGGCGGCGCATCGAGGATCGCGACGCGATCCCCCATCAGCTCGCAGTGGGCCATGATCGCGAGCTGGACCGCCTTGACTCCTTCGAGGTCGATCACGCCGCGCTGGTAGAGCGCCATCAGGTCCGGCGCCGCCACCATCGTGATCTCCTCGATCGCCTCGAGCCCGCCGAAGCCCGTCCGGTCGGCCGAGTTGCCGACGTACTCGTCGGGCGTGACGCGCGCCGGGCCGGCGCTGGTGCCGCCCGCGAGCATCGCCTTCGTCCCGCTGGCAGGGGCGACGTCGCCCTTCGCGGTCTCCTCGAGGCGGACCAGCTTCGACGCCTTCGTCGCGGTGAAGACGTTATTGCGACCCTTCTTGAGGCTGACGTTGTCGTAGACCTCGGTCTCGCTCCCGCGGCTCACCACGAGCTTGAAGACGCCCTCGCCGGGCTCGGTCGCGTCGCTCACCTCGACGGACACGTCGTTGCCCGTCGCACCGGCCTCCAGGGCCATGACGCGGAAGGCCGCCTGGCCCTTGTCGGTCGAGCTCGGGAGCTCCAGGCGCGCCGTCGGGGCGCCGGCGCCGTCCGCGCCGATCCGGACGATGTAGGCGGTCGTGCCGCCGTTGAGGAAGAAGCCGTAGACGGAGTGGGCCAGGTACGACCCCTCCATGAAGTCGCCGAACGAGGCGACGAACTGGGTCCAGTTCGTGACCATCACCGGCGTGTTGGCCGGCCCCTTCTGGGCCAGGCCGACGAAGGCCGCGACGGCCGTCCCGACCCCCTCGATCGGGCGCGAGGCGGCCTGGACCTCCTCGACGTAGACGCCGGGCGAAAGGTAGTTCGGCATGCGGATCGGCCCTCCCGGGCTGCGAGGTAGGGACCGGTCGAGCGTGGCACTCCAGGCCGGGCCGCGACAACGGGCGAGCGGACAGCCGAAGGGGCCGGTCGGGCTGCGCGATCGGGCAGCGCGGGCGACCCGATCGGCTGCCCCCGGGCGGCTTGCCGCTCGACGGCCACCTTGCGAGGCTGACCGCGCGGGTCGACATGCCCGCAGCCGAATGCGCGCCTGCGCGGACCGCGATCGAGACGGGTCCGCGACCCGCGCTCCGTGACGGGCCACCGGGGGTGCACCGGATGATCGAGGAAGTCGACGAGACGCTTCGGGGCCTGATCCGGACCGAGGTCCTGAGCGGGAGCCAGGTGGAGGTCTCGTTCGACGCCCCCACCAAGGACTGGGCAGCCCGGCGCAACGCGCCGACGATCAACCTCTACCTCTACGACATCCGCGAGGACATCGCGCGGCGCGACGCCGCGTGGGCCCCCATCTACGCCCCCGAGGGATACGTCACCGGCCACCAGCCGCCGCCGCGCCACTACAAGCTCCAGTACATGGTCACGGCCTGGACGCAGCGCCCCGAGGACGAGCACCGCCTCCTGTCCGCCTGCCTCGGCGCGTTCCTCCGCCACGAGACCCTCGGGCCGTCCGAGATGACCGGCGCGCTCGCCGAGCAGCCGCTGCCGGCGATGGTGAGCGTGGCTCAGCCGCTCGGGCCGGACCGCTCCATCGCCGACGTCTGGTCGGCCCTCGGCGGCGAGCTCAAGCCATCCCTGGACCTGGTCTTCAACGCGCCGTTCGTGGTGGGTCGCAGCGTCGCGGCCGGCGCGCCGGTCCGTGAGCTTCCGCGCCTCTCCATCGCGCGAGCCGACGGCGATGGCGCGGCCGAGCGACCGACACGGCCGGCGTCGGGACCCGGGGAGAGGGCGACGCCCGGGAGCGCGCCCGGGTCCGCGGGCGCCGAGGGTCGGGGCGGCGGGCCGGGACGTGGCGGCGTGCGGGTTCACCGGACCGGGCCGCTCGCCCCCGCCGAGGCGCCGGTGGCGCAGGACGAGACGGTCGTCGGGGGCACGAAGGCGAATCCCGGCCGCACGTTCCGGATCCGTGGCTACCCGCGGCCCTGACCGCACGCCCAGCGGACCTCGATGAGCCTCGCGTCTCCCGTCGCCGACGCCTCGGTCCGTCACCTCGCGGCTCGTCTCGAGCTGGTGGAGGCCCGGATCCGGGCGGCGGTCGACCGGCGCCGAGCGACCGACCCGGACCCCGACGACCGTTTCCGCGGCCTGTACATCTCGGACGCCCAGGTCGACGAGATGCTCGCCGGGGCTCCGGCGCCGCTCCTGCCCGCGGCCCCGGATGCGGCCGCGCAGGCGCACCTGCAGGCCGTCGAGGCCGATGCGGACGCGGCAGAGGCCGCGGGAGTCGACGTCCGGCTCCGCCGGCTCGTCCGCTCGTTCTCGCTGGAGCCGCTCGACGTGGAGCTCCTGCTGGTCGCGCTCGCGCCGGACCTCGACCCGCGCTTCGAGCGGCTCTACGGCTACCTCCACGACGACGTGTCGCGCCGGCGGGCGAGCATCGGCCTTGCCCTGGAGCTGGTCGGGGCAGGAGGGGCATCGGGCGCGGGCCGGGCGCGGCTCGGCCCGTCGGGGCCGCTCATCGCGGGCGGGCTCCTGGTCGTGGAGGACCCGGATCGGCCATTCCTGACACGGGCGCTCCGTGTGCCGGACAGGGTTGCCGGCCACCTCGTGGGCGACGACACGACCGACCCGCTGGTGGCCACCCTCGAGGTCACGCCGTCCGAGCGCGACCTCGCAGGCGTCGAGCCGCTCGAGCGCGGCCTGCGTGCCGGCGCACGGCTCGCCTACGTTCGTGAGCGGATCGGAACCGCGCCGCTCACCGTGGCGGCCCGCGCGCTCGCGCGCCTGGGAACGCCGCCGGTCGTGGTGGACCTGGGCCGTCTCGGGCCATACCAGGAGATCGCGGAGGCGGCGACGGCCGCGATCCGCGAGGCGCGACTCCGCGGCGCGGGCCTGGTCGCGGGCCCCGTCGAGGTCCTCGCCGAACGCAGCGCGGCCGCCGTGCGCGCCTTCGCCGAGGCAGGCTGCGTGACCGTCCTGCACGGCGCGCGTGGCTGGGACCCCGCCTGGTCCAGGGCGGTCGCCTTCCTCGTGGAGGCGGAGCTGCCGACGCCGACGGAGCGCCGCGACGTGTGGCTCGCCGCCCTCGACGGGTCGGCGTCCGACGAGATCGCGGCCGAGGTCGCCGCGCTCCCCTACCGCCTGGCGCCGGAGCAGGTGGCACGAGCGGCGGAGGCAGGTCGCCTGACCGCGGCGGCGTCCGGTCGGACCCTGGGCGTGGCGGACGTCGCGGGCGGCGCCCGGTCCCAGAACGCGGCGGGCCTCGATCGCCTGGCGCGCCGGATCGAACCGCGCGTCGGCTGGGCGGACCTGGTCCTTCCGGCGACGGTCGTGGAGCAGCTGGGCGAGCTGACGGCCCGCGCCCGCCACCGGGACCGCGTCCTCGACGAGTGGGGCCTGACCCGCACGTCGCTCAAGGGGCGTGGCGTCACCGCCCTGTTCGCGGGCGACTCCGGCACCGGCAAGACCATGTCTGCCGAGGTGATCGCCGGGTCGCTCGGGCTGGACCTCTACGTCATCGACCTCTCGACGATCGTGGACAAGTACATCGGCGAGACCGAGAAGAACCTGGACCGGGTCTTCAACGAGGCCGACCGGGTCAACGGCGTCCTCCTCTTCGACGAGGCCGACGCGATCTTCGGCAAGCGCTCCGAGGTGAAGGACGCCCGCGACCGCTACGCCAACGTCGAGGTCGCCTACCTGCTGCAGCGCATGGAGGTGTTCGATGGGATGGCAATCCTCACGACGAACCTCCGGGCCAACGTGGACGAGGCGTTCCTGCGCCGGCTGGACGCGATCGTCGAGTTCCCCGTGCCGGAGGTCGAGGACCGCCGACGCCTGTGGGAACGGAACCTCCCCGCGGCTCTCCCGACGTCGGATGACATCGACGTCGACTTCCTCGCCCGGCGATTCACGCTGTCGGGCGGCAACATCCGGAACGTGGCGGTGGGCGCCGCGTTCCGAGCCGCCGAGGGCGAGCGGCGCGTGGGCATGGCGGACCTCGTTCGCGAGACGGCCCGGGAGTACCGAAAGCTCGGCCGCCTCTGCGTGGAGGCGGAGTTCGGATCGTGGTTCAGCGTGATCGCGAACACGTGACACGGAGATGCGCCGGCGGCTGGCCGGCGGGTGGGGATTGACGGGAGCGGGACGATGTCAGACGACGCCACGGCCATGCGGGAGGACGCCAGCATGCACCGCCACGAGCACGAGCGGGAGTCACCGCAACGCCACCCGATTCGGCGGCCGGGCGCGGACGAGGCCGCGACGGCGCTCGCGGCACGCGCCGCTGCAGCCGGCCGAACCGACGCGCTGGGCCACGCATCGGTCCTGCGCCTCCAGCGCGCCGCGGGGAACGCGGGTGTCGCCCGGCTCCTCGACGGCGACGCGGAGCAGGACTCGCCGGTGAAGGACGTGGTCGGCCGCGGAGGCGGGGCGCCCATGGAGCCTGCGGTCCGGCAGCGCATGGAATCGAGCTTCGGAACCGACTTCTCGGACGTCCGGGTCCATACGGGCGGGGGCGCGGCAGCGTCGGCGCGAGCCGTGGACGCGCATGCCTACACGGTCGGCAACGAGATCGTCCTCGGCGACGGGCATGCGCAGGGTTCGCCGGTCCACGAGCGGACGCTGGCCCACGAGCTGACCCACGTCGTCCAGCAGCGTTCGGGGCCGGTAGAGGGCACGCCCGCCCCGGGCGGGATCGCGGTGAGCAACCCGGCGGATCGCTTCGAGCTGGCCGCCGAGGCGACCGCCGATCGCGTCATGTCCGCGGGGCAGGCCCCCGACGTGGCCGCAATGGCCGCGCCCTCCATCCAGCGCGAGGCCGCGCCCGAGGACGAAGAGGAGGTCCAGGCGCTGGCCATCCAGCGCGAGGCCGCGCCCGAGGACGAAGAGGAGGTCCAGGCGCTGGCCATCCAGCGCGAGGCCGCGCCCGAGGACGAAGAGGAGGTCCAGGCGCTGGCCATCCAGCGCGAGGCCGCGCCCGAGGACGAAGAGGAGGTCCAGGCGCTCGCCATCCAGCGGGCGGCGGACGGCGAGCGCATCGACGACGAGGAGCACCTGCTCCTCTAGCTCAATCTTCGGGTCTGCCGATCGGCCGGGCTCGCGGCGTCGAGCCCGTCGTCGGCTTCGCCCGCCCGGCCGGCACGCCGGCGGCCCGCCACTGCACGGGCCGGGCCGGGATGTCCCTCAGATCAGGCCCTGCCGGATCGCGTAGGCAACCGCGTGGGTCCGATTCCGGAGGTCGAGGCGCGACGTCACGTCGTGGATGACGTTCTTGACGGTCCGCTCGGAGAAGTAGAGGCGCCGCCCGACCTCCGCGGTGTCATGACCCTCGGCCAGCAGGCGGAGCACAGAGATCTCGCGTTCGGTCAGGCCCGCGAAGGTGAGGCCCCGCGGGTGGAGGACCTGCCGCTGGAGGCGCCCGACCTGCGAGAGAAGCCGGCCCAGGAGGTCCGGCGGGAGCGTGCCCTCCCCGACCGCCGCGGCCCTGATCGCCGTGGCGAGATGGCCGGCGGTCGCCTGGCTCCGCCGGACGACGCCGCTGACGCCGGCCTCGACGGCAGCCAGCAGCCCGGCGTCGTCGACCTTCGCCACGAGGAGGACGAGGCGCTCGCGCCCCGACGCACGGAGCTCGCGAAGCTCGCGGGTCGTCTCCTGGTCCACCTCGTCGGCCACCACGACCATGACGGCCGCCGCCTCCGCCGCGGATTCCGGGACGACCTCGATGCCTGGCTGGTCGCGGAGGTGAGCGGCGAGGCCGGCGCGCGAGAGCGGGTCCGCGCTCGCGATCGCGACGGAGATGCGATCGACCCGTGACGCCACCGCGGCGACGGTCGGACGGATGGAGATCGGCGCGGCGGTCAACATCACGAAGGCCCCTTCCCCCTTCGCCGTCGCGGCGGTCGCCCTCCGGACCGGATCTCGCGATGACGCGGACAAGCGTGCACCCGCGGCACATCCGGGCAGTTAACACCGGCATAACGTCGGCCTGATCGGGCACGTGAACCTGCCCGGCCCGGTGGCCCGTCGAGCGCCACGGAGGCTGGCGCTGCCCAGGCCTGGCCCGTACACTCCGCGACCATGGGAGCATTCGTCACCCTTGCCTCGAAGGCGCTCGAGGTCGTCCCCGGCTCGGTCGTGTCATGCACGGTGACCGTCAAGAACACCGGCACCGTGGTGGACCAGTTCACCATCGACGTCCTGGGCGATCCCGGCGCGTTCGCCTCGGCGGAGCCGCCCGCTCTCTCCCTCTTCCCCGGTGCCGAAGGAACGGCGGTCGTCTCATTCGCACCACCCCGCCAGGCCAGCACGCCGGCCGGCGCCCTTCCCTTCGGGATCCGCGCCCGGTCGCAGGAGGACGCGGCCGGCTCCGCAGTCGAGGAAGGGGTCATCACCGTCGGCACCTTCAGCGACACGTTCGCCGAGCTCGTTCCCCGGTCATCGCGCGGGAGTCGCGGGGCCACGCACGAGCTGGCGGTCGACAACCGCGGAAATGCCCGGCTCAATGCCTCGATCACGGCCGCGGACGCTGACCAGCTGCTCGGCTTCGACGTGCAGCCGCCCGGGCTGATGGTCGACCCGGGCACGGCCGGGTTCGCGAAGGTCCGGGTCAGGCCGGCGCAGCGATTCTGGCGGGGCCAGCCGAAGACGCGGCCGTTCAAGGTCGCGGTCGCCGGCGACGGCGAGCGGCCGATCGTGCTCGATGGCACCATGCTCCAGGAGGCGATCCTGCCGCGCTGGCTCGTGCCCGCGCTCCTGGCGCTGCTCGGCCTGCTCATCCTCGCCGCGGTCCTGTGGGCCACGATCCTCCAGCCGGCGATCAAGAGCGCCGCCACGCAGGCGCTCGCCGACGCGGGGTTCACGCCCATCCCGAGCCTCGCCGCCGGAGGCGCGCCGAGTCCAGCCGGCGGCGCCGCGAGCCCAGCGGGCGGCGGGGCCTCGCCGTCGCCCGCGGCGTCATCCGCGCCGGGTGGCTCGCCCAGCCCGGTCCCCTCCTCTGGCCCGCCGACCCCGACGCCGGCCCCGGTGGGCAACGGCGTGCCCCAGGATGGCCGGCTCTCCGCGGACGGCTCGAACCCGCCGTCGGCGAAGTTCTCCTCGACCTTCTACATGACCGACCTGGTCTTCGCCAACCCGAACGGCCGGGCTGGAACGCTCCAGCTCCTGCGCGACGGGTTCGTCCTGATCACGCTCCGGCTGGAGAACTTCCGGGACCTCGACTTCCACTACGTGACGCCGATCGTCATCCAGAAGGGCCAGACCCTGAGCTTCTCGGCGACCTGCACGTCGTCCGGCGCGTGCGACCCCTCCGTCTACTACTCGGGGTTCGTCCGCCCCTGAGGCGGCCAGGGTTCCGGTGAAACGCATGACACCGCGCCGGCGCCTCGGCGTCGCGGCCGCGGCGTGGCTCCTCGGCGCCATCACGCTGGTGCCGACGATCGCCGCGGTGACCATGGGCGCTGCCTCCGGCGGCGCCCTGGGGGGCGGCGGATCCCGCGGCGCCGGCGGCTTCCCGGCCGCACCGATCGCGATCTCGCTCGAGCCCGGCGTCAACGAGCGCGTCTCGGTCAGCACCGACGGGTCGGAGCTCAAGGGCATCGCGTCGGACGAGGCGGCGGTGAGCCCGGACGGCCGCTTCGTCACGTACCGGATCCGGAGCTCCGCCGCCGCCACGGCCGTCACGTCCGACGGGGTGATGCTCGGGGACCGGGCCGCCGGGACGACGACCCGGATCTTCCCGCCGGCGCTGACGCCGGCCCTCGGGGCGCTCGTCGTGCCCTTCGCGTCCGGCTCCGTGGAAGAGCCCACCGTCTCGGCGGACGGCTCCCTTGTCGCCTTCGGCCTGACGACCGCGAACCAGACGCCGACGATCGCGCTCTGGCGTCGCGGCTCGGGACTGAGCCTGCCGTTGAACGGGACGCTCGGAGGGAACGTGCCAGGCATCAGCAGCATGCAGTACTCCGCGGTTCATCACCCCCGGCTCTCGGCCGACGGGACCGTCATCGCGTTCCAGTCGGACGGCTACGCCGACGCGGACGTGCCGCTGCCCCCCGGCTTCTACGTGCTGACCCTGGCGACGGGACAGGTGGAGGCAGTGAGCGCCCTTACCGATTCGACCGTGCCCGGACCGGCCGCCCAGGCATATGGCTCGCTCGCCGTCTCGTACGACGGCTCGGTCGTGGCGTTCGCCTCCGGACAGTATCTCGGCCCGACCGGCGCCTTCAGCGTCGGGAACCTCCGGGGCTTCTCCATGCCGATGCAGATCTGGTTGCGCGACCGGTCGTCGCTGACGACCACGCTCGTCTCGGCAGTCAACGGCCTCCCTGCCGGAGGCGCGAGCGACCACCCGGCCGTGTCGTCCGACGGCGGCGTGGTGGCGTTCGAATCCGATGCCGCGAACCTCGTGCCGAACGACACGAACGGGACCACGGACGTCTTCGCCTGGACATCCGCCGGTGGCGTTCGCCGTGTCTCGGTCGCACCCGACGGCACCGAGGCGAACGATTCGAGCGCGTGGCCGGCCGTCTCGGCGGACGGACTCTCCATCGCATTCGCCTCGCGCGCCTCCAACCTGGTGCCCGGCGACACGAATGCCACGCCATTCACCCAGGCGGACCGCGCGGCGCCGTACGACATCTTCGTGGCGGGCCCCGAGACCGATCGGCTCGCCCGCGTCAGCGTCGGCTTCGGCCAGACCGAGGCCAACGACTCGAGCCTGCGACCGTCCCTCGCCCTCGGGGCACGCCTCGTCTTCTTCGAGTCGCTCGCCACGAACCTGGTCAGCGACGACACGAACGGCACCTCGGACATCTTCGTGCGGATCCGCCGACCACCCCAGCCACCGCCCTCGCCATCGCCCACACCGACACCCACCCCGATCGTGAAGCCGGCGATCATCGTCTCGCCGAGCCCGGTCGACTTCGGCAGCGTGCCCATCGGCACGCTGGGGGTCTCCGAGAGCGCGACCATCCTGAGCGTGGGCACCGGCCCGGCCGCCGTCGGCACGATCGCGATCAGCGGCACGAACGCAGGCGATTTCCTTCTCAGCGCCAACCCGTGCACCGGGACCAGCCTCGCGCCCGGAGCCTCGTGCGTGGTGTCGATCCTTTTCATCGGCACGGCGACCGGGACGCGGACGGCGGTCCTCTCGGTCTCCTCGAATGCCGGCCCGCCGGAGACGGTTCCGCTCGTCGCGGCCGTCGGCGTCGGCACGCTTCGGCTCGACCCGACGTCCGGCCCCGCCGGGATCGTGACCATCGCCACGGGCGCCGGCTTCCCGGCGAACGCGCCGGTCGTGCTGACATGGTCCATCGGGATCACGCCAACGCCGCTCCAGCCGGTGTTCACGGACGCGAACGGCGGGTTCACGGCGCAGGTGCTCGTGCTCCCCCGTGATCGCGACGGGCCCCGGACGCTGAGCGCGGTCGCCACGCTGTCCGGCGTTCCGGCGGCCCCGGCGACCGCGCCGTTCCTCGTCGTTATCGGAACTGCCGCGCCGCCGGTGAGCGGGCTCATCCAGGTCTTCCGCGACTCGTTCGGCCAGCCGATCATCCTGCGCCGGTGAGGGCGCACCGCGCGACCGCGCTGTCGCCCACCCGGTGGGCTACCCTGCATCCAACGAGCGACCGAGGGAGGCGAACGCGAGCGGGATGATCTGCGCGAAATGCGGCACGCAGAATGCCGCAGGGGACGCGTTCTGCGGCAGCTGCGGGGCGTACCTGGAGTTCGCGGCCGAGGAGGCCGGCGCACCGGCGAACCTGCCGGCAGAGGCCGCGCCCGGCGCGTCGTCGCCCGTGCCCGCTGCGGGGCCGGAAGCCGCGGCTCCGACCGCCGCCCCGGTCTTCCCGATGCCCGCATCTGCCATCGGAGCCCAGCCCGCATCACCGTCGGCGGCCGCGATGCCGGCCCCGCCCGTCACGGCACCGTCGCTCGCGCCGTCGGGTCCCACCTGCCCGGCCTGCGGCCGCGCGAACCCCGCAGGTCGGACGTTCTGCATCTCGTGCGGCGAGCGCCTTCCGGCCGCAGGACGGCCGGCAACGGCCCCGGCGCGCGCAGCGACAGCTTCGCCGCCGGCTGCCGGGCCGTCTCCGGCGGCACCGGGCGCCGCCGTTCCGTCCACCCCGGCCCCTGCCGCGATCACGACTCCGGCTCCGCCAGCGGCGGCACCGCAGGCGCCGGCCGGACCGGCCTGGGAGTTCCCGTCGGCGCCCGCCCGGCCTGCCGCCGGGAAGCCGGGCGTCACCCCCGGCGTGCCCGCGACCGCTGCCGCGCCGGCGCCGAGGCGCCGCGGCGGGAGCCCGCTGCCGCTCATCGTCGGGGTCGGCGTCCTCTTCCTCCTGCTCGCGGGCGGCGGCGCGGCCGTGCTGCTCGGCGGGAAGCCCGGCACATCGCCATCGGCGCCGCCGGTCGACGCCTCCGCTGCCGCGAGCGCGGCCCTGCCCGGCGCGTCCTCGGCCTCGGCGTCCCTGGCCGCGGCGTCCCCGGGCGGTGTCTCCTTCGCGCCGTCCGCCGCCCCCGCGACGCTTCCGCCGGGCCCATCGATCGGGCTGACGCTGACCGGCGCGACAGCGTCGTCCTCGCCCGCCTCGCATCCGGCGGCGGCCGCCATCGACGGCGACTTCACCACGGCCTGGAAGACGGCGACGCCCGACCCGTCCGACCAGTGGATCGAGGTCACGTTCGCGCCAGCCGCCGTGACCCGCATCCAGATCTGGAACGGCTGGCAGCGCACCCAGGACTTCTACGGCGGCAACGACCGGCCGCGCAACGTCACCGTCCGCTTCGACAACGGGACGCCCATCCCGCTCAAGCTCGTCGACGTGTACGGGTCGCAGCGGGTCGACATCCCGCCGGAGCTGGGGATCGTCGGCGTGACCCGGCTCCGCATCACGATCCTCGACTGGTACCCGGCCAAGAAGACACCCGCGGCCGGCAGCCCCACGACGCAGGCCGCGATCAGCGAGATCCGCCTGTACGGCATCCCGATGACCCCATGAGCCGGCGCGAGTTCCACGTCTCTGCGGAGGCCCGGGCGCGCTATCGCCTGAACGAGACGCTCTTCGAGCTGTCCGGGAACGTCGTCCTGGCGAACCTGCGCGCGGTGCGGAGCCTCGCCGCCGAGATGACCGCGCGCCGGCGCGCCGACGGGGTGGCCGACGCGACGATCAGCCCCGGCGAGCTCAACGCGCTCGGCCTCGTCGACGAGGTCCTGCATGCCGTCGTGGGAATCTATCGCGAGCAGGAGGACCCCGAGGCGATCGACGACGCGCTCGACCACCTCGACGAGGCGCTCGGCGCGGAGGCCGTCGACGCGACGCTGGCCCGGTTCACGAGCCGCTTCCCGCCGCTCGCCGTCCACCGGGGTGAGCTCTCCGTTGTCGACTACCTGGCCGGCGAGACGGACGGCACGCCGAACCGCGAGGTCGCCCTCGAGGAGCTCGCCAACTGCTGGCTCGCCAACGCGAACCCGGCGGCCGGCCCGTTCCGCGAGCTGTTCGACGACACGGACCTGGCGGCGGCCACGCGCTACCGGACCGTCGTCGCGGAGATCGGTCGCTTCTTCGCCACGCGGACACCGTTCGGGCCGCAGAGCCAGGACCTCGTCACGATGCTGCGGGCTCCGGCCGTGGCCGAGCCGGCCAGCCTGGGCGGCCAGCTTCGGTGGATCCGCGCGAACTGGGGCGCCTTCCTCGCCGCGGCGCTCGGGGACCGGTTCGGGGCGCTGCTCGACCGGCTCGTCATGGGGATCGACATCGCGGCCGAGGACGAGCGCGCCCTCTGGCTCCGCTTCCACGGCGGCCCGGGCGGGGGCGCCGCCGCCGAGCCACCGGACTTCGGGGGGCTGGACGTGGAACCCGAGCGATTCTCCGAGGACAAGGCGTGGATGCCGCGCGTGGTCCTCATGGCCAAGAGCACCTACGTCTGGCTCGACCAGCTCTCGAAGGCCGTACGGGCGCCCGATCGGGCGGCTCGACCAGATCCCCGACGAGGAGCTCGACCGGCTCGCGCGCTGGGGCTTCGGCGGGCTCTGGCTGATCGGGCTGTGGGAGCGCAGCCGCGCGTCCCAGCGGATCAAGCAGCTCCGCGGGAATCCCGATGCGGTCGCGTCGGCCTATTCGCTCCGCGACTACGCGATCGCCGAGGATCTCGGCGGCGAGGCCGCCTACGCGAACCTGCGCGAACGCGCCTGGGCGCGCGGCATCCGCCTCGCGTCGCGACATGGTCCCCAACCACATGGGGATCGATTCGCGCTGGGTCATGGAGCACCCGGACTGGTTCCTCGCCCGGCCGGACCCGCCGTACCCCGGATACAGCTTCAACGGCCCCGACCTCTCCGACGACCCGCGCGTCGGCATCTACCTCGAGGACCACTACTGGGACGCGACCGACGCGGCGGTGGTCTTCAAGCGCGAGGACCGCTGGACCGGCCAGGTCCGCTACGTCTACCACGGCAACGACGGCACCAGCATGCCGTGGAACGACACGGCGCAGCTCGACTACCTCCGCCCCGACGTCCGCGAGGCGGTGATCCAGACGATCCTCGCGGTCGCCCGGCGATTCCCGATCATCCGCTTCGACGCGGCCATGACGCTCGCGAAGAAGCACATCGAGCGGCTCTGGTACCCGGAGCCAGGGCAGGGCGGCGCGATCCCGTCACGGGCCGAATCGGCGATGCCCCGGGAGGCGTTCGACGCCGCGATCCCCGTCGAGTTCTGGCGCGAGGTCGTGGACCGCGTCGCCGCGGAGGTCCCCGACACGCTCCTCCTCGCCGAGGCGTTCTGGCTCATGGAGGGCTACTTCGTCCGGACGCTCGGCATGCACCGCGTCTACAACAGCGCCTTCATGAACATGCTCCGCGACGAGAAGAACGCGGAGTACCGCCTCGTCGTGAAGAACACGCTCGAGTTCGACCCGGAGATCCTCAAGCGCTACGTCAACTTCATGAACAACCCCGACGAGAAGACCGCCGTGGAGCAGTTCGGGACCGGCGACAAGTACTTCGGGATCGCGACGGTGATGTCGACCATGCCGGGCCTGCCGATGTTCGGGCACGGCCAGGTGGAGGGCTTCGCCGAGAAGTACGGGATGGAGTTCCGGCGGGCGTACTGGGACGAGCGCACGAACGAGGGGCTCGTGAGCCGTCACGAGTGGCAGATCTTCCCGCTCCTGCACCGGCGGCGGCTGTTCGCCGAGGTCCGGGACTTCCGCCTGTACGACGTGATCGACGACGCCGGCCACGTCAACGAGGACGTCTTCGCGTACTCGAACCGGAGCGGCGACGACCGGGCGCTCGTCGTCTACCACAACCGGTTCGGGTCGATGCACGGCCGCATCCGCCAGAGCGTCGCGTTCGCCGAGAAGAGTGCGGACGGGGAGAAGCACCTGGTCCGCTCGACTCTCGCAGAGGGGCTCGGCCTGACGGATGCGCCGGGGGCCGTCGCGGTCTACCGCGACGTGCTGGCCGGCCTCGAGCACGTCCGTGAGATCTCCGACCTGCGGACCCATGGGTTCCGGGTCGTGCTCGATGCGTATGCCACGCACGTCTACCTCGGCTGGCGCGAGGTCGCCGGGGATGCCGCGGCGGAGTATCGCGCGCTGGCCGACGAGCTGGGCGGGGCCGGCGTCCCGAGCGTCGAGGCCGCGCTCGCCGAGCGGCGACTGCGTCCGCTCCACGACGCGGTCGCCATCGTCATGAACGAGGGCCAGCTCCGCGATCTCGTGGATGCGGTCGGGGCAACCCTGGCAGGGTACTCGCGGGCGAGCGCCAAGGACGAGGCGACCGCCGCACCGTCGGCGTCCGAGAAGCCACGTGGGACGGGCCGGCCGGAGGCTGCGGCAACGCCGCAAGCCGCGTCGACGCCGCCGGCCCCGTCGGGTGAAGCTGCCGCCGATCGGGCTCCCCACCCCGCCCACGCCGAGCCGGCGCCCGCGCTCCCCGACCTCGACGCCGTCGCGGCCTCCGCCGCGGCCCGCTGCGCGGATGCGCTCCGGGGCGCCCGCGCGGTGACGCACGCGGCGGTCGACGACGCGGCGATCGACCTGCTCGCTGCACGCTTCGGCGCGCTCCTCCGGAACGCGCTCCGGCTCGCGACGGACCCGGGGGCGCCTCGGCCGCGAGGCGGCGCCGACGACGCGCCGGACGCGGTCGCGCTGGCCCACGCGCGGAGCGTGGTCGCCGAGGCCCTGCCGCCCGACACCGCAACGTGGGGCGCGCTCCTCGGCTGGCTCGTCGCGGACGCGCTCGGCGGCGTCCTCGAGCCCGATCGCCGCGGCGCGTCGAGCCCGCGGCTGGTTCGACCGGGCGAGCATCGGCCGCGTGATGGCCGACGCCTACCGCTGGCGAGGGTTGGACGAGGGCGCGGCATGGTGGACCGTGGAGGCCGTGCGCCACCTGCTGGCGCGCCCCGGCGACGCGGCGCTCGCCGCGCCCGAGGCCGAGCGCGCGGGCCGCCTCGTCCGGGCGTGGTTCGCGGATGACGATCTCGGTCGCTGGCTCGGCGTCAACCGCCACGACGGGATCGCCTACGTGAACCGCGAATTGTTCGAGCGCGCGCTCCGGTGGATCGTCGTGGTGAGCGCGATCGAGGAGGGGCTGGACGCGGACACGGCCGGCACGGCGGCGGCGCGCGTGATCGCGGCCGACGAGCTCGCAGCGCTCCTCGCGAGGGAGGCCGCGGCGGTCGGCTACCAGGTCGGCCGGCTCGTGGAGCACGTCACCCGCTGAGGCGGAGGGAGCCCGGGCGGGCGCGTCCGGCGCGCCGCCTCGTGCGGGTTTGTTCGGGCGGAAGCGGGTCAGTTCGATGCCCCGCGCCTCGACGCGCGGGGACCGGGATCAGCGCTCGCGCCGACCGCGCGCCGGCTCCCGCTCCTTGATCTTCGGCTCGTGGCCTGGGCGCGGCGGCCGCGGGAGCGTCCCGGGCGCCATGTCGGGCCGACGAGGCTCGGGGCCCCGCGCGCGCGCCGCCTCGACGCTCGTCGCGAACGCCTTGGCGACGGCAGGCGGGAGGCTGCCGATCCACGCGGCCTCGATCTGCTTGACCCGCTCCGTCTCCTCGGCGCGCCGCTCGCGCTCGCGCTTCGAGTGCTTCGTCATCCGTTCCTCTCCTGGGCCGAACCGGCGCGATGCGCGACCGGGGTGAGAGTGTACCGCCCGGGCGCGGATCGGGGCGCTATCGTTGGAGGCGATGCCCGACCAGCTGGCGTTGCCGGTCCCGTTCGCGGCGTACGGCGCGCGGTCGATGACCGCGCCGCTGGCCGACGTCCTCGTCCAGCGTCCCGGGCGCGCGTTCGGCCGGGCGTTCGACGATCCGGCGCACGGCTTCCATCACCCGGTCGACCTCGGTCGGGCGCAGGCCGAGCACGACGTGTTCGTGGGGATCCTCCGCGATCTGGGCGTCACGGTCCACGAGCTGGGATCCGATTCATGGCACCCCGACCTCACGTACACGTATGACCCTCTCATCGTCGGCGATCGCGGCGCGATCCCGCTGCGCTCCGGCAAGGCGACGCGGCGCGGCGAGGAGCTCGAGCTCGAGCGTTGGATGAACGCGCGCGGCATCCCGACCGTCGGCCGGATCCGGGCACCGGGGACGGTGGACGGCGGCGACACGTTCTGGCTGCGGCCGGACCTCTTCTGCATCGCGCGGACGCTGCGCACGAACGACGCCGGGGCGCGCCAGCTCACCGGGATCGTCGGCGGCGACGTCCGTGTCTTCGACGTCCCGTTCTGGCGGGGGCCCGACGAGCTGATCCACCTCCTTTCCGTGATCTCGCCCGTGGCGGACGACCTCGCGGTCGTCTACCTGCCGCTCCTGCCCGCCGGACTCTGGGAGCTGCTCGGCGACTTCGGGATTCGCCTGATCAGCGTCCCCGACGAGGAGATGCCCACGCTCGGCTGCAACGTCCTCGCGGTCAGGCCGGGCGTCTGCATCGTGGCGGACGGCAGCCCGGTGACGCGGCGGGCCCTCGAGGCCGCCGGCTGCGAGGTCCACTCGTACGCCGCGCACGAGATCGGGCTGAACGGCTCGGGCGGCCCGACCTGCCTCACCCGTCCCATCCTGCGGCTCGCATGACCGACCGCCGCGCGGCCGACACTCATAGGTCCGATCCGGGCGCGGATCCCGGTTCCGACCGGGTCGGGCTGAGCGCTGCCCAGCGTGCCGCGTCAGCGGCGATCGATCCCGTCGCTGTCGAATCCGACCTCCTCGCCGTCTGCGCCATCCCGTCGGTGACCGGGAACGAGGCCGCTGCTCGGGACCACCTGGCGCGGGAGCTCCGGGCGCTCGACCTCGACGTGCGGGCGTGGGATGTCGACCCGGGCGTCCTCGCGACCGATCCCGACTTCCCGGGGATGGAGGTGCCGCGGTCGTCCCTGCCGCTCGTTGCCGGCACGCTCCGGGATGGCGCGGCCGGGGCGACGGCTCCTGCTCGTCGGCGCATACGGACGTCGTGCCGCCCGGGAATCCGGCGACCTGGACGACACCGCCGTTCGCGCCCCAGGTGCGCGGCGGCCGCGTGTTCGGCCGCGGCGCCTGCGACATGAAGGGCGGCCTCGTGGCGGCGCTCGCCGCGATCCGGGCGGTCGCGACGATCGGGGGGGCGGGCCTCGCCGGGGAGGTCGTGCTCGTCGGCGTCCCGTCGGAGGAGGACGGCGGCGCCGGCACGTTCGCCGCGATCCGCGCCGGGTACGTGGGCGACGCCGCGGTGATCCCGGAGCCCACCCGCCTGGAGATCGTCACGGTCTCCGCCGGCGCGATCACGTTCCGCCTGACCGTCCCGGGACGCGCCGCCCATGCGTCGACGCGCCTCGAGGGCGTCTCCGCGCTCGACAACCTCGAGCTGCTCCACGCCGCGCTCCGTGCGGACGAGGCGGCCCGCAATGCAGCCGAGGCGCGGCCGGAGATGCGGGCGCTCGGGCTCCCGTACGCCACGATCATCGGGACGGTCCACGGCGGCGACTGGCCGTCGAGCCTGCCGGACCGGGTCGTCGCAGAGGGCCGGTACGGCGTCCGGGCGGGCCAGACGGCGGCGGCGGCCGAGGTGGAACTGCGGGCCGTGATCGACGCGGCGTGTGCCGCGGATCCGTGGCTGCGCGATCACCCGGCCACGCTCGACGTCTGGGGCGGACGCTTCTCGTCGTGCGAGCTTCCCGGCGGCCACCCGCTGGCGACGGGTCTCGCGGACGTCGGCCGGCGGCCGTGACGGGCCACCGCCCGCCGCTCGTCGGCGTCCCGTACGGCTCGGACATGCGGCTCCTCGTCAACGAGGGCGGCACGCCGTGCGTCCTCTTCGGCCCGGGCGACGTCCGCGTCGCGCACGCCGCGAACGAGCAGGTCGCGCTGGCCGAGGTGGTGGCGTGCGCCCGGACGCTGGCCGCGTGGATCGTCGGCGAGATGACAGCGAGCTGACCGCCCTCGGACGCCCGCCGTCCCGCGTTCCCCCCGCGGGACAGGCCTACTTCTTGCCGGCCCGCTTCTTGCCGTGCTTCTTCTTCCCCCCGTCGTCCCTGTCCGCCGATCGGGCGGCCTTCGCCTCTCCCTGCCGGCCGGGAGCCGCGACGACCCCGGCTGCACCCTCGGCGGCCGGAGCCTCGGCGGCGGGGGCCTGCCCGGACGCGGCGCCGGCCGTGGCCCGGCCGCGGCGGGCATCGCGCGCGAGGGCTTCCACCCAGCGTAGGAGCTCCTCGATCGCGGCAGCCTCGAGCCGGTAGATCCGGCGCGTGCCCTCGCGGTGCTCGCTGACCAGGCCGGCCGTCTTGAGAACGGTCAGGTGCTGCGAAACGGCCGGTCGGCTGACCGGCATGCCCTCCGCGAGGCGGCCGACCGGCGACGCCCCCAGGCGAAGCCGGTCCACGATGGCGCGGCGGGTCGGGTCGCCGAGGACGTCGAGGGCGCGTGGGTTCATCTCCATGGACGGTAAGTATCACGTGACGGACGTCGGCGTCAAGACGGATCGGCACCTCGCGGCACGGCGTCGCCCCGCCGCCCGGCAGGGCGGCCGCGGAGCCGGCGGCAGCGAACCCAAGTCTCGAGCCCACGGCCGGGCCGTTGCGGAATCGAAGGTCCCGGACGCACGGCCGGCCCCGTGACGGCCAGGAACGGCCGGCCGTACGGCCGCGGTCATGTGCCGAATGGCGCCTCGCGAAGGGCCGATGCTCTCGCGGTCGCGGCGGTGCCGGAACCTATGCTACGGGGATGGCACCGGACCTCGTCCACGCCGGGCACCGCGTCCCCCTCGTCCGCGGGCGGACGCTCTTCGACGCGGCCGACGAGCTGGAGCTCGTGGTGCCGGCCTCGTGCCGTCGATCCGGGCGCTGCCACGAGTGCATCGTCGAGGTCACCGCGGGCGGCGCTGCGCTGAGCGCGCCCGGCGCCGAGGAGGCGTTCCTGCGACCCGGCTACCGGCTCGCCTGCCGCGCCACCGTGGAGCGCGACGACGCGGACGTCGAGTTCGCCGTCCTGCGCCGGCGCCTGCGCATCTTCATGCCGCCCGAGGGACCCGCGCTCGAGGTGGACCCCGCGGCGCGCGTCATCGACGGCCGGGTGCGCCTCCTCGCCGATGACGGGACCGTCGTCGACGACCTGGGCCCGGCGCACGGCCGGCTGCTCGGGCTCGCCCTCGACGTCGGGACCACGACGGTCGTCCTCGAGCTCGTCGACCTCGTCTCGGGCGAGGCCCTCGCGGCGGCCGCCTTCGAGAACCCGCAGCGCTTCGGCGGCAGCGACGTCATGGCCCGCATCACCTACGACGGCGAGCACCCGGGCGAGCTGCGCCGGGCGCTCCGCCGCGCCCTCAACGCCGAGCTGGCCCGGCTCTACGCCGCCTGGGGCGTCGACCGCCACCAGGTCGTCGAGGTCGTGGTCGTCGGCAACGCGACGATGCGCGACCTGGCCTTCGGGCTCGACGTCGCCCCCATCGGGCGCTCCCCCTTCCGCTCCACGACCGAGGTCGCGTGGCGGGCCGGGGAGACCGCCTCGAGCGCGCTGGAGCGGCGCGCCCACGAGCTGGGGTTCCTCGTCCATCCGCGCGCCCGGGTCTGGGGCGCGCCGCTCATCGCCTGCCACGTGGGCGCGGATGCCGCGGCCGACCTCGTCGCGATGGACGGGGAGGCGGCCGGGCTCCCGCGGATGCTGGTGGACATCGGGACGAACACCGAGGTGATCCTCAGCGACGGTCGGCGCACCCTCGCCTGCTCGTGCCCCGCGGGACCGGCGTTCGAGGGCGGCCTGGTCCGCTACGGGATGCCGGGCGCGGAGGGCGCGATCGACGCAATCCGCAGCGTCGAGGGCGCCTTCGTCGTCCGCACGATCGGCGACGTCGAGCCGGAGGGGATCTGCGGCTCGGGGCTCGTGGACCTTCTCGCCGAGCTTCGGCGGACCGGCGCGATGACCGCCCGCGGGGCGTTCGCGGACGAGGCGGCAGCGGTGACGGTCGTGCCCGGGCGCGGGATCACGCTCTCGCGCGCCGACGCGAGCCACCTCGCCCAGGCCAAGGCCGCCAACGCGGTGGGGATGGCGGTGCTGCTGCGCAGGCTCGGGCTCGCCCCGGCCGATCTCGCCCGGCTCGACCTCGCCGGCGGGTTCGCCTCGTCGCTCGACGTCGCCAACGCGATCGCGATCGGGTTCCTGCCGCCGGTCCGGCCCGAGCGGGTCGTGCGCCACGGCAACGCGTCGGTCCGCGGGGCGAAGGCGCTGCTCCTCTCCCGCGCGGCGCGCGCCCGGCTGGGGGCGCGGGTCGCCGGCATCGAGCACGTGGAGCTCGAGGCGGAGCCCGACTTCTTCGAGCTGTTCGTGGACGGCTGCCGGTTCGAGCCGATGGCGGCTGCCGGCGCTCCCGTCCCGGCCCTGGGGCGCTCCGCGTGAGCCCCGCCAAGCCCGGCCTGCGCGAGCGCCTCGCGACGACCGAGGAGTTCGTGACGGTCACCGAGCTCGTCCCCTGGCGCGGACCGGTCGCGGACAAGGCCGGGCGGGCGGGCCTCGCCGCGGCCCATGCCCTCGTCGACGACCCGCGGATCGCCGCGATCTCGATCACGGACAACGCCGGCGGCCACGCCATGGCGCGTCCCACGCTCCTCGCCGAGGAGTTCCTGGCGCGCGGCCAGGACGTCATCGTCCACGTGGCCTGCCGCGACCGCAGCCGCAACGGGCTCCTCTCGCTCGCCTGGGAGCTGGAGCGCCGCGGCGTCCGGAACGTGCTCGCCGTCTCGGGCGATCACCCCGTCGAGGGCTTCGAGGGCCTGTCACGGCCGGTCTTCGACGTGGACTCGGTGGGCCTCCTCGCGCTCTATCGCGACCTGGTGAACGAGGGCTCGGGCGACGCCTCCGGAGGCGAGGCCCCGCAGCCCGGCTTCTACCTCGGCTGTGCAGTCTCGCCATTCAAGCGCCTCGAAGCCGAGGTGGTGCCGCAGTACCTCAAGCTCGCGCTCAAGGTGCGGGCGGGCGCCGACTTCGTGATCCCCCAGCTCGGCTACGACGCGCGGGCCTGGGACGAGCTCCTGCGCTGGATGCGCCGGGCCGGCCTGCGCATCCCCGCGCTCGCCAACGTCTACGTGCTCTCGCGGACCGTCGCCCGCCTCTTCAACGCGAACCGGATCCCGGGCTGCGTCGTCTCGGACGAGCTGCTCGCTGTCGCCGAGCGCGAGGCCGCCGCGCCCGACAAGGGCCGGGCCTTCTTCCTCGAGCTCGCCGCGCGGCAGGTCGCGATCGCGCGCGGCCTCGGCTTCCGGGGCGTCTACCTCGCCGGCCACCTGCCGGCCGCCGACGTGGCGCGGGTGCTCGACACCGCGGCCTCCTTCGCGGCCGACGACTGGCGCGCCTTCGCCCGGGAGATCGCCTACGCGCCCAAGGGCAGCTTCCGCCTCTTCGCCGCGGACCCCGCGACGGGTCTTGCGACCGACGAGCTCGCCCCGGCCTACGCCCGCAGCCTGGCGCCCCGGGCGCGGAGCCGGGCCCGCCGCCGGGCCTCGCCCTGGTACAAGGCGAACCGGCTGGCCCACCGCCTCGTCTTCGCGCCGGGGACGCCCGGCTTCCGGGCCGCCGGCCGCATCTACGGACGGCTCGAGGCGGCCCATCTCGGGCGCCCGCTCCACGTGCTGGAGCAGGCGGTCAAGGTGCCGCTCTACGACTGCCGCGACTGCGGCGACTGCTCGCTGCCGGACGTCGCCTACCTCTGCCCCGAGTCGCAGTGCCCCAAGGGCGAGCGCAACGGTCCCTGCGGCGGGTCCGCCGACGGGATCTGCGAGGTGCTGCCGCGGCGCTGCGTCTGGGTCCGCGCCTACGAGCGCCTCAAGCCCTACGGCGAGGAGCTCGCGATGCTCGAGCGGCCGCCGGTGATCGTCGACAATCGCCTGCGGCGCACGAGCGCCTGGGCCAACACCTTCCTGGCGCGTGACCACTTTGCGAAGGGAACCCCATGACAGCGCTGGCCGGCGGCCCGTTCATCGTGATCGGCGAGAACATCCACGCGACGCGGGTGGTCCTGCGCAGCGGCGCGCGCGTGGTCGCGCTGCCCGACGGCCGGCCGGCGCTGCCGTTCACCGACGAGTCCGGCGGGGAACGGCTCCTGCCGGTCCCCGACGCGGCGCTCGACGGGCCCGAGGGCGCGAAGCAGCGCGTCAAGCACGTCAAGGCGGCGGTCCTCGCCGGGATGGGCGGCGACCCGGCGGCCGCCGAGCTCGGCCGCGGCTACGTGCGCTCGATGGCGCGCCGCCAGGCCGCCGCGGGCGCGCACTACCTCGACCTCAACGTCGACGAGGTGACGACCGACGTCGAGGGCCGGATCGCGGCGATGCGCTGGATCGTGGGGGCGCTCGAGGACGCGACCGACGTCGCCCTGGCGCTCGACTCGTCGTCCGCGGCCGTGCTCCGGGCGGGCCTCGTCGCGGCGTCCCGCCGGGCGGGGGCGCCGCTGCTCAACTCCGCGGCGCTCGACCGGATGGACGTGCTCGACCTCGCCGCGGCGGAGGGCTGCTCCGTCGTGCTCTCGGCCACGGGCGCCGGCTCGATGCCGGCCAACGCGGACGAGCGGGTCGCCAACGCGCGGGCGCTCGTGGAGGCGGCGACCGCCCGTGGCATGTCTCCGAGCGCCCTCCACGTGGATGCGCTCGTGCTGCCGGTGGCGGTCGACCCGGAGGTCGGCGGCTTCTTCCTCGACGCCGTGCGCACGCTGCGGGCCTCCTTCGGGGCCGGGATCCACCTGACCGGCGGCCTCTCGAACGTGAGCTACGGGCTGCCCGCGCGCAAGCTCCTCAACGACGTCTTCATCGACCTCGCGGCCGCCGCCGGGGCGGACAGCGGCATCATCGACCCGGTGGCGAACGACCTCGACCGGATCGCGGCGCTGGATCGCGAGGCGCGGCCGTACCGGCTGGCGGCCGACCTCCTGACCGGGCGCCGACCCGTACGGGGGCGAGTTCCTCGTGGCGTTCCGCGCCGGCGAGCTCGGCTGAGGGACGGCCGGCGCGGCCGACCCGGCCGCAGGGCAACACCGACGACGAGACACGAACACCGACGACGAGACACGACCACCGACGACGAGACACGACCACCGACACGAAGGCGGGAGAGACGACCGATGGCGGACCTGGCGGCACTCACGGCGGCGATCGAGGCGGGCGACCGCGCCACCGCGGTGGCGGTGACGCGCGTGGCGGTGGAGGAGGGCCTCGACCCCCGGACCGTGCTCGCGGCGATGACCGCGGCGATGGAGACGATCGGCGCGAAGTTCCAGTGCCAGGAGATCTACGTCCCGGAGATGCTGATCTCGGCCCGGGCGATGAAGGAGGCCACCGCGGTCCTCGAGCCGGTGCTGGTCAAGGCCGGCATCCGGCCCGAGCACACCGCGGTCCTCGGGACGATCAGGGGCGACCTCCACGACATCGGCAAGAACCTGGTCGGGATGATGTGGAAGGGCGCCAACATCGAGGTGATCGACCTCGGCACGAACGTCACGCCCGAGCGCTTCGTCGAGGCGGCCCGCGAGCACGACGCCCACCTCGTGGGGATCAGCGCCCTCCTGACCACGACGATGGTCGGCATGAAGGACGTGGTGGCCGCTGTCCGGGCGGCCGATCTCCCCGGCGTCAAGGTCATCGTCGGTGGCGCCCCGGTGACCCAGGACTTCGCCGACATGATCGGCGCCGACGGCTACGCGTCCGACGCGGCATCGGCCGTCGAGGCCGCGAGGCAGGCGCTCCGCGCCGGCTGAGGCGGCGGAACGGCCGGCGCCTCAGGGAGCCGCGGGGACCGGCTCGGCCCGGATCACGCTCTCGTCGTACGACATCCCCAGGCGCTCGCCCGGCTGCAGGACCAGGTAGTCCGCGGGGCTCCACGCGCCGTCGATGAGGCCGCGGATGAGGAGCAGCTCCCCGGCGAGCTTCGCGAAGCGCCAGCCGCGGCGATCCGCATCGTTGCGCGCCCGCGTGGCTGCCGCGGCCGACGCCTCCGGGGCCGCGACGCCCATGTCGACGAACGCGGCCCGGTCGTAATGCGAGCTCCAGGCGCCGAGCGCCTCCATCAGGTAGGCCGCGTTGTCCTCGCCGTACTTCGCGACGTACTCGCGGTAGGTCTCGAGCGCGGAGGCGTCCGAGACGGCCCCCACGCCGGCGAAGGCGCTCCCGTCGTCGGTCCGCTCCAGGTAGTCCTGGACGTACCAGTAGGTCCCGGGGTTCGCGCTGAACTCGGCCTGGTAGCGCGCCCGGTCGCCCAGGAAGAGCGTGATGCAGTCGTGGGCCCGCGGCACGACCAGCGGGATCGTGCCGCAGCGGAGGCCGGCCGTCGCGCCACCGCACAGCCCGTAGGCGAGGAGGACGGCGTCATACGGCGCGCCGATCTCGTCGATCTCCGTTTGGAGGATGGAGCGGAGGTTGGGCGGGTCGTCGTGGAGGCCGCGCCGGTTCAGCCGGACGTCCACCACGTGCCGCGAACGGGCGGCGCACAGGTAGACGGAGCGGGCGAGGACCTCGCAGGTCAGGGCGAGCAGGCGCATCGGCGGCAAGCCTAGCAGCGGCCGGGACCCGTCGCGCGGCACTGCCGGCAGCGGCCGGGCCCGACTGCGTGCCGCTCGGCGTGGCATCCATGCATCGCCTGCGCCGACGCCGGAGCTCGCGGCAGGCAGCGACCGGGCATCGGCGACGCGCGGCCCTGTATTGTTCGCCGCGTCCATCCGTACCCAGGAGCACCGCGCCGTGGCCCTTCCGTCGCTCGCCCGCGTCCCCGCCCCGCCCGACTCGATCCTCGGCCTGGCCGAGGCGGCCCGCGCCGACACGCGGGCCGGCAAGATCAACCTGTCGTCGGGCGTCTTCGTGGACGAGACCGGGACCACGCCGGTCCTGCCGTCGGTGACCGAGGCGGAGCGGCGGATCCTCGCGGCCGGCCGGACCAAGCTGTATCGCCCCATCGACGGCGAGGCGGCCTTCCGTGACGCCGTCCGCGACCTCGTCTTCACGCCGGACCACGAGGTCGTGCGATCCGGTCGGGTGGCCGTGAGCCAGACGCCGGGCGGGACCGGCGGCCTGCGCGTCGCCGCCGATTTCCTGCGCCAGACCGGTGGCGGGGCCACCATCTGGATGAGCCAGCCCACCTGGCCGAACCACCCGCAGCTGTTCCTCGCCGCGGGGTTCCGGATCCGCGAGTACCCGTACACGGACCCCAGCGGCCGGCGGATCGACGAGCCGGCCCTGCTCGCGGCGCTCGGCGAGGCGTCGCCGGGCGACGTGGTCCTGTTGCACGGCTCGTGCCACAACCCGACCGGCGTCGACCCGTCGCCCGAGCTGTGGCGGAAGATCGGCGACCTGGTCGAGGACCGGCGGCTCCTGCCGCTCGTCGACTTCGCCTACCAGGGCTTCGGCCACGGGCTACGCGAGGACGCCGACTGGATGGACGGGCTCCTCCGGCCGGGGCTCGAGCTGCTCGTCTCGACCTCGTACTCCAAGAGCTTCGCCCTCTACAACGAGCGGGTCGGCGCCCTCCTCCTCGTCGCGGGCTCCGCCGCCGAGGCTGCGGCCGCCCAGTCGCACGTGAGGGTGGCCATCCGCTGCAACTATTCGAACCCGCCCTCCCACGGCGGCGACATCGTGGCGACGATCCTGGGGGATTCCGGCCTGCGGGCACAGTGGGAGGTCGAGCTGGCGGGGATGCGGGAGCGGATCAAGGCGAACCGCGCCGCGCTCGTCGAGGCGATCACGTCGCGCGCCATCCCGGGAGAGTGGGCCCCGATCGCGACGCAGCGCGGGATGTTCGCCCTCCTCGGGCTGAGCCTCGAGCAGGTTGCTCGTCTCCGCGAGGAACATGCCGTCTACGTGGTGGGCCGCGGCCGCATCAACGTGGCGGGTTTCACGTCGGCCACCGTCGGCCCCTTCGCGGACGCGCTCGGGGCCGTCATCGCCGGCTGAATCGCGGCGGGCAGGCTCCGGGCCCCGGGGCCGGGACGCCGACCGGTCGGCAGGGCGGCCCACGCCGTACCATCCGGGTATGCCGATCACCGCTGTCGAGCTCTTGCGAAGCGTCGGGCTCAGTGCCGACGGACCCGTTGTCTGGGGCAACCCCGTGCGCGCCAACGGTCCGGGCGTCTACGTGGTCGAGCTTCCGGCGGTGCCCGAGCGCGCGCCGGTCGACATCTCGAAGGTCGGGACCTGGCTGAGCCGCGTCCCGACGCTCGCGGTCGACGGGGAGCGTCCGACCGGCAAGGGCCTGGCGGCGCGCCTTGCCGCGTGGTGGCTCCCGGGCGAGCCGATCGTGTTCATCGGGAGCACCGGCAGGTCGATCGCGCGGCGCGTCGATGCCTTCTACCGGACCCCGCTCGGGGACGCGCGGCCACATGCCGCGGGGCAATGGCTCAAGGCGCTGACGAACCTCGGCGCGGCGCGGGTCTGGTGGGCTTCGACCGATGCCGCGGAGGAGTACGAGGACGCCTGCTTCGAGGCGTTCGCTGCCGCGGTCCCGGCCGAGGCACGGGCGAACGTGCCGGGCAGGAGCCTGGTCCTCCCGTTCGCCAACCGCCGCCATCCCAACGGGACGGCGCGCCCTGACGGCGTGACCGGATCCACGGTCGAGCCCCCGGCGGCCGCGGAGCCGGCCGCGGCCACGGGAAGGGGCACCGTCCGGCGCAGCCCGACCACGATCTCCGACGAAGACCTGGCCCGTGTCAACGAGCTGCTCCAGGACCTCGCATGCGGCGAGCCAGGCCTCGAGATCACTCCATCGCAGGCGAACGCGGAGGGCGCCATCCGGCGCCTGCTCGGCGAGTCCCCGGCGCGGCCGGCGAGCGCGCTCGGGCAGCTGCTGCGGGCCGGCAGGATCGCGGGCGCCCACCAGGACCTCGACGGTCGCTGGGCCATCCGCTGCACCCGGCGAGGCTGAGGGACCCGGTCCGCGTCGTCGCTCCGGCAGTCCGATCGGGCCATGAGGGGTAGACTCGGGCCATTCCTCCTCGCATCTCCCGGAGTTCTCCATGCCTGTTCGACCCAGCCTCGCCGTGATCGCGCACGACGGGAAGAAGACCGATCTCGTGGCCTACGCCACGTACAACCGCGAGGTCCTCACGCAGTTCGACCTGTACGCGACCGCGACGACCGGCCGTCTCCTCCAGGAGAAGGTCGGGCTCGAGGTGACCACCCTGCTCTCGGGCCCGTTCGGCGGTGACGCCCAGATCGCGGCGATGGTCGCGGAAGGCAGGATCCGCGCGGTCCTCTTCTTCGTGGATCCCCTCAGCGCGCACCCGCACGACCCGGACATCCGGACGCTGCTGCGCGTCTGCAACGTGCACAACGTCCCGATCGCGACGACGCTCGCCGCGGCCGACCTGTTCCTGACGTCGCCGCTCCTGTACGTGGGCATGGGCGAGGACGCCGACATCCTCGAGGCCGGGACCGCGGTCCTCGGGGTGGGCGCCGCCCAGGGGCGGAGCCCGAACCGAAGCCCATAGGCGGGAACCCGGGGCGGCGCCCGGCGCCACCCGAGCACCCGGCACCGGTCCGACGCCCGCGCGGGTCGCGATCAGGCCGTCGGCACCGACATCTCGACGAGCCGGCAGAGCGCGTTCGCGAGCCGGATCTGGCGGGGCGTCTGACACGAGACGCGGACGAGGGCCGGCGACGCGACGACCGCCGCGACGCAGCGTGCGCGCGATGTCGCCACGTTCAGGCGGTTGAGCGAGTACAGGAACTCCAGCCCGCGCGGCGCGTCCTCCGGCGACGATGAGCCCATCGCGTAGATCGAGAGCGGCGCCTGCTGGCCCTGGAACTTGTCGACCGTCCCGACCCGGACGCCGCCGAGACCTGCCGCCCGGAGGGCCGCCGCGATCCGGTCGACGTGGGCGTTGTAGGGCGCGACGACGACGACGTCCTCGGCCCGGAGCGGCGCCTCGACGCCGTCGGCGTTCGTCCAGCGCGCCCGCGTCGCGGGGTCGAACAGCTCCCCGAGCAGCCGCGCGATCTCGGCGGCCTCCTCCGGGCTGTCGACCGCGTTCGCGACGTGGTCCACGGGGAGCCAGCGGATCCCGGCGCCGCGCAGCGGCGGCACGCCGGGCCTCGACGCAGGAGGCAGTCCGTCCACCGATTGCCGCTCGCGCCCGGCCTCGGGCGCCAGCTTCGACTCGTAGAAGACCTCGCTCGTGAACGCGCACACGTCGGGGTGGAGCCGCCACGTCTTCTCGATGAACAGGCCCCGCTCGGGTGGCATGGTCGCGTGGGGCGGCGTGCCGGGGTCGCCGGCGAGCAGGTGGGCGAGCGCGCTCCGCTCGGCACCCGGCGGGTGGCTTCCCTTGAGTGGCTGGTCGAGCTGCTGCGGATCGCCGAGGAGCACGAGCGAGCCCGCGGCCGGGGACATGGCGACCGTGGTCGCCAGGCTCATCTGGCCCGCCTCGTCCACGAGGAGGACGTCGACGCTGCCGGCCATCGCGGCGCTGGACCAGAGCCACGCCGTGCCGCCGACCACGTGGAGCGCACCGGTCCCCAGCGCGGCCGCGATCTGCGGCGGCTCGCCAAGCGATCGGGCTGCTGGGCTCGTGGGTTCCTCGTTCTCGGCCGGCTTCTGGCCGAGGACGATGGGCGCGCCGGTCGCGGCCGTCGCCCCGGTCTCGCGCGCCGCCTCCGCGACGGCGTCGAGCACGTTGCCGATCACCTTGTGGCTGTTGGCCGTGACCCCGACGGTCTTCCCCGCCGCGACCAGGGCGAGGATCATCCGCGCCCCGGTGTACGTCTTGCCGCTGCCGGGCGGGCCCTGGATCGGCGAGGGTGCTCCCGTCGAGGACCACGGCATGAGCGGACGGCGGCCTCGAGCGCGCGCTCGCCGTCGGCCCGGAGCGGAGCGCCCGGCGGGCTCCCCGGGATTCGCGGCGGATGGCGAAGGAGGAGCTCGCGGCCTGCCCGGTATGGACCCGCCGTCGCGATCCCCTCCTCCGCGGCCCACGCGCCGATCCGCAGGAGCGATTCCTCGATGACCGCCGTGCCCACGAAGTCGTAGGGGATCAGCGAGCCGGGCATCCCGCGCGTCAAGCTCCGCCTTCGTGCGGCGGAGCGTGACGGTGCCGGCGACGTCGTCCACCTCCGTCACCTTTCCGACCGAGGCCCGGGTTCGCGGGTCGTCGACCCTGCGGCCCTCCTTCACGGCGTGATCCTGGGGCGGGAACCGGAAGCGCTGGAGCCGCGCCCCACGGCGGCTGGCCTGCCCGAGGTCGGCGTCGAGCTCGAGCATCCCGATCGGCTCGCGCTCGTCGACGAGGTCGTCGTCGGTCATCCCGCAGAGCTCGTAGTAGCGCCACCAGAACGCCTTGTTCTCGCGGCGGTGCCAGCCCAGGAGCTGGGCCAGGAGCCACGTGGCGCGCTGCTCCTCGGTCGTCGTCGGAGCGGCGGGGTCGACGCCGTCGAGGTCGCGCGTCAGCGTCGCCACCATCTCGGCGACGCGGGCCGCCCTTCCCTCGGGCTCGGCCGGCTCGGCAGCCTCGGGCTGGAGCGGCGGGCGCGGGATCGGCATCCCGAGCTGCTCCCCGAGGTCCAGCCTGCGACGCTCGAGCCAGTCGCGCAGGCGCCAGGTGCTCAGGACATCGTCGCGGTTGTAGCCCTCGATCTCGCGCAGGATCTCGTCACCGACGAGGCCGTCGGCGGTCGCCCCGAGGCCCAGCCAGACCTCGAACTCGACGATGCTGCTGCCCGCGTCCTTGAGGTCGACCTCGCGCTTCAGCCCGTAGAGCGGCTCGAGGCGCTTGATCGAGTAGCTCTCGACGCTGGCCCGGATGCCCTGGCGCACGACGCGGTAGAGGTCGACGAGGACGCGGCCCCGGAGCAGCCGGTCCACCTCCTCCTCGCGCGTCGCGTGGCGCTGCGCCAGGCGTCCGAGCGCGGTCTTCTCGTAGGCGGCGTAGTGGTAGACGTGCATCGTCGGGTCGGCGTCGAGGCGCCGGATCATGAAGTCGACGGCCCGCTCGAAGGCGGCCTTCTCGGCGGCGAGCGTGACGAGCCCCCCGGCATCGAGGCTCCAGATCGCGTGGAACTCCGGCGCGGGCACGGCCGCTTCGAGGGACGCCCAGCGCGGGACGCTCTCCGGGGACGCGGGGTCGAGGATCCCGAACAGGTAGTCGACCCCGTCGTCGAAGGCGAACGGGTCGCCCTCGAGGTCGAGGAAGAGGTCGTTCGGCGATGGCTCCGCAGGACCAGGAGCCCGCGATCCGCGACGAGCGTTCGCGCACCGGTTGCCTCGTCCACGGACCACTCCGGGTCGAGCAGCTCCCAGAGCACCTCGCCGCGGTCCTCGCCCTCGACCTGGATGCGTGCCTGCTCGCGGACGCGGGCCAGCGCCGCGTCGCCGCCGCCCTCGAGCCGGGGTCGAAGCGGGAGCTGGAGCCCGGCGAGGCCACGGCGCGTGCGGACCGGCCCCGGCGGCAGGTCCACGGCACGCTCCTTGAGCGCGCGGCGCTGCCGGCCCGTGATCCCGGCGACGAGGCTCAGGTCGTCGTCGGCGCGGCGGCGATCGCGGCACGTCGCCCACCACCGGCACACGTCGCAGTGCTCGACGGGCTCGGGGTAGGTGTTCGCCGGCGGGTAGGCCGGCGGGCCGACGCGCCGCTCGTCGGCGGCGGCCACGAAGTCCGCCTTCACGCGCCGGTAGTAGGCCATGTAGTCGTCGACCCGGAGCACGACGGTCTCGCGGGCGCTGCCGCCGAGTGCGACGTGGAGCCGCTCCGGCTGCCTCCCCTGGATCCGGGTCAGCTGGTCGACGTACGAGCAGATCTGGAGGACGGCGGAGGCCTTGACGTGCCGGGCGAGCTTCGTGTCGGCCACCTCGTAGTGCCAGGCGCCCAGCGCGCTGTCCGCCTCGCCCGGGTGCGTGGTCGACGCGGAGCAGGAAGTCCGCGTGGCCGCGCCAGGTCCCGTCGAAGAACGTGGCCTGGTAGACGACGTCGCGCCCGTCGCAGCATCGCGCTGAAGGTCGAGCTCCGCGGCCTCGTCGAGGCCGGTCCGCGTGTTCGCGGCCGAGCCGTCGCGCGGGATCTCGACGACCCGCCTGCCGCCTGCCTGCAGGTCGGCCAGGTAGCGCTTCTCGTGCTCGTACCCCCGTGCCTGCACGAGCTCGATGGTCGGGTCGTTGCGAATCGGCCTCGTGACCATGCCGGCCATCGCTGCCCGCTCGAGCTCGAAACGGTGTGCGCAGGCGAGGAAGCCCACGAGGTCGGTCGCGGAGTAGACGGGGGCGCCATCGATGAGCTGCATGCAGTCCGCATGCTAGGGGCTCGCGGTGCCAGGTTGTCCGGCGCGCCAGGTCGGGTCGCTCGCGAAGGGCCTGACGGCCGTTGAGTCGGGATGGAGGCGCGGTGAATGGCCCGGTACGGACAGCCGGCTTGAATCGCCGAATGTACGAGCGGTTCCTCCAGAAGTGGTTCGGCGTCGAGCCCGCCCGGGAGCGCGATCATCGCCCGCCCGGCCACCCGATGGTCCTGGTCGGCGCCCAGGTCCGCGCCGCGCGCACGCATGCGAGCCTGACGCAGCGCCAGGTCGAGGACCTGACGGGGATCGACCAGTCGACGGTGTCGCGGCTCGAGAACGGCAAGGGCTCGAACATGCCGCTTGGACGGTTCGCCGCGCTTCTCGTGGCCATCGACGCGGAGATCCATCCGGTCGATCGCCCGATGCCATCGTGGATGGAGCCCCTGCTCCAGGAGGGCGACGCGCCGAACGGCGAGGTGGGGATCGATCCCATCGAACGTCTCGACCAAACGTGATGCACGCCGCGCGACCTCTCGCATACGGCCCGGAGCCGCCCGGCGCCTGCGATGCCCGTCGCGGGCATAGTCACCGCCGTCGATATGTCCGCAACGGGAATGTTGGAGCGAGGGTGGCCTCGTCCCGGATGCGCGCCCGCGCCGGGCTCGAAGACGAGCCGGGGCCCCGAGCGGCGCCGAGACTGGCCCAGCCGTCGGCACCATCGGGCTGCGCCATCGTTAGGCTGCGCCGTCTTCGAGCTGCTCCGTCCGCCCGGCCGTCAGGGCGCCGGCGTCTCCCCCGCTGCGATGGGGAGCCGGACCTCGAAACGGGCGCCGCCCTCCGGCCGATTCGCGACCGAGATCGCGCCGCCGTGCGCGTCCACGATCCACGCGGCGATCGAGAGCCCGAGGCCGGTCCCGCCGGCGGGCGCGTTGTCGGCCCGCCAGAATCGCTCGAAGATCCGCGGGATGTCATCCTCGCGAACGCCCGGACCCTGGTCCTCGACGGTCAGCACGGCGTGCCCAGCCTCGGGCCGGACGCGCACCGAGACTGTGCTTCCCGCGGGGCTGTGCGCCAGCGCGTTGTCGGCGAGGATCGTCACGAGCTGGCGGAGCCGCAGCGGATCGCCGTCGACCGACGCCGGCCGCGGGTCCACTTCGAGCCGGACCCCGCGCTCGGCCGCGACCGGCGTGAGCGGGCCGGCCGCCTCGACCGCGACGTCGGCCAGGTCCAGCGGGACACGGTCCAGAATCGGGGCGCCCGAATCGGTGCGCGCCAGGAGCAGCAGATCCTCCACCAGCGCGGTCAGGTGCGAGACCTCCGCATCGATGTCGTCGAGCGCCTCGCCCACCTTCTCGACCGGCTGCTTCCGGTTGCGCCGAAGGTCGGCCACGCTCGCCCGGATGACCGTCAGCGGCGTCCGAAGCTCGTGGCTCGCATTCGCCGTGAATTCGCGCTGGCGCCGGAGCGCGGCGTCGCGACGGTCCATCGACGCCCGGACCGGGATGAGCGCGCGTCCCGCGTAGACGTAGCCAGCCGCGAGGGCCAGCAGGAGCGCCGCGAGGCCACCGAAGGCAAGGACCGACAGGAGCGTCGAGAGGAGCTGCACCTCGGACGACCGCTCGCCGAGCACCTGCACGACGTACTCGCCGTCGGGCCGCGTGACCGCGACCGAGTAGATGCGGACCGGGATCGAGGACACCTCCACCTGCCGGACGTCGACGGATCCCGCGCGTGCCGCCGCGATGCCCGCGGGGTCCGGAACCCCGTTGATCGACTGGAGCTCGGCGGGGCCGACGAGCCCACCGTCCGGGCGCACGATGAGCGCGAGCGTGCCGGATGCCTCGCCCCCGAAGCCCGGACCGAGCACGAATCGGTCGGGAATCTGCCCGGGCAGCTGGAGCACCCGCTCCAGCCCGTCTGCCCTGGCCGCGAGGAGATCCGTGCCTCGCGCGGCGAGGGAGCCTGAGACCGCGGCGTAGAGCGCCGCTCCGAGCACGACGAGGATCAGGAGGGTCAGCCCGCCGCTCCAGGCGAGCAGGCGGAGCCGCGTGCGGCGGAGCAGCGCCGCATCGCCGTTCTCGCGCGGAACCTCAGCTGCCACGCAGGCGATACCCCATCCCGCGGACCGTCTCGATGGCCGCTGCGCCGTCCGGCCCGAGCTTCTCGCGGAGCAGGTGGATGTACGCCTCCACGGTGTTCGGGGTGAGCGCGGCCCCGTACGGCCACGCGTAGTCGAGCAGCTGGTCGCGGCTCAGGACCTGCCCGGGCCGGCGCAGGAGGCACTCCAGGATCGAGTACTCGCGCCCGCTGAGCTGGATCTCGGTCCCGGCAACGGTCACCCGGCGCAGGGCCTCGTCGAGGACGATCGACCCGGCGGTGAGTCGCATCGTGGAGCGCGGCGGCGGTCGCCGGCCCAGCGCCCGGAGCCGCGCCAGCAGCTCCTCGTACGCGAACGGCTTCACGAGGTAGTCGTCCGCCCCGGCGTCCAGGCCGGCCACCCGGTCCCCGACCGCGTCGCGGGCCGTCAGCATCAGGATCGGGACCGCGTTCCCCGACCGTCGGAGCTGGCGCGCGACCTCGAACCCTGAGCGGTCCGGCAGCCCCACGTCGAGGATGACGGCATCGAGGCCCGGCGAGGAGCCGGCGACCTCGACGCCCTCGTCGGCCGTCTCGGCGGTCTCCACGGTGTGGCGGTCCTGCGTCAGGAGCCGCCGCAGGAGCCGGACGAGCCGCGCGTCATCCTCGATGACCAGCAGGTGCACGAGATCTCCAGTTCGCGTTCGTGCGCGTGGTTGCCCGTCAGGGCGTGACGAGCGTGACTGCCGATGCAGTGATGGTGCGGGTTGTGGTCCCGGTACCTCCGCCTGCAGCGCCGCCCGCGGCCGGGCTGGCGCCCGCGGCGCCGCCACCCGTCGCACCGTTGCCGCCCGCGGCGCCACCTGCCGCACCTGCACCGCCGCCGAAGCCGGCGCCCAGCTCCACCTGGACCTGCACCTGCTTCCCGGCGGTCACGTCGGCCGCCGTTGCCGGAGTCTGCGCATGGTACGTCGTGGTGCTGGCCAGGTCGACGATCACGGTCGTGCCGTTCGCCTCCTTGAGCGTCATCGTGCTGCCGGAGACCGAGTCGACCGTCCCCGTCAGCAGCACGCCGCCGAACCCACCGCGTCCGGCGCCCCCGCCGGCCGCCCCAGTGCCGCCTGCGCCGAACCCACCGGCGCCGAAGCCACCGCGCGTCGGGGTGGCCGCGGCCGCCGGGGCGGTCACGCGACCCACGGCGAACGCCACCCCACCGACGGCGATCAGGAGGCCGAGGGCAAGGAGGATGGTGAACGTCCGATCCCCCTTCTTCGCGGGTGCGATCACCGCCGGAGGCGGCGTCGAAACGGTGTGGCTGAAGGGCGCCGAAGGCGCCGACGGCACCTGGGATCCGCCCTGCGGGCCCGGCTCGACGGGCGCGAATGGATCAGTCATCGGGGAAGTCCTTTCACTCGTATCGGAGGGCGACGACGGGGTCGAGCCGGGCGGCCTGGCTCGCTGGCCAGACCCCGAACACGATCCCAACCAGGAGGCTGAAGCCGACGGCCGCCACGATCGTCAGCGGGCTGAAGATGAACCCCCAGCCGGCGATCGCGCCGATCACGGCGGAGATGACCAGGCCGATCACGATGCCGAACAGGCCGCCGGCCAGCGAGAGCGCCAGCGCCTCGATCAGGAACTGGGCCAGGATGTCCCGTCCGCGGGCGCCGATCGCCTTGCGGATCCCGATCTCGCGTGTCCGCTCGCGGACCGAGACCAGCATGATGTTCATGATCCCGATCCCGCCGACAACGAGCGAGATCGACGCGATCCCGGCCAGGAGCAGGCTGAGGAGCGTGCTCACGGACCCGACCGTGGCGAGCAGCTGGTCCTGGTTCGTGATGGAGAAGTCACTGGCCGCCGTGCCGGTGAGGCCGTGGCGCTGCCGGAGCAGCGCGGTGATCTCGGCCGTGACCGTGGTCATCTGGTCGGGAGACACGACGCTCACGCCGATGGATCGGACATTGGTCCCGCCGACGAGGAGGGCGTTGGCCGTGGACACCGGGATCAGGATCTCGTCGTCCGGGCTCTGGAAACCAGTGCCACCCTTCGCCTGGAGGATCCCGACAACCTGGAACGGCAGGCCGGCGATCTGGATGTCGCTCCCGACCGAGCCCGCGCCCAGGCCAAGGTCGTCGGCCGTCGTCGCACCAAGGACCGCAACGCGGAGCCCCGAGTCGACGCTGGCCGGGGTGAGGAACGAACCCTGCCAGACCGTGTAGGCGAGCGCGGTCAGGTAGCCGGGCGTGGTCCCGATGATCGCGGTCGTCGTGTTCTTGGACCCTGCGACGACGAGCTTCTGGGTCGTGAGCTGCGGCGCAACGGCCTCCACGCCCTTGAGCGGGTCGAGCGAGTTCGCGTCGGCGAGCGTCAGGGTCGTCGACGAGCCGGCCGCCCCCCGCGTGAAGCCAGTGAACGTCGCCCCAGGGTTGATCGTCAGGAGGTTCGTGCCCAGGCCGGCGAGCCGGTTGCTGATCCCGCTCGTCGCTCCCTGGCCGACTGCCACGAGCGCGACGACCGACGCGACGCCGATGATGACGCCGAGCATCGTCAGGGCCGTCCTGAGCTTGCCCGTGCCGAGACGGCCCAGGGCGAGGTGGAGAAGGTCCCGCAGGCTCATGCCGCGATCCTCCCGTCACGGATGTGGACCTGGCGGTCGGCGACTGCCGCGACGTCGGGATCATGGGTGATGAGGATGATGGTGCGCCCGGACGCATGGAGGTCGTGGAACAGCTCGATGACCTCGGCCCCGGAGTGGCTGTCGAGATTCCCCGTCGGTTCGTCCGCCAGGAGGATCGCCGGCTCCGTCACGAGCGCGCGGGCGATCCCGACGCGCTGCTGCTGGCCGCCCGACAGCTCGGTCGGCTCGTGGTCGAGCCGGTCGCCCAGGCCGAGGCGCTCGAGCACGGCCCGTGCGCGGGCATGGCGCTCGCCGCGTGGGACACCCTGGTACATGAGCGGCGTCGCCACGTTGTCCAGGGCGGACGTCCGGGGCAGGAGGTTGTACGACTGGAAGACGAAGCCGATGGACCGGCTGCGGAGGCGGGCGAGCCCGTCGTCGTCGAGCGTGTCGACGGGGGTGCCGTCGAGGACGTAGCGACCATCGGTCGGCCGGTCCAGGCATCCCAGGATGTTCATCATCGTGGACTTCCCCGAGCCCGAGGGCCCGATGATCGCGACGAACTCGCCGCGGTCGATCTGGAGATCCACGGACACGAGCGCCGGCACCGTGAGCCGACCGGAGGTATAGACGCGGGAGACGCCCTCGAGGGCGATGATCGCCTCGCTCATGGCACGACGATCCCGCCGCCGCCGCCGCGACCGAAGCCGCCGCCCCCGCCGCCACCGCCGCCGAGGCCGGGGATCGCGACCCCGCCGCCGGTGGTCGTGCCGGTCGACGTGCGAGCAGACACCGTCCCGGTCGCCACCGTCTCGCCTTCCGCGATGCCGCTCTGGATCTCGGCCAGGCTGGTGGTCACGAGGCCCACCTGGACAGGCACCTCCTGGGCGGAGCCGTTGGCCCCGATCACGAGCACGCCATACGAGCCCGCCGATCCCTGGAGCGCGATGGCCGGGACCGCGATGACGTTCGCCGCCTGCGCGGTGATGACCGCCACGCTCGCGCTCATTCCCGAGAGGACCGTCTTCGGGGCGTTCGGGAGCGTGATCGAGACGGCGTACGTGACGACGCTGGAACCACCGGCTGCCGTGGCGGCCGTGGGGCTTATCTGGGTGACCGTGCCGGAGATTGGCGTCGCGCCGATTGCATTGACCGTGACCTGCGCCTGCTGGCCGACCTTGAGCGTCGCGATGGCGCTTTCCGGGAAGCTAGCCGTCGCGAGCATCGGGCCAACCTCGAGCGTGACCGCGTTGCCCGACGGCGCGAGGACGCCGGCGACCACGCCGACGGAAGCCACGGTGCCGTCGGCGGGGGCGGTCAGCGTGGCCGCGGCCACCTGGATCTGCGCCTGCCGGACGGACTCCTGGGCGCTCACGATGTTGGCCTGATCGGAAGCGATCGTCGAGGGCGTGGCAGGCGCCGTCTTGCTCGCATACGCGAGCTGGGCGGACGTGAGCCCGAGGCTCGCTGACGCGAGCTGTGCGGCCGTCGAGTTCGCCGTCGTCGAGAGCTGGAGCTTGAGCGAGGCGACCTGGTTGGTCGCGCTGGTGACGGCGTTCTGGTCGGACTTGATCAGCGAGCTCGGCGGTCCTGCGGCCTGGTCCGCGGCCAGCGTCGCCTGCGCCTGGGCGAGCGCGGCCTGCGCCTGGCTGAGCTTGAGCGCGTTCTGCTGGTCGGTGACCGACGAGACGGTGCTCGTGCCGGAGAGCTGCGCGTTGAGCGTGTCAGCGCGCCTGTGCCTTCGCGACGGCGGCCTGCGCGATCGCTGTGACCGCGGCCTGCGTCCGCGGCGTCGAGTCGTCGCATCGTCGACGGCTGCGCCGGCGTCGGCGGACTGGACGCTGCGGCTGTCGTCTGGCCGAGCTTGTGCCGCGGTCAGCGTCGTTCGAGCTGCTGGCGCCTGCTGCGCGTCAGTGACCGCCTGCTGCGCCTGCGTGCAGCGCGAGGCTGTTCTGCGTCGACGTGCTGCTCGCCTGCGCCTGCGCAGCCGCGATCGTCAGGTTCAGCGAATCGAGGTTGTTCTGGGCGTTGGTCACGGCGTTCTGGTCCGCGGTGATCGTCGTCGTGAGCGGGCCCGCCGCGATGTCGGCGGCCAGCTGGTCCTGCGCGGTCTTGAGCGCGGCGTCGGCCTGGGTCAGCTGGAGATTCGTCGAGGCGGTGCTGATCGGAGCGCTCTTCTGGGCCTGGGCGAGGGACTGCTGGGCCTGCTGGATCGAGAGGGCCGCGGCGGCACGGTCGGTCGCGGAGAGGCCGCCCTTGTCCGTCGCGAGCTTCGCCTTCGCGACCGCGAGGTTCGCGTTCGCGATCGCGAGGTTGGACGCGACCGTGCTGGAGTCGGCGACCGCGAGCGTCTGGCCGGCCGTGACGCTGTCCCCGACCGCCACGTTGACGGTCTTGACGAGCCACGTGCTGCTCCCGCTCGCGCCGCTCGACGAGCTGGACGAGCTCGATGCGACGAGCTGCGGCTGGCTGCCGAACGCAAGGCCGTAGATCGAGCTCGGAGCCACGCTCCCGGTCGCAACGGACTGGGCGACCACGTTCTCGCGGGTCGCCGTCGCCGTCAGGTATTGCGTGGTCGCAGTCGAGCCAAGGCTTGGGCCGATCACGGCGAACGCGATGGCACCGACCCCGATGACGATGAGGCCGATCACGGCGAGGATGCGAAGCTTCATGCGGCTACCCCTGTGCATGCGGACCGGCGGAGCCGGGGCGGCGCGGTCCTGCGCGCCCGTGCGTGGCCTGGACGTCGGATGTTGGGACGCTGGTGTATCGCGCTTCCCTGAAAGGGACCTGAACCGAGATCAGGCCAGCAGCGGCTCCACCGTGGACGTCCAGACCAGGCGCTCGTCCGCGGTTATCGCCAGCGCGCCGTAGCCCGGGTGCGTCGCGACCCACGCGGGACCGGCCCCGCCCATGGCGAATGCCGTCGTCGCATAGACGTCCGCCCACGTCAGGCTGGGCCCGACGACCGTCACGCTGAGCAGCCCGCGCGGGGCCTCGCCGGTGTGCGGGTCGCGGATGTGCTCGCCCCGCTCGTACGTCCCGGAGGTCGCGACGGCGAGATCCCGGATCGCGAGGACGCGGGCCACCGCCCCTGCGCGGTCCGGGTGGCGGATCCCCACGCGCCAGGGCCGGCCGGGCTCCGGCTCGCCGCGGGCGATCACGTCCCCGCCGCAGTTGCAGCTGTAGTTGCGGGCACCGGCCTCGTCGAGGAGCAGGGCAGCCTCCTCGACTGCCCAGCCCTTCACGAGGCCGGACGGGTCCAGGCGGCCATCGGCGCGGTGGCCGCGCGCGTCGAACCAGCCGCCGGTCGTCCGGTGCAGGTCGTCGCACATCGCCAGCACGAACCGGACCTCCGACGACGCGTCGCCCTCGGCCAGCTCGCCGCGCGCGATCCGGCTGATCTCGCTGTCGGGCCGATACGTGCTGAACCGGCCCTCGATCTCCTCGAGGCGCGCGAGCATCGCGTCGACCGCGGACTCCGGGACGGCGCGGTCGCGGACGTCGATGCTGATCACGGTGCCCATCACGGCCGCCACCCGGTGCGGACCGCGACCCGGGGGCGTCCCGCGGTCGACCGACGGTGCCGACTCAGCCATGCGCCGCCTGGTCGAGTGCCGACTGGAGCGACTGGGCATATCCGTCGCTCGTGTACGTGGCCCCGGAGACCAGGTCGATCTGGGCGCTCTGGGCGGTGAGGGCCTCGCTCTTCAGCATCGGCTCGACGATCTGGCTGATCTCGGCGGAACGCTGGCGATCGCTCGGCAGCTGGAGGGCGGTGACGTCCGTGATCTTCCCGGCCGAGATCGTGACCTGGACCTGGACCGGCCCGAACCGCGTCTGGACCACCTGCCCGGTGACCGTCCCGTCCTTGAGCGCGGTGCTGCGGGAGCCGGCGGCGGGCGCGGCCGATGGAGCGGGCCCGGTCGTGGCTCCCGTCCCCGTGTTCGCATTCGCGTTCGAGTTCGAGGCCGGGCCGGGCGCCGACAGCGGAGCGGCCGCGGGCCCGGCGTTCGCCGCCGGGGCCGTCCCGGCGGAGGCCACGAGCGCCGCGTTCCTGCCCGTCGCCAGCGGGGCGTCCGGGGTCTTGAACGAGAAGAGCAGGACGAGGGCAAGTGTCGTGAGCGAGAGCGCGATGGCGCCGCGTTTCGGCATGGGTCTGTCTCCGGATCAGTACGCGAAGCGTTCGAGGTGGACCTGCGACGCCGGCACGGCGAGCGCCTTCAGGCTTGCCCGGACCGACTCCATGAGCCGGAACGGGCCGCACAGGTAGACGTCCCGATCGCGGACGTCGGGAACAAGCGCACGGAGGCCGGCGGCGTCGAGCGGGTCTCCGGGCATCTGTCGGGTGCCACGGCGGCCGACGAGATAGTGGACCGTCGCGCCGCGATGGGCCGCGAGCGCGTCGAGCTCCTCGCGGAAGACGATCTCCGACTCGCGGCTCGCCCGGTAGATGAGCGTGAGGTCGCCGGGACGGGCCGGCAGCGACTCCAGGAGCGCGCGCAGCGGCGTGATCCCGATCCCGCCCGCGACGAGGAGGACCCGCTGGCGGGTCCGTCGCGCGCCGGTGAGCGTCCCGTACGGCCCCTCCAGGGCGACCCGGGTTCCGGGCGCGAGCGCCTGGAGGCGCGCGGTCCAGTCGCCGAGGTCCTTGACCGTGAAGCGCAGGGACCGGCCGTTCGGGGCCGCCGAGAGGGAGAACGGGTGCGCGCGCCACCAGCCGTCGCGGGTCAGGATCCGGAGATTGAAGTACTGGCCGCTCCGGACGGCGAGGCGCTCGAGGTCCCGGCCCGTGACGTAGACCGACACGACGCCCGGCGCCTCGGTCACCACGCTCCCGATCCGCGGCTGGTGGCGCAGCGTCATGGCGATGGGCTGGCCGAACCGGAACGTCAGGACCATCGCCGCGGTCATGGCGAAGAGCGAGATCCAGTAGAGCCGGGCGACCGGGTCACCCAGGAAGTCGGTGCCCACGACGAGCTGGTGCGCGAAGCCGAGCGCGATTCCCAGGTACGCGTAGAGGTGGATCCCGTACCAGGTCTCGTACGAAAGGCTGCGTCGGGCGGCCCGCACGGAGGTGACGGCGACGGCGATCAGGCAGGCCATCCCCGCGGTCGCCATGAGCACGAAGGGGTACGTCCCAAGGAGGTTGGTCGCCTCGTCGAGGACGTTGCGGCCATCGCCGAGCGACCACCCGACCGTCGTGAAGACGGCGTGGCCCCCGATCAGCCAGACGGTAGCGAAGCCGAGCCAGCGATGCGCCCACGCCAGGCGGTCCATCCCGAAGACCTGGTCCAGCCAGGGGCTGCGCGACATGAGGACCAGCTGGATCAGCGCCAGGTACGTGCCGAGGAGCGCGGTGACCTGGCCGGCGGCCGTGAGGATGGCCCCCGGGCTCGTCAGGTGGTCGGACCCGCCGTGTCGCACCCACATCGCCACGATGAGCACGCCGTTTGCCACGAGGATGGCGACGACGTCGGAGGCGCGGACCGGCCAGCGACGCGGGAGCGGGACGCGGACGGGTCGCGAAGCGGATTGCACCAAGGGTCCCCGGTGGGCTGGCGGCCCCGCTCGGGGGCCGCTCGACGCCTCCATCGTGTGTGCGATCGCTGAACTCAACCTGAAGGGAAGATGTGCTGCGTCACAGACAGCGCGTACGGCGGACACCGCGGGGGGCGCGAATCATCACGGCAATCGCGGCCGGCGTCGGACGGCGATCGGTCACGATCGGGCCGGGTCGAACCGCCTACCCGTGAACATGCAGCGCCGCGACGCCGCCAGGCGAGGGCCACGACCCCCGCTCGACAAGCGGGCCGTCCGGCACGCGGAAACCGAGCGGCCGCACCAGCGAGAGCACGCCGGCGAGGTCGACGGCGAACACCGGGGCCGCGATGCGCGCCGCCCGGTAGTCCAGCGTCCGGCGTACGACTCCGGGCCGGTCGGCCTCCGCCGGCATGAGGACGACGGATGCATCCGTGTGGGCGACGGCCACGGCCAGTCCCGCAACGCTCGGCCCGTATGACACCCAGACCGCGACCTCCACTCCGGATTCCCGCAGCGAATCGGCCTGGCGCCGAAGCGCTTCACGACGTGGCGAGGACCCGGGCGCATCAGCGACCTCGCGGCTGGAACCCGGGCCGCGCTCGAACAGGCGCCACGTCCGCTCGGGGTGGTCCGATTGACCGACCGGCGCATGGAAGAGGAGGACTTTGGCGCCGATCGTCGCCGCGACCGAGATCGCCGCGGCGCGGACGGCCGCGTACCGCTGGTCCGAGCCATCGTCGGTCATGGCGATGATGACCCCGCCCGACGGGAGCAGCGCGGCGAGGTCGGAGGCGATCAGCGGTGTTGCATGTGCCATCGAATCGAGCCTCGGGTTACCACGTGGCGGGCGGCAGGTGCTTCGGCGCGCATGCCGGCGTGTCCGTGGTTCGAGTCTTCATGCGCTTCCTGAGGCGATGCTGAACCACCCCGACGCGGACGTCACCCGGGAGGCCGCGCGCCGACACCGAGTCGGCCGCCGCGAGCACGTTGCCGACGGACCGCGTCGTGCCGCCACCGCGATGACCGCAGGGCTCGGTCGCGGTCAGCCGACGAGATGGGGCGCCGAAACGCGGGCGGGCTGCGCCAGCGGAGCGCGTCGGGAGGGTCGGGACGAGATCCTAGCCCGCAGTGCGGGCGGGCGCCCGTCGGGCGGGTGGCTTGAGGGCCTTGATCGCCTCTTCGATGTCGCGCGTCACGCCGTCGCTGCCGGCCGAGGCCTTGGCGGACCGCAGGCACGCAAGCGCGACGACAAGCGTGTCGGGATTGGCGGCCTTGCGGATGACCCGGACGGCGAAGGCGCCGAGCGCCGGATCGGCGAGCCACGGGCTCACGCCCTTGATCGCCGCCTCGCCATGGGCGGCGATCGGGTCCCGATACTCGATGCGTCGGTCGGGCGCCGCCCCCGCGGCCGCCTCGAGCAGCGACGTCAGCGACTGATCTTCCGAGTTCATCGACAGTCTCTCCATCCAGTGGACCGTCTCGCCGAGTGACTGACAGCCATGGCGGGTGTCGGGACGCGAGGTACCCGGAGGCGTGGGAGGCGGCGCGCTGCCACCAGCCTACCGCGTTGAACGCACGCCCGTACGGCGCGGCAACAGCCGACGAACACGCCGGCCTCTCGCCGAACCGCGGCGAGGTCCCAAGCGCAACATATCCGGCGTCGGCGCCCGTGGATCTGCGCCTGTTCGACGGCGCGGCAGATGAGGCTCTCACGTGAGCGGGGCGCACCCGGTGGCATTCCTTCCCTCCGCGGGTAGAGTGGCCGGGTGACACGGATCGGTTCGATCGTCGTACGCGTCGACGATCTTCGGCGCCAGACCGAGTTCTGGACGGCCGCGCTCGGCTACGTTCCGCGTTCGGGCGACAGCGACGATTTCGTGCTCCTCCGGCCGAAGGATGGCGTCGGGCCGAACCTCTCGCTGGACCGCGCCCGCTCGACGGTCCACGTTCCTCCGCGCATCCACCTCGACCTGTACACCGAGGATCAGGCGGGGGAGGTCGAGCGCCTGGTCGGGCTGGGTGCCACCGAGGTCCACTGGGACAGGCGACCACCGGACGCGGACTACGTCATCCTTGCGGATCCCGAGGGCAACCGCTTCTGCGTCGTCGACATCAGCGAGCCGCGCCGCTGACGGTCTCGGCGCCCGCGCTCATGGCCCGGTGAGGCCGGCGATCATGAGGAGGCGCTCCCGGCGGCAGTCGAGGTCCAGCCCGAGGCAGGTACCGTGCCTATCCCGGTGCGTCTGAAGTGGAGCGGGAGACGGGGTTCGAACCCGCGACATGCAGCTTGGAAGGCTGCCGCTCTGCCAGCTGAGCTACTCCCGCCCGCCGACGCTCGGGTGGCGCGCGAAGCGTAGCACGGTCGTGAGCGCGGGCTGAGCGCGGCGCCGGACCATCAGGAGCGCCGCCACGCACGGGCGCCGCGACGACCTGGACGCAACGATCTCCCGGACGCGCGATCATCTCCGCGATGAGCGCCCCCCGGCTGACCGGCGACCGCGTGACCCTTCGAGCGATCGAGCACGCGGACCGCGCCCGACTCCGGTCCATCCTTGCCCAGCCGAGCGTCGCCCGGTGGTGGGGCTCGGAGACCGCGGACGCGGCCGTCGACGACCTGTTCGAGCCGTACCAGACATCATTCGTGATCGAGGTCGAGGGCAGGGTCGTCGGAAGCATCCAGGTCGCCGAGGAGGAGGAGCCCGACTACCGCCATGCCGGCATCGACCTCTTCCTCGACGCGGGCCACCAGGGCCGCGGCCTCGGCCCCGAGGCGATCGCCCTTGTCGCGCGCCACCTGTTCGAGGGTCGCGGGCATCATCGCCTGACGATCGACCCGGCCGCCGGGAACGTGCGGGCGATCCGCGCCTACGAACGCGTGGGGTTTCGGCCGGTCGGGGTGATGCGATCGTACGAGCGCGGCCGCGACGGGACGTGGCACGACGGGCTGCTCATGGACCTGCTCGTCGGCGAGCTCCGGGAGACGGGGTCCGCCGACGAGGAGCGCGAGCCGGGGACGATCGGCGGGGACGAGCGGCTAGCCGGCAGCCATCCTGAGCAGGCCGAATGCCGCGCCCTGCGGGTCGCCGACGATCGCGAAGCGGCCCCCGGGGAAGTCTCGCGGCGGCAGCATCTCGTGCGCGCCGGCACCGAGCGCCGCCTGGTAGGCGCCGTCGACGTCGGGGACGCCGAAGTAGACCATCCAGTAGCTGGGCACCTCCGCGGGGACCATCGGGTTCATCTCCATGCCGCCCGCGAGCCCCACGCCGCCGAGCTGGAACTCCGTGTAGTCGCCCATCCCATCGCCCATCGGTCGCCGGATCGTGTTCCAGCCGAAGACGAGGTTGTAGAACGGGACGGACTTCTCGAGGCCGCGCGCGTTGAGCTCGGCCCACGCGAAGGTGTTCGCGACACCCGTGAAGAACCCGGACATGCTGGCGGGCTGCCACGCCGAGATGAAGGCGCCGGCCGGGTCCTGGAAGACGGCCATGCGGCCCTGGTCGCCGACGTCGAACGGCGGCGCGATCACCGAGCCCCCGGCCGCGCGCACCTCCGTCGCCAGGCTCTCGGCATCCGGCGTGCCGATGTAGAGCATCCACGCCGTCGGCGCCCCGGGCGACTGGGTGGGCCCGATCCCGGCCACGTCCCTGCCGCCGATCTTCGCCAGGGCGTACCCGCCGTACTGCGGGTCGGCCGACACCTCGACATCCCAGCCGAAGAGCTTCGCGTAGAACGCGCGGGATGCCGCGGGATCGGAGCTCGAGAGGTCCACCCATGCCGGCCGGTTCACGATTGCCGTCGCTTCGCTCGCCATGTCGTCTCCCTTCGAACGGTGCACGCTCCCGGCCCGGCGGGAAGAGTCGGCGGCATGGTAGCAGCGAGCCAGGTCGGAGCGGCGCGGCGTACCGGGGGATGCGCTCCGGCACGGGTACCGTCGCCGAGGAGGGTTTCCCGGGGACGGGGCCGGCCGGAAGGATCGCGCTACCATCGACGCATGTGCAGAAGCATTCGTCCCCTCCGCGTCGCGGAGCCGCCAACGACTGACGGCGACGTTCATGCCGCCGCGCTCCAGTACGTCCGCAAGGTGAGCGGCGCACGGACGCCCCCGCGCCGGAATGCCGATGCGTTCGAGGCCGCGGTCGCGGACGTTGCCGCGGCGACGGCCCGGCTCCTCGCCGCGCTGGGCACCCCGGCGGTCGCCGGGGAGGCGACCCCGCCGGCCCTCTGGCCGCGGACGGGCCGCCCGCGTGGGGAATGGCCGGGACGCGGTCGGGCGCTCGAAGCGGAGCGCGCCGGGTGACCGACGACGCGGCCCGGGCCCAGTGGGCCGCCGTCGCCGAGCAGTACGGCGCGGGCTGGAAGCAGGCGAACGCGCCCGACCTGGCGTGGCTCGTCGCAGCGCTCGAGCCTGGCGCGACGGATCGCGCGCTCGACGTCGGGACGGGCGGCGGCCATGCCGCGCTCGCCCTCGCACCGGCGGTCGAGTCCGTGGTCGGGGTCGACCCGACGCCCGAGATGCTCGCCGTTGCCGCGCGGCTGGCGGCGGAGCGCGGCATCACGAACGTCGCCTTCCTGCGCGCCGCGGCAGGCGCGCTCCCCTTCCCCGACGCAACCTTCGACCTGGCCATCAGCCGGTTCTCGGTCCATCACTGGCCGCGCCCGGGCGATGCGTTCCGCGAGATCGCACGCGTCGTGCGGCCCGGCGGTCGGCTCGCGCTCGTCGACCTTCTCGCCCCCGAGGACGGGCCACTCGACACGTTCATCAACGCCGTGGAGCTGCTGCGCGACCCGTCGCACGCTCGAACGCTGCGGGCGCCCGAATGGCTCGCGCTCCTGGCCGGAGCCGGCTTCGAGTGCCGGGTCGCTCGGCAGTGGGACATCGAGCACGACGTCGAGTCGTGGCTCGCGACGACCGCACCTGCGCCGTGGCGCGCGGACGCGGTCCGGGCCCTGCTGCGCGATGCGGGCCCGGCCGCCCGGGAGCACTTCGCGATCGCGCTCGACGGGTCGACGCTCCGGGTGGGCTGCGGCCTGATCGTCGCCACCCGCGGCTGACCGCAGCGCGCCAGCGCTCGCGCCGGTGCCGGCGGCGGCGCCGCGACCGATCGGACGACCGCTCCGCCCGCGGCGATCCCGCCGGTGAACCGCGCCCTTCCCTACGCCGCGCCGGCGCGTCGGAACGCGATCGCGCGCCGGAAGAGGGCGGCGTACGCCGGGGCCGACGACGCTTCCCAGGCCCAGTCCACGGCCATGCCGCGGGCGACCAGCCGCTGCCACGGCCCCCGGTCGGCGGCCGCGAAGACCCCGAGCGCACGGTCCACGGCGGCGATCAGCGCCTCGGGCGTCGCCTCGTCGAAGAGGAACCCCGTCCCGGCCGCCGGATCGATGCCGAGATCGATGATCGTGTCGGCCAGGCCGCCCGTTCGATGCGCGACCGGCGGCGTGCCGTAGCGCATCGCGATCATCTGGCCCTGCCCGCATGGCTCGAAGCGCGACGGCATCAGGAACAGGTCGGCGCCCGCGTAGATGCGCCGCGAGAGCTCGCGGTCGAAGCGTTCGACGACCGCGATCCGGCCGGGCGATCGGGCCGCCTCCGCGCGGACGCCGTCGAGCAGCGTCGCGTCGCCGCTGCCGAGGACGACCAGCCGCGCCCCGCGCGCCACGAGGCGACGCGCCGCGCCCGCCACGAGGTCGAATCCCTTCTGCGGGTCCAGCCGGCCGATGACGCCGAGGACGGCCGACGGATCCCCCGGGTCGAGGCCGAGCCGCGCGAGCAGGTCCGCCCGGCAGGCCGCCTTGCCCTCGAGGCCGGCCGCATCGTACGGCGCAGCGAGGGCCGCGTCGGTCGCCGGGTCCCAGACGTCCTGGTCGAGCCCGTTGAGGATCCCGCTGAACCGGTCGCCGCGCGCCGCGAGGTGGCCGTCGAGGCCCATGCCCGAGGCCGGGAGCAGCACCTCGCGGGCGTACGTGGGGCTCACCGTGTTGACGGTCTCGGCCCGCCGGATCCCCTCGCCCAGCAGGTCGATCCCCCAGGCGTCGCCGACCGTGGCCCCGGCCGGCCCCAGCCCGATCTGGTCGACACGATCGCGCGGCGTCCAGCCGTGATACGCCAGGTTGTGGATCGTCAGCGAGATCGCCGCACCGCCGACGACCGGGTCGCCCGCGTACTGGAGGTCGCGAAGCAGCGTCACGGGGCACGCGTGCCAGTCGTGGATCCCGATGACGTCCACCGGCCGCCGCTCGGCGCGCCGCGTCTCCAGGGCGGCACGGGCGAGCAGCGCGAACCGCCGCGCGTTGTCGGGGAAGTCGCCCGCGGAATCGCCGTAGAAGCCCGCCCGATCGTAGGCCGGTGGGTGGTCCACCAACCGGAGCCGATAGCCGTTGGCGTCGAGCGAGCGGACGGTAAGGTCGGTCGCGCCGCCCGGTGCCAGCGGATCGGGCACACGGACCTCCACGTCGTCGACGACGGCGGACGCTGGGACCGCGACGCTGCGATAGCGCGGCAGGAAGACCTCGACCGGGCCGTCAAGCGTGTCCGGCACCCGTCCCAGCGCCCTCGCGAGCGCGTCCACGACGTCGCCCAGCCCGCCGGTCTTGGCCCACGGCTCGCATTCGGCGGCGACGAAGATCACGCGCATGGGGGCCGATGGTATCCCGGCAGGCGCGCCCGCGCCACTAAACCGGTTCACGAATCGGCTGCCCCTCCGGTATCATCGCGGCCCATATGGTCCCCCTCGTCCGCGTGCCCACCCAGCCCGGCGCCCCCTTCCGGGTCCCCCCCCAGTTCGACGGCCTCCGGACCCTCGCCTACAACCTCTGGTGGATGTGGCACCCGCGCGCCGCGATGCTCTTCAGCCGCCTCGAGCCGAACACGTGGTCGCGCTACCGGAACCCCGTCGCCCTCCTCCAGGCGGCCATCAACTGGAGGCCGCTCGTCGAGGATCCGGTCTTCATCACCGAGTACCACGAGGTGATGGAAGCCTTCGAGCACTACATGGCCACCGGGGCGGACCACTGGTTCAACCGCCGGCATGCCGGCCAGATGACCGGGCCGATCGCCTACTTCTGCGCCGAGTACGGTTTCCACGAGTCCCTGGGCATCTACTCGGGCGGCCTCGGCGTGCTCGCCGGCGATCACATGAAGTCGGCCAGCGACATGGCGCTGCCCATGGTCGGCGTCGGGCTCCTGTATCGGAAGGGCTACTTCCGGCAGACGATCGACGCGGACGGCCACCAGGAGCACGAGTACCCCGACTTCGACCTCGGGCGGCTGCCCGTTCCTGCGGGTGCTCGACCCGATGGGCGATCCGCTGTCCGTCCCCGTCGACCTGCCCGGCCGTGCGGTCTCCGCGGCCGTCTGGCTGCTCCAGGTCGGCCGCGTCCCGGTCCTCCTGCTCGACACCGACCATTCGAGCAACAGTGACGCGGATCGCCCGATCACCCAGATCCTGTACGTCCGCGGGCGGGAGATGCGGCTGCACCAGGAGCTGGTCCTGGGCGTCGGCGGCGTCCGGGCGCTCCGCGCGCTGGGCCTTGCGCCCGCGGTCTGGCACCTGAACGAGGGCCACTCCGCGTTCCTCCTGGTGGAGCGAGCCCGCGAGCTGGTCGCCGGCGGGATGCCGCTCGCCGATGCCTGGGAGGCCGTGCGACGCTGCAGCGTCTTCACGATCCACACGCCGGTCTCGGCCGGCAACGAGCGCTTCGAGGCCGGGCTGGTCCGGCGGGTCGCGGGGCCCTTCTGCGAGGGCGACGGCACGGCGCCGGCAGTCGTGCCGGTCGAGGAGATCCTCCGTCTCGGTCTCGGCGTCGAGGGCGACGCCGGCCAGTTCGACATGACCGCCTTCAGCCTGCGCCTGTCGAACGGCGCGAACGCCGTGTCCCGGCTCCACGCACAGACGGCAAACGACACGTGGGAGCCGATCCTGGGCACGCGGGCAATCCTGGGGATCACGAACGGCATCCACACGCCGACCTGGGTGGGCCGCGCCACGCGAGAGCTGTTCGAGCGCCACCTCGACGCCGACCTCGACGACCTCGACGGCCAGACCGACGCGTCCCACTTCTGGGAGCGCGTCGGACGGGTCCCCGACCGCGACCTGTGGGACGCGCACCAGTACCAGAAGCTGGAGCTCGCCGTCTTCGGCCGGCAGCGGCTTCGCTCGCAGCTCGCCCGGCACGGCGAGGCGCCATCGACGCTGCTCGAGCTCGACAGCGCCCTCGACCCGGCGATCCTCACGATCGGCTTCGCGCGCCGGTTCGCAACCTACAAGCGGGCACAGCTCCTGTTCACCGACCCGGAGCGCCTCCGGCGGCTGGTCTGGAGCGCCGACCGGCCGGTCCAGTTCGTGTTCGCCGGGAAGGCGCACCCCGCCGACCGGCCGGGACAGCAGGTGATCCAGGGGATCTTCGAGCGGAGCCGCTCCGCGGAGCTCCGGGGGCGCGTGTTCGTCCTCGAGGACTACAGCATGCGCGTCGCCAAGCTCCTCGTCCGCGGAGTCGACGTCTGGCTCAACAACCCGCGCCGCCCGCTGGAGGCGTCGGGGACGTCGGGCATGAAGGCCGCGGCGAACGGCATCGTCAACGTGTCCGTGCTCGACGGGTGGTGGGACGAGGGCTGGACCGGCGACAACGGCTGGGCCATCGGCGGCCGGGTCACGAACCCGGACGAGGGTGCCCAGGACTGGGCCGACGCGCTGGACCTCTACCGGATCCTCGAGGACGAGGTGGTCCCACGCTACTACGAGCGGACCGCCGGGGGCCTCCCGCGCGAGTGGCTGACGCTCATGAAGCGGTCGATGGCCACCACGATCTGGCGCTTCTCGACGACGCGCATGCTCCACGAGTACGCGGAGCAGCTCTACCTGCCGGCCGCCGGGATCGACCTGTCGGGGCTGACCACGAACAGGCGCCAGCTCGTCACCGAGGCGGGCTGAGCGGCCCGCCGATCGTCGGAGGATCGGACCGACAGGCACAGGAGGACTCGTGGCGCCGCGCATCTCCCTGGCACTCGCGCTGCACAACCACCAGCCGGTGGGCAATTTCGGGTGGGTCTTCGGCGACGTCTACGACGCGGCATACCGGCCCATGCTCGACGCGCTGGACCGCCATCCGGGCGTGCGCCTCGCGCTCCACTACACGGGTCCGCTGCTCGACTGGCTGAGCGACGAGCGCCCGGAGTTCATCGAGCGGCTCGCGGGGATCGTCGCGCGCGGCCAGGTAGAGCTGCTCGGCGGCGGCTACTACGAGCCCGTCCTCGCCTCGCTCCCCGAGCGCGACCGGGTCGGCCAGCTGCGCAAGATGGCCGACGAGATCCAGCGCATCACCGGTCGCCGCCCGAGCGGCGCCTGGCTTGCCGAGCGGGTATGGGAGCCGGACCTGCCCACCGCGCTCGTCGAGGGCGGCTACCGCTGGACGATCCTCGACGACAACCACTTCCGGGCCGCGGCGATCCCGGAGGAGAAGCTCTGGGGCCCGTACACGACGGACGACCAGGGCAGCATCCTGACCGTCTTCGGAACCGAGAAGGGCCTTCGCTACCGGATCCCGTTCGGGGACGTGGCCGACGTCATCGCCTACCTCAGGCAGCATGCGACGGAGACGGGCGAGCGGGTCGGGATGATGGGCGACGACGGCGAGAAGTTCGGGTCCTGGCCCACGACCTGGGAGCATTGCTGGGGCGCCAATCGCTGGGTCGACCGCTTCTTCGAGGCGCTCGAGGCGAACGCGGACTGGCTCACGACGACCACGCCCTCCGACTGGCTCGAGCGGAATCCACCGATCGGGCGCGTCTACGTCCCGACGGCGTCGTACGCCGAGATGGGCGAATGGTCGCTGCCGCCCGACGAGAGCCGCATGTTCTCGAGCCTGCTTCACGCGGCAGAGGCGGCCGGCCGGCCCGAGGCGCGCTACCTGCGGGGAGGGTTCTGGCGCAACTTCCAGATCAAGTACCGCGAGATCAATGACCTTCACAAGCAGATGCTGCGGACCTCCGCGAAGGTCCATGCGATGCCGGCCGGCGCGTCTCGAACCGCGGCCCTGGACCATCTCTTCCAGGGCCAGTCGAACGATTGCTACTGGCACGGCCTGTTCGGCGGGATCTACATCAGCCACATGCGGCTGGCCACCTACGAGCACCTGATCGCCGCCGAGGACGCGGCGGACCGCGCCGCCCGGGCACGCGGCGCGACGCCGGGCCCGGATGGCGTCGGGGCGGCGGACGTGGACTTCGACGGGATCGACGAGCTCGTCCTCGCGACGCCGGGCCAGGTCGTGGTCGTGAAGCCGTCGGAAGGGGGCGGGATCGGGAGCTGGGACGTGCGGGCCGTGCGCCATGCGCTGGGTGCCGTCCTGCGCCGTCGCCCCGAGGCCTCCCACGAGACCCTCGTGCAGCACGAGCGCGCGCTCGCGGAGGAGGACCAGGGCCCGGATCCGGGTGGCCGCGTCGGCTCGATCCACGACCGCGTCGCCACGAAGGAGTCCGGGCTCGCCGGCCGGCTCGCCTACGACGGCTACGAGCGCCGTTCCGGGCTCGTCCACGTGCTGCCGGGCGGGACAACGCCGGAGGCGTTCGCGCGCGCGCAGTTCGACGAGCTCGCTGATGTCGTGGACCAGCCGTACCGCGTGATCGAGGCCGTCACCGAGCCCGACGGCGGCCATGTCCTCCTCGAGCGTCACGGGTCCGTTCGAGACGACGCCCGGCCGGTTCCGATCCGCGTCGAGAAGCGGGTCGCGGTTGGCGGCGACCGGCGCGCCCCGTCCCTCACGCTGGACGTCACCGTGGAGAACCTCGGCGACGCGCCGTTGCACGGCCTGCTGGCCGTGGAGTGGGCAACGACGATGCTCGGCGGGGGATCGAACCCGGCCGCCTATTACGCCCTCGACGGCGAGCGGCTGACCCACGACAGCGCGCTGACCCGGGTGGGTCTCGCCTCGATCCACTCGGGCAATGACTACGTGGGCATCGACGTCGCCACGACCGTGACGCCCGCGGCCGCTGCCTGGATCTCCCCCATCGAGACGATCTCGAACTCGGAGGCGGGGTTCGAGCGGGTCTACCAGGGCTCCGCGCTCGTCTTCAGCTGGCCGCTCGACCTCGCGCCCGAGGGCGCACGTGTCCGTGAGCGTGGCGCACGTCGTCTCGACGAGCCGTGACCGTGCCGAGGAGGAGGGGCTCTAGGCGCCGGGCGCCGCTCCCCGACCCGCGCATGACTCGAGGTCGCCTCGCGATCCACGGGCACTTCTACCAGCCGGAGCGGCGAGACCCGTTCACCGGCCGGCTCCCGGACGACCCCGCGGCGGCGCCGTTCCCGAACTGGAATGCGCGCGTGACCGCGGAGTGCTACCGGCCGAACGCCGAGCGCGGCAACCTGGACCGGATCAGCTTCGACGTCGGGCCCACCCTGACCACGTGGCTCGCCGCGGAGGAGCCGACCACGCTCGCCCGGATCGTGGCCGCGGACCACGCGCAGAACGCGGTCGCGCAGGGATTCCACCACGCGATCCTGCCGCTCGCGTCCGCGCGGGACCGCGCCACGGAGATCCGCTGGGGGCTTCGCGACTTCGCGCTCCGGTTCGGCCGGTCCGCCCGCGTGATGTGGCTGCCGGAGACCGCGGCGGACCTGCCGACGCTGCGGGAGATGGCGCGCCAGGGCATTCATGCGACGATCCTCGCGCCGTGGCAGGCGACGACCCCCGGCCTCGAGACCCGCCGTCCCCACCGCGTCGAGCTCGGGGGCGGCCTGGAGATGATCGTCGTGTTCTACGACGGGCCGCTCTCCGGGGCAGTCTCGTTCCAGCCGGACGTGACCGCGGACGCCGATCGGTTCGCCCGCGAGCACGTCCTGCCCGCGCTCGCCGCGCCGCTCCACCGCGACGGGTCGCACCGGCGCGAGCTGGGCGCGCCGCTCGTCGTTGTCGCGACCGACGGGGAGCTGTACGGCCACCACCAGCGCTGGCGTGACCTGTTCCTCGCACGGCTCACCAACCCGGAACAGGATCGCGGGTTCGACATCGTGTCCCTGGGGGCGGCGATCGACGCCGAGGACCCGGCGATGCTGCCGGTGGCGCTGATCGCCGACCGCACGTCCTGGAGCTGTCATCACGGGGTGCTCCGCTGGTCGGGCGAGTGCTCCTGCGCCCCGGACGGCCGCTGGAAGGGGCCGCTGAGGGCGGCGCTGGATCGCCTGGCCGCGGGCGTCGACGCGCTCACCGAGGTGCTTGCGGGAGACCTCCAGGGCCGCGGCGAGGTCCCGCGCGAGCGAGTGCCCCTGGATCCCTGGTCGGCCCGGGACGCCTACGCGGACGTGGTCACCGGCGCCATGACACCTGCGGTGTTCGCGGCCGCGCACCTGGCGCCGCGCCCCGGCGAGGACGCGGCGAGGCGACTGCTCGACCTGATGGAGGCGCAGCGCTGGCGACTGGCGATGTTCGCCTCGGACGGCTGGTACTGGGACGACCCGGCCCGCCCGGAGACCAAGCACATCCTGCGCTGCGCGGCGCGGGCGGCCCGCCTGCTCGACCGGCTGGCGGGCTCGCACCTCGAGCGCCGGCTCGAGGAGGACCTGGCGCTCTTCGTCTCCCCGTCACGCGGGATCGATGGGCACGGCCTCTACCGGGAGGCGCTCGCGGACGTCGGGAGCCCCGCCTGACCGCCTCCGAATCGATGAGCCGCCGACAGATGCCGGCGGCTCATCGTTGCTCGGTCTGGCGAAGAGGGGAGGGTGGGAGCCTCGCCGAGCGGGAGCGCGCGAAGGTCAGTGCGCGCCGTGGAGCGGCGCGTGGGAGTCCTCGATGTCGAAGCGCGAGTCCACGCCGACCTCGGCCGACGCGGCATCGAGCACTGCGAGGCCGACCAGGACGGCGAGGATGAGAAGCAGGAATTCCATCGGTTTCGTGGCCTCGTACCCGCGGCAGGGGCGCCGCGCGAATTGATATAGTCAACTAAGACATGTGCAGCATAGTTGGACTATCGGGCTATGTCAATGGGTGAGAGGTCCGGGAGCCTTCACCGGCCCCGATGGCGCGACGACCCGAGCGTGGGGCGCGACGCGCGAGCGGCCACGGACGGCGCCGTCCGCGACGCTGCGGCCCTCCCGGCGTCCGCGGCCGCGGGGGGTGCGCTCGATATCACCCGGGATTCCGACGTCCCGATCTCCACCCAGCTCTACTGGCAGCTCGCCTACCAGATCGACACCGACCGGCTCCATCCCGGATCGCGGCTGCCGACCGTGCGCGAGCTGGGCGCGATCCTCCACGTCAACCCGAACACGGTCCGCTCGGTCTACAAGCGGCTCGCCGAAGGCGGCTACGTGGTCTCGCGCCAGGGTGCCGGCACCCGGGTCACGGCCCGCGCCTCCCAGCGCCGCACCTCGGGCGCCCTCGAGGGCCTGGTGGCCGAGATGCTGCGGGCGGCGGCTCGATCGGGCTACTCCGCGGACGAGGTTGCGTCGGCGGTGTACGCGGTCGCCGCCGCGCGGAAGCGACCAGGGCCCCGCGTCCAGATCCTTTTCGTGGAGTGCACCGCCGCCGACGCGCAGCGGGCGGCGGAGCGGATCGCGGACACGTTCGAGAGCCTTGCCGATGCCGACGGGGTGCTCATCGACCGGGTCGACGAGCGGCTGGCCCGCTTCCACTACGACCTCGTGGCCACGTCCACGTTCCATGCCGACGAGACGATCGCGCTCGTCGACGGGCGCGCCCCGGTCATCGCGATGCTCGCCGCCCCGTCGTACGCCGAGCTGCTCGACGAGGTCCGCGCGCTGCCCCGGGGGAGCATCGTCGGCCTGGTCTGCGCGACCGAGCGGTCAGCACTCAGAACATCGCCCAGTGGCTGAGCGAATCCGGCGCCGACGGGGTCGAGCTGCTGACCGCGCTCCAGGGTGACGAGGCGGCCCTCAACCGGGCCGACCGGACCGCCGACCTCCTGCTCCTGACCCGCGAGGCGCTCGAGATCGGCCTCGCGGCCCGGTTCGGGCGTCACGAGCGGATCCGCGAGTGGACGTACGACCTCGATCCCGCCGGACTGGAGCTGCTGCGGCGCGCCGTGGAGCGCATCCGCGCTGCCCGGGGCCCGGAGGTCGCGGCAGAGTCACGCTCCTGAGGGGAGTGCCCTCGGCGGCAACCGCGCTGATATCGCCCAGCCCGATCGGATTCGGCAGACGCACGCTCGGAGTCGCGCCGAAGCCCGACCTTTGTTGCGTCTCGGAGCGCGCGAGGGTCGATTCTCATCGGATCTGCCGATATTCGGCAGGCACCCGCGAGGGAAGGCCGTCGCAAGGGGCCTGACGGGCGTTCCTGCGGGTCGTGGGTGACCACCGGGACGGCAGGGCGGGCTGAGACGGTCCCTGGCCCGTCTCAGCCGAGCAGGATCCGCCGAAGGGCCGGGATCGGCGGGGTCCCGTGCGCCAGGACCGCGGCAAGGTGCTCGCGGTAGACGAATCCCGGCGTCGACGGATAGCCGCCCACGACGCGCGGGCGGGGAACAGCGTCGCCGCCGCGCGGGTCGCCCGACGCGATGGCGAGCCGGCGGCGCCGCTCGGCCTCGAGGTCCCACATGGCCGCCGATCCGACGAAGTACTCGGCGAGCTGCGTCGACGACAGCCGGGCCCGCTCGTACTTCGCGACTGCCTCTGCGCGCTCCTGGAATCCGTCGTCGACCATCAGGCCCATGGCCTCCGCCTCGGTCATCCCGCGGGCGTGGATCCCGACGTCGATGAGCGCGTTCGTGACCGTCCGCAGGTAGAGCTTCCAGTGCGTCAGGAGGAGGCCCGGATCGTCCGCGCCGTACCCCTGGTCCATCATCACCTGGGTGACGTAGACGGCCCAGCCCTCGGCGAACACGCCGGAGCCGAACGATGCCCGGACCGGCGACGCGGACCGGTTGGCATGGGCGAGCTGCAGGTAGTGGCCCGGCACGGCCTCGTGGATCGTGAGCAGCCGCAGCATCCGGTCGTTGTCCTCGCGCAGGGACGACTCCACCTGCTCGGGGGTCCAGTCGGCCGGCGCAGGGGTCACGTAGAAGAAGCTGCGCAGGCCGCGGTCGAGCGGTCCGGGGGAGAGCAGCATCGCCCCGGCGAACGACCGCAGGAAGGGCGGCGTCCACTCGATGGCGAGCGGCTCCTCGGGCAGGTCCACGAGGCCCCGGTCGCGGCAGAAGGCCTCGATCCGGGCAAGCTCCTCGCGGCAGTAGTCGAGCACGCGGCCCGGCGGCTGGTGGCGCTGCGCGACGTGGTCGAGCATGGCCCGGACGACTGCGGCGTCGTCATCCGGGACCGCCTCTGCGCCTCTCACCGCGGGCCACATCGACCGCGCGACGCGGACCATCTCGGCCCGCACGGCGTCGAACTCGCGGCGCGCCCGCGCCTCGAGCGCGTCCGGCGCCGTCTCGATCCGCAGCGTGTGGCCGAGCTTCTGCGCGTAGAGGCCGGGGCCGAGGCGACCCTCTCCCGCTGCAGACGGCCGCACCACCTCCGACAGGTGCCGCGAGAACCGGTCCATGGCATCGCGGGCTGGGGGAATCCCCGATTCGAGGCGGGCCCGGACGCGGGAGAGCTCGCCGTCCACGTCGGCTGCCGTCGCGGCCGCCAGTGCTGCGCCGAGCAGCTCGGCGGTCCCGGGAAGGTTCCGCAGGGCCACGTCGAGGTGAAGCCGCGAAACCGGGCGCCCGGGCTGGCCGAGGAGCCGCGCGGACGCCGCGGCAAGGAGGCCCGGGATGCCCTCGATCCGCCCGGCCGCGGAGGCAAGCCGCACGCCGAGCGGGGCGAACTCACGGGTCAGCAGCGGGTGCAACCCTGACCCGAGCAGGTAGACCGTCGCGAGCGGGTCCCATGCCTCCTCGCAGAGAACCGACTCCGAGAACCGGAAGGCGGCGAGCTCGCCGAGGACGATCTCGCGGTCGATCGATTCGTCCGTTCCGAGCTCGCCCTCCGGGAGCGCGGCAAACGCCTCCGACCAGCGGTCGATGAGCGCGAGGCGCGCGACCGTTCCCGCAGGGGAGAGGTCCGGCCACTCCCCGTCGTGGTCGTGGTTGCCAAGGGCAGTGGCGAGCACCGGGTAGGCCCGGAACAGGTCCGCGAAGAACGGCGGAACGAGGTCGCGATACGTGGACACGGGTGCTCCGCTCGAGGCAGCCGCCGCTGAGGTGGCGCGGCTGCGGCAGGTGAGTCTAGAGCCGTGCCCGACGGGCTGCCGACCGTTCAGCCGTCCCGTCCGGCAACCGCCGCTCCCTGGAAGGGCCCGGTAGACTGCATCGCGATGGTCGACGCGGCCGCCTGGACCCGCAGCCCGGTGCTCGCGGGCGAGCGCGTCCGCCTGGAGCCGCTCGACGCGCGGCATCTCCCGGGCCTGCTCGCCGCCGCGGCCGACCCCACCACGTGGACGTGGCTGTTCGGGCGGCTCGACGACGAGGGCGCGCTCGAGGCCTGGCTGGCTGATGCGCTCCGCGCCCGCGACGCCGGCAGCGAGATCCCGTTCGCCACCGTCGACGCCCGGACGGGCCGCGTCGTGGGCAGCACGCGCTTCATGGCGATCGTGCCGGCCCACCGGCGCCTGGAGATCGGCTGGACCTGGCTGGCGCCGGCGACCTGGGGCGACCGGGATCAACATCGAGGCGAAGCTGCTCCTGCTGGCCCACGCGTTCGATGACCTGGGCGCGATGCGGGTCGAGCTCAAGACGGACGCGCGGAACGAGCGCTCGCGGGCGGCGATCCTGGCGCTCGGCGCCCGGTTCGAGGGCGTCTTCCGCAAGCACATGCGGATGGCCGACGGCCGGATCCGCGACTCGGCCTGGTACGCGATCACCGACGACGACTGGCCCGCCGTGCGCGCGCGGCTGCGAGGCGCGGCTGGCGGCGCGAGGCGCCGCTGGCGACGTCGCGACGAGCAGCAGCGCGCTCCCCGATCCCCCGGCGTCGGCGAAGCCGGCTCCCGTTCGCCCTCCTCGCACGAGCCGGGAGGTCACGACCGTCGACTATCACGCGGGTGGCGAGCCGTTCCGGATCGTCACGGGCGGTGTCCCCGAGATCGCCGGGGCCGCGATCCTCGAGAAGCGACGCTGGGTCGCCACGAACCTGGACCACGTGCGCAGGCTCCTGGTGAACGAGCCGCGGGGCCACGCGGACATGTACGGCTGCTTCGTGGTCGAGCCCGACGATGCGGGCGCCGACCTGGGCGTCATCTTCTTCCACAACGAGGGCTACTCCACCGCCTGCGGCCACGGCACCATCGCGCTCGTGACCTGGGCGCTCGAGAGCGGCCGCGTGCCCATGCTCGGCCCGGAGACGGCCGTCACCGTGGACGTCCCGTCCGGCCGGCTGGCCTGCGTCGCCCGCTGCGACGTCGCGGCGGGGCGTGTTCTCGGGGTGCGGTTCCGGAACGTGCCCTCGTTCGTGCTCGCGGACGAGCTCAGCGTGGGCACGTCCGTCGGGCCGGTGGCCGTCGCGGTCGCGTACGGCGGAGCCTTCTACGGGAGCGTCGACGTCCGGTCGCTCGGCCTGTCCGTCGACCGCGCGAGCCTTCCCCGCCTGATCGCGCTCCAGCGGGAGCTGCGCCCCGCCATCGACGCGTCGCTGGACGTCGTCCACCCCGAGGAGCCGGAGCTGCGCGGGACCTACGGGATCATCTTCTGGCAGGACGAGCCGCCGGCTCCGGGCGTCGCGGCGATGACCCAGCGAAACGTGACGGTCTTCGCCGATGGCGAGGTGGATCGCTCGCCGTGCGGCAGCGGGACGTCGGCGCGTCTCGCCATCCTGCACGCCCAGGGCCGGCTCGGGACCGGCGACCAGCTTCGGCACCTGGGCATCGTCGACTCGCTCTTCACGGGTCGTGTGGTCGGGACGCTCACGATCGCCGGGCACCCCGGCGTGGTCACCGAGATCGAGGGGCGCGCGCACCCGACCGGGCGCCACGCGTTCGTGCTGGACCCGGCGGATCCGATCGGGACGGGCTTCCTCCTCCGCTAGCACGCTCGTCGCCGGCGCAGCCGTGCGCGGTCGCCTCCCGGCCCGTGCCGCGACTGGCGGGAACGCCACCGGACTCGCTCACGGCATGCCCGGCGTGGGATGATCGTCGTGCGCCCTGGCCGGGATCAGCCCGGCGTGACGGTGCGCCGCGAGGAGGGACAGCGTGAAGGGGTTCGTCGGCAGCCTCATCGCAACGGGCATCGCCCTCTGGGTCACCGCGCGGTTCGTCTCGGGGATCACGATCCCTTCGTCGGCGTTCCACAAGCTCCCGAACGACCTGTTCACCTTCGCGATCATCGCGGTGGTGTTCGGCATCGCGAACGGGCTCGTCAAGCCCGTGGTCAAGATGCTCTCGTTTCCGATCACGCTCCTGACGCTGGGCCTGGCCGGGATCGTCATCAACGCGGCTCTCTTCCTCGCCGCGGCCTGGGTCACGAACCAGGTCGGCGGCCACGTCAAGGTGGGCGACTTCCCCCCGACCCTCCTGACGCAGGCCACCGTCGTGGCCGCGCTGCTCGGATCCATCGTCCTCGGCGTCGTCTCGGCCATCGCGCGCATGGTCATCCCGGACTGACCGCGTGGAGCCCGGCTCGCCCGCAGAGGCCCGCGACCGGCTGGGTGCCCTGGCGCCGACCCTGCGGGCCATCGCGCGACGATTCGGCACGCCGACCTACGTCACCGACATCGCGACCCTCGAGGCCGCCGCCCGCTCGGTCAGCGCGGCGTTCCCCGCACCCTGGGAGCGCCGCTACTCCGCCAAGGCGAACGACCTCCCGGCGCTCATCGCGCGCCTGGCCCGGCTGGGCTTCGGCGCGAACGTCGTCTCGCGCGGAGAGTGGGCACTCGCGACGCGGGCCGGGATCCCGAATGCCGACATCACGCTCGAGGGAATCGGCAAGACCGACGCCGACCTGGCGGCCGCCGCCCGTGCCGCTGCGGACGGCGCTCCCCTGCACTGGGTCGCCCTGGAGTCGGCGGACGAGGCCGCCGCGCTCGCCCGCGCCGTCCTGGCCGCCCGGGCGACCGCTGCGCGAACCGCTGGAGCGGCCGACGCGGCGTTCCGCGTCGACGTGCTCCTGCGGCTGAACCCCGAGGTCGAGCCGGAGACGCACCACGGCCTGGCCACCGGAGCCGCGGCCTCGAAGTTCGGGATGACCGCGGACGAGGTCGCCACCGCGGTCGAGGCCGGCGGCGGACCGGACGGGCCGCTCCGGTTCCGCGGCCTGCATCTCCACGTCGGGTCGCAGCTTGGGGCCGCGGACGCCTGGCGGGACGCGGTCCGGCGCGCGCTCGCGCTCCTGGCGCTGCTGCGCGGCGGGTTGCCGACCTTCGACACGCTGGACATCGGTGGCGGTTTCCCGGTCGCGCCGCTCGGTGTCCCGGTGCCCGATCCGGGCCGGTTCGCGCGCGAGGTGCCCGCGCTCCTGGCCGCGATCCCGGCCGACCGGCGGCCCGATCACCTGGCGATCGAGCCAGGCCGCGTGCTCGTGGCTCGCGCGGGCTGGATCGTGGCGCGCGTCCTCCACGTCCGCGAACGGATCGGGCCTCCCGGCGAGCCGGCCCGGCTCGAACGGTCGGGGCCGCTGGGCCTGGCGGTCGTGCCGCGCGAGGCACGCTCGGAGGATCGGGCGGAGCGCCTCGTGGTGATCGACGCCGGGATGACCGAGCTGGTCCGACCCGCGCTCTACGGCGCGGACCATGGCGTGGTCGCGCTCACGTCGCGAGGCAGGGCCGTTCATTCGGCACCGAAGAGCGTCCACGCGTCGACCTCGGCGGCCTGGGGAGCGGCGGAGGCCGATCGACGCGCCATCCTCGCCGCCCGGGCCTCGGCTGCCGGACGGTCCCCGCGGCTGGACGAGGCCAGCGCGGCGACCGGCTGGCCGCTGGTCCGCGTCGACGGCCCGATCTGCGAATCGACCGACACGTTCGGCGAGCACCGCCTCCCGCCCCTCCGGCGCGGCGACCTCGTCGCCATCCGCGACACGGGTGCCTACGGTGCCGCGATGCGCTCGGCGTACAACGGCAGGCCCCGGCCTCCCGAGGTCTTCATCGAGCTCGATGGCACGCTCACGCGCGCCCGCCGGCGTGACAGCCTCGCCACGCTCGGCTGAGGGTCGTCGGGCGGGTTCCGCCGTCGGCTTCGCCCTCCTCCGCTGAGGGCCGTCGCGCGCGTTCGAGGGCCCCACCGGGCCCGGTCGATCTTCGCGCGAGCCCAACGACGGCGGCGCGTCGACGCAGCGCACGAAGGTTCGGCGACGGGACCGCGGTAGGATGCCCCGGTGAGCGACACCGGCGATCGGGGCCAGTCGGGGCTGTCGGAGCGTGACCGGTTCCGGGCACGCCTGGCTGCGCGGCCGCTCGTTGCCGACGGCGCAACGGGCACGCTCCTCTTCTCCCGCGGAATCCCGCAGCGGGCCTGCCTGGACGAGCTGGTCCTCTCACGGCCGGATCTCGTTGGCACGATCCATCGCGAGTACCTCGAAGCGGGAGCGGACCTCATCGAGACCGCGACGTTCGGCGCGAACCGCGTCCGGCTCGCCGGCTGGGGCCTCGGCGGCCTCGCAGTGCGGATGAACCGTCGGGCCGCCCAGCTCGCCCGCGAGGCTCGCGACGTTGCCGGGCGCGACGCCCTCGTGGCCGGATCCATCGGGCCGCTCGGCCGTCCGGCCCACGGCGACCTTGGAGTCGGCGATGCCGCCGCCCGCGGCGCATTCCGCGAGCAGCTCGACGGCCTGCTCGAGGGCGGCGTCGACCTCCTCGTCCTCGAGACGTTCCACGACCTCGACCAGCTCCTCCTGGCGATCGCCGAGATCCGCGCCACGACGGGCCTCCCGATCGTCGCCTCGATGACATTCGGCGAAGAGCTGGGCCTCGCCGACGGCCGCACGCCGGAGGAGGCGGCGGCGCTCATCGCGCGGTCCGGCGTCGACGCGATCGGGGTCAATTGCGGAGTGGGTCCCAGCGCATCGCTCGATGCCCTTGGCCGGATCGATCCGCGCCGCCACGGGCTTCCCGGATCGTTCATGCCGAATGCCGGGCTGCCGAAGCGGATCGAGGGGCAGTTCGTCTATGCGGCGAACCCGCCGTGGTTCGGCGAGGTCGTGCCCGTCGCGATCGCCGCCGGTGCGCGCATCGTCGGAGGCTGCTGCGGGACGACGCCCGCCCATGTCGCGGCGATGCGGGCGGCCGTGGACGGCTGGATCGTGGCCGAGGGCGGTGGCGCCGGCGCTCCCGTGGACGCCAGGGCCGGCCCTGTGGCGGGGCGCGCAGGGCGTGCAACGCTCCCCGCGCGGCCGCCGGCGATCGTCGAGACGCCGCGGGCCACGCCGCCGCAGGGGGTCGAGCCCGTCGCCGCCGACGCACCGGCAGCGACCGCGCTGCTCCAGAAGCTCCGCGCCGGCCGGTACGTGATCTCCGTGGAGATCGACCCGCCCCGCTCCATCCGGATCGAGCGCACCGTCGACGCGGCGCGACTCCTGGCCGCGGCCGGGACCGATTGCGTCAACATCAGCGACTCCGCGATGGCACGGGTCCGGATGGGGGCGCTCGCCGTCGCGTTCGGCATCCAGCACGACCTCGATCTCGAGTGCGTCGTCCACCTCACCACGCGCGATCGGAACCTGATGGCGCTCGAGTCCGAGCTCCTGGGAGCGCATGCGCTCGGCGTCCGCAACATCGTCGCCCTCACCGGCGACCCGCCGCGCGTGGGCGACTACCCGACCGGGACCGGCGTCTGGGACGTCGACTCGATCGGGCTCGTGCGGATCCTCGCCCGGCTGAACCGGGGCGAGGACGAGGCGGGCGCCCCGATCGGCGGTCCCGCCGCCTTCACGATCGCCTGCGCCCTTGATCCGACCGCGGAGGAGCCGGGCCGCGAGTGGGATCGGCTCGAGCAGAAGCTTGCCGCGGGCGCCCACCTGGTCATGACCCAGCCGCTCTACGACACCGCGCAGGTGGAGGCGATGCTCGGCGAGGCACGCCGCCGGTTCGGGCCGGGCGGCTTCCCGGTGCCGGTGCTGCTCGGGATCCTTCCGCTCCAGTCGAGCCGGCACGCGGAGTTCCTCCACAACGAGGTGCCCGGGATCACGATCCCCGAATCCGACGCGTGCGGCGATGCGCCGCGCCGGCGAGGCGGCCGCCGAGGTCGGCCTCGAAACGGCGCTCGCCCTGCTCCGCGACGTCGGGGACGCCGTCGCGGGCACGTACGTGATGCCGTCGTTCGGGCGCTACGAGCAGGCAGCGGAGCTGGTCCGACGCCTGCGTGCGGATTCGCGGCCGGCCGCGGCCGACGCCGGGCCACCGCTCACGCGCGGTTCCGCGCCGGATGCTCTAGGCGTGCCGGGTGCCGCGCGACCCGCCGGGCTCGGCTAGACTCCGGGCCATGGGAGCCACGGACACGATGGAGCTGTTCTTCGAGCAGCTGAACGGGGGGACGCGCGAGGGTGCGGTCGCACTGATGGACGAGCGGATCGAGATGCGGATCCACGTCGGCGAGAACGCCCGGACCCTGCGCGGCCTGGACCAGGTCAGCGGGTGGTTCCTCCGCGCGGACGCGGGCCTGAAGATGATCCCGGGCGCCGTCCAGGACATGGGGAACACCTACCAGGCGGACCTGCTCGTGGTGCGGCCCGGCGCGGAGTCGCAGCATCTCGACGCAGCGTTCCGCGTCGAGGCGGGCAAGATCACCTCGATCAACCTGGCCCCGCGCCGCTGAGGCCGGGCCGCACCGCGCCGAAGCGGCGGCGGGAACGAAGGCCGGCGCACCGCGGCGACGATCCGGCTACGGCGACGGCGACGGTCCAGGCGTGATCGCCCCGTCGGTGATCGCGGGTGCAATGGCCGGCGGGATCACGAGCTGGTCGCCGAGGGCGAGCCTGTCCGGGTTCTTGATCTGCGGATTGACCTTCACGATCTGATCGACCGTGAGGCCGAAGCGTGCCGCGATCCGCGAGAGCACGTCGCCCGCCTTGACCACGTAGACGAGCGGGCTCGGCGACGGGACCGGCGTGATCGAGGGCGCCACGCTCGCGCCCGCCAGGGCGCTTGCGGCAGGCGTCGGTGTCGCCGCTGCGCCTTCGCCGCTGGTGAAGACGCGCAGGACGAACGGCGTCGCGAAGAGCGCGACACCAACGATCAACACGATCAGCCCGTACAACACCGGCCGTGGCAGCGCCGCCACGCGTCCGCCGCCCGACTTGAGGGATGGATACGCCTCGAACCGTCGCGGACGCTCCCAGGATGGCGCGGATGGGTCGACCGGCTCTCGCGCGTTGCCCGTGCCGGACGCCCGGTCCGTGCCGAGCTCGCGTCCGGGTCCTGGCATCTGCCGTCGCGTCCGCTCGCCCGGGATGGAATCCGCCGTCCCGGGCCATCGCCGCTGGGCCGCGGGCCTCGCCTGAAACCCGTCCACGTCCGCGGGCTCGTCGACGCCACCGCGTGCGGGACCAGGGCGGGCTGCGCGTCCCGCGAGGAAGGCCGGCGCAGCCGGCTGGCCGGGCAGTCGCGCGGCGGCGCGGTCGGCCTCCGCTCCGGATCCGGCCGACCCGGCCGGCACGCCCGTCGCCGAACTCCCCGACAGGCTTCCCGACGCCTGCAGCGCTCCCAGCGCCGAGCCCGACCACGCCCCGAAGCCCGGGCCCTCCGGTGGCGCGAACCCATCGTCCTCGTCGACGTCGGGCGCATCGACGCCGGGGATGCGGTCGTCCGGTTGCCCGCCGAAGTCGGTCTCGCGTTCGAGCTCGTCGTCCCGCGCCGGGGCACCGGCCCCAGACGCCCATGGGGGCGGCGCCGTCCACTCGGCCCGGCGCTGGCGTCCCGCCGGTTGGGGCGGCGACTGGGGTGCGGTGGGTCGGCCTGCCGGCGGCGAGGTGCGGTCGACGTCGCGGCGTGCGGTCGGCGCCTCCCGGAGCGTCCGGATCTGCTCGTCCTTGGGCGGCGCGGCCTCGCGCCGCGCCCAGTCGATGAAGGTCGGGCACCCCGCGAACGCGGACGAGAGGCAGTAGGCCGCCTGGTGGGCAAGCGCGCGCGACGCCGCCGGACTCTCCGCGAAGCAGCGGTGGCGGTGGTCGGGCACGCTCGACCGGTAGTCGCGGTCCTCGTCATACGCAACGAACGGGCAGACGAACTCCCGCTCGGATCCCGTGGGGCTGCGCTCCGTCATCCCGCCGATCATACCGGGGATGCCGGCGCCCGGACGGCCCGGGCGGCTGCCGCCCGTGATGGCGACGGCTAGCGGGCGCCCTCGACGATCTCGTCGCAGACCTGGGCCAGCGCGTCCGGGAGGGTGCACGTGACCTTGAGGACGGACGGCATGTCGGCGCCCGTGCCGCCCGAGCCGGTGCCGGGGTCGAAGACGAGCAGCCCGAGCGCGCGGTAGCGACCCCCGGATGGCTCCCCGGTGCCGGCGATGCCGGGCGGATCCTCGAAGACCGCGGACCGCGGCATCGGCCGGGTGATCAGCTCACCCGTGGGCGACGTCGTGGGGCAGATCGATCCAGGCTGGTCGAATAGCTTCCACGCCTCGGGGAACAGGCCGCAGGCCATCGTTGCGATGCAGCCGACGCACGCCCCGCCGGTGAAGGCGGTGACCGCCTGGTGGTCGGGCGGCGGGCTTCCCGGCGGCGTCGCCTGGCCGGGCGGCGTGATCGTCATGGCCGAGGATCCATCGACGCCGACCGCCGCCTCGCAGTGCCAGCCCTTCGGGCCCAGGAGCGTCCGGGTCCCGTCGCTGTAGAAGGCAACCTGCGCGGCGACGTCGGCGGACACCGTGGCGGTCATCGTCGACGGCACGGGCCCCATGGTCTCGTCGGGAAGCCCGAACGTCGTCGGGCAGGCCACCACGTCGATGTGAGCGGTCCGCGACGTCTCGGGTGTGGGTGCGGCCAGGCTCGCGAGGGGGGCGGAGGTCGCGGGCGAGGGGCTGGCCGCCGCGGATGCCGGGCTGGCCGACGCGGCCGACGCCGGACCGGATGCGGCCACACTCGGTCCGACCGTCGGCGTCGGACCGGAGCTCCCGCAGGCGGCGACGACCAGGATCATCACCCCGAGGAGCGCCGGCAGGAACGTGGCCGGTAGGCCGGAGCGCCGTTCGGCGCGGGAGCCCGCTGGGAGCGCTCGAAGAGGGCCGTGCATGGCCGCGATGGTACGCCCCCGCAGGGGGCGGAATCCGGGCGCGGCATGCGCACGCGGTCACTCGCGATCGGCGACGTCGGCGGGCGCCCCGGGAGCGAGGTCGGCCGACGAACGCGAAGACGCTGATGAGCATCAGCCTCCGGTCGGAGAAACGAAGCGTGATCCGACTCCGCCGATCCCACCCATCCCGGAGGTCCATGCAGTCGGAGCGTGCGGCGCGACCGCTCCCCGGCGCTACCCCTGTCCGGGCCGGCGCGGCGAAGCGTGGCCCTGCCGAGATCCGTCCCGGATGGCGAACGGGGCGAGGTCGTCCTTCGCCCGTTCGGTCGACACGTCGAGCGGCAAGGCGGTGCCAGGTCGATGCGGGGAAGCGGTCGGGCGCCCGTGGCCGGTCCTATCGCGGCGGCCGGCCCGACCGGCGGGTGGCCGGCCTACCGGCGGAAGATCACCCCGATCACTCCCCTCAGGAGCCCGAGCGCGGCGGCGACGATCGTCAGCACGACGAGGCCGACCACGAGGAACGGCCAGAACGGGATGGGGACGAGGACGAAGAGGAGGACGACGAGAAGGCCGGCGATCAGGCAACCGCACATCGCGGGCCACTCCGGTGCAGGATGCGCTGTCGGGTCATCGCCGGGTCCGACCGGGCCGTGCGTCGTGATCGTGGCCGTCTGCGCCGCGCCGGAAGCGTCCCGGCGTGGTGCCGAGGAACCGCCGGAAGCGGTGCGAGAGGTGGGCCTGGTCGTGGAAGCCGAGCTCGGCCGCAACGTCCGCCAGCGCCTGGCCGGCAAGGATCCGGTCGCGGGCCATTTCCATGCGCCGACCGAGGACGTACCCGTGCGGCGCGATGCCGAACACCCTCGAGAACGAGCGGGCCAGCTGCGTCGGCGGTGAGCCGATCGCCGCCGCCGCGGACCCGAGCGTGGCCGGCTCGAAGAGGTGTGCGTCGAGGAAGGCGCGGAGCTGCTCGGCGAGGTCGGCGGACGACGCCCCGGCTGGCTGGGCCCCCGCCTGGCCGAGCGACGCGGCGATCCGCTCCGCCGCGTACGCGAGCCGCGTCTCGGCTTCGAGCGCGTCGTCCGCGCACTCGAGCGCATCGTGGAGCGCCGAGACCTGCGCCCGCAGCCGATCGTCCGGTACGACGGGGCGATCGACCGCAGGTCCGACCAGGTGCTCACCGAGGACGCTCGTCTCGAGGTAGAGGACGCGCTTGCGGAACCCCCGGGGCCCCGCCGGCCGGCCGTCGTGGACGACGTGCGGTGGCAGGACCGTCACCATCGACCGCTCCGCGCCGCGCGGCCGGCCGTGCAGGTCGTAGCGGATCGCCCCCTCGTCGACGATGAAGAGCGTCCACACGTCGTGCGTGTGGGGCGGGTAGGCATGGTCGATGAAGCGGGCATGGAAGACCTCGCGGATGCCGGCCACCTTCGGCTTCCAGGCGCGGATCTCGGGCGCGGTCCCGTCAGCGATCACCGCAGGATCGTACAAGACCCGGGCCGTCGTCCCGCCGTACCTTCCTCCCATGGGGCCGCTCCTCGCGCTCGTCGGCTTCTCGTTCGTCAGCTCGGTCACGCCCGGGCCGAACAACATCCTCCTGTGGGCGTCCGGGGCCTCATTCGGCCTTCGGGCCACCGTCCCGCATGTCCTCGGCACGGCGCTCGGGATCGGGTCGATGGCCCTGCTCATGGCAGCGGGCGCCGGCACGCTGTTCACGACGATCCCGGAGATCGCGCTTGGCATGAAGATCGCCGCATCTGCCTACCTGGTCTTCCTCGCCTATCGCATCGCCGGGGCCCACGCCCTCGAGCGAGGTGAGCTCGCGCGCCCGCTCGGGCTGCTCGGGGCCGCCGCGTTCCAGGCCGTCAACCCCAAGGCCTGGGTCTTCGCCCTCGGCGCCGTCACGGCGTTTCGACCGCCCGGGTACCCGATCGTTGCCGGCAGCCTGGCGATGGCACTGACGATGGCGATCGTCGTCGTCCCGACCGCGGCGCTGTGGGCCGGCGCGGGCGGCGTCCTGGGCCGGCTGATGGCGACCGGTCGGACGCGACGCGCGGTCAGCCTTGGCCTCGCGCTGCTCCTCGCGGCGACGGTCGCGTCCGTGTGGGTCTAGGTCGGGATCGCGCGGAAGCCTGCCACGATCGCTTGACATGTGATCAAATCATCACGTATTGTCCCGGAGTGGACCCGGTGTTCAAGGCGCTCGCAGATCCCACGCGGCGGAGTCTGCTCGACGAGCTCTTCCGCGAGGACGGGCAGACGCTGAGCGCGCTCGAAGGGCGCTTCACGATGTCGCGCTTCGGCGTGATGCGGCACCTCCGATTGCTCGAGGAGGCGGGCCTCATCGTCACCCGGCGGCGCGGCCGCGAGAAGCTCCACTTCCTGAACCCGGTCCCGATCCGGCTCGTCCACGACCGATGGGTGAGCAAGTACGCAGAGCCCTGGGCGACTGCGCTCAGTGACCTCAAGAGCAGACTGGAGCGTCCCATGGAGAAGGTGTTCGAGATCTACATCAAGACGACCCCCGAGCGCCTCTGGCAGGCGATCACCGACCCGGAGATCCGGAGCAAGTACAACTTCGGCGCCCGCCAGACCACGGACTGGACCGTCGGGTCGACGTACGTGATGGGCGCCCCTGGCGCTCCAACCCCGCTCGGCGAGGGCGTCAACCTCGAGGTCGACCCTCCGCGCCGGCTCGTCCAGAGCATGGTTGCGCTCTGGGGCGAGGATGTGAAGGCCGAGGGCACCTCGCGGGTCACCTGGGAGATCGAGCCCATCGCGCCGGACTCGTGCCGGCTGACGGTCACCCATGACCAGCTCCGCGAGGGTGCGAACGAGCAGCTGTACGGCGGCTGGCCGATGATCCTCTCCGGCCTGAAGACGTGGCTCGAGTCCGGGGAGCTGCTGACCACACCGGGGTCGTTGCTGTACGTCCGCTGAGCCGAGAGCGCGACGGCGCGGCACCGCCCGGCGTCAATCCGGACGCGGCTGCTGCGCCGTCCCGGGCTCGACGGTCACGAGATCGTACGACCCGTCTGCGTACTGGCGGACGATCGTGACCCGCGCTCGCCCGGTCACCTTCGGGCCGTGGTCGTCCCACTCGACGGCCTGCTCATCGGCCTCCGCGAGGATCTTCCGGCAGTCCGCCGCCGTGATCTGTCCGTCGATCCTGCCGCGCCGGCCGATCCACGAGCGGACAGCGCGGATCGCCTGGACCGCGGCGACGACCTGGATCACGAACTGGACGGGGTCGGAGCGGAGGATCTGCTCCGTGGCGCCCACCGCCTGGACCAGCAGGTCCAGGGAGCCCGGGCTGGCATCGACGACGCGGAAGCCCGCCTCGCCGATTCGGAGCGGCCGCACGCGGTCCTCGACGTCGCTGCCGTCTCGCCGCGATTCGCGCCGTGCCTCCCGGTCGAACTCCACCAGCCGATACCCGACCTCCGAGAGCAGCGGCGGATCGAGCTCCCAGAACAGGTAGGTCTCGCCCGGCCCCCGTTCCCGCATGGCGCGGTCGAGCTCGGCTGCCTGGGCGAGGAGCGCCCCCGGGATGCGGCCCGGCTCCCCGGCGGGGTTGTTCGTCGTCATCGCGCTGCCTGACCTCGGCCTTGCATCGGTCCCTTTGCGTGCCTCGACGGGGGCTGGGCCGACGCCATCGTACGATTGCCCGGCTGCAGCAGCCGGGAGGACGCCATCGCAGGGATCGCCGTCGTCACCGATTCCACGGCCGACCTGGCGCCCGAGGCGGCAGCGGCCGCCGGGATTCGGGTCGTGCCCCTGTTCGTGCGCTTCGGCGCCGAGGAGCTGCGTGTCGGGCTCGACCTGACCAGCGAGGAGTTCTGGACACGATTGCTGGAACCCGGGGCGCCGTTCCCGTCGACCGCCGCGCCGTCGCCGGGCCTCTTCCGGGACACGTTCGAGGCGTGCTTCGCGGAGGGCGCTGACGCGGTCATCTGCCCGACGATCGGCTCGAAGCTGTCGGCAACCTTCCAGAGCGCCACGCTCGCTGCGCGGGAGCTGCCGGGCCGTGAGATCCACGTGATCGACACGGGATCCACCTCGATGTCGACCGGGATTCCGGCGCTCCTCGCCGTCGAGATGGCCGCGGCCGGCGCCACCGGTTCCGAGGTCGCGGCGCGCGTCACCGAGCGCCTCGTGGACGTCGACCTCCTCGTTGCGGTCGACACGCTCGATTTCCTGCGAAAGGGAGGCCGGCTCTCACCGGCGCGCGCGGCGATCGGGACGCTCCTCTCGGTCAAGCCGCTCATCAGCGTGCGAGAGGGGCTCGTGGTCATGACCGAGCGGCCGCGGACCCGTGCCAGGGCGCGGGAGCGCGTGATCGAGCTCATCACCGCCGCGCCGGTCGAGCGCATCGCCTTCCTCCATACCCCGACGAGCACGCCAGAGGAGGTCATCTCCTTTCGGGATCGCGTCCTCGCCCGAATCCCGGGCGGGGTGGATCCGGACCACGTCTCCGTCGGCATCATCGGCGCATCGACCGGGCCACATCTCGGGCCGCACCTCATGGGCGCCGCCTTCCTGCGGCGCCGCTGAGCAGGACGCGCCCCGGGCATCCCCGCGACGGCGGCGCCCCGGGCAGGCGACTACCCGGCGCCGGGGACCGGCCCCTGGCGCACGCCGAACACGTTCCCGTCCGGATCCGTGAACCAGGCGCCGCGCGCGGGACCGACCTGGGCGATGAAGTTGACGGTCTTCGGCGTCTCGTATTCCTGGAACGTGACGCCGCGCGACGTGAGATCGCTGACCACGGCCTCGATGTCGTCGACCTCGAAATGCGCCGCGGTGTTGCCCACGTTCGGCTGTCCGCGCCTGACGGCCAGCTGGGTCCCCTTCCCCGCGCCGAACCGGAGCGTGAACGGGGTCTCCTCGAGGAGCGGCAGGCGGACCTGCTCCTCGAAGAAGGCCTTTGCGCGGCCGAGGTCGGTCACGGCCACGGTCGGCACCACCATCGAATCGGCAAGCATGCTGTTGGTCACCTCCGGTGTCGCGGTCGAACGACGAGGAACGGCGCCGGGCCCTGAGCGTCCGGGAGACGGTCGCCGCCATCGCACGCCCCAGCCCAGAGCGGGCAGCGTGAGGTGAGCCGCAACGGCCAGGCCCCCATGGGCGCCGCCCGGGAGGCGCGGCGCTCACGGTACCCTGCGCGAAACCCGCCGCGACGTCCAGAGGTTGATCCGTTTCGAGGCGTCTCCCTCCCTGTCGATCGCCGGGATCGGGACGCCGGGGTTCGACGTGCGCCCGGTCGGACGTCGCACCGGCGGCCCGAATCGCGGAGCGGGGCGCCCGGGGAGCCCCGCTCGCATCAGGACCCGTCGCGACTTCTAGTCGGTATCGCGGCCCTGTCCCCGGTCGCTGTCCTGGTCGGCCGTGCGCGTGCAGGACGTGGTGCCGGTCGCGGTGAAGAAGTGCCCGGACATCTGCCCGGTGAGGACGTTGCCGGCGAGGGCGCCGGTGAAGCTGAGCGTGGTGCTGTCCGAAGACCGGAGGAACGAGAGGGAGACGGCGCCGCCAGCCGAGACGGATCCAGACGTCACGTTGGCGACGTACGTGACGCCGGTCCCCGGCGGAAACAGCTCCTTCCAGAAGCCGCCGGTCGTCGCGACGACGCCGGTCGCAACTGTCCACGAGAAGCGGATCGGGCCGGTCGCGTAGAGGGCCGACGTGTTCGTCGTGTCGCTGTAGGCGGCCGAGTCGGGCGCGCTGAACGTGCAGACCGTGGCCACCGTCGGGTTGGCCGTGCAGGATGTCGTGCCGGTCGCCGTGAAGGAGTTCCCGGACATCAGGCCCGTCAGGACGTGGCCGGCGAGCGTACCGGAAAAGCTGAGCGACCCGGCAGTCGGGACGGTCCGCACGAACGAGAGGGAGACGGCGCCGCCGGCCGAGACCGAGCCCGCCGTCACGTTGTTGAAGTAGGTAACCGGCGTGGCCGGGGGAACGGGCGTCATCTCGTTCCAGTAGCCGCCCGTCGTCGCCACGACGCCGGTCGCCACGGTCCACGAGAAGCGGATCGGGCCGGTCGCATACAACGGCGAGGCGCTCGTGGGGCCGTTGTCATAGGCCGCGGTCGGCGCGCTGAAGGTGCAGACGGCCGCCGCGCCCTTCGGCGGCTTCACCGGCCGCGGAACGCACGCGCCGAGCGTGTCGCCGCGGCGCTTGTGCGCCGGCCACGCCTTCTTCGAGATCCGGATCGTGACCGCGTGATGACTGACGTTGTGACAGACCGTGATCCTGTCGCCGCGTCCGCTGCCGGATGGATTCGAGTCGTTGGCCGACACGGCAGTGAGCGGGACCAGCAGTGCCAGGAGCATCGCTGCGACGACGAGCGAGATTGCTCTCCTCATGGGTCGTACCTCCATGCGTGGTCGGGGCGCACCCCTCGGACCCTCGAACCGTTGCCTGGGTACCCATTGACGAACCATCGGACGGTTCGTCACGGCATGGCCGGGTCCCCGGGGCGACCTCGAAACGAGTATCCAGGGGCCCGTCAACCCCGGCGGTCGCGGCCGGATTCGGCGGCCGTGGCGACTCCCGGAGCCGCCCTCGACGGCCTCAGCGCCCGGTCATCGCTTCGATTGCACGCCCCGGCTGTACCCGCCCGACGTCTCGAGCCGGACGACCCAGGTCTCGTCCGCTGCGTCGTGAAGGAGCGGCACGAGGAGCACGGGGCCCGCGGACGATGGGGAATTGATCTCGAAGCTCACGAAGGACGAGGCAGGGACGTCGCCGCCGCTGTGGAGGACCACCTGGCCGACCTCGGGGGCGCCTTTCGATGGATCGAGGTGCGCCGGGTCCGTCGCGATGAGGCGCGTCAGCGGCACGTCGAGGTCGAGCGAGAGCCGGGGCCGGAGGTTTCCGGGCACCGAAAAGATGTCCGTGCGGGCCCGGTCACCGAGCGGCGCCGTGCCGGGCCAACGGCGCGCGGAGAGGAAGCCGGCCAGCTCCTGGCGGAGCACGGGCTCCGCGACGTCCGCCGAGCGCGCGAGCGCCCGGAAGCGCTCGAGCGTCGCCTGGGTGGGGGCGTCGAGGGGCCCGATGGCGGGTGACGCAGCGAGGGCCGCCCCCGCGCCGGCGAGGACGAGGGCGCCAGCAGCGATGGATCGGCGCAGGACGCCGCGGTCGCGGACGACAGGGTCGCCAGGGCCGCGACCTCGGCCGCTTGCGGGCACTCCGTCCAGCGGGGCGGAGCCACCGGCGCCGGCCGTCGCTCGCCGCAATCGCGCCACGGCGAGCGACGCGAGGAAGCCGATCCCGATCGCAGCCGCGAACAGGATGGCGACCTGGATCGGGATCAGGTAGCGCGGATCGGCGAACCGTCCGGTTTCGGCAAGCGCGACGAGGAAGGCCCCCATGCCTGGGCCGAGCGCGAGGAGCGCGAGGAGGATCGGCCACGCTCGCCGGCCGACGAGCGCCCACACGCCGACGGCGGCCAGGATCGAGAGGACCGGCATCCCGATCGGCACGCCCACGGCCTGCCGCGCCGCACTCCACGCGTCGGGCAACGCCCCCACGCTTGCCAGGGCGTTGCCGTAGGCGGCCGAGACCTCCGTCCAGTAGAGCGGGTTACCGGTCAGCAGGGCATCGTGCACGAGCATCACCGGAAGTGCGAGGAATCCAAGGCCGAGACGCCACGGCCCGGGCGGAACGGACGCCGGCACCCGAACGCGCGCGAGCTGCCGAGCGCCGAATCGCCTAAGCCCGACCTGCCGGCCGCCGAATCGCGGGCGACCGGACCCCCACGTCCGCAGGCGGTGATCGCCCGGGTCCCATGCCAGCCGGCGAACAACGAGGACGCCGATGGCGAGGCCGAGGAGCAGGAGCGTCTCGAGCCGCGCGAGCGTTGCGATGCCCAGCAGGAGCCCGGCCAGGCCCCAGCGCGGCTGGGGCGGGAGCACGACGAGTGCCGCCGCGAACCACAGGCCGAGCGCCCACGTGCTCGCGAGTCCCCAGCCGGTCTCGAGCAGCAGCGCCGGCGACGCGACCAGGAGCGCCGCCATCGCCGCCCCGCCCGCGATCCCCGCCAGGCGCGCGGCCAGCGCAGTCCCCAGCGCCACTGCCGTCCCCCACGCGACGATCGAGACGAGCGACACCATCACCCATCCGCCAGCCGCGTGCGCGAGGCCGAGCGCGAGCGTCAGGAGCGGCTTCGGCGTGGTGCCCAGCGTCGCCTCCAGCTGCCTGCCGCTGACGATGCGGTCGAAGTGGAGGACCGAGGCGAACGTGTCGTATGCGAGCGGCGGCCCCAGCGTCGGGCGGATCGCGGCGAGCGCGACGACGACCGCCACCGCGGCCGCACCGATCGCGAGCACATTGCTGCTCCGGACGAGGCCGGGAACCGCGATGCGAAGGTCGGCGGGCGATGAGACGAAGCGGCGCGCGAAGCTCGACAGGGCGGACCACCTGCACTTGGGGCTGGACGAGGATTCCGGCGGCCTTCAAGGACCGTCGCGCGCCCTGGCGGCCCGGTCTCGCCGGTGGCCCGGCGCGGTTCCGGCAACCCGCCGTTGGCGACTCCAAGCGTAGCGCGCGGCAGGCCCGCACGTGCTCCTCGGCGCCAGCGGCAGTTTCGGTGAGCGCGGGGCGGCTCTCCGGCGACGGCCGCCCGAGGCACGGCCGACCGAGCCAGCTGACCCGGCCCCTGACCTTCAGTCACGAGGTGGCATCGCAGCGGCCGGCGCCACGTCCATCCCGGCCCCGGAGCCGTCGACGGCGTGCAGCCGCGTGAGCATGTAGGAGCCCGGTGCCCAGCAGCCCGAGGACGAGCGCCCAGCCGGCGACGACGCCGACGAGCTGCGCAACCAGGCCCAGGACCAGGGGCGCCGCAAAGATCGCGGATCCCGACGCGAGCGTGAGGCGTGCGCTCGCGCGCACCGGGGCGTTCGGGGCCCGGGCGAGCGCCAGCCCGATTCCCAGCGGGTAGAAGGCCGACGCGCCCATGCCACCGAGGAAGAGCCCCGCACCGGCCAGGAGCTCGGACGTGGCAATCCACGTCAGCGACGCGCCGGTTGCGGCAAGACAGAGGCAGAGCCGCAGGAACGTCACCGACCGGCGGCCGGAGCCGATCCCGGTGCTCAGGATCAACCGTCCGGCGATCATGCCGCCCACGAAGAGGGACCCGAGCCGCGTCGCGTCCGCGACGCCGAGCCCGGTACGTGCCGAGACGAGCGAGGTGCCCCACACGACGAACGAGAACTCGGTGCCGACGGTCACGAAGATGAACAGCCACGCGATCCAGAAGGCCATCGGCAGGCGGCCGCCGCCGGGATCGTTCTCGTGAGGCGCGACGTCGCGCGCCGGTGAGGGTGGCAGGATCAGGGCGATCACGGCCAGGACGGGAACCGGCACGATCAGGCCCGCGGCCCAGCCCACGGAGCCTGGCCCGGCCGCCCACGCGAGCACGAGCGGGGCGACGAACGCGCCGGCCACGGCCCAGAGGTTGGCGCGCACGAGGCGGGTGTCCGCGCCATGGCCGCCACCGCGCCCGAGCGCGCTGTTCACGTGGGTCAGGACTCCGGCGGTCGCCACCCCGAACGCGCCCGCCGCCACGAGGACGACCGGGAGCGAGACGCGCGCTGCGAGCGCGACGCCGGCGCCGGCCATCACCGCGATCCACAGCCGGGCGGCCCGCTGCGGCCCGAGCCGGGCGGCGACCTCTCCGACGACGAACCCACCGCCGACGAGCCCGAGCGCCGCGATCGAGTTCGGAAGCACCGCCACGGATTCTGGTACGTGGAGGTCCTCGCGCAGGTACGGCGTGATGAACCCGAGCGCGTACTGGATGTACGCATACGCGGCCATGAGCACATACGCGGTCCAGCCGAGCGCCCGCGAGTTCGTGGCTTCCCTCCGGGACAGCTCAGGCTGAAGGATGGATCACGGGCAACGAGCGCGGCTGGGGCGTGCCCAGGACCGGGGCGAGCTCGCCGGCGATCGACCGGAACCGCGCAACCGCATCCGGGCGAAGCCAGTAGTAGACGAAGGAGGCATGGCGCTCGGAGCGCACCCAGCCCGCCTCGCGCAGCACCTTGAGGTGATGGCTGACGGTCGGCTGCGCGACGTCGCAGCAGTCCGTGAAGTCGCAGGCGCAGACACGGTCGCCACCGGCGAGCTGGCGGAGGATGGCGAGGCGAGTCGGGTCGGCTGCGCCCTGGAGCAGGAGGGCGTCCGGATCGGTCAGTCGCTTCATGTGCAGAATGGTATTGACAAGAGGCGATATCGTCAAGTATAAATACCGCACGCACCGAGCGGCCCTTCCGTTCGAATGGAGATGGCACCATGATCACCGACACCCTGGCTCGTCGAGATACTGCAACGGGAGCGCGAGCGCGAGATGGAGTCGGATCGACTCGCCCGGTTCGCCGCCCGGATTCGGGCGTGCTGCAACCCGTCCGTGCTCACCCGCCTCGCGCGCGCCCTGCGCGGGCAGCCCGTCGCCTGCTGAAGAGGAGCCCCGCGATGACGATCGAGACCATCCACGAGGACGTCCGGGCGCACTATGCCGCCGCGGCGATCCAGGCCAGCGCCGGCAGCTGCTGCTCCGGCGACCCCGGAGCGATCGGCCCCGCGCTGTACTCCGACCTCGAGCGTGCTGACCTGCCCGAGGCGGCGCTGCTCGCATCGCTCGGCTGCGGCAACCCGATCGCGGTCGCCGAGCTTCACGAGGGCGAGCGCGTCCTCGACCTCGGCTCCGGCGGCGGCATCGACGTCCTGCTCTCGGCGAGGCGCGTTGGCCCGACCGGGCGGGCGATCGGTCTCGACATGACCGACGAGATGCTGGCGCTCGCGCAGCGGAACGCCGCCGAGGCGGGCGCGACGAACGTGGAGTTCGTGCGTGGCCACATCGAGTCGATCCCCCTGCCGGCGGAGTCGGTCGACGTCGTGATCAGCAACTGCGTGATCAACCTCGCTGCCGACAAGCCCGCCGTCTTCCGCGAGATCGCCCGGGTCCTGCGTGCCGGTGGCCGGATGGGCGTCACAGACATCGTCGCGGAAGACCGCCTGACGGCCGAGGAGCGCGCCGAGCGCGGCTCCTTCGCCGGCTGCATTGCCGGTGCGCTGACCTTCTCCGAGTTCAGGGCCGGGCTGGAGGCGGTCGGGCTCACCGACGTGTCCGTTACCCCCACCCACGCGGTCGCCGACGGCATGGTGAGCGCCATCGTGAAGGCGACCAAGCCGAGGGATGCCAGGCCGGCGATCGATCTCTCGGCGCGCGCCGTGCCGATGGCGCCATCCGCCTGCTGCGGCGCCGAAGGCTGCTGCTGATGCACATCGAGCGGGCTGGGCCATCCGACCTTCCGGCAGTCGAGGACCTGCTGTCGGCGGCCGGCCTCCCGATCGAGGGCGCCGCGTCGGCGTTCGAGACCGGCGTCGTTGCGCGCGACGGCGAGGCCGTCGTCGGGGCCGCCGGCGTCGAGCGGTACGGCACGGCCGGGCTCCTGCGCTCGGTCGTCGTGTCTGCAGATCGACGTGGCGTCGGCCTCGGCCGCGACCTCGTGGCGGCGGCGGAGGACCTCGCACGCTGCGAGGGCGTCCGCGAGCTCTACCTGCTCACGGAGACGGCAAGCGACTGGTTCCCGCGCCTCGGGTACATGGCCATCCCGCGCCACCAGGCAGCGGCGGCCGTCGGCCAGTCGATCGAGTTCACCACCGCGTGCGCAGAAACCGCCATCGCGATGCGCCGCGAGCTCGTCTGACCGGGAAGACATGCCGCCGGCGGTGGCATTCCACTCAGCTGCGACGCGACACCTCGCCGGTGAGCCGTCTCACGTCCCGACCATCGATTGACAGGCCCGGAGCACGCTCCGAAACTTGCCCGATCGGGGGAGAGTCGGCGCCGACCCCAGCGGCGAGATCCCCGGCACAACCAGGCGCACGAAGCGAGGAGTCCCATGTCTCGTCTGACCAGCTTGCTACGCCCGTCGACGGTCGCGCGCGCGCACTGCGACATCCCCTGCGGCATCTACGACCCGGCCGAGGCCGTCCTGGCGGCGCGGACCGTCGCCCGGATGGTCGAGCTCATCGGCCAGATCCCGGAGGGCTCGCCGGCCGTCGCGGACCGCAACAAGTTCGTGCGCTGCGTTGCCGTCAAGGAACAGCACGCGGAGAAGGTGAAGCACGAGGTCCAGGTCATCTGGTCCGACTACTTCAAGCCCGAGCACCTGGCGGCGTTCCCCGACCTCCACACGAAGGTCTGGAACCTGCTCAAGCTCGCGGGCAAGAACAAGCAGAACGTCGACGCGCAGGCGGCAGCCGACCTCGAGGCGGCCACCAAGGAGTTCGCCGAGATCTTCTGGGCCACCAAGAAGTAGCCGACCTGCCCGCCGGACACGACACCCGGCGTGGCCGAGGACCGATCGGCGGCACGGGGACGTCCGCGAACCGATGACCTTCGGGCGATGGCCGCGACCCGGTCGCCGGCCCTGGCGGTTGCGGCTGTTCCTGGCCGCGTCAGTGGCGCTTGCGTTCGCGTGGGACCTTGGATCGGTCGTGCGCCGCGCCCGGCGCGGGCCGTGGCGGGCCGAGGTCGCAGGCGAGAGCATGGCCCCGGCCCTTCTTGACGGCGACTGGCTTGTGGTCGACCCGACGCCGGCCCGCTGGCCGCGCCGGGGGTCGGTCGTGGTCGTCCGCGAGCCCGGGAGCGAGATCGTCGTGGTCAAGCGCGTCGCGGGGCGCCCGGGCGATCGCGTCGTCGGGCCGGGCGGCTCGGCCACGCTGCTCGGCGCGACCGAGGCATGGCTCGCGAGCGATTCGCCGGACGCGGCGATCGACTCGAGGCGCTACGGGCCGGTGGACGAGGAGCGGCTCCTCGGCCGCGTTGCGTGGCGGTACGGACCGAACGGGAGGTTCGGGCGCATCCGCGACCGTGCCTGATCACCACGGCCCCGGCGGGCGCGCGGCGAGCGGGCCGCGACCTACGTTCGGACGCCTTCCAGGGCCGCGCCGGCGAGCGGCAGTCCCGCCGAGCGGACGTCCGCGGCAAAGGATGGCAGCGTCTCGTCGCTCGTGTCCCATCGCGACGGGAACGTGACGATCCGGTCGAGGCCGAGCGTCGCGTAGCCGCCCAGGCGGTCGACGCGCGCCTGCCCGTCCGCCCGCACGTCGTTGTCGCGACAGTAGAGCGAGACGCGCAGGGTCGAGGGATCGCGCCCGATCTCCTCGCAGCGCTGGCGCGCGACGGGGAGTGCCTGGCGGATCTCGTCCGGCCCCAGGAAGACCAGGTTGAGCTCATCCGCGTACCGGGCCGCGTAGCGGAACGTGACGTTCTGCCCGTTGCCACCGACCACGATCGGGATGTGCCCCTGGATCCCCTTCGGGACGTTGATCGCGCTTTCCACCCGCGCGTAGGCACCCTCGAACGTGGCCTTCCCGGGCCCGAGCATCCGCCGGATCACCTCGAGATGGTCACCGAGCGCGCCGAGGCGGTCGCGCAGCGTCGGGAAGCCATAGCCGTACGCCAGCCACTCGTCTTCCTTCCAGCCCGCCCCGATCCCCAGCTCGAAGCGGCCGCCGGAGATGACGTCGATCGTGGAGGCCATCTTCGCGGTGAGGGCCGGGTTGCGGAATCCCGTGCAGATCACCATGTGGCCGATTCTCGCCCGCGAGGTGGCCTGCGCCAGCGCGGCAAGCATCGTGAACGACTCGAACGTGATCTCCTGGGTCGGGTCGGGCACGGTCGTGAAATGGTCGAAGACCCAGAGCGACTCGAACCCGAGCGCCTCGGCCTGCTGCGCGTGCGCGATCGCGCTGGCCCACGCGTCGGCGGCGGGCCAACCGTCGAACTCGCCCTTCCAGCCCTGGGGAACCATCACCCCGACATCCATCCGCTTCCGTATCCTTCCGAGACGATCCTGTCCGCCATCCCCGCCGGCGAGCCTATCATCCGAGGCATGGACCTGCCTCCGCCTTTCGACCCGTCCGTCATCGCCCACCCGGACCCCGAGGCGCCCCTGTCGGGACCGCCGGTTCCGTGGGCGTCGCTCCCGGCCCCCTCGCGCCGGGATGGGCCGCCCTGGTGGATGACCGAGATGATCGACGCCGAACCGGCGTTGTCCGGGCGGCTGCTTCGGCGCCTCGGCGTGGTCCGGCGCAGCTCGGGCGTGCCTGGCGTGCCCGCCAGGCTGGAGGCGCCCGGGCGCGACACGCCGGCGGGACGCCTCGCGGCGGCGATCCGCATCGCCCTCGAGGGCGGCGATCCCGTCGTCGTCACCGGCTGCGGCACGAGCGAGCACGGCGCGATGGCGTTCGCCGCGATCGTCGGCGACGCGGCCGAGCGCGCCGGGCTGCGTGGATCCGGGAAGCCCGGCAGCGTCCTGGCGCGCCAGGCGTTCGAGGCATCGCTGGCGCCCCAGCGCGGCGGGCTGATCATCGGCATCAGCCACGAGGGCGGAACCGGCGCGACGCTCGCCGCGATGAACGCCGCGGCGGCGCGACGCGCGAAGGTCGCGGCCGTCACCGTGAGCCGATCGGCGCCGATCGGCACGCTGACGGCGCTGGTCCTGGAGACTGCGGAGATCGACCGAAGCTGGTGCCACACGATCGGCTACCTCTCCCCGATCCTTGCCGCGATCGCGGTCGGCGCCGCGCTGACCGGCGAGGCCCGCGACGCGGACCCGGTCGCCATCCGGGCGCTGCTCGCCGCAGGGCTCGGGCAGGCGCCGCCCGCGGAGCGAATCGCGGCCGAGCTCGCGGGCTGCCGCGAGGTGATCGTCGTCGCGTCCGGCGCCGACACGACGGCCGGCCGCGAGCTCGCGCTCAAGGTCGAGGAGGCGACCTGGCTGCCCACGGCCTTCCGCGACACGGAGACGTTCCTGCACGGCCATCTCCCTGCCATGGATGGTGCGACTGGCCTGCTCCTCATCCTCGCCGATCGCGCCGGACGGGAGGCGCGCTCAGCGCGGGCCCAGCAGGCGCTTGCCGCTGCGTCACGGATCGGGATGCGGCCCGGCGCGATCCTCGCCGCGAGTCTCGACCGCGAATGGCCGGCATTCCTCGCGCCGGCCGGGCGGATCCTCGTCCCGGAGGCGCCGACGCTCCCCGGCCCCGTCGCGGCGCTCGTCGGGACGGCGACGCCGCTCCAGCTCCTGACCGAGCGACTGGCTCGCGCCCGGGGAACGGACCCGGACCCGATCAGGCGGGACCAGCTCGCCTATCGCGAGGCGGCCGCGCTCGCCGAGTAGCGCGTCCGCTGTTCGGGGCCATCGATCGGCACGGACGGGGGTCCGCGCGCGGTCCCGGCGCCGCCGGCGCAGGGCGTCCGGGCTGGCGAGCCGAGATCGCCGGGGACCCAACGGCGCGGCGCGCCGGCCGACTCGTCAGACCCTGACGAGAACCTCGCCGAGCAGGTCCACGTGGGCAAGGTCCCATGGCAGGAAGTCCTGGAGCACGAGCCGTTCACACCCGGCGGCCTCGTACCGGGCGGCCGTCGCGCGGGCCTCGTCCGGCGTGCCGTAGACCCAGCGCGGCTGTCGCGTCTCGAACCAGGCCGATCCCTCCGCGGCCACTCCGATCGCGTCGAGGAGGGCCCGCGTTCGGCGTTCGACGTCGGAGGCGTCGCGCCCGACGAGCACCCCCGCCATGGCCGAGTGGTGCAGCGTGGCCGGATCGCGGCCGGCATCGCGGGCAACCGCGTCGAGCGCCGCGAACCGCTCGACGGCGAGATCCGGTGTCGTGCTGGAGAGGTTGAACTCGTCGGCGAAGCGGACCGCGATCCGCATCGAGCGTGGGCTCCCCTCGCCACCCACGATGAGCGGCGGCGCCGGCTTCTGGACCGGCCGCGGCCGGAGGAGGCCGCCCGGGACCTGGTAGTGGCGACCGCTGAAGGACCATCCGTCGGGTCCCTGCCAGAGCCCGCGGAGGATCTCGAGCTGCTCCTCGAGCATCTCCGCGCGCACGCCGATCGGGGGGAACGGGAAGCCGTGGTGGTCGTGCTCGCCCTGGTTCCAGCCAGCCCCGAGGCCGACCTCGAGACGCCCGCCCGACATCTCGTCGACGGTCGTGGCCAGCTTCGCCAGGTTGCCCGGGTGCCTGAACGTCACAGGAGAGACCAGCGCGCCGATCCGGATCGTCGTCGTCTCGCGGGCCAGGCCGGCGAGGACGGCCCATGCGTCGGTCGTCGGGCGCCCCGTCGCGCCTGGAAAGCTGTCGTAATGGTCGGACCGGAAGAAGGTCTCGAACCCCACCGCCTCTGCGTGCCGGGCAATCGCGAGCTGGTCCACGTACGAGCAGCCCTGCTGCGGCTCGATCATCAACGCGTAGCGCATGGGGCGTCTCCGTCTGTCGAAGGCTGTGGGTGCTTGCCCTGATCGAAATGGTTGCCGTTGACGAATTGCTCGCTGCTCGGATAGATTATTCGCGTGACCGTAACAACTCAACCGACCGAGCCAGCCGACGCGACCGGTCAGCCCGACGCGACCAGCTCGCCGGAACGCCGGGCGATGATCGACGAGATCCTCGCCGGAACCGCGGTCATCGCCGTCCATCAGCGCTGCGCGGTCGCCCGGCGGCTGCACCGGCAGGGCATCAGCATGGCGCACCTGCAGACGCTCTGGATTCTGCAGGAGCACGGACCGTTGCCGATCTCCCACCTGGCGGACCTGCTCGGCGTGGCGGACCCGAATGCCACCGGGATCATCGACCGGATGGAGCAGCGGGGGCTTGTCGAGCGCCTCCGCGACGGTGCGGACCGGCGTGTCGTCATCGTCGCGCAGACGGCCGAAGGAGCACGCGCGGTCGAGGCGATCGACGGCTGGCGGAGCGAGATGCTCGAGACGCTGCTGCGGCGTCTCGATACCGATCACCTGGCCCGCCTCGTGGGCGGCATCAAGGAGCTTCGCGAGGAAATCCTGGCACACGGGACCGACCTGCCCACGGACGAGGCAGGGCGCGGTCCGGAAAAGGAGACCGCAACACCATGATCGAAGGGGCACCGGTCGCGGAGGGCGCGGGGGGCGCGCTCCTCGGCGCAGCCCACCCGGCAGTCGAGATCTCGCCGCGGGCGCGGTTCGAGGTGCTCGGCGCAATCCTGCTCGCCCTCCTTCTCGGCGCGCTCGACCAGACCATCGTCGGCACGGCGCTGCCGCGCATCGTGACCGACCTGCACGGCAACGACCTCTACACGTGGGCCGTCACGATCTACCTGCTCACGTCGACGATCAGCGTCCCGTTCTACGGCAAGCTGTCCGACTACTACGGGCGCAAGCCGCTCCTCATCTTCGGGATCTCCGTCTTCCTGGTCGGCTCGGCACTGTCGGGCCTGAGCGGCGAGATGTGGCAGCTGATCCTGTTCCGGGGCATCCAGGGGATCGGCGCAGGCTCGCTCTTCCCGATCTCGCTGGCGGTCATCGGCGACCTCTTCACGCCCGCCGAGCGCGGCAAGTACCAGGGCCTCTTCGGGGCCGTGTTCGGGCTCGCCGCCCTCGTCGGGCCGGCGCTCGGCGGGATCATCACGGACAACGTCGGCTGGCACTGGATCTTCTACATCAACCTGCCGATCGGCCTCGTCTCGCTCCTCGTCGTGAGCCGCGTGCTCCCGAGCGTGAAGCGCCCGAAGCACTCGCTCGACCTCGACCTTGCCGGGGCGCTCGTCTTCGTGGCGGCGATGATCCCGCTCCTCGTCGGGCTCACGAACAAGCAGAGCGCCGACTGGGCGACCCCGGAGGTCGGCGGGCTCCTGCTGATCGCCGCCGTGCTGATCCCGGTCTTCCTGTTCATCGAGTCGCGCGTGAAGCAGCCGATCGTGCCGCTCGACCTCTGGCGCAGCCGCACGTACGCGGGATCGCAGATCGCGACGTTCTTCGCGGCCTTCGGCTTCTTCTCGGCGACGATCTTCCTGCCGCGCTTCTACCAGGTGGTGCGGGGTGACAGCGCGACGATCTCCGGATACGAGCTCTTCCCGCTCCTCGTCGGCGTCATCGTCTCGAGCATCGTGAGCGGCCAGATCGTGGCCCGGACGGGCAGGTACAAGGTCCTCCTTCTCGCGTCGGTCGTGCTGGTCGGGATCGGGTCTCTCCTGTTCACGAACCTTGCCGCGACGTCCGACCCCTGGGTGATCCGCGCCTGGCAGTTCGTTCTCGGTGCGGGCATCGGCCCGACGCTGGCCGTCTTCACGATCGTGATCCAGAACGCGGTGCCCTTCAGCAAGCTGGGCGTGGCGACCTCGAACCTCACGTTCTTCCGCCAGATCGGCGGCACCGTGGGCCTCTCGATCGCCGGCTCGCTGTTCGGCAGCCAGATCGCCGGCCAGATCCCGGCGCGCCTCGTGGCGAATGGCGTCCCCCAGCAGTTCGTGACCCAGTTCCAGGGCGGCGCGCTTCGACCTGAACAACCTGGTCGGCGTCGGCAACACGCTCGGGCAGCAGATCCTCGCCGGCGTTCCCGCCGGGGTCCGGCCCATCGTGGAACCCCTCGTCCCGAAGATCGTGACCTCGATCTACGAGGGGATCTCGCTCGCGATCGGGTCCGTCTTCTGGCTGGGGCTGGGAGCCTCCATCCTGGCGTTCGCGGCGGTGCTGGTCATCCGTGAGCTGCCCCTCCGATCCTCTGTCGGGCCCGCCCGCGTCGAGGCGCAGGCAGCGTCCGAGCCGAGCCGACCCGGAATGGAGGGCGTCGCGCAGACGCCCGCGTTCGCCGGGGACTAGCCGCCGGTGGCCCCGGAGCCGGACGCTCCACGCTTCGAGGCCGCGGCGAGCGGGGCGTCGCAGGCCTCCGCCGCCGCGCCACCGGCCGCTGCGGAGCCGCGCGGCGCCCCGGGCGAGCCAGCCGGCAGCGCGGTGCGGATCGCCGCAACGCCGCCCGCGCTCGCAGCTCCAGGAACGGCTGCCGCCGCCTTCGTCGCGGTCCTTTCCGTGGCGGACCTGCACCCCGGTGCCATGGTCCGGGTCAGCCGGGGCGACCTGGACCTGCTCCTCGCGTTCGTCCCGGGCGGAATCCTCGCGACGGACGACCGCTGCCCGCACATGTCAGCTCCGCTGTCGCTCGGCTCCCTCGACGGTTGCGTGGTCGACTGCCCGCTTCACAACGGGCGCTTCGACCTGTGCACCGGCGAGACCGTCCAGATGCCCACGACCGGCGGACTCGACGCGGACGGCGTCCCGCATCCGCCGTGGTCCCCGCCCGGGGCCGAGCCCAGGCCCGAGGCCCCGAGCCGGAAGGCCGAGGCGCGCCGCCTCACTCGCGTCCGACGACTTCGCCACTACCCGGTCCGGGTCGTGGACGGGTTCATCGAGGTCGCGATTCCGGAAGCCTGACCTGGCGCGGCCCGGAAGCATCGCCGGGGTCACCTCGTGCAGGCTGGGCGGCGCCGGGCATCGCAGCCGTTTCGTCACCGAGACCCGGTGACGGGGCCGCACCGGGCATGGCGGGCCGTCCTGCCGCCGACGCAAGGTGACCGGCCGGTGCCGCGTCCGGCGTCCGGCGAGGGCCGTGCGCGCATCGTCCCTGATCGTCCGGAACATTGACGGGACTGGGATGGGTCGATAGGATCGCCGAGCCCATGGAACATCGGCTCATCAGGGGGATGGCCGCTCTGGCGATCGCCCTGACGGGTCTCGCCGTCCCCGGCGGCGCGGGTCCCACCCTCGCCGGGTCGGCCTGCACGGGCTGGACGAGCGTCCTCGTGCCGCCCACGACCATCCGGGTCTACCGATCCGCACTCCGACGGAGCGTGCCGGTTCCCTTCCGCTCCTACGTCGGGACGGTGATGGCCTCGGAGTGGGGTCCGTCCAACCCGCCGGCGGCGCTCGAGGCAGGCGCGCTCGCCGTCAAGCAGTACGCCTGGTACTACGCACGCGTGTGGCGGGGCGGGCGCGACGCGGCCGGTGGCTGCTACGACGTGCGCGACGACGGGACCGACCAGGTCTACAACCCGTCGAAGGCGCCGGCAGCTGCCCACCTCGCGGCCATTGCCGCCACGTGGCCACTCTCCATCCGCCGCTCCGGCAGCCTCTTCGCCACCGGCTACCGGACCGGCTCGGGCGCCTGCGGGTCGGCGGCGTGGAGCGGGCGCCTCCTGCAGCACGATGCGGCCGATTGCGCTCGGCGCCTCGGCGAGACATCCGAGCAGATCCTGCGTCGGTTCTACGGCAGCATCGAGTGGGTCTGGCCGGGCTCGAACGACATGACCGGTGACGGCCGCGGAGACGTCGCGATGGTCCAGGGCTCGACCGACGGGACGGTGACGGCTCGCCTGCTCACCACGGACCCCGCGGCCCTGGCTGCCGCGAACGCCAGGGCCTCGACGGCCCTCGATGTGATCGCGCCGGGCGCGACGCTCCTCGGGCGCGCCGCTGGCGACGTGAACGGCGACGGCCGCCGCGACATCGTCAGCCTCCAGGTCGGGGCGGACGGCATCGCCGTGCTCCGCGTCATGCTCGCCACCGGGACGGGCTTTGCGCCGGCGGCCACGTGGTGGTCGAGCGTGGGCGAGCCGCAACCCTTCGACGCGACCGGGCTGCGCCTCGTGGCCGGCGACTTCAACGCCGACCGCCTCGCCGACGTGGCGCTGATCCGGGCCGTCGCGGGCGACTCGGCGCGCACCGACGTGCTGCTCGCGACCTCGAACGGCAGCTCGTTCGACCCCGCCGGCGTCATCCTGAGCATCCCCGAGGACCTCGCCTCCAGCCGGTTCCTCGCCGGCGACACGAGCGGGGACGGACGCGCCGACCTCGTGATCCTGCGGCCGATCGTCCCGCCCGCCGTCCAGCCGGCCGACGGCAGCCCGGCGCCTGCCGTCCCGCCGGCCGACGGAAGCGCGCCACCCGCCGCCCCGCCGGCCGCGACGGCCACCGCGGTCCAGGTCGCCGTGATGTCCGCCGGGTCGACCCTTGCGGCGCCGATCACCGCGATGACGGCCCCGGTGCCGCCCGACGCGATCCTGCCGGTCGTGGGGGACGCGACCCGCGACGGCCGCGACGACCTGCTCGTGGCCGAGCGCCAGGCGGACGGCTCCGCGATCCTCGCCGTCTACCGGTCCAACCCCGATGGCAGCATGCGCCGCGTCGTCTATCCCGTGTCCCCGGACATGCCGCTCGCCTTCGACCACATCCGCCTCGCGGCCGCGGATGTCACAGGCGACGGGACTGCCGACCTGATCGTCTTCCGGAAGCTGGACGCGGCTGCCGACGGCACCCCGCCGGGCGTCGACATCGCGCGCTACTGGACCCTGCCGGACGGGTTCAGCCGCGTTCCATGGCGGACCGACCCCACGCTGGACTGGGCGACGCTCGACCCGCTCTGATCGTCACGGTTCGTCCACCGGGTGGAGGGCGAGGTCCGTCTCGACGAACCGGCGCAGGCCCTCCACGACCTCGACCAGGTCGTCGGTGACCGTGAAGAGCTCCAGGTCGGCGCCGGCGATCGTGCCCGCGGCCAGGAGCGTCTCGCGGAACCAGGCCAGGAGGCCCGACCAGTACGCCGTCCCGACCAGGAACACGGGGAAATGCTTGATCTTGCCGGTCTGGATCAGGGTGAGCGACTCGAACAGCTCGTCGAGCGTCCCGAAGCCGCCCGGGAAGATCACGAACCCCTCCGCGTACTTCACGAACATCGTCTTGCGGACGAAGAAGTAGCGGAACTCGACGCCCAGGTCCACCCATGGGTTCAGCCACTGCTCGTGCGGCAGCTCGATGTTGCAGCCGACCGAGAAGCCACCTGCCTCGAAGCAGCCGCGGTTGGCGGCGGCCATCACGCCGGGCCCACCGCCCGTGATCACGGTCAGGCCCGCCTCGGCCAGCAGCCGGCCGAGCTCGCGGGCCTGCTCGTAGACGGCGTCGCCCTCGACGGCGCGCGCGGACCCGAAGACGGTCACGGCCGGCCCGATCCCGGCGAGGGCGTCGAAGCCCTCCACGAACTCGGCCTGGATCCGGAGCGTCCGCCACGGGTCCGAGTCGAGGAACGCCGTGCGGCTTCGTCGGAGGAGCCGCTCGTCCGCGGTACCGGCCCTCGACGGGACCTGCCGGTCGACCGCTTCCCGCCGGACGACGAGCCGCCCGGCCCGGCGGAGCTTGTCGCGGCCGGTCGTGATCGGCTCCCCGTCGACGCCGCGGGCGCGAAGGAGCTCCGGCTCGTCGGGCCGGGAAGGTGGCGGGGCGCCGGTTTCGGACATCGGGACCTCCGGGCGGTTGGCGCCGGGTCAGGAACCCGGGGCGGTGAACCAGGTCTTCCAGGTGGTGTCGGCCGGGCCGGCCGTGACGGCGTTGCCGTTCCGGACCAGGGGCAGGCGCAGGAGCCGCGCATCCGCGAGGAGCCGGGCCGCGAGCTCGGCGTCATCCATCCGGAGGTAGCCCAGCCCGGCGTCGAGCCATGGCCGCGCGGTCGTGTCGGCAAGGGCGGCGGCGCCGAGCTTCGTGACGAACCGGGCGAGCTCGCCCGGTGCGATGGGCTTCCGCCGCAGGTCGACGAAGTGAACGCTGATCCGGCGTTCCCTGAAGAATCGCAGGGCGGCGCGGGTCGGCTGGCTGTCCTCGCGACCGAAGACCTGGACGCTGGGTGCGGGAGCGGCGGGCATGGCCCGATCGTAGCGCGCTCTCGTCGCGTCCGGGGCTCGAGCAGCCCGGGTGGCCCGGCGCTACCATCGGCGTGGAGGTGATCGAAGGTGTCCGTCTGGTTCACGGTCCGGCTCGACGATGCGCCGGGATCCCTTGCCCGCGCCGCGGCGGCCCTCGCTGAGCGCGGCGTCAACATCACGGGCATCGTCGGCGTCGCGGAGGACACGGACGGGGAGCTGATGCTCACGACGAGCGACGCGGTCGCCACGCGCGAGGCGCTGACTGCCCTGGGCGTTGCGTTCGACGAGCACGATCCCACCGACCCGCACGGGTCTGCCGGTCCCGGGGCCCTCGCCGACCTCGCCCGCGGCCTCGCGGACCGCTGAACCAGGGCCGTGCCGCGCCTCGACCGTCACCCGCGCCGATGAGCCCGCGCCGGGCGGCCGCCGCCCCGCCGACCGTCGCGGTCCGCGTGATCCATGACGACACGCCCGAGGCGCTCCCGGCGATCCTGGCGTCGCTTGCCCGGGCCCGGGCGACGCTCCGCACCCTGAGCACGGTTCGGCGATTCGACGACACCGGCAGCGGCCCGACCGTCGAGACGGAGATCGAGGTGGAGGGCGTCGACGAGGCCGCGCTCGACGCAGCCGTGGCCGGCGCGCCCGGCGTCCGCGAGCGGAGGCCGACCCGGACCATGGACCGGATATTCGGCAAGCGGATCATCGTCGTCGGCGGCGGCGCGCAGGTCGCCCAGGTCGCGCTCGGCGCGGTCTCCGAGGCCGACCGGCACAACCTTCGCGGCGAGCGCATCTCCGTGGACACGATCGCCCTCGTCGGCGAGGCCAACATCGCGGGCGCCGTGCGGGCGGTGGCGGACCTGCCCCGCGCACGCTGCCTGGTCCTGGCAGGCTCGATCATGGGCGGGGACATCAGCCGGGCCGCGGACGAGCTGCGCGCGGTCGGCATCCCGATCATCGCCCTCAACATGGTCGGCTCCATCACCGAGCACGTGGACCTCGTGGTCACGGATCCCGTCCAGGCCGGCACGATGGCGGTCATGGCGGTCGCGGACACCGCCACGTTCGACCTGGCCCGGCAGCGCGGCCGGCGGTACTGAGCCGGGACGGGACCGACCCATGCGCATCGCGACCTGGAACGTCAACTCCCTCAAGGCGCGCCTCGAGAAGGTCGAGTGGTGGCTGGAGCGAGCGGCGCCGGACGTCCTGCTCCTCCAGGAGACGAAGCTCTCCGACGACACGGCGCCGCTGCTGCCCTTCTCGATGGCCGGCTACGAGCTGCTCCATCACGGCGAGGGACGCTGGAACGGCGTCGCGATCGCAAGCCGGGTCGGGCTGGCGGACGTGGTTGCGAACTTCGGCGACGGCGCCGTCCGACCATCTTTCGCCGCCGCGGCCGGCCCGGGCGACGCGGAGGACTTCGACCCATCGCTCGAGGCCCGGATGGTCAGCGCGGTCTGTTCGGGGATCCGCGTCGTCTCGATCTACGCCCCGAACGGCCGCGTGGTCGGGTCGCCGTTCTTCGCGGGCAAGCTCGCCTGGTTCGCCCGGCTCCGCCGCTGGCTCGACGAGACCCAGCAGCCGGGCGACCCGCTCGTGATCGGCGGCGACTTCAACGTGGCGCCGGCCGACCTCGACGTGTGGGACCCCGCCGCCGCGCACGGGGGCACGCACGTCTCCGAGCCGGAGCGCGACGCGTTCCGGTCCCTCCTGGACTGGGGCCTGGAGGACACGTGGCGCGCACGCAACCCGGGCCTTCGACGATTCACGTGGTGGGACTACCGGGCCGGCAACTTCCAGCGCGACGAGGGGATGCGGATCGACCACCTCCTGGCGACCGGGCCGGTCGCGTCGCGCATCGTCGCGGTCGAGGTCGACCGCGAGGCCCGCAAGGGCAAGCCGGTCCCGTCGGACCACGCGCCGGTCGTCCTGGACCTCGACGCGCCGGGCCGCCCGTTCGAGGCGGGCTGGGCGGATGCCGCATCGCGCATCGCCGATCGCGTCGCCGCGCGGCGCGCCAGCGCCGGGAGCGGCCCGCCGTGAGCCCGCCGGACATCTTCGCGGTCGTCAACCAGCCGGACCTGTGGGCCGCCCGGGCCCAGATGGCGCTGTCGCTCGCCTGGCACATCGTGATCGCGTGCTTCGGCGTGGGCCTGCCGCTGCTCATCCTCGTCGTCGAGTACCGCGGGCAGCGCGGAGGCGGCCCCGTCTACGACGAGCTGGCCCATCGCTGGGCGAAGGTGCTCGGCGTCCTGTTCGCGGTCGGGGCGGTGTCGGGCACAATCCTCTCGTTCGAGATGGGGATCCTCTGGCCCCGCCTGATCGAGACCTTCGGCTCGGTCCTCGGATTGCCGTTCGCGATCGAGGGGGTCGCCTTCTTCATCGAGGCGATCTTCATCGGCATCTACCTCTACGGCTGGGATCGCCTGTCGCCCCGGGCTCATCTCCTGAGCGGCGTCCCGATCGTCATCAGCGGGGTGGCCTCGGCCTGGTTCGTCGTCACAGCGAACGCATGGCTCAACCAGCCCGTCGGCTTCACGCTGACCAACGGCGTGGTGACCGGCGTCGACCCGTGGGCCGCGATCTTCAACCCGGCGACGCCCGTCGAGACGACGCACATGATCCTTGCGGCGCTGATGGTGACCGGCTTCGGGATCGCCGCCGGGCACGCCTGGGGCCTCCGGCGCGACCGCGGCTCGCGGCTCCACCGCACGGGCTTCCTCGTCGCCTTCACGCTGGCGGCGCTCGTGACGCCGGCCCAGATCGTGGTCGGCGACGCGGCCGCCCAGTTCCTGGCCACGAACCAGCCGATCAAGCTGGCCGCCATCGAGGGCCTCTACCAGTCGGAGCGCGGCGCGCCGCTCTCGATCGGCGGCATCCCGGTCGACGGCCAGATGCGCTTCGCGCTCCAGATACCCGACGGGCTCTCCCTGCTCGCGTTCCGCGACCCGAACGCACTCGTCACGGGGCTCGACACGGTCCCGCCGGACCAGCAGCCGCCCGTCCTCCCGGTGCACGTCGCGTTCCAGGTCATGGTCGCGATCGGCTTCGCCCTGCTCGGCCTGGCCGCGTGGCTCGGCTGGGCCTGGTGGCGCCGCCGCGGCCTGCCCGGGTCGCGCATCTTCCTGCTCGGCGCCATCGCCGCCGGTCCCGCAGCCGCCATCGCGATGGAGGCCGGGTGGGTCGTGACGGAGCTGGGCCGCCAGCCCTGGATCGTCTATCACGTCATGCGGGTCGACGAGGCGGTCACCGCGGCGCGCGGCCTCCCGATCGGGCTCTTCACGCTGCTCGGGGTGTATGTCGTCCTGACGGTGGCCACGGTGTTCGTGGTCCGCCGGACCCTCGCGCCGGCCACCGCCGGCGTGCCCTCCCCCGCCGGCGTGCCCGCCCCGGGCCCCTCGCCTGCGCCGCCCGGGCCCCGGTCGTGACGACCGCCGACGCGATCCTCGTCCTGCTCTGGGCCGGCCTTACCGCGTACGCCCTGTTCGGGGGCGCGGACTTCGGCGCCGGGTTCTGGGACGTCATCCGCGGAGGCCGGCGGAACGATGCCATGGGGAGCCTGATCGAGGACACGATCGGCCCGGTCTGGGAGGCCAACCATGTCTGGCTCATCTTCGCGCTCGTCGTGGTCTGGACGGCCTTTCCGCCGGTCTTCGCCGCCGTTGCCTCGACCCTGTACGTGCCCCTCACGGCGGTGGCGATCGGCGTGATCCTGCGTGGCTCCGCGTTCGCCTTCCGCAAGTCCGTCCGGGAGCCACGCCTCGAGCGGTGGTTCGGCCTGCTCTTCGGCCTCTCGTCGATCATCACGCCATTCTTCCTGGGGGCGATCGCGGGCGCCATCGCGTCGGGCCGCGTGCCACCCGGGAACGCCGCCGGCGACGCGATCGGCAGCTGGCTCAACCCGACGTCCGTCCTGGGCGGGACGCTCGCGGTCGGGATCTGCGCCTACCTCGCCGCCGTGTACCTGACGTCCGACGCCAGGCGTGCGGGCGAGGCGGCGCTGGCCGACGCCTTCCGGGTCCGGGCGCTGGTGATGGGCGTCGCGGTCGGGGTCGTTGCGATGGCCGGCATCGCCGTGCTCGCCGCCGACGCCCCGACCCTCTACGACGGGCTCACGGCGCGCGCCCTCCCGCTCGTGGTCCTGTCCGCGCTTGCCGGGCTGGGATCGCTCGCGCTTCTCTACCGACGCCGCTTCGGTGCGGCCCGCCTGAGCGCCGCCCTGGCGGTCGGCGGCGTGATGTGGGGCTGGGCGGTGGCCCAGTACCCGAACCTGCTCGTCGGCTCGCTGACGATCGGGCAGGCCTCGGCCGCGGAGGCGACCCTCGTGGCGCTGCTCGCGAGCCTCCTGGTCGGCGCGGTCCTCGTCATCCCCTCGATGGCCGCGCTCTTCCTCCTCTCGCAGCGACCCCGAGCCTGACGGTCAGACGGATTCGAGCTCGACTGGCCGGGCCGGGTCCGGCTCGCACGGACCGGAATGCGACCGCCTGGATCACGAGCGTCAGTGCCAGCGCGAGCCCGAATGCAGGACCGATGCTCCATGGGTTCGAGGCCGACGGAAAGGACCAGGAGGAAGGCGGCCGTGCCGAACAGGCCGACGAGGAGCCCGCGAAGGACGTCGAGCGCACCCGGCAGCCCCTCGAGCCGGTGCGTGAACAGGGTCAGGATGGAGACGTACACCGGGAACGTCGCCACGACGCCGCTCGTGTGCGGGCCCAGCAACGGCGCGACGGCGGTGATCCCGACCACCAGGCACGTGCCGATCGCGACGCGGGCGGGCAGGTCCCACAGGGGATGCGCCGCCGCCGCTCGCCGGGCGCCGGAGGGCGGAAGGACGCGAAGCGCGAACCCGAGGGAGCCGACGACGGCGAGGAAGAGGAGCCACGGCGGCGCGTCGAGGACCGGCTGGACCAGCAGCCCGATCGCCCCGAACGCGGCGACCGCCAGCAGGATGCCGAGGCGGGGCCCGGAGCGGGTCAGCCCGGCGGCAAACGCGAGCGTGAACCCGGCGATCGCCATGAGGCCCATCAGCGACCCGACCGCCGAGGTCGCGGCGAACGACGTCCCGCGGTCGAGCGCGAGGAAGAACGTGACCGGCCCGCTCGTGAGCGGCAGCGAGACGAGCCAGCCCCCGATCGCGGGCCCCCAGCGCCGGGCAGCGAGGCTCGCGCCGCCGATGAGCACCGGGGTGAGGACGAGCTTCAGGGCGAGGATCGGCATGCCACCAGCGTAGCCCGCCGGGACGGGCTCCGGCCGCCCCGCGGCGGCCGCCGCCCGGGGAGTCCGTCAGCGGCCGTCGGGACGCGCCGCGGCCGAGGCCCGTGCCGCACGCCGCTCCGCGTTCGGGACCGCCGTTCGTGCCTCCCGCTCGGTGCGCCGGCCATCCATCGCGTAGCGGTCGGCGCACATCAGGTCGAAGGCGTGGACGGCAGCCTCCTGGTTCGAGTAGCGCCCGGCCACCCAGCTCCGCGAGCGCGTGCCCCGTTGCTGGAGCTCGACGACGTGGTAGTCCTCACGGTTCGTGATGTCCCAGAACTCGACGGCGCCGGACACGTCCGCGCTGCCCGCCGCGTCCGCGTCGACGTACAGGTCGCAGACGACCTTCGTGCGGCCGGGGCCGTCCGGCCAGGCCTGGTGCGTGAGCACATAGTCCGGGTGGACGGAGACGATCAGGTTCGGCCAGAGGATGTAGTAGTAGATCCGGCCCGCCTCGACCTCGTCGCGGGCGTAGAGCAGAGGCCGGCCGTGGCGCTGGCCGTCGATCGACATCGTCTCGCAGCCGTTGGCAAAGGCCATCCAGCCGCCCTTCCATGGGCCGCTGGGGAAGAAGTCCTCGCCGAGGTCGTACGGGGTCAGCCGGTTCAGCAGCGGGTGGACGCCCGGGCAGTGGTAGCACTCCGAGAAGTTCTCGGCCACGATCTTCCAGTTCGCCGCGACGTCGTACTCGAGCCGGGCGGCGCGCCGGAGCCGCGTGAAGTCGCGCCCGAACGCTGCGTGATGGGCGAACCAGTCGCCGAGGTACGCCTCCAGGCCCGGCGTCGAATCGTCGAAGCAGACGAAGACCCAGCCGCCCCACGTCTCGGCGCGGATCGGCGTCAGGCCGAACGCCGCGTGGCTGAAACCCTCGACGTCCTCCATGTGGCGCGCACGCACCAGGTGGCCGTCCAGGTCGTAGACCCAGGCGTGGTACGGGCACTGGAAACGCACCGCCGTCCCGCTGTCTCGCTCCTCGACGGCCGTCCCACGATGGCGGCAGACGTTGTGGAAGGCGCGGATCCGGTCGTCATCGCCCCGGACCAGCAGGACGCTCTCACCGAAGTAGTCACGCAGGACGAAGCTCCCGGGGACAGGCAGCTCCTCCGCCCGCGCCAGCGCGACCCAGTCGCGGAAGAACCATTCCTCGCGCTCGAAGTCGAGGAACGCCTCGTCGTGGTAGGCGCGGCCGGGGAGCAGGCTGGCGCCTCGGAACGGGCGACGGATCGCAGCGAGCTCATCGGGCGTCAGCGGGGAGGCGCGTCGCGGCGGTGGCGTGGCGGTCATGCGGGCGGCTCCTGGGGCGCGAGCCCGGATCGTAGCGGATGGCGTCGGCCCACGACGACCGACATTCGGGTGCAGGACGCAATCGGCGCCTGGATCGGGCCGGGACGGTCAGTCGAGCGTGACGACCTCGTGCCAGCGCGGAACGTGCACGTCGAATCCGAGGGCCGCGACCTTCGGGGCCAGCTCTGCCTGGGGTCCCGGGTCACCGTGGACGAGGAAGACGCGTCGCGGGAATCCCGGATCGCCGGGCGTGCGGCCGCTCGCGAACCCGGACAGCCAGGCGAGCAGCCCCGGCTCGTCCGCGTGGGCGGAGAAGCCGCTGATCGACGCGATCCGGCATCGGACGTCGCGCACCTGGCCGTCCAGCCGGACGGTCTTCGCGCCCTCCTGCAGGTGTCGGCCCAGGGTCCCCTCGCCCTGGTATCCCACGAACAGGATCGTCGCCGCGGGGTCGTCGATCAGGTTGCGGAGGTGGCCCACCACCCGCCCGCCGGTGAGCATGCCGTTCGACGCCACGATCATGTACGGCCGGCGCGCCCGCGCGATCGCCTGGGACTGCTCCATGTCGCTGATCACGATCTGCTTCGGGTAGTCGAGCGGCGTCTGGCCGGACTCGAAGAGCGCCCGCGTCTCGTCGTCGTAGTACTCCGTGTGGCGCCGGTAGATGTCGCTCGCCTTCGAGGCCATCGGCGAGTCGAGGTAGAGCGGCAGTGCCGGAATCTCGCCCGCGGAGACGAGGCGGTCCAGCTCCCAGACCAGCTCCTGGGTCCGGCCGATCGCGAACGACGGCACCAGCAGGACCCCGTCGTGCTCGGCCACGAGGCGGACCGTCTCGGCCAGGATCCGGTGGGCCTCGGCCGTCGGCTCGTGCTCCCGGCCACCGTACGTGGACTCGCACAGGACGTAGTCGGCGTCGCGCATCGGGGTCGGGTCCGCGATGATCGGCGCACCGGTCCGGCCGAGGTCGCCGGAGAACACGAGGATCCGCTCCGGCCCGCCGGGCACGTCCTGCACGCGCAGGCGGATGATCGCGGAGCCGAGGATGTGGCCCGCGTCGAGGTAGGTCGCGTGGATCCCGGGCGCGACCTCCTCCTCCTCGCCGTAGCGCACCGGCCGAAAACCGCGGAGGCTTTCGACGGCGTCGCGCTCGGTGTAGAGCGGGGCGTCGAGGTCCGGCTTCAGCCCGGCAGCCGTGGCCCGAAGGTCGCGCTCGGCGTCCGGGCGCCCCGGCCCGCCGACGGGCTCGATCGATGTCTCGACGTGGGCGCCCTCGGCGTGCGCGGCCTCCTGCGCATGGCGAATCGTGCCCGGTGCCGCGGAGCCGGACCGGGTCGAGGAGCTGGGCGCCGACGTCGACGTCGGCGCGTCGTCGGCCCGCTCGCGGCTCCGCTCGCGGAACGCCTCGGCTTCGGGCGTCGGCGGCGTCCCGTGCTCGCCGGACTCCGCCAGCTCGATGGCCGCCTCGAGCGCGGCCTCGTCCCTGCGCCTCCTCGGCCTCGGCACGATCCGGGTGCCGCCGCTCCCAGCGCCCTTCGCGCTTGGCGAACTCCTCCTGGAGCCTGCCCGAATCCAGCAGCACCAGGCGGGCGAGCTCGATCGTCCCGGCCGTCGCACGGATGGGACCGTGGAACCCCTCTCGGACGACGTGCGGGATCAGGCCGCAGTGGTCAAGGTGGGCGTGCGTGAGCAGGATCGCGTCGAGCGTGGCGGGGTCGAACGCCAGCGGGACCCGGTTGCGGATCGCCTCGCCGGGCCCTCCCTGGAACATCCCGCAGTCCACGAGGATGCGTGCCTGGCCGGTCTCGAGAAGGAACTGGCTGCCGGTCACCGTGGTGGCGGCGCCGAGGAAATGGAGGTCCATGCCGCGGATGGTGCCACCGGCCGGGGGCCGGCGTCAGGTTGTACGCGCAGCCCTCTGCGCCGCGACCCTGAGCACCAGCCTGAAACGGTGTCGGAGACTCGCGCCCGGCAGCGGCCGGCCTACGCGACCCGGACGGCGACGAGCGCGTCGACGGCGACCGCGAGGAAGAGCAGCGTCAGGTACGTGATGGAGAACTTGTAGAGCCGGATCGCGCCGGCGGTCGTGCCCTCGACCGTGCCCTCCCGGGCGAGCCGGCCCGACTGCCACAGGAAGGCCGCGCCGAGGACGACCGCGGCGACCAGGTAGACGAGGCCCATCCGGGCGACGGCGAAGAAGACCAGGCTGACGGCCACGAGCAGGATCGTGTAGAGGAAGATCTGGCGGGTGGTCTCGGCCGTCCCGCGGACCACGGGCAGCATCGGCACGCCGGCCGCCGCGTAGTCCTTGGCGAGCCGGAGGCTCAGCGCCCAGAAGTGGGGCGGCGTCCAGTAGAAGACGAGCGCGAAGAGCATGATCGCCGGCAGCCCGACGTTCCCCGTCACGGCTGCCCATCCGATGACGGGCGGAAGGGCGCCGGCGGCGCCACCGATGACGATGTTCTGGGTCGACGTCCGCTTCAGCAGCATCGTGTAGACGAAGACGTAGAAGCCGATGGCGAGGAGCGTCAGGAACGCCGCGACGAGGTTGACGAAGACGGCGAGCAGCACGACCGACACGATCCCGAGCACGATCCCGAAGACGAGCGCCTGCTCCGGCTCGACGGCGTGGGCGGGCAGCGGCCGCCGGCGCGTGCGGGTCATCAGCAGGTCGATGTCGCGGTCGAGGTACTGGTTGATCGCGTTCGCGGCCCCTGCGGCGAGCGTCCCGCCGACGAGCGTCCAGAAGACGATGATCCCCCAGTTCTCCCAGTTGACGCCGGGCAGGTCGCGCGTCGCGAGGACCATCGCCGGGATCGTCGTGATCAGCAGGAGCTCGATGATGCGGGGCTTCGTGAGCGCGACGTAGGCGCGCAGCGTCGCGGCGAAGGGCCGCTGTGCCGCCGGGACCAGGGGGTGCGTTGGGTCGTGGGCGTCCGCGCGCAGGATCGACGCACCGGCCGGAGTGGACGGGCCAGCACCGGCCGGAGTGGACGGGCCAGCACCGGCCGGAGTCGACGGACCGGCGGCCGCGCCCGGGGTGCTCGACGGCACGCCCGCGCCCGGGGCGCTCGACGGCACGCCGGCACCCGGTGGGTTCGCCGCGCCCCCGGGGACCCGCGCCCGCGCCCCGTAGTAGCTGACGAAGACCGCTCCGACCGCCGCGACCCAGATGAACGCGGCGAGCGCCACGTGCAGGGTCTGCGTCCAGGGGGCGAGCTGCGTCCAGATCTGGAACGCCCCGACGACCGCCTGAACCGGGTAGAGGACCGCGGCGATCGTCACCAGCCGGAAGAGCGTGCGGTTGCCGCGCTGGCCGCGCCACGCTGCGATCCAGGTGGCAGCAAGCAGCAGCCCCACGATCACCGCGACGTAGCGGTGGAGCGCGTTCGTGACCGCGAGCAGCTGCGTCGCGGACGCCATGTCGCCGAAGGGCGGGATGAGGGCGCCGCCCATGAGCGGCCAGTCCGGGAAGATGAGCGCGGCGTCGACAGACGTCACGTTGCTGCCGAAGAGGAGCAGCGCGTAGACAGCCACGGCGGTGAAGACCGCGAGCAGCGTGAAACGCTGGCTCGTGCCCCGGCCGGGCATCCGCGCAGGATGCGCGGCACGGACCAGCAGGAACGTGAGCAGGCCGACCACGGCGAGCGCGGTCGCGAGGTGCGCCGTCACCGACGGACCGGAGTTGCCGAGCCGAACGGTCTCCTCTCCGAGCCAGGCCTGGAAGCCCACGAGCGCGACCGCGCCGATCGAAGGCACCAGGAGGCTCGGCCGATCCCGGTGATCGAGGGCCGCGAGCACCGCGATCCCGAGCACGAGCAGGCCGATGACCGCGGCGATCAGGCGATGGATCCACTCCGCCCACGCCTTGAAGTCGCCGAGCGGCGGGATCACCTGTCCGTAGCAGAACGGCCAGTCGGGGCAGCCCAGCCCGCTCTCGGTCGCGCGGACGATGACGCCCACGACGACGAGCGCGAGCGTCGCGGCGAGCGTCACGCCCACGAGCTTCTGGTACCGGGTCACCCAACCTCCGCCGCGGTCCCGGCACGCCGTCTGCGCGCCGGCGAGCCCGCCTGCCTGGACGCCGGCGGATTGTAGCGTGCGTCGCGCGGCGCGGCCACGAATCGGCCCGATCCGCGACCGCGACGACGGCCTCGTGGCGCCCCGTGGAACGGGCCGGCGCTTCGGCAGCGCCTTCGAGGGCGGAAGCGTACCCTCCGCCCGTGCATCCATCGATCCGCCTCGCCGCCGTCGGTGCCCTCGTCGCCGCGCTCGTCGGCGCCTGCGCGGGAAGCGTCGCGGGCAACCCGACGCCGGATACGGCCGGCGGGTCAGCCGCCGGGTCCACGGGTGCCGCCTGCAACACGGACGCCTTGCCGGGCTGGCCGGCCGCAGGACAGGTCGCGACGAGCGGCATCATCCCGGTCCTCGCGAGCTCCGAGAAGGTCGTGGGGAGGACGCGCCTCGTCTTCTCGCTCATCGACCAGTCGAACCAGCCAGTGGCGTCGCCGGACATCCACCTCCAGATGGCGTTCTTCGACCTGTGCGCGAGCGCGACGACGCCCACCGAGACGCTGACGCCGATCTTCGCCTGGGGGATCGTCGGCCAGCGCGGCTTCTACATCGTGACCCCGACGCTCACGAGCGCGGGCACGTGGGGCGTCGCGATCGCCGCCACGGATGCGAGCGGGAAGCAGTACGCGGCGAGGATGCAGTTCTCGGTTGACCAGACCGGCACGACACCAGCGGTCGGGACCGCAGCGCCGTCGGTCAAGACGCCGACGCTCGCCGATGTCGGGGGCGACGTGACGAAGATCAGCTCCGACCCGAAGCCCGACCCGTCCTTCTACACGGAGTCGATCGACCAGGCGCTCACGGCCCACGAGCCGTTCGTCCTGGCGTTCGCCACGCCGGCGTTCTGCAAGAGCGCCGAGTGCGGCCCGACCCTCGACACCGTGAAGGCGGTCGTCAAGGCGAACCCGATCCGGGCGATCAACGTGGAGCCGTACCAGCTCACCTGGACGAACGGCCGGCTCCAGCCGGTGCTCGCGAACGGGGACTTCGTGACGGTCGCGGCCACCAACGCGTACGGGATCCCAACGGAGCCCTGGATCTTCGTCGTCGGCGCGTCGGGGAAGATCGTGGCGTCGTTCGAGGCGGTCGTCGCGCCCGACGAGCTGGCGGCGGCGATCAAGGCGGCGAAGTCCGGCTGATCCCGGGCACGCGACGCCGAGCCACATAGCCGAGCGACGACCGGTCAGGCTCGCCGGGTCACGTGTCCGCGGCGCGCATTCGAGCTGGCGCCGGGCGCTGTCCGCTCCCCGCTCGCGGCCCGCCCGTGACGGTCCCGACCACGATCCGCGCGCCCTATCCTTTGCCGCGAGGCAGCGAGGAGGAGAACCGGCGTGGAGTATCGACGGCTCGGCAGGACCGGGCGCATGGTCAGCGCGATCGGGTTCGGGGCGTGGGCGATCGGGGCCGACTGGGGCGGCGTCGACGATTCCGAGAGCATGCGAGCGCTCCACGCGGCCGCCGACGCCGGCGTGACCCTCTTCGACACCGCGGACGTGTACGGTGACGGACGGAGCGAGCGGCTGATCGGGCAGCTCCTCCGCGAGCGGCGCGGCGAGACGCTCTTCGTGGCGACGAAGATGGGCCGTCGCGTGCCGCTCGACATCGCGCTGTACACGCCGGAGGCGTTCCGCGGCTGGGTGGACCGGAGCCGCGACAACCTGGGCGTCGACCGGCTTGACCTCGTCCAGCTCCATTGCCTGCCGACGGCCATCTACTACCGCCCGGAGGTCTTCGCCGCGCTCGACGACCTCGTCGCGGCGAAGGCGATCGCCGCCTACGGGGTGAGCGTGGAGCGCGTCGAGGAGGGGCTCAAGGCGATCGAGTTCCCGGGCGTCGCCTCCGTCCAGATCATCTACAACATCGTCCGCCAGCGGCCCGCCGAGCGGTTCCTCGCCGAGGCGGCCCGCCGCGGCGTGGGCGTCCTTGCCAGGGTGCCGCTCGCGTCCGGGCTTCTGACCGGCAGGCTCACCAGGGAGACGGTCTTCGCCGAGTCGGACCATCGGCAGTTCAACCGGCACGGCGAGTCGTTCGACGTGGGCGAGACCTTCGCCGGCCTTGACTACGAGACGGGCCTCGCGGTGGTCGACGAGCTCCGCCCGCTCGTCCCGAGCGGCGCGACGCTGGCCCAGATGGCGCTCCGGTGGATCCTGATGTCGAAGGCGGTGACGGCCGCCATCCCCGGGGCGAAGACGCCGGAGCAGGCCCGCGCGAACGCCGCGGCGGCGGACCTCGCCGCGCTCCCGGACGGGGCGATGGAGCAGATCGCACGGCTCTACCGGGAGCGGGTCGGGCCCCTCGTCCACCAGCGCTGGTAACCGCGGGTTGGCAGCCGGGCGGCCCGCCCCGTACACTCCGGGCAAGGAGGCATCACATGGGCGACAAGACACCAAAGCGGCCACCGAAGCCGAAGAAGCCGAAGACCCCGACCGCCGCCACGCGCTGATCCCGGAGCTCGAGCGGGACGGGATCTCCCGTCCGTTCCCGGGCGTCGAACGACCGCGGGTCGCGGCTGCCGACCGCGCGACTGCGGGCGGCCTGGGCGACGATTCGAGGACGCGGCGGCCCGCCGGCGCGCGGTCAGGCGCCCGCGGCGCCCGTGCTCCCCGGCGCGTGGAGGGGCATGCCCGCGGCACAGCCGGGGCAGTGGTCCGGCCCGGGCTCGAACGTGGGGATCTCGAGCTGCCAGAGGCCCTGGACGGGATAGCGCCGCCCCGTCGTCGGTGAGACCAGCACCGCCGTGCCGCCCGAGCGGTCGGCCATCACGAAGCACGCCACGATCTCGCCGCCCGCCGCCTCCACGGGCGGCAGCATCGCCAGCAGCGAGCCGCCGGTCGTGAGGATGTCGTCCACGAGCAGCACGCGCTCGCCGGGCTCGATGCGGAAGCCGCGCCGGAACTCCCGCCGGGCCGTCCCATCTGCGCCCCGCACCTCCTCCGCGAAGATGCCGCGGACGCCGAGCTGGCGCGCCGTCTCGAACGCGAGCACGATCCCGCCGGTCGTCGGCCCCGCGACCACGTCCACCATCGTACGGCCGTCCGTGCCACGCGCCGCTGCGGCCCAGAGCGAGCACAGCTCGCTCGTGACGGCCGGGTCCTGGAGGAGCATGAACTTCTCCAGGTAGCGCTCGCTGTGGCGGCCCGACTTGAGCAGGAAATGGCCGTCCTTCAGGGCGCCTGCGCGCAGGAAGAGGGACTCGGTGCGTGCGCCGATCGCGGCGCGGGCGGCGGCATCGAGGGCGGGGCGGACGGTCGTCATGACCGGATGCTACCGGCTGCAGCGCTCGACGCGCAGGGCCGCCGGGCGTCGCTCACGGCCGGTACTCCACGCCCTTCGCGGACGCGGCGCCAGCGCGACGCGGAAGGGCCGTCCCGACCAGCGCGTCGTACCGCGCCAGCCCGCGGCGCGCGCAGGCGGCGGCCAGGTCGTCGATCAGCCGGACCGGGAGCGTCGGGTCGGCGAAGATCGCCGTCCCGACCTGGACCGCGACCGCGCCGACGGCGAGGAAGTCGAGGACGTCATCGAGGCCGGTCACCCCGCCGATCGCGATGACGGGGATGCCCACCACCTGCGCGACCTCGTAGACGATCCGAAGGGCGACCGGCTTGATCGCCGGGCCCGACAGCCCTCCGTAGGTGTTGCCGAGGAATGGGCCGGTGCGATCCGCACGCAGTGCCATCCCGGAGAGCGTGTTGATGGCCGAGAGCGCGTCGGCGCCGGCCTCGGCGATCGCGGCGGCGATCGGCCGGATGTCGGCGACGTTCGGCGAGAGCTTGACGATGAGCGGGAGCTCCGTGGCGCGCCGGACGGCCCGCGTCACCGCTGCCGCGGCCTCCTGGTCGATCGCGAACTGGAGCCCGCCTCTGCCCACGTTCGGGCAGCTGATGTTGAGCTCGATGCCCGCGATCCCGGGCACGAGGTCGAGCTTGCGGACGACGCCGACGTAGTCCTCGATCGACTCGCCGGCGACGTTCACGATGACGGGGACCCGCCAGCCTGCCCACTGCGCCGCGTACCGATCCAGCACCGCGTCGATGCCCGGGTTCTGGAGGCCGATCGAGTTCAGCATGCCGGCCGGCGTCTCGGTCACGCGCGGCGGGCGGTTGCCCTGGCGCGGCCGCAGCGTCGTGCCCTTGCAGCAGATCGCGCCGAGCCGGTCGACCTCCACGACGTCGGCGTACTCCACGCCGTACCCGAACGTCCCGGACGCGACGAGGATCGGGTTCCGCAGGACGAGGCCGCGACCGAGGTCCACCGAGAGGTCGACCGCGGCGGCCCGGGCGATCTCCGCCGCCGGCCTGACGGGAGGCGCCGCCTGCGCCGTGTCGCGCGACATGGACGCCGGCCTTGGCTCGAGGATCGCGCTCCGGAACGTCCGAACGGTCGGCGTGCGGCGGATCTTCGGGGCTGGCGCGCTCGCCGCGCCGCGCGACGCGGGTCCGGCCTTGCCGTGCGTGACGACCCGCCGGCGTGCCTTCATCGGGCGCCCGTCGCCGGGGGCGCTCGTCCCGGGGGCGCTCGTCCGGGGGGCGCCGGCGGTGGCGTCCCAGTCGATCTCGTCGACGGCGAAGACCGGACCCTCGCGGCAGACCCGCTGCGGCCCGTCCACGCCCCAGACCACGCAGCCCAGGCAGGCACCCACGGCGCAGCCCATGTGCTGCTCCATGGCGACCTGCAGGAACGCCTTCCTGCGGGCGGCCGCCGACCCGGGTGCGCTCGGCCGCCCGCCGCCGCGCTTTCGCCCGAGCGTCGCGACGCCCATCCGGCCCTTCCGGCCGGCCACGAGGCCGGCCAGCGTGCGGAGCATCGGCAGCGGGCCGCACGCGAACGCCTGGTCGGCCCAGGCCTCGTAGTCGAGGACGAGATCCGTCACGAAACCACGGTGGCCGACCGACCCGTCGTCGGTCGCCACCACGTACTCGAGCTCGTCCGGGAGCAGCGACGAGGGATACACCTCGGAAGTGTCGCGGCACCCGTAGAGGAGGACGACCTGGCGGCCGTCGCGGAGCGCCTCGTCGATGAGGAGCCGGAGGTCGGCGATCCCCAGCCCGCCCGCGACGAGCAGCAGGTGCCGGCTCCGGGAGTCGACCTGGAAGCCCTGCCCGAGCGGACCCAGCATGTCGACGCGCTCGCCCGGCCGCAGGTTCGTCATCCACGCGGTCCCGCGGCCGACCTCCCGGAAGTGCAGCGAGATCGCGCCCGTGGCCGGGTCCGCGGTGTTGATCGTGAAGGGTCGGCGCAGGACGAGCCCCGACCAGTCACCCGTCCGGACGTGGACGAACTGGCCGGCCCGTGCCGCCGAGGCCAGCGCCGGCGCGTGGTACTGCTGGAGCCACTGGCCCGGCAGGATCTGGCGGCTCTCCTGGAGCTCCGCGTCGACGAGCTGCATGCGGCGCGGCCGGTGCGGGCGACGTGCGGTGGGCGGCCGGAGCCGGGACCGTCAGGCCCGCGGCCTAGCGGTCGGCCTTCGGCTGGGCGTCGCCGGCCGGCTCGTCCCCCTCGGCCTCGTCGTCCTCGTCGTCCTCATCCCCCTCGTCCTCGCCGTCGTCCTCCTCGTCGAGCTCGGGCGCGACGGCCGGGTACGCCTCGGCGATGGCGTCGGCGATGTCGCCGAAGACGTCCGTCGGATCGTAGAACTCGACGAGCTCCTCGGGCGTGCTGAGCTTGCGCCACTCGCCCTCCTCGCCCTCCGGCTCCACCTCGGCGCGGATCTGGCCGGTACGCGAGAGCGAGAGGCGCTCGTCGTCGTCGTCGATGACGATCATGTCGCCCACCTGCTCGGCGAGGCCGCCCGCGGCGACCTGGAACTGCTCGATGAGGCGCGCCTCGGAGAGCTGGCTCCGCTCCTGGAAGGTGAGCGCAAGGTCGTAGAGCTTGTGCGCGGCCGAGGTCTCGTCATCGGCGTCGAGCGGCTGGCCCGCCGCCCAGTCGTCCGCGGCCCCGGCGTAGGCGACGTCGGCCTCCGGCGAGATCGATTTCCTCCTGGCCGATCCCGGCCACGCTGAGGAGATCCTCGGCGGCGGTCGGCTCGGGCTGGAGCCCGGCGGCCTCGCGCGCTGCCTCCGCGAACGCCGCGTAGATGTCGGCCGGGTTGTAGAGCTCCACGAGCTCGGCGGCGCTCTCGATGACCTCCGTCTCGCTGACCCATTCGCCCGTCGTCTCGTCCTGGAAGCGGGTCCTGCTGCGGAAGGAGAGGTCGGGCGCGACGGATAGGTAGTCCGGGTCGTCGTCGATCAGCGTCATGCCGCCGATCTCCTTGATCCGGTCGGCGTTCGCATCGAGGAAGCCCTGCAGCTGTTCCGCGGATCGGACGAGGAAATCCGAGCGCTCGAGGGCGGCGTCGCGGGCGAGCTCGCCGAGCAGATCGGTGCGGTTCGCGTCCATGGCTGGCGCCTCCTTTGTCGATACGTTCCCGGGCCGTCGCGTGCTGCCCGGCGCTAGGGGTGGTAGACGAGGTCGGTGCCCATCCGCTCGCGGAGGAACATCGAGTGATGCCGCTCGAAGATCCACTCGCCCGCCCGGTGGCCGAGCGCGCGGGAGGCCTCGTCCGCTTCGAGCTTGTCGAGCGTGGCGTAGTCGGGCAGGTCGAGCAGGATCACGTTGTCGAAGTCCCAGCCGTGGGCCACGTTGTACCAGCCCAGGAACCGGATCCCGAACTTCTCCTCGTACTCCCGCACCTGCCGCGGGAAGATCGTGCGCATGAAGAACTTGAAGAACGGGTCGCGCCCGCGCCGGACCGAGAAGTACGTCGCGAGCACCGGCACGGCCGTCAGCCCTCCTTCTCCACCGGCCCTCCCGGTGGTTCGGGGGCAGGTGCCCCCGGCTGGTCGCCGTTCGCCGGCAACCGCTATTCTCGCACGCCCTCCGGCCCGGGCTCGGCCGCCGGCGGCGCGTCCTCCTCCGCCGTCGGCGCGGCGATCTGCGACGCCTCGTGCCTTGTCTCCTCCACCGTCCTGGGCGCGTCCTCCGGCCGGGATGCGCCGCCGCGAGTCGCGGCCGCATCCGCGGCGCCGTCCGCCGCTCCCGACGCGTCGAGGAGCGCGTCCTCCAGCTGGCCCACGGTGGGCGTGGGGCTCGCGAGAGGCCGCCGCCGCCCCGCGTCGCGGCGATCGGCCGCCACGAGCCGGAGCAGGAAGATCAGGGTCTGGCCAACGAACAGGAGGAGGCCCAGCGCCACGAAGAGGAGCGCCGCCAGGAGCTCGAAGGGCCAGTTCGACGACACCCCGACCGGGATCAGCACGAGGAAGAATGCGAGGACGGCCACCTGGAACCAGAAGCAGCCGAGCCCGGGGCCGCGGGCGGGGTCCAGCTCCGCCCCCTTGTAGGCGGGCCGCCGGGGCGTCAGGTCGGCCGAGGTTCGGCGCTCACCCGGTGGCGGGGCCGGTGCGCCGGGCCGGGCAGCACCGGTCAACGAGCTTCCCGGCGCAAGGGCGGTTCCCGCTCCGGGCGAGGCTCCCGCCCCCGGCACGGTTCCTGGTCCGGGCGAGGTTCCCGCTCCCGGCGGGAATCCCGACGCCGGCGAGGGCGGCTCGCGGTCGGGAGCAGGCGTGGGCGACACGTCGTCGGTCATGGAGTCGGAAACCCTCGGATGGCCCGGCCGGGCATTCGGCTGCGTCGGGCATGACGATACGACGCGACGATCCCTGCCGTCCGGGTGGCGGGGCACCGCCCGGGCGCGAACGGCGGGCGAAGCGTCAGGGCCGTCCGGTACGATCTCCGGACGATGGACGACGCGCCCGACGACCCGCTCGCCCGCTTCCGCTGGCACCCGGAACCGGAGCTCCTGGGGATCGGTGACGAGGCAACCAGTCGGGCCGCGCTCGAGCGGCTGGGAGCGACGGCCTGGCGGACCAGCCTCGACTACCTCTACCGGGAAGGGGTGCGCCGGGGGGTCGGCCCCGAGACCTACGCCGAGCTGCGGGCGCTCCACTTCGGCGCGTCGGGCCTCCCCGGTCCGGCGCCGGCCGCGCCGACCGCCGCGGCGGCGATCCTCGACGAGTTCACGGCACGGCTCGCGCCCTACCAGCTCAACCCCTACCACCCGGGCGTCCTGTCGTACTTCACGCCGCCCCCGCTCGCCCTCTCCATCGTCGGCGAGCTCCTTGCCCAGTGGGTCAACCAGGGGGTCGACGTCTACCAGGCGGGCCCCGTCGGAGCCTTCGTCGAGGAGGAGGTCAACCGCTGGCTGTGCGACCTGGTCGGCTACGGCCCGGCGAGCTGGGGCGCGCTGACGTCGGGCGGCACGATGGCCAACCTGATGGCGCTGACCGTGGTCCGCGATGTCCACGTCGCGCGGCTCGTCGCGGCGGACGCGGCCGGGCTGCCGGCAGGCGCGGCCCTCGACCCCGCCCGCCTCGTCGCCGCGGGCCTGCCCGCGTATCCGGACGTGCCGCGCGGCATCGCGCTCGAGGGCCTTCGCGTCTACGCGAGCGACCAGGCGCACTTCTCGATCGCGAAGGCGCTCGACATCCTGGGCTTCCCTGAGGCAACCCTTCACGTGGTGCCATCCGACGCGCGGTTCCGGCTGCGCGGAGCGGGCGTGGCGGCGGCGATCGCCGCGGACGCTGCCGCCGGCCTCCGGCCGGTCGCGATCGCGGCCGTTGCCGGGAGCACGAACACGGGCGCAGTGGACGCCACCGGAGAGCTGGCCGAGGTGGCGGCCAGGCACGGCCTCTGGCTCCACGTCGACGCGGCCTACGGTGGGGCGGCCCTTCTCTCGGCGCGCGATGCCGGACGGGTGCCGGACCTCGCCCGGGCCGATTCGATCACGATCGACCCGCACAAGTGGTTCTTCCAGGCCTACGACATCGGGGGCCTCCTCGTCCGCCGGCACGACGACCTGAAGCGGACCTTCCACCACGAGCCCGAGTACTACCGCCACGGCCACCCCGGGGAGGAGCCGATCCACTGGCACCAGTACAGCTTCGAGGGAACGCGGCGATTCCGGGCGCTCAAGCTCTGGGCAAGCTGGAAGCACCTCGGGACCACCGGCCTTGGCCGCCTGGTCGAGATGAACGTCGACCTTGCGGCGCACCTCGCCGCCCGGATCGCCGAGAGCGACGACCTCGACCCGATCCCGGACGGCGCTCCGGACCTGTCCGTTGTCTGTTTCCGCCATGTGCCCGGCGGGCGTGCGCGGACCGCCGCGCTGGAGGCGGCCGACCCACGGGCGCTCGACCGCTACACGGACCTGCTGTGCGCGGCGCTCAACCGGAGCGGCGAGGGCTGGCTTTCGACCACGATCCTTCGCGGCCGGACCTACCTGCGGGCCGGGATCGTGAACTACCTGAGCTCGCCCGCGGCCGTCGACGCGGTCCTCGCGACGCTCCGGCGCCTCTCGTCCGCGGCGGCCGACGCGGCGGAGATCCCCGCCGGCTGAGCGTGGGGAGGGCTGCGTGACCGGCGACGTGCTGACGACCTGGGGCGTCGTGCTGGACCTGGACAGGCCCGGCGGCCGCGAGGAGGACGCGTCCGCCGCCGACTGGTTCGCCGCGGGTCGGCGCGCCTACCTCGACCGGTGCCCGTGCCTGGCGTCCTTCCTTCGCGTGGAGGACGCCGAGCTTCGGCCCGCGGCCGAGCAGGTCGACGTCGTCGACGCGACTCGAGGGGCGGGTGCCATCAGGATCGGGGTGTCGGTCGTCGAGGTTCGCCCCTCGTCCTTCACGATGGCCGTCCGGATCCGTGCGGCGGGCCAGGATGCCCTCCGGCCGGCGAACGGCCGCTGCACCCTCGTCATCCAGCGGCGCATGACCGGGGAGCGCGTTCCGATCCCGCGCGACGTCCGCGACGAGTTCGTCGCGATCCAGCTCGCCGCCCGGGATCTCTGCTGACCGCTCCGTGCGCGCGCGGATCAGTCCATCGGCGTCGCGGAGGCGTGCGCGGGCCCGGGCCGGCGATCAGGACCGCGGCCGCTCGCGACCGGCCCGCCAGTCGGCGAGGCGATACCACTCCCCGACCGCGGGCAGGAACCAGGGCCGGCCCTCGTAGGGCGCCGGGACGAGCGGGAAGCGGAGCGAGGCGAGCGCGGGAGCCGGCTCGCCGCCGAGGATCCAGCCTGCCGTGCGGTGTCCCAGGTAGGGCAGGATCGCGACCCCGCTCCCGCAGCAGCCGCTGGCGTAGGTGATCCCGCCCAGCCGGCCAACGTGGGGCATCCGGTCGAAGGTGAAGCCGACCTTGCCCCCCCAGGCGTAGGCGACCCGGACGCCGGCGAGCTGGGGATGCACCCGGAGCATGCCCCGAAGGAGGATCCTCGCCGTCTTGTCGACGGACGATGGCCAGAACGACGCCCGCCCGCCGAACAGCATTCGCCGGTCGGGCGTCAGGCGCCAGTAGAACAGGAAGTTCTTCGAGTCGAAGAACATCCGGCCCTTCGGGCTGATCTCGTGGGCCAGGTCCGCGGAGAGCGGATCCGTCGCGATGATGTAGCTGCCGATCGGAAGGACCCGCCGGCGGAGCTCGGGCGCGGCGCCGTCCGTGTACCCGTTCGTGGCGACGAAGACCTCGCGCGCGAGGACCGGGCCCACGGTCGTCTCGACGACGGCGCGACCGTCCGCCTGCGGCCGGACGTGGAGCGCGCGGACACCCTCGTGGAGCGACACGCCGGCACGCTCGGCGGCAGCGGCAAGGCCGGCGACGTACTTCGCCGGGTGCAGCCCGCCGGAGCGCTCCACGACCAGCGCCCCGTGGTAGGCGTCCGTGCCAATCTCCTCGCGCAGCGCGCCGGCCGGGATGGCGCTGGCGTGCTCGCCGACCGTGGCGAGCGACGCCACCGCCGTCGAGAGGTGCGCCATGTGGGACGGTGCATAGGCCAGCTCCAGGTGCCCCGAGCGGACGAAGTCGGCGTCGATCCCCTCCTCCGCGATGGTCGCCGCCGTCCATTCGAAGGCGTCCACGGATTCCCGGTAGATCGCCTCGCCCAGGATCGCGCCGTGGCGCGCCATGAGCTCCGCCGGGCCCCACCTGAAGCCGGGGTGGCACATCCCGCCGTTCCGCGACGAGGCCCCCCATCCAATCGACTCGGCCTCCACCAGGACCACCCGGGCCCCGAGCTCGGCCCCTCGCCGCGCGGCCGCGATCCCGGCCAGGCCGCCGCCGATGACGACGAGGTCCGCGGCGTCGGGCAGCGGGCGCCCGCGACGGTCGGGCTGCGGGGGCAGCTGCGTCTGCCAGAGCGGGCGAGGCTCGAAGGAACGCAGCGGGTCGGGGGCGGTGGCCATTGCAGGGCGAGGGTAGCGGACGCGCGGCCACGGCGGCGGCGGGTTCCGCAGCGCACGGCCGCCGCGATCCTCCCCACCCGCCAGCCGTTCGGCCGGTCCGGACAGGCCCACCGGCCCTGTGCGCGCGGCGCGGTGCCCTCGACGATGCCCGCACGTCCCGGCCGCACGCGGCCAGGTCCGCGCGCGTCTCCGGGCACCACCGCTGGAGGTCGCCGGATGCGTGCGCTCGTACGTCTGGTCGTGGTCGTTGCGGTCCTCGCGGTGCTCGTGGGGGGAGCTGCGGCCTGGTTGGGCGTCGTGCAGGTGCCGGTGCTCTCCAGCGCCTTCGGGATGGATCGGCCAGTTGACCTTGGCGCCGCGAAGCCCGACGTCGCGGCCTACGACACGTTCGTGCAGAAGCACGGGCTGGTCCATGTCTCGCCGGACGCGAACTACACCCTTGCCTCGAAGCACACGTTCGCCGGCAGCTACGCGCTCGACGAGGTGATCCCGGAGGCGGTGATCCTGGCGACCCGGACCCTGCGCGGCAACGCCCCGTCGCTCCACGACGTGACGGTGCGATTCCACGACGGGTCGGCAGAGGCCGCCGCGTTCGTCGACCTCGCGCCGTACGGCTACCCGCTCGCCGGGCCCGTTCGCGCGGCGTTCCGCGTCGCGGTCACCGGCCCGCGCTCCGTCCAGGTCTCGATCGACGCGCTCCAGTTCGGACGCATCGGCGTGCCGGGCGACATCCTTGCCCGGGCCCAGGACGGGGTGAACGCCTACCTCGCGACACGGCTTGCCGGAATCGATGGGCTGAAGATCGACACGCTGGCGTTCCAGGAGGGCGGCGTGCGCTTCGCTGGGACGCTCCCGAAGACCTACGGCGCGGCAGCTCCGAAGGCAGGCGACCTGCCCTGACCCCCGGCTCCTCCGGGTTGCGCGACATTCGCCTCGGCCGGCCCGTCAGCGGGTGATCCCTGCCTGACTCGAGCGCGGCTCGCCGGTCGAGGGCGGCAGCCGGGAACGGTCAGGCGTTCGCGTCGCGATAGGCGAGCCGGCCGTGCGCGACGGTCAGCAGGACCCGGCCGGCCAGCTCGCGCCCGAGGAGCGGCGTGTTGGAGCTGCGCGATGCCAGCGTCTCGGGCGTGACCCGCCACGTGTCGCCAACGTCGATGACGACAAGGTCCGCGGGCGCGCCCTCGGCGAGGCCACGGCTCGCGCCCCGCCGTCCCGGCCGGGAACCGAGCACCGCTGCGGGCCCGGTCGTCAGGGCGGCGATCGCGCGCCCGAGCGGCAGCTTCCCGGCTGCGACCGCGGCAAGCAGGACCCCGACGGCCGTCTCGAGCCCGCTGATCCCGTTCGCGGCGAGCCCGAACTCGGTTTCCTTGTCCACCGCGGTGTGCGGCGCGTGATCGGTCGCGACGGCGTCGGCGGTCCCGTCGACGAGCGCCGCGAGGCAGGCGGCAGCGTCCGCGGGGCCGCGCAGCGGCGGGTTCACGCGGCAGGTCGTCGCGTACGGATGGGCGACGAGCGCCCCGTCCGCCCATGGGTCGCGCTCGGTGCCGGCATCGTCCACGGCGTCCCAGGCCCAGCGCCGCGCGCCGGCGACCCACTCGTCGGTGAACCCGAGGTGGTGCGGGGTGACGTCGGCCGTCACGGGAAGCCCGGCCGCCTTCGCGCGCCGGACGGCGTCGAGCGCCCCCGCCGTCGACAGGTGCGTCAGGTGGAGGCGGGCGCCCGGCGCGTCGTTCAGCACGGACGCGAGGATCACGATCGCCCGCTCGACGGCCGACACCTCGGCGGCCGCCGGCCACCCCTTCAGGCCGAGGATCGTAGCGACCAGGCCCTCGCTTGCCTCGGCGCCGACGGTGAGCGTGGGGTCCTCCGCGTGCTCGATGATCGGGAGCCCGAGCATGCCCGCGTAGAGAAGCGCGTTGCGCAGGAGGACCGCGCTCCGGACCGGCGACCCGTCGTCCGAGAAGCCGACGACGCCCGCGTCCGCGAGCTCGCCGAGCGCGGCCAGGCGCTCCCCGGCCCGGTCGACGGTCACCGCGCCGTGGGCGAGCAGCTCCACCGGGGAGCCGCACGCCGCGACGGCTGCCGCGACCCGCGCGAGCACGCTGGGCTCGTCCGCGGCCGGCGTCGTGTTCGGCATCGCGCACACGCTCGTGAAGCCGCCATGGGCGGCCGCGGCCAGCCCGCTCGCCACCGTCTCCGCGTCCTCGTTGCCGGGCTCGCGAAGGTGGGCGTGAATGTCCAGGAACCCGGGCAGGACCAGGAGGCCGCCAGGCCCGACGCCCCGGGCATCGTCGCCCTCGAGCCAGTTCACGGCCTCGAGGATGCCGCCGCGGACGACGATCTCGCCGGCCCCCTCGCGCTCCGCGACCGGGTCCACGAGCCATGCCCGGCTGATCTCGAGGAGGCCGACGGTCTCGCCGACGCGCAGATCAGGCATTCGTGACTGCCTCCGGGTGCCCGCCGGCCAGCAGGTAGAGGAGGGCCATGCGGACCGCGACGCCGTTGGTCACCTGCTCGGTGATCACGCTTCGGTCGAGGGTGGCGACGTCGGGCGCGATCTCCACGCCCTCGTTCATGGGACCCGGGTGCATCACGAGCGCGGTCGGCTTCGCCAGCGCGAGGCGCTCGCGGGTCAGGCCGAAACGGGCCGCATACTCGCGCAGCGACGGGAGGAGCCCCGAGTCCATCCGCTCGCGCTGGAGTCGCAGCGCCATCACGACGTCGGCCCCGCGAAGGGCCGCATCGATGTCCGACGTCACCGTGAAGCGCGCGTGCCCCGGCGCGCCGGCGCCCGACCAGCGGCGGGCCCACCCGTCGAAGCCGCGCAGGATGGTCGTCGGGCCGCAGATCCAGAGATCGGCGCCGGCCGCGGTGAGGGACCAGACGTTGGAGCGCGCGACCCGCGAGTGGAGGACGTCGCCCAGGATGACGATCTTCTTCCCGCGAACGCCGCCGAGGTGCGCCCGCATCGTGTAGAGATCCAGGAGCGCCTGGCTCGGATGCGCATGCCAGCCGTCGCCGCCGTTGAGGATCGAGCCGGAGAAGACCTCGGCCGCGAGATACGGGGCGCCCGACGTGCCGTGGCGCATCACGATCATGTCGGCGCCGAGCGCCTCGATCGTCCGGATCGTGTCGACGAGCGACTCGCCCTTCGTCACCGACGACGAGGACGCGGCGATGTTCACGACGTCCGCCGACAGGTTCTTGGCGGCGACCTCGAAGCTGACCCGCGTTCGCGTCGAGGCCTCGTAGAAGAGGATCGTCACGTTCGTGCCCCGCAGCGCGGGGACCTTCGCGATTGGCCGGCCGAGGACCTCCTTCATCGCGTCGGTGGTCCGCATGACAAGCTCGATCTCGTCCAGCGAGAGGACGTCAACGTCGAGCAGGTGCTTCTGGCGCCAGCCGATGTCCGGAGTGGTCTCGATGCGGGTCACGCTCATCGTCGCGTCGGGCTCATGCGGCCGGAGCGGGCGTCGCGACCCGCTCGATGCGGACCGCGTCCTCGCCGTCGACCTCGACGACGGCGACCTTGACCACCTCGTCGCTGGAGGTCGGGACGTTCTTCCCCACGTGGTCGGCGCGGATCGGGAGCTCGCGGTGGCCGCGGTCCACGAGGACCGCCAGGCGGATCGCCCGCGGCCGTCCGAAATCGACCAGGGCGTCCATCGCCGCGCGGATCGTCCGTCCCGTGTACAGGACGTCGTCGACGAGCACGACGGTCCGGCCGTTGAGGTCCACGGGGAGCTGCGTCCCCTTGACGACCGGCTGCTGGGCGATGAGCGAGAGGTCGTCGCGGTAGAACGTGATGTCGAGCGCACCGACCGGCAGCCTGGCTCCCTCGTTCTCCTCCACCGCGGCAGCGATCCGGTGGGCCAGGGGGACGCCGCGGCGCTGGATGCCGATGAGCACGAGCCCCTCGGTCCCGGCCTGCTTCTCGACCAGCTCGTGGGAGATGCGGACGATCGCGCGGCGGATCTCGTCCGCCGTCATGATCTGGCGCCCGTCCATCAGGCGCGCCCGCGAGGTGACACGTGCGTCCTCCTTCCCGGCCTCGCCGGGCCGGTCCTTAAAGGGTCGCCGCAAAGGATAGCGCGCCACGGACGGCGCGGGGCCGCGAGTCCGACGTCGGCTCTCGCCCGCGAGGAGCGTCAGCGCGCGACGACGATCGGGTCGCTCCCGGGGTCCGGGGCGCCGTACATGCTCCCGGCCCCGGTGTCCGACCAGGCATAGATGCTGATCGTGCTGCCCTGCCCGTTCTGTCCGGGGGGACTGGCCCAGGCGAGCCGGTCAGCGCCGAGCGAGAGGCCCGGGAGCGCCACGACGTCGGCGAACAGCGCGTCGCCCACGCTGCCATCCGGGTTCACCGCGTAGAGGCTGAGCCGACCGATCGACGCGTCCGTCGGGTCGGCGATCCAGACCGCGAGGTGGCGCCCGGAGGGATCCCAGCGCACGTCCCAGTCGGTCACGCCGGGCTGCCCCGCGGACCCGGGAAGCGGCGTTGCCGTGACATCGCCGGGGCCCGAAAGCGCCTGCCAGTCGGCGCTGACGAGTCGGCCGCTCGTCGTGACCCACGTGTTCGTGACGGGATCGAGGGCCTGGTCGCCGGTCCAGAAGACGACGCTCCGGTTCGTGGGGTCCACCACCGGACGCCAGATCGCCGCGCGATCGATCGGCGTCGCGGTGCCCGTGGCAGGATCGAGCAGGAACGAGGCGACCGGCAGGGCGGGCGCGGCGGAGGCTGCAGGCGCCGACGGGGTCGCGCCCGCCGTCGCTTCGGGCGAGGGCGCGGTCGACGCGCCGAGCTTCGCACCCGACGTCGGAGATGGCGCGGTCCGTGCGCCCGGGGACGGATGCGGGCGCGATCCGGACGAGCCTGGCTTCGAGGATGCACGCGGCGAGGCCGAAGGCACGGCCTTCGAGGGTGCCGGCGGCACGGCCGAGGGCCCGGGCGTCGACATCGCACTCGGCGAGGGCGGCTCGCCGGTGGAGCCGGGTTCCGGCGCGGCGGCCGGGGGCGACGGTGGAACCGCGATCGTCACCGTGGGGTAGGCCGCTGCCGGGTTGTCCGCGGGGAGGGTGGAGCTCCCGAGGATCTGGTCGATGTGCCACGCGGAGAAGACCGACGCGTGGTCCGTCGTGAGCTGGCGCGCCCGGGGGTCCCCGACGCGCCAGACGTAGATGTCAGGGCCGAGGCTCCCGTCGGAGGGTCGGGCCGAGAACGCGAACCACTGCCCGTCCGAGGAGTAGGCGGGCGGCGCGCCCACGAGCACGACGCCCTCGATGATCGGGGTCGTCGCGGCCGTCGATGGGTTCGGGCTCGCCGGCGGGAGGCTGACGATCGAGGACCCGGGCGTCGCCGCCACGGATTCCGCCGGCGTGCCGGCGGGTTCGGCGGACGGGGAGGGCGAAGGGACCACGGAGTCTGTCGCGCGCGGCGATGTCCGCGGGGTCGACGGCGATGTCGCGGGCGAGGCGGACGGTGGAGTGGCGCTTCGCGCCGGTCGCGACGCTGTGGAACCGGTCGGGACGGGAGTGGCTGCTGGAGGAGTAGCCCCCACTCCCGTCACCGCCGGCGTCGGGGAAAGTGCCCCGGGTGTTGGGATGGAGGACGAAGGAGCGGGCGTCGGTGTGACGCCGAAATCGCGAGGAACGTCGAACGCGTACAGCGCGTTGCGGCTGACGAGCACGCCGGAGGTCCCGTTGTGCTGGAGGACGACGGCCGAGGGCTGGACACTGAGCGCGACGATGGCCTGCGCCACGCCGTTCAGCGTCCCGCAGGCCGAGGCATCGAAGCCGGGACAGACCCAATTCACTGTTGCGCTTGTCAGGACGTACGTCCCGTCGGCCTCCCGCTGGACCCACGACACGGTCTGCGACTGGACCGCCATCGGCGTCGCGGCAGGGCCGCCGTTGCCGACCGTGGCCGGGCCGGCCGATTGGTTCCCGACCCCGAATCCGGCAATGAGGAGCGGGAGGAAGACGATCGCGAGGACCGCCGCGACCGCGATCCCCGCCAGCGCGAACGTCGGCGACCCGGGACCAGATCCGCGGCCCCTGCGGGCGTCCTCTCGGACGGCGCGCCGGACCTCGACGTCGAGCGCCCGCGAGAGGCGGGCACCAAGGTCCCGGGGCGGCATGGGCAGCTCGCTGCGCAGCGCATGGATGCGCGCGCGATCCGCGACGAACGAGTCCGCCATGCGGCGGCACGCGGCGCACGCAGCGAGGTGAGCGTCGAGCCAGGCGGCATCCTGCCGCGCCAGCGGGGCCAGGAGCCGGTCGGAGGCGAGCGTCCGGGCCCGCGCGTGTGCGTCGCTGCGACGGTCGGGGTGGCGCATCGCGCGCTGGAGACCGCTCACACGCGCCCGTCCGGTCTGCCGCCGCGCGTCGCGGGCCGATCCAGCTGCCTGGCACTCTCGGCGTCGGCGACGAGGAGTCGCTCCTCGGCGAGCGCGCGGCGAAGGCTCTCGCGCGCCCGGGTCAGGAGCGCACGGGCGGCGACGTGCGTGGTTCCGAGCGACGTCGCGAGCTCGACCCCGGTCAGCTCGTGCACCTCGGCGAGGAGCAGGGCCGACCGCTGTCGCTCGGGGATCCGGCCGAGCGCCCGCTCGAGCTCGCCGGAGAAGCGCGATTCCATCGCGACACGCTCCGCGGACGGCGAGGCTCCACGCGACTCACCGGTCCACGGGATGAAATGGACGATCTTCCGCCGCCGGATCTCGTCGAGCGCGACCCGGTTGGCGATCTGATAGAGCCAGGCGCGCGCCTTGGCAGGATCTTCGAGGCTGGCGTGCGCGCGGTAGGCCCGGATGAAGGCGTCCTGGGCCAGGTCGGCGGCGAGCTCCGGGTCACGGAGCATCCGGATCAGGTACGCGTAGATCTCCCCGTGATGACGCGCGAAGAGCGTTTCGACGAAGGCGCGCGCCGCGATCGGGTCGGCCGGCAGCGCCTCGCTGACGTCCTCGACGGAGACGAGGTCGCCGTCCGCATCCGGCTCGTCGGGCGCCGGCGACATCGGCCGCGGGTCGCGGGGCAGGCTCATCGGCCCCATCCCCCACCGACCCGTGACGTCGACGACCACCGATGCTCCAGCTCCAGGAAGACAGAATGGCGCGGGTCGTCCCCGCGCTCGAGACGGATGACGAGGCAGCCCGTCCCGTTGTGACGCAAGCGCATGACCGGACGCGCCGGATGCCCGGTCATCGGCGGGCCCCGGATCGGTCGTCGACGCTCCCGTCGAGCTCCGGCGTGAGCCGATGCAGGAGCTGGTCGACCGCTTCCTCGGGGCTCACCGGGTTGACCGGGAGGCCAGTGCCGAGCTCGAGCCCCGCGATCTCGCGGAGCCGAGGGTGGACCTCCCAGTGCCAGTGGTACGTCGCGTCGACCTGGCCGCGGAGCGGCGCGGTGTGGAGGAGCAGGTTGTACGGCGGGCCGTCGAGCTGCGCCAGGCGGCCCAGGACGTGGCGCAAGCCCTCCGCGGTGGATGCCAGGTCGGCGTCGGAGGCCCGCCCGAAGTCCGCCTCGTGGCGGCGCGGGACGATCCACACCTCGAACGGCGAGCGGGAGGCGAACGGCGCGAACGCGATCGAGTGGTCGTCCTGCCACAGGAAGCGCGCCCCTCGCTCCCGTTCCACGCGGACGGCGCGGCAGTACGGGCATTCGCCCTCGCGGATCACGAATCGCGCCGCGCCACCGATCTCCTCGGCGACCTCGTGCGGGATCTGGGGCAGGTCGTACAGGTCCAGGCACAGGTGGTTCGTGCGGGCCCCCGCCTGGCGCCCCCAGTTCTGGAGGACCTGGAGGTACTCCGTCATGCCGGCCTGGCCGGCCTCGACGATCGCCGCGCGGGCCCCCGCGAGCAGGCGCGCGATCAGGTCGATGCCCACCGAGTGGAGCGGGCGGTGCTCGCCGGGCGGCGCGACGATCGTGCGCCAGCTGCCGGCCGCGCGGGCCTGGCTGATCGCGATCTGGGAGACCGTCTTCTCCTGCTCGCGCGCGTCGGCTTCCGTCCCGACCGTGCGGAACGCAAAGTCCTTGAGCATCCGAACGCGAACGCCGCCGCCGGCCGGCAGCCGGCAGTTGAGGCAGTCCCCGCCGTCATCGATCGGCTCCGCGGCCAGCGTGAAGCGCTCACGAAGGAATGCACGGTCGACGACGGTGGCGACCCACCAGCCGGTGATGGCGTCGCGGCGCATCTCGAACATGCCGGCCGGCATCAGCGTGCTCCCGCGGCGGCGAGCGACGGCGACGGCGCCCCGAGTCGCTCGACCAGCGCCTCCAGCTCGCGGCGGTCGCCCGCGGCCTCGGCGAGCGGCGGCAGGCGGCCTGCGAGCGCCATGCCGAGGCGTGCCGCGAGGGCGGGCGCGAAGGCGGCCGCCGCCTCGGCCACGCTCGCGGTCGACGGACCGGCGTCCCGGTCGGCGCCCGGAAGGCCGGCCCGCTGACGCTCCCGCGCCAGGGACGTCGAGCGAAGGCCGGGCATCCCGCACGGGTCGATCAGGTCGAAGTCGGCGAGGTCGGTGGTGATGTTCAGGGCGATCCCGTGGAATGTCACGCCGCGGGCCACCCGGATCCCGAGCGCGCCGATCTTCCGCGGGATGGGCCCGTCTGCGTCGACCCAGCATCCGGGGTGGCCGGCGCGCGGGCCGGCCGCGACGCCGGATTCGGCGCACGTGTCGGCCATGGCTCCCTCGAGGGCTTCCACGAAGCGCCGAACGCCGAGGCCACTCGATCCGGCGCGACCGGACTCGGCACCGAGCGTCGGGGAGGTGGCGGGCGCCCTGGGCCCACCGGCCGGCGGGAGCGCAGGCGGGGCCGCGAGCGCGACGATCGGGTACGCGACGAGCTGGCCGGGGCCGTGGTACGTGACCTCGCCGCCGCGCTCAACGCGGACGACCTCGATCCCGCGCGCGGCCAGCAGCTCCGGCGTCGCCATCACGTGACCGTCGCTGGCGTTTCGCCCGAGCGTGAGGACCGCGTCGTGCTCGAGGAGGAGGAGCTGGTCCTCGTCGAGCGTCCCTTCTGCGCGCGCGGCGGCCAGGGCCTGCTGGAGCGCCCACGCATCGCGGTACGCGATCCGGCCCAGCCAGCGCGCATGCATCCGCCGGGGCGCCATCTGCTCCTCCATCGATCCGCGCTCCACGTGCATCACGATACCAGCGAGGCGTGCACAGGCGATTCGCGATCCGCGCGGCGGCTCGGCGGCCGGGATCCCGATTCGCCGGGTCGGCCCCGGCGCTTTCGCGGCAGGCCTCGCTTTCAGGATCAATTCAGCCGTCCGGTGTCAACTGCGCATCACGGAGCTCGGCTCCCTCCTCCGAGCCCCTCACTCCGCCGGCCCGACCGACCTCCTCCCGGCCACCCGGCACCGAACACGGACCCGCGTCACCCCGGCACCTCGGGGCGGCCGGGTCCGTTTCGCGTCCGGCGCGATGAGCGTTCGGTCGATGTTGGCATCGGCGGGGAAGCATCGTGACGCCAGACCGACGACCCCGATGGGACGACCGGGCCCGCGAAGTCGGACTCGACCACCCGCGGGCCGATCAGGCAGTTGCGCCCGATTCGCGCGCCGGCCGGGATCCGCGCCCGCTCGGCCACGACCGTGATGCCGGTCGAGAGGTGGTCCGGCTCGTCGACGTTCGGGGTCACGCGATCCTCGCCGATCCCCACGATGGCGCCGGCGCCCACGTGGACGAACTTGTCGACGATGGCCGTGTCGACCACCGCGCCCGGCCCGATCTCGCTGTCGAGAAGAACGATCGAGTCGCGCACGAGCGCCCCTTCGTACACGCGGACGCCGGGCGAGAGGACCGAGTTCTGGACGGTCCCGTTGACGATGCAGCCGTGGCTGATCAGCGAGTGACGGGCGGTGCCCTCCGGGCCCATCTTGGCCGGCGAGCGCTCCTCGGAACGCGTGTGGATGAGCCAGCTCCGGTCGAACAGGTCGAGCGGCGGCACGAGCCCGACGAGATCCAGGTTGGCCGCCCAGTACGCCTCGATCGTGCCGACGTCGCGCCAGTAGCCGTCGAACCGGTGGCCGTAGACCGGCGCCCCGGCGGCCAGCATGGCGGGGATCACATCCCGCCCGAAGTCGCTTCGCGACTCGACGAGCCAATCGTGCAGCGCGGCGCGGGTGAAGATGTAGACGCCCATCGACGCGAGATCGCTCTTCGGCGCCGCCGGCTTCTCCTCCCAGTCGACGATCCGCCCGTCGGCGTCGAGGGCGCAGATCCCCATCCGAGGTGCCTCGGTGAGCGGCACGGTGCGCACGGCGACCGTCACCGCGGCGCCGGTCGAGCGGTGCGCGGCGACCATCGGCCGGTAGTCCATCCGGTAGATGTGGTCGCCCGCCAGGACCAGCACGAGCTCCGCGCCGGACTGGTCGATCTCGTGAAGGTTGTAGCGCACCGCGTCGGCCGTCCCCTGGTACCAGCCGCTGTGCTCGCGCGACATGAACGGCTGCAGGATCGTGATTCCGCCGCCCCGCATCCGGTCGAGGTCCCACGGCCGGCCGGTGCCGATGTGGTCGATGAGCGAGCGCGGGTTGTACTGCGTCAGGACGAGGACCTTCTCGATGTCCGAGTTCGCGCAGTTGGACAGGCTGAAGTCGATGAGCCGGTACTTGCCGCCGAACGGCACGGCGGGCTTGGAGCGAATCGCCGACAGGACGGAGAGCCGCTCACCGGCTCCGCCCGCGAGCACGACGGCAAGGACCTGGCGCATCGTCGTCACCGCTCCCGCATCGCGCCGGGGCGTCGGTCACCGCTCCGGCGCGGCGATCCTCATCATGACGCACGCGCGAGCCCGGCGAGCAGGCATGCCGTCCTGCGGTCCGGGTCGTGACTCCGATCGCCCCGGTGGGTCAGCGCAGCTCCTGGATGCGGATCAGGTTGCCCGCGGGATCGCGGAAGGCGCAGTCGCGGATGCCGTACGGCTGCTCGGTCGGCTCCTGGACGACCTCGGCACCGCTGGCCTCCAGCCGCTCGAAGACGCCGTTGAGGTCCCTGGCGGCCAGGAGGATCCAGCCGTAGGTGCCCTTCGCCATCATCTCGGCGATGGTTCGGCGCTCGTCGTCGGTGATGCCGGGGTCGACGGCCGGCGGCGCCAGGAGGATCGAGGTGTCGGGCTGGTTGGCGGGGCCGACCACGATCCAGCGCAGCCTGCCTTTGCCGACGTCGCTTCGGACCTCGAAGCCGAGGACGTCGCGATAGAACGCGACGGACGCCTCCGGGTCGTCGTGCGGGAGGGCGGTCGTGTGAATGGTGATGTCCATCGCGGTCATCCTCGGTGCCTCGCGTGCGTGGTGACGTCCATGGAGCGACGGGCCACGTCAGGTGCCGACGTAGGCCGCGAGATGTTCGCCGGTGAGGGTCGAGCGGGCGGCGACGAGGTCGGCCGGCGTGCCCTCGAAGACGATCCGGCCGCCGTCGTGCCCGGCGCCGGGGCCGAGGTCGATGATCCAGTCGGCGTGCGCCATCACCGCCAGGTTGTGCTCGATCACGATCACCGACTTGCCCGCCTCGACCAGCCGGTCGAGCAGGGCGAGCATGTGCTCGACGTCGGCGAGGTGGAGGCCCGTGGTCGGTTCGTCGAGCACGTAGATGCCACCGTCGGAGGCCATCTGGATCGCGAGCTTGAGCCGCTGCCGCTCGCCGCCGGAGAGCGTGGTGAGTGGCTGCCCGAGCGTGAGATAGCCGAGACCCACGTCGGCCATCCGGGCGAGGATCGCCGTGGCGGCCGGCGTCCTTGCGGCGCCACGCCCGAAGAAGGCCAGCGCATCGGTGACCGGCATCGCGAGCACCTGGCTGATGTCCCGGCTGTCGAGCTTGTACTCCAGGACGCCTGCCTGGAACCGCTTGCCCCCGCACTCCTCGCAGACCGACTCGACGGTCTCCATGAAGCCGAGCTCCGTGTAGATGACGCCGTTGCCGTTGCAGACCGGGCAGGCACCCTCGGAGTTGGCGGAGAAGAGCGCGGGCTTCACGCCGTTCGCCCGGGCGAACGCCGCCCGGATCGGATCCAGCAGCCCCGTGTAGGTTGCGGGGTTGCTCCGCCGAGAGCCCTTGATCGGCGCCTGGTCGATCGATGCGACCTCCGCGTCCCTGGGCATCGACCCGTGGATCAGCGAGCTCTTGCCGGAGCCGGCAACCCCGGTGACGACGACGAGCACGCCGAGCGGCACGTCCACGCTCACATCCTGCAGGTTGTGCTGGTTTGCGTGGCGAAACTCGAGCCTGCCGGACGGCGCGCGGGTCCCGGCCTTGAGCCCGGCCCGGTAGCCGAGATGGCGCCCGGTGAGCGTGTTGCTGGCCCGCAGGCCCTCGACGCTGCCTTCGAAGACCACCTCGCCACCGGCAGTGCCGGCGCCTGGGCCCAGGTCGACGACGTGGTCGGCGGTCACGATCACCTCCGGCTCGTGCTCGACCACGAGCACGGTGTTGCCCTTGTCCCGGAGCTGCCGCAGCAGGCCGTTCATCCGCTGGACGTCGTGGGGGTGGAGGCCGGTGGTGGGCTCGTCGAAGACGTAGGTGACATCGGTGAGCGACGACCCGATGTGGCGGATCATCTTCACGCGCTGCGCCTCGCCACCCGACAGCGTTCCCGACGACCGCTCGAGCGAGAGGTAGCCGAGCCCGATCTCGACGAACGAGTCGAGCAGGTGCCGCAGGGCGCCGAGCAGTGGCGCAACCGACGGCTCGTCGAGATCGCGGATCCAGGCCGCGAGGTCGCTGATCTGCATCGCGCACGCGTCGGCGATGCTGATGCCCCTGATCCGCGACGAGCGGGCCCCCTCGGCAAGTCGGGTGCCCCCGCAGGCGGGACAGGCCGCGAAGGTGACCGCCCGATCCACGAACGACCGAATGTGCGGCTGCAGGGATTCCTGGTCCTTGGACAGGAACGATCCCTGGATCCGCGGCACCAACCCCTCGTAGGTCATGTTGATGCCTTCGATCTTCATCCGGGTCGCCTCCCGGTAGAGGAAGTCGTGGCGCTCCTTCTCGGTGTAGTCGCGGATCGGCTTGGTCGGATCGACGAAGCCGGAGGACGCGTAGAGGCGATAGTTCCAGCCGCCCGCGGTGTAGCCCGGGACGGTGATCGCGCCCTCGGCGAGCGACTTCGTCTCGTCGAAAAGCTCCGTGAGGTCGACGTCGGAGACCGTGCCCCTCCCCTCGCATCGCGGACACATCCCGCCGGTGACCGTGAACGTCTTCTTCTCGGCCTTCGCCCCCGCCTTCTCGACGGTGATCGAGCCGGCGCCATGGACCGACGGCGTGTTGAACGAGTAGGCCTGGGGCGAGCCGATATGCGGCTGCCCGAGCCGGCTGAACAGGATCCGGAGCATCGCGTTGGCGTCGGTCGCGGTGCCGACGGTGGAGCGCGGGTTGCCGCCCATCCGCTCCTGGTCGACGACGATCGCCGTGGTCAGCCCTTCGAGGACGTCGACGTCGGGCCGATCCAGCGTGGGCATGAAGCCCTGGACGAAGGCGCTGTAGGTCTCGTTGATCAGGCGCTGGGATTCCGCGGCGATCGTGGCGAAGACCAGCGAGCTCTTGCCCGAGCCCGAGACGCCCGTGAACACGGTCAGCCGGCGTTTCGGAATCTCGATGCTGATGTTCTTGAGGTTGTTCTCGCGCGCACCGTGGACGCGGATCAGGTCATGGCGGTCCGCAGCGTCGGACAGGGACGGCTGCGCGTCCGTCTGCGAGGCGATCGCCATGGCTGACGCAGCCTCAGCCAACGGCCTTCCTCACGAGCTCCGCGATCCGTGCCTCCGCTCGGGGGGTCAGCTCGATCACCGCGAACGCGACCGGCCACATCTCGCCGTCGTCGATGCGGGCGTCCGGCTGGAATTCGAACGTCGCGTACCGAACCTTGAACTTCGATGCCGGCTTGAAGAAGCAGATGACCCTGCCGTCCCTCGCGTACCCCGGCATCCCGTAGTACGTCTTCGGCGCGAGGGACGGCGCCGTCGTCGTGACGAGCTCATGGATTCGCTCGGCCATGACGCGATCGGCCGTGGGCATCTCGGCAATCTTCGCGCGCACGTCGCGTTCGCCGTCGGCGCGTTCGTCGACCGGGCTGCGGTGGGAGGCTGCCTTTCGCTCCCGGACGCTCTCCTTCATCGCGGCTCGCTCTTCATCCGTCCAGACCGTGCTGGAGTTGCGGGCCGCACTGCTCCTGGTCGTGGTGCCCTTCGCTGGGGTCATGGCGGGTATCCTCCGTTTCGAGGCTCGTCGACGAGTCTGATGGTCTGGCAGGCCGCAGCGAGGCGGCTGTTGCTCAGCGGTCCTGGAGCAGCCCGAGGACGTTGCCATCGGGGTCGGTGACGGTGGCGACCAGGCGTCCGCCTCCGACGTCGTGCGCGGGCTCCTTCACGGTGGCGCCCGCCGCGGTCACCTCTGCCAGCTTCGCCGCGATGTCCGGCACGTGCCAGTAGGCAACGGGCGAGGTCATGCCCTGCGGTCCACCGCCCGGGACCAGCCCGATGTGCTGACCTGCGGCCTCGAATCCGACGTAGTACGGCTCGTCGGTCTGCGGCGGCACGCCGAGGAGGGCCGCGTACACCGCCTTGGCCGTCACCGGGTCGGAGACGGGATGCAGCACGGTCTTGATTCCCTGCGTGGACGAGCCGGTCATGTTCGCTCCTGACGTCGTGGCGGTGATGTCCATGCCGGTCATGCTAGGTTCGGCCCGGTGACCTGCGCTTCTCGATTCCTGACCGAACGGTCAGTCCTGATCGGACGTGTCACCTGTTTCGCCACGCACGACGGCATCCCCGCCGTGGCGCGCGCCGCGTCGCGCCGATAGGCGCTGGGCGACATGCCGACCAGCTCGCTGAAGCGACTGCTGAAAGTGCCCAGCGACGAGCAGCCGACCGCGAAGCAGACCTCGGTCACGCCGAGGTCGCCGCGACGCAGCAGCGCCATCGCGCGCTCGATTCGCCGCGTCATCAGGTAGCCGTATGGCGACTCGCCGTAGGCGAGCCGGAACTGGCGGCTGAGATGCCCGGCCGACATGTGCGCGCCGCGGGCGAGCGCCTCGACGTCGAGCGGTTGCTCGTACTCCCGGTCGATCCGGTCGCGGACGCGTCGAAGCCACGCGAGGTCGCGCAGGTGCTGCGCAGGCAGAGGCGTGCTGGTCACGTGCGAGATCGTGCCACGTCGCGCAGGAAGTGCCTAGGACCCGGTCCGCCCGTCGCTCGTGGCGTGCCGATCGACCCGGCGAGGCTCTCGTCAGCGGACGGGACCATGGAAGGCCTGCCCGGGCCGAACAGTCCGGCATCCTCCGGGCCGCCGAGCTAGGCGAACCGGGCGACGCAGATCAGCCCGACGACGAGGCAGTAGATCGCGAACGGGGTCAGGGTCCGGACCGCGAAGTAGCGGGTCAGGAAGCGCACCGACAGATATGCGGCGATGCCGGCCGCGAGGCTCCCGACCAGGACCTGCGGGCGAACCCCATCGCCGTTGTGGCCGAGCAGGTCCGGCAGCTTGTAGAGACCCGCGGCCAGGATGATCGGCGTGGCCAGGAGGAACGAGAAGCGCGCCGAATCCTCGTGGTCGAGGCCACGCACGAGTCCCGCGACCATCGTGATCCCCGATCGGCTGATGCCTGGCAGGAGCGCGAATGCCTGGGCGATGCCGACCGTGACCGCCACCGGGAATCCCAGGTCGTCGAGGCGGCGGCCATGCGCGGTCGCCTGCCGGCGCCGTGGCGGCACGTGGCCCTGGACGCGGCGCCGCACCAGCTCGCCGCAGAGCAGGATGACGCCGTTGACGACGAGGAACCCAGAGGCGGCGAGGGGCTTGGCGAAGACCACGCGGAGCGAATGCTCCAGGAGCACGCCGGCCAGCCCCGCCGGGATGGTCGCGACGACCAGGAGCCAGCCCGAGGCGCTGATCGGGCGTCTCGATCCGCCGCGTCCCGATGGAGACGAGCACGCCCCGGATGATCCGTGCCCACGTGCCGCGGTAGAAGACGACGAGAGCGAGCGCGGTCGCCACGTGGAGCCCGACGAGCAGCGCGAGGAAGTAGGACTCGGTCGCCGACTGGGCGGCCACCACGTCGGTCCAGCCAAGGAGCTGCGGCAGGATGACCGAGTGCCCCAGGCTCGACACGGGGAACAGCTCGGTGACGCCCTGGAGCAGCCCGAGGACGATCGCCTGGAAGTAGCTCAGCACCTCGCGAGCCTACCGCCTCCGGCGCGCCCGGACCGAGCTGGGTCGCAGGCCGCTCGCCGGCAGCCGGTCGTCCGCGGTTGCGCGACGCGATGTACACGGATGGGCTCGGTGCCAGGCGCCCGAAGGGCGCCTGGAAGGGCGCCTCGATCCGGGCAAGGTGACGTGCCGGCACGAGCGCCTTCAGGCGCGCCGAGCGGAAGAGCGAGACCGCCCGTCGCCGGGCCGGCGCGAGGCCGGCATGCCGAAGCTGCTGCACGATGGTCGCCGGCTGGTGGGAGAAGTGCCCCTCCCGGTACTCGTGCGCGGCCGGGTCGCCGGGAGACCAGTCCTGCCGCCCCGCGAGGTAACGAAGGCGGGCGAGGAGGTGGTTGCGATTGGGGAACTCGAGGACGAACAGTCCGCCGGGCCGGAGGACGCGGGCAACCTCCGCGAAGACGGCGTCGGGGTTCCGAACGTGGAGGATCAGCCGGACGGCCACGACGACGTCGATCGAGCCCGAGGCGATCGGGACATCGGTCGCATCCGCCTGGACCACCGAGAAGCGCGGGTCGGTGCCGACCCGTTCGCGGGCAGCCTCCACCATGGCGGGCGACGCATCCACGAGCGTGACGTGGTCGAAGGCCGCGTACTCGTCGCTCAGCCGCCCGAAGCCGGCACCGAGGTCGAGGAGCCGCCCGCCGCGCCCGGCCAGGAGCGCGCGGAGCGCGATCCGGTCGCACAGGTCCTCGTAGGCCCGCGAGGCCCAGAACGCATCGCGGTACGAGAGATCGTAGACCGGGGGCTCCGGTCGCCCCGGGTCCGACCCGGCAGTCGATCGGGCGATGGATCCTGGCTCGATGGTCGACACGCCCGACAGTATCGCCGTTCAGGTTGATCACCGAGACGGGGCCCGCGCGGCACGGGCGCCGGCGCGGCTCCGCTCAGTGCCAGGCGTGCATCGATATGTGCCCGGCGGAGCCCGCCGCGCCGTTGCAGGGCGGAACGCCCCCGGCGTCGGTGGCCGAGACGGGCATCGCGACGACCCGACCCAGGGTGCCCGGGAGGATGAAGGCGAGCGTCACGGGCTTCACGAAGGCCGGCCCGCAGTAGTTGCTGTCGCTCACCTCGGTCCGAAGGAATCCCAGCGGGGCCAGCAGGTGCGTCGCGGCGGTCGTCGAGGCGGCCGCGCCGTTGATCATCACCGCGCCGCTCGCGCTCACGAGCCGGACGCGCGGGTAGTTGCGCAGCACGCACGGCGTGAACGACGTGTTGACGATGCGGACGTCGGCGATCCGGCTCCCGGCCGCGCCCTGCCACGAGGCGATCCGCGCGCTCAGGTGCCCGCCGACGCACGCCGGGACGGGCCCGGCCGACGCCGCGGGCACGAGGCCGGCCAGCCCGACGAGCAGGAAGGCCAGCATGGCCGCGGCCGAGGCTCGGGCCACGCGAACGGATCCGTGCACCCGGGCCGGGCGCCGGATGGTCGGGGCGTCAGCCGACCCTTCGGTCAAGCTTGTCATCAGGAACCCCCCTTTCGCCTCGGCCCGTCGACCCAGGGTCAGCGTGCGGTCGCGAGCACCCCCTGCAATTGACGGACCCGGACGGGCACGGGACCGCTCGGTCCGCGCATCCTCCGGGGTTGACACGGTCGTGTCAATGCGAATCGCGGTCGCCGGGACCGCGCTTCGCGAGCCGCGGGGACCGGTGCGACGGACGCGGCGACCCGGTGCGACGGACGCGGGGCCCGGTGCGACGGACGCGGCGGCACGAGCCATGCGCCGCCAATTGCCACCACCGCGCAACCAATCCGCTCCCGCGCATCACGGTCTTCACCCTGTGCGCGGGCGACCCGTGCCCGCACGATCGGGCGAACCGGCGCGACGAACGGGCGCGCCGTGCGGCTGGCACGACCGCGGTGGAGGAGACGAGATGACGAGCGCCCCCGCACCGGAGATGAAACGAACCCTGAGCCTCACGGGCCTGACCATCAACGCGATGGCACTGATCGCCCCGGGGGCGTTCCTCTGGACGACGTTCCAGTCCCAGGCGATCCAGGCGAACGGCGCCTCGACGACGGCGATGGACATGGTCCCGGGCCTGTTGTTCGCGCTCGTGCTCGCCTTCCTCACCGCGTGGAGCTACGGGGAGCTGTCCAACCTCTACCCGGCCGCGGGCGCGGGCTCGTCGTACTACTTCGCGGAGGCCGCCTTCCTCGAGCGCGAGGAGGCGATCCACTACAAGTTCGCCCGACTCGCGAAGTTCGTGGTCGGCTGGATCTCCCACCTCTACTACTGGATCTACCCGGGGATCATGGTGGCGTTCACAGGGATCCTGGCCGTCTACATCCTCGGCCTGTTCGGGGTCACGCTCGACACACCGTTCGAGATCGTGCTCGTCGCGGGGTTCGCCGCGATCACCGGGCTGATCGCGTTCCGGGGGATCTCGGGATCGACGCTCACGGCCGTCGTGATCAACGTCATCCAGCTCACCGCCCTGCTGGCCTTCAGCGTCCTCGCCGTGATCTTCCGGCTCAGCCACCCCGAGCTCTCGTATGCGCACAAGGACGTCCTCTCCGTCGTCCTGCCGCACAACCTGACGAACGTCCTCTTCCAGGGCACGATCGCGATCCTGCTCCTGGTCGGCTTCGAGTCCGTCACGGCGCTCGGCGCCGAGGCGCACAACCCGAAGCGCGACGTGCGGCGCGCGGTCCTCCTCTCGCTCGCGATCCAGGGCCTCTTCGCCTACGTCATCGAGTACGTGGCCGCGAACTTCGCGGTGAGCAGCGCGCTCACCGGGACCGTCACGGATGCGACCGGCAAGGTCACCGCGGTCACCGGCTACGGCGCGGCCGCGGCCTCCGGGGCGCCCATCGGCGACCTGGTCAGGCTCATCGGCGACACGATGCTCGGCGGGACGGGCACGGTTCTCGCGCTGATCCTGGCCGCGACCGTCCTCGTGGCGCTGATCGGGACGACCCTCGCCTGCCTGAACACCGGCGTCCGGATCACGTACGTCATGGGCCGCGATCGCGAAGTCCCGGGGCTGCTGGGTCTCCTCCACGGGCGGTACGCCACGCCGCATTTCGGGATCCTCGTGCTCGCGGTGATCTCGGGCGTCCTCGGCGCCTACGGGATCCTCAGCGCGGACAACCTCCTGCAGATCATCCTCGCCTCGAATGTCGGCACGTTCCTGGTCTATGGGATGACGAACCTCCTCGTCATGATCGCCTTCTGGGCCCGTCCGGAGCGCTCCGCGCTCAAGCACATCCTCGTCCCGGCCCTCGGCCTGGTCGCCAACGTGGGAATGCTGCTGACGGTGCTCTTCATGAGCATCGCGTCCGGCGGGTCCACCCAGGCGGACACGCTCGTCGCGGTTGGCATCGTGACGGCCTGGATCGTCATCGGGGCGGCCTGGCTGACCCTGAACTCGCGGGCCACGCAGACGCCCATCCTTGTCCGGCGCAGCCCGACCGAGCTCGCGACCGCCGCCGAGCGCGCCTCCGCCAGTGAGCGGATCGAGGCGGCCGGCTGAGCGCCCCTGCGCCGGGTGTCCCGCCCGGCGACCCCCATCGGTCCATCGGCATGCCGGCGGCGCCCTCCGTGGCGCCGCCGGCATCGGCCATCCTCGGGGAAGAGGTCGCCGCCGGGGGCGGGCAGCACGTCCGCCTCCGGCTCGCGACGCTCTCCGTCGTCGGCCCCGTCCGCGAGACGAACGAGGACCACGTGGGCTGGTTCGACGCGGCCGGTCACGACCTCACCGGGACGCCCGGCGAATCGATCCGGACCGCGGCCCTGGCCGGCCCGGCGGTGGGCCTCATGGTCGCGGACGGCCTCGGCGGCCATGGGCGGGGCGACCTGGCGAGCCGAACGGCCACCCGGATCGTCGTGGAGGCGCTGGCGGTGGCGACCCAGCCCGGACCCGGCGACCTCCGGGCGGCCCTCGAGCTCGCCAACGGCGCACTGCTCGCGGGAGAGCTCGACGGGGCGACCGACCGGCGGCCCGGCCCGCAGACGACCGCGGCGGTCCTCGTGTTCTCCGCGGGATCGCTCCACGTCGCGCACATCGGGGACACCCGCGTCTACCGGATGCGCGACGACGTCGTGGAGCTCCTCACGCGTGACCATTCGCAGGCGGCAGAGCTCGTCCGGATGAAGGTCATCAAGCCGCACCAGGCCCGCACCCACCCCGGCCGACACCTGCTCACGCGGTCGCTCGGCGGCGACCTCATCCTGCGCGCCGACGCGGCCTCGCGGGCGATCTACCCGGGCGATGCGTACGCCGTCTGCACCGACGGCTGCTGGGGCGGGCTGGACCAGGAGCACTTCGAGGCGGCGCTCCGCGCCGAGCCGGCCGCGGGCGCCCGTGACCTCGTCTCGCAGGCGATCGCGTCGGGCGGCGACGATAATGCGACCGTGGCAATCATCCACGTGGACGCCCCGGGCTCGCCCCGCGACGGCGACGGACCCGACCGATCGTTCTGGCGACGGCTCCTCGCGGGCCGCACGTGAGCGCGGCGCTCGCCCCGGGCGAGCGACTGGACCGCTACGAGATCGTCGAGGCGATCGGCCACGGCGCGTTCAGCGACGTCTACCTGGCGGTAGACCCGGACGGCGGGCGGGTCGTCCTCAAGTGCCCGCACGAGGGGATCATCGGCGACGTCGCCACGTTCGATCGGTTCCGGCGCGAGATGGAGATCGCCCGCCGCCTCGACCACCCGGGGATCCAGCGCTCGCTCGACCCGGGCGGTGACCGGACGCGCCCGTACCTCGTCATGGAGTACATCGAGGGCGAGACCCTGCGCGAGTACCTGGCGCGGCGCGGTCGGCTCCCGATCGCGGAGGCGGTCGCCCTCGTGGACCAGCTCGCGGACGCGATGGGCTACGCGCACCGGCAGGGCGTGACGCATCGCGACCTGAAGCCGGAGAACGTGCTGGTCACCCCGGACGGCCGGCCCGTCGTGACCGACTTCGGGATCGCCCTGATGGCCGGCGCGCGCCGCCTGACCTGGCGCTGGCTGACGTCGCAGATGGGCACGCCCGACTACATGGCGCCCGAGCAGGTCCAGGGCGAGCGCGGCGACGCTCGGACGGACGTCTATGCGCTGGGTGTGATCCTCTTCGAGCTGCTCGCGGGCCGGGTCCCGTGGGAGGGCGACAACCCGCTCTCGATCATGAACCAGGCCGTGACGCGTCCAGCCCCCTCGCTCCTCGAGCTCGATCCGTCCATCCCGCCGCCGCTCGACGCGATCGTCCGGAAGTCCATCCGCAAGGACCCCGCGGAGCGCTACCCGGATGCGGCGGCCCTCGCGGCCGACCTCGAGTCGTGGAAGGACCTGGACCTCTCGAGGTTCGTCTTCGCGGCCGAGAAGCCCGGCCTCCCGGGCTCGCCGCGTCGCGGCCCCCTGCTCCTCGTGGCCGGGATCAGCCTGGGCTTCCTTGGCGCGAGCGCGCTGTTCGTCCTGGTCGCGGCGCTGCTCCAGCACCACTGAGACGGCAGAGCCCGCAGCCGCGGCTGCATCCGGGCTGCGGGCTCGCCGACCGGGAAGTCGTCAGCGCGGTGTCAGAGCTGCCCCGGATCGCCGGAACGCTGCCGTCGCGGGCAGCACGACCTGCGGGGCCGGGCAGCGGGTCGCGCACGCGGACGGGACGCCGGCCCGATCGGCCCGCGCCCGCTCGAAGAAGGCCCGTCCCCCAGGACGGGCCTTCTTCGGCGAATTGGGCGAGGGATGGGACGGGCGATCGGCCATTCGTCACCGAGTGTGAGGGCGGGGCCCGCGACCGTCATTACGACTCGTCATCCGACCGGCGGCGTCACCTCCGGCCGCGACGCCCGACGTCAACCTGGCGCCCGCGACGCCAACGCGCCCGCTGGGGGAAACTGGAGTCGACGGTCGAGCGGCCGGCCGTTCGGGGATCCATCCTGCCACGAGGTGCGGCCAATGCGACCGATGTTCGGGTATCACCTTCCCAACTACACCTTCCCGGGGGTCGGACCGGAGTCGCTGTTCGAGCACGTCGCGGACCTCGCCCGCCGGGCCGAGGCGGTGGGCTTCGACCTCGTGACGGTGATGGACCACTTCTACCAGATCGGCGGGGTCGGGCCCGAAGATGCCTCGATGCTCGAGGCCTATTCCACCCTCGCCGGGATCGCGGCCCGTACCTCGCGCGTCCGCGTCGGGGCCCTCGTGACCGGCGTCACCTACCGCAACCCGGCGCACCTCGCGAAGATCGTGACCACGCTCGACGTGGTATCCGGCGGCCGGGCCATCCTGGGGATGGGGGCGGCCTGGAACGAGTCGGAGCACCGCGGGTACGGGTTCGACTTCCCGCGGGTCGGCGAGCGGATGGACCGCCTCGACGAGGCCCTGACGATCTGCCGCCTGATGTTCACCGAGGAGCGCCCGACCTTCGAAGGCCGCTTCTACCGGATCGAGGCCGCGCTCAACCGGCCGAGGCCGATCCAGGCCGGCGGGCCGCGGATCCTCGTCGGCGGCGGCGGCGAGCAGCGGACGCTGCGCCTGGTCGCGCGCCATGCCGACTACGCGCACTGGTTCCCGCTGGGCAAGGAGGTGCTTCGCCGCAAGGCCGACCTCCTGGAGCGCTACTGCGAGGAGATCGGCCGCGACCCCGCGACGATCACCCGGACGATGGCCTCCCCGGTGCTCCTCGTGCCCGACGAGCGCGAGGGAGAGGCACGCCTCGCCCGGATCCCGCCGGAGCGCCGCGGCGGGCTCGTGCCGGCTGCGCCGGCGCGGGCCGCGGAGATCCTGGCCGAGTACGTGGATGCGGGCTTCGGTGGCTTCACGTTCGCCAACACGATGCTGCCGGGCGAGCTCCTCGACCTCGCGGGCGAGCTGATCGCCGCGTTCGCCTGAGCGGCGGCCGAGCGGCCCCGCGTGCTCCGGCGGCGGGACCGCGGCGGCGCTCGCGCGATGGTGGAGCCTCGCGGTCGTGGAGGCTCGCGGCCCCCGCTACAGGACCTGTCGAGCGGCGACGCGCCCGACGGCGATCGGCATCGACTGGAACGTGACGTAGCTGCCGGTCCACGGCGTCGGCGCGAACCGGAAGCGGAACGGCAGCAGGAACCCGCGGAGCGCCGCAACCGGGATGCTCGTGTCCGGCGGCGCGTCGTATCCGCCGATGCTCTGCCGCCCGTAGAGCGGGCCGACGATTCGCACGCTGACCACGTTGAAGTCGCTCGTGACCGCCGGATCGGCCGTCGCGGTGAACCCGGTGAGCACCCATGCATGACGCCCCGCCGCGACGATCATCGCGACGGGCTCGCCGCTGACGCGGAGGCGCGTGACGGCCGACCGGACCGCCGAATCGAAGGTCGGGCTTGCCACGAGGGCGTAGGCCGGATCGACGAAGCGCCGGAGCCCCGCGAGGAACCCCTGCGGGTCGACGCCCCGCTGCGGGACATGCTGGAAGCGGTTGCTCGCCCGCATGTACGTGAAGTACTGCTGCTGGCTGGCGCTCGCGTGGTCGCTCCCGCCGACGAGGATGTTGCGCATGATCTGGACGCTCGCCGCGGTGCACCAGGTCCACGTCGCCTGCATCGAGAAGACACCCGGGCGGTAGACGTCGAACGTCTCTGCGCCGGAGACGGGCGAGGCGCCGGAGACGGGGCCTGCGGCCAGGGTCCAGAGCGCGAGGACGAGCGCGCCGGAGGCGCCGATGCGACGCGCGTGCCGGCCCCGTCCGCCGCGCGCACTCGCGGCCGCGACCGGCGGGGCGAGCCGCGTCCGGGTCGCGGCGTTTCGATGGGGTCATGTCTGGGCTGGCTGGTCCGGTGGGATCGCCTGCTGCGCGACGGCAAACCCGTTGCCGTCCGCGTCCGGTGCCGAGGGCGTGTCGACGAGCGTTCCGCGACGGAGCATCGCACCGGCGTCGGCGATCGACAGCTGCGCCGCGGCGCCATTCAACGTTGCGTTGTCGAAGACGACCGGCGCGTGCGGGGCGAGCGGCGGGATCCTCCAGCCGACGAGCGGCGCCTCCTCGATCCACTCGGCGGACGCCCCGGGCCCGGCGTACCCGCGGACGGTCGTGAAGCTCCCGGATCGGCGATCCTTGAGGCTGATCCGCCAGCGGCCCGTCGAGACGCGCGAGATCGTCACGATGATCACGTCGCCGGGCCGAACCGACAGCGAGCGGATGGTGACGGCCGGCGCCGGCAGGATCTCCCACCAGGCCGAGTAGCGGGGCGTCCCGTCGACGAAGTTCGCCTCCGTTCCTGCCTGGATGAGCGCGGCGCTGCTGACCCCGTCGATGCCGACCCACTGGGCGGAATAGGAGGAGCGACCGGTCGGGATGACCGAGGGAACGGTCCACTGGCCGCTCACGCTCCGGTACGGCCCGGCCTCCATGGCGTAACCCGCCCAGTTCGTCGAGTACCAGCCGAGGTCGCCGGCGCTCCTCACGCCGGCCGGTGTCGCCGCGTGGACAATCGGCTCGGCCGCCGCGGTCGGTGACGCGAAGGCGGTCCCACTCCGCAACGGGGCGAAGGCCGGCCCGGGAGTGACAGCTCCGCCGGTCGAGACCACGCTCGCTCCGAGCGTCAGCAACGCGGCGATCGCCAGCATCGGCCTCGCGTGCATCTGCGTCGGACCTCCCGCGCTCCGTCCCGGCCTCGCCGTGTCCGGTGTCGTGCCGCATGGCGGGCCGCAGCACCTCGTGCGGCGCCGCGGCACGTCGTCGGGCACAGTCTCCCCCGCGTGGCGCAGGATCTCGACCAAGGGGTGACTAAGAAACGGACACCGACGCCCGGTGCAGCGCGCGAGCGGGTCCCTGCCCGGCGGAAGACGCGGTCGCCCCGCGTGGTCGACCGCTGCGTGCCGGCGGCATCGGCGTCGCGGGACGCCTGGCGGCGGCCCTACTCCGTTCCGAGCGCCTTCTTCATCATGGCGAGCGAGCGGTCCGGGCCCTTGAAGCCGACGAGGTACTCGAGCCGGATCGGTGCGAAGCACTCGTAGAAGATCACGTCCTCGTCCGTCAGCTGGCGGAAGGCGTGGACGTAGTTCGAGGGGATGATCAGCAGCGACCCGGGCCCGACCTCGGATTCCTCCTCGCCCACCTTCGCCCAGAGGCGGCCCTGCTCGACGAGCATCAGCTGCTCCGCGTCATGGGTGTGGTCCGGGATCACGACGCCGCCCCGGTAGACGATCCGGGTGAGCATGGTCTTCTCGCCCGAGACGGCCTGGCGGAAGACGCCGGGGATGTACTCGACGGTCGGGAACTCGTCCCAGGTCGTGATCTGTCCCATCGCGTTCTCCATGTTTCCGCTGTGTCGGATCCTGCCCGGGTCGGCCGGGCCCGATCTGCGCTCCTGTTGCGGCTCAGGCGGGCCGGGGCTGCAGTGCCTCCAGGCCGCGGAGGATCTTCTCGGGGGTGACCGGCAGATCGTCGATCCGGACGCCCGTGGCGTGATAGATGGCGTTGACGATCGCGGGGATCGGCGAGTTCGCCGTCATCTCGCCCAGGCCCTTGACCCCGTACGGCCCGCTCGAGGACGGCATCTCCAGGACGACCGACTTCGATCTCCGGCATCTCCAGGATGCCGGGCACCAGGTACTCGCTGAAGTCCCGGGGGCTGTGATCCGCGGCCGGGTAATACGGCGCGGTGGTCTCGTAGAGGGCGTGGGACATGCCCATGAACGCGCCGCCGGTGATCTGTCCGGCGACGAGCGCCGGGTTGACCTGGCGGCCGACCTCGTAGGCGCTCCGGATGCTCAGGACCCGGACCTCGCCCGTCTCGGTGTCGACCTCGACCTCGGCCACGGTGCAGGCGTGCGCCTCCGTGGAGTCGGGATCCATGGCGCCGTTCTCCGGGTCGACCGGGCTCTTCGGCTTCATGTAGCTTCCGCGCCCCGAGATCGTGCGGCCGTACTTGAACTGCGCCAGCGAGGCGATGTCGGCGACCCGGACCGAGCGCGATGGGGCGCCTCGAACCATGAGGTTCCCGTGCCCGTCGATCTCGAGGTCCTCGACAGCGGCCTCGAGCTCCTCGGAGGCGACGTCGAGCAGCGCCCGACGGGCCTCGAGGGCGGCCGCGATCACGGCGTTGCCGACACGGTGGGTGGCGCGACTCGCGAAGGTCCCCATGTCGTGGGGACCGGTGTCCGTGTCCGCGGTGTCGATCACGATCTCCCCGAAATCGACGCCCAGCGTCTCCGCCGCGATCTGGCCGATGACCGTCTTGAGCCCCTGCCCGAGGTCCGTGGCGGAGAGCGACACGACGAACGACCCGCTCGTCGTGGCGTGGATCAGCGCCTGCGACGGGTCGCCGCCGAGGTTCATGCCGGTCGGGTAGTTGACGGCGGCGATCCCCGTTCCGCGCAGCCTCGCCATCAGTCGCGCCCTCCGTCATGGCCGGCGACGCGGGGTGCCGACGTCATCGCCCGCAGGTCGTCGGGCAGCTCGTGCCCGACGAGGGCCGCGGCGGCCTGCATCGTCTCGATCAGCGTGGCGTCCTCCGCGAGCTTCCGGTGTGGCTTCAGGTCGCCGTCGTGGTAGGCGTTGATGAAGCGGATCGTCCAGGGATCCAGGCCGACCCGCTCGGCGATCCTGTCCATCTGGACCTCGAGCGCGAAGGAGCCCATCGTCACCCCGAAGCCGCGCATCGCGCTGGTCGGCTGACGGTTCGTGTAGACGCAGTAGGCGTCGATCGACACGTTCGGGATCGCGTAGGGTCCGGCGGCGTTTGCCGCGTGCTTCGTCAGCGCGTAGGGCGTCTGGCGGCTGTACGCCCCGGAGTCGGCGTAGCTCGTCACCTTGCGGGCGATGATGTGGCCGTCGCGCGAGACGCCGTCCTTGATGTAGATGCGCCAGGCGCTGCGGGTCGACGAGACCTGCATCTCCTCGGAGCGGCTGTAGGCGAAGCGCACCGGCCGGTTCGTCTTCATCGCCGCGAGCGTGGCGATCGGCTCCACGATGACGTCGACCTTGCCACCGAAGCCGCCCCCCACGGTTCCCCCCACGAAGTGGAGCCGGTTGCCGGGGACCTGCAGGATGATCGCCGTGTTGTCCAGGCTGAAGTAGAGGGCCTGGGTGTTGGTGTAGACGGTGAAGCGGCCGTTGGCTTCGGGGACCGCGATGCAGCCGGTCGTCTCCAGCGGGGCTTGCTCGATGGGGCTCGTGTTGTAGACGCCCTCCACGATGTGGTCGGCGCGCTCGAACGCGGCCTCGACGTCGCCCAGGCGCACCCGCCGGCAGGGATGGCCCTCGTACATGAACGTGTTGTTCCCCCAGCTCGTCACGACCGGGGCACCGGGAAGGAGCGCCTCCTCGACGTCGAACACCGCGGGCAGCTCCTCCAGGTCGAGGCGGACCTTCGAGACCGCCTCCAGCGCGGCGGCCTCCGTCTCGGCGACGATCGCGACGATCGCCTCGCCCCTGAAGCGGACGCGATCCTCGGCGAGCACGTACTCCTCTTCGGGCTCGACGCCGATGAGGCCGAGGATCGTGTACAGGTTGTGCGGGACGTCCCTGAAGGTCAGGGCCCGGACGAAGCCCGGCACCCGCTCCGCCTCCGACAGGTCGACGCCGTGGATCAGGGCGTGGTGGAGCGGGCTCCGGACCATCTTGAGATGGAGCATGCCGGGGAACGAGCGGTCGGCGAAGAACTGGGTCCGGCCGGTGACGTGGCCGATCCCGTCGCTGCGTGCGACCGACTGGCCGACGACGTTGAGATCGGCGCTCATCGTGCCTGCTCCTTCGCGTCCTCGCGCATCGCCTCGGCCGCGTCGTGGACCGCCGTGACGATCGGTCGGTACCCGGTGCAGCGGCAGATGTTGCCCGCCAGCGCCTGCTTGATGTCGTCGTCGGTCGGGGCCGGCACCCGGTCGAGCAGGGCCGTCGAGACCATGACCATTCCGGGCGTGCAGTAGCCGCACTGGAGGGCGTTCGCGTCGAGGAACGCCCGCTGGATCGGGTGCAGGCCTTCGGCCGGCGTGATGCTCTCGAGGGTGGTCACGCGTCTTCCCGCGATGTCCTCGACGGGGAGCAGGCAGGCGAGCATCGGCTCCCCGTCCACGAGGACGGTGCAGCTTCCGCAGCCGCCCTGGCGGCAGCCGTCCTTGGTGGCCGTGAACCCGAGCTGGTTGCGCAGCACGGCCTGCAGGGTCGTCATGGGCCTCACCATGACCTCGACCTCGCGGCCGCCCAGCTCGAAGATGACGATCGTCGATGCCATGCTAGCGACCCTCTCCCGTGGCGCCCGGCGTCATCTGCGCGAGGGCCCTGCCGACGAAGACGCGCACCATCCTGCGCCGGTACCAGTCCGTGGCGAGGGCATCCGTGAACGGCTCGCATCCCTCGGCTGCGGCGTCGGACGCGGCGCTGATCGCATCGGGCTCCATGCCCGTCCCGAGGAGCAGCCGTTCGGCCTCGCGGGCACGGATCGGATGCGGGCCGGCCGCGCCGAGCGCGATGCGCGCCTCGGCAACGCGGCCCTCCCGCCACTCGACGCGGGCCGCGACGGTCACGACGGCCGGCGTGCTGGCATGCTTGCGGCCCAGCTTCAGGAATGCCGCCGGCCCGCTCGGGACCGGGACGTCGACCTCGACGAGGAGCTCGTCGGCCGCCAGGGCATTGCTCATGAAGCCCGTCAGGAACTCGGCCAGGGGCAGGACGCGCTCGCCTCTCGTGCTGGCGAGGACCACGCTCGCGTCGAGGGCCAGCAGGGCGACCGCCACGTCGCCGCCAGGTGGCGGCGTGAACAGGTTGCCGCCGACGGTTCCCATGTTGCGGATCGCCCAGCTGGCGGTGTTCCGGGCCGCCTCGCGGAGCATCGGGACCGCGGCCTGGTCCAGGAGCCGGGTCAGCGTGACCGTGGCGCCGATGCGCAGCACGTCGCCGCTGCGCGCGATCCCGTCGAGGCCCGCGAGGCGCAGGCCCATCACCGCCTGGGGCAGCGAGATCCCGTCGTTGATGAGCGGCATGGCGACGGTCCCGCCCGCCATCACGAGGAGGTCCGGGCCATGTCGCTCGAGCAGCCCGAGCGCCTCCGGCAATGAGCGCGGCAAGAGATAGGTCCTGACGGTCACGCTGGAATCTCCCTCGTCGTTGTCCGCTGGTCGTCCGCACCGCCGGCCGAGCGCTCGGCAGCGAGTCGCGAGTCCAGGTTGCGCAGCCCCTGCCCGATCAGCGATCCGGCCAGGCCCTCCGCGAAGCGGGTGTCGAGCCGGGCAAGCGGTCCGCCGATCACGGCCTGGCCCTCGTAGTCGATCCGCGTTCCGGATCCTGCGTCGGCGAGCCTGAACGTGGCGCTCCCGGTGAGCGTCCCGAGCGTCCCGTCGAGCTCGCCCTCGAGCCGGCCGTAGGACGGCGCGTCCGCATCGACGAGGCGGACGATCGTCCGATACGTCCCGACGACACCGGGGAGACGCAGCGAGATCTGGCCGCGGAACTCGGCGTCGCCGACCTTCTCGATCTCGCGACAGCCCGGGATCACCCCGAGGAGCGCGTCCGGATCGCAGATCGCGGCGAAGACCGCGGCCCGGGGCGCATCCATGATGTAGCTGCCGCGTACGTTCATCGGCCCCGCCCTCCGACGTCGAGCGCCTGCTCGCCGCTCGTGCCGGAGGCCGAGCTGCCCGCTGCCGCGCCCGGGCCGGACGCGCCGGGATCGGGGCTCGTCATGGGATCGGGGCTGACCAGGGCGGCCGTGCCCGGGGTCCGGCCCAGGCCCTGCTCGACGTGGTCGAGATGTCCCAGCATCGCGCGCTCGGCCTCGCCCGGGTCGCGCCTCCGGAGCGCGTCGACGATCCGCCGGTGATCGCCCAGGGCGGCCTCCCGCACCTCGCGGAGCCCGCCCGTCTGCTCGCGGCTCACCTTGCCGAGCGTGCTGACGATGTTCATGAACTGCGAGAGCAGGAAGTTGCCCGCCGCGGCGCAGACCGCCTCGTGCAGGGAGATGTCCAGCTCGCTGAACCGGTCCGGGTCGTCGATCGCGCTCGCCAGCGAGGCCACCAGTGCGTCGAGCGCCGCGAGGTCGCCCTGCGTGATCCGGGACGCGGCGAGGCGGGCATTCCCGGCCTCGACGACGCGCCGGGCCTCGAGGAGCTGACCGAGAGCGACGCTGTCCTTCGCGAACACGAAGTCGAGGTGGGCGACCAGCTGCCTCGGCTCGAGGGACGTCACGTAGGTCCCGTCGCCCGGGCGGATGTCGACGACGCGCATGAGCGACAGCGCCCGAAGTGCCTCGCGCACGACGGGCCGGCTGACGTCCATCATCCCCGCCAGGTTGCGCTCGGCGGGCAGCTTGGTCCCGGGTCGCAGCTGCTGATCCCTGATCAGCGTGAGCAGGCGGTTCGCGACCTCCTCCGGCAGCGTGCTCCGCGAGACGACCGTGAAGCGAGGCTCAAGTGTCGCGCCCGCGTCCACGCCCGTCGGGGCGTCCACGCCCGTCAATGCGGTGACGCGAGGCTCTTGTTGCAGCAATGCGGGCGCTCCCTGATCATCTTGTCTCGCGACATCGTAGAGTCTGCTGGTATAGTGGTCAACTGGTAAGACCAATTCGCGGCCCCACTCCGCCAGCCGCCGCGCGTCCCCCAGGGAGGCCCCGCCATGATCGAGCGCCACATCACCTTCTCGGTCCTCCCCGACAGGACCGCCGCGTTCGAGCAGTTCATCGCCAGCGAGTACGGGCCGACCATGGCCAGGGCTCCGGGCTTCGTGAGGATCGAGCTGCTTCGCGAGGCAGACAGCCCGACCCGCTACCAGATGGTCTTCCGCTTCGTGGATGCCGCGAGCGCCGCCGCCTGGCGGACCTCGGAAGTCCACCAGGCCCTGCAGCCGGCGCTGCGGGAGCTTCACTCGGACATGCAGGTCCAGGGCTACGAGGTGGTCGCCTGAGGGGGCCGGGGATCACCGGCGGCGGCACGAGCGAGGGAACGCCATGACCGACGAGCGCGTCCTCGTCACCGGCGGCACGGGCTGCATCGGTGCGTGGGTCGTCCGAAACCTCGTGCATGAGCACGTCCCGGTCCTGGTCCTGACCTCGAGCGGGCGGGACGACCGCCTCAGGCTCATCCTGGACGACGCCGAGCGTGGCGCCATCAGCTTCGTGACCGCCGACATCTCGGACATCGCGGCGCTCGAATCGGCGGCGGGACGGCACGGCGTCAACCGGATCATCCACCTGGCCGGGATGCAGTTCCCGTTCTGCGCGGCCGACCCGGTCAGGGGGGCCCAGGTGAACGTGGCAGGCACCGTCACGATCTTCGAGCTGGCCCGGCGCCTCGGCGTCGAGCGCGTCGTCTACGCGAGCAGCGCGGCCGTCTACGGACCGAAGAGCCACTACGAGGAGGCGGTCCTCGGCCCGGACGCGGATCTCTTCCCCACCTCGCACTACGGCGTCTACAAGGTCGCGAACGAGCAGTCCGCGCGGGTCTACTGGCAGAACGATGGGATCGCGAGCATCGGGCTGCGTCCGCATTCCGTGTACGGGCCGGGACGCGACCAGGGGATCACCTCGAAGCCGACCGTCGCGATGATCGCGGCCGCGGCCGGGCGCCCGTACCACGTCAACTTCAACGGCAGGTACCAGTTCCAGTTCGCCGACGACGCGGCGAAGGCCTTCCTCCGTGCCGCCCGCGCCCCGTTCGCCGGGGCGGCCGTCTACAACCTCGGTGGGAGCGTCTTCAGCGTCGCCGAGATCGTCGACGCCATCGAGACGGTCGAGCCCGCCGCCCGGGGCAGGATCACGTTCGACGATACGCCCCTGGCCCTTCCGGACGCCTTCGACGGCGGCCCCATGGTGGAGGCGCTCGGGGAATGGGCCGAGACGCCGCTCGAGGACGGGGTCCGCGCGACGCTCGAGTGCTACCGGGCCGCTTTCCGCGCCGGCCTGCTCGACGGCGCGTACCTCGACCGCGTGCTGGCATGATCGGACGTGAGGGTTCCACCACGGGTGGCCGGGGGTCGCCCGGGTCCGGCCCGCCGTCGCACCGCCGCGGCACGGAACCAGGCTCGATGAGATGGACCTGACGGCCGCGCTGCACGCCGCGGGCGTCGTCCCGGTGATCACGCTCGCGCGGCCGGAGGACGGCGTGCCGGTCGCCGAGGCGCTCCTCGCCGGCGGGATCGCATGCGTCGAGATCACCTTCCGGTCCGACGCGGCCGTGGCGGCCATCCGGGCGATCCGCGCGCGCGTCCCGGCCATCCTTGTCGGCGCCGGGACGATCCTCACGACCGCGCAGGCCGACGACGCGATCGCCGCCGGCGCGTCCTTCCTCGTCGCGCCGGGCTTCAACCCGGCGGTCGTCGACCACGTCCTCGGCCGGGACGTGCCGATGCTCCCGGGCGTCTGCACCCCGAGCGAGGTCGAGCAGGCGCTCGGGCGCGGCCTCCGGCTGGTCAAGCTCTTCCCCGCGGCCGCCATCGGCGGCGTCGGCTACATCCGCGCGCTCGCAGGCCCGTACCCGATGGTGCGCTTCGTGCCCACGGGCGGGATCAGGGCCGCCGACGTGGCGGCGTATCTCGCCGTCCCCCCGGTGGTCGCGGTCGGCGGAACGTGGCTCGCGACGCCCGAGGTCGTCGCCGCGCGGGCGTGGGAGACCATCCGGGGCCTCGCGGCCGATGCGGCCGCGAGCGTCCGCCAGGCGCGAGTGGACGCCAGCGGGCCCGGTCCGCGGGGCGGCCACCAGCCGGGCTGAGTCCCGCCGGCGGGCAGGGCGACGTCGGGTTCGCGGAGATCGGCCACCCGGCACCTCGGGCACGGCTACGATCTCCCACGTGCCCGCGAGCCCCATCACGGCGCACGCGGAGCGATCGGAGCAGCGCAGATGGACGTGACGGTTCGCGAGGCCCGGCCCGACGACTGGCAGGAGTGCGGGCGGATCTGCTACGAGGCGTTCGCGACGCTCGCGGCGCGCCACGGCTTCCCGCCGGACTTCCCGACGGTCGCGGCGGCAGCCGAGCCGATCCGCTGGCTCATCAACCATCCGCGGATCTACGCCGTCGTCGCGGAGGGCAACGGCCGGATCCTGGGCAGCAACTTCCTCGATGAGCGATCGACCATCTCCGGGCTCGGGCCGATCAGCGTGGACCCGACCGCGCAGGACCACACCGTGGGGCGCGCCCTGATGACCGCCGTGCTCGATCGGGCCGTCGAGCGGCGCGCCCCGGGCGTCCGGCTCGTCCAGATCGCCTACCACAACCGGTCGCTCAGCCTCTACGCGAAGCTCGGCTTCGACGTTCGCGGCTCGTTTGCGGCGATGCACGGGACGCCCCTCGGGATCACGCTGCCGGGCTACGCCGTCCGGGCCGCCACGAGCGCCGACGAAGCCGCCTGCAACGCCCTGTGCGTGCGCGTGCACGGCCACGACCGGGCCGGCGAGGTCGGCGAGGCGATCGCGGCCGGCAACGCCCGGGTCGTGGAGCGTCTCGGGCACATCACCGGCTATACCACCGGGATCACGTACTTCACGCACTCCGTCGCGGAGACCACCGACGACCTCGAGGCGCTGATCGGCGCGGCCACGGACTTCGGCACGCCAGGCTTCCTGGTCCCCCTCGCCAACGCGGCGCTCTTCCGCTGGAGCCTGGCGCATGGCCTGCGCGTCTTCTTCGTCGTGAACATGATGACGATCGGGATCTACCAGGAGCCCGCGGGCGCTTTCATGCCCTCCGTGGGCTACTGAGCGGCCGCGGCGGGCACTGACCCTCGGCCCCGGGAGCCCATCCGGGCGACCAGCCGCTCGGCGTCAGAACGAGACCAGCATCTGCCAGATGAAGGTCGCGCCGCCCGCATCGGCCGCCTCCCAGACGCGCCGGGCCAGCTCTTCGCTCCCCTCGATGGGTCCCGCCAGCTCGGCACGGCGCTCCTCCCACGAGACGCACACGCCTGGCTGGTGCCCGCTCGTCGCCGGCACGCCGTCGCTCCGCGTGATCGTCGCCGGCGCGACGCGCAGCGGCTCGGGAAGCACGTCCGGGTCGTCGTAGCTGCCGAACTCGCGCGTCGCCTCGACCAGCGCCCGCATGTTCTCGGGGCGCGTGTCGTTCTGCATGATCGCGCTCGCGTCCATGATGTAGCCGCCGTCCCGCCCGATCGTCTCGATCAGCGTCCGGACCTCGGCGCGGACCTGCTCGGGCGTGCCCATCGCCAGCGTCACGTTGCTGACGCCGCCGCTCAGCGCGAACTTGTCGTGCAGCTTCCGATGCGTCAGGAGCGGAGTGCCGCGGTCGATGTGGAACACGATGCTCCGGTCCGGCAGCTCGCGGAACGCGTCGAGATGGGCGTCCCAGTTGCCCTCCGCGTAGAACATGGTCTGGTGGCCGTTGCGCCAGAGCTCCTCGACCAGGGGCTTGACGGTCGGCCAGTAGTGGGACGCGAACTGGTCGGGCCGGACGAACGGGACGCAGCCGCGGTGCATCCAGTAGCCGATCGGGAGCTGGGATGACGGGTCGGCCGTGGCCGCGGCCAGCCAGTAGAGGTGCGGCATCAGTGCCTCGCAGGCCTTCAGGACCTTCTCCGGCTGCGTGAACATGTCCATCGTCAGCCCGACATAGCCGCGCAGCTTGTCCCCGATGATGTCGAACGGGGCCTTGAAGATCCCGGAGATCGCGCCCGGCATCCCGGCCTCGCTGCGCAGGCGCGCCACGTGCGGTCCGAACGCGTTGAAGTACTCGCTCATCGCCATCGCGGCCGACACGAGGGCCACGTTGTGGCGGAACGTCACGGGTTCCCCGGCCGCGGCGATGCGGCGTGTCGCGCGCGGCAGCCAGACCTCGTAGAGGAACGCGACGGGGTCGTCGATCAGCCGGTCGTACTCGTCGTCGCGCATGAACGACGCGTCCTCGGGCGGCTCTCGGTACTGGAAGCCGTTGTCCGGGGGGACGTCCACGCCCGGCACGCCGTAGTAGGTCACCGTGGCCGCGTCGGTGATGCCGGTCCAGACGTACACCATGCTCGCGGGGACCGCGTCCCAGTCGTAGTCCTCGCTGCAGCGGACCATCGCCTCGAACGCGTCGGGATAGTGCTGCGTCAGCTGCTGGCAGGTGAACCCGGCGTGGCGTCCCGTGAACTCCGCCGCGAACGGCCGGATCGGGACCTGGTCCGGCTTCCGGTTGTTCAGCGCCGTGACGAAGCGCCGAAGCCGGGCCTGGTAGAGCGCCTCCAGGTCCCGGCTCATCCAGGTCGCCTAGGACTCCGACGTGACACGCGTGTAGGCGGCCGCGACGATCACGATGATCGAGCCGAACACGACCTGGCGCGTCGGCTCGGGCAGCCCCAGGACCGTCAGGAGGGCGGTGAGCACCGTGAGGATGAGCGCACCGACGATCGTGCCGCCGAAGCCGCCGCGGCCGCCGAGGATCGAGGTCCCGCCGATCACCGCCGCCGCGACGGCAGGCAGCAGCGAGGTGTCCACGAGCGACACGCTGGCCGTGTTCGTGAGGCCCGAGATGAGCAGGCCGGCGATGGCCGCCATGACGGCCGAGATCACGTACAGCACGATCAGGACCTGCCAGGACCGGGTTCCCGACAGCCGCGCGGCGACCGGGTTGTCGCCGATCGCGAACAGGAGCCGGCCGTACCCGGTTCTCCGCAGACCCAGCAGGATCAACACGGTGAGCGGAACGAAGACCAGGAGGCTGTAGGGGACCACCTGCCCCAGCGTGCTGCTGCCGACCCAGCGAAGCTGGTCCGGCACCCCGGCGCCCGTCTGCACCATCTGCAGCTGCCAGACGTTCGAGAGGCCAAGGACGACGAAGCTCATCCCCAGGGTCATGATCAGCGGGTGCACGCGGAACACGCCGACGCCGATGCCGGTGAGCAGCCCCGCGAGGGCAGCGGCGGCGAGTGCCACGATGATCCCTTCGGCCACGCCGCCGGGGCTGTGCACGAGCGTGGCGGTGACGAACCCGGCCATCGAGCCGATCGCGGCGACGGAGAGGTCGATCCCGCCGGTCAGCATCGTCAGCGTCTGGCAGCCGGCCAGGATCGCGAGCGGGATCGACGCCCGCACGATGACCCCGGTCCACTCGGGGCTGACGATGCCCGGGTCCGCCAGCTCGATGACGACGACGAGGATCCCGAGCAGCCCCATCAGCGGGACGATCGGCCGGTCGCGGAAGAGGCGGCGCCAGCCGGCCGCCGTCAGCCATTCGTTCCCGCGAACGGACGCGTTCATCGGCTCGCCCGCCGGCTCTCGAGGACGCTGCCGAGAATCAGGACCCCGATGAGGATCACGCCCTGGGCGACGAGCGCGAAGTTCGGGTCGAAGCTCAGGAACGTCATGTTGTTCTGGATGATCTGGAGGACCATGACGGCCACGACCGGGCCGAACACCCCGCCCCGGCCGCCCGCGAGGCTGACACCGCCGAGAACGACGGCGGCGACGCTCTCGAGGGTGTAGGGCCCCGGGACCGGCGTGCCGATGCTCGTGCTCGCAGTGAGCGCCAGGCCGGCCACGGCCGCGAACAGGCCGGTCAGCGCGTACGCGACGATCTTGGTCCGGCCGATGGGGACGCCACTGCGGAAGGCGGCCAGCTGGTTGCTGCCGACGGCGTAGAGCGAGAGGCCGACGCGCGACCTCGCGATCGGGATCCAGATGACCGCGACGATGATCAGGAGAACGATCGCCGCCTTCGGGATCCACGGGTTGCCGAACGGTCCGATCACGAGGTCCATCAGCCACGGCGACGCCGCTCCGCCGGGGGCGGCCCGGACCAGCAGCGCGAAGCCCGCCCAGACGAACGACATCGCGAGCGTCACGACGATGTCCGGCACCCGCGTGACGACGACGAGCGAGCCGTTGATCGCGCCGAGCACCAGGCCCAGGATGAGCACGCCGACGACGACGGCAAGGCCGGTCTCCGCGCTCTGACCCTCCATGAGCGTTGCGGCGATGACGCTCGTGAGCGCCATCATCGAGCCGATCGAGAGGTCGATCCCGCCCGCGATGACGGCGACCGCCTGGGCAACCGCGGCAAAGCCCAGCGGCAGGATCGAGATCCCGAGCCCCTGGATCCCCGCCACGCCGTAGCTCGGCTGGATGAGCTTCGTGAAGACCAGGAGGATGGCCAGGAGCCCGAGGAGCCCGATCGTCCACGTGCTCCGCTGCGCCCGTGAGCCGATCGCCCTCGCCCAGCGCGCGGACGGAGCTCCGGCCGGTGCGGTCACGGCGCTCACTGGCCGCTCCCCTGCCCGTCCGCGCGCGCCGTCTCCACGCCCGACGATCGCGTCCCGTCCGGGATCCTCGGCGCGACCGCCTCCGGCGCCACCGCCTCCGGCATCGCCGCGTCGGACTGCAGGTGGTAGGCGGCACGCAGGAGCGTCGCTTCGTCCGCGTTCGCGCCGGTGATCTCCTCGACCACCCGGCCACCGAAGATGACGATCGCGCGGTCGCACACGAGCTGCACCTCCTTCAGCTCGGAGGTGTAGAGCAGCACGGCCGCCCCGGCCTCGGCGAGGTCGCGGAGCAGGAGGTAGATCTGCTGCTTGGTCCGGATGTCGATCCCGCGGGTCGGGTCGAAGCACAGCATGGTCCGCACGCCGCCCGCGACCCAGCGAGCGATCGTCACCTTCTGCTGGTTGCCGCCCGACAGGCGTCGAACCTCGTTTCCGGCGCGGGCGTCGATCTGGAGCCGGGAGACCGCCTCGTCGACCGTCTGGCGTTCCGCGCGGAGGTCGATCAGCCCCCACCTCCGGACCCGCGTCGTGAAGGGCAGGGCGATGTTCTCGCGAACCGAGCGCTGCATGAGGAGCGCCTCGGCACGGTCCGCAGCCACGAAGACGAGACCGGCCCGGATCGCGTCGGCAGGATGACGGAACGAGGCCGCCGCGCCGTCCACGAGGAGCTCGCCGCTGCTCGGGCGCTGGGAGCCGGCGAGGATGTCGAAGAGCTCGTCCTGCCCCTGGCCCTCGAGCGCCACCACTCCCAGCACCTCGCCCGGGTAGAGCTCGAACGAGACGTCCTGGAGCTTGGTGCCGGAGGCGAGCCCGCGGACCGAGAGCCGGGGCGTCGTCGCGACCGCCCGGTGGGCGGCCGTCCGTCCGGCGACCGCAGGCATCTCGCCGGCGATCTGGCCGAGCATGAGCTCGATGATCCGCTCCTCCGACCCGGGCGTGACGTCGACGACGCCGACGGTCTCGCCCTCACGGAGCACCGTCGCCCGGTCGCACACGGAGGCGATCTCGATGAGGCGGTGCGAGATGAAGATGATCGAGCGGTCTCCGCCCCGGTGGCTGCCCACGACCTCCAGGACGCGCTGGGTCAGGTTCGCGGGAAGCGCCGCGGTCATCTCGTCGAGCATCAGCACGTCGGGCTCGATCGCGAGGGCGCGGGCGAGGTCGATGATCCGGAGCGAGGCCAGCGGCAGTCGCCGCGCCATGCTCGACAGGTCCTGGTCCTCGAGGCCCAGCTCGTGGAGCCAGTGGCGGAACGGCTCCAGCGGCGTATCGGTGAGGCGCAGGTTGGCCCGGATGTCGAGATCCGGGATGAGCGACGGCTCCTGGTAGACGGAGACGAGCCCGCCGCGGCGCGCCTCGGCCGGGGAGTGGACCGTCCGCTCGCGGCCGCGGACCGCGATCCTGCCGGAGTCCGGATGGACTGCGCCCGTCAGGATCTTGACCAGGGTGCTCTTGCCGGCGCCGTTCGCACCCATGAGCGCATGGACCTCGCCGGGGCGCACGGCGAGCGAGGCGGACCTCAGGGCCACGACGGCGCCGTAGGTCTTCGAGACGTCGGTGGCCTCGAGCAGGAGGCCGGTCGCGGTGGCAGTCATCGGTACCAGCTGCTTGGAGGAGAGCGCGAGGGACGCCGGTCCGACCGGCGTCCCTCGCGTGAGCTGCGAATGCGGTAGCTGGCTACGCGCCCTTGCAGCTTGCCGGAACGGTATTGGGATCGTACGTGGTCCAGCCCTGGATGGACAGGCTGAGCGGCCACAGCGGGTCGAGACCCGGAACGGACACCCATGCCTTCAGCGCCGTCTTGCCGGCGTCGGTCGTGTTGTCGAGCAGGACCGGGTCCAGCAGGATCGTGTTCGGCTTGGCGCCGGCCGAGGCGGTGACGGCCTCGCCGTTGAGGAGCTTGAGCGCAAGGGTGATGCCGGCGCCACCGACGGATGCGGTGTTGGTCACGGCCGCGCCCTTCAGGCCCGGGAAGTTCGTGGGATCGAGGAGCTGTGCGACGAAGCCACCGATGTCAGCATCGGCGATCGGCACGAACGGCTTGTTGGCAGCCTTGATCGCATCGACGATCTGCTTGCCCATGCCCGACGCCCAGATCCCCTGGATCTTGTCGTACTGGCCGCTCTGGATGAAGTCATTGGTCAGCTGCGTGGTCTTGGCCGGGTCCCAGCCCGTGAACACGCCCTGGTTGTTCGGGACGATCTTGATGTTCGGGTACTGCTTCAGGATGTTCTGGAAGCCGATGTCGCGATCGGAGTCGGCCGGGTGGCCGGCGAGGCCGCGCGTGTACCAGACCGTGCCCGTGCCGCCCATCTGGTCGAAGAGCCACTTGGCGCCGAGCTCCGCGTACTTGACCTGGTTGTTGTACAGGTTCCAGGTGCTCGGATCGGTCACGTATGCGTCAACGGAGACGGTCACGATGCCGGCGGCCTTGGCCTCGGCGAGGGCCGGGTTCAGGGCGTTCGGGTCGTTCGGGTTGAAGACGATCGCGTTGACGCCCTTGGCGATCAGGCTCCGGATGTCGGAGAGCTGACCCGCCGCGTCCGTGTTGCGATGGATGACGGTGAGGTTCGAGACGGCGCCCGAGGCCGTGGCCTGGGCCTTGGCGGTGCAGACCTGCTCCTCGCGGAAGCCGTTGCCCACGCTGGCACCGTTCGAGTACCCGATGGAGTACTGCTTGGCCGCGGCGCTCGCAGCCGCCGACGGCGCGGCCGCCGCCGAGGGTGACGGCGTGGCGCTGCCGGAGCACGCTCCGACGACGACCGCGATCGTGGCCAGCGCGGCCACGCTCCGGGAAAGACTGAGCTTCATGAAACTGGACTCCTCCATCCTCCGACCGCGGGCTCTCATCTGGAGCACCGGCCGAACCGTTTGGGCGTCGTCTCGCGTGATCGCTGGATTACGCACCTCCTCGCTTACGAATCGCACGGGCGAGCCGCGCATGTTCCCGGAAGGTTTCGTTGAAGGCAGGGCCCGACAGCCCGGCCCCGGGGGCGCCACGGCGCTTGATGGACCCGGACACCGCGCAGGGCCCGCCGGTGGATCGTCGCGGCGGGGATCCGGATGACGGTCGCGACGCCGGCGGCTCTCACGATGGCGACCGCGCGAGGATGCGACCCGGGTCCAACGGAACCGTCCGGGCCGCCGATGGTCACCATTCCGTCCGCGCCCGCGACCCGGGCGGCAGGTGCAATCGCGGCCGCGCGATCCTGATCGTGCGACTCGCCGCGAGGAACGGGACGTGCGGGATGAGCGGCATCAGGCGGGACCTGCCCCGCCCGCCGGCACCTCGACGGCAGCCCGGCCTGCCTTGCGCGCGCGAAAGTCCAGGATGATCGCCTCGGTCGCCGTGGCGCCGATCCGGGTGACTCCCAGCTCCATGACGGCCAGGAGCGCGTCGAGCGTGCGGACGCCGCCGGCCGCCTTGATGCGAACGTGGGGCGACGTGTTCGCGCGCATCAGGCGCAGGTCGTCGTGGGTCGCGCCCGAGGGGGCGAAGCCCGTGCTCGTCTTCACGAAGTCCGCTCCCGCGGCCTCGGACAGGCGGCAGGCCCGGACCTTCTCGTCGTCGGTCAGATAGGCGTTCTCGAAGATGACCTTGACGATCGCCCCGGCGGCATGCCCGACCTCGACCACCGCGCGGATGTCCGCCTCCACGTCCGCATCGCGACCGGACTTGAGCGCGGCGATCTGGAGGACCATGTCCAGCTCGGTGGCGCCGTCGGCGAGCGCCCGCCTCGCCTCGAAGACCTTGACCTCGGTGGCGTGGTTGCCATGCGGAAACCCGATCGTGGTTCCGACGGCGACGTCCGTGCCCTCCAGGAGGGACTTCGCCCGCCGGACGTCGGCCGGGCGCACGCAGACCGAGGCGACGTCGTACGTCGCGGCAAGGCGGCAGCCCGCCTCGACGAACGCGTCGTCCAGCTCGGGCCGCAGCAGGGAGTGGTCGATGGTCTTGGCGATGTCGCGCTCGGTGAGCGTGTCGATGGAGAGCATGGAGCTCCTGCCCGGGATCGTCACTTGCAGTACGGCCGCAGCACGTCCCTCGCGATGAGGAACCCCTGCCTGACCTTGTCGTCGGTGCCCTCGAAGCGCCGATCCTCGTGCTCGATGATGCAGTCGCCCTCGAACCCTGACCGGTAGAGCTCGGAGAAGATCACCGACCAGTCCACCTCGCCGAGCCCCGGGATGCGCGGGATCTGCCAGCCCATGCCCATCGAGAAGATGCCCCGCTCGTAGAGCCCGTCGCGATCGATCATCAGGTCCTTCGCCTGGAAGTGGAGGACGTGGGCGCCGAACTCCTTGAGGAACCGGCGCGCGTCGATCATCTGGAGGACCAGGTGCGACGGATCGAAGTTGAGCCCGATCGTCCCGCCCCACTGCTCCAGGATCCGGCGCCACATCCGCGGCGTCGTGGCGATGTTGTGCCCTCCCGGCCACTCGTCGTAGGAGAACAGCATCGGGCAGTTCTCCAGGGTGATCTTCCGGCCGTGGTCGTTCGCGAAGGCCACGATGTCGGGCCAGACCCGGAGCGCCTCCTCCCAGTTCTCGTCCTGGTTCCTGGCGCCGTCGCCGCCCATGAACGTGTTCACGAGCGGCACATCCATCTTCTCGGCAGCCGTGATGACGTGCTTCAGGTGGCTGATGACCTGCGCGCGGTGGGCCGGGTCCGGGTGGAGCGGGTTCGGGTAGAAGCCGAGGCCCGAGATCGAGATTCCCTTGCCCTCGAGCTCACTCACGATCTCGGTGGCCTGCGCGGATGACAGGTTCGCAACGTCGATGTGGCTCGTCCCCGCATACCGGCGGGTGGGGCCGGTGGCCTTCGGCCAGCATGCGATCTCGAGGACCTCGAATCCCGCGCCGGCCGCCCAGTCGGCCACCTCCATGAGCGGCGCGGCGGGGAACGGTGCGGTCAGGAAGCCGAGCTTCATGTCAGCCGAACCTCCGGGCTCAACGTGGCGGGATTCCTGGGCAGCCCATGATTGTCGATAATCGATTGTGGAGCGTATCACGTCGCCGGGGTCGGTCAAGGCTGGTCGGGGACGCGGTGCTCATGCGGTTCGGGAGACCTCGACCCAGCGGCCGGTCCGCGAGCTCTCGAGGACCGCATCGCCCACGAGCATCTCCTCGTGCCCGTCGGCGAATGTCGCGTACGAGGGGTTCCGGGACGGGGCCCCGGCGAGGATGTCCGCGTAGATCGCGGCGAAGACCGCGCCGAAGGTGTCGGCGAAACCCTCCACGTGCCCGCCCGGGAGCCGGGCGGCGGAGCTCCCGCCGGCGTTCATCAGCGCGGGGTTCCGGAGCAGGAGCTCGTTGGGCCGGTCGCGGTGGCCGATCCAGAGATGGTCAGGCTGCTCCGAGTCCCACGCCACCGCGGAGGCGGCGCCGTCGATCTGGTAGGCGAGGCTGTTCTTGCGGCCGGGGCTGAGCTGCGAGATCGCCACGCAGCCGCGCGCGCCGCCCTCGAAGCGCAGGAGGATCGTCGCGACGTCCTCGGTGTGGATCTCCACCGGGATCGTCTCCACGGCCCGCTCGGTCGAGAAGGTGAGGACGGGGCCGGCGGGCTTTTGGCGGACCGGGATGAACGTGGCGAGGTCCGCCATGACCGCCTCGACCCGGCGCCCCGTCAGGAACGTGGTCAGGTCCAGCCAGTGCGAGCCGATGTCGCCCACGGCTCGCAGCGCGCCGCCCCGGTCCGCCTCCAGGCGCCAGTTCCAGTCCGTGTCGTAGAGGAGCCAGTCCTGGAAGTAGCGGCCGGTGACGAGCCGGACGTCGCCGAGCCCGCCGTCGCGGACCAGGCCGGCCACGTGCTGGTTCAGCGGGTAGAAGCGGATGTTGAAGTTGACGGCGTTGACCAGGCCGCTGGCCGCGGCGATCCCGACGAGCTCCGCCGATTCCGCGGAGGTCATGGCCAGCGGCTTCTCGCAGATCACGTGCCGGCCGGCCGCCAGGATCTGGCGCACCTGCGGATGGTGGAGCTCGTTCGGCGACGTGACGTGGACGACCTGGACGGCGTCGTCCGCGAGGGCCTCCGCCAGGTTCGCGTAGGCGCGGGGCAGGCCCAGCTCGGCAGCCCGCGCGACACCAAGCTCCGGCGTCGCGTCCACCAGCCCGACGACGCGCACGCCGATCCGGCGCAGCGCCTCGATGTGAACCGTGCCGATGAAGCCGCTGCCGATGACGGCGGTTCCGATGTCGCTGACGTGCCTCATCACAGACTCCGGTCGCGGCGCGTCACCGGCAGCCACCTGCCGCTCGCGCGCACGCCCCATGGTATTGATGGCCAGTCTCGGCCAGGGCGATGGCCGGCGGCAATGACAAGAGCGGCCGATTAACTGTCAGGACCGGCTGGAGCGGGCCATCGGTGGCCTCCCGCCGGCGCTGGGTCGGGGCCCGCCCCACCCTGGGCGGCTCTCTCCCCCGCCGGGGGTGCGCCTGTTCCGTCCGGTTTTCCGTCCATTTGGCCCTCCTGCCGACAGGCCAGTGGGCCCGATCATCGGCCCACGGCCCCAGCGTCTCCCGGTCGCCGGCCGTGGCGAACCTGGGCATGGAGGAACTCGTGGCGGTCTTCTTCTGGCAGCACGAGCTCGACCCGGGCTTCCCGCTGTCGCTTCTCGAATACGAGACGCGCACCGCCGACGACCAGATGCACTGGCACGAGTACTTCGAGATCGCGCTCTGCCTGGAGGGGGGCGGGCGGTTCCAGTTCGGGCGGCGGAGCTACCCAGCGGAACCGGGTGATGTCTTCCTGATCGACGACGCGGAGCCGCACGTGGGCGTGGCCGACGCCTCCGGACGGATGCGCCTGCTCCTGACGCTCTTCCGGCCTGAGCTCATCGCGGCGCCGGGTGGGCGGAGCTTCGATGCCGAGTACCTGTCGCCCTTCCGGTGCGGCGGACGCCCGTTCGCGAACCGCCTCCCGGCCGGCGGTGCTGCCGCCGGCGAGGTGCGGCCCATCCTCCTCGAGCTCAAGGAGATCTGGGACCGGGAGGATCCTGGCGACCGGCACCTCCTGGATGCGAACCTGCGCCGCGTGCTCGGCGTCCTGGTCCGCCATGCTCGCGCGCACGAGTCGGTGCGGGACGACGCGGCTGCGCCGGACGATGCGGCCGGGCCCGCCGATCGCCACGAGCACGTGCGGCCCGTCCTGAGCTACGTGGAGCAGCATTTCCGGGAGAGCCTGACGCTCGAGCGGGTCTCGGAGCACGTGCACGTGAGCGCCTCACGCGTGCGCCACCTGTTCAAGGACGCGACGAGCGTTGGCTTCAAGGAGTACGTCACGAACCTGCGCCTGGCCGAGGCCAAGCGGCTCCTCGTGACCACCGACATCTGCGTGCAGGAAGTGGCCTACACCGTCGGCTACACGAACCTGAACCAGTTCTACAAGGTGTTCGGGCGCTACTCCTCGATGTCGCCCGCCGATTACCGACGCTACTACCAGCCGTCGGGTGGCGCAGGCGTCGTGCTGCGGCTGGACCGCGAGCGTGCCCCCGAGGGACCCGTGCGCGTCGCCTGACCAATCGGCCGGGTCTCCCCGGTCGGGCAGTCCGGGTCCAGCGTCCCGGTCCGGGTCCAGCGTCGTCCAGGCGCGGCCAGGTGCGGCGGCGCGGCCAGGTCCGGCCATGCGCAGGCCGCGATGGAGTGGGCACCAGCCGCTCCTGACAGTTAATCGGCCGCTCTTGACATTGCCGCCCGTGCTCGCCGGGCACGAGACTGGCGCGAGACGCGCACCGGTCGGGGCGTCCCGCCTCCGCTGCGGATGCGACCCGCGCGAGACAGGGAGAGCTCCATGCCGTCGTTCCCGCACCTGTTCAGCCCGATCCAGCTCGGCGGCCTGGAGCTGCCGAACCGCGTGGTCCACGTCCCGACGGACATCAGCTCGTCCCATGCCGACGGCGAGGTGAGCGAGCGCGACATCCACCACCACACCGACATCGCGCGCGGCGGGGCCGGGTTCATCATCGTGGGCGCCACGACGCCGGACATGAAGACCGGGCGGCCGACCGTCACGTGCCTGGTGGCCGACGGCGACAACTACATCCCGGGCCTCGCGCGGCTCGCCGAGGGGATGCACCGCTACGGCGCGCTCTGCGCCGTCCAGCTCCAGCATCCCGGCCGCCAGTGCGCGATCCCGCGGTACAACACGCTGGGCGCCACCGACCGCGTGCTCAAGCTCCCATGGTCGGCGGGACACGAGATCATCTACGAGAACGCCGAGGAGAAGGGCAAGGAGATCCGGGCGGCCTCGATCTCCGAGATCCTCGAGCTCGTCGACCTCTTCAGCGAAGCAGCCTGGCGGGTGAAGCAGGCCGGCTTCGATGCCGTGGAGCTCCACGCGGCGCACGGCTACCTGCTCTCCGAGTTCATGAGCCCCTTCCTCAACATGCGCAACGACCGCTTCGGCGGCAGCTTCGAGAACCGGATGCGCTTCCCTCTCGCGGTCGTCGACTCGATCCAGAAGAAGTGCGGCAAGGGCTTCCCGGTGCTCGTGCGCTACTCCTTCGACGAGTGGTACGCGGGCGGGCGCGGAGCGGAGGAGGGCGTCGAGATCGCGCGAGTCCTCGAGCGGGCGGGGTGCGCGGCCGTGGACCTCTCGATGGGAATGCAGGAGAGCCCCGGCGCCGGGTTCGACCCGATGCAGTACCCGCAGGGCTGGGCGACCTACGCCGCCGAGGCCGTCAAGAAGGCGATCCGGATCCCGGTCATCACCAGCCATTCCCTGCGCGACCCGGAGTACTGCGAACGGATCATCGCGGAGGGCAAGACCGACCTCGTCGGCCTGGCCCGCCAGCTCCTGGCCGACCCGTACTGGCCGGTCAAGGCGCAATACGGGCGGGTGAAGTCGATCCGGAAGTGCATCTCCTGCCTGGGCGGCTGCTGGCAGGAGTCGCTCATGGCGAAGCACGAGATCGCGTGCTCGATCAACGCGGCGTGCGGGAACCCTGCCTACGCGGAGATGAAGCGGACGACCACGGCGGTGCGGATCGCCGTCGTCGGCGGTGGGCCGGCGGGCATGGAGGCGGCGCGGATCGCCACGGAGCGCGGCCACGCGGTGACGCTGTTCGAGAAGGCCGGGGAGCTGGGCGGCGCGCTGCTCTACTGCTGCCTGGTCCCGGGCAAGGAGAAGATGCGCTGGTACCTGGACTGGATCCGGAACCAGCTGCTCGACCTCCGCGTCGACATCCGGCTCGACCACGCCCCCACGGTCGACGAGCTCCGCGGGTTCGACGTCGTCCTCAACGCGACCGGGGCGATCTCGTACGTCCCCGACGTCCTCGGCGCGGCGGACGCGATCGTGCCCTTCGAGGAGGCGATGGCCTGCCCGAAGATCGCCTGCGAGTGCCATCCCGGCGCGCGCACCCTCCACAAGCTCGGGCAGCACGTCCTCCTGTGGGGCGACCACTACGCCGCGGCGGACACGGCCGCGTTCCTGGGCAGCATCGGCCGGCAGGTCACCATCGTCACGGAGAAGCGCGAGTTCGCGGCGGAGTGCGAGGTCATCCACATGTACGTCCTGCGCAAGCGGTTCGCGCAGGGCGACGCCGAGGTGCTCACCTCCCGCCCGTTCAAGCACCCGGTCACGGTGATCACGAACGCCACTGTCCGCGAGGTGCGCGCGGGCGAGGTCGTCATCGAGGACCACGAGTTCGGCCGCACCACCCTGCAGGTCGACGACGTGGTCTCGTGCCACACCCGACCCGCGACCGAGCTCTTCACCGGGCTCCAGGCCGCGGGCGTCCACGTGGTGAACGTCGGCGACTCGGTTCGGCCGCGTACTCTGTACCACGCGGTGAAGGAAGGATCGGCGTTCGGGCTTGCGGTGGACGAGCACATGCTCTTCAACTCCAACCACGCGATCCTGAACGAGCTGCCGATCGACGTCCTGGCGCAGCTCCAGCGCGAAGAGACCCCGGCCTACTCCCGCCAGCAGGTCATCGTTCTCGCCGGGAGGCGCGATGCCTGATCGTCGCGGTCCGCATCGGCACGCGAGCTCCCGGGCATGAGCGGATCGGGTCCGGCCCTGCCCCGCGCGGACGCGCCGCTCCGCGTGGGCGTCGTGGGGACCGGGTTCATGGGCGAGACCCACGTGGCCGCGTGGGCGGCCGAGGGCATCCGCGCCGTGATCCACGACGTGGATGCCGGCCGTGCCGCGACGCTCGCCGACCGGTACGGGGTGCGAATGGCGGCCACCCGCGAGGAGCTTCTCGGCGCCGTGGACGTCGTGGACGTCTGCACGCCGACGCATCTCCATGCCGAGGTCGCCATCGCCGCCGCGCGCGCCGGCTGCCACGTGATCTGCGAGAAGCCCATGGCGCGCACGCTGGCGGACGCCGAGGCGATGCTCGCGGCGGCGCGCGACGCCGGCGTCCGGCTCTTCGTGGCGCACGTGGTGCGGTTCTTCCCCGAGTACGTCGCGGCGCGGTCGGCGGTGCTCGACGGCGCGATCGGCGAGCCCGGCGTCCTCCGCCTGACCCGGGCGAGCTTCCGCCCGCGACATCCCGCGGGGCACTGGTTCTTCGACCACGCCAAGTCGGGGGGGATCGTCCTGGACCTGATGGTCCACGACCTCGACTTCGCGCGCTGGATCGCGGGCGACGTCGTCGCGGTCCACTGCCGGTCCGCAAGCGTGGCGTACCCCGGCGCGGGCGTCGACCACGCCGTGGCGATCCTCACCCACCGCTCGGGCGCGATCAGCCATGTCTCGGCGTCGTGGGGCTACGCTCCACCCACGTTCACGACGTCGTTCGAGATCGCCGGATCGCACGGGCTCATCGAGCAGAGCTCGGCCGCGACCTCCCCGGTGATGCCGTCGCTGCTCGCGGGCGCATCGGACGGCGGCACCACGGCGCTGGCAGACACGGCGCTCGCCGGGGACCCGTTCCGGCTGGAGCTCGCGGAGTTCGCGCGGGCGATCCGCGACGGCACCGACGCGCGGATCAGCGCCGAGGACGGACTGGCGGCGCTCCGAATCGCGCTCGCCGCCGACGAGTCCGCGCAGACTGGAGCGGTCGTCCGGATCGCGCCGGAGGCCGCGTGATGGCCCTCGAGGCGCAGGGCGGCGCACCCGTTCGGATCGGCGTCCTCTCGGCCGAGCACGTCCACGCGCCTACGTACATCTCGCTCCTCGCCTCGATGCCGGGCGCTCATCTCGTGGGTGTCTGGGACGACGACCGGCAGCGGGCGGCGAGCGCGGCGGAGCCGGTCTCGACGCGCGCCTTCGCGGACGTCGATGACCTGCTCGAACGCGTCGACGGGGTCGTGATCGCGTCTGCCAACAGCCGCCACCGACGGCTCGCCGAGATCGCCGCTGCGGCGGGGGTGCACGTCCTGTGCGAGAAGCCGCTCGCCACCACCATCGACGACGCCCGCGCGATCGTGGACGCCTGCGCCGCCGCCGGCGTTCGCCTGATGACCGCGTTCCCGTCCCGCTGGAACCCGGCCGCGCGAGCGCTCGAGTCGGCCGTCCGCACCGGGGCGCTTGGCACGCCGGTCTTCCTCGAGGGCGCGAACACCGGGACGATGCCGGACGTCCACGCGCCGTGGTTCGTGGATCCCGCGCTCGCCGGGGGCGGCGCCGTGACCGACCACGTGGTGCACCTGGCGGACCTCTACCGGTGGATCCTGCGCTCGGAGGTCGTGGAGGTCTACGCCGTCGCGAACCGGATCCTCCAGGAGCGGTTCGCCCGGGTCGAGACCGGTGGCCTCGTCTCGATGCGGTTCGCCAACGGCGTGTCGGCCACGATCGACTGCAGCTGGAGCAAGCCGCGCTCGTACCCGACGTGGGGCGGCCTCTCGGTGCAGGCGATCGGCACGGGCGGAGCGTTCGGCATCGATGCCTTCCGGCAGCGGCTCGCCGTCTACGGAACCCGCGACGTCGGCATCTCGTGGCGGGCGTGGGGCCCGGATGCCGATGCCGGGATGCTGGCGGAGTTCCTGTCCGCCGTCCGGGAGGACCGGGAACCGGCCGTCACGGGCCTCGACGGGCTGCGGGCGGTCGAGATCGTGGACGCCGCGTACCGCTCCATCGCTGCCGGCGCGCCGGTCCCGCTCGGATGACCGCTGCCCGGCACCTCGGGCTCGACCTCGGGGGAACGCAGCTGAAATGGGCGGTCGTGGAGACCGCGGACGGGACCTGGAACCGCCTGGCGACCGACCTCGTCCCGACCCGCGTCGACGCGGGTGCGGACGGGATCATCGAGCAGCTGGCGGAGACGGCCGCGGCGGCCGGCCCCGCCTGGGGCCCGATCGCATCGGTCGGCGTGGGGATACCGGGACGGTACGACGCCGCCGCGGGCCGCGTGGTCATGACGCCGAACATCCCGGTGCGCTGGGAGGGCACGCGCCTGGTGGCCCGGCTCGAGGCGATCGTCGGGGTGCCCGTTCATCTCATCAACGATGCCCGCGCGTTCACGCTCGCCGAGCTCCGCCTCGGCGCCGGGCGGGGCGCCCAGACGCTCATCGGCATGACGCTGGGCACCGGCGTCGGCGGCGGGATCGCCATCCGGGGCACGCTCCACCTCGGACATGACGGCGCGGCCGGCGAGATCGGCCACCAGACGATCGACCCCGACGGCCCGCTCTGCAACTGCGGCAATCGCGGCTGCGTCGAGGCGTTCGCCCGGGCGGACGTCATCGCCGCCACGTGCGGGACGTCCACGGTCGAGGAAGCGGTCAGGGCGGCGGCCGCGGGCGACGCGCGAGCGATCGATGGGCTCGCCCAGGTCGGACGGTACCTGGGGATCGGCATCGCCAACATCGTGACCGTCCTGACCCCGGATCGCGTCGTGGTCGGCGGCGGTGTCTCGGCGGCCGGCGAGATCCTGTTCGCGTCCGTCCGCGCCGAGCTCGACCGGCGGGTCCGGATGACCGGGACCGGTAGCGTCGAGCTGGTCCGGGCGGAGCTCGGGATCTGGGCCGGAGCGATCGGCGCGGCGATCCACGGAGCGGAGGCCGCGGCGGACGCTGCCGGGATGACGGGACCGAGGAGGCAGATGAACCGATGAGCGACTTCGGGATCGTGAGCGGGCGCCTCGTCCTCGACGACCGCGTCGTCGCGGGCCGCGTCGTCGTCGAGGACGGTCGCATCGCGGCGGTCGAACCGGATCCGTCCGTCGAAGGCGGCCCGTGGATCCTGCCCGGCTTCGTTGACGTCCACGTCCACGGCTGGGGCGGGTACAGCGCGATGGGCCCCGCGCCGTCCCTCGATGGCATGGCGCGCGCGCTCCTGGCGCGCGGCGTCACGTCGTTCCTGCCGACCGCCGTCACTGCGCCGCTCGACGGGCTGCGGACCTTTGCCGAGACGGTCCGCGGCTGGATGCCCGGCGCCCCGCCGGATGGAGCGGCGCCGCTGGGCTTCAACCTCGAGGGGCCGTTCGTCTCGCCCCAGCGCGTGGGCGCCCAGAACCCCGCGTTCGTGCGGGCTCCCGCCGATGTCGCGCTCGCCGATCTCGAGCCCCTGGTCGACGGCTTCCGGCTCACGACGATCGCGCCGGAGGCGCCCGGCGCGGTCGACCTGATCCGCTGGCTCGCCGCGCGCGGCGTGGTGGCGTCGCTCGGCCACTCCGTGGCGACGGCCGCCGAGGCGCACGCGGGCTACGACGCCGGCGCGCGGACGACCACGCACGTGTTCAACGCGATGTCGGGGATCCACCAGCACACGCCCGGCCTCGCGGCGGTGGCGCTCTCGCGGGACGATGTCTACACCGAGCTCATCGCCGACGGCCACCACGTGGATCGCGAGCTGTGGCCGCTGATCCTGCGCACGAAGCCGGCGGACCGGCTCGTCCTGGTGAGCGACGCGATCGAGCTGGCAGGGACGCCGCTGGAGCGCGGCTCCCTCGGCGGCCTCGAGGTGCAGGTGCAGGGCGACCGATGCACGCTCGTGTCGAACGGCGCGCTCGCGGGCTCGGTCATCGCCCTCGACACGTCCGTTCGGAACCTCGCGCGGTTCGGGCTGGAGATGCCGCGGGTCGCCGCGGCGGCGAGCGCCAACCCGCTGGCGCTGATCGGGGTCACCGATCGCGGACGGATCGCCGCCGGCCTCCTGGCGGACCTGGTGGAGCTCGACGCGGCCTTCGTCGTGCAACGGGTCATGCGCGCGGGACGGTGGTTCGAGGGCCCCGGGGCCGCAGCACCCCGCGCGTGAGTCGCGTCAGCGCGGCCTGACGTCGCGAAGGGCAGCCCGGGCCGGCACCGCGACGAGGATCGCCCGCCGCGGTGCCGTCATGACCCCCCGTTCAGGGCCCGGGCGTGAAGCTGACGTTGTCGAAGGTGGCGGTCCCGAGCTTGGTGTTGACGTGCGAGCATTCCTCGAGCCCGAGGGTCGCCGCCGTCGGGATCGTGGCGAGGCTGGTCGAGGCGACCTGGGTCCAGGCGACGCCGTCAGACGACAGGAAGGCCGTGAACGACGAGCCGGAGCGGACCATCTTCATCCAGACGTTGGGGAACGCGTAGGTCGTCGAGGCCTGGACCGAGCTGCTGAACTTCCACTGGACCTTGACGACGCCGCTGTTGTTGACCGCGATCAGGAAGTAGGGCGAGCCCGAGGACGTCGAGGCCTTCCAGATGAGCCCGGCCTTGCTGTTGGAGCTGCCGGTGTTCGTCTGGCTCGTCACCCGGGCGATGAGCGTGCCGTTGCCCGACACCGGCTGGTAGACGTAGTGGAACTGGTCGTACGTGCCGTAGATGTCGGCCCCTGAGCCGCTGACGGTGAAGACGCCGCCGGCGTAGGTCGCCGAGCCCGCGACCGCGGGAGACCCGATGTCGGCGTCGGTCCAGGGCGACGGCAGGCCGCCACCCGTGCTGGCCGTGACGGTCAGGCTGACGCTGGTCGTGTGGGTGGCCGAGGGCGCCGTGCCGGTGACCGTCAGCGGGTAGGTGCCGGGCGTGACGCCCGAGCCCACGGTGAGGGTCAGGGCCGAGCCTGCGCCGGCGGTGACGCTCGCCGGGCTGAAGCCGGCCGTCACCCCCGCCGGCAGGCCCGAGGCCGCCAGGCTGATGCTCTCGGCGCTGCCCGAGACGAGGGCGGTGCTGATGGTGCTGCCGCCGGCGGCACCCTGCACGACCGAGACGCTCGAGGGGCTGGCGCTCATCGAGAAGTCGTTGGTCACCGGAGCCGTGACGGTCAGGCTGACGCTGGTCGTGTGGGTGGCCGAGGGCGCCGTGCCGGTGACCGTCAGCGGGTAGGTCCCGGGCGTGACGCCCGAGCCCACGGTGAGGGTCAGGGCCGAGCCTGCGCCGGCGGTGACGCTCGCCGGGCTGAAGCCGGCCGTCACCCCCGCCGGCAGGCCCGAGGCCGCCAGGCTGATGCTCTCGGCGCTGCCCGAGACGAGGGCGGTGCTGATGGTGCTGCCGCCGGCGGCACCCTGCACGACCGAGACGCTCGAGGGGCTGGCGCTCATCGAGAAGTCGTTGGTCACCGGAGCCGTGACGGTCAGGCTGACGCTGGTCGTGTGGGTGGCCGAGGGCGCCGTGCCGGTGACCGTCAGCGGGTAGGTGCCGGGCGTGACGCCCGAGCCCACGGTGAGGGTCAGGGCCGAGCCTGCGCCGGCCGTGACGCTCGCCGGGCTGAAGCCGGCCGTCACCCCCGCCGGCAGGCCCGAGGCCGCCAGGCTGATGCTCTCGGCGCTGCCCGAGACGAGGGCGGTGCTGATGGTGCTGCCGCCGGCGGCACCCTGCACGACCGAGACGCTCGAGGGGCTGGCGCTCATCGAGAAGTTGTTGGGCGGCGGGGAGCTGCTGGTGACCGTCAGCTTCACGGTCACGCTGTGCGTGGCCGAAGCCGACGTCCCCGTCACCGTGATGGAGTAGCTCGCGGCCGGGACCGCGGCCCCGACCGAGAACGTCAGCGTCGAGCTCCCGCCGGTGGTCACCGACGCCGGGCTGAAGGCGGCAGTGACGCCCGCCGGCAGGCCGGTCGCGCTGAGCGTGATCGATTCCGCGCTGCCCGAGATCAGGCCCGTCCCGATCGTCGTCTGGCCCGCCGCGCCGGCGGCAACGCTCAGCGAGGATGGCTTCGCCGTGACCGTGAAGTTGTTCGGTGGGGGCGGCGCGGCGGTCGGCAGGCTCACCGATCCGAAGGTCGCCGTGCCCAGGGCCGTGGTGCTATGGGAGGTCACCGCCATCCCGGCGAGGACCGTCCCCGAGACCCCCAGGACCTGGCTCGAGCCGGCGACCGGCGTCCAGCTCACCCCGTCCGGCGAGGTGTACGCGGTGACGATGCTCCCCGACCGCAGCACGGAGACGTAGGCCGGGACCGTTCCGGCGATGTTGGCGATGGTCACCACGTTGGCGTTCGTGGTGGGCCGCTGGAGCACGAACAGGCCCGCGCCAGGGGTGACCACGAGGGCATAGAACGGCGCGCCCGCATCCGTGCTCTGGCGGAGCATCACGCCGGCCCTCGCCCGGCTGTTCGTGTTCGTCTGGGTCAGGACGCGGGCATTCGCGCCGCCGTCCGCGGCGAGCGGCTGCCAGACGAGGTGGAGCTGGTCCGCCGTCCCGCCGATGTCGCGCCCGGAGCCGGAGATCGTCCAGGTGCCGTTGCTCAGCGAGTCGCTGCCCGCGACCGGCGGGGATCCGATGTCGACGCCGGTCCATCCGTTGGTCGACGTCCCCCAGGTCACGCTCGCCTGGTTCGACCTGAAGCTGCCGACGGTCGTGACGCTCGCCACGACGATGTCGGTGCCCGAGACGCTGCTGCCGTAGGTGAAGGACGCGTGCCCGGTCGCGTCGGTCACCGCGCTCCCGGTGACGCCCGCGTTCGGGCCGACGATGATCGTGAAGCCGACGGTGACGTTCGGGACGACGGCGCCGCCGCCATCCTGGAGGAGCGCCGTCTCGGTGACCTGGCCACCGACTGGCTGCGAGGCCGACGCCGGGCCGAGGGTGAGAGTCGCGGTGTCCGATCCCGCCGCGCCGATGGCACGCCACTGGATCGACTCGTTCTGGCCGCAGTAGCCGCGGTCGATGCCGCCGGTGTCGAGGACATGGGTGCTGTCGACGAGCGTCGTGGGGACGCCGGCGATGGTGATGGTCACCGTCGGCGCGACCGTGACCGGCGTGCAGATGTTGCCCGGGTAGCCGCTCGTGTCGAAGTTGTCGGAGCCCGGGTTGTTCGTGGGCGGGTTCTCGGTGAGGATGACGCTCTTGCCCGCCGGGACCGTGAACGAGCCCCAGAGGCTGAACGCCTTGCCGCCCGGGACGGACGAGTGGATGTCGGCCGAGACGCTGCTGACCGTGACGTCGGCGGTTCCCGGGTTGTCGAGGCGGATCGCCCCGGCGTCATAGCAGGTGGTGAGGGTTCCGCATGCCGTCTGGCCCGGGACGGTGCCGCCCAGGAAGGTCGTGTTCGGAGCGCCGACCCAGGGAACCGGGAAGGCCGCCGGGTTCGGGTTGTTCGTCTCCTTGTCCTCGGCGTAGCCGACGGAGACGTTGAGGCCGCCTGCGCTCGAACCGGCGGCGATGGTCGCTCCGAGCAGGCCCTGGGGCGCGACGGCGACCGACGATCCGAACGCGGTCGCCGTCGCGAACACCAGGGCAAGGCCCGAGCGGACCCCCCGCTTCCAGCTCGATGCCTTCATGACGTGAGCCCCCCGTGTGTTGCGGATGGTGTGGGACGCGTGGCCTGACGTCCCTGTCAGGGCTGGGTGATGGTGACGGTGTCGAAGGTGGCGCTGCCGAGGACGTTCGCGTTGTGGCTCGTGACGGCCATCCCGGCGAGGACGGTCGTGGGCATGGCGGTGATGGTCTGGGACGTGCCCGCGATGAACGTGAAGGTGACGCCGTCGGAGCTCGTGTAGGCGCTGAAGGTGTTGCCCGAGCGGGCGATCCGCAGGTAGAGCGGCGGGACGCCGGCGACCTTCGTGGCCTGGGAGGTGGTGCCGCCCTGGGTCGTCCGCCACTGGGTGGCGACGCCCTTGGTGGTGGTCATGAGGACGGCGTAGTAGGGCGCGGCCGGGTCGCTGCTCGCGCGCAACATGATGCCGGCCTTGGCGCTCGACGAGGTGTTGGTCTGCGAGGTGATCCGGACCGTCAGGGTCGAGTTGCCGGTCAGGGCTCTGGGAGACGAAGTTGAACTGGTCCGAGGCGTTGAAGATGTCGGCCCCTGAGCCGCTGACGGTGAACACGCCGCCGGCGTAGGTCGCCGAGCCCGCGACCGCGGGAGACCCGATGTCGGCGTCGGTCCAGGGCGACGGCAGGCCGCCACCCGTGCTGGCCGTGACGGTCAGGCTGACGCTGGTCGTGTGGGTGGCCGAGGTCGCCGTGCCGGTGACCGTCAGGGGGTAGGTCCCGGGCGTGACGCCCGAGCCCACGGTGAGGGTCAGGGCCGAGCCTGCGCCGGCCGTGACGCTCGCCGGGCTGAAGCCGGCCGTCACCCCCGCCGGCAGGCCCGAGGCCGCCAGGCTGATGCTCTCGGCGCTGCCCGAGACGAGGGCGGTGCTGATGGTGCTGCCGCCGGCGGCACCCTGGACGACCGAGACGCTCGAGGGGCTGGCGCTCATCGAGAAGTTGTTGGGCGGCGGAGCCGTGACGGTCAGGCTGACGCTGGTCGTGTGGGTGGCCGAGGGCGCCGTGCCGGTGACCGTCAGCGGGTAGGTGCCGGGCGTGACGCCCGAGCCCACGGTGAGGGTCAGGGCCGAGCCTGCGCCGGCGGTGACGCTCGCCGGGCTGAAGCCGGCCGTCACCCCCGCCGGCAGGCCCGAGGCCGCCAGGCTGATGCTCTCGGCGCTGCCCGAGACGAGGGCGGTGCTGATGGTGCTGCCGCCGGCGGCACCCTGCACGACCGAGACGCTCGAGGGGCTGGCGCTCATCGAGAAGTCGTTGGGCGGCGGGGAGCTGCCCGGCACGCTGACGTTGTCGAAGGTCGCCGTGCCGAGCGCGCTCGTCTTGTGCGATGTCACGGCTAGGCCCGCGAGCATCGCCCCGGTCACCCCCGGGCTCGCGCTCGAGCCGGGCACGGCCGTCCAGGTGGCGCCGTCGCTCGAGGTGAACGCCGTGAACTTCGTGCCCGATCGCGTGATCCTGGAGGTAGATCGGGAGCGTGGCCGCGACCTTCGAGCTCTGCGAGGTCGTGACCCCCTGGCTGTTGCGCCACTGGACGACGACGCCGCTTCCGGGCGTGTAGAGCGCTGAATAGTAGGGAGAGCCCGGGTCGGTGGTCGCGCGCATCATCACGCCCGACTTGGCCGAGGAGCTCGTGTTCGTCTGGGTGACGAGCCGGGCGCTCACGTGCCGTCCGAGCTCGTCGAGACGGATGCGAAGTTGAACTGGTCGCTCGTGCCGTAGATGTCGGCGCCGGCGCCGATGACCGTGAAGGTGGGGCTCGTGTAGCCGCCCGATCCGGTGATCGCGGGCGCGCCGATGTCCTGGTCGGTCCAGCCGGTGGGCAGGGGTCCGAGCGGCGGGGTCGTCGACGCCCACGACCTGGACGTGATCGAACGCGACGGTGCTGTACTGGCCGATGTTGTGGGCCGTGTCGAAGAGCCCGATCGTGACCGGGCCCGTCATGGCCAGCGTGACGACGCCGATCTGCGTCCAGTTGACGCCGTCCGCGGAGATCGACGAGACGAACGTGTTGCCCGACCGCTGCAGCTGCACCCACTTGTTCGGCGAGGCGAAGCCGGTCGGGTAGGTCTTTGGTGTCACCCCGCCCGGGCCCGTGTACTGCATGCGCGCGCCGTTGCCCATCGCCGGCGTCACGGGCGGCAGCGGGCTGATGCAGCCGTTCGCGTCGCAGGCCACGCCGTTGATGTTCGGCGTGTTCGGGCTGACGTCGGGCGCCACGAGCGCGTCGACGAAGGCCGTGCCGGCCGCCGTGGACTGCGCGACCATGACGCCGGCCTTCGCCCAGGAGCTCGAGTTCGACTGGTAGCGGACCCGGGCGGTGATCGTCCCGTCGCCGGTCAGGGCCTGGTAGACGTAGTGGAACTGCTCGTTGGCGCCGTAGACATCCGAGCCCGAGCCGTCGACGTAGAACGTCCCGCTGCTCGCCGCGTAGTCGGCCGCGCCGACGGTGATCGGGGCGCCGACGTCGACGCTCTGCCACGACGAGGGCATCGTCGATGTCACCGGCTCGTAGTTGGCCGTGTAGGACCCCGGACCGGACCCGGCGGTGAACGTGTCGGTGAGCGTGCTGCCGTCCGCGAAGCCGGCGAACCGGTACCGGCTCCCGCCGATCGCCTGGACGAGCGGCATCCCGGCGATCACGTGCTGGACGCCGACGACGTCGGTCGTGCTGAAGGGGCCCGTGACCCACTGGCCGTCGATCGCGTAGCCCGCCCCGGCCACGTTCGCGCTCGCCGTCCAGGTGGTGGTGTTGGGATGGAGATCCTGGGTCACGACGGTCTGGAGGCCGAGCGAGTCGGTGACGGTCAGCGTGATCCGATAGAAGCTCGTCGGCGTCTGGGACGGGTCCGTCGGGACCTGGAAGCTGCCGGAGGTGACGCCCGTCACGGGTCCGTAGAACGGGGATGCCACCTCGGCGGAGAAGGACGGCTGCGCAACGCCGTTGGCGTAGAAGTCGACCTTCCAGGAGTAGGCGCTCGGCGGCTCGGCGCCGTCGACCGCGTCCGTCGCGGTCCCGCTGAAGGCGACGGCCTGCCCGGCGTTGTAGGTCGCCGGCGCGCTGATCGCCACGATGGGAGGCGAGGCCCCCACGGTGACCTGGGTGGTCGCCGTCCCCACCTGTGACCCGTTGCTCACCGTGAGCGTGGCGGTGTAGGTCCCGGCGCTCGCATACGTGTGCGACGGGTTGGCAGCCGTCGAGAGCCCCGAGCCGTCACCGAAGTTCCAGGAGTAGCTGAGCGGCAGCCCGTAGGGGTCGGTCGAGCCGGCCGACGAGAACTGGACCGGTAGCGGTGCCGGCCCCGCGTTCGGCGTCGCCGACGCCGTGGCAGTCGGGGCGAACGGCCCCGGAGCGGAGATCCGGTAGATCGAGCCGCTGAAGATGCTCGCGTAGTAGAGGTTCCCGTCGGGCCCCTCCTCCAGGTCCGCGATGGTCCCGACGGCGCTGTCGAAGACGGTGTCGGAGACGACGGTCCGGTACGTCGGGTCGAACGTCACCGCGTCGATCGACAGCTGGTTGTAGTCGCCGACGAAGACGACGTTGGCGTACTGCCGAGGGAACGTCGTCCCCGTGTAGGCCGCCACGGCCGAGGCCGCGCCGTCGACCGGGTAGTGGCCGTAGGCGTAGACCGGATTGATGCCGCCGCAGCTCCCGCAGTTGCCCTCGACGAAGTCCCAGCCGTAGTTGCCCCCGGGCTGGATCGTGTCGAGCTCCTCCCAGTAGCTCGAGCCCGTGTCCTCCGTCATCGGCTGGCCCGTCGGCAGGAACGACCAGCGGAACGGGTTGCGCAGCCCGTAGGCATAGATGTACGGGATTGCGTTGGGCACGTTCAGGAACGGGTTGTCGCTCGGGACCGACCCGTCGAGGTTGAAGCGCAGCATCTTGCCGTAGATGTTCGTGAGGGTCTGCGCGTTCGTGATCGACGGGACGTTGTCGCCGACGCTCCACCAGAGCTTGCCGTCGGGCCCGATCTTCACCGTCTGGCCGGGGTGGTGCCCGTTCTGGATCTGGTTGCCCTGGTAGTAGACCTTCTCGGTCGTGAGGTCGATCGCGTTGTTCACGACCGTGAACCGGGACAGCCTCGTGTACGGCTGCGTCCCGGAGCTGTTCGTGACGTTGACGACGTACGAGATGTACACGTAGCCGTTCGTCGCGAAGTTCGGGTCGAGCGCGAGGCCCAGCAGGCCGCACTCCGTGTTGTAGAAGACGTTGGGGAGCGTCACGAGGGGGGTCGGGAGGACGGCGCCGTTGCGGTAGATCAGGATGACCCCGGTCTGCTCGCCGACATAGATGTCGCCGTTGGGGGCGAAGGCGAGGAGGATGGGCTTCGTCAGCGATCCGGCGAGCTTCGTCTGCGTGAAGCCGGGCGGAAGGACCTGGTTGATCGGGGTCGTGACCGTCGCCGACGCGCTGAACGGCGTCGACGACTCGGTCCCGGTGACCGTGGCCGTGTTGGAGAGCGATCCGCCCGCCGCGGCCGTGACCTGGCCGGTGATCGTGACCGACCAGGACCCCCCGGCGGAGAGCGTCGCTGCGCTGCACGTGACGGTCGGGCTGGCGAAGCTGCAGCTGCCGGTGCTCGCGGTCATCCACGGCGACGACGGGAAGCTGCCGATGCCGAGGCCGACGAGCGTGTCGGTCAGGCTCAGGCCCGACGCTGCCGCGCCGCCCGTGTTCGCCACGGTGATCGTGTAGGCGAGCGCCTGGCCGCTGCTGACCGGGTTGGGGGAGGACGTGACGGCGATGGAGACTGCCGGGCCGACGGCCAGGGCCGGGCTGGTCACGGCGGCGGTCGCCCCGACCAGGGCAAGGATCGCGACCGCGCGCAGCGCGATCCTGCGGACCGGGCCGCGGTGGCCCCGTGCCCGCCCGGGCGCGCGCCGCGCGTCCGCCCGGCCGCCGTCGTCCCGCCGCCGAAGCAGCGTCATGAGACTCCTGCGGGATCGCCTGGCTTCCATCCTGAACCTCCAACCAGATGAATGGGATGAATTGGATGAGTGCGGCGGGTGGATCAAGGTGCGCGCGCCTCCGGGTTCGGGCGGCTCAGGGGCCGGGGACGAGGCCAACGGTGTCGAACGTGGCGGCGCAGAGCGCACCGGTGTTATGGGACGTCACGGCCATCCCGGCGAGGACGGCGGTGGGCAGGGCGATCGTCTGGGAGCTGCCCGGGACGAGCGTCCAGTTGACGCCGTCGGTGCTCGTGTAGGCAGTGAACGTGTTGACCAGGCGCGCGATGCGCAGGTAGAGCGGCGGGACGCCGGCGACCTTCGACGTCTGCGAGGTGGATCCCCCCTGGGCCGTGCGCCACTGGACCACGACGCCCTTGGTCGTGGTCATGAGGATCGCGTAATACGGCGAGCCCGAGGCACTCGAGGCTCGGAACATCAGGCCTGCCTTTGCGCTCGGATTGGTGTTCGTCTGGCTGGCCACGCGGGCGCTGAGGGTCCCGTTGCCGGTGAGGGCCTGGCTGACGAAGTTGAACTGGTCGGCGGTGGCGTAGATGTCGGCCCCGGCCCCGTTGACCGTGAAGACGCCGGCGCTGTACGTGGCCGAGCCGGCGAGGGCAGGAGCCCCGATGTCGGCGTCGGTCCAGGGCACCGGCAGCGGCGGCGGGGGCGCGGTGACCGTCAGGCTGACCGTGGTCGCGTGGGTCGCCGAGGGGGCGGTCCCGGTGACGGTCAGGGGATACGTCCCGGTGGGGACGCTGGCGGCGACGGCGAGGCCGAGCGTCGCGCTGCCGCCGGCGCTGACCGAGGTCGGGGTCAGGGTGGCGGTCACGCCCGCCGGCAGGCCGCTGACCGCGAGGGCGACCGTCTCGGCGCTGCCCGAGATGAGGGCGGTGGTGATGCTCGTCCCGCCCGAGGCGCCCTGGGCGATCGAGAGGCTCGACGGGCCCGCGGCGATCGAGAAGTCGTTGGGGGTGACCGTGGACAGCCCGACGTTGTCGAAGGTGGCGGCCCCGAGGGCGGTCGCGGTGTGACACGTGACGGCCAGCCCGGCGAGGACGGCGGCGGGCATGGCGATGGTCAGGCTCGAGCCGGGCACCGCCGTCCAGCTGACCCCGTCGGGGCTGGTGTAGGCAGTGAAGGTGCTGGCCGAGCGGACGATGCGCAGGTAGACCGGGACGGTGCCCGCGATCTTGACCTGGCCGGTGGTGCCGCCCTGGGCCGTGCGCCACTGGACGGCGACGCCGTTGGCCGGGGTGGCGAAGACCGCGTAGTTGGGCGCCCCGGGATCGCTCGTGGCGCGCAGCATGAGCCCGGCCTTGGCCCAGGCGTTCGAGTTGGCCTGGCTGGCCACGCGGGCGCTGAGGGTCCCGTTGCCGGTGAGGGCCTGGCTGACGAAGTTGAACTGGTCGGCGGTGGCGTAGATGTCGGCCCCGGCCCCGTTGACCGTGAAGACGCCGGCGCTGTACGTGGCCGAGCCGGCGAGGGCAGGAGCCCCGATGTCGGCGTCGGTCCAGGGCACCGGCAGCGGCGGCGGCGGCGCGGTGACCGTCAGGCTGACCGTGGTCGCGTGGGTCGCCGAGGGGGCGGTCCCGGTGACGGTCAGGGGATACGTCCCGGTGGGGACGCTGGCGGCGACGGCGAGGCCGAGCGTCGCGCTGCCGCCGGCGCTGACCGAGGTCGGGGTCAGGGTGGCGGTCACGCCCGCCGGCAGGCCGCTGACCGCGAGGGCGACCGTCTCGGCGCTGCCCGAGATGAGGGCGGTGGTGATGCTCGTCCCGCCCGAGGCGCCCTGGGCGATCGAGAGGCTCGCCGGGCCCGCGGCGATCGAGAAGTCGTTGGGCGTGACCGTCGAGAGGGCGACGCTGTCGAAGGTGGCGGCCCCGAGGGCGGTCGCGTTGTGGGACGTGACGGCCAGCCCGGCGAGGATGGCGGCGGGCATGCTGATGGTCAGGCTCGAGCCGGGCACCGCGGTCCAGCTGACGTTGTCGGGGCTGGTGTAGGCAGTGAAGGTGCTGGCCGAGCGGACGATGCGCAGGTAGACCGGGACGGTGCCCGCGATCTTGACCTGGCCGGTGGTGCCGCCCTGGGCCGTGCGCCACTGGACGGCGACGCCGTTGGCCGGGGTGGCGAAGACCGCGTAGTTGGGCGCCCCGGGATCGCTCGTGGCGCGCAGCATGAGCCCGGCCTTGGCCCAGGCGTTCGAGTTGGCCTGGCTGGCCACGCGGGCCGTGAGGGTCCCGTTGCCGGTGAGGGCCTGGCTGACGAAGTTGAACTGGTCGGCGGTGGCGTAGATGTCGGCCCCGGCCCCGTTGACGCTGAAGACGCCGGCGCTGTACGTGGCCGAGCCGGCGAGGGCAGGAGCCCCGATGTCGGCGTCGGTCCAGGGCACCGGCAGCGGCGGCGGCGGCGCGGTGACCGTCAGGCTGACCGTGGTCGCGTGGGTCGCCGAGGGGGCGGTCCCGGTGACGGTCAGGGGATACGTCCCGGTGGGGACGCTGGCGGCGACGGCGAGGCCGAGCGTCGCGCTGCCGCCGGCGCTGACCGAGGTCGGGGTCAGGGTGGCGGTCACGCCCGCCGGCAAGCCGCTGACCGCGAGGGCGACCGTCTGGGCGCTGCCCGAGATGAGGGTCGTGGTGATGCTCGTCCCGCCCGAGGCGCCCTGGGCGATCGAGAGGCTCGCCGGGCCCGCGGCGATCGAGAAGTTGTTGGGCGTGACCGTCGAGAGGGCGACGCTGTCGAAGGTGGCGGCCCCGAGGGCGGTCGCGTTGTGGGAGGTGACGGCCAGCCCGGCGAGGATGGCGGCGGGCATGCTGATGGCCTGGCTCGAGCCGGGCACCGCGGTCCAGCTGACGTTGTCGGGGCTCGTGTAGGCAGTGAAGGTGCTGGCCGAGCGGACGATGCGCAGGTAGACCGGGACGGTGCCCACGATCTTGACCTGGCCGGTGGTGCCGCCCTGGGCCGTGCGCCACTGGACGGCGACGCCGTTGGCCGGGGTGGCGAAGACCGCGTAGTTGGGCGCCCCGGGATCGCTCGTGGCGCGCAGCATGAGCCCGGCCTTGGCCCAGGCGTTCGAGTTGGCCTGGCTGGCCACGCGGGCCGTGAAGGTCCCGTTGCCGGTGAGGGCCTGGCTGACGAAGTTGAACTGGTCGGCGGTGGCGTAGATGTCGGCCCCGGCCCCGTTGACGCTGAAGACGCCGGCGCTGTACGTGGCCGAGCCGGCGAGGGCAGGAGCCCCGATGTCGGCGTCGGTCCAGGGCCACGGGACGGGCGAGATCGACACGCTGTCGAACGTCGCCGAGCCGAGGGTCCCCCACGTGTGCGAGGTCACGGCGAGGCCGGCGAGGACGGGCCCGCTCAGGCCGACGCTCGACGGCGGAGCCCGGCACCGGCGTCCACGAGATCCCGTCCGGCGAGGTGTACGCCGTCGCTGTCCCGGCCGACATCGAGACGGCGAGATGGACCGGCGGTCCGCCCGCGGCCACGAGCTGCGAGCTGGCGCCGGCGAGCGTCGTCCTCCACTGGATCGCGATCCCGTTGCCGGGCGTGACGAACACCGCGTAGTAGGGCGAGCCGGGGTCGATGCTCGACCTGAGCATCACGCCGGCCTTCGCCCACGCTGACGTGTTGGTCTGCGAGATCGCCCGCGCGACGATCGACCCGTCCGTCGGGAGCGTCTGCCAGGCGAAGTGGAACGCGTCGGCCGTCGACCAGATGTCCCCGCCGCCGCCCTGGACCGTCCAGGTCCCGGCGGTGAGCGATTGCGCGCCGGTGACGCCCGTCGAGCCGATGTCGGCGCAGGTCCAGCCCGTCGGGCATGCCCCCGGCGGCGGCCCGGCGTTGCCGAGCGTGACGGTGTCGAAGGTCACCGTGCTGAGCTGGCTCGTGTTGTGGGACGTGACGGCGAGGCCCGCGAGGATCGTCCCGGTCAGGCCGAGGCTCACGCTCGCGTTGGGAATGGGGGTCCAGTTGAGCCCGTCGCTCGACGTGTACGCCGTGAACGTGCCGTTCGACTGCGCCACCTCGAGCCACGCGGGGGCGACGCCCGGCGTCGTCACCTGCGAGGACGCCCCACCCTGCGTCGTCCGCCACTGGACCGCGATCCCGTTCGAGGGCGTCACGAACGCGGCGAAGTAGGGCGAGCCCGGGTCGGACGTCGCCCGCATCATCAGGCCCGCCTTCGCCCAGGAGCTCGTGTTCGTCTGGGTGTCGAGACGGGCGCTGAGCGCACCGTTGCCGGTCAGCGGCTCGCTCAGGAAGCGGAAGCTGTCGGACGTTCCCCAGATGTCGCCGCCGCCGCCCTGGACGGTCCAGCTGCTGCCAGTGACGTACTGCGCTCCGCCCGGGACCGGGAAGCCGATGTCCCCGCAGGTCCAGCCGGTCGGGCAGAGGCTTGGCGGGGGCGCCGCGGACGCCGTGGCGGACACGGTGTCCATCGTGTCGGTGGCGAGGGTCGACGCGGAGCCGGAGCTGACCGCCAGGCCGCCGACGACGCCGGTCGTCGGGCCGAACGTCACGCTCGAGCCGATGATCGGCGACCACGCGACCCCGTCGGGAGAGGTGAACGCGGTGTACGTCGTCTGCGAGCGGGTGATCTCCAGGTACTGCGGCGGCGTGCCCGCGATGCTCACCAGCGGCGTCACCCGCATACCTGCCGCGCTTCGGTAGAGGACCTGGACCCCGTTTGCCGGCGTCACGAAGACGCCGTAGGAGAGCGCGCCCGGAGTCGTCGCGTCGGCCCGGAACTCGAGGCCGGCCTGCGCGCCCGCCGTGTTCTGCTGGGCAGTGACGTGGGCGACGAGCGTCGCGTCACCGGAGAAGGCCTGGTAGACGTAGTGCAGCTGGTCGGCGTAGCCAGCGTTCCCGATCCCCGCTCCGGAAAGCGACCAGACCCCGCTGCTGAGCGACTGGTTGCCGACCGCTCGCCGGGTTGCCGATGTCGGTGCACGTCCAGCCGCCGGGACATGGCGATGACGACGGCGGCGGGTTCGGCGGCGCGCCGGGCGGGCCGATCGCGACCGTGTCCACGGTCGAGGCCGTGGCCGTTCCGTTCGTGCCGGACGCCGCGGCCAGGCCGACCATCGCCGTGGTCGGCACGACGACGCTCGCCGTGCTGCCGGCGACGAGCGTGAACGTGGAACCGTCGGGCGACGTCGCCGCCCCGAGCGTGTCCCCGACCCGCTGGATCTCCAGGTAGAACGGCAGCGCGGGCGCGGTGACCTGCACGCTCTTGACGGCCCCCAGGAAGGCCGTCCGGTACTTCGCGGAGACGGTGCCGGCGCCGTTGTACGTGACGGCGTAGAACGGCGAGCCCGGATCGTTCGCCTGCCGGACCATGAGCCCGGTCTGCGTTGCGCTCCCCGGTGTGGCCCGTCACCCGGGCCGTGATCTGCGCGTCGCCGGAGACGGCCTGGCTCATGAGACGGAGCTGGTCGGTCCCGCCGGCGAGACCGAGGCCGGCGCCGCCCGCGGCGATCGACCACGACCCGGCGCGGACGGTCTCGCTGCCCGCGGGCGCGGGGCTGCCGACGTCCTGGCACGTCCAGCCGGTCGGGCAGCTGGCGTCGACCGGCGGCGTCGTCGGCGTGACGGGGGCGAACGCGAAGACGGTCCCGTCACCGGAGCCCATGTAGACCGTGCCGTTCGAGACGCTCGGCGGCGAGTACGTCACTGCGCCCGTCTGGTAGCTCGAGAGGACGTTCCCGGTGGCGGCGTCGAGCACCTCGAGGTACTTCCCGGCCCCGGCGAAGACCATCCCGTTGTCGTACGCGAGGGCGGGAATGACGGGACTGGCCAGCCCGCGGGCCCAGACGACGTTGCCCGTGCCGGGGTCGACGGCCCGGACGGCTCCCGGATAGCCGACCCCGTTGATCGTCGTGTTCCCGCCCGCGGCGTAGAGGAGGCCCTGGGCGAACGCCATCGAGGAGACGCTGCCGTCCCCGCACGTCGGGCAGATGCCGCTGACGGCCACCTGGTCGTACCAGACCGGCCCCGCGGCGATGTTCGAGCGAAGGAACGCGTAAAGAAAGCCGTTCTTGTTGATCCCGGCGACCAGCGCACGCCCGGTCGAGTCGGTGAACAGGATCGGCGAATCCCCCCAGTCGGAATCCGCGTTCATCGTGCTCTGCGGGATCTGCCACGAGCTCAGGATGGAGAGCGAGGTGGCGTCCAGGGCGACCATCGCCTCCGAGTACGCCTGGGTGCTCTGGTTGAGCGTGCCCGTGGTGACGTAGACGATGTTCGTCGCCGGATCGATCGACGGGGTCGTCCAGACGCCGCCGCCGACCTGGCCGCCTGGCACGAGGCTGGCCGTCGCCATCACCGCGTGGGTCGTCAGGTCGACGCGCAGGAGCTGGCCCTGGACGAGCGGGCAGTCCCCCAGGCTTGCAACGCCGATATACACGGAGTTGCCGTAGATGAGCGGGCTGGCCCAGTTGTAGTAGCCGTTCGCCGGGTTGCCGATCGGGATCGACCAGAGGACCTGGCCGGTCGCGGCGCTGAGCGCGTACCAGTTGCCGTCGCCCCCGCCGACGTAGACCGTGCCGTTGGAGACGTTCGCGGTGGACGACACGCCGAGCGCCGGCGGGGAGCACTGGGGCGCGGTCGTCGTGCCGATGAACGTCTTCCAGATAAGCGCGCCCGTGGACGCGTTGAGCGCGTACTCGTAGCCATCCCACGAGCCCACGTAGGCCACGCCGCCCACGATCGTGGGCGAGGCGGCGATGACGCCGCCCGTCTTGTACGTCCAGAGCGGCCGCAGGTTCGGCGCGCCGGCGGCCGAGAGGATCGTCTCGGAGCTCGCGGCCGTGAGCTGCGGGTTCTGCAGGTACATCGGCCAGTCGACCGCGGGCGACGCCGCGAGCGCCGTCGCCGGAGCTCCGAGCTGCGCGCCCAGGGCGGCGTTGAGCACCAGGACGAGCGCCCCGGCGACCTTCCAGGCCGCCCTCCGTCGTCCCGTTCCCGCACGCAGACGCGCGCGGTGCGCTCGGATGCCCGTGCCGACTGGCACGCCCACGTTTCGCCGCCCTCGATCGATTGCATCGGGCGCTGCCGATGGAGCTCCGGATCCGACGGCTGCGCCGCTCGCCGGATCGAAGGGGATAGGCATCGTGGCGCTGGCGCGCCGAAGCCCCCCAATGCCGCGTGGTCCTGATCGGACCGAGAATGATTGCCTGGCAACGAGGTGGACCATTCGAATGAATGGGACGCTGGCCCGCCATCGCCGCCGTCGCGGAGTATCGCGCCGACGCAATCGCGCGTCAAGACCGCGTGTCAAGGGTCCAATTGACCCTTTTCAGATGACCCGTGGACTCGTCCCTTCGAGGTCGCGATGACCGGTCGGTGAGGGCTCCGCGGCGCGCGCGGCCACCGGGAATCCGCCGCACGGGCCGTCCGTACTGGGCCATCCTGCGCCCCGGACGGGCACAAGACGGCCCCGGACGCCACCGGAGCGCACCGTCGCCCTGACGTGTGGCGGGCCGCCCTAGGAACATCGTGCGGGTTGGCGCCGGCCCAGCGGCTGCCCAAAGTCTGGTCTTGAAAGCGTCCCGCCACGGGTTGCTCTCGGGTCGCACCAGGTCCTCTGCGTCGAGGTTCTCTCACCTGCCGGGCGGCCATCGAACGGGAGACGACGTCAATGTTCTCGAACGTAACCGGTCGGACGGTCGCGCCCGCCGTCCCGGGTCCCGCCGGGCGACGGCCGGCCTTCCAGCGGCCCCGCGGCATGGCGACGGCGGTTGTCGTGGTAGCCGCCCTGGTTTCCTGGAGCGCCGGCGCGGTGCCGGGACTCGCTGCGACCAACACGAAGCAGGCCGCGACGCTCGCCCAGGCCGGGGCCTGCCCGACGGGCTGGACGTGCGCCGACATCGGGGCACCGAAGGTCGCGGGCGGCACGAGCCTGGCCGGCGGCGCCTTCACGCTCACCGCGTCGGGCGCGGACATCTTCGCGTCGTCGGACCAGTTCCAGCTCGCATGGCAGTCGCTCCCGGGTGACGGGTCGATCATCGCGCGGATCACCTCCCAGGCGAACACGTCGGTGAGCGCCAAGGCGGGGATCATGCTGCGAGCGTCGACGGATCCCGGATCCCCGTACTACGCCGTCCTCATGACCACCACCAAGGGCGTCGCGACCCAGTGGCGCAAGACGGCAGGCGCGACCACGTCGCAGGCAACCAAGGTTCCCGGCGTTCCCGCGCGCTGGCTTCGGATCACGCGAAGCGGCAACACCTTCACCGCGTACACGGGCGCAGACGGCGTGGCGTGGACCCCCGTGGCAGGCTCGGCACAGACGTTCGCCCTCCCGACCGTCGCGCTCGCCGGCCTGGCCGTCACCAGCCACAACGGCGGCGTTCTCGGCACGGCCACCTTCGACAACGTGACATCGTCCGCCACGCCGACACCGCCGCCGACGCCAGCGCCGACATCCACACCGACGCCGGCCCCAACCGCGACGCCGACGCCGACGCCGACGCCGACCGCCACGCCCAAGCCGACGCCGACGCCCACTCCCGCCCCCACGACGTCGCCGACGCCCGCACCGATCGGTTCGTCGCAGTTCGTCGGGCGGAGCGGCACGACGCTGACGCTCGGCGGCGCGCCGTACGTCTTCACTGGCTTCAACATCTACAACGCGAACAGTCGCTCGAACTGCGGCGCGACGGCCGGCACGGGCAGCTACCTCGACACGGCCCTCGGCGACATCGGGTCGGCCCACCCCGTCATCCGCGCGTGGTTCTTCCAGAGCCTGGCGACCAGCAACGGGGTGCGCGACTGGTCCGCCTTCGATCACACCCTCGCGATCGCTGCGGCGCACGGCGTCAAGGTCATCGCCACCCTTGGCAACCAGTGGACGTCGTGCGAGACCGGCGGCTACAAGTGGGACAGCTGGTACACGGGCGGGTACAGGACCGTCCGTCGATCCCGGCAACGTCACGACCTATCGCCAGTGGGTCAGCGACGTGGTCGCCCGCTACAAGGACAACCCGACGATCGCGTTCTGGCAGCTCATCAACGAGTCGGAGATCAAGGCCGACAACTCCTCGAGCTGTGGCCCGGCGGCGGATCTCTACAACTTCGCGGCTGACGTCTCAGCCCTGGTCCACTCGATCGATGCCAACCACCTCGTCTCGCTCGGTGAGATGGGCGGCGGCCAGTGCGGCATGCAGGGCTCCGACTACCAGAAGATCCATTCGATCCCGACGATCGACCTCTGCGAGTTCCACGACTACGGCCATCCCACCACTGCGCTGCCGACGAACTTCGCGAATGATCTCGCCGCCTGCAGGGCGGACGGCAAGCCGCTCTACATCGGCGAGGCCGGGATCCAGGTCACCGACGTCGGTAGCACCAGCCTCCGGGCAACGGACCTCTGGAACAAGTGGTCCGCCCAGATGGCGGCGGGCGCCGCGGGGTTCCTGGTCTGGTCCTGGAATAACAGCCCCGACGGCACGACCTACCAGGTCGGCCCGGGCGATCCGCTCATGAGCATGGCCTGGTAACGGACGGGGCCGGACCGGCACCGGGAGCGACGCTCCGACGCTCCGACGCAACGATCACAACGGTCACAACGCATCAGGGCCGCCCGCACGGGCGGCCCTGGCCATTCGTTCCCGGAGGCCGGACCTCGGTCGGGCGTGCGCCGCCATCGCCCGAGCGGACCCGAGTCCTCAGCAGGTCCCCGGTGATCCCAGGGCCGGTGCGAGCGGTGCGTGGGAGGTGATCACGCTCCAGACCGCCGGCGTGGCGGGGCTCACCTCGTACCGGGAGGCTCCAAGCCGGCAACCCAGGTTCCAGAAGACGTAGGCCGCAACGCCGCCGGCCGCTCCGGCCTGGTAGACGTCGGCGAAGAAGCTGGCACGGCCAGTTGCGAGCCCGTTGTAGATGACGCCCGGCATCGCGGCTCCATCGCCCGATCCCTGGGGCATCCCGAACTCGCCGTCGAAGAGCGGCTTGTGGATGGATCGCGCGTATGCCGCGATGGCCGGCATCAGGTCGAGGTCATGGCGCGAGTACGTCTTGAACCCGACGATGTCGTTGCCGGGCAGTGCGTACAGGGTCTGCCACCAGGGAAGCGCGGGTGTCTCGTCCTCCATGTGGTTGAAGGCACCGAGCGTCACCAGGTGGTTCGGGTCGCCCGCGTGGACCATCGCGAGGGTCGACCGGTAGAACGTCGTCAGGCGGTCGAGATCGGACGGCGATCGCGGCGCGGTCGGCTCGCCAACGATGTAGTAGAACGCGATCCCGGGCTCCTTCGCGTAGCGCGCCGTGGCGAAGGCGATGAACGGGCGCCACGCCTCCGGGTCGAACGGGTCGCGACCCTGGCTGACCAGCACCCAGCGCATGGCCGAGAGGTCCATCACGACGAACATGTGCCGCGCGCGGGCAGCCTGGACCAGGTAGTCGAGGTTCTGCCAGACGACGGGATCCGCCCAGTCCTGGTTGGCCGTGCGGCTGTCCCACTCGTCGGTCGGGCGCACGAGGTTGAGGCCGGCGCGCGCGCCCAGGTCGAGCATTGCGTCGATGTAGCTCCGGAAGGTCGTCGTGTGCCACGCCGCGGCGCCCCCGATGATCCCCGGGTACATCGTGAACCCGGACAGCGGCACAGGCCGCGACCGACAGGTGAACCGCCTGCCGTCCGTCGCGAGGAAGCTCCCGGCTCCGGCCGCCAGGCCGGCGAGGCACGGCGCTTCGGCCGCTCCGGTCGTGGCTCGAGAGCCGGCCGAGGCAAGCGTGGCGGCGATGGGCGCCTGCGTCCCGATCGCGAGCGCGGACGCTGCCGCGGCGGGCCCCGGGCTCGCGGCCGCGGGCTCGTCCGCCGTGGCCAGCGGCACCTGCGTGCCGTTCGCGGGCGCCTCCGTCGCGGCAGGTGGCGCCTGGGTCGCCGGTGCCGGGGGAGCGGTCAGGCTCGCCGGGGTCGTCGTGGCGGACGGCTGCGTCGCCGCGACCAATGGCGGCGCCGACGAGCACGCGGCAACCGCGGAGACGACCAGCACGGACAGCAGGCGGACACGCCAGCCAGTCCCGTGACCTGTCATCGTCCGTGCGCGCTCCCGTCGTGGCCCGTCAGCCGGCGGGCCCCACGCCCACGTCGATCAGCCGCCAGCTGTTGCCGCCCGACGAGAACGTCCGCACGATCGTGCCGGTCCCCGACGGGTTGTCGTAGATGCCGGGGTAGGCGCGGTTGAGCGCGTCGAGCTCCGCGTAGCCAACGTTCTCGGGCACGAGCAGGTAGCGGACGCCGAACGACTGTGGAGACGACAGGGCGGCCTGGAAGTCGCGGTCCGTGGTGATCACGAACTGGCGTGGCCGCATCGACTGGAGCACAACCGGGAAGCCCGAGGAGACGTCGACGAGCACCTGGCCATCGCGAAGGCCGAGCGAGTCGACATAGGCGGCGACCTCGCGGCCCACCTCGTACTGCCCGAGGGGCGAGACCGTTCCGAACTCCGGGCCGATGTGGACGATCGGCCGAAGGAAGAACCCTTCACCTCCCTCGGTCGGGTTATTGCGCTCGTCAAGCATCGTCAGCGTCCCCACCGGGACGGTGACGAACAGGAGCAGCACGATCAACGCGGTGGCCCAGCGATGCGCGTCGACCGCCCACTGCAGCCGAGCCGGCAACGCCTGTGCGACGCGCCCCGCGCCGCGCCGAGCCGGTCGCGCCACCGCCGCGAGGATCCGGGCCGGGACCGCGACGCCGCGGCGCCTGGAGACCGCGGGCAGGATGTCGGGCAGCCTGCCGGGACGCGAGCCCAGCACGGCCGCGGCGAGGAGGCAGTCCAGGGGGATCACGGCGATCGAGTAGCGCAGCCAGCCGAGGGTCCGGCCCGTCAGGAACCCGAAGACGGACCAGGCCACGACCATGCCGAGCGTCGCGAGAACTGCCATCGCGGCCGCGTTCGGCCGCCTGCGGCCGGCGATGAGTCCCAGCGGGACGAGCGCGAGGACGGCGGGCGACAGGCCAATGACCTGTCGTGCGATGTAGACGTAGCCGGCCGCGGTTCCCTGGCCCGTGTGAACGGAGACGTCGGCGGCTGCCAGCGCGAGCTGGGACGCGATGCCGTAGACCGAGGTGAACTGCTCGAACGGGTTCCCAACGATCAGGAGGCTCGCGAACGCGAACCCGACGAAGGCCGCGACGGCCGGCACGAGGAGGACCGTGGCGTCGGCAAGCCCGGTCAGCGCGCGCCTTCGGCCGGTGCCATGGGCCCGGAGGGCCCCGACCACGCCGACGAGCGCGGCAGCGCCCAGCGCGGCGGGAATCGCCTCGTATCGCGTGAGATAGCCGAGCGCGAGCGCGATGCCGCCGAGAACGAGGGCCGCCAGCGTCCCGTCACGCAGCCACCGGGCGACATACCGGGCCGCCACGATGAGGGTGAGCATGAAGACCGCCTCGCTCATCCCGTTCGCGGCGTAGTAGACGACCATCGGGTGGAGCGCGAACACGGCGACGATCGCCGCCCGCGTCCGCCCGTTCACGCCCCAGTCGGTGGCGGACTCCCATACCTGCCAGACGGCCGCGGCCATGCACGCGGCGCTCACGATGGAGCCGGCGAATCCCACCGCGACGAGGTCCGGCCAGATCCGCCAGAAGAGGATGAGCGGAAGCGTGAGCAGCGATGGAAGCGGGCCCCAGACGAAGCCGATCGCCGCGAGGTGCGGGTCCCGGCTGAAGAGCATGTAGTCGGCGTTGCCGACCCGGCTCCAGGCGTCCCCGACGATGCTGTGGAACCCGAGCACGAGGATCGCGGCCGCCACCAGGTAGCCGGCGAACGACAGGAGGAAGATCGCGCGGGCAGGCGTGATCGCGGCGACGGGGATCGCCAGCCTGCGGGCCGGCAGGCGCTCAGCCAGCAGCATCGGGCAGCGCCTCGGTTCCCTTCGGGGCCGCGTGCAGGAGGTCGAGCCCGTGGGCCGTCTTCTCCCAGAACGACGGGGCGACGATCAGCTGGACGAGCGCCTTGATCGCGGCGATCGACATCATGGTCCAGTAGACCGGTGCCGCCAGCGCCGCGAACGTCAGGGCCGAGCCGTTCTCGCGGTGCGCCGAGACCAGGCTCGTGTACAGGAACACGAAGTTGCCGAGCACGAACGAGAGCAGCGACAGGTAGTACACCCAGGCCGGGAAGAGCGCCTGGATCACCGGCGGATGGATGACGAACCATGCCAGCGTGAGCAGCCAGAACATCGGGTTGACGATCGCGAGCAGCGGCGTACCCAGCACGAACAGGCAGAACCCGGCGAACCCCATCGGCCCGAGCTCGCGCCACAGGCGCCCCGGCTCGCGCATGTGGACGAGCCAGGTCTGGAGGTAGCCCTTGTACCAGCGTGAGCGCTGCTTGACCCAGTTCACGAAGTCGCTGTTCGCCTCCTCGAGCGTGACCGAGTCGAGGAGCCGGGTCCGATAGCCGGCGCGATGGAGGCGGACGCCCAGGTCGGCGTCCTCGGTGACGTTCTACGGATCCCATCCGCCGATCGACTCGAGGATCTCTCGCCGGAAGTGGTTCGACGTTCCGCCGAGCGGGATCGGTGCCTGCGCATCCACGAGGCCCGGAAGCAGCTCGGAGAACCACAGCGCGTACTCGGCCGTGAACCAGCGGGTCAGCAGGTTCTGCTCGGCGTTGTGGTAGCTCAGCCGGGCCTGGAGACAGGCCACGTTCGCGTCCACTTTCGCGAACGCCGCGACCGCCCGGCGGAGCTGGAGCGAGTCGGGTCGGTCCTCGGCGTCGTAGATGGTCAGGAACTCGCCGCGGGCGGCGGCCAGCCCGACGAGGCAGGCCTTGGGCTTGGTCTTCGGGATCGAATGGGGCACCCTGACGATCTGGATGTACGGCGGCGGGTTCCGCGCCTCGGCGGCCTGGATCGTCTCGAGGTCGTCCTCCTCGAGGAGCAGCTTGATGTCGAGCTTCTCGTGCGGGTAGTTCATGGCGGCGAGCGACGCGATCAGGCGTGCCATGATCGAGGGCTCCCGGTACGCGGGCACGAGGACCGTGTAGACCGGCAGGTCCTCGGGGCGGAGCGCCTTCGCCTCCTCGTCCGAGATCGCGATGCCACGCGGGCGGCTGAGCGACCGCGCGAAGATCACCGCCCGGTAGAGCAGGGCGGCGAGGTATGCAAGCGTCACGATCGTGATCCCGGCGATCGCGACTCCCACCGGCGCGACGATGCCGGCAGCCACCACGACGAGGGCGAGGATGCCCAGCCAGCGCCGCTGCCCGCGGCTGAGGGTGGTGCGGGCCGACATGTGGGGCGGCAGCTCCGGCATGGCCCGCACGACGGGCGCCGGACGCAGCGCGTCCTCGGGCCGGGGCCCGGCCGCCGACGCGGCCTGGCCGGGCTCAACGTCCGCGGGCACGCGGATCCGGACGCCGCATCGGTCGCAGCGCTCCTGGCCGACGTGCACCCGCGATCGGCAGAACCAGCAGCGGCCTGCGTGCGCGCCGGCGTTCATCGGCACGGCCGCCGCTGGCGCGCGGCCGGCGCCTGCGTCCGAACTGGCCAGGTCGGCGACCGTCACGAGACGGCCTTCTGGAGCTGGTCGGCGACGATGGCGCGCCCCATCGACACGAGGAAGTCGTCCGTCGACTGGAACCGCGGAGCGGCGGCCGTCGGTCCGGAGGCGGCGCCCGAGAACGTCGCGCCCGGCCCACCGGTCACGAAGATCACGACCCGCTCGAAGTAGGTCCCGGTGCCATCCGTGTAGGGCCACTCCCACCACAGGGCGGACCAGTCCGTCCCCTGCGAGGGGTTGTAGTAGTCGATCACCTGGCCGGTGACGCCGCTCCCCACGTCCACGGAAGAGGTGCTGTCGATCCGGTACCCGTGGAACTGGTAGCAGGCGTCGAGACCATAGGCGGCCAGGGTGCCGGGATCGCTCGTGTTGATCACGTCGAGGTAGATCGGAACGCTTGACTGGAGGGGCGCGGACGCGTCGGACGAGTAGAGCACGCGGTTCCATGTCGCCGCGCTGCCGAAGAACTGCTGTGCCTGCGGGAAGGCGGCCACGTACTGGGCCTGCCATCCCGGGAGCTGCGGGTTGAGGGCGTTCACCGGGGCGATCCGCGCGTTCCCGAGCTCACCCGCAATGGCGGAGTATCGGGCCAGGGCGCCGTCGCTCACGCCGATGGCGACGGCACAGGCCACGCCCACCGCGAGCGCGACCCGGACCTTCCGGACCGGCGACGGGATCGCGAGCGCCGTGTCGGGCCGCCGGACCGGGAGCGCAAGGTGGACCCCGAACCGGTGCGCCAGCGCCAGCATCACGAACAGGACGACGTCGAAGAGGACGAGACCCGCGTACGGGTGGAGCACGTCGAGGGCCGCCGCCTCGCCCCAGGCCGCCCCGGCTGCCAGGATTCCGAGGATCCGCACGACGTTGAGGACCCACACGAGCACGAGGCCGACCGCGAGCCACGTCAGGCGTCGCCGTCGCGACCCCTGGCCAAGGTCGGCGAGAACCCCGCCGAGGAGGAGATAGCCGACGAGCCCGTTCACCCCGGAGCAGGCCGACCCGATGCTCACGGCGAACGCCGAGGGGCCGGATCCGACGAAGAAGAGGGTGGGATCGCCGGGGGCCGCGCTGGCGAACGGGAGGATCGTCGTGACCCTCCCGACGGCCGCCGCCGCCAGGTCCGCGAAGGCCCGCATGGCGTCGCCCAGGACGGGTATGTAGGGGGCGGGCCACGCCAGGAACAGGAAGACGATCGGGATTTGGACGGCCCACAGGCGTCGCGTGCCGAAGAGGAGCGCGATCGTGCCGGCGACGAAGAAGGGGAGGCTCACGAGATCCAGCCGCGAGAGCCAGAACTCGGCCGACTGCGATGGCATCAGCCAGAGGATCGCGCCCGCGAGCCCGATCAGCGTGAGACCCACGATGTAGTCGAGCTGCCGGTCGTGGATCGGGAGGGGAACCGGTGACCGTGCGAGCCGGGCCCAGGCGATGACGAGCGCGAGGATCGGCACGAAGCCGAGATAGGCAAGCGGGGTCTGGAGCGTCAGCCCGCTGATGAGGCTCTCGAACGTGTAGTGGTACGCGACCGCCACGAGCGCGATGAGCGCCAGGGCGCGCCACGGCAGCCCGCGCAGGAAATCCGGCGCGGAGCCGGGAAGGCGCAGCCCGCTGGGGAGGACGCGAGGCATCGCGGAGCCTCCCCCGCCGAGGGGGGTCACGTGACGGGCCCGGGCTTGGCTAGCTGGTGGTGATCGACGAGTCGGTGGTGCGCCGGCGGAGCAGGAACCAGCCTGTTCCGAGGCCACCCGTGAGGATCAGCAGCGCTGCCGCCGGAACCTCGGGCACCTCGCCGCCAGGTGCGGGCGGTGGGACGCCCGGCGAGTTGTGGCAGTCCCCGCTCCGGGAGTCCACGTCACGATCGAGGATCGAGTCGAAGTGGCTGAAGATGTGCTGCGCGTTGCCCGAGGTCACGCCCGAGATGCCAACGGAATAGTCGACGAACCCGCTGCTGGGGTAGGTGAAGCTGGCTGGGTTCCCGGCGGCTGCGTTGCTCTGGCCGCTGCAGTCCAGGCCACTGGCCACGGTGTAGGACGTCGAAGCCAGGACGACGCCACCTGAGGTGACCGTGAGCGTGTACGTCCCGCCGAACGATTGGGGCGCAGGGTCGGCCGGCTTCTGGACGCAGACGTAGTCCAGGAGGCTGGCCGGGCCGGAGCCGAACAGGCGACCGGAGACGCCGCTGCCGCCGTACACCAGCGAGCCGCAGCCGCCACCGGTGCACTCGCCCGTGGTGGTGTTGATGCTCTTGCGGAACGTGTGGGCGGACACGGCCGTCGTCGATAGGATGGAAAAGAGAAAGATCAGGACAACCGCAGCCAACGGCCGCAGCCTTCTGCTCGACATCGAGGACCCCCCTAGGAATGAACGACGCGGATACCCGCGATGATGTGGATGCCTGGCCCTCCGGGGCCGCTGCTCGAGAGCCGCTGATCCTCCTTTCGTGCCGTTGACGGAACCGGACCGCCTGTCGTGGGGCTCCGCGGCGGAGATGAAGACGACGGTCCGCGGATCCCGTGACGAGCGATCGCGCGAAAGTTACGGGATACCGGCACCCAAATCAAGTACTTTTGGCCCTTGTGACGCACGCGAATCCGAACCGCAAGGTTCGCTGATCCCGGCTCGCCAGCGCCGCAACCGGCGCCCCCGACGTGCGACACGCAGGGATCGATCCTGGTTCGAGATGCGCGCGCGCGAGCCGGACGCGCTCGATCGACTCGCCTCCCGGGGGTGCTGGCCCACCTTCTCGATGCGCCTGGCGGAACAGCCGGCAGCACGCGGGCGACTGCATCTGGCAAGAGGAGTGCGACGCCTTCCGCCGACGTCGTGGGTCGGCCCTGGTCCGCTCGCGCGGTCGTCGCCGGACCGACTCCCCTGCCCTGCCCATCGCGCTGCCGCTGTCCGCCGACGTCGGGACCTCCCGCGCGCCTGATCGGCGCCGGCCTCGGCGTGGCGGGCGGGCGTGGCGGGAAGGAGTCGGCTCGTCTACCGTTACGCGGGGCACGAGACGCGAGGAGGTCGAGGGCGCATGCGCATGACGGACCTGAAGCCGGGCTGGGCCATCGTCGGCAACGACGGGCGCCGCCTCGGCACGGTCCAGAGCGTGGGCCAGAACTACATCATCGCGTCGCGATCGGGGCTCGCCGGCCCGCTCTACGTGCCCGCGTCCAACGTCGCCAACGTGGAGAACGAGGTCGTCTACCTCAACCTCGCGAAGCGTGAGGCCGACCAGATGGGCTGGGAGCAGCCGCCCCGCAACCCGGACGCCCCGGATGCGACGCAGGCGACGGACCTGCACCGGCACGTCTGACCACGCCGCGTGAGGGGCCAGGCCATCGGTCCGAGGCAGTCGGGCCGCATCCGCCCGACACGCCCGTCGATCACCGGGACATGACCGCGGCGTCGGAGCGCGGCGCGCGCCGCTGGCCGGGAGCGCTTCGCCACCGCAACTTCCGGCTCTTCTGGTTCGGCCAGCTGATCTCGCTGGCCGGGACATGGATGCAGTCGCTCGCCCAGGCGTGGCTCGTCCTCCTCCTGACCCACGACCCGCTCTGGCTGGGCTTCGTGGCCGCGATCCAGTTCCTTCCGGTGCTCGTCCTCGGGCTGTTCGGGGGCGTGATCGCGGACGTCCTGCCCAAGCGCACAACGATCGTCGGGACCCAGGTCGCCTCGATGCTCCTGGCGTTCGCTCTCGCCGCGCTCACCTTCGCAAACGTCGTGCAGGTGTGGCACATCCTTGTTCTCGCCGCGCTGCTCGGGCTCGTCAACGCCGTCGACATGCCGACGCGCCAGGCGTTCGTGGTCGAGATGGTGGGTCGAGCCGACGTCACGAACGCGGTCGGGCTGAACTCGGCGATCTTCAACGCCGCCCGGATCGTCGGGCCGGCGATCGGCGGCCTCCTCATCGGCGCCCTGGGCGTGACGGCCTGCTTCTTCCTCAACGGCCTCAGCTTCCTCGCGGTGATCGTCGGGCTGCTCATGATGCGCGAGGCCGAGCTCCTGCCGGCCGCCCGGCTCGCCCGGCCGACGAGCGTGCGAGACGTGGCGGACACCCTGGCCGAAGGGCTGCGCTACGTGCGGGCGACCCCGGTCGTCCTGCTCGCCGTCGTCCTCGTTGGGCTGGTCTCCACCTTCGCGATGAACTTCAACGTCGTCGCCCCGGCGCTGGCGCAGACCGTGCTGGGCGTCGGGGCCACCGGACTCGGGTTCCTGATGGCGTCGATGGGGCTCGGGTCGCTCACCGCCGCGCTCCTCGTGGCGTCGCTCGACCGGCCGCGGCCGACGATCATCGTCATCGGCGCGTTCGGCCTCGGCGCGCTCGAGATCGTCCTCGGCGGCGTGAGCTCCTACCCGGTCGCGCTCGTCGCCATGTACGGCGCCGGCTTCGCCGCGATCGCCATGATGGTGTCGGCGAACACCTCGATCCAGCTGGCGGTGCCCGACCGGCTCCGCGGCCGCGTTCTCTCCGTCTACACGACCGTCTTCGCGGGCTCGACCCCGATCGGCGCGCCGATCATCGGCTGGCTCGCGTCCGCCTTCAGCACGCAGGTCGCCCTGGTCGTGGGCGGCGGGATCGCGCTGGTCGCCGCGCTCGTGGCCGGCGCCTGGGTCGCCCGCGGCGGCCTTACGTCCGCGGGCTCCGCAGGGGCGGCAGGACGCCGCCGCCAGGCTGCCGTCAGCCCGGGGGAAGGCGCGCCGTAGGCGGCGCCCTTACAGCGAGGAGACGACGGCGGCGGCGATCCGCTCCGCGTTGGCCGAGATCGTGAGGGCCGGGTGGAAGCCGATCGCTGACGGGATCGCCGACGCGTCCGAGACGAACAGGCCGGGGTGGCGGTGGACCTCGCCGAGCGGCGAGACGACCCCGTCGTCTGCGGACGATCCCATGATCGCGCCGCCCAGCGGGTGGACGGTCACGCTGCGCCCGGCGAGCGCCCAGGTCGGCGACGCGACGAGCCGGCCGCCGTAGGCGTCGGCGAGCTCGGACAGCAGGCGCCACTGGCGCGCGAGCAGGGCCGCGTCCGTCCGGCGGTAATCCCACGCGACGTCGAACGCGGGTCCGTTGCGCCCGCGCCGAAGCACCATCCGTCCCGTCGCGGAATCGCGGCCGATCGCGAAGACCGCGGTGGCGTGCCGGGCTGCCCCGAGCCGTGCGTCGTCGGGGGGCCCGCCGAGCGTGCCGCGCAGGAGGCTCGAGCCAAGGCGGGTCCCGAGAAGCGCGTCCACGAGCCCGTTGGCCGCTGGCCAGAGGAGCCGCCCGAGCGGACCGAGCGGCACCGGGCCCGCGCCTGCGGCTCGCGCCACCACGTCCATGACCGGGGTGCTGAAGGTGGGGGTCGCGATCGTGATGCCCGGTCCGGCGTCGAAGGCGCGCAGGACCGCCGTGACGTCCGGGCCATGCGACGGATCGATGGGTCCCGGCGTCCCGACGATCGCCCCGATGAAGTCGCCGTTGCCGGAGAACCGCTCGCCGAGGCGGCTGCTGAGGCGCGGGAGCGTTCGGTGCTGGTCACGGGCACGCAGGAGGAGCTCGGTCGTGCCGAGCGTTCCGGCGGCGAGCACCACCACCCGGGCCGTGAGCGTCGAGCGCCGGCGATCCGGCACGCTCGCGAGGGAGACCCGGTAGCCACCCGGCGCCGGCTCGACGGTGATCGCGCGCAGCCCGGTCCTGATCTCGGCCCCGAGGGTCCGTGCCTTCGCGAGGTACGTGGCGTCGAGGGATCGCTTCGCCCCGAAGCGACACCCGAACTCGCACTCGGCGACCAGCCGGCAGGCGTTCCAGTCAACGGCGAGCGGCGGGCGCAGCATGGCGTCCGTGCGGCCCAGGCGCTCGACCGCCCGGTCCATGGCGACGTTCTTGGGAAGACTGCGCGGGTCCGGCACGGGGGAGGGCCGCAGCTCGGCCTCCACCATCCCGTAGAACGGATCGAGGCCGGCACGATCGACGCCGGTTGGCCAGCGCTCGTCGAAGACGCGGGCATCCGGCCGCACCAGGACGTTCGCGTACACGAGCGATCCCCCACCCAGGCCGGCAGCGGTCAACGTTGCGATCCCGGAATGGAACCGGAGGTCGAAGAGGCCGGTCCACGACCGCCGGGCCGGGTGGCGCCAGAGCAGGCGCGGCGCGTCGAACGGGTCGCGAGGGAAGTCGTGGTCCTCGTAGCTCCGACCACGCTCGACGACGCATACCCGCCGTCCCGCCTCGGCCAGGCGGAGCGCGGCGATGGAGCCGGCAAAGCCGGATCCGATCACGACCGCGTCGTACGTCGGGGAACCGGCCGCCGCGGTCGCGGTCACCCGAACGGGAGCCTCGGGCGGACGTACACGTCCCACAGCGAGCCCACGAAGTACCGCCAGAATCCCAGCCATGCGAGCGCGCTCGCGACCAGCCCGCGTCCCCGCAGCAGCCGGAAGGTCGTCGCCTGGCGCAGCAGGTCCGGCAGGCGCAGATAGAGCACGCCCGCTCCTTCGACAGGATCCTCCTCGCCGTCGCCGGCGTGGACCGTCACGAAGAGGGTCGTGGTGTCGGCCCAGACGTCGAAGCCCGGGTCGTCGTGGACCTGCTTGACCCCGAGCAGGAGGTGGCGCCGGCCCTCACGGTCGGTGAACGGGAGGCGGTACCGGAACTGCCGCCAACCCGGCGTCACCTGCACGAGGAGGTTGAACAACCCGTTGCCGATCGGAAGGCGCCCGCCCAGCGCGGGGCAGTCGACGCTGCCGGTCGCCCTCGCCACGTGGGCAGGGTCGGCCAGGAAGCGGTCCAGGTCCTCGACGACGATGGCGAGCCGGACCGCCAGCGACGTGCCCGCGGTGCGTCCCTCGGCCTCGCCCGTGCGCGGATCGGTCGTGCCCTGCGCCCACGTCCCGCGCATCGTCTCGACGAAGCGCAGCCCGGTGGGAGGCGCCAGCGGGCCGGACGGCTCGAACGGGACGCTGTGCGCGGCGAGGTAGGCGCGCGCGTCTCGAACGCCCATGTCCACGATCCGGCTCATGTCGCCCGCGGAGAAGAAGACCAGGTAGTCGAGGGGGACGGGCGTCGCGTGCCGGATGACGTGGACCGTGACGTGGCGATGCCCGGTGTCCGTGCCGGCGGCGACCGCGGCGTTGATCCGCTCGATCTCGGCGAGCTCCTCGTAGAAGCGCCCGTCCGCGACCGCCTCGATGATGTCGAAGTACTGGCGGTACGGCCCCGTCTTGGTGTCGGCCGTCTCGGCCACGGTCCAGATGACCCAGATTTCGTCGGCCCCGCGGCGCACCGCCTCGGCCAGGTTGGCGTCCTTCCAGTAGACGCCGTCGATGTAGGTCGACCCATCGATGCGGACCGACGGGAACCAGATCGGGAGCGCGAAGCACGCGGTGAAGAGCTCCGGCGTGAGGTCCGCGCCGGCGTGCGTCTCGAGCCGCTTGGTCGTGAAGTTGAAGACGTTGTAGGTGCCCGCGATCTCGCTCCGGTGGATCTTCTCGAAGTCGACGCCCCATTCCGGCAGGCGCCGGAGCAGGCGGTCGAAGGTGAGGATCGACGGCAGCCGGGTCGGCAGCAGGTAGCGCCAGGGCGGCTGGAACGACGTCAGCTCGAACGGGCCCGTCGTCCGCCAGTTGTTCGCGATCGAGGTGCCCGACAGGCCGGTCTGCACCATGGCCAGGTTCAGGCAGCCGCCGCTGGTCCCGTCGGCGTGGTCGAACCGGAGCCCGGCCTCGTCGAGCAGGACCTGCAGCACGCCGGCCTGGTATCCCACCTTCATGCCGCCCCCCGCAAGGATGAGCGAGCGGCGCGGCCGGCCGGCGGTCGGCGCGGCGACCTGCGCGCGTCCCGGCTCCGGCGCCAGCGTGGTCGTCGTCGGATCGGTCATGACTCCTCCGAGATCATCAGCGCGGCGATCCGCTCCGCGAGCGCAGCGATCGTGCGCGACGGGTTGGCGCCGATGGCCCGTGGCACGATGGCCCCATCGGCGACGAAGAGGCCGGGGTGGCCCCACACCTGGCCGCGGTGGTCCACGACGCTGGTCGTTGGGTCGGCACCCATCCGGCACCCTCCGAGCGGGTGCGGCGTGACCAGGTACCGCAGGATCGCCCATGTCGGGACGTCGTGGGGCGCGCCGCCGAGCGACGTTGCGAGCCGGCGGTGCATCGCCGCGATGGCATCGAGCACGGGCAGCGATGCCCGCGGGTCCCAGCGGAGGTCGAGGGCCCACGGCCCGAGGAGCCACCAGCGGCGACGGAGATGAAGGCGTCCGTCCGCCGCGTCACGGCCCTGCGAGAACCAGGGCATCAGGTGCTCGACGCTTGCGCCGTCCAGGTCGAGGACAGGGTCGAGGATCCGCTGAAGGAGCCGGCGGCGGCGGCGGAGGTGAAAGCCGCGGCGCGTCCGGCTCAGCCAGTCCGCGAGCACGTCGGGGAAGCCGCCGTCCTCGATGATGAACGCCGCGCCATCCTGCGACCCATCCCGGAAGTCGATTGCGCTCGTGATCGTGGGCCCCACCGTCGGTCGGACCGGGCGCGACCGGTGGTCGCCGAGGGTCAGGAAGTCGCCGTTTGCGCTCCAGCCCTGCCCGATCGAGCGGGGCAGCCGGGTCAGCGTTCGGTCCACGTCGCGCGAGCGGAGGAGAAGCTCGGTCGAGCCCAGCGACCCGGCAGCCACGACCACGCGCCGGGCGGTCTCCGTGGCGCGGACCAGGCGCCCGGCGTCGACCCGCTCGGCGTGGACACGATACCCATCCGGCTCCCGGGCGATCGAGCGGACCAGGTGGAGCGGACGGATCTCGGCCCCGAGGCGTTCCGCCCGGGCGAGATAGTTGAGATCCAGGGTGTTGCGGGCCTTGACCGGGCAGCCGATGTCGCACTCCCCGAGGTGGATGCACGTCCCCTGCTCGACTCCCTCCGCATTCGTGAAGCGCACGGATCGACCGGCGCTGTGCGCGCCGGGCGCGTCGTCCCGCCAGGCCGGGTCGAACGTGACCGCGAGATCGAGGGGCAGGAACCGGTCGCCTGCCCCGGTCGCCACGGCCGCGTCACGCATCATCCGGGTGCGCTCGGGCCACTGGCTTGCGGGAACCGGAGCGACCGCGAGCATCCGGCCGACGGCGTCGAGATGGGGAGCGAGCCCGGCGAAGGTGACCTCGGGCGGCCAGCCGGATTCGAACAGCGCGGCGTCGGGCTGCACGCTGACGTTCGCGTAGACCAGCGAGCCGCCCCCCACCCCGGCGCCCGCGGCGACAGCCATGCGGCCGAACATGCGGAAGTCGAACCAGCCGTTGGCCCGCTCGGGGTGGAATGGGTCCCACAGCCAGGGGTCGTCGGGCGCGCGCGGGAAGGTCTCCGGGGACCACCGGCGCCCACGTTCGAGGACGAGCACCTTCCGGCCCGCCTCGGCCAGGCGACACGCGACGACGGCGCCGCCGAATCCCGATCCGACGACGATCACGTCGAACGGGGTGCTCATGCGGCTCGCGGGCGGCAGGCGGCCCTGGCCATCACCCGAGCAGGCCCGTCGGATTCGCGTACGTGTAATCGGTCCGGAAGAAGCCCCGGATCGGCCCCCCGATCCCGACGTTGTGGCGGATCGGCGTGGCGTGCCCGGGGTCGAGCAGGCTCAACGAGATCGTGACGCCATCGGCCTGGGCGGGCGCCGTGTTCGGATCGTAGACGTGGAGCGCCAGGTTGCCCGCGCCGTCAAGGTCGTAGCCATAGGCCATCACCTGGTGGTTGCGGCCCAGGTCGCCCGGGTTGGGCGACGCGACGGTCACCAGGCCGATGCTGCAGAGACGGCCGGCGTCGAGCTCGGGCTGGATCCGGCCGGGCCACTCCTCGACGATCGTCTTCCATGCGACGCCGCGCTGCGTGATCAGCGGGGGCCAGGCCGAGTCGCCGTCGGGTGTCAGCATCCACTCGTAGTACTTCATGAACCCCAGGTGCGGGATGTCGAAGCTCGCGATGAGCCGGTCGACGATGTACCGGAAGAGCGGGCTGCCGGGGGCGGGCTGGGTGACGTCGGCGACCGGCGCCAGGCCCGGGGTCTCGAACACGTCGCGCACGGTGAAGACCATGCCGCCGCAGAGCCCGTTGCTCGCGTCGCCGATCGAGAGCTGGCCGATCCCCGGGAGGTCGTAGGAGAGCGTCGGCTCCGAGGGGAAGCTGTTGATGAAGTGGAGGCCGTTGACGCTCGGCGTGAAGCCCGGGACCCGCACCGACGTCGCAACGGGAACCGCAGCCCGGGTCACCGGTGCGGCACCGCCCCCACCGGCCGCCGCCGCGACCGTGGCGACAGTCGCCCCGACGGACGCGGTTGCCGGCGTCGCGATCGAGGCCGGCGGCTTCGGCGTGGACGCGACCTTCGTCGCGAGATACGACCCCTGGCCGATCCCGCTGAGCACGAGGAGCGTGGTGTCGATGTCGGGCAGGGGCGGCAACGGCGACCCGTTCGAGGCGGCCAGCGTCCGTGCCACCGCGTCGACGGTCGCGACGATGTAGACGCCCAGCGACACGAACGTCCAGACCATCAGCTGCGCCTTGGCGAGGTCCGGGTGACCCTCGTCGTCCTCGACGAGGGCTGCGAACGTCAGGGCCGATCGCGGCGACTGCGTCTTGTGCTTCGGGTTCCGGGCCACCCGGCTGGAGGTGATGCCCGCGGCCGTCGCCGTCGTCCCGAGCGAGAGGCCCAGGGCGGTGAGGACGTTCGGCGGGATCACGTGGAAGGCCTCGGTGCTGCCGGCGTGGACGCGCGCGAGGAACAGGACGGTGTACGCGCCGACGACCACGACCGTCCAGCACAGGCCGTGGAAGAGCGACGACGAGTACCGTCCGTCGACGCCGACGGCGAGCATCCAGAACCGCCAGGAGCCGTTGACGACCCGGTAGACGAGCCACAGGATCCCCAGGAGGACCGCGGTCTCGAGCCACGGATCGACGGACTTGATCAGATCGATCATGCGCCCCCCTCCGCCGTACCCCCCTGCCCGGCCGGCTGCCCGCCCGGACCGCGACGACGACCGACACGGCGGCGCCGGTCAGCCACCCGGAGCGATCATGGCATCACCGACCCGCCGACGACAAGGGTCCACGTGGCCGGCGACCGGGCGACCCAGTGGCGGCGCCTCGGGATCGGCGGGATCCAGCCCTCGATCGTTCGTCGTCGCGGCGCGGGGCGCTCAGGGCTCCGGGCGGTCCTGCCACCAGCCGTCGGGATCCCGGGCCGCCGCCGTGATCATCCCGTCGCGCACGCCCTCGGGGAGGACGGTCATCTCCTCGAGCCCATAGTGCGAGGCGATCGCCGCGAGGATGAGCGCTCCCGGCGCCAGCAGGGCCACCCGCCGAACGTCCTCGCCGCTGCTTCGAGCGACCTTGGACGCGGGGGACCGGAGGAGGCGCGCAGTCAACCGGTCCAGGTCGGCGACCGTGAGCCGGATGGCATCGGGATGACCCTTCCGATCCCGCTCCAGGCCGGCGAGGTTATGGGCCGTGCCGCCGGTCGCGAACATGCGGGTTGGCCGGCCGGCGGGCGCCACGCCGAGAACGGTGCCGATCCTGATCGCGGCGAGGGCCCAGGGCAGGGGCCTCGGGGGATCGCCCGGGATGGACGCCGCGAGCAGCGCCGCTCCAACCGGCACGGAGGCGGATGCGCGCAGGCGCCTTCCGGCGACGAGGCTCACCTCGGTGGACGCGCCGCCCGAGTCCACGAGGACGTGCAGGCCCGAGGGCGGGAGCGCGGCATGCGTCGCGTCGAAGCCCAGCTGGGCCTCGCGGGCGCCCGAGAGGATCCGCGGGGGCGTCCCCGTCAGCTGCTCCAGGCGCGTCATCACCGCCGGCCCGTTCGCTGCCTCCCGGGTGGCCTCGGTTGCGGCCACGATCAGCCGCGCCTCGTACCGCGCGGCGACGCGCACGAAGTCCCGGACGGACGCCTCGAGCGCCCGGAGCGCTTCGCGGCCGAACCGGCCGCGTGTCGCGACCTCCCGCCCGAGCTCGAGCAGCGTCGAGCGATGCGCGAGCTGGCGCACGGTCAACCGCCCGAACGGCCCGCGGGCCACCTCCGCGACGAGGAGGTGGACGGTGTCGCTGCCGACGTCGAGCGCGGCCCATCGCTCGGGCGGACGCGCGGGAGCTGCCGTTCCCTGCGCGGGCAGCGCCGCAGCCTTCGGAACAGCGCGCCGGGGCTTCCCACTCCCGCGAGCCGGCGCGCTCACGTCGGGGCCTCCGCGGTCGGGACCGGGCCGCCGGCAACGCTCGCCTCTCCGCCGAGCCGGCGGGCGAGGAGATCCCCGCCGAGCGTGGCGGGCAGGACCGTGAGCACGCCACCCGCCACGATCGCCGCGGCGAACGCCGGTGTCAGCGCGCCGGCCTGGACGCCGAGAACCGCGGCCGCTGCCGGGAGGCCGAGCTGGGCAGAGGCAGCGAGGCCCATCGCCACGCGCTCGCCGGGGGCGGCGACGAGCGCCGCCGCGACATGGACGACCACCGATCCGAGGCCCATGAGGAGCGCGAGGCCGATCGCCGCAGGCGACGAGAAGAGCGCGCGGATGTCGAGCGTGGCGCCCAGGAGCACGAAGAAGGCCGGCACGAAGAACCCGTTCGCGACGCCCATGAGCTGGAGCGCGAGCCGGTCGGAGCGGGCGACGCGGGCCAGGATGACCCCGGTCGCGAACCCCGCCACGAGGAGGCTCGCCCCGGTCGCCTCCGCGATGGCCGCGAGGACCAGGAGCGTGAGGAGCGAGATCCGGAGCTGGAGCGCCCAGCCGCGCTGGCGGGATCGCTCCACGAGCTCCCTCGCGGCGAGCCGGCTCTCGAACCGGATCGTCGCGGCGAGGAGACCGGCGGCCAGCGCGACGATGGCGATGTCGCCGGCCAGCGCCCCCGCCACCTTCGAGGCGCCGGTCAGCGTGAGCGGCATCGCGATCACGGTCAGCCCGTCCGCGATGAAGAGCCAGGCGGTGAGCGTCGCGACTCGCGCGCCCGCCAGGCCGTGCTCGTCGAGGATCGGCATGACGACCGCGGCCGAGCTTCCAACGAGCAGGACCGCCAGCAGGGCCGGCGGCACCGACCCGACGATGGCGGCGATGCCGACGCCGACGGGAACGGCGATGATCGCGACGACGAGCAGGAGGCGGGCGGCGGACGCGAGCCCGGCTCGGAAGGCCGGGGACACGATGTCGACGTGCTCCCCGGCCGTCAGCATGAGGAGACCGAAGCCGAGACCGTAGAACGCGGGCATGGCGCCCGCCGTCGGGTCGAGCAGGCCGAGGCCGGTGCGGCCGATCACGATGCCGCCGGCGAGCTCGCCCACCACGACCGGCACGAGCGGGCGCCGCCCGTTCGAGAGCAGCGGCCCGGCAAGCCCGGCCATCACCAGGAGGATCAGCGACCAGTACACGCCACCGCCACCCGGCGCGAGGGCCCGAAACGCGCGCGCGGCCTACCCGACACCACGCCGCGGGCGACTCCGGCAGCCCCGTCGGGCCGCGGCCCGAGCCCGGGCCCGTTGCGGGCGGCTGCCCGGCCCTCGTAGACCGGAGCCGGCCTGCTCGACACGGCCGCTCCGGATCGATCCAGGGGCGCTATCCGGCCGGCCGAACCGGTCAGGACGCTCCCTTCGTCCCCGATTCGTCCGTTGTCGTGCCGCCCGAGGAAGGAGCCGACGCCTGCAGCGGGGCAGGGCTGACCGGGGCGGCCGGCGCCGGGGTCTCGGCCGGCTGCGTCCCGTCGACCGCCTGGCGGAAGTCGCGGATCGCACGCCCCAGCGCCGCCCCGGTCTCCGGCAGCTTGCCCGGGCCGATGACCAGCAGGGCGATCACGAGGACGATGATCAGGTGGACCGGCGAGAGAGCTCCCATCGATGATCTCCAGGGTGCGGGGCTGTCGAGGGTCCGAACGATACGCTCGGACGGTCGCCGCGTCCACGATTCCCGGGCTGGCGGGACACCGCGTCGAAACGCCGATCGTCCGTGCCCGGGCGCTGGAATCGCGTCGGCCCGGTGCCGCTCGCGCGACGACCGGGCCGATACCGGCGGCGACGAAGGCGCCGCCGCGTGACCGCTCGCGTTCAGTTCACGGTCGCCGGCCGGGTGGCGAGCGTGACCGCGATGGACAGATCGGACGTGCCGCGCCGGACGGTCAGGGTGACCGTCGTCCCGGCTGAATGGGCTGACAGGAGCTCGACGAGCGGGTGGCTCGTGTCCACCTTCGTCCCGTCCACCGCCGTGATGATGTCGTTCTCACGAAGGCCCGCGGCCGCTGCCGGGCTACCCGCCTGGACCGCCGACCCGGTCCCGCTCGAGGTGATCCATGCGCCCGCGTCCACCGACAGGTGGTTCCGTGACGCGAGGCCCTTGTTGAGGCCCTGGTACTGGATGCCGACCCACGGCCGGGAGAGCTTCTGGCCGGCGAGCGCCTGCTCCGTCAGCGGACGCGCGATGTTGATCGGGATCGCGAAGCCGATCCCCTGGGCGGACCCGGCGATCGCGGTGTCGATCCCGATGACCGCGCCGTTGAGGTCGACGAGCGGGCCGCCGCTGTTGCCCGGGTTGATGGCGGCGTCGGTCTGGATCAGGTCGTCGAGCTGGCTGGTGGTGTCCGAGATCGTGCGGTCGACTCCGGAGACGACGCCCGTCGTGACGGTGCCGGGGTACTGGCCCAGCGGGTCGCCCACGGCGATGGCGGTCTGCCCGATCTGCAGCGTCGACGAGTCGCCGAGCGCGGCCGTCGGGAGGCCGGTCGCCGCGATCTTCACGATCGCGAGGTCGGTGAGGGTGTCCGTCCCGTAGACCGTCGCCGGGAACGACCGGCCGTCGGCGAGCTGGACGGTGAGCGTGCCCGGATCGGCGACGACGTGGTGGTTGGTGAGGATCCACCCGTCCGAGTTGAAGATGACGCCGGAGCCGACGCTGACCGGGGTCTGGCCGGCCGGGAGACCGTAGAGCGACTGGCCCTGGGAGCCGCCAGGCGTGAGGCCGTTGCCCTGGCCGAATGGGTTCACGCCCGAGCCCGAGCCGGCGCTGCCCGCGGAGCTCGAGGTGATGATCGTCACGACCGCCGGGCTCACCCGAGCCGCCGCGGCGACGACGCTGCCGTTCGTCGGCGCGGCCGCGGTGTTGGACGAGCTCCCGCCTCCCGCCGCAGGCGTCGTGCTCGACGGGACGAAGTTCGCGACGGTCGCCGGCGTGTCGGTGGTGACGACGGGAACGGCCGGCCGGTCCAGGGCGCCCGACGCGATGAACGCGAGGGTGGTCCCCCCCGAAGCCAGCGCCGCCGCCGCGATCGCGAGGGCGGCCATCCCGGCGACGGCCCGCCTCCGGGTCGCTCGCCCGGGGCGCGGCGTCGGGCCGATGGGTGCAGGGGACTCCGGCTCGGCGAACGTCGTCGCCCGGTCGTCTGTCGACACGGACGGCGATCCGGGCAGGACAGGGATCCAGGGCGGGACGGCTCCCGGCACGGAGGAGTCGAAGCGGTCGGTGTCCATGATGTGTGTCGTCTCCTCGAGGCAATGGGTGAGAGCTGCCATCGGGAAGACTCGGTTCCATTCCTGAAAGCTTGCTGATAGTTGAGAGTCCTTACCCTCTCGATTTCGCTCTCATCGCCGCCGATCGCCGGCCGGGGACGCTCAGCCCCTCCCGCAGCCGTTGCCGCAGGTGCCGGCGGAACGGGATTCGGACCGGAGCGCGGATCGCCGAACCCCGGTGTGAGCGTAGGCTTGTCGACGATGCACCTGCCGCGACCCACACGTTGGCGCACGTTCGCCTCGACCCGATACCGGCCGTTCCAGGCGATCGCCGTGGGCCAGGCGTTCACCGGGTCGTACGCCTCGGATGCGCTCTTCGTCCCCCTCCTGCTGCGCCTCGGCGCGCCCGCCGCGCTCGTCGTCGCCGTGGGCGCCGCCCCGGTCGGAGGAGCCGCGCTGCAGGCGTTCGCGCCGCAGATCCTGCGCCGCCTGAACGGCAACCTGCGGGGCCTGACGCTCGGGCTGGCGCTCGCCGAGACCCGGGGCTTCCTCCTCGCCGCGATCGTGGGGGGCGTGGCATCGGGCATCGTGGGCCAGCTCGAGGGAATCGTGCTGATCTCGCTCACGGTCGCGATCGGGCAGACAGCCGGCGTCCTCTCGGGCTCGAACATCAGCCTGTGGACGGCCGTGGTCCTTCCCGATCCGGAGCGCCGCCTGGTCGGGCCCCGGATGGGGGCGCTCACGATGGCCCTCTCGACGATCCTGCTCCTTCCCGCGGGCTTCGTCCTTGATGCGGGCACGCGCGCGATCGGCCTGTGGGCGTACGCCGCGTTCTTCGTGGTGGGCGGGGTGGCCTCGACGCTGACGCCGTACGCGGTCTCCCGGCTTCCACGGCCCGGGCGCGTGCTCGTCGCGCGCGAGACGGCGGCCGCCGCGGAGGCGCCGCCCGGGTTCCGCCGGTTCATGGACGCGAGCGTGATCGCGGCGTTCGGGCAGGGACTCCTGCCCGCCCTGTCGCTGTACGCACTCAGCGTCCTCGGGATGTCACCGGGGTTCGCCGTCGCCCTCTCCGGCGTCGGGGCCGCGGGCGCGCTGGCCGGGTCCCTCGCGGCCGGGTCGTTCCTGTTCCGCGGCTCGTCGAGCCGCGTGCTTCGGGCCAGCTTCCTCGTGCGCGCCGTCGCGGCCGTGAGCTGCGCGGCGGCAATTCCCGCGAACCCGGTCGCGCCGCTGCTCCTGCTGGTGGGGGCGGCGCTGTTCAACGGCGGCGGGAACGCCGGGGTCCTCGCGACGAACGAGCGCCTGTTCCGGCTCGTCCCGACGCAGGCGCGCGTCAAGTACCAGAGCCGGTTCGTGGGCGGGACGGCCGCGGCTGCCGGCGGCGGAGCCGTCGTCTGCGCCGCAACGCTCGCGCTCGCGCCCCCGGTGGCCTGGGCGGCCTACACGGCCCTCTACGCCGGGTCGGCGGTCAGCCGGACGATCGCGACCCTTCGGAGCGAGGTCTCCGCATCGTGGAGAAGCCCGTCGGCGCCGGCGGTGGACGTCCCGACCCCGGGGGACGGCGCCGGGTAGCGCCCGGGCCGGCGTGAGCGTCGGCTGCCTCGAGCGGATCAGATCAAACCGGGCGTGGCCTCGGCGAACCACAACGGGCCGGCGACGTACATCGCAAGAGCGCGCGCCCATACACTGCCCAGCTGGAGGTGACCGTGGATCTTCTCGCCATCACCGTGCTCGGCTTCAAGTTCAGCGGGACGCTCGCGCTCGAGATCGGGGTCGTCGTCCTGATCGTCATCGGCCTCGTGTGGTTCACGACGATGCGGCAGCGTCGCCGCTGACCCCTGGACGAACCGCCCGGCGGGCCGCGCGGACGCCCGCGGGGTCGCCTCGCGCGTGCGCTCGCCATCGGTGCGGGCGCCCCGGGCCGTCGGGACCGTCCTCCTCCGGGTCGGCACGCCGGTCGGCGACGACGTCGGGGCGGGCGTCACGCACCTCGCGTCCGGCCACGGGCCTCCGGTGCTGCAGCCCGGGCAGGACGTTCCGTTAGGCTTCGGGCACGCGCCGTCTCGTGACGCGAGCATCCGGGAGGTCACGCCGATGGGGGTCGAGCAGTTCAAGATCGACGGCGACCGGCTGTTGACCGAGGTCAAGCGGCTGGTCGCCGAGGGAAACGTCCGCCGGATCAGCATCAAGCAGGGCGAGCATACGGTCGCCGAGTTCCCCCTGACGGTCGGCGTTGCCGGCGCCGTCCTCGCCCCGTGGCTGGCCGCGGTCGGCGCGATCGCCGCGCTCGTGACGGACTGCAGCATCGTCGTCGAGCGCGTGGACAGGCCCGACGCCTGATCGCGTGCGCGGCGCGATGTGCGCCCGCCGCAGGGCACGCCCGGCGGGCCCTGGCCGGCGCCGCGGGCGCTGCCGAAGCAACGCGCCCGGAAGTCGCGGCGCCGACCACGGGACGCCTATCTCGTGACGGTCACCGTGCCCGTCATGTCGGTGTGGATGCTGCAGTGATACGAGTACGTTCCCGCGACGGTGAACACGTGCGAGAACGAGACCCCGGTTGACAGCAGCGCGCTCCCGAACGAGCCGTCGTCGGCCGTGACCGTGTGCTGGATGTCGGGCTGCCGGTTCGTCCACGTGACCCGCGTCCCGACGCGAACGGAGATGCTCGATGGAGTGAACGCGAAGTTCGCGATGGCGACCGCCTGACCGCCGCTCGGCGGGGACGTGGCTGGCGGGGGTGTGGCCGTCGGCACCGGCGTGGACCCTGTGCGCGGTGATGCCGCCGGCGTGGCGGTCGGAGGTGGAGCGGTCGGGGTTGGAGCGGACGGCGCTGCGACCGACGACGGTGCCGCGGAGGCCTCGGAAGCGCTCGGGGAGACCGCGGCGCCCGCCGGCGGGGTGGCCGTTCCGACGGCTGCCGATGGGGCCGCCGGAACGCCGGACGTGGGGGTGGAAGGCGAGCCTGGCGCTCCACATGCGGCCACGAGGACCGCGACCATCGGCCCGATCACCCACCCCCCGCGAAGGTGCATTCCCTGACTACGCCCGGCGTGCGCGCCGGGAGAGGGCCCCGACGGTCAGCAACGTCGAAGCGGCGCCGCCCAGGAGCGCGAGAAGCAGCGCCGGGAGGCTCCCGGGCACGTTGCCCGAGCCATCGCCGCCGGTGCTGGTCGGCGGGACGGTCGAGGCGGCGGTGGGCGCCTCGGTCGCGGCCGGACTGCTCGTGGCAACCGCCCGGGCCGCCAGCGCGACGTGCCAGACGCCGCCGAAGGCCTTGATGCCCTCGCCGTTGGTCTGTCCGGCTGCCGTGTCGTGGGCGAAGTAGTACAGCGGACGCGAGTCATGGGTGACCTGGGCCGTGCCGTCGCTCCGCACGAACGAACCGAACGCGCCGGACGAACCTGCAGGCCCGGTGGCGGACCCGCCGGCGGCGACGATGAGCGGCGGCCAGAACGTGAGGCACGCCCCGGTGCAGACGGTCCCGTTGTCCGGGTCCGAGGACAACGTGTAGAGGGTCATGTCGTTCGCGCCGGTCAGGAACGTGCCGAGGGTCGAGCTCGCGTGGGATCCGAGAGGGATGGTCGACGCGGCTCCCGAAAGCGCCGCCACGAGCCAGATGCCGCCGAATGCCTTGATACCCTGGCCGTTGGCCTGCCCGGCCGCGGTGTCGTGAACGAAGTAATAGAGGGGCCGCCCGTTGTAGGCAGCCTGCGTCGCCCCGTTGTCGGCCCTGGTGATCGTCGAGAACGTGCCGGTCGCGCCTGACGGACCGGTGACGGAGCCGCCTGCGGCGACGAGGAGCGGTGGCCAGGCGTTGAGGCAGCCGCCCGTGCAGGTCGACCCGGTGCCCGTCTCGGACGAGAGCGTGTACAGGGTCATGCCGTTCGGCCCGACGAGGAACGCCCCGTCGGCCGCGCTCGAGCCGGACGCGAGCACGAGGCTCGCCGGTGGGGCAGGCGTGGCCGTCGGCGACGGCGACGGAGACGCCGTGGCGGTCGGAGCCATGGTCGGAGTCGGCGTCGCGTAGTCGACCGCGAGCGCCGGAGCGGCCACCATGGCGGCAATGATCAGCAGGCTGGACGCGAGCAGCCCGGGAAGCACCAGGCGTCTCGTCCGTTCAGGGTCGTGCATCGTGGAAGACCTCCGTGACTGGCCGGACGACCCATGCTGGATCGCGGTCGCCCCCCATGTCGCTTCCTACGGTCCGCGTCCTTCGACGGTTTTCTGAATCTCGCCGGACGCGCGCGACTACCCGGCTCCCCCGCCGTCAGGTCCGGAGACGGCGCTCGAGGCGCGACTCGATCTCGTCGTTGATCGCCGACGCGAGGCTCGTGCCGAAGCGTCCGGCCAGGCGCTCGAGGAGCGGCCGACGGAGCCGGACCGGCGCCGAGCGAGCCGGGACGCCGGCGGCCTCAGCGGCCAGCTCGACCGCGCGCTCCAGGTCGCCGATCTCGTCGACCAGCCCGATCTCCCTGGCCTCCTCGCCGAGCCAGACCTCGCCCGTGGCAAGCTCGCGAACCCGCTCCTCGGCCAGGTGCCGGCCCGTCGCCACCCTGCGCACGAAGGCGTCGTAGAACGCGTCGACGATCGCCTGCTCCTTGGATCGCTCCTCGTCCGTCTCGTCCCGCCACGGCGCGCCCATCCCCTTGAGGCGGCCGGCGCGGTTCTCTGTGACGCTGACACCCAGTCGGTCGAGGAGTCGAGGGAGCCTCGGGCCGGCGGAGATGACCCCGATCGAGCCCACGATCGCGTGGGGCTGCGCGATGACCGTCCTCGCCGCCATCGCCGCGAGGTACGAGCCGGAGGCGCCGGTCCCCCGGATCGACGCGACCAGGGGCTTCCTCGCCGCCAGCCGTTCGAGGGCCAGGAACATGCCGTCCGAGGCGGTCGCCGAACCGCCGGGCGAGTCGACATCGAGGACCACGGCGGGGACACGGCGCGACTCGCGGAGGCGCCGCACCAGCTCGATCCAGTCGGCCGTTCGAGCCCCGTCGGCGATGGGTCCGTAGAGCCGAAGGATCGCAACGTGGCCGGGCGGAAAGAGGCGGCGCAGGCCCGGCAGCAATGCTCGCGGGAGTCCGGTGTTCATGGCGTCGTCAGCGTACCCGCTCGACCGGATCGGCGGTGCCGGGCGGGCCGCGACGGTGCCAGCCGGGATTCTTGGCATGATGGAGGCGTCGTCGGCACGCGCGAGACGGCGCGTGCGCTGGAGATCACCGGACGGCGTGTGCGCTGCCGGCGCGATTACGCTGGCGGGGCAGCCTGGGAGGATCGTCGAGATGGAGACGCCACCGAGCTTCGCCACGGACGTCAGGCCGCTCTTCCGGGAGCGGGACCGGCGTGCCATGACGTTCCTGTTCGACCTCTGGGAGTACGAGGCCGTCAGGGCCAACGCCGCGGCGATCCTCGCCGCGATCGAGGCCGGCGACATGCCCTGCGACGGGGCATGGCCCGTCGAGCGCGTCGAGGTCATCCGGGGTTGGATCCAGGGAGGCAGCCAGCCGTAGGTCGTCGCGTCGCGACCCGGTGCGGCTCCCGGGGCGCCATCCCGAGATCGGAGTCCAGCCAGGAGAAGGGCGTCATGATCAGCGGCGTTCATGCCATCGTCTTCAGCCAGGCGGCCGACGACGTGCGTGCGTTCTTCCGTGACACGTTCGAATTCCCGTCCGTTGACGCGGGCGAGGGCTGGCTCGTCTTCGCCCTCCCGCCAGCCGAGCTGGCGGTGCATCCGGCCGCCGCGTCCCGGCACGAGCTCTACCTGCTCTGCGACGACCTCGAGGCGACGGCCGCGGAGCTGGCCGCGAAGGGAGTCCGGCTGGCTCGACCGATCACCGAGCAGGCATGGGGTCGCCTCACGGCCATCACGCTCCCCGACGGCTCCGAGATGGCGCTCTACCAGCCAACCCATCCGCGACCGGAACGGCCGAGGTAGGGGCATCGGGGACACCCGTATCGAAGCGGACGCCCCGGAGCGCGCTTTCAGCACGGCATCAGGGTCGGCGTCGATCATCGTGACCGCGGCCCCCGGCTCCGCTCTGGGGCCGCCCTCCTCGCCTGCCCCCAGGCCAGTGGGAGGGCGGCGACGGGGGTCGCGTCTCTCTCGCCCAGCATTCGCGTGACGCGCCAGTGGGGGAACTGATCAGAAGGAGTGCCTGCATCCTGCTGTCGGGGATCTTCGTCGTCGCCGGGATCAACGTCCTGCGTGACCCTGGGCAGCGCTCCATGGTCGCCGGGTCGTTCCTCGAACGCCTGCGGCCATTCGCGCCACTGCTGCCGACCGACCCGCTGCTCGTGACGCGCGCGAACGCGGCAGCCCAGGTCGCGGCCGGCGCAACGCTGGCGGCGGGGATCCTGCCCCGGCTGTCCGCCGTCGCGCTCGCGGCATCGCTCGTCCCGACCACCCTCGGGGCGCATCGCTTCTGGGAGCTGGACGGATCGGCGGCGACGCAGCAGCGCACCCAGTTCCTCAAGAACGCAGCGATCCTCGGCGGCCTGATCATGGTCGCGAGCGCTCCCCGCTCGGGTCGTCGGGTCCCGGCGAACGCGTAGGAGGGTGGCGCCCCGCACCCGGGAGTGGAGACCGCTGCACGGGGCAATCCGGCGGGCGCCTCGGCGACGGATGAACCTGGCAGGCTCTTCGTCGAATGCGAGGGCGAGGCCGGCCGCCGTGTTCGTCATCGAATTGAAAGGATCGATCCTGGAGAGTCCTCATGGACATGCCGGGCTGGTGATCTTCCTCGGACCTCAAGACAGGAGCATCTCGGATGACGCGTCCCTCCGCCGCGCCGGGCGATGACCGCCCGCGCGGACTCCTCCACGCGACCTGGCTCCGGATCGGCCTCGGCCTGGCCGCGGTCCTCGTGTCGGGGGTGCCGCATACGGCGGCTGGTACCTCTTCCTCCGGCCCGCCGGTCCGCCGCCCGTCGACCTGAGCGCCCTGCCGGCAATCACCGCCTCCCCGGGTGCATCGCCCGGGGCCGGCGCGGCGGCGCTGTCCGGACAGGTCGCCCAGGGATCGACGGCCCCGTCGCCGGCGGCCGGCCTGCCGTCCTCCTCGTCCTCCGCGGCCCCCTCGTCCGCCGCCGCGGCCTCGTCATCGTCGGCGTCCCTCGACGGGACCTGGACGGTGGACACCTCGATCGGGTCGGGGGCCACCGGGTTGTTCGTCGGCTACCGGGTCAAGGAGACCCTCGCCAGCATCGGGGCGAACACGGCGGTCGGACGCACGTCCGCCGTCACCGGCTTGTTCACGCTCGGAGGCACCACGATCACGGCCGCCACGATCACGGCGGACCTCACCGGCCTCCAGAGCGACGATTCCCATCGCGACGGACAGCTCGCGAACCGCGGCCTCGAGACCGCGACCTACCCGACGGCGACCTTCGTCCTGGGGCAGCCCGTGGAGCTGGGCTCGATCCCCGCGCAGGGCCAGATCATCACGCTGCCCGCCACGGGCCAGCTCACGCTCCACGGCCAGACCCGGACCGTGACCATCTCCCTCCAGGCGCGCCTGTCCGGCGGGGTCATCGCGGTATCAGGTTCCCTGCCGATCACGTTCGCCGACTACGGCATCGTGGCGCCGACCTCGTTCCTCGCCCTGTCCGTCGAGGACCACGGGACGATGGAGCTGCAGCTCATGTTCAGGCACGGCTGAATCCGGCCCGCGGCCTCGCTACCGGCCCTCCATCACGAGGACCGCCGCGCCGGCCACCGAGCCGGCAGCGAGCGCGCCGAGCGCCGCGACGCCGTCGGCCAGGGAGAACGGATCGACCTCCGTCTCGATCGGGATGCGCGCCGCCAGGTCGAGGAACGCGCGTGCATCCTCGCGGGTGTAGTTCGCCACGCTCCGCACCCCGCGCTCGCCCCACAGGAGCTCGTAGGGGAAGGCCGGGATCCCGTCGAGATGGATGGCGTTGATCGCGACCGTGCCGCCGGGCCCGAGCGCGCGGAGAGCAGCGACGACGACCGCGCCGGCCGGCGCGAACGTGACGGCCGCGTCGAGCGGGACGGGCGGCGCCTCGTCATAGCCGCCCACCCAGGTCGCTCCGAGGCGGACGGCACGTTCGCGCTCGGTCGGGTTCCGGGTCGCGACGTAGACCTCGCAGTTCCAGTACCGCGCGACCTGGATCGCGAGCAGCGCCGACGCCCCGAAGCCGAACAGCCCGAGCCGACAGCCCGGCCGGGCGTCGGCGATCCGCAGCGCCCGGTAGCCGATGACGCCGCCGCAGAGCAGCGGTGCCATTGCCACGTCCGACCGGCCGTCCGGCAACCGGAGGGCGTAGTCCGCCTTCACGGTCATCCACTCCGCGTAGCCGCCGTCGCGATCCCAGCCGGTGAACCGGGCATCCGGGCAGAGGTTCTCGTGTCCCGAACGGCATGCGTCGCAGCGTCCGCAGGCTTCCGCCAGCCACCCGACGCCGGCACGTTCGCCGACCGTCCAGCCAGAGACCGACCGTCCGAACGCCTCGACCCGACCGACCGCCTGGTGGCCGGGCACCACCGGAAGCGTGCGCGGCGCCAGGTCACCCAGGGCGATCTGCAGGTCCGTCCGGCAGACGCCGCAGGCGGCCACCCGGAGGAGCAGCTCGTCGTCGGCCGGGTCCGGGATCGGCTGGGAGCCGAGACGCAGGTGGTCCGCGTCGAGGCCGCCGGGTTCGACGAGGGAGATCGATCGCACGTCGCGATGCTACCGCGGCGTCACCCCTGGACGTGGATGCCTCCGGCGGGCTGGTCCCGATCGGCCGGCCGCTCGCCCGTCAGCCGCCGGTCCTCTGGACGATCCCGAGGAGGTTTCCCTCCGTGTCCTTGAGCCAGGCGCTCCGGGTGCCGGGGAAGGTCGCGATCGACGTCGCGGGGTCGAACTGCGGCATGTCGTAGGACTCGAACGTCACGCCCTTCTCGCGGAGCGCCCCGACCTCCGCCTCGATGTCGTCGACCGTGAAGCCGAGCTGCGTGTGCCCGCCCGAGGCGCGCCCCGACGACGGGAACAGCAGGAAGCGCGCGCCGCCCTGGAACTCGTAGAGGACGCCGCCCGGGGCAATCTCTGCCGGCGCCAGGCCCAGCACCGCCTCGTAGAAGGTTCGCGCGCGCGCGAGGTCCTGGGCCGGGATCGCCGCGTGAACGCGAGCGTTGGACAACATGGGACGCCTCCAGTCTCTCCCCGCCGGCCTCTGACGCGGCGCGCGGTGCGCGGAACGGTAGCCGTGCAGGCGGCGGCTGCATAGGGCCCGGACCGGTGCCACGAGCGAAGCGTCGCGAACCGCGGTGCCCCGCGAGCCGCTGCCGGGCCCGCCCCGGCTGGTGCCCGGGCTCAGAGCATGGCGCCCGATTCGACGTCCTCGATCAGGAGCTCCGCGGCCGCGCCATCCTCCTCGGGCGGCTCCTGCTCCCACGAGCGATGGCCGCCGCGCATGAGCGAGACCGCGGCGCCGATCGCGCTCGCGACCACCCCTGCCCCGAACGCCACGTGGAGCGCACCGATGAACGGGCCGAGGTCGATCCCCGCGGCGCCGGTCTGGGTGCCCGAGAAGACCGCGACGAGGACCTTCGGGTCCATCGCGCTGGTCATCAGGCCGATCGCGAGCGCGATGCTGATCACGAAGCCGGTGTTCGTGAGCATCGCCCGCATGCCCGCGCCGATGCCGAGCTTGGAGGGTGGCAGCACGCCCATCACCGCGCTCGTGTTCGGCGAGGTGAAGAGACCCGATCCGGCGCCGATCACGAGCTGCCAGGTCGCGAGCTGCCAGTACGGCGTGTCGACGCCGATCGTCAGGAGGCCCGCAAGGCCCACGGCCGTGACGACCATCCCCAGGGTTGCCAGCTCCCGCGAGCCGTAGCGATCGGCCAGGGCGCCGCTGATGGGCGACAGGACGAGGAGGCCGAGGGCAAGCGGCGCGAGCTTGATCCCGGCGGTGACAGGGTCGTCGCCCTTGACGCCCTGCAGGTAGAACACGAGCAGGAACAGGACGCTGTTCCGCGCGATGCCGTTGAGCAGCCCGGTCAGGTTGCCCATCGTGAAGAGGCGATCGCGAAAGAGGGTCAGGTCCAGGATCGGCGTCCGGGCACGCGCTTCGACCCGCCAGAAGACCGGCAGCAGGACGAGGAAGAGGACGAAGCCACCGACGATCCACCAGGTCGTCCAGCCGTACAGCCCCCCGAAGGCAAGCGACGTCATGAGGGCGAGGAGCGCCACGAGGTAGAGCGCGGAGCCCAGCCAGTCGATCGAGATCGACCGCTGTGCCGGCGTTCGTTCGACCAGGATGGCGAGCGCGGCGATGATCCCGATGATGCCCAGGGGCACGTTGAACCAGAAGACGAACCGCCATCCGAAGCCCGTCAGCCAGCCGCCCAGGATCGGCCCGAGGATCAGGCCCGCTCCGACGACCATCGCGTTCAGGCCCAGGGCCCGGCCGAGCTCGGACCGCGGGAAGGCGTCGGTCACGAGGGCGGACGAGTTGGCGAACATGAACGCCCCGCCGACCCCCTGGACCACCCGGCCCAGGATCAGGGTGAGCGGGTCCGGGGCGATCGCGCAGAAGGCCGATGCGGCGGTGAAGACGATCAGGCCGAGGGTGTACGTGCGCGTCCGGCCGAACATGTCGGCGAGCCGGCCGGCATTCAGGACGAAGACCGTGACGACGAGCGTGTAGCCGACGACGATCCAGAGCAGCGCGAAGAGGTCCGTGTGGAGGTCGCGCAGGATCTCCGGCAACGCGATGACCAGGGTCCCGGAAGTCAGCGACGCGAGCAGCGCGCCGAGGCTCGTGACGAGGAGGAGCCACCAGCGGTAGCTCGACGACTCGCCCCTTGCGTCTTGGCGTCCCGATCGTCCCGGAAGTGCGGTCACGCGCGCGCCCCGGGTCGCCGCTCCCGGACCTCGCTCGTGTGGAGCAGCCCCACGGCTCCCCTCCTCGCCGGTGGTCGTTCGTGTCCGCGCGGCGCCCCTCGGCGCACGTCGTGCGCCCTGCCAGGGCGGAACGGCCGTCGGCCGCAGTCTAGGCGCGAACCCCGCGACGAGCCTTCGCCGGGTCCGGGATCGCTCGGCCGCGATCCGGCCGGCGCCGGGCTCGGCGATGCCAGATCTCGAGAAGACGTCCGCCTCGTGCTGACGGGCCTCGCGATGCAACGTGGCGTTCACCTCGTACCGTTGCATGCGGTCGCACGGGAGCGCGCCGACCCGGACCCCACTGGCTGTTGCATGCGCCTGGGGTGACAATGGGCGCGTGGACGAGCCAGGTCGGTCCTCGGTGGACGCAGTCTCCTTCGCGGTCATCGGCGCGGGCTGGCGGGCCGAGTTCTACCTCCGGATCGCCGCGGCGCTGCCGGGACGGTTCCACGTCACGAACGTCATGACCCGCGACCCGGTGCGCGGCTCGAGGGTCCTGGCCACGTGGGGCGTGCCCGTCCGCGGCTCGCTCGACGACGCGCTGGCCGGACGGCCGGCGTTCGTCGTGCTCTCCGTGCCGCGCTCGGTCGCACCTCGATTGCTGCGGGAGATCGCCGCACGGGACGTTCCCGTGCTCACCGAGACGCCGCCTGCCGACCAGCTGGATGCCCTTGTGGGCCTGCGCGATCTCGTGCGGGCCGGCGCCCGGATCCAGGTGGCGGAGCAGTACCGGTACCAACCGCTCCACGCGGCGCGACTGGCCCTGATCGGCTCGGGCGCCCTGGGCAGGGTGACCCAGGCGCAGGTGTCGGCGGCCCATGACTACCATGGCATCGACCTCCTCCGTCGGTATCTCGACACCGGCTTCTCGGACGTCACGATCACCGCCCGCCGGTTCGCGTCTCCGATCGTGAAGGGCCCGGGCCGCGACGGGCCGCCGACGGACGAGCAGGTCGTGTCGTCCGAGCAGGTCCTTGCCTGGCTCGACTTCGGCGACCGGCTCGGTGTCTATGACTTCACCGACGACCAGTACTTCTCCTGGATCCGCGCGCCGCGCGTCCTCGTGCGCGGCGATCGCGGCGAGATCCACGGCACGACCGTGCGCCGGCTCCTCGACGCCTCCACCCCGGTGACGTTCGACCTGGCGCGGCGGGACGCAGGCCAGGACGGAAACCTGGAGGGCCACCACCTTGCCGGGATCACGGCCGGCGAGGCGTGGGCCTACCGGAATCCATTCGCGCCTGCTCGACTCAGCGACGACGAGGTCGCCATCGCGACGTGCCTCTCGCGGATGGCCGAATACGTCGAGGGCGGGCCGGGGTTCTGCAGCCTGGCGGAGGGAGCGTGGGACCACGAGGTCGCCCTGCGAATGGCGGAGGCCGTGGCGAGCGGCACGTCCGTACGCGTCCACGGTGCGGAATGGGCCGCGGCCGAGAACGGAGGCATCGGGACGGTCGCTCGCGGCTGATGTTCGGCGTCGCGCTTCGGTCGCCGCGATCCACCCTGGACGGGGCTGCGCGCGACGCGAGGGCGCGTCCGACGCGGGTTCCGCGATCGTTCCGTGGACGGCCTTGGTGTCGGGTTGACACCGCGGCCCCAACCGGGTCAGGCGCGGAGCAGCCGATCGCCTCCTCGAGGCCGAGCGGGCGCCCCTCCTCGTTTGACGCGCGTTGCGAGGTGCGACGAGCGCATCGTGGAGCTGCCCACGGCGGCAGCCCGGGTGCGCGATGATCTCGGACGATGGATTCCCTCGAGCCGCCTGCGCTCGTTGACGGAGGGCCGGCCTCGACGTCGCACCCGGGCATTGCCGACGTGCGGCCGATGTGGTCGCTCTGGCTGCTCTCGATCGCCCATGCGGTCAACCACGCCCAGGCGGTCATCCTGCCGCTCATCTACCTGAAGATCACCGACGACTTTCATGTCGGCGTCGACACGATCGCCTTCCTTGCGGCCGGCGGCGCCTTCGCCGCCGGGATGGTCCAGCTCAGCTTCGCCTCGCTCACCAGGCTCGTCTCCCGGCGGAAGATGCTCGGGGCCGGTGGCCTCCTCTTCGGCGGCGGGTTCGTCGCCCAGGCGTTCGCGCCGGGCTTCCCGATCTTCGCGGCCGCCAACGTCCTGTCCCGGATCGGTGGCTCGCCGCAGCACCCGGTCGGCAATGGCCTCCTCGCCGAGCAGTTCCCGCCCGAGCGGCGGGGCTTCGCGATCAGCGCCCACATCTCGGGTGGAAACGTCGGGACCGTCGTCGTCGCCCTCATCGGCGCGCCGATCATCGTCATGTTCGGCTGGCGCGGCGCGGCGATCGCGTTCGGGCTCCCGGCGCTTGCGATCGCGGTCGCGATCCTCCTGCTCATTCGCGAACGCGGCACGGACAGGGCGGCGGCAGTTGCCGGTGGGAGCGTGCGGGACGCCTACCGGGCGATCGCCCGCGACCGCGACCTGCGATGGCTGTACCTGACCTCGATCCTCGGCGGTGGCGGGCGCGGGCTAGGCGTCGTGAACCTGTTCGTGCTCATCTACCTGACGAAGGTCATCGGCCTCGGCGAGTCGGTCTCCGGGCTGATGTACGGCGCGCTCATCGTCTTCTCGGTGCCGATGCCGCTGGTCGCGGGCTGGCTGTCCGACCGGGTCGGCCGCAAGCCGCTGATCATCGGCGTCTACCTCGGCGGGGCCATCGGGTTCGTCGTCTTCCTCGTCTCCGGGTCCAGCCTGATCGGGCTGTGGGCCGGGATCCTCCTCATGGGCCTGTTCAGCTTCGCCGAGAGCCCCCAGCTCCAGGCGCTCCTCGCCGACATCGCCCGGCCATCGATCCGGGACGCCACGTTCGCGCTGTACTTCACGCTCGCGTTCGGGGTCGGGTCGCTGTGGGTCGCGATCTACGGCGCGATCATCGGGATCGCCGGCAACAGCGTGGGCCTGCCGATCGTGTTCGTCCTGATGGCCGTGACGTTCGTGCTCGCAGCCCTGGGGACCGTGCCCATCCGGGCCGAGCAGCGGGCGCACGAGAACGCCGCGTACGAGGCGTCGCTCGCGGAGCTGTAGCCGACCGCCGCGGCTTGGCCCGGTGCGTCGGGCCGAACCTGTCCGGTCCGCGACCGGTCCCCGCCGATCCCCACGGGTCAGCCGATCTGCGATCGTGGAGACCGCGAGGATGCGGCGCCCGACCAGGCCTTCCCTCAGCGAGCGATCCGATCCTCCATCCCCCACGGCGACCCGTACGCCGCCAGCAGGTCCAGGAACGGGACGGCGTCGAACGCCTCGGGCCCGAGAACGCCAGCTCCCTTCCACGTGCCGGCCGCCAGCAGCTCCAGGGCCACGACCGGGTTGATGGCCGTCTGCCAGACGACCGCCTGCGAGCCGTATTCGCGCATCGACCACTCGTTGTCGACCACGTGGTAGAGGTAGACCTCGCGTGGCGAGCCATCCGGGCCGGTCCCGGTCACCCACAGGCCGGCACACGTCTTGCCGGACATCCTGTCGCCGAGCGTGGCCGGATCGGGAAGGCAGGCGGCCACGACGTCGCGGGGCGAAACCTCGGCTCCTCCCACCCGCACCCTGGCGGTCCGATCCAGCCCAAGCTGGTGAAGGACCTTCAGGACGTTGATGAACTCGTCGCCAAGGCCGTACTTGAAGGTTGCCCGCCGGGCCTTGAGCCAGCGAGGCATCAGGAGCACTTCCTCGTGCTCGACGTTCACGCACTCCACCGGACCGATGCCCTCGGGGAAGACGAACGTCTCTGGCTCGCTGAACGGCGGCGTGGTGAACCAGCCCCGTCCGGTCTCCCACACGACGGGCGGGTTGAGGCACTCCTCGATCGTGGTCCAGATGCTGAAGGACGGCGCGAAGTCGTAGCCCGCCACGACCAGGTTCGCGCCGTCGCGGACCCCCAGCTCGTCGATCTCACGGAAGAGGTGGTCGGCCGCATAGCGCGCGAAGACGTCCGAGAGGCCGGGCTCGACGCCCATCCCGACGAGCGCCAGCCGGCCGGCCGCTTCCCAGGTGCCGGCCTGCGCGAACTGCTCGTCACCCAGCTTGACCCCGGGCCGCTCGTACGGGCGCTCGGGATCAGGGTGCGACAGGGACATGGCCATGTCCATGTAGTCGGCCCCGGCGGTGAAGGCGCCTTCGAAGATGGGCATCACGAAGCGCGGATCCACCGCGTTCAGGACGTGGGTGATGCGATGGGCCCGGCACAGGGCAGCGACCTGATCCGGACGTGACGCGTCCACGGCCGCCGCGCTGAAGCGCGGGTCCCCCAGCCGAGCCACGACATTCCGGGCCCGGGCAGGATCGTAGTCGGCCATCACGCACGCCTCGAAGAACCCGCGGCGAGCGGCAATCGGGGCGAAGGCGCTCCCGACGCCGCCGCTCCCGACAACAAGGATTCGCATCGGGGACCTCCGTGTCCGGGACGTGCTCACTGGACGGGCCGCGCGCCGAGCAGCGGCGCGGAAACGGTCGCGGCCGGGGCGGCCTCCGGGCGCCGGCGGAAGAAGTCCGGCGATCGACGCGCCTGGATGAGCATCAGGACCACGCCAAGGATGCCGAACGCGATCGTGATCACGAGCGGCGGCCCGAAACCGAACCAGGAGACGCCCGACGCTGAGTTCGCCGGATCCGCGAGGTCGATCGCCGACTTGGCGAACGCGAGCGTCAGGATGACGCCGCCCGCGACGGGCACGACCCCCATCATCAGGAAGTTCAGCGGGCTCTTCAGGAGCCGGTGCCGGAAGTAGATGGCGCACGCGTAGCCGGTGATCCCGTAGTAGAAGGCGATCATCAGGCCGAGCGCGGCGATCGCGTCGTAGAAGACGTTCGCCGACACGATCTTCAATCCCACGTACCACGCGATCGACAGCACGCCGACCCAGACCGTCGCGACGGACGGCGTCAGGAACCGCGGGTGCGTCCGGGCGAAGCTTTCCGGCAGCGCCTTCTTGGCCGCCATCGCCAGCACGGTCCGGGCCGTCGGCAGGATCGTGGTCTGGGTCGAGGCGATCGCCGACGTGAGCACCGCGAGGATGACCAGCTTGTCGAGCGGCGAGCCCAACACGTCGGTGGAAAGCGCGGCGAGGACGTCCTCCGACCCCTGGTTCGCGAGGTACTCGGAACCGTGGACGGCCTGCACGGCGATCGTCACGAGGACGTAGGTCGCGATCAGGATGACCGTCGAGGTGAGCGCCCCGAGCCCGGGCGTCCTGGTGGCGTTCGACGTCTCCTCGTTCACCGAAGCGGAGGTGTCCCAGCCCCAGTAGATGAAGATCGCCACCATGAAGCCGGCAGTCAGGGCGCTCCAGTCGCCGATCCCCAACGGGTTCAGCCACTCGAGGCTCGGCGTGACGCCGTCGGGGAACGCGCCGGACGAGACGCGGACGAGCGCGACGATCGCGAAGATCGCAAGGGCCAGGAGCTCGATCCCGAGCAGCAGGACCTGCGTGCGCGCGGACACCTCGATGCCGCGGTAGACGATCACGGTCAGCGCGACGATGTAGAGGACGCCCAGTCCCACGACGGCGGGTGACTCGATCGCGACGTCGATACCCAGGAGCCGGTACGTGTAGATGGCGGCGATCTCCGCGAGGCTGGCGTTGACGACGATCTGCGCGACGACGGACGTCCAGCCGGCCATCCATCCCGGCATCGGGCCCATCGCCCGGGCCACCCAGGTGAAGCTCGTGCCACAGTCGGGATCGTCGCGGTTGAGGTAGTAGTAGGCCGCGGCGATGAACAGCATCGGAACGAAGGCGACCACCATGATGGCCGGCGAGTAGAGACCGACCGCGGCTGCGACCAGGCCGAGCGAGACGGCCAGGCTGTAGGCAGGCGCGGTCGAGGCGACCCCGATGACGGTGTTCGCGACGAAGCCGATCGCCCCGCTCTTCAGCCCTTTCGTTCCCGCGGCTCCCGCTTGCGTGGACCCGCCGGCCTGGCTCGCCATCGCGCACCTCTACGGGGATTCGTCGGGGCCCTGGGCGGACCCACGACCGGACTCAACCCGGTGACCCGGCCCGTGACAAGGGCCGATCGTCGCGACGATGCGTGCCGACCGGTGGCGGCCGCCGGCACGGCCCACTGCGATGTCCTGCCGCTCGCGGCGGTCACCCGAATTCGCGCCTGGAGCTCGCCCGACTCGGCAACGGCGCGCGACAGGACGAGGTCGCGGCAGCCCGAGCCGCAGCTGACAAGCTGCCCGCGATGCTCGGATCAGGCCTACCGCGAAAGCGAGGCGCCGGCCTACGAATGGGCGCAGCGGTTCCTCAGCTCCACGGCGCTGACTGTCCTCGCGTCCGGGCCGCTCTACGGCCTGGGCTATAAGTTCGCGCTCACGGTCTTCATGGAGAACATCCGGGTCAGCGGCTCGATCATCGAGAGCCGCCGAATTCCGCCACGGCCCGGTCGAGGCGCTCGAGCGACAGCGGCTCGATGTCGTGGCTCTCTCGGGACGGACGCCTCGCGCGAGGTGACGCAGCCGGTCGATCGCGCGTTGCCGAGGAGAACGGCGCCCGCGTCCTCGTCCTCGACGCGGCGGACTACCCGGCCATCCACCCGCTCCTGGCTCCGTTCGTCCTCTCGTCCCGCTCCAGTGGTTCACGGTCTGGTCGGCGCTCATGCGCGGGATCACGGACCTCGACGCGCGGGTCTTCATGGGCCGCCGCATCCTCGCGACCGGTCCCAGACGCCACCTGGCCGTGACTGATCCGGCCGCCGTCGATTCCCACAGTCACGAAAGGAGCCATCGCGATCGTGACGACCGAATCAACCACGCTTCACAGCTCAAGCCGCTTCCGACCGAGCACCGGCACGGTCTCGACATCAGCGATCGGCCAGCGCGCCGAGATCGAGGCCCTGGCGGCGCAGCTTGGTCGGCGCCGGCCTGAAGAACATCTTCCTGACCGGGAGCGGAGGCGGGCTTCTCACCCACGACGCCTGTTCAATACCTCCTCGAGCGCGGCACGGCGCGCTTCCCGACCTTCGCTCTACTCGGCGAACGAGCTGATCTATCGAGATCCTGCCGGCGCTCGGCCCGGGTCAGCCTGCGTCCTGGTCTGCTCGAATACCGGCACGACCCCCGAGGTCGTCGAGGCGCGAAGTTCGCCACCGCCGCCGGCGCCGACGGTCGTCATCACTACACGCGCTCATGCCGACAGCCCGCTGGCGGATGCGGCCGGCCTCGTGCTGGCCGCGTGCAGCGGCAGCGCAACCTCCGACGCCGACAACGGCGGCGAGCCCCTCGGCCGCCGGCGCGTCGACAGCGCCCGCTGCCAGCCCGAGCCCCGCGGCCGAGCTGTCGGGGACGATCACGTTCCTGCACAAGTACTCGGATCCGCGCTACGCGCCGTACTTCGAATTGGTCGTCGCGGCGTACATGGCCGCGCACCCGAAGGTCACGATCCAGATCCAGGCCGAGAGCGACCAGGGCGTCAAGGACAAGCTGCGGGTCCTCGCGGCGTCGAAGTCGCTTCCTGACATCTACTTCTCGTGGGCGAGCGACTTCACCAAGAAGTTTGTTCGGGGCGGTCTGGCCAAGGACCTCACCGGCGACGTCACCGGCGCCTGGAAGGACAGCTTCACCCCGGCCGCGCTCGACGCCTACACGTACGACGGCAAGCTCTACGGCGTGCCGATCACGCTCGACGCGAAGTACATGGCCTACAACAAGAAACTCTTCGCCGACAACGGGGTCGCCGTCCCGACGACGCTCGTGACCGACCTCGGCTGGCTCAGCCCTGTGCAGGGGTCCGCCTCCGCGGACAACACGTTCTCGCAGAATGTGACGGTGGTCCAGGACATCGCCAAGGCCAAGTCCATGGCCATCTGGCTCGACACCGTGACGCAGATCGACGTCGCCAACGCCTACCTGAACGGGCTCCAGGCGATGCTCGACGGCACCAAGACGCCCGCCCAGGTTCTGACTGACATCCAGGCCGCGGCCGCCAAGGCCAAGACCGGGCAGTAGCATGACCGGGGGGCGGCCGGAGTCCCTGCCGCCCCCCGAACCCCGATGCAGCCTGCGAGGGAAGGACCGATGTCCCTGACGTCGCGACTCGGCCGCTGGTCGATGCTGCTTTGGGTCGCTCCCGCGGTCCTGCTCCTGGCGGTGTTCGTCTACTACCCGGTCGTCGACAACCTCCGGCTGAGCCTCTTCCGCTGGAACGCGTTCTCCACCGTTGAGACGTGGGTGGGCCTCGACAACTACGTCAACCTGACGGCAGACCCTGTCTTCTGGGGTGCCCTCTTCAACAACATCGCGTACGCGGTGGTCTCGGTGGTCTTCCAGGTCGGCGGCGGCCTGGTCCTTGCGGCCGTGCTCGAGGAGCTAATCCGGGGCCGCTGGAAGGACTTCTTCCGGACCGTCTACTTCATCCCGGCCGTGCTCTCCCTGACGATCACGGGCCTCCTGTTCCAGTTCATGTACAACCCCCAGATCGGGCTGGTCAACGGCCTGCTCGGTGCGCTCCATCTCGAAGCCTGGCAGCACTCGTGGCTCGGCGAATTGGCGACGGCGATCTGGTCGATCATCGCGATGAGTCAGTGGCAGTCGATCGGCTACGTGATGGTGCTCTTCATCGTCGCGATGCAGCGGATCCCACGGGAGCTGTACGAGGCGGCCTACATCGACGGCGCCACCCGCACGCAGGCGTTCCGCAGGATCACCGTGCCGCTGGTCCGCGAGATGACGATGCTGGCAATGATCATCACGGTCTCGGGCGCGTTCCTGGTCTTCAATGAGGTCCAGGTGATGACGGCGGGTGGACCGAACAACTCCAGCCACACGCTCGGAACCTGGCTCTACAAGTCCGCCTTCTTCAATGACCAGATGGGCTACGCGGCCGCGATCGCCGTCGTCATCTTCGTGATCACGCTCGGCGCCTCGATCATCCAGCTCTTCCTGGGCCGGGGCAAGGTGGTGCAGTACTGATGGCCGGCATGGTCGAGGCGCGCATCCCCCACCCCGAGCGCTCCAGTCGGGCCGTCGCCGGCTCGATCGGCCGCGTCGTCGCCTATGTCGTCCTGATCGTCATCGCCGTGGCGATCATCTACCCGCTCGTGTGGATGACCCTGAACGGCTTCAAATCCAACGCCGAGCTCTTCGGCGACCCGTGGGGCCTGCCCACGACCTGGCGCTGGGAGAACTTCGCGCGGGCGTGGAACCTGGGCGTCGTCCGCTACCTGCTGAACAGCGTCATCGTGGCGGGCGCCTCCGTCGTGACGACCATCCTGTTCAGCTCCATGGCGGCCTACGCGCTGACCCGCCACCGGATCCCGTTCGCCGGACCGATCACCGTGCTCCTGCTGGGCGGGATGATGCTCGCCCCGACGGTGGCGCTGATCCCGCTCTTCCAGCTGCTCCAGGCGCTCCACCTCTTCGACACGTACTGGGCTCTCATCATCCTCTACACCGCGTTCCGGATCCCCTTCACCGTGTTCCTGATCCGGGCGTACATGGTCACGCTCTCGCGCGAGATGGAAGACGCGGCGATCGTCGACGGAGCGAGCAGCTGGCAGATCTTCTGGCTCGTGATCATGCCGCTCTCCCGCCCGATCATCGTGTCGGCCGCGCTTCTCCAGGCCCTGTTCGCGTGGAACGAGTTCGTCTTCGCCCTCGTCTTCATCAACAGCACGGACCTCAAGACCCTGCCGGTCGGGCTGCTCGCCATGCAGGGCCGTGTCCTGTCCGACTGGCCCGTCCTCTTCGCGGCGCTCACGATGGCCGCGATCCCGATGATCGTTCCGCTCGATCGCGGAGTCCCGGTGGTCCTCTTCGACCGCGGGTCGGCGTCATCACGATTCGACTCGGTGGTGGTCGACAACGAACGTGCGGCACGGAAGGCGGTGAACCTCCTGATCAGGTTGGGGCACCGCAGGATCGCAATCCTCATCGAAGGGGCGACCGCACGATCGGCAGCCGAGCTCCGGGCCGGGCCCATGCCACGGGGCGTGATGACGAGCGCCCTCCGCGAGGCGGGCTGGGCGGGGGCTCTTCGAGCAGCCCACATCCCGGTGACCGACGCGTTGATCCGTCGCTCGACGTACGACCGGCAGCAGGCGAGCGCGGCGGCGGCGGCGGCGCTCGCGGAATTGGATCCGCCGACCGCCTTCCTGGCGACGGACGAGATCATGACGCTCGGCACGATGGACGCGATCCTCGGCGCCGGCCTCCGCATTCCCGAGGACGTCTCGCTTGTCGGGTTCGACGACGTCCCGTGGACCACGCTCGTCCGGCCGCCACTCACAGTCGTCGCCCAGCCCGTCCGCGAGCTCGGCGCAACTGCCACGCAGCGGGTCCTCGAGAGGATCGCGGGCGCGGATGGTCCACCGGAGGAGGTCGTCCTTCCGACGTCCCTCATCAACCGCGGGTCCACCGGCCCGGCGCGGGCCGTGCCTGGCGCTTGACCGAGCGAGTGTTCCACGTGCGCCCGTGCGACGAGCCCGTCATGAGCGGCTTCGGTACCAGAGGAGCCCGCCCACGTACCCGACGGCGAAGACCGTGCCGACCCAGGCGTAGGGCGTCGAGTCGCCGCCGCTGAACTGGGTCACCAGGAACGCCCCGAGAAGGACGACCGCGATGAGCTGGCCGGCAAGCGAGAGCGCCCGGAGGTTGATCGACTCCCAGCGCTCGTCCCGGGGCAGTCCCGAGAGGACGCTGGCCATGTCCGATCTCGACTGGAGCGCGCGCAACGCGATCGCGTAGCCGGCGACGACCACGAAGGCGACCGCCGCCTGTGCGAGGCTCGCGTGGCGGCCCATCAACGCCACTGCGATGAGCAGCCCGAGGACGAAGCCGGCCGCCGGCACGGCCCACCTAGACATGCCTGTCGTCATGGAAGATCTCCTCGATGGGCCGGCCGAAGAACCGGCCAATTGCGAACGCGAGCGGCAGTGAGGGCAGATAGCGCCCGGTCTCGATCGCGTTGACGGTCTGGCGCGAGACGCGCAGCTCCTGGGCGAGCTGGCCCTGGCTGAGGCCGCGGCTCTCACGCAGCTGGCGCACGCCGTTCGTCACGCTGTCAAGCTAGCTTGTCATAGCGGTCGTGTCAAGGACGTTTGTCACCCTGCCGACGTCCGGTTGGGCCCGTGGTCAGGCTGACATGAATGGCGCGCGGATCGCCGCGATCCGGCGACCGGGCAACCCGTCGAAGGACCCGTGCGGCCCGCCCTCGCCGGCGCGTCCGACCGCTCCGCCTGGCTGCCCACGACGTGGGCAGATCCACCAGCTGGCGGGTCGTCGCGACCTCCGTACGGGACTCGAAGGGCGCCCCGAGCGTGTGCCCGAGGCGCCCCAGCTGTGACCTTGACCGGCGGGCGCAGGTCCGCCGGTCCCGGGAGGGAGGGCTCCCGGCGACTCCGCCCGCCGGGAGCCGGGCCGTCAGCTCCGGCCGGCAGCCCTGTCGTACTGCAGGTAGACGACGTGGGTTCGGGTGTACTCGAGCACGCCGTACTTGCCGTCCGCGCCGCCGATCCCTGACTTGCGCCAGCCGGCGTGGAACCCCTGCATGTTCTCCATCATGTTCTCGCGGTTGACGTACGTCTCCCCGAACCGGAGCTCCCTGCACGCTCGCATGATCACGTCGACGTTCTTGGCGAAGATCGACGAGGCAAGACCGTAGATCGAGTCGTTCGCCCAGGCGATCGCCTCGTCGAGGTCGTGGAACGTGACGATCGGCATGACCGGCCCGAAGATCTCCTCCCGGACGATGGCCATGTCCTGGCGGCAGTTGGCGATCACGGTCGCCGGATAGTAATGGCCCTCCGGCCTGTCCTCGGCGCGCCGGCCGCCGGTCACGACCTGGCCACCGTCGGCGATGGCGCGCTCAACGCGTCCGCTGACCGCCTCGAGCTGTCGCGCGCTGACGAGCGGACCGAGGTCGCGGCCCTCGTCGACCAGCGCGTTCCCGTAGGTCGCCTGGCCCATGGCCACGGCCAGCCGGTCGGTGAGCTCGGCGGCGACGTTCTCGTGCACGTAGGTCCGGTCCGGTGCGCCGCACACCTGGCCCGTGTTGAGGAGGCGGCCTGCCTTGATGGACCTGACCGCCAGGTCCAGGTCGGCGTCCGGCATCACGATGACCGGGTGGCTGCCGCCGAGCTCCAGGCTGACCTTGGTGATGTTCTTGGCGGCCAGCTCCATGACCCGGGAGCCCGTCCTGATGCTGCCCGTGACGGTCACCATGCCGATGAGCGGGTTGGAGGCCAGCTCCTCGCCGACGATCGGGCCGTAGCCGCACACGATGTTGACGACGCCGGCGGGAACGCCCGCCTCGTCGAAGATGCGGCCGAGCTCGAGGGTGCTGTTCGGGGTGATCTCGCTCGGCTTCACGACGATGGAGTTGCCCGTGAGAAGCGCGGGTGCCACCTTCCGCGCGAGCACGTAGAGCGGGAAGTTCCACGGCACGATGCCGCCGATGACACCGATGGGCTGCCGCAGGAGCAGCTGCATGTCGTTCGGCTCGTCGCTGGCGATGACCTCGCCCTCGATGCGGCGCGCCCACTCGGCCGTGTAGTCGAAGTAGTTCGCCGTGCCGTTCGCCTCGCCCCGGGCCTGGTCCAGGGGCTTGCCCTGCTCTTCCGAGAGGACCCGGGCCAGATGCTCGGCGTTCGCGCGGATGCCGGCGGCAATCTTGTGGAGATAGTTCGCGCGCTCGATCGGGGCCAGCTTCTCCCACTCGCGCTGCGCCCTGTCCGCGCACTCGATCGCTTCCCGCGCGTCCTCGACGGACGAATCGGGCACGTCCGACACGGCCGCACCGGTGGCCGGGTTCTCCACCGGCAAGGTCTTCCCGGACTGCGCGCTGACGAAGCGACCGTTCACGTAGTTCTGGTAGAGGCGTGTAGCGACAGCCATCGTGATCCTCCGTGTCGACCGGCCGCATCGAGGGCGCGGCCACGACCAATGGGACAGAGCGCGAAACCGGAGATCAGCCGTTCGCCGGCTCCGCGCCTGCCAATGACGTCACAGGCAAACGAACCTAGCCGAGGACGAGCGCCGACAGGCTGAGGTCGGCGTGGGTGGGACTTCCGGGCTCCGAGCAGCCCTGCTCACCGAAGGCGAGGTAGCCGACGGTCGGCAGGTGGCCGGCAGTGTGCGCAATCTCGGCGGGGATCTCCCGGATCCGGTCGCCGAGCGCGATGGCGCGCCCGCCACAGTGGGAGAGCATGAGAGCCTTCGGGTGCTCCACCCCGAGCGTCGCCTGGTGGACGGCGTTGCCCGCCTCGGCGACCAGGCCGTTCACGGATGCCTCGGCCAGCTCGAGCTCCATCCCGGAGCGCATCGCCGCCCCGAAGTCCATCGAGCCGTCGGCGCTGCTGTTGGTCGGATGGGCGGAGTACCCAACTCCGGCCTGGTGGAACAGGAGGGGGTACTGGACGCTGAAGGAGACGAGCGCGCCGCCGCAGATCTCCGCCTCGGGCCTGGCGACCCACGCGGAGTAGACATCCATGGCTCGCTGGCCGTCGAGCTCGAAGACCGTCCGTCCGGTGGCCTTGGTCACGATCGCCTTCTTGCCCGTCGGCCGGTAGCCGTTCGTGAAGGCAAACCCGACCGGCCCGCCGATCGCCGCGAGGGCGAAGTGGTTCGCGTATGCGTGGCCGTTCGCGAACTGCTGGAACTTCCCCTCGGGAGAATGGTCCGAGGCGGAACCGCCGACGACCGGCACGCCCGGGGCGACGCTTGCGATCCCGCGCAGCAGCTCCTCCTCCGGTCCCATGAAGGCCAGGGTCAGCAGCGCCGTCGGCGTGCTGCCGAGCTGCTTCACGACCTCCTCGGCAGCCTTCCTGCCAGCCGCGAACGCGTCATCGCCCACGGGCACGACGACGGCCGCCCCCGGCCGGTCGGCGATCAGCATCAGGCTGGCCGCGCCGCCGGCGCTGGTGACCCAGCCATCGTCCCGGAACACGCCGGTCGACGACGAGCCGCCCCACATGGGGATTCCGCCGAGGAGCTCGGAGACGCTGCTCGCGAGGGCCTCCGTGTCGTACTGGGACGTGGCGAAGAGGATGGCCAGGGTCGGCGCGCCCGTCAGCCCGGCCTTCGCCTGCGAGACGAGTTCGGCCGCCGCCGCCCGCGGATCCGTGGACGTCGTGCTGCCGGTGCCAATGTCGCTCATGAGAGTGCCTCCTGCATCGCTGCCGAACTGACCTGCCCGGAGCCGGGCAGCCGTCCCGATTGACTGATCTGGCCGAGGATCGCCGCCCCGAGCAGCGAGGACTGGTCCTGGAACTCGTACTCGAAGTCGCCGGTCCAGCGGCGCCTGGCTTCGAGCATCCCCCGGATCCTGGCCCCGCCGCCGGAGATCCCGACCCTGTGGCCGAGGTGGACGACCTCGGCGACCTCTGCGAGGTGCCCGCCCAGGTATCTCGCGTTGCCGCGGACGATGCTGAGCAGCAGGTCATCGCGCGTTGTCTGGAGCGTCAGGCCGCTGAAGCGGCCCGTACGTGGCTCGAGGGAGTACCGGCTGCCGCCGATGTAGGGGACGTACTCGGGGAGATCGGCTTCACGGGCGTTCGCATCCGGACCCAGGAGGAACGCATCAAGCACGCCGGGAACGTAGTTGCCGTAGAACTCGTCCGCGTCCAGGTCGCTGCATGCCGTCCGGCGGAACCAGTCCAGCGCCTCGCCGCCCGCGTTCAGCACGAAGAACGTGAGCCACCGACCCGGGATGACGTGGCAGCGGACGTTGAAGGTTGCGGAGGCGACGGGGCGGTCGGTGCACACGCTCGCGATGTCGCACGTCCCGCTGATGATGTTGATGTCGCCTGGCTCGGTGAGGCCCCCGGAGAAGGCCGCGAGCACCGCGTCGTTGCCACCGCAGAGAACCACGCAGCCACGAGGCAGGCCAAGCTCGTCGGCGATGGCGGGCAGGATCGGACCGACCGGCTCGTGGGACTGCCGCAGCGGCGGCAGCATGCCCTCGTCGATCCCGGCGATGTCGAGGACCGCCTGGTTCCACGTGAGGTCATTGCGCGCCGTGTTGTAGAGGCCGGTGATGGAGGTCGTCGACGGGTCGATCGCCCAGAGGCCGGTCATCCTCTTGACGAGGTAGGTGTTGCAGTGGCCGAACTTCGCGGCCGCCGCCCAGATGTCCGGGTGCTCGTCCCGGAACCAGAGGATGGACGAAAGCGACGAGCCGCCGGACACGGGAAGGTTGCACGTCTCGGCCAGGAACCTCCTCTCCCCCACACGGGCACGGATGGCGGCCGACTGCGCGCGCGACCGCCCGTCAAGGAACAGGACGGCAGGCGCGAGCGCCGTGCCGTCGCTCGCCATCGGCGTGAGCCCCGGCGTGGTGACGGAAAGGGAGACGACCTCCACGCCGTTGAGGCTGGCGGACGCCTCCGCGCAGCATTCGCGCAGCGCCTCCCACCAGACCGCCGGCTCGACGTCCGCCTTGCCGTGGTCGTAGAGGTGCGGGGCGTAGCGCCGCTGCGCCTCGGACCGCTTCTCCAGCTCGGGACCGAAGACGGCGATCTTGAGGGCGGTCGTCCCGACGTCGATGGCCAGGATGTCGCCGCTCACGACAGGAGCCCCTCTGCGGTGAGGAGCGCCCGCAACGCCTCGACCTGTCCCGAGACGAGCGGGAGCAGGGGCCGCCGTGGGATTCCGCCCCGGAAGCCTGCCAGCGACATGGCGGCCTTGACGCCCGCGACCCCGTATGCACCGGATATCGCCGCGTTGATGCGGCTGACCCGATCCTGGAGCGGGACCCCGTGCGCCTCGTCGTGAGCGCGGCCGCAGCCGAACAGCTGCAGGGCGAGGTTCGGGAACGAGTTGGCGAGCGATACCGTGCCGCCGGGCGAGCCGCCCAGCATGGCCCGGAGCAGGAAGTTGGCCGAACCGGCCAGGACCTGGAAGGTGGGCCCCTGGAACCGGAGGAACTCCTCGATCCCGCTCGACGCGCTGTCCTTGATGCCCACGATGTTCCCGTGGGGCGCCAGGCGTCCGACCAGGTCCGGGCTCAGGGTGACGCCGCAGAAGCCCGGCGCGTTGTAGAGGAGGAGCGGGATCCGCGAATCCTCCGCCAGCGACGAGAAGAAGCGGTACAGGATCTCGTCGGTCATCTGCGCCCGGAAATAGCCCGGCGACAGGACGAGCCCGAAGTCGGCGCCGATGTCCGCCGCGGCCGCCAGGAAGCGCTCCGCGTCGCGCTGGCCGTCGTACGCCGCGCCGGCCAGGACCACCTGCGCGGGCCCCCTGTGCCCGACGACGGTCCGGAGCACGCGCAGCTTCTCGTCCTCGTCCAGGCTCCGGTTCTCCCCGTTGGACCCGAGCGCGAGGTAGCCGAGGATCCCGCTCCGCGCGTACCGGGCGAGGTTGAACCGCAGGGCGTCGTAATCCACGTCCTCGTTCGGCGCGAAGGGGGTGCTGATCGGCGCGAACACGCCGGCGAGCTTCGACTGGATGTCCCGCGGCACCATCAGGTCGCCCCCCGGATTCGCGGTCCGCATCGTCGGGCCAGTCGCTTGCCTCGGCCCCGAGCTCGCGGGCGATTCCTCCCGCGACGGCGCGCACGCGTTCGCCGAAATGCTCGAGCCGGTCGTGGATGCGGAAATGGGGACCGGCGATGCTGATCGCGCCGGCCGGCCGGCCGTCAGCCCCGACGATCGCCGCGCCGACGCACGCACCGAACGGCTCGTTCTCGCGATCATCGGTGGAGTAGCCGCGACGTTGCGTCGTCCGGATCTCCTCCCGGAACGTGGACAGGTCACAGATCGTCCGATCCGTCCGGGGCACGAAGTCCATCCGTGCGTAGATCCGCTCGCGCTCCTCGTCGGGAAGCGCGGCGAGCATGGCCTTCCCCAGCGACGTGGAGTGCAGCGGCATCGTCTGGCCGACCGCGGAGACCAGCTGGATGCTGTTCTCGGCTTCAAGCTTGTCCACGTAGACGACCCGGAGACCCTCGATCACGCCGAGGTGAACGGTTTCCCCGAGCTCATCGCGGAGAGCGGTGAGGTGTGGGCGAGCGACGCTTCGGAGGTCCAGGCCGGCCGTGACCCGGTGGGCCAGCCACAGGATCCTGCCGCTGAGTCGGTAGCGTCGCGTGGTCTCGTCCTGGGTCACGTAGCCGGCCGCGACGAGCGTGCGGAGGAGGCGCGTCACGGTTGCCTTGTCGAGGCCGGCCTGCTGCCCAACTGCCGATGGGCCCAGCCCAGTCCCGTTCCCGCGCGCCAGCGCCTCCAGGACGTCGAGGCCGCGACTCAGGGTCCGAGTCACCGCTGTTTCACCTGATGAACCTACGGTACGCTGTGCGCACCCATTATAGCGGCCGTCTTGCTCGTCGGTCGGGTGATCCGCGCAGCCGGACGATGATGGGAAGGCCGGCACGGGTTGTTCGTTGCCGAGCTCGACTGGCCCAACGCGAACACGACGGACATGGCGGCGCGGACTCCGGACTCGTTTGCAGGGCGAACTCCGAACAGGATCGAGCTCTTCCCGCCCGACCCTCCGTCAGCCCGGCACGACACCCTGTGGGACGAGCGGCAGCGAGCGGAGGCGCACGCCTGTCGCCGCGAAGATCGCGTTGGCGATCGCGGGAGCGATCGCGACGATCGGCGTCTCGCCCGCGCCGGCCGACGGGATCTCCGGGCGGTCGAGGAGGATCACCTCGACCGGCGGCACGTCGTCGATCCGCGGCACCCGGTAGTCGGCGAAGGAGGCGTTGCCGATGACTCCTGCCTCGAACCGGATCGCCTCGAACAGCGCGGCGCCGAGCCCCATGACCACGGCGCCCTCGACCTGGTTCGTGAGCCCGTCCGGGTTGACGATCGCCCCGCAATCGAAGGCGGTCACGATTCGCTCGATCACGAGCCGGCGGTCCTCCCCGACGCGGACATCCACGGCCGTCGCGACGCGGGCGCCCTTCTCGACGCCGCAGGCGATGCCCAGGCCGCGCCCGGCCCCACGAGCCTGGCTCCAGTCGATGCGTTCGGCGGCGGCCCGAAGGACGTCGGCCAGCCGCTCGTCGGCGAGGTGCTTCAGCCGCAGCTCCAGCGGATCGAGGCCCATCGCTGCCGCCACCTCGTCCATGTGCGACTCGCGCGCGAAGTGGTTGGCGGTCGCGGCCAGGGCGCGATAGGAGCCCTGGCGCAGGGGAGAGTCGGCCGGCTGGAAGTCCAGGCGCTGGCTCGGGACCGTGTACGGCCCGACGAGCCCGAACATGCCCGAGTTCGTGTTCCGCATCTCCCAGGCCGTGATCGTGTCGCCGTCGGCCCCGCTCCGGATGTCGATCACGGCGGCGGGCCGCAGATGTCCCTCGGTGAACTCCTCCGGGCGCGTCCAGCGCACCTTCACGGGTCGCCCGACCGCACGAGCCAGGCGCGCGGCCTCGATGGCGACGCCGGCCGCGTGCTTGCCGCCGAAGCCGCCGCCCGTGTCGGGCGTGATGACCCGCACGCGCTCCTCGGGCAGGCCGAGCTCTTCGGCGAGCGCAGCGCGGATGCCGAAGGGCACCTGGCTGCCGGTCCAGACAGTGAGCCGGCCGTCCTCGTGCCACGCGGCCAGGGCGACCCGCGTCTCGAGCGGAACGTGGGCGATGTAGGCCGTCGTGTAGGTCGCGGCCAGGTACACCGGCGCGACCTCCAGCGCGGCTTCGACGTCACCGATCACGCGGTGGAACGGCCCGCCCCAGCCCTCCTCCTCCTCGACCGGGTGCTCGCGGAGCCACGCGACGAGCCCGTCCCCGGACGGAAGTTCCGGGCGATCCCACTCGGCCGCGATCCGGCCCAGCGCGCGCCCGGCAAGGAACGGATCGGGTGCGACGACGCCGACGAGCCCGCCCTCGTGGACCACGGTCACGCCCGGGAGGGCGGCGACGGCCGACGCGTCGAACCGGCGCAGCGTCGCCCCCGGCACCGGTGGGTGCAGCACGCGGCCGTGCAGCATGCCCGCGATGGCCAGGTCGGACGGGTAGCGACGAACGCCGGTCACGATCGCCGGTCCGGTCACGCGCTGCACGGGGCGCCCGGCCGATCGCTCGGCCTCACCACCGAGCGCTGCGTCGACGGTGTCGATCGTCTCGACGAGGCGTTTGCCGCGCACGAGGTCTTCGTACGCCATGGCGCGGCCGCCTGCGGGGTCACGGACGGCGCCGTCCGACGCGGCGAGCGAGGCGGGATCGACGTCGAACCGGGCGGCCGCGAGCCGCACCAGCGTGGCGCGTGCGCCGGCCGCGGCCCGGCGCAGGAGCGTGCCGGCGTCGGGCATCGAGCGGCTGCCGAACGTGCCCTCGTCGTACGGGCAGAGATCGGTGTCGCCCATGACGAGCCGTACCGCGGACAGCGGCACGCGCAGCGCGTCCGCGACGAGCACGGAGAGGCCCGTCCGATTGTCCTGGCCCACGTCGACCTTGCCCGTGAACGCGGTGACGGCTCCGTCTTCGCCGATGTGGAGCCACGCGCCGGCGCTCGTCGTCCACGTGCCGTGCGAAGGCGCCGGCTCGTGGACCGCGACCAGGCCGGGCGGCAGCACGTCGAACCAGTCGCGCTCGGCGGCCGGCGTGCGGTCCCACGGCAGCCGCGGCCTCCAGTCGTCGGTCGAGCGCTCGCCGGCGACCGCGACGGGCGGGGGCGTCGGTGCGGCGATCCCGGCTCCACGCCCTCCGGCTTCCGGACCGGCCAGCCGGGCGGCCCGATGCACCGCGCGCAGGATCCGCGGGTACGTGCAGCAGCGACAGGCGTTGGGATGCAGCGCCTCCCGCACCTGTGCGTCGTCGGGATCAGGTTCGCGCTCGAGCAGCGCGACCACGCTCATCACCATCCCGGCCGTGCAGTACCCGCACTGGAAGGCCCCGACGTCGAGGAACGCCTGCTGGACCGGGTGGAGCAGCCCGCCGGCGGCGAGCCCCTCCACGGTCCTGACGGTCCGGCCCGAGACCTCGGAGAGGTGCACCTGGCATGCCGTGACCGGCTCGCCGTCGAGCAGCACCGTGCAGGCGCCGCATTCGCCCTCGCCGCATCCGGGCTTCGCGCCCGTGAGGCCCAGCTCGTCGCGCAGGATGAAGAGCAGGGAGCGGTCGGGACCCGGAGCGAGGGGGCGCGGGACTCCGTTCACGACGAGCGAGGTGGGGGCTGCGGGATCGAACATGGTCGAACCTCGGCGGACGGCGCGGACAGGGCAGGAGCATAGCCCCGGAAGGCGCCCGGCAGATCGGTACCGATTGGGTGGGCGCCGGGGGAATTCGTTCGGGAATCGCAGGCCGGGAAGCCGACGGTCCGCCGCGCGAGTGGAGCAGACGTCGGTGGATCCCGGGTTAGCATCCATCCCATGCCCGACGCACCGCTCGACCGCTCGTACCGTGCCCTGCTCGGCGTGCCGAGGCTGGGGCGTGTGGTGGCGTCGATGATCCTCGCCCGCACCGGCCAGTCGATGGTCGGGGTGGCGCTCGTCCTGTTTGCGCTGGGGGTCTACGACTCGCCGGCCCTGGCCGGGGTGGTGACGTTCGCGTCCGTGGTGCCGGGCCTGCTCATCGCCCCGATCGCGGGCGCGCTGCTCGACCGCCACGGCCGGGTCCGGCTGATGATCCTCGACTACACGGTGGCGTTCGGGAGCCTGCTCCTCATCGGCGGGCTGGCGCTCGCGGTGCTCCTCCCGTCGCCACTGCTCGTGCTGATCGTCGTCGTGACGTCGCTGACGAGCATCCTGAGCGTCGTGGGGCTGCGGACGATCTTCCCGATCATGGTCCCGTCGCACCTCTGGGAGCGGGTCAACGCGATCGACTCGAACGGGTACGTGGTGGCGACGATCCTGGGGCCACCGTTGGCGGCCAGCCTGGTCGCGATCCTGGGACCGGCGGCGGCCATCATCGCGATCGCCATCCCATTCGGGCTGTCCGTGGCCGTCCTGGTCGGGCTGCCGGAGCCGGACACCGAGACGGCCTCGACCGGTCGATTGCTGGCCGACGCCTGGGCGGGCGTCCGCTATGCGTGGGGCAACCGGACGATCCGCGGCCTGGGATTCGCGCTGTCGGTCCTGAACCTGGCCTGGGGCATGATGACGATCGTCGTGCCTCTCGTGGTCCTCCAGAACCTCGGCTACGGCGACGCGATGGTGGGGTTCGTGTTCGCAGCCTCCGGGGTCTCGGGGATGGTCTCCGCGTTCCTGTTCGGCCGCCTCGACACCCGCGGTCGCGAGTGGACGATGCTCGTCGTGCCGATGATCCTGATGGCGCCGCTCGTCGCGCTCCTGCTGCCGGCGGCGGGCGTCCTGGGGCCGATGGACCCGAAGATCGGGCTGGCGCTCCTGCTGCTGATGATGTTCCTGTTCGGGTTCGTCAACGGCTGCTCGGACATCGCCCTGTTCACGATCCGCCAGCGCCGCACGGAGCCTGCCTGGATGGGGCGAGCCTTCGCTGTATCCATGGCCTTCAACTTCATGGGCTTCCCGGTCGGGGCGGCGATTGCGGGGGCGCTCGTGACGGTCTCGCTGGCGGCCACGATCTGGGCCGGGATCGTGGCGTGTCTGCTGGCGGCGATCCTGGCGGCGGTGCTCATCCCGCGCCACGAGCCGCCCGTCGGGGCTGTGGCGGCGGGCTGAATGGACACGGGCTGCGGCGGCGCAGCCGGCGGACTGACCTGGTTGCGCACGTCGCGATCCCCACCATCGCCTGCACACGCAAGTCAGGGAGCTGACCTGCAGCCGCGGGACCGCCCTCCCGCTGCCCGGCGCCGGCGAGCGCCGATGCCGGGATGCGTCCGCAGCCGCCGCCGTTCGAACCGTCTCCTCCGCTGGCGCGCTGCCGAACAGCGCGACCCCGAACAGCGCGACCCCGAGGCAAGATGGGCCGGCCACGCCGGGGCGGCCACCCCGAGGCAAGATGGGCCGGCCACGCCGGTGCGGCCACGCCGGTCGGGCTCACGAGGGGGCGCCGGTGACTCCGATCGAGGCGGCGAGCTCCGCGGCCTGGGCGAAGATGCCCGGCAACCCACCCGTGTGGAGGAAGACGACGCTGTCCGAGGGCGGGATCGCACCGGCGCGGATGTCCGCCACGAGGCCGGCCATCGCCTTGCCGGTGTAGACCGGGTCGAGCAGGATCCCCTCCGTCCGGGCGACGAGCGAGATCGCCTCGAGGCAGGCCGCGGTATCGAGGCCGTAGCCCGGCCCGATCTGCGACTGGTCGGTCTCGAAGTCGCCGGACGTCAGCCGGACAGGGCTGCCGATGAGCTCGGCCGCCCGGTTGGCGATGCCGGCGGCGCGCTCGCTCTTGGCCGGATCGCCGCCGCTCACCGCCACGCCGTGCACGCGATACGGAGCGTCCGCGAGGCGCGCCCCGAGCACGAGGCCGGCAGCGGTCCCCCGGGACCCCGCCGCCACGTACAGGCGCGTGGGCCGTTCCCGCGCGACCTCCAGCTGCGCCACGAGCTCGAACGTCCCGGCGACATAGCCCAGCACGCCCACGGGGCTCGATCCGCCGATCGGGATCACGTACGGGCGCTCGTCCCGGGCGCGCAGCGCGGCGACCACCTCGGCGACCTTCTCCTCCTCGTTCGGACCCGTGGCCAGGCGTGGGTCATCTCCCGCCAGGATGAGGTGCACCTCGGCTCCGAACAGGTGATCGAGCAGCAGGTTGCCCTGGACGTCCGGCGCATACGACGCGGCGGTCAGGACCAGGCTCGTCCCGAGCCCGACCACCCGCCCGGCCGCGGCTGTCATGCGGGCATGGTTGGACTGCACGCCGCCGGTCGTGACGAGCACGGTCGCCGTCTCGCGCAGCGCGTCGCCCACGAGGAACTCGAGCTTGCGCGCCTTGTTGCCGCCGCCCGCGAGACCAGTGAGGTCGTCGCGCTTGACCAGGATCCGGGGCGAGCGCCCGGCGCCGCCGAGCGCGTCCCGCAGCCGGCGAAGCTCGTGGAGCGGCGTCGGGAGGGTGGCCAGCGACACCCGCGGTCGGTTGTCGAGCGCACGTGTCGCTTCGAGCATCATCGATGCGGTTCCTCCTGGGTGACTCCGCGGCTCGCCGAGCCCGTCCTGGTCGGGTCGACGGTCGCGGCGAGCTCGCCGACGGGTGGATCCGGGCCATCGAGCCTGATCTCGCAGGGCCCGCGACGGAAGGATAGGCGCCGCGTCCACCGCGTGGCGGCTCGTTGGCGTCGGGGTCCCGTCGAACCGTTCGTCGGGCCTCCTGCCGCGTGGCCGGGATTCGAGATGTCGCCCGCGCCTTCTCGATCCCGGCGTTCGGGGTCCATGGGCGGCGGCGCGCCGGGCGGCAGCCGGTCGGGGGCTACCCGCCGACGAGCCGACCGATGACGACACCAGCCAGGGCGGCCGCGCCGGCAATCGCCATCGTCTGCACGGCCGTCCACCAGATGTTCACGTGGCCGATCAGGCCGCGCGCCACGCCCAGGAGCGCCATCAGCGCGCCGGTGATGACGAGCGACACGATCCGCGCTGTCCCGATGTCGAACAACGTGAAGGGGAGAACCGGGACAGAGGCTGCGAGAAGGTCGGCCACGAACATCCACACGGCGTGGGTCCACGGCGAGGCTGGGCTCCGTCCGACGACGCCCATCTCCACCGCGGCGACGTGGTCGACCAGTGCGTCCGGGTTTCGCGCGAGGGCTCGCGCAAGGCGCGTGACCTCCTCGTCGCTGGACGCGGGGCCGAGCAGTCGGCGCGCCGCCCGGTCGCCGGTGCCCGCGGGATCGGCCGCGACACGCGCCCGGGCAACCTCGAACAGCGCGCCCACCCGATGGCGCTCCGACTGCACGTCGAGGTACGTGCCGGCCATCATCGAGACGGCGCCGGCGACCGCGCCGGCCGCGCCGGCGAGCAGGACGATCGCGCGAACGTTCGTGCTCGCCGCGACGCCGAAGACGAGCCCGGCGATCGAGACGGCACCGTCCTCCATCCCGAAGGCGACGTCGCCGATCGCCGCGGAGAGGGAGCCGCGGAGGCGTGTGGCGAGCGCGCGGACGAATTCTCATCGAGCGGAGTGTCTCCGGATGGGCGTGCGAGCCGCAAGCCTACCCTCGTGGACGGTCGCGATGAAGAGCGCGGGCCATCGCGTCATTGCTCGGGCGGCGGGCGGGACCAGTGCAATCGCCGCGACGCGGCAGACTATTCAGGCTCGCCTCCAGGCTTGGAGGCCTCGCCGGATCGGGCCAGGACCACGTGGGCGCGGACGTGGGCATTGCAGCGGAGGAAGCCATGACGAGAGGGGTCGAGGCGATCAAGACCGTGGTCGTCAACGCATCTCCAGCCAGGGTCTGGGACGCGCTGACCAACCCCGCCAGGGTCAGGGAGTACATGCACGGGACCGAAATGGCGACCGACTGGGTCGTGGGGGGCCCGATCACCTGGAAGGGCGAGTGGAAGGGCCACGCCTACGTCGACAAGGGCACGGTGCTCGCCTTCGAGCCGGAGCGGCTCCTCACGTACACGCATTGGAGCCCGATGGGCGGCACAGAGGACGCGCCCGAGAACTACCACACGGTCACGTTTGAGCTGGCGGAGGACGCGAGCACGACGACGCTGACTCTCTCGCAGGACAACAACGCGACGCAGGAAGACGCCGAGAGGATGGCCGAGAACAGCTGGGGACCGGTGCTTCTCGGCCTCAAGGCAACGGCCGAGAGGTAGTCGCCGGGGCGGGCCGGGTCGGCGATGGCCGCAAACCCAAGATCGCGCCTGACCGGTCGAACCGCTCAGAACGAGAAGCCGGACTCCAGGAGCGCCATACCGGTATCGACTCGGTCGAGGAATTGCTCTGGCGAGGCGTCCATGTCAACGGCGAACCAGGCCGCGATCGCGACGCCGATCACCGCGCCCGCGAGAGCAAGCACCGCATCGTCGTCGGCGGGTCGTTGGGCGCGCTCGGCCACGAGACCGGCGATCTCCCCGACCGTTCGCGCGAACTCCCCGAGCATGGCCGACTGCAGCTCGGGCACGCCGCGCAGCAGCCGCTCGCGCTCCAGCTGGATGGCCATCTCCTCGCCGCCCAGGCCACCGAAACCGGACCGGAACGAGGCGCGCAACGCCTGGACCGCGTTGAGCTCGGGTGGCTGGGCGCGGAAGGCCTCGATCATCCGCTCGTCGAGATCGTCGTAGATCACGAGGTCCGGCTTGGTCGGGAAGTAGCGGAACACGGTCGAAGGCGACACCTCCGCCGCGTCGGCGATCTCCTCCACGGAGGTCGCCTCGTAGCCGTGCTCGCGGAAGAGGCGCAGGGCATGCTCCTGGATCAGCGCACGCGTCTTCGCCTTCTTGCGCTCACGCAGGCCTAACCTCGGTGGGTCGTCGGCTGCCGTGGCGTCCATCGTGCACCCCTTGTGTGTGGCTGGTGCCATTCCTGGCCGGTCGCCGGGAGGGAAGAGTTTGCGGCTGGTGGTGAGATCCTGCCCCGCCCGCCCCCATGATGCTCCGGTCTAGGTAACCGTCACCTGACCGGTCGTGGCCCCTGGAGCACCGGCCAGCCGCGCCGCGCGAGCCCGTGCTGGCAGGAACAGGAGGGCGAGCACGATCCCCACGACGGCCACCCCGGCGGTGACCCGGACCGCGTCGTCCATGCCGGCCACGAAGGCGGCCCGGACCGAGTCGAGCAACGCCGACGATCCGACCTGCTGCGCCACCGCAAGCCCGCCGAAGACGCTCGCCTTCACGGCGGCGGCCGCCGGCGCGGGCAGCCCGGCGACCGCGACCTGGGCCTGGTACGTCGAGTTCAGGATGCTGCCGAGGAACGATGCTCCGAACGCCGGGCCGAGCTTCACGACTGCCTGGAGGAGCGCGGCACCGACGCCGCTCCGGTCGGAGGTGAGCTCCACGAGGGCCGCCGACGCGGCAGTCGCGAACCCGACGCCGCCTCCCAGGCCAACGATGAATGTCCACCCGGCGATGAACCCGTCGCCGCTCGTCGCCGTCATCGTGGCGCCGACCAGCGAGCCGACCACGACCACGGCGAACCCGAGCGCGACCGTGAGCTTCGCCCCGATCCGGGCCGTCACGCGATCAGCCGTCACGGCGCCCACGAGGAGCCCAGCCACGGCTGGGAGGAGGCGGAACCCCGAGCCCTGCGGGTCGACGCCCATGATCGCCTGGAAGTACTGGGGCAGGCCGAACAGAACGCCGAAGAGCCCGAAGATGCCGACGGAGGTGAGGAGCACCCCCCAGGTGAAGCTCCGCGAGCGAAAGAGCGACAGGTCGATGAGCGGCTGGCCACCCGCTCGCGCGGTGAGCCTGCGCTCCCAGGTCACGAACAGGGCCAGGACCACGAGCCCGGCGACCACCGGCACGATCGCGCTCGAGCTGCCCCAGCCGTAGTCACCGGCCTCGACGACCCCGTACATGAGCGCGACGAGCCCGGCGCTCGACAGCACGACGCCGGCGAGGTCGATGCCCGGCCGCCTGGCCGAGCGTGACTCCGGCACGAGCGCCAGCACGGCAACGAGGCCGAGCAGCGCCACCGGCACGTTCATCAGGAAGATCCATCCCCACCAGACGTGGCTCAGCATCCAGCCGCCGACGATCGGTCCCAGCGGCAGGCCGATGAAGTTGGCGGCCCCCCAGATGCCGATCGCGCGCGGCCGCTCCGCCTCGGCGAACAGCACGGTGATGATCGAGAGCACCATCACGATGAGGGTGGCTCCGGCGAGGCCGAGCGCGACCCGGGCGGCGATGAACACCTCCGGGCTCGGCGCATAGCCGCAGCCAAGCGAGCCGGCCACGAACAGCACCAGCCCGGCGCTCATGAGGAGCCTGCGTCCGTAGCGGTCGCCGAGGAGTCCGGCCGGCAGCATGCCCGCCACGAGGGCAAGCGTGTACGCCGTGACGAACCACTGCAGCTGCGACTCGGACGCCTTCAGGGCCCCGGCGAGGGTGGGCAGAGCCACCGTCAGGACGGTCACGTCCAGGGTCACGGCGAAGACCGCGAGCACCATCGCCCCGAGCGCCCACCAGCGGCGCGTCCCTGTTCCGGTCATGGCGACCTCCTGATGACCGAGCCTGCCGGTGACATGTGTCAGCATGGCACATGCTATTGCTAGTGACTATGACATTACACCAAGTGTCAAGAGAATACCACTGCTACGTCGATGCTCGCGGAGGTCGGGAAGGGATCCGCGATCAGATCGAGGTGGCGATGTCTTTCGTGCCCGAGCGCGCCGGCAGGCGGTCGACCTGGCCGTGGCTCACCGTGATGCCCCGGCGCCCGAACTCGGTGAACCAGGGGTCGTGGCCCCGTCGGCAACAAGGAGCTGCTCGCGAAGGACGCGGCCGAGCCACGCCTGATACCTCGCGTCCGTCCATCCCCGGTCCCGTAGCTCCCGGTAGACCTCAGGCAGGCTGAGCGCCAGGAGGATGTCGTGGGCCGACTCGACCGTCAATGGCTCGCGCAGATGCGGGGCGAGGGGCGCCACGACCGCTTCCAGCCGGTTCGCGCGCTCCGCCAGGACGGCGGCGATCTCGGCGGCGATCTCCGGGTCGGCACGCATCGCATCCTGCTGGATCGCGAGCGCCTCGGCGCCGGTCGCCCACTGGTTGCCCATGAACGCGGCGTAGGCCTCAAGGCGGGCGCCAGGTTCGTCCGTCGCCAGGACCTCGAGGAGCCGGGGTCCCGTCTGGGCGGCCTCGAACCAGGCCTGCCGGATCTCGCCGACGATCGCGCGCTTGGAGCCGAAGGCCCAGTAGATCGTCGGCACGGCGACGCCGGCGGCGGCGGCGATCTCGGGGATCGTCGTCGCGGCATAGCCGCGTTCGACGAAGAGCCGGCGAGCTGCGTCAAGCATGCGAACCCGCGTCTCAGCCCTGTCACGGCGACGGGGGCTGCTGTGGCGTGCGTCGGACGGTGGCTTGACAGGAGTCATGGAACTAGAGTATCACTCCAGTTACAACTATAGTGACAGTGTAGCAAGGAGCTGATCTCATGTCGACCGAGCAGAACATCGCCGGCATTCGCCGGCTGATCGACGAAGGATTTACCGGGGGCAATCTGGCCATCTGCGATGAGCTGATCTCGCCGCATGAGCTTGAGCACCAGCGCGGGTCGAAGGCCGGGATCGAGGGAACAAAGGATACGATCCGGACCCTCAGAGGCTGGTTCAGCGACTTCGATCTGACGATCGTCGACCTCATCGCCGGCGACGACACGGTCTGGATCCGCTGTCGTGCGACGGGTGTCAACACGGGCAACGTCATGGGCCGGCCGGCGACCGGCCGGTCATTCGACATCACCGTCATCGACGTCGCGCGCTTCGCCGACGGCAAGATCGTCGAGCACTGGGGCGTTCCGGATCAACTCGGGATGCTGATCCAGCTCGGCCTGTTCGGACGGCCCGACGCAACGGCAGCTGCCTGAACCCCCGGACCGGTGGTTGCCCACCCGTCCCACGCGGCAACCCGGCAGCTCAGGCGAGCGCCCGCGCCAGTGCGGCGCCCCAGCGTCGTGCCCGCTCGAGCTCTCCATCGCGCAGCGGCCCGTACTTGCCGCGCACGATGAACCGCTGCGGCGCGTCGAGGGAGCGGTAGCCGGCGCGCTCCAGACCGGACTCGATTGCCCCTGTGGCGCCGCCCGGCGACCACCAGATGCGCGTCTCGAAGGCCGCTGAGCGCCCGCTCCCGGCGGGCAGCTGCTCGAGCCAGGAGCGCAGCGAGGGGCTGCTGAAATCCGCCTGCGCGGGCGAGCTGCCGGGGTTCGCCGCGATGTTCGCGAGGAACGTGTCCGAGGGGAGCCGGAAGCCGAGCACCGGAGCCCCTGCCACCAGGAGGTCGGCGTCGGCCAGGACAGCGGCCGAGGCGTCCTGCGTCGAGAGAACCTGGGCGCCGGGACCAAGGCCCTCGGCGATCGCGCGGGCGATCGCGGCGGTGTTCCCCCAGTGGGACTCGTACACCACGACGGCCTTCACGGTGGCGACCTCCCGAGATACCCGGACCGTGCGCTGACCTGGTGGCCGCGACGCCCGTGGGCCATGCTCCGCCCGTGGTCGTCGCGTGGCGAGAGCCAAGCGGCACGATCAGTGGATCGCGAGAGAAATGCCCGCCGGCTCCCCGGAGCACGACGCGGCGAGGGGTGATGTCGTCGAGACGCAGCACTGCGCCAGCAGGCCCTGGGTCAGCCGTTGCTCGCGGCTCGCCCGGGTCGCCCGGGTGGCCCGGTCCGGCCGTCGCCGCGAGACCGTCCGCGTCGGCCGAGACAAGCTCGATCCGCTGGGTGAACGCGAGCCGCCACGGCCAGCGCCACGGCGTCGCGCTCACGACGCGGAGGGGCGAGCCCGCGATGCTCTCGAACGGATCGGGCTGGTGGCGGTGGAGCGGCACGACGCCCGGCCGGATGTCCCAGACAAGGGCTCGGCCACCGGGGCGCAGCACCCGGCCGATCTCGGCCAGCCCGGCGGCTGGCTCGGCCCAATGGTGCATCGAGAGCGTGCTGACGACGAGGTCGAACGAGGCGTCCGGGAACGGTAGTGCCGCGACGCCGCCGATGACGAAGGTCGGTCGACGCTCCGAAGGGACCGCACGCTCGGCGTTGGCGCGCGCCCGCGCGATCATCGCCGGGTCGAGGTCGAGCCCCGTCACGTCGAACGCGTGATCGCGGGCCAGCCGGTTCGCCAGGTGTCCGGGGCCACAGCCCACGTCGAGGACCCGCCCGCCCGTAGGTGCGGCCGCCGCGACATCGGCTGCGACCGAGCCGTAGAAGGAGCCGAGCAGCACGGCGCCGAGCGAGTCGTAGCCGGCGGCATCGCCCATGATGATCCCGCCCGGCGTCTCGCGTCCTCCAGAGCCATGGGTGTGTCGCAGGACCGCGACCGCAGCGACTGCGCCACCGAGCATGAACGCCATCCTGCGCAGCCGGGACATGTCTCACTCCGATCCGGGTCAACCCGCGAGGAAGAACGACTCCAGGATCGGCGCAAGAACCTCCGGCGGCGCGCCGTGCCCCTGGCCCTCAAGGGTTGCCCTCTGGGCGTTCGGGAGCAGGCCGGCGACGGCTGCCGCGGCGTTGCGCAACTGGGCCGGACTCGCCCCGCCGTCGATGACGAGCGTCGGGATCGCGACGCGCGTCGCCCATTGGGCGGGCAACGGCTTGCCGGCCATGTGATCGCCCATGACCTCGGCGTCATACGGCAGTGATGCGGCATTCGCCTCGATGGCCGGCCACATTGGCGAGCGGCGCATGCCCGTGATCGCGTCGGGCGGCAGCAGGAGACCCACGCGCCAGAAGTAGTCCACGGCCTCGCCCCGGCGACCCTCGGCGACGAGCCGCCGGAGGGTCAAGACGAAGTCGCCCGGCAGCGGCGGCCGGCTGTCGTCGACGATATAGGGCGGTTCGTAGAGCGCGAGCTTCATGATTGGGAGTCCGCGGGCCGCCGCCTCGAGGGCGAGCGCGGCGCCCGACGAGTGGCCGAAGACGAAGGCCGATCCACCGGCCTCCCCGATCACCGCCTCGAGGTCCTCGATCTCGCGCTCGACGGCATATGGACGGGTATCGCCGCTGTCGCCGCGCCCGCGCCGGTCGTAGGCGAAGACCGAGAACCGGCCGGACAGCGCCGGTGCCAACGTGATGGCCGTGGAGCGATCACTGAGCGCGCCCGTGACGACGATGAGGGCAGGTCCACCGCCGATTCGGTCGTAGGCAATCGGAGTCCCATCGCGGGACAGTGCGCGCTTCATTGGCGTTCCCCCTCAAGTGCGTTATGGGGCGACTGGGCCCCGCAGGACCGAGGATCGCTTCGTCTCGACTCTAGACCAAGCCGTCGCCCAGCGTGGCAACCGCCGTCTCGAGGCAAGGTTCAGCGCACGGCCGACGCTCGTCCCCGGGATCACGGCTCCGAGGGCGGCATGTGCTCCTCAGCCGACAAGGCGGACCGGTCGGCCGATGAAGGCACCGTACCCCTGAGCCGCCTCCGCGAGCAGCTCGCGCACGCCGGATGACAGGCGACCGAATAGGGCCGGTTCGATGACGACCTCGCGAGTCTTGATGGTCCGTCTACAGGTGCCCAGGACCTCGCCGTCTACGACGATCGTCGGCTTGAACATCCCGTTGCTGCCCGGGACGATCGCGTCGCTGTGCTCCGGCGCCAGGGCCGCCGTTCGATCCCCATACCCCAGGAGGTACTCGTCGAAGCCCGGTAGGAGGTGCACCTGGGACGCACGCCCGGCCAGCTCACGAGTCTCCGGGGCGAGGTGGTAGGTCCGTCCATCGAACTCGAGGGTCGTGAGCGCGTTCCCGCAGATCCCCAGCCCGCGTCGCACGTCACCCAGCGTGAGACCGGACCACCGGGCGAGGTCGGCGATTGTGGCCGGTCCGTGGCTCCGGAAGTAGCGCAGCGCGAGCGTGCCCAGCGCCTCGTCGCGCTCCATCCGGCGTGGCCGCGGCACCCAGTCTTCGAGGAGCGCGAAGGTCTGTTGCCGACCAGCGGACGGGCCGAGGACGAGTGTGCCCGTCTGGGCGAGGTACCAGAGCAGGTGGTAGCCGCGCTGGCCGAGGGTGCTGACACCGGCCGCACGAAACGTCGCCAGGAGGGCCTCCCGGCCCAGCCCGGCGCCCGGCAAGGGCGCTGTGGGCGATCTCGCGGGCGCGCTCCACATCGGTCTCCGTGATCCCGAGCGCGGCCCGCCGACCGGCGGCCGAGGCGATCGCCCGGGACGTCGTGAGCCCGAGCAGCCAGGCGAGATCTTCGCTCGCGACGAGGTGGAGGGTGCCGCGCACGGGCCACGACCGCACGATCTCACCGGCGTCGCAGGCGGCCTCGACCTCGGCCTCGATCGCGCCCGCCACGCGAAGGCCGACCGACCACTTGACGCACGGGAAATCCTGGGCCTGCATCGCCAGCATCCAGCGGACGGCCTCGGCCGGCGCCGCGCATTCGCTCCAGCCGATCCGCTGGGCGGCCAGGCGGAGTGCCGTCAGGCGTCGCTGGCTTCGCGTGTACGCGGATACCGACACGGGTCCAGTATCACTCTCCGCCGGTCGACGACGCCGGAGCCAGCGCCCATGCGAGATCCGCGATATTCGCGATGCTCGGGAGGAACCCCGATCCGAACGTTGCGTCTCCCGACGTACCAGTCAGCTTCAGTCGAGGAGGGCGGGGCGTGACAAAGACGATCCCAAGGTCCCTCGGCCCACCCAGTGAGCGTGGCAAGCGACCCCGGGCGGTCTCCGGCCGACCTTTGGTCGAGCGGGCTACGGGTAGATCTTCTCACCGCGATCGAGCATTGCCGCGAACTTCGCGATGCGGGCCGCCCTGGTTTCGGGGCGTTTCGCGTCCTGGATCCGATACAGGATCGCGTAGCAATTCGCGCTGTTGAGCGTCCTGTAGAACTGGAGCGCGGCCGGCTTTGCGGCCAGCGCGGCCATCAAGTCCGGCGGTTCCGGAGCGTCTCGTTGTCCGTGGTAGGCGTCGGCCCATCGGCCGTCCGCCTTGGCCCGGTCTACCTCCGCAAGCCCGCTGGGCTCCATGAGGCCAGCATCGATCAGGGCTTGCGCCTTCTCGCAGTTGCGCTTCGACCACACGCTCCGTGGGACCCGACGAGTGAACCCCTGCAGCCAGAACGTCGCGTCCTGGGGTCGCTTCTGCCCATCGATCCACCCGAAGGTCAGCGCGACTTCGAGCGCCTCGTCGTATGTCACGGTGGAGACGAGGACGCCCTTCTTCGCGATCTTCAGCCAGATGCCCGCGGAGGTGGCGTGATTGGCGGCCAGCCAGACTCGGAACTCACCGTGGCTCGCGAATTGTTCGACCGTTCGTCCGTCTGCCATGCGGCCCTCACCCGCTGCTGCCTCGCGCTGTCCGATTCGAGTCCGACCCTTCGCGGTCTATCCTGCCGGACGTTTGGCGGCCCTGCAGGAATGGGCCGGCCGCTCGGATGATCGAGATGAGTCGCAATGACCACATTTCAAGCCGTCCGGCTATGCTCCGCCTCCGGACTGGCGATGCCTCGCATCGCCCGAACCGGCGAGCAGGATCACGGCGCATGAGCAGCGAGAGGAACCTGGCACTGGAGACGGCGCTCGCCTACTTCGAGGCATGGACGAGCCACGACTTCGAGGGGGCCATGCGCTACGTCGCCGACGACATCGTTTGCGAGGCGCCGGCGGGGCGGTTGGCGGGAGCTGAGGCGTTCCGGGGGTTCATGGGACCGTTCGCCCAGATCGTGACGAGTTCCCGGCTGATCGGGGCGTTCGGGGACGACGAGACCGCGCTGCTCATGTACGACACGGATACGGTGCCCGTGAAGGATGCCCCGGGTGCCGAATGCCTCACCGTCCGGGACGGCAAGATCACGCATCTGCGGATCATCTTCGACCGCCTCCCGTTCGCCGAGGCCCGACGGGAAGCGGCGGGGCGCGAGGCGGCGCAGGAGCGGCGCGGGGATCGCTGAGGCGAAGCAGCGCGCGCGGAACACTCGGCGATCACGATCGTCGAGGCGCCGGGCCCACCCTCTGCATCTTCTACTTCCCGCCCCACGCATGCGCCGGTGCCCGGTGACCGGGTCTTCGGCGGGCTCCTGCCGGTCTCGGGTAGCTACCGGATCCGGGTGTCCGAGAGCACAATGGCGCAGCCCTGGCCCGGGCTCGCCACGATCCTCGTCGTCGCCTACTGAGGGGGCCCCGCGCGGCCGGGGGCGGCGTCTCCGTCGAGCCCCCGCCAGGGGCGGCCCATTTCGAGCCATGCGTCGATCACGCGGCGCGTGCCAGGTCAGGAGGCTCGGAACGGCGCCCAGTCGCCGCACCGAGGGCCGAGGCGAGTCGTGTCGCCCGGCACTGCTAATGGGATGGCCCCCGGACGTTCGGAGCGCCCCCCGAGGGGCGTCCGGCGGAGAGCCGGGGCCGGGCCCAGGTCCGGGGTTGACGCACGACGTCCCGGGGCTATTCGCCCGGTCGAGCCACGAGCCGATAGGTGCTCCCGCCACGCTGTTCGATCGGCGCACCCGTCATGAGCCGTGCGTGAACGTCGGTGATGCCTCCGCGCAATTCCGCCGCGGCGCGGACCACGGCGGCGTCAATCGAGAGGTAGGCGACCCACCAGCCGTGGTCCGCACGCACCGGAGTGGTCGGAGTCCAGCGGTTGAGCATCGTCTTCGTGAGCGGGGTCGGCATCGGCGGGCGCATGGCGCCTCCTGCGTCGGCGTTCGCCGACTAATCGTGCGGGCGGTCCGGCCCGGTGCTTCGAGCCTAGGTGCTCCGTGAGCCGGTCGGAAGGGACCGTAAGTACCCGCACGCGGCTCCGGACGCCCGGCGAGCGCCGTATCCCGCGTCCGGGACTCGGAGGGAAGCCGGGGGCTACCGCGGCCACTCGCGGCAGCGACCCCTAGGTTTGCCCGATGGACGGTCTCACGGCATTCGGCGCGGTATCAGTCGCCTCGACGCTCGTCTTCTGCGCGCTCGAGGGACGGTCCGCGTGGTTCGTCCTCGCCTTCGGGATCGATGACATGGCGGCCGACCTGATCGCCCTGGTCAATGCGGTGGTCCCGGAGGCGGCCCCGCTCGTGCTCGTCGCGCACAGCATGGGCGGGCTCGTCGCCCGCCGCGCCGCCGAGAGGCTGGGGCCGCGCCTGGACGGGCTGCTCCTGCTCGACCCGACCCCGGAGACCGCGCCGGTCTACGACTCCTTCGACCAGACCGCCCGCAAGGTCGACCGCTCCCTGTCCGTGGGGCAGGCGCTGATCTGGTTCCGCCCACTGGCCCGCCTGTCCAGCGGCAACGTCCGGCGCGTCTTCCCCCCGGACACCTACCAGGTGATGCTGGCCGAGGACATCACCCCGGCCGGCGTCGCCCAGACCAGGAAGGAGTTCAAGGCCGTCGCCGCCGCGATCCACCACTTCCGCGCCGAGCCGCCGGCCCTCCCCGCCTGTCCGACCGTCCTGCTCTCGGCAACCCACCCCTTGAGGCGGCGCGAGACCCGGGACCACATCGCCGAGCACCAGCGACGCTGGTGCGAGACCCTGCCGGATGGGCAATTCGAGCAGGTCGACTCAAGTCACTTCATCCAGGGCGAGCAGCCGGGCATCGTAGCCGACAGGGTCCGACACCTTCTCGACCGGGCCAGCCAAGTCGGCTGACGGGCTGCCGGAACGCTGGATCGGGCGCCCGCTGAACAGGGAAGCTGGCGCTTGAGCAACCTATGACCCCGTCGCAGCGGTTACCTGGGCTCAAGACTCGGGACCACCAGCCAGCCGGCAGCCCGCCCACGGTAGATCAGCTGCTCGGTGGTCAGGCCCGACCGCGCTCGCAGGTCGGCGAGGTGGCGCTTCGCAGTTCTCGGCCGGATGCCCACCCGCTCAGCGGCATCCGACACAGATCCGCCGGCCGCGACGTAGGCAGCGATGACGTCCATCTGACGCTGGGTCGCGGCCCGGGAGAGGGAGCCGCGGAGATACCCGTCCTTCATGCCAGCCGCCTGACCGCGGCGAGCCACTCGACCCGGCCCTCGAGAGGCATGTCGTGGGCTGTTAGCGCGGGTCCAACACCTGTCACACCCGGGGCGTCAGGCCTTGCCTGCGTAGAAACCCGCGACCGCGCGGAACGCCTCCTTTGGCTCCCAGGGCATGACGGGATAGGTCGTGCCGTGTCGGTCGCGCTGCCAGGGAGCCTCCCGGTGCGCCTCGCCCAGGGGCCCGAGCCGCCCTCGCCCCGACCAGGAGGCCAACGCGTAGGCGACGGCTACCGGGGCGGGCGTTCCTACGGAGGTCGCTGCGCGAAGCCGTGGACGTGGTCCTGACATTGATGCCTAGAGATGTATACTCAGAGATGTGAATGGCATGCAGCTCTACCTGCTCGGGCGGCGCCTGACGAAGATCGGCGAGTCCACGTTCGTCGGCCCCTCCATCGCGGCTCTCCCGCCCGGAGTCGCCCTGATCCTCGCCGACGTCTTCGCCCATCCGGGCACGTCGATCAGTGAGGTCGTGCAGCGCACCGGCCTGCCCCAGGGACACGTGTCGAAGTCGGTCGCCCGGTTCCGCGACCGAGGCGCGGTGACAACCGCGGCCGATCCCGCAGACCGGCGGCGGACACTCGTATCCCCGACCGCGTCGGCCCGAGAGGCGGTCACTCGACAGAGGGCAGCGCCGATCGACTCTGCTCTCACCGACGCCCTCGGCGGCGCGGATCGAACGGAGGTTCAGGCCACCGTCGCGCTGCTTGAGGATCTGGCGGCGAGGCTCGTGCCAAACGCTGGCGCACCAGTGGTCCCGGACCTTCGACGTCCACTCAGGACGGCCGGTAGGCGCGGCACCGGCACCTGACCGCTAGTCCATGCTCAACCTTTTCCGGATCCAGGCGAGTCCTGCACTCGCCTCGCTGATCGGGCTGGCGGTCGCCGGTCTCGGCGGCGGGCCGCTCCTCATCCTTGTGCGCGCAACAATCATCGGTCTGGCTGTCCTGCGGGCCGTGTCAGCGTGGCGTCGCTGATGGCGTCGGACGACATGGCGGACGCCGGCAGCCCGAGCGCGGCGAGGTCGCGCCTTTCGCGTCTCGTACCGAGCCTCGCGGCGAACTTCATGCTTCCCGTGGTCGCCTACGCGCTCGTTCGTCCTCAGGTTGACAGCGATGCCACGGCACTGGTCGTCGCAGCGCTCTTTCCTGCCGCCTGGACCGTTGGGCGACTAGTCCGGCGCCACCGTCTCGACCCGCTGGGCGTCGTCTCGCTCACAAGCCTGGGCGCGGCCCTCCTGTTCACGCTCGCGTCGGGCGGCAACCCGCTCCTCCTGAAGGTCCAGGAGGCGCCCGTCACCGGGGCCTTCGGGCTCGCGCTGCTCGTGTCGGTCGCGGCGCGCCGGCCGCTCCTGCCGGCGCTCCTGCGTCTCGTCGGCCGCCCGCTGCCCCTGACGCACGCCCGGGCGATGCTGATCACCGCGATCGTGGGTGCGACGCTGTGCGTCGAGGTACTCGTCCGGCTCTTGCTCGCGGTGACCCTCGACACGTCGACCTTCCTCGAGGTGCACCGCCCCGTGAGCTGGGCGATCTGGGCCATCGGGGTGCTTCTACTGCTGGCGACAAAGGGCCGCCGCACGACGGAGTAGTAGTGAGCTCAAAGATCGGTCTCGCTCCCGGCGGATCCGTCCAAGGCGCGGCCAAGCTTGTGAGTATCCGACCGAGCACTGCTAAGCGCCACCTCGCCGACCTCCGCGCAAGGTCGGGACTCTCGACCGAGCAGTTGGGCTATGTCAGCAGAGCTGCCGGGTGGCTCGTCGTACCGAGCCTGGAACGCGAGTGACGCGGACCCGTCCCAACTTGCCGCGTGGTCGAACGCCACGAGCCGGACCAGCCGTGGCACCCGGAAGTTGCGTGGCCACTCTTTCGGAGTCGACGGACTTCGACGAGGGGACGGGCCGCGGCTAGGCATACCGGAAACAGGTCGTGAACCCGGGTCCGGTCCGTCACCGGACCGCCGGACCGAGGCGAGTCAGGTCGAGCCGACCCAGGCGTTCGGGGTCGGCGAGCACGTCGATCTCGAGGATCCTGCCGGCGCGCACGGTGAAGCCCATCACCGAGAACAGCTCGCCGTTCTCGTCGCGCGAAACGATGCCGGCCGAGCCGTTGACGAGCGCCTGCTGCACGTCGAACCCGGTCAGACGCCGCGTGATCGTGAGGGCCGATCGCCCCACCATCTCCGCTCCGCGGATCTCCCGGGTGGCTCCCAGCCAGCGTACGCCCCCGTCTGCCCGCAGGACGACATCCGGGTCGAGCACGGCGATCAGGCCCTCGAAGTCGCCGCTGCGGACGGCGGCGATGAACGCGTCGACGACCGTTCGCTGGGCGCGCAGGTCGCGGTCGGGAACCGGAGCGACACCCCGGACGCGGCGCCGGGCCCGGCTCGCCAGCTGCCTGGTGGCGGCCGGGGTGCGGCCGAGGATCGGCCCGATCTCCTCGAACGGCAGGGCGAACACGTCGTGCAGGACGAACGCCACGCGCTCGGCGGGGGCGAGCGTCTCGAGCAGCACGAGGAGCGCCAGGCCGAGGGAGTCGCCGAGGAGGGCCTCGTGTTCGGGATCCATCCCGTCGGAGCGATCGATGATCGGCTCGGGGACACGGCCGGGCGGGAACGCTTCGTGCCGCGCCTTGCGCGCGCGAAGCATGTTCAGGCAGACCCGCGCGACCACGGTCGTCAACCACGCGCCCAGGTTGTCGATCTCCCGCTCGTCGGTCCGGCTGATCCGGATCCAGGTCTCCTGGACGGCGTCGTCGGCTTCCGAGGGCGAGCCGAGCATCCGGAACGCAATCCCGCGCAATCGCGCGCGATGCGTCTCGAATCGGTCCGCGAGCAACCCCTGTTCGTCCACTTGGTCACGTTCCTTCGTTCGGGCGTGTCACTCCATTGACCCGCCCAGGCGGGATGGTGTGACCGAAGGAGATTACCGATGGACAAGCCGATCCTCGTCACCGGCGGCACGGGCACCCTGGGCCAGCTCGTCGTCGCCCGTCTCCGGGAGGTGGGACGGGACGTCCGCGTGCTCAACCGGCACGGCGGCGGGGCCGAGGCCGACGCGACCGTCGAGTACGTGACGGGCGACCTGGCCACGGGCGCTGGAGTCGAGGCCGCGGTCGAGGGGATCGAGGTCGTCGTCCACTGCGCCGGGGCCCGCGTCGGCGACGACGCCACGACGCGGAATCTGGTGAGCGCAGCGTCGCGGGCCGGGGCGCGGCATCTCGTCTACATCTCCGTCGTCGGCGCCGACCGGATCCCGATCCGGAGCCGGATCGACCGAGCGATGTTCGGCTACTTCGGCTCGAAGCTGGCCGCGGAGCAGGTCGTGGCCGGCTCCGGGATCCCCTGGACGACCCTTCGCGCGACCCAGTTCCAGCAGTCGTTCCTGGACGTCGCCCGCGGGATGGCGAAGCTGCCCGTGATCCCGGTTCCGAGGGGCTTCCGGTTCCAGCCGATCGACGCGCGGGAGGTCGCGGCGCGGCTGGCCGAGCTGGCGCTCGCCGACCCGGCGGGCCTTGTCACTGAGATCGGCGGGCCGCAGGTGGTTGGGATGGGCGAGCTCATCCGCATCTACCTGCAGGCCACCCACCGGCGTCGGCTGCTGATCTCCGTCCCAACGATGGGGGCGGCTGCCGCGGCCTTTCGGGCAGGCGAGAACCTGACGCCCGACCGGGTTATGGCCCGAACGACCTGGGAGGAGTTCGTTGAGGAGCGGCTGGGCCTGGCGCGCGAGATAAGTCCCGGGCCGGCATAGCTCTGGGGACGCCGGTCCGCCTTGCTTACGGGAGTCCCTCGGACTGCCCAGCGGGCGACCGAAGAGGGGCACGTGCGGCGCACGCTTTGCCCGCCCGGCGACCCGGCGCGAGTGGGCCGTGCTCCCCGCCTACGTCGCTGCTGGCGGATCGGTCCAGGACGCCGCCGAGATCGTCGGCATTCGGCCAGGCACCGTGAAGCGCCACCTCGCCGACCTGCGAGCGCGGTCGGGGCCCTTGCCCCCGCTCGAACAATGACTCCGGCAGCCCGCGCCTCGAGTCCGGGGCGCCGCCCCCTCAGGCCAGCGCCGCCAGCACCTCCGCCGTCTTCCGGACGCGCCCGAGCCGCGGGAAGATGCGCTGGACGGCGAACGCATGCATCTCGGCCGCCGGCGCGCTCATGGCGTCCTCGGCCAGCACCAGCGCGTAGCCCAGCTCCCAGCCGGCGCGGGCCGTCGATTCCACGCCGAAATTGGTGGCGATGCCGCCCAGCACCACGGTCGCGATGCCGCGCCGGCGCAGCTGCAGGTCGAGCTCGGTGCCGTGGAAGGCGCCCCATTGGCGCTTGATGATCTGGATATCGTCCGGCGCCGCCTCGAGCTCAGCCGGCTGCTCCCACCAGCCGGCCGGGAGGCTGTCGCCGATCGGCGGCGGCTGGTCGGTCGGCTGGCGCAGCATGTCCGGGAACCCGTCCGAAAAGCCCATCCGCACCAGCGCCACTGGCGCGCCCGCCGCCCGGAACCCCCGGGCAAGGGCGCCGGCGGCGGCCAGCACCTGATCGCCGTTGTATGGTCCTTGGGCGAAGGGCATGATGCCGCCTTGCAGGTCGATCAGGACCAGGGCAGTGGTGCGGGGGTCGAGCTGGTCCATGGCGATGCTCCAATCATGAGGGGAAGCTCATGATCGATAATATGAGGACATCCTCAACTAACGCAAGACCGCGCACACCACAGCGCGAGCGCGGCCGCCTGCGGGTGGCGGCGCTGCTGAACGCGGCCGGGGCGGTGTTCGCGGACAAGGGGTTCGACGGCGCCACGATGACCGAGATCGCCGCGCGGGCTGGCGCCTCGATCGGCTCGCTGTACCAGTTCTTCCCGACCAAGGAGCTTCTGGCCGAGGCCGTGATGGCCCGCGACACCGCGGTGCTGATGGAGCGCCTGGCCGCGTTCGAAGCGGCGGCGGCCGGATGGTCGCCCGTGGATCTGGCGGATCGCCTGGCGCCGGCGCTGATGGAGTTCCGCGCTGACCATCCGGCCTTCGCGATCCTGCTGGAGGCCACCGGCACGCCGGCGGAGCAGGCGGCGGCGGCGGGACGGGCGGTCCGGGCGCGGGTACGGGCGATCCTGGCGGCGGCCGCGCCGGGCCGCCCGGCGACGCTGCTCGACGCCGCCGCCGCGGCGGTGCAGCAGGTGATGAAGGGAGCGGTCGCGGTCAAGGCGGAGGCCGACCCGATCTGGCCAGCTGCGCTCGACGAGCTGAGGACGATGCTGCGGCTCTACCTGGCCGACCGGCTGGGCTGACTATCGGCGGACTTCACCGGGCCGCGGCCGAACCCAACCCTCATTGGTGCGAGCGCTTCTCAGCTACGCTGCCGAAGTACCTACGGCGGTCGCTCGATGGACGTCCCTTGTGCGAAGCGTTCCTCATTCCGCGCGTCCAAACCAGAGCTCGCGGGCCTGGCCGTGATCGGATCGGCGGCGCGACTGTTGCCAAGCCGCTCCCTGATTGAATTGAGCCTGCCGACGGTGTGTCTCCTCTCGCCTCGACCATCCCGACATGCTTCTCCTGCCGCAGTGCGGCGACCCCAGGAGCCAGGCTTCTCGTTCGACTGCGGATGCGTCGCGAACGGCATCGAACCGCGTAGGATCGGCTTGTGAAAGTTGATGGTTACGAGAGCCTGATCCTCTACGTCAGCGACCTGGATGCGTCCAGGGAGTTCTACGCCAATACGCTCGGCCTGCCGATCCAATTCGAGGACGAGATCATCGTGGTGGTAGGAGGGCCCTCAGGTCGGGTGGTCCTGCATCGCAATGATCGTGGTCACGATGAGCGCGGCGTATTCCCTGCGGGCCTGACCCCTGGGGCCGCGTCGGTGCGCTTCAGTGTTCCAGACCCGGACGGATGCGAACACGAGGCCGAGCGACTGGGCATACCGGTGCTCTGGCCCGCCCAAGACGCTTCGTGGGGGAGGTTCGTGGTTCTTGCCGACCCCGACGGCCGGCCGATCGTGCTCGCGAGAATGCTCACGTCCTGAGGCGATCGCTGGCGTCCACGACGCCGCGCGGTCGTGGGCATTCGCCCGGGCACCGTGGAGCGTCACCTCGCCGACTTGCGCGCGCGGTCAGGCCTGACCACCGAGTAGGTGATCCACCGCTGTGCCGGGCCTGCGCCAGCCGTGTATAGTGCGGCGCACTATGGCGAAACGCACTAACACAGCCCGGGACCTCCTCCCGGTCGCGGTGCTCGCACTCCTGTCCGAACAGCCGCGCCACCCGTACGAGCTGCTGCGCGTGATGCGCGAGCGCCACATTGACTTCGCCGTCGGCCGGACACGCGCCCTGTACGCCACGGTCGACGCGCTTGCCCGCGACAAGCTGATCGAGGCGGCGGAGTCCAGCCGGGAGGGCCGACGACCGGAGCGGACCGTCTACCGGATCACCGACGAGGGGCGCGATGAGCTCGTCGACTGGCTCGAGTTCCTGCTGGAAGGGCCGTCGAGCGAGCGACCTGTGTTCATGGGGGCCGTGGGCCTGCTCTATTACCTCCCGGCCGGGCGCGTCGTCGAGGCGCTGCAGTCTCGAGTGGTCACACTGGAGGGCCTGATCGCCCAGTTCGACGCGACCATCGCCACCCTCCGCGATCGGTACGGGCTCCCGCGCATGGTCCTCCTCGATCACGAGTACCGGCTGGTGCTGCTCCGAGCCGAGTCCGCCTGGCTTGGCGCGCTGGTCGAGGACATCAGCCAGGCCGGCCTGCCGACCCCCGACGCCCTGCGCGCCCATTTCGAGGCCGCGCGGTTCCCGACTGGACCGCGGGCCGGCTCGCACGGTGCCACCGAACTGGCCTGATCAGAGCCGACTGCGTCCGTTTGAACACCGGCGACCCAAGGTTGACGTCCGAAACCCGAGGACCGGCGGCGACGCCGGTCCTCCCCGCAGATCAAGAGGAGGCACCGTGCCAACCGACCTTCAGCGCTCCGTCAATCGTGGCTACAGCCTCATGGTGACCGCGGTCCTGTTCTTCGGCGGACTCGGGTTCGGCACGATTGCCTTGAGTCCGGTGGAGAACGACCTGGGCGACCGACTCGACGACATCGGACTCGCGGTGATCGGGGTCCTCGCGGTCGTCTGGTACCTGGTCGGGGATCACCGGTACCGCCGGTCGATCGTTCCGGTCGTACTCGTCGTCGCCGCGGTTCTCTTCCAGGCCCTTGCCATTCCACTGGAGAACGACGATCCCGCTGCGTTCGGGGACAACATCGCAGGCCTCATCTTCTTTGCCCCCTTCCTTGCCTTCGCGGCATTCCAATACTGGCGAGTTGTCGGGACAGCATCGCCCGATGACGTGCTCCGGGGCGGCGACGGGGGAGAGGGGTGATGGGCCGCCGGATCGTCATCACCGGGGCGACAGGTCGCATCGGGCGCCAGCTCTCCTCGCGACTCATCGAGCGGGGCGAGAGCCTCGTGGTGCTGTCGCGCGACGAAGCCAAAGCGGCGGCGACGGTACCTGGCGCCGCGGCGTACGTGCACTACGACGGTCAGGCCGGAGGCGATTGGGCGAGCGCGATTGACGGCGCTGACGCGGTCGTGCACCTCGCCGGGGCAGGGGTCTTCGGCGCCCGCCAGTCGCGCGCGTCCGTCGAGGCCGCGACGGACGAACGGGTCCGCCACAAGCCGCACCGGTCGAGACGCTCAAGCACAGCCGCGTCCCTCTGCTCGTGGCAAGGTCACCGACGTCGGTGGGCTCTACGCTATCGGCCCGGCGGGCGACGTGCCCGGTCGACGAGAAGACCCAGCTCCAGGCGCTCGGGACCCAGCCGATGCTGCCGCTGCGGCCCGGGCAGGTCGAGCGGCACACCCCGACTACAAGCGCAACGGCACGACCAGCCTGTTCGTCGCGCTCGAGGTCGCGACCGGGCAGGTCGACCGATCCAGGCCGCGAGCGCACACGGGCGACGACTTCCTGGCGTTCCTGCGGCTGCTCGCCCGGACCTACCCGGCGGCGAGATCACGTCGTGCTCGACAACGTCAGCACCCACAAGACGCCCGACGAGCAGCGCGTGGCGGGCCAAGCACCCGCGCTTCACGTTCCCCTTCACGACCAAGACTTCGGCGTCCTGGATGAACCAGGTCGAGACCTGGTTCGGCATCCTCACCCGCCAGGCCCTCCGGCGCGGCAGCGTCGAGAACGTCCGGGTCCTCGGCCGCCGCGATCGAGCGCTTCACGCGCGAGTGGAACGCCGGATTCCACACCCGTTCACCTGGGTCAAGCCCGCCGACGAGATCCTCGCCAAGGCGGTCCGCAAGATCGAACTGACGGCTGGTGGCCCAAGGGAGCCCAAGCACTAGAGACATGGGTGAAACCGCACTGGGATTCGTGGAGGCTCTGGGGTTGGGTTTCAGACGGCCTCGATGGACAACCAGCGTTTGTGCACTTTGATCGTTGCCACCTTGGTCTCAGACGATCTGGTGCGCCAGCAGTCCTCGTGGCCTCGGTCGCGGGAGGGCGACGAGCCGCGGAGGCCGCACGAGCGACGTTATGACTGAGTCGGCGATGGGCGTTCGCTGACTGCACGTATCCTCGAGTCAATGACACGCAGGCCAATCATGGTCATGGGCTGCACGAGCGATGCCGGCAAGTCGCTCCTGGTGGCCGCTCTCTGCCGCGCCTATGCGGACCGCGGCCTCCACGTTGCGCCGTTCAAGGCCCAGAACATGAGCAACAACGCGGCCGTGACCCCGGACGGCGCCGAGATCGGGCGCGCCCAGTACCTGCAGGCAGTCGCGGCGCGGGTAACGCCGGAGGCTCGCCACAACCCCGTCCTCCTCAAGCCGAGCGCCGACACCGTCAGCCAGGTCATCGTGATGGGCCGCTACGACCCGGTGATGACGGCCACACCGTGGATGGACAGGGGGCCAACGCTTTGGCCGGTCGTGCGTGACGCGCTCAATTCACTCCTCGTCGACAGCGACCTCGTGGTCATCGAGGGCGCCGGGAGTCCCGCCGAGGTCAACCTGCGGGCAACCGACATCGTCAACATGCGGGTGGCCCTCGAGTGCGGCGCGGATGTCTACCTCGTGGCCGACATCGACCGCGGAGGCGCCTTCGCCCACCTCCTCGGGACCTGGATGTGCCTCGAACCCGAGGAACGGGCGCTCATCCGCGGGTTCGTCCTCAACAAGTTTCGTGGTGACCCGGAGCTTCTCGGTAATGCGATGGACTGGCTCGAGGAGCAGACCGGCGTGCCGACGGTCGCGATCGTCCCGATGCTGCGACACCACCTGCCCGAGGAAGACGCCTTCCACCACGCCGCGGTACCCGTCCCGGGCGACGTGAACATCGGCCTCGTCCTTTACCCGTACGCGAGCAACTTCGACGAGTTCGACCCGCTCCTGCACGAGCCGGGTGTCACCGTCGTGCCCGTCCGTGAGGCCGGACCGCTCGACGGGTTCGATGCCCTGATCCTGCCCGGCAGCAAGAACACGGCGGCGAGCCTGCGGTATCTGCGTGGGAACGGCCTGGCCGGGGAGCTTGGGCGCGCCGCGTCAGCGGGCATCCCGATCATCGGGGTCTGCGGCGGCATGCAGCTCCTCGGACGCCGGATCGAGGACCCGCACGGCCTCGAAGGCGGCGACCTCGACGGACTCGGCCTGCTCGACGTCACGACGACTCTCGCCGCGGACAAGACGACCCGCCAGGTCGAGGTGCCCTGGGGTGGTCGGTTACTGCTCGGCTACGAGATCCACCACGGGCGCACGACCGCAGGGCCGCTCGCCCGGGACCATTTGCCCGGCGGCCTCGGCTGGGAGCAGGACGCGGTTCGCGGCGTGTACGTCCATGGCCTGTTCGAGAATACGGCCTACCGCCAGGCGTTCCTCGAAGGCCTCGGCTGGCACGGTGTCGCCCGCGACTGGCGCGCTCACCTCGACACGGAACTCGACGCCGTCGCGGCCGCGGTCACGCAGGCGTGGCCGCTGCCGTAGGGCTCACATTCTGCCGTGTAGGCACACCTACCGGTTGTACTCCCTGCGGTCAGACGAGCGGAATCCTCGCCTCGCGGACAAAGGCAGACGGAGTAAGCCAGAGCACACCGACCTGCTCACACACGAACGGGATACGCGGATCCTTCTCGCCGCCATGCTTTTCGTCGGTCACAACCGTCGCGCCGACCACCTTCGCTGTAGCGATGACGAACGGGTCTGCACGAGAGCGGTCCTTGCGCACGTCCACGAGCTTGCCCCAGTTCGCCATGATCTGGGTCACGACGGCCTGGACTTCATCGGTGAGCGGATGCCAGGAACCGATGTTGACCCGAGCCCACTTCTGTGGGCGGACATGAAGACTGCAGAGAGTTGAGCACGAAAAGTGCAGAGGCCCCCGGGGTGACCCGGGGGCCTTTCCATTGGGACGGGAAACGCGGACGTCCCCCCTGTCAGGCTCGGGTTGCTGAGCACCGAACCACGGACAGGAGGGACGACTTGCAGTCTGAGGAAACCTGGATGGAACTGCACGTGCTGCAACGCCACGGCTGGTCGATCGCCGCCCTCGCCCGGGAGTTCGGGCTCAACTGGCGGACCGCGCGGCGGTACGCGACCGTCGATGAGGCGCCCCGATACCGGCCCCGGGCGCGACCCGCAGAGCTGTCGGCGGCCCAGCTCGCCCACGTCGAGCGACGCCTGGCGGCGTGTCCGGACCTGCGGGCGACTGTCCTCCTGCGCGAGCTCGTCGACGAGTACGGGTACCCGGGCTCGTACGCGAGCCTGCGCCGGCGGGTCGCCCTGCTCCGGCCGGCGACCACCGCCGAGCCCGTCCTGCGCTTCGAGACCGGGCCCGGCATCCAGACCCAGGGCGACTGGGCCGACGTCGGAGCCTGGCCGCTCGGCGACGGGACGGCCGACCTGTTCGCCTTCGTGGCGATCCTGGGCTGCTCGCGGATGGTCGGCCTCCGCTTCGCGACCGACAAGACGCGCCCGACGACCCTGCCGCTCGATCGTCCGCTGCGTCGACGACCTCGGCGGGGCGACCGCGGAGTTCCTGACCGACCGGGACACGGCGCTCATGGCGGGATCCCGGGCCGACGGCGCCCCGATCTACGCCCCCGAGTGGCTCGACATCGCGGCCCTGCTCGGCACCCGCCCCCGGGCCTGCCGGCCGTACCGGGCCAAGACCAAGGGCAAGGTGGAGCGGGTCATCCGGGAGGTCAAGGAGGACTTCCTCGCCTGGCTCACCGGGCAGGTGCTGCCGGAGCGCCCGACGCTCGCCTGGTACGACGCGGCTGCCCGGCGCTGGGCGGTCGAGGTCCACGCGGCGAGGCGTCCACCGGACGACCGGGCGGGTCATCGGCGAGGCCTGGGCCGAGGAGCGGCCGCTCCTGCTGCCCGTCAGCCGCCGTCTGATCGCGCGGATGGAGGGCCAGGACACCCTCGTGCCGGTCCCGGGACCTGCTCGCCCGCCTGTGAGCCACGCTGCCGATGGCGAGGCCGTCGAGGTCCGGCCCCTGGCGGTCTATGCGGAGCTGGCCCGATGAGCCGGGCCGCCGAGTCGCGGATCGCGACCGCCTACGCCCGCCTGCGCGAGCACCTCGCCTACCTCGGCCTCGCCACGGCGTCGGAGCGCCTCGCGGCCGAGCTCGAGCGGGCGAACACCGAGACCGCCGCCCCGGTCGAGGTCCTCGAGCGCCTGCTTGCGGCCGAGGTCGAGGCGACGGCGGCCCGGCGGCTGTCGGGACGCCTGCGCTTCGCCCACTACCCGCTCGACAAGCGCCTCGTCGCAGTTCGAGTTCGACTTCCAGCCCTCGATCGACCGGGCGGTCATCGCCGAGCTGTCGACGCTGCGCTTCGTCGAGGAGCGCCGCAACGCGCTGTTCCTGGGACCGCCGGGGGTCGGCAAGAGCCATCTCGCGATCGCACTCGGGATCGCCGCCACCGAGGCCGGCTACCGGACCTACTTCACGACCGCGGCCGATCTCGTGGCGCACCTCCAGGCGGCCCATCTCGAGGGCAGCTGGAGCGCGAAGATGCGGACCTACACCGGGCCCTCGGTGCTGGTCATCGACGAGCTCGGCTACCTGCCGATGGACGCCACCACCGCCCACTGGATCTTCCAGGTCGTGAGCCGCCGCTACGAGCGCGGCTCGATCGTGCTGACCTCCAACCGCGGCTTCGGGGACTGGGGCGCAGGTGTTCGCCGACCAGGTCGTCGCCACCGCCATCCTCGACCGGCTCCTGCACCACGCCACGGTCGTCAACATCAGCGGCCAGTCCTACCGGATGCGGGCCCACGTCCCGTCAGCGCGGGAGGGCGCGCTATGCTCGGCTGACGCTGATCGCCTCTGCACTTTTCGTGGCGATCTCTCTGCACCTTTCGTGCTCACCCACAACTTCCGCAGGTCGTCCTCAATCTTGTCCAGCTCTTCGCGCACCTCTTCGGAGAGGACGACCCGTCCGGCGACGACCATCGCCGGGATGCTGCGCCAGTAGCCTGGTGCCAGATCCGGCGCGTAGTAGTCATTCCATGGGTTGATGAGCGCCGACGTGTCGAGGCAGTAGATGCGCTCGTCGGTCACTGCTCGCCGCCAGTGAGCATGTCGGCGCCGGCCAGGCGTGCCTCGATCGCTGGCAAATGTCGCAGGCGGACGCCAAGGAGTTCGGAGACATCACCCCCAGTGAGCGAGTTCGACCTGTACGCGTCAATGACGAGCCGCGCGAACGGCTTCCCGACGTCGCGGACGGCCATGACCGCGACACCGGGCCGACCCTTGGCCTTCTGCTTGTGCTCGGTTGGCAGGTTGGCTCGCCACCGCTGGTAGAAGTCGAGGCTGGTCCGGCCCAGGGCCAGCAGTCGGCGCAGAATGACTTCACGGCTGACCCGGAACCTCGTCGCCAGGCGGTCGAGATCCTCGTCCGTCCAGGTGCTCGTCGCGGCGGCTCGCGCCACCACCGCGTCAGCGACGAGCGCGTCACCGGGGACGAGGAGCGCCCCGGCGAACGCATTGCAGAACGCCTCGACCGGCAGCACCGGACTCGATGGGTGGCTCAGCTCGGCGAGATCGCAGCTCCCGCCCTCACCGAGGAGTGGATGCCCCATCTCGTGGATGAGCGTGAATATGCGTCCATTCGGCGCGTCGGCGCCATTGAGGGCAATGACGGGCAGCACGCGCTCGCTGAGCGAGAACCCACGGACCTCATGGGGATCGACGCCGCTGAAATGAAACACGAGCACGCCCAGCTCTTCGAGCGCATTCTTCCAGCCATTGAGCGCTGCGTAGTGGTCCTTCCAGGCGCGCTGGTCTTCGAGAGAAACGCCCAGTAGTCGCCGTGCCCGGGCGGCGAGATCCTCCCCGCGTTCGTCGTCGGTCGCCGAGCCGACGAAGCCGACGGGCGGCGTCTCGGGTTCTAGTTCTAGCACCACGTCCCGCCGGTAGTCCGCGACGCGGATGGCGAACAACAGCGGTGTCGAGTAGGCGAAGGGAGGTTGGTCAGGCAGCCGTCGGAAGTCCTTGGCGACCGTGAAGTTGCGCGGTGGCGCTGGCAGGTAGAACGCCGCGATCGGTCGGTGGTAGAGATTGGCGAGGCTGCGGAGCTGCGGGATGCTTGGTTTGTCGGTACCGGTCTCCCAGGAGAGGAGCCTCTCGACCTTGATCCCGAGGCGCTTGGCGGCGACTTCCACCGTGATGTTCGCGGTCATACGTGCCCAGTCCGCCATCGCCGGGTTGATGTGGGCGAACTGGCGGCGTGAGCGCGGGGTGCGTTTCGGCGTGGCAGGCACGGTTGGGGTGGCCTCGGGTTCCGGGCCCCAAACGGAGAGCTGGCCCTCGCCACTTGTACCCCGGCGACGCGACGGGTTGTCTGTCACAGTGCCCTCGCTGCCGACGTGGACGTGCGCGAACGTGATCGTATCAGCCGACCTCTCGCGAGATCGGACGTCCTGCGCCTCGACCGCCGTTCCAGTCTCCGCGGACAGCCTCGCCATCGCGAGCAAAGTGGACAGCCGGTGCGGTGGCCAGCGCGACCAATCCACGGCCGCCTTCGAGTGGGCACCGCCACGATCCCGGCATCGTGTTCCGTTTCAAGACGACGTCGGGTGGCCGGCGTGGGAGACGGATCGAGCGAGCCTGGGGGATCGCTCAGTCGCCGTTGATCCTCGGGCGGACCCTCGCTAGAATGCAGGTCTGCCTGCGCACCACGCGCTCCCGAGCGGGAGTAACTCAGCTGGCAGAGTGTCTGCTTCCCAAGCAGAATGTCGCGGGTTCGAATCCCGTCTCCCGCTCCAATTCCGCCAGCATCGCGACGGTCGCTTGAAGCCGGCCAAATGTGCCGCTGAGCACTCCGGCCAGGATCGGGGCTGTCGGCGCGCCCACCGGGCGGCAGTTGGCGGAACCGCGGGCGGGCCCACCGCAGGTCGGCACGCGGATTACGTGGGAGAGCGCCCATCCGTCAGAATGCCCACGTGAGTCGGCGCAGCCAACGTCCCGCCAGCCCTCCTCCTCGCGCCCGTCGCCCCAGGCGATCCGAGACGCCCGAGGCGATGCTCGAGACCGCCGTCACCGCGATCGTCTCGAACATCCGGAGCGGCTGCGCCGGGCTTGCGCGGGTCGCCGACGCGCTGGAGGCCGAGCTGTTCGCGAGCGGCATCCTCGCGATGTTGCACGCCGGCGCACTCCAGGACCCGGAGCCGCTCGAGATCCTCGGGGTCGGCAGCCATGCGACGCCTTGCCAGCCCGCCGGACCCGGATGCCTTCGCCGTCCTGCTCGCAATCGCCTCGATGGCACTGCCGCCGTTTGACGCCGCCGCCCGCGCGGCCATCGAGCTCCTCCGCAAGGGTGCGACCCGGGAACCGATCTGGAGCCGCTCGATCGGGCGACCGACGCTCGTCGACGCCTGGATCTCGACGGACGAGCTCGAAGACCAGTCGCACGTCCTGGCCGCCTTCGCCTACGACCACCGGCCGTCGCACGCCTTCAACCTGATCGTCGATGCCAACTTCCAGGGGCTGATCCGGGGTGCCTTCGTCGCCGACGATCCGGACAAGGTGCGCAGGGAATGGACGAAGCTCTCCGGGCTCCCCATCCGGGCGCTCGACGAGCAGGCGCTGGCGGACGTCATCGGGCGCGGCATCGAGATGTTCGACGTGTACCTCGACCCGCCGGTGAGCAAGGAGGTCGGCGAGCTGATGCCGCTCCTGCGGGCGCGACTCCGGCTCCTGCCGGCGCCGAGGCCGATCGAGCCCAGGGAGACCCCCGACGAGGAGCGTGATCTCCTCATCGAGGCGTTCGGTGTCTCGAAGGAGGCAGTGGGCCTCGAGGACATCAACGGCGGCCCGGCGGCCGACCTTGCTCGCTGGTTCGTCGACTTCGCCTGCGACTTCGGGGCCGGCGATCCGCTCCGATGGAGCCCAATCGCGGCCGAGATCCTCCTCGGGGACTGGCTGCCGCGAAAGGCCACCCTCGATCAGGCCGAGATCGACGCGCTGCCGAAGGTGCTGGCCCGATTCGTGCGTTTCTCGGCGCAACGAAAGGGGCTGTCCGACGACATCATCGCGGAGACCATCGAGGCGGTCGAGCGCTTCACGCCCGACTTCGTCGAGGGGATGGCCGACGACGAGCGGGCGGGCCCCGCCAAGGAACTCGCGCGAGAGCTCCTCGCCGGCGGGATCGACCTGACGGACGAGTCAGCGGTGCAGCGCTGGATCGACGACCGCAACAAAGAGCCCTCGATCAGACGGCCCTGATGACCAGTGTCGCTCGCGACGATCTCGGCCATACCGCCGCGATGGCCATGACGGACGACGAGCGGATTGCCCTCGAGCACGAGAACTGGATCGCCTACCTGACGGGCGTCGTGCGCTGTACCACGCGGGCCAACGTGACTCGCGCCGGCGGGGTGGTCACGATCCTGACCGGCCTGCCATTCGACTGGTTCAACCAGCTCCTCGTTGAGCACGAGGAGGCGACACCAGACGGCGTGCTCGCCGGCGTGGCCCGGGCGCGCGAGCGAGGGGACCCGTTCGTCGTTCGCCTGCGTCAGGGCATCGATGATCGCTTCATCCCGACCCTGACCCAGGCAGGGCTGGCGCCCGCGGGGGAGGAGTCCTCGACACCCGGCATGGTCGCGTTCCCGATCGACGACGACGCCATCGCCAGACATGCCGCTCCCGAGCTCGAGATCCGCCGGGTGACCGACGCTGCCGGCATCGACGTCCATCGCCGGGTCGTGACAGCGGGGTTCGGCTCGGATCCGGCGGTCGCGCTGGGAACGGCGTGCCCGGACCTCCTCGACCGGTCCGGGTGTGTCGTCTACGTGGGTTACGCGAACGGTGACCCCGTCGTCTCCGGGCTTGGCTGGCGGACCGGCCGAACCATCGGGGTCTACAGCATCGCGACGGTCGCGTCGGCGCGCCGCCGTGGCTACGGGGCGGCGATGACGGCGCGGGTGGTGGCGGACGGCGTGGTCGAGGGCTGCGACGTCGCGGCGCTGCAGGCGAGCGAGATGGGGCGCCCGATCTACGAACGCCTGGGCTTCCGAACTGTCGTCAGGTACGCGGCCTACGTCGATCCCCTGCTTGGGGCATGACCGCGTGGGCGGCCGGGTCGACGCGCTCGCCGACCAGCGCCACGCGTCACGACACTCCAGCCACACGCTACTCGCTCGCCCGTCCATGTTCACGCCTCGACGCTCACCCGCAGCTCGAACGTCGGGTGCCGGCGCGCGAGCTCGACGTACTCGTCGATGGACGCGTCGCGGCCAACCGGGATGAACAGCCGGGCCAGCGCCGCCGTCAGCCGTCGGCGCATGTACGGCGCCAGCGCGTCGCGGATGAGCGGTGCGGCGATCTCGGGTGGGAGCTCGACTGCCTCGACCTCGTCACGCCTGTCGCCTCGGACCAGGACCGCGTGCCGGTCGGCCCGGAGGTTGTGGACCCAGTTCGGCTGGCCGTAGGGCGACTGGACGAGCAGCCGCCCGCCCGCCTGCATCAGCGCGACCGGAAACGTCCGCGGGAGGCCACTCCGCCGGCCGCGAACTGTCAGGAGGACGTTGGGTCCGAACGGGACGCCGACCCCGATGAGCCGCCGGACGAGCGGGTTCAGCATCGGGACAATACGGGGAACATGGCTCGTGGGGAGGGTGCCGGTCCGGGACATCACTGGATCTCCTGTCGGTGTGCTCGCCGCCGATGGGGCGACTCGGTCCGACAGGGACACGCCTCTCCGGGCCGCGATGTGACCGGCGAGCCCGCGGCGAGCCGTCACACTCCGGGCGCGTGGTCCGTTCCCTCTGCAGATGACTGACGACGACACGGTGCACCGGCACGAGCAGCCGGCCGACCGCCGCACCCGGCTCGCGGTCGAGTTCGAGCGATTCCGGCCGTACCTCCGGAGCGTGTCCTACCGGATGCTCGGCTCGATGGCGGAAGCCGAGGACGCGCTCCAGGAGTGCTGGCTGCGCCTCGACCGGCGCCCGCCGGACGAGACTGCGGACCTTCGGCCGTGGCTCACGACGGTGATCAGCCGGATCTGCCTGGACCTGCTCCGGGCGCGCCGGTCGCGTCGCGAGGAGTCGGCGGGCTCGTGGCTGCCGGAGCCGGTCGTCGATCCCTACGACGCACCCGAGGACCAGGCCGTGCGGGCGGACGCCGTCGGCCTCGCGCTCCTCGTGGTCCTGGAGACCCTGTCGCCCCCGGAGCGCCTCGCCTTCGTGCTCCACGACGTGTTCGCCGTTCCGTTCGACGAGATCGGCCCGATCGTCGGCCGCTCGCCCGAGGCGGCCCGGCAGCTGGCGAGTCGCGGACGCCGCCGCGTCCGGTCAGCACCGCCGGAGCCTGACGCCGACCGGGCGATCGGCCGGCGCACGGTGGACGCCTTCCTCGCCGCGGCGCGCGGCGGGGACCTCACGGACCTGCTCGAGCTGCTCGATCCCGACGTCGTCCTCCACCTCGACGTGGGCGCCCGACCGGGGGTCGCCCAGCCGCCGGTCCGCGGGGCGCGGCAGGTGGCCGAGTACCTCCGCTCGGGCGCCCGGCTGTTCGCACCGCTGTGCCGCCCGGCGATCGTGAATGGCGGTCCTGGGTTGGTGGTCGGTCCACCGGGCCGGGTGATCGGCGTCGTGGGGCTCACGCTGGTCGACGGACGTGTTCGCGAGGTCGACATCGTGGCGGACCCCGACAAGCTCGAGCGGGTCCGACGCGAAGGCTGGTGACCCGGGAGCAAGCGCGACGCCCAGGGACGAAGGCGGACCGGGGTTCGATCGCCTCCGCCTGAGCGAGCTCTGATGCCGCGTCAGGTCGTCCGCGAAGCGCACGGGCCTGACGGTCCATGGTCCGCTCGACAGCGACCCGCGGCGATCGAGGTCAGGCGACGGGGTTCTCGCTCAGCCAGCGACGCAGGCTGCCGCGCCAGAGTGCCCGCCCGTGGAACGAGATGCCCGGCCCGATCGCGGGCAGGCCGCCGTACCAGATGAGCGTCTTGAGAAGCGGCGTCACCTGCGATCCATAGGCTTCCATGCAGGCCTCGGGCCGTACGCCGGGCCACGAATAGCAGGAGACGACGGTCCGCCGCTCGCTCGTCGGGATGCCGGGGGGCAGGCGGTCCCACGCAGGGTCGCCCGGCGCGAACTCCCATTGGTCCAGGTCGCCCTGGGGGATGCCCTCGATGCCGCGCACGATTGGCGGCTCGTCGTCGGGCAGATAGGGATCGACGGCGAGATCGCAGATGACCGCGTGGTCCGGCAGGAAGCCGAGCCAGGCGTTGGGGAAGAGCGGACGCGACGTGTCGCGTCGCGCCGTGGCATCGACGAGGATGTCGGTCTTTCCCAGGCGGCGCCGGTAGTAGGCCACGTTGCCGGACAGGCTCTGCTCGACCACGACGACCTCCACCCCGGGAATGCCATCGCGCATGAACCGCGCGTTGCGCTCGTCGTCGCCGCACTTCGCGGCCCACTCGATGGCGTGCTTGCCGACCCCGCCGGCGCCCAGCACCGTGACGCTGATGGGGTCGCGCTCCGGCGACCTGAAGGCAGGCCAGCCACGCTCGAGGGCATCAAAGGCCGCAGCCAGCCCGTTCCGGGCCACGTCGCGCAGGTTCTGGACGAGGCGCCGCCCGTCGTCGCCGGTCACCATGTCGAGCGCGATGGCTTCGATGCCCAGGCGGTGCAGCAGCTCCACACGTGCCGGTCGCGTGGTGAAGTGGAGCATCGAGAGCAGGATCGCGCCGGGCCGGAGCAGCTCGTAGCGTCCTTCGGGCGCGCGAAGCACCACGACGATGTCCTGGCGATACGCCGTGGTCTCATCGACGACGTGCACCCTCGGCGATTCGGCCAGGTAGCGGTCATCGGGGTAACCCATGCGGACCCCGCTCCCGGCCTCGACGTACACGTCGACATCCATGGTCGCGAGCATGCCCATCAACGAGGGCAGGAAGGCCCGGCGCTCTCCTGGTTCGTTGTACATGCGCGGGAAGCCGATGGTGAGCGCGTGGTCGCTTGCCACTCCTGCCTCTCGCGATCGATTCCTGGGGACCTCGCGGCCGCGCCATCGTGGACGTGGCAACGGAGCGACAGTCTGCCGAAGCATCCGCTGCGTCAAGGCCCGAAGGCCCGCTTCCCGGTGGGCCGTCCGCCTCCCTCCGGCGGTGCAAACGCCGGCGCACGCCGGGTGGCGCGGTTGCTTCAGGCCAAGTGGACCGCCCGGTCGTGCTCGCCAGCAGTTGCCCGCGCCCGACCGCCGCCCGACGCTTCGCGGTGACCGCCTCCATCCTCGCCAGGACGGAATACCGTCGCCTTCGGTCGGGCGGGAGGACCTGGATGCTCGCTGGACATGTCACCGTCGGGTTCCCGCGAATGCACCGGGAGGCGAGCGAGCGGCGCGACTTCCTGCCGCCGCTGATCGGGCTGCTGGCGGCGAACGGCGCCGAGGTCTACCTCGAGACCGGGATCGGGTCCGGCATGGGATACACCGACACCGACTACAGCGCGGTGTCGCCCGCCGTGCACATCGCCAACGAGGAAGACTGCTATCGGCAGGACATCGTCGTGGTCCTGCGGGCACCGGAGGGCCGGTATCAATTGCTCCGCCGGGGCGCGGAGCTCGTGTCGATGCTCCACTTCGCGACCCGGCCGGGACGCGTGGCGATGCTGGGCGAGCTCGGCATCGACGCGTTGAGCCTTGATCTCATCAGGAACGAGGACGGCCGGCGGCTGGTCGAGAACCTGCGCAGCGTCGCGTGGAACGGCGTCGCGGCCGCGTTCGCCGCGCTGGAACGGACGTGGCCGAACCTCCGGAACCCGCATCGGTCGACGGTCAAGGTCACGATCCTGGGAGCCGGGCGGGTTGGCCGGCACGCCGTGGAGTTCGCGACGAAGTACGGCGACGACGCCCGCAACGAGGCCTTCGGGAGGATCGGGCTGCCGGGCGTCGAGGTCGTCACCGTGGGCCGCAACCTCACCGGGGATGCCGGCTACCTCAAGGGCCGGCTGGCGGTTACCGACGTCCTCGTTGACGCGACGGCACGCCGCGACCCGTCGATGCCCATCGTGCCGAACGCATGGATCGCGATCCTGCCCGACCACGCGGTCATCTGCGATCTCGCCGTCGATCCCTACCTGCTCGACAATGAGCCGCCGATCGTGCGCGGGATCGAGGGAATCCCCCAGGGCAACCTGGACCAATGGGAGTTCGCGCCCGGCGACCCCGCCTGGAACGCGCTGCCGCCCGGCATCCCGACCAGCGAGCGGCGAACCGTCGTCTCCTGCTATTCGTGGCCCGGCGTTCGACCCGAGCCCTGCATGCACGTCTACGGATCCCAGCTCGCGCCGCTCCTGGAGCGCCTGGTCTCGGCCGGGGGTTTGGACGGCGTCCGGCCCGATGGGTCGTATTTCGAGCAGGCGCTTGCGCGCGGAAGCCTCCGCCATTGGCACGAGCCGCCTGGAGCGGTGGCATCGGCACGGGTCGGCGCGGCCAGCGTCGGCGCCTGATTCTCGGCGCCTGATCGCCTGGCGGCAGAGGGCGCCCACGGCCGGTGGCGACGGCGCTGGCAGTCGAGGGCCGGGCGATTCGCTCTGACGCGGCCCGGGCGGAGGCGCTCGCCGCAGCCGGCCGCCGAGCGGCGCGCCGGTGAGGGTGGGCGCCGTCCAACGGAGCCATCATCGCCGATGAGGGGCGCGGCGGGTGGTCCCGGCCGCCGCTCCACCAACGGTCGTCTGGCGCTCCACCGGTACAGTACGGCTGGAAACTGGCCTGCACGTCGCAGCGCGGCGCGCCTACCGGAGCCAACGCGATGGAACCGATGCTCCAGCCCGAGCCCGTCTGCATGCTGATCGCCGACATCTCCGGCTACACGGCGTACCTCGCGGGGGTCGAGCTCGACCACTCGCAGGACATCCTGGCCGACCTCATCGGCACCGTCGTCACGGCCCTGCGCCCCACCTTCCGGCTCGCGAAGCTCGAGGGTGACGCGGCGTTCGTCTTCGCGCCGGCCGCCAAGCTCGACGGCTCGCTCCTCCTCGACACGATCGAGCGCTGCTACTTCGGGTTCCGGCGGCGCCGCCGCGACGTCCGCCAGGCGACGTCGTGCACCTGCAATGCCTGCGTCCGGATCCCCGACCTCAACCTCAAGTTCGTGGTCCACCACGGTCTTGCGCTGCGCCACCGGATCGCGGGCCGCGAGGAGCTGCTCGGGCAGGACGTCATCGTCGTGCACCGGCTCTTGAAGAACGAGGTCATGGAACGGCTCGGGATCAGCGCCTACGCCCTGCTGACACAGGCCACCGCCGATGCCGTGGCCATCCAGCCGGCGGCGCTCGACATGCAGCCGCTGGCCGAGACCTATGAACACATCGGCGAGGTCCGGGCATGGGTCCACGATCTCGAGCGGCGGTGGCAGGAGGAGGAGTCCCGCCGGCGCGTGTTCGTCACCCCGGGGCAGGCCTCGCTGACCTTCTCGGTCTCGACCGCGGCGCCACCCCAGCTCGCCTGGGAGTTCGTGACGGCAGCCGGCCGGCGGCCCGCCTGGCAGGTCGGGGTGACGGGGGTCTCGCTCGTCGACGCCCCGGGCGGCCGGCGCACCGTTGGGGCCACGAACCACTGCGCGCACGGCGCCGGCGGGGGGGTCCTCGAGGAGATCCTCGACTGGCGACCGTACGACTACCTCACCGACCGCGGGACGCATGCGACCCCATCCGGCCCGGTGCGGATGCTCGAGACGATCGAGTTCGAGCCGACCGCCACCGGGACGACCGTCCACTTCCGGTATGCCCCGCCCGTCACGGCGAAGGAGCGGGCGATCGCGGCAGCCCTCGAGCCCGTATGGCGGGGCGTCTTCGCGGCCTGGATGCCGAGGCTCGGCGACCTGCTCGACGCCGAGGTCGCCGCCCGGGCCGCCGAGGAAGCCGAGGAGCCCGGGCTTCCGTCGCCCCGGACGAGCGGCCCAATCACGAGCCTCGCCCAGGACGCCGGACCGGGCCCGGCCTAGTCTCTGGTGCCGGGCCCCGATCGCGCCCGCCGCGCGGTGGGCGATTCCGGGATCGGGGTCTTCGTTCGCCGGGCGGCCGTCGTATCCTCAGCAACTCGCGAACGCCCACCCCAACCCGCCAACGGAGTGGCAGCTCCAACGTGATCTGTTCGGCCTGCGGCACCGAGAACGGCCCTGGCGCCAAGTTCTGCGTCGAATGCGGAACGGGCCTGGCCGCCGGCTGCCCGACATGCGGCACGGTCAATCCTCCGGGCGCCAAGTTCTGCGCCGAGTGCGGGACCCCGTTCGCCCCCGGGTCGGCGCGACCCGCCGGGCCGGCGCGACCGGCTTCCACCGCGGGTTCGGCGCGACCAGCTCCGACCGCCGGCGGGACCAGGTCGGCCGCGCCGGCCCCGGCCGGCCCGGCGGCCGCCGGGCCTGTCGCCGAGCGCCGCCTCGTCTCGGTCCTCTTTGCCGACCTCGTCGGCTTCACGCCGTTCGCCGAGGAGCGCGACGCCGAGGACGTCCGCGAGATCCTGACCCGCTACTTCGACCTTGCTCGCGAGGTCATCGGCCGCTACGGCGGCACGGTCGAGAAGTTCATCGGCGACGCGGTCATGGCGGTCTGGGGCGCGCCGATCGCCCGCGAGGACGACGCCGAGCGGGCGGTTCGCGCGGCGCTGGACGTGGTCGACGCCGTCCGATCCCTGGGTCCGGGCATCCAGGCCCGCGCCGGCGTCCTGACCGGGGAGGCGGCGGTCACGATCGGCGCCACGAACCAGGGCATGGTCGCGGGCGACCTGGTCAACACGGCGTCCCGCCTCCAGTCCGCGGCGGCGCCGGGCGTGGTCCTCGTCGGCGAGGCGACACAGCGGGCGGCGGCCGGCGCGATCGCCTTCGAGCCCGCGGGGGAGCGGGTCCTCAAGGGCAAGGCCGCGCCAGTTCCCGCGTGGCGGGCCGTCCGGGTCGTCGCCGAGCGCGGCGGACGCAATCGAAGCGAGTCCCTCGAGGCGCCATTCGTCGGCCGGGACGAGGAGCTCCGGCAGCTCAAGGACCTCTTCCATGCGACTGCGCGCGAGGGGAAGTCGCGGCTCGTCAGCTGCATCGGGCCGGGCGGCATCGGCAAGACACGGCTGGCCTGGGAGTTCCTCAAGTACGTCGACGGCCTGCTCGAGCTCGTGTGGTGGCACGAGGGCCGAAGCCCCGCCTACGGCGACGGGATCACGTTCTGGGCGCTCGGCGAGATGGTCCGCGGCCGGGCCGGCCTGGTCGAGACGGACGACGAGGCAACCACGCGCGCCGGCGTCGCCCGGATCGTCGGCGAGCACGTCCCGGACGAAGCCGAGGCTCGCTGGATCGAATCGGCGCTCCTCGCCCTCCTGGGTCTGGACGCCAGCATCGGCGCGGACGAGCTCTTCGCGGCGTGGCGGACCTTCTTCGAGCGCCTCGCGGCCACGGCGCCGGTGGTGATGGTCTTCGAGGATCTCCACCACGCGGACACGGGCCTCCTCGACTTCGTCGATCACCTGATGGACTGGAGTCGGACCTACCCGATCATGGTCATCACGCTCGCCCGGCCCGAGCTCCTCGAACGCCGCCCTGACTTCGGCGCCGGCAAGCGCTCGTTCGCCTCGATCACGCTCGAACCCCTCCCTCCCGCGGACATGGAGCGCCTGCTCGAGGGGCTCGCGCCTGGCCTGCCGCCGAGGACCGTCCGCACGATCGTCGCGCGCGCCGACGGGATCCCTCTCTACGCGGTCGAGACCGTCCGGATGCTGCTTGCCCAGGGCCGCCTGGTCCTCGATGGCGACGCGTACCGGCCGGTCGGCGACCTCGACGACCTCGCCGTCCCGGAGACGCTCACCGCGCTCATCGCCGCGCGCCTGGACGGGCTCGATCCGGCCGACCGGGGCATCATCGAGGACGCGGCGGTCCTGGGGCAGAGCTTCTCGATCGCCGGGCTCGCCGCGGTCTCCGGCCTGGCACCCGAGGAGCTCCGGCCGCGGCTCGCCGGGCTGGTCCGGCGGGAGCTTCTCGTGCTCGACGTCGACCCGCGCTCGCCCGAGCGCGGCCAGTACCTCTTCGTCCAGTCGCTCATCCGCGAGGTCGCCTACAACACCCTCTCGAAGCGGGACCGGAAGGTGCGCCACCTCGCCGCGGCACGGTACTTCGAGAGCCTGGCCACGGACGAGCTCGCCGGCGGCCTCGCCAGCCACTACCTCGCGGCCCAGCGGCTCGCAGGCGACGGGGCCGAGGCGGACGCGCTCGCCGCGCAGGCCCGCATCTCGCTCCGGAGCGCGGCCGAGCGGGCCACGGCGCTCGGCTCCCACGAGCAGGCGCTCACGTTCGTCGAGCAGGCCCTGGACGTGACGACCGACCCGGCCGACAGGGCCGACCTGCACCAGCGGGCCGCGCGGGCCGCGGAGCAGGGCCTCGACACCGACCTCGTCCTGCTGCACGCGGCGGCCGTCGTCGCCGAGCGCCGACGGATCGGGGACCGCCCGGCGATCGCCGTCGCGGAGACGGCCCATGCCCAGGTGGTGAACAGCTCGCTCGGCGACCCGGCGCGCGCGCTCGAGATGCTGCTGAAGACCTGGGACGAGTTCTCCGATCTCGAGGAGACGCCGGCCGGCGTGGCGATGATGGCGTCCCTCGTCCGGGCGTATCGCGGCCTCAACGACCCGTCCGCCGCCCTCGCGTGGGTCGAACCGGTACCTGCCGATCTCCGAGCGACTCGACCTCCTCGACGAGACGACGCGCGGGATCATGAGTCGGGGTGCCGCGCTCGTCGTCGGCGGCCGGCCCCGGGAGGGGATCGTCCTCCTGCGGGGCGCCCACCAGATGGCCATGACGCACGACCTCGACGTCGAGCTGAATGCGCGCGTCCTGCTCGCCTTCAACGAGCAGTGGGGCGAGCCCGCCGCCGGCCTTGCCCTCGGCCGCGAGGGCATGGAGATCGCCCAGCGGAAGGGCTCGCGCTCGTACGGCCTGCTGATGGTCGGGAACGCGATCATCGTGGCGTTCCGGGTCGGCGAGTGGGACTGGACGGCCGCGACCCTCGACGATTGGCTCGCGATGGAGGGGACCCCCAGCGGCTGGACCGAGCTGCATGCCGACCGCGCCATCCTCCGATCGCTGCGCGGCGAGGACGCGACCGCGGACATCGAGGAAGCTGCGACGCTGCGCGCACAGATCACGGACCCGCAGTACGAGTCGTACGAGCGCCTGGCGCGCGCCTGGATGGCGTTCGCAACGGGAGACCTGGACGGAGCCCGGAAGGAGGCGGAGCGCGCCGCGGCCGTCACCAGCTACTTCGCGCCACTGAGCCTGCCGCTCGCGGCCCGTGCGGCGCTCTGGGCGGGCGACGCCGCGGATGCCCGCCGGCTCGTCGAGCAGCTCCAGGGAATCGCATTCTGGGGCCTCGCCCTGGAGGCCGATCGTGCCGCGATGGCGGCCGGCGTCGCAGCCCTCGAGGGGCGCGGCAGCGAGTCGCTTGCCGGCTACCGCGATTCCCTGCGCGCGTACCGCCAGCTCGGGCTGGCGTTCGACGAGGCCGCCGCGGTGGTCGACATGGCGACGCTCCTGCCGGCGCCGGAGCGGGACGCGCCGGACATCGTGGCGGCCGTCGCTGCCGCCCGCGAGACGCTCGAGCGGCTGGGGGCCCGGCCGTTCCTGGCGCGCCTGGACACGAGCGTCGGCCGCATCCCGGCGGACCCGGCCACCGCGGGGATGCCGTCGCGGGCCGCCCGGCTCAGAACATCCGCCGCAGCCCAGGAACCTGCTTGAGGACGACGGCGCTCACGGCGAGCGATCCGACGAGCGTGGCGACGACGAGGATCGAGAACTTGGCGATCGCCGGCGCGGACAGGTCCCACGAGCACGTACGCCAACGGGTAGAGGATCAGCGGGTGGACGTAGTAGATGCCGAAGGAGTTCGCGGCGAGCGTCCGCCAGGCCAACCCGGCGCCGTCGACCCGGGCCCGGAAGAGGGCGATGCCGGCGACGAGCGCGGTCAGGCAGAACGCGCTGAACAGGGCTGACTCGACGGCCTGAGCGGGCAGGCCGATCGAGGGTGCAGCCATCCGGAATGCCAGGTAGACGGATCCGGCCACCACGCAGCCCGCGCCCCAGGTCGCCAGCCTGGGCCGGAAGCCCGACTCGGTGAACCAGCCGTGGCGCTCCGCGTAGATGCCCAGGACGAAATAGCCCACGTAGAACCCGATCCGCGCCGGCTGGACGACGAAGAGGTACGAGAGCGAGCGCCAGTCGTCGAGGCCAAGGGTTGGCGAGACGAGGAGCGCGCCGCCCGCGGTCAGCGCCACGAAGAGGACGAAGAGGCTCGTGCGCGGCAGCTCGACGTGCGGCGCCTCGGCGCGAAGCATCGCCCGGGCCGGGTAGAGGTACGCGTACACGAGGACGAGGAACGCGACGAACAGGACGCCCAGGAACCAGTAGACGGACTGCTGGAACATCGGCCCCCAGAAGTCCACGGTCCAGAACTGGAGATAGCCAGTGGGCACCCCCCGCGACACGTAGGTCATGTAGGTCGCGAGCGGCGCCAGGAACACGACCCCCAGGACCCACGGGATCGCGAGGCGCACGACCTTCTCGCGGATGAACCCGCGCGGCCCGCGGCGCTGGAGCGAGCGGACCGCGAAGTAGCCGGCGACGAAGAACAGCACCTGCATGATCGGGACGTCGACAAGCAGGACGAGCCACGTGAACGCGACGCTCCGGTCGGGATCGATCACGTACCACCACGACGGCGGGTCGGCCATGTAGGTGATCGCGGCGTGCAGGACGATCACGAGGACGATGACGAACGCCCGCAGGTTGTCGAGGTAGTGCAGGCGCGGCCGGTCGCTCATGGCGATCCTCCGGTCTGGTCGGGGCGAGGTGGACGCTCGCCGAATCGTCGCGGCCCGGTGGCGGCGGGCAAGGGCCGTCCGGCCCGGTGGCAGCCGGCGGGGCCATCCGGCCCGTTGGCAGCCGGCAGGAGCCGTCCGGCCCGGTGGCAGCCGGCCCGGTCAGCCGGGTCGGCGGTGACCCGAGGTGTGGCGCCTGGCGGGAGCCGCCGCGCTGCCCTGGCGCCTGCGATGGCACAGTTCGCGCACGCACGCGGCGGTCGACCCACGCACCGAGATCGGGCGCGCTCACGGCCGCGCGAAGCCGGAGGAGAAGGCAGGCGTGCAGCGGCTCGCGGTCGACCACCAGGCAGGCAAGCTCGGGAGGGACGCAGTCCTGGCCGATGAGGCCGGCACGCGGGTGCTGCGGCTCGCGGGCGGCTGGGCGATCACGGATGACGACCGCCGGACCCTCCTCTTCCTGGCTCCCGACTACCGCGGCATCGTCACGTCCGCGATCGTCGGGGGCGTCGTCGAAGGGATCCTGGGCGGCCTTGCGAGCCCGTCGGCGAACACCCGGAACGCCGGACCTGGCCAGGAGACGGTCAAGCGGGCGCGGCTGCCGGTGCGCGGCATCCCCCCGCGGTGGACCCCGGTCGCCACGGTCACCCGGCAGCGCACCTCGCCGGGCGAGCCGACCGCCTACCTCGTCGAGATGCAGGAGGCGCTTCCGCCCGCCGTGTTCCTCCAGGCCGTGCCCGCGAACGCGCTCGCGGGCATACGAGAACGGGTATGCGGACCGGCGGGAGGGCGTGTTCGACCTGGTCCACGCCGACGGTCGGCCGATCCTGCGCCACTGGGCGACCATCGACGCCAAGCTCGCGCTGCGGACGTCCACGTTCGACGTCGAGGACACGGAGTTCCCGCTGGCGGAGGCCGTCGCGCTCTGCCTCGCGCGCTGGCGGGCATGGCGGTCCTGACCTGCCCGCCGGCCGCGCACGGCACCCGAGGAGGGACGCGGCGCCGGGCTCCGGCCCGTCGCGGCGATGCTCGTCCTCAGGCGGCGTTCATGCGCTCCGCGATCGTCCGCGCCACGATCGCCGCGTCCTCGCCGACCCCGAACAGGGTCGACGACTTCCGCTTGCGAAGGAAGTGGCTGCCGACGAAGTAGAGGCCCTCGACCGCGGTGCTGGCCCCGTCGACCTGGATCGGGAAGCCCATCTCGTCGAACGCGTCGGCCCACGGAAGCCACGACCGGTAGTCCGGGCGGAAGCCGCCGGCGAACACGACTGCCCCGAACCCGTCGAGCGGAACGTCCTCCGGCCCCGCGGGGTCGAACGGCTCGGGATCCGCCATCTCCGGGGGCGGGAGCCCTCGCTCGCGGGCAACCCGGCGGACCATCTCCATGATCTCGCGATGGCGCGCATCCCCCCAGGCAACGGTCGCGGCGAGGTCGGCGGCGAACCGCGCGTGGTTGCCGGCGGCCCCGAGGAAATGGCCGACGAGCGTGACGCCCATGGCCCGCAGGGTGCGGAGGTGCAGGTCGTGCCCGCCGCCATGGCCCGTCGCAATCGGGTTCGCGTTGAGGCGCGCAGCGGGAGACGGCAGGCTCGAGACCGGCTGGTCGAGGAATCCCGACTCGAGGAGCCACCAGACCAGGTCGCGGCCTCCCAGCCGGCGCGGGCCCCAGGCGGCCCTCCCGCACGAGAGCACGACGTCGCGGCCCGACTCCCGGAGCTCCTCCGCCAGCTGGCAGCCCGACTGCCCGCTGCCGACCACGAGGATGGGACCCGGCGGAAGGCTGGCCGGGTTCCGGTAGCCCCCGAGGTCGATCCGGAGGAGCGTCGCCGGGAGCGAGTCGGCGCCGGCGGGGTGGTGGGCACGCTGGAAGGCTCCCGTGCACAGGACCACGCGCGTCGCGTGCAGGTCGCCCGCGGACGTTCGCGCCACGAAGCCGCCGGGAGCCCGATCGATCGTCCGGACGGCGACGCCCTCGCGGACCCGTCCCCCGGAGGCGGCTGCGTATCGCTCGAGGTGGGCGACGATCTCGTCGCGGGGCATGAAGCCGTCGGGATCGCCGCCTGCGTAGGCGCCGCCGGGGAGCCGCACCGACCAGTTCGGGGTGACCAGGCAGAAGGAGTCCCATCGATCCCGCCACGCCTGGCCGATCCGGCCGCGCTCCACGACGACGTGGCGGATCCCGCGGCTCGCGAGCTCGTGGCCCACCGACAGGCCGGCAGACCCGCCTCCCACGACCAGGACGTCGATGCTCTCCACTCACGCCGAGTCTATGGCTGGCCGAGATGCGTGGACAAGAGGGTCCGGGATCGGGCCCGCCCGCCGGAACGCGGGCCGGGGGCGACCACGGCACCGATCCGGCGGCTCGCCGAGCCGGCGCGGCACCGATCCCGCGGCTCGCCGAGCCGGCGCGGCACCGATCCGGCGGCTCGCCGCCAGCCGGCGGCCGGCGGCGCCGTGGACGCGATCAGGCCTCCAGCTCGCCGCCGGGTCGGCCGGCGGCGGCGCGATCAGGCCTCGAGGACGGTCGCGGCACCGGTTGCCGCCGACTCGTAGAGCGCGGCGATCGTGCGCGCCTGGCCGAGCGCGTCCGCCCGTCCGAGCAGGGGCGGAGCCTCGCCCAGGATCGCTGCGCTCATGTTCTGGAGCTCGAGCGGATAGGGATCGACGGGCGCGACCGGGATCTCGCGATCCCCGAGCCAGAGCGCTCGCGCCTGGCCCTGCCACGGGCGCCGCATCACGAGGATGTTGGCGTCCCCGACCGCCTCCAGCGACGCGTCGTCCGAGGTGAAGCCTGACCCGATCGTTGCGATGACATCGCCCGGGAAGCGGAGCACCCCGGCAAACGTCATGTCCACGCCGGTGGCTGCCAGGGTCTGCTCGCCGAGGACGCGGACCGGCTCCGACCCGGTCACGAGTCGCGCGCCGCTGACCGCGTAGCAGCCGACGTCCATCAGGCTTCCCCCATCGAGTTCGGCCGCGAGCCGGACGTCGGCCAGGTCGTCGAGCCGGAAGCTGAATGTCGCACGGATCGCCTGGAGTGCGCCCACCTCGGGGAGCAGCTCCATGAAGCGCCGCGCCTGGGGCGTGTGGCGCCACATGAAGGCTTCCATGAGAAGGCGGTCGGCTCGATCCGCGAGATCGAATGCCTCCGCGACCTCTGCCGGGTGCCGCGAATACGGCTTCTCGCACAGCACGTGCTTGCCCGCCGCGAGCGCACGCATGGTCCAGGGATGATGGAGCGAGTTCGGCACACCGATATAGACGGCATCGACCGCCGGGTCGTCGAGGAGCGCCTCGTACGAGCCATGGACCCGGGCGATGCCGTGGGTCGCCGCGAAGGCCCCTGCGCGCTCGAGCGCCCGGCTCCCGACCGCCACGACCTGCGCGTTGTGCGCCTCGCTCGCTCGGCGCATGAAGCGCGACGCGATCGAACCCGGCCCGAGGATCCCCCAGCGAACCACACCCGCCGACGACATGCGACCGACCCACCTCCGGTGCCCGCCCGGACCAGCGTCCCGCTGGCTGTCCGAACCCTAGTTCAGCCGTGCGCCACTCATCGCAAGGACGGCCGCGCGCGCGTCGCCCCCCGCCCCGAGCTCCACGCGGATCCGCATCTGGTCGAGCATGTGCTTCATCGGGGGTCCCATGTGGTTCGCAACGACGACCTCGACGCCGTGGTCGCGCAGGAAGCCGGCAACCCGGGCGTGATGCCCGCCCTCGGTGTCGGCGTCGTGCTGCTCGTCCCAGCGAACGTCGTAGATCCCCCACCCGGCGATCGCGCCGGACCTGACGTCGGCGATCGCGACGCGCGCGGCACGCCCCCAGCGAGGGTCGATCGTGCCGTCGTCCGTCACCGGTACGCACACCACCATCGGCGATCCTCCTGGCTGCGGTCCCGCGGATCCAGCGTCGGGCGGTCCGGCGAGACCGATCCGGGGCGCCGCCCGGTTCATCGAGACGCCCGCCGGTCCGGGCTGGCCCAGTATCGCGGTTCGCCGCGGTTCGTGGCCTGGAGGCCTGGTGAGCTCACCCGCCCGCGGGGCGATCGGCCCGGACCCCCAGGAGAGCATGCCAACGCACGCACGAGCGCCGACGGGTGGGGCTAGCCCCACCCCGAAGATGCCGGGTGCCCGGCTGGCCCGGCGCCGGGACGCAACCTACCGTGGTGGACATCGAACGCGATGGGACCTGGCCCGCGCCTGACGGGCCCGGCGGGATGGCGGCAGCTCCGGGCAGACAGCCCGAACGGCCCCGACCGTGCAAGCCGATCGCAGGCCTGGAGGCAGCACACGATGACCGTGAATCGCCGGTTCCTCTACTGGGGGGTCTTCCTCGTCGCGGCCGGCGCCGTGACGCTCGTTGCACAGGGCGACGCCGTGAGCAACGACGTCGTTGCGCAGGCGCTGCGCCTCTGGCCCGTGGCGGTGATCGCGCTCGGCGCCGGCCTCCTCCTGCGCCGGACCCGGTTCGGGCTCGCGGGCGGCCTGCTGGCTGCCGCGATGCCCGGCCTGCTCCTGGGCGGGCTGCTCGTGGCCGTGCCGCGGTTCGTCCCGGGATGCGACGGCGTCGGGCCGGCAACGTTCGATGCGCGGCAGGGAACCTTCGCGGGCGCCGCGTCCGTGGACTTGACGCTCGCGTGCGGTGACCTCACGGTCACGACCGTCCCTGGCACCGGCTGGCAGCTCCAGTCGGGCAACGCCGGCGGAGCGACGCCCGCGGTCGACGTCTCGGCCGACCGTCTCTCGGTGACCTCGGCCGGCGAGCGGCGATCCTTCGGCTTCGCGCCCGGCGGCGACGTGTGGCGGCTGGCGCTGCCCGCGGCGAGCACGCTCGACCTCACCGCCGAGGTGAGCGCGGGTCGGGGCCGGTTCGACCTCGCCGGCGCCCAGCTCGGGAACGTCCGCCTGGACGTCAACGCGGCGCAGGCCAGCGTGGACCTGGGCGAGGCGACCTTCGGCCACCTGTCGATGCGCGTGAACGCGGCCTCGGCATCGCTGCGGCTGCCGGCGGGCCAGGACTACGGCGCCGACCTCTCGGTCAGCGCGGGCGCACTCAAGATGTGCGCCCCGAGCGAGCTCGGGCTTCGGATCCGCACCACGAGCGTGCTCGCCTCGACCCACTACACCGGGCTCATCAGCAACGGCGACGTCTGGGAGAGCCCCGGCTATTCGATGGCAAACCACCACGCGGACGTGACCATCACGGCCAACGTTGGTAGCGTGGACGTCAATCCCCTGGGAGGCTGTCAATGAACCCGCGTCGTCTCTATCGGTGCCGTCACGACCGGCGGCTGGCCGGTGTCGCCGGCGGCATGGCCGAGTACCTCGAGCTCGACCCTACCCTCGTCCGCATCCTCTGGATCCTGTCGGCCTTCTTCGGCGGGTTCACGATCCTGCTGTACGTCATCCTTGCGTTCGTGATCCCGCTCGAGCCAGGCACCATGCCCGGTCCCGCCTCGTGGCAGCCCGCGGGTCCCGCGTGGGGCGTGCCGCAGGCCGATGGCGCCGTCACGGGCGATGGTCAGCCCGCGCCGGGAGCCGCCCAGGACGGCGGCGCAGCTGCAGGGCCGGACGCGGCCTCTCCCGCGTCCGCCTGGCAGACCTCGTGGCACGAGCAGCGGCTCGAGCGCCGCCGCAACGGCCGCGGAGGCCTCTACGCAGGCGTCGTCCTCGTCGTCCTCGGCTCGTTCGCCCTCGCGAACACGGTGATCCCCGGCTGGGCGGGCCTCGCGTGGTTCGGGCCGGCGCTCCTTGTCGGCCTGGGCGTCGCACTGCTGGCCGGCTCCTTCCGTCGCGGTTCGTACGAATCGTGATCGGCGCGCCGTTCGTCGTCCTCGGCTCGCTCCTGGTCCTGAGCGCCCTGCTGGGCGCTCGGGTCCGGGGTCGGAGCCGCGGAGCGTTCGGCACGTTCGTCCTCTCCCCGCTCAACCCCGCGTCCTGGTATGCCACCTTCTCGATCCTGCTCGGGTTCTGGATCGAGATCATCTCGTTCAGCCTGATCGTCGGCGCCTTCTCGACTGGCGCGTCCCTGCTCATCGTCGGGGTCGGCGTCGCTGTCATCGGCCTCGGCATCGAGGGCAGCCGCCTGGTGGCCCGCGTCGAGCGTTGGCGCGCCGGCCTCGCGGATCCGCGGCCGCTCCGGCCGCACGCCTACCGCCCATACGGCAGCGGCTGGCGCGAGCTGCTCCTGACCGAGTTCGGCGACGCGAGCCGCTGGCGCGACGTCGTCTACGTGGGCGTGGCGTCTTCCGCTGACGATCCTCGAGTTCACCGTGACCGTGATCCTCTGGGGGATCTGCCTCGGGCTGCTCTCGCTCCCGCTCTGGTACATCACCGCGAGCCCGGTCGGCGGAGCAGCCGGGCCGACCACGATCCCCCTCGCGATCGCGGTCGTCGGCGGCCTCGCCGGCATCGTGGCGGCACCCGTCGCCGCCTCGGTCTCGCAGGGCCTCATGGCGCTCCACCGTGCGGTCGTCGCCGGGCTCCTCTGCGACTCCGAGCAGCGCGAGCTCCAGCGACGGGTCGAGACGCTCGAGGTGAGCCGGAAGGCGGTCATCGACGTGGAGGCGACCGAGCTGCGGCGAATCGAGCGCGACCTGCACGACGGGGCCCAGCAGCGCCTCGTGATGCTGTCCATCGACCTTGGCCTCGCGGCCGAGCGGATCGACACCGACCCCGCCGGCGGCCCGTGCGCTCGTCGTCGAGGCGCAGGACCAGGCACGCCTGGCCCTCGCCGAGCTGCGCGACCTCGTTCGCGGGATCGCGCCGGCGATCCTGCTCGACCGCGGCCTGGTCCCGGCCCTGAGCGCGCTCGCTGGCCAGCGGCCCCGGTGCCGACGGTCGTCACGAGCACGCTGCCCGAGGGGATCCGGCTCCCGGACTGCGGCGGAGCGAGCGGCCTACTTCGTGGTGGCCGAGGCGCTGGCCAACGTCGCGAAGCACGCCTCCGCCACCCGGTGCGAGGTCCGCTGTCTCGCGCGAGGCCGGAGGGCCTCGCGGTCGAGGTCTGGGACGACGGCGTCCGGGGGCGCGCGGATCGTCCCGGGCGGCGGGCTCGCCGGGCTGGCCGGGACGGGTCGAGGCGCTCGACGGCGCGCTCTCCGTGGAGAGCCCGGCCGGCGGGCCGACGCTCGTTCGGGCGACGATCCCGGTGCGAAGCGCCTCGGCATCGCCGGTCCGCGGTCGTGGCGGTGCCCGGCGCCTGAGCCCGCACGGGCACGCCGCAACGGCCCACGCGGCACCCTCCTCCCGTGCGACCGTGGCCGGCCGCTACGAGCCGAGGTAGGTCAGCACGGCCAGGACGCGCCGGTGGTCGTTCTCCGAATCGGGCAGCTCCAGCTTGCCGAAGATGTTGCTGATGTGCTTCTCGGTGGCTCCTTCCGAGATGCCCAGCAGGGCCGCGATCCCCACGTTCGTCCGCCCCTCGGCCATGGCGGCGAGCACCTCGCGTTCGCGCGGGGTCAGCGGCGTTCATCCGGTCGTCCGAGCGGCGCGGGACCATCAGCTGGGCGACGACCTCCGGATCGAGCGCGGTCCCGCCGCGGGCGACCCGACGCAGGGCCTCCATGAACTCGCGGATGTCCGCGACGCGGTCCTTCAGAAGGTAGCCGACCCCGCCGGCCCGGTCTGCGAGCAGCTCGGTCGCGTACTGCCGCTCCACGTACTGGCTGAGCACGAGGACCGGCGTGCCCGGGATCCGGCGGCGCGCCTCGATCGCCGCGCGGAGGCCCTCGTCGCGCTGGGTCGGCGGCATCCGCACGTCGACGACGGAGACGTCGGGCCGGTGCTCCACGACCGCCTCGACGAAGCGCCGGGCCGTCGCCGACCTTGGCCACGACCACCCCACCCGAATCGACGATGAGCCGCGCGAGCCCCTCCCGGATGAGCGCCGAGTCCTCCGCGATGATGACCCGGAGCGGCTGGGCGTCCACGGGTTGATCATGCACCAACGGTCCGGTCCCGAGCGGTCCGGGCTGCGGGCACGGGCTGACGGCATGTGCCCTGCGTCGACGTCCGGCCGGAGCGCTCGCCTGCGCTGGGCAACGACAATCGGAGTGCTCGGCCGGGCCGGTCCGACTACCATCCGGTGATGCGGACGGAGCGGATCGAGGTCGCGGACGGGGTGGCGCTCGCCGCCGACGCCTGGACGCCGGCAGCCGCGAGCGGGCCGCCGTTCCTCCTCGTCCACGGCCTCGCCTCGAACGCCCGCCTCTGGGACGGCGTGGCGGCGAGCGCTCGTCGCGCTCGGTCACCCGGTGGTGACGGTCGACCTCCGCGGGCATGGCCGCTCGTCGAAGCCGGACGGGCCGTATGACGTGCCGACCGTCGCCGACGACGTCGCGGCGCTGATCGAGCGGATGGGACTCGACCGGCCGGTCGTCGCCGGGCAGTCGTGGGGCGGCAACGTCGTCCTCGAGCTCGCCGTCCGGCGCCCGTCACTCGCGCGCGGGATCGTGTGCGTGGACGGCGGCTGGCTGGAGCTGAGCCGCGAGTTCGCCGACTGGGACGCGTGCCGCGACGGCCCTCGCGCCGCCGCGCTTTGCCGGGCGCCGGCTCGAGGAGATCGAGAGCTACATCCGGAAGGCGCACGCAGACTGGCCGGAGAGCGGGATCCGCGGGACGCTGGCCAACTTCGAGGTCCGGCCGGACGGGACCGTTGCCCTGTGGCTCACCTTCGACCGCCACATCGAGGTCCTCCGCGGGCTCTGGGAGCACCACCCGACCGCTCTCTACCCGCGCGTCCCGGTTCCGGCTCTCCTGGTCCCGGTCCGACGGAGGCGACGCGGACCGCGACCTGCGAAAGCGCCAGGACGTGGAGGCGGCATCCGCGCTGATCCCCGCGTCCCGCGTCCGATGGTTCACGGGCGACCACGACATCCATGCGCAGCGCCCGGACGAATTGTCGAAGGTCATGCACGAGATGGTCGTCGACGGGCTGCTGGGATGAGCGCCCCGCGGATCCTCGCGATCATGGGCTCCGGGGAGACGGCCCCGACGATGGCCAAGGTCCACCGCGCGCTGTTCGAGCGCCTCGGGCCGGGGCCTGTCCCGGCGACGATCCTGGACACCCCGTACGGGTTCCAGGAGAACGCCGACGACCTCAGCGCCCGGACGGTCCGGTTCTTCGCGGAGAGCGTCGGTCGCGAGGTGAGCGTCGCCTCGTACCGGTCGCGCGACGTGGACGCGGTCACCGCTGCCACCGCGGTCGCGCGGATCCGCGAGGCGCGCTACGTGATGGCCGGCCCGGGCAGCCCCAGCTACGCGCTCCGCCAGTGGGTCGGCGGACCGGTCCCCGCCGCGCTCGCCGACCGGGTCCGCGACGGCGGCATCCTGACGATGGCGAGCGCCGCCGCGCTCACGCTCGGCGCGGTCACCGTCCCTGTCTACGAGATCTACAAGGTCGGCGCGGACCCGGGCTGGCTCCCCGGGCTCGACATCCTGGGGCCGGCGACCGGCCTCCGGGCGGCGGTCGTGCCGCATTTCGACAACGCCGAGGGCGGCAACCACGACACTCGCTTCTGCTACATGGGCGAGCGTCGCCTGCGGATCCTCGAGGACCAGCTGCCGCCCGGCATGTTCATCCTGGGCGTGGACAGCCACACGGCCCTCGTGCTCGACCTCGATCGCCGGACTGCCGCCGTATCCGGCCTTGGCGGCGTGACGGTCCGCGTCGACGGCCGCGGCAGCGTCTTCCCGAGCGGGAGCGAGGTGAGCATCGACGTGCTGGCCGACGTGGCGCGGGAGCTCGCGGCCGGCACGTCCGTGGACATCGGGTGGGAGCCCGGCTGGCGCGAAGACGGACGGGCGCGACTCGCGGGCGAGCCCGCGCCCCGACCGCCCGCGCCGCTTCGCGACGAGGTCGCCGAGCTCGAGGGCGCGTTCATCGACGCGCTGGGCCTCGGCGAGAGCAGGACGGCCGTCGGCGCGCTCCTCGATCTCGACTCGGCCGTCGAGGCACGGATGCGGGCCGGCGAGGACAGCCCCGACCTGGACAACGCCCGATCGACGTTCCGTGCGCTGATCGCCCGGCTCGGCGAAGCGGCGGCGACCGGCAGCGGCGGACCCGCGCGCCGCCGTCGACCCGTTCGTGGAGGCGCTCCTCGACCTGCGGACCCGCGCGCGCCAGGCGGGCGACTGGGCGACAGCGGATGTGATCCGCGACAGGCTGGCGGCGGCGGGCGTCGAGGTTCGCGACGGAACGGATGGCTCCAGCTGGGTCCTGGCGGAGTCCGCGTTCCGAACCACGGGAGGCCCAGCGTGACCGCCCGACGAGCTTCGGCGTAACGGCTCACCCGAGCCTCGGCGTCGCGGCTCAATCGAGCTTCGGCGTGACGGCTCAATCGAGCCTCGGCGTCGCGGCCCGATCCGGCCCCGGCACCGCCCGACGCGACCGCAGCGACCCCGGCGGCCGTCCCCGACGCGCGCCTGGGACGGCGTCGGCCTCGATCGGACACGAGCGCCGCCCGGCGGCGGGACGGCCCCGACGCCGGGCTGACAGGGAGGCCTCTACCCGGCCTGATCGTTCGACGCGACGCCGACGACGTGGCCCTGTGGATCGGCGAAGAGGCCGAACGTGACCCCTGGCGCCTTCGTGGCCGGCTGCACGATCGTCGCCCCCAGCCGGACGGCCTGCTCGAGCGCGGCCGGCACGTCCGCCACCCCGGCGAAGACCGTCACGAGCGGCTTCCCGCCCTGCAGCGGGCTGATCCCGCCGGGAATGGTGCCCTGCGGAACGCCGCTGTCGACGTACGTGTAGTCGGGGAACCCTCCCGCGGGATAGGTCCAGCCGAACAGCTCCGCGTAGAAGGCGCGAGATGCGTTCGGGTCCGTGGAGCGGATCTCGAAGTGCACGATCGGGTTGCCCATGGCGTCTCTCCTCCGGTGGTTGATGGTCGGGTCTCACATGAGCAACGAACGGCGGTGCCCGGAATCGACAGGTCGGGGAACCGATCCGGTCCGATCCGCGTCGTCGGCACACGGCGGGCTTCCGTCGATCGGGCGAACGGACTCGCGAGGAGACCCATCATGAGCACCCAGCTCCGAACCCCGGCCCGCGGACGGCGCCGTCTCGCCGGCCTGCTCCTCCTCCCGCTCCTCGTCGTCGTCGCGGGATGCTCGACGGCAGCGACCCCGAGCGGCCCGGCCGTGGCTGGGACGGCTGCGGGCAGCGTCGCGAATGAAGTGGCGGGCGGCGCCCTGGGAGCTCCTGCACCGGTGCCCGGCGCGGTGACCGTCGGATCGGCAACGTCGGGCGCACCGGACGCCAACCCGTCCGGCGATCGTCACGGCGGGGAGTGGCGTCGCCTCGTCCGGCGTGGGCGTCCGTCTCGGCCGGCGCCGTCGGTCGGCGTCCGCCCCGTCGATCGCCTACCCGTACCCGTTCTACGCCGGCACGTCGGGCGTCGCGCCCGACCACACGATCGTCGTCACCGGGACGGGCCGGTCCGACGTCCGGTCCGACCTGTCCGACCAGGCGACCGCGCAGCGAACTGCGATCGCCGCCGCGGTGGCCGATGCCAGGGCGCAGGCGGACGTCGTCGCGCGAGCGGCCGGCGTCACGATCACCGGGGTCCTCTCGGTGAGCGTCTCGAGCGGTGGCGGCTACGCCGTGCCCATGGCGGCCGGCGCTGCGGGCGCGACCCCCGGCGTCGTCCAGGGTGGGGCGCCGAACATCGCGCCGGTGCCGGTGCCCGGCCCGATCGAGCCCATGCCCCAGCAGCTCTTCGTGTCGGTCACGGTCGCATACCGGATCAGCTGAGCGCGAATCGCGACGCGGGCCGCGCACCCGGCACCGCTCGGTCAGCGATTTGCGCGCCCGACCCTGGTCACGCGCCGAGCTCCGTGAAGAGCGTCAGCTGGAGGCCATCGGGGGCGACGACCCGCACGTTGCGGTGCGACCATGGAGTGACGACCGGCCCGCCGAGCTGCTCGGCGCCCGCCGCGACGAGACTCTCGGCGACGCCAGCCGAGTCGCGCACGGCCAGCGCCACCCGGACCGGACCCGCGACACGCGATCCCACCTCGATCCGATCGATCAGCTCCGCCTGCTCGGGCGAGAGCAGCTCCAGCGTCGCGCGGCCCGCGCCGAGGACCGCACCGCGCGCCGCGCCGTCCTCCCACGATTCGAGGACCGGAAGTCCCAGCGCGTCGCGGTAGAAGCGGAGGGCGCGCGGGTAGTCGTCGACCGTGACCGCGAGCCGGAGCTCGCTCACGGGCCCTGGAGGGCCGGCAGCGGAGGCCCCGTCGCCTTCAGCGAGCACGCCGAAGCCGCGATCGAGCCCATCGACGAGCCGCCCGAACGACCGCCTCACGTCCTGCGGCAGCCCGAACCCACCGGCCGCCTCGAGCGCGACGAACCCGTGGAGCGCCGCTCGCAGGGCGCGGGTCGCATCCACCGCGTCGTCGCCGGCGAGGCCCCGCTTCGCGAGGACGGCGAACACGATCCGCAGGATCGCGTCGCCGGCGGCGCCATGCTCGGCGTCGTCGGCCGGCGCCGCCCGCAGCGTCGCGGCGTAGCGTCCCGGATGCGCGGTGGCATACGCGCGGTAGGCGTCCGCCAGCGCGCGCACCTGCGAGCCGCCTTCGGGAGCGTCGGCGACGTTCGCGAGTGCGCCGGCCAGGGCATCGGCCAGCTCGCCGAGCGCGAGGATGGCGATGCCGCGGCGCAGGCCGTCGAGCCCACCGATGTGCTTGTACAGGCTCGGGACCGCGACCCCGAGGCGCGAGGCGAGCGCCGCGAGGGTCAGCTGGTCGAAGCCGATCTCGTCGACCAGGTCGGCGCCCCTCGCCACGACGATCGACGGGGTCAGGCCGGCCCTAGGCACGGGTCGCGGCTCCGCGCAGGAACCCGAGGATCGCGGGGGTCACGACCTCCGGGTACTCCGCGTGCGGATAGTGTCCCGCACCGGGAACCATCACGACCTGGGCCCGGAGCCGGCCCGCGATGTAGGCGGCCTCGGCGCCCGGGTTCGAGAAATCCGGGTCGTGATCGCCCATCACGACGAGCGTCCGGGTTGCGACATCGTCGAGGCGCGCCTCGACGGGAGCGTGGCTCGTGTGCGTGGTTGCGCTGAACGCGCGCCAGTGCCCGGGCCGGCGCATGCTCTCGCGGATCCGCGCCTGGTGGGCGGCCAGGTCGGTCGGGGCGCGGCCCGGGAAGAGGCGCGCGTACCACGCGTTCCAGGCCGCCGGACCCCACGGCCGCAGAAGCGCGAGCCGGAACAGCAGCGCCGCGGCCCGGCCGGCGGGCGGGTTGCGGACGAACGGCCCGACCAGTACGAGCGCCGCCACGAGGTTCGGCGCCTCGGCGGCCGCCCAGGCCGCGGCGCCTGCGCCCATCGAGTTCCCGACCAGGACGGCCGCCCCGCCGCCGACCTCGGAGAGCAGCGCGACCACGTCCGTTCCCGCGGCGACGTCGTCGTACGCGCCGAAGGTCGCGTCGCTGTCGCCGTGGCCCCGGAGGTCCATCGTCACGACGCGATATCCCGCGGCGACGAGCGCGGGCGCGAGGAACCGGTAGCTCGAGCGAAGGTCGCCCATGCCGGGGACACACAGGACGAGCGGACCGGCGCCCGTGACCTGGTAGGCGATCCTCCCGCCCGGGCGATCCAGGAAACGGGTGCTATGCAGGTCCCTGGTCGTTGTCTCCGCCATCGCTTCCCCCACCATGGTGTTCCTCCGTGCGTGTTCGCCGGCTCAACCGTCGCCTCGTGGCTATGGTCGTTAGCTTTGTCTGAGGGCATTCTGGCGAAGGACATTAGCTTTGTCAAGCGCTGCCAGCGAGGCCAGCGTCCTCTGGCACGAGGCCAGCGCCCGTCTGGACACGCGGCGACGGGCTGGCGCATCCTGACGTGCCCCGAACAGGGCATCCGCGAAGGAGGGCGGCGTGAGCAAGGGACGCCTCGAGGCGTTCAGCGACGGCGTCGTCGCGATCCTCATCACGATCATGGTGCTGGAGCTCAAGGTGCCCCAGGGATCCGATCTCCAGGCCCTGGCCCCGCTGGGCCCGGTCTTCCTGAGCTACGTGCTGAGCTTCGTCAACCTCGGGATCTACTGGGCCAACCATCACCACCTGTTCCAGGCGACGAAGGTCGTCGACGGGCGCGTGCTGTGGGCCAACCTCCACCTGCTCTTCTGGCTCTCGCTGTTCCCGTTCGGGACGGCCTGGATGGGCGAGAACGCGTTCGCGCCGATCCCGACCGCGGCCTACGGCGCCGTCCTCCTGCTCGCTGCGCTCGCCTACTTCATCCTCGTGCGTGCCCTGATCGCCGCCAGGGGACAGTCGCCCGCGATCGCGGCCGCGGTCGGACGAGACCGGAAGGGCAAGGTGTCGCCGCTTCTCTACGCGATCGCCTTCGTCGTCGCCTTCGCGCTCCCGGCCGTCGCCGTCGCGCTGTACGTCGCGGTGGCCGTCGATCTGGTTCGTCCCCGACCGCCGCATCGAGCGGACGCTCGCGGGATGACGCTGCCGCGTCGAGCGCCGAGGCTCCCATCGACGATGCGGATCAACCCGGATGAGCTCCTGGCAGGGCTCGATCCGGCCCAGGCTGCGGCGGTCCGGATCACCCGCGGGCCGCTCGTCATCCACGCCGGGGCAGGGTCCGGGAAGACGCGGGTCATCGCGCATCGCGTGGCGTACGCGGTCGCGACGGGCGCGGTCGATCCGCGGCGCGTCCTTGTTGTCACGTTCACCGACAAGGCCGCCGGCGAGATGGCCGAACGCCTCGCGGCGCTCGGCTTGCCGGGCATCGCCGCCCGCACGTTCCACGCGGCCGCGCTTGCCCAGCTTCGGCATTTCTGGCCCGCTCGCCACGACGGCGCCCCCGCCCCGGCGGTCCTCGACTCGAAGATCCCGATCATCGGGCGCCTCGCCCGGGGACTCCCGGGCGGCTATCGCTTCACGACCACGAAGGACCTCGCGGACGAGATCGAGTGGGCGAAGAGCCGGCGTCTCCGCCCGGCGACGTACGCAGCCGAGGCCGGCTCCCGGACCCCGCCGATCCCGGCAGAGCTGTTCGTGCGCCTGTGGGCCGCGTACGAGCAGGAGAAGGACCGCGCCGGCCGGCTCGACTTCGACGACATGCTCACGCGGACGGTGGACCTTCTCGAGTCGGACGAGACCGCGGCCGCGACGGTCCGGGCGCGCTACGCGTGGTTCAGCGTCGACGAGTACCAGGACACGAACCCGCTCCAGCAGCGACTCCTGGAGCTCTGGCTCGGCGATCGCGACGACGTGTGCGTGGTGGGAGACGAGGACCAGACGATCTACACCTTCGCCGGCGCCACCTCGGCGTTCCTCACGGGCTTCGCGGCCCGCTTCCCGGGGGCGCGCGAGGTGACCCTGGACCGGAACTACCGGAGCAGCCCCCAGGTCCTGGCGCTCGCCAACCGCCTCCTCGCGTCGGAGGGGCGTCGCAAGCGGCTCGTCGCGACCCGACCCGCCGGCCCGCCTCCGGCGATCCGCCGCTGCACGGACGGCGATGCGGAGCTCGCCCTGATCACGGCGACGATCCGGCGGCTCATCGACGACGGCACGCCGCCCGCGGAGATCGCCGTCCTCGTCCGGATCAATGCCCAGGTCCCGCCGATCGAGGCCGCCCTCACCCATGCCGGGATCGCGTTCCGCGTCCGCGGGCAGCGCTTCTTCGAACGGCCGGAGGTGCGGGAAGCGCTCCGGGTCGTGCGGCGGCTGCCGGCCGACGCGCGCGGCCCGGCGCTCGTGGCCGCGCTCGAGGCCCGGCTTCGGTCGGACCTCGGTTTCGACCCGGACGCGGACGCCGCGGGTGCGGAGGCGCGCGAACGGACCGCGTCCCTTGCCCTGGTCCTCGAGATCGCCCGGACTGCCGCTGCCGACGCGCCGATGCCCGGGCCGGCGGGACCCGACGAACCTGCAGTGGAGGGTGACCGGCCGGCGCCGGGGCCCGGCGAGCGGGCAGGGGGTCTCGACGTCGCCGCGCTCGTCGCCGGGCTGGAGGCACGGGCGGCAGCGGAGGCCGCGGGCGCGGCCGACGGGGTGAACCTCCTCACGCTCCACCGCGCAAAGGGCCTGGAATGGGACGCGGTCCTGCTCCCCGGGCTCGAGGAGGGTACGCTCCCGATCCGGCAGGCCGCCGACGACGAGGACGCGCTCGCCGAGGAACGGCGGCTCCTGTACGTCGGCCTGACCCGCGCCCGGCGCCACCTGTTCCTCTCGTGGTCGGAGCGGCGGACCGGGCCCGGTGATCGCGAGTCGGTCCGACGGCCGAGCCGGTTCCTCGGGGCGATCGATGTCGGGCGTCCGGGGCCGGGAAGGACGGCGCGGGCGACTGGCGTCAGCTCGCTGCCGTCATCGCGCGGACACCGTGCGTCACGGGTGACCGTTTATCCCGGGTCACCCATCGCGTCCGGACCCACCCCGCGGACGGCGGACCAGGCGGCCCTCGACGAGCTCCGCGAATGGCGCTCCACACAGGCACGGTCCGATGGCGTCCCGGCCTATGTCGTCGCCCCGGACGCGCTGCTCGAGGCCCTGGTCGAGCAGCGGCCTGCGACGATCGCCGGCCTGCGGCGCGTCAGGGGGATGGGACCGGCGCGGCTGGATCGATATGGCGACGAGATCCTCGCGATCCTCTCGCGACACTGAGCCGGCACCGCGCGAACCGGCGGGCTTCGCGGGCTGGCATCCCTGACCTCGCGTGCGCGGGCCCTCCGGGTTGCTCAGGCGGTGACGCCTGGGAGCGCCGCCGTCGATCCGCCCACGGCCGTCTCGAGCAGGTCGAGGAACGGGCGCGCGCCGACCCGCTCGAAGATCGCCCGGGCCTCGGCCGCGGCCTCGCGGGTCTCCGGTCCGACGCCGCCGACGAGCACGGACGAAGTCAAGGTCGGTACACGCGAGGTTGAACGCGAGGCCGATCGCCCGGTACCGGGACAGCGCATCGCGATAGCCGGCGATCGCCTCGTCGGGTCGGCCCTCGAGGGCCGCGATCCCGGCCCGGGCGGCGATCCGGGCGGCGGTGATGTTCGTCGACGCGCTGGGGTGGGCGTCGAGGCGGTCGGCGATCTCACGGGCCTGACGATGTCGCCGCCCCACAGCGATGCACGCGTGGCGCGCGCGAGGAAGACCTCGCCGATGTTCGGCTCCTCGGCGGCGAGCAGGAACTCCCGGCGCGCCTCGTCGATCAAACCCGCGAGCAGCGCGCGATCGCCGCGCAGGACATGCACGGCCGCGGGCCCGAACGCATCAGTCGTCTGCGCGGCCAGCGCCTCCACGCTGGCCAGCGCCTCGTCGGAGGGCTCGCCGCGGGCGACGCGGAGGAGGCCCTGGACCGACAGGCTCCGGATCTCGTCGAGGGGGCTCAGCACCGTGAGGGCGCGGGCGTCGGCCAGATCCTGCTCGGCCTCGGCGAGACCCTCCTCCCAGCCCTCCGCGGTGTCGTAGATCGTGTAGAGCCGCGAGATCGCGGCCCAGTTCGCGAGCGACCGGATGCCGACGCGACGCGCGAGCGCGACGGCCCGGTCGAGCACCTCGCGGCCCCGACGCGGGTCGGCGTCCATCGACGCGGCCAGGTTGGAGAGGGCCCGGATCTCGGCGGCGACGAAGCCGCCCGCATGGGCCAGGTCCACGGCGGCCCGGAGCAGCGCGGTCGCCTCGCGCTCGCGGCCCAGGTACCCGAGCGACGAGCCCTTGTTGTTGAACGTCTCGGCGATGATCCGCTCGAGATGGCGTCGCTCCGCGATCTCGAGGGCGCGATCCGCGGTCTCGATCGAACGGGTCGGATTGCCCGAGCGCATGTACGCCCGCGACAGGTTGCTCAGCAGCACGGCCCGGGTCTCGTCGTCGCCGGTCCCCGGGAACGCGGCGATCGCCTCTTCGAGGACCTCGACCGACTCCGGGGGCTTTCCGGAGTCGATGAGGATCTCCCCGAGGAGGGCCGCGGCCCGGCCGGGCGCCGAGGGATCGCCGGCGTCGCGGGCGAGCGAGACGGCATCGCGGCCGAGCGCTTCGGCGTCGGCATGCCGCGCCGCCGCGTTCGCGGACGCGCCTGCGCGAAGCAGGAGCCCGGCCCGCTCCCCTGGATCGGCGGTGATCCGGATCGCCGTGCGGAGATGGGCCACGGCCTGGTCGTGCGCCCCGAGCGTGGCCGCCCGCTCGGCCGCGCCCGAGAGGGAGAGGCGCGCCTGGATCGCGACCGCGTCGGCCTCGGCGCCGTCGGCGGACGCCTCGTGGGCCGCCACGTAGTGCGAGGCGAGCAGCCCCGCGATCTCGTCGTCGCCGAGGGCCTCGAAGAAGCGGGCGGCGGCGAGGTGCCGGGCTCGCCGCTCTCGGCGTGCGAGCGTGCCGTAGGCGACCTCGCGGATGAGCGACTGGACGAAGCGGTACTGGCCGCGCTCGGGGCTGCGCGGGTCGATCTCGAGGTCGAACAGCTCGCGTCGGACGAGCGCCCGCAGGCGCGGCTCGAGCGCCGCGGCATCGACCCCGCTGACCGCGGTGAGGCTCGCGACCGTGAACAACTGGCCCAGGACGGAGGCGTCGGCGACCAGGCTCCGGTCGGCCGGATCCAGCGCGTCCAGGCGGCTCGCGATGAGCGACCGCAACGTCTCCGGGACCGCCAGCTCGCCCAGGTCGCCGGTCGGACGATAGACGTCGCCGTCGCGCTCGAGCCGCCCGTCGGCGACGAGCGCCCGGACCGTCTCCACGGCGTACAGCGGCATCCCATCTGCCCGGGCAAGGATCGCGCGGATCGCGGGCGCGGGCAGTCCCGGTACGAAGCCTTCGAGCAGCTCGACCATCGCAGCGTCCGTGAGCGGCTCAAGCGCAAGCTTCGTGAGGTTGCGCGTCTCCGATCCCCAGTCGGGCCTCCGGTCGAACAGCTCGGGCCGGGCCAGCGTGACCACGAGGAGCGGGACGTTCTTCGACCATTCCAGGACGTGCCCGATGAAGTCGAGCAGTCCCGTATCGGCCCACTGGAGGTCCTCGAACAGGAGGATCGTCGTGCCACGGCCGGCGATGCGCTCGAAGAAGATCCGCCACGCGGCAAAGAGCACGTCGCGTCCCCCGGCCGGGGCAGGCTCCAGCCCGAGCAGCGTGAGCAGGGCCGGCTCCACCCAGCGCCGGTCGTCGTCCCGCTCGACGAACTCCGCGACGGTCGCCGCGATCCGCGCCCGGGTCACGCCCACGTCATCCGTCTCCACGAGGCCGCACCGGCGACGGACCATCTCGCCGAGCGCCCAGAACGTGATCCCCTCGCCATAGGCCGGCGAGCGCCCACGGTGCCAGTAGATCGGCTCGCTGATCCCGTCGATGTACTTCTCGAGCTCCCACGCGAGGCGGCTCTTGCCGATCCCGCCGGCACCCGTGATCGACACGAGACGCGTGCGTCGATCGCGTCCAACCGACGCGATGACCTCCTTGAGCAGGCGCAGCTCCTCGTCCCGTCCGACGAACGGGGGCTCCGGGAGGTCCGCGCGGCCGTGCCCGCCGCGCTGCGCCACCACGCGCAGGGCGCGCCAGGCGGGGACCGGGAGCGCCTTGCCCTTCAGGGTCTGCTCGCCGGCGGGTTCGAACGTGATCGCCCCGCTCGCAGCGCGCTGGGTCGTCTCGCCGACGAGGACCGTGCCGGGGGCCGCCACCGACTGGAGCCGCGCCGCGGTGTTGACCAGGTCGCCGGCCACCATGCCCTGGTTCGTTGCCCCGAGCGTGACCGCGGCCTCGCCGGTCAGGACGCCGGCACGGGCGGCGATGCCGGGCCCGAGGACGCCCACCGCGTCCACGAGCTCCAGCCCGGCCCGGACCGCCCGCTCGGCATCGTCCTCGCGAGCGACCGGCGTGCCCCAGACCGCCATCACCGCGTCGCCGATGAACTTCTCCACCGTTCCGCCGTAGCGGGTGATGACATCGCTGGCGATCTCGAAGTAGCGGGTCAGGGTGTCGCGCACCTCCTCCGCGTCACGCTCCTCGGCGAACGGCGTGAAGCCGACGAGGTCGGCGAACAGGACGCTGACCAGGCGCCGCTCGGCGATCGTGGGGGCGGCGGCAGGCGGGTTCGCAGGAGCGGGCGATTGCGCCGCGGCCGGCGGAGCGCCGCTCGCTCCAAGGGGCGCGGCACATTCCCCGCAGAACGCGTCGCCCGGATCGAACGGCGCGCCGCAGGACGGACAGACGGCCGCGAGCGGCGTCGCGCAGCGGACGCAGAACCTGCGACCGGGCTTGTTCTCGGCCGCGCACTTCGGGCAGATCACGGGACGCTCCGTCGACGGTCCGGATGATCCGCAGAGAGTAGCCGATGGATCGTGGCCGGCAAGCCCGGGGGCCGGCCCGTGGAGCGCGTCGCCATGGCGACGCGGGCCCGGCATGCCCGGCTCCCGGCATGCCTCCGGTGGACCCGGGTTGCATCACGGCGCCCGGCACGCGTCTCATCCCGCCGGGTCGCGGGCGACCCATGGGACGCGACAGTCGCGTGTCGGGCGCGCCCGACACGCCCCTCGGGCCCGACACGCCCCTCGGGCCCGGGTCGCCCGGCACGCCGGGCTCAGGGAATGGCGCGAGGCACACCCCGCTCAGGGGATCGGCGCGAGATCGAACAGGGTGCTCCGCATCATCGGGTCGCCCGCCGGCCGCCCCGCGTTGAAGGCCGCGATGAAGACCGTCCCCGAGACCGTCCGCGTGCCGGCCGAGCCGACGAGCGTCACGCTGATGAGGCGACCCGAGACTCCCCGGTCGTGGAGGTCGAGCGCGCTGAGCGTCCCGACGTTCGTGCGGGGGTCGGCCGCGAAGATCACCGAGAGCTGGGCAGGTGTGTAGGCGAGCGTCTGCCATGTCGCGTACGGGGAGGTGGCGTCGTAGGAGACGCCGCTCGGATCGCGGTCAGGCGACCCGCGCAGGGCCGCGACCGGCGGGACCATGCGGGCCCCGGTCGGGCTCACGAAGACGTTCTCGTTGTTCTCGGTGGCACCGCCGTCGGCCGAGTGGAAGAGCGCGCCCACGACCTGCCCGCCGCTGAAGAGCACCTGGCCGGCCGTCGCGGCGATGACGGCGTCGATCGCCGGCGTCTCCGTGAGCACGCCCAGGTACACCTGGGAGCGCGTGTCGTCGAAGACATCGAACGTCGAGACGCCGGGCCGGAGCTGGTACACGGCGTATGAGCGGGCCGCGATGACCTGGGCGGTGAGCGCCGCGATCGGCCAGCTCGCCGGCATCTCGGCGGGCACGACGCCGCGCAGGTAATCCTCGATCGGCAGCACGTTCACGACGTCGGCGCTCGCGCCGGCCGTGGTCACGTGCAGCGCGCCCCGGTAGAGGTCGTACGTGGCGGAATGCGCCGGCAGCTCGAACATCGTGGCCGGGGTCGTCCCGCGCACCCAGACGTCGGCCGGGGCGGGGCCGTCGAAGAGGACCGCGCCGGTCGCGTCGTCCACGACCATGCGCCACGCGGCTGCCGCGGCCAGCGGCGGGATGAGCCGGAGGCGGGCGTCAGCGGGGAAGACGGCGGGGTTGCCATCGACCCCCCACGTGCCGCCCCTGCCGAAGACGACGAGCGGGCTGTCCGGCGCGAACGTGGCTGCCGAGAGCAGCAGGACGCGGATGGGGCCCGCGGGCGGCATCGGCCCGATGGTGGTCCCGGGGTAATAGTGGGCCAGGATCGTCGGCGCATCCTGGCCGGCCAGCGCCCGTCCGCGGGCACCGTACTGGGACAGCCCCACGCCGTGCCCCGTCCCGCGGCCGTAGAACGTCACGCTCGGTCCGAGCGTGACGAGGCCCGCGGACGGCGCGGTCGGCGCGCCCGGCGCCGGGGCGGGCGGCGCGGCCGTTGCCGGAGCAAGGACGCCCGTCGCGGCGTAGACCGCGGCGACCCCGTAGGCGGTCGAGACGGGCTGCCCGTTGACCGCGCTGACGACGAACCAGCTGGTGCCGGCCGTCGCGCCCGAGCAGTCGGTGCTCCAGGCGGAGCCGGGCACGGTGCCAACGACCGTGACCGCGTCCGCGGCACCGAGCGTGGTCACGATGGCGGAGGTCGTCGACGCGCCTGCCCGGATGTTCACGCTGGTGCAGGCCGGGATCATCAGCTGGGCTCCAGGCGGCGCCGCGACGGGGGGAACGGGCGACGCGGGCGGCGCCGGCGTGGGCGATGGTGCCACTGGCACGGGGCCCGGCGACCACGTCGACCCGCTGTCGGAGAAGAGGCAGGCGAAGTATGTCGTGGACGTCCCGGGCACCGTCGCCGACCCGCACCCGAAGCGCTCGAAGGTGCCGAGCTCGGCGGTCCGATGCGGCGAGGAGCTCATGAAGTTGCGCTGGGCGATCGCGACCGTGGCGGGCGCCGTGGCGGTGCCGCCGGCGCACGCGTTCCCGTTGATGTCGCAGCCGAGCGCGTAGGTCGTGGGTGCGGATCCGTATTCGTTCCAGTGCAGGATCTCGCTTCGTGCCAGCGCGTAGCCGAACACGCTGCGCACGATCGTCAGGCCCGGGTAGAGCGTCGTCGATCCCGCGAGGTAGCACCCGGCCACCGTGTGCGCGAAGTACGAGCGGTCGGCCATGTCCTGCGCCCGGCCGCGGATGACCAGGGCCGGGTTGGTCGGGCAGGTGAACGGTGCATCCCGGGCGATCGATGCGAGCCCGGCATCGACCGGAAGGGCCGGCAGGCCGAGCGCCGCCCGGTCGAGGTTGACCAGGCGCATGAGCTCGGCGCCGTACGCGTCGGCCGTCGGCGGCACGGTCGAGGTCGGCGGGACGGTTGCGGCGGGCGGAACCACCGGCTTGGGCGGCACGACCGCGACGGGCGTGCCCTTGAGGACGCCGCTGGCCGCGTACAGGTAGGAGACGCCGTACAGCGAGCGGACGGCCTTCCCGTTCACGGCGCTGATGCGGTACCACGTCGAGCCGGACTTCGTGCCGGCACAGACGGTCTTCCACGCGGTCCCCTTGACGAGCGCCACGGTCGTCACCTTCGTGCTCGTCGAGAGCCGGGCCTTCACCGACGCCGTGATCGAGGGGCCCGTCCGGACATTGACGCCGCTGCACGCCGGGACCATCGTCGCGGACGCGGCCAGGACCGAGGTCGGGGCGACCGCCGCCACGCCGAGGAGCAGGGCCGCGAGGAGGGCCACGACCGCTCGTCCAACGGTCCGGCCCCGGGTGGGACGCGGGTCAGGAACGAATGTCATGGTGTCCACAGTACCGCCCAGCGTGGCGGGCCGAGCGGGGCGCGCGAAGCCGCCCATATGGCCCACGCCTCGGACCGTACCAGAAGGACAATCCGAAGATCCACCCAGCGTGCACCCGGACGTCGCCCGGACGGGGCCGGTTGCCCGGGCCGGCGCCTCCAAGCGCGGTGGTACCCGCGCCGTCGTCGGGCTCGCCCCGTCCGCGTGCCGGCCGGCGAGACCGCGGGCACCGGAGCGTGGCACGGGCGGGACCATCGCGACGCGGATGCCGCTACCCTGTGCGCGGGCAGGCCCGGACGATCGCGCTCCTGCGTCGACCGGCGGATCCTGTCCCCACCAGGGGGGCGCAGATGCCGCTCGATCCCGGGCCGGTGCCGGTCGACCCGGCCGCACGGTGCCCGTCCCGCACGCACGGGGGCCGGTGAGTGGCCGCCGAGCGATCGGACGCGTTCGTGTTCTTCGGCGCGACGGGAGACCTCGCCTTCAAGCAGATCTTCCCCGCCCTCCTCGGGCTGATCCGCGACGAGGGCTTCGACGTGCCGATCATCGGCGTCGCCCGGTCGGGCGACCTCGAGAGCCTGCGGGAGCGGGCCCGGCGGAGCGTCGCCGCGGCCGGGGCGGTCGACGGGGCGGCCATCGAGGCGCTCACCTCGCGCTTGCGCTACGTCAAGGGCTCGGATGACGACGTCGAGACCTTCCATGCGCTTCGCCGCGAGCTCGGAGAGGCCCGGCACCCGCTCCACTACCTCGCGATCCCGCCGGCGCTCTTCACCGAGGTGATCACGAACCTCGCCGCCTCGCGATGCGCGGACGGTGCGCGGGTCATCCTGGAGAAGCCGTTCGGGCGGGACCTGGCGAGCGCGCGGGCGCTGAACGCGACCGTCCACCGGGTCCTCGCGGAGCCCGCGATCTTCCGCATCGACCACTACCTGGGCAAGGAGCCGGTCCAGAATCTCCTCTACTTCCGGTTCGCGAACTCGTTCCTGGAGCCCCTCTGGAACCGTGATCACGTCGCGAGTGTCCAGGTGAACATGCCCGAGGCGTTCGATGTGGCGGCGCGCGGGGCGTTCTACGACCGGGCGGGGGCGATCCGCGATGTCGTCCAGAACCACCTCCTCCAGGTCGTGAGCCTCCTCGCCATGGAGGCGCCATCGGGGGCCACGCCGGAAGCGGTCCGCAACGAGCAGTTCAAGGTGCTCGACTCCATTCGCGCGGTCTCGCCGAGCGACGTCGTGCGCGGCCAGTACCGCGGCTACCGGTCGGTGCAGGGTGTCGCTCCCGCGTCCACGGTGGAGACGTTCGCGGCGCTGCGCCTGCGCGTCGACACCTGGCGCTGGGGCGGCGTGCCGTTCTACCTGCGGACCGGCAAGAGCCTGCCGGTGACCGCGACCGAGGTCCTCGTCGAGATGAAGCGCCCGCCCCAGTCGGTCTTCGGCGAGGCCGAGCCACCCGACGCGGACTACTTCCGGTTCCGCCTCGCGCCCGACATGTCCATCTCGCTCGGCGGCCGCGCCAAGAAGCCCGGGGAGTCGATGGTCGGCGAGGGCGTGGAGCTCTACGCGTGCCACCAGAGCGGGACCGAGCGCCCGCCGTACCAGCGCCTCATCGGCGACGCCGCGAAGGGCGACCAGTCGCTCTTCGCGCGCGAGGACGCCGTGGAGGCCGCGTGGCGCGTGGTCGACGGGATCCTCGACGACCGGGCCCCGCTGCACGAGTACGAGCCCGGAACGTGGGGCCCGGACGCGGCGGCCGGGATCCTCGCGCGCGGCGATCGGTGGCACGACCCGGTCGTGGCCGCCGCTGCGGTCACGGCCGGCGCCCCCGACATGCAGCGGGCCCCGGCGGGACGGCCCGCCTCGCCGACGCCGGCGGCCGAGCGGTGACGAACGCGACGAGCAACGCGCCGGGAGCGCCCGGAGCGCCGCCCACCTGGTCGAGCAGCGAGAAGGACGCCGTCGGGACGTCGCACTTCTCCAGCCGCGTCTGGTTCACGATCGGCCACGGCATCCTCAACGAGGTCTACTGGCCGCGCGTCGACCGGCCGCAGATCCGCGACCTCGGCTTCATCGTCGCGGACGACGCCGGCTTCTGGAGCGAGGTGAAGCGGGATGCCGCGCGCGAGGTACGCTGTCTCGAGCCCGGCGTTCCCGCGATCATCGCGACGCACCGCCATCCGCGGTACACCCTGACGCTCCGGGTCTGCGCCGACGACCACGCCGACGTCGTCCATGTCGAGGCACGCCTGGACGACCCGCGTGACTCGACGGACCCCGCCCGCGTTGCACATCCGCTCCGGCTCTATCCCCTGCTCGCCCCGCACCTTGGCTTCAGCGGGCTCCACAACAGCGCCTGGACCGGCACGTACAAGGGCAGGCCGATGCTCTTCGCGCGGACCGGCACGTCCGCGCTCGCGCTCGCCTCGGACCCGGGCCCGGCCCGCCAGAGCGTGGGCTACGTCGGGACGTCGGACGGCTGGCAGGACTTCGCGGCGAACGGCCGCATGGCATGGACGTACGAGACCACCGATGCGGGCAACGTGGCTGGCATGACGGAGCTCATCCTCGCCGGCGGCGTCGCGCGGCTCGCGCTGGGATTCGGCACCCGGCCCGAGGAGGCAGGCCTCGAGGCGTGCGCCGCGCTCGCCGGCCATTTCGAGAACGCCTGGGACGAGTACGTCGGGAACTGGCACGGGTTCCTCCGGACCGTGAGCAGCCCGTCGGAGAAGGTCGCGGAGGACGACCGAGCGCTCTACCTGACCTCGGCGACCGTCCTTCGAACGCACGCCGACCGGACGGTCCCGGGCGCGATCGTGGCCAGCCTGTCCATCCCGTGGGGCAACACCCGCAACGACCTGGGCGGCTATCACCTGGTCTGGTCGCGGGATCTCGTCGAGTCGGCCGGCGCGCTCGTCGCGCTCGGCGCCGGGCGCACGGCCCGTCGCACCCTGGCCTACCTGGTGGCGACCCAGGAGCCGGACGGATCCTGGGTGCAGAACCAGTGGGTCGATGGCGTCGCCTACTGGACGGGCGTGCAGCTCGACGAGGCCGCCTACCCCATCCTCCTTGCCGGCGCCCTTCGCCGCGGCGGCGGCGTCGAGATGCACGGCATGTCGGGTGCCGATGCGGCCGCGTTCGAGCACCTCCTGACCGAGGACTCGCTCGAGCACATGATCACCTCGGCCGCGCGCTTCATCGCCCGGACAGGACCCGCCACGTTGCAGGATCGCTGGGAAGAGGACGCGGGGCTGACGCCGTCCACGCTGGCACCCGTCGTGGCTGCGCTCGTCGTCGCCGCGGATCATTGCGCGGAGCCTGCGGCCATGTACCTGCGCGAGCTGGCCGACGACTGGAACGCCTCGATCGAGGACTGGACCTATGCCCGCGGCACGCGGCTGAGCCGCACGCACGGCGTCGATGGTCACTACGTCCGCATCGCCTCGGCCGACGTCCTGGCGGGCGCCCCGATCTCCACGCCGGTCCCGGTCCGGAACCGGCCGCCGGAGGCATCGATGGTCCCGGCCGACGAGATGGTCGGCACCGACTTCCTGGCGCTCGTCCGTTTCGGCCTGCGGATGGCCGACGACCCGCGCATCCTCTCGACGATCGCGGTCACCGACGCGGAGCTGCAGACGGAGACGCCAAGCGGCCCGGTCTGGCACCGCTACACCGGCGACGGCTACGGCGAGCACGCCGACGGCAGCGCCTTCGACGGCACCGGGATCGGCCGCGGCTGGCCGCTCCTCGTCGGCGAGCGTGGCCACTACGAGCTGGAGGCGGGCCGGGACGCGCGTCCGTACCTGGAGGCGATGCGCCGGATGGGGTCGTCCGGCGGGATGCTTCCGGAGCAGGTCTGGGACTCGGACGCGATCCCGGGCCGCGGACTTGCCCCCGGCCGGCCGAGCGGCTCCGCGATGCCGCTCGCGTGGGCCCACGCCGAGTACGTGAAGCTCGTGCGGTCGATCGCCCTCGGACACGCCATCGACCGCCCGGCGGCAGCCTGGCACAGGTACCACGGCGAGGCGCCGAAGGCAGTCCGGGCGACGTGGCGGTTCACGGCGCCTCGACCGACGATGGTCGCGGGCCGGCTCCTCCGGCTGGAGCTGCTCGCTCCAGGCCGCGCGCACTGCTCGCTCGACGGGTGGCGAACCTGGCTCGACATCGACGCGCGGGACACGGGCATCGGGGTCTGGGTGGCCGATGTGCCGGGGTCCGACCGGCTCCGGCCCGGTGACGGCGTCGTCTTCACGTTCTGGTGGCCGGAGGCGGGGCGCTGGGAGGGACGGGACTTCCGCGTCGTGGTCGTGGAAGCCCTCGATCACGTCGCGTCCGCGTCGCCCGGGTGAGGACGCCGACGAGGCGCTCTCGGTGTCGCCGCGGACGCGTCAGCAGGTCACGTGCAGGATCGCCGAGGTCTCGTCGGGATCGGCATGCGAGAGCAGCCGGCATGCCTCCCGGGTCGGGAGGGCGATCAGCTCGACGCCGCGCCGCTCGGCCTCGGCGGCCACCTCCGGGGTGATCGGAAGGTCGCCGTCCGCGCCCGTGCCCACGACCAGGCGCCGGCATCCCCACGGGATCGGCTCCGCCAGGCTCAGGGGCGTATGGCCGTAGCGGTCGCGGAGCGGCCTCGATGCCTTCTTGTGGCGTCGCTGAACCCGGCCGTGCACGACCATGATGTCGCGCTCGTAGCGCCGCCCGTCGATCTCCACGGTCCCGAAGCGGACGAAACGCGCCTTCATCCCGGTTGCTCCGAGCGCCGGGACCGCGAATGCCCACCCACCATTCGCGAAGCATGCGCCAGCCAGAGCCGGCTCGCCGGGCGCCGCCCGTTTCGATGCGGGGCTCGACCGGCATCAGGCGGCAGCGCCCGCGGCCCGGCTCGACCGACCTCGAACGTCGTAGGATGCGCGACGGACCGTCGGGCCGACCGCCGCCGGGTCCGCCGATCGGAGAGCTCGATGCCCGAGTGGATCTACTTCCTCCACCCGCCTCGCGACGACTTCGCGGCGACGATGACGCCCGAGGAGGAGGCGGTCTGGGACATCCACTTCGAGCGCCTTCAGCGCCTCCTTGCCGAGGGCGTCCTCGTTCTCGCGGGGCCGACGCTGGGACGGACCAACACGGGGGTCACGATCTTCGAGGCGCCGGACGAGGCGGCCGCGAGCCGGATCCTCGACGAGGATCCCGTGATCGTGAGCGGCTTCGCCCGCGGCGAGCTCCGCCCGTTCCGGGTCTCGCTGCTCCGCGGCCGAGACTGAGGCCGGCGTGGCACAGCCCGACCCCGCTGCCGCCACGGTGGCGCCTGAGCGCGACCCGGGGGCCGGCGACCCGGCGGCAGGCGACGCGCCGGCCGGCCTGAGCTCGGCCGAGGCCGCGGAGCGCCTCCGGGCCGACGGCCCGAACGCCCTCGGTGGCGAGGGGCGGCGCACCCGGGCGCGGATCCTCGCCAGCCAGTTCGCGAGCCCGCTCGTCCTCATCCTCGTCGCAGCGAGCTGCGTGAGCATCGCGGTCGGCGACTCGGTCGAGGCCGCGATCATCCTCGCGATCGTCGCCATGAGCGCCGGGCTCGGATTCGTCCAGGAGGCGCGTGCGGAGGCGTCCGTGGCCGCCCTCCAGGCGCGCCTCACGCTGCGCGCCACCGTGATCCGCGACGGCCGCGCCCAGGATGTGCCTGTCCGCGACGTGGTCCGGGGCGACGTCGTCGAGCTTGCGGCCGGCAACATCGTCCCCGCCGACGGCCGGCTCCTCGCCGCGAACCATCTCTACGTCGACGAGTCGTCGCTCACCGGCGAGTCGGCCGCCGCCCTCAAGGCTCCCGCGGAGGCTCGACCGGAGGATGCGCCGGGCACGGGGAGCCATGGACCGGGGGACGGCCCGGGCGGGTCAGGCGGGGTGCCCGAGCCTGCCGGGCGGCGGGGCCGGCCGACGCGGCGGGCGGCCCGGCGACCGCGCGTGCCGTATCGACGGCCGCGCCCCGGCCAGCCACGCGACGGCGAGCGCGACGCGCTCGTGTTCCTCGGGACCAGCGTCGTGAGCGGCACCGGCCGCGCACTGATCACGGCCACCGGCACCCGGACCAGCTACGGGACCATCGCGCGGCGGCTGGCCGAGCGCGCGCCGCAGACCGACTTCCAGCTCGGCGTCCGCGCCTTCGGCCTGCTCGTGGCGCGGGTCACCCTTCTGCTCGTGGTCGGCGTCTTCGCGATCAACGTCGCGCTCCAGCGCCCGCTCTTCGATTCGCTCCTCTTCGCGGTGGCGCTCGCGGTCGGCCTCACGCCCGAGCTGCTCCCGGCGATCGTGACCCTGAACCTGACCCGCGGAGCCCGGGCGCTTGCCGGACACGGCGTGCTCGTGAAGCGCCTGCCGGCGATCCAGAACCTGGGCGGCATCACCGTCCTGTGCACGGACAAGACCGGGACGCTGACCGAGGGCAAGCTGCGCCTCGTGCGGTCGGCCGGGATCGATCGCGACGACGCGTCGGAGGCCGCCTCGGCGCTCGCGCTCGCCTACCTCAACAGCCACTTCCAGGCCGGCTTCGTGAATCCCCTCGACACCGCGATCCTTGCCCAGGCGACGGCGCCGGCCGACCTCGCGAGCTACCGGAAGCTCGCCGAGCTCCCGTACGACTTCAACCGCCGCCTTCTCAGCGTGGTCGTCCAGCGGGCCGACGACGCGCCGGTCGTCGTCACGAAGGGCGCCCCGGAGTCGGTGGTGACGCGATCGAGCAGCGTCCGCGAGGACCATGCCGCACGCCCGATCGACGCGGCCGAGCATGCCCGGCTCGGAGCGCTCGTCGACGGTGCCTCGGCCGACGGCTTCCGCCTGGTCGCGGTGGCGTCCCGGACCCTCTCCGCCGACGAGGTCGCGTCGCTCTCGGCCCCGGGAAGCCGGGTCGGTCTTGCGGCGGCCGAGACGCTGGAGCGTGACCTCGTGTTCGAGGGCGTGATCCTCTTCAGCGATCCGCGCCAAGCCGGGCGTCGCCGCGACGATCGCCGACCTGGCCCGCCAGGGCGTCGCGCTCAAGGTGGTCACCGGCGACAACGAGCTCGTCGCCCGCCACACGGCCGGCGAGGTCGGGCTGGACGTGGCCGGCGTCCTGACCGGGGAGGAGATGCGAAGGCTGACGCACCCGGCGCTCGTCGCCCGGGTGCCCGGGACGACGATCTTCGCCCGGGTCGATCCGGACCAGAAGCTCCAGGTGATCCGCGCGCTCCGGGAATCGGGCGCGGTCGTCGGCTACCTCGGCGACGGCATCAACGACGCGCCGGCGCTGCATGTCGCCGACGTCGGGATCAGCGTCGACAACGCCACGGACGTGGCGCGCTCCGCGGCGGACATCATCCTGCTCGAACCGAGCCTGGCGGCGATCGGCCAGGGCGTGACCGAGGGCCGCCGAACGTTCGCGAACACGCTCAAGTACATCCGGATGGGGACGAGCTCGAACTTCGGCAACATGCTGAGCATGGCCGGCGCGGCGCTCGTGCTCCCATTCCTGCCCATGACGCCGGGCCAGATTCTCCTCAACAACCTGATCTACGACGCGTCGCAGACGGCGCTCCCCACGGATGCCGTCGATCCGGAGGTGGAGGCGCTGCCGGCGCGGTGGGACATCCGCGGCGTCGAGCGGTTCATGGTCGTCTTCGGCCCGATCTCGTCGCTCTTCGACTTCCTGACGTTCGGGCTCCTGCTGCTCGTGCTCGGGTCGGACGAGCGGGCGTTCCACACCGGCTGGTTCATCGAGTCGCTCTTCACCCAGATCCTCGTCGTGCTGGTGATCCGCACGCGGCGCAGCCCGTTCTGGCGCAGCCGGCCCAGCCGCGAGCTGGTGATCGCGATCGTCCTGGCGCTGGCTGCGGCGCTCCTCATCCCCGCGAGCCCGCTCGGGTCGCTCCTCGAGTTCGCCGGCCTGCCGCCGCTGTACTGGGTCCTGCTGGCCGGGATCGTCGTGGCGTATCTCGCCCTCGTGGAGACGGTCAAACGCATCAGCGAGGGCTGGCTGCCGGCGCGCGCCACCGCGTAGCCCGGGAAGTCAACGCGGCCGACCCCCTGTCGGGCTGACTCGCCGGGTCGGTCAGCCCATCGACGGTGCGGCCGCCACGGGCTGTGCAATCGCGGCGAGATCCGCGCGCGGTCCGAGGACGATGACCTCGGCCGTCTGCTCGGAGCCTGCGCCGTCCCGCACCAGGTACGCGTGGTGGATCTCGGTGATGCCCGTGGAGAGCGTCGCGCCCACGCTGCAGTACTTCCTCGCCGAGAGCTCGATCGCGCGTCGCAGGGCGTCGACGTCGATCGCCGGCCCCTCGACGACGTGGAGGACGTCGATCCGGGTGAAGGCGTTCGGGTGCTCGTCCATCTGCACGCCCTCGGATCGCACCTCGTAGCGCGTCACGTCCTGGTGCTTCTTGCGCAGGATCGAGATCACGTCCATGGCCGTGCAGCCGGCGAGGGCCATCGGGATCAGCTCGGCAGGACGGGGTCCGGTGTTCGCCGTTCCGTCATCGAGCACGAGCGCGTGCCCGCTGCCCGACGTGGCGACGAACCGCATTGCGGTCCCGTCGAGCTCGACCGAGGCGGTCTTGACAGCCATCGATGTGAACTCCGTTCGAAGGTTCGTGCGTCGCGCGTCCGCCGGGTCGATGACGTGCCCTGGAGGGTTCGGGATCGGGCGGATGCCCCGCGTGACCGGGACGCCACGGCTGGCGCACCGGGATCCGGCGGCGTCCCGGCGGCGATCCAGCCGCGTGGGCAAGCCTACCAGATGCTTGCGTACTTGCGCAAGTTAGAGAGCCTGGCATGCCGGCGCCAGCGTCACGGGCGAGCGCCGGACCCGTGAAGCCGACCCCGCAACCAGACGGTCCCTCGCGGGCGACGTCCGGCATCTGGTGGCATACTCCCGGACGTCGATCGCCTGCCACGGGCGTCGACCCCCATCTCGGGGCCATCAGGTCCAGCGTGGCGATAGCGCAGGGCCGCAATACCAGGACGGCGTCAGGCTCGCCCGGCACTGGCATTGACCGAATCCCGACGCGTCGACTCCCGGGTCGATCCTCGACTGCCGTCCCCGTTCCACCGCTCGTCGCGATCATCCCGCGACGACCCGGTAGAGAGGAGGCACGACGGTTGCCAGCACGAACAGATGGCGCCCAGTGGGCGTCAGGCCGACCCGGTCCCATCCGACCCTCCGTCACTGCCACGTCTCCCGAACCAGGGCTGGCGCAGGACGTCAGCACACCGGCACGTTTCGGTCCGGCCGATCGGGCCAGCGTCCAATGAGCCGTCGCAACGACCAACAACGGGCCCGTGACGCGGCCCAGGCGAGAGCGCGTCGCCTCCGCCGGAAGCTTGCCGCAGTCGTGCTCCACGAGGTCGAGGTCGTGGACTGCCACGGGGGCTTCGGCGCCCGATCGGAGTTCGGGACGCCGCCCCGGCATCGCGAGCTCGAGGTCCTCGCAGAGGTCTGCCAGCACGGGGGCATTCAGCAGGCCGCGCACTGCCTGAGGATCAGCTACTCGACGGCGAAGAACAACCTCTCGTCGCTCTACCAGCGGCTGGGTGCCGTCTCGATTCCCCACGCGCTCCTGCTCCTCGGCTGGATCGACGTGCCCAGCCGGGCGCGCCGACCGCACCGGCTCATCGAACAGGTGTCCTGACCGGCCGGGATCGGACTTCGCGGCCGGGCCGCGGGCGACGCCGGCCCGAGCGCTCCTCCGGGGGTAGGAGCCCTGCCTCGGGCCTTCTTCGGCCAGCGGTCCGGTTCCCTGCGCCGCCCCCGCATACAGGACCGACGGCGGCCCGTGCGGGCCGCCGTCGCGCCGCGTTCGTCCAGCGCGCCAGGATGCTCAGCGCGCCTGCTCCGTATCGCCGAACGTGCCCGGATGGGCACGCCTCGCCGCGTCGTCCCGCGGCTTCTGCTCCTGGCCGACAGCGAAGCCGCCGCGTGCACGGACACGTCGCTCGGCGTTCTCCTCGGGCCTCGTCTCCTCGCCGGCCGCGAAGCTGCCGCGTCGCAGGACGCGATCCTCGGCGTCCTTCTCGGGCATCGTCTCCTCTCCCTCGGCGAAGGTTCCTGTCCTGATGGTCGCGTACGAATCGGTCGTCTTCATGGTTCCCCTTTCCGGGCCCACGGTGGGACCCGTGCGCAGGACCGGGCCTTCCCGGCCCAGTCGATCGAAGCGTTCGGCCACGACACGCAGCCCATGGACCGCCTCGGCGGGCAGGGATGTCGTCCCCAGCGCTTCCGCGATCAGGGAGCGCCGACGGTCGAGAACGTTTGATCGCGTGTCGTGGCCGACGTTCGTGAGCATGACCCGCGTGGCTCTCCCGTCGTCGGAATCCCGTTCGAGACGGACCAGGTGGCGGTCCCGGAGGCGTCCAACCAGACGACTGGCCGCCGGGAGCGGCAGGCCGACACGCTCGCCAACCCGGCCCACGCGGGTCCCTGCCGGGTCGTCTCCGATGACCACGAGGGCGCGCCACTGGAGCAGGCTCAGGTCGAGCCCGGGGCTCGCGTCTGCCAGCACCCGCGTCGTCACGTCGATCGTGGCTCGTGCCATGAGCTCGAACGCATCGACGGCCCGGGTGGCGGCGTCATCGTCGGTCATGGCCTGATCATCGCACATTGATTGCTATATGACAACTAACCGCCATCTACCGTCCCGCGAACGGCGCACGCCTCGACTTGCCGGACCGCACCGCGCCGTTGCCGCGTGACGGGGGAAGCCGCGTGCGCGACACTTGCCGCCTGCGACGGCGCTCGTCGAGCATGGAGGTTCCCGGTGTTCGTGCCGCTCTCGGTCCTCGAGTTCCGTGACAGGGCCGCGACCTACTTCGGCGACAAGGTCGGCATCATCGACGGCGAGCACGAGTTCACCTATCGCGCCTACGCGGAGCGGACGCATCGCCTGGCGAACGCGCTCGTGGGACTGGGCATCGGGGCCGGCGATCGCGTCTCGTTCATCACGTACAACACGCACCACCTGCTCGAGGCGTACTACGGCGTGCTCGAGGCGGGGGCGGTGCTGAACCCCATCAACATCCGGCTGACGCCGCACGAGATCGCCTACATCCTCGACCACGCCGGCTCGAAGCTCGTGGCGTTCCACCGCGACTTCCTGCCGCTCGTCGAGGCGATCGTCCCGGAGCTCACGACGCGACCTCGCTTCGTGATCCTCGAAGGCGAGCCCGGCGGCATCGCCAGCGACGAGTACGAGGCGCTCCTGTCGGGCGGCTCATCCGAGCCGCGGCACCCACAGATCGACGAGAACGCGATCGCCGAGCTCTTCTACACGAGCGGCACGACCGGCCTGCCCAAGGGCGTCGCGCTCACCCACCGCGAGCTCTACCTCCACTCCGTCCACGCGGAGATCGCGCTCGGGTTCGGCGAGGAGGACGTGATCCTCCACGTGGTCCCGCTCTTCCACGTGAACGGCTGGGGCGTCCCGCATTTCCTGACCATGGTCGGCGGCCGCCACGTGATGCTCCGCCGCTTCGACCCGACGGCGCTCATGGAGCTCGTCGAGCGCCACCGCGTGACGCGGCTGCTCGCGGTGCCGGCCATCTTCAACGCGCTCGTCCACCACCACGAGCGCCCGCGCTTCGATCTCTCGAGCCTGCGCCAGGTGATCATCGGGGGGTCGCCGGCCTCCCCTGCCCTCGTGCAGGCGCTCGAGGAGCAGCTCGGCGTGCAGGCGATCGTGGGCTACGGTCTCACGGAGACGGCGCCGATCCTGACGCTCGCCCAGCCGCGCGCGGTCGTGACCGAAGCGGAGCCGCCCGAGCGGCGCCACGAGCGGCAGTCGCTCACGGGCTGGCCGATCCCGGGGGTCCAGCTCCGCGTCGTCGACAGCGAGGGGCGCGACGTGCGGCCGGACGGAGAGCGGATCGGCGAGATCGTCGTGCGCGGAAACAGCGTGATGACCGGCTACTACCGCGACCCGGACGCGACCGCGGCGGCCATCCGCGACGGCTGGCTCCGGACCGGCGACATGGCGACGCTCGACGAGGCGGGCTACGTCCTGATCAAGGACCGCTCGAAGGACGTGATCATCCGCGGCGGCGAGAACATCTCGTCCGTCGAGGTGGAGAACGCGCTCGCGGCCCATCCCGCGGTGCTCGAATGCGCGGTCGTCGCGGCACCGGACGGGACGTTCGGTGAGGCGCCCGTCGCCCTCGTCGTGCTCAAGCCGGGCCACGAGGTCAGCGCGAAGGAGCTCAAGCTCTTCTGCCGCGCGCGACTGGCGCGCTTCAAGGTCCCGCGCGAGATCCATTTCCGCGACGCGCTGCCGAAGGGTGGGACCGGCAAGATCCTGAAGACCGAGCTGCGCGAGCCGTTCTGGACAGGCCTCGAGGCCCGCGTCCACTAGGCCACTCGCGCCGGACCGCAGCCGGACGCAGGCCCGCCGGCGCCCTACGGCAGGAGCTGTCGGAGCGCGAAGAGGACGTTCGCGGGCCGCTCGGCGAGCCGGCGCATGTACCACGGGTACCAGAAGGCCCCGTAGGCGATCAGCGTGAACGCCGGAAACCCTGCCGCCTGGAGCCGGGCAAGCTCGTGCGCGCGGATTCCGTAGAGCATGTGGACCTCGAGCGACGCGCGCGCCACGCCCGCCGAGTCGGCGAACGCGGCGATGCGCTCGATCAGGCCGCTGTCGTGGGTGCCGAGCGCGCAGCGGGCGCGTCCGTCGCGGGCCGCCTCGGCCAGCACGAGCGCGAGCGCCTGGTATGCCGCGTCAACCTCCGGCCGCCTCCCGTGGGCGATCGTCGCGGGCTCGTCATAGGCGCCCTTCACGAGCCGCACGGCGGGCTTCAGCGGCAGGAGCCGCCGGAGGTCCGCCGGCGTGCGCTTCAGGTACGCCTGGAGGCAGATCCCGACGTTCGGGTGCGCCGCCCGGAGTCGCTCATACAGGTCGAGCGTCGCGTCGACGTAGGCGGAGCCCTCCATGTCGAGCCAGAGCCACGTGCGAAGGTCACCCGCGCGGGCGGCCAGCTCGTCCAGGTGCCCGAAGCAGGCGTCGGCGTCGATGTCGAGCCCGAGCTGGGTGGGCTTCACCGAGAGCTCGGGGGCGCGCGGCAGCGACGCCGCTCGCTCGAGCAGCTCCCGGTAATGGGCCGCGACGTCGTCCGCCTCCGCGAGCTCGGCCAGGTTCTCGCCGAGCCGCGTGAAGAGGATCCCCTGCCCGCTCGCCGCGAGCCCCGCGGCGGCGGCAACCGCCGACTCGGCATCCTCGCCGGGCATGAAGCGCCGCACGGCCCGACGCACGAATCGGAGGCGTGGAATTCGGCTGCGCAACCACGGGTTGCGGGCCATCCAAAGGAGAACGGACCTCGTCACTCGGGCTCCTCCAGGGAAATCGCCGCCGTCCTGCCGGCGCGGCCAAGCCTAGTACACGCCGGCGCCGAGATGCGGGCGCCGCCACGGGTGACGGTCGCCACGCATCAGAAGCGCGAGCAACCCGGACCCCGGGTCGAGACACGGCCCCCGGGTGATGCACGCCCCCGTTCCCGCGTGCATGCGCCGGGGAGCTGCACCCCTCGTCGTATGCCCGTTGCGGACATCGTCGTCGCTCTCGATATGCCCGATACGGGCATCACGGGAATGGACGCCTCTACGCTGATATTCCGGCGGTCGTGGGGCTTGAGCACCCCGTCGTTCGCGCCAGCACGAGAAGGGGACGGCGCCGCCTCGGCCACGATGAGAACACGGCCCGACCTGCACCGCCCAGGCGCCGAGCGCTTTCTCGCTTGCGCACAATTCAGGTAATCGTGTAATCTGGCAATCGACAGCATTGCCCCGAGCGGCACGACCCATCTTCACGCAGGAGCGTCCCCATGTCACATCACGCAACGCACGACGAGATCACCGGCTGGTTCGCCGGACGCCTCACCGACGGCTGGTTCGTCGGAGCCGCGGAGATCACCGTCGACCGCGAGGAGATCCTCGTGGTCGGCACGCTCACCGACGTCGAGCTTCCCGCCGACGCCAGCGACGCCGCCCGGGCGGCCGCCAGGGCCTCGCGCATCGAGCGCTTCCGAGAAGAGACCCGGGGCTCCCGGATGACGATCGCCGAGGATGCCCAGCATCGATTCCGCAAGATCGTCTCCTGGGGCGTCGTCCTGGGCGGCGAGCGAACGCTCTTCACGACGGCCGGCATCCCCGCCATGACACGGCTCCGGCAGCCGGAGCGGATGGTGCTCGACACGCTCGTCGAGGCCGGCGTTGCCCGCAGCCGCAGCGAGGCGCTCGCCTGGTGCGTGAAGCTCGTCGGCGAGCACGAGAGCGAGTGGATCGGGCGCCTGCGCGACGCCCTCGGCGCGGTCGAGGAGGCGCGAAAGGGCGGACCCGCGAGCGCCTGACCACGGGTTCGCGATCGGCGGATCGTGGCGTCGAGGGCCTGGGCCCGGGGTCCCGCGATCTGATGCGGCCGGCGCGGCCGTGCGCTGCGTGGCGCCGCGAGCCGCTCGGGGCTGTTGCCGGGATCAGCCTCCGCCGAGCGCCGTGATCAGCGTGTCGAACGGCTCGGTCTTCTCCGTCACGGCGGTCGCGCCGAGGCGGGGGCGCCCTGGGCCGCCGATGGGCTCGCCGAGCAGCGCCGTCCAGCCCCGTTCGTCGAGCCGTTCGAGCGTGGCCGACGCTGCGGCCAGGAGCGCGCGTGCGTGGGCCGCCACGGCCGGCCGGGCCAGCGCTTCGTCCGGCGTTGCGGCGAGCTCCGTCGCCAGCGCGGCCGTCGCGCGGGTCGCCTGGACGGCGGCCGGAAGCTCGGAGCGGCGCGCGGTCCGCACCACGATCGCCGATGGGCCCGAGATCGCGAGCCCGAGCGCGAGGAGCGTCGGCCAGCGCGCGGCGATCCAGCCGCCAGCGGCCGGTTCCTCGAACGACAGCCAGATCGCCGGCCATGCGCGGCGCTGGAGCGCGACGGTCGCGAGCGCCTGCGTTGCCGGGTTCGGCTCCCCGGCGAGCCACGGCGTCAACGCGCCGGCGATGAGCTGCGCCTCCGGGATCCCGCTGGCAAGCACGAACGCGACGGAGAGGGCCTGCATCGCGAACGCCCGGCCGGCGCGCGTCGCGGCGTCCGCCGGCACGCCCGTCGCGAGATCCGGGGCCACGATCAGCGGACCCGGGCCGACCATCACGAGCGTGCCCGCGCGTCGGAGCAGCCGATGGCCGAACGCATGGTCAGCGAGCGCGCGGTCGGGGTCGACGCCGTCGCCGACGATCTCCGCGATCGGATCGGCTTCCACGACGTCGATCCGCTCCAGCGCGGCCACCAGCGCCTGCTCGGGCGCCGCGAGCGCCGACGCCACGCTCGAGAGCCGAACGTAGCGCCGCGCCTCCGCAGCCGCCTCGTCGACGCGCTCCCGCAGGGCCGCGAGCGCGCGCTGGCTGCCCGTCGGGACGTCCGCCGGGCTCTCGGCGACGCGCTGGCCGCGGGCTGGTCGCGGCCGCCAGTCGTGCGCGTCGATCCCGCGGTCGTGGAGCCGGAGCGCCAGCTCGCGGATCGCGGGCACACGGATGCGGACGAGGTCGGCCCCGGCGACGACGAGCCCCTCCGCCTCGTCCGGTGCCGTGTCGAGGCCGGGCGAGGCCAGGGTCGCGCCGATCCACGGCCGTGGGGTCTCCCCCACGACCGTGAGCGTCTCCCGGCGCGCCGTGCGGTTCGCGTCGACACGCTCGACCGCCAGCGCCGCCATGCGACGGACCTCGGTCTCTGCGGCGGCGCGCCGCTCAGGGTCGGCGAGCAGCTGCGCCTCGAAGGCGAGGTCGATCGCGCCGTTCGCAACGTCGAGCGCGAGGCGCTGTGGCGTGATGTCGTACTCCAGCAACGCGACGGCGAATGGGAGGGCGATCCCGCCGCCGAGACGGGCCGGGTCCTCTCCCATCGCGCGCTCGACGACGGCCGAGGCGAGCGGCACGCCGGCGTGGTCGAGCCCCGTCACGCCGAAGAGGCGGAGGATGGCTCGCTCACGGGCGACGGTCGTGGACGCACGGGCCCGGGACCCCCAGGCACCCGCAAGGTCGGTGGCATGGCGCATGACCCGGTCGAGCGCGGGCGCCAGCGGATCGGTCATCGAAGGATGCCGCGGGTGACGCCCGCCAGGCAGACGAGGCGGGTCATCGCCCGTCCCGATGGTCGAGAGTATCCGTGCGTGCCGGCTCACCGATCCAGACGTGCCCGTCGGCGAACCGTTCGGCCTTCCAGATCGGCGCGCGCGCCTTCGTCTCGTCCATGGCATGGTGCGCGGCGGCAAAGGCCGCGTCCCGGTGCGGCGCCGCGGCGACGACGATGACGCTCGCCTCGCCCAGCGGCACCTCGCCGGTCCGGTGCGCGATCGCCAGCCGTCGAACCCCGAAACGCGCGTCGACGTCGTCCGCGATCACGTCCCAGACCCGTCGGACCATCGGCTCGAGCGCCTCGTATTCGAGCGACTCCACCCCGTGGCCGGCGTGGCGGGCCGCCTCGGCCTCCTCGCCGGGCGCCGGCGTTCCCGGCGTGGACCGTGTCCGTCCCTCGAACGTCACCACGGCGCCGTCGGCCACGGTCGTGACGGCGTCAGCGAGGTCGTGGGCGAGCGTGGGAGGGAACGGCTCCGCGTGGAGCTCGAAGCGGCGGATCACGGGGTCGTCACCCGCCGCGTTCCGCGCGTCGGCGCCCCCGCTGATCGGCGGGATGCACGCCACCTCGTCGCCGTCCTCGAGCGCCGTGCCGGCCTCCGCGTAGTCGCCGTTGCGGGCGAATCGCACGTACGGCCGCCCCGACGCGATCGCGGGAAATCGGGCCGCGAGCGCGGTCCAGGCCTCGTCGACGGTCGCCCCGACGACGAGGTCGAGCGTCACCTCGCGCGTCCCGGCGAGCTCGCGCTGGCGCGCGAAGAGGCGCACCCGGACGCGAATCGGCCCGTCGCCGGCCATCACGGTCGGGGGCCTCTCATCGTCGCCCCGCCGAGGACGTCACGCGCGGAATCCGGCGAGGAGCAGCCCGTCCCCGATCGGCAGGATGATCGAGCTGAAGCGCGCGTCGCCCAGCATGGCCGAGTCGAAGGCGCGGAGCGCATCGGTGTTGTCCCCCGAGATGCTGGGGCGCTCGCCGGACACCCGGCCTCCCCACAGGACATTGTCCGCGATGACGAGCGCACCCGGGGCGAGGCGCGGAACGATCGCCGCCACGTAGCCCTCGTATTCCTGCTTGAGCGCATCGATGAACGCGAGGTCGAAGGGTCCCGCGAGGGCGGGCTCCGCGGCGCCGGCCGCGAACGCGTCGAGGGCCGGGCGGTTCACGACGACGATCCGGGCATCCGGGATCCCGGCCTGGCGCCACCAGCCGCGGGCGCGCCCGGTTCGCGATCGGTCAGGGTCGATCGTCACGATCGACCCGTCCGGCGGCTGGCCGAGCGCCATGCACAGCGTCGAGTACCCGTAAGCGGTGCCGACCTCGACGATTCGATGCCGGCCGGCGACGAGCGCCGACAGGACGCGCCCCGCCTCCCGGTCCAGGATCGGGATGCCGTCCGGTCCGGCCGCCGCCTCGATCTGCTCGAGCACGGGGTGGAGCGGCGCGGCTGCCGCCTCGATCCAGGCCCGGTCGCCGACCGACGGAACGTACCCGCCACGCGTCGTCATCGGTGCATGCCTCCTCCTCAGACCAGCAGGCCGGCGCCGAAGTAGAGGCCGGCCGCGAGGATCGTCCCCGCGGCGATGGCCCCGACGTCGATGTAGAGGAGACCGGTCGCCGATTCCATGGATCGGGTCTTCACGGTCTGCCCCGCTGCCCAGGTCACGACGAGCGGGAAGATAAGGCCCACGAGGAGGCGGAGCCAGACGAAGAGCGCCCACGACCCGCCCAGCGGTCCGAACGGCGCCAGGTTCTGGCCGCCGCCGAAGCCGACCCAGGCCCCGAAGAGCACGACCTGCAGCGCCACCACCCAGAGCAGGCCGCGGGTCAGGGCGAGCGCCGGGCCCGTCGAGAGCTTCGGCGTGACCAGGTACCAGTGGCCCAGGATCATCCCCGCGAACAACCCGCCGATCGCGCCCGCCAGCACGACCAGCTGGACCGCGAGGGGCACGGATCCGATCACGCCGCCGCCCCACGTGAGCGCCCCGGCGACCAGCGTGCCGAGCCCCGCCACGATCGTGCCGATCCCGAGAATCGGCGCACGTGCCCCCCGGAACAGCCTGATCGAGTAGACGAGCGACCCGAGCGCGAGGATCGCGAGGAGGGCGCGGCGGGGGAGGTCCCAGCTGGCGTCCACGGTGACCGGCGATCCGGCCGCGGCGATCGCGGGCAGGGCGCCGTCGGCAAGCCACGCCAGCCCCGCGAACGCTGCGGCGCAGAGCCCCGTGAACCCCAGGTAGCCTTTCGTGGCGTCGGTGAACAGGCGCAGGAGGACGACCGAGGCGAGCGCGCCAACTGCCAGGCCGGCAAGGACCGTCCAGTTCACGAAGGCGAGGTTCCGGGCGATCTGCTCGGCGGGCATCGCTGCGGAGTGTAATCGGCCGGTGGCCGGCGGCGGCCGTGGGGCTTGCCCGGCGCGGCGACCGAGCGTCCGGAGGCGCCCGCCGAAGCCCGCGGGCGAGGTCTGCGGTCGTGCAAACGCCGGTTCATGCACCAGCGTGTACATCGGCCGCGGACCGACCCGGAGAGCAGGACCATCTTGCCGCGGCCGTGGCGCCGCGTGCACACTCCGCCAAGAGGGCGCCGGTCCCGGGGAGTCCGGGCGCCGCGGGCCCGTGGCAGGGAGCGGGACGATGGGGCTCGATGCGGCGACGACGATCACCTGGTACGGCCACGCCTGCGTCGAGGTCCGAACCTCGGGCGGGAAGACGATCCTCATCGACCCGTGGTTCGGGAACCCGAAGAGCCCGAAGGCCGCGGACGCGGTCTCCGCGTGCGACCTCCTGCTGGTCACGCACGGTCACGGCGACCACATGGGCGACGCCGTGGCGCTCGCAAGCCGGCTCCGCCCGACCTGGCCCTGCATCCACGAGATGAGCCTCTGGCTCGCGCGCAGGCTGCCGGGCGGCTCCGACGCGGCGACCGGGATGAACAAGGGCGGCACGTTCGCCTTCGGGGAGATCGCGGTCACGATGACCGGCGCCGACCACTCGGCCGGCGACTGGAATCCCGGCGGCGAGACGACGCTCTACCTGGGAGAGCCGGCCGGCTTCGTCCTCCGCCTCGAGAACGGCTACACGATCTACCACGCCGGTGATACGAACGTGTTCAGCGACATGCGCCTGATCGGCGAGCTCTACCGCCCGAACCTGGCGCTCCTTCCGATCGGCGGCCACTACACGATGGGGCCACGCGAGGCAGCGCTCGCGGTCGAGCTCCTGGGAGTGGACGCGGTGGCGCCGATCCACTACGGAACGTTCCCCCTTCTCGCCGGCACGCCGGAGCAGCTGCGGGTCGAGCTCGACGCACGCGGCCTGGGGCCGGTGGCCCTCTACGGCTGGGTGCCCGGGGAGAGCCTCCGGGGCTGACGGCGGGGACGGCGCGTCGTCGAAGCCGCGCCGACGGGAGGCCACGCGGCCGCAGTCGCCGGCGAGGGATTGGGACGACTAGAGTTGGAGGCGTGCCAACGCGACCAACCCGCCTCGTCGCAGGAGCCGGCGAGTGAGCCCGCCGACTTCCACCCGACCGTCGGGAGCGAGCCAGGCCGAGCCCGGTAGGGCCGCGGGCCTGGCGCGCTGGCCAGGCGACGTTCTAGCGCGCCTCGAGCCCCGGTCGCGGGACGGGGATGGGACGGTGGAGGCGGCCGAGTTCGACGCCGCCGCCCGACAGGCGTACCAGGCCGCGCTGAAGCTCGATCGTGGATCGCCGCGTCGCTCCGGCGCTCGTCGCAGACTCGCGCGAGCGAGACGCCGGAACCGGTCCCGGAACCTGTGACTGCCACGGGCCTGTCGGCGTGGGCTCGCCCTTCCGATCCCGCCACCGGACGATCGACCCGCAACGTCCGGCTGGAGCGTCCCCCGAGGACGCAATCGCGGCGCCGCATTGGCGGCAGCCGGGTGAGACGGCGCCCGGACTCTCTGCTGCGAGACATCCTCGAACGTCACCCTGGTCGCGGACGAGTTCTTCGACGGCCTCATCCGACGCGTCGAGAGCGACGCTGACGTGCGCACGATCGCCCTGTCGAACAACAAGGGCGGGAGCTGCAAGACGACGACGACCGTGAGCCTCGCGGCCGCCTTCGCCGAGCACGGCCTCCGGGTGCTGGTCGTCGACCTCGATCCACAGGGCTCGGCCACCGACTGGCTCGGGGGTCGCGAGTCGCCGATCGGGCTCGTCGAGTACTCGGCGGGCGGCATCCGGGTCTCCGAGCTCGTCGTCGGCTCGACGGCGCCTGGCGTCGATCTCATCCCGACCAGTCCCAGCCTCGTCCGATCCGTCGAGAAGGGCAGGGACGAGACCGGGCTCGCGATCGTGCGCGGCTTCGCCCGGTTGCCCGACTACTGGGACCTGATCCTCGTGGACACGCCACCGGCGCGTCGGCTACCTGTCGCTCGCGCCGCTCGTCTCGAGCGACCAGGTGTTGATCCCCGTCGAAGCCCATGCGCTCGCGCTCCCCGGCGTGGCCAGCGTGATCGCCGCGATCGAGCGAGCCCGCCGGCACGTCAATCCGCGCCTGGAGCTCCTGGGGATCGTCGCCTGCCGCGTGAATCCGACCGGCCATGTCCGGGACGTGGTCGCGCCAACTTCGGGGACAGTTCGGCGTCGTCGTCCTGGAGCACTCCGTGCGCGAGGCGATCCGCATCGCGGAGGCGCCAGCGGTCCGGCTCCCGATCACGCGGTATCGCACCGATGAGTCGCGTCGCGGACGACTACCGGGCGGTCGCCGGCGAGCTCCTCGACCGACTGGGCGACCTCGGCTCAAGGTGACGAGATCGGCTCAGCGGCCGTCTCATGGCATCGACGCTCGACGCCGAGTCCCGGTAGGCTGAGGCCTGGAATCTCGGGTCGCAGCCGAGCGAGCGCTGCGGACATCCGCGCGCGGGGCGAGCTCGTTGCCAGCACGCGCCCCGGCCGTCCACGAGAGTGGGCTTCGGGCCAGCGGACTCGACAAGGGTCAGGCCGTCGGGTCGCCCACCGGCGGCAGTCCATGGGTCCGCAGAGGCCGCGTCGGTTCGTCGCGTGCGGGATCACGCGGTGACGACGCCCGAACCGGATCATCGGGCATTCGAGCGCGGGGGCGCGGCGTGGCCCCGACGCGCGTCACCAGCATCCCGACGAGGGAGCTGATCGCAAATGCGGTCACCGTCGCGGAAACAAGCAAGCCGGATTGGAGGAGGAGCTCGAACGCCATCTGGCAACCACTTGAAGACCATGGGCGGCTACGACGACCCGCAGACTAGTCGACGTGCTCTGCCGGATCAATCCGCAGGATACCGTAGAGGGAAGCCGGCGCCAGAAACCCGTGGGTCGTGCATGGTTCGGGTATTGCGCACGAACGGAGCCGGTCGCACGTGTGCCACAGCGCCCGCCACCCCGGCGCGACCTGTTTGACTCGGGTCCCGAGCGACCAGCTCCGGCGCTCGCGACGGACCGTTCCAGCTGGGCCTCGGCCGTCGGGCGTGTCAGTGGGCTGAGATCAGCCGCGCGAAGGATCTTGGGTTGGCTACCACGTGCCCGAGGTCCAACCAGGCCCGTGCACCAACTCCTGAACGGCCGGGCGGCACAACGGAGTCCTGCTAGTGTCCCGGTTCGTTAGTCGCTGGCCGCTTCCGGACAGCCTTGGCCAAGATCTCGTCGTCGGTCTTCGTCCAGACGAAGGGTGAGGCGCCGGCATTCCAGGCCGCGATGAACGTCTCGATCCGGGCGACGAGTTCCTTGACCGAGCGGAAGGCGCCTCGCCGGATGGCCTGACGGCTCAGGATGCTGAACCAGGTCTCGACCTGGTTCAGCCAGGACGCGGACGTTGGCGTGAAGTGGAACGTGACCCGCGGATGCGCTTCGAGCCAGGCGCGAACGGCCGGCGTCTTGTGGGTGCTCACGTTGTCGAGGATCACGTGCAGCTCGCAGCCGGGATAGGCCCGCTCGACCTGCCGGAGGAATGCGAGGAAGTCGGCCCCGGTGTGCCGCGCCCGGGTCTGGGCGGTCACCGTGCCGGTCCCGACCTCGAGTGCGGCGAAGAGCTGGGTCGTGCCGTGACGCTCGTAGTCGTGGGTGTGGCGCTCGACCTGGCCCGGCCGCAGCGGCAGCATCGGCTGGGTCCGGTCGAGCGCCTGGATCTGGGTCTTCTCGTCAACGGACAGGACCACGGCGTGTTCGGGCGGGGCGAGGTACAGCCCGACCACGTCGCGGACCTTCGCCTCGAGCTCGGGATCGGCGCTGAACTTGAACGTCTCGGTCCGATGCGGCTTGAGGCCCGCCTCGGCCCAGATCCGCTTGATCGTCGTGGCGCTGATGCCGGTCCGGGCCGCCAGCCGGTTCGCGCTCCAATGGGTCGACCCGTCCGGCGGGGGTTCCAGGGTCAGCGCGATCACCCGGTCGCGTTCGCCCCGGCCGTAGGTCGGTGCCCGGCCCGGTCGCGGGGCATCGGCGAGCCCGGCCAGCCGGGAACGGGCGAACCGCTTGCGCCATAGCAGGACGGTCATCTTGTGGACGCCAAGGTCGGCCGCGATCCGCGCGTTGGCGACCCCGTCGGCCGCCGCGAGGATCAGCCGGGCGCGCATCGCCGTCCGCTGCTCGGTCGTCCCTGCCCGGACCAGCGCCCGGAGCGCCCCGCGTTCAGCCTCGTCGATGCGAAGTGGAGCGGCAGGATGGTTCGGCATACGCAGCAGCGTAGCTGCGCGCGACAGAACCGTCTAGCGTTTAGCGGCCCGAGACACTAGAGGCGGATCGGGCGCCCTCCGTTGGAATCGAAACGCCGGGGCCTGGTTGTCCGGGCCCCGGCGTCTGAGCGTTTGGGGGACGTCAATTGGTGCGGAGCGTTACCGGCGGCGGCGCTCCGGGCTGGTCTTCGGGCTCAGGACCAGGAGGCTGGCGAGCAGCGCGGCGAGCGCCAGGAGTGCGATACGCCAGGTGTCGGTGGACGGCTGACCCGGTGGTACCGCCAAGCATCGACGTGGGTGGCGGGGTCACGTGGGGCTTGCCCGTGGCTCCACCCACCCCGCCGGTCGGGGTCGACGTGGCGACCTCGACGCTCGAGGGGTGGGCGTGGGCGCCGGGCTCGGGCTGGAGCTCGGCGGCGGGGTCGGGGTGTCGAAGAAGCAGTTGTTGGCTGCGATGCATGGCGGGCTCGTGGGCGGCGAGCTCGGGCTGGGGCTCACAGAAGGGCTGGGGCTGGCGGGGGCGTTGCGTGGATCGGTGATGTTGACCGTGACGGTCTGGTCGGCAACGACCGTCACCGGCGGGTCGATGACCGGTGAGAGCCACGTAAAGCCCGTGCCCGGATCGGGTGTGCCGGTCTCCGTCACGGCGCATGTCAGGCCGGCCGGGACGCTGAAGTGGACGGAGCCGGTGCTGTCCCCAGCCCCGAACGTGATGAAGGTCGTGTACGTGTGGTCTCCGGGCTTGCAGTCGACCATGAAGCTGAAGACGCCGCCACCGAAGTCCGCGGTGGCACCCGTGATGGTCTTGGTGATCTGCAGCTCACCACACGCCGGGACGATCACGACTTGGGCCGGGAGGTCGTTCGACCAGACGACATCGTACGTTCCGGGTGCCGCCAGGACATAGCCTGACGTGATGAAGTGAGCTATCGGGTTCGTTGTGGTCCCATGCACGAAGACGTCGGCAGTGGTGCCTTCGGGCACGCCGGTGAAGTCCACATTCACCTGGGCACAGTCGCCGCGTGCAGACTGGCCGAGTGCGACGCCGGGAGTGACGAAGAGAGCCGACCCGACCAAGGCCGCCACGGCGAGCCAGCCGGCCTTGCGAAAGGTATTGATGCGCCTTCGGCGCGGAACCGTCGTTTCCATCGATCTCCTGTCCCCGATTGGGTGCGGCAGAAGTGCCGCCGATGACGCCGATGCGACTCAAGCCGTGCGAAGCGTAGACATGTGCCAGGGGCCCAGTTCGCACTGGACAGTCTGCGCGACAGGTGGGTCCCCGTCCAGTACTTTGGTGTCTGCCAACGGGCTCCGGACCGCACCAGACCGCATTGTCAGCCCGCGAAATCGGTGCGCGCGGGCACCAGGACAAGTCCTGGGGGGGGGGTGCGAACGGGCGTACGCTGACCGGAGAGTCGCGGCTTCCGTCATCGGCCCCCCGGTCGCGCCCCCAAGCGCTGTCATACTGCAGGCTGCCCTTCGCGCACGACCATGGCCGGCCGCACGATGGCTTGCCAGGACTCGAACGCGTTTCTCCCGACTTTGCGCTCGCAGCACCTCGGTCGCTAAGCGCCGGTCTGTAGTTGGGACATCGGGCGACCATTCGCGACGGATGCCCCTCATCCCATAATGGAGCGCGTGACGCTAGCCAGATTCCCCCCGAATGTGAAGTTGCTGAGCGCGGATGACCCGGCCTGGGAGGCGTGTCTGGTGGGCGTTCACCGCGACGTCTACCACACGGCGGCGTACCACCGTTATGCTCGCGACGGTGGCGAGGGCGAACCCTACCTGCTCGTGGTCGGAGATCACCGTCGTGGGATGGCATGGCCATACCTGCTTCGGAGCGTCGTGCCCCCGGGAGCGGCGGCCGGCTCAGGTGCCACCGACATCACTTCCGTCTACGGGTATGCGGGCCCACTTGCCTGGGGTTGCATGCCGTGGGATCCCTTCGTGCGGCGAGCCTGGGCAGAACTCCTCGAAGTGTGGCGGCAACAGGGCGCCGTGTCGGTCTTCACAAGGTTCCATCCGCTGCTGGGGAACGCCTCGTTGGTCGTGGGGCTGCAGGCCGCTCCCGATGATCGCCGGGGACACGCGGGTCTGGCCGAAGGTGGCCCAACCGTGTCGATCGACCTGACGAAAGGCGCTGACGCGGCCCGGGACGGGTATCGCCGCGACATGCCTCGAAGGATTGGGTTGGCGCGGGGAAAGGGCCTCGTCACCGAGAACGACGTGGAGTGGAAGGAGCTAGGGGCTTTCGCCCGTATCTACAGGGAGACCATGGTCCGAAACGGAGCCACGGACTTCTACTTCTTCGACCAGTCTGATTTCCGCCGCCTTCGTTCTGAATTGTCGGGTGCGGTGCATCTGCTCGTGACCAGAATCGGCGATGAGGTCGCCGCTGCGGGGCTTTTCACGCGCTTCGGTGACATTGTCGAGTGCTACCTCCTGGGTTCGGACGACAGATTCGTCGCGCTATCGCCAACGAAGGTGCTTCTCGACGACGCGGTCGACTGGGCCGTCGACCTCGGTGCCCGAGTCCTTCACATCGGCGGCGGACGCGGCGGACATGACGATTCGCTTCTGTGGTTCAAGTCCGGCTTCTCCCAACGGTTGCACCAATTTCACACGGGCCGCTGGATCCTCGACCCATCCCGTTACGAGGCGCTCCGAGTGGCGCGAGTCACCCTGGCTTCGGACCCTCGCCTCATCGATCAGAGCTACTTCCCCGAATATCGTGCGCCGGTTCTCGGCCTGAATAGTGCGCCGCATGATCTGGCGGTCAGACACGAGATTCGGTCGGCAACCGAAGGTGCTCGGCGACATGGTGGTCCTGCCGCAACGATGCAGGCCGTCAAGGTCGGCCCGGTAACACCGATCGAGGGCCCCAACGGACGAAGCGTCTTGGTTACTGCTGCAGGCAGGCGGACGACGCTCGTGATGTCGTTCGCGGCCGAGACTCGAAGACGGGGCGGCCGGACCTATGCGGGCGACCTCGATCCGCTCGCACCGGCTCTGTTCCTGGCGGACGAATCGATCCGCATGCGCGCGACCGATGATCCCGAGTATCTGACCGACCTAATGGGAATCATCGAGAGACATCAGATAGGACTTCTCGTGCCGACAATCGACCCCGAGCTGCCCATGCTCGCTCGTCAACGGGAAGCGCTCAGGTCGATTGGGTGCGTCGCGGCGGTGTCGGACGAGTCCTTCGTTGCGATCGCTTCTGACAAGTTCGCCACGGTATCTTCCTTTGGCGCCCGCGGCATCGCTGTCCCGGCCTCGTGGCTCCTCGAAGACAGGCTACAGGATCTACCTGAGCTGGTCTTCATCAAGCCGCGGGCCGGCAGCGCAAGCCAGAACGCCCAGATGATCCCGCGGAGTGAGCTCGACCGGGTCGCCGGAGGCATTCGAGACCCGATCATCCAGGAGGTCCTGTCAGGATCCGAGATCACCATCGACGCGCTGCTCGATCTCGATGGGCGTCCCGTCCACTATGTGCCCAGGTTCCGGCTCCGCACCGTCGGTGGTGAATCGATCCAGGGTGTCACGGTCGAACACGACCGCGACCTTGAGGGGTGGATCGAGCGCCTCCTTGAGATCTGCGGCTCGCTGGGCGCGTCGGGCCCCCTCTGCCTCCAAGCTTTCCTTACAGAACGGGGTCCCGTCTTGAGTGAGATCAACGCGCGGTTCGGCGGCGGCTACCCGCTTGCCCTCGCCGCTGGTGGCAGGTACACGGCATGGCTTCTCGACATGGCCCAAGGGATCCCTGTGCCGAGCTGCCTCGGAGCGTACGAGTCTGGGCTGTACATGACGAGGTACAACGTCGAGTACTTGACCCGGTCGCCGATATGGTGACCCGGGGTGTCGTCTTCGATCTTGACGATACCCTCTACCTCGAGCGCGAGTACGTGCGGAGCGGCTTCGACCACGTGGCGACGTTTGTCGCGACATCGCCGGAGGATGCTCGTGCAATCGCCGGCTGGTTGTGGTCGAGTTTCGAGGACGGCGTCCGCGGCGATACTTTCGATCGACTTCTCGCGTTCCGCCCGGAGCTGGCGACGCGCGTGACGGCGGCCGCCTTGGTTGACGCCTACCGCAATCATCGACCGTCGATCTGCGTTCCTCCCGGGCGCGGTCGCGCTGGTTGAGAGACTTCGGAGGAGTGGAACCCGCCTCGGGATCTTGTCAGATGGTCCGCTCGCAAGCCAGGTCGCGAAAGCTGAGGTCCTCAGGCTCCGGAAGTGGTTTGATCCCATCCTGTTCACGGACTCGCGGCAACCTGACTTCCGCAAGCCCGACACAGGCGGCTTCGAGTGGATCGCAGCAACGTGGGACATTCCTCACGAGGAACTCGCATATCTCGCAGACAATCCGTCCAAGGACTTCGTCGGACCTCGTCGCCTTGGCTGGCGGACTGTCCGTGTTCGGGTGCCCGGCCAACTCACGTTTGCGCTCGATCCCGTCGATGACGTCCATCGGTGTGACGTCGAAGTTGCGGATCTCCCCGCTGCCGGGCTTCTCTTCGAATAGCGTCGGCGGCGCTGCACAGGCGGGTTACGCGGATGCCAGGCGAAGGTCAAGTACCTCGGTCCACGCCCCCGGTGCCGTGAGACGAGGTCACGCCCGAAGAAGGATCGGAGCCCGCATCAGGGTGGCGCGGAGCACCCTCAGCAAGTCCATCTTCAAAGCGGGCTGGAAACTCGATCTCCGCAAAGTCCTGGGTCGAACGAACACTCGATCGCTTGAGCACCTGCCCGATGGTCATCGCCAGAATCCAGCGTCGAGCGACAAGCTCCAGTTGTCGACATACCACGCGTCGAGTTCCAGCCGTTCCTCGAAGCGCAGGGCGTGGCGCCCGTTCACGGCCGCCCACCCGGTGATCCCGGGCCGCATGTCGTGGCGACGACGCTCGCGCGGCGTGTAGTGCAGGAGGTACTCGACGAGAAGCGGCCGCGGTCCGACAAGGCTCATCTCTCCTCGCAGGACGTTCCACAGCTCCGGAAGCTCGTCGATGCTCGAGGAGCGCAGGAAGCGCCCGAGCCGCGTGACCCGGTTCGCGTCCGTCGCGTACCAGATCTCATCCGAACGCGGCGGGCGCATGGTGCGGAACTTGAGCACGGTGAAGGGCTCCCCTGCAAGCCCTGGACGCTCCTGGCGGAAGAGGATCGGCGGACCTTGCGTGATCCACTGGGCGACTGCGACCCACGCCAGCAGCGGCGACAGGATCACGAGCCCGGCGACCGCGCCGGCGACGTCGAGACCCCGCTTAGTTGCGAGCCGCAGCCGCCTGCCCCCGCTCAACGGCAGGATGGGTTGACACGGGCAACCCGGTCGCGCGCGCGTTGCAGGATCCCGCCGGGCACACGCCGGAGGCAGCCGAGCACGTACTCGTACCATTGCTCACCGTACGGCACGTAGCAACGCACGAGATAGCCGGCGCGGACGAGCTGATCCTGCAGGTCCGGTCGAACCCCGTACAGCATCTGGAACTCGAACTGGTCATTCGCGAGTCCCGCTGAGGCGGCAACCCTGCGGGCAACGCGGATGGCGGCCGGGTCGTGTGCTGGCGATGGCCGGGCGGAGGCCCTCGCATAGGAGCCGCTCGATATCCGAGAAGAACGCCCGGTCGATGTCTGTCTTCGTGCGATGCACGACATCGGGAGGCTCCCAGTAGCCGCCTTTCACCAGCCGGATCCGCGATCCTGCAGCGGCCAGTTGTTCAAGGTCGTCGCGGCGTTGACGCAGATACGACTGAAGGACGATGCCGACCCGATCGGCGCCATAGACTTCGCGCATCTCCTCGAACAGGCGAATCGTCGACTCGACGTAGTTTGACTCTTCCATATCGATCCGGACGAATATGCCCACCTCGCGTGCACACTCGAGGACTCGCATTAGCTGGGCCCGGCACAGGTTCAGCCGGATGTCGAGCCCGATCTGGGTGAGCTTCAACGAGACGTGCGAGTCGAGCTCGGCCGCCGCAGCCCCCGGAGCGCCGCGATCATTTCGTCGGCGGCTGAAATCGCCCCGGCCTCGCTCCTGACGTGCGTGCCGACGTGGTTCAACGTGGCCTTTACGCCCCTCGCGTTCAGCGCCCGGACGATGTCGAGCCCGGCCTGAAGGTCGTCACCCGCCACGAAGCGCCATGCCACGTCCCTTGCAAAGGGTGTGCTCATGACCAGCTTCCGAACGGACCCGCTGCGGGCGACTCCAGCGAGTGTTCTCCGCGCCAGCGAAGGCCGGGGATGCGCGGAGCGCGGCGCAGCATCATTGTTGCTGCGTGCGTTCCTCATCCAATCGCCTCGGCCAGAGCCGAGGCAACATATCCGACCTCGTCGTCGGTCAGGCGCGACGAGAACGGCAGTGCAAGCGTGGATGCTGCGACCCGCTCCGTCACCGGGAAATCGCCCGCTTTGAACCCAAACGCGGCGCGATAGAACGGCTGGAGGTGGATCGACGCAAAGTACGGTCGAGAAGGAATCCCGATCGCGGCCAGGCAGCGGATGACGTGGTCGCGGTCGATCTTCGAGTCGAGCCGGACGACGTAGACGAACCAGTCTACCTCCTCGCGGTCTCCTGCCCGAGGGAGGCGCAGCCAGTCGCGGCCTCCGAGCGCGGACTCATAGGTCGCTACGACCCGTGCCCGTCCCGCCCGGAGTTGCGCGAGCCGTTCAACCTGCGCTACCCCGACGGCCGCGGACATCTCGTCAAGCCGGTAGTTGAACCCGAGGCGAACATGGTTGAGCCAGGTGCCGTCGGCGTCTCTTCCCTGGTTGCGGAGACTTCTTATGGTCTCGGCGATGGTGGCGTCGTCGGTGACCACCATCCCGCCCTCTCCCGTGGTGATCTGCTTGTTCGGGTAGAACGCAAAGACCGCGACGTCGCCGAAACCTCCCAGTGGCCGTCCGCCGACTGATGAACCAAGGCCCTCACAGGAGTCCTCGATCATCGACCAGCCGCGACGCCGGGTGACTTCCTCGATCGCCTCGATCTTGCACGGACGACCGAACACGTGGACCGGCAGGACCGCCCGCGTGCGACCCGTGGCCGCGCGTTCGATGAGGCCTGGGTCGAGCCCGAGGCTGTCCTCCTCGATGTCGACGAAGCGGGGGATGGCACGTTCGTAGAGGAGACAGTTCGCCGAGGCGATGAAGCTGAAGGGCGTTGTGATGACCTCGTCTCCGTCGCCGATATCAAGGGCGCGGACGCCCAGGTGCAGGCCGGCCGTTCCGCTGGAGCACGCCACTCCTTCCCGACGGCCGGCCAGCCCGGCGATGCCCGCCTCGAAGCGCTCCGTGAACGGGCCCATCGCGAGGACGTCGCTGCTCAGGACCTGGGACACGAGCTCGAGTTCCCGTGGCCCGACGTCAGGCCGTGCGAGCGGGATTCGGCGTTGAGGGGATGGCGGCGCGGCGGTCATTGAGTCTCCGAGAATCCGGGTTTCGCCAGGGGTAATGGTGGCCCTCGTGGCGGCCTGACGTTACCACGGCCCCTCGCGGCAGGGGAACGCGACCACCCGCGACGGCGCAGCGCTCGTCGCGTCCCCGAACCCATCCCGCACCGGGCAGCTCAGGACCGGAGGCGGGTCGCATCTGCGCGGAGGATCGCTCCCGGGTTTCGGTGTCGTTTGCGCGGGCTGCGATTGACCTGCCACGAGGATCAGCCGTTGGCGCGCTCCATCCGTTGATGGTCCCGGGAGGCAAGAGCCGCTTCTGGATGGTAGAGGCGCACGTGGCGGCCAGGGCACTGCAGGTCCGCGCCACCATCGAGCTGCGCGAGCGCAGATCTCAGCTACCGGCAGCCCTTCGACGTGACGTTCCTACGATCTGACTCGGTCAGAAGAAACGCTGGATGGTCGCGTGGTCGTCCAAGGGCCTCTGCGGCTCGACGCGTTGTTCGTGCCCCACACGGCCGAGGTGGAGGCGTTGACCCCGATGTGCTTGGCGAGGCGGCGGGTGCTCCAGCGCGACCTTACCGCGACTTAAGGCAGACAGCGTAGAACATGCCTACCACGGGCTCCGTGATCAGCTCGTCGATGGACCCGCACAGGTGATCACGCTCAATCTGCCACTTCGTAGCCAGAGCTTCAATGGAAAATCCACCTGCCAAGAGGTCTTGCTGGAATTCCGAGATCGTGTACCAGTGGAGATATGGGCCGCGATCGGCCAAGGCGCTCCAGTTGGTCTTCTGTCTGAGGCGCAACCAAGGCAAGTCATGAAGAGACCGGCTCGATCGCCGCAGGGTGCGTAGCACCGTCAGATATCTGATGAGGGTGGCGTGAACCATCGACCGGCGGGCTCCAAAAGGGAAGAGCAGTCATGATGGCAACGCCACCGGGTTTGAGGACGCGCCAGGCCTCTCGGATTGCCTTCTGACGCTGACCCTCGCTTTCAATGGCGCTGATCATTGCGAGGGGGTAGATGACCTGGCCAAAGGTGTGATCCGCATACTGCAGGTCCGTGGCATCCATCACATCGAATTCGATCGACCCGCCGGGATCGCGGTCGCGGGCCCGCGATATGTTCCCGGGCACGAAGTCGAACGCATGAACATCCGTGTACCCAGCGTCACGCAATGCGAGGGCGACGCGGCCACCACCTGTGCCGGCGTCAACAGTCGACGAATCCCTTGTTGAAGAACCGCGCCACAAGATACGCTTCCTCGACGTTGAACGCGGGTTTTTCGGACTGCCGGTTGGACCATTCGTCGAATTCGACGACTTCGAAGATCCATCGATTACTGCGACGAGATGCCGATTGTCCGCCATCAGCCGTGTCCAATGGCGCGGACGAGACAGGCCGATCCGACTCGCTCAAGTGGCTCCCCCTTGGATGGGTCGATCTGAGTCTAGTGGAGACTCAGGGCCTATGGAAGCACACAAGACACTGGACACCCCTTCCCAATTCGCCGGGACCTTGAGTTGCGTGATTTTGCAGATCCAGCTCGTTGGGTCTGGTGGCCGGGAGCTCGGCTTCGCGTCGCCGGGTCGCGGGGCTGGTTGCGTCGCTCGCGAATCTCGCCGGTCGCGGCGAGTATCCGGTACGTCGCGCGCCGCAAGCCCGAACATGCGCCCTCGTCGAGGAGAGTGGCTAGAACCGCGGCCGGGGACGCGTCGGCGAAGCTCGAATTGGAGTTCGGTGAGGACAGATACGCGCTCGTCGGCGGCGATCGCCGAGGGCGGCGGCCGGCGCGGGCGAGAGAACCGAGGCGGTTTCGGTGGCGGTAGGCAGTCGCCCGCAGATCAAGGAGCCGGCAAGCCCGCGCCATCCCGACCTCTCACTCACAGCCAACCCGGCGCGGGACGGGCGGCAGTGAATTCGGAGAGGCGTGCTGTCCGATCAATTGTCGAGACCATCGCGCGTCAGGCCACGAAGGATGAACCCGCTGGCCGATCGTCAACTTCATCGGTCCACGACCGCGGGTGATGAGATCAGTAGTACGAGCAACTCAGACAGAGATCGTTCGTGCCCGAGACGCAAGTGGTGCGAAACTCTCGGTAGCGATCGCCCCGCCAAATCGATTTCGAATTCGCTCGTGGACGACGCTGCCCATGACGGCGGCACTTATCGGAGCCAAAAGACAGCGCAACAGGGGGCGATTTCCCCTGGTTGCCCGGATGAAGACGTACATCACGGCTGGAGGCAACGGATACCAATGGGTCGTCGGACTCCTCGTGCTCGATATCGGAAGGTGGCAGATAACTGCAGCGACTTGGCAAGTGCGCGAAGCTCCCCTTCATGTCGGTGGAACTCGGGGCGGATCTCGTCCGGTGTAGGACACCAGGATGCGGCCTCTGATCAATCGGCATCGGGGCAGTTGAATATGGATGAGGTCGATACCCAGATTGCTGACCAAACGGATGATGCCGTTATTTTGTCTAGAATTTCCGCCTGCTGAGCACTGCTATGACGCCGCGTCCGCAGCGACTCTCCGCGTCCGCTCGCCTGACCGACAAACCCTCAATGGATCGCCGCCTCCATGCGTCGAAATGGTCCCGAGCCCGGATCGCCTCGAATGTGCCCTTGGAAGCACCATCACAAGAGATCCGAAGGCCGAAGTATGTCTTCGCTCGGCGAGAGATGGCATCGTGGGTCCTCGCGTCCTCCGAGTAGTGTTCCGTTTGTAGGTAACCAGCATCTTATGCCCCGTTCACCGAGGATGTCAACGAGTCGAAAGAACTGTGGGTTGATCAGCGGTTCACCGATTCCACTCAGGCGTACTTCGCGAGGCGTCCACGGCAGTCGATCCAGGATCGCCCAAGTTCGTCACCGGACAGATGTCGCCCCCCATTCTCCTCCCTTGAGTGCGAACACAGCGGACAGCGCAAGTTGCACTTGCTCGTAGCCTCGATCTGCACAGTGTCAGGGAACCGTTGAGGCCGCGTGGCGTCGAGATATCGGACCACGAGTCCCGACGCACCCAGCGCTCCCCTGCAACGAGGTAATCGGGCAGCAACTTCCTTGGAACAGCCCGCAGGTCTATGGACACCTCCGCTTACTCCGTTTGCGTCGGAAATGGTTTGCGTCGGAAATGCGGCCTCGAAAACCGGCCTGGAGACATCCTCTGCGACCGGAAGGTCCGACTCAAGTATGGGGCTTGTCACGCCGGAAGAAACCGAGCAGTACAAGGGCTTGTTGGCTCCAGTCAACGATCTTCGCCCGGCAGGCGACCCGAGTCGCCCCTGAACGTGGACGAACCGGTCGTCCAGGTGAAGGCCGCGTTGCTCCACACGATCAGCGCATGCCGCCGATGGCGGAGGCTCATGAGGAGTGGAGAGCAACTCGGCTGCCTCGGGGTCGAACGGGACACAACCCTCTCTACAGAGATGAGGCGAGGGGTTCGCCTAACCTCCGTTCTCGCTCGTCGTCGAGCCGTCTCGCACGCTTGGCGGCCCGAGAGGGATGTCCCACGGGGAACTGAGCTTAAGCTGGGCGATCGTCTGGCGACACACGCCTGGCTGGGCCGCGATGTCAAACGTCGTCGGCGTTAATCGCAGGGAAGCGGGCGGCCTTTCACGCGAGCACCCCCGCCGCGGCCGTCCTGCCGTATGACCTCCTCGGACGCGACCGGCGCGGTAGGCCTCGTCATCCCGGCCCTCGTCGCGGGCATTTCGGGGCTCCCGCAGCTTGAGGAGCCGGCCGACGCTGTCTCGGCGCATGCCGAACCGCCGGGCTAGGGCGGCCTCGGCCGTCCCCTTGCTGATCACGGCGGGCCACTTGAACGATCATTCCCGGCTTGCGATGGAGGAGGCGATGAACCTCGGCCGAGCCGGCCGCTCGGTGCCCTGCCTTCTGCCTCGTCACGAGCTGTTCGCTCAAACGAGAGTCGCAATCGAACCGCGCCAGGGGGCATTGGATGGCCGACAGGGAGAGGTGCCCTCAGCTCTGGATCGGCGTCGACGGATGACAGGTGCGCGGGACGACGGGGTCAAGTCGCCGTAGTCCCTTAGGCGGGAGGCCCAGTACCGAATGCCAGTAGACCGACCAGGTCGCGACCAATATGGTCGTGGTGCGTCGCCTGACGACACGTGGCTGGCCGCGTTCGATTTGGTCCGCCTCCACGAAACCGCACACCCGTCGTGAGGCGGGGCCGCAAAGCCACGGGACTCCCAGAGTCAGCCGGGTTGCCGAATGGAGCGCTCTATGTTCTGGAATGGGACCCGGTGGATCGACGAACGAGCCCACCAAGCGGCGCCGCCGCCGAGCCGTCGGCGCGCCCGACGTTGGTTCAAGACGTGCGCCGTGATCGGCGGAATTGTTGCCCTCGCGGTCCCGACAATAGTGGCTGGGGATGCGTTTACGCTGCGCAGCACGCAGGTGTACGGGACGAGTGGCATTGAACAGACGTCCCTAGCTGGGTATCGACACCAACGCCTTGCCCCGACCCCGGCCCCGGCCCCTGCGCTCACACCGTCGCCCGCGGCGACCTCGAGCCCGCCCCCCGGTCACGCCGTCGCCCGCGGCGACCCCGACCCGGGCCCCTGCGCTCACGCCGTCGCCCGCGGCGACCCCGAGCCCGGCCCCCCGCTGAAGCCCACCCTGAAGCTCGTCGAGGTCGTCAGCGGCGGCACCGCCGTCTCGGGCGCATGGACCTTGAACGCCGGCACCAACACGGACTCGTTCAGTGGCCCCGGCCCGGCTGTCGGCCCGAGTTCCATCGCGGCCGGCGTTGCCTACTCCATGTTCGAGACCGGCGGCCCTGCCAGCGGGTATACCTCGAGCGGATGGATCTGCACAGATCCGACAGGCGCCCCGGTGTCACTGGCGGGCCAGCGCGTCACGCTCCAGGCCGGCCAGAACGCAACCTGCACGATCACCAACACATACCTCGCCGGGGCCACACCCACGCCGGCTCCGGTCGCCACACCCGCGCCGGCTCCGGTCGCCACACCCGCGCCGGCTCCGGTCGCCACACCCGCGCCGGCTCCGGTCGCCACACCCGCGCCGGCTCCGGTCGCCACACCCGCGCCGGCTCCGGTCGCCACACCCGCGCCGGCTCCGGTCGCCACACCCGCGCCGGCTCCGGTCGCCACACCCACGCCGGCTCCGGTCGCCACACCGACGCCGGCTCCGATCCGCGCCAACCACGCCGGCTCCGGTGGTGGCCGGCATCGCCGTCCCGGCGACGATCGACGCGACGGGATCGAGCGATGCCTCTTCCGCGCTCATCGCGTTCGTGAACACGGTTCCCGACGGCTCGACGATCGTCTTCAAGGCCGGCGGGGTCTACCGGATGGACGCCGCCCTCAAGTTCGCCCACCGCCACAACCTCACCTTCGAGGGGAACGGCGCGACGCTGCGGGCGAATGGGGGACTGACCGAGGCAAGCTCCCTGTTCTGGCTCGGTTCCTGACGGGGGTGGCAACAGTGGCATCCTCATCCGCAATTTCACCCTCGTCGGCAACAGCTCGACGCCGGGCGTCTGACCAGTCCGGCAGGGAGGGAGCGCACGGCATCCTGGTCGATAGCGGCAGCGCCATCGAGATCACCGGCGTCACGGTCCGGGGCGTGTGGGGCGATCGCCTCTACGTCGGATCCGCGGCGAGCGGCATCTCGTTCCACGACTCGACCTGCGCCTCGAACGGCCGCAACGGGGTGACGATCACCTCGGGCACGAACGTGACGGTCCAGCGCGTGGCGTTCCCCATGAGCGGCTACTGCACGTTCGACGTCGAGCCCAACGTCAGCACCGAGAGCGCCAGCAACATCAAGTTCCTCGACAACACGGCCGGGACGTGGACGAACTCGTTCCTCTCCGCCGAGGGCGCGGCGGGCTCCATCGTCAGCGGCCTGACCATCAGCGGGAACAGCGTGACCGGCGGGTCGCTCGTGACGATCATCGGCCTGGCCCGGCGCCAGAACGTCGTCTTCACCAACAACCGCTCCACCGTCGCCACATGGGGGCCCGTCCTGCGCTTCGCCCACATCGATGGCCTGACGGTCACCGGCAACGTCCAGCCCCTCACCTCGGGGGCCCTCGCCAGCATCACCGACAGCACCGGGGTCACCTACACCCCCTGAACCGGGCAACGTCCTATCGAGAGCCCGCCGGCATTCGCCGGCGGGCTCTCCGTCGGGGCCGGCGACCAGATTCTGCGCGCCAGGGATCTGCGATACTCCTTGCGTTGTCGCCAGGCAACGGATCTCCCCCAGGAGGTCCTCGGCGACCAGCCAGCGACGAGACCACGGCCGTGCGCTTGACGCACGCCACTGGCCACCGATGAGGGACCAACCGAAGACCGCCGTCCGGCAGCCCGCAAGAGGCCGGCCCCGGCTCGTGCGGCGGTCGATCAGGCCTGGGACGCTTCATAGCGTGCCCTGATCGACTGCGTCCACGCGAGCGTCGACCCTTCACCGGCTCCTGCGAGAACAGCTTCATCCCCTGGGATTGCCGGCACGGCTAGTCACTCCGTCATCGCGTGACTTCACGCGATGTTCTGGTAGATGGGAGGCACGTCTGTTGTCCGTTTCGAATGGCGCCCAGAGGGCGCCTCGTCGATCGATCTCGCGGCCCGTGGTCGGCTCGATGACCCTCGTTGCGCTCCTGGTCCTCAGGAGCACCCTGGCCGACCCCATGATGGTCGTCGTGACGGCCACTTCCTCGCCCACCCTGAAGCTCGTCGAGGTCGTCAGCGGCGGCACCGCCGTCTCGGGCGCATGGACCTTGAACGCCGGCACCAACACGGACTCGTTCAGTGGCCCCGGCCCGGCTGTCGGCCCGAGTTCCATCGCGGCCGGCGTTGCCTACTCCATGTTCGAGACCGGCGGCCCTGCCAGCGGGTATACCTCGAGCGGATGGATCTGCACAGATCCGACAGGCGCCCCGGTGTCACTGGCGGGCCAGCGCGTCACGCTCCAGGCCGGCCAGAACGCAACCTGCACGATCACCAACACATACCTCGCCGGGGCCACACCCACGCCGGCTCCGGTGGTGGCCGGCATCGCCGTCCCGGCGACGATCGACGCGACGGGATCGAGCGATGCCTCTTCCGCGCTCATCGCGTTCGTGAACACGGTTCCCGACGGCTCGACGATCGTCTTCAAGGCCGGCGGGGTCTACCGGATGGACGCCGCCCTCAAGTTCGCCCACCGCCACAACCTCACCTTCGAGGGGAACGGCGCGACGCTGCGGGCGAATGGGGGGACGACCGAGGCAAGCTCCCTGTTCTGGCTCGGTTCCTACGGGGGTGGCAACAGTGGCATCCTCATCCGCAATTTCACCCTCGTCGGCAACAGCTCGACGCCGGGCGTCTACCAGTCCGGCAGGGAGGGAGCGCACGGTATCCTGGTCGATAGCGGCAGCGCCATCGAGATCACCGGCGTCACGGTCCGGGGCGTGTGGGGCGATTGCCTCTACGTCGGATCCGCGGCGAGCGGCATCTCGTTCCACGACTCGACCTGCGCCTCGAACGGCCGCAACGGGGTGACGATCACCTCGGGCACGAACGTGACGGTCCAGCGCGTGGCGTTCCCCATGAGCGGCTACTGCACGTTCGACGTCGAGCCCAACGTCAGCACCGAGAGCGCCAGCAACATCAAGTTCCTCGACAACACGGCCGGGACGTGGACGAACTCGTTCCTCTCCGCCGAGGGCGCGGCGGGCTCCATCGTCAGCGGCCTGACCATCAGCGGGAACAGCGTGACCGGCGGGTCGCTCGTGACGATCATCGGCCTGGCCCGGCGCCAGAACGTCGTCTTCACCAACAACCGCTCCACCGTCGCCACATGGGGGCCCGTCCTGCGCTTCGCCCACATCGATGGCCTGACGGTCACCGGCAACGTCCAGCCCCTCACCTCGGGGGCCCTCGCCAGCATCACCGACAGCACCGGGGTCACCTACACCCCCTGAACCCGGGCAACGTCCTATCGAGAGGCGAGCTGGATGAGCGCTGCGGGCGCCGGATCATGGTGTCGCATGTACGGTCGTTGTCTTTTCGAGCACAATGAGACGGTTTCTGATCATCCACCCGTCGGCCTTTGACTTCGGATGACTCCCCCGAGGTAATCGAGGATCTCGGCGCCCCAGCGGACGAGGAGGTAGTAGATGCCTGATGCAACCGGCGGTCCGGTAGCGTCTGGCTCGCTCCGCAGCCACCGCGGATGGGCGATCTCAGTCGCTTCAACCATCGGGCTGGTCGGCGTGACCGCGTTGTTGACATTCACAATGCGGTCAACGCCGATGCCAGCAGCAACCGACACGCGGATGGTCGCGGACTCTCCGTCGTCGCGTCCGTTCCCCGCCCCGGTGACGACCGCCACGTACCGCCTGCCGGCCACCATCGACGCCACTGGAAGGACGGATGTGTCAAGCGCCCTCATCCGGTTCATCGCGTCGGTGCCAGATGGCTCAGTCATCAGCTTCCCGGCTGGCGGAGTCTTCGGGATCACGAAGGCGATCTCGTTCGGGCTCACCGGTCGCCACAATCTCGTCTTCGACGGTCACGACGCAACGATCATGTACATCGGCGATCCGGGACAGACCGAGGACTATTCGATCTGGTACGACAAGGGCGGCGGGGCGAACCTGACCTTCGAGAACTTCACTCTCATCGGGAGCAGCCCCAATCTCGGCGTCTACGCCCCGGGTCGGGAGGGGCAGCACGGAGTACTCGTGCAGAGCAGCTACGTCGAGGTGGCGAATTGCACGATCTCCGCCGTATGGGGCGACGGTCTCTTCGTCGAAGGCTCGGACAATGTCTGGCTCCACAACAACCACGTCTTGTCAGCCGGGCGTAATGGCCTGAGCGTGATCTCGGGCAGCAACGTCACCGCCGAGCTCAACGCCTTTGACAAGGTCGGCTACACGACCTTCGACGATGAGCCGAATCTCAGCACGCAGGCGTCCACCAACATCGTGTTCCGAAACAATACGGCAGGGACCTGGGATAACTCCTTCTTCTCTGTGGAAGGGAGCCATACGGGGGCCCCGATCCACGGCGTTACCGTGAGCGGAAACGCCGTCACCGGTGCATCTCTTGTCTCGATCGTCGACAATGGCGGCACATCGACGATGTCGGACATCGTCTTCACGAACAACCGCTCGAATGTCGTTACGCCTGGCCCAGTGCTCCGTTTCGCCCACGTGGACGGCCTCACGGTCACGGGGAACGTTCAGCCCCTGAGCTCGGGAGACCTCGCCAGCATCCTCGACAGTTCCAGGGTCACCTACGGACCCTGAGCACAACAAGCCGACCCGCGGCAGGGCGCACCCGACTTCGCCGACCTCGAGACGACCTCGTCGACCTTCATGAGTCGCTGCCAACCCTCGAACACCAAGCCGTAGGAGTGGTCCACCACCGCCTAATACTGCCGATGCCCAGTAGTCCCTCTCTCGAGAGTCCCATGCAGCGTTGTGGGTTGCCATCCGTGTCGCCAGTCCTAGCCGTCCGCGTTCTTGAGTTCGGTCGCAGGGCTCGGTGTCGTTCCCTGCCAGAGCCGCGCCCGCGGGCTGTGTCGTGAACGAGCACAGAGCCGGCCCTCGTCGTGAGCGAGAAGATTCGCCGCGGACGAGGACGCTGCTCATCGTCGCGACGGTGGCGCACACGATCCGCAACTTCCTCCTCCCGTACGCCGCGCACTTTCGATCGCTCGGCTGGAGAGTCGACGCGGCCGCTGACAGCGCGCAGGCCGACACGACCCTCCTCCAGGCTTTTGACCACGTCTATGACCTGCCGCTTTCACGATCGATCCTCGATGTCGGGCGCATCGTGCGTGCCGAACGCACGGTCGAGCGGCTCATCCAGACCCGGCCGGATATCGTCCACGTCCATACGCCCATCGCGGGCTTCGTGACCAGGGTCGCCGTGCGCAGGGAGCCCGCGAAACGTCGTCCTGCCGTCGTCTATACGGCTCACGGCTTCCATTTCTACGACAGCGGAAACCTCGTCACGAATGCCGTCTTTCTCACAGCGGAGCGAACGGCCGGGCGGTGGACAGACCGCCTGATCGTGATCAACGACGAGGATGAGGCGGCGGCACGAGACCATCACATCGTGCGGCAGGATCGCCTGGTCCGAATGCCCGGAATCGGCGTTGACACCCGATGGTACTCCCGCTCAAGCATCACACCCGTGAGCAGCGTTGAACTCGATAGTCTCGGGGTTCCGGCCGGCGCGCCTCTCTTCGTGGTTGTGGCTGAACTCAGTCCAAGAAAGCGCGTGCACGATGCCATCGCGGCGCTCGCGGCGATGCAGCGCAAGGACGCTCATCTGCTGGTCGCAGGCCAAGGTCCCGAGAGGACCCGCCTCGAGGGATTGGCTATGACTGCCGGCGTCAGCGAGCGCATTCATTTCCTGGGTTATGTCGCGGACGTTCGTCCCTTGGTCTCGGCATCGATCGCGCTGATGCTTCCAAGCGAGCGCGAGGGCCTTGCCCGATCGGTGATGGAGGCTCTATCGCTCGAGGTGCCCGTGATTGCGTCGACGGCACGAGGGAATCGCGAGCTGGTCGGTTCGGACAGCGGAATCCTCGTGGATACGGCCGATCCCCACGGCCTGACGAGGGCGATGGACAGGCTCGCCGACAACCCGGATGAAGGGCGTGCGATGGGTGCCCGGGGACGCCAGCGGATGGTCGAGAATTACGACGTGCCGAATTCTCCTTCGTATGCATGAATCCCTGTACGAGGCCGTTCTGGCCGAACGGGCCAGGTAGGCCCGCATCGCCACATGGGGTGACCCAGGCCAAGCGAACCCGCCGTCAGGGGACCTACGACCGACGCTGCGTCCGTACGGTGCCCGCCGCCTGGAGGAGAACCTGCTCAGTCTGAGCGGCGCGGGCGTCCCAGGAGTAGAGCGCCACTGCTGCCTCGCGCCCACGCCTGCCCATCTCCCGGGCCACCTCCGGATCTTCTGCGAGTTGGGCTACTGACTCGGCGAGAGCAATTGGATTGCCGGCCGGGAAGGTCACCCCGCATCCGTGCGCTCGGACAACCTCGCTGAGGCCGGGTAGGTCCGAAGCGACGACCGGGACGCCGCATGCCAGCGCTTCATAGAGCTTCAGCGGGGAGAGACCATACCTCGAGCTCGGGGCATCTGCCTTGGGCACGAGGGCCGCCAGGCTGCCGGTTATCAAGGCGGGAGATTCGGCATATGGAATCGTCCCTAGCCACCGGATGCGCGCGTTGTTCCTTGCGGCGGCCTCGACCCTTCCTCTCTCCTTCCCGTCGCCGGCGATGACCACATCGACGTTCGACGGCCACTCCGGCGCCTTCGCGGCATCAAGGACCGTCTCGATCCCCTGCCATGACGCGAGAGCGCCAACGAACACCACGTAGTCCCGAGAACCGGGGATCCGGGCCGTACTTGTCGGTTTGAAGAGCTCGACATCCGCACCGTTCCCGATCACGTGGTACGCCTGTCGACGACCGGTCCGACCGCGCACATAGCTCTCGAGTCCAGGGGTCACGACGACGATCGCGTTGGCCAACCGGTACTGCACTTGCAGCACGAGCGTCAAGAGCCGGGCCACCGACCGAAGTTGCGGCCACGAGTCGTACATGTCCGCGTCTGCCCCATTGACCTCCTGCACCACGATCGATCCGGCGACCGTGGCGAGGAGAGCCGAAGGCAGCGCGAGGAAATGCGATCTCACGTAGACGAACGGGGCGGGCCGGAATCCACATCGCAGCCAATACGCGAGCTGGGTTGTCGATGCCGCGACGGCTCGGCGGAGCCCATCGGCCCTCCCCGGGCGTGGGTGCCGCGGCTCTACCAGGCGAACCTCCCACCCGCGGCGACGCAGCCCAGCGACGATCTCGTTGACATGCGCGTGACTCGCCTGACCCTCACGGGTCGGCTGCATGCATATGTAGTCGAGGGTCTTCTGCATCGATCCGAGCGGTACCGCCGGCTGAACCATCTGGGCCACCTGGACCATGACGTGATGAATACTAGGGGTCGCGGGAGGCGAGCATGTCGCGGATCGTTTCGGGTCGCGCGGGAGTCACGCCATACACGGGCCTCTTGTCGGATCCCGGAGCTGATTCGTGGGCAGCGGCCGATGCCTGAAGACCAGCCCCCAGCAACACCCAGAAGATGTAGATCACCGGGTAATCGATTGGAGTCTGCGTCAGCCCGGCTCCTGCGACGAGCACTGCGAGAAGCACGAGCCCCCGGCCGAACACGTGATCCCGGACGGCTAGCGGGGCGAAAAGCATCACCGCAAGGGCAGCAACGTACGGGACCGATCCCTGAGCGAATGCCCGGAACCAGCTGCTGTCGACGGCGCTCCCGAGGATGGTTTCCGGAGGACCGAGGGTCCCAAACGGGTACTGGAGGTTGATGTTCATGACAGCTGCCCAGTAGTCCAGGCGCCCCGCGAGGTTCGGGTCCGCGGTGGGCCCTTGCGTGACCACATTGGCCGACGATCCAAGCCGACTCAGCAGCTCCTGTGCGGGCCCGACCGTCAGAACGAACGCTCCGCCGGCGAGAGCCGCCGCGCCGAACGTCACGACCGTCCGGACAGCATTTGACCGGCCACCCCGACCAAGCACGATGGCCCATGCACCGCCCGCGGCAAGCGCGACGAGAAGGGCGACGAGGGCGCCGCGTGATTGGCTGAGGAGCAGCGTGACGGCCGCGAGCGTGATCCCGAGTCCACGGATCCGAGGGGTGAACACCGTCCAAGCCAGGATGACGGCGGTCGCGGACCAGAGGCCCAGCTCGTCGGGATTGAAATAGAGCCCCGTACCCCGGGCCTGGATAAGCGCTCCATAGAAGCCCTGCAGGGACAGGTCCCACTGATGGAAGGGCGTGAACAACGCCCAGCCGGGCCCGTGCGCGAGGTAGATCGCCTGCCCGCCCGCATATAGCAACTGGAGCACGATCGCGAGGAACAGCCACCGAGACCACGCTCGACCATCGCTCGAGGAGAGCGCGGCGCCAATCACCAGAAAGGACACGGCATTCGTCATTGCCGTGACGGCGAGCAACGTTCGAGCCTCGAAGCCGTAGACCATGACTCCGAGGACGGGAAGCAGCGCAGACAGGATGAGGAACGGCGCGATCGCCCATACGAAGACCGGTCGTCCAAGAAAGCCGAGCGTCTGACGCGTTCCGAGTCGCAGGATCATCGCCACCGCGACCAACGGTGCGGCAAGACCCACGAGCCCGAGGGCGCCTCTGCCACCGGTTGACACGCTGACCACTGCCCGATCGCCGATGACGGCGCAGAAGAGCGTGAAGACGATGAGCATCGTCTCCCTGCGCGGGACCTTGATTCCGGCGGCGCTCATGCTCGATCGCGCACGAGTGCGACGAGATCGCTGGTGAGCCTTGCCTCGTCGAACGCCTCCATCGCATAGGCGCGACCGCCAAGGTTGGCCACCAGCCGTCCGGCCACATGATCATCGCGGAGCGCGGCGAGCTCTAATACGAGCGCCTCAGCTGTCGGGGGAGACACCGTCCGCACGAACGGGAGCTCGTGCGTGTACACAACGTGGCGGGCATGGATCAGCCCCTCGATGACCGTCTCGCCAAGCCCGTCATGAAGCGGGATCCGAACGACCACGGTCGTGTTCGCGTAATAGCGGCCCATGTCCGCGACCCAGCCGTGCCACCGGACGTTGGGTGGCGACTGCTGGCACGGCGATTCGGCGGCGCCAACGACGTCGAAGCGGACAGCGGGAAGGCGGTCAGCCGCCTCGAGAAGTGCCACGCCACCGTAGAACTCGAACCGACTCGCGGCCAGGTAGGTCAGAACGGAGAATTCGGCGGGAAGCGGCGGCGGTGACGATGGGGCGCGATGCGGGACCGGAACGTGCGCGTTGATCGCGCGGATCCCGACCGCCTCCAGCTCGTCGACGAGCCATGGCGCGTCGGCGAGGTGGAGATCGGCGCGGGCATCACGAAGCGCGGCCCAGCGGAGCGTTCCTGCGCGCGCCTCCTCGCTCGTATCGAAGACGTCGGAGCCCAGCCAGTAGTGGCATGCGACGGCGCGCGGGTGGGTTCGGCGAAGAAGTGACCAGTAGGTGTCGAACAGCCGACCCCGGGTGGTCGTCGCCCCCACGCGATAACCCACGCGCATGAGGAGCACCGGATCTGCGCTCGGCCTGATCAGGAGGCGAGCATAGGCGGCCTGAGGCACGAACGTCGCGCACACGTCCTCCGCGGGCGCATCGAGCGCGGAAGTCACCCGCCGCCCCCAGAAGGGCTGCCCGAAGACGAGAACCCTAGTCATGAGCACCTGATAGGAGCGCCCTGGACTCGGGGGACAGGCGGGCCGAGAGCCCGAAGGAAATGGCCCACGCAACAGGCGCCGCGACAGCGACTCCGTCTTGCGTGACCACAGCTACCAGGACGAGCATGACCATCCACGGAAGGGTCAGCGCCAGGATCCGGCCGGTCGGACGAATGAGGTCCGGCAGGCCCACCTTCGCGACGCGCAGAAACCTCCATAGCGCGCCGATGTTGATGAGGATGGTCGCGGCCGACAGGAGGACCAGCCCGGCGGTCAGCGAGTGAAGCAGCGCCCCGCCCAGCAGGGCGCCGACCTTCATTGCCAGCTCCGCGACGGTGAAGCCGAGGCTCTCCACCTCCCGTCGGCCCACGAGCAGAAGCGTGCTGATTGGATTCGCGACGCCCCAGAGGATCAGCCCCGGGGCCATGATCTGCGCATACAGGCCGGCCATCCCCCACTGACTGCCGAACACGACGTGGATCAGGGCGGGCCCCGCGAACAGGACCGTCAGATACGTCGGGATCGAGAACACGAACAACGACACCGCCGTGTTCCGAGCAAGAGCGTGAAGCCGGGCCGGGTCCTGGCGCCGCGCCGATGCCTCGCCGAAGAACACCTGGCTCACGGCTGCCGCGACAAGCGATGTTGGCAGAACCAGCATCCTGTAGGCGAGGAAGTACTGACCCGACAACTGGAGATCGAAGAGGGCTGGAATCATCAGGAACGGCACCTGCAGCGAGAGCACGTTGAGCAGCGACGCCGCTGTCATCACACGGGCGAAGCCCCAGCGTTCCCGGGCGGAATGTCGCATGGCCGTCAGCGTGAGCGATGCCGACCGAAGCGTTCCCAGGAGGGGACGCAGGAGCTGCTCCGTTCCGAGCACGCGGCCGGCAGTGTCGCCCAAGATCAGCCCGATCGGGCCCACGCGGAGGATCCCGAGCGCAGCCTGACAGACCGCCTGCCCGAGTCCCTGGGTCGCGCGCAGCCGCCCGATCCGGGGGAAGAGACGATGGTAAGTCGCCCACGACGTCACCGCCTGGGACGTGCTGGCGACGAGGAGTCCGACCGGCAGGATCCACAGGAGCGGCGCGAGCGGAGCCGCCCCGAGCAGCGCCGAGAGCCCGGATCCCCAGGCGAGGACGACGATGCCGACCGCCAGACTAGTGAAGCACCCGATGACCAGACAGACGCACAGGAGATGAACAGCCTCGCCGTCGTCGGCAGCAATCGGGACGACAAAATCGTAGCGCAGCGACGATACGGCCAGGAGGATGGACAACATGGCAGCGTAGACGGACAGCAGTCCGAATGCCTCGGGGTCGTACAGACGCGCAAGCAACGGTGTCGCGAGGACGAGCGCGCCCTGGCCGATCGCCGTGGCGCCGCCCACGAGGAAGAGGTTCCGGGCAACCCCGCCGACCCGCGGTCGCGACAGCACCGGGGCTTTCACGAGTGGGTTTCGATCGACATCGCGTCCCGGCTCCTAGGCGCCTGAGCGGGCGAGTCCATAAGAACTGCCTTAGCGCACCGGCGGCTTGGTGAGGGCGCTCAACCTCGTGCCTCCCCGGCTCCTCGGGCTCGCTTCTCGGGATCCGTCACTGTCCCGCCTCGGTCGCCGTAGTACGCGTAGTAGCTAGAGCTGGCGGCCCTGTCGGGCATCCGGTTGAGGACGGCTCCAAGGACCTTCGCGCCTGCCCGCGTGAGCGTCTCGCACGCTGGGCGCACAGTGCGTCGTCTGCTCCGTCGTGCGTCGATCACGAGCAAGGTCGCGTCCAGGAATGAGCTCAGGATCGCCGCGTCTGTCACCGCCTGGATTGGCGGACTGTCGAGGATAAGGAGGTCGCCTTCGGCCTTGAGCCGCTCCAGGACCGTCCGCATCCGCCGCGATCCGAGCAGCTCGGCAGGGTTGGGAGGGAGCGGGCCGGTCGTGACCACGCGAAGGTTGTCCTGTTCGGTGACCTGGGCGACGGCGTCCATGCTGGCGTGGTCATCGCGGAGTAGAGTCGTCAAGCCGCTCGTGTTGGGCAGGTCGAACACTTGGTGGACGCCGGGCTTGCGCAGATCTGCGTCCACCAGGATGACGCGACGGCCGGCCTGCGCAAACACGACGGCCAGGTTGCACGAAGTGACGGTCTTGCCTTCTCCTGGGATCGAACTCGTGACGAGGAGGGTGTCGATCGATGCGTCGAGCGACGAGAACTCGATGTTCGTCCTCAGCGCTCGGTATGCCTCGGCAACCGCCGACCGGGGGTGTAGCAGCGCGGCCAGCCGGTAGATCTCGCCGCGGGTTCGATCACCGCGCATCTGCGTGATGGATCCGAGCGTGCTCAGTCCGGCCGCCCCCTGGACTTCGTCGACGTCCCTGATCGCCTTGTTGACATGTGAAGAGATCACCACGATGCCCGCCGCGAGGAGGAGTCCGAGGACAGCCGCGAGCAGCGTGTTCAGGAGTGGCCGGGGCGAGATCGGCGAACTCGGAATCACGGTCGGGCTCGACGACGCTCAGGAGGTTGGAGACGTTGCTCGAGGAGAACGTGAGGAGCGTCGAGTACGTCGAGCGGAGGGTCACAAGCTGGGTCTCGAGCGCGGCCAGGTCGGCGTCCTGCGCAGGAGTCCGTGCGGCTAGAGCAGTCAGGCTGTCGACCTTCGCTTGAGTCGTCGTGATCTGCCCCTGCGTTGCGTGCAGGTCGGCGTCGATCGAGGCCTGGAACGCCGCCTGACGTCCCTGGATGGCGGCGATTCCGCGATGAGCTGCTTCGCCACTGCGTTGGCGATGGCGGCGGCGCGTGCCGGCTCAGTGTCCTGAGCGGTGATGGTGAGCAGCGTGCTTGCCAGAGGCGCGTTCGCACTGACATGGCTCAACAACTCGTCGGTCGTGAGGCTGAGTCCGAGCTGAGTGATGACAGCGTCGAGTACAGGCCGCGTCGTGGCAACGACCGCGTACGTAGCCGACAGATTTTGAGATACCAGGACTTGCGTGTAGTCCGGGTTCACGGCAGACAGCGACTGACCGACGATCAGCGTGGCTCTCGCCTCGTAGGTCTTCGTGAGTTGGCTGCTTATCAGGTATGCAGCCGCACCGGCAAGCAGGGGCAGCGCGACTAGCAAAGGTAGCCATGACCGTATGATGGCGAGTTGGCGGCGGAGCTCCACGTGCTCTCATTCTCTCTGCCCCGAGACTCGGGACGGTTTACGACGGCGATGCCGAAAACGATCGCGACGATGGGACGGCCCTCGGATCATTGGCCACGAGACGCGGAATTGTCAACCTGACCGATCTGCCCACGGACGCGGGTCCTCGACGGATCCGCATCGGGCATTGCGCAATGGTGTGTGGCTACGACTTCTTCGGGGATCGTCTTGCGCCGGTGCGCCGAGACACCGCATGCGTCCGTCGAGCACACATGAGGGCCCATGAGTACTAGTCAAAGGGTGCCGATCGGCCTATTGTTCAAGATATCGTGACGACGCTATCACGTCGCGAGCCGTCATCATTCGTCGATCATCGCAACCGCACTCATCGATCATCTGAACAGGGGGCCCATATTGGCTGTTCATCACGCGCTCAAGCCCCCCCTATCCTCGCCCCGCGCCCTCGCCCTCGAGGAGCACGGCGAGCCAGGCAAAGGCGTGCCGGTCGGCGAACCGATTAGGAGGTTGGTCCGCCCGGCCACCGAGATCCGAGGTCGAAGTCTTCTGGCAATCGACTCGGTCGGGATTGTCGTCGCCTCGTACCTCGCGCTCGCGATTCGCTTCGACCGCTTCAGCGGCCCGGTCTTCGTCCCCGCCTTCCCCATGGTCGTGGGCCTGCTCCTCGGCGTTCGCACGATTGTCAATATCCAACTCGGCATGTACAGCCGCAGGTGGCGTTTCGCGAGCGTCCCCGACCTCGAACGGATCATCGCGGCCGTCTCGCTCGGTTCGCTCATCGCGCTGGTCATCTTCTACGGGGCGTCCACGGCTGGAAACGCGACCTGGCAGGACGGGTTCCCGCGCTCGTTCTGGCTGGCCGAGATGCTCATCAGCGTCGCCATCCTCGGCGGAGTCCGCTTCGGGATCCGGGCCGCCTCGGAAAGGGCAGGTAACACGGGTCACACCGCTGCGTACGATCGGCACGCCACGCTCCTGTACGGTGCCGGGCAGACCGGCGTCCTCCTGGCGCGGTCGGCGCGCCGGGATCCTCGCTCAGGCGTTGTTCCAGTCGGGTTCATCGATGACGATCCATCGCTCATCGGTGGCACAGTGGCCGGGATTCCCGTATACGGCGGCGTAGCGTCGATGAAGCGAGCGGTCGCCGCGACTGATGCGAGGACCCTTCTCATCACGATGCCGAGCGCTTCGGGGCGCGCGGTCCGGCGTGCCGTCGATGCCGCCCTGGCACTTGGTCTCGAGGTCCGCACAGTTCCCTCGATGACCGATCTGCTTGACGGCACCGTTGACGCCTACCGCGTTCGGCGCGTCCGGGTCGAGGATCTGCTCCGCCGGCCGATGGTCACGGAACACGCGGCGGGCGTCGAGGGGATCATCAGGGACGCGACCGTGCTCATCACGGGAGGGGGTGGCTCGATCGGATCCGAGCTCGCCCGCCAGGTGTTCGCCCTTGGGCCGCGCCGCCTCATCCTTGTAGACCGGGCGGAGAGCCCGTTGTACTTGGTTGAGCGGGAGCTCGAGACACGAAGGAGTCACGGGAAGGGAAGCGGCGAGCTGCGCGTCCACCTGGCGAACGTGGCCAGCCGCGCCGCGATGGACCGCCTGATTGCCTCCGAAGCCCCGAGCGTAATCTTCCACGCGGCGGCCTACAAGCACGTTCCGATGATGGAGGACCACCCGTCCGACGCCGCGCACGTCAACGTCGGCGGGACGATGGTAATGCTCGACGCCGCCGAGGCTGCGGGCGTGGACCGGTTCGTGTTCGTCTCCACGGACAAGGCCGTCCGTCCGTCGAGCGTGATGGGGGCGAGCAAGCGCATCGCCGAGATGCTGGTCGCGGACGCCGCCCGGCGAACCGGGCGGCCCTACGTGTCAGTCCGCTTCGGGAACGTCCTGGGATCAACCGGGAGCGTCGTCCCGATCTTCCAGGAGCAGCTCGAGAATGGCGAGCCGCTCACGATCACCCACCCCGACATGACGCGCTACTTCATGACCATCCCGGAAGCCGCGTGGTTGATCCTGGATGCCGCGGCGATCGGACCGGACGGCGACCTGTTCGTCCTCGACATGGGCGATCCCGTCCGGATCGTCGATCTCGCGCGTGATCTCGTCCGGCTCGCGGGCCGCGATCCGGAGAGCCAGCCAATGGAGATGGTGGGCCTGCGACCTGGGGAGAAGTTCCACGAGCAGCTCTTCTACGACGCCGAGCAGGTCCAGCCCACGGTGAATGCGAAGGTCCTGCGGGCGATTACACCGCCTGTACCTGAGGCCATCCGCGAGGACGTCCGGAAGCTGCTGACGATGGCCACCGGCGAAGACGAACGCGCCCTCCGACTGGCGTTGCTAGGCTACGTTCGAGGGCCGGACGAGGCGCCGCCGGCTACGGGAGAGACGGACTCGACCGAATGGAACCTTGTCGCCGCGATCAGTGCCGCACCGGGCCAGTTCGGGGGAGCCTCGGGCGCTGCGGCTACCTGACCGACCCCTGTCCCTCGGTGAGATCTCACCGGATAGGGTCGTGATCCTCGCGACTGTCCATCTCGGCGAGTCCAGGGTGCTTCCGTGGTTGCTCCCAGGGGTCGCGATCTCGGCCGTCATCGGGCTCGCGGCCGGCGGGTGGCTTGGCCGCGTGCTTGGCCTCCGGCGATCCCTGGCCGGGGCGCTCATCGTGAGTCTCGGCACCGTTCTGTCGGCGACGCTTACGCCGCTTCGTGGGGCCTTCCAAGGGGCCGTGGGAGCGGGGTCCTGCGACTTCTCGAGAATGGGCCTTGCGCCGCTGAGCGAACTCCTAAGGTTCAACGACGCGAGCCTCAACGTCCTTTTGTTCACGCCGCTCGGAGTCTCGATCGCGCTGATGCCGCGATCGCGCCTCAAGGTGGTCGTTCTGGTCGCGGCCATCGCCCTTCCGTTCGCGATCGAGACGACCCAGATGCTCCTGCCTGTCCTCGACCGATCCTGCGAGAGCGCGGACGTCATCGACAACCTGACTGGGCTGGTGCTCGGACTTGTTGGCGGGTTCGCAGCCGGGTGGCTCGCGAGGTCGATGGATCGGCGCCCACGATGACAGGACACGGCCCTGCTGCAGCGCGCCGGCCAAGCTCGCCGCCGCCGTCGTATTGCTCGCGGCCACTCCGTCCGTTCGTGCGCCGCTGTACGCGTTGTCCCTGCCACGGCCGTCGCGCAGCTCCCAGCTCAGTGGAGCCATGCCCATCCGTCTCGCTCTCGAGGTTCATCGCCGGGCCGGCATCAGCGCCGCGCCGTCGCGAGCGAAGGTCTCAAGACGGAGACTGAGCCAGCCCCTCAATGGCCCAGGCTCTACAACCCGGACCAGCGGACCAGGACCCGGCGCGCCCGGTCCCTTGTGTAACTGCCGGAAGTCGCCACGGGGGAGCACCGACACGACGTCCTTCTTGGCCCAAGCCCGAGGTCCGGGTCGCCGGTGGTGATCACCGCGAGCGGCCTTGGGGGCGGCGAGTCGCAAGACGGGCGTGGCCCGTGACACACGGTGTCGGACGAGTCGGTCACAGTCCCGTACGCGGTAGGCTCCGCCTGAGTGTCATCCTCCTCTGCGTCTCACGGCTTGGCTCATAGGCTCGCTGCCCGCCCGGTGGGTGTGCCTGCATGGGTTGTGCCGGCCGTGAGACACGTCGGACCAGCCGGCGTGACTTGATAGGAGCGTGGCACCGCCCCCACTCAGGTGTGTCCACCGACCTGTCCTCGGTTGTTACCTCGTACGAGGAGGAGCCACGGGACATGGTCATCCTGGAGCGGATCGCACAAGCGGAGCCACACCGTGGTGGCGATCGACGAGACGCGGACGACATGCGTCCCCGGCCCGGACCAGGTCGGCCTCGAGCCGACGGGAGAGGTGGCGGCAGTCCTCGAGCGCCTAGCGGCGCTCCGGCCAGGCGGCCGCCCAGCGGCTCAGCTCGAGGTGTCCTTCGGTCCGCTCGAAGGAGGCCTTCGCCCGCCACAACGGGAGCGCCCCCGTCCCGGTCTGGTCCGGCAACACGGTGCGCAACCGCCTCAGCCGGGGCGGCAACCGCCAGCTCAAGACGGAGGCCATCCGCGCCCTCCGCAGCCGGATCAGCGACGAGGTCTTCCGCCGGATGCGCCACCATGAAGCTCTCCGGGCGACCGAGCGAGCCCCGCTCGCAACAGCCGCTTGACATAGGAGCACCACGTGGAGCCGCTCGTCCGCCTCATCGCCGCGACCGGTCCCCTCGACCTCCGGCTGACCCTGGCCGTCCATCGCCGGGGACCACGCGATCCCGACGCTGCGCTTCTCAGCCGATGGGTCGGTGTGGCGCGCGACGCGCACGCCCGACGGGCCCGCGACGCTCCGCCTTGTCCGGGATGGCGACGTCATCCGGGCGCAGGCGTGGGGGCCGGGCGCGATATGGGCGGTCGAGCAGGCACCGGAGCTCGCCGGTGCGCGCGACGATGCGACCGGGTTCGGCGCGGTCGTGGCCGGCCACCCGCTCCTGCGCACGTTGCACGCACGGTTCCCGGGGATCCGGATCGGCCGGACGCGGCGGGTCATGGAGGCGCTGGTCCCCGCGATCATCGAGCAGAAGGTGACCGGCGACGAGGCCCGTTCAGCCTTCGTCGCGCTCGTCCGCCGGCATGGCGAGCCGGCACCGGGTCCGTGGGACGACGCGCCGGGTTCGAGGCTGCCGCCATTGCGAGTGCCACCGGACGCGGGGACGCTTGCCGGGCTGCCCGGCTACGCGTACCACCCGCTCGGGCTGGAGCGGAGGCGCGCGGACGCGATCCGCTTCGCCGCGGCGCACGCCGGGCGCGCCGAGGAGTGCGCCGACATGCCGCTGCCCGACGCGTACATGCGCCTGCGGGCGTTCCCGCTGGTGGGTGCCTGGACCGCGGCCGAGGTCGGCCTCCGGGCGCTCGGCGATCCCGACGTCGTGAGCGTGGGCGACTACCACCTCTGCCACGCGGTCTGCCAGGCGCTGGCGGGCGAGCCGCGCGGCACCGACGAGCGGATGCTGGAGCTGCTGGCGCCATTCGCGGGGCACCGGGCGCGCGTGATCCGGCTCATCGAGGTGGCCGGCATCCATGCCCCGCGCCGCGGCCCACGGTATGCACCGCGCTCGATCGCGGACATCTGACCCGTGGGCCGCGGGGACGTCCACGGGCGGCCCGACGTTCGAGGATCGAGCGGGCGACTCTGTATGCGGGCGAGGTGGCCAGACTGACAGGGGTCCGCGGCCGTCTTCGTGGACCGTCGCGAGCACGGATGGCAGACACTCGGCTGCCATCGGGACGGATCGACGCCCCCGACTCGCGCTACGAGCATAGGGGTGGCTATCGCGAGAAGACGGCCGCGGCTGAGCCGACCACGCTGCCCGGGCACGACGGCCCAAGGACGCGGTCGCGCCGCGCCCGAACCTGGCCCGGTCAGCCCTTCAGGACGGTCCGCCGGCGCTCGTACTCGGCCTCGTCGATCTCGCCACGAGCGTAGCGTTGGCGGAGGAGCTCGAGCGCGTCCGGCGTTGCCGGACCCTCGTGGCTGCCGCGACGGTCGGCCCGGACCAGCCAGCGGATCGCGAGCACGATCGCGGCGATCACGAGCCCCCAGAAGACGACGAGGATCAGGATCCCGAAGATCCACCCGATCCCCAGGCCGGCGCCGTAGTGGATGCCCATCTCGTGCTCCCCTATCCCGGCTGCGCGACGACGAGGATCCGGATCTCGGTCATGTCCTCGATCGCGTAGCGCAGGCCTTCGCGGCCCAGGCCCGAGTCCTTGACCCCGCCGTACGGCATGTGGTCGATCCGGTAGGTCGGGACGTCGTTGAGGATGACGCCGCCGACCTCGAGCCCGTCGAAGGCCCTGAACGCGTTCGCAAGGTCGTTCGTGAAGACGCCGGCCTGGAGGCCGAACCGCGAGCTGTTCGCCTGGGCCACGGCATCGCCGAAGTCGGAGAAGCGCCCGAGGACGACGAGCGGGGCAAACGCCTCCTCCGAGCAGACCTTCGCGTCGAGCGGCGCGTCGGCGAGGATGGTCGGCGGGAAGAACGCCCCGTCGGCGTGGCCGCCGAGCAGGACGCGCGCACCGGCCGCCACGGCCTCGTCCACCCATGCCTGCGTTCGCGCGGCCGCCTTCGCATCGACCATCGGGCCGAGATCCGTCTCCGCGTCGAGCGGGTCGCCGAGCCGAAGGGCCGAGGCCGCGGCCCGGAAGCGTTCGACGAAGGCGTCGTAGACGTCGTCGTGGACGAGGATCCGCTGCACGCTGATGCAGACCTGGCCGGCGTACGCGAACGCGCCGACCGTGATCCGCTTGACCGCCCAGGCAAGGTCGGCCGTCCGGTCCACGATCACGGCCGCGTTGCCGCCGAGCTCGAGCACGACGCGCTTCCTGCCGGCCCGCGCCTTCATGGGCCAGCCGACGGCGGGCGATCCGGTGAACGTGAGGACGGCGAACCGGTCGTCGGCGACGAGCCGGTCCCCGAGCTCGCGGCTCATCGGGAGGATGCTCACCGATCCGGCGGGCGCCCCGGCCTCCTCCACGATCTCCGCCACCGTGAGCATCGTGAGCGGATCCTTGGAAGGTGGCTTGAGCACGATCGAGCAGCCGGCCGCGATGGCCGGGGCCAGCTTGTGAGCGGCGAGGTTGAGCGGGAAGTTGAACGGGCTGATCGCGGCGACCGGGCCGGCCGGGTAGCGCCGCGTGATTCCCACGCGGCCCTTGCTGCTGGCCATCAGGTCGAGCGGGATCACCTCGCCGCCGAGCCGCTCCGCCTCCTCCGCGCCGAGCCGGAACGTGAGCGTCGCGCGGTCGACCTCCACCAGCGCGTCGCGGATCGGCTTGCCGGCCTCCATGGCAAGGAGCCGGCCGAGCTCCTCGCGACGCGCCCGGATCCCCGCGCTGATGGTGCGCAGGATCGCTCCACGCTCGTACGCGGGCAGCGTGCGGGTCACCTCGAACGCCGCGACGGCGGCCTGCACCGCCTCCTCGTACTGCTCGGGCGTCGCCTGGTAGGTGAGGCCGGCCGGCTCGTCGGGGCGCGCCGGGTTCGTCACGCGGAGGACGTCCGGCGAGTCGACCCAGCGCCCGGCCAGGAAGATCTTGTGCGGGACGAGGTTCGTGGCGGTTGCCATCGGCGTGGACTCCCCGGGTAGGTGGCGGGCCGCGAGCGCGCAGCCTGGGATCCACGCGCATTCTAGCCACGGCGTCCCACGGACCTCCACGATGGGCTGCGGGGCGCCCCACACTGGTGCCGTGCGGGGCCCGGCGCCAGCCGCAGCCTGGCGGGTGCGACGGACAGGAGGACGGGATGGCGGCGAAACGGGACGATCGGAAGCCCTTCGAGGCGCTCCTGCGCGTGAAGCCCGGGTCGACCGTGAACCCCGGCCGCCTCGAACGCGGCGCCAGGTCCGATGGCGAGACGGACTTGACGACCGTCCACCTGGACCGCCGCCTCGCGAGCCTGACCGACCTCCGGGCCCGGATCTGGGCCGAGGCGATGCACGCGGCTCGTCGTGATCCAGGGGATCGACGGGCGGCAAGGACGGCACGATCAGGGTCATCGCCGGCGCGTTCAACCCGCAGGGCACGCCAGTCACCTCGTTCAAGGTGCCCAGCTCGCTCGAGCTGGCCCACGACTACCTGTGGCGCGTCCACCAGCGCGTCCCCGCGAAGGGCGAGATCGGCATCTTCAACCGGAGCCACTACGAGGACGTTCTGATCGTCCGCGTCCACGGCCTCGTCCCGGAGGCGCGCTGGCGCGCCGCGCTACGAGCAGATCCGCAACTTCGAGCGGACGCTTGCCGACGAGGGGGTCACGATCGTCAAGTTCTTCCTCGCGATCGACAGGGACGTGCAGCGCGAGCGGTTCCAGGAGCGCGTGGACGACCCGACGAAGCGCTGGAAGTTCAGCGCGGCCGATGTCGCGGAACGCGCCCGCTGGGACGACTACGCGGTCGCCTTCGGCGAGATGCTCGGAGAGACCTCGACCACGTACGCGCCGTGGTACCTGGTCCCGGCCAACCGGAACTGGCTCCGCAACCTCGCCGTCGGCGAGATCCTCGCGGACAGGCTCGATGCCCTGGATCCGGGGTACCCGCCCGCGGCTGCCGGCGTCGAAGGGACGATCGTCGAATGAGCGACGGCACGGCTGATTCGAACCCGGCGAGGCGGCGCCGGCGGCCGCTCGAGACGTACCTGCGCCGGCGTCGACCCAGCGGCGCTCCCGCTCGTCGTCACGCTCGACGGGGTCATCCGCGAGGTCCGATCCGGACTTCGACGTCGCCGTCAAGTACCGGATCCTGATGTATGCGCTCCACGGCGACTGGCGCACGTGGGTCTGCGCGATCGACGCGTCGAGGAAGGCCGTCAGGCTGCGGTTCCTGTACGGCGTGCTCCTGGACGACCCGCGAGCACGTCCTCCGGGCCGGCAGCTCGGTCCTCAAGACGTGGGACTTCGGGTTCGACCGGGTCGTCGACCGCGCAGCGGTTGGCGGCGTACGTCCGGGAGGCCGTGGCGCGAGTACGCCGACTACAGGGCGAACACCCGCGCGATGCTCGAGGCGAGCCGGGCCGCAGCGGCGGCGAAAAAGCGCCGACCGGGCAGCCCGCCAACGGCGGCACCTGACCGCCTCGACGCCCGTCAGCGGCGCCGGCGTGAGCCCCCGCCGAAGAGCGTCCCGAGCACACCTCGGAGCACGGTTGTCCCGACCTGCGAGATCTCGCGTTCCCGCTGCAATCGCGCACGCTCCGCGGCGCGCTGGGCGGCCGCATCCTCCCGGGCCTGCGTGCGCGCTTCGCGCTCGGCACCCTGGCGGATCGTCTCCAGCTCGCGGGCGCGCCGCTCGATCTCGGCGCGCTCCTGTGCCGGTGTCGGACCGGCCGGCGCGCCGGCGGCGGCACCGACGGGCACGGGCTGCATCGCCGCTACCGCGGCCCGTGCGGCCTGGAGGCGGGCGGTGATGATCTCGTGGGCGCTCTGCCGGTCGACCGCGGTCGCGTACGTGGCGTAGAGCGCACCCGCCAGGATGCGCCGCTGGAGCTCGTCCGGCGGGAGCGCGGCCATCAGCGAGTCGGGCGGCAGGAGCGCGCGTCGGGGCGAGCGGCGTCGGGACGCCGCGCGGGGAGAGCACGGTGACCAGCGCCTCGCCGATGCCGAGGGACGTGAGCGTCGTCCCGGTCGTCGAAGAAGTCCGTCATCGGGAAGGTCCGGACGGTCTTGCTTGAGGCTGTCGGCGTCCTCGGGCGTGAAGACGCGGAGCGCGTGCTGGATCCGGTTGCCGAGCTGGGCGAGGACGGACGACGGGACGTCGGTCGGCGCCTGGGTGACGAAGTAGACGCCGACGCCTTTCGAGCGGATGAGGCGGACGGTCTGCTCGACCTGGGCGAGCAGCGCCTCGGACGCGTCGTCGAAGAGGAGGTGCGCCTCGTCGAAGAAGAAGCACGAGCTTCGGCTTCGGGAGGTCGCCCGCCTCGGGGAGCGCGTGGTAGAGCTGGGCGAGCATCCAGAGCATGAACGTGCTGAGACAGGGCGCGGCCGGTCCATCACGTCCGGCGAGCTCGAGGATGCTGACGATCCCCTGCCCGCCGGGCGTCGTCCGCATGCAGGTCGTCGACGTCGAACTCCGGCTCGCCGAAGAAGACGTCGGCGCCCTGCTGCTCGAGCGTGACGATCGAGCGCAGGATCACGCCGAGGCTGGCCGGCGACGATGCCGCCGTAGTCGGCCAGGATCGCCTTGCCGTCGTCGCGAGCCGAGGTACTTGAGCGTGGTGCGCGAGGTCGGCGAGGTCGAGGAGCGGCAGCTGCGTGGTCGTCGCAGTACTTGAAGACGAGCGACAGGATGCTCGTCTGGGTGTCGTTCAGGTCGAGGACGCGGCCGAGGAGGAGCGGCCCGAACGAGTGGACCGTGGCCCGGACCTGCGCGCCGAGCTTGCCCGACAGCGAGAGGAACTCGACCGGGTGGCCGTCGGCCTTGAACGTCCCACCCGAGCTCCTTGGCGCGGGCGACCACCTTGGGGTTCGTCGCGTCGCCGGGCAGCGGCGAGCCCGGTCAGGTCGCCCTTGACGTCCGCGATCAGCACCGGGACGCCGGCGAGGGACAGCTGGCCGGCGAGGAGCTGGAGCGTCTTCGTCTTGCCGGTGCCGGTCGCGCCGGCGACGAGCCCGTGGCGGTTGAGCATGGACAGCGCGACCCCGATGCGCACGTCCGGCAGTGCGGTGGTCGCCGTCCATCGGGCTGCCGATCACGAGGGACGGCTCGCGAGAGCGCGTAGCCCGCGACCATCGCGTCGCGGAACGGGTCAGCCATCGCGTGCTGCCTCCCATCCGGGTGCGACGCGCCGCGCCGCGCCGACGACCCGGCCGGCGACGGCAATGATCGCGACGTGCCGGACGACGCCGTCCCGCCGTCAGCCGTTGGCGTGATGGCGCGCCGTCAGCCGCCGGCGCCCTGCGGGTACGTACCCAGCACGCGGACCAGGGTCGTGACCGCGTCGAGCTCGTCGAGCGCGGCACGCGTCGCGGGCTCGGCCGCGTGCGCGTCGAGGTCCACCCAGAAGACGTAGTCCCACGGACGATCGTGGGCTGGCCGCGACTCCAGGCTCGAGAGGTTGAGCCCGTGCTCCGCGAAGACGGCCAGGCAGCGAAGGAGCGTGCCCGGCTCGTTGCGAACGCCGAGCACGAGCGTCGTGCGCATGGCGCCGTCCGGGGCCGTGGCGCCCGGGGCCGGCGCCGGGAGGTCGGTGCCCGGCGGAGCGATCACGAGGAACCGCGTGCGATTCTCGGGGACGCTCTCGATCCCGTCGGCGAGGATCTCGAGGCCGAAGCGCGCCGCCGCGCGCGGCGAGAGGACGGCCGCGGCCCCGCGCTCGCCGCGCTCGACGATGGACTTGCCCGCGCCGGCCGTGTTGTAGGTCGTGAGCAGCGTCCACGGCCGCGTGCGAAGGAACGCATCCGCCTGGCCAAGCGCCTGGATGTGCGAGTAGATGCGCTCGATCGTCTCGATCCGTTCGCCCGGCAAGGCGGCGAGGCAGAGGTGCACAGGCACCACGACCTCGCCGCGGATCTCGAGCGGGAACGCCATCAGCAGGTCGTAGTTCTCGCGGACCGTCCCGTTGACGAGGTTCTCGATCGGAACCACGCCCGCCTTCGCGCGACCAGCCGCGCACGGCCTCGAAGACCTCGCGAAAGCCGCCGACGCCCAGCGTCGTCGATGCCGGCCCGAAGTACGCGTGGACCGCATCCTCGGCGAAGGCGCCAGGCTCACCGGAGAAGGCGGCGAGCGGGATCGCCCCGGATCGTTGGCCGTTCACGCCCGGAGCATACGCGGACCCGGTGGCTCGATCGAGGACCCGACGGGCGCTGCGGTCCCTCCGGCAATCCCCGCGGGTGGCCGCCCCCTACGCGAAGAACGCGACGATCGCCGCCGTGTCGTCGGAGAAGGCCCAGCGGTCCACGACCTTGCCGTTCCGGACGTGGAAGATCTCCGCGGTCCGGTACGTGAACGTGCGGCCGCCGCGCGTCGCCGTCGCGTCGAAGAGACCGACGACATGATCGTCGTTGGCCACGATGTCATGGATCGATCCCGTGATCGTGTAGTCCGAGGCGCCGCCGGTCATGGCCGCACGGAGCTCGGCCTTCCCGTGGCGCGCCTCGGCACGACCGATCTCGTGCCACTCCACGTCCTCGGCAAGGGCGTCCGCCGCGCCCTGCATGTCACCGCGGTTCATCGCGTCCATCATCGTGCGGATGAGGGTCGCGTTCGGGTGCTCGGCCATGGTGGTGTCTCCCCCCTCGGCGGTCGCGGCGCACGGGGCCACGCTTCCCGCTTGAGGGTCACAGCCTATCCGCCTCGGCAACGGCACGGCCTGGCGACGTCGCCAGGCGCGACCGGTTGAGCAGCGACAGGCCGTGGACCCCGGCGGGTCCGGCCCGAGGTCGGGCTCGCGACCACGGTCAGCGCGTGAACCAGTCGGCGGATCCGAGCTCCGCGTCGGCGTCGAGCTCCGCCCGCGCCGCGGAACGCGCGGCCTGCGCGCGAACGAGCCGTAGCCGATCGTTGCCGGCCGCCGCCATGGCGCCCGCCCACGCGTCGTCCGCCAGGAGGCCGCGGAGCGCCGTGATGTACGCGTCCGCGCAGGCCGCGACGAGGTTGACGTGGCGGGCCGTGCCGGGGTAGCGGCCCGTTGCCCGCTCGCCCGAGGCGCCGGCGGGCGGCTCGATCACGAGCTCCACGAGCGCGTCGGCGGCCGCGGTCTCGCCGATCGCGTGGACGTCGAACGCGACCAGCCGCACGCGACCGCCGAGCACGTCCTCGAGCGCCGCGTCGAGCGCGTCGAAGAGGGCGCCGATCGCGCCCGCGCTCTCCGCCGTGCCCTCCCACTGGCGAGTCGCCGGCGGCGAGCACGACGGCGGCCCGTGACCCGGTCGCGCGCTCGGTCCCGGACCCGGTCGTCATCGTCCACCGGCGAAGGTGGAGCTGCCCGCCGGGCTCGTCACCGGGGCGCTCGCCGGGCGCGTTGCCGGCGCGTCCGCCGGGCACGTCGCTCACCGGGCGGGATCCTCGCCGGGGCGCCAGCCGGGCACGTCGCTCACCGGGCGGCTCCTCCCGCGGGCGCCGTGAAGTGGCGCTCGTCGCGCCGCCGCAGCTCCCCGCCGGACTTCCAGATCGCGTACTCCAGCGAGTCGGCCAGCGCCGCTGCCGAGGCCGCGATGATGTTCGTGTCCGAGCCCATCGTGGACCAGGTCCGCGCGCCCTCGGTCGAGTCGATCACGACGCGCGTCCGGGCGGCCGTGGCTGCGTTCCCGTCGAGGATCCGGACCTTGTAGTCGCGCAGGTGCACGCCGTCGAGGACCGGGTAGAAGGCCCCGAGGGCCTTGCGCAGGGCGGCGTCGAGCGCGTTGACCGGGCCGTTCCCGTCGGCCGCCGTGTGGAGGACCTCGCCCGCGACCTCCACCTTGACCGTCGCCTCCGCCAGCAGCTCGCGACCCTCGCGCTGCTCGACGAGCACCGTGAAGTCGAGGATCCGGAAGGGGGCGACGTACCCGGCCCGGTGGCGATGGATGAGCAGCTCGAAGGAGGCTTCTGCCCCCTCGAACGCGAGCCCGTCCGACTCGAGCTGCTTGATCAGCTTCGAGAGCTCCCGCGGCTCGACGCCGTCGAGCTGGTGCCCCAGCTGCTCCGCGCGGAGCTGCGTGTTCGCCTTGCCGCCGAGCTCCGAGACGACGAGCCTGCCCCGGTTGCCGATCAGCGTCGGGTCCACGTGCTGGTAGCTGCGCTCGACCTTGGCGACCGCGGCGCCGTGGACGCCGCCCTTGTGGGCGAACGCGCTCCGCCCGACGAACGGCTGGTAGTCGTTGGGGGCGACATTCGCGATCTCCGCGACCGAACGGCTCAGCTCGGTCAGGTTGGCGATCTCGCCGCCACCGCGGGGCAGCAGCGCGAGGTCCGTCTTGAGCGCGAGGTTCGCGAGGACGCTCACCATGTTCGCGTTCCCGCAGCGCTCGCCGTAGCCGTTGATCGTGGCCTGGACGTGACGGATCCCGGCCTGGACTGCCGCGATGGAGTTCGCCACGGCGAGCTCGGCGTCGTTGTGCGTGTGGATCCCCCAGGTGACAGCGGGCGCGTCCGGGATCGGCTGCGAGCGCCGCGCGCGTCTCGCCCACGATCCGGAGCAGGTCGTCGGTGAGCGTGCCGCCGTTCGTGTCGCACAGGACCAGGCTCCGCGCCCCAGCCTGGCGGGCCGCCCGGAGCGTCGCGAGGGCATAGCCCGCGTCCGAGCGGTACCCGTCGAAGTAGTGCTCGGCGTCGTAGATCGCCTCGCGGCCTCGCTCCACCAGGAAGCCGATCGACTCCGCGACCATGTCGAGGTTCTCGGCGGCGGTCGCGCCCAGGACCTCGGTCACGTGGAGCAGCCAGCTCTTCCCGAAGATCGTGACGACCGGCGTCTCGGCCGCCACGAGCTCACGCAGGTTCGGGTCGGTCTCGGGTCGATTCGAGCGGTGCCGGGTGGAGCCGAACGCGGCCAGCCTCGCCCGCTCCCAGCGCATCGACTTCGCTGCCGCGAAGAAGTCGACGTCCTTCGGGTTGGAGCCGGGCCAGCCGCCCTCGACGTACGGCATCCCGTACTCGTCGAGCATCCGGGCGATCCGGAGCTTGTCGGCCAGCGAGAGGATGATGTTCTCGCCCTGGGTCCCGTCGCGGAGCGTCGTGTCGTAGAGGACGACGGCGGAGGCGGTGGGGGTCGCGTCGCGGGCGGGTATCTCTGCTGCAGTCACGGGTCGTTCCTTCGGTGTCGGTCGGGTCGGGAACTGGAGGCTCTGGCGACGGCCGTCAGGCAGTCGCCCCGGTAATCCCGATCCGCGTGACCCTCGTGCCGGGCATCAGAGCAGTCCCAGGAGCTGGGCAGTCGCGACGGTCGTCCCGACGTCGAGATCGTCGGCGAGGGGATGGGCCGCTGGCGTCGCGCGGGCCGGACCGATGCGCGCCACGATCGCGTCGGCCATCCCGACGGTCCCGACACGCGTGCACGAGCCGGCCGCCGCGGCGCTCCGCGGCCAGATGTCGCCCGTCCGGAAGCCCGCGTCGAGCGCGGCGCTCACCGCGAGCTCCACGGCACTCGCCGCGTCCGCCTGCCCCAACGACCAGCGCAGGAGCATCGCCGCGGAGAGGATGGTGCCGATCGGGTTGGCCAGGTCCTGCCCGGCGATGTCCGGGGCAGATCCGTGGATCGGCTCGTAGAGGCCGTGAAGCCCGTGCGCCGTCCGGCGGGACCCGACCGACGCCGACGGGAGCATGCCGAGCGAGCCGGCGAGGACGGACGCCTCGTCGGACAGGATGTCGCCGAACAGGTTCTCCGTGACGAGCACATCGAAGGAAGCCGGCGATCGGACGATCTGCATGGCGCAGGCGTCGACGAGACGGTCCTCGAGGGCGACGTCCGGGTACTCGGCCGCGATCTCGTGGACCACCGTCCGCCACAGCCGCGACGTCGCCAGCACGTTTGCCTTGTCAACGCTTGCGAGGCGCCTGCGCCGGCCGCGGGCGAGCTCGAACGCGAGCCGGGCGACCCGCGCGATCTCGGGCTCCGAGTACGGCAGCAGGTCGTGCGCCGCCCGCGAGCCGGCGGGCCCGGAGGCCTCGCTCCGCTCGCCGAAGTAGAGCCCGCCAGTGAGCTCGCGCACGATCAGCATGTCGACGCCGTCGAGCAGCTCCGGCCGGAGGGGCGACGCCGGCACGAGCGCCGGGTGGACGGTCACAGGGCGGAGGTTCGCGAAGAGGCCGAGGCTGCCCCGCATGGCGAAGAGCGCCTGCTCGGGCCGGACGGCCGCGGTCGGGTCATCCCACTTCGGGCCGCCGACCGCGCCAAGGAGGATCGCATCGCTCTCCGCGCAGGCGGCCAGGTCCTCGGGCCGGATCGCCACGCCGTGCGCGTCGATCCCCGCCCCGCCGACAACGAGGTCCTGCCACGCGACGTCGAAGCCGAACCGCGCCCCCGCGGCCGCCAGGACTCGTTTCGCGGCCGCGACGACGTCGGGCCCGACGCCGTCGCCGGGGATCGCGACCAGGCGATAGCGAGGAAGGTCGCCCTCCGCGGTCATGGCAGGCGCTCCGACGCGCCGAGCGCGGGCAGCGACTGCACATCCCGCTCGACCGCCCAGAGCTTGTTGGCGGCCACCACGTACGCCTCGAGGGACGCCTCGATGATGTTCGTGGAAAGTCCGTGCCCGGTCACGACGGTCGCATCCGGGCCCGTGTCCGTCGAGCGGCGACATCGGAGGAAGACGCGTCCCTGGGCGTCCTCGCCCTCGGTCACGGCCTTGATCTCGTACTCGACGAGCGTCGGCTCCCAGCCCAGAACGGGGCGGATTGCCTCGTCGACGGCGCGGTAGAGGGCATTGACCGGGCCGTTCCCGGTCGCCTCGCCCGACCGTTCGGTACCGTCGAGCGCCAGCCTTGCGCTCCCCGTCGAGCGCCCACCGTGCGACGACGTGACGCTCCACCCCTCGAGGACGATCGAGGCCGCGAGGTCGCCCGAGCGCTGCTGGAGGAGCGCCAGGAGGTCGGCGTCGGTGACCTCCTTCTTGACGTCGGCCAGCGCGATCGCCTCGCGGTAGACGATGTCGAGCGCGTCGCCCGACACGTCGTGGCCGAGGTCGCGGAGCTTCTTCTGGAGTCCCTTGCGCCCGGACAGCTTCCCGATGGTCAGCTGGCTGCCGGTCAGGCCCACGGACTGCGGCGTCATGATCTCGTAGGTGAGCGGGTTCTTGATGACGCCGTCCTGGTGGATCCCCGACTCGTGGGCGAACGCGTTCGCCCCGACCACGGCCTTGTTCGGCTGGATCGCGAAGCCGGTCAGGTGGCTCACGAGGCGGCTCGCCGTCGTGATGTGCTCGGTCTGGACGCGGCTGAGCAGCTCGGGGAACTGCGTCGGGCGCGTCCGCAGCGCCATCACGACCTCCTCGAGCGAGGCGTTGCCGGCCCGCTCGCCGAGACCGTTGATCGTGACCTCCACCTGGCGCGCGCCGGCCTGGACGGCGGCCAGCGTGTTCGCGGTCGCGAGCCCCAGGTCGTTGTGGCAGTGGATCGAGACCGTGGCGTCGCGCCCGACGAGGTCGACGACCCGTCCGACGAGCGCGCCGAACTCCGCGGGGATCGCGTAGCCGACCGTGTCGGGGATGTTGACCGTCGTGGCCCCCGCCCCGACGACCGCCTCGTAGACGGCGAGGAGGAAGGCCGGGTCCGTGCGCGAGGCATCCTCCGCGGAGAACTCGATCTCCGCGTCGCGGCCGAGCTGCTCGCGGCCGTAACGGACCCAGCGGACCGCCTCCGCGAGCGCCTCGTCGCGCGACATCCTGAGCTTGTGCTTGAGGTGGATGTCCGAGGTCGCGATGAAGACGTGGAGGTGGGGCCGCTCGGCGACCCGGATCGCCTCGACCGCCTTCTGCGGATCGCCGTCGCGGCAGCGGGCGAGCGCGGCGACCGCGACACCCCGGACCTCCTTCGCGATGCGGTTGACCGCCTCCCAGTCGCCGGGCGAAGCCGCCGGGAAACCGGCCTCGATGACGTCGACGTTGAGGCGGACGAGCTGGCGTGCGACCTCCAGCTTCTCGGCGGCGGTGAGGCCGGCCCCGGGCGCCTGCTCGCCGTCGCGAAGGGTGGTGTCGAAGACGCGGACGGTGCCGGCCGGAACGAACGGGCCGGACGGTACGGGGACGGGCATCACGCGCCTCCCCGCGCGGCGCCGGTTGCCGCTGCCTGGGCCTGGCCCGCCGAGACGGTGACAGGGTCGAGGAAGGGCATGGCGGCCCGGAGGCGCGCCCCGACCTGCTCGATCTGGTGGTCGCGGTCGACGGCGCGGAGCCGCTCGAACTCCGCCCTGCCGGTCTCGTTCTCGGCGATCCAGCGGGCCGCGAACGACCCGTCCTGGATCTCGCGCAGGACCTGCTCCATCGTTGCGCGCGTCCGCTCGTCGATGATCCGCGGGCCGCTCACGTAGTCGCCGTACTCGGCGGTGTCGCTGACGCTGAAGCGCATGAAGTTGAGCCCGCCGCGGTACATCAGGTCGACGATCAGCTTGAGCTCGTGGAGCGTCTCGAAGTAGGCGAGCTCGGGCTGGTAGCCGGCCTTCACGAGCGTCTCGAAGGCCATCTTCACGAGCGCCGCGGTGCCGCCGCACAGGACCGACTGCTCGCCGAAGAGGTCGGTCTCGGTCTCCTCCTTGAATGTCGTCTCCAGGACGCCGGCCCGCGTGGCGCCGATGGCCCGTGCGTAGGCGAGCGTGCGGGCACGCGCCGTGCCCGTCGCGTCCTGCTCGACCGCGAAGAGCGCCGGGACGCCGCCGCCGGCCTGGTAGACGGAGCGCACGAGGTGGCCCGGGCCCTTCGGGGCGACCATCCCGACGTCGATGCCCGCGGGCGGGCTGATCCGGGCGAACCGGATGTTGAAGCCGTGGGCGAACATGAGGAGCGCGCCCGGCTTGAGGTTGGCCGCGATCTCCGCCTCGAAGACGGCCTTCTGCGCGGTGTCGGGGACCAGGATCATGACGACGTCGGCGCCGCGGACGGCATCGGCGACGTCCGCGACCCGGAGGCCGGCGTCCTCGGCGATGCGCCGGCTCTTCGAGCTCGGCGGCAGCCCGACGACCACGTCCACGCCGGATTCGGCAAGGTTGAGCGCGTGCGCGTGGCCCTGGCTTCCGAACCCGATGATCGCGACCGTCTGGCCCGCGAGTGCCGAGGGGTCCGCGTCCGCGTCGTAGTACATCCGCGCCGTCATCGTTTCGTCGCCTCCTCGATGGACTGCGGGCCGCGCGACATCACGACGGTCCCGGTCCGCACAAGCTCCTTGATCCCGTAGCCGCGGAGGAGCGCGATGAGCGCGTCCACCTCGGATTCGGTGCCCGTCGTCTCCACGATCACCGAGTCCGGCGCCATGTCCACGATCCGGGCCTTGTACATCTCGACGATGGAGATCAGCTCGCCGCGGTTGCGATCGGTGGCGCGGACCTTCACGAGCACCAGCTCGTGCTGGACCGTGGGGTCGTCGGTGACGTCCTGGACCTTCAGCACGTCGATCAGCTTGTAGAGCTGCTTGGCGGCCTGCTCCACGTTCACGTCGTCGCCCTGCAGGGTGATGGTCATGCGCGAGATCTCCGGGTCGTCGAGGTGGCTGACGGCGAGCGACTCGATGTTGAAGTTGCGGGCGCGCATCAGGCTGGCCACGCGGTTCAGGACGCCGGGACGATTGTTGACGATCGCGACGAGCACGTGGCGCCGCTGCGCGCCGGTGCCGGGGACCGTCCGCGGGGGCGGCGCGGCGTGCGCGGCAGGCTGCTGGGTGTCGCTCATTCGTCGGCCCCTCCCCACTTCTCGATCAGGTCGGAGAGGCCCTTGCCGGCGGGCATCATCGGGAAGACGTTCTGCTCCTCCGCGATCTCGAACCAGACGAACGACGGGCCGTCGACGGCCTCGGCCGCCTCGATCGCGGGGCGGACCTCCTCGGGCGAGGTCGCCTTCCAGGCCGGGATCCCGTACGCCTCGCAGAGCTTGAGGAAGTCCGGCCCGAACAGGTTCGAGGAGTGGTAGTTGCCGGCGTAGAAGATCTCCTGCCACTGCCGGATCATGCCCAGCTTCTTGTTGTCCATGAGGGCGATCCGGACCGGGATGTGGTCCTGCACCAGCGTCGCGAGCTCCTGGATCGTCATCTGGAGCCCGCCGTCGCCGCAGACCGCCCAGGTCGACTTGTCCGGCCTGCCGAGCGCCGCGCCCATCGCCGTCGGGACGGCGTAGCCCATCGTCCCGAGCCCGCCAGACGAGAGGTGGCTGTGCGGCCGTCGATATCCCGCGTAACGCGCCATCCACATCTGGTTCTGGCCGACGTCCGCGACCATCGTCGCGTCATGGTTCGTGACGTCGCCGATCTGCTCGATGACGAAGTCCGCGGTGAGGTAGCCGGACCGCGACGCACCCGATCCGTGCCAGCTGCCCGCCAGCGACTCGCGCCGCCACTCCGCGAGCTGTGCGTGGTAGTCGGCGCGCTCCGCGGGGTCCGTCTGCGGGAGCATCGCGAGGAGCGCGGCCATGACCCGCTTCGCGTCCCCCACGACAGGGACCTCCACGGCCACGTTCTTGCCGATCTCCGCGGGGTCGATGTCGACGTGGACGATCCGCGCGTACGGGGCGTACGTCTTGACGCTGCCGGTCACGCGGTCGTCGAAGCGCATCCCGAAGGCAAGGATCAGGTCGGCCGACTGGATCGCCCGGTTGACGTGCTTCCAGCCGTGCATGCCCATGTAGCCGTAGGCGAGCGGGTGCGTCTCGTCGAGCGCGCCGATGCCGAGGAGCGTCCACGCCACCGGGATCTGGGTCCGCTCCGCGAGCTCGCGGAGCTCGGTCATCCCGTCGGCGATCAGGACCCCGTGGCCGGCGAAGATGATCGGCCGCCTGGCCCGGGCGATCTCCTCCGCAACCAGGCGGATCTGGCGGGGGTGGCCGTCGAAGGTGGGCCGGAATCCCGGCAGGCCGGCCGCGATCTCCTCGTCCGATGGATGCGGCGCGTTCGTCTCCTGCTGGAGCGCGTCCTTGGTGATGTCGACGTGGACGGGTCCGGGACGTCCGGTCCGGGCGATGTAGAACGCCTCCGCGAGAACCCGCGGCAGGTCGTTCGCGTCACGGACCAGGTAGTTGTGCTTCGTCATCGGCAGCGTGATCCCGGTGATGTCGATCTCCTGGAAGGCGTCCTTGCCGATCAGGGCGCTCGGCACGTTGCCGGTGATCGCGACCATCGGGATGGAATCGAGCTGGGCGGTGGCGATGCCCGGTCACCAGGTTCGTCGCCGCCGGGCCGGACGTCCCCAGGCAGACGCCGACCTTGCCGGTCGCGCGCGCGTAGCCGTCCGCGGCGTGCGCCGCGCCCTGCTCGTGACGGACCAGCACGTGACGCAGGGCCGGATGGTCGCCGAGCACGTCGTAGAGCGGGAGGATCACCCCGCCCGGGTAGCCGAACAGGACGTCCACGCCCTGCCTGAGGATCGCCTCGCAGACGACGTCGGCCCCGATCCGCGCGCGACGCTCGCGGCGCTCGACGGCATCCTGGTGCCCGCGGTTGCCTTCGTGGAGCATCTCGCGGCGCGCCCGCTCCACCGCGTCGGCGCCGGCCGTGCCAGCGGCCGGGACATGGCTTCGCCGGGTCGCCGGCCCCGCGGCTTCGGCGGTTCCGGCGGGTACCGCCAGCTTCGCCGCCTGCACGGGTCGGGCTCCCGCGGGCCCGTCCGCCGCGCCGCGGCGGGCCGCCGGCCCGGTGGCGCCGTCGCCCTTCGTCATTGCCATGGTCCTCGCGTCCTCCGTGGATCCCGCCCGCCGGTTCGTGTGCCGCCGGTCGACAATGAAAAACCCCCGCCGGTCTCCCGGCGAGGGTCCTGTTGGTTCGTTGGCGTTGCGCCTCAGCGCTCCGTCTTCCGCCCTCCAGGCTCCCGCCGGGAGCCGCTAATAAGGCCCAGAAGGCCAAGAAGGGAGAGGAGGAGGGACCGAAGCGATACCCGGCCGGAAGCAGCCTCGAGCTCGTCGAGCGGTACGGTCACACGGCGGCCATCGCGCGTCACGAGGACGGCGACGGGGCGGCGGTCCTGCCGATCGAGGAAGCCCATGTGGCGGCTCCGGCTCTGTCCGCCGCGCCTGCGACGGTTCGCGAAGGATAGCAGGGTTCGAACGGACGTCAACGGATCAGATCGGGGAGCGGGTCGGCGGCCGTACAGGCTCGTCCGTGGAGCCCGCCAGGGCGATCACCTTCGCGGCGCGGCCGTGTTGGATGGCGTGAGCGCGGCGCCCGCGGTCGCGTTCATCGCCTTCGTCGCTCAGCACCCGGATTGCTGCAAAGTCGGGGGTCACTCGGGTTTGACGGCCGTGCGGCGGCTCCTGGCGCGGCGCTCGAGCGCGGTCCACCGGGAGGGACCTGTCCGCGACGCCCTCCAGGGGGCCTGATGCGACCTTTGCAGCACCCGGGCTGCTATCCGGCACGGCGATGGCGGCCGGGCGATCTTTGCAGCACCCGGGCTGCTATCCGGCACGACGATGACGGCCGGGCCGCGTTTGTAGCACCCGGGCTGCTATCCGGCGCGAGGATGGCGGCGGACTGACTCCTGCGGCTTTGCTACGCTTCTGCCCCGCACCCGCAGCCGATGGAGCCCCGTGTCCGACCCGCAACCGCGAACACTCGTCGAGAAGATCTGGGACGACCACGTCGTCGCGCAGGACGAAGGATCGCCGGCGGTCCTCGCCGTCGACCTCCACCTGGTCCACGAGGTGACGAGCCCGCAGGCGTTCACCGGGCTGCGGGCGCGCGGCCTGCCCGTCCGCCGGCCCGACCGGACCGTCGCGACGGCGGACCACTCGACGCCGACCACGCCGCGCGGCCTCCCGATCGTGGACCAGATGGCCGCCGCGCAGATCCAGCAGCTCACCGACAACTGCCGCGAGTTCGGGATCCCATTGCACGCCCTCGGCTCGGACACGCAGGGGATCGTCCACGTGATCGGCCCGGAGCTTGGCCTGACGCAGCCCGGCATGACGATCGTGTGCGGCGACAGCCACACCGCGACCCACGGCGCGTTCGGAGCTCTCGCGTTCGGGATCGGGACGAGCGAGGTCGAGATGGTGCTCGCGACCCAGACGCTCCTCCAGCGGGACCCGAAGACGTACGAGGTCCGGGTCGACGGTCGCCTCCGGCCCGGTGTCGGCGCGAAGGACGTGATCCTCGCCCTGATCGCACGGATCGGGATCGGTGGCGGCACCGGCCACGTCTTCGAGTACCGCGGCGACGCGATCTCCGCCCTCTCGATGGAGGAGCGGATGACGATCTGCAACATGAGCATCGAGGGCGGCGCGCGGGCGGGCCTGATCGCGCCGGACGACACCACGTTCGAGTACCTCCACGGCCGCCGGCACGCGCCGCAGGGGACGGCGTGGGACGCGGCGGTGGCCCGCTGGCGGTCGCTGCCCTCCGACGACGGTGCCGTCTTCGATCGGTCGATCGTCCTCGACGCGGACGCCCTCGAGCCGATGGTGACCTACGGCACCAACCCGGGGATGGGGATCCCGGTGAGCGGCCGGATCCCGGACCCGGCGGATGCTGCGGACCCCGCCGCACGGCGGGCGCTCGAGCACGCGCTCACCTACATGGACCTCCGTCCCGGCCAGGCCATCGCGGGCCAGCCCGTGGATGTCGTCTTCATCGGCAGCTGCACGAACAGCCGGATCAGCGACCTCCGCCTCGCTGCGGGCATCCTGCGAGACCGGCATGTCGCCGACGGCGTGCGCGTGATGGTGGTCCCGGGATCGCAGCAGGTGAAGGCCCAGGCCGAGCGGGAAGGGCTCCACGAGGTGTTCCGCGCCGCCGGTGCCGAGTGGCGCGAAGCGGGGTGCTCCATGTGCATCGCGATGAACGGCGATCAGCTCCGGCCGGGCCAGTACGCGATCAGCACGAGCAACCGCAACTTCGAGGGCCGCCAGGGGAAGGGTGGCCGGACGCTGCTCGCCTCGCCGATGACGGCGGCGGCGAGCGCGATCAGCGGCGTCGTGACGGATCCGCGGACGCTCCCGGGGATCGAGACGCCGGCGACGGTGGGCGGGGAGCGCTGACGATGGGCGAGCCGTTCCGCCAGTTCACGAGCCGGATCGTCCCGCTTGGCGCGGAGAACATCGACACGGACCAGGTCGTCCCGGCGCGCTACCTGAAGGTCACCGACAAGGCGGGCCTCGCCGACGCCCTCTTCCGGGACTGGCGCTTCAACGAGGACGGGACGCTCCGGGAGCCCCGCTTCGTGCTCGACGAGCCCGGGATGGCCGGCCGCGCGATCCTGCTCGTCGGGGACAACTTCGGGGCCGGCTCCTCGCGCGAGCATGCGCCGTGGGCGCTCGCCGCGTGGGGGATCCGGACGGTCATCTCGACCTCGTTCGCGGACATCTTCCGAAACAACGCGCTCAAGAACAGCGTCCTGCCCGTGGCCGTCGACGCGGCCACGCACACTCGGCTGTTCGAGCTGGTCGCGGCCGACCCGGAGGCGCAGCTCACCGTGGATCTCTCCGAGGAGGGGATCCTCCTGCCGGACGGCACCACGATCGACTTCACGATCGACCCGTTCGCGAAGCGCATGCTCCTCGCGGGGACGGACGAGATCGGCTACGTGATGGCGAAGCTCCCCGAGATCCGGGCGTGGGAGACGTCGCACTCCGGGCGGATCGACACGCGGCTCGGGACGCCGCTCGAGGGTTCGCCGCTGCCGGCTGCCTGACCGCCCGGTCGAATCGACGGGAGGGGCGGCTGGCCACGCCGCCGAGCCGGTCCGCCGGGCGCGATCTCCCCGACGCAGCACCCGGCGACTCAACGCGCCGCGGCGGTCGTCGACCGCGGTCCCGGGGCCGTGGAGCCAGTTCCACGCTCGAGCCGCGAGATGCCGCCCACCTGCGATCCGCAGGGCCACCCGCGCATAGCAGTCCCGGGCGACTATCCCGGGAATGCCGGCCCTTCGGCGGCGGGCGCTCGTCGGGCCGGGCGGCCGTCAGGTCCGCCGGTACTCGCCCGACGCACGGACCATCAGGCCGAAGTCGACCAGGTACCGCCGCAGCGCGGCCACGTCCGGGTGCAGGAGCGCGAGCCGCTGGTTGACCTCCTTCTCCGGGTAGATGCGGTCCTCCGGGAAGCAGCGCTCCCGGACGTGCCGCATCACGACCCGCTTCTTGCGGTCCTGGGCCGGGATAGAGACGAGCCGCCCGTCGCGGAAGAAGCTGCGCAGCACCTTCGCCTCGAAGGCGTCAGCGGGCGCGGCAGCGGCCTGCTCGGGCGTCACTCCACCGGGTGCGGGCTTCGCCGTTCCGGGCGTGGGCTTCGCGCGCTCCTGCGCGTCTTCGCCGGCCATCGGTCCCCCTTCCGTGCCTACAGCAGCGCGGGCCGCTCGAAGGCCTTCCCGAGAAGGTGCTCGTCGAGGAACGAGAGGACCGTCGCGTACCAGAGGCGCGCGTTCTGCGGCTTCAGGATCCAGTGGTTCTCGTCCGGGAAGTAGAGGAACTTCGCGGCAACCCCGTGGCGCCGCAGATCCGTCCAGAGGCGGAGCGCCTCGCTGACCGGAACCCGGAAGTCCTGCTCGCCGTGGATGACGAGCATCGGCGTCCTGATCTCGGCGATGTGCTCGCTCGGAGACTCGCGGATGTAGCGCGCCGGGTCGCGATACGGGTCGCCCATCTCGAACTCCCACAGGGCGCCCGTGTCCGTGGTGCCGTGAAATCCGCGCAGCTCCCAGAGGCTCGCGTGCGTGACGATCGCCCGGAACCGGTCCGTGTGCCCGGCGACCCAGTTCGCCATGTAGCCGCCGAACGAGCCGCCCATCAGCGCCGTCCGCGAGCGCATCGAGGTCGGGACGCTCGAGGGCACCGTCGATCGCGGTCATCACGTCCGTGAACGGCGCCGCGCCCCAGTTCACCCAGCCGCGCTGGATCATCGCCTGGCCGTACCCGAGCGAGATCGCGGGATCCGGCCCCACGACCGCGTATCCACGCGCCACGAGGATGTGCGCGTTCCAGCGCCAGTGCCACGAGTTCCACGAGCCGAGCGGGCCGCCGTGGACGAAGACGACGAGCGGCGCCGGTGCCTCGGCCGAGGCACCGGCCGGCCTGATCAGCCACGAGCCGATCGAGGTCCCGTCGGCCGCGGTCGCCGTCAGCCGCTCCGCGATCCCGGGCGGGACGATGCCGCCTTCGTCGATCGAGCTTGTGAGCTCCACCGGGACCTGGTCCACGGCGCGCGGGTCGAGCCGGACGATCCGCGGTGGCGACGTCATCGTCGAGCGGAGGGCGAACAGCGCGGTCCCGTCCGGAGAGGGGCACAGGTCGGAACAGGCCCCTTCGAACGCGAGCCGTGAGACGCGGCCCTCGTCCTCGCCGCCGACCTCGACCCGGTAGACGGCGACGTGCCCATCGTCGTCGGCGGTGAAGAAGATCGCCCTGCAATCGGGCGCCCAGACAGGTTCGTTCGGCCAGCGGTCCAGGTCCCCGGCGAGCGACCGCTGGGAGCCGGTCGCGAGATCGATGGCCACGAGCCCGGCCCGCTGGGCAACCTCGGGGCTTCCGCGCGTGATGCGGAGCGCGGCCACGCTGCGGCCGTCCGGGGAGCACGCCGGCGCGTCGTACCACGCGTCGCCGGGCGTGAGGACGCGCGCCTCGCCCGTCGCCACGTCATAGGCGACGAGCTCTTGCGCCATCTCGGGGATCGCGCTGGCGTCGTTCCGCGCGGCGACGACCGTCCTGCCGTCCGGCGTGATGTCGCTGCCCGTCTCCTCGAAGGCGAACGTGGACGCGCCGGGCTCGAGATCGCGTGGCTCGGCCAGGCGCGACTCCGGGCCGGGCGGCACCTCGGCCGCGAAGAGATGCCGCCTGCGCGGGGCCAGCCAGTGGTCCCAGTGGCGGATCGGGTAGTCGTCCTCGAACAGGAGTGCCGTGACGCCTGCCTCCCGGCGAGCCTTCGCGCGCTCGGCGTCGTCGGCGAAGGTCGCCGCCCCCACGTGGATGCCGCTCCGAAACGAGACGACCGGTGCCCGCCGGGCCGCGACCAGCCCGTCCACCCCGCCCTCGGGCGCGACGAGCAGGCGGGCCTCGCCGCCCTCCGGGGGCAGCAGCCACAGCGCCTGGACCGGCCTATCGGGTTCGGGCTTCGTGTCGGGATCCGGCCGCGTCGAGGTGAAGAGGAGCGAGCCGTCGGGCAGGAACGCGGCCCCGCCTGCTTCGCCCGCAACGGATCGCGTGAGGCGCCGGGCCGGGATCGAACCGGCCGGGTCCACCTGCCAGAGCGACGCCGTCATCTTCGTGCCCTCGGCATCGGGTCGGCCGACCGCCACGACGAGGCGCCGCCCATCCGGGCTCAGCCGGAGTGACGAGAGGCGCGGGAGGGCCAGCATGCGGTCGAAGTCGAATGAATCGGTCATGCCGGCATGATCGCACCCCCGGCTTGCCGCGACGCCGTCGAGGTGCGTCGGGCGGCCTGCTCGCACCGTCGACGATGGTCGTCAGGGCGACGCGTGCGTCCCGGGTCGTCCGGCTGCCGCCACGTTCGGGGCTCCGGTCTCGCGGTCTCGCCGGGGCTACGTGCTGCGCGCCGCCTGCACCCAGCCCAGGAAGGCCCGCGTCCGCTCCGCGACAGCCGCCCGGTCGCCGCCGCGCATCATCTCGCCCGGGTAGAGATGCCCGCCGACGCCGACGCAGGCGGCGCCCGCCGCGAACCACGTCCGGATCGATGCCTCGCTGGCCTCCACGTTCGTCGGCATGATCCGCGACGCCGGGCTGGGCGCGAGGAAGCTGCGCACGAAGGCCGGCCCGTCGAACGCGGCGGCCGGGAAGAGCTTGACGATCTCGCAGCCGAGCTCCTCGGCCTCGGCGATCTCCGTCGCCGACCCGGCGCCGGGAATGTATGCCACGCGCCGCCGGTTGCAGAGCCGCGCGACGTCGGGGCTCAGCGACTGCCCGACGATGAAGCTCGCACCCGCGGCGATGAAGAGCGCGGCGGTGGGCGCATCGATGATCGTGCCGGCGCCGAGGATCACGTCCGGCAGCTCGCGGCTGACCCGGCGGGCCAGGTCGGCGAACGTCGCGTACGCGAACTCGCCGCGGTTGGTGAACTCGACGACGCGCGCGCCCCCGTCGCGACAACCGGCGACGAACGCGAATGCCGCGTCGCGGGTCGGGCGCGACGAAGGTGGGGACCGCGCCGACGTCCAGGATCGTGCGGAGCACGTCGAGCCGGTGGTGCCAGGGCATCGTGACAGGCTCCTTCGCTGCGTGGCAGGTCGACCGGGCCGCCCCTGGGCGCATGTTCCATCGCGGCCGCGAGCTCGGGCCGCAGCGCAATCATGGCGCCGGGATCTCCCGGGCGCACAATCTCCGCGGTGGATCTCCCCGTCAACCTGGTCGACCTCGCGACCATCTCGATCGCGGTCGTGGCGGCCGTGCTCGGCTGGCGGTCCGGCGCGATCCCGCAGGTGCTCGGCCTGGCCGGCGCGGCGGCGGGCATCGCGGTGGTCGTGCTGCTGGTCCCGGCCGCAGCCGCCGCCCTCGACCGCTTCGACGCCCCGATCCGGGCCTTCCTCGCGTTCGGCGGCGCGTTCCTCGTCGTGGCGATTGCCGAGGCGGTCGGCTCGACGCTCGGTGCGGGCCTGCGAGATCGGCTCGGACGCGGGGTCGCCAACCGGCTCGACGCAATGCTCGGAGCCGTCTTCGGCGTCGCGCAGGCCCTCGTCCTCGCGTGGCTCATCGGCGGCCTCCTCGTCACCGGCCCGTTCCCGACGCTCGCCCGCGAGTCGCAGCGAAGCGTCACGGTCCGGACCCTGCTCGGGGTGCTCCCGCCGCCGTCCGAGGTGGCCGGCGAGCTTGGGAGCCTCATCGACGCGTCCGGCCTGCCCCAGGTGTTCAGCGGCCTGGAGCCCCTGCCCGCGCCGCCTGTGCCCATGCCCGGTCTCGCAACGGCCGAGCAGATCGCGGCGCCGGCCCGCGAGAGCGTCGTCCGCGTGGACGCGCAGGCATGCGGCCAGGTCCTGACAGGCACCGGGTTCGCCATCGCGCCGAACTTCGTGGTCACCAACGCCCATGTCGTCGCGGGCGCCTCCAGCGTGGCGCTGACGTCCGACGCCACGGGGCGCCGTGGGCGCGGGATCGTCGTCCTCTTCGACCCGGAGCTGGACCTGGCGCTCGTGAGAACGCCCGACCTCGTCTTCCGGCCGCTCCAGCTCGCCGCTGCCGCGCCGGGCCGCGGGACGGTGGGCGCGGCGCTCGGCCATCCCAACGGGGGCGCCCTGACCGTCATCCCCGCGGCCGTCTCGGCCGAGATCCGGGCCCGCGGCCGCGACCTCTACGCCACGCACATCGTGATCCGCGACATCCTGGAGCTGCGCGCGCCGGTCGAGCCGGGAGACAGCGGCGGGCCGCTCGTGCTGGCGGACGGGACCGTGGGTGGGGTCGTCTTCGCTGAATCACGGACCGATGCCGGCGTCGGCTACGCGCTGGACCCGCTCGCGGTGGCCGACCGGGTCAACCCGCTGCTCGGGCGGACCGCCCCCGTCGACACGGGCGCCTGCGTCCGCTGACCGTTGCGCGCAGCCGGGGCGGGCCGCCGGCGGCGCCCGGCCACGCCGTACACTTCGCCACGTTCGCGGACCCGGCCGCGCGCATCCCACCCGGCGCCGACGCGCCTCCGCTCCGCCCGCGCCGCTCGATGAACCAGGACCGCCAGCCGCGAGGACCCGCTCGATGACCGACCCTGCGACCCATCCCTACGACCTGCCGAGCGACCCGGCCAAGCGCCACAGCGCGGCGCTGACCGATGGGCCGGACCGCGCTGCGGCGCGCGCGATGCTCAAGGCGATCGGGTTCACGGACGCGGACCTGGCGCGCCCGCTGATCGGGGTCGCCACGACGTGGATCGAGACCATGCCCTGCAACTTCAACCAGCGCCGCCTCGCGGGGTTCGTGAAGGAGGGGATCCGGGCCGCCGGCGGCACGCCGATGGAGTTCAACACGATCTCGATCAGCGACGGTGTTTCCATGGGCACGGACGGCATGAAGGCATCGCTGATCAGCCGCGAGGTGATCGCCGATTCGATCGAGCTCGTGGCCCGCGGCCATCTCTTCGACGGCATGGTCTGCCTGGTCGGCTGCGACAAGACCATCCCGGGCGCTGCCATGGCGCTCGTCCGGCTCGACCGGCCGGGCCTCGTGCTCTACAACGGCACGATCTACCCGGGCACCTACAAGGGGAGGAACGCCGACATCGTCTCCGTGTTCGAGGCGGTCGGGGCGTACCGCGCGGGCACGATCGGCCTCGACGAGCTCTACGCGATCGAGAGTGCGGCGTGCCCGGGCGCGGGCGCCTGCGGCGGCCAGTACACCGCGAACACGATGAGCATGGTGATGGAGTTCATCGGCCTCTCGCCGGCCGGCCTGAACGGCATCCCGGCGGAGGACCCCGCGAAGGACGGGGCCGCCCGCCGCTGCGGCGAGCTCGTGATGGACCTCGTCCGCCGCGACGTGCGTCCGTCGTCCGTCCTGGACCGACGCGCGCTCGAGAACGGGATCGCTGCCGTCGCCTCGACCGGCGGCTCCACGAACGGCGTCCTCCACCTCCTCGCGATCGCGCGCGAGGCGGGAATCCCGCTCGACATCGACGACTTCGGGACGCTGGCCGACCGGACCCCGATCGTCGCGGACCTGAAGCCCGGCGGTCGCTTCTCGGCATCCGAGCTCTACGACGCCGGCGGCGTTGGCCTCGTCATGCGCGAGCTGCTCTCCCGCGACCTGCTCCACGGAGACGCCCCCACCATCGACGGCCGGACGATCGCGGAGATCGGCGCGGCGGCCACCGAGACGCCCGGGCAGCAGGTGGTCGTGCCGATCGCGACGCCGATCAAGTCGACCGGCGGGCTGACGATCCTCCACGGCTCGCTCGCCCCCGATGGATGCGTGATCAAGCTGGCGGGCCACGAGCGCCGGTTCCAGCGCGGCCCGGCCCGTGTCTTCGACTCCGAGACGGCGTGCTTCGCGGCGGTCAGGTCCGGCACGATCCGGCCCGGCGACGTGATCGTCATCCGCTACGAGGGCCCGGTCGGCGGGCCTGGCATGCAGGAGATGCTCAGCGTGACGGCCGCGCTCGTCGGCGAGGGCCTCGGCGACAAGGTCGCGCTCCTTACCGACGGCCGGTTCTCGGGCGGCACCCATGGCCTGATGGTCGGCCACGTGGCGCCCGAGGCCGCGCTCGGCGGGCCGATCGCGCTCGTCCGCGAAGGCGACGAGATCGAGGTGGACGTCGATCGCAAGGCGCTCGACCTGCTCGTGGATCCGGCCGAGCTGGCGGCCCGGCGCGCCGCCTGGTCGCCGCCTCCTCCACCCTTCCGTGGCGGCGTGATGGCGAAGTACGCAGCGCTGGTCTCCTCGGCGTCGGACGGAGCGATCACGACCGGGGCCCGGCTGCGCGCGAGCCTGCCCAACGGGTGATGGCCACGCTCGAGGTTCCGGCCTCGCGGCGCCCGGGCCTCGTCGGTTTCCGGATCGCGGCCACGGGCGCGGCCGGGCTCGACTGGCGCCGGCTCGATGAGACATGGGCGCTCGCCGGGGAGATCGACGCCTTCGACGCGGGCTGGATGAGCGACCACCTCTCGGATGCGAACCAGGCCCGCGGCGGCCCGGCGCTTGAGGCGCTCACGACGGCCGCCGCGCTCGCCCACCGCGTGCCGGGCAAGTGGATCGGGATCGCGGTCCTCGCCAACACGTTCCGCCACCCGGCGATCGTGGCCAAGGCCGCCACCGTCCTCGATCATGCGACCAGCGGGCGCTTCATCGTGGGAATCGGCGCGGGCTGGCACCAAGGCGAGCACGACGCGTTCGGCATCCCGCTGCCGCCGATCGGCGAACGCTTCGACCGCTACGAGAGCGCCGTCCGAAGCATCTCGGCGCTGCTGTCCGACGCGGCGCGGGCCGCTCCCGGCGTCCGTGTCGACGACCCGACCTATCCGCTGCGCGACGCGACGAACGAGCCGCCGCCCCTCCGCCCGGGCGGACCGCCGATCTGGCTCGGCGGCCAGCAGCGGCGCGGGATCGCGCTCGCCGTCCGGTACGCGGACGGCTGGCCGATGCCCGGCAACCGGCCGGGCGACGTCGAGTACTTCGCGGAGAAGCGCGAAGAGATCCGGCGCGCCCTGGCGGCGGCCGGCCGGGACCCGGACGACTTCGCGTTCGCGGCCCAGCTGAGCTGCGGGACCACGCCCGCCGATCGGGGCGAGGCGCTCGCCGTCGCCCGGCGCTTCGTGCGGGCAGGAGCCAACCACGTGATCCTCGGCCTGCCCGCGAGCGTGGCTCCCGGTGGGCTGGCCGACGTCGGCCGCGAGGTCGCCGAGCCGCTGCGTGACGCGATCGCGTGAACCTCGGAACGCGGGCGGCGCGGCGCGAGCCGACGGGGCATCATGGCGCCGTGAGCGACGAACACGAGCGGCCGGCCGCCGAGCCCGCGCCCGGGACCGACCCTGACGCAGCCCGGCTCGCGTCCATCCATACGTCGGCGGACCGTCCACGTGGCCTGAACGCCTGGTTCGCGCCGGGCGGCGATGACGAGGCGACCGAAGAGCGGCGCCTCGACGAGCGACGCAACCTGCGGCTGCTCCTGGCAATGGTCGCCGCGCTCGTCCTGATCCCGATGCTGCTGACGATCGCGGCCCTGGCCCAGGAGCTGGTCACCCACCGCAGCGGCTGACACCGCAGCGGTCGATCCCCGGGGCTGTCGCGTAGCCCCCGGCGGGGTGCAGGCGCTCGCGGCTCGAACACGAGGACGGCGCGTTCCCCAGGGCCGAGGCACATGGCCGACATCGTGCCCCCGCGGGCGGCCGCGCCAAGCGCAATATCGTCGGAGCCGATGAGGTTCGACCCTCGCACGCTCGGAGACGCACCGAAGGTCGGGTTTGGCCACCTTTCCACGCTCGGGCGTGTCCAGGTGATCGGCTGGCGCGATGCCGGGGCCGGACGGCCTTCTGCAGGCTCCGGCCGGACGGCCTTCCGCAGGCTCTCGGCAGCCGGACGGCCAGCTGCAACCTCGGGCCCGACGGCCTCGTGCAGCCTCGGGCCGGACGGCTACCTGCGAGCCCTCGGCAGCCTGACGACCGCACGCCGCCAGCGGCCGGCTCGTGCTTGCTACTCCGGGCGCTGCTTGATGAGCCGCCCCCGGCGCGAGACCGCCCTGGTAGCAAGCGCGGCCACACCCATGGCCACGATCGCCCGCTCGTTGGCGGGCAACGGCCGCACGACGGCGAGGAACTGGTCGGCCCGCGATCGGTCGATCACGGCGAGGAGCGCACGCCCGCGCTCCGTGAGCCAGACCGAGCGCATCCGCCGATCGTCGAGCTCCGCGCGCCGCTCGAGCAGGCGCCGACGCTCGAGACCGTCGACCAGGCGCGACGTGGCCGATGGCGACCGGTTAAGCGTGTCGGCGAGGTCGACGATCGTCATCGTGCCGCCGTCCGCGAGCACGTAGAGCGCGGCGAGCTGCGTGAATCCCAGGCGGACCTCGCCGAGCTGCGCCGCGAACCCGATCACGAGCTCCCGCCAGAGGGCCTTGCCGAACGCCACCCGGTCGGAGAGCTCGCGCGGGTTCTGGATACGGTTGCGGGCGGCCGCGACCGGGGCCAGGAGCACGTCGTCGGCCATCGCCTCCAGGCTGGCGGTCGTGACGTGCGCATGGCCACCGGCACGGCGGGGTCGGGACAGGGTCGGCATCGCGTCCGAGCCTAGCCCCGCGTGGCGATTGATGCAAGGTTGCACACGATTTGCCGGGGCCGCCGCCAACCGGGAGTACGCTCGTGCTCAATCTCATCCGGCGAGCCGCCGGCGCCCGCCGTTCCCGGGGCCGATTCCCGTCGGCCTGTTTCGAGGAGGTCCATGTCCTCGCTCGCGTTCGTCTTCCCCGGCCAGGGGTCGCAGGCCGTCGGCATGGGCCGCGCGCTTGCGGAGGCGTCGGTCGCGGCCGCCGCCGTGTTCGCCGAGGCGGATGCTGCGCTCGGAGAGCCGCTCAGCCGGCTCGCCTGGGAAGGGCCGGCCGATGAGCTCGACCTCACCGTCAACGCCCAGCCCGCGCTCCTCGCTGCCTCGATCGCGTTTCTCCGGGCGCTCGAGGAGCGGCGCGCGGCGAGCGGCCGTCCGTCGCTCGCCCCCGTGTTCGCCGCCGGCCATTCGATGGGCCAGTACAGCGCGCTCGTGGCCGCCGGCGCCGTCTCCCTCGGCGACGGGATGCGCCTGGTCCGCGAGCGCGGCCGCCTCATGCAGGCGTCCGGCGAGGGAAGCCCGGGCGCGATGGCAGCGATCATCGGCATGCCCGACGAACGCCTGGCCGAGCTGGTGGCCGTGGGCTCGGCGCACGGGACGTTCGGCGTCGCGAACCGGAACTCGCCCGGCCAGGTCGTCGTCTCCGGCGTCCGGCCCGCCGTGGAGGCCGCGGCGGCAGCGGCCAAGGGCCTGGGCGCCAGGCGTGCGGTCGTCCTTCCGGTCAGCGTTGCCGCCCACTCGCCCCTGATGGCCGGGGCCGCGGCGGGAATGCGCACGGCGCTCGCGGGCGTCACGTTTCGCGACCCCGACGTCCCACTTCTTGCGAACGCCGACGCCCGGCGGCTGACCACGGCCGAGGCCTGCCGGGCCGAGCTCGTCGACCACCTGACCACCGGCGTCGACTGGATCGCCGCCGTCACGGCGATGCGCGCTGCCGGCGTCGCGCGCTTCGTCGAGGTCGGCCCGGGCCGCGTGCTCTCCGGGCTCATCCGCCGGATCGACCCGGACGCCGAGACCATCCCGCTCGACGAGCCCGGTGCCCCCGGTGGCCTGGCCGATCCGGACGCGCCGGCGACCGGCTGATGGCGCGACACCGACCCGCATCCCCGGACGAACCCAGCTCTCGCCCACCTCGGAGGATCCCGTTAGCACCGTGCGCAAGCCCGACTACACCCGCCGCGTCGCCGTCACCGGCCTCGGCATCGTCAGCCCCATCGGATCCGACGTCGACACCGTCTGGGAGCACCTCCGCGACGGTGTCAGCGGCCTCGGCCACATCACGTACTGGGACCCGTCGCCCTACGAGTGCCAGGTCGCCGGCGAGGTCCACGACTTCGACCCGGCCGCCTGGATGAGCTTCAAGGAAGTGCGGCGGACCGACAAGAACGTCGTCCTCGGCGTGGCCGCCGCGAAGAAGGCGCTCGCGCACAGCGGCCTCGAGGTCACCGACGCCAACCGGGACGAGATCGGCATCCTCTTCGGCTCCGGGGGTGGCGGCTCGCGCCTCCTGATGGACAACCGGCACACCTGGGAGACGAAGGGAGCGCGCGCCGTCAGCCCCTTCTTCATCGCGAACATGCTCCCCGACACGGCGTCCGGCCAGATCGCGATCGAGACGGGCATCCGCGGGCCGAACATGTGCATCGTCACCGCGTGCTCCACCGGCACCCACAACATCGGCGAGGCCTCGGAGCTCATCCGGCGCGGTGACGTCGTCGCCGCCCTCGCCGGCTCCACGGAGAGCCCGCTCCACGAGCTGATCCACATCGGCTTCTCGAACATGCGCGGCATGGGAACGCCCCGGCCCGGCGAGCCCGAGCAGACGATCTCACGGCCGTTCGACGTCACGCGAAACGGGTTCGTGCTCGGCGAGGGCGCCGGCGCCGTGGTGCTCGAGGACCTGGAGCTGGCCAGGGCGCGCGGCGCGACGATCTACGCCGAGGTGACGGGATTCGGCTCGGCCGCGGACGCATGGGACCTGATCCAGCCGGTCGAGAAGGGCGACGGCGTCCGGCGGGCGCTCCTGCAGGCGCTCGAACGCTACGACGTCAAGCCCGAGTGGATCGACATGATCAACCCGCACGGGACCTCGACGCCGCTGGGCGACCTGCGCGAGGCCGAGGCCTTCTGGGCGGTCTTCGGCGATCGGACGCCGGAGATCCCGATCAGCGCCACGAAGTCGCTGACCGGCCACCTCATGGGTGCGGCGGGCGCCGTGGAGGCGATCTTCACCGTGCTCGCGGTCCACAACCAGGCGGTGCCGGGCGTGCCCACCTTCCGCGATCCCGACCCGGAGATCAACCTCAACATCCCGCGGGAGACCGTCCGCCGCGAGATCCGCTACGCGATCTCCGACAACGTCGGCCTCGGCGGGCACAACGGCGCGGTGATCTTCAAGCACTACGACGGGGACTGACCCGGCCTCGACGCCTACAATCGAGGCGACGCCCCACCCGACCCCTGCCCACCGTCGCGCGCCGTGCCGCGCCGACGGATCAATCGCGCCGCAGCCGCACCTCCCGGAGGATCTCGCCCGTGCCACCCAGCGCCGATCCCGCCCGCCGCGCCGTCGTGACCGGCATGGGAGCCGTCATGCCCATCGGCAACGACTTCGAGACGTACTGGCGCAACCTGCGCGACGGCGTCTCCGGCGTCGCGCGGATCACGGCGTTCGATCCCGACGAGTTCGAGGTCAAGATCGCGGCCGAGGTGAAGGGGTTCCGTGCCGGCGACCACATGGACGCCAAGATGGCGCGACGCATGAGCCGCTTCGTGCACTTTGCGATGGCCGCCGCGAAGGAGGCGCTCGCGTCGGCGGGGCTGGACCCTGCGACGCTGGACCAGGACGCCCGCGACCGCTTCGGCGTGGTCGTGAACACGGGCGGCGGCGGGATCGAGCAGATCGTCGAGGGGACGCACGTCCGGCGCGAGCGCGGACCCCGGTTCGTATCGCCGTTCGCCATCCCCGCGCTCTCCGGCTCGATGGCGGCCTGCATGCTCAGCATGGAGTACGGCCTCACGGGCCCGGTGATGACCCAGGTCGCCGCGTGTGCGACGTCCGTCATCGCGTTCCACGACGCGCTGCGCCTGATCGCGACCGGCGAATGCGACGTGGTCCTCACCGGCGGGACGGAGGCCCCGGTCCTCGAGGTCGGCATCGCTGCGCTCGGCAACATGGGTGCGCTCAGCAGGCGGAACGATGACCCGACCCATGCCTCGCGGCCGTTCGACCGCGACCGCGACGGCTTCGTGCTCGGCGAGGGCGGCGGGGTCGTCGTCGTCGAGTCGCTGGCCCACGCGCTCGCCCGTGGAGCGACGCCCGTCGCCGAGGTGCTCGGCGGGGCGCTGACCGCTGACGCCTTCCACATCTCGGCGCCGGAGCCTACCGGACGGGGTGCGTCGCGGGCGATGACATTGGCCCGGGAGCACGCAGGCGTGACCGCGGACGAGATCGACTGGATCGTGGCCCACGGAACGTCCACGCCGCTCAACGACTCGACCGAGTCGCGGGCGATCAAGGCATCGTTCGGGCCGGCGGCCTATGGCCGCGCCATCAGCTCCCCGAAGTCGATGATCGGGCACCTCGTCGGCGCGGCCGGGATCGCCAGCGCTCTCGCCGCCCTCGGCGGGCTCCGCGACCAGGTGATCTCGCCGACGGCGAACCTGGAGAACCCTGACCTGCCCGACTGCGACCTCGACTATGTCCCGGGCGTCGCCCGGCCGGCGAAGCTCGAGACGGTCATGGTCAACGGCTTCGGATTCGGTGGCCAGAACGCGGTGGCGATCTTCCGGAAGTACCGGGCCGACTAGGCGGACGACGCCAAGGCGCTCGCGAGGCACGTCCCGATGCCGGTGGTTCGCCTTCCCGCGTGGCTTCGTCGGGGCCTCGAGGCAGGGCTCTTTGCCGGGCTGCTCGCCCTGCTCACGGTCGTCACGTATCGCTGGGATCGCGGCCCCGCGGTCGGCGTGGGTGCATTGCCGGTGGGGCTGACCGGGACGATCGTGCTCGCCCTCCCGGTGCTCGCCGTCGGCGTGTTCGCGGTGGCCTATCCCATCGGGCTGACGCCGACCCGCCTCGACGCGATCCTGGGCGCCGCGACCGGGGCGATCGTCGCGGCCGACCTCCTGACGCTCATCACGGTGATCGCGGGCGAGCGCGTCGCCATCCTCGGCGGTGCCAGCGTCCTGCCGGTGGGGTTCCTTGCCGCCATCCTCGCCATGCCCGGCGCGGTCGGGGGGATCGCAGCCAGCCAGCTCTTCTCGTCGCACGGCTTTGGACGGCGAGCCGGGCGGATCGGCGCGGTCGTGGCCGTTGTCGTGGCGACGCCGATCCTGCTGGTCGGCGTGCCGTTGCTGGCGTAGCGGTGTCGCGCGTCCGGACACGCCCGGCGGCCCACCGCCCGGCGCCTCGAGGCCCGCGAGCGCGGGCTGGGGAGCCCGCTGCGGTGACGGGATGAGCCGTCATGCCATCGAGGAGGCGGCCTTCCTCACAGCCCCCGACCGCGAGACATACCTTCGGGCGAATTCGGGCCTGCCCGGCCCGCGGGGGAACCTCGAGCTCATCGATATCGCATCCGCGGCAAGCGATCGAGCGGACCTCGAGCGGTGGGCCGCGCTGGGTCCGGACGTCGCCCCGGAGAACACGCCCGGCGTCTTCCTCGCCTGCGTCGGGACGGTTGGGCTCGGCCGGCTCGTCGCCGCCGGGGACCGATCGCTCCTGTCCACGCTTCGCCGCGCCGCCAATGATCCCCGGTGGCGGGTCCGGGAGGCCGTCGCCATGGCGCTCCAGGCCTGGGGCGACATCGAGCCCGCCGCGCTCGCCCTCGAGATGGAGCGGTGGGCGGGCGGATCCCCCCTCGAGGGTCGCGCGGCGATGGCCGCCCTGTGCGAGCCGCGGCTGCTGCACGACCGGCAGATCGTCGCCGCGACCCTGGCGATCCTCGATCGGCTGACCGCGAACGTCCGGAGCGCGGACGCGGCGGACGCCGGCCAGGTGCGCGTCCTGCGCCAGGCGCTGGGCTACGGATGGAGCGTCGCGGTTGCGGCGGACGTCGCGATCGGCCTGCCTGCGTTCGAGCGCTGGCTCCCCGACCGCAATGCCGACGTTCGCTGGATCATCCGCCAGAACCTCGCGAAGGCCCGGCTCGCCAGGGTCGCACCCGCCTGGGTCGAGCGCGCCAGGGCCGCCGTCGAATAGCGTCGTGCACCGTGCGGCGCTGTCCCCGGAGCACCCCCGTCCGCCCGACGCCGTCGATCCCGGTCCCGGTCTCGCGGGCGCCGATCCGCCGGGGCCCCGAGCCCGGTTCGATGCGCATGCCCCCCGCGGCGTGGTGGCCGCTCGGCACGCACCCCCTGCCGAACGGCCGCCCGTTCGTGGGCGAGGCCCACGGCCGCGAGGGTGCGAGCCGTCCGGCCCGATGTCAAACGGCCGTCTCTCGGGTCGTGACGCCCGGGCATCTCGGGCGTCGCCGACCTGGAGATCGACGACGCCCATGCCGTGAGCGGTCGGTGGCCGCGCCTGGAGCATCGGCGTCTGGCCGTCGCTCGTGGCTCGCTTCGGTGTGCGACGATCCGCCTCCCGCTGCCGAAGGGAGCTCGTGCGCATTCCTCGATCGCGCCTGCCAACACGCCCCATCACCGCCGGCGTCCGCGACGACGCGATGCCAGACCGGGAGCCGGCCGTGGTGGTCGTCCTCGCGACCGAGCTCGGCCCGATCCACGCTGCGGCAACCGCGGACGGGATCGTCGCCCTGGAGCTGCGCACCACCGACGAGGCATTCCACGCGGCGGTGACCGCCCGGACGCGGCGCCGGCTCGTGGGGCCAGGCGATCCGGCCGCGCCGGCGGAGGGGCGCGCCATCCTCGGGGCCCTGGAGCGCGCCATCGAGGCGCACCTGGCCGGGCGACCCGGCGCGCTGGAGGCCGTTCCCGTCGCCCTCGAGGGCATCTCGGAATGGGATCGGCGTGTCCTCACGGGAGTCCGGGACATCCCGTGGGGCGTGACGGCCGGGTACGGAGACGTGGCGCGCCGGATCGGCTCGCCGGGCGCGGCACGGGCGGTCGGGAGCGCCGTCGGGCGCAACCCCGTGGGACTGCTCATCCCATGTCACCGCGTGATCGCCGGCGACGGCACGCTCGGCGGCTACGGTGGCTCGTGGTTCGGCGACCGCGAGGAGCTCCTCCGGCTCAAGGAGGCGCTGCTCGCCGTGGAGGGCGTCGCCGTCCGTCGCCCGTGACGCGCCACCCGGATTTCGTGCTGCGGAACGGGTGCCGGAGCCGTACCCTCCGCGGATGATCGGGGTCCTCCGCGCCTACCGGAGCCTGCTGGGGAATCGGCCGCTCGCATGGCTCCTGGGCGGCGAGTTCGTGTCCTCGATCGGCGACTGGCTCTACCTCGTCGCCATCCTCATCCTGGTCTACTCGATCTCGAACGATCCCCTCGTCCTCGGGGTCGTCGGGGCGGCGCGCGTCCTTCCCTACGTGTTCCTCTCGATCCCGGCGGGCATGGTCGCGGACCGCTACGACCGCCGGCTGATCCTCCTGGTCACGGACGTCGCTCGCGGGGCGCTCATGCTCGTGATGGCGGTCCTTGTCTCCGCGCATGCACCGATCGCGACGATCGTCGCGCTCGCGGTGGTCGCGACGTGCTTCTCGACCTTCTTCGGGCCGGCGATCGGCGCATACCTGCCCTCGCTCGTCGCGGACGAGGCGCAGCTCGGCCCCGCGAACAGCGCGTGGTCGACGCTCGACAACCTCGCCTACGTGGTCGGACCCGCCATCGGGGGCCTCCTGATCGCCGCCGGCGGGCTGGTCCTCGCGTTCGTCCTCAACGCGGCGACGTTCGCAGTCATCGCGGCGGTCCTCTGGCGACTCCCGTCGCCGCGGCGGGCGGCGACCGAAGCGAGGGCAGGAACCGGCTCCGGGGCCGGGGCACCGGACGAGCCCGGCAGCGAGCTGACGGCGGCCCTGGCCCCGGCGCCGGCCGCGACGCTGATTCCGGCGCCGACCGATCGAGCGCAGCGGCGGCGGGTGGTGGTGCCGGTCGTCGGCCTCGCCCTGATCGACCTCGTCGGAAGCGTCGCTGGCGGCGGCCTCGGCGTGCTCACCGTCGTCATCGCGGTGACGACGCTCGGGGCGGGCGACGCGGGGACCGGCTTCCTCAACGCGGGAATCGGTGTCGGTGGGTTGACCGGCGCGCTCCTCGCCGGAGTCTTCGTCCTGCGTCCAAGCCTGGTCGGCGTGCTCGTCGTGGGATCGATCGTGCTCGCGGCCGGGCTCGCCGCCCTCGGGCTCGCGGGCTCGATGCCGCTCGCGGTCCTCGCGATCGCGCTGGCCGCGGCCGGGGCGCTGCTCGTGGAGGTCACCAGCACGACGATCCTCCAGCGAGCCGTCCCGGACGAGATCCGCGGCCGGACGCTGGGCGTCCTGGCGACAGCCTCGACGCTCGCGTTCGCGGGCGGGTCGCTGGCGCTGCCCGTCCTCGCCGACCGGTTCGGGATCGGGACGGTCCTTGCCGCGACCGGCGCCTCGGTCGCGATCGCCGGGATCGCCGGCGCGGCGCTCGCCGCACCCGCGGCCCGCCGCTCCCCGGGGAGCCTCGCCGCGACCCGGTTCGCCGGCCTCGCGCGGCTGACCCTCTTCTCCGGCGTTCCGGTGCCGACCCTCGAGGCGATGGCGACCCGCCTCGTCTCCGTGGCGGCGCGCGCCGGCGAGGTCGTGATCCGGCAGGGCGACCCGGCGGATCGCTTCTTCGTGATCGCCTCGGGCACGTTCGAGGTGACGCGCCGCGAGCCGGGCGCGGCCATGGACGCAGCCACGGCCCACCTCAGGACGATGGGGGCCGGCGAGGTGTTCGGCGAGATCGGCCTGCTCCGCTCGACCGCCCGGACCGCGACCGTGACCGCGGTCACCGACGGCTCGCTGCTCGCGCTGGACGGGGCCAGCTTCCTCGAGCTGGTCAACGCCGGACCGGGCCTGGCGCCGCGGCTCCTGGACCTCCGGCGGGGGGCGCCGGGGGCGGCCGGCTGACCGGTCGCCGGTCGGACCTCGCGATCCAGCGGCCGGCTCACGTGACGCAGCTGGATGTCGCCGTCGCGACAGGCCGGCTGTCGGGCCCGGGATTGCCGGACCGGCCCACACCCGCCACCATTGGTGAATCCCGGGCGATGACGCCCGGGGCCGCGGTCGCGCCGGGGAACGAACGGACAGGGGTGGAAACATGGGAGACCGGGACGGGAGCGGGCCGGAAGGCCTGGTCAACGCACGCCGCAGGATGGGCCCGGGTGACGGCTACGCCGATGATGACGACGTGAGCGGCCACGCCATGCCCGAGATCCCCGGCGCGAGCGACGGCTTTGCGGCCGCGCCGCGACTCCCCGGCCGCGATCGCGTCGCCGCCGACGCGGAGGACGACGTCGAGGGGCACAGCTTCGGGCCGAGGCTGGCCGCGGAGCCAGGCGACGGCGCCGGGACGCCCACGGCATCGGACGAGACGACGCCCGCCTGAGGGCTCGTCGCACACCGACGGGGGAAGCGCCGACGATTGGACCCGCCGGCCCCGCCCGGACCCTGGAGACGGTCGGCCCGCTCCTCCGGGTCGGCCGCCTCCACGTCTCAGCCGCGCGGCGAGGTTGCCGTCGCCGCGAGGATCGCCTTCACCTCGAACGGGGTCGCCTCGGGGTGCTTGGACCGGATCAGCGCCGCGTACCCCGCGATGTGGGGAGCGGCGAAGCTGTTGCCGGTCGCGGTCATCCTGCCCCCGTCGCGCCACGCCACGTTGACGTCGAGCCCGTGGGCCCCGAACTCCACCGGCGGGTTCGGGTTGTAGAACCAGGCGGCGGGGTCGGCGAGGTCATGCGCGGCCACGGAGATGACCGAAGCGAACAGGGACGGGTAGCTGTTCCCGGGCACGTTGTTCGCCGCGCACACGAGCAGCGAGTTCGCGAAGTAGGCCCGATCCGCGAGGTCGTGGAACACGCCGAACAGGGCGTCGCTCCTGGACGAGAGTGACAGGTTCATCACGCTCGCGCCGCGCTCGATGGCCCAGTCGAGGCCGGCCGCGAACACGATCCCCTTGCCGCGATTGTCGGGCCCCAGGACCCGCACCGAGACGAGCTCCGCGCCGGGCGCGATGGAGTGGATGATCCCGGCGCAGGCAGTGCCGTGCCCCACGACGTCCGTGGCCTGCTCGTCGTCGAGGACGACCGGATCGTCCTCCGGATCGGCCGCCAGCTCCACCCGCACGCTGCGAACGAGCCTTCCGCCGACCGCCGGATGATCCCGCTCGACACCGGAGTCGATGATCGCGACCGTGACCCCGCTCCCGTCGCTGCCGCCGATCGCCCAGGCGCGGTCGAGCGCGCCGAACGGCGGGAGATGGCGCAGCGCGTCCCGCCGCGCGCCGGTGAACGGCTCGCTCCAGGCCGGGAGGAGCGGCTCCGTCATCCGCCGGGCGCGCGCAGGCGGCCGCCGCGCCGGCCCCGGCCGCGTTCCGCCTGCCGCGCGAGCACGTCGAGCAGCGAGCCCAGCAGCTCGCGCTGCTCCGGCCCGATACGCCGGAGTGTCGCGACCTGCTCCACGAGCGGCCACAGGGGGTCGTCGAGGTCGCCGACATCGGCGAGCGCGGCCACGACGAGCGCCTCGACGCCCGCCTCGGGCGCCGCTGCGGCCAGGTCGCCGATCACCGAGCGGAGGAGCGTCGCCGTGTCGCGCTCGACCCGGCTCGCGCGGATGGCGACGGTCGCCTGCCGCGCGAAGACGCCGGCCAGCTCGATGTCGCGGAGCGAGAAGCTGGTCTCGCTGCGCTTGTCGAGCACCTCGAGGACGCCGAGCGTGCCCCGCTGGTCCACGAGCGGGACCGCCACGATGCTGCGCGGCACGTACTGCGTCTGCTCCGCGAAGCTGCGGCCGAAGCGCGGGTCCGCGGCGACGTCGGCGATCGCGAGCGCCTGCCCGCTCGAGTAGACGTAGCCGACGAGGCCGCGGTCGGGCGGGATCTCGAGCCCGATCACCCCCTGGCCGTGCTCCCCGGCCGCGACGCGGAAGACGAGGACGTTGCGGGCCGGCTCGTACAGGGCGATGGACGCGGCCTCCGCCTCGAAGAGCGCGACGGCCGCCTCGACGACGGAGCGCAGGACGGCCTCGGCGCTGCCGAGCTCCAGCCGGCGAGCCACGTCCGCGCGACGCCCGATCGCGGCGAGCGCGGCGCGCGCGTCGCGGTCGAAGGCCCGCCCGCCGCGACGGGCGCCAGGTCCGGGGTCGGTCATCGGCCCGCGCCGTCGCCGCTCAGCGCGCAGCCGCCCGCTCGAGGCGGTCCAGGTCGGGCACGAGCAGCGTGTCGCGGTCGATCCGGATCAGGCCTTCCGCGGTGAAGTCCCCCAGGAGCCGGTTCACGGTCTGCCGCGTGCCGCCGATCATCGCCGCGAGCTCCGACTGGGAGAAGCTCCAGTTGAGCGTGACCGAGCCGTCCGGGTCCGGCTCGACCTCCCGGGCGAGCCGCACGATCCTTCGCGCCAGCCGGCCCGGCAGGTCCAGGAAATGGAGCTCCTCGACATGGTGGGTGAGCCGGCGAAGCTCGGCGACGAGGCCGGCCAGCAGCTCGTGGCGCAGGGCCGGAACCGTGTCGATGAGCTGCCCGAAGGCATCGCGACGGAGGACGAGGGCCGTCGTCGCCTCGTGGGCGATCGCGGTCGCGGAGCGCTCGGCACCGTCGAGCAGGGCGAGCTCGCCGAAGAAGTCACCCGGGCTCAGCGTCGCGATGATCGCCTCGTCCTCGCCTTCCGGTGAGGGAAGCACGATCTTCACGGCCCCCGACTCGATGATGTAGAGGGAATCGCCCGGGTCGCCCTGGTGGAAGATCGTCTCGTTGCGCCGGTATCGGCGGGTCCGCAGCGAATCGATGCAGACGGCGAGCGTGGCGTCGTCGACGCGCGAGAAGAGCGCGCAACTGCGGAGCGCCTCGGCGGCGGTCGTCCGTGCGGTCCCAGCCACGCTCCGTCCCTTCCCTGCGCCCGGCACCCCGGTCGACGCGCCGAATGCTAGTGGCGCGCCCGCACGAGCGCAATCCGAGTGCGCGGCGTCCTTGGCATCGCGTGGAATCGCGGCGCTCGCGGAGCTGGGGACGGGCGGCGACGGCCCTGCCGCGGGTGCGAAAACGGGCGGGGTCCTGCGACCCCGCCCGCTCCAGGGGCGACGAACCCTGGGAGAAGGTCAGCGCTTGCGGCCGAGCGCCCGCTTCGCCTCGCCGATGAGCGAGTTGCGGGAGGCCTCTCGCTGGACGTCGCGGTCGCGGGCCCGCGAGAGCTCGCGTGCGAGGATCGGGTTCACGACCCCGATGTTGTGGCCCTCGACGTCGTCCTCGACAGCCTTGCGCTGGATGTGGCCGTCGGGCTCGACGGCGCTGCGGGCCTTGAACCCATGGCCCTCGACGTCGTCCTCGACAGCCTTGCGCTGGATGTGGCCGTCGGGCTCGACGGCGCTGCGGGCCTTGAACCCATGGCCCTCGACGTCGTCCTCGACAGCCTTGCGCTGGATGTGGCCGTCGGGCTCGACGGCGCTGCGGGCCTTGAACCCATGGCCCTCGACGTCGTCCTCGACAGCCTTGCGCTGGATGTGGCCGTCGGGCTCGACGGCGCTGCGGGCCTTGAACCCATGGCCCTCGACGTCGTCCTCGACAGCCTTGCGCTGGATGTGGCCGTCGGGCTCGAACGCCTTCCTCTTGCTCGTCATTGGTGTCCCCTTCTGGCCCGGGTGTGCGTCGTCGCCCGCTGCCTGTGGTGCGCAGGATGCACCCGACCACGGACGCGGTAAAGGGTCGTTGCGACCGCTCCGGTGTCGTCTCGATGACACCGGCACAGACGGCGGCGCGTCAGGAGCGCTGGACCGGCCGGACGGGGAAGACGCCCACGATGAGGGGTGATGTCGGGTCGAGGAGGAGCTCGTAGCCGACGTCTCCCTGGGAGACCAGATCGCCGAGCATTCGCGCCTCGCGCGGCGGAAGGCCGACGAAGATGCGCCGGCCCGCAGCTTCGAAGCCGGTGACGTCGTCGTCCTCGCCAGCGAGCGCGAACCGGCGCCTGAGCTCGTGGATGGGCACGTACGAGCGGCTCTTGATGAAGCGACGGAGCTGCGCCTGGGTGCACGCGGCCGCGGCCGCGTCGACGGCGTCCGCCGCGAAGGGTTCGGCGATCGCCTCGGGCGCGTCGATCGTGGGCTCGATCATTGCCGGATGATAGCGCCGGTCCGGTCGGTACGCGGCCGTCGCTCAGCCGGCAACGGGCGACCGACGTACCTCCGACGCCCGCCCCGCGCATTCCCTCGAACCGGAGCCGTGGCGCTCGCCGCGCCCGGCGCGTTACCCGGTGACGACCATGAGGTCGCGGTCCAGCTGGTTCAGGACGATCGGGCCGTCGTCGCCACAGACCACGATGTCCTCGATCCGCGCCCCGTATCGGCCCGCGAGGTAGATCCCCGGCTCCACGGAGAACGCCATCCCCGGTCGGATCGGCGTCGCGTTGCCGGCGACGATGTACGGGTCCTCGTGGCTCTCCAGGCCGATGCCGTGGCCGGTCCGGTGGAAGAAGTGGCCTCCATGGCCCGACGCGGAGATCAGCTCGCGGGCGACGAGATCGATCCGCTCGCAGGCGACACCGGGACACACTGCATGGGTGGCCTCGGCCTGGGCGGCCCGGAGGACCGAGTAGAGCCGCAGGAACTCGTCGTCCGGGCCGCGGGTGGCGTCGCCGCCGGTCACCCAGATCGTCCGCGTGGTGTCGCTCCCGTAGCCGCCGTAGGGCCCGCCGATGTCGAGGACGATGGGCTCGCCGGCCCCGATGACCCGGTCCGATGCCCCGTGGTGCGGCGAGGCGGAGTTCGGACCCGAGCCGACGATCGCGAAGTCCGCGCGGTCGTGGCCCTCGGCGATGAGCCGGTCCCGCACCTCGCGGGCGACGTCGGCCTCGGTCCGGCCGACCAGCCGGCCGTGGGCGATCTCCCAGACGACACGGTCGGCCGCCTCCGCGGCGAGGCGCAGCAGCTCGATCTCGTCGGCGTCCTTGACGATCCGCAGGTCGCGCATGACGAGCGACGCCGACACGAAGACCGCGCCGCGGAGCACGTCCTGGAGGCGCAGCACGTGGGACGCCCAGAGGCGATCCGAGACCGCAACCCGATCGAGCGCCGGGCGACCCGCGCCGCCGGAGCGAGACCTGCCGACGAGCACGGCGACCCGGTCGACCGGGTCCTCGGTCTCCTCCCACGTCTCGAGGTCGAGATGTCCGCCGGCCACGCCCGGGCAGATCCCTGCCGGCAGGACCTCCAGGCGAGGGACGAGCAGCGTCGCCCGGCCGGACGCCGGCACCACGAGCAGCGTGAGCCGCTCGAGCGGCATCGCCTCGTAGCCGGCCAGGTAGTCGAGGTCCGGGCCAACGCTCACGAGCATCGCGCGGAGGCCGTTGGCGGCCACGCCTGCCTGCGCCCGCTCCAGTCGCTCGCCGAAGCGCGCGACCGGGATCCGCGGTCGGACGGCGGGCGCGACGGAAACGGGCGCGACGGGACCGGTCATCGGGCTGGCACCTCTGGGCGGGCCGGCATGCTGAGCGATCCGGGCGCGGGCGCCGGCACGCCAAGCCACGCCGCGAGCACCGCGTGGCCGTTCTCGAAGAGCCTCCGGTAGGCGACGACGCGCTCCGCGCCTGCCGTCAGCGCGGCGCGCCGGACGTCGCGGTCGTCGTGCTGCCCGACGCACAGGACGCGGACCCCGGCCGCAACGGCAAGGCGCACGGCCGCCAGCCCGTCGTAGGCGCGGGCGGTCAGGTCCACCACGGCATGGCCGGGTCGTCCCGCACCGGCGTCGGCGACCGAGTCGACGGCCCCGTCGGCAATTGGGAGGGCGAGCGCGGTCGCGAACGCGGCGGCGGTGCCGACGCGGACCGGGTTCGCGCCCACGGTCCGGAGCTGGCCCACGAGCCGCGTGGCCCAGATCAGGTCGTCAGCGAGGACGATGACGCGAAGGGCGCCGGCTTCCCGCCCGCCCTCCGCACGGGTCACTGGACCGTCCAGGTCTCGCCGGAGCGGAGGACCTTGGCGAGGTCGCCCGGGCCCTGCCTGGCGATCGCATCACGGACCTGGGCGTCCACCAGCTCGTCGTGCGTCGGGCGGGGCACGTTCCGGATGACGCCGATCGGAACCGGGAACTCCGGCCAGTAGATCCGCGCCAGCATGTTGTGGATGGTCGGGTCCTCGCTGGTCTCGTCGTGGACCAGGATGTCCGCCTCGGTGATCCCGTCCTCGCCCACGCGGACGATCTCCGGGCGCACCCCGTTGAGGCGGAGGCCGAGGTCGTGGTTCCTGCCGAAGAGCATCGGGCGGCCGTGCTCGAGCACGAGCTGGCGGTCGTCGCGGACGTCCCGGTCGGTGAATGCTCGATGGGCCCCATCGTTGAAGATGTTGCAGTTCTGGAGCACCTCGACGAAGGCCGAGCCGCGATGGAACCCGGCCCGCTCCAGGACCCCCTGGAGATGCTCCGTCTGCGTATCGACCGCCCGCGCGACGAAGCTGGCTTCGGCGGCGAGGGCCACGACCAGCGGATGGATCGGGTAGTCGGCCGAGCCGGACGGGGTCGACTTCGTCTTCTGCCCGAACTCCGACGTGGGCGATGCCTGGCCCTTCGTCAGGCCGTAGATCCGGTTGTTGAACATCACCACCCGGATGTCGACGTTGCGGCGCATCGAGTGGAGGATGTGGTTCCCGCCGATGGAGAGCGCGTCCCCGTCGCCGGTGACCACCCACACCATGAGCTCGGGGCGGGCCTCCTTGAGCCCGGTCGCGATCGTCGGCGCGCGACCGTGGATCGAGTGGAAGCCGTACGTGTTCATGTAGTACGGCAGGCGCCCGGAGCATCCGATCCCGGAGATGAAGACGATGTTCTCCTTCGGCACGCCGAAGTCGGGCATCACCTTCTGGGTCTGGGCGAGGATCGAGTAGTCGCCGCAGCCCGGGCACCAGCGGACCTCCTGGTCGCTGGCGAAGTCCTTTCGGGACAGCCTGATGGGAGACGCCTCGAGGACGGACGGTGTGCGCTGGTCGGTCATCTCTGTCGCCTCACCGGTCTCCGAGCACCTGCTCGGCCTTCGCCTGGATCTCGCGGATCGTGAACGGCTTGCCGCGGACGAGGTTGAAGCCCTCCGCGTCCACGAGGAACATCGACCGGATCAGCATGCGGAGCTGGCCCATGTTGAGCTCGGGGATCAGGACGTGGTCGAAAGCGCGGACCACGTCGCCGGTGTTCGCCGGGAACGGGTTCAGGTGGCGCAGGTGCGCGTGGGCGACCTTTCGGCCCGAGTCCTGGAGTCGCTCGACCGCGCTCCGGATTGCGCCGTAGGTGCTGCCCCACCCGAGGATCAGGAGCTCGCCCTCGGGCGGCCCGAAGACCTCGAGCGGCGGGATGTCGCGAGCGATCCGCGCGATCTTCTCCGCGCGCAGCTGCTGCATCCGGTGGTGGTTCTCCGGGTCGTAGCTGATCGTGCCGAGTCCGTCGAGCTTCTCGAGCCCGCCGATCCGATGCTCCAGGCCTGGGGTTCCCGGCACCGCCCAGGGCCGGGCGAGCGTCTGGGGGTCGCGCTCGTACGGGAAGAAGCCCGCCCGGTCCGTGCGGTTGGGGACGCGCAGGTCCGGCAACGCGTCAAGGTCCGGGATCCGCCACGGCTCGGAGCCAGTGGCCAGGAACGCGTCGGACAGGTAGACCACCGGGGTCATGTGGTGGAGCGCGATCCGCCAGGCCTCGATGGCGTAGTCGAAGCACTCGGCCGGCGTCGCCGGGGCGACCACGGGTATCGGCGAGTCGCCGTTGCGGCCGAAGAGCGCCTGCAGCAGGTCGCTCTGCTCGGTCTTCGTGGGCATCCCGGTCGACGGACCCGCGCGCTGGACGTCGATGACGACGAGCGGCAGCTCCACCATCACGGCCAGGCCGAGCATCTCTGCCTTGAGGGCCATCCCCGGGCCCGACGTCCCGGTGAGGCCCATCGCGCCACCGTAGCTGGCGCCGAGCGCGGCCCCGATGGCCGCGATCTCGTCCTCCGCCTGGAACGTCTTCAGCCCGAAGTTCTTCCAGCCCGAGAGCTGGTGGAGGATCTCCGAGGCCGGCGTGATCGGATACGAGGCATACACGAGCTGTCGGTCGGCGAGCTTCGCGGCCGTGAGCTGGCCGAGCGCCGTGGCCTCGTTGCCGGTGATGTTGCGGTAGGTTCCGGGCGCCAGGTTCGCGGGTGCGACCCGGTAGGTGGTGTGGAAGATCTCGGTCGTCTCGCCGAAGGCGTACCCGGCATTGAGCGCCCGGCGGTTGGCTTCGGCGATGATCGGCCGGCCGCCGAACTTCTCCTCGATCCAGGCGAGGGTGGTCTCCATGCTCCGCCCGTAGAGCCAGAACATGATCCCGAGCGCGAAGAAGTTCTTGGTCAGGTCGACCTGCTTGGAGGTCATGTCCAGCCCGTCGAGCGCCCGCGCGTTGAGGGTCGAGACGGGGATGTCGAAGACCGTGAAGGAGCGCAGCGAATCGTCGGTCAGCGGGTTCATCGCGTAGCCGGCCTTTGCCAGGTTCGGGGGCGTGAACGCGTCGCTGTTGACGATGATCGCGCCGCCGGGCGCCAGGTCGCGGAGGTTGGCACGCAGGGCGGCAGGGTTCATGGCCACAAGGACGTCCGGGGCGTCGCCAGGCGTGTGGATCTCGCTCGAGCTGAACGAGATCTGGAAGCCCGAGACGCCGGGGATCGATCCGGCCGGCGCGCGGATCTCCGCCGGGTAGTCCGGGCAGCGTGCTGATGTCGTTGCCGAACACGGCCGCGGTCCGGGAGAACTGCGTGCCCGTGAGCTGCATCCCGTCGCCGGAGTCGCCGGCGAAGCGGATGGTGACGCGGTCCAGCTCCTGGACCGGCACCTCGTGGCCCTTCGTGATCGTCACGGGACCTCGCGCTCCTCCTGCGTGTCACGCCGGCGCACCCGCGGGATCGGCGAGGCGCGGGCCGGTCCGCCAAGGGTACCGTACGGATGATCGTGCGTCCGGCGGGCGTCGGGCGCCGACTCGGTCGTCCGTCGCACCCGCTCATGCTGGCGGTGGCGTGCCCGCGCCCCGGACCCACCGCAGCTGCGCTGCGGGGACCGTTCGGGCGCTCGCGCGCTTTGCTAGGCTCGGACCGATGGACCGTCGCCGCCTGCTGGGGATTGCCCTGGCGGCAATCTCCGCCTGCGGCTATGGGTCGGGTCCCCTCTTCGCGAAGAGCGTCTACGGGTCCGGCCTCGACTGGCTCGCCCTCCTCTACTGGCGGTTCCTGCTCGGGGGCCTGCTCGTCTGGGCGTGGACGCTCCTTTCGCCGGCGAATCGTGCCGGCCTGCGGGCACTGCCGCGGCGACGCGCCGTCGCGCTCCTCGGGCTCGGCGCGTTCTTCGTGGGCAACGCGGGGACGTACTATGCCGGGCTCCAGTACATCTCGGCGTCGCTGGCGTCGCTCATCGTGTACATCTACCCGGCCCTGGTGGCGGTCCTGTCCATCCGCTTCGGGCACGGGCTGCAGGGTCGGCGACCGTGGGCCGCGCTCGGCGTCGTGACGCTCGGGGTCGCGCTGACGCTGGGCGGGATCGAGACGCGGGCCGATCCCGTGGGGCTCACCCTGATCGTCGCGTCCCCGTGCATCTACGCCGTCTACATCATCCTGGCGGCCCGCCTGGCCGGTGAGCGGCGCGGCGAGACGGCCAACGACCGGACGGGTGGCGACGGCGCCGAGACGCGCCCGGCCGTGGCGGCGGCCGTCATGCTCAGCGCGACGTTCGCCGTCGTCGCGCTGATGGCCGCCGCTGCCGGCGAGCCGACCGTCCCGTGGCTCGTTCCCGGCGAGGCCTGGTTCGGCCTGGCGGGGATCGCCGTCTTCTCCACGGCCGTGGCGATCTCCGCGTTCTACGCGGGAACCGCCCGGATCGGTGCCGCCCAGGCCGCGCTCGTCTCGACCGTGGAGCCGGTCTGGACGATCACGCTGGCCACGCTCCTGTTCGGCGAGCGCCTCTCGTCCGTGCAGCTGGTCGGGGGCTTCCTCGTGATCCTGGGCGTCATCGTGGCCCAGACGACGCCCGGCGCAACGCCGTCGGCGGTCCTCGAGGAGGCCTGAGCGGGCGTAGGCTTGGCGGCATGGTCGAGATCGAGACGCTCCCGGCGCGCGACGGCACCCCGCTCCTGACCCGGCATTGGCCGGTCGCGAGCGTCCCGTGGGCGACGATCCTGGTGGTGCATGGCCTGGGCGAGCATTCGGGGCGCCACGAGGCCACGGCCGGCCGATTCGCAGCAGCCGGGATCGCCGCTGCCTCGTACGACCACCGCGGATTCGGCGCGTCCGCCGGGCGGCGCGCGGACATCGAGCGGTGGCCGAGCTACCTCGACGACATCGAGGACCGACTCGCCGCGTCGCGGCGGCCGGGCCTCCCGTCCGCGATCTATGGCCACTCCCTCGGCGGCCTCCTCGTCGCCGACTTCCTGCTCGACGGCCGCGGGCTTCCGGACGTCGCGATCCTCTCGTCCCCCGCGCTCGGATCGAAGGTCGGCCCGGCGCTCCGGCGGGCGTCGCCGCTCCTCGGCGCGATCCTGCCGCGGATCGCCGTCGACAACCCGTGGGACGGGGCCGAGCTCTCGCGCGACCCCTCGATCGGGGCGGCCGTGGATGCCGACCCCCTGTGCGAGTCACGGACGACGTTCCGCCTGGCCCGCGGCGTCTTCTCCGCGATGGACCGTGTCGAACGCCGGCTCGCCGCGCAGGGCGGCTTCCCGCTCCCCGTCCTCCTGGTCCACGGCGGCGCGGACCTGCTCGTCCCGACCGCGGCGACCGCGTACGCGGGAGGGTACCCGTCCGTCGAGCGCCGGGTCTACCCGGACGTGCGCCACGAGCCGCACCACGACCCGATCGTCGGGGGACGGATCGTCGACGACATGATCGGCTGGCTCCGGGAGCGCCTGGCGCCCTGAGGCGGCGACGCTGTGCGGGCACGGGCGCGGCACGGGCGCGGCACGGGCGCGGGCGAGGCGCGGCGCGAGGCCGCGGGCGCGGCGCGGCCTGACGCCACGCTCGCGTCGGTCCTCAGGCCGCCGGCCGACGACCTTCCTTGAGCAGGCTCCGGAGGAGGAAGGCAACGTTCGCCGGCTTCTCCGCCAGGCGCCGCATGAAGTACGGGTACCATTCCGTCCCGTACGGCACGTAGACGCGGACATGCTGCCCGCGGCGCAGCAGCTCTGCCTGGAGGTCGCGCCGGACACCGTAGAGCATCTGGAACTCGTACCGGTCGGGCGCGATGCCCTCCGCGTCGGCGAAGCGGAGCAGGCGCCCGATCAGCCGCCCGTCGTGGGTCGCAAGCGCGGGGTGCGTCCCGTCGCGCATGAGCCGGCGGGCCAGCGACTCGTACGCCTCGTCCACGCCCTCGCGCTCGCGAAACGCGACGGAGGCCGGCTCGTTGTACGCGCCCTTGCAGAGCCGAACCTGGGCGCCCTCGGCGATGAGCGCGTCGACGTCAGCCGCGCTCCGGCGCAGCGCGGCCTGGATCACCACGCCGGTCGCGGGGTTGACCGATCGCAGGTCGCGCCAGACGCGCAGCGTCCGATCGGTCTTCGTGTGGTCCTCCATGTCGATCCGCACGAACGCCCCGAGCTCGGCCGCGGCCCGCATCACGCGGGCGACCGTCTCGCGGCAGATCTCCTCCGAGATGTCGAGGCCCATCTGGGTCAGCTTGAGGCTCACGTTCCTGTCCAGGTCGCGACCCGCGAGCGCCGCGAGCGTCTCCTCGTACCGACCGGCGGCTGCCGCGCAGGCCTCCGCCGACGAGACCGACTCGCCCAGGACGTCGACCGTCGTCGCGAATCCACCATCGCGGAGCCGCTGGAGTGCCTCGACCACTTCGGGCAGCGTCTCGCCGGACACGAACCGGCCGACCATCGGGCGCGTGATCGGGACGCGGACGGCGAGGCGGCCAAGGGACCGGCGGTGCGAGAGGCCGGTGAAGATCGAGCGCAGCGCACGCTCGGGAGCGTCGCGGAACGCGCCGGTCGCGGTCATCGTCCTGCCCCGGGCGCCCGGGCGACGAGCCCGGCGGCGGCGCGGGCCGCGCGCCAGGTTCGCAGCGACATCGGGACGCCTCCTTGGTCGGCGGTCATTGCCGCCGTTGCCGTGCAAGGCTACCGCGCTGCGGCTCAGCGATCCGGGTCCATCCGCACGCTGCCGACGAGGGCGACCAGCACGGCACCCATCGCCAGGAGCCAGCTGACGAGCGCGAGCGCACCGCCCGCCCACAGGAGGATCACGAGCCCGCCGGTCGTCATCCGGGCCCGCGCGCCGAACGGCGCCGCGACCATCCCGGCCAGCACCGCGGTCGCGACCAGCAGCCCGATGCCCCCGACGCGCAGGCCCGTGGCAAGCATCCCGGCGTCGAGCGTGCCGGCCCCGGTGATCGCCGCCCCGCCGGCCAGGAGCGCGTAGCCCGCGAGCGCGGCGGGCACGACACCGGGCAGTCCGACCGCGCCTCCGCCCCGGGCGCGAGGGCCCGCCGGATGCGGTCGCGCGACGAGGGCCAGGAGCGCGCCGGCTGCCGCGGCACACGAGAGCAGGACCGCGAGGCGGGCGATCGTCCCCATGCCGGTCAGCCCGACGGCGGCGGCAGCTCCCCGGCGAGGTGCAGCTTCAGCCAGCCGAGGATCCGGCCGAAGGCGTCGCGGCGGTTCTCGCGCCGCTCCCAGCCGTGCGCCTCGTCGGCGTACCAGTGCACCTCGTGGTACTTGCCCTCGATCTCGAGCGCCTCGACCATCTTCTCGGTCATGAGCGGGACGACCCGGCGATCCTTCCGCCCATGGAGCAGGAGGAGTGGCGCCTCGATGCGCTCGGCGCGATAGAGCGGCGAGCCACGCCGGTAGAGCTCGGCCTTCTCGGGATCGTCCGGCGTCCCCATCATTCGCTCCAGGTCGATGCGGCCGACCCGGTCGCCGTGTCGATAGCTCTCCGCGATCTCGGAATCACCGAAGAGGTCGACGCCCGCAGCCCACATGGACGGCTCCTCCACGAGCGCGCAGAGCGTCAGGTAGCCACCGTACGACCCGCCGTACATGGCGAGCTTGCCGTTCGACCAGGGCTGGGCGCTGGCCCAGCGCGCCGCGTCGATGACGTCATGGACGTCGGCGTGGCCCCATTCGTCCGCGGTTCGCGTGGCGGAATTCGCGCCCGTACCCGGTGGAGCCGCGGAAGTCGACGGACAGGTACGCGAAGCCTTCCTGGACCAGCAGCTCGCGGAACGGGACCCACTCCCGGAACGCCTGCCACGTCGGCCCACCGTGAACATGGACCACCGTCGGAACCGTGATCCCGCCCCGCCGCCCCGTTGCGGCCGCAGGCCGCCAGAGCGTGACGGGGACCTGGAGCCCGTCGCGCGCCCGGATTCGGCGATGCTCCGCCTCGACGAAGCCACGCTGCGGAAGCGCGGCCGGGCGACTCTGGGTCAGGCGCCGGGGACGCCGAGCGATGATCCCGTCCGGGCCGGGGGCCGGCAGGATCCAGAGGTCCTCCGGCTCGCGGGTCGACTCGCCGATCGCGAGGATTCCGCTGCCGTCGGGAAGCCAGTCGACCGCCAGCCAGACCCCGTCGAACGGGTCGATGCGGACCGGGGCGCCGGCGCCGGGCGGGAGGGCGGCGACCGGATGCTTCGGCGGTCGGCCCGGTCTCCGCTTCACCGGGACCGCGGCCGCAATCGGAGCCACGTGGAGCTCCTGGAGCCCGTCGCGGATGACCGCGTGGACGAACCGGGTCCCGTCCGGTGACGGGATCGGGGCGATCCCGAAGATCGCGCCCGGGGCGCCATGCTCGACGGCGCCCGAGGTGAGGGCGATCCGGCCCGTGCCGTCCGCGTTGATGCGCGCGACCTGGAACCAGCCGTCCGCGTCGCCGACGAAGAGGAGTCCGCTCCCATCCGGGAGCCATCGTGCCCCTGTCGCCCACTCGGCGGCCCCGGCGATGGTCCGTTCCTCGCCCGATGCGAGATCGAGGATCGTGACCTGGTTCGTGAGGAGGTCCGGCTGGCGCTGCGCGGTGATCGCCAGGCAGCTCCCGTCGGGCGACCAGGCGATGGCGTCCACGTCCACCCCGATGGGCGTGATCGCGCGCGCGTCGGGCGCGACCGGGCGCGTAGCCGGCCGGCCCCGGTGCGGGAGGTTCGCGTCCTGGATCCAGACCTGGCTCCATCCGCGACGGCGCGAGATGAAGGCGATCCGGCGCCCATCGGGCGCCCAGCGTGGCGCCCGGCTGCCCGCCGGGTGATCCGTCACGACGGCCGGCCGGCTGCCGTTCGCGCCGATCACCCAGACCGTGTCGTCCCGCACGTAGGCAAGGTGCGCGCCGTCGGGCGCCCACTGGGGATCCGAGACGGCCTTCTCCGATGCCGTGAGCTGGCGGGTCGCGCCGTTCCGCAGGTCGAGGATGAAGACCTGCCGCGCCCCGCCCGCCTCCGCCGTGTACGCCACGCGCCGCCCATCGGGTGACAGCCGCGGCTCGCGCGGCGAGTCGCTGGCCACGATCTGCTCGATCGTCAGTCGGTCGCGACGCGGGGCGGGCGCGGGCACCGATCCCGACCGCCCGGCGGGAGGCTGTCGGGCGACCCGCCGACGTCGCTGCGCATCGGCGGGACCGGGAGTCGTGGCCGCAGGCGTCGCGTCGGCCCGCGGCCCGGACGCCGGGAGAACCGGAGCGGCCGGCACGCCATCGGGAGCCGGCTTCGGGCGGTTCTTCGAGCCGGGTGGCCGTCCCCGGCGCCGTTGCGGCGGCGCGATCGTGCCGGTGACCGCTGCCACGATATCGATGCCGGCGGCTTCGAGCGCGGTCTCTGCGCTCGGGAGGAGGTCGTCGTCGGAGGGCTCGGAGCGTCCGGGAGGCATCGGCCGGGTTATACCACGCCGCGGAGGTCCGTCTCCCGCTCCCCGCGCACGGGCGGAGGGTCGACCCGCACGAACGTCTCCCAGCCCAGGAACCGCTCCACCATCTCGCGCGGCGCGTCGGCCCAGCTGCCGTCGCGCATCTGGCTCGCGTGCGCGGCCAGCGCGGCGAGCTTGCGGTCGAGGACGCTCCGGACGTCGACGATCGTCGTGACCTCCTCGTCGGGACGGGCGAGCTCCACGAAGCGCCGCTGCTGGAGGAGGTCGTCCTCGCTCGGCGGCGGGGCCTCGGTGCCACCGCGCATCGCCGCGAACGCCTCCTGGACGCGCCCCATCTCCTCGAGACCGCTCCGCGGGATCGCCTGGTGGTAGAGGACGCGGGGACCGCCCGGCCTGCGCGCGGCGCGCCGATACGCCTCGGTCGCCCGGGCGGACGCCGTCACGTGGTCGGGGTGGCCGTAGATGCCGCCCGGATCGAAGGTGAGGACGACGGCGGGACGGAGCTGGTCGAGGATCGCCTCGAGGCGAGCCACGACCTCCTCTGCGTCCGCGGTCGCGAAGCACGCCGCCGGCCGGGGCCAGTTCTCCATCCCGCTGTCGCGGTAGCCCAGGAAGATCGGCTCAGCGACGCCAAGGGCGGCCATCGCCGCCCGCAGCTCGCCGCGGCGCAGCTCCCGGTCGAGCTCCCGCGCGCCTTCGACCCCGCCGAGGTCGCCATCCGTCGCGCAGACAAGGTTCGTGGGCACGCCGCGCGCAGCCGCCAGGGCCAGGACGCCGCCGACGCCGAACGACTCGTCGTCCGGGTGGGCGAAGATCGCCAGGAGACCGCGTGGGGGGCGGGTTCCCGCGTCGCTCACGTGCTCGCGCGCCCTCGACGGTCGAGCGTCACCGGGCCGGCCGGCCATCGCCCGAGTTGACCGACGCCTCGAGCTCCTCGCCCAGCTCGACGGTCCGCCGGTACGCCGCCCAGACCGCCTCGGAAAGGACCGTCCGCAGTCGCCCGGATTCGAGCTCGTGAAGCGCCGCTGCGCTGGTCCCGCCGGGCGACGTGACCATGTTCCGCAACACGGCAGGGTGCGTGCCGGACGCCTTGGCGAAGAGCGCGCTCCCCTCGAGCGTCTCGACAACGAGGTCGTGGGCGACGTGGCGCGGGAAGCCGAGGTGGACGGCGGCGTCCACGAGCGCCTCCATCACGAGGAAGACATACGTCGGGCCCGTCCCGGAGACGGCCGTGGCCATCGCCACGAACCGCTCGTCGTCGACCTCGATCTCCACGCCGAGCGCGGACAGCAGCGCCTTCGCCTGGGCGCGCTGGTCGAGCGTCGTCTCCGGCGTCGCGTACCAGACCGTCATCCCGCGGCCCAGCTGGGCAGGCGTGTTCGGCATGCTCCGCACCAGCTCACGGTGGCCGAGGAGGCCGGCGAGCGCGGTGGTCGTGGCGCCCGCGATGATGCTCAGGACCAGCTGCCCGGGGCGGAGGTGCGGCCCGATCTCGCGGCCGACGCGGGCGAGCATCTGCGGCTTCACCGCCAGGACGACGATGTCCGCTCCCTCGACGGCGGCCACGTTGCTCGCCGTGACGCGGATGCCGTGGGCGGCCGCAAGCTCATCGCGGCGATCGGCGCGGGGGTGGCTCGCGACGACGTTGCCGGGATCCACGAGCCTTCCGCGGATGAGCCCGGCGATCATGGATTCCGCCATCACGCCCGTCCCGACCGTGGCGAGCGTGCGTCCTTCGAGCGGTGACATCCGCGCGAGTGTACCCGGCGCGCCCGTCAGCCGGCGATCGCTCGGACCAGGAGGAAGAAGCGGCCGCTGGAGCCGACCTGGACATCGATGAACCCGGCGGCGCGAAGCCCGTCTGCCAGCTCATCGGCGCCGTAGAGGACCTTCGGGATCGTGAACTCGCGGCCGTCGGCCAGGCGGCGCCGGGCGAGGCCAGGCGCGGGAGGGGGCAGCCGGTCGACCGTCCCCGACGCGGGATCGGGCCGCGAGTCGATGGCCGCGTAGATCCCTCCCGGCCGCAGCCATGCCCGGGCGATCCGCAGGAACTCGGCGAGTCGAGGACGCGGAACGTGGCTGAGCCAGAACCCGGTGAAGAGCGCGTCGACCGCACGGTCCGGCGCGGCCCACGCGTCGCGCACGTGGAGGTGCGCCCGAAGCCCGTGGGCCACGAGGCGGGCGCGGGCACGGTCGAGCGGCGCGCCCGCGGCGTCGTATGCGTGCAGGTCGCCCTTCGCGGCAAGGAGCGCGGTCCACCAGCCCGTGCCGGCGGCGATCTCCACGATCTCGCCGCCGAGCGGCAGTGCGTCGAGCCACGCGGTCGCAGCGGCGAGCTCCATCTCCCAGGCCATGTCCTGGACCACGCCGTGCGAGTAGCGGCCGCGTCGGAGGTACCACTCGTCGTATTCGGCCGCCCGCGCCTCGTAATACGGGACGAGCTCGTCCTCGTGCGTGGTCGATGCGGGCGTCGCCGCGCCGGCAGGCTGGGGGGCCGGCGGCGTCGCGGCCCTCGCCACGGCGCTGGGCCGCGCACGGTCCGCAGGCTCGGCCGGCGCCCGGTCCGGCGGCCCGTGCGGGGCTTGATCCGCCGGCCCGTGCAGGGCATGGTCCGCAGGCTCGGCCGGCGCCCGGTCCGCCGGCTCACGCGGGGCCTGATGCGCCGGCCCTGGCCCCGCATAGTCGGCCGGCCCTGGCCCCGCAAGGTCCGCAGGCTCGGCTCGCGGAGCCGGCGCCTCGGCGGCCCGTCGCGCACGCTCGTCGAGCGCAGCGCGAAGCCGGAACCGGAGGAACTCGTTCGCGCCGGCCCGCCCGAGGCAGTCCGGGCAGAGCCGGGCGAGGGCCTCCAGGTCGTCCGCGTCCCGCGGCTGCCAGGACCGCCCGCACCAGAGGCAGTCGAACGGGAGCAGGCTCGCGGGCGTCACGCTCGGCGCGGGCGTCTCCCTCCGCGCCGGGACCGCGTTCGGCTCGCTCACCCGACGGGCACCCACCCGCCGGCCGGCGCCACGTCGACGAAGCCCGCCGGGTCGAAGATCTCCGCGAGCAGCTCGATCCCGTCGATCACGCGCGGCCCCGGGTCGGCGAAGTAGGCGGCCGCATCGAGCGCGAAGACCTGGCCCCGGCGCACGGCGTGGATCTCGCCCCAGCCCGGCGGGCGCGGCGCCCGCGCCCACGCCGCCTGCGTGCCCGCCAGGTCGTGATCGCGCGGCATCAGGAGCAGCATCTCGGGGTCGAGGTCGGTGACCGCCTCCCAGCTCGTGGGCGTCGCCGCCTCCCCGTGAGATCCAAGCAGGTCCCAGCCGCCCGCGCGCCGGATCTGCTCGGGCACCCAGCGGCCCGCCGCGAAGAGCGGGTCCAGCCAGTCGAGCGCGACGACGCGCGGCGGCGCGTGGCCGCCCGCCCGCCGCTGCTCGACCATCTCCTCGACGCCCGCAAGTCGCTCGCGCAGCGCCTCCACGAGGTCCAGCGCGGCGTCCTCCGCGGAGGTCATCGCCCCGACCGTCGAGATCGCGTGGAAGATGCCCTCGATGCTCGATGGGGCCAGCACAACGATCGTCGGCTCGTCCGAGCCGTCGTCGGCGGTGCCGCCGGGGCGGTGGATCGAGGCCCGCTCGGGCCGCCACCAGCCGGGCGCCAGGATGAGGTCGGGGCGCAGGTCCGCCACGCGGGCCTCGTCCACCTCGAACGGCGGAGTTGCGGCCCCGGCCGGGGACCAGCCCGCGATGCGGCGGGCAACGATCGGGATGCGCGACGTCTCGGGCGCCCCGGCGGAGTCGGTCACGCCGACCAGGTCGTCGGCAAGCCCGAGGGCGACGACGATCTCGGTCGCCGCGCGGAGGAGCGAGACGATGCGCATGGCGCTCCAGGAACGACGCGACCGGCCACCCGGGGCGGGGGCCGGTCGTCGAGTCTGCGGGGGCGGCGGGATCGGCGCCGGACGGCCGCCCGGTTCGCCGCGGGACGCTCCCGTGGGCAGGCTCAGGCGGGCTTGAGCGCCTCGAGCATGGCGCGGGCCGCGGCCTTGTCGTTGAACCAGGTCGCGTTGATCGGCGTGTACGACGCCCACCCGGCCGGGAGCGACTCCTCGGGGAAGATCGCGTTGACCGGGCATTCGGGCTCGCAGGCGCCGCAGTCGATGCACTCGTTCGGGTCGATGTAGAGAATCCGGTCGGTGCCCTGGTCGAAATGGATGCAGTCGACGGGGCAGACTGCCACGCACGCCTGGTCCATCACATCGACGCACGGCTCGGCGATCACGTAGGTCATCTGGGGCTGCTCCTCCGCTTGGTCGGATCTGCGTTCATGCCGGCCCACGGCGCCACGGGTGCCGGTGAAGCTCGCGCGCGCCGAGCGTATCACCTCGGACCTGCGCGCGACCATCCTGCCCGCCGGGTCAGGGAGGCCCCCGGCGGGGCGGCCGGCGCGGCCCGGACGCGGGGCGCCAGGGCATCCCATCCGAGCCGATCGCGGACGATGCCGGCCATTCCGCGCTCGTCATGGTCGGAGCTACGGCGCCCCGGGGAGGATGCTGCGGGCGTCGTCAGCGACCGTCCACGCCTGTGCGTGCCGAGGCCCGAGACGCTCTGCCATCGGCGGCCGGAATCCGTTGACACCCGGCGAAGGGCCAGCGCACAGTACCGCCCCGATCGGGCGGATTCAGGAGGGTTCGCGAGATCCGGTGCCGGGACGGCGCTTGCCCCGGGTTCGATCCGTGGGGGTCTCGTTCGGCCCGCTCGTTCGAGGAGACACGTGGCCACCAACACCATGTCCCGCGCGGACTCGGGTCGCACGACGCTCGGGGACCAGATCCCGGCGATCCGGCTCGTCGGCCTCCAGAAGCGGTTCGGCGACGTCGTGGCCGTCGACGGGATCGACCTCGAGGTCGCCGAGGGCGAGTTCTTCTCGATGCTCGGACCGTCGGGGTCCGGCAAGACCACGACGCTCCGCATGATCGCCGGGTTCGAGCACCCGACGGGCGGCCGGATCGAGCTGCACGGCCAGGAGGTCGACGGACCTCCCGCCGTTCGAGCGCAACGTGAACACGGTCTTCCAGGACTACGCGCTGTTCCCCCACATGAGCGTCGCCGAGAACGTGGGCTACGGGCTCCTGGTGCGCAAGGTCCCGAGGGCAGAACGGGGCAGGCGCGTCTCCGATGCGCTGGCCATGGTCCGGCTGGGCGGCTACGAGCGGCGTCGGCCGTCGCAGCTCTCGGGCGGGCAGCGCCAGCGGGTCGCGCTTGCGCGCGCGCTCATCAACCGGCCGCGGGTGGTCCTCCTCGACGAGCCACTCGGCGCGCTCGACCTGAAGCTCCGCGAGGAGATGCAGATCGAGCTCAAGACGATCCAGCGCGAGGTCGCGATCACGTTCATCTACGTGACCCACGACCAGGAGGAGGCGCTCACGATGAGCGACCGGATCGCCGTCTTCAATCACGGCCGGATCGAGCAGGTGGGCTCGCCGGCGGACGTGTACGAGCGACCCGCGACCGCGTTCGTGGCGGGATTCGTCGGCACGTCCAACCTGCTCTCCGGGCAGGCGGCGCGGGCCGTGCTGGGCGCGGACGGGACGTACACGGTGCGGCCCGAGAAGATCCGTCTCGCGGCGATCGAGGACGCCGTGCGCGACGACGAGACGTCGGCCGTGGGCAGGATCACCGACGTCATCTACCTGGGGTCGGACACGCGCTACATCGTGGAGCTCGACGCTGGGGGCGCCCTCGTCGTGACCCAGCAGAACCTGGTGACCTCGTCGACCGAGGCGCTCGAACGCCAGGGCGACCGGGTACGACTCGTCTGGAAGCGGCAGCACAGTCTCCCCGTCCACGGCGGCGGGGAGGATCGAGGAGGAGCACGGTGAGGACAAAGGGTCTCGCGGCCGCGCTGGGCGCGATCGCCATCATCGCGGGCGCGTGCAGCGGCAGCTCGACGCCCGCTCCGTCAGTCGCGCCGTCGGTCGCGGCATCCGTGGCTGCGTCCGTCGCGGCATCGTCTGCGCCGTCCGCGGCCGCCTCGAGCGCGCCCTCGGCCGCGGCGTCGAGCGCCCCGTCCGCGGCGCCGTCCTATTCAACCGGGTCCTACGGGACCATGACGCCGCTCAAGCCCGCGGTCGACCTGAGCAAGGTCGGCGGGCCCGGCGAGGGCGCGCTGAACATCATCATCTGGGCCGGCTACGCGGAGGATGGCTCGAACAACAAGCAGTACGACTGGGTCCATCCATTCGAGGCCGAGACCGGCTGCCAGGTCCAGACGAAGATCGGCAACACGTCGGACGAGATGGTGACGCTCCTCCGCCAGGGCGGCGGCACCGTCTACGACGGCGTGTCCGCCTCGGGCGACGCCACGAACCGGCTGATCGCGAACGGCGACGTGGCCGCGGTCGACCCGACCCAGATCCCCGGCTTCGGCGACATCGCCCCGTTCCTCCAGAACGCTCCCCATTACGTCGTCAACGGCATCCACTACGGCGTCCCGCACGGGTGGGGCGGGAACAGCCTCATGTACCGCACCGATGTCGTGAAGCCGGCCCCCACGAGCTGGAACGTCGTGTTCGACGCCACCGCGTCGAAGCCGTACCAGGGCAAGATCACGGCATACGACAGCCCGATCTACATCGCCGACGCGGCGCTCTACCTCAAGGCGCACAACCCGGAGCTGGGGATCACCGACCCGTACGAGCTGACCCAGCCGCAGTTCGACGCGGCGGTCGCCCTCCTGAAGACGCAGCGCCCCTGGGTCGGGAAGTACTGGGCGCTCTTCTCGGACGAGATCGACAACTTCAAGAACGCGGCGACGGTGGTCGGGACGACGTGGCCCTACCAGGTCAACACCCTCAAGGGCGAGAACGTGAAGGTCGCGGCCGTCGTGCCGTCCGAGGGGATGACCGGCTGGGCCGACACGTGGATGATGTCGGCGCACGCTCCCCATCCGAACTGCATGCTCAAGTGGATGGCCTGGATGATCACGCCCGAGGTCCAGGCGCAGGTCGCGGAGAACTTCGGCGAGGCCCCGGCCAACCCGATGGCCTGCAAGTACCTGGACGCAGGCTACGGGCCGTACGCGTTCAAGAACTTCTGCACGCTCTTCTCGGTCAACAACCCGAACTACTACTCGAAGATCGCGTTCTGGAAGACGCCGCTCGCGGACTGCGGGGACACCCGCGGCCAGACCTGCGTCGACTACTCCATCTGGTCCCAGAAGTGGACCGAGATCAAGGGCTGACGACCGGTTCCTGACGTGGCGGGCGGCGGGGTCCCGGCCGGGGATCCGCCGCCGCGTCGGGCCAGCCGGACGCTCGCAACCATCCGCTCACCGAACCGATGACAGCTGCGGACGCGCACCCCGAGGGCGGCCCAGGCGTCGCGCGCCGCCTCCAGACGGCCCTGTATCGCCACCGGGCCACCCAGGTCCTGCTCCTGCTCGCCCCGCCGATGGGCTGGTTCGGCGTGATCTACCTCGGGTCGCTCGCCATCCTGTTCGTCTCGGCGTTCTGGTACCTCGACCCGCTCACCTCCGCCGTCAAGCACGAGTTCACGCTGCGCAACTTCCAGCTGCTCCTCGGCGACCCCGTCTATCGGACCGTGGCGATGCGCACGATCGGGGTGGCCGCGATCGTGACCGTGCTGGACATCGTCCTGGCCTTCCCGATCGCCTTCTTCATGGCCCGCGTCGCGGCCGGCCGCCTGCGCGCGGTGCTCTTCGCGCTCGTGCTGCTCCCCCTCTGGTCCAGCTACCTCGTCCGCGTCTACGCCTGGCGGGTCATCCTCGGCAAGGGCGGGCCGCTCGACTGGTTCTTCGGGCTCATCGGGCTGCCTGACGTCTCGCTCGGCTATTCCGACCTGTCGATGGTGATCGTCTTCACCTACCTCTGGCTGCCGTACATGATCCTGCCCATCTTCGCCGGCCTCGAGCGAATCCCGTCGTCGCTGCTGGAGGCCTCCGCGGACCTGGGAGCCCGGTCCGGGATGACCTTCCGGCGCGTGGTCCTGCCGCTCGTCGTGCCCTCGGTCGCCGCGGGATCGATCTTCACGTTCTCGCTGACCCTCGGCGACTACATCACGCCGCAGCTCGTCTCGAACTCGCAGTTCATCGGCAACGTCGTGTACGAGAGCCAGGGCGTCGCCGGCAACGTGCCGCTCGCGGCGGCCTTTGCGACCGTGCCGGTCCTCGTGATGGGCGTCTTCCTCCTGCTGATGCGCCGGCTCGGCGCCTTCGAAGCGCTGTGAGGGCCGCCTGATGAGCCGCTTCGGCCTGCGCCTCGCGACGGTCGCCGTCCTGCTTTTCCTCTACATCCCGATCGCGATCATCGCGCTCTATGCGTTCAACGCCGACCGGGGGCAATCCTGGCCGATCACCGACTGGACGACCCAGTGGTTCGGTCTTGCCCTGGACAACCCAACGCTCCGGAGCGCGCTCTTCCTCTCGCTCGAAGCTGCCTCGGGCGCGACGATCGTCGCCCTGGTGCTGGGCACCCTCGCCGCGCTCGTCGTGCACCGCTTCCGGTTCTTCGGGCGCGAGACGGTTTCCCTGCTGCTCGTCCTCCCGATCGCCCTGCCCGGGATCGTCACGGGCATGGCGCTCAACGCCACGTTCAACACGCTCCATGTCCCGTTCAGCGTGTGGACGATCGTGGCCGGCCATGCGACGTTCTGCGTCGTGACGGTCTACAACAACGTCGTCGCGCGCATGCGCCGCTCGTCCAGGTCGATCGAGGAGGCCTCGATGGACCTGGGCGCCACCACCTTCCAGACGTTCCGCTACGTGACCTTCCCGGTCGTGCGCACGGCCCTGGTCGCGGGCGCGCTGCTCGCGTTTGCCCTCTCCTTCGATGAGGTCATCGTGACGACGTTCACGGCAGGAACGCAGGAGACGATCCCGATCTGGATCCTCAACAACCTGCGCCTGCCGAACCAGCGGCCGATCGTCAACGTCGTGGCGGTCTTCCTCGTGCTCCTCTCGCTGCTGCCGCTCTACCTCGCGCAGCGGCTGACCCGTGACGGGTCACCGGGGGGCGGGCGCGTCTGACGGTCCGGCTTTGGGTGGTGCCGGGCCTGCCGATCACCAGCGCTTGCCGAGAAGCGGCGTCACCACGTGCGCGGCGGTCGGCGATGGGGCGGCCGCCCGACGGCCGCCCGGGTCGGGAGACGGGCTCGCGCCGGACTGCGCGGCGGCGACGAGGACGACGCCGAGGACGATGGAACGGAGCAGGGCAGCGGCACCCGGCAGGCAGCGCATGACACGCCTCCACGCGATGGCCGCCGGGCCGGCGGTGGGCGTGCCCCACGCGAGGGAGTCTGCCGCTCACCGCTTATCGCGGGCTTATCGGCCGCGTCCACCCATGGGCCGCGACCGGGCAACCGCGACCGGTCGGACGCGTCAATCGCCGGGCGCGACGGCGCCGGACGGCTCGGACCCCATTGCAGCCCCGTGTCCCGCCTACATGCCCTCGGGGGTGTAGCCCGGGTCGAGATACGTTTCCGGGTCCTCGTCGAAGTCGAGCTTGCAGCCCTTGCCGCAGAAGTAGTACGTCGTCCCGTCGTGCTCGCTCGTGAGCGTCGCCGTCTCCATGACGACCTCCATCCCGCAGACCGGGTCGATCGCGATCGCCATGTTGCCGCCTCCTCGATTCCACCGGGCGCGATCCGGTACTCCCGGGGAGTATATGCGGCGGGCTGCGCATCGCGCCGGGCGAGCGTAGGATGCAGGGCGTGACCGCCCCGCTCGATCCGACCGCCAGCGCCCGCGCCCGCCTCGAGGAGGTCCGTGCGGCCCTCCGGGAGGAGCTCGGGGAGGAGATCGAGGCGCCGGGGCAGATGACCTATGGGTCGCAGGCGGCCGCGGCCGCGCACGTCTTCGCCCAGCAGCGCGACCTGGCCCTCCGCGAGCAGGCCGAGCGCCGGTACCACGCCGTGGACCACGCCCTCGCTCGCCTCGCGGCCGGGACGTACTCCACCTGCGAGTCGTGCAACGGTGAGATCCCCGTGGAGCGCCACGATCTCCTGCCGTGGGCGACGACCTGCGTCGCGTGCGGCACCCGTTCGAGGTGAGCCGGCGAGTCGCCCGGCGACGCACTGCGACCCCGCTCCGGTGAAGGCCGGGGAGGCGCTCGTCGGCCTCGACCGCATTCGCGCGGCCGCGCTCGTGCTCAGGGGCGTCGCTGCGCGGACGCCGCTCGTCGCGTTCGGCGACCCGGCCCGGCGACAGCTCCTGAAGGCCGAATCCCTGCAACCGATCGGGGCCTTCAAGCTGCGCGGCGCCTACGTCGCGATCGCGTCGCTCGGCCCGGACGAGCTGCGACGGGGCGTCATCACCTACTCGTCGGGCAACCACGCCCAGGGCGTGGCCCGGGCGGCGCGGCTGCTGGGCTGCCACGCGGTGGTCGTGATGCCCGCGAACGCGCCGGCGATCAAGCGCGCGCGGGTCGTCGCGGACGGCGCCGAGGTCGTCACCGTCGGAAATGCGAGCGCCGAGCGCCAGGCCGTCGCCGAGCGCCTCGCGGCCGATCGCGGTCTCGCGATCATCCCGCCCTACGACGACGACCGGATCATCGCCGGCCAGGGCACGTGCGGCCTCGAGATCGCGGAGGACGTCGACGACCTGGGCCTGGTCCTGGTCCCCATCGGCGGCGGCGGGCTCGCCAGCGGGGTCGCGGCCGCCGTGAAGGCTCTCCGCCCGGCGGCGCGCGTCATCGGGGTGGAGCCGGAGCTCGCCGCCGATGCGAAGGAGTCGCTGGCGGCGGGTCGCATCGTGGAGTGGTCCGCCGAGGACGTGTCGCGGACCATCGCCGACGGCACGCGGACACAGGCGCTTGGAATCCGCACGTTCGCCCATCTGCGTGCCCACCTCGACGGCATCGTCACGGTCTCGGAGGCGGAGATCGCGGCCGGCGTGCGCCTCGCGGCCGAGGAGGCGCGCCTCGTCGTGGAGCCGTCGGGTGCCCTTCCGATCGCGGCCCTGCGCTTCCACGCCGACGAGATCGGGCTGTCGCTGCTGCGCGGCACCGCCGTCGCCATCGTCTCTGGCGGCAATGTCGACCCCGAGCAGTACCGGGCCCTTCTCGCGGCGCCGATCCCCGCCTGAGTCCCTAGCCCGGCGACGCGGGCGCGGCGTCCGGCGCGGCCTCGGCCACGGCGGCCGCCCCGATCGCGGCCCGGGCGTCCTCCGCGGACTCGCGGCGCCGCGTGGCCGCCTCGTCATGACGCATCCAGGCTGCCGTCATCAGGAGCAGGGCGACCAGGAATCCGGCGTCGCCGAGGCCCCACATGATCGCTCCGGCAGCCTGCTGGTCCTCGAGGGGCGTCGGGCCCCACAGGCGTCCGGTGGTCGCGTAGTGCGGGTAGAGGACGGTGCTGGAGAAGAGGATGGCCACGCCGAGGAACGAGTTGAACGGCATCTCCAGGAACATGAAGAGGAGCCGGGCCGGGTGGCTCATTCGCCAGGGACTGGGATCGCGGCCGACCATCGGCCACCAGAAGAGGATCGAGCTCCCCAGGTAGAGCAGGTGCTCGAGGTCGTGCAGCCATGGGTTCACGAGGGCGGCGTCGAAGAGGGGGGAGAAGTGCGTTCCCCACATGACCCCGGTGAAGAGGAGCCACGCGACGAGCGGATGCCCGATGATCCGCACGACGCGCGAGTGGAGGACCGGCAGGATCCACCGCCGCCGGACTTCGGGCGTCGCGACCCGCAGCGCGAGGGTGATCGGGGCGGCCATGCACGATCGCCGGCGCGGCCAGGAAGATCAGGATCACGTGCTGCACCATGTGGACCGAGAACAGGGTCGTGTCGTAGCGCTCGATGCCCGACTGGAGGGCGACCGCGATCGCCGCCAGGCCCAGCAGGAAGAACGCCGGCCGATCCCGGGGAACGGGGTTGGCCGGATGGGCGGCGTCGACCCGTCGCACGGCCCACAGGTACGCCGCCGCGGACGCGGCGAGCGGAATCCAGATCGTCGGGTCGAATGACCAGCCGAGCACGAAGGCGGCGGCGTCGGGCGCGGCCGGTACGACGCCCCCGTGCGCCGAGGCGGCAGGGGCACCGGCCAGCAGCGCGAGCACGACCGGCGCGGCACCGAGCAGGCGACGCGTGACCGGGTGGTCTCGCCGGCGGCCGGCAGCCAATGGTTCCGACGCCGGCACGCCCGCCGAGGGGGGCGCGTCGGGGTCGGCGGCGATGCGCCCGGCGGCGGTGCGCCTGTCGGCGGTGCGCCCGGCGGCCTGCACCCGTCGGCGGCCAGGCCGGCCCGGGACGGCCGGCGGGCATCCGACGTCCTGGTCTCGGCGCGAGTCCTGACCCTTCACGGGCGCGATTGTCGCGCGAACCCGGCCCGATCGCGACCCTCGGAGGACCAGACGTCCCGGGGGCGGGAACACCTTCCGCGAGGGGTGCGCATCTGCGCACCTTTGAAGGCGCTTCGGGTATCATGCCCGCGCTTTGGGCCACCGCGTCCCGGGAGCCCCGAGCGAGGCGAGGGAGAGGCCACCGGACGCGACCCGATGGAGCGCCTCCGACGCGAGCACGAGGTCGAACGCACCCATGGGTCTGACCGGGAAGAGATGGGCTCGCCACGCGGGAATCATCGCGGCCCTCGCGGCGCTGGCGATCCTCCTCTCCGCCTGCACCGACTTCAACGTGCGCACCGCCGTTCCCCCTGACGCGGCGTCCGTCCAGGGCCAGGCCACCCGCAACCTCTACGACATCGTCTTCGTCATCGGCGCTGCGATCTTCCTGATCGTCGAGGGGCTGATCCTCTTCGCGGTCCTGCGCTACCGCCGCCGGAAGGGCGACGACGAGCTGCCGCCACAGATCCATGGCAACAACCGGCTCGAGATCATCTGGACGGCGATCCCGATCGCCCTCGTCCTCGCCCTGTTCGTCCTGTCGTGGCAGACGCTCAACACCGTCGATGCGCACACCCCGACCCCGACCGTCCGCATCGGCGTCGTCGCCTACCAGTGGCAGTGGCAGTTCGTCTATGCGCCGGACGGCGTGAACTGGGAAGACTGCGGGGCGGCCGCGAACAAGGGCAAGTGCGTGACGGTGATCGGAACGCTTCCCGCCGGCGGCGACCGCGCGGGCTGGACGCCGCCCACGATGCACGTCCCCGTCAACGAGACCGTCGAGCTCCAGATGCACTCGATCGACGTCATCCACTCGTTCTATGTCCCGGCGTTCCTCTACCAGCGCGACATCACGCCGCGCAAGGACCAGGTCATCCAGTTCACGGCCGACAGGGTCGGCGTCTACCGCGGCCAGTGCACGCAGTTCTGCGGCCTCTACCACCAGCTCATGCAGTTCCAGGTGCAGGTGGAGCCGCGGGCCGACTACGTGGCCTGGCTCCAGCAGCAGCTGACCCCGCCCGCCTCGCCCTCGCCCGCTCCCGCTGCCTCGGCCGGCGCCGGCGCCCCGGCCGGCTCGGCGGGTGCGAGCCCGGCGGCGGGCTCGGTCTCGCTCGCGCTCACGGCGCAGGGCATCGCCTACGACAAGACCGACCTCAGCGCACCCGCCAACACGCCCTTCCAGATCGTCTTCACCAACAACGACGCGGGGATCCCCCACAACGTCTCGATCCACACGGGCTCGCCCACCGGGCCGGAGGTCTTCAAGGGCGAGATCTTTGCCGGGACGGACTCCCGCACCTACGCCGTGCCGGCCCTGCCGGCCGGCACCTACGCCTTCGTCTGCTCGGTCCACCCGAACATGACGGGGACGCTCACCGTCAAGTAGGAGAGCCCCGATGGCCACCACCGTGCTCCGGCCCGCGGCGACCTACCGCACCGGGCTCTACGAATGGCTGACGACCACCGATCACAAGAAGATCGGGATCCTCTACACGTTCAACTCGCTGATCCTCTTCCTGATCGGGGGACTCTTCGCGCTCGCCGTTCGGACCGAGCTGGCCCAGCCGGGGCTCCAGTTCATGGACGAGGCGACCTACAACCAGATGTTCACGATGCACGCCTCGGTGATGATCTTCTGGGTCGTCATCCCGTTCCTGGCGGGCTTCGGCAACTACCTGGTCCCGCTCATGATCGGCGCGCCGGACATGGCGTTCCCCCGGATCAACGCCCTCTCGTTCTGGCTCCTGCCGCTCTCGGCCCTGATCGCGCTCATGGGCTTCCCGCTCGGCGGGGCGGCCGCGGAGGGATGGACCAGCTACAGCCCGCTGGCGCAGTCGGCCTTCTCGAAGGGTCCCGGGACCGACCTCTGGATCGTGGCCCTGATCCTGGTGGGCACGAGCTCCATCCTGGGCGCGGTCAACTTCCTGGTCACGATCTTCAAGATGCGTGCGCCGGGAATGACGCTCTTCCGGATGCCCGTCTTCGTGTGGACGATCATGGTCACGAGCGTCCTTGTGCTCATGGGCACGCCGGTGCTGACGAGCGCCCTGATCATGCTCTACATCGACCGCAACTTCGGCGGGAGCTTCTTCAACACGGCGCTCGCGGGCGGCAACGCGATCCTCTGGGAGAACGTCTTCTGGTTCTACAGCCACCCCGCGGTCTACATCATGATCCTGCCGGCGATGGGGATCGTCTCCGAGGTCCTGCCCACCTTCAGCCGCAAGCCGCTCTTCGGCTACAAGGCGTTCGTGTTCGCGACCGCCGGAATCGGCGCCCTCGGCTTCTCCGTGTGGGCCCACCACATGTTCACCACGGGTTCGGTCTACCTGCCGTTCTTCAGCCTGATGACGTTCCTGATCGCCGTCCCGACCGGCGTCAAGATGTTCAACTGGATCGCCACCCTCTACCGCGGCAAGCTCCGCTTCACGACGGCGATGCTCTTCGCGGTGGGCTTCCTGTCGCTCTTCCTCATCGGCGGGATCAACGGCGCCTTCCTCGCCGCGGTGCCCGTGGACTACCACGTCCACGCGACCTACTTCATCGTGGCCCACATCCACTACGTGCTCTTCGGCGGCTCGATCATGGGCGTCTTCGCCGGCCTCTACTACTGGTGGCCGAAGATGTTCGGACGGAAGCTGAACGAGGGCCTCGGCAAGGTCCACTTCGTCGGGATCTTCATCGGGATGAACCTGACGTTCTTCCCGATGCACCTGCTCGGCCTGTCGGGGATGCCGCGCCGCATCGCCGACTACAGCCCGACGGCCGGCTGGAACGACCTGAACCTCCTCGCGACGATCGGCGGCTTCACGATCGCCGCCGCGATGCTGCCGTTCCTGTGGAACATCCTCGTGACGTTCCGCGGCGGAGAGCCGGCGGGTGACGATCCGTGGGAGGCGAACACGCTCGAGTGGGCGACCTCGTCGCCGCCACCGCCATACAACTTCGACCACCTGCCGCCGATCCGCTCCGAGCGACCCGTCTTCGACCAGCGCCACGCGGCCGATCCGCCGGCAGTCGCGGCAGGGCACTGACCGTGGCCGCGAACAGCAGCGCCCTGACCCCGCACGTGACCGCCCTGGGCGAGAGCCGGGCCCACGGCCAGCGCGGGATCAGCAACCCGATCCTCGGGATGATCCTGTTCATCGTCTCCGAGGTGATGTTCTTCTCGGGCCTCTTCGCGGCGTACTTCAACGTCCGGCTGAACGCGACCCAGTGGCCGCCGCTGGTCAACGAGGCACCGTTCGAGCCGTTCCAGATCCACCACGAGGTCGTCCTCCCCGCCATCCTCACGACGATCCTGGTGCTCTCGTCGGTCACGATGCAGCTCGGCGTCTCCGCGATCCGCCGCGGCGACCGGACCGCCTTCCTGCGGAACACCGGCATCACGCTCGTCCTCGGGGTGACGTTCCTGGTCGGCCAGATCTACGACTACACGCAGCTTGGCTTCGGGATCACCGACACGGCGTTCGGCAGCACGTTCTACACGATGACCGGCTTCCATGGCGCGCACGTGCTCGGCGGTGCGATCATGCTCAGCGTCGTGCTCTACCGTGGCATGGCCGGGCAGTTCTCGGCCCGGCACCACGACGCGGTGGAGGCGACCTCGATCTACTGGCACTTCGTGGACGTCGTCTGGATCGCGCTCTTCTCCACGCTCTACCTGCTCTGACCGCCGGAGGACCCCGTTCATGATCATGCGGCCCCGCCGGGCGATGCTCATCGGCCTCGTCTTCATCGGGCTCGGCATCGTCTACGGCTCCCTCAGCCGGGACTGGGGCGGCACGACGATGCTCTTCGCCCTTGGCGTGGCGATGGGCCTGATGGGTTACACCCTGATGGCGGCCTCGCCGCGCGGCGACGAGACCGAGTAGCACGGCCGAGGCGATCGCGCGCGCATGTCGCCCTGGAGCTCGTTCCTGGACTTCGTCAACAAGCTCGTCTCGCCCGACTGGGGCGCGCTCGTCGCGCTGGTCCCGCTCGCGCTCGCCGTTCTCGTCGTCGGCTACCTGGGCTGGGTCGCGCGCCGCGCCCTCACCGCGCCGCCGACGCGGACCCGTCCGCTCCCGACCGCGCCGATGCCGCCCAACGTCCACATGCCGGGACCGAGCCTCGCCCCGTTCCTGGCGGCTACCGGGTTCGCCTGCTTCTTCCTGGCGCTTCTCTTCGTCCACGTCGGCCCTCGCCTGGACCCGGCGAGCAGGCAGCCGATCGCGGACTCGACGAGCTGGACGATCGCGCCGTTCGGCCTCCTCGCGATCGCGATCGGGCTGGTGGCGCTGGTCTCGGGCCTGCTCTACTGGGGGCGCGAGTCGAGCCGGGAGTACGACGCCCTGGCCGGATCGCTCACCCTCCCCGCGGTCCGCGAGGCACCGCCGCCGGGCGTCCACGTCCCGGGCCCCAGCTTCCGCCCGTTCGTGCTCGCGGTCGGAATGGCGGTGATGGTGCTCGGCGGCGTGCTGAACGTCACGATCTTCCTCGGCGGTCTCCTCATGCTGGTCATCGCGCTCCTCGGCTGGCTGCGCGATGCGCGCGCCGAGTACGGCAAGACGGTCCGCGCCGACGCGACGGGGCACCTCGAGAACATCCCCGCTCCGGGCTACCCGGTGGGAACGCTCCTGCTGTTCGCGGCGATCCTCGCGGGGAGCATCCTCATCGCGGCCGGGATCGTCCCGCCGCGGGACAGCTCCGCGACCATCTCCGCATCGGCAAAGCCGCCGGCCGCTGCCTCGGCGCCCTCGCCCGCTCCCGCTGCCTCGGCCGGCGCCGGCGCCCCGGCCGGCTCGGCGGGTGCGAGCCCGGCGGCGGGCTCGGTCTCGCTCGCGCTCACGGCGCAGGGCATCGCCTACGACAAGACCGACCTCAGCGCACCCGCCAACACGCCCTTCCAGATCGTCTTCACCAACAACGACGCGGGGATCCCCCACAACGTCTCGATCCACACGGGCTCGCCCACCGGGCCGGAGGTCTTCAAGGGCGAGATCTTTGCCGGGACGGACTCCCGCACCTACGCCGTGCCGGCCCTGCCGGCCGGCACCTACGCCTTCGTCTGCTCGGTCCACCCGAACATGACGGGGACGCTCACCGTCAAGTAGCCGCACGAACCGTCAAGCAGCCGCACGCGCCGGCGACTCGTCGCGACCATCGGGGTCCGGCGGCGCCCTCCCGGCACCCGGGACACATGTCATGATCTCGCACCGTCCATCCAGCGCCCGTCAGCGCGGCGCCCGGCTCGTCGTCCTGGCCACGATCGTCGTCGTGCTCGGCGGGTGCGCGACCGGCGGCGTGGCGATCACGCCGCCTGGATCGCCGGGCGCCTCGGTGATCCAGATCGGCTCGCCGCTCATTGGCAAGGCCGCCCCGGCGCTCGTCGGCACGACGCTCGACGGGACGCCGTTCGACCTCGCCTCGCTGCGCGGGTCGCCCGTCCTCGTCAACTTCTGGGCCTCGTGGTGCGGGCCATGCCGGGACGAGTTCCCGCTCCTCGCGGCCGCGGAGAAGCGCCACGCGGCGCAGGGCCTCAAGGTGATCGGGGTCCTCTTCAAGGACGATGCCGCCCCGGCGCGCGTCTTCGTGGCCCAGGAGAAGGCCGACTGGCCGACGGTCACGGACCCGTCCCGGACGATCGCCCAGCCGTGGGCCGTCCTCGCCCCGCCCCAGACCTACTTCATCGACCGCGCCGGGATCGTCCGGGACCTCCAGATCGGGCAGGTCCGTGACGCCGCTGAGCTCGACGCGATCCTCGCCGCGATCCTGACGTGACCGCACCCATCGCACCGACGGTCGCGCCACCGGGAATCGGCGAAGCGAACCGGCGCGGGCTCGCCGGCGGCATGGGGCACGTCGATCCGACGGCGCCACTCGCGGTCGAGGTCCACGGCCTCCAGAAGCGCTACGGCACGCTCCAGGTCCTCGACAGCCTCGACCTGGCGGTTCCCAGGGGCGAGCTGGTCGCGCTGCTCGGCCCGAACGGTGCCGGGAAGACGACGACGGTGGAGATCCTCGAGGGCTACCGCGGATTCGACGGCGGGACGGTGCGCGTCCTCGGGCTCGATCCCGTCCGGGACCGGGCCGCGCTCCACGCCCGTGTCGGCCTGATGCTCCAGAGCGGCGGGATCACGCCCCAGGGCCGGCCGCGCGAGCTGCTCCGGCTCCACGCTCGCTTCTACGCGGACCCGGCCGATCCCGACATGCTGCTCGAGCTCCTGGGGCTGCGGGATGCGGGAGGCCGGCGCTACAAGCTGCTCTCGGGTGGCGAGAAGCAGCGCTTCTCGCTCGCGCTCGCGCTCGTGGGACGCCCTGAGCTGCTGGTGCTCGACGAGCCGACCGCGGGCATGGACCCGGCCGCGAAGGCGGTCGTTCGCTCGCTCATCGCAGACCTCCGTTCGGCAGGCCGCACGATCCTGCTGACCACCCACGAGCTCGCCGACGTCGAGCGCCTCGCCGACCGCGTCGTCGTGATGGACCACGGCCGGGTCGTGGCGGCGGGGACACCCGCCGAGCTCGTCGCGGGATCGGGGCCGGTCCTCCGATTCCGGCTGGCCGCGGGCGACGGCTCGCTCCCCACGCTCGACCCGACGGACCTGGACGCGCTCGGCGCGACGCTCGGTGGGACGCTCGGGCCGGACGGCGCTCCCGGCCGGCTCCGCCTCGCCGGACGCGCCCCGGATCCGCGCGCGATCGCGTACCTGGCCGACTGGTGCGAGCAGCGCGGCCTGCTCCTCGCGGAGCTCCAGACGTCCGGCGGCACGCTCGAAGAGCGGTTCCTGGAGCTCATCGCCGGGCCGGACGACGACGCGGCGGCACCGGCGCCCGCCGCGGACGAGCGCGAGCCCGCCACGGTCGCGGCCGGGACGGGCGGCGCCCGATGAGCGCCCCGGTGACACCGGACGTGCTCCGCGGCGGCAACGGGCGGCCCTCCCCGCCGCTCGCGCGGGTCGCCTCGGCCCTGGAGATGGAGCTCCGCCTCACGAGCCGCCGTCCCGAGAACCTCTTCGTGACGCTGATGCTGCCGGCAGTCCTCCTGGTCTTCTTCGGATCGGTGCCGGCCCTGCCGGCCGCCGCCACTGCGACGCCCGGGGCGCGGCCGATCGACGCCGTCCTCCCCGCGATCCTCGCCACGGCGATCGTCGCCGCCGGCCTCGTGAACCTGGGAATCTCGACCGGCTTCGAGCGCTCCTACGGCGTCCTCAAGCGGCTCGGCGGGTCGCCGCTGACGCGCGGCCAGCTCCTGGTGGCGAAGATCGGGACCATCGTCGTGGTCGAGGCTGTCCAGGCGGTCCTGCTCGTCGGGCTGTCGGTCGGCGCCTTCGGCTGGGGTCCGGGCCCGGGGTGGAATCCGCTCGTCGTCGTGGTCGCGGTGATCCTTGGCACGGGCGCCTTCAGCGCGCTCGGGCTGCTCCTGGCCGGAGCGCTCCGCGCCGAGGCGACGATGGCGCTCACGAACGCGCTCTTCCTGCTCGCGCTGCTGCTCGGGGGCCTCCTCGTGCCCGCCCACCAGCTGCCCGGGGCGCTCGGCGCGCTGGCCTCGCTCCTTCCCACCGCCGCGCTGGCCGACTCCCTCCGGATCGGGCTCGGCGCCAGCACCGGGGACGCGTTCGGACCGCTCCTGCTCCTGGCGGCCTGGGCGGCCGGCACGTCGCTCCTCACCGCCCGCACCTTCCGCTGGGAGTAGGCGGCAGCGGCCATCCCGCCCGGCCCGCGGCTCGTGCGGCGCGACGCGCCGCCCGCCGCCTTCAGCGCGTCCTCGGGAACCCCAGGTCGACCTTCGAGGTGCCCGGATCCGGCCAGCGAGCCGTGACCACCTTGGCCCGCGTGTAGAACTGGATCCCCTCGGGGCCGTACATGTGGAGATCGCCGAAGAGCGAGGCCTTCCAGCCGCCGAAGCTGTAGTAGGCGACCGGCACCGGGATCGGCACGTTGATCCCGACCATCCCGGCGTCGACCTCGAACTGGAACTGCCGTGCCGCACCCCCGTCGCGGGTGAAGATGGCGGTCCCGTTCCCGTACGGGTTGGCGTTGATGAGGGCGACCGCCTCCTCGTACGTCCCGACGCGCATCACGGTGAGGACGGGTCCGAAGATCTCGTCGCGGTAGCAGTCCATCCCGGCCTCGACGTTGTCGATGAGGCTGGCCCCCAGGTAGAACCCGTCGCTCCCGCCGTGGAGCGGATGCTGGCGCCCGTCGACCACGACCGTCGCGCCCTGGGCGGGGGCCGACTCGAGGTACGACGCGACCCTGTCCCGATGCTGCCGCGTGATCAGCGGACCCATCTGCGAGGCCGGATCGTCACCGGGTCCCACTGTCACCTTGGGGAGCCGGTCGCGGATCGCCTCCACGAGCGGGTCCGCGACGTCGCCCACGGCCACGATGGTCGCGATCGCCATGCAGCGCTCGCCCGCGGAGCCATATCCCGCGGAGACCGCCGCGTCGGCGGCCATGTCGATGTCGGCGTCGGGCAGGACGAGCATGTGGTTCTTCGCGCCGCCGAGCGCCTGGACGCGTTTGCCGTTCCTGGTCGCGGTCTCGTAGATGTGCCGGGCGATCGGCGTGCTCCCGACGAAGCTGACCGCCGCGATATCCGGGTGCTCCAGGAGGCGGTCGACGGCCACCTTGTCGCCCTGGACGACCGTGAAGATGCCGGCCGGGACGCCGGCCTCGGCGAGCAGCTCGGCGAGGAGGATCGAGGCGGACGGGTCCTTCTCGGACGGCTTGAGGATGAACGCGTTGCCGCAGGCGATCGCCGTCGCGAGCATCCACATCGGGACCATGGCCGGGAAGTTGAATGGCGTGATGCCGGCGACCACGCCGAGCGGCTGGCGGACCTGGTAGACGTCGACGCCCGTCGACGCCTGCTCGCTGAAGCCGCCCTTGATGAGGTTCGGGACGCCGCACGCGAACTCGAGGTTCTCGAGGCCGCGGGCGACCTCGCCGAGCGCATCCGCCGTGACCTTGCCGTGCTCCGCGGTGAGGAGCGCCGCGAGCTCCTTCCGGTTCGCCTCGACGAGGTTCCGCATCCGGAACAGGACGTCCGTGCGCCGGGAGAGCGACGTGGCCCGCCACGCGGGGAATGCCGCCTTCGCGGCCGCCGACCCCGGCGTCGACCTCCTCGACCGAGGCGAAGTCGACGGTCCTGGCGACGACGCCGCGGGCCGGATCGTAGACCGGTCCCGAGCGGCCCGATGTTCCGACGACCGGCTGTCCGCCGATCCAGTGGCTGACCCGCTCCAGCGCGGCCGCCGAACGGGCGGTGGGCTCGGCGACCTGCGTCATCGGATCTCCCCCATCCTGCGCGACGGGCGACGGCCGCCCGGCGGTGCGGAGGGAGAGAATACCCCGGCGACCCGGGAACGGCGTCCGGGCGTCCCGGGCCGGGAATCACGAACCCCGGCGGGCGGGCCGGGGTTCGCTGGTGGATTCGATTGGTTGCGGGGAAGGGATTCGAACCCTTGACCTTCGGGTTATGAGCCCGACGAGCTGCCGCTGCTCCACCCCGCCCCGGTACTATACACACTCGAGGCGGGCTGGTCAAAGCACTGTCCACGCATCCGGGCGTTCCACGCCCGCTTCCCGCCACCGACGGAGGCCCGACTCGATGCCAACGACCGGCTCGCCCGACGACCTCCTGTCCGCCGCGATCGGCGTGCGCGAGCGGTCCTACTCGCCGTACTCCGGGTACGCCGTCGGCGCGGCGCTTCGCGATGAGCTCGGCCGGATCCACGCGGCGACGAACGTCGAGAACGCGGCCTACCCGCAGGGCCAGTGCGCCGAGGCGTCCGCGATCGGGGCCCTCGTCGCCGCCGGCGGGAGGCGGATCACCGAGGCGCTCGTGGTGGCCGACCCGGCCGCTGGGCTCCCGACCCCGTGCGGCGGCTGCCGGCAGCGGCTTCGCGAGTTCATGGCCCTCGACGCGCCGATCCACCTGGCCGGACCCGGCGGTGTGTTGCGAACCGTCACGCTCGGCGAGCTGCTCCCCCTGAGCTTCGGGCCGGAGTTCCTGCTCGGGAGGAGCGCCCGATGACCCTTCCGGGCTCGGACGCGTCGGGTTCGCTCGGGGATCCGCGCACGGCGGCGGCCCTGATCCGGGCGCGTGCCGGCGGCCGCACTCCGCGCCTCGGGATCGTGCTGGGGTCCGGTCTCGGCGGCCTCGCCGACCTCCTCGAGGACGCCGCGGCGATCCCGTACGCCGAGATCCCCGGTTTCCCGACATCGACCGTCGCCGGCCATGCGGGACGCTTCGTGGTGGGCGAGCTCGACGGCGTGACGGTCGCCTGCATGCAGGGTCGCTTCCACCTGTACGAGGGCCATCCCCCGGCGCTTATCCGGCTGCCGATCCGGACCTTCGCGGCGCTCGGCGTGGAGGCGCTCCTCCTGACGAACGCGGCGGGGTCGCTCCGCGCCGAGGCCGCGCCGGGCAGCCTCATGCTCATCACGGACCACCTCAACTTCATGTGGACGAACCCACTGGTCGGGCCGAACGACGACGCCTGGGGCGAGCGCTTCGTGGGGCTCGAGGACGCCTACGACCCGGCGCTGCGCACGCGGCTGCGGGCGCTCGCCGACGGCCTGGGCATCCGGCTCCACGAGGGCGTCTACTGCGGGCTCCTCGGACCCGCTCTTCGAGACGCCGGCGGAGATCCGCGCCTACCGGACCCTGGGGGCCGACGCGGTCGGCATGTCGACCGTTCCGGAGGTGATCGTCGCGCGCCACGCAGGTCTGCGGGTTGCGGCGATCAGCGCGATCACGAACCTCGCGGTCGGGATGAGCGACGTGCCGATCGACCATGAGCAGACGCTCCGCGGCGCGGCGATCGCGGCCGCGGACCTGACGCGGCTCGTCCGGGCGTTCGTCGGCTCGTTCGCCGGGCAGGGATCGGACGGGTAGGGACGTGCTGCCGCAGGAGGTCATCCGCGCGAAGCGCGACGGCCGGTCGCTGACCGAGCGCGAGATCACGTTCTTCGTGACGGGGATCACGGACGGCTCGATCAGCGAGGGGCAGGCGGCCGCGTTCGCCATGGCGATCCTCTTCCGCGGGATGACCCGCGCAGAGGTGATCGCGATGACGCGCGCCATGCGCGACTCCGGGACCGTCCTGGACTGGTCCGAGGCGGACCTGCCCGGCCCGGCGCTCGACAAGCACTCGACCGGCGGCGTCGGCGACAAGGTCTCGCTGATGCTGGCCCCGATCGTCGCGGCCTGCGGCGGCGCCGTCCCGATGATCTCCGGGCGCGGCCTCGGCCACTCGGGCGGCACGCTCGACAAGATGGATGCGATCACGGGCTACACCACCGCGCCCGACAACGTGACGTTCCGGCGCGTCGTGCGCGAGGTCGGCTGCGCGATCATCGGCCAGACCGCCGACCTCGCCCCGGCCGACCGGCGCCTGTACGCGATCCGCGACATCACGGCGACCGTGGAGAGCATCCCGCTGATCACCTCCTCGATCCTCTCGAAGAAGCTGGCCGCCGGCCTCAGCGGCCTCGTGATGGACGTGAAGTTCGGCACCGGGGCGTTCATGCGCACGGCGGAGGACGGCCGGGCGCTTGCGGAGAGCATCGTCGCGGTCGCGAACGGCGCCGGGTGCCGGACCACCGCGCTCCTGACCGACATGAACCAGGTGCTGGGCACCACGGCGGGCAACGCGGTCGAGGTGCGCGAGGCGATCGCCTACCTTGTCGGCGATCGCGGATCGGAGGGTTCGGCGCGTGCGCTGGTCACGCCGGCCGATTCGCCCGGGTCGGCTGGCATTGCCGAACCGCGAGAGGCGCGCCAGCACGAGGTCACGATGGCGCTCTCCGCCGAGCTGCTCGTCACCGGTGGGCTCTTCGCGACCGCCGCCGATGCGCGGGCCGCGTGCGAGCATGCGCTCGCCTCGGGCGCAGCGGCAGAGCGATTCGCCCGCATGGTCGTCGCGCTCGGCGGGCCTGCGGACCTGCTCGAGCGTCCCGACACCTACCTGCCGCTGCCCGAGGTGACGCTGCCCGTCCATCCGTCGCGGGCCGGCTTCGTCGTGGCCGAGGATGCCCGCGCGATCGGCGTGGCGATCGTGGGGATGGGCGGCGGCCGGGTTCGCGCGGACCAGCCGATCGATCACGCGGTCGGCCTCACCCACGCTGCGCCGATCGGCGCAGCGGTCGGGCCGGACCGGCCGCTCTGCCTCGTGCACGCCCGCACGCTGGGCCAGGCGGAGGCGGCAGCAGCCGACGTACGGGAGGCGTTCACGGTCGGGGACGAGCCGCCGACTCGTCGCGCCGGTGATCCTGGAGCGGCTCGCAGGGTAGCGGGCGCAGCGCCGATCCCGGCCGACCGCGATTCGACGCGCCCGCGGCAACACGGGGGTGCGAGACCCCTATTGTTCCGCGCAAGGAGGCGGGATGACGCGGCATCTCGATGCGTCGTGGCTGATCTCTGCTCTGACCCTGGCGGTCGCGGTGGGAGGGTGCGGGACGGCTCCCGCGTCCCCCTCGGCGTCTGTCGCCCCATCCGCGACGCCAGCACGGACTGCAGTCCCGACCGCGGCAGCCTCGCCGAAGCCGTCCCAGTCATCGACGCCGGCACCCTCCGCCCCCGACATCGCCGTGGGGGACGTCCCGCGGGCGGCGGCGGCGCCGGCGGAGGCGAAGAAGGCAACCGCGGCCATCAACGCCTTCGGCCTCGACCTCCTCCGGCGCGCCGGCACGCCTGGTGCCAACGTCGTCCTCTCGCCCACCAGCATCGCGTTCGGACTGGCGATGGCCCGCGCCGGCGCCCGCGGCGAGACGGCGGCCCAGATGGACGCGGTCATGCGATCCGCCGGGGCGCAGAAGTTCGCCGACGCCATGAACGCCCTCGACGCCGCTCTCGCCGCGCGGAGCGGTACCTTCAACGACATGGGCGGCGACGCGCTGGACGTCACCCTCCGGATGGCCAACGCCACGTACGCCCAGCAGGGGATGCCGATCGAACGGTCCTTCCTCGACGCGCTCGCCGCCCGATTCGGGACGGGCGTCCGGCTGGTTGACTACGCCGCCGACCCCGAGGCAGCCCGCCGCGTCATCAACGCATGGGTGAAGAAGCAAACGGATGATCGGATCCCGGAGCTGCTCAAGCCTCCCGACGTGACCAACCTCACCCGCATCGCGCTCGTCAACGCGATCTACCTGAAGGCGCCATGGCTCGACCCCTTCGACCCGACGGACACCGCTCCGGGCCGCTTTACGCGGGCCGACAGCTCCCGCGTCACGGTGCCGATGATGCACCTGGAGAGCTCCGGTCTGGGCCCCAACTTCCCGGTCGCCACCGGCACGGGCTGGCGCGCGGTGCGCCTGCCCTACCTGGGGTCCCGATCCGAGCGCTACGGCACCGACGAACTCGCGATGACGATCATCGTCCCCGACGACCTGGCCGCCTTCGAGCGGTCGTTGACGGCGGGGACGCTTGCCGACCTCACGAACGCGAAGGACGCGGGTGGGCTGCTCGACCTCCGCAAGGTCATCCTGACGGTTCCGCGCTTCTCCATCGACGCGCGGTTCGACCTCGGCGAGGCCCTGAAGGCGATGGGGATGCCGCTCGCCTTCAATCGGCAGCGGGCGGATTTCACCGGGATCGCGACGCTCCCGGAAGGGCTCTATATCGCGAAGGTCATCCACCAGGCGAACATCGACGTCGACGAGAAGGGTACCGAGGCGGCCGCCGCGACGGCCGTGCTGGGCGCCACGGGCGGGCCCGGTGACACCTCGAAGCCAGTCGTGATCCGCGCCGACCGCCCGTTCCTCTTCGTCGTGACCGACATCCCGACGGGCGCGGTCCTCTTCATCGGGCGGGTGACGGACCCCTCGGCGAAGTAGTGGGGGCGACGCGGGTCGTCGGTCGGTGTCCACAGCACGTGTCGTCGCGCCGCTGGCGGCGAGGGCCAGGCCGGCGGCGTAGATGGGCAACACGAAGGTGTCCGGGAACGACGCTCCTCGGCGCAGCGCTCCTCAGCGCGGCGCTGCCCCGTCCTTGAGGAACAGGACCTCCGCCCCGATCGGGCGAAAGCCCGCGCCAAGCACCGCCCGCAGGGATGCCACGTTGCCGGGTGCGACCTGCATGAAGACGCGCTCGCCGCGGGGGACGGCGAGCATGGACACGGCAGCGAGCGTGCGGCCGAGTCCCCTGCCACGGGCCCCCGGGAGCACCTCGAACGAGGCCTCCCACCGGCCGGCGAGCCCCCGCCCCAGGACGAGGAGGCCCTTCCCGTCGGCTGTCTCCCAGGCGCGAACGTCGGAGCGGTAGCGCAGCGCGCGGCCGACCCTGCCGCGGTCGGGGTCCGCACGGATCTCGCGGATCTCGTCGGGGAAGGGCGGCGCGTTCGCACCGGCCCGGGCGGCGAGCACGACGTCGAGCGTCCCTGGGACGGATCCGAGGCGCTCGCCGAGCCAGGAGAGGAACGGGGCGCCCATTGGCGCGGCGATGTCGTCCGGGTCCAGGTGGGCGGCGACCTCGTCGGGGTCGAGGGCGGCAACGACGACGTGGTGTGCCGTGAAGGCGAGAACGGCGTGAACGGGACCGTCCGGGGCCGGCATGACCCGTGTCGTGCCGTCGGCGGGCGGGAAGCGTCCCGCGGCAGCGGACTCCAGGATCTGGCGGAGGGAGGCGGTTGCGGCGCCCGGTATCTCGGCGCCCGCGACGTTCGTCGCCGCGTCCGCCGGGACGGCGACGTCGGCGGCGCCCCCGTCTCCTTGGACCGTCACCGCTGGCGCCGTGCCGCCCGGCGCGCGGCTGGGCGGCCCGCAGCCGCTCGGCCCTCTGCTGGCGCCGCGCTCGTCTCGGCCACTCGGTCCGGCAGAGCCGGGTCCTCGATGATCGCGTCCACGATTCCGACGACGACCGTCCGGATCGGCGCGCCGGGAGCGCCCAGGACCTGGCGGGCCCCGTTGCCCTCGTCGAGGAGGAGGACCGTCTCGCCGGCACCGGCGCCGACCGAGTCGACCGCGATGAGGTAGCCGCCGGCGGACGGCCCGACGGGTCGAGCAGGTCGCACAGCAGCAGCGTCCGGTCGTCGAAGTGCGGGGTGGTTGATCGTGGAGACGACCGTGCCCGACGACCCGCGCGAGCTTCACGGCCTGCGCCGCCGCGGGCGGCCGCCGGGCCCGGGCACCGCGTCATCCGACCGTTCCGCCCCGGCGAGGATCTCGACCGCGTCCACGATGCCGACGATCGCGTGGTCGACCGGGACGAACGGGTCGGGCATCGCCTGGGCGGCCTCGCGGGCCGCGACGAAGTAGACGAGCTCGCCCGGGCCGGCCATGTGGACCGCGTCGGCCGCGACGACCTGGCCGCCCGTCGGTCGCAGGCGCGCGGTCGAGCGGCTGGATCACGAGGAGCTTCACGCCGTCGAGGCCCGGCGTCTTGACCGTGGCGACGACGGTGCCGATGACCCGCGCGAGCTGCATGTCCGCTATCGCCGCCGGCCGCGCGGCGCCGTGGAAGGTGCGGCGTCCGGCGCCCGCGCGCCATCTCCACGCTCGCCGGGGGCTCCCCGGACGCGTGCCCCGAACCGCGCGTCGGCCACGAGGTTCTGGGCCATCTCCGCGTGGAGGCGCGGGATGACCCGCAGCATCAGGCCCGGCGAGCCGGCGATCCGCCCGGCGCCGATCTCGACGGCCGCCTCCACGTCCGCGACCGATCCCGTCGAAGAGGAGGTAGCCCTTGCCGCCCAGGTCGTCGGCGAGGCGAAGCTCCAGGAGATGGACCGCTGCGCCCTTGAGCCCGGCGTCGGCGGCCTCGACGATGGCGGCGACCGTGGTCGTCTCGATGACCCCCAGCGCCTCCCCGGCGGCCGCGCGGCGCGCCCCGCGGATCGCGGCGACGACCTCGGGATGGACGTTGGGCAGGAAGCACGACGTCGAGGACGGAGGACGCCGCCGACCTCGCGGCCGGCCTCGAGCGCCTCCTCGACGTCGCCGACCGCGCCCGCCGACGAGGACCAGGTACTTGCCCGGGTGGACCGTGCCGGCCCGGATGACGTCGATCGGCGCGCGCTTCGCCATCGCGTCGCCGGCCTCGATCCCGGCGGCGATCGAGTCGAGCTCGAGGAGCGCGAGCGCGGGTTCCACGGCAGGGCAGGCGCCATCCTCAGACGATCCGCAGCGCGCCGACGACGGTGATCCGCCGCTCGCGCGAGAAGGTTCGCGGCCGGGTCAGGCCGTCGCCCGACGGGCTGGCGATCGAGAACGAGGTGAAGCCCTCGCCGCCCTCGCCGAGGCCCGCGACGTTCGGGCCGTTCGTCACGAAGATGCTGCAGTTCATCGCGCGGGCCATCTTCGTGATCGTCTCCACGTTCGTGGAGTGGATCGAGGCCGTGTGGCGGAAGCCGTGCTCCATCCGGACCGCGAGGTCGATCGCCTGGTCCACCGTGCCGACGCGGACGACGGGGAGGACCGGCATCATCTGCTCGGTCCAGACCAGGCTGTGGTCGCGCGGCACATCGGCGACGAGGAGGCGCGGCGCCGGCTCGGCCTGGACGCCGATCTCGGCGAGGATCCTGGCCGCGTCCGGCCGATCCAGGCCGGGTTGATGACGCCGGGCTTGCCGGGCTGGCCGAGCTCCCTGAAGATGACCCGCTCCAGGCGCCGCAGCTCGTGCTCCTTGAGCAGGTAGGCACCGTTCTGCGTCATCGCCCGGATGAGCCGGTCGGCGACCGAGTCCACGACGAGCACGACCTTCTCGTCGATGCACACGATGTTGTTGTCGAACGAGGCGCCGCGGACGATGTCGCGGGCCGCCCGCTCGACGTCGGCGGTCTGCGTCGACGACGGCCGGCGGGTTGCCCGGGCCGGCGGTGATCGCCCGCTTGTCCGTCCGGAGCGCCTCGCGCACGACGGCCGGGCCCGCCGGTCACGAGGAGCACGCGGACGCCGGGATGGCTCATCAGGGCCCGCGCGGTCTCGATCGTGGGCGCGACGACCGCCGCCGACCAGGTTCGGCGGCCCGCCGGCGCCGACGATCGCGCGGTTGATGAGGCGGATCGTCTCCGCCGAGCAGCGCCGCGCGTTCGGATGCGCGTTGAAGACGACCGCGTTGCCCGGCCGAGACGATGCTGATCGTGTTGTTGATGATCGTCGAGGTCGGGTTCGTGACCGGCGTGATCGCGCGCCACCACGCCGAACGGGGCGAACTCGGTGACCATCATGCCCGGCGTCGCCGCTGACGGCCTGGACCTCGAGGTCCTCCGGGCCGGGCGCCTTGCGAGGCCACGAGGCGGTTCTTGACGATCTTGTCCTCGACGCGCCCGAGGTGCGTCTCCTGGTGGGCCATCCGGGCGAGCTGCTCGGCGTTGTCGAGCATGGATCGCCGGACGGCGTCGATGATCACCTTGCGGCCGGCCAGGCCCTGGGCCCCGAACGCCGCGGAACGCCTGCGCTGGCCGCCGCGACGGCGTCGTCGATCGTGGCGTGGATCGCCGTCGCCGAGCTCGGCGGTCGTCCGCGGCCGCCAGCTCGGCGTCGGCACGCAGGCCGGCGCCGGGGCGCTCGTCGCCCGCGGCCGCCACGCGCCGCCGGACCCGCTCGATGATCTCGCTGATCTCGTGCTCGTCGATCTCGCTCATCAGTCGATGCCCGCTACTTGCGGTAGACCTCCGTGCCGCCGATCTCCCACGTGTCGACGATCGCCATGATCACGGCGTCGCAGGGCCGGTCCTTCGTCGTCTCCGTCTGGCGGGCGGAGCTGCCGGTGGCGTACAGGACGACCTCGCCGACGCCGCGCCCGACCGCGTCGGCGGCCACGACGTAGCCGCCCGCCTCGTGGTTCTCGGCATCGAGCTGGCGCACGACGAGGAGCTTCCAGCCCTCCATGAGGGGCTCCTTGCGGCTCGCGACCACGGTCCCGGTCACTCGTCCGAGGAGCATCTGTCCACCGCCTGCTGGGGGAGCGGCGCGCCGGCGCCCGGCCGGCGCGCCCGATCCCGCGTCCTAGCCCTTGCCGCCCTCGGCCTTCGCCTCGTCGAGCCGCCCGAGCGGCAGCACGAGGTCGACGTTGACGTGCGGCCGGGCGATGACGTGGCTGGCGACGACCTCGCCGACCTTGGCGGCGTTCCGCACGCCGGCCTCGACCGCCGCCTTCACCGCCGCGACGTCGCCGCGGACGACCGCGGTCACGTAGCCGCCGCCGGTCTTCTCGTAGCTGACGAGCTCGACCTTCGCCGCCTTCACCATCGCGTCGGCGGCCTCGACCACCGCCGCGAACCCGCGGGCCTCGATCATCCCGAGTGCTTCTGCCATCGATCCGTTCTCCTTCTCGATCCCTGTCTCGACCTGATCACGTACGCCGTGCCGAGCGCTGGCGGCCGCTATGCCTTCGCTTCGCGTCCTTCGAGCCCCTCGATCGCCGCGACGGCGGCCCGCCAGCCGACGTCGATGTCGCGCTCCTCGCCGCCCAGGTAGATGCGGCCCATCGAGCCGAAGGCCCGGACCTCGAGGATGTTGATGTGGGCCGCCTTCTCCGCCTCGTTGGCGGCCAGCGCCGCGTAGGCCGCCGGCTCGCAGCTCCAGGACGTAGAGCGTCTGGCCGGGGATGAGCATCTGGCCGTGGCGCGTCCGGTTGATGAGCTGGGCCTGGTGGTCGTCGATGCGGCGGATGATCTGGCTGGAGAGGATCCGCGGCTTGATGCGGTCGGTCTCGCCCAGGCCGATCTCGGCCAGGATCGCGGCGCCCGCGGCGCGGACCTCCGCCTGCGAGGGCGAGTGGATCTCGAGCATGCCGTAGTAGCGCTCGATGATCTGCATGCCCGGGCTTGACGGTCGTCGACTTGAGGGCGATGTCCGTCAGCCGGTTGATCTCGATGCCCGGCGAGACCTCGATCGAGAGCGAGGCGTCGCCCGGCCAGCGGCAGGAAGCCCTGGGCCACGGTCCCCAGGAACGCGGCGTACTGCGCCTGGAGGCTGTCCAGGAAGACGTACGCCCGGAGGTCAATACTGCCCATGCGCGCCCTTCTCTCCCGTGACGATCTTGACGCCGGCCGAGGCCCCGATCCGGGTCGCGCCGGCCGCGATCATGTCCTGCACGTCCTCCGCGGTCCGGATCCCGCCGGCCGCCTTGACGCCCATCTTCGGGCCGACCGTCTCGCGCATCAGCGCGACGTCGAAGACGGTCGCCCCGCCCTTCGCGTAGCCGGTCGAGGTCTTCACGAAGTCGGCCTTCGCCTGCTGCGCGAGCCGGCAGGCGACGACCTTCTCCGCGTCGGTGAGGAGGGCGGTCTCGATGATCACCTTGTTCGCGCGCGCCGGACTCGTGGCAGGCGTCCGAGACGCCGGCGATGTCCGCGCGGACCGCGTCGAGCATGCCGCTCTTGAGCGCCCCGATGTTGATGACCATGTCGATCTCGCGGGCGCCGTCGCGGATGGCGCGGCGCGCCTCGTGCGCCTTGACCTCGGCCGTCGTGGCGCCGAACGGGAAGCCGATCACCGACGCGACGGCGACGTCCGTGCCGCGCAGGTTCTCGGCAGCGCGGCGGACCCAGGTCGGGTTGATGCAGACGGCCGCGAAGCGGTGCTCGCCTCGCCTCGGCGCAGAGCCGGTCGATGTCGGCCGCCGTGGCGTCCGGCCGGAGCAGCGTGTGGTCGATGTAGCGCGCGAGATCGCCCGGGACGTCGTCCGCCTGGCCGTGATACCCGACCCGCGAGGCGCCGCCGGCGACGACGTCGCGGACCTTGGTGGCGCAGCGCGACGCGCAGGCGCCGGTGCAGGTCAGGCACGGATCGCCCGGCTTCATCGCGCCGGCGCCCCCGGCGCCCAGGGCGGCGAGCACCTCGCGGGTGATCGACTCGACGAGGTCGGTGCGTGCGTTCGTGGTCTCGGTCATCGTGCTCGATCCTCACCCGGCGACTTCATGTAGCGGCGTTCGACCTCGGTGATCTTCTCGACCCGGGCGCGCGTGGCGGCCCGGCCCCCATTCGGTCCCCAGCCAGGCGCGCACGATCTCGATCGCCAGACCCTCCCCGATGAAGCGCGCGCCGAGCGTCAGGACGTTGGCGTGGTTGTGCTCGCGGCTGTTGCGGGCGCTCGAGAGGTCGTGGCAGAGGGCGGCCCGGACGCCCGGGACCTTGTTCGCGACCATGCACGAGCCGATCCCGGCGCCGTCGAGGATGATGCCCCAGCGGCAGGTGCCGTCGGCGACGAGGCGCGCGACCGCGTGCGCGATGTCCGGGTAGTCCACCGGCTCGCTGCCGTGGGTGCCGCAGTCGCGGACCGCGAAGCCCGTCGCGGTGAGCATCTCGCCGATCCGGTCCTTGAGCACGGCCCCGCCGTGGTCGGCGCCGATGGCGATCGCGACGCGATCCGGGCTCGGGCGCCGCATTGGTGGCAGCGGCGTCCGCGGGCCGGTGCCGCCGTGGTCGTCGCGAGGCACGGGCCGCCGGATCGCCTTCAAGCGTGGCGTCGACGATCCGGCGCACGAGGTCGCGGACCTCGTCCTCCGCGGGAAACCCGGGGCCACGTCCGCTCATGCATGGCCGAGCACCCACGTCGGCGGTCGACTCGTCGGTCACGAGGACGCGGACGCACCCGACGCGGAGGGCCGCCAGCGCGATCGGGCCGCGCCCGGCGCCGGCGACGACGCCCACGGTCAGCGCCTTGGCGCGAAGCTCGTCGAGGGGCAGCCCGATCGTCCGCCGGTCGAGCGATTGAAGCGCGATCCGGCCCTCGAGCGTGACGAAGCGGCCCAGGACGTCGCCGACCGCCCCGGCGTCGGCAAGCGCCGCGAGGTCGCCGGCGCTCAGGTAGCCGGACGCGACGTGGACGCTCTCGGGCCCGAGCACGCCCATGCTGAAGATCGCGGTCCGGGCGTCGCGCGCGGCCGCGAGCGTCTCGCCGACCGATGGATCCCGCTCGAGCGCATCGCGCAGCTCCGGCGTCCCCACGATCGCGGGTGCCGCCATCAGCCGGATCGCCGCGCCGCTCGTGGCGCCGAACCGCTCCACGATCTCGTGCGCGCGGGTCGGGCGGGCAGATCGCGAGGTCGCGCCGTTGAGCTGGACGATCTCCGTCGCGGCGGTCCAGCCCGGGCGCAGGTGCGCCGCCAGCTCCAGCATCGTGCGGCCCCACGAGACGCCGATGGCGCCGCTCGGCGCGAGCGAGGCGAGGTGCGCCGCCGCCGCCGCCGCGACGCGCTCCCGGGCGAGGAGCTCGTCGTCGGGCTCGGACCCCGTCGAGGCAACGTCCACGACGAGGGCGCCGCCGAGCCCGAACCTGCCGACGAGGGCGTCCTCGAGCTCCACCAGGCGGGCGGCCGGGTGGACGATCTCGATCCGGACGGCCGACTCGCGCAGCGCGCGGTCGAGGAGGCGCCCGACCTTGAACCGGCTGACGCCCAGCCGCGCGCCGACCTGGTCCTGCGTCAGGTGCATCCGGTAGTAGAGCTGGGCGGCGCGGAGCATCAGCCGGGTCTCACCCGAGACGGCGTCCACCACGCGCGGCCGTGCCGCGCTCACCGACATGCTCAAATGTGCAGGCCATTGCTCATGTGTTGTTCACGCTACGCCCGGCGACGGGCGGCGTCAAGTGGGTTGGGGATCCCGACGGCCCCGGAGTCACGCCAGGGAGTTCACCTTCGCTCGAAGGTTGGCCCGCGCGAGCAGGCGCGCGCCAACGAGGGCGCCCGCGCACGCGATGGCGAACAGGCCCGCGCCGGCCATCCCGACGCCGAGGCCCAGGCCGGTCGAGATGAAGCCCATCGCCGGCGGGTATGCGACGGACCCCATGACCGCCGCAGCCGTCAGGACGCCGCTCACCGCGTTCGCCCGCGCGGGGTAGAGCCCTCCCGCGGACGCGATGATCATCGGGTAGATCGGGCCGCAGGCAACACCCGCCACCGCGAAGAGCGCGATGGAGACCGCGACCCACGGGACGACGACGGCGGCGAGGACCGCGACGCCCGTGGCGAGGCCGCACGCCGTCGCGACGGCCAGGGGCGCGAACCGGTCGGCGACCCGGCTGGCCACCAGGCGGCCGAGGGCAAGGCCCGCCCAGAAGAGCGAGAGGGCGAGCGTCGCGATCCCGATGGGTGCCGCGTCGAGGAACCGGACGAGCCAGCTGGACACGCCACTTTCCGTGGCGACATAGCTCGTGATCGCCACGGCGAGCAGCACGAGCGGCAACGGAACGTGCCGACCGGCCGACGGACGACCGACCATCGACGGGACGACGGGGCGCGGCACGCCCAGGTCGCTCGCCGCGAGCCCGAGGCCGATCGCGAGCACGACGATGCTCGATGCCGCGAAGGGGAGGCGCCATGCCACGCCGACCTCGACGAGCCCGGCGATCACGAGCGGTGCCGCCAGGGCCCCGAGGCTGAAGCAGAGGTGGAGACGGCTGAGCGCCCGCCCACGATCCTCCGAGAATCGGTCGAGGAAGAGTCCGTTCATCCCGACCTCGACGGCCCCGGATCCGAAGCCCGCGAGCGCTCCGCCCGCGACGAAGGCGATCCAGCCGGGCGCGACCGACTCCAGTGCGAGGCCCGCCGCCATCCCGAAGACCGCGGACGGCAACGCGCGGCCCCGCCCCAGGCGCTCCATCACGAATCCGCCCGCCAGCGAGCCCGTCACGAAGAGGGCCGACGTGACGAAGTAGAGGATGCCCACCCCGGAGTCGGGCTGCGCGAAGTCGCGCTCGATGGCCGGGACGAGGGACGGGACCAGCAGGGCGTTCCAGCCGACGAGGATGAAGCTCGCGTAGCCGAGCGCGGGCACGCGGTCCCGGAGGCCACGGAGCGGAGGCGTCGCGGTCACGGGCAGGCGGGGGTCTGTGTCATGCCTCGAGTCCTGGGCACGGGGTGCGGCGCGTGAAGGATCGCCGCCGGGGCCGGATCCGGCTCCGCCTTCCTGCTGCGCGGTCCCGGGCCTTGCGCCGCGCATCGTGCGCGAAGCATAGTGCCGGCCTCGCCGCGGACGTGCGCCCGCGATCGGCCGGCTTGCAGGAGGCCCGATGGGCGAGCAGCCAGCACAAACCGGCCAGTCGCCGGGCAACGAGGTCTCGATCCCGGCCGAACCGGTCCGCTCGCGGCTGCACGGCCGGGGCGTTCCGCTGCTTCCGCGGTCGGTCGGCGTTGCGCTGGTCGTCGGGTTCGTCGCGTTCGTCGCGGGCGTCCAGCTTGCCGCACCCCGCGGAGGCGGCCCGGCCGTCACCGAGACACTGCCGAACCCGACCGATCCCGCGACCGCGAGCATGGTCGCCTCGCCTGGCGTCGTCCTGGGCCGCAGCCCGTTCGCCACCGCGTTCAACCCGCTCGCGAAGCTGCGAGACGCGGGGCTGTCGACCTGCTCAGGCAGCGACAGCGGGGGAACCGACGGCGGCCGGGCCTATGCCGTCGTCGTGCTCCGGTGTTCGGTTCCGCCCGCCGGGCAGCCGGCCCAGGTTCGCCGGCTCGAGCAGATGATCTCGACCGCGATCGACCAGGATGCGGAGCGCCTCGACGGAGGTGTCGCCGGACCCGACGATCCGGACGGACCGACCGTCGTGAGCTGGAACTACCGCTCGGACGGATTCGACGGGAGCATCTCCCTGGCCACCACCCACACCGGGTCGAACTTCCAGGTTGTCATCGTGATCAGCGAGCAGCGCCAGGGCTGACCGGCGATCACTCTCCGGCGGAACCGGCCGCACGCCGGGCGCGAAGCGCGTCCCTCCATGCGTCGAGCGCGACCGGCCACCAGGCGTCGAGGCTCGTGGGGCTGCCGTACCAGGTCGCCCGGCGTCCGGGTCCGTGGGTCGCGTCGGCGAGCACCACCTGGCGGGAGCCCGGGAGCAGCGCAGCAGCCACGGGGATCAACCCGTCGCCCGCGACCACTTCGAGGTCGGGCTGCGGATAGACATCCTCGTAGATCCGCCGGACGAAGCTCCCGCGCCCGGCCCGTCCTCGCGGCGGCCCGGCAGGAGCTCGGACCCGACGCTGACGTACCCGGTCGTCGGGGCGAACGTGGCACCCGGGACGTGGAGCTCGGCGAACCGGGCACCGGCCTCCCCGACCCGCCGTGCCCAACGGGCGCGGTCCCGCCCGACCGGCGGAGCGGCGTTCGGCGTCCCGAGCGTGACGAGCGCGCCGATGCGCCCGGCGGCGTTGAGCGTTCGCCCCTCGAACGGATCCGGCGAGGTGAGAAGCCGCCCGATCAGGCCGCCGGCGCTATGCCCGACGAGGATGACCGGGGCGCCGTGCGACGCCGTGGACGCGATCGACCGTTCGCCCGCTGCGAGCAGTGCACGCGCAACGCGGGTCGTGATCGGGCCGAGGCCGCGGACAGCGGCCAGGACCCAGTCCGGCAGGTAGACGGGCGCGACGACGACCTCGGCGGCGCCCCGGTCGCGCAGGCTGGCCGCAAGGCCGTCGTACCACGCGGGCATCGTCAGGAAGCCCGGCGCGACCAGGACGACCGGCGCGAGCGCCTCCGGCTCGACGTCGCGCCACGTCGCCGCGACCACCGGCGGCACGCTCTGTTCGGCCGGCGCGACCCGCCCGGCGGCCGAGCCCGACACCGAGCGGCCCATGCCCGCCGCGTGATCCTGCGCCACGGAGGGAATCGTATCGCCAACCGTCGTGGGCGGCCCGGTCACGGGCCATATGATCGCTTCGTGCTCCCGTCGCCCTTGCTCCTGGCAGTCATGCTCGTTCTCGTCGCGGTCGCGGCCATCCCGACGCGGCGCCTGTTCGTGGCCGGCGTCGGGCGGGGCGTGCTGACCGCGTACCTCGTGGTCCTGGTCGCGCTCGGCCTCGTTGCCGTGTCCGGCCGCGTCCCGGAGCGCCTGGTCGTGCCGTCCTACGTCGTCGCATTCGTGGCGCCGCTTCTCGTATCGCCGACGCGGGTGCGGCGGGCGGTGCGGCGCCTCGGCCGGTCCGGCAGGGAAGCAGGGCCCCCGGACGCCACGCCGCGGCCGTGACTTCGGAGGCCTAATGCTTCGATGGCTCGTAGATCGTTCGGGCACTTGACAATACTTAAGACCGCCGCGTAGTATCTGCGGGTGACCATCACCGCCGCCTCCGCCGACCGGCTCGCCATCGTCATCACGGACATGGCGCATGCGTTCCACGCCCCCGGGCCGGGCCTTCCCAGCTGGCTGGCGCAGGACCTCACGCTCGCCCAGGTGCGGACCCTGTTCCTGATCGCGCACGAAGCCCCGCTGCCCATGGGCCGGATCGCCGAGATCCTGGGCGTGTCGGTGGCGTCCGCGTCGGGGATCGTCGACCGCCTGGAGCGGCACGGCCTGGTCGTGCGCCAGCACCGCACGGACGATCGGAGGATCGTCGACTGCGTGCTGACGGACGCCGGTCGGGGCCTGATCGACGAGATGTCGGGCCGCCGCATCGAGATGGCACGGCGCGCGCTCGACGTCCTGACACCGGACGAGCTGGCGGAGTTCCACCGGCTGGTCTGCCTGATCGCGGAGCGGTCGGCGGGAGCGCCCGAATGACCCGGATCCTCGTCCGCTACCTGCGCCCGTACAAGGGGCCGCTCGCGCTGGTGGTCACGCTCCTGCTCGTCCAGTCGCTGGCCAACCTGTACCTGCCGGAGCTCAACGCCGACATCATCAACAACGGCGTCGCGAAGGGGGACACCGGCTACATCGTCCGGATCGGCGGGCTCATGCTCGGCGTCACGCTCGCCCTGGGCGTCGCCTCGATCGTCGCGGTCTACTGGGCCGCGAAGGTCTCGATGGCCTTCGGCCGCGACGTCCGCGCGGGCGCTCTTCCGCAAGGTCGAGTCGTTCTCGCAGGTCGAGGTCAACCATTTCGGGACGGCGTCCCTGATCACCCGCAACACGAACGACGTCCAGCAGGTCCAGATGGTGGTCCTGATGGGCCTCACGGTGATGGTCTCGGCGCCGATCATGATGGTCGGCGGCGTGATCATGGCCCTGCGCCAGGACGTGCCGCTCACCGGCATCCTGGTGGTGATCGTGCCGATCATGGCGCTCATCATCGGCATCCTGGTCCGCCGCGCGATGCCGCTCTTCCGGGCGATGCAGACACGAAGATCGACCGGATCAACCAGGTGATGCGCGAGACGCTCGCCGGCGTCCGCGTGATCCGGGCGTTCGTGCGCACGGACTACGAGGAGCGCCGCTTCGACGAGGCGAACCGAGACCTCTTCGAGACCGCGCTCTCGGTCAACCGGCTCTTCGCGCTCATGATGCCGGCCCTCATCGCGATCATGAACCTCTCGACCGTGGCGGTCCTCTGGTTCGGCAGCCTCCGCGTCGACAGCGGCCAGATGCCGATCGGCAACCTGACCGCCTTCCTCCAGTACATCATCCAGATCCTGTTCGCGATCATGATGGCGACCTTCATGTTCGTGATCGTGCCGCGGGCCGCGGTCTCCAGCGACCGCATCCGGGCAGGTCCTCGACACGGAGCCGTCGATCCACGATCCCGTCGAACCGCGTCGGCCCGCCGCGCACCGGCAATCGTCGAGTTCCGCGACGTCGAGTTCGGCTACCCGGGCGCGGAGGACCCGGTCCTGCGCGGGATCTCCTTCGTCGCCGGACCCGGGCGAGACCACGGCCATCGTCGGCAGCACCGGCAGCGGCAAGTCCACGCTCATCAACCTCCTGCCGCGCTTCTACGACGTGACCGGCGGGTGCCGTGCTCGTCGACGGCGTCGACGTGCGGGAGATGGACCGCGCGGACCTGTGGAGCCGCATCGGGCTGATCCCGCAGCGGGCATTCCTGTTCAGCGGGACGGTCGCCAGCAACCTCCGCTACGGCGACGAGTCCGCCATCCGACGAGGACCTCTGGCAGGCGCTCGAGATCGCCCAGGGCCGGGACTTCGTCGAGGAGATGCCAGAGCAGCTCGGGCGCGCCCGATCACCCAGGGCGGCACGAACGTCTCCGGCGGCCAGCGCCAGCGCCTCGCGATCGCGCGCGCCCTCGTCAAGCAGCCCGACATCTACGTCTTCGACGACAGCTTCTCGGCCCTCGACTTCCGGACCGACGCGCGGCTGCGGGCGGCCCTCGCAGCGAGAACCTCGCCGACGCCACCGTGATCATCGTGGCCCAGCGCGTCGGCACGATCCTCCACGCCGACCGGATCGTCGTCCTCGAGGACGGCGGGATCGCCGGCATCGGCACGCACGACGAGCTGATGGCAACCTGCGAGACCTACCGCGAGATCGTCTACTCGCAGCTCTCCGCGGAGGAGGTCGCGTGAGCGGCCCGGGCATGGGCGGCCCCGGCGGCGGCCGGCCGATGCGACGCGGCCCGGCGGCCCCGGCGGCGGGCGGGCCGATGCACTTCGCGTCCATGCCGGCGGCGAAGCCGCGGAACTTCCGGCGGTCGTTCCGGCGCCTGCTCGGCGAGCTCCGGCCCGAGCGCCCGCTGCGTCCTGGCCGTCATGCTCCTCGCGATCATCAGCGTGACCTTCGCGATCCTCGGCCCGAAGATCCTGGGCAACGCGACGAACATCCTGTTCGACGGGCGTCATCGGCAAGCAGATGCCGGCCGGGGTGACCAAGGCCCAGGCGGTCGACCGGCCTTCGGGCGCTCGGGCCAGGGCAACCTCGCCGACATGCTGGCGAGCATGGACGTCGTCCCCGGCGCAGGGCGTCGACTTCGGCGCGCTCGGCGGGATCCTCCTCCTCGTCGACCGGCATCTACGTCGGTCAGCTCCGTCTTCAGCTGGGCGCAGGCCTACCTGATGGCCGGCGTGACGCAGCGAACCGTCTACCGGCTTCGGCGCCGCGTCGACGAGAAGCTCGGCCGCGCTGCCGCTCGCCTACTTCGACCGCGAGTCGCGCGGCGACATCCTGAGCCGCGTCACCAACGACATCGACAACATCGCCCAGACGCTCCAGCAGAGCCTGACCCAGCTGATCACGTCGCGTGTTCACGGTGATCGGCGTGCTGATCATGATGTTCTCGATCAGCCCGCTCCTGGCGGTGATCTCGCTGCTCGTCGTGCCCGCTGTCGCTGGTCGTCACGGTGCTGATCGCGAGCCGGTCCCAGAAGCAGTTCGCCGCCCAGTGGGAGCGGACCGGCACCCTCAACGGCCACATCGAGGAGATGCACACCGGCCACGCCATCGTGAAGGCGTTCGGGCGCCAGCAGGAGGCGATCGACAAGTTCGACGGTCGAGAACGAGGCGCTCTTCCAGGCCTCGCTACAAGGCCCAGTTCATCTCCGGGACGATCCAGCCCGCGATGAACGTCATCTCGAACCTGAACTACGTCGCGATCTGCGTCATCGGCGGCGTGCGGGTCGCATCGGGCACGATGTCGCTCGGCGACGTCCAGGCGTTCATCCAGTACTCGCGCCAGTTCACGATGCCGATCGTCCAGACCGCCAGCATCATGAACGTCCTCCAGTCGGCGGTCGCCTCGGCCGAGCGCGTCTTCGAGCTCCTCGACGAGGCCGAGGAGGCGCCCGACACCGCCACCGCGCGGCCGTCCCACGAGGCCGCCGGCCGGGTCGTGCTCGACGAGCGTCTCGTTCCGCTACCTGCCGGACGTGCCGCTCATCGAGGACCTGAACCTCGTGGCGGAGCCGGGCCACACCATCGCGATCGTCGGCCCGACGGGCGCCGGCAAGACCACGCTCGTCAACCTGCTCATGCGCTTCTACGAGATCGACTGCGGCCGGATCACGGTCGACGGGGTCGACATCCGCGACATGACCCGCGACGACCTGCGGCGGCACGTTCGGGATGGTCCTCCAGGACGCCTGGCTCTTCAAGGGCACGATCCGCGAGAACATCGCCTACGGGCGCGCGGCGCCACCGAGGAGGAGATCCACGCCGCCGCGCAGGCCGCCCACGTCGACCACTTCGTCCGGACGCTCGCCGAGGGCTACGACACCGTGCTCGACGACGACGCGACGAGCGTGTCCGCGGGCGAGAAGCAGCTCCTCACGATCGCCCGCGCGTTCCTGGCCGACCCGCGGATCCTGATCCTCGACGAGGCGACGAGCTCGGTGGACACGCGGACCGAGGTCCTGATCCAGCGGGCGATGGCCAAGCTCATGAAGGGCCGGACGAGCTTCGTCATCGCCCATCGCCTCTCCACCATCCGTGACGCCGACACGATCCTCGTCATGAACCACGGCCGGATCATCGAGCAGGGCACCCACGAGGAGCTGCTCGCCGCGGAACGGCTTCTACGCCGACCTCTACAACAGCCAGTTCGAGGAGGCGCTCGAAGAGGCCGTCTGACGACGGCACCAGGCGGCGCGAGGCCACGGAGGGCGGGGCAACCCGGCGGATGCCAGGCGGCCACCGGTCGCGCTATCGTCCCGGGCATGCAGAACGCGCCGGGCAACGAGGGACGAACCGATCCCGGGCAACGAACCGATCCCGGGCAGCCCGATCCTCGTGCTCGGCCACGGGGCGTCCGGCTCCGCGGCAACGATGGCGCCGCACGTCGCCGGGCTGCGAGCCCGCGGGATCGACGCCCGGGCGATCGACCTCCCGAAGGGCCGCGCAGAGCGCGCCGTCCCGCTCTTCGCGGCGCTCCTGGCAGGCCCGCTGCCGAGTGACGGGCCGCGACGCGACGACGGCAAGGCTGGTGAGCCCGGCCGAGGCGGCGTGAAGGCCGGCGCCGCCGACCTGCCGATCGCGGTCGGGAGGAGCGGTCTCGCCGCCGAGCCGCGGATCGCCGTCGGCGGCCACTCCTTCGGCGGGCGTGTCGCGAGCCTGGCCGCCGCCGACGCCTGCGACGCGGGACGGCCGCCGCTCGCGCTCGTCCTGCTCTCGTACCCGCTCCACCCGCCCGGCCGCTCCGCCGACTGGGACGCGCGCACCCAGCACTGGCCGCGGCTGACCTGCCCGGTGATCCTGCTCTCGGGGACCTCGGACCCGTTCGCGGTGCCAGCATTGCTCCGGCGCGCTGTCGCGGAGCGGCTCCCCGCCGCGGAGCTGGTCACGTACCCGCGGCAGGGCCATGGGCTTGCTGCCGTGCTCGACGAGGTTCTCGACCGGGTTGCCGAATTCGTGCTCGGCGCCCGCGAATCGGGGACAGGCCGGCCGTAAGATCAAGCGCCCCTACTTGAGGAGCGCAAGCACCTTCGGCACGAGGGTCTCGTCGGTCGTCTCCACGTCGAACGCGACCGTGGCGGTCCCGTACACGTAGTCCGCGGGTCCCTGTCGCGTAGCTCACCTTCGTCAGCGTGCGGCCGGCGATCGTCACGACCGAGCGCGTCGGCGTGTCCGTCGTGTTCGCCAGCCAGCTCGTCACGATCGCGTCCGCAAGGTCGGTCCCGGCCACGCCCTTGACGCGGAAGGCGAAGAGCCGCATCTGGAGCGCGCCGGTGGCGTCGTGCGTCTCGGCGATATCGAGGTTGGCCGCGGTCTTGCCGAGCTTCGCGAGCGATGCGATCAGCGACTGGCTGGTCGCGTCGCTCCCGAGGGCAGCCGTGCCGACGACGCTCTGGCTCGTCATGGGCGCGCCATCGACCGCCTGCGGCAGGAGCGCCTCGAGGTCGGGCACGTCGTGGCTCACGGGAGCCGGGCTCGCGCTTGGACCGACGCTCGGGACGGTGCTCGGCTCGATCGATGCGGCGGCGGCCGGAGAGACCGACGCGCCCGGGCTCCTGCCGGCGTCGACGATGGCCGCGGGCTCGCCGAGAGCGCCCGGCTCATCGCCGTGTCCACGGCGCCCGCGACCGACTGGAGCACCGCCAGGTCGAGCGTGGTCGGCGCGGTGATGTCGGCGACCAGGCTGCCGCGGCGGACGAAGATCGTGTTGCTGCCCAGGAGCGGGCTCGTGACGGCTGCCGTTTCGTCGCCGAGCTGCGTCACGCTCACGTTCGTGGAGCCGGCGCCCACGGCGGAGTCGTGGTCGCGCGCGAATGCAAGCTCCGCGTCGGCCCCGTAGCAGCTGATGCTGACGAACGCGGTGGGCCCCTGCGTGGCGCCGGACGGCGCCGGCCCGACGAGGGTCGTGGTCAGGACGTCGACGAGGAACCGTGTCGAGGCGATCGTCCAGCCCGACGGGAGCCCGCTGGTGCTCGGGACCGCGTACCAGGTGACGGTTCGGCAGGCCGTCGTGTCCGCCTGGGCGGGCTGGTCCGACCCGCGAACGAGCACGACCGCGAGGGCGGCGCCGGCGACCAGCGTCGCGACGATGCTCAGGATCGCCGCCAGGAGGACGGCGCGACGAAGAGACGCGTCCTGGTCGGCTGGCTGGTGGTCTCTTTGCGTCATCCCATTCACGAACGGCGGTCGCCGGGGCGGGTCGTGCGCCCGTCGGTGCCCGCGCGGGATGCTCATGATCTCGTACCGGGACAATTCGTGGGCGACTCGGGCACACCAAGCTTGGGTCCGACCGGTCGACAAGCCTTGTCGCGCAGTTCATGCGATATCAACCGACGCGGCGTGGCGCACGTGGCGATGTGGAGGACCGTTCGCGAACGCAGGCGTCGCGAGGTATCGGCTGCGAAGCTCGTCGCGTGTCCGCCCCGGTCCAACCCAGTCCGATACCGACCGAATGCGGCTGTGCACCGTGGCCTACACTCCTGGCGGGCCACGACGGATCTGTGACGTCTGTGCGGCGATCGCGGCCGCCTCGCAGGTGGAGGCAAGACGACCGATGTCCGACCTACCCTCGACCGCCGACATCGCGGCATTCCTCCACGAGGGCCACGCCAACATGCGGGCGGTCGTGGCCGGACTGCCCGTTGCAACTCTCGACTGGAAGCCGGGCGACGAGACGAATTCGATCACTGCGCTCGTCGTCCACGCCCTCGACGCCGAACGGCATCTGACCGCGGCCGTCGCCGACATCTCGCTCGTCCGGGACCGGGAGGCGGCGTTCCGCGTCAGCGGGCTCGCCGGCGACCAGCTCGTGGCCCTGATCGACGCAACCGAGCGCGACGTGGATGTGCATCTCGGAACAATCACGCCCGACCGTCTGGATGCAACGGTCGTGCGCCCGAACCGCACCGAGTCCGGCGCGCGCTGGCTGATCCGGGTGGCCGCGCACAGCCGTGAGCATGTCGGCCAGGCGAGCCTGACACGCCAGCTCGCCGAACAGGCGGGTTTCGGCGGCCGGGAGGGTTGACTGTCCCGGGACTGACCGACCCGAGCCAGCCGATGCCGACAGGCGAACCGCCGAAGCCCAGCATGGCCCCGGAAGGCATACGCCACCGGCGCGCGGCGAAGCTCGGCTCGGAACGGTGGTGAGCCCGCTGGGATTCGAACCCAGGACGCAGGGATTAAAAGTCCCTCGCTCTGCCGCTGAGCTACGGGCCCACGCGGCGTAGACGATACCCGGCCGCGGCGCGCGCGGTGCGCGGTCGCGATTGATCACACGTGCCGCGGACAAATGGTTGCGCGGATCCGCCCGGACAGGGTATGGTCCGCCCAATGCGCTGGCATCTCTTCTCGTCCGAGGCGAAGAAGAAGCTCCGGCGGCCCTGCCGGGAGGCACGGGCCCTGGGGCTCTGACCGGCGCGCGCAGACGACCGGGGGCCTCCAGGGAACGGAGGCTCCGAGGGCCGCGGACACCGATGGTGACCGCGGCTTCTTGATTCGCCCCCACGGCGAACCGGCCTCCGGCCCCAGGCGGACCCCGCGTCACGACCACAGACGCGGAGGACACCACGATGCAGGCACTGATCCTCGGGCGATGGCCCGTTCGGACGGGCGGTCGCCGACGCGCTGGCGGCGCACGGCGTGGCGACGCGGGTCGCGGGCCGCCCCGACGGTGGGACGCACGAGTCCGGCGCCTTCGCGGGCGTGGACGTCGTCGTCGACGCGTCGCGCGGCGGCGCGGTCCTGGGCAACGTCGCCGCGTCGATCGAGGGCGGCGTGCGGCGCTTCGCCATCGCGACGACGGCGTGGGACGCCGACCGGCGCGCGTCGCAGAGCTGCTCCGGGCGCGCGGGGCGGCCGCGGTCGCCGCGTCGAACTTCAGCCCGGGCGCGCTCGTCTTCGCGCAGCTCGTGGAGACGGCGGCGCGGCTCACGGCCCGGCTGCCCGGCTACGAGCCGTACATCGTCGAGTGGCATCGCCACGCGAAGGCCGACCGCCCGTCGGGCACGGCCCGCGACCTCGCGCGGCGGATCCTCGCGGTCGATCCCGCGCGCGACCGCATCGCCACACCGTCCGACGGCCCGGCCGAGGCCGGGCACGCTCGAGGTGGTCGGCGTCCGGGCGGGAACGAACCCGGGCCGGCACCTCGTGGGCTTCGACGGGCCCGGCGAGGCGATCGAGCTCAGCCTGACCGCCCGGGACCGCGGCGCCTGCGCCTCTGGCGTCGTCGCCGCCGTCGATTGGCTCCTCGCCGAGCCGCGGCCTGCCGGCCTCCACCCGTTCGAGATCGTGCTCGACGTGGACGAGCGGACGGAGGTGGGTGCTGTCAGCTGACGCCGCGCCCGTGACCCACCTCGACCTCGCCGACGCTCACCCCTCACCCGACGTCTCGAAAGGAACCGACCGATGACCCCGATCGCCCGCTCCCCCGGCCGCGCACGCCCCGTCCTTCGCGGCGCCTTCACCGCGCTCGTCACGCCGTTCACCCCGAACGGCGCGCTCGACGAGGATGCCTTCCGGCGCCTCGTCTCCTGGCAGGTCCTCTCCGGGATCGACGGCCTGGTCCCGTGCGGGACCACCGGCGAGGCACCGACCCTCAGCCCCGCGGAGCGCGAGCGCCTCATCGCGATCACCGTCGAGGTGGCGACCGCGCGCGCGTCGCGCCGCCGCGTGACGGTCGTCGCCGGAACCGGCACGAACGATACGGACGCGACGATCCGGGCGACGCGCCGGGCCGCCGAGCTCGGCGCCGACGCGGCCCTCGTCGTGGCGCCGTACTACAACCGCCCCGACCAGCGGATGCTGGAGAGCCATTTCCGGGCCGTCGCCGACGAAGGCGGGCTTCCCGTCGTCGTCTACAACGTCCCTTCTCGGACCGGCGACGAACGTGGAGGCCGACACGTTCCTGCGCCTGGCGGCCCACCCGCGGATCGTCGCCGTCAAGGAGGCCTCCGGGAACCTGGAGCAGATCGCCCGGATCTGCCGGGAGCGACCGCGCGACGTGGCCGTGCTCGCCGGAGACGACGCGTGGACGCTGCCGATCCTCGCGCTGGGCGGGGACGGCGTGATCTCCGTCGCCTCGAACGAGATCCCGGGCGAGATGGCGGCGCTCTGCGCGGCAGCTGCGGCCGGCGACTGGGAGCAGGCCCGCCGGATCCACGAGCGGTGGCTGCCGCTCATGCTGGCGAACTTCCGGGGCGCCCCGAACCCGGTCCCGGTCAAGGCGGCGCTGGCCCTCATGGGGCTCTCCACGGACGCCGTCAGGCGGCCGCTCCTCGCGCTCGACGACGACGCGCGCGAGCGGCTGGGGGGCCTGCTCCGCTCGCTCGGCCTCCTGGAGCTCCCCGGCGGCCGGGCGGTACCCGAGGGCGTGATGGCCGTCGAGGGCGCGGCGTGAGCGCCGGCCCGCGAGCCGGGGCAACCGGCGATGCAGCGCCCGTGGCCGGCTCGCCGGCGACGCCCGCGGAGTGGACGGCCGACGAGGTCATTGCGGCGCTCGAGTCGGGGCGCCTCCGGGCGGCCGCGCCGGATTCCGCGGCGGCAGGCGGCTGGGGGCTCGATCCCGGTGCGCGCGCCGCGATCCTCGCGCTCTTCGCGGACCGCGCGACGCGGTCGTGGTCGGCCGACGAGGCATTCGGGTTCGCGGACCGCGTCGGGCTGCCACCGAAGGACGTCACGGGCTCGCCGGACGCGCGGGCGGCCGCGGCGTCCGGCCGGCCATGGCGGATCGTGCCCGGCGGGACGTCGATCCGGGCCGGCGCGCACCTGGAGCCCGGCGTCGTCGTGATGCCGCCCTCGTACGTGAACGTCGGTGCCTGGATCGGGGCGGACACGATGGTCGACTCGCACGTGCTGGTCGGCTCGTGCGCCCAGGTCGGGGCGCGGGTCCATCTCTCCGCGGGCGTCATGGTCGGGGGCGTCCTGGAGCCCGCCGGCGCGCGGCCCGTGATCATCGAGGACGAGGCGTTCGTGGGCGCGGGCTGCCTGCTCCTCGACGGTGTGCTCGTCGGGCGGGCGGCGGTCCTGGCGGCGGGCGTCACCCTCACCGGCACCTCGCGCCTCTACGACCTGGTCGGCGAGCGCGTGCTCGCCGGGACGGCGGACGCGCCCCTCTGCGTGCCGCCGGGCGCCGTGGTCGTGCCGGGCACGCGCTCGCTTCCCGGCGAGTTCGCGGCGCAGCACGGGCTGGGCGGGCAGGTCGCCCTCATCGTCAAGCAGCGAGACGCGCGGACCGACGCGCGGGTCGCCCTCGAGGACGCGCTTCGATGACCTCTCCGCACCGGACATCACCGCGCCCCGCCGCGGGCGGCCGCCGGCCCGCAACGAGATCCTGCGGGGCGACCTGCTGGGCGGGCTCGACCCGGCCGACCTCGCCGCGCGGTATGGCACGCCGTTCCACGTCTACGACCTCGACGTGATCGAGCGCCAGGTCGAGCACCTGCGCTCCGCTCTGCCGGCGGTCGTCGAGGTCGCGTACGCAGTGAAGGCGAACCCGGCGCTTGCGATCGTCGCCCATCTCGGCTCCCTGGGGCTCGGCGCGGATGTCGCCTCGGGCGGCGAGCTGGCGACCGCGCGCCGGGCGGGCATCCCCGCCGACCGGATCGTGGTCACGGGTCCCGGCAAGCGCGACGCAGAGCTGCGCGATGCCGTGGCAACCGGCGTCCGCGCGATCACGGTCGAGTCGCCCGGCGAGCTCGACCGCCTCGTGGAGGTGGCAGCTGCCGCCCACCGGCGCGTGCCCGTCCTGCTCCGGTCGTCGGTCGGCACCGCGGACGGCCTGGAGCGGGTCCGGCTGGTCGGCGACGACGGGGCCGGGAAGTTCGGGATGGACGAGCCGGACCTGCGGGCCGCGGCGCGGACGGCGGCTCGCTCGCCGCACCTGGAGCTGCTCGGGATCCACCGCTTCGGGGCGTCGAACGTCCTCGACGCGAGCCGCCTCGCGGCGCACGTCGCCGAGACGGTGCAGCTGGCGCGCGTGGTGGCCGGGCACGCCGGCGTGGAGCTCCGCCTGGTCGACGCGGGCGGCGGGCTCGGCATCCCGTACGAGCCGCACGAGGAGTCGCTCGACGTCGTGGGCTTCGGCCGGCGACTGGCGTCCCTCGCGGAGGGCTGGGCCGGAACGCCGGGCCTGCGGGACATGCGGCTCCTGCTGGAGCCTGGACGCTGGCTCGTGGGGGCCGCCGGGGCGTACGTCGCCCGTGTCGTCGACCGCAAGCGCGTCGGGGACGCGGAGGTCGCGATCCTGGACGGCGGAGTCCACCACCTCGTCCGGCCGGCCCTGGTCGGCCAGGAGCATCGCGTGCGCGTCCTCGGCGCGGGCTCGCGGGCCGCGCGATCGTGGCCGGTCACGATCGCCGGGCCGCTCTGCTCCGGGCTCGACATCTTCGCGGCCAACGCACGGATGCCGGCTCCCGCGGTGGGCGACCTGATCGCGGTGCTCGACACGGGCGCGTACGGGTTCACGGAGTCGATGCCGCTCTTCCTGAGCCACCCGATCCCGGCCGAGGTCGCGATCCGCGGCGGGCGGTCCGCCCTGATCCGGCCTCGACAGGAGCCCTCGGAGTGGCTGGACCGGCAGCTGCTCCCGGCGTGGTAAGCAGCAGCCGATCCCGTCGCGGTGAGGAGCTGCCGCTCAGCCCGCGCGGCGGGCGTTCGGGCGGTCTCCCGGTATGATCGTGGGGTGACCGACTTCTACGACATCGACCGTGCGAACGCCCGCCTCCCCGAGGTCCGCTCGGTGCTGGAGCAGCTCCGGTCCGAGCGCCGCGAGCTGGTCGAGCTGCGCGACCGGCTCATCGTGGCGCGCCGACGGGCAGGGGTGCCGGGCGACGGGCGGACGCTCGTGGACGAGGCGCTGGGCGAGGCAGCCGACGGCATGCGCCAATCGGCGACCTCCGACTCGCCCCGCGTCCTCGATGCGCGCATCCGGGCCGTGATCGACCAGATGCAGGCGGCCGTCGCTCGCCTGGACGAGTGGAGCGTGCAGCTCCGCGACATCGAGGATGGCCTCGCGGACTTCCCGGCGCTCGTGAACGGTCGCCAGGTCTGGCTGTGCTGGCAGCTCGGCGAGGACGAGATCCACTTCTGGCACGACCTCACCTCGGGCTTCGGCGGAAGGCGACCGCTCATCGAGCTCACGTGACCGGCGGACCCGCCGGGCGGCCGGGGATCGCGGCGGAGCCCGGGACCGCCGACCCGAGCGCAGCCGCCGTCCCGAGCGCAGCCGCCGTCCCGAGCGCAGCCGCCGTCCCGTCCGGTCGCGTCATGGAGCGGGGCCGCTCGAAGGCGCATCGGCCGCTGCCGAGCGAGGCACGCCGCGCGGCCGTGGCCCGGGGGCTCGCCGCCTACGACCGCGGCGCGTGGTACCTCGCCCACGAGGAGCTGGAGCCTGCCTGGATGGGGACGGACGACCTGGCCGAGCGGGCGCTCCTGAGCGGCCTGATCAAGGTCGCGGCGGCGTACGTCCACGCGGCGCGCGGCAACCCGCTCGGCGTCAGGACGAACCTTCGCGGCGCGCGTGAGCGCCTCGCCTCGGCCGCGGCCGCAGCGGCCGGGCACGCGACCGGACCGAGCCGCGGGACGGGTGCGATGCCCGGGTCGACCATCAGTGCGACGCCCGGGTCGACCATCGGTGCGACGCCCGGGTTGCCCGCGGTCGCCCGCTCGATCGACCTGCCGGCTCTGCTCTCCGCGGTGGACGACCGGCTCGTCGCGCGTCGAGGCGCTGTGCGACTCGCCGCTGCCGGCGACGACCGGCCGCGATGCCGAGGCGGCGCCGCCGCCTCACGACGTCGCCGGTCCGGCGGGCCGCTTCCGCGGGGCGCCGGTCGCAATCCCCGCGATCCCGCTGCCAAGGCGTGCGATCTGATGCCGTCCGACGCCACGCTTCCCACGATCAGCCCCGCCGACGCCGACGCGGCCCGCGCGGAACGTGCCGGCGCGCCGGCCGCGGGACCGGTGCCGATCCTCGTCGACGTCCGGGAACGCCACGAGTACGTCGCGGTGCGCGTCCCGGGCGCGATCCTCTACCCGACCTCCACGTTCCTGCAGCGCTACGCGGAGCTCCCCCGGGATCGCCCGGTCCACGTGATCTGCCACACCGGCAACCGCTCCGCGGCCGTCACCGCGTTCCTTCTCCGCAACGGCTGGGCGGACGTGTCCAACGTTGCCGGCGGGATGGACGCCTGGGAGCGGGCCGGGCTCGAGGTCCGGCGTGGACCGCTCGCCCCCGGCGAAGGTGAAGCGCCCGGCTGATCCGGCGAGCGCACCCGGCAACCTCGGACGAAGCCCGCGGCGGCGAGACGGCGGTCCGGCAACCCGGGCGCGTCTGCGTCGAGCGCGGTCCCCGGCGGAACAGGCTAGCCGGCGCCCTGTGCGGCCCGGCGCCGCCAATTCCGAAGGTGGTGGAGGAACGCCCGGGTGCGCTCCTTGTGATTGAACGCGTAGCCGAGGAGCAGGAGCAGCACGAAGTCCCCGGTCGCGACGCCGGCCGCGGCGAGGTAGGAGAGCTGCTGGCCGACGGGGCCCTGGATGCCCATCGCCGGGACGACGATGTAGAAGAGCCCCAGCTGGAAGAACGGCGCCTGCGGGGCGAGGTTCGCCCGGGCCGTTCCTGTCGTCGGGCCGGAGCCCGTCTGGCCCCCCACGAGGAAGACGTGGGAACCCGACACGATCGGGGCGGCGTCGCGAAGGCCAAGGTCCGGCGGCAGGTCGCTGGCGGCGAGGTGCTTCCAGCTGCCGATGTTGCCCGATGTGTCCGGGATCGCCCACACGATCTCGCCGTTGGAGCCCTGGCCTCCGCCGTAGTAGAGGTTCGAGTTCGCCACCCAGCCGAACGCGCCCTCGTGGGCGGCCGGGAGGTCCTGCTGCGCGGCCGACGCGGCCGTCGGGCTGCCCCACCGGGTGACCTGGCCGAGCGTCGCCTTGTCGGTCGAGATGTCGCCGCGGAGCACCTGTGCCGTGGGACCCGACGCGTCGTCGCCGCCCCACACGAAGAGGTTCTGGCCGAGGACCGTCGCGGTCGCGTGCACGCGCGGCGCCGGCTGCGTGGCCCCGGCTGCGTCGAACAACGTCAGCGGGGCATTGGGCGTCCACGCGGTCAGCTTGCCGGTCGTCGCGTTGACGGCGGCCTTCCAGACGGTGTCGACGGGTCCCTTGCCGTCCGTGCCACCGATCAGGAAGAGCCCGTCCGCGGCCACGGCCACCGTGGCACCGGCCCGCGGCGCGGGCAGCTTCAGGTCCGTCGATTCTGTCCAGGCCGTGATCTTGCCGGTCGTCGCGTCAGGCGTGCCGGCGAGGACCGTGTCCGTGGGCTGCCCGCTCGCGTCGAGGCCGCCGATGATGTAGGCCACGCCGGAGAAGAAGGCGGCCGCGGCCTGGGTGCGCGGTGCGGGCAGCGCCGCGCCCTGGCTCCACGCATCGAGGTTGCCGTCCGGCCGGATGACCGTCGCGAAGACGCTGGACTGGGCCGCCTTCCCGTCCGTGCCGCCGACGACGAGCGTCTGGAGGCCGGCCGCGACGATCGCCGCGTCGGAGCGGGGCGCCGGCAGCGCCAGCTCGGCCGGGTTCGGCTCCCAGGGGAGGACCGTTCCCGCGGGCGCGGGGCACGGCACCGTCTCGTTCGATGCGGGACAGAAGTTGATCGGCGTGATGTCGAGCGCCGGGTTGAAGACCTTGAGCGCGACGCCGAGGTCGATCGTGTTCTGCACGGTGGCGTAGAGGGCACGGTCCGGGAGATAGGCCATCAGCATGATGATGAGGACGAACCAGACCGTCGCCTTGACGCCCGCCCAGCCCCAGCCGTTCGCGTCGAGCAGGCCGAAGAAGGCCCGCCTGCGAACCACCGTTCCCCCCGGACCGAGCGCCTGTTCCGCCATCTGTCCTCCCTGTCGAGCGGCCGCCGAGCCCTCCCGCCGGCCGCGCCCCGCGCTACTTGACCGTCAGCGTCCCGGTCATGTTCGGATGGACGACGCAGGTGAAGCCGTACGTGCCGGCGGCGAGCGCCGGGACGTCGTAGGTCTGGGTGGCCACGCCGGTGATGATGGCGCCCTGCCAGACGATCGGACCGGTGGGCGAGCCCGTGTGGATGGCGACGTCGTGGGGGATGCCCGCGTCGTTGTTGGTGAACGCGATCTGGAACGGCACGCCGGCGGGCGCGGCCAGGTCGGTCTTGTCGAAGGCGATGTTCGCCGCCGCCAGCTGGATGACCGTCTCCGCGGTGCCGCCGGACGCGGCCGGGGAGCCGGCCGGGGAGCCGGGGCGCCGCGCTCGCTGGGGCGGCGCTGGCCCCTGGAGCGGCGCTGGCGCCGCGCCGGAGCGGCCGACGGTGACGCGAACGCATCCTTCCAGCAGGCAGGCACGGGCGTGGCGCCCGCGGGCGGGACATACGTCGGGTCGCGCCAGCCGGAGAGCGTGACCGTCTTGCCCGTCGCCGGATCCACGCCCTGGAACTGGACCGTGGACGGGGCCGTGATGAACGCGATCAGCTCCTGGAGGTTCCGGTAGTTGAGCGGCCCGGGCGGGTTGCCCTGGTCCGACCAGATGGGCATCAGCGAGTTGGCGTCACCGCACACGTAGCGGCCACCCACGGTGAGGACGCTCTGCAGGTAGCCCGGCGTGAGGTGGGTCAGGAGCTTGGCCTGGTCGTTGAGGACCGGCCCGATCCCGCCCTGGCCCTGGGCACCGTGGCAGCGCGCGCAGTTCGCCTCGAAGAGGGCGTAGCCCTGGGTGACGGCATTGACCTGCTGGACGGCGACCTCGTTCGTGAGCCGGCTCGAGTTCGGCACGCCCGGAACGCCCAGGTCGTAGAAGTAGTAGACGATCACGAACAGCGCCACGATCGTGACCGCGAGGAAGGCCACCCATCGCGCGCTGGCACTCTGCGTGACGATCTTCGCGGCACGCTCGGGGGACAGCCCGACCGTGTGCGCGGTCGGGGGCGCGGTGAACCGCTCCGGCGGCGCGGCGAGCTCGGACGGGACGCGCGGAACGGGCAGGCGCTCCTCCGGCGGCGTGCCGGGCTCGTCGGTCATCGAGCGGCTCGGGTCATCGTCATCCGTCTCAGATGCAGCCGGTCGAGCTCTTCGACGCGATCAGGCCCGGCTGGCCGAGCGCGACGGGCAGCGGGCCGAGCGTGAGCTTGCTCGTGTCAAGGGTCAGCTTCCCGTCGGCCCCCACGCTGACGGCGAACCGGTCGAGCGACCGAGGCGCGGGGCCAAGCTCCTTGACCTTGATCCCCAGGCGGTCGTAGCGCGAGCCGTGGCACGGACACTCGAACCAGTAGCTCTTGATGCAGAAGTTCGGCTTGCAGCCCAGGTGCGTGCAGCGCTGGTAGAGGGCGCGCACGTTCACGGCGGTCCCGTCGCCGGTCGCGTCGTCGCCCGGCACGAACTCCTGGCGCGTGGTGTCGACGAGCACGATGAACGACCGGGCGTCCTGGTAGTACGCCGGGTAGCCGTCGCCGAACGGGATGAGCGCGTTGGCGTTCTTGATGTCGGTGAACGAGCCCAGGGGGACCTTGCCGCCGAAGCCGCCCGACAGGTTGGGCCACAGGAACCCGAGCGTGCCCGCCGACACCTCCAGGAGCCACAGGCCGACGCTCGCGCCGAGCGACGTCCTGATGAGCTGGCGCCGCGAGAGGCCTTTCGGCGCCTCCGTCCGCATCGACTTGAGCGCCTCGCCCGTGAGGGCCTGGGGCTTGCTTGCCGGCTCGACGTGGTAGTTGCTCATGGGACGCTCACAGGCTGAAGTGGAAGCCGTTGACCCAGGGCAGCGAGAACGCGTACCCGGGACCCCGGAAGAAGATGCCCAGGAATGTCAGGACCAGGCCGAGCATGCAGAAGAGGGAGAAGAGCACGACCGCGGTCTTCCGGTCCGAGGGCCGGTTGGCCCGGATGTTCTCGCGATCCACGTAGGGGATCACGGCCGCCCCGACGAGCACGAAGAGGGGCACGAGCGCGCCGGCGACCGTCGGATGGAAGTAGGCCAGCAGCTCCTGCAGCCCGAGGAAGTACCACGGGGCCTTGGCGACCTCGGGCGTCACGTTCGGGTTGGCAAGCTCCTCGAGCGGCGCGTTGACGAAGAGGCCCATGAACAGGACGAAGATGCTCATGAAGACGGCCGCGAGGAACTCGATCGAGAGCAGGTGCGGCCAGGTCATGACCGTGTCGTCCGGCTCCTTCTGGACCCGGACCACGGCATCCTGCTTGACGAGCGCGAGCAGGCGATAGGGTCGAGCGGACATCGGCACGCGCTGCTTGTCGATCTCCGTCCGCCGGGTCGGATCCACCGGCAGGACCACGCGCCGCTCGGGCGGTGCCTTCTGGTCGGTCATCGCCCGTCCCCCGGGACCGCTCGGTCACTCATAGCGGCCCGCTGATGCCCCCGTCTTTCCTGATCCGCCAGAAATGGACCGCGAGGAAGACGGCTGCGACCAATGGGAAGACCATGATGTGGAGCACGTAGAAGCGCAGCAGGGTGTTGCCGCTGACCTCCAGTCCCGCCAGCAGGAGCGTCTTCGAGGGGGTGTTGAAGAGCGGCGCGTAGCCGGCCATGTTGGAGCCGATCGTGATGGCCCAGTACGCGATCTGGTCCCACGGCAGCAGGTAGCCCGTGAAGCTCAGGAAGAGCGTCAGGAACAGGAGGACGACGCCGACCACCCAGTTGAACTCGCGCGGCGGCTTGTACGCGCCGTGGTAGAAGACCCGCATCATGTGCAGGAAGACGAAGAAGACCATCAGGTGGGCGGCCCACCGGTGGATGTTCCGGGTCAGGAGCCCGAACGGCACCTGCGACTGGATCTGCAGGATGTCCGAGTAGGCCTGCGTCGACGACGGGGCGTAGAAGAACATCAGGTAGACGCCGGTCACCGTCAGGACCAGGAACAGGAAGAACGAGAGCCCGCCCAGGCAGAACGTGTAGGCGAACTTGACCGCGTGCTGCCGGACCCGCACCGGGTGCAGGTGCAGGAAGACGTTGTTCATCACCGCGTACGCCCGCGACCGCTCGTCGTTGGGGTACGGGTTCCGGAACAGGGACCGGAAGACGGGGCTCCGCCGGATCGACTGGTCCACCCGCTCCAGGAAGCTCACCTGGCCCCTCCTGCGACGCCGGGCGTGCCGGCAAGCTGCGCGTCACGGTACGACTCCTTGTAGAGCCGGCCGTCGGTCGATACCTCCTGGAGCTCGAACCGCTCCATCGTAATGGCGTCGAATGGGCACCGCTTGACACAGAGCGCGCAGCGGATGCAGCGCTCCTCGTCGAGGATCATGGCGGCGCCCTGGTCCCAGCCGTAGGCCTCCTCGAGCTCCGGCAGGAACCCCTCCGACTTCATCTGGTTGACGTCGATCATGTGGATGACGCCCTCCGGGCAGACGTCCGCGCAGGCGCCGCACAGGACGCACCGGAAGGGATCGAACCAGATGTTGTAGTTGCACATGAGGCAGCGCGTCGACTCGGCGACGGCCTGGGTCGCGCTGTAGCCGAGCTCCACGCCGGTCGTGAAGTTGACCTCGGGCTCGCGGGAGGCCATCCGCGCCTCGACCGGCAGCATCGGGATGTGCTGGCGCGGGAGCACGTCGTAGAACTCCGGCATCTCGTGTCGCCAGGACGACGTGATCTTCACGTTGGCGGCCACGGTCACGTCGGCCCGCCCGCCCAGGTAGCGATCGATCGCGTAGGCGCACTTCTTGCCGTGGCCCGCGGCCTCGATGAGCGTGGCCGGGCCGGTCACGAAGTCGCCGGCCGCGAAGACGCCGCGCACGTTCGTGGCGTACGTCGCAGGGTCCACCTTGAGGCGGCCACGCGCGACCTCGAAGGTCGCCTCGACGGGCAGGAAGGTCAGGTCGGCCGCCTGCGAGACTGCCGGGATCACGGTGTCCGCGGGCACGACGAACTCGGACCCCGGGATCGGGACCGGCGAGCGGCGCCCCGACGCGTCCGGCTCGCCGAGCTTGTTGCGGATGAACCGGACGCCGGTCAGCGCGCCGTCCTCGCCGAGCAGCTCGATCGGGCTGACCAGGAACTCCATCCGGACGCCCTCGCGCTCGGTCTCGCCCAGCTCCTCCTCGTCGACGACCAGCTCCGAGCGGGTGCGGCGATAGGCGATCGTCACGTTCTCGGCGCCGTGGCGCAGGCTGGTCCGCGAGCAGTCCATGGCCGTGTAGCCGCCGCCGACGACCACGACGTTGCGGCCCACCTCGAGCGGCTCGCCCAGGTTCGCCTTCTTCATGAAGTCGACGCCGTACTGGACGCCGGCGAGCTCCGCACCGGGGATGTCCAGGCCGACGGCGTCCATCGCGCCGGCGCAGATGGCGATCGCGTCGAAGTCGCGCAGCAGCGTCTCGAAGGCGATGTCGGGCCCGATCTTCGTGTTGTAGCGGAAGGTGACCCCGAGGCGCTCGACGAGGCGCACGTCCATCTCGATCGCCTCGCGCGGCAGGCGGAACGCCGGGACGCCGATCAGCATCGTGCCGCCGGCGAAGGGGAGGCTGTCGAAGACGGTGACCCGGTACCCCTTGACCGCGAGCTCGCGGGCGACCGCGATCCCGGCGGGACCCGCGCCGACCACCGCGACGCGCTCGTCGCGCGGCGTGATCTGCGGCATGACGTCCGGGATGCCGGACGCCTCGTGCCATTCGACCAGGAACCGCTTCATCGCCCGGATCGCGAGCGGCCGGTCGATGTCTCCACGCCGGCAGGCGCGCTCGCACGGCGCGGAGCACACGTACGCGCACATGGCCGCCACCGGGTTCGGCTCGCGCGACAGGAGGTAGCCCTCCTCGAACCGGCCCTCGGCCGCCAGGTTGAGGTAGCCGCGGCAGTTCGTCCCGACCGGGCAGGCTTCCTGGCACTCGATGTTGCACTGGAGCCAGGATGCGTCCACCGGCTGGACGAGGAACTCCTGGTTGGGGTCGATGGCCACGATGCGGATGCCTCGTTCGTACCTGCGGCTGCCGGGGCTCGAGAGCACGGAAGCGGCGCGGCGCGCGCGCCGCACCGACGCCGGGGGGTCGACGACGGGCCGGAATCTACACGACGAGGCTCACGAGCGCACGCGCGAACCCACGTGGCAGGCCGCCTGTCACGCTCGCGCGGTCGGGCGCGAGACGACAGCACGGGAGCGGTCCGCGAGCGCCGCGGATGCGCATGGCCGCGGATGTTGGATTGACGAGCGGTCACGGCGCAGCTGACGCTCGGACCGCAGCCGCGTCCCTCGCCGATCGTCACGCCGAGCACAAGGATCAGCCCGAGGAACGTCCCGTGAGTCCCAGCGAGTTCTCGTTTCTGGCCGGTGGCCTCGCGCTCGGCGTGATCGCCGGCGGGGCCCTCATCGAGGTCATCCGGGCACGCCCGGCGGCCCGGCGCGAGGTTCGCGTGACCATCTCCCCGGGCCCGTTCAGCATGCGGGCGGCGACCCTCGCGACCCCGCTCCTGGCCGCCGAGATGGCGCGCGGGCAGCAGGACGCGATCGCGCCCGACGGCCCGCCAACCGAACGGCCGTTCGGGCCGCGCACGCAGCTGTATGCCTCGGATCCGACGCCGGCGCCGACCGCGGCCCTCGCGTCGGCGGGTGGCCCCGGGACGGCCGCGGCCGAGCCGATGGCGGATCCGTGCGCCGACAAGCGCACGGCCCTCGACGAGGCGAACGGGCACCTGGCCCGGATGGCGCCGATCGCCGAGGCCGCCCAGCAGCGCCTCCGCGAGGCGCGACGCGCCTACGACGAGCACGCCGGACGCCGGGATCGAGCGGCGTCGACGGTCGATCCGCGCGCCATTCGCACCGCCAAGGACGAGGCCCATGCGCAGTTCCGGCGGAGCCGGCTCGCGGCCCACGACCGGCCGGCGATCGAGGCCGCGGCGGCCGCCTGGCTGCGCGAGATCAACCGGATCAACGCGCGCACGCGCGAGGCCGCGCTCGTGATGGCGCGCGAGGCCGCCGTCGAGGCAGAGCTGCTGCGGGCGGTGGAGCGGGCGGGCCTCGACGCCGACGTCGCACGGATCGGCAGCGAGCACGCGGCCGAGGCAAGCCGCGCCGCCCTCATGGCGCTCGCGACCTGTGAGGAGGCGGAGCGACTTGGAGTCGCACCGGGTGAGCCGGCCGCGACCGCGCCGCGCCAGCTCGCCCGGGAGGGCGACCCGGACGCCGGCCTTCCCTCCGCGCCCGGCGAAGACGTGGCGATCCTGCGCCTCCTCCGCGGGGACCGCGCCACGATGCGCTCGCTCGTCGAGCGCCTGGGCGGCAGCGACCCGGACGACGAGCGCCGCTGGCAGCTCCTGATCTCCGACCTTGTCGACGCGGTCGTCGCGCGGGCAATCGACGCGTCGGCGCTCACGTTCCCGACCGACCACGTCTTCTGGGGGCCGTACACGCAGGCACAGTGCCGGGAGATCGCGTCGGCGATGGCCGCGCTCGGCTATCGGTTCGACGGCATGGGCGGCTTCGCGGATGGGCGCACGCCGAGCCAGCGCGACCTCTCGCTGGCGCTCGGCTACGCGGGCGAGGACCCGATGCGGATCAGGCGCTGGCCCACCGAGGCAGAGATGCCGGCGCTCTTCCGCGACGTCCGGGTCGACGCGGCACGCCATCTCGCGGAGACCGCGGGCGGGCTGACGATGGGCGAGATGGTGGACCTGCTGGGGCGTCGGGCTGAGCCACTGGCCGAGCTCTGGAATGCGTGGGGTCGCGTGCGGCCGCTCCTGCTCGAGCTGCCCTGATCGAAACGCACCGGCTGCCGGTGATGCCTACTCCGTCGGCGCCGGTGCAGATTCGTCGTCGTCGATGACGATGGGGCGGAACGCCTCGGCCGCCGCGACGCCGATCGCGCGGCCATCCTCGGCGGCCCAGTCACGCATCCGCTGCTCGAATTCGGCGTCGACGGTGAGCTGGCTCGCGTGGCAGCGCAGTGCCTCGATCTTGCGCTCGATGGCCACGCCCACGTCGACCCACGCCGTCGGCGCGTCCGGCCAGAACAGGTAGAGCCGCCGGACCTTGTGCGGCGCGAGCCCGGCCCGGGCCAGGTCCGGGAACGCCATCGGGTTGCGCGCGGCCGGGTAGACGGCATCGACGGCCGCGATCCCGGCGGCCCGGTGGTCGGCGTGATTGACGCCGCTGCCGCGGTAGAAGAGGACCTCGGGATCGTGCGTGAACACGGCGTCCGGCCGGAACTCGCGGATCTCGCGGACGAGCAGCTCGCGGAGGGGCAGCTCGTTCGCCAGGGCGCCGTCAGGCTGGTGGAGGAAGCGGACCTCGTCGTAGCCGACGACCGCGGCGGCGCGGCGCTGCTCAGCCTCACGCGTCGCCGCGAGCACCAGCGGGTCGAGCTCGGGGTCCTCGCCGCCCTGATCGCCGCTCGTGCAGCAGACGAGCCTGCCGACGGAGCCGGCGTCGATCCAGCGCGATGCGGTCCCCGCCGGGCCGAAATCCGCGTCGTCCGGGTGCGCGACGATGACCATGAACCGCGCAGCGCGCCAGGCGTGCGGCTCGACGACCGCCCCGCCGGCCGGTGGATCGGGCGTCATCGCCCGGCGCGAACGGCCGCGGACGCGACGCAACGACCCCCCGTCGCCTTCCGGCGGCGCGCCACGGTCATCGCGCGGGCTCAGTGGTCGGCCCGCGCCTTCAGCTCCGCCAGGACGGCACGGACCTCGGCCGCGTGGCCCTCGGGCGTCACGGCGTGCCAGGCGTGCGCGACGCGGCCGTCGGGGCCCACGAGGAACGTCGAGCGCCGGGTGCGCATCGACGTCACGCCGTCCTTGGTCCGTTCGAGCCAGGCGCCGTACGCGTCGGTGATCGCCGCGCCCGCGTCGGAGAGGAGCGTGAAGGGCAGCTCGTGCGTCTCCCGGAAGCGCGCGTGGCTCTCGGCGTCGTCGGGGCTGATCCCCCACACCTCGGCGCCCTCGGCACGGATGCTCGCGAAGCTGTCGCGAAACTCGCAGGCCTCGGTTGTGCAGCCCGAGGTGCCGTCCTCGGGGTAGAAGTAGACGACCGTCCACTTGCCGAGCCGGTCGGCGAGGCGATGGACCGTACCGGCGTCGTCGGGCAGGGAGATCGCCGGCGCGAGATCGCCGGCGGCAGGCATGTGCGACATGCCCGGAGCATATCCCGGACCGGCCCGCCATGCCGTGCGCCGGTGGCCCGATCCGGCCATCCCGTATACTCCCGACCGAACTGAAGATTGCCTCCGGGGAGCGCGCAGCGCTGAGAGTGTGGCAGCAGCCACAGACCCGCCGAACCTGATCTGGCTCGTACCAGCGAAGGAAGCAGGCCTCACCTGACTCGATGCCGTCCCGTCGCTCGACGGACGGCATCTCGATTGTCAGGAGGCGCGGGGTCCGTGGCGTCAACCGATGGCGTGATCGTGGCTGCCGGCCGATCACGGCCGCGTGCCCTCACGATCGCCGGGTCCGATTCGGGTGGCGGAGCGGGGATCCAGGCAGACATCAAGACGTTCGCCGCCCTCGGCGTGTACGGAGCCTCCGCGGTCACGGCGGTCACCGCCCAGAACACGCTCGGCGTCCGGATGATCCACGAGGTCCCGGCGGAGGTCGTCGCCGCCCAGATCGACGCGGTGCTCTCCGACATCGGCGCCGACGCCGTCAAGACGGGAATGCTCTTCAGCATCGCGATCGTCGAGGCAGTCGCCGGCCGCCTGCGTGCTCACGGCGTCACGCAGCTCGTCGTGGATCCCGTGATGGTCGCCAAGGGCGGCGATCGGCTCCTGCGGGAGGACGCGATCGTCGCCCTCCGTGACCTGCTCCTGCCGATCGCGGCCGTCGTCACCCCGAACGCGCCGGAGGCATCGGTGCTCGCCGGCCTCGACGTCGTGGACGCGCGGACGGCGCGCGAGGCGGCCCGCCGGATCCACGCGCTGGGTCCGCGCCTCGTCATCGTCAAGGGCGGGCACCTCGACGGCGATCGCGCCGAGGACATCGCGTTCGACGGGACGACGTTCGAGGTGCTCTCGGCTCCGCGGATCGCGACGCCGAACACGCACGGGACCGGCTGCACGTTCTCGGCCGCGATCGCCGCGGGCCTGGCCGGCGGAGCGTCGCCGCTCGACGCGGCCCGCGCCGCGAAGGCCTACCTGCACGGCGCGATCGAGCACGCCGAGCCGCTCGGGGCCGGCCACGGTCCGGTCAACCACCTCTGGAGGGAACGCCATGCGTGAGCTCGACCTTGGGGCTGTCACGGCCGATGCCCTCGTGGAGATCCGGGCTCGCCGCCCGCTTATCCACCAGATCACGAACTACGTCGTGATGAACGACACCGCGAACGTCACGCTCCACATCGGCGCCTCGCCGGTCATGGCGCACGCGATCGGAGAGGTGCGCGAGATGGTCCGGTACGCCGGCGCGCTCGTGCTCAACATCGGGACCCTCGACCCGGCCTGGATCGAGGCGATGCTCGCGGCCGGCCGCGAGGCCAACGAGCGCGGCATTCCCGTCGTGCTCGACCCGGTCGGGGTCGGCGCCACCGCGCTGCGGACCGACGCGGTCGAGGCGATCCTCGCCACGGTGCACGTCGACGTGGTCCGCGGCAATGCCGCGGAGCTGTCGGCAATCGCGGGGCTCGCGGCGGAGATCCGGGGCGTCGATTCCATCTCGGCGGACGCGCCCGGGGCGGCGGCCGCGATCGTCGCGCGCCGGACCGGGGGTGCCGCGGTCGCCAGCGGCGCGATCGACCACGTGGCCGACGCGACACGCGCAGCCAGCGTGGCGAACGGCCACCCGCTGATGGGAGCCATCACGGGGTCGGGCTGCATGGCGACGGCGCTGATCGGCGCCTTCCGCTCGGTCCAGCCCGACCCGTTCCTCGCCGCGACGGCCGCGATGATCGCGTTCGGGATCGCGGGCGAGATCGCGGCCGAACGAAGCGCCGGCCCGGGCACGTTCCGCCAGAACCTCATGGATGCCGTCTACGGGCTCGGCGGCGAGGTGATCCGCGCCCGGGCGCGGGCGACGCTCGCGTCGGTGATGCCGGCGTGACCCGGCGCAGCGAGGTTCGCCTGCGCCGGCTCGAGCAGCTGCGCTCGGCCGGCGTCTACCTCGTGACGGAGGAGGCGCTCGGTGGCGGCCGGACGTCGGAGGAGATCGCGGCCGCGGCCCTCGCCGCCGGGATCCGCGTCGTCCAGGTCCGCGAGAAGCAGGGCACGGCCCGGCGCGGGCTGGAGATCGCGGCCGCGCTCCGCCGCGCCACGCGCGAGCACGGGGCGCTCCTCCTCGTCAACGATCGGGTCGACCTCGCGCTCGCCGTTGGTGCCGACGGCGTTCACCTTGGCCAGGACGACCTGCCGGTCGAGGTCGCACGCTCGATCCTCGGGCCCGATGCGCTGATCGGGCTCTCCATCACGGATCCGGCCCAGCTCGACGCCCTCGACGTTCGCGACGCCGACTACCTCGGGGTCGGCGCGGTCTTCCCGACGGGGTCGAAGGCGGACGCGCGGTCCACCGGGCTCGAGCTGCTGGCAGCGGCCCGTGCCGCGGTCGACGTGCCGATCGTCGCGATCGGCGGGATCACCGCGGGCAACGCCGGCGCGGCGGTCCGGGCCGGGGCGGACGTCGTGGCGGTCATCAGCGCGATCGCCGCGGCTCCCGATCCGGGAACGGCTGCGCGGCAGCTGCTCGAGGCCGTCGCGGCGGCCCGGCGGCCGCGGGCCCGCGACGGCGGGGAAACGCGACCTGATGTCGCCGGGGCGAGGCCGTGATGGACGCGCCGGGCGAGTTCGGGCTCATCGCGCGCCTCGCGGCCCTGTTCGGGAGCCCGCCCGACGGCCTCGGGATCGGCGACGACGCCGCGACGTGGGCGGCCCCGGAAGGCAGCGTCACGGTGGCGACGACGGACATGCTCGTCGAGGGTGTCCACTTCCGGCTTGACTGGACGAGCCCCGAGGACCTCGGCTGGAAGGCGCTCGCGGTCAGCCTTTCCGATCTCGCCGCCATGGGCGCGGCGCCGGGTCGCGCGCTCGTCTCGATCGCCGTCGACGCGGCGCGCCGGGGGCTCGTCCTCGACGTCGCCCGCGGGCTCCAGACGCTGGCGGCTCGAACCGGGACGTCGATCGTCGGAGGCGACACGGTCCGCTCCCCGGGTCCGCTCGTCATCAACGTCGCACTCGTCGGCCGGGCGGACCCCGCGCGCCTCCTCCGGCGTGACGCGGCTCGACAGGGGGATCTCGTCGCGGTGACGGGCGTCCTCGGCGCGGCGTCGGCGGCGCTCGCGCTTCTCTCGGAGGCTTCGGCGCCCACGGATCCCGCCGCCGCGCCACTTCTCGCCGCGCTCCATCGGCCGCTCGCCCGACTCGGCGCCGGGCAGGTCCTGGCGGCGGGCGGCGTCCGCTGCGCCATCGACATCAGCGATGGGCTTGCCAGCGAGGCGCTCCACCTCGCCCGCGCCAGCGGCGTCGGCATCGAGATCGACGTCAGCGCGGTGCCGCTCGCGCCGGCGGCAGTCGGGCTGCTCGGCGCGCGGCGCGGCCGCGAGCTGGCACTGACCGGCGGCGAGGACTATGAGCTGCTGTTCACGTTCGACCCGCGTCTGCAGGCCGGGCTGGCGGCGGCCCTCGTGGTCGACGGGGGCCTGACGGTCATCGGCGCCGTGACCGACCGCGTTCCGGCCGGGAGCGCCCGGTTCGTCGAGGGCGGCCGGACGATCGACCTGGCCGAGCCGGGCTACGTGGCGTTCTGATGACGGCCTCACGGCGACCGCCCGGCGAGTCGGGGGGCGACCTCGCGGCAGCCCAGCTCGGGATCGAGCCGATCCCGGAGCGCCACCGAGTGCTCGGCTTCCTCGACTACTTCGTGCTCTGGGCCGACTTCGGCGTGGGGCTGCTCGTGCTCCTCGCGGGCACGCTCCTGGTGCCGGGCCTCGGCTTCTGGCCCGCGATGGCGGCGATCGTGCTGGGTACGCTCGCCGGTGTCCTGCTGCTCGGGTTGGCCGGGGTCGTCGGAAGCGACCTCGCGATCCCGTCCATGGTCGGCCTGCGGCCGAGCTTCGGGGTGCGCGGGAGCTACCTGCCCAGCCTCGTCAACGTGATCCAGCTCGTCGGCTTCGGCGCCTTCGAGGTGATCATCATGGCCCAGGCCTCCGCCCGGCTTGCGACACCGATCCTCGGCGCTGGCACGTACCCGGCCTGGGCCGTGGCCTGGGGCGCGGTCGCGATCCTCATGGGCCTTGGCGGCCCGCTGGTCGTCGTGCGCCAGTGGCTGGAGAAGGCGGGCATCTGGATCGTCCTCGCCACGGCGGCCTGGATGATGATCTACATCGTCGGCCACTTCGACCTGGGTGCGGCCGTCGCGCGCCCCGGCGACGGGAGCCTGACGTTCGCCCAGGCCATCGATCTCGTGGTGGTCATGCCGATCAGCTGGCTGCCGCTCGTGGCCGACTACAACCGGTTCGCGCGCGACACGCCGTCCGCGTTCTGGGGCACCGTCACGGGGTATGCCGTTGCGAACATCAGCTTCTACGCGCTCGGCGTGCTGCTCATCCTCGTCCTCCCCGGCAGCGACCTGATCGGCTCGATCCTCTCGATCGCCTTCGGGACGGCCGGCCTCGCCCTGCTCCTCGGCGACGAGGCGGACAACGCGTTCGCCGACATCTACTCGGCGGCGATCTCGATCCGGAACGTCCGCCCCGGCTGGTCGACCCGCTGGCTCGTCGTGGGCGTCGGGGCGGTCTGCCTGGGGATCGCGCTCGCCGTGGATCTCACGCAGTACCAGAACTTCCTGTTCCTGGTCGGTTCGCTGTTCACGCCGCTCTTCGGGGTCCTCTTCGCCGACTACTTCCTGATCCGCCGGCGCGTCTACCGGACGGCAGAGCTCTACCCCGCGGGAACCGCGGCCCCGCGACCGGCGGCCGTCAACGTGGTGGCGCTCCTCGCCTGGGCCGCGGGCATCGGCAGCTACCTGCTGGTCATCAACGCGGCGCCGTGGCTCGGCGGCACGCTCCCGTCGCTCGGCATGAGCCTCGCCGTCTACCTCGCGCTCTCGAGGCTGGGGCGAGCACTCCCCCGGTGACCCGGCCAGCCACGGTCCGCGTCCCGCGAGTGCGCCCTCAGCGGAGCAGCGCGGCCACCCACGCTGCCACGGAGCCCCACACCTCGCTCGCGCCCGCATCCCGCAGCTCGACGTCCGTCGCGAGGTCCGTCCGGATCCCGACGCCGCGCGCCCCGGCCGCGACCGCCATGCGCATGTCATCGGTCGCGTCGCCGACATAGGTGGCCTCGGCCGCCTGCCCGGCAAGCCCGAGCACGTCCAGCGCGTGGTGGAGTCCGGCCGGACCGGGCTTCGGCTCGAACGGGTCATCGCCGTACACGCGGACGGGCAGGAGCGTCGCGAGGCCGTGGCGTTCCAGCTGGGGCTCGACGCTGCCGCGCCGTCCGGCGGTGACGATCCCGAGGGCGAGCCCGGCGCCGGCGAGGCGGCCGAGCGCGTCCGCGGCACCCGGGAGCAGGACCGCCTCCGCCTGGCCCTGGTACAGCGCCCACCAGCGATCGCCGACCGCGTCGATGGCGTCCTCCGGGAGCCGGAAGCGACGATAGAGGAGCCGCCAGTCGGGCGTGAAATGGCGTCGATAGTCGTCCCAGGTGATCGGCAGCCCGTACTCCGCCATGACCAGCTCGGTCGCCGCGTACATGAACGGCAGCGTGTCGACCAGGGTCCCGTCCCAGTCGAAGAGGACAGCGCGCACGGCGACGATCGTACCTGCCAGGCAGTCCCGGCGATCGGCCTCGTCGGCGATCGCCATCGTCGGCGATCGCCGACCGGGGCAGCCGACGCGGCCAGGGAGGCACGTGTCGCGGCGCGGCGGACCCGGGCCATGGGGCTGCCATCCCGAGCCCGCCGGAGGTCGGCTCGCCGGCGGAGCCGGCGGCGACCGATGCTAGACTCGCCGCCGTGTCCGATCCCGCCGATCCCGCCGATTCACGCGCCGCCGGAGGGCCGCCGCGCCAGGTCGACCAGGATTCGGATGATCCGGCCGTGCGCCGGGTGATCGACGCGGCCGCGAGGCGGGGCGTCCGGCTCGAGATCCACCGGCTCGCCGACACGACGCACACGGCCGAGGACGCGGCCCGGGCGCTCGGCGTGGGGCAGGCGCAGATCGTCAAGTCGCTGGTGTTCGTGGCGCCGCGCGCGGACGAGCTCCCCGAGCCCATCCTCTGCCTCGTCGCCGGGACCAACCGGGTCAGCCTTGCGCTCCTCGCGGGCGTGACCGGCGAGGCGGGCGTGCGACGCGCGACGGCGCGGGAGGCCCGCGAGCTCACGGGGTTCTCGATCGGCGGCATCCCGCCGCTCGGTCACCCGCGGCCGGTTCGCGTCGTGATGGACCCGGATCTCGACCGCTTCGCGGTCGTGTGGGCCGCGGCGGGTCACGATCGCTCGGTCTTCCCCGTCTCGCCGGCCGCGCTTCGGGCGCTCACGAACGCGACGGTCGCGGAGATCGCCGAGGACCCGGGGGGAGAGTCCGCCCGCGAAACCGCTCCGCCCGCGTCGTGACGGCCGAGCCGCGCAGCGCCACCGTCGGATACCCGGGCGGTCTCCGGGTCCGCTACCGGTGGGCCGGCACCGGGAGCGGCGTCGCTGTCTTCGCCCTGACCGAGGCAGGCGGCGAGCTGTTCGATTACGGCGACCGCGCGGGAGCCGGCTTCGAGCGGCTGTGCCGTGCCGAGATCCGTGTCGAGGGCCCGGCCGGCGCATGGGCGGCGCGCCTCGCATCGCCGATCTTCGATGCACCCTCGGGCGCCGCCTGGGATTCGGCCGGCCTGCTCGTCGTGAAGTACGGATTCATCACGTACGGGCTGGTCGCCCGGACCGGCGAGCTGCGCTGGTCGCACCGGTCGGGATCGCCGGTCCATGCCGTCCTCACGTCGTCCCGCCTGTCGCACGTCCTCGTCCAGGCCGAGATCGAGACGTTCGCGATCGAGGAGGACGGCGAGGTCCGCTGGCGCGTCGGGCACTCCGACGTCGTGGCCGGGGCGGAGCTGGTGGGCGGGCGCCTCGTCCTGACGAGCTACGCGGGCCTCGTGTCGACGCTCGATCCCGCCACGGGTCACCCGCTGGGCTGACACGCGCGGGGCGCGGGCGGCGCCGTGAATCGGGCGCGGCCTCCCCCGCCCGGGGCTCGCGTCGTCGCGGTGTCGGCCGCGGGGCTGTGGATGAAGTGTGGACAATCCGCACCGACCCTTCAGCATTCGTGGACGGCCGCCGTTGCCGGTCCTGCCGTCGACGCGTAGCGTTGATCCCGACCCGGAGGGGTCATGAGCTCGCTAACGGCGGAGGCTTCACGGCCGAGGCCCACGCGACGCGGAGGTTCCTCCGGGTCGCTTCGTGCCCGCCGCGGCGTTTTGACACCGCGGCGTTTCGACGTCGGTGGGCTGCTACCATGCCCGCCCGTGACACCCCTCGTCCTGATCGCCGCCGGGATCGTCGCGGTCGCGGTCGGCTCGCTCCTCCTTCGTTCGTACGGACCGCGGGTCCGCGTGGGTCGCCTCCTCGCCGTGACGCCGAGCGTCACCATCGCGGAGGCGCGGGAGATGGCGTCGAGCGGGGCTCGGCGCTACGTCCGCGTCGACGGGCGCCTCGACGCCGACGAAGTGTTCCCGGACGAGCATCAGCGCCCACTCGTCTACCGGCGGAGGCGGATCGAGGCCCGTCTCCGTGGTGGCTGGCGGGTGATCGACGAGCAGAGGGAATCGGTGGCGTTTCGCGTTCGCGAGGGCACGGACGAGGTCGGCGTGGACCCGGACGCGATCGAGGACGGCCTCGTGACCCTTGTCCGCGAGTCGGCCGGGACGGCCGGCGAGGTCACCGGGCAGCTCACGTCGCGGCTCGCGGCGGACACGCCCGTCCGGCTGCGGATCGAGCAGCTCTCCACCGTCGAGCACGCGATCGTTCTCGGCATGCCCGTGCCGGGCGAGGACGGGGCGGTCCGGATGACCCGGGGGACGGGCCGCCCGCTCGTCGTGTGCACGCTGGAGCGGGACGAGGCGATGCGGGTCCTCGCGGACGGGGCGCGGGCGCGTCCGCTTGCCGCGGCCGTCAGCCTCACGTGCGGGCTCGCCCTGCTCGTCGCCGGGATCGGCTGGGCGCTCGTGGCGGGAGCGGCGGCGTGAGGCACGGGCTCGACCGACGAGGCCGGGGCCTGGGCGCGGCAGCGTTGCTCGTCGCGTGGCTGCTCCTCGCTGCGTCGGTCAACGCCGCGGATCCGACGCCGAGCCCCGCGAGCGGCGACGTGCGGACCAGCTCCACCGCACCAGGCCTCGTGGGCGATCCCCTCTTCGCCGTCACGGGGGTCGTGGTCATCGCCCTCCTCGCGGTGGCTGCGACGCTGCTGTACGTCCGCCTGACGTCGCGACCCTGATCGCGCCCGGGCGGCCGGGCCGTGCGGCGCCGAGATCAGTCGCCCGATCGGTGCGCGGCGCGTGATCGGCGGTGCGGCCGGCGGCGAACCGACGACCAGTCCCGGGTGAAGGCGATCCCGACGAGTGCCGCCCGCGGCGTCCCGACGCCGGGGCCGGGTCGGCGGCGTCCCGACGCCGGGGCCGGGTCGGCGGCGTCCGACGCGACGCCCGTGACGTTTGTCCTATTGGCAAGATTTGGCAGGTCGGACAGACTCCCCGCAACTTCACGGATCCTCCATCGGCAAAGGTCGCGAACAAGCGTCATGACGTCGATCAAGCGTCCGGCGGACGCCACGCTCTCGGTCACCAAGGCGGCGCGCTACCTCGGCGTGCACCCCAACACGGTCCGGGCCTGGAGCGACCTCGGCCGCATCTCGTTCCTGCGGATCAACGAGCGCGGCGACCGGCGCTACCGGCTCACCGACCTGCAGCGGTTCCTGGCGGACGCGGAGAAGAGGCACGAGCCCACCCGTGGGCGACGCGGAACCGGCTGGAATCCAGCGGCGCCCGTGGCGCCGTCGATCGGTGCCGATGCCGTGGAGCAGCGGACCCGCCCCTCGGAGCAGGCACTCGCCGACCCGACGGCCGCCGTTCGCATGGTCACCGCGCACACCGGCTTTCGCACGCCCGCGCGGAGCCGCCCCGACATCGCGATCCTCGAGCGCCTGGCCGACCTCGTCGTCGCGGACGTCGACGCCGACGTGGTCATGCGGACCGCCGTCGACGACCTCCACGACCGCGCCGGGCACGGGCTGGTGGCGATCCTCGAGCACCGCGACGGACGGCTCGTGGCTCGGACCGCTCGCGGGGCGGGCGTGGACCGGCTCGGGTCGTTCTCCGAGAGCCACGGCCTTGCTGCGCGGGCACTCCGGGCCGAGAGCCCGGTCGCGGAGGTCGGACAGGCCGGTGCGGACTATCTCGGAGGGTCCGCGAGGCTTCTTCGATCCCGGATCGCGGCGCCCATTCGCGACGAGGACGAACGCGCGTGGGGGGTGCTGCTCGTGGCCGACGAAGGGGGCGCGGTTCCGCCGGAGCGGGCGACATTCGTGTCCACCGTCGCCCGGTCGCTCGGGATCGCGATCCACGCCGAGCGGCTGCGCGGCCAGTCAGCGCGCAGGCTCCACCGCGCCGACGCGCTGCGCCGCATCGCGATCGATCTCGGTGGCACGCTCGACGTCGGCGAGATCCTGGCCAAGGTCGTGGACCACGCGCGGACCCTGTTCGGCGCCGAACGCGCCGCGGCCATGCTCGTCGGCGCCGACGGCTGCGTCTCGGCGGAGGCCAGCCGCGGCCTGTCCGCGGGCTTCGTCGCCGCAACGCGCGACCTTCCGCTTCCGGCGATCAGCGCGCAGGCCGCGGCCGAGATGCGGCCGCTCTTCTCGGAACGCTACCGCGACGATCCACGCGCGGAGCCCGTCCGGGCCGCGGTCGTCCAGGAAGGATTCGAGAGCGTCTGCGCAACCCCGCTCCAGGGGGACGACAGGCTGCTTGGCCTCGTGACGGTCTACCACGACCGGCCGCACGCCTGGGAACCGGGGGAGCTCGAGGCCCTGGCCGGATTCGCGGCCCACGCCTCCGCGGCCGTGCTGAACGCCCAGCGGTTCGCGCGCATGGAGACCTGGGCGGCGCAGCTCCAGTCGATCCAGCAGCTCGGCGCACGCCTCGCCCGGCTCACCACCGAGAAGGAGATCGGCGACGCCATCTCGAACGAGCTCGAATCGCTGATCGCGTTCCACAACGTCCGCGTCTACCGCCTCCGGGAGGACGGCTGGCTCGTGCCGGTCGCGATGCGGGGCCTCGTTGGCGAGTTCAAGGACGAGACACCGGACCTGCTCCGCATCCGGATCGGCGAGGGCATCACGGGCTGGGTGGCCCGCAACAACGTGCCCCAGTACCTGGGTGACGCCGCGTCCGACCCTCGGGCCCAGACCATCGCGGGCACCGACGCCGACCTGGAGGAGTCCATGCTCCTCGCGCCGATGGTCTACGAGGACGAGGTCCTCGGCGTGATCGTCCTCTCGAAGCTTGGCCTCCAACAGTTCTCCGACGACGACCTGCGCCTGCTCGTCATCTACGCCAGCCTTGCCGCGCAGGCGATCGCGAATGCCGAGACGAGCGAGCACCTGCGGGCGCAGTCGACCCGGCTCGAGCGACGGCTGGCCAGCCAGCGCGCGCTCCTGGCGACGACCGATTCGATCCTCGGCATGCTCGATACGCGCCAGATCCTCGAGCAGGTCGTCGACCGGCTCAGCGAGGTAGTCCCGCTCGACAACATCGCGGTCGAGCTGGTCGACCGCGACACGGGGACGCTCCGGCCGGTTCTGGCACGGGGTGTCCACGCCGCCGACTACCTGAAGCCGTGGGAGCCGGGCGAGGAAGGGCTCGCCACGTGGGTCGTCGCCCACGGCGAGCCGCAGCTCGTTCGTGACGAGCTGACCGACGTCAGGGTGCGCCAGTTCGAGGCGACCGGGCCGGTCGAGGGCAGCATCATCAGCGTCCCGCTCCGCGGCCCGGAAGGCCCGCTCGGCGTCGTCTCGATGGAGCGGCTCGGATCGCAGGAGCGCTTCGACGAGGACGACTACGAGCTCGTCCAGCTGTTCGCCGGCCAGGTCTCCATCGCGCTCCGCAACGCGGCGGCGTTCCGCGTGAAGGAGATCGAGGCGCAGACCGACCAGGTGACCGGGCTCCTGAACGCGGGCACGTTCCGGACATGGCTGCAGCAGTCGCCCAGGCCCGACGAGCGCTACGGGCTCCTGATGCTCGACCTGGACCACTTCAAGGATGTCAACGAGAGGATGGGCCACGAAGCCGGCACCGAGCTCCTGCGGCGGATCGCCCGGGCGATCTCCGACGCCGGCCGCGAGTCGGACCGCGTCTTCCGGTATGGCGGCGACGAGTTCGCGATCATCGTGCCCACCCACGACCCGGCCGCGGCGATGGCGGTCGCGCGCCGGATCCGCCAAGTGCTCCGCGATCTGCCGTACGGGCTCTCCGATATCGAGGGCGGCCCGCGGGTCAGCGCCTCGATCGGCGTCGCGACGTATCCCGAGGACGGGGCGACGAACGCGGAGATCCTGCTCGCGGCCGACCGCGCGTGCTTCGTGGCCAAGCGGCGCGGACGCGACCTGATCGCCACGGGCGCCGAGGGCCTCGCCCTGGCGGCGGACTTCACCCTCTCCGAGCCGACGCCGATGGACCCGGTGGCGCCGAGCCCGGCCTGAAAGCGCCGACCGGGGCGGGCGTACCATCGGGTGATGCTGGGTCGCCGCCCGCCCGTCCTCGCGAGGTCGACCGCGGCCCTCGCGCTGGTTGCCACCGTGATCGCGGGGTGTGCCATCCCGGCTGCATCGACCTCAGGCCCGCCGCCCGCCACCGCCCCGGGCACGCCTGAGCGTTCGGCACCCCCCGCGCCCGGCGGCGACCGGCCGTACCGCCCCACGCCCGGCCCGGCGCCGACGCTCGCGACGTACGTCGTCCGGGCTGGCGACACGCTGGCCGCGATCGCCGACCGCTTCGGCACGACCGTGGAGAGCCTCTCGTACTGGAACCGCGCGCGCTATCCGACGCTCGATCCCGAGTCGAGCGCCTACGACCCGAACCGGGTCGAGGCGGGCTGGACGCTTGACTATCTCCCCGGCGAGGTCGTCGACATGGAGAACCTGCCGCCGGCGGCGGCCTCGTCGACGCCCGCTCCCAGCGTCGAGCCGTTCCCCGTGCTGCCGGCGGATGGGCGCGCGCTGGTCGTCGTCAACGGGCCTCGCGGGAGCGATGCCCTCGCGCTGACGTTCGACTACGGCGGCGGCCTGGGCGCAGGAGCGCCCACCGCGGCGGGCGCGGATGCGACCCTCCAGTGGCTGGTCGCGAACCGCCTGGCCGCGACCGTCTTCGTGGCCCCGCCTGCCGCGGATCCGGCCGACCCATCCGGGAACGCGGCCCTTGCTCGCCTCGCGGCCGCCGCGCCGGGCGTGACGGCAGGCCTCCTCCCGTCGCGGCCCGGCCCGGGCACCACCTGGGACGGGGCCATCCGGGCCGCGGACGCACGGCTGGCGCCGTTCCTGGGTCGCTCGACCGCGCCATGGGCTCGGGTCACGGGCGCGCTCGACACGGCCGCCCTCGCAGCGATCGGCGCGACGGGCTGGAGGTGGATCGTCGGGGCGGACGTCGACCCCGGCGATTCGATCGCACCGGCCGCCGGCGGGCCGATCGCTGCCGACATCGCGGCGCGGGTCCTCTCCCGTGCGACTGGCGGGTCCATCGTCCGCCTGACGCTCGGCGGCGCGCACACGCTGGAGGCGCTCCCCGCGATCCTCGACGGGCTCGCGGCGCGGGGCCTGCGGGTCGTCCCGCTCGCCGAGCTCCTCGGCGTCCCGGCGCCCTGACCGACCGGCGCGACGAGCACTGGCACGACGAAGCGTCGTGCACCCGCACGACGGCCGTCGAGCGGCCGCGGCCTACAGCCGGCCCGCCTCCATCACGCGCTGGAGGAAGCGCTGCGTGCGCTCCGCGCGCGGCGCCCGGAACATCTGCTCCGGCGGCCCGTCCTCCAGGATCCGGCCGGCATCGAGGAAGCAGACCCGGTTCGCGATGTCGCGCGCGAAACCCATCTCGTGGGTGGCGATGAGCATGGTCATCCCGCCCCGCGCCAGCTCCCGGATCACCGCCAGGACCTCCGCCACGAGCTCCGGGTCGAGCGCGCTCGTGACCTCGTCGAGCAGGAGCAGGTCCGGGCTCCATCGCGAGGGCTCGGACGATCGCGACGCGCTGCTGCTGGCCGCCCGAGAGCCGGTCGGGAAACTCGCGCTGCCTTGTCCGCGAGCCCGAACCGCTCCAGGAGCGCGAGCGCCCGGCTCGTCGCCTCGGCAGGCGCGAGGCTGCAGGACCTTGCGCGGCGCCAGCGTCACGTTGTCGAGCACGGTCATGTGGGGGAACAGGTTGAAGGCCTGGAACACGATCCCGATCCGGCGCCGAATCCGGTTGACGTCCACGCCCGGCGCGGTGATCTCCTCGCCCCGCCACCACGATCCGGCCGGCGTCGATCGGCTCGAGCAGGTTGACGCAGCGCAGGAGCGTGGACTTGCCGCTTCCGGACGCCCCGATCAGGCAGACCACCTCGTGCTCGGTCAACGCTGAGGTCGATCCCGCGGAGGACCTCCAGCTTCGCCGAACGACTTGTGGACGCCCTCGACGACCAGGGCTGATGCGGAGGCCGTCGGCGCGGGCCCCGGGTCCGCGGAGTCGGCCGTCACCGGGCGCTCGCGGCGGCCCGACGCCGGTCGCGCGACACGAGCCAGTCGGTCAGGCGTGCCAGCGGGATCGTGACGACGATGAAGACGAGCGCCGTCGCCATGTACGGCGTGTAGTTGAACTTCGCCTGCTGGGTGATCTGCGACTGCCGGAAGATCTCGACGACGCCGATGTACGAGACGAGGACCGTGTCCTTCTGGAGGCCGATGAAGTCGTTGAGGAGCGGCGGGATCACGCGCCGGACGGCCTGCGGCAGGATCACGTACCGAAGCGCCTGGAGCCGCGTGAGACCGAGCGACCGCGCGGCCGCCTCCTGGCTCGGGTGGACCGACTCGATCCCGGCCCGGTAGACCTCCGACACGTACGCCGAGTAGATGAGGGTCAGCGCGATCACGGCGTACGGGAACGGGTCGGTCGGGATGCCGGGCAGCCCGAGGCCGGGGATCCCGAAGCCGAGGATGTAGATCACGAGGACGCCTGGCACGGCGCGGAAGATGTCCGACGTAGATCGTGGCCAGGAAGCGGAGCGGGAAGAAGACCGGGCCCGGGCAGGCTGCGGAGGACCGCCAGCACCAGCGCCAGGACGAGGATCAGCACCTCGGCGATCGCGAAGAGCTGGATGTTGAGCCAGAAGGCCGCGACGATGTCCGGGAAGGCGTTCGTGAACACCGTGGCGTTGAAGAACGAGACCTGCGACCTCGGCCCAGCCCGGCGCGTTCACCGTGATCCACACGAGGATCCCGAAGACGACGACCGTGCTGACGAGCGCGACGAGGGTCGAGCGGAGGGCCGTCCGGGGGCGCTCCCTGACGCGCCGCGGCCCACCCGGCGGGCCGGCGGCGAGCATGCCGCCGGTGTCGAGTGGGCCGCCGAGGAGCGACATCAGGGGTTGGGACGACGACCGCTACGGCCCGAAGATCGGGGCCGACGCCTTGTCGGCACAGCCACTCCTTCGTGATCTGGTCCAGCGATCCATCGGCCTTCATCGCCGCGATCGCCCCGTTGACGCACGCGGTGAGCGGGCTGCCCTTCGCGAGGACGGCGCTGAAGTGCTCGGCGGTCGCCCCGGCCTGGACCGGGAACTGGCCGACGATGCTCGCGAGCGCGTTCCCCTTGGCGTCGGTGATCTGCGCGGCGGTGACGTAGAACGCGGTGGGCAGGTCGACGACGATGGCGTCGATCTGCTTGGCCTTGAGCGCCGAGATGGCGTCGTCGTTGTGACGAGTAGACCGACGTCCTGGTGGTCGGCTTGATCACGTTCTGGATGGTGTCGTAGCTGGTGGTGCCCTGCTGCGCCCCGAACTTGTAGGCCTTGAGCGCCGCGATCGAGGTGACCTTGACGATCGGGTTGGTCTTGAGGGCGACGACCGACTGCGACAGGAAGTAGTAGCCGTCCGACATGTCGACCGCGGTCGCGCGCTCCGGCGTGTACGAGACCTGGTTGATGTCGAGGTCGAACTTCTTGGCGCCGGGGGCATAGGACGAGTCAAAGGGCACCACGATCCAGGTGACCTTGTCCTTCGTGAAGCCCAGCTTCGCGGCGAGCGCGTAGGCGAAGGCGCTCTCGAAGCCCTGGCCGTTGGTCGGGTCGCCGAGCTGCCACGGCTTTGGGGCGTTCCCGCTCGCCGGCACCGCGTAATACGGCGGATAGGCCGGGTTGTCGGTGCCGATCGTCAGCGTGCCGGCCGTGAGCGTCGTCAGGTTCGCCGGGGCGCACGGGTCGGGCGACGGGCGTCGGGCTCGGGCTCGCCGCGGCGGCCTCGCTCGGCGAGGCGGCGGCCGAAGGCGCGACCGAGGCCGCGGGCGACGGCGCGACGGATGGGGCCGGCGTCGGTGTCGCCGCGCCCGAGCACGCGGCAACCAGCACGCCGACGAGCGCGAGAGCTGCCGCAGGGCGGATTGGGGTTCGCATGGTGCGCAGATCCTCCTCCGTGTCGGAACCGGCGAGAGTGTACCCGAGCGGCGGACCCGTTCGGCGGCGCGGGGGCCTTCGGCGTCTCTCGTCACCGCGCCGATCGCTCGGCTAGACTCGGTCGGTGCGCGTCCGGGTCTTCGAGATGCGGCTCCTCGCGGCGGGCCTCACCGCCCTGTGGGCCGCCACGTGCATCCTCGTCCTCGTGGGGTACCGGCCCGGCGGACCCGCCGATCTCCTCGTCGGGGTGGCGCTCCTCCTGCCGGTCGGGATCGCGTCGGCGGCCGTCGCGTGGCCGCCGGCGGCGCACGGGACGCAGGCATCCCGGCTGATCGGCGGGCTCGCGGTGGGGACCGGGCTGATCCTGCTGCCGTCGCTGGCCAGCCTCTGGCGCCAGATCGCGGATCGCGGCCTCCAGACGCTCCTGCCCTCGCTCGAGGCGGCCTACCCGTGGGCGCTGGCGATCCTGGGGACCTCGCTCTTCACCGCGCTCGGCGTCGCGCGGCGGTTCCTCGGGCCCGGAGCGCCCCGACGGCGCAGGCTGGCGGCATCGATCGGCGCCGGGTTCGCGGTCGCCCTCTTCACGGCGAGCCTGCTGGCGTCCGTCGCGGTCGCGAACGACCTCGCGCTTGCCGGGAAGCCGGTGGGGTCGTCCCAGTTCGGCCCGACCGACGCACGGCTCCCGCCGACGTGCGACTCCGCGATCATCGCCGGCGGCAGCGCCCGGCTGGGCCTCGCGCTCAGCGGCACCATCGACGGGCGATCGATGGGCGCGGCAACCGTGCGCGGCGCGCGGTCCGGCCTCGACTTCTCGTGGACCTCCGAGATCGCGACCGTGCACGAGCTCGGCCTGGGCGGGGCCGCGCTCGTTGCGACGCAGGGCTGGCTGCGCGAGCCCGGCGAGCCGTGGAGCAGCGTGTCCGCAGCGGCCGTCGAGGACGAGTCGCTTGACCTCGCCGTCATGCGGGCGGCCCTCGACACCCGTGCGCTGGCAGCCGCGGAGGAGATCGGAATCGCCTACGTCGATGGAGCGCGCGCGCGCCACTGCCGCGTGGCGATCGACGGGGACACCTTCCGCCAGGCATTCCCACAGGTGCGCTGGCTGGCCGGGGACGCGGATCTGAATCGCTGGCGTGGAGAGTTCGACTACTGGATCTTCACGGATGGCGAGCTCGGTGAGGTCGACGCGTGGATCGAGGGCGAGGGTTTCACGCTCCAGCCGGGTGCCATCCAGGGCCGCCTCGAGGCCAGCCTGACCGCGACCGAACGCGGCAGCTCGATCACCATCGTGCCGCCGGCACCCTGAGGCGGAGGACCGGACGCCATGGATCGCTGGGAGTCTGGCGCCGACTCGGTCGGCCGAAAGCGTGACCGGCTGGCGCGCTTCTATCGCGTGACGACGTACCTCGAGTCCCATCCGGAGGGCGCGACGCCCGACCAGATCGCGGGATTCGTCGGGATGTCGCGGCGCAACGCCTACCGCGACCTGCGGGCCCTGCAGGATGAGCTGGACATCCCGCTCTGGGCGGAGCACGGCCGGTGGGGCATCTCCGAGCGGGCGTTCCTCCCCGCGTTCCGGCTTACACGAGCGGAGGCGATGGCGGTCTTCCTCGCGGCGCGCCTCATGGCCCGCTACGCCGATGCGTACGACCCCGACCTCGCGGCAGCCTTCCAGAAGCTCGGCGAGGCCCTGCCGCCGGTGCTGGCCCGCCACGTCGGGCGAACGCTCGACGTGATGGCGGCCCGGCCGCTCGATCCGGTCGGGAGCCGGAACCTGCGCCTGCTCACGCAGGCGTGGGCCGAGCGCCGGGTCGTGGACCTGACCTATGACCCGAGCACCTACGACCCGACCCGCGAGCCGCGCGCCGCCCGCGTGCGGCCGTATCTCATCGAGCCGTCGGCCGACTCGCACGCGCTCTACCTGATCGGCTTCGACGAGACGAAGGGCGGGCTGCGCACGTTCAAGCTCGAGCGGATCCGCAGCCTCGCCATCTCGCCCGTCGAGTTCGAGCCGCCGCCCGACGGCGAGATCGAGGCGACCCTCGACCGCGCCTGGGGGATCGTCGCGGACCAGCCGGTGGTGGAGGTCGTCCTGCGCTTCACCCGGTCGGTGGCGTCGCGCGTGGCCGAGACGACCTGGCACCCGACCCAGGCGGTCGCGCGGAACGCCGACGGCTCCCTGACCTGGCGCGTCCGGGTGTCGGGGACGCTGGAGATCCGGCCCTGGATCCTGGGCTGGGGCGCGGACGTCGAGGTCCTGGAGCCGGAGGCGCTCCGCGCCGAGATCGGGGCGATCGTCCACGCCGCGGGCGATCGCTATCCACGCGGGTGATGGCGAAGGGCCACAATCCCCTCATGCGACCGGCCCGCTTCGCCGCCGTCAACCTCATCAGCGACCCGATCCACGGCTATATCGAGCTGACGAAGCGACTCTCCTCGTCGGCCGCGGCGTCGGCAGGCCTGCCGGACGAGGAGACGGCCGAGGAGGATCTCCTCGACACGGTCTGGCTGCAGCGGCTGCGCCGGATCAGCCAGCTCCAGAGCGCGCGCTGGGTCTTTCCCACCGCGGAGCACTCGCGGTTCACGCACGGCCTGGGTGTCATGCACGAGGCCGGGCTGTGGGCGCGCCAGCTCTACCCGTCGCTCGTCGACGCGCTCGTGGCCCGGGGCGATGCCGCGCCCGTCCCATCGGAAGGGCTCGTGGTCGAGACCCTGCGGGTCGCGGGCCTGCTCCACGACGTGGGCCACGGGCCGTTCGCCCACTTCTACGACGAGCACGTGCTGTCGAGATTCCCGGCCCCGCCCGACGAGCGGCGTGGTGCCCCCAAGGCGCTCACCCACGAGGACCTCTCGCAGCTGATCGTGACCCGCGAGCTGGCATCCCACATCCGGGGGCTCCGACGGGCACCGGGTGGGGTTCCCGGGCGCGACGCGATCGCGCCCGGAGAGGAGATCGACCCGGCGCTGGGTGGCGTTCCTCATCTCGAAGCCACCCCTCGATGACGCGGCGATGCCGCTCTGGGTCCGCTGGCTCCAGCCACTCCTGTCGGGCGTGTTCACGGTCGACAACCTCGACTACGTCCGGCGTGACGCCTACCTCACCGGCGTGTCGGCGGGGCCCGTGGACGCGGAGCGCCTGCGGCGCTATGCCTTCATCTCGGAGCGCGGGCTCACCCTCTACGAATCCGGACTGAGCGCCCTCGAGATGTTCCTGTCGGCGCGCCTCTTCATGTACCAGCAGGTCTACTTCCACCGGACGGTCCGGGGCATCGACCTCGACCTGGCCGGCGTCTTCGCGACGTCGATCGCGGCGCTCGTCGGGGATGGCTCGCCCGCGGACGACCTCGCGACGTTCGCGGACCTCGACGAGTACGCGCTCCTTCACCGGGCGGCCCGCTGGGCGCGGGGCCTGGAGGTCGGGCCGGCACCCAGGCCCGGCGATGGGCGCGTCACGCCGGACGTGGCCGCGACCTGGGCGCGGATCCTGCTGCGCCGGCCACGCTGGCGAGCCGAGGCCGAGGTGCGGGCCGAGTACGAGGTCGGCCCACCCCCTGCCGAGGCGATCGCGACCCTCGGTGTCGGCGTGCCCGGACGGGTCGCCATCGACCTCGCGATCGTCGACGCGCGGCCGAGCGGCGACGAGGCGAACGCGCGGCTCGCGATCGCCGGGCGGGAGGGCCGCCCGACGCAGCCGCTCTCGGCCTGGCTCGGGCGGCTTCCCGCGTTCGCCCTCATCGGCCGGCGCTACGTGCGGACCGACGCGTGAGGTACCTCGAGGTCGCCGGTGCGCGGGTCTCCGCGATCGGCCTGGGCACCTGGCAGTTCGGGTCGCGCGAGTGGGGCTACGGGCCGGCGTACGCGGCGAATGACGCGCCCGCCCTCGTTCGTCGAGCGCTGGAGATCGGCATCACGCTCATCGACACCGCGGAGGTCTATGCCTTCGGCGAGTCGGAGCGGATCGTCGCCCGCGGCCTGGCGACGGCCGGCCCGGACCTCGCGGCGCGCGCATTCCTGGCCACGAAGCTGCTCCCGGTCCTGCCGCTGCCCGCGATCGTCGCGTCGCGGGCGGCCGCGAGCCGCGACCGCCTCGAGGTCGCCGCGATCGACCTCTACCAGCTCCACTGGCCGAACCCGATCGTGCCGATCCGCACCCAGGCCGTCGGGCTCCGGCGGGTCCTCGACGCGGGGATCGCACGCCACGTCGGGGTGAGCAACCACGGCCTCGGACGCTGGCGGGCGCTCGAGTCGGCGCTGGGGCGGCCGATCGTGTCGAACCAGGTGCGCTTCAGCCTGGCGACGCCGTCACCCCGCTGGGACCAGGTCCCCTACGCCGCCGAGCGCGACAGGCTCGTCATCGCCTTCAGCCCGCTCGGCCAGGGTTTTCTCGCGGCCGACGATCCGGCGGAGCGCCGGATCGGCACCCGGCGCATGAACCCGCTCTTTGGCGACGAGGCGCTCCGGCGCGCTCGACCGCTCCTGGCAGCCATCCGCGACGTCGCCGCCGCGCACGGCGCCACCCCGGCGCAGGTGGCGCTGGCCTGGGTCATCGCGCATCCGAACACCGTCGCCATCCCCGGCGCACGCACGCTGGAGCAGCTGGAGCAGAATGCCGCGGCCGCCGACCTCGCCCTGGCGCCCGACGAGCTGGCTCGCCTGACTGCCGAGTCCGATCGCTTCGACGCGGCCCGGCGGCGCTGACGCTGCGCGGCGCTGACGCTGCGCGGCGCTGACGCCCGCGCGACCGGGCCGGCAGGCGTTGGGCCGGGACGTCGACCGGCGCCACGGAACCGCCCCTCGCCCGCGTCCCCCACAATCCACGCATGACCGCCGCCCAGGTCCGCGACCTCGCATCCGAGCTGATCGTCTGGGTCGCCTTGCTCGGGGGGTTCGGGGTGCTCCTGGCGATCCATCTCGTCGATGGTCGGCGCAGGCGCCGGCGCGTCCAGGAGATCTGCGCGACGGGCGCGTACGGGCCCCGGGCCGAGATCGTCTCCGCGATCGTGGCGCGGGCCGGGACCCTCGCGCCGGAGGAGGCGCCGCGGCTGGAAGCGGCCCGGCGCGTCGCGCTCGAATACGACCCGCGCGCGCGGAGGGCGCCGGCCGCGGCGCGACGCGCCCGCGACCGGGCATTCGCGAACGAGCGCGACGTCGTCGCCCTCGCGGCGGCGAGCGGGGCGCGCGAGGCCGCGCTGGCGGCCCTCGCCGCGCTCCCCGATCCCGCGCTGCGCCGCCTCGCCGCCGAGTGCGCCGCCGAGACCGCGGCCGCCGTGGTGGCCGTCGAGCGGATCCCGGCCGATGAGTTCCGAGCGCTGACACGCGCCTGGCGCGAGGTGATCGGGCCGATCGCCGTCCGTCCTCGCCGGGAGGTCTGACGCGGCCTACCATGGACGGGCGACAGCCCGCCATGCGGAGGCGATCCCGTGAACAAGGAGCACCAGGCGACCCAGGCACTGGAGGCAGCGGCCCGACGGCGTCGCGAGCTGCGTGACGCGCTCATGGCGCTCGAGGACACGGCCGCCTCCTCGGTCCACGATCCCGACCGGTGGCGGCGCCTCGTGGCCGCTCGCCTCACCGCGCTGCGCGAGGCCTTCGCCGAGCACGTCGCCGAGACGGAGGCCGCGGGCGGTCTCTACGACGAGATGGAGGAGATCGCGCCGCACGTGCAGGGCAAGGCCCGCCGGCTGCGCGAGGAGCACCCCCCGCTGACGGCCGCGATCTCGGACGCCGAGGCGCGGTTCGCCGCGCCGTTCCCGGAGGGCACGGACCTCGACGGCCTGCGCGACGACCTCCAGCGGCTGATGGGGCGCGTTGTCCGCCACCGCCAGCACGGCGCCGACCTGGTCTGGGAGGCCTACCAGCTGGACATCGGCGGCGCCGGCTGAATGGACGCGCCGCGCGGCCATCAGCAGGGAGCACCTGTCTCGAACCTGCCCGCGTCGGATCCGTTCGCGCCCATCCTCGCGCTGCGCGGCGTGGTGGTCCTCGACGGCGGCCTGGCGACGCAGCTCGAGGCCCAGGGGAACAGCCTGGCCGACCCGCTCTGGTCGGCGCGGCTCCTCCTCGAGAACCCGGGCGAGATCGTGCGCGCCCACCTCGCCTTCTTCCGGGCGGGCGCCTCGGTCGCGACGACCGCGAGCTACCAGGCCACGTTCGAGGGCTTCGCCGGGCGCGGGATCGACCGGGCTGGCGCCGTCGACCTCCTCCGGCGGAGCGTGGCGCTCGCGTCGGCAGGCGCGCGCGGCGTGGCGGTCGAGCGTCCGCCCGACGACGACGGCGCCCTGCTCGTGGCGGCGTCGATCGGACCGTACGGAGCCTTCCTCGCGAACGGCGGCGAGTACGCCGGCCGCTACGGTCGGAGCGTCGCCCAGCTCCGGGACTTCCATCGCGAGCGGCTCGAGGTCCTCGCCGCCACGGAGGCCGACCTGCTCGCCTGCGAGACGATCCCCGAGCTCGAGGAGGGGATCGCGCTCGTGGAGCTGCTCGAGGCGACGCCCGGCGCGCGAGGCTGGCTCAGCTTCTCGTGCGCCGACGGCGCCCACCTGCGAAGCGGCGCGGCCGTCGAGGATGCCTTCGGGCTGGCCGAGCAGTCGGCGCGCGTGCTGGCCGTCGGGGTCAACTGCACCGCCCCGGAGCATGTCGACGAGCTTCTTGCCCGCGCCCGGAGCGTGACCTCGAAGCCGCTCATCGTCTATCCGAACAGCGGCGAAGGGTGGGATCCGGTCGCACGCCGATGGATCCCGGGAGCCGGACCCACCGTCGATGCGGTCGCGGCACGCCGCTGGATCGGCGCAGGGGCGACGATCGTGGGCGGCTGCTGTCGCGTCTCGCCGGACCAGATCGAGGCGGTCTCGGCCGTGGTGACGAAGCTGGCGCACGGGAGGAATGACGCATGACGGACGCGACGCGGACGGCGGAGCGGTATCCGATCCGGACGGCGACCCCGGAGACGATGGCGTCGTTCATCGCCCCGCTCAACCTCGCCTTCGCCGAGCTTCCCGACCCGGCCGACGAGGAGCACCGCACGTTCGAGCCGAACCGGATCATCGCGGCGTTCGATGGTGCCCAGCCGGTGGCCTCCGCCGGCGCCCTGACGTTTCGCCTGAGCGTGCCGGGCGGCGAAGCGCCCGCGGCCGGCGTGACGCTCGTGGGCGTCAGCCCATCCCATCGGCGGCGGGGAATCCTCCGCTCGATGATGCGCCACCAGCTCGACGACATCCGTGCCCGGGGCGAGCCCCTCGCGATCCTCTGGGCGTCCGAGGGCGCCATCTACCAGCGCTTCGGGTATGGCCTGGCCACGCTCAACGGCACCTTCGAGATCGAGCGCGGCGACGTCACGTTCGTGCGTTCCGCACCGCCCGAGGGAACCGTCCGGCTGGTGGACCGGGATGCCGCGATGGAGATCTTCCCGCCGCTCTACGACCGGGTACGGGCCGACACGCCGGGGATGATCGGGCGAAGCGAGACGTGGTGGCGGTGGGTCACCCTCCACGATTCGGACCACGCGCGCGGCGAGAATGGCATGAAGTTCCTGGCCGTCTACGAGACGGGCGGCGTCGTGGAAGGGACCGCGGTCTACCGCGTCAAGCCCGACTGGGACGATCGAGGTCCGAATGGCCGGCTCGTCGCGCTCGAGGTGCTCGCGACGACGCCGCGGGCGACGCGCGACCTGTGGAGCTGGCTCTTCGCGGTGGACCTGGTGCGCAGGGTGCGCGCGGTCCGGGGACCCGTCCCGCACCCGCTCCAGCTCCTGCTCGCGGAGCCACGCCGGCTGGGCTTCACGGTCGGCGACGCGATCTGGCTCCGGGTCGTGGACGTCCCCGGGGCGCTGGCCGCGCGGACGTACGGGCGCCCAGGCTCGCTCGTGCTCGATGTCCGGGACGCCTTCTGCGCAGCGAACGCCGCTCGCTGGCGCCTCGAGGTCGGGGAGGACGGCCATGGACGTGCCGAGCCGACGACGACCGCGGCCGACCTCGCGCTGGACGCGAGCGACCTGGGCGCGACCTATCTCGGCACGTTCCGGTTCTCGGAGCTCGCGCGGGTCGGGCGCGTCGACGAGCGGACGGCCGGGGCGCTCCTCCGGGCCGACGCGATGTTCGCGGCCGCGCGCGCTCCGTGGTGCCCCACGATGTTCTGAAGCGGCGCCGTCGCGGGCCGAACGGCGCCGATCCCGGAGTCCGGGCAGCCGGGGCCGCCCGGTGATCCACCGCCGGGAGGCCGGCGCGAGGCGCCTCCGTCAGCCCCGCCCGCGACGTCCCGACGCCGGAAGCCCTGCGAGCGCCCCGAGCGGATGGCTCATCCCGTGTCGGCGGCCCGGCCGAGCAACCGCTACGTCCAGATCGTCGGGGGGCGGATCAGCGCGCCGACGGACGCCGCGAGGCGCTCGAGGAGCGCCCACCAGTCGAAGCGGCTCGTCACCTCCGAGGCGCGGAGGGTCACGAGCCGGCCCTGCTCCAGCAACGTGGGCAGGACGCGATCGAGGATCGCCTCCACCTCGTCGCGGAACGCGTCGTTCGTGCTGCGAACCCCGTCCGGCTGGAGCTCGATGTCCGGCAGCAGCCGGACCACAAGGTCGTACGTGCCGGACCAGCTCCGGACCAGGCCCTCCACCGCATACCGGTCGGTCCCGCCGCAGGCCCGCAGGTAGTAGGCGAAGTTGTCCATCACGCCGCGGTCCGTCACGAGGACGTCAGCCTTGCGGGCGAGCTCCAGCTCCTGGCGGATCTGCGACACGAGGACCCACAGCTGCGCCTCGCCGGTGGCGCCCTCGTTGATGCCCAGCGGGTTGTCGCGGACGACCTCGCGGGCGAGCTCGGCGGAGCAGCCCGCCCGCTGGACCGTCGCCGCGAACGCCAGCACGGCGCTCGTCTTGCGAATCCCGTGCGAGCCGATGAAGGCGACCTTCGCGGAGCGCGGCCAGCGCGAGGGCATCCCGGGGGTCGGGACGGACGAGGGCGCTGGTTGGCGGGGGGTCCTGGACCGGGGCATCGTCCGCAAGGGTAGGCCGCGCGGCGGGACGGCGCGGGGCGGCGCGGTCGGACAGTGCAGGGCGGTCGCGGCGGGACGGGCGGGGCGGGTGCGACCGCGGCCGTGACCCGGCCCGGTTGGCCGGGTGCCGTCGCTACGGGAGCGGCAGCCGGACGGCGCGGGGCGCGCGACCGCAGCCGTCGCCCGACCCGGTTGGCCGGGTGCCGTCGCTACGGGAGCGGCAGCCGCACGGTTCGGTGCGCCTCGCGAACCACTCGCACGAAGCTCGCCAGGTGCGCCACCGGCCGGATGTGGCTGGGCTCGCCGGCGTAGATCGTGCGGATCGGGACCCATGCCATCGGCCAGCCGCCGCGGATGCAGGTCGTGATCATCTCGACCTCGAACGCGAACCCGGTCTCCCGGCTGGCCAGCAGCGCCCGCATCAGGCGCCGGTCGATCAGTCGATACCCGGACTGGTTGTCAGGGATGTCGCGGCCGACCGCCCATGAGAACGCGCGGCCGCCGATGGAGTTGGCCAGCCGGCGCGACAGCGGCATCCGCCGGAAGTCGCGGCAGCCGATCACCAGCGCGTCGCCGGCGACGGTCCGGGCCGTGAGAAACGCCGGGATCGCCGCGGGATCGTGCTGGCCGTCCCCGTCGAGGGTGATGACGGCGTCGAAGCCCTGCTCGAGCGCCCAGCGGAACCCGGCTCGCAGCGCGGCGCCCTTGCCCTGGTTGGGGCGCTGGGCGACGATACGTCGCGCCGGCTGCGCCGCCCTCGGCCGCCGTGGCGTCCGTCGATCCGTCGTCGACCACGAGGACGGGAAGGTGGACGAGAGCCCCGCGAACGACCGCGCCGATCCGGCCCGCCTCGTTGAAGGCCGGGACCACGACAAGGACACGGCCCGGCAACGGGACTTCGGCGCCCGCCTCGCGGCGGTTCATCCGGGACGGCTGGCGATCGTCGATTGCATCCGGAACCCTCGGCGTCCCGGGGCCGGCGCCCGCCGACCGCGTGGGGCGTCAGGGTACCGCGCGCCGTCGCGGCCTCGACGGGTCAGGTCCCCGGGCCGTACGGCCCGGGGATCCACTGACGGCCGGCCGGAACGCGCGGCGGCCGATCGCCCGCGGGTGTGGACGGTCGGCCGCGTTCGAGCGAGGGCTCACCGCCCCGGCGGTCCTACATCAGGCCGACGAGATGGCCCTCCGGATCGGCGAACAGCGCGATGGTCGTGCCCGGCGCGACCTCGGTGAGCGGCATGATCACGCGCCCGCCGAGCTCCTCCACGCGACGGAGCGTGGCGGCGGCGTCGTCCGCGTGGACATAGAACGTGACGTAGCCGGAGCCGCCGTCCGCCGCGGTGCCGATTCCGCCACCGACTCCCTCACCGTTGCCGTCGAACATCCCGTACCCGCCGGGGTTGTCCGTGTTCAGCTGCCACCCGAACACGTTTCCATAGAACTTCTGGAGCGCCGGGCCGTCCTTGCCGACGACCTCGACATGGATCACGTGGCTTGCCATCGAAGAACCTCCGGATCGCTGTGACGGGCCCCTGCCGCCCGTTCACGAAGACGACGCGCGGCCCTGCCCGGAATCGACGCATCCGCGGGAACGGGGCCCGCATCGTGTCGGCTCGTGCTTCCGGGCGCCGGATCCACGTCGCCCGCCGGGGGCGCCACGGCGGCCGGAGCGGCTCCGGCGTACGATCGCGGCGGCGGGCCGTTCGGCAACGGATCGGCGGGGCCGCGACCGGACCGCGATCCGGGCGCGCGACTGGAATGGGGGTCTCCCGATGGGCGAAGCCGACAACGTACGAGCCGTCGAGCGGCTGTTCGCCGGCCTCAACGCGAAGGACGTCGACGTCATGAACGAGGTCTTCGTCGACGACTCCGTCATCTCGTGGCCGCAGTCGGGCGAGGTGATCCGGGGCAGGGAGAACCGCCAGGGCCTCTACCACGCGTTCCCGTCGCTCCCCGCGATCGCGCCCTATCGGACCGTGTCGTCGGGCGACCTCGTGATCACCGAGGCGGAGCTCGACTACGGCACCGAGACCTACCAGGTCGTCTTCATCTTCGAGTGCCGGGACGGTCGGATCACGCGTGAGACGGCGTATTGGGCCAAGCCATTTCCCGCGCCCGCGTGGCGGGCAGCGTGGGCCGAGCCCACCTGAGGTGACAGGGTCGGGATCGACCGGGCGACGCCGAACGATCCGGGTGCAGGCTTCAGCGGGCGGCCGACATCGGCCCGTCACAATCCTGCCCTAGGGTCGTGCCATGGCAGACGGTGGGCGACCTCGCGCGGGGGCCGGATCCCGGGGTCGGATGAGCCGGTCTCTCGCGATGCCGGCCGGCTGGTGGGCTCCCGCCGTCGCGGGCGCGCTCGGGGCCGGCGTCGCCATCGCGGTGTCGGAGCTCGGCGCAGGCCTCGTGACCGGTGCGCCGTCGCTGGTCACGGCGATCGGCTCGCTCGTCATCAGCTTCCAGCCACCGGGCGCCAAGGAGCTCGTCGTCAACCTGTTCGGGACGAACGACAAGCTCGCCCTCAATCTCCTCGTCCTCGTGGTGGCGCTCGTAGTCGCCGTGGCTGCCGGCATCCTGGCAGCCCGACGGCGCTGGCTGGGGGTGGCGATCTTCGCCGCGTTCGGGCTTCTTGCCGCCGCCGCCGGGCTTCGCGATCCGCTGGCCGCGCCGGCGCTCGCCGTCGCCAATGCCACGGTCGCGGTGATCGCCGGCGTCACGGCCCTGCTCGTACTGCTCCGCATCGCGTCCGCGACCGGAGGGTCTGGCGTGTCCGACGATCCCGTTGTGGCCTTCCCGAGCCCGGAGTGGACCCGCCGCCGGTTCCTGATCGCGAGCGCAGGAACCGTCGGTGGCGTGATCGTCGCCGGGGGCGTGGGCCGGTCGCTCGTCGACAACCACGCCGCCGACCTGGTCGTCAGCTCATCGAAGATCCCGGCGCCGCTCTTCCCGGTGCCGCCGCTTGCAGCGGACCAGGCGCTGGCGATTCCGGGCCTGACGCCGCTCGTCGTCGCGAACGATGACTTCTACAAGATCGACACGACGCTGCTGGTCCCCCGGGTGGACCCCGCCGGCTGGAAGCTGGACGTCACCGGCATGATCGCCAACCCGCTGACGTTCACCTACGACGAGCTGCTCGCGATGCCGCTGTACGAGCAGTACGTCACGATCGCCTGCGTCAGCAACCAGGTGGGCGACCATCTCGTGGGGAACGCACTCTGGACCGGCGTGCGACTCAAGGACGTGCTCGAGTCGGCCGGGGTCCAGCCCGGGGCGACCCAGATCGTCGGACGGTCGGTGGACGGCTTCACGGTGGGGTTCCCGACGTCGTGGGCGATGGCGCCCGAGCGCGAGCCGATGATCGCGGTCGGCATGAACCGCCAGCCGCTGCCGGCGAACCATGGGTTCCCGGCCCGCCTCATCGTGCCCGGCCTGTACGGCTACGTGTCGGCGACGAAGTGGCTCGCGGAGATCCAGCTGACGACCCGCGAGGCCGTCGACGGCTACTGGGTGCCCCTCGGCTGGGCCAAGGACGGGCCGATCCTGACGCAGTCGCGGATCGACGTGCCCACCGACGGCGCCAGCGTATCGTCAGGCGTCCTGAACGTCGCGGGCGTGGCCTGGGCACCGGACCGGGGCGTCACGCGGGTCGAGGTCCGGGTCGACGACGGGCCATGGCAGGCGACCCGGATCAGCCGCCCGATCTCGAAGGCGACCTGGGTGCAGTGGACGCTTCCCTGGACCGCGACGCCCGGGGCCCACAACATCGAGGTTCGCGCGACGGACGGCACCGGGGACGTCCAGACGGACCAGGTCTCCGATCCGGCTCCCGACGGCGCCCGCGGCCACCACCGGATCCTCGTGACCGTGTCCTGAGCGCGAGGCTCCGGGCCCGCCGGAACCACGCCCGCGCGCCACCCTGGAGCCGGCTCAGCCCCCGACGGCGGCCCACGTGCGGCCGCCGTCGCGCGTCATCCAGAAGGTCGAGGGTCCGTCGCCGGCAGCGGCGACCACGAATCCCTGCGTCGGTGTCGTGAACCCAAGGTCCGTGAGGCCGACCATCCCGAGCCGCGCGACGACGGACCATGTCCGTCCCCCATCGAACGTGCCGACCAGGGCGGTCCCGACGGCGTCCGTGCCGCCGACCACGGCCACGCTCGGCGACGCTGCCGTGACAGCGGCGGTCATCGTGAGCGGCACCGTGGTGGACGCCTCGACGAACGTGGACCCGCCGTCGTGGGAGGCGAACAGGTGGCTGCCGGTCGGCGTGCTCCAGAGCCCCACATCGCAGGCGGCCGCCAGCTCGGTGGCGCTCGAGGCTGCGAGGTAGGCCGGGCCGACGACGTTCAGGCACGGCGGCTGCCAGGCGACCCAGGACCCGTTGACGAGCCGGGCGCCGCCGATGACCGTCCGGTCGTTCTCGAGCAGCCAGCCCGCCGCCCCGGAGAGAACGAGCTGCACCGCCGGCACCGGACCGGCCCCGACCGCGATGCGGACCGTCGAAAGGCGGAAGTCATCCGTCCCGACCGGGCTCGACGCGACGCGATAGCCCTGGCCGTCGAGCACGACGGCGTGCACCGACCCGTTCCCGGCCTCGAGCGCGACGATCGCCGCGCCTGCCTGGAGCCCGGCGACGGTCAGCCGCGTCCAGCTGGCCCCGCCGTCGTGCGTGGACCAGAGGTCAGGCCCGTACGCCCACCCGTCTCGCGCATCGGCGAACCGGAGGCGGCTGATCCCCGGCGCCCCCTGGGTCGCCGCGGGGACGATCGAGGTGGCAGGTGCCGTGATGGCCGACCACGTATGCCCGCCATCCGAGGTCTGCGCGATCGCCGCGCACGACCCGCTCGCGCATGTTCCCGTCCCGAGGACCCAGCCGTCGTTCGCCGACACGAAGGTGGCCGATGCGGGGAGCAGGCCGAGGCGTGCCGTCGGCGGGGCCGGCGTCGTGGACGGCCCCGGGGAGGCAGCCGCGGGCGAGCCCGAGGCGGCCAGTGTCGCGGTGGGGGTGGTCGCGGTCGGGAGGCTTCCGGATCCGGTCGCCTGCCCGCCGGGCGGCAGGTTCCCGTTCCGCGTCACGATGAGCGCCGCCACCGCGATCACGACGACCGCCGCGGCGGCGAGATTCACGACCACGCGGCCGGCGAGGTGCAGCCGGCCAGCACCGGCTCCCGGCAGAGGCTCGCGCGACGGGATCTGGCCGATTCGCGCAGCAAGGTCCTCCGGAGCGGGCTGCGTCGCGGACGCCGCGAGCGAGGCGCGAACCTCTCGCTCGAAGGACTCGTCGCTCTTCATGGCCTGGCACTCCCGTGGTCTTCGGCGTCGACGGCCGCGCGGAGCTCGCGCAGCGCGTAATGGAGGCGCGATTTGACGGTGCCGGACCTCGTCCCGGTCCGGGCCGCGATCTCGTCGACCGTGAGATCCGCGAAGAAGCGCAGGACGACGACCTCGCGGTGATCGGCGCTCAGGTTCCGGATGGCGCCCGCAAGGTCGTCGCGCCGGGCGAACCCGCTGTTCGGATCGGGGCTGGACAGCTCAGGGTCCAGCGCGACATGGAGGGGAACGCGGCGCCGGGCGCGGAGCCGGTCTCGGCACGCGTTGACGACGATCCGCCCGAACCATGCTTCGAACCTGGCGGGGTCCCGGAGCTCGCGGAGGTGGCGCCACGCCGTGAGCGCGGCGTCGTGCGTCGCGTCCTCCGCGTCCGCGCGGTTGCCCATCATCAACGTCGCATATCGGTACGCGCCGTCGATGACGCGGCGATCCAGCAGCTCGCCAAACGTCGCCGCCTGCCCGCTCCCGGCACGCTCGCGGTCGGGGCCCGAGATGTTCACCACGGCAGCTCGCTCCACTCCGGTCACGTTCACTTGACGACTGGCGCAGGCAGAACGTTCAACCCAGCCTCCAGCATCGTCGAAACGCCGGGAGCGCGCGCCCGCCGGCGCGGACGCGGGAGCGCCGGCGGGCGCGGGCTGGCACGGGAAGGCCGGGCGAGGGATCGAGGCCGGCGTCGCGTAGACTCGCGCCGACATGGCCGCCTCGCCGTCCCGGACCGCCGCCTCGCTCCTCGTCGAGTGCCTCGCGGCGGAGCAGTGCGCGTACGTCTTCTCCGTCCCGGGCGAGGAGACGATGGACATCCTCGAGGCGCTGAGCCGCCAGGACGTCGTCCGCCACGTCACGACGCGCCACGAGCAGGGCGCGGCCTTCATGGCGGACGTGTACGGCCGCCTCACGGGGCGGGCGGCGGTCGCGATGTCCACCCTGGGCCCGGGCGCGACGAACCTCGTCACCGGGATCGCGGACGCCTTCCTCGACAGGGCGCCCATGGTCGCGCTGACCGGCCAGGCCGGCTCCGACAGGATCCACAAGGAGTCGCACCAGTTCGTGGATATCGTCCGGATGCTGGAGCCGGTCACGAAATGGAACCAGCGCGTCTGGCAGCCGGGCGCGATCCCGGAGATCGTGCGCAAGGCGTTCCGGGTCGCAGAGCTGGCGAAGCCCGGCCCGACGCACGTGGAGCTGCCGGAGAACATCGCGGCGATGGCGGTCGACCCGGCGCTCCGGCCGATCGAACCCTCGCAGGCGTACTTCCCGGAGCCGACGGACCAGGCCATCGCGCACGCCGCCCGGCTGCTTGCGGGTTCGAGCCGGCCGATCGTGCTCGCGGGCAACGGGGTCATCCGCCGCCACGCCGCGCCGGAGCTGCGGGCGTTCGCCCGCGGGCTGCACGTTCCCGTCGCGGTCACCTTCATGGGCAAGGGTGCGATCGACGACCGGAGCCACCTGTCCCTCATGGCCGTCGGGCTGCAGGCGCGCGACCACGTGCTTTCGGGATTCGACCGGGCCGACGTCGTGGTGTCGGTCGGGTACGACCTGGTGGAGTACGCGCCGGCCCGCTGGAACCCGGACGGGTACAAGCGGATCGTCCACATCGACACTCAGCCCGCCGAGGTCGACGCGTCCTACCGCCCGGAGGTCGAGCTCATCGGCGACATCGGCGGGACGCTCAGCCGGCTCCTCGCGGCGATCCTGCCGTATGGCATCGGTGGCCGCGACGCCACCGCCCGTCACGCGGCCCGCGAGACGCTCGTCCACCAGGACCTGCGCACCGCGATGCTGGCCGAGCTCGGCGCCTACGAGCACGATGACGGCTGGCCGATCCGGCCCCAGAAGGCGATCGCGGACCTGCGCCGGGCGCTCGAGCCGTCGGACATCGTCGTCAGCGACGTGGGGGCGCACAAGATCTGGGTGGCGCGGCTCTACCAGGCGTACGAGCCGAACACCGTGATCATCTCCAACGGTTTCGCCGCGATGGGGATCTCCCTGCCCGGCGCGATCGCAGCGAAGCTGGTCCACCCGGACCGGCGCGTGGTTGCCCTGTGCGGCGACGGCGGGTTCCTGATGAACTCCCAGGAGCTCGAGACGGCGCGCCGGATCGGCGCGAACGTCACGGTGGTCGTCTGGCGCGACGACGGCTACGGCCTGATCGACTGGAAGCAGCGGGCCGAGTTCGGGCGGCCGTTCGGGGTGGCATTCACGAACCCCGACTTCGTGGCGTACGCGGAATCCTTCGGGCTGGCCGCGTTCCGGCCGTCCTCCGCCGAGGACCTGTATCCGACGCTGATGCGGGCGCTGGCCCTCGACGGCCCGGCCCTCGTTGAGGTTCCCATCGACTATCGCGAGAACCTGCGGCTCACCGAGCGCCTCGGCGCCCTCGCGCACGGTGGCTAGGGCGGTTGTGGGCGTGCGTCACGCGGGGACGGACCGTCGCGCCGGGACGCCTCGTCCCGCACGCGTCCGGGGCCTGCCCGGATGTCCGGCGCGGAGGATGACGCGTTGACGACGAGGCTCTACAGGGACGGTGCCCTTGCCGACGGACGATCGGATCGCCTGCAGCTTGGCATGAGCATGCTCGTCGTCGACGGCGTGATCGCACGGATCCGGCCGAGTGACGACGAGGGGGCGCCCCCCGCCGGGGCCGACCTCGTCGACGCGAGCGGCTCGACGTTCGTGCCCGGCATGATCGACTGCCACAGCCACTTGACCCTGCCCGGCGGTGCTCACTGGATCGACCGGATCGACGATCCGCCGGACCGTCTCCTCGCGGTGGCCGAGGCGAACGCGCGCCTGATGACCGGGGCCGGCGTCCGCTGGGCGCGCGACGTGGGGGCGCCCCGGGTCCAGGACCCGGTCGACGGGCGCCTGCGCGCTCTCAGCCTCGGCGTCCGCGACCGCTGGCGCGGCCGCCGCGGATACCCGCATGTCCGTGCGGCCGGGACCTGGCTGGACCGCGCGGGCACGATGCCGGGCCCGCGCAGCGTGGAGGCCAGCGATGCTGACGAGCTGCTTCGCCTCGCGATCGGCCAGCTCGACGACGGCACGGACCTGCTCAAGCTCTACCTGGACGGACCCGAAGCGGGCGTCGCACCGTGGTCCGTGGACGAGCTGGCGCCGGTGATCGCGGCGGCGCACGCCCGAGGCGTGAAGGTGACTGCACACTCAGGGGACCTGGCAGGAGCACGAGTGGGGGTGGCGGCGGGCGTCGATTCGATCGAGCACGGGATGGAGCTGGACGCGGATGTCGCCGTCGAGATGGCGGCCCGCGGAACCACGCTCGTCTCGACGCTCGCGATCTTCCGCTCGTGGCGGAGCTTTGCCACCACAACCTCCATCGAACGCTTCACGGTCCCCGAGCGCCGGGCGCGCGTCCTGGAGCGCCAGGCACGGGCGGAGGAGAGCGTCCGGCTCGCCCGCGCGGCGGGCGTGGCGATCGCCACCGGCACGGACTTCGGTGGGGGATCGACCCGAGCGAACCAGCTCGCGTGGGAGGTGGAATGCCTCGTCGCGGCCGGGCTGGAGCCGTGGGAGGCGCTCGGCGCCGCAACGTGGCGCGGCGGCGACCTCCTCGGCGAGCCGGACGCTGGCGTCATCCGGGAGGGCGGACCCGCGGACTTCAGCCTCGTCCACGGCGATCCCCTGTCCGACCCGACGGCGCTCTGGCGAGTCTGGCACGTGGCGTGGGCAGAGTGAGCGAACCGGGCCAAAGGCGACAGGGGCGTGACCGGACGGCAGAAGCGCGGATGCGGTCGCGACAGGTTGCAGCGGCCATCGGGCTGGCCGCGGTCCTTGCGGCGTGCCAGGCAGCGCCGCCGGCGAGCCTCGTCCCAACTGCCGGCGCGACCGCCGCGCCGTCGACCTCCCCGCCGTCGTCCTCGGAGGGCCCTGTCGCAGCCGCCACCCCGCCGGCCGGCGGGTCCGTGTCGACGGCTGGCCCGGCCTCGCCGGAAAGGTCGCCGGCCACCTCACCAACGGGCGCTCCGTCACCGGCGCTGCCGGCGCGGCCGTCGGCCACGCCACCGGCTGGTCCACCGGCGACACCCGCGCCGAGCCCACACCCCACCCCCGCCGCCACGGCCCGGCCATCGGCCACGCCGACGGGCACGGGCTCGTCCGCGATCACCCACGTGGTCGTCGTCTGGATGGAGAACCGGGAAGCCTCGGCGATCACGGCTTCCACGATGCCCTACCTCTACGGGCTGTCGCAGACCTACGGTCGGGCGGACGCGTTCTACGCCGTCACCCATCCGTCGCTGCCGAACTACCTCGCCTTCTGGTCCGGCTCGACGCAGGGCGTCACGGACGACGCGATCCACGACCTGCCGGGCGCCAGCCTCTCCAGCCAGCTCACCGCCGCTGGCCGGTCGTGGCGGATCTACGCCCAGGACTACCCCGCCGGCGGGTGCAGCACCGGCGCGGCGTACACCGGCGGCGTGGACGGCCCGGGCGTCGCCGGGACGTACGCCCGCAAGCACGACCCCGCCATGAGCTTCACCTCCGTGTCCGGGAGCAGCCAGTGCGCGAACATCCAGCCGCTCGCGCGGTTCGACCCGGGCATGAACGTCGCCTTCGTGGTCCCGAACCTGTGCAACGACATGCACGACTGCCCGGCTGGGCAGGGTGACGCCTTCCTGCGCGCCTTCCTGCCCGCGGTCCTGGCGGCACCCGAATGGCCGCACACGCTGCTCGTGGTCTCGTTCGACGAGGGCGCCACGAGCGTGAACGGCGGAGGACGGGTCTTCACGATGGTTGCGCGGCAGGGGCTGTCCGGCGTCAGATCGTCGACGGTCCACGATCACTACGGGCTGCTCCGGACCATCGAGGACATCTTCGGGCTGCCGTGCCTGAACGCGTCGTGCGGCGCGACCCCGCTCGACGAGTTCCTGCCCTGATCGCAGGGCCGTTGCCTCGCGAGCCGCACCGGCGGAGCCGGCGGGCGCGCGCGCCGGGTCGGGCTACCGGCCGACGGACGGGTCGCCGACGCGGCCGAGGAAGAGGACCGCGCCCGTCGGGACGTCGCGGATCGCGAAGAGGAACGGCCGATCTGCACGGAGGACCACCGGCTCCGCCGGCATGGCGGTCGCCCGCATCACCACCGCGGTCGCCGCGGCCGCCTCGGTCCCCTTCTCGTCGACGTCGATGTTCGCCTGGTGGATCACGTTCGAGATCAGGAGCTGCTCCGACGTCGTGATTCCGCTGAAGTCCGCCCGGTCGTCGAACGCGGATGGCATGCCGAGCGACGCGAGGACGGGCGCCAGCTCGGTCTTCGTCTCGATCCCGAACTTCGGGAGCGCAAGGGCGACCTCAGCCGGGGCCAGCGCGTCGACGATCGCGCCGAACGTCGCCATCGAGAGCGTCCGCTCGAACGTCGCCAGGTCCTCAGGCACGATCACCGTCATCGCGAGCGAGCCCCCGATGTACGGGATCTCGACGGCCCGCCAGGCAGGCCCGGACGCGTAGCGGAGCGACGCGGTCGTGGCCATGAACGGCGCCTGGACCGTCGACCCGTCGGCGCGCGTGAACGTGCCCGGCTTGGTGGCGTCCGCGGAGAACGGCGCCTGCCACGGCGCCTTGAGGTAGATCGCGTTCACGAGGGCGAGCCGCGTCGCCGAGGTGAGCACGCCCGGGGCCAGCAGCTGCGGGATGCGCTGCTCCGTCTGCGCGTCCACCCAGCCGTTGATGAGGAGGCGTGCCTGCTCAGCGTTCGCCCGGTAGTCGACGAGGCGGACGCCGCCGCCGAAGCGGGCGGCGAGGGCCTCCAGGAACGCCGGCTGGAGTGGCATCCCCTGCTGCGCGAACGGGGCGTTGGCGATCCGCAGGGTGACCGTCAGGTCCTTGCCGCTCTCGTCCTTGAACGTTCCGGAGCGGGCTGCGAGCGCCTGGTCGAGCGCGTTCAGCCAGCTGCCGTGGTCGTCGGAGGCAGCCCCGTGCATCACCGCGTCCATCTCGGTGGCGGTCTGCCCCCGCGCGCCGGCCCGGGCCATCGCGAGGGCGAGCGTGATGCTCGCCGGCGAGAACACCACGTTCACCTGCCCGGCCGACACGGACCGGTAGAGGTCGAGGCCGAACGCGTCGAGCGCGGCTCCTGCCTGGATGGCGTCGCCGGGGTCTGCCGAGGCCCGCGGGGCCTCGGCCCTCGCGAGCCCCAGGTCGCCCGCGGGGACGGCGGCCGGCGCGCAGGCGCCGAGCACGAGGACGAGGGCGAGGAACCCGGCGAGCTTCGCGTTCATGCCGCGAGGACGCGCGGCGTGGCGCCCCGGTTGCATGTCGCGGTCAACCCGGGCTCACGGTCGCGCTCACGGTCGGGCTGACCGTCGGTCCTCGCCCGGAGCGGTCCCCGTGCGATATCGGTCCATCGCGATGTCGATGACCGCATCCAGCCCGCGCGCGATCTCCGCGTCGCGGCTCGCCTCGAGTGCGCGCTCGAGCTCCGGCAGCAGCGCGGCGCGGTCCCGGCCGGCGACGAACACGCAACAGCGGAACCCGAACCGGGATTCGTAGGCGGCGTTGAGGCGCTCGAGCTGCGTGGCAATCCGCTCCCCCTCGAGTCGCGCGGCCGCACCGGCTGCCTCGCGGTCGTAGCCCTGCTCGATGTAGGAATGAGCGGAGACGGATCCGGGCGGCGCGCCGAGCCGCGGGTGGGCGTCGAGGAGCTCGATCTGCTCGGCCTCGGGCATCTCCCGCGCGATGCGGTGCGCCGTCGCGAACAGCCGCGTCGCGTCCCCGAACGGCCGGGCGTCGCACAGCCGCGCCAGGAAGCGGGGCGCGCCCTCGAACAGCGGCGCGAGCGCAGCCCGACATCCGTCCCGGTCGAGCGCGTCGAGCTCCGGAACGGTCGGTGGGCGGCCCGTCACGAGGATCAGGAGCCGCGGTACGCGGTGAGCCCGAACGGCGCGAGCAGGAGCGGCAGGTGGTAGCTGCGTGCGGCGTCGTCGACCCGGAAGTCCAGGACCAGGCCCGTGAAGAAGGCCCCCCCGGGAAGAGCAAACTCCAGGCGGTACGCCCCGGCCTCGAGGGCTCCGCCGGCGAGGAGGTCGTGGATGCGGCCGTCGCCGTCCGTCACGCCCTCGCCGACGAGCGGCGCGCTGCCGTCCGCGGACTGCCGCCGAAGCCGGATGGTGACGCCGGCCCGCGGGACTCCCGCCGGCCGTGTCGAGGACGTGGGTGGAGATCGTCGGCCGGTGCTGGGACACGCGCTATCCTCCGCCGATGAGCGATCTGTCGATCCGGGTTGGCGACCTGCACTTTAGCGCCCGGTGGGAGCCGGACGCGCCGCGCACGATCGCGGTCATTCGCGCCATGCTGCCCCTCCGGGCGCGGCTGATCCACTGCCGGTGGAGCGGGGAGTCGACCTGGATCCCCTATGGCGACCTCCGGCCGGACGTGGGCTGGGAGCACCACACCTCGCACCCGGGCCCCGGGCAGCTGGCGCTCTATCCGGGCGGCATCAGCGAGTGCGAGATCTTCTTCCCGTACGGGGCCTGTGCGACGTCGTCGAAGGTCGGCCAGCTGGCGGCGAACCACTTCGCGACCATCGAGCCGGACGACGGCTGGGCGGATCGCCTCCGGGAGATGGGCCGGCGCTGCCTCTGGGAGGGCGCCCAGGAGATCGAGATCGTCGAGGACGCGTAGACGTGGTCGACCTTCTCGTCCGGGGCGGCACCGTCGTCACGCGCGACGGCTCCGCGCGGGCCGACGTGGCCGTCGAGGGCGGCCGGATCGCCGCCGTCGAGCCCGACCTCGGCGGCCTGGCCGGATCCGCTCGGGAGGACGTCGATGCGACGGGGCTGCTCGTGCTCCCCGGTGTCATCGACGTCCACACGCACGTGCGGGTCGCGACCGACGAGCGCCCCGACCGGTTCTTCGACGACTCCGTGGCGGCGGCGTTCGGCGGCACGACGACGTTCCTCGCCTTCAACAACCCGGGTACCGGGTCGTCGGCTGCCGCCGCCCGCTCGCTCGCGACGGGCCTGCGCGAGTGGCGCGCAGCCACCGCCGGCGACGCCGCGGTGGACGTGGCGCCCAGCCTGGTCATCACCGCGTCGAGCGAGAACACGTCTGCCGAGATCCGTGCCGCGATCGAGGCAGGCGTCCCGACGTTCAAGGCGTTCATGGTCTACGACTTCGGCCTGGATGATGCGTCCATCCTCGGGGCGCTCGATGCGACCGGCCGCCACGGCGGCCTGCTGGAGGTCCACTGCGAGAACCGCGCGATCCTCGAGGCCCTGACGGCGCGCCACCTGGCCGCGGGCGAGGTGGAGCCCCGCTACCACGCGACGTCGCGACCCCCGTACGTGGAGGCCGAGGCGACCGGCCGCGCGATCGCCCTCGCCCGGGCCGCGCGGGCCCCGCTCTACGTCGTCCACCTCTCGTCCGCGGAGGCGCTGGCGGAGGTCCGGACCGCGCGGGAACAGGGCCTCCCGGTCTTCGCCGAGACATGCCCCGTCTACCTGACCCTCACCGAGGACCGCTACGCCTCCGACCCCGAGGCGGCGGCCCGCTACCTGATCTCGCCGCCGCTCCGGGCGCCCGACAACCCGGATGCGCTTTGGGCCGGCCTCGCCGGGCGATCGCTCTCGATCATCGCGACGGACCACGTGCCCGATCGGGTCGCGGTCGAGAAGCAGAGCTGGCGGGAGTCGTTCGACCGCGTCTCGAACGGCGCACCCGGGATCGAGACGCTCCTGCCCGTCGTGTACGACGCGGGTGTGGCCTCCGGACGGATCAGCCTGGAGCGGATGGTCGACGTGCTATCGACGACGCCCGCGCGCATCTTCGGATTCGCGACGAAGGGCGCGCTCGCGGTGGGCCTCGACGCCGACATCGTCCTGTTCGACCCGGAGGCGCGCCGGACGGTCCGCGGGGCCGACCTCCACCACTCCAGCGACTACACGCCGTTCGAGGGCCGCGAGGTCCGAGGCGCGGTCCGCTCAACGATCGTGCGCGGTTCGTTCGTGGTGCGCGACGGGCGGTTCGTCGGCCGGAGGGGCTACGGGCGGTTCGTGGAGCGCGCGATCGAGCCGCTCGCCTGACGGCGTGGCTCACCGGACCGGGTTCGTCGGCGGGAGCGCCGCCGTCAGTCGAGGCGGCCGTATGCCTCGAGGGTGAGGAACTCGGCGAGGTGGTCCGCGAGGACGAGGTCGTCGAGCAGTGCGGCGGCATCGGCGACGCGCCCCGCACGAGCGCCGATCCGCAGGAGCTCCTCGTCCCGGATCCGCCGGTACCGATCGGCCGTGAACGGCGCGCCGTCGTCGAGGAGGGTCGCGTGCCGGCGCCACTGCCAGAGCTGGGAGCGCGAGATCTCGGCCGTCGCCGTGTCCTCCATCAGGTTGTCGATCGCGGCGGCGCCGTTTCCCTGAAGCCACGAATCCAGGTAGCGCAGCGCCACGCTGACGTCCTGGCGGACGCCGGCCTCGGTCACCCGGCCGCCGGGCACCGCCACGTCGAGGAGCGCTGCGGCCAGAACGTCGGGCTCGCCGGGGGCGTCCTTCTGGTTCGGGCGGTCGCCGAGGACGCGGTCGAACACCGCGCCCGCGACCGGGACGAGGTCCGGGTGGGCGACCCAGGTGCCATCGAACCCGTCGCCCGCCTCGCGCTCCTTGTCCTCCCGGACGCGGGCGAGCGCGTTCGCCGTGACCTTCGGCTCGCGGCGGTTCGGGATGAACGCCGACATGCCGCCGATGGCATGGGCGCCGCGGCGGTGGCAGGTGGCGACGAGCAGGCGCGTGTAGGCACGCATGAACGGGACCGCCATCGTCACCTGGCCCCGGTCGGGCATGACGTACGCCGCGTTCCCCGCGAACCGCTTGATGACGCTGAACAGGTAGTCCCAGCGGCCCGCGTTGAGGCCGGCGGCATGCTCGCGCAGCTCGAAGAGGATCTCGTCCATCTCGAACGCCGCGAGGACCGTCTCGATCAGCACCGTCGCCCGGACGCTGCCGCGCGGGATTCCCGCCAACGCCTGGGCGTGGACGAAGACATCGTTCCAGAGGCGCGCCTCGAGGTGGCTCTCGAGCTTGGGGAGGTAGAGGTACGGACCGGAGCCGCGGGCCAGCGTCTCCGCGGCGTCGTGGAAGAGGAAGAGGCCGGCGTCGAACAGGCTCGCCGACACCGGCCGGCCGTCGACGACGACGTGGCGTTCCTCCAGGTGCCAGCCGCGCGGACGGACGAGCAGGGTCGCCGTCCGATCCGCCAGCCGGTATGCCTTCTCCGGCGTCTCGAAGGCGAGCGTGCGGCGTACCGCCTGCTGCACTGCGAGCTGGCCGCCGACCACGTTCGACCAGGTCGGACTGAGCGCGTCCTCGAAGTCGGCCATGAAGGCGCGCGCTCCGGAGTTGAGCGCGTTGATCATCATCTTCGGCTCGGCCGGGCCCGTGATCTCGACGCGGCGGTCGTCGAGGTCGGTCGGCGCCGCCGCGACCCGCCAGTCGCTTGCGCGGACGTCCGCCGTCTCCACGAGGAATCCCGGAAGGACGCCACGCTCGATCTCGGCGTGGCGGGCCGTTCGTCGGGCGAGCAGGGCGCGCCGCTCGTCGCGGAACCGGCGCTCGAGGTCGGCGACGAACGCGATGGCATCGGGCGTGAGGACGGCCTCCTGGCCAGGGACGGCCGGCCCGCTGATCTGCACGCCGGGAGGCATCCCGGTCACGATGCCGCCCGCCGGACCGTGGCCTCGATCAGGCCGTGCGGCTCGCTCGTCGCGACGAAGATCTCGCCCCGGTTCGTCCCGCCGAACTGCCCCAGGTCGACCGGCCAGTGGTGGAGGTTCGGCAGCGACATGCTGACCTCGTCGATCTCGGGGTGACGCTCGAGCATGGCGTTGGCCATGATCCAGATCGAGTGCTGGACCGACTCGCTGGCGTGCTCGGCGAAGGCCCCGAGCAGCGTGGCCGAGATCGCCGCGTGGCTCGCGTCCCAATCGCCTGCGGGACCGCCGTGGCGCCAGGTCGCCGTCACCTTCGTCGCCATGATCCGGTCGCGCGCATCGGCCAGCGTCGTGTAGCGGTCACGCGGGAACCCCGAGAACGCCGACCGCGCTGTCTTCATGACGACGAGGTCCGCGAGGCCCGACGTCACGATCGTGGCATCGCGGGTCGCGACCACCTCGGCCGTTCGGGTCGAGTCGCCGCCCCGCTGGAAGGCATCCGGCGCGGGCACGCCCTCGACGGAGATCGGCGCCCACCGATGCTCGCGAACGGAGACGGTCGACCGAACGACCTGTGGGAAGTCCAGGAGATGCTCGGCCAGGACCGCCCCGAACGCCTCGATGGCGCCGGTGAGCTGCTCCGCCGCGAGGCCGTAGACCGTGTTCTTCATCGTGTCCGTCGCGACGACCAGGGCGTTGTCGCCCGCCGTGAACGCGGTCGCGAAGTCCCCCTCGAGCGCGACGTCGACGGTCAGATCGCGGACCCGGTGCTCCTCGGGGCCGCGGACGACCTTGACCAGCCGGATCGCGCGCTTGCCATATCGGTTCGGGCCGAGCTCGGTCATGCCGGTCCTCCTGACTCGCACCCGGGGTGGGTCGGCACAGCGTGGATGCCGACAACTCGCCGTGTCAATCGGTCGGCGCACGCCGTGTCAGAGGTTGGCGCCGCAAGTCGGTCGTCGCCGTGCCGGGCCCCGCGACGTCCCCGTCCGGTCCTGCGCCTCGCAGCAACCCCGGTGCTGAAATGTCCACGCGTACGGCCGAATTCGACACGCGCCAGCACCCCCAATCCTGCGAGGGCCGTCCCGCGTTCGTCGAGCGGCGCAGCACGGACATACGAGCACCGGGGGTGCTGAGGCGGAAGACACGCCGGCAACAGCGATGGTCGCGCGCCCGGGATGGCCGCGCCGGATCCGGGTCGAGGCCACGCGGTCATGCCGCCTGCGCCGGTCAGGCCCGGCGTCCGCGTCGGAGCGCGCGACCGGGTGTCGCGCCGGTATGCTCGCCGCCGTCGATCACGGGCACCCCGTTCACGAACACGTACGGGATGCCCTCCGGGAAGCGGCGCGGGTCGTCATACGTCGCGAGCGCTCGAACCTTCGCCGGGTCGAACACGACGAGATCCGCCCGGTAGCCATCCGCAACGACGCCGCGGTCGGCCAGTCCGAGCCGGGACGCCGGCGCCCCCGTCATCTTCCGTACCGCTTCCTCCAGCCCCAGCCACCGCTCCTCGCGGACGAACTCGCCGAGGATGCGCGGGTAGGTCCCGTACGTCCGCGGCGCCGGCTTGGCCGCGATCATCACGCCGTCGGTCGCGATCATCGCCTGGGAATGCCGGATGAACGGCCGGATCCCCGCGAGGTGGGGCCCGGGGGTCACCTGGTTGATTCGCAGGTCCTCCGCGATCAGCAGGTCGCAGATCGCGTCGACGGGGTCCAGCCCGGTCGCCGCGAGGTATTCGCCGAGCGTCCGGCCCTCCCATTCCGCGTTCTCCGGGCGCGCGAAGTACCCCAGGCGGACCTCGTCCCACGACCGGTCGCCGGCGAAGAGGCGCCCACGGGCCGCGGCCTCCGCGCGCACGCGAGCGCGCACCGTGCGGTCGGCGAGGCGCTCCCGGAGCGGGCCCACGCCTCCGGCCTGGAGCCAGTTCGGCAGCATGATGAGCAGCCGGGTGCTCGCCCACTCGTACGGGTAGAGGTCGAACGTGACGTCGAGGCCCGCCGCACGCGCGTCGTCGACGAGCGCGAGCATCACCTCCGGCGGGCCCGGGAACGTCGCCCGGTGGTAGAAGTGGGTGATGTGGACGGGGGCGCCGGACCGTCGCCCGATCTCGATCGCCTCGCGGTACGGGTCGAGGAACCCGTCGCCAAGGGGATACCGGACATGGGTGTGGTAGATCCCACCGAGGCCCGCGGCAACGGCCGCCAGCTCGACCAGCTCCGCGGTGGTGGCGTACGACCCGGGCGGGTAGTCGAGGCCGGTCGACAGGCCGAACGCACCATCCTCGAGGGCCTCCCGGAGACGCGCCCGCTGATCCGCCATCGCGGCGCGATCCGCCTCGACCTCGTCCCAGCCGACCGAAGCAATCCGGAGCGGTGAGTTCCCGACCACATAGGCGACGTTGACCGAGGTCTTCCCGTCGTACCGCGCGAGGTAGTCGGCCACGGTCGACCAGTCGTAGGCGATCTCGGGCCGGCCATCGAGCCCGGCATTGAGGACGACGTAATCGTTGAGGTCGTCCGGTGACGCGAAGGGGGCATAGGCATTGCCGTCGACCCCGATGAGCTCGGTCGTGACGCCCTGCCGGACCTTCGGCTCGTGGAGCGGCTCCGCCAGCATCACCAGGCCGCCGTGACTGTGGAGGTCGATGAAGCCTGGCGCCACGACGAGGCCACGCGCGTCGATCCGCCGACCCGCCCGGACCTGGTCATCGCGACGCCCGTCGGCTGGGGTGACGCGCTCGCCCGCAGGCAGGACGACCAGCCGGTCGCCGACGACTGCGACCGAGCCCCCGAAGCGAGGCCTCCCGGTCCCGTCGACGATCGTGCCGCCCTCGATCAGGACGTCCGCGTCGATCGCCACCCCGCCTCCCACGCTGCGTCGCCTCGGCACCACCCGCGGGAGCACGGGCGCGCGGCCCGGCAAGGCAACGGTGGCATGGCGGATGCTACCCGCGAGGGCGACCGGCCGGACCGCTCGTTCCGGGAGCGGACGGTGCCGCGGGCACAGCGCCGCGATGGCGAAGTCGGCGGTATGGCGCCTCGCCGTGGCCGCCGGCCCCGACCTGACGAGCCGTGGCTGGGGCCCGGGCACGTTCGGCGCCTCGACGGGCATAATCGGGTCGCCCCACATGAACCCTCACGTCCCGTCACGCCGCCACGACGCATTGCGCATGCGGCATGGGCAGTTCTCCGGGAGGCGGACCCCGGTCGTGACCACGGCGGGAAGCAGCCGGAGGCTCCTGCTCCTCGGCACCATCTCGGTGCTCCTCGTCGCGGCCGTCTGGCTCGGCACGACCCAGTTTCTCGCCGGTCAGCAGATCGCGGACCTGATCCTGTATGGGCGGGTCGCCTCGGACCCGGCGGTCCTCGGCGCGGCGACCGACGCACTCACCACGGTCAGCCTGGCCTTCATCGCGACGGCCGCGCTCGGGCTCCTCGGCATCGCGGCCGCTCGGGGCGGGTTCGGGCTGGCCGCCGCCGTGCTCGTCCTCCTGGCGGGAGCGAACCTCACGACCCAGGGACTCAAGCTGCTACTGGAACGCCCGGACCTTCTCGCGGGGGCCGCGTATGCCACGGGGAACAGCTTCCCGAGCGGTCATGTCGCCATCGTCTCGTCGCTCGCGCTCGCCGCCGTCCTCGTGGTGCCGCGTCGGATCCGCGCCCTCGTCGCCGTCGTCGGGGCGGGCCTGGTCGCGACGGTGGGGGTCAGCACGATGATCGCGGGATGGCATCGCCTGGCCGACGTCGAGGGCGCGATCTTCATCTCCCTCGCCTGGGCCTCGTTCGTCACGGCCGTCCTCGTCTACGGTCGGGGCTGGATGCCCAGGCGGACGTGGAGGCGAGGCGTCGGCGGTCCGCCGATGCGGATCGTGGGCGCCGCCGGCGCCGTCGCCGTGGTCGCGGGCACGCTCGGGATCGTGGTGATCGCCGTGGACCCGACGCCGCTGGCCGAGCTCGTGGCAACAAACGCGATCGCGCCCAGGACGTTCGTCGCGGCCCTTGCGGTCGCCGCGGGGACGTCGCTCGTTGCGTGCGCCGGGTACGTCTGGGCGCTGCGTGGCGTCGCGTTCGAGATGCCGGGCTGAGCGGGGCGACCCGCCATGGCCGGCGTCCGGCCCTCGCGGGTCTCGACTCCCCGGGCACCGCGCGGCCCGGACGCTCGGGCGACTGCCCGGTGCTGCGCCGCGCGAGGAGCGTCCTCTATGCGGCGGCCCCGAGCATCACGTCATCCGGAAGATCGATCGGGTGACGCTCGTGGATGTGGGTCCCGACGCGAAGCCGGATCCCTCGGAGTGATCGCAGCGAGGCGCACTCCACCCAGAGGCCAGCGCCGTGGACCTCGATCGCCATCGGCTGGCCGCACGTGCGGCAGAAGTCGTATGCACGCCAGGCCAACTCGATCTGCTCGCGGGCGAGGTCCTCGCTGGTCGGCATCGTCAGCAGGTTCATGAGGGCTCCTGTTCCCGGCCGGTCCTGTGCGAGTTCGGTTCTGGATCGATCAAGAACAGCGCAACTGTACACGAGGCGACTGGATCGGTCAAGATGACGTGCAATGGACCACCGATCGCGCGCCCCCCGACGGTTCACGCTGCGGGACCTGGCCGATTCCCTCGGCGTCTCGAAGACGACGGTCTCGAACGCGTTCAGCCGCCCCGACCAGCTCTCGCCGGCCTTGCGCGAGCGTGTCCTCGAGGCGGCACGGGCGGAGGGGTACGCCGGCCCCGACCCGGTCGCCCGCATGCTCCGGACCGGCCGGGCGGGAGCGCTTGGCCTGATCCTGCCGGAATCGCTGCCCTTCGCGCTCGACGACCCGTCGACGAGCGAGCTCATCCGGGGCATCGCCGATGCATGCGAGGAGCGGCGGCTCGGACTTCTGGTGATACCCGGGGCGAGCCGCGTGACGGACCCGCGTGCCGTCACGGACGTCGCGGTCGACGGGTTCATCGCCTACTCGCTTCCGTCGGACTCGCCGGTGCTGAGCCAGGCGCTCGCGCGGGGCATCCCGGTCGTGGTCGTCGACCAGCCTCGCCTCCCCGGGGTGGCGACGGTCAGCATCGACGATCCGGGCGGCGCCCGGCTGGCGGCTCGCCACCTCCTCGAGCTGGGCCACCGTCGGTTCGGGATCGTGACCCTGCCGTTCAGATCCGACGGGTACACCGGTCACGGCGACGAGGGCCGTATGGCAACGGCGACGTACGACGTGGCGACGCGCCGGCTCGGCGGCTACCGTGCCGCCCTCGCACGCGGAGGCGTGGCAAGCGAGACCGCGTCGGTCTACGAGTGCGCACACAGTGACGAGGAGCTCGGCCGGCAGGCCGGGCGTGCGCTGCTCGAGCGAGCGACGCCGCCGACGGCAATCCTCGCGATGAGCGACCGCCTCGCCCTCGGCGTGCTCGTTGCGGCCCGGGAGCTGCGCGTCGACGTCCCGCGCCTGCTCGCGGTGGTCGGCTTCGATGACATCCCCGCCGCGGCCAGGAGCCGACCGTCCCTCACGACGGTGCGGCAGCCACTCCGCCTGAAGGGCTACGCGGCGGCGCGATTCCTTCTCGACGCGCCGGGTGCGGGGCCTCGCGCTGCGGCGGCCGATGGGCATGCGGCCGGCGGCGACGAGCTGGACTTCCCGGTGGAGCTCGTGGTCCGGCGCTCGACCGCTGTTGCCACCGGCTCCTGAGGCATCGCGGCGGCGAGGGGCCTTGCCCGGGTGTCGATGGGCATGCCGGGTCATCGGCAGCGGCGAGGGGCCGCGCCCGGGTGTCGGCCTCGCCCGTTCGGTATCGTTCATCCTGAGCGGGTCACCCCGCCCACCACGTGTCTCCACGATCACGGCCTTCACGCCGCGTGACTCCGAGGGGCCGGAAGGAGAACCTCATGGCGCATGCCGACCGAGTCGTCGAGATCCTCGCGGGCCGCCCGGCCGTCGGTGCGCGCGCGACCGTCCAGGGCTGGATCCGGACGCGCCGCGATTCCAAGGCGGGCCTCTCGTTCCTGCACGTCCACGACGGGTCCTGCTTCGAGGCTCTCCAGGTCGTGGCCCCCGCGACGCTCGCCAACTACGGCGACGAGGTCCTCCACCTGACCGCCGGCTGCGCCGTGGCGGTCACCGGCACCGTCGCGCGCCTCGCAGGGCCAGGGGCAGGCGGTGGAGCTTCTCGCCGATTCGGTCGAGGTCGTCGGCTGGGTCGACGACCCGGACACCTACCCGATCTCGCCCAAGCGCCACTCGTTCGAGTACCTCCGCGAGGTCGCTCACCTGCGCGCCGCGGACCAACACCTTCGGCGCCGTGGCCCGGGTCCGGCACTCGTCTCGCGATGGCGATCCACCGCTACTTCGACGAGCACGGCTTCTACTGGATCCACACGCCGATCCTGACGGCCAGCGACGCCGAGGGCGCGGGCGAGCTGTTCCGCGTGTCGACCCTCGACCTGGCGAACCTCCCGCGGACGCCCGAGGGCGCGCATCGACTACGCGCAGGACTTCTTCGGCAAGCCGGCCTTCCTCACGGTGTCGGGCCAGCTCAACGTCGAGACGTACTGCCTGGCGCTCACGAACGTCTACACCTTCGGGCCGACCTTCCGGGCCGAGAACTCGAACACGAGCCGGCACCTCTCCGAGTTCTGGATGGTCGAGCCGGAGATCGCCTTCGCCGACATCGCGGACAACGCCGACCTGGCCGAGGACCTGCTCCGGTACAGCTTCCGGGCGGTCCTCGACGAGCGCGCCGACGACATGGCGTTCTTCGCGGAGCGGATCGACAAGGAGGCCGTCAGCCGGCTCGAGGCGCTCGTCACGTCGAGCTTCGCGCGGATGGAGTACACGGAGGCGATCGAGGTTCTCGAGCGAGCCGGCCGTTCGTGGGAGTTCCCGGTGGCGCTGGGGCGTCGCCCTGCAGGCGGAGCACGAGCGATACCTGTGCGAGGAGTACGCCAAGCGGCCGGTCGTCGTCATCAACTACCCCAAGGAGATCAAGGCGTTCTACATGCGCCGTAAACGACGACGGACGCACCGTGGCGGCCATGGACGTGCTTGCCCCCGGCATCGGCGAGATCGTCGGCGGCAGCCAGCGCGAGGAGCGCCTGGACGTGCTCGACGCGCGCATCCGCGAGATGGGCCTCGATCCCGCCGCCTACTGGTGGTACCGCGACCTGCGCCGATACGGCACCGTGCCGCACGCGGGCTTCGGGCTCGGGCTTCGACCGCGCCGTTGCCTACGCCACGGGTATGGCGAACATCCGGGACGTCATCCCCTTCCCGCGCACGCCGGCGAGCGCCGACTTCTAGGCGATCCAGGCCGGGGAGCAGGCCCGCGGCGCGGTCCGGCACGCTCCACGGGAGGCTCGCTCGGGACGAGGCCGTGCCCCGGCGGCGGGCTGGACATCATGCGAGGCACGCCGCATGCCCTGGCGACCGGTGCCCCCAGACACCGATCGCGACCAACGCCGAACGTGCTCGGTACTACCGAGTGACCCACCGGGGACCCTCGCCCGACTAAGGTCAGGGAGTCGCAACCGACCGGGGTGCGCCAAGCAACGGGTGCAGCGTGGAACTCCAGGCCCAGTTCTGCGAGAGCTGCGGACGGGACGGCAATTCCTTCGCGTCGGCAGGGATCTCGATCCATGCCTGTCCGCGCTGCGGCGTCGCGAGCTGCTCGGACTGCTGGAACAGCGTGGCTGGCGCGTGCCTGAAGTGCGAGCCGATCCGGCTGGTCGAGTCGGCGGCCCCGCCTCTCGTCATCAGCCCGCGGAAGCCGCTGACCGCGCCCTCCGAGACCCGTCACGCGGCCAGCCGCGCCGACGCTGGCCCGCAGGTCACGTCGCGAAAGGCGCCGACCGTCCGCCAGTCGCCGGTCGAGCGCTCGGATCGCCCGGACCAGGAGCACGGCATCACGCGGCGACCGGCAGGACCGGCAGGACGGGCAGGCAGAGCGGTACGCGGCGATCACCGCGCCGGTCGACGGAAGGGTCGGGCGGCGGCGGCCCGCGCGGGCCGTTGGGGTTGCCGCGTCATCGGCGTGGATCCTCGTCGCTGCGGTCGCCGTCGCGGTCTTCGGAACCTCGGCGATGCACCCCGCCGCGGTCTCCGAGCCTCCGACGTCCGGGATCCCCTCGCCGGTGGGTGCTCAGCTCATGCAGCTTTCGCCCGGCGGCGGGCCACTGCGCACACCCGGGAAGACGCCATCTCCGAACCGAGACCTCGGATCAGGCGGTGGCACGGGGTCCGGGTCCCAGGGGACGGGCACCTGGACCTCAGGGTTGGCCGTCACGCCGACGCCCCGCGCGGGCGGAAACCCGGCAGCGTCGCTGCCAGCCGGCGCGACGCCGCCTCCCGGGCCGGAGGGAACGCCGAACCCGACACCGACCCAGAGCTGGGTTCCCTGGCCGACGCCGGTGCAGGCCCCTCCGCGGCCGAACCCGACTCCGGCGCCGATACCGACGCCTGCGCCCACGGCCACGTCCACGCCGGCGCCATCTGAAGAGCCGACGGCCACGCCGACCACCCCGACCGACCGCAGAACCGACCCCGGATCCGACACGCGGAGCCAACCACCCCGCCGACCGCAGAACCGACCCCGGATCCGACGTCGGAGCCAACCACGCCCGCCGACGCGCAGAACCGACCCCGGAGCCGACGTCGGAGCCAACCGCGCCGACCGATCGGCTCCACCGACGTTGATCCGGGCGACACGCCAGCGCCTTGACCCGCGCGACTCAGGGCTACGGCGCCTCGGGCTCCGTCAGCGGCGACTCCTCCAGGACACGCCCGGTCGCGCCGAAGAGCCGGAGCCGCCGCGCGCACCAGAACCCGATCACGACCGGGATCCACACGTTGAGGATGCGGTACGTCACGGTGACCAGGATCGCCGCGGTCGCCGGCATCCCGAGCTCAACGAAGACGAGGGCCATCGCCCCCTCGACTGCCCCGACGCCGTCGGGCACGATCGCGATGATGAAGAACACGATGCTCATCCCGAACCCGGCCGAGAGGGCGGCCACGTCCAGGCCCTGCCCGAAGGCGAGGAACACCGCGCCGAGGCCCGCCAGGTTCGCGAAGTGGAGCAGCAGCCCGTAGCCTGACGCGCTCGCGATGTCGCGCCGATGGCCGGGGATCGAGGTCACCGCGGCAGCGAGCGTCTCCGTGGTCCGGCCGGCCCACCCGCCGGGCACCGGCCCCGGGCGCCCGACACGTCTCGCCGCACGATCGACCAGGGCACCGCTCGCAGCCAGGAGGCGTTCGAGCAACCGGGGTGCGCGGGCCGCCAGCACGAGGGTCAGCAGCACGCCGCCGATGAACGCGATGAACAGGGCCGTGCCGAGGAGCGCGAATGCGACCAGCCGATCCCGCGCGAGGAGGGCGACGGTGCCGGCGAGGACGAACGGCAGCGCCGTCAGGAGGTCGACGGCGAGAACGACGACCACTCCCGCCGCCGTCCGCGGGCCGGACTGGCCCCGCGCCATCGCGTCGTCGATGAAGACCGCGGCCGCCGGCGCCGCCGTGATCGGGACTGCGGTCTTCGCGAAGATCGAGGCGAACATGACCGGGACCAGCCGCAGCGCGTCGCTGGAGACCCCGACCGACCGGAAGCCCGCAGCGTACAGCCCGCCGTAGAGCAGGAAGAACGCGCCGTGCAGGAGGACCGCGACCGCCGCCCACCACGGGTCTGCCTTCGCGAGATCCGCGCCCAGCGACTCCGTGGAGGTGAACTGGCTGGCCAGGATCGCGAGCACGACGACGCCCAGCAGGACGAAGAGCGCCCGCCGCCACGCGAAGTCTCGTCTCGGACCCTGCCTGGTCAAGGCATGCGCCGCGGCGCCGGGTCCGCCACCGCCTCGACGGCGGCCGGGCCGGCCGCGCACCCGGTCCCGCGGTCCGTCCGCGAGGCGCCCCATGACCGTTCCATCGTTCGCGGATCATCGCCGAAATGGGCCGCGGGTTTGTTGCGGGCCCAGGTGGCTGCGTCGTGCGCACGCGACCTCCGGGAGCCGCGCGGTTCCCCTGCTACGATCGGCACCTTCGCGGCGTTCGCCACGGGAGGCCAGCATGGACGTCGTCCGACCGACCATCCCGCCCGAGGAGTACCCGGGCCGGTGGCTGCGCGTCCAGGCCCTGATGCGAGCGGAGGGGCTCGACCTGCTCGTCGCCTTCGGGAACGACCGCGCCGTGTTCGGCCCAGCGCACGTTCGCTGGCTGGCCGACATCCCGGTCCATTTCGAGCCGATGGCCGTCCTGGTCCCAGCCACCGGCGACCCGCTCGTGGCATGTGGTCCGGAGAGCGACCAGTACGCCCTGCGGATCGGCCGCGTCCCGGACGTGCGCATCCTCCGCGAGTTCACGCACCCGGACGAGGATTACCCGTTCAGCCGAATCGAGACCCTGGCGGAGATCGTCACGGAGATGATCGGCACGGGTCGCCGCGTCCGCCGCGTCGGGATCGCGGGCCTTGGCCTCATCGATGCGGCCACGTCGGCTGCCCTGGAGGCGGCGCTGCCCGGCGCCGTGCGGGTCGACGTCGAGCAGGCGATGTGCGGACTGCGCGCGCGCAAGTCCGCCGCGGAGGTCGCCGTGATCCGCCACGCCTACCGGCTGGCCATGGCGGGGGTGGACGCCGCGGTCGCCGCGATCCACCCGGGCGTGACCGAGAGCGCGGTGGCGGCTGAGGCGGAGGCCGCGATGCGGCGGGCGGGCGCAGAAGGGACCGGCATCGACACGATCGTGGCGTCGGGCCCGAACGCCCGGCCGATCCTCGCGCGGGCCACGTTCCGCCAGATCGAGCGCAATGACCTGGTGGTGCTCACGATGGCCCCGCGGTACCAGGGCTATCACGGCGCGATCGGGCGGCCCGTGCTGGTCGGCGAACCCGGTCGCGACGCACGGGCGGCGCTCGACGCCGCGAGGCGGGCCCAGGACGCCTGCCGCGCGCTGATCCGGCCAGGGACCGAGGGCCGGGTCGTGGAGGCGGCCGGGCGCCGGGTGATGGAGGCAGCCGGTCTCGGGCGCAACTTCCTCTACTCGGGCATCCACAGCGTTGGCGTCATCGAGTTCGAGGCGCCGATCTTCGGCCCCACCAGCACGGCCACGCTCGAGGAGGGCATGGTTGTGTCTGTCGACATCCCGGTGTTCAACGCGGCGTGGGGCGGCCTGCGGGTGGAGGACGGCTTCCTCGTGACGGCGAACGGCGCCGAGCGCCTGGACGACACGCCCTACGTGCTCGCCGTGTAGGCGAGCGGCCGGGGCCCGCCAGGGTCCGGGGGCAAGATCCGGGCGTGCTCGATCCGGGCTTGACACCCCTTTGTCCAGGCCCGGCCGACACGGCACTCCCGCTCCCCGGGGGCGGCCCCTGGCTAGATTCGCGCCTCGTCGGACTCCGACGCGTGCGCGGGCGAGCTCGTCCGCCGCTCGGTGCGCGCGCGCCCGGCCGTCCCGGGTTGCGCCGCGGCTCGGAACGACCCGTTGGCGGCCGCGTCGAGCCGCGAGAGGAGCGGCGCCGACCGGAGCCGGTCCAGGATCTGGCGCGATTCGGCGATGGCGGCCTCGACGGCGGGCGTCGCCGGATCGAGAAGCGCCGCCATGTCGAGACCGACCAGCGCGAGCTCGAACAGCACCTTCCCGTCTCGCATCCGGTCACGAGCCCGCTCGTAGAGGGCGAGCGCCTCGCCCGCGCGGCCCTCGAGCGCGGCGATCCCGGCGGCGAGGGCGGTCCGGCGTGCCTCCACGAACGGGCCGTGGACGGAGGTCGCGTCGCTGGCCTCGAGCGCAGCACGGGCGCCGGCCAGGTCGCCCGACCAGAGGTGGGCCCTGCCCGCGAGCGCCAGGGCGGACGGAGCATTGAGCGGGCTGGCACCGGCCGTCGACTCCCAGTGCCGCCCGGCCTCCGGAAGTCGCCCGTCCAGGAGCGCCGACCAGGCCCCCAGGTCGCGGACGTCGGTCTGCTGGACGACCTGGTCGAGAACGGGCGCTGCCAGACGGTCGAACTCGGCCTGCGCGTCCACCCGGGCCTCGCCGCGGAGACGCCCGATGATCAGGGCCTGGGCAAGCAGCCAGATCCGGTCCTCGCGATCGATGTCGGACGCGAGGAGGGCACCGGCCTCGGTCTCCGCCCAGTCCCAGTCGCCCACCGTCCGGGCGGCCTCGGCGCCGTTGCCCACCGCGATGATCGCCTGCGAGCGGAGCCCCGCCCGTCGCGATTCCTCGAGGAGGGCCCGGTCCATCGTGAGAGCCTCGAGCGGGTCCCGGTGTCCGAGGCCGGCCGCCAGCGCGATCCGGGCGCGCATCGCGATCTCGGTCAGCCCGCGGCCTTCGGCCAGGCCGATGACCCCCCGGAGCGTGTTCATCCCCTCGTAGTTGTGGCCGCTGTTCATGAGCGCCGATCCCTTCACGGCGAGGGCCTGGCAGATCGTCGCCACGAGGTCGAGCCGCTCCGCCGGCACGAGGACTCGATCGGCGACCTCGATCGCCGGGTCCAGCCGCTCGGCGACGAGGTACGCCCGTGCGAGCGTCACCTCGAGCTCGATCAGGACCGGCTCCCCCCGGAGGTCGGCGAGCTCGACGACGACGGGTTCCAGCGCATCGAGGGCGCTCTCGACCCGATACGACTGGACGAGGGCCGCTCCGAGGGCGGCCGCCGAGCGCGCGATGCCGAGCCGATCACCGAGGTCGCGCCGGAGCTCCAGCGCCCGGCGGGCCATGGTCTCCGCCTGGTCGTGGTGGGCAGCCTGGGAAGCCGCATGGCTGGCGCGCTCGAGGAGGCTCGCCTCCTCGGCGGGGTCGCCGGTCACGGTGATCGCCTGCCGGAGGAGGCTGACCGCCTGGTCGAACGCTCCGAGCGCAAGCGCACGGTCAGCCGCCGCCGACAGCGCGATCCGGGCCTGGGCGGCCAGGGCGTCCGCCTCGGCGCCGGTCGGGGCGTTCTGCCACGCGGCAAGATAGTGGCCGGCGAGCGCGCCCGCCAGCTCGTCCGATCCAAGGCCCTCGAAGTGGCGGGCGGCCGCGAGGTGGCGCGACTTCCGGTCCTGCCGGGCGAGCCGGTTGTAGGCGACCTCCCGGATCAGTGCCTGGACGAACCGGTAGTTGCCCCGCTCCGGTGAGCGCGGCCCGGTCTCGAGCGCGAGGATCTCCCGCCGGACGAGCCCCCGAAGGCGTGGTTCCAGGTCCGCCTCGCCCATCCCCGAGACCGCGGCGAGGCCGGCGGGCGTGAAGCTCTGGCCCAGGACGGCCGCGTCGTGGACGAGGCCCCGGTCGGTGGCCTCCAGGCCGTCGAGCCGGGCCGCGATGAGGGCCGTGAGCGTCTCCGGGACCGCCAGCGTCGCGAGGTCGCCGGTGGGGACGTAGATGTTGTCGTGGAGCGTCAGCCGGCCTTCGGCCACGAGCATCCGGACCGTCTCGACCGCGTAGAGCGGGATTCCGTCCGCGCGGGCCACGATGGAGCTGGTCGCCTCGGCGGGCAGGCCCGGCACGAGGCCCGCCAGCAGATCGCGCATCGCGCGCTCCGGCAGCGGCTCCAGGTAGACGCTGGTGAAGTTCCGCTTGCCCGCGCCCCAGTCCGGCCGCTTCTCGAGGAGCTCGGGGCGCGACAGGGTCAGGACGAAGATCGGGACGTTCCGGCTCCACTCCAGCATGTGGTCGACGAAGTCGATCAGCCCGCTGTCGGCGTGGTGGAAGTCCTCGAAGACCATCGCCACGGGGCCCTCCGCGGCCAGCCGCTCGAAGAAGGTCCGCCACGCGCCGAAGAGCTGCTCCGAACCGACGTGCGCCTCCAGGCCGAGCAGGGCGAGGAGCGCGGGCTGGATCCAGCGCCGCTCCTCGGCGTCGGGCACGAACCGTCGCACCGTCTCGGCCACCTTGGCCCGGGTGGTGGGCTCGTCGTCGCTCTCGAGGAGGCCGCAGCGCTGCCGGATCATCTCGCCGAGCGCCCAGAAGGTGACCCCATCGCCGTAGGCCGGGCACCGGCCCTCGTGCCACCAGATGCCCTCCAGCAGGCCGTCGACGTACTTGAGGAACTCCCAGGCGAGGCGGGTCTTGCCGATCCCCGCGGGCCCGATCACGGAGACGAGACGGCTCCGCCCTTCGCGGCCGGTCGCGTGGAAGAGCTCCTTGAGCAGGCGCAGCTCGTCCTGTCGACCGACGAACGGCGCCTCCATCGTCTCCGCCCGGTTCCGGCCGCCGCGCTCGGCGACGACGCGGACCGCCTGCCAGGCGGGCACGGGCGCCGTCTTGCCCTTGAGCACCTTGTCGCCGGCGGGATCGAAGGCGATCGCCTTGCTCGCGGCCCGCTGGGTCGCCTCGCCCACGAGCACGGTCCCCGGAACGGCGACCGACTGGAGACGCGACGCGGTGTTCACGAGGTCGCCGGCGACCATCCCCTGGCCCACGGCCCCGAGCGTCACGGCCGCTTCGCCGGTCAGCACCCCCGCCCGGGCACTCAGCGCACGCCCCAGGAGGTGAACGGACTCGACGAGCTCCAGCGCGGCCCGCACGGCCAGCTCCGCGTCGTCCTCCCGCGCGGTCGGCGCGCCCCAGACGGCCATCACGGCGTCGCCGATGAACTTCTCGACGGTCCCGCCGTAGCGCTCGATGACGTCGCGCGACAGGTCGAAGTAGCGCGTCAGAAGCTCGCGGGTGTCCTCGGCGTCGCGGGCTTCCGCGAGCGTGGTGAAGCCGACGAGATCGGCGAACAGGATCGAGACGAGCCGCCGCTCGGCCACCGGTGCCTGCGCGGACGCCACCGCCGGGCCGCGGGCCGGCGCGTCGCGGGGTGCCGCCGCCGTCAGGTTGGCGCCGCACTCGCCGCAGAACTTGGCGTCGTCAGGGACGGACGCTCCGCAGACCGGACAGCCCTTCCCGAGCGGAGCACCGCACTCGATGCAGAACTTGCGACCGGCCTCATTGACCTTGCCGCAGCTTGTGCAGTGCAACGCGCCTCCCCCGATCGTGATCCCTGAGTCGAGGAGCGTAGCCGAAGCGCCCCGTCTGGGCTAGTGGCCGGCCCGTTGCGAGGACGCCCGGGGTCAGCGGTCAGGTCGTCCGGCCAGCCGGGGCGCGATCTCCCTCTCGTACTCCGGGAAGTACCTCCCGATCACGGCAAGGTCGAACTCGCGTCGGATCGACTCCTTCGGCTCTCGCTCCAGGAGGAATGCGAAGCTCTCCTCCACCAGGCGTACGGGCTCCAAAGCCCCGGGAGCGAGGCGAGCGAGCTCGGACCGGGAGACGTGGACGCGATGGTGCGTCTCGCCGCCGTCGCGCACCTCCACCATGCAATCCCAGCCCTCACCCGCAACGACAGCCCGCACGTTCACGGTGCTCACGCTGTCACCCGCTGTCGCTTTGCGACGCCGCCGTCGTGGTGACGATTCGGCCACGCCCCGCGGCCGACAGCAGGAGCCTCCGCCGGACGACCGTTCCGACGGTTGCCCCGTAAACGAGATGAGCGGCCATCGAGATCGTCGCGAACTCGGCAACGAACGTGATCGAGAGCCAACCCGGGAAAAGGATCAGCTGGAACGTCTCGAGCTCGCCGACGGGCCGTCGGGACGGTCATGGACTGCAGCCACGTCCAGGCGGCAAGGTCGGCACTCACGGGCGCGTCCCCGGCCGGCTCGGGCCAACGCTTCCCGCCTTGTGCGAGCTCGCATGCTCAAACGCAGCGGCGAATCCCGGAAGGGCGCGATCGATCATGTCGTCGGTCGCCGTGAGGGAGATTCGGAAATAGCCGGGGATCTCGGCGACCGATCCGGGCAGCACCAGGATGTCGTGCTCGCCGAGCAGGTCGGCGAAGGCGACGTCGTCGCTCCAGGGCGACTTCGGCAGCAGGTAGAACGTGCCCTCGGGCGAGTGGACCTGGTAGCCGATCGCGCGGAGGGCTTCGACCAGCCGGTCGCGTTTGCGCTGCAGGTGGGCGACGTCGATCGAGAGGCGGTCGAGGTCGCCCAGGGCATGCTGCATCAGGGCATTCGGCCACATGTGCGCGCCTGCGAGCTGGACCAGCATGATGTCGCGCCGCAGCCGGTCGCGGTCCGGCATCGTCGGCGGCAGGGCGAGGAATCCCAGGCGCTGGCCCGGCGCCAGGAGCACCTTTCCGTAGCTGTAGGCGAGCAGCGTGTTCGGGTAGAAGGCGGTCGGGCTGTGGAACGGGCGGCCGTCGAAGACGATGCGGCTGTACGGCTCGTCCGACAGGATGTAGATCGTCCGGCCGTTCCGCTGGGATGCCGCGTCGAGCAGGCGGGCGAGCGCCCGGAGCGTGTCCGGCGGGTAGATGCGACCCGTCGGGTTGTTGGGGGTGTTGACGATGACCACGCGGGTCCGCGGGGTGATCGCCGCGGCGATCGCGTCGAGATCGAGGTCGAATGTCGCCGCCACGGTGCTCACCTTGACCGGTACCAGTCCCGCCTCGACGCAGAGCGCCTCGTAGAAGAACCACGGCGGCAGGCTGAAGATCACTTCGTCGCCCCGGTCGGTCACGGCCTTCAGGCCGATCGCGAGGGCGCCGAAGCCGGCGTTGGTCATCGCGATGTCCGCCGGCTCGAACGGCATGCCGCGCCAGTCGCGCAGCGAGGCGGCGACGACCTCGCGCGACTCGGGCTCGCTCAGCTTGTACGCGAACCATCGCTCGTCCTGCGGGCACGGCCCAGCGCTGCAATCCCGCGACGAGTCCCGGCAGCGCCATCTCGTGGGGGTTCCCGATGGCGAAGTCGCTCACCCCCGGGGTGCCGGCCTTGCGCGCGTAGGCGGACTCGGTGAAGAACTGCATGAAGGGCCGCGCCGCTGCGGCGAGCGCCTGGATTCTCGCCGGGCTCGTTTCATCGCTCATCGGGCGCCTCCGTCCGCTTCACGATTGCCTTCGCGACGGCTCCAACGAGCGGGCAGAGCGGCCCGTGGGCGTTGCTGCGTTTGCGGTGTCCGCCGAGCCGCCTGCCGGCCGGTGCTGGCAGGCGGCTTTGAGCGAGCACGGATCAGGCGCGCTGGGCGAACCAGATCGTGGGTGCGCCCACGACGCCGGCGGCGTGCATCGCGCTCCGCAGCTCGGCGCTCCCGGCGAACGCCCGGGCCGCCTCCAGGGTCGCGAAGTCGTGGGTCACGGTGATTTCGTTGGGATCGTCGGCAGCCTGGTAGACCGTGTCGGCCTGGACGCCGAGCGTCCGCGCCTGCGGCTGGAACGCGTCGTAGGCCTGGCGCCATGCCGCGTAGTCGGCAGCCTGGTGTCGCACGAAGAGCGTGGTCATGGTGGTGGCTCCCTGTCGCCGAGGGCCGTGGTGGGGACGTCTCACCGTCGGTCCTGTCAGCCAGTGTAGCGGCAGCTACTGCGATGTCAATAAGTGTCTTTCCAGTCAGTGCGTGACCAGAGACTGATCTGGTACACTCCGCTGAGATATGGGACAGGACGACGACCCCACCCGCCCCGAGACCACGTGGAACGACGCCTGGCGCGGCGTGCTGTTCGCGGGCGCCAAGGTGCTGCGCATCGCCGAGCGCGACCTCGTCGAGCGCGAGGGCTTCCCGATGGCGTGGCTCGACGTCCTGGCCCAGCTCTATGACGCCCCCGGCAATGGGCTCCGGATGCAGGAGCTCGAGGAGCGCTCCCTGTTCACGCGGAGCGGCCTGACGCGGCTCGTGGATCGCATCGAGGCGGCCGGTCTCGTGCAGCGAGAGCCGGTCCCCGGCGACCGGCGCGGGGTCCGCGTCGTCCTGACCCCCGAAGGCCGGCGGCGCCACGACCGGGCGTTCGTCGAGCACCTGCGCGTCATCGAGCGCGAGTTCGGCGGCCGGTTGACGCCGGGCGAGCAGCGCGCGGTGGCCGACGCCCTCGCCGGCTTCTGGCACGAGGACCCGGAGGGTCCGGCGGCCGGGTAGGCTGACACCGCGCAGCCCGCCACTGCGGCTCCGTGCACACCGTCCCAGGGCTCTACTCGCCCTGGTCAGCGATCCGTCGAGCCGTCGCGTGCGCGTCCGCCGCGAGCGCCGCCTCGTCGACGGTCGCGAGGGCTCGTCGCGAACCACGAACCGGCCCTCCACCAGGAGGTGGCGCACACGCTGCGGCCAGGCGAGGACGATCCCCGCGACGGGATCGGCCTCCACGCCGGCCGTCGCGAGCCCGGTCACGTCGAACAGCGCGAGGTCCGCCCGCTTGCCGGGTTCGATCGAGCCCAGGTCGTCGCGCCCGAGGCACGCGGCGCCACCGCGGGTGCCGAGACGCAGGGCCTCGCGCGCCGTCATGGCACCAGGCCCGCCGCGGCCGCGCGCCACGAGCAGGGCCTGGCGCACCTCCCCGAGCAGGTGGCCACCGTCATTCGAGGCGGACCCGTCCACGCCGATGCCCACGGGCACCCCCGCATCGACGAGCTCCCGGATCGGGGCGGTCCCGGAGCCGAGGCGCAGGTTCGAGGTGGGGCAGTGCGCGACGGCGGTCCCGGACCTGGCGACCAGGCGCACGTCCTCCGGGACAGGCGCCGGCGGCACGGTCCGCCTGATGGCAGCAACCGCATCGCCAGCACGTGGGACGTGCCGGACATTGAGGCCTTCGAGGCGGCACAGACCGCAGCCTCGCCGGACATGGCGGCGGCGATGGAGCGGTACGGGATGATCCCGCCAACGACGATCGACATCGAGAAGTAGCCGGACCGTCCGAGACGAGGCGCCCGACGGCGTCGTGGCGTGTAACCGTTCTTGGCGTCGCTGTCGCGCGGCCGGACGCCGGTGCGCCGTGCGTCCTCACGAGCACGGAGGTCGCCCGTGAGAGCCGAGCCGCGCCGGGTTTCAGCAGGTGGCCGCCCGGTTCCCAGCAGCGCCGCTCCGATGCACAATCCGCGGCTGTGTCCCCTTGTATGGAGGTGAGCCGTGCTCCTCGCATCCAAGCTCTCCCGCGTCGCGGCGGCGGCCGCGATCGCGGGTGCCATGGTCGTGCCGGCCGCGTCGGTCGCGGCGCACAGTGACTCGAGCGGAGATCACGCGGCCGTCAAGCGGATCTTCGTGATCATGCTCGAAAACCACAGCCAGTCGACCGTCATCGGCGACCCGAACGCCCCGTACATCAACTGGCTCGCGAACACGCACGGCGAGGCGACCAACTACTACGGGGTCACGCACCCCAGCCAGCCGAACTACGTGGCCGCCATCACCGGCCAGCTCGACATCACCCGGATGAACGACGCGGCGACCAATACCTACTCCTGGCCGAACCTCGTCGATCAGCTCGAAGCGAACGGCAAGACGTGGGGCGCCTACATGGACTCCATGCCCTCTGCCGGTTACACGGGCTACACGGCGCCGGGCAGCACGGCCCTCTACACGAACAAGCACGATCCGTTCGTGCTCATGGACGACATCCTGAACAACCCGGGTCGTCTTGCGAACATCAAGCCCTACACGAGCCTGGCCGCCGACCTGAACTCGGCCCACGCACCAGACTTCGTCTGGATCAGCCCCAACCAGTGCAACGACATGCACGGTGGCGTCTACTCGACGATCGCCGGGCACCCGGAGACGCCGTGCCCGTACGGCAACACCATCGACGACACGAACGATGCGGCCCTCAAGCAGAAGGCCGACGCCTTCGTCCAGGGTGCCGTCGAGACGATCCGGCGCTCGAGGGCATGGACCGGCAACAGCGTTATCTTCGTCATGACCGATGAATCCGACTTCAGCGGCACGGCCACGACGACGGACCTGTGGCTTGACGTGAGCGGCTGTTGCGACTCGCCGGGGTACGGCAGGACCCCGGGGCTTCCCGCCGGTACGATCCTGATCGACAACGGCTCGCACCCCTGGTCGGGCCCATTCGGCGGGGGCAAGGTCCCCGCGATCGTGATCGCCCGCAACGGGGTCAGCGGGATCAAGGACGCAACGCCCTACAACCACTACTCGCTGCTTCGGACGATCGAAAAAGTCTGGGACCTCGGGTATCTCGGCAACGCGGCAGACTGGGCCAACGTCTCGTCGATGACCCCACTCCTCCGGCACTGATCAGACGCGCTTCGCGGTCACACTGAGGGGCCCGCTCGCTTGCCGGCGAGCGGGCCCTTCCCCTACGTGGCTGTCAGCCTTGGCGCGCCCGGAGGGGCTTCGGACACGCACGGACAACAGGGGTGGCCGCCCTCGAGACATCGGCTCGCGGTACGAATATCGGGTCGTTCGTTAGGGCTCGCTCAAGCCAGCCGCGCCGGAGGCGTCAGTCACCGGGCTGCCCAGCACGAGGCCGGCTGGTCGGATCGGATCCTGCAACCCGGGTCGCGGGATCGAGATGGCAGGCAGGGAGTGATCAAATACAGGTGGGCGCCTTGCCGGTCCAGCACTTGCCCGTGGTCGTCGCCGTGTAGAAGATCTGGGCCGCATAGCCTCCCGAGAAATAGAGGATGGGCTTCGGCAGGTGCCCCGGAGCGCTCCCGATCACGGGGATGAGGTTGTTGGTCTCCACGGTGTTGTAGACCTTCGACCCGAGCTGCGTCATGGGACCGGGGGCATAGCCGACGTACGTTATCGACGTCAGCTTCGCGATGGGGCTGCCGCAGAAGACGGCCCACTGGACGAACCCGGCATCGTTGACGCAGCTCGAAACCTCGATGCCGATCGCCTCCTCGGTCTTGCTGAAGACCGCCTTCGAGCCGTTCCCGAAACCGAGGATCGAGCCGCTGCTGTTGTTCCACCGGCGCCCAACGCCGAGGCCGTACGTGTCAGGGACCACGGTGGCAACTGCCCACGAGGTTCCCGCCGCGGCGGCGACGGTGAGGAGACCGCCCCACGCCGTGCCTTCAACGTACTGGACCGGGTGGCCGGAGGCGAGGGTCGAGCAGTTCGAGGCGTAGTTCTGCGTGGCGATGTCGATCTGCCACACGCAGATGCCGTTCAGCCGAGACGTGCCGGAGATGGGCACGGATTGATCGGTGAACTGCACCCCGTCCGGCTGTCCGTTGTTGCCCGTGAAGAACTCGTTGTCCTGGAGGCTGTACGCGCCCGGACCGGATTGGCTGTCGGTCTCGGTGCCTGCCTGCTGGTCGACCGGCTTCGCGCTGATGACGCTCACGGTGAAGCGGGAAGTCGAGGTCTTGAACGTGCCGCCGATGCCCGCCAGGACCTCGGGATGCGGGAAGTGCGCAGCGATGAAGGCATCTGTCGCGCAAGGGACGGTGAGCCAGACCGCATTCACGTAGCGGTAGCAGCCGACCTTCGCTGGCGGTGCCGAGACGAGCCGGCCGACCAAGGGCGTCGCTGCCGCGGCCGGACCCGCGCTGAGAAGCCCGGCCCACAACAGTGCTGTGACGACGGCTGCGAGAATGCGGCGCATGGCGTCCCCCCAATAGCGATACCGCCCGACTTCCGCATTGTGCGCCGGACTCCGGGCCGGGCGACCAACATTAACGAACGTTCATGCGCCGCCCGAACGCGGCCGGAACCGCCCGGCGCGGCCGCCCGTTGCTGGAATGCGACCCGCGGACGATCCTGGAGCGGCGCCATGCTCGGCTGTGCCCGAGTCCAGCCGGCTGCGAACGCTGAGACTCGCAGTACCAACGCCGTGGCGACGGGTCTAGACTCCGCCGATCTGGGGGGTGGCAACGGACCGCACGGTCCGACCAGCGCAACGTACTGGTTCGGTCGCCGCGACCGTCGCACTGGGCCAATGGCGAGACCGACCCCACGGGCGGGCGTGGAACAACGCCCGGGGAGGACTCCTGTGTCTCGTCTCCTCATGAGGGGCGCCGGGCTGGCGGTCGCCCTCGCAACGGCGCTCATGCTGCTCGCCCCGGCGACGGCGCAGGCTGGCCCCCTGTCCACGACCGTCGTGCTCGGGTCCAGGGTGTTCCCGAGCGGCGCAGCGGTGCCCGGAGGTCCGGCCGGCACGATCCCTGTGGTGAAGGGCTCCTCCGTCACGCTGTGGGCCCCTGCCTACCTCTACAAGCCCGCGGTCCCACCTTCGACCGCCGGGACGGTCTACGAATTCATGTTCTGGGACGTCAACTCGATCCTCATCACGACGGAGAAGGCGAAGTTCACCGCCCCGTCAGCCGTCTCGTCCTTCAAGGCGATCGCCTGGTACCTGCCGGTGTGCGTGGACGCTGCCACGTGCACCGGTGGCGGGCCCACGTCCGTCACGACCTGGGCCTTCTCGCTCACGAGCAACAAGGTGCTGTCCGGCACGCCGATCGGCTCGGTCGCCCCCGCCTCGGCATGGACGCCACCGAGCACGTCGGTGTCGACGTCGGCTGCGGTGGACATCACCGGCCTGGGTTGCCTCGGGTCATGCACCGCCACCTCCTGGACGGTGTTCAGCTCATGGTTCGTGTTCGGGGGGAGCGGCACGCTGACGAGCGCGCTGGACCTGAAGGTACCCGCCGGCGAGTCCCCGTACGCGATCGCGTTCTACCGGCAGGGCACGCACACCCCGATCCCGACCCCGTGCCCCGGGTATCCGTACTGCCGATAGGATCTGGGGCCCGCTTGGCGATGGAGCGGCGCCCGGTTGCGCGAGGCGTCACCGGGTCGCCGTGACGGGCGATGGCGACCGACGCGGCGCGTTCGGTCGCCTCGCCGGATCGCACGGTCGGCGGCGGCGAACCTGCTGCCGGGCGAACCTGGATCGGTGCGGGGCCCACGGCCGGGGCCGGACGCCGCGCGGCCACGCCACGCCGCAGCTTGGGGATGCCAGGGCGCCTCTGGCGCGCAGCTGGGAGGCATCGATCGTTGATCGATAGGAACATCGGCCCGGTCGAGGTCCGACCCAACGTCCTGCGGGAGCAGAGCGCTCCGAACACGCTCCGCAGCCAGTCGGGCGCCGGATCTGACGGCATTCAGAACCTGAACAGCGGCGGAGGGAGAGCGGCCCCACGCAGGTCGGTGGCCCGGCCTCAGCTCCGCCTGTGGGTGTACGTGGCCCTCGCCGTGCTGGTGGTCTTCGTCGTGTACCTGTTGGGCGGGACGCCGTAGTCGCGAGACGGAGCCGCCTCCAGCGGGACGGAGAGCTCCTCCGGGTGGCGGGCGACGGCGAACACCTGGATCTGCCCGCAGGCCTGTTCGCGGTCACGTGCCAGGTGGGGCCTCGGATCGCGGCTGTCCGTAGTAGGCGGTGGGTCCGTGCTTGCGCCGGAAGTGCTTGTCGAGGAGGACGGTGGGAATCGGCCCCGTCCCGGGTTCGATGGCCAGGGTGTGGATTGCCTGCCGTGCGACCTGTTCGAGCACGATGGCGTTCACCAGTGCCTCCCGGGGCGTTGCGCCCCAGGTGAACGGCCCGTGCCCGGCATCGAGGCAGGCCGGCACGTCGGTCGGATCGATGCCGGCCTCGGCGAAGCGCTCCACGATGACGCGCCCCGTGTGCGCCTCGTAATCGGTCTGGATCTCGGCGTCGGTGAGCCACCGCGTGACGGGCACCGGCCCGTGGAAGTGGTCCGCATGGGTCGTCCCCAGGCACGGAATCTCGCGCCGAGCCTGCGCCCAGGCGGCAGCATGCACCGAGTGGGTGTGGACGACGCCACCCACCTCCGGGAAGCTGCGATACAGCTCGAGGTGCGTCGGCGTGTCCGACGAGGGGCGCCCGCTTCCTTCCACGACGCGACCATCGTCGAGGGAGACCAGGACGATGTCCGCGGGGCGAAGCGTTGCGTAATCCACGCCGCTCGGCTTGATCGCGACGATCCGGGCGTCGCGATCGATCCCGCTGGCGTTGCCGAACGAGAGCACCACCAGGCCCGCCTCGACCAGTCCCAGGTTCGCCTCGCAGACGCGCTCCCTCAGCTCCGCGTACCGCATCCTGATCCTCCTGCCACCCAGATCCGCACGAACGTTCAGCTCAGCGCCTTGATCGCCTCGCGCTCGATGGCGAGCCCGCTCCGGTGGCGGGCGAAGAACTCGACGAAACCCTTCACGTCGCGCGGGTCGGGCCGAACCGGCGTGCCGATGCTCGCGGCGATCCGCTCGTCGAGGAAGTCGGGCAGCGACTGCGTGGCGTCCGCTCGGAGCATGTAGGCGGCCAGCACCGCCATGCCCCAGGCGCCGCCCTCGCCGGCGGTCGCTGGGATGCTGACCGGGACGTTGAGCGCGGCGGCCATCATGCGCTGGCCGGTGTCGCCGCCCTTGAAGAAGCCGCCGTGGCCGCGGATCTCCTCGATGACCACGCCTTCCTGCTCGGTGAGGATGTTCAGTGCCGGTCCGCATGGCGCAGAGCGACGCGAAGTACATCGCCCGCATGAAGTTCTCCAGGGTGAACGTGCTGTCCTGGCTCCGCGCGAACAGCGGCCGGCCCTCGGTGAAGCCGGTCATGTGCTCGCCCGAGACGTAGTTGATGGAGAGGAGCCCGCCCGCGTCCGGATCGCCCCGCGACGCGAGCGGCAGGAGCGTGCCGTAGAGGTCGTCGAGCCGCGCCTCGGCGCCGAGCGCCGTGGCCACCTGGCCGAAGAGGCTGATCCAGGCGTCGAGGTCGGAGGACCCGTTGTTGGAGTGGGCCATCGCGACGGGCTTGCCGTCGGGCGTGACCACGATGTCGATCTCCTCGTGGACGCGGGACAGGCTCTTCTCCAGCACGATCATCGCGAACACCGAGGTGCCCGCGGAGACGTTCCCGGAGCGCGGGCGCACGGCGTTCGTGGCGACCATGCCCGGTGCCCGCGTCGCCCTCCGGAGGACAGAGGGGGATGCCCGCCGGGAGCCTGCCCGACGGGTCGAGCAGCCTCGCGCCCTCGGCGCTGAGCTTCCCGGCGGCGTGGCCGGCCGGCAGGACGGCGGGCAGGATGTCGCGGAGCTTCCAGCCGAGCGTGCGCGGCGCGATCAGGGCGTCGAACTTCGCCATCCGCGGGGCGTCCCAGTCGCGCGTGCGCGGGTCGATGGGGAACATGCCCGACGCCTCGCCCACGCCGATCGTGTGCTCGCCGGTGAGCTTCCAGTGGACGTAGCCGGCGAGCGTGGTGAGGTGTGCGATCCGCGGCAGGTGCGGCTGCCCTTCCAGGATCGACTGGTACAGGTGGGCGATGCTCCAGCGCTGCGGCACGGCGAAGTCGAGGAGCGGGGTCAGCTCGGCGCAGGCCTGGCCGGTGATGTTGTTCCGCCAGGTGCGGAACGGCACCAGCAGGTTCCCATCGTCGTCGAGGGCGACGTACCCGTGCATCATCCCGCTGATGCCCAGGGCCGCGACGGTCGCGAGCTCGACCGAGTAGCGGCCGCGCACGTCCTCGACGAGCGATGCGTAGCAGGCGGCCACGCCCTTCCAGACGTCCTCCATGTCGTACGTCCAGACGCCGTTCCTGAGCTGGTTCTCCCAGGCGTGCGAGCCCGATGCCAGCGGCGTCGTGTCGGGCGCGATGAGGGACGCCTTGATGCGGGTCGAGCCGAACTCGATCCCGAGGATGGCGCCACCCGACCGGATCAGCTCCGCCGCGTCTAGCCTGCTGCTGGTCCACTCGACCCTCCTCCTGCCTTCCGGCCTGCTGCTGTCATCCGGCTCCCGGCCCGAGCTCCCTGCGCTGCGCGCCCCCCGTCATCCGTCCGCCGCGATCTCGCATCCTTGTTCCGCCCGTCACGGGACCGAGGTCGCGGGAGACGCGGAGAGGCGATCCTGCTGCGGGTTGCCCGACCCCGGGTCGCTGCCGCCGAGAGCCTCCTCGTCCGGACCGTTCGACCTCGAACCGACCGGCGCGACGGACCGGCTGCTGTCCCGGACGATGAGCTCGGGCTCCAGCAGGACGGCATGTGCCGGCGGTGTCTCCACGGGTCGACGCGACCCCGGCGCCGCGGCGATCGACAGGTCGATCTCGCGCACGGCGAGCGCCCCGGCGTCGCGCAAGCGGCTGGTGGACCGTCGTCAGCGACGGCCAGAAGTGCGACGCCTCGGCGATGTTGTCCACGCCGACGACCGCAGAGGTCCTCGGGGACGCGCCGGCCGAGCCGATGGGCGGCATGGAGGACGCCGAGGGCCATCTGGTCGTTGCTGGCGAAGACCGCGTCGATGTCCGGGCTGCGGTCGAGGAGCTCGTAGAGGCCCTCCTCGCCGCTGTTCGGCGGTCCAGTCGCCGTGGCCACCGGCTGCGTCGTCGGAGGCGCTCGACCGTGCGCCTCGAGCGTCTCGCGCCAGCCCGAGCTCGCGCTGCTGCGCCTCCCACCAGGTGAGCGGGCCGGTGATGATGCCGACGCGGCGGGCGCCGCCGGCCAGGAGGTGCTCGGTGGCGAGGCGGCCGATGGCCGCGTTGTCGATGCCGATCGACGGCAGCGACGTCTGGCCGCCCATGCCGCCGACCAGCACGACCGGGACGGGCAGCTCGGGCCCTTGCCGTGCGACCAGGCCGGTTGTCGCCCACCTCCGGGATGGCCCAGATGATGCCGTCCACCTGGCGCGAGACCAGAGGCTGTTCAGCAGTCGCCTCGACGTCCTGCGTCTCCGGCTCGTGGATGAGGTTGAGCGAGATCGCGTAGCCCATCTCGGCGGCCTGCTGCTCGATGCCCGTCAGGATGCGGGACGGCCCGAAGTAGTCGAGGCCGTAGGCGACGACGCCGAGGATGTGGCTCCGGCCCTGGGTCAGGCTGCGGGCAAGCATGTTCGGCGCGTAGCCGGTCTCGGCGATGACCTGCTGGACCCGCTCGCAGCGTCTCGGGCGCGACGTCGGGGCGGTTGTTGAGCACCCGCGAGACGGTCTGGGTCGAGACGCCCGCGGCCCGGGCGACCTCCTTGATCGTCATTCGCCTTCGTCGCGGTCATTGCCTGCTCCGATCGGCTGTCGCGATGGTGCCGTTCGAGTCCAAACCATCTTGACGGACGGCGACCGACGATGCTACGGTGTTATCGCTCCCGTTACCGATAACGGGAACGATAACAGGGCAGCGCGCGACATCCGGCAAGCGCAGGAGTCGTCGTATCCGAGGGTCCGGCCACGGCCGAACGCAGCGCTGCCCAATGTCCGACGGCATCCGCCCGCGACCGCCTGCCGGTCCGCCGGCCGACCCCGCGACAGGGACGAACAGCGCCCATAGCGGTGCTCGCTGCGATCCGGCCTATCCGCCGGGCGACCTGGGCCAGCATGGCCGCCGTGGAGGAGGTGCCGATTGGCGTCCGGAACCAGCCGGATGCGCCGCAGGCCGGCAGTCGTGCGTCCCCGCTGCGCCTGCCCGGTGATATCGCCCGCGCACGCGGGCGAGCTTGTCGGTAGCCTCGTAGAGTCCAAGCGGCACACACGGAGACGAGACAGTGCAGACAGACACGAATCGATCCAGCGGTTGGCAATGGCGTCGGTCGTGACGTCCCTCGGTGGGCGCCGCACTGCAGCTCGGGTGCGACCCCGGCACCCAGCGTTGCGGCGGGCGCGGCCGCGCCGAGCGCCGCCGCCGCCGCGCAAGACCTACAAGGACATGACGGTCGGCTTCATCCAGACCGGCTCCGAGAGCGGCTGGCGCGCCGCCAACACGTCGTCCTTCAAGGAGACCGCGACGCAGCGGGGCATCACGCTCAAGTTCTACGACGCCCAGAACAAGATCGAGAACCAGATCTCGGCGTTCCACCAGTTCAACCAGGACCCGTCGGTCAACGTCGATCGTCCTCGCCGCGCTCGACATGACCGGCTATGACGACGTCCTCAAGGACGCCAAGGCCGCCGGCAAGGTCGTCGTCCTCGAAGACCGCCGCATCGACGCCGACCCGAGCCTGTACTACACGTACATCGGCTCTGACTTCAACAACGAAGGCCACAAGGTCGCCGCCGCGATGTGCGACCTCCTCAAGGCAGCGACGAAGCAAGAACGTCGTCGAGATCGCCGGCGCCGTCGGCGCCTCGGCCGCGATCGACCGCGCCAAGGGCTTCCGCGAGAAGATGGGCGACTGCGGCATCCACCGATCGACCTCGACAACCAGACCGGCAACTGGGGCGTCGCCAGAGTCCAAGGCCGTCATGGAAGCCTTCCTCAAGAAGACCAGAGGACATCCAGGGCGTCTTCGCGCCACAACGACGAAGAGGCCATCGGCGCCATCCAGGCGCATCCAGGACGCCGGCCTCGAACCCGGCAAGGACATCCAGGTCGTCGGCGTCGACGCCACCGCCGACGGCTTCAAGTACCTGATCAACGGCCAGCTGGGCGCGGACATCGAGTGCAACCCGCTGCTCGCCCCGCAGGTCTACGAGGCCGCTCTCGACGGCCCTCAACGGCGAGACCTGCCGCCGAAGTGGGTCCCGTCGCAGGAAGGCCAGTTCTTCGCCGCCCAGGGCGCCGACGACCCTGCAGGCCATCCTGCGCGACCCGCAAGTACTAGCTCCACCAGAGCAGTGCCCCGGGTCGCGGCTGCACCCGGGAGGAGAGGCGGCCCGTCGCCTCTCTCCGAGCCTGCCGGCACCCGGCGCAGATCCGACTGCTCGACGAGCACGCCTGAGCTCGTGACCGCGGCGCCATGACCGAGCCGCCGCCAGCGACATCGTCGTGATGCGAGAGCATCGACAAGTCGTTTCCCGGAGTGCACGCCCTCGAGAAGGTGGACTTCACGCTCGCGCGGGCGAGATCCACGCCCTCGTCGGCGAGAACGGCGCCGGCAAGTCGACGCTGATCAAGGTCCTGACCGGCGTCGAGCGACCCGACGACGGCACGATCACCTTCGACGGCCAGACGGTCGACATCCGCTCGCCGCTGCACGCCCAGGAGCTGGGCATCAGCACGGTGTACCAGGAGGTCAACCTCTGCCCCAACCTGACCGTCGCCGAGAACCTGCTGATCGGCCGAGCAGCCGATGCAGCGGCGGCGCAGCGTCGACTGGAAGGCGATGAACCGCCGGCCCGGGAGATCCTCGCAGCGGCTGGACGTCGACATCGACGTGACCCAGCCGCTCGGGTTCCTACTCGATCGCCATCCAGCAGATGGCGGCGATCGCGCGGGCGCTCGTCATCTCGTCGGCCAAGGTCCTGATCCTCGACGAGCCGACCTCGAGCCTGACCGCGCATGAGACCGACGCAGCTCTTCGGGGTCATGCGCAAGCTGCGCAGGCGAAGGCATCGCGATCGTCTTCATCACCCACTTCCTCGACCAGGTCTACGAGGTCGCCGACCGGGTCACGGTCCTGCGCAACGGGAAGCTGGTCGGGACCTACGAGACGGCGTCGCCTGCCCGCGACTCGAGCTGATCACGCTGATGCTCGGTCGGAGCCTGACCGAGCTCGACGACATGACCGACGCACAAGATCGAGAGCAGCCAGCACATCAGCGCCGAGTCGCTCCTGCAGGCCGAGGGACTCGGCCGTCTCCGGCTCGATCGACCCGTTCGACCTCGACCTCCACGCCGGCGAGGTCGTCGGCCTCGCCGGCCTGCTCGGCTCCGGGCGCACCGAGATGGCGCAGCTCCTCTTCGGGATCGACAAGCCCGACTACCGGCTCGATGACGATGGATGGCACGCCGGTCACGGAACTTCTCGCCCATCGGCTCGATCGAGCGCGGGGTCGCGCTCTGCCCCGAGGACCGCAAGGCCGAGGGCATCGTCGCCGACCTGACCGTCCGCGAGAACATCATCCTGGCCATGCAGGCCAGCCGCGGCTGGTTCCGGCACCTCGGCACGCAGCGAGCAGTACGAGATCGCGGACCAGTACATCAAGCTGCTGAACATCGCGACGCCGTCGGCCGATCAGCCGGTCAAGAACCTGAGCGGCGGCAACCAGCAGAAGGTGATCCTGGCCCGCTGGCTGGCCACCGACCCGCGCCTTCTGATCCTCGACGAACCGACCCGCGGCATCGACGTGGGCACCAAGGCGGACATCCAGAAGCTGGTCCTCGTCGCTGGCCGAGGAAGGCAAGTCGTGCGTCTTCATCTCGTCGGAGCTGGAGGAGGTGCTGCGCACCAGCCATCGCATCGTGGTCATGCGCGACCGCGCGAAGGTCGACCGAGTTCGCCGGTGAGGTCGACGAGCAGGAGCTCATGCAGGCGATCGCCGGGAGCGAGCGTCATGAGCGCGGCTCGCGCACGGCGCTCAGGGCGGCTGGCGTCAGCGGACAGCCGGCTGCTCTTCCCGCTCGTCGCCCTGGCCGCTCATCCTGCTCTTCGACCTCATCTCGATCCCCGGGTTCTTCGCCTCGAGATCAAGGATGGCCACCTCTACGGCAGCCTGATCGACATCCTGCGCAACAGCACGCCGACCATGATGCTGGCGATCGGGATGACCCTCGTCATCGCGACCGGCGGCGTGGACCTCTCGGTCGGCGCGATCATGGCGATCGCCGCCTCGGTGGCCTGCATCCTGATCGATCCGCGGATCGTCGGGCTCAACCTCCGGGAGACATCACCGCGGTGGTCGGCGACCCGACCTACAGCTTCGCGCCGATCCCGGTCGTGATCGTGGCGTCGCTGCGTGGTTGCCCTGGCTGCGGCCTGTGGAACGGCGTCCTGTGTCTCGTTCGGGCGGATCCAGCCGATGGTGGCCACGCTGATCCTGATGATCGCCGGCCGGGGCATCGCCCAGCTCATCACCAACTCGATCAAGATCATCATCTTCAATGACACCTTCGCCTATCATCGGCAACGGCTTCATCATCCTGCCGTTCTCTCTCTTCATCGTCGTCGCGCTGTTCGCTGGTGCCTGGCTGCTGACGCGCCGGACGGCGATCGGCCTGTTCGTCGAGTCGGTGGGCATCAACTTCCGGTCGAGCCTCTACGCGGGCATCAACGAGAAGCGGATCAAGCTGTTCGCCTACGTCGTTCTGCGGCTTCTGCGCCGGGAGTCGCGGGGCTGATCGCGGTGTCGAGCATCCGGACCTCCGACGCGAACCAGATCGGCCTGTACACCGAGCTGGACGCGATCCTCGCCGTCGTCATCGGCGGCACGCTCCTGGGCACCGGCGGCCGCTTCTCCCTGCTCGGCAGCGTCATCGGCGGCCTGGTCATCCAGGCCACCAAGACGTCCATGTACGCGATCGGGGTCGCCGGCCAGCGCCATCACCGCGGTCAAGGCGGTCGTGGTGATCATCGTGATCCTTCTCTACTCCCGGCAGGTCCAGGACTTGGTCCGCCGGCTTGGCGCGCGGCTCGGGCGAAAGCAGGGCCGCCGCATGATGCAGACGCTGAGCCTGCGGCTCGCCGAACAACCGCAAGTTCCTGCCGCTCGGGGCGACGATCGCGCTGTTCGCCATCGCGTATCCTTGCTGGAACGCTCTTCTTCCCGGGCATGCGCGATGGCCAGTCGTTCTTCAACCTGTTCATCACCACCCCATTCCTGCTCATCCTCGTCGTCGGCGAAGGCCTGGTGATCATCTCGGGCGGCATCGACCTCTCGGTCAGCGGCGTGCTCGCGCTGACCACGGTTGCCTCCGCCGCGCTCCTCAGGGATGGCTGGGACCCGTGGCTCGTCATGGGCCTCGATGCTGGTGATGGGCGTGCTGTTCGGCGCCGTGATGGGCCTCTTCATCACCTATCTGAAGGTCCAGCCGTTCATCGCCACGCTGGCCGGGATGTGGCTTGCCCGCGGCCTCTGCTACATCATCAGCGACAGCGAGATCCGGATCTACAACCCGCTCTACCGGCTCTCGCGGGGACGCAAGATCCTGATCCCCGGGCTGGCCGACCCGGTGACCAAGACAAGGCGACTACGTCACGATCCTCGTCGTCGTGGCGCTCGTCGTGCTCGCTGTCGGCATGTTCATCGCCCACTTCACGCGATTCGGCCGGACGATCTACGCCATGGGCGGCAACAACGGCACGCAACGAGCAGTCCGCGCGCCTGATGGGCCTGCCGGTCGACCGGACCAAGGTCCTCGTCTACATGTTCAGCGGGTTCTGCTCGGCGCTGGCCGGGCATCGCGTACAGCATCTACGTCGGTTCGGGCCACGGGACGCACGCGACGGGCATGGAGCTCACGGCCATCGCGGCCGTGGTCATCGGCGGCATGGCGCTCACCGGCGGCGAGGGCTACCTGCTCGGCGCGCTGTTCGGGGTGCTCATCACGGCCCTGATCCAGAGCCTGATCCAGTTCAACGGCCAGCTCAGCTCGTGGTGGACGAGCATCGTCATCGGCGCGCTGATGCTCGTCTTCATCGGCGTCCAGAGCCTCCTGGCCACCCTGGAACGCTCGCCAGCTCGCCGCGGGCCGGCTCGGAAGCCCGGGAGCCCGCTCGGCGACGGCCGGGCGGCGACGCAGCCTCCTGCGTGATCGACGGGTCGTGATCGGGGCCGCCACGGTGGTCGCCGTCCTCGTGATCGCGCAGGTCGTCGGGGCGCAGAACCCATCCGGCGGGTCGGGAGGCGCCGCCGCGTGCACCCTCAAGCCGTTCCGGCAGGATCATGCGGCCGAGCTCATCGCGGGCGGTGCCGTGATCGCGTACGAACGCAACGGCGGATCGGGCTGCGTCGACGAGCTGTACGCCATCTACCCCGACGGACGGATCGTAGGGGACAACGGGGCGCAGACACTCGAAAAGCAGGCGCTGCCGGGGGATGTCGACTCGCTCCTGGGAAGCATCAACGACCTCGGCTGGTTCACCGACAACATGTACTCGACGTCCGAGATCCAGTGCGGACAGTGCTTCACGTACTTCACGGCCGTGTCCTACAGGGGCGCGGTGAAGACTGTCAAAGCCGTCGACGGCGGGACCGCCGCGCCAGCCAACTACTGGCTCATGACCGGCCGCCTGTCCACCATCCTGCCGGAATTCGGCGCCGGTCCGAAATGAGCGAAGGACGGCCGATGATGAAGCCGCACTGGAGACTCGTTCCAGCCATTGCCTGTGCGCTCGTGCTGGCGGGTTGCGGCTACATCGTCACGCCGGAGGACGAGACATCCCCGTCGCCGGCGGCGTCGGGAACATGGATGGCCGTCGCGACGAAGGTCGATGCGGCCGCGGGCGCCCTCCATGTCGATGTCACCATCCGGAACGAGACCGGCGCCTGGAGCGCCATGCAGGCACCGGCCGACCAGCCCGCCGTGCTGACGCAGAGCGACGGCACGACGACGCCCTGCGGCACCGTGTTCGTCGGGACCGGAGGCACCTCGATCGCGCCGGGCTTCCAGGTCCGCGGCTACACCGGCGGCACGAAGCTGAAGCCGGCGACCCAGCTCCTCTATGTCGAATGCGCGGGCGCCACGGCGGCGGCAGGTTCGAAGCTCTCAATTCCCTACGCCTATGTCACCGGCGAGTTCAACTACTACACGCCTCCAACCCCGACGACGGCGAAGCTCGAGCTGAACCTCGACACGCCCGCCACGGACCTCACCTACCCGATCGCCACCCCGGTCGGCGGGGTCGTCGAGAAGGCCGACGCCAAGATCATCGCGATCAACAACTGCACGGTCAGCCTGACGGGCGCGACGCGGACCGCCGACGGCCTCGAGCTCGCCTGGCAGACGACCAACCCGACCGAGTACCCGACATACGTGCACATCGGGACGCCGCCCGTGGTTGGGTCGGACGGCATCATCTACGGCTTCTTCGAGAGCCCGCACCTGGCCGATACGCCGATCACGCCTGCCGGCCACTCGGCCGACTGGACCACCCGCGTGGCGGTGCCCGCAAACGTCACTGGGCTCTACGTCCTGGTCAGCGTCGAGTCGAAGCAGCAGAAGCTGTTCGTGAGTCATGCCGTCGACATCACCGACAAGTAGGCCGGCAGGAATCCCGTGGCACGCATCGTCGCCGTTGGGTGGCCGGACCCGCCCCGGCGTTCGTCGTGCTCGCTCCCCGAGCCGGCCCGTTCGAGACGAAGAAACAGCGTCCGATCGATTCGAGCGACCTTCCACGATCCGTGGGGATCGCGCCTCGGCAATGAAAGTGAGATGACGCGATGAAGCCCCTGGGCGAGTACGAGGTCTGGCTCGTCACCGGAAGCCAGGAGATGTACGGGGACGAGACGCTTCGCCGGGTGGCCGCCAACTCCAGGTTGATCGCGGCCGAGCTCGATGACTCGCCGGCGCTTCCCGTGCGCGTCGTCCACCGCCCGGTCGTGACCTCGTCCGAGTCCATCGCGCGCACGTGCCGTGATGCGAACGCGAGTGACTCGTGCGTGGGCGTGATCCTCTGGATGCACACGTTCTCGCCGGCCCGGATGTGGATCGCCGGGCTGCAGGCGCTCCGGAAGCCGCTGCTGCACCTCCATACCCAGTTCAACCGCGATCTCCCGTGGGGCGAGATCGACATGGACTTCATGAACCTCAACCAGGCCGCCCACGGCGACCGCGAGTTCGGCTACATCGAGACCCGCCTGCGGATCGCCCGCAAGACCGTCGCCGGCCACTGGCAGGACCCGACGGTCGCGCGACCGGATCGCCGCATGGGTCGCGGGCGGCCTGCGGCCTGGCACGAGGCCCACCACCTCAAGGTGGCCCGCTTCGGCGACACGATGCGCCACGTCGCCGACACCGAGGGGGACAAGGTCGAAGCCCAGATCCGCCTCGGCGTCGACGGTCAACGGTTACGGCGTCGAGCGACCTCACCGACGGCGATCCGGGCGGTGCGCGACGGCGCAGGTCGACGACCTCGTCGACGGTACGAGCACGAGTACGACCTCGCCCCCGAGCTGGCCGAGGTGGCGACGTCGTGCGCAGCCTCCGCGAGGCCGCCCGGATCGAGGCCGGCCTGCGCGGGTTCCTCGACGGCCGGCGGTTTCGGCGCCTTCACGGACACGTTCGAGAACCTCGGCGGGCTCTGCCAGCTGCCCGGGATCGCGGTGCAGCGCCTCATGGCCGACGGGTTCGGTTTCGGGGCGGAGGGTGACTGGAAGACGGCGGTGCTCGTCCGCCTCGTGAAGGTGATGGCAACCGGCCTCCCAGGTGGGACTTCGTTCATGGAGGACTACACGTACGATTTGGACCCGGGGGCCCCGAAGGTTCTCGGAGCCCAAATGCTCGAGGTCTGCCCCTCGATCGCCCGCGGCCGCCCGCGCTGCGAGATCCATCCGCTCTCCATCGGTTCGAGGTCGGATCCCGTTCGGCTGGTCTTCGATGCGGAGGCCGGCGCGGCGTTCGTAGCGGGGATGACCGACCTCGGCGAGCGCTTCCGGATCGTCGCCAACGTCATCGACATCGTCGATGCAGGACACGAGCTGCCGCGCCTGCCCGTTGCCCGCGCCGTGTGGCAGCCGAGACCCGATCTGCGCACTGCCGTCGAGGCCTGGCTGATCGCCGGGGGCGCGCACCATACGGTCCTCAGCCGGGCGGTGGGTCCGGAGCTCCTTGCCGACTTCGCGGAGATGGCCGGAATCGAGTTCGTGCTCATCGACGAGGGTTCTCGTGTGTCGGCCGTCCAGAAGGAACTCCACCGGAACGCGGCCTACTACCACCTGGTCCGGGGCCTCTGACGGAGGCCGCGAACGGCGCCCGGGCGCGCCCCACTTCCTGACGATTCCGTCCCGCCGGGTCCTCCTCCTCCTCTCGGCGGGACGGAGTCGATCCGACTCCTGCGACCGCGAGGGCCAGATACTGCTCCGCCTCGGGACGAAGCCGTCCTCGGGACCGGCGGGCGGCGGGCGGCGCCGACACTCGAAGCGTGGCGCCCGCGCTCAGCCCTTGAGCGCTCCCGACATGAACCCGCGCACGTAGTAGCGCTGCAGGAGCAGGAACAGGATCAGGCAGGGGATCGCCATGACGACGACCCCGGACTCCGTGGAGCCGAAGTCCACCGCGCCCATCGTCTGCTGGCGGAGGTTCACGAGCGCCAGCGAAAGGGGCTGCTCGGACGGCGAGTTGATCAGGATGAGCGGCGCGATGAAGTCGTTCCACGCCGCCAGGAAGGCGAACAGCCCGACGGTGACGATGCCCGGCCGCACGGCGGGCAGGAGGATGTGGCGGAAGACGCCGAACGTCCCCGAGCCGTCCACGAGCGCCGCCTCCTCGAGCTCGCGGGGCACCGACTCGAACGAGATCCGCATCATGTAGGTCGCGAATGGGAGCTGGAACAGGCCCAGCACCAGCGCCAGCCAGACCAGGTTGAGGTTGGCGATCGCGTCGAGGATCGGGACGGTCCGCGCGAAGTTGTGGAGCAGGTAGAGCGGGATCAGCAGCGTCGCGTACGGCACCATCAGGATCGCGAGCGTGGCCAGGAAGATGAGGTTCTTCCCCGGGAACGAGAACTTGGCGAACGCGTACCCGCCGAGCAGCGACACCGCCAGCACGAAGCACACGGTCATGATCGAGATCGCGGCGCTGTTCAGGAAGAAGGTCGGGAGGCCGGCGCCGAAGTCGTACAGCGTGCGGTAGTTGCCGAGCCCGTAGCCGAAGACCTGGCCGGAACCCGCCGACGGGCTCACCGAGGCGACGGCCGACCAGACGATCGGGAAGAAGAAGAGGATCGCCAGCCCGCCCGTCAGGACGTAGCCCGGGGTCCTGGTGAATGTGCTCGATCCCATCTCGGTCGCCTCAGTCCGATGCCGTGCCGCGGAGCCCGCGGAACTGCACGGCGTTCAGCACCAGCAGCGCCAGCAGGACCATGATCGAAACCGCGGCGGCCGTGCCGAGGTTGTGTCGTGTGAATGCCTCGCGATAGATCAGCTGCACGACCGTCACGGTCGTGTTGTCGGGTCCGCCCTTCGTGAGGATGTAGAACTGGTCGAAGGCCAGCAGCGATCCGGTGAGGCACAGGATCAGCGACAGCGCGAGGGAGGGTCGCAGCAGTGGAATGGTGATGCTGCGGAACGTCTGCCAGCGGCTGGCTCCGTCGATCGCGGCCGACTCGTACACGTCGCGCGGGATCGCCTGGAGGCCGACCAGCAGGATGATCATGTAGAAGCCCGCGAACTTCCAGACGATCAGACCCGTCGTCGAAAGCAGGGCGGTGATGGGCGAACCCAGGAAGCTGACCTGGTCCGTCTGGGTGACGAGCCCGAGCTTCATGCCGACGCTGTTGATCGCGTCCATCAGCGGATTGAGCGGACCGATCGCCCCGGAGTAGAGGCCCCAGAACAGCAGGGACGCCGTCGCGAGGCCGAGCGCACCGGGGATCAGGAAGCTCGTGCGCAGCATGGCGACCCACCTGCCACCCGTCTGCACGAGCAGGGCAAGGCCAAGGCCGATCCCGATCAGCAGGACCGTGGCCAGGACCGTGTATTCGAGCGTGAACCCCACCGCCGGCCAGAACAGGTCGTTGCCGCTGACGGCCGAATAGTTCGTGGGGAAATTGGGAGCTCCCGGGTTCGGCACGGTGCAGCTCAGCAGGTCGCAGGCGTGCAGCGACATCCATCCGACGAGGACGACCGGGATGATGAAGAAGCAGATCACGTAGACGAACGTCGGGAGCACGTACAGCACCCCGACGAGCTGCCGCGTCCTCTTCCAGGTGAATCTCCGCCCGGAGCCAACCGCTCGGGCCGGCGCGGCGCTGCTCACTCGAACGTCCTCCGGGCTTCAGACGGTCGCGCGGTGCGAGCTCCCGAGGGGGCTCGCACCGCGCTTGCCGGTGCTACTTGCCCTGCAGGGCAGAGGTGATCGCGTTGTTGTCGGAGTCGATCTTCGCCGAGTCCGCGTTGTTGAACACGGCGTCGCGCAGCAGCACGAGCCATGGACCCTGCGGGTCGTTGAAGGATGCGTTGAAGTTGACGGCAAACGGGGTCACGCCCTTGGCCGCGATCGAGTTGAACATCACGAGCCGAGGATCGGACGAGGTGTACTGGTTGCTTGCGAGGTCGCTGCGGGAGACCACCGCGCCGAGGCCGCCCTGGGCAGCCGGCTTGGCGATCACGTTGACCTGCGCGTCGTCACCTTCGAGCCAGGCCATGAAGTTCCACGCCTGGTCGACGACCTTGCTGTCCCGGGAGATGGCGATGGCGTCGCCGCCGACGAAGGTCGCCTGGCCACCGTTGACGCCGGCGATCGGCGTGACGCCGATGTCGGAGTCGGCGAGATTGGCGTTCGAGACGCCCGCGAGGCTGGCCGGCATCGGCATGATGCCGATGGTGCCCTTGGGGAAGTAGCCGGTCCATGTCGGGCCGGTCTCGGTCTTGGAGTCGGGCATCTGGGCCGTGCCGTCCGCGACCATGTCATGGAAGGCCTTGTAGATGGCCTTGTTCTCGTCGCTGTTCAGTAGCGAGGTCTTGCCATCGGGGCTCATCACCTGCTGCCCGTCGGCCCATGCGATCGGCCACCAGGTGAAGACCTCGCAGCCGCCGCAGTTGCCGCCGAAGAAGGTGCCGTGGATGTTCCCGCCGAGCTTGGCAACGGCGCGAGCGTCGGCCTCGAACTCAGCCAGCGTGGTCGGCGGCTTGTTCGGGTCGAGGCCCGCCTGGGTGAACAGCTTCTTGTTGTACATCCAGACGGACAGGTCCATCACGAACGGAAGGCCGTATTCCTTGCCGTCCCAGGTGGAGCTCTGGATCGCGCCCGGGGCGATGCTGTCCTTGAAGGGCAGCGCGCTGATCCTGGAGGTCAGGTCCTGGAACAGGCCCGCCGACGTCCAGTTGGGCATGAACACGACGTCGCCCGAGAGCAGGTCGGGCAGGCCGCTCGCTGCGGCAGCGCTGCCGACCTTGGTGTTGTAGTCATCCGTCGGGATGATGGTCAATGACACCTGGTTCTTGTGGGAGGCGTTGTAGGCCTTCACGAGCGGTTCGGCCCGGGCCTGCGTGGCAGCACGGGTCCACATCGTGAGCTTCGTGCCGTCATCCACGCCAAGGTAGGCCGGTGCGCTGGCCGCCGCGCTCGGCGACGGGGCGGCCTGGCTCGCGGCAGCGCTGGCAGGTGCCGGCGCCTGGCTCGCGGCAGCACTCGGCGCTGCAGGTGACGGTGTCGCCGACCCACCGCATGCCACGACAAGCGCGGCGACAGCCGCGAGGGCGGGCAACCTCAGACCAGTTCTCATCCCATGCTCCTCCGTTCTCGACAGCCTGGCGAAACAGCCACGACGGCGCCGCTGGCACCATGGCCAGCTCTGGCCAGCCGCTACACTAGCACGCCCATCGAGTGCGCGCAATCGCGTGCGTGAAATCGAGTGCGGTGGTAGAGTGCAGCCGTCACGCGCCGTGTCGCGGCGTGCCAGAGGAGAACAGAGCGTGGCGCTGAGCCCCTTCCAGAGCGGCCCGTCGGGCCCAGGGATCGTCTCCCCGGTCGTCCCGACCCATGGCGCGACAGGGCGCCTCCGGCCGATCGGTCTGTCTGGCAACCGGATCACGGGGGGTTTCTGGGCCGACCGGCAGCGCCTGAACCACGACGTGACGATCCCGCATGGAGCCGCCCAGCTCGAGGCCGTCGGGAACCTCGGGAACTTCCGGCTGGCGGCCTCGGCGCGTGGCGCGCCGTCGTCCCTCGAAGCCGGCTACGCCGGAGGACGGGACAATTCAGGGCTGCCCTTCGCGTTCCTCGATACGGACGTCCACAAGTGGCTCGAGGCGGTCGGCTGGGAGATCGCCCAGCGGCCGGATCCGGCGCTCATGCGCCTCGCCGAACCCATCGTGGAGCTCGTCGCCTCGGCACAGCGCGAGGATGGTTACCTGGACACCTACTTTCAGGTGGCGCAGCGTGGCCGCGAGTTCACCGATCTCCATTGGGGACACGAGCTCTACACAACCGGCCACCTGGTCCAGGCGGCGATCGCCTGGCAGCGTGGGGCCGGCGATGACCGGCTCCTGCGCGTCGCGGAGCGAGCGGTGGATCGCATCTGGGTGGAGCTCGGGCCGAATGGCCGCCAGCTGATCGACGGGCACCCCGAGATCGAGATGGCCCTCGTGGAGCTGTATCGCACGACAGGCCGGGAGCGCCACCTGGAGCTGGCCCGGACGCTCGTCGAGCGACGCGGGCATGGCCTCCTTGGACCGGACCGGTTCGGCAGCGGTTACTGGCAGGACCACGAGCCGGTCCGAACCGCGCGCGTCCCGGTCGGCCACGCCGTCCGTCAGGTCTACCTCGGCTGCGGTGTTGTCGACCTCGCCGTCGAGACGGGCGACCGGGAGCTTCTTGATTCGGCGATCGCCCGCTGGGAGGCCATGGTTGGTTCCCGCACCTATCTCACCGGTGCGCTCGGGTCGCGCCACCGCGACGAGGCATTGGGTGACCCGTTCGAGCTGCCACCGGACCGCGCGTACGCCGAGACGTGCGCCGCGATCGGCAGCGTCATGCTCGCGTGGCGGCTGCTGCTCGCGACCGGCGAGAGCCGCTTCGCCGATCTGATCGAGCGCACCGTGTTCAACGCAGTGTTGGCGGGTCTCGGCCTCGACGGTGCCCACTTCTTCTACTCGGACCCGCTGCAGCGCCGGTCCGGAGGCGTCGAGGTGGTTGAGGGGGCGGCGGTCACCCGCCGGGCCTCATGGTTCGCGTGTGCCTGCTGCCCGCCCAACCTCATGCGGTTCCTCGCGAGCATGCCCGACTTGGTCGCCACCACGAGCCAGGGGGGAATCCAGCTCCACCAGCTTGCGACGGGAACGATCGACGCGTCGATCGGCGGGGGCGAGGCGCACCTGGCGGTGGCGACCGAGTATCCGTGGGACGGCGACGTCGAGATCAGCGTCAGCGGCTCCGTAAACGCGCCGTGGACGCTCTCGGTCCGCGTGCCGAGCTGGTGCAGGGAAGCCCGGGCGAGCGTGAATGGTGAGGCCGTCGAAGTCGCTGCAGGTTCCAGCACGCTCGACGTGACGCGGGCCTGGCGCGCCGGAGACCGGCTCCGCCTCTGGCTGGAGATGCCCGCCAGGGTCACGCTGCCGGACCCGCGCATCGATGCGCTCCGGGGCACTGCCGCACTCGAGCGCGGCCCGCTGGTCTACGCGGTGGAGCAGGCCGACCTCCCGGCGGGCGTCGCGACCGAGGAGATCGAGATCGCGCCCGGTCAGCGGCTCGAGGTCACTCGCGCGTCGGCCGAGCCTGACCTCGGCGGCGTGGTGACGATCAGGCTCGACGCGGCGATCAGGAAGGCCCCGGATTCGGGCTGGCCGTACCGTCCGGCAGCCACGAACGCAGCAGGCGCAGGTTCCGTCGGCCACGCCGGCCTCGAGGTTTCGACGCCTTCGGTGGCGATAAGCGCGATCCCCTACTACGCGTGGGGCAACCGGCCCGGTACCGGCATGCGCGTCTGGCTGCCCATCCGCACGGACCACGCGGACCCCGACGGGAGCTCGTGATGGCGGCGCGGCCCCTCGCGACCGAGCGGCGCGAGGTCACGATGAACGACATCGCCCGCGCCGCCGGGGTGGCGCGCAGCACGGTCTCGCGCATCCTCAACAACGTATCGACGTCCATCCCGGTGGCACCGGAGACGCGGACACGGGTCCTCGAGGCGGCACACGGCCTCGGCTACCGGCCGAACCCACAGGCGCGCGCGCTGCGAGGCGCCCCGACCATGCTGCTCGGGGCCATCGTTCGGGACATCACGGACCCGTTTTTCGCCGGGGCGATCGAGGCGCTGTCGACCCTGGCTCGAGCCCGGGGCTACAACATCGTGCTCGGTCACGCGCACGCCCAGGCGAACAAGGCGCTCGCCCTCGCGGCCATGCTCGAGGCTCGCCAGTGCGATGCGCTGGTCCTCCTGGGCGACATGCGCGACCAGCCCGCGCTGATCGAGGACCTGCGACTGTCGCGGGCTCCGGTGGTCGCGCTCTGGCAGGGAACCGAGCTACCCGGCATCGCTGCCGTCGATGTCGACAATCGGTGCGGCGTACAACTGGCCGTGGCCCATCTGAGGAGCCTTGGCCATCGAAGGATCGCTTTTGTCGGCAGCCGATCGCAGGGCGACATCCGGGAGCGGCGCGAGGCGTTCGTTGACGCGCTTGCGCTCGTGGGTCAGCCGATCGAGCTGGTCGGGCTCGAGGTTGCGAACACGCCGACGGACGGAGTCGCGGCCGTCCGCGCGCTGATGGCCCTCGAGCTCCCTCCGACCGCGGTCGTGGCATCCACGGACGTCATCGCCGCCGGGATCCTGCACGGCGCAGCCGCGCTCGGCCTGCACGTTCCCGACGACCTCTCGATCGTCGGGTTCGACGACATCCCGATGGCGGCCTTCCTCGTTCCGGCGTTGACGACGATCCGAATGCCCACCGACCTGATGGTCGCAGCCGCGCTCGACCTCGCCCTGGGCGCCGTGGGCGTCCCGCCCGAAGCTCGATCGAAGGAGCACCGCGTCTTCCGACCCGACCTGGTCGTCCGCGAATTGACGGCGCCCCCGCGAGCCTCCGGGAGGCCCGGATAAGCCGGTGATCCCGGTGCGCGCCGCGTCAGCTGCCTGCGGGCATCCCCGGCGGCGACGTCGAGTCGCGCACCACGAGCGTGGGATCGAACACGATGACGCGCGGCTCGCGTGACGCTGCGGGATCGCGCGCGAGCTCGACGGCGAGCCTGACGCCCTCGCCGACGATCTCCTCAACGGGCATGTGAACGGTGGTCAGCGCGGGGACCGTGTGGGCGGCGAGGACCAGGTCGTCGAACCCGACCACTGACAGGTCGGCCGGGACGTGGCGGCCGAGGTTCGCCGCGGCATGGAGGACGCCGACGGCGACGAGATCGGTCGACGTGACGACGGCCGTCGGCGGGCTCGGAAGCTCAAGGAGCGTCCGGATGGCCGCCTCGCCACCGGCCAGGCTGTTGGGAACCTCCTGGACGTACCCGCTCGGGAGGCCGCCGCCCTCGCCGGTCATGAACTCGACGAAGGCATCCTGCCGGTGCGGGTTGTCGCCGGGGAGGCGGCCGCTCACGAACGCGATGCGAGTGTGGCCCAATCCCATCAGGTGCCGGAGCCCGGCATCTATTCCCACGCGATCGTCAACGTCCACGGTCGGGAACTCCAGGGGGCTCGTCCCCTGCCAGAGCGCCACCACCGGCACCGCCGAGCTTCGCAGGTCCTCGAGCAGCCGGGGCTGGTCCTGCATATCGCCGAGCATCAGGACGGCGTCGCAGTGGCGGATCTCGAGGACGGCGGCCAGGGAGAGGCCTTCGCCGGCCCGGCCATGCGCGTGCCCCAGGACGACGTTGTACCCGCGCGCCATTGCCTCGACCGCCAGGGATTCGATCGCGGCGGCGAAGAACGGGTCGCTGAAGTCACGCACCACGGCTCCGATGAGCATGGTCGCGGAGCCGCGCAGGCCGCGGGCGAGCGGGTTCGGCCGGTAGCCGAGCCTCGCGGCGGCCGCCAGGACCCGCTCGCGCGTGCTGGCGGCAATCGGCACTCTCGATGGCGATCCGTTCAGCACGCGCGACACCGTGCTCGGCGCGACGCCGGCGGCAGCGGCGATGTCTCGCATCCGGCTTGGTGGGCGGGCGGCCGGGCGGATCGACGGCGCCGGCGGGGGTTTCGCGGCCAAAGCTTCGTCCGTCTTCTCGGGGTCCGTTCCCGATGAGGGCGGCTCTGCGGCGGCCACGGATCGTGCCTGGTTCAACTCGTCGCGAATCATCCACCTGCGAGTATGGACGAGACTGCGCCGTCTGAGTGGGCCGGGGAGCACATGCGGTCATTGCACGCACCCGGCATCGCTCGACGCGAGCGCATCCCCCGAACGGGGGACCCCATCCACCGATCACCCGACCGCGGCGTGGCCGGGCGGTCGATGGTCCGCACCGACCCCGCGACGGACACTCCGAGCAGGTCCGGTGACAGAACACCGGCCACTCGGAGAGAACCCAGATGACCCTCGCAGCACTTGCCGGCCCCGCACCGATCGCGGCGGCGCCTGCGTTCGATGTGGCCGCGGCCCCGGTGGTCGAGCTTCGCGGCGCCACCAGGCGATACGGCGCGGTCGATGCCCTCCGCGGCATCGACCTCGTCATCCGGCCCGGGGAGATCACCGCGATCCTGGGGCCGAACGGCGCGGGCAAGACCACGGCGCTCTCGCTCATCCTGGGCCTGCGCCGCCCGACGACCGGCACCGTGCGGCTGCTGGGGCTGCCGCCCGAGCACCCGGCGGCGCGTGCCCGTGTCGGCGCCATGCTGCAGGAGTCGGGCGTGCCCCCGATGCTGAGCGTTGCCGAGCTGGTGGAGCTGTTCTCCAGCTACTACCCGCATCCGCGGCGGGCGGCTGAGGTCATCGACGCCGCGGGGCTGGCCGGCCTCGAAGGACGCCGAGCAGGCAGGCTCTCGGGCGGGCAGCGCCAGCGCCTCTTCTTCGCCCTCGCGCTGTGCGGCGACCCTGAGCTCGTGATCCTCGATGAGCCGACCACCGGGCTCGACGTCGAGAGCCGGCACCACTTCTGGGACGTGGTCACAGGAGCTGGCCCGACACGGCACCACGGTGCTCTTCGCCACGCACCTCCTCGAGGAGGCCGACGCGCTCGCCACCCGTATCGTCGTGATCAATCACGGCCGGATCGTGCGCGACGGCACTCCGGCACAGGTCAAGGCGCAGGCGGGCGGCAAGACGATCCGCGTCCGGGCCGACCTCGATCCATCCATCGTCGCCAGTTGGCCCGGCGTGATCCGCGTTGAGCGAACCGGATCGCGCCTGGAGATCGTGGCCGTCGACGCCGAAGCCGTCCTGGGCCGGCTGTTCGGCGGAGCAACCCATGTCGAAGAGGTGACCGTGGAAGAGCGTGCGCTCGAGACGGCGTTCCTCGACCTCGTGAAGGAGACCGAGTCATGAACACCCTGACGTTCGCCACCCCGGCCCGACCGGGAATCGGACGCGCACCCCTGCGGTCATTCACGCTGCAGGCTACCGCCGAGCTGCGCCGCCACCTCCGCGCCCCCGACTTCGCGATGGCAGCCATCGCCCTGCCGCTCTTCTTCTACACGATCATCGGCATCTCGCGGGCCGCCGAGCCGGTGACCGGCGGTGGCACGGTGGGTGGCTACCTCGTGGTCGTCTTCGGCATCTTCGGTGTCCTCAGCGTCTCCCTCTCCGGGATCGGCCACACGATCGCCGACGAGCGGGCACGTGGGGACCTGCGGCTCATGCGCGTCACGCCGATGCCGGCCGCCGTGTATCTCCTCGCGAAGGTCGTCTTCGTCCTCCTGGCCTCCGCCGCGATCATCATCCTCCTGGGGATCGAGGGCGCCGTGACCGGCGCCCGGCTGCCGCTCGATACGTGGCTCGCCACCGCGGGGCTCCTCCTCGCCGGATCGCTCGCGCTCGCACCCATCGGTTTCCTCGTTGGCTTCCTTGTTCGCCCGGGGAGCGCCGGCGCCGTGAATCTCCTCGTCCTCATGCCGCTCTCGCTCACCGCGGGCGTCTTCGTGGACGTCCACGATCTCCCGTCGGCGGTCCGGCAGGTGGCCGAGCTCACCCCGACGTATCACCTTTCCATGCTCGCGCAGTCGATGACCGGGCTGCCCGTCGGGGCACAACCAATCGTCGACCTTGCCTGGATCGTCGGCTGGGGCATCGCGTCCGCAGTCGCCGCGCTCCTGGTGTACCGGCGGTTCGTCGGACGGCAGTTCGCGTAGGTCGCCCGATCTCTACGATGGCGCGGATGAGCATGGCGAGCGCACCGTCGCACGAAACGACTCCGATCATCGCCACGGTAGACGCGGCGGCGATCGGAGCACCGTCGGACGTCTGGGTTCGCAGCCTCCCGCTGTGGCACGTGTGGAACCTCGCGACGATCGTCATCGCCACGGCGCTCGCGCTCACGTCCTGGAGCATGACCGACGAGGCGACGGCCGTCTCGCTCGGGCTGGCAGGCCTGCTCCTCGTCCTCTACGTGGTGATGTTCATGCGCCATCCCCGCGCGTGGGGCTGGTGGTTCGGCTTCAGCGCACCCTATGCAGCGGCCGTCACCGTGTGCTTTGGCCTTCTGCTCCAGCTGAACCCGTACTTCGCGTACCTCGAGTTCTCGCTCTACCCGCAGATCTTCTTCCTGCTCTACGCGCGTAGATCCGCCGTCTTCGTGGGCGCCTGTGGCCTCGCGATCGCGCTCACGCTCGGCGAGCTCAGCGTGTACGGTTGGAGGCTCGACGGCATCGCCCCGCACGTGCTCTCGGATCTCGCCCAGATCACATTCGCGTTCGGCATCTCGCTCTGGATCGGGGCGATCGCGCGCCAGAGCCTCGACCGGCGGCTCCTCATCGCGGAGCTCGAACGGACGCGGCGCGAGCTCGCTGCGGTGGAGCGCACGGCCGGGGTGCTCGAGGAGCGCAGCCGCCTGGCGCGCGAGATCCACGACACCCTGGCCCAGGGGTTCGCCAGCGTCGTGGCGCACCTCGAGGCAGCCCGCGGTTCGCTCGGGCATGACGCCGAGCGTGTCGAGCGACATATGGTCGAAGCCGAGGAAGTCGCGCGCCTCAGCCTCGCCGACGCACGCGGACTGGCCTGGGCACTGCGACCCGAGGCGCTCGCCGGCGGCGGGCTCCCGGGCGCGATCGAGCGCGTCGCCGCGGTCGCCGCGCAGGGCGGCCCGGCCACCGATGTCACCGTCACGGGCACCGTGCGCACCCTTCATCCCGACGTGGAGGTCACGCTGCTCCGCGCGACACAGGAGGCACTGGCGAACGTCCGCCGTCACGCGGCTGCAGGCCACGTTACGGTGACGCTTTCCTACTTTGCCGACGAGGTCACCCTCGACGTCGCTGATGATGGTCGTGGTTTCGATCCGGCTGCACCGACGCCCGGCCCCGCGGGGGGCCTCGGCCTCATGGGTCTCCGCGAGCGGGCGGCCGTGCTGGGCGGCAGCGTCGCGGTCGAGAGCGCGCCCGGGGAGGGCACGACGATCGCCGTGAGCCTGCCCGCTCCTTCGTCCACGCACGAGCCCGTCCGGGAGCTGGCTGCGCCGTGACCGGCATCCGGCTGCTCATCGTCGACGACCACCCCGTCGTGCGGACCGGGCTGCGTGGGATGTTCGAGACCGATCCCGGCTTTGTCGTGGTGGGCGAGGCAGCGGACGGCGCGCAGGCCATCGAACAGGTGCAGGCGGCGCGGCCAGACCTCGTCCTGATGGACCTGCAGATGCCCGTCCTCGACGGGGTGGCGGCCACCGCCCGCATCCGCCAGCTGCCCAACCCGCCGCCCGTCCTCGTCTTGACGACCTTCGACTCGGACAACCAGATCCTCCGGGCCATCGAGGCCGGGGCGGCCGGCTACCTGCTGAAGGACGCGCCCCGGGAGACGCTGTTCGCAGCGGTCCGCAGCGCCGTCGCCGGGGGTTCGCCCCTGGCTCCGTCGGTCGCCGCTCGCCTCATGCACCGCCTCGTGCCCGGACCCCGCGCTGGGGGCGAGGCGCTGTCGGGACGCGAGCTCGAGGTCGTGGCGCTGGTCGCCCGGGGCGCGTCCAACAAGGAGATCGCCCACGCGCTGCACATCAGCGAGGCGACGATCAAGACGCACCTCGCCCACATCTTCGAGAAGCTGGGCGTCTCCGATCGGACGTCGGCCGTCACGCGGGCGATCGAGCAGGGATTGATCGAGCTCCCGAGACCGCAGGGCGGCAGGGGCTGACCGAGCTGCGAATCCGATTGAGACACGACAGGGTGAGTACGCGCGGATGCACCGAACAACGAGATCCGCGTCCTGTTTCAGGGACGAGATCCCTCAGGACCTGGTGCCCTTCGAGGACTCCGATCTGCCAGAGCTGTTGAGGGCGACCGCCTGGCGAACGAGCGCCGTGAAGGCGGTCGCGTCAACTTCGTCCCCTTCGTGGATGTCGATCGCGCGGCGGGCGTTGCCGTCGAGACTCGAGTTGAAGAGACGGGCCGGATCCCTCAGGGACGCGCCCTTGAAGAAGGTCAGCTTCACGACGTCCCGATAGGACTCGCCAGTGCAGATGATCCCGTCGTGAGACCAGACCGGAGTGCCCGGGTTCGAGGACTTGACCCACTTGATCTCCTCGACGACGTCCGGGTCCGCTTCCTTGATCAGCGTGCGCATCCTGCCGAGGGTTGCCCCGCGCCAGTCCCCCATCTCGGCGATCCGTTTCGAGATGAGCTCCGATGCCGGTGGCCCTTGGCTCGCGGGTGATTCGTCCATGCGCTCATCCTAGAAGCCCCGGCACAGCACCTGGCCAGCGGTTGCGCGGTCAGGCGGCCCGGAACTCCGCGACCCGCTCCAGGACGAGCCTGGTCACGAGGTCGGCCGGGAGGGGCTGATCGACCCGGAAGTTGATCGTGCCCTTCCAGGTCCGGTAGGGCGCGAGCTCCGCGGCGTGCGCGTCGATCGGGGCGCGGCCCGAGAAGAAGGAGCACCCGTTCCGGGTGACCCCGAAGCCGACGAAGTAGCGTCCGTCGAGCCGAAGGGCCGGCCGGCCGTAGCTGATCGTCTCCACCGCCTCCGGGGCGGCCGCGCGGATCAGCTCGCGGAGCCGCTCCAGCGCACGACGCTGGTCGTCGGGCACCTCAGCGAGGTAGTCGTCGATCGTCTGAGCCGTCATCGTCGTCCCCCTCGGAGAATCCACGTCCGTCTTCTGCCTCGATTCCACGCGAGCCGCCAACGCACCCGAAGGCGAATCGGGCGCGGGATCGCTCGGGTGCCAACCGACCCGGGTCAGAGCCCCCGCTTCGCCCGGAAGACTCCCACGATCGCGTTGGCGTGACCATGACCCATCCCGTGCTCGCTCTTCAGGAATCGCACCATCTCCATGTATCCAAGGCCCTGCTGGGGCTCCAGCTGGGCGTACCAGTGTTCGATCGGCCGCCCGTACTTCTTCTCGATCGAGGGAAAGTACGAGGCGGGACCAGTGACACGCTCGGACATGGGACGCTCCTCCTCCGCGCGGTGACATACCACGATCATGTTGAAGCCCGGCCGACGGTCGACCACGACGGCTCCCTGCCTCGCATCCGTTCAGACGGTTGCCGCGGCGACAACTCATCGGTCCCGACCGGACATCCGCGACGGCCGGGCGCTTCCGTACCGGGCTGAGCGACGAGCTCGACGGCCGGGCGGAGTCTCGAGAATATGACGGCCGCAGAGGTCGGACAGGCCCAGGGGCGGCCGAACCGCGGGCGCCGGATCGCGAAGTCGGTCGCGATGCTCAGCAAGGGGCGCGGCCGCTGAGGCCACCTGCGCGGCAGCTCAGGGAGCCCGCTCGACGGGCCTCGCGGCAGACCGGCGATGAGTTTCGCCCGCCGGGCGAGTCAGTACCAGCGAGACCGCAGCATCACAGGGGGTTTGATCATGTCGACGTTGACCACGCGGACCCTGGACGTGCCGGGCGCCGTCCTGACCTTCGACATCCGGGGCGCTGACGCCAGCGCCGAGCCGCCGCTCCTGATCGTGGGGTCGCCGATGGGTGCGAGCGGCTTCGGCTCCCTGGCTGGACATTTCGCCGACCGCACCGTCGTGACATACGATCCCCGCGGCTCGGAACGCAGCCAGCGGACGGACGGCGCGGCGGAGTCGACGCCCGAGGAGCACGCGGACGACCTGCACCGCCTGATCGCGGCCCTCGACGCCGGGGCCGTGGATCTGTTCGCGAGCAGCGGCGGGGCGGTGAACGCCCTCGCGCTCGTGGCCCGACATCCCGAGGAGGTCCGCACCCTCGTGGCGCACGAGCCGCCGGTGTGGCAGGTGCTTCCTGACCGCGAGGCCGGACTGGCGGCCGCGGTGGACATTCACGAGACCTACCTTCGCAGCGGCCGCGGCCCGGCGATGGCCAGGTTCATCGCCATCGTCAGCTTCGAGGGACCGCTGCCTGCCGACTACGCGGACCGGCCCGCACCGGATCCGGCGATGTTCGGGCTGCCTGCCGATGACGACGGCACGCGGACCGACCCGCTGCTGGGGCAGAACATGATCTCGTGCAGCCACTTCCAGCCGGACTTCGAGGCCCTGCGCGCGGCGTCGACCCGGATCGTCCTCGGGGTCGGGGCAGAGTCGAGCAAGGTCATGACCGGTCGCGCCACGACGACCCTCGCCGAGCGGCTCGGGACCACGCCCGCGGTCTTCCCCGGCGGCCACGGTGGCTTCCTTCCTGCCGAGTGGGGCCAGGGCGGCGATCCCGACGCCTTCGCCACGAGGCTCCGCGAGGTCCTGGGCACCCGGACGGCGGCCCTCGATGCCAGGCGGTCGTCACGTGGGCCGGAACCGGCCCGGACCGGGGCGGCTGAATAGCCTCCACCTGGGCACCTACCGCCCCGCGGTCGCGGCCTCCTGAAGGTGCGGCCCGTCGTCGAGCTGGACGTGGCCTGGATCGCGCCGGCCGACCTCGAGGCGGTGGACGCGCTTGCACGGCTCCAGCTCGCGGCGGCCCGCCGCGGCGTCCGGCTTCGCCTGCGCCACCCCTCGCCCGACCTGCAGGATCTGCTGCACCTCGTCGGCCTCGCGGCGGTGTTCGCGCCGGACCGAGATGACGCCGCCGTCCGCCGGGGAACCGGAGGTTCCGCCCGTGGAACGTCACGTGCCGACTCGGTGGAACGTCCGTAGGATGCCGTGATGCGCGAGATGAGCGTCCCCGGCGCCCCTGCCATTCCGCCCGTGAGCGGCCCCCCTGCGAACCCTCCGCCACTCGACGCGCCCGAGCTCGAGCAGCACCTGGAAGCCCATCGGCGGGAGCTGACGGCCTACGCCTACCGGATGCTGGGCTCGACCTTCGAGGCCGAGGACGCCGTCCAGGAGACGATGCTGCGCGCCTGGCGCGGCTACCGGCGGTTCGAGGGTCGGGCCGCGCTCCGCTCGTGGCTCTACCGGATCGCGACGAACGTCTGCCTGGACGCGCTTTCGGGTCGCGAGCGTCGCGCCCGCCCGATGGACCTGCGGCCGGCCGGCGTCGCCGACCTCGCGCTCCTGGGCGAGCCGCTGCCGGAGGCGACCTGGGTCGAGCCGGTGCCCGACGAGCGCGTCCTCGTCGTTGGTGGCGACCCTGCCGACGTCGCCATCGCCCGCGAGTCGGTCCGGCTGGCATTCGTGACCGCGCTCCAGCGCCTGCCGCCCCGCCAGCGGGCGGTCCTGATCCTTCGCGAGGTCCTGGACTGGCAGGCGTCCGAGGTCGCCGAGCTGCTCGAGACGAGCGTCGCCTCGGTGAACAGCGCGCTCCAGCGTGCCCGGGCGACGATCCAGGCCGTGCATGTTGATCCGACCGCCTCGACCGAGCCGCTCGACCCGGAGAAGCAGGCGCTCCTCGCTCGGTACGTCTCGGCATTCGAGTCCTATGACATGGACCGCCTGACCGCCCTGCTCCGCGAGGACGCTGTCTGGAACATGCCGCCGTACGCGCTCTGGCTCCAGACCCACGAGGACATCACGACCTGGTGCCTCGGACCTGGGATCGGCTGCCAGGGCTCGAAGCTCGTCCCGACGATGGCCAACGGGTCACCCGCCTACGGCCAGTACAAGCCCTCGCCGGACGGCGGCCTCGAACCGTGGGCGCTCCAGGTCGTCGAGCTCGCCGACGACCAGATCGGTGGAGTCACCTTCTTCCTCGACACGGCGCGCTTCTTTCCGCTCTTCGGGCTTCCCGACCGCCTGCCGGGCTGAGGCACCGCGAGACCCTCCATCGAACCGGACGGCCGAAAGACGACTTCGGGACAGCGGCGCCGGGCGAACTCCACGGGTCGGAAACCGCCGCCCTCTCCGTGGCGGATCGGAGGGCGCGCTCGCGTCTTGCGTCGGCGTGCTCCGTCTCGAGGTGCCGCGACGACTCCTTCCGGCAGGGCGCTCGCTTGGTCGAGGGCGCAGCCCGCGTCGCGTCCGTCAACTCACCGCCGGGTCTGGAGCCGAGGCGCTGCCCGGCGCCGGATGGGCGTCCCGCTCGGTGACCCACGTCGCGGCCGGCTCGGGGTGGCCGAAGAGGTAGCCCTGGGCGAACTCCACCCCGAGCTTGGTGAGGGTGCGCGCCTCCTCGGCGGTCTCGACGCCCTCGGCGATGAGGCGGCAGCCGGCGGTGCGGGAGAAGTGGCGCATGCCGACGACCATGGCCTGCCGGCCCAGGTTGGCGTTGACCCGCCGGACCAGGCTGATGTCGAGCTTCACGAAGTCCGGGCGCAGGTCGATGATGTGGCCGAAGTTGGCCACCCCCGCCCCCGCGTCGTCGACCGCCAGGCGGATGTCGCGCCCCAGCTCGCGGATCGCCTCGCGCACGAGGTCGTAGTCCGCGATCACCTCGTGCTCGGTCACCTCGAGCACGAGGGGGCGCTCGGCGCTCCACAGGAGCGGGCGCAGGCGCCCGGGATCGACGAGCAGGCGCGGCGAGACGTTGAGGTCGAGCCAGAGCCCCGGGGCCAGGCCCCGGCCGCCCTCCACGGCGGCGGCCAGGGTGGCCAGCTCCATCTCCGCACCCAGGCCCACCGCCCAGGCGTCGGCGAAGCACAGGTCCGGGCGCTGGCCCGAGTCGAAGCGGGTGAGCGCCTCGTAGCCCACGACCTCGCGCGTCTCGAGCTCGACGATCGGCTGGTAGACCGGGTGGAAGGCGCGGGCGGCAAGGATGGCCTCGACGCCCGCTCGCAGGTCGTCGCCCTGGCGACGGGCGTGCAGGCGCTCGGCCAGGAGCGCGCTCGCCGTCGTGCCGATGTCGAGGACGGTCGCGCCCCTGTCAAGGAGGACGCGAGCCAGGCGTGCGTCGGCTGTCACGACGGAGACGACCCCATCGACCTGGCCGCCGTAGGTGATCGGCCAGACAGCCGCCGCCCGTGCGCCGAGCTCGGTGAGCGCGCGACCCCAGGTCCCGTCCTCTCCGCTCGGTACCCACGCGGCCGCCCAGGGGCCGCGCGAGGCGCGCTCGTGCATCTGTCGGGCGCGGTGTGCGGGCCGTCCCTGCTCCTCCGGAAACCGTGGCGGCGCGTGGACGGCAAGGGCGGTGACCGAGTCTCCACGACCGAATGCGAAGACGGTCACGAAATCGAACCCGGGCAGCGCACCGAGGCTCGCGCACAGCGCCTGCGCCGTGCCCGCGAGAGACGCGTCGGCCGGCATGGCATGCAGGGCCGCATCGAGGGCCGATCGAACGTCCGCAGCGAGGCCGAGATCGACCTCCATCTCGCGCTCGTGCGTCCGGTCGCGCCCGATCTCCACGAAGCCGAGAAGGGCACCGCCTGGGTCGCGGATGGGCGAAAGCGATATCTCGTCCTCGAACAGGCTCCCGTCTCGCCGGCGATCGCTCAGCGTGCCGCTCCACGGCGCGCCGCGGCGGATCGCGTCGTCCACCTCCACGAAGGCTTCCGGTGGCAGGTCGGCGCTCCGAAGCACGCTCGCGACCGTCCGGCCGACAAGCTCGGCGGCCGGGTAGCCGGTCAGGCGCTCGAAGGCAGGGTTCGCGTACTCGGCCACCCCGCTCGGGTCGGTCAGGATGACGAGGTCGGCCGCATTCTCGACGGCGGTCGCGAGGCGGGCGCGCTCGAGCTCGGCGCGCTTGCGCGCGGTGATGTCGATGACGAAGGCGACGGTCGCGGGGCCATCGGCGAACGTCGCCCGCGTCAGGTACATGAGGACAGGGACCCTGCTCCCGTCCCTCCGCAGGCATTCGGCCTCGTAGGCGCCCAGGGCAGACAGGCCGTCCGCACGACGGCGGATGTTCTCGGCGACGGTGGCACGCCATTCCGGAGCGAAGAGCTCGAGGGGACCGATCCTCCTGAGCTCCTCCAGGCTCGCGAAGCCGAACATGTCGAGGTAGGCCGGGTTCGCGTACGTGATCTCCGCGCCGCGCGTGATGTTGACCGCGACGGGCGCGGACTCGAACAGCAACCTGTAGCGGTTCTCGCTCTCCCGGACGGCTTGCTCGGCCTCTCGCAATGCGGTGACGTCGCGGGCCACGACCACGTAGCTGTCGGCCAGGCCATCCGCGGCGAGACGCGGCGTGAACCTGACCTGGAGACGGCCAACCGACCCATCGCCGAGACGCCGGTCTGCCTCTCCCAGCCACGCCCGCCCGGTCCCGGCAACCTCGACGAGCGTCGCGACCGTGGCGGCATCCATGACCGTCGCCGCAACCTCGAGCACGCTGCGCCCGACGAGCTCGAACGCTGCCACGCCCAGGTTCGCCGCGAAGGTCGCGTTGACGTACGTGATCCGCATCTGCCCGTCAGCGATGAGGATGCCGTCGGGCGACTCCTCGATGATCACGGCGAGGCGCTCGCGCTCCCGCCGGACGCGCTCGATCTCGGTGACATCGCGCACGGAGATCACGAACCCGTCGCCCATCCTGGTTGCGCGAAGGTCGAGCACCTGGTCGAGCGACCCGCCGGGCGATGCGGGGTCGACGTAGCGAAAGGCTCCAGAGTCGAACGGGATGCCGGTCTCGACCACGTTCACGAAGGCGTCGAACAACCCGTTCGTGCGGTGCGCCGGGAACAGCTCGAGCAGCCTGTGCCCGACCTGGCCGCTGGGTGGCACGCCCGAGGTGCGGCCGATCGCAGGGTTGGCGTAGTCGATCCGGAAATCCACGATGCGGCCACGGTCATCCCGAACAGCCGAATGCCCGGCGACCCCGTCCAGCATCGTGTCCATCGCGATCCGCAGGCGCGCGTCGGACGCGATGAGCGCTTCGGCGTCGGCCGCCAACTGCGAATCCGTGCCATCGGCCTGCACGGCGTCGGGACGACCCGGGGATCGATCAGCGTGTGCCGGTCTGCGCTTGCCGCCCATGAAACACTTCCGGAGCCACCTGCGATTGCCGCCCGATGGGCGGCGAGCCGCAACAACGTCTACGAGGCGGCCCTGACCCTGCATGTCGGCTCGCCGCCTGTCAAGCCCGCGGATACACGCGGGAACGGCGCGACCCACGTGCCGACCGTGGCGGACGAGCGCCCGAGGCTGGACGGCGCCGGCTCCCGCCGTCCCAGAGTGTCGTGAAGCATGAAGACGGCAATCGGGCCGTGCGCCGGGCGCTGCGGTCCGGGCCCCGTCAATCTCGATCCGCCTTCGCGGCGCATTCGGCGCACTGGCCGGCGATCGTCAGGTGACCCACATCGACCGCGAAGCGGCGCGACCGTTCGAGACCGTGGACAAGCTCGTCCACCTCCTCCAGCTGGATCTCCCACGAGCCCCCGCACTCATGGCACTGGAGGTGCGCATGCTTGGCACCAGGCAGGACGTGGAACTCTGCGCGGCCGTCGGCGCCGTGGCTGTGGTCGAGGTAGCCGAGCTCCTCGAGCACGTCGAGAGTGCGGTACACGGTCGATGGCGTGGTCTCAGGGTCCCGGTCGCGGCACCGTTCGACGATATCGCTGCCGGTGACGTGGCCATTGGTCGCCGCGAGGACGTCGAGGATCAAGCGCCGTTGCGGGGTCCAGCGAAGGCCCCGCGAGTGGAGCGCGTCGCGGACCTCGGACCATGCGGCGACTGGGTGCCTGGTGATCGTCATCGGGTCGAGACCTCGATCGCTTCGCCTGTCGTCGTCTGCTCGTCGTCCCTCGGAGGCTCCGGGTGTTCGCGCGTGTCGATGAGCTCGCCCGGTTCCACGAGGTCGACGTACAGGCGACCGGCCAGGTGGTCGACCTCGTGGGCGATCGCGCGCGCGACGAGTCCCGAGCCACGATACCGGACCGCGTGGCCGGCGAGATCGAGACCCGCGACCGTCACGTCCGCGGGTCGCGCGACCTGGGCGACCAGGTGCGGCACCGACAGGCACCCTTCCCAGCCGACCTGGATGCCGCGCGCGTCGACGACTTCGGGATTGATGAGCACGAGTCGCACGCCTTCGACCTCGATCACCGCGACCCGGGCGTCCCGCCCGATCTGGGGGGCCGCGAGCCCGAGGCCGCTCGCCGACCGCATCGTGGCGAACAGCTCCTCGACGAGGCGGTCGACACCGTGGTCGGGCAGGCGAACGGTCCGGGCCGGCCGGCGCAATCGTCGGTCGGGCAGACAGACGATCGGACGGACCGCTGGTCGAGCCATCAGATCGACGGCGGTTGCTGACGCCGACCGAGCGCGTGGCGCGCCAGGCTGACGAACCCGCGGCCAACGCCACGGACGATGTCGAGCATGCCGTCGACTCCCATCGCTACGTCTCGTGATGCTCGAGGTCGTGATCGTGAGAGTGGCGTGTGCTGCCGTGTTCGTGAAGGTGCTCGTGGATGAGGTTCGCCCGGATCAACAGGTCGCGATCGGCGAGGATCTCGGCGGGCTCGCCGTCGGCAAGGACCCGGCGATTCTCGCCGAGAACGACGACGCGCTCCGCGATGAGGGGCACGATGTCGAGCTCGTGGGTCGCGGTCACGAGAGTCTTGCCGCCCTCGCCGAGCTGCCGGATGAGGTTGACGAGCATCCACTTCGTGCGCGGATCGAGCGATGCCGTCGGCTCATCGAGGAGCAGCACGTCGGGTCGGAGCGAGAGCACTGACGCGATCGCCGCGCGTTTCTTCTCGCCCCCGGAGAGCTCGAACGGGGCCCGATCGGACAGGTGGGCGATGTCCATCTGGCGGAGCGCTTCGTCACAGCAGGCGCGAACCTCGTCGTGCGGCAGCCCGAGCTGGAGCGGACCGAACGCCACGTCGTCGAACACCGTGGCGCTGAACAGCTGGATATCGGGGTCCTGGAAGACGAGGCCGACCTCCCGATGGAAGCGGAACGCGTCCATCCCGTCGGCGACGGCGGCCACGTCCCGACCCAGCGCCCGCATCGTGCCCCCGGTCGGGGCAATGATGCCGTCGAGAAGCTTGAGCAGGGTGGACTTGCCCGATCCGTTCGCGCCGAGCAGGGCGACTCGCTCGCCCTGCTCGATCCTGAGGTCGATGCCGTCGAGCGCCGTCTGCCGGCCGGCGTAGAGGTAGCGAACGCCGTGGAGCTCGAAGACGACGCCGCGGGGGGCGGCGCCGGCTCGACCGGCACGGGCTCGGCCGTCACCACAGGCTCCGGCTGGCAGCCACGGCGACGACCGCCACGATGGCGGACCCGGCCAGCGAGACCCAATCGGCCGGTCGCATGCGGTAGGCGTTATAGCTCCGGATGGAGCCGGTGAACCCACGGGCCGCCATGGCCGCGTACACATCGCTGCTCATCTTGACCGACCGGTTGAGGAGGTTGCCCATCGTCCCCGAGATCCAGCGACGCTGCTCGCCCCCGCTGGTGCGCGCGACGACCCGGCTCTTGCGCGCCTCGAACATCCCGCTGGCAAGGTGCAGGAACAGGAAGATGTAGCGATAGGCCATCGCGAGGATGAGCACGAACAGCTGGGGCACCCGGATCGCCTGGAGGCTCTTGAGCAGGTCCGCCCACGGCGTGGTCAGGACGAGCAGGACCGCCAGCGACACGCTGACGCCGACCCGGGCGATGAAGAGCACCGCTCCGATGAGCCCCGGGATCGACGGCGCGATGTGGATCGGCCCCAGGGCCAGGTCGAACAGACGGATCCCCGGCACGAAGAAGATCGCCGGGATCACCACGATCCCGGCGAATAACGGGATCCCGAGCCAGACACGCTTCACGAAGAAGTCGAACGGCACGCGGCTCGCGGCGGCCGCCGCGAGGACCACGGCGTACAGGCCGACCTCCACGACGATCGAACCCGACAGGCTCGCCGCGAGGACGACGACGAGGAACATGCCGAGCTTGGCGCGGGGATCGATCGCCTGCAGCCAGCCCCGCGAGCGAGCATGCTCCTCGGCGAAGACGGCCCGCTCGATCGAACCGGTGATCCCGGCCAGGGTGCGCTCGAGCCAGCCGATGTGGCCCTCGTGGCCGGTTCGCTCGCCCGTCACCGGTGCGATGCCTCAGACGGGTTGCGCATCAGGAGTCTCGGCTTCCTGGTCGCCGAGGCGCCGGATCAGCCATATGACCGCAGACATGGCGATCCCGAGCAGGAGGATCCCGAGGATCCCGGCAAGCTCATACCCGATCGCCTGCTGCCACAGTGAGGCGTTCGCGTCGCTGAAGAACGGCAGCGGGATGTTGTAGCCGGCGAACGGGGCACTGAAGATCGTCGACAGGTCATGGAGGCCCTTCGGGACATAGCCGAACGCGGCCTGGACGTCCGCGGTCGAGCCCTCCCCGTAGGCGAATCCCGGGGCGATCAGTCCGAGCGGCGCCAGGATCGCCGCCGCAACGAAGCCCGTGCCCACTCCGCGGACCCGGCGTGGCAGGATGAACCAGGCGATCGGGATGAGGATCGCGGCGAGGATCGCCACCAGCAGGAGCATCGTCGCCACGCTTGGCCAGTCGACCTGGCTCCAGTCGGCCCCGTAGGCATGGCCGAGGTCGCCGCCGCCCGTCACCACGGCTGCGATCGCCAACAGGACGACGCTCACCGCCACGATGGCTCCGCCCGTCTGCCACAGCGGCCGGCGAGGCCGTTCGCCCTCGGGCACGTCGGCACCGACCACGACCCGACGGAGCGAGGTCAGGTACTCCGGATGGCGCTGCTGGAGGTAGGCCACGCCGAAAGCCGTGATGAGCGCCTCGACGATGGATGCCCCGAGCATGTGGGCGGCGAGCATCGCCGGCACTGCCTCGGACAGGCCGTACGGGCTGTACAGGGCGTGACCGTTCTCCGTGAACAGGATCGGCTGGATGCCGAGCAGGACGCCGACCACGAGCGCGGCGGCCGTGATCCCGATGTAGGCGCCGATCCCGGCGGCCCAGACGCGCCGGGTCGAGAGGACGGGCGACCGGCTGGCCAGGAGCCGGTAGGTCCCATAGCCGACGAACGGCAGGATGATGCCCATCGTCAGGCAGTTGGCGAAGATCGCAAGGACCCCGCCGTCTCCGAAGAACAGGGCCTGGATGATGAGCGCGACGCTCACCGCGATCACAGCGGCCCACGGCCCGAGCACGATGGCGATGAGCGTGCCCCCGACACCGTGCGCGGTCGTCCCGCCCGGGACCGGCACGTTGAACATCATGATGGTGAAGCTCATCGCAGCGAAGATCGCGAGGAGGGGGATCGTCCGGTTCGTCAGGACGCGCTGCACCCGGCGGGTCGCAACCGCCCAGGTTGGCACGGTCACGACGCCCATTCCAACCGAGATGATCGGGCTCAGATACCCGTCAGGGATGTGCACGCACACCTCCTCGCGGGTCCGTGCGCCGGGCACCGACCCGCCTGCGACGGCGCCACGTCTGCGGCCGTCCGCTCGATGATACAGGATGCTGTTGCAAGTACATTCAACTGCGGGGTCGGAGCATCCCCCGGTCACGCCCTAACCATTGCCTGGCGCCTGCGCCTTTGCTACGTTCTCAAGTCCGGGGAAGAACATCGTCCGCGAAGCTCGATCCCGCCCACTCGCAGCGCGGGGAGGTTGAAATGGCCGATGGCGGGTACCAGCGAACCTGCACGCGGTGCCAGCACACTTGGTTGGTCCCATCCGATATCGCGGAGGAACGGCCGAACCTGAAGGCAACCACGAGCAAGTTCCTGTCGGCTCTCGGGAGCGTCCAGGACCAGTTCGCGCTGCGCGCGCATTACCAACAGCTTGCGGCTGCCGCGAAGTGCCCCCAATGCGGTGCCACGGCCTTCACCCAGCAGAAGGCCCCCGAGTCGCCGACCTCGCCCGAGCCGCCGCCCATGGTGGCCCCGGGCGCTGCCCCGCCTTCACCGGTGCCGGATGGCCAGACCCTGATCTACGTCCTCAACCAGAAGCTGATCTCGCTGACCGGCGATCTCTGGATCGAGGACGGCCAGGGCAACCACGCCTTCGAAGTCGACGGAACGCTCCTCAGCCTGCGCGGCACGCATGTGCTCAAGGACCTCGGCGGCCAGGCGCTCTACGAGATCTCGAGACCGCTGGCCCCACACCTGCACAGGACCATCGACATCACGAAGGGCGGCCAGGCGGCAGCGACCGTCCAGGAGGCGATCTTTCACCTCGGCGGCGACAAGTTCAAGATCTCCCTCGCCGGCGGCCAGGATCTGACGGTCCACGGCGACTGGATGAACCGCGAGTTTCAGGTCAAGGACCAGGCTGGGCGGGTGGTCATCGAGGCGTCCCGGAACTGGTTCAGCATCCACGATGCGTACGGGATCCAGATCGCGCCCGGCTTCGAGGTGCCCCTCGGTCTGGCGATCGTCGTCGCCCTCGAGCGCGTCGAGGTCCAGGAGCAGGGTGAGCAGTCACCGCTTCAGAACCTGTTCGGAGACATCAGCCCGTTCTGAGCCTGGCTCCGACTGCTCGCGCGACGGTGGCGTCGTCGCGTGGATCGCGCCGCGGGCCAGGATTGTCAGCGTAGTGTTCGTGGCATGGCCGTACTCTTCTCGCTGTTCGCGATCGTCGGGCGCTTCGGTGGCAAGGTCCTCGCCAAGACGCTCGACTGGGCCGGCGCGCTGCTGTTCGGGCGCGTCGCCGGAGCGCGCCACGTCGTGCTGACGGCCATGTCGCTCGCGTCCATCGTCTGGCTGGTCGCTGCGCTCGGCGTCGCGCTGCCGGACCTGGGCGCCTGGCTTCTCGTCGCCCTGCCGCTCCCACCAGGCGTCGACCGCGACCTGGTCCGGGTCGCGATGCTGGCCGCGGTGGTCGTCCTCCCCGCCTGCATCGGAGCGGCGAGCCTCTTCCTCGTTGAGCCCGCCGCCCGGCCCCGCGGGCCTGCGATGGCAGGCCGGGTGGTGCGCGGCTACCCATTTGCGTTCGCGCTCGCGGTGGCGCTGGTCCTCGTTGCTGCCGTGGCCATCGCCCGCCGGGTGCGCAGCCTCCCGCGACATTGGACGGACGCGCACATCCCGATCGCCGTCCGGCCCGACGGCTACGAGAGCGTCGCAGACGACCTGGAGGAATCACTCCGCGGGGCGGGCCTCGACGTCCAGCGGCGCATCGCGCCACGCACGATCGAGATGCCATCCCGGCTCCTGCGGGCCATCGCGGGACCGGACGCAGCGCCACTCATCCCGCTGCGCCTCATCGAGCTCGCGACCCCGACGCTCGAGGTCCGCATCTACCCGTTCGACGTCACGCTGAGCGGGCGCCGGTCCGACGTCCTGCGAGCGCGCGCCGCGATTGCCGACCGGCTCGGGGTCAGCTCGGCGTACCTGACAACGGGCGCGGAAGCGCAGGCGGTCGAGGACCGTCTCGAGGCCCTGGCTGGTCGGCTGCAGGTGGCCCGTGGCGAGACGCTGCCGGCGGAGGTGCCGTCTCCGGCCGTCCTGGCGGCCGCCGCGGCGGAGCTGCACGAGCTCGAACGCTCGCTGGCGACGCTGGACGTCTCATACGAGGACTGGGAGGTCCTGCGCCGGGTATCCCTGCAGCTGGACCGCCAGGTCTGAATCCCGGAGCCTGCCGGGATCGCGTCCAGGGTCGCGGACGCGACCAAGCGGATGGGCTTGGTCGCGCTGTCGCCCGGCAATCAGTGGGCGGCGAACTGGAACGTGCCGATGATCGCGTCGAAGGCAGCCTGGTCTGCCGCGAGGCTCGCAGTCATCGGCGAGACGAAGAGGGCTGCGTAGGCGCGCGTGCCATCGAGCGCGACGAGCTTGATGACGTCGACGCCCTCGTCCGCGGATGCCGCGGTCCAGGTGAGCGCGGGCTGGCCGTCGAGCGTCGTCTCACCCGGCGGATCCGAGTCCGTGACGCCAGCCGGGGAGCTTGCACGGATCTTCGCCTGCCAATCCGCGAGTGTCGTGCTCGGAGTCACGTCGATCGCGGCGACGGCCAGCGTCCGCGCCTCGGTGGTGTCGGAGAAGCAGTCCCAGTCCGTCGGGCAGCGGCCCTCGAGGGCTCCAGAGATCCATGCGGTGGTCGCGGGCTGGATCTGCCAGGCAGACGGCACGACCAGGTCGAAGGCGTAGAGACCCGAGGTGAATGTCTGGGGGGTGCGCCGCGAAACCGTCGGGCTTGGCGGGTTCGCCACCTCGGCGGCGGGCGGCACGGTGCCATCTCCGGGTTGGTGGGTCGTCGGCGACGCGCAGGCCGTCACGACCAAACTTCCGAGAATCATCGCGAGGCAGGTGAGGCCGCGCCGGCGACTGACGAGCCCGCGACGTGGCCTGCTCGCCCTCGGTCGATCCATCCCTGGTCAGGCTCCTCGCTCTCCGACCGACGTATCGCCCCGGCCCTGAGCCCGGAGCGGCGGACTGGTGCCCGCCGCTCCGGCGCCGATCGAACCGTGGGGCGACTAGAAGGTGCAGTTGACGGGCTTCGGTGCGTCCTGCCGCCTGACCGCCCCCGAGGGGGCGAGCTGCACGGCGATCGCCTGGGCCATGGCGCCGGTCTCGTTCCTGACGAGATGCACATGGCCGTTGCCCGGGTCCACGAACGAGTTGGTCGGCGTATTGGCCGTGTACACGTGCGGCGTGCAGGTCGGATCGTCGCCGTCGTACTCGGTCAGGCTGCCCTGCGTGACGATGACGAGGCTCGGGCCGGGATGGGTGTGCCATCCGGTGCTGCCGCCGGGCTGCCACGTGTTCTGCTGGACGTAGAGGTCGGACAGTCCCTTCGTCCTGATCAGCTCGTCCCAGGTATCCGGGATGTGCACGTGGGAGGAGATCTTGCCGTACGTGGCCTTCGCGAGCGTCGTCCCGCTGAAGCCCGCTGGCGGCGTCGCCAGGACGTTCCCGGCATAGGCTGCGAGGGCAATCATCACGAGCGGTACGGCGAGAATCCACCTGGACTTCATGTGTTCCCCCTTCTCAGCGCTGTGTGTGTGCTGACGAGCGCCTTTGGTGAGAGTCGCTTCGCTCGCCGGGTGGGCCGGGTCAGGGCGCGAGACGCTGCCAGGAGGGCTGGCTGACGCTCGTCCAGGGCAGCGTCCGGGACGTGCCTTTCACGGGGTCCAGCAGCACCTGGTCAAGGAGGGCGCCTGACGTATCGGCAGGCGTTCCCAGGATCGAAGAATCGTCGGGCGCCCACTCCCAGTTCGACGGCGACGTGTTCTCCATCCCGCCTGGGTACGGGATCTCGATGCCGGTCCCGCTCCCGTCCACGGGGATCGCCACCGGCCGAGCTTGCGCCACGTCGCCGGTGTAGCCTCGAATGGCGAGCAGGCGGGTGCCGTCATTCGACCACGCGTACGGGGCTTGCCACGCGGCCGAGGTCGGCATCGGAAGGACGCGATCCCCGGTCCCATCCGCCGCGATGACATGGGCCCGGACGGTGAGGCCCGCCCCGTCAACCCATTCGCCGTACGAGATCAGGGAGCCGTCCGGCGACCACGCAGGGTGCCCTCGGTAGTGGCCCCGCGCGCTCTCGTCTTTGAGGATCGTGCGGACGGTCCCGCCGTGTGCGCTGACCACATGGATGCCGCCGTAGCCGTTCGCTGGATCGCCGGCATCCATGAACAGGATCTCGGATCCGTTCGGGGGCCGCCAGGCTGCGTTCGTTGCGGGCATCCCCACGTCGAGCTGGCGGATCCGACTGCCGTCGGCTGCCGCGACGTACATGCCCGGACCACTCATGGTGTTGCCGACGACACCGGTGAGCTCTGCGGAGATCAGGAGCTCGGTGCCGTCCGGCGAGAATTCGTAGCTCGTGATGTTGAACAGAGGCTCGGGCGTCACCTGGACCACGTCGGACCCGTCCGCCCGCGCCACATAGAGGCGACCTTCGCTCGAGTCGCCGGTCGACTTCCGCTCGAAGACAAGCTCGGTGCCGTCCCGCGACCAGCGGGGATTGAGATCCGTCTCGGAATCCCTGACGATTGCGGCCGAGTCGCCAGTCACCGGATCGACCGTGTAGATGTCGCCACCGCTGGCGTAGGCAATGAGCCCGTTCCGGGCGAGCCCGAACGGTGCCGGCAGCCTCGGATGGGTGCCGGCGACGAGCGCCGCGACCGTCGCGATGAGCAGTCCAAGGAGCACCAGGCCAAGCGCGATGGTGCGCCATTGCAGGCGTGGCACGCCGGACGGGCTGACGAGCGATGTCAACCACCGGAAGCCACTGTCCGGGAATTAACCAGGCTGGCCGCTGGCGGGTCCGGGCGGTGTGTTGAAGAAGATGGTCTCGATAGGGAGGCATCGGGCCCAGGTAGAGGTCCTCCAGGAGGCTGGGCAGGTCCTGTTCGAAGCGCCGGTCGGACTTCATGCAGGTTGTCCTCCCGGAAGAGTGGTCGGGGTCTGATAGGCCTCGGCCTGCGCGCCGATCCGCATCGCGGCCAGCGCGTAATGCAATCGCGATTTGGCCGTTCCATAGGGGATGCCCAGGGAGGCCGCAACTTCGGGCAGCGGCATTCCCAGGAGGTAGTGCAGGGCAACGACCGCTCGATGGCCTGGATCGAGGCGCCGGAGCGCCGCGTCCAGGAGTTCGCGCTCCGCGAACGAACTCGACGGGTCGGGCATGCTGAGAGAGTCGATGGGAGAGAGCTCGACCTCGATCGGGCGCCGCCGGCGGCGTCGGCCGAGATCGAGACAGGCGTTGACGATCAGTCGGTGCAGCCATGCGTCGAAGCGATCCGGATCACGAAGCCCGGGCAGGTCGCGCCACGCACGGATCAGGCCATCCTGGACCGCATCCTGGGCCAGGTGAGGGTCTCGGAGGATCAGCCGGGCGGCTGCGTCCAGCCGCCTGAGCGCGCCATCGACGAGCTCGGCAAAGGCGTCATGATCGCCTCGCTTCGCCCGTTCGATGAGCCCACGTTGGTCCACGATCGCCTCGCCTGGGGCACGACCAGCGCGGTCGTGCTCAACAGGGTATGGCGTCAGTGTCGCCTGAAACGTTCACTCGAAGCGGCCCGCTCGGCCGCGCCCGTCAACAGGAGGCCCTGTCGGGTCCGCCGGCGGCTGGCGGATCAGTCAACCTGCCAGCTGGTCTCGATCCGCGGCGGCATCAGCAAGGTCTGGAGCACCACGCAGTACCGTTCGGTCCGCTCCTTGAGTCTCTCCATACGCTCCGCAGGCACAGAGCCCGAGAGCCCGAACCGAACGCGGACCGCTTCGAAGCCAACCGGGACGTCGGCAGTGCCCAATGTCCCGCGCAGGTCGAGGTCACCCTCGACCGTCACCGAGATGGCCGGCCCATCGAGGCCCATGTTGGCGGCGACCATCTGGCACGTGAGCTGCGCGCAGGCCGCAAGCGCGGCGAGAAGCAGGTCGCCGGAACAGGCCGCGCTGCCGGAGCCGCCGACACCCGGATGCGCACCTGCCGCGTAGAGGGCGCGACCGAGGTCCACGGAGCAGCTCATCGCGCCGCCGGCGGTGCTGCCGGTCGCGTGAAGGGTGATTCGCGCGGCGTCCGGTTCCGCTTCATAGCGCGCCTTGATTGGGGCCTGGATCTCACGCAGCGTCATCTCGTGCCTCCGAGTGTCCGTCGGCAACGGTCCGGGCATGGTCGTCGCCGGCCTCCGCTCTCCTCGCAGGATGCGGGCGCACCGGGCCACCCGAGCCGTCGATCAGCATGAGCGATCCCGCGAGGGTCGGCGGAGTGTGTCGTCGGGCGGCGACCGATCCGCTCACGGCATACGGCGAACGGCACGGTCAGCTGCCCCAGCCGATGTCGCTCACCACCGCTCCCATCACGCGGTCCTGTCCTGTTGAGCGTGGCGCGACCCAGGTGTTGAACGCGCCGGGCCCGATGACCGCGGCGCCGGCGGCCGCCGCCTCCGGCGAGGCCCAGCGGCCGACGACCACGAGCTCCTGCGGGCCGGTCTTGACGAGCGTCTGGCCGACGAACCCGTCGAGGCCCGCGAAGATCGGCGGCATCACGCGCTCGATGTCTGCCACGACCTCCTCGACGGGGACGCTCAGCGTGATCCGGTTGACGACGACGATGTCCATCAAGCCCACTCCACTCGGCGCCGCGCCGGACGCGGCGAACGCGCAAAGCATCGCAGAGCCTGAGCGCGGGGCGCTGCACGGCGAGCCGGGACGCCTCGCGTGCCGACCGTCGTCGCGGGACTTCTCAGCTGACGTCGATCGGGACGTCGCCGCGAGGGGTTGGGAGGACGCAGTCGATGCGGGTCGCGCCGCCGTCGACCGTGATGGTCGAGTACGCCGGTCCGCAGGGAACCGGCCGCGGTCGACGATACGGCGTGGAGCGGGAGCCGATGGTGCCTACAGCGGGATGGAATGGAACAAGGCGACCTTCCAGCTGCCAGCCACGCGCCGCCAGATCATCGTCGTGGGCGCGACGATCTGCGTTGGCGTCCCGTCGAAGACGTAGGTCTGGCGCAGGACGTAGGTCTGGACCTCGACATCACCCCAGGTGCGCACGTCGAGCCCGTCGATCGACGAATGGATGTCCGACAGGTGCGGCAGGTTGTCCTGGAAGTAATCCTCCAGCGGGATCCTCCCACGCAGCCAACCGCGGGTGATCTCGTCGGTCGCCTGCGGGTCGTCGACCCATTGCGCTCGCAGTCCAGTTTCGTCCTTCGCGTCGAGCAGACGGAAGAACTCGGTTGTCCGCCTTGCGGCAGAATCGTCGGGTGGCACCGTTGACCTCCTCGGGACACGTCCTCGCGGGTCGGTCTCACCGAGTGGCTCGGGGCGGTCACAGTGGCCGGGATCTTGGCCGCTCGTCCAAGCCGCTCTGGTAGCGGTCAATGTGTGGCGCGCCGATCACCGGCGGCAAGAGGCATTGGTCGTGAAGTCGCTGGTCGCCGCGTGCGCGCCGCATCCCGGCGCCGGAACGCGGTCACTCGACACGCCGTCACTCGTCCGGCTCGGGTGGGCTACCCTCCGTCGCTCCTCCGAGCGGAGATCCTGGACGGCCCCGTTAGGATGACCGACATGCCGTCGTTGCCCCAGCCGGTCATCGCGTTCATCGAGAGCGGCCCCCTGGCCCATGTCGTGACACTGGACGCGCGCGGGGAGCCGCATGTCTCCATGGCCTGGGTCGGCATCGAGAATGGCGAGGTGGTGATCGGCACCCTTTCGGACCAGCCGAAGCTGAGGAACCTTCGCCGGGACCCCCGGATCGCGATCTCGTTCCAGGCTGACGGTCGCGACGCGTACGGCCTCGATCACTACCTTGTGCTCAGGGGCCGCGCGCGCGTGACCGAAGGCGGGGCGGCGGCGCTCCTGCGCCGGCTGGCTCGCGTCTACCTCGGGCCGGATGTCGACTTCCCGCCGATGCCCAATCCGCCCGCCGGTTTCGTCATCCGCACGACGGTGGAGAAGGTGTCCGGCAACGGGCGCTGGTCGGACGAGTAGGTGTGCGTGCGATGGCGATGGGCAACGCTGGGGTGGTCCACCTGGCTTCACGCGCGCGGCGCCCGATGCCATCCGCCGGCTCCGGGCCGACGCCACGAGGCAACCGCGCACGTTCGACGGCCGCGGTAGCGTTGTCGCAATGAACGGGATCTCACGCGACGAGGTCGCCGGCCGGGCCGGCGTCGAGCGACCCTACGTCGATCGACTGGTCGACCTCGGCATCCTCTCCACCGAGCGCCCGGATCGCTTCTCGCCGGGGGACGTGCGCCGCGTGCTGTTCGCACGATCGCTGGAGGGTGCCGGGACTCCCATCGACGGTGTCGGGGCGGCGATCCGCCAGGGGGCGCTCTCGCTCGCCTTCTTCGACGCCCCCAGCTACGAGCGGTTCGCCGCCTTCGGTGCCGAGACCTTCCAGCAGGTCAGCGACCGCACGGGGATCCCGCTGGAGCTCCTGGCCGTGATCCGCGAGGCGATCGGCTATGCGCCGCCACTACCCGATGATCGACTCCGCGAGGACGAGCTGGCGATCGTGCCGTTCCTCGAACCGCAGATCGCTCGCGGGTTCCGACCGGCCGCGATCGAGCGGCTGCTGCGCGTGGCGGGGGACAGCATCCGGCGAATCACGGAGTCGGAGGCAGCCTGGTGGCGCTCCGAGATCAGCGACCCGGCCATCGCGGCCGGCATGGGCACCGAGGGGATCGCTGACGCGGCGTTCGCCGATCTGATCTCCCCACTGGCGGAGCAGGCTGTCCTGGCCATGTACCACGCTCAGCAGGCGCGGGCCTGGACCGCCAACATCATCGAAGGCTTCGAGCTGATGCTCGAGCGGGCCGGGCTCCACAGCCGCCTGGAGCGCCCGCCGGCGATCTGCTTCCTCGACATCACCGGGTACACGCGCCTGACCCAGGAGCGCGGCGACGATGCGGCCGCAGAACTGGCGGCCGTTCTCGCGAGGCTCGTCCAGCGCAGCTCCGTGCAGCACGGCGGCAGGCCGATCAAGTGGCTCGGCGACGGGGTGATGTTCTACTTCCCCGAGCCTGGACGCGGCGTGCGTTGCGCCCTGGAGATGGTGGATGGGCTGGCGGGTGCCGGGTTGCCGCCTGCCCACGTCGGGCTCCACGCTGGGCCTGTCCTCTTCCAGGAAGGCGACTACTTCGGCCAGACCGTGAACCTGGCGGCGCGGATCGCCGACTATGCGCGGCCCGGTGAGGTCCTTGTCAGCAAGGAGGTGGCCGACGCCATCCCGGACTCGGAGCTCGGCTTCCAGGAGATCGGAGAGGTGGAGCTCAAGGGCGTCTCCGGGACCGTGCACCTGCTGCGGGCCCACTCGACCTGATCACGTGACCGGACCCGCTCTCGCGGCTCCGGCGCGCATGGGCCTCCCGGTGTGCGGTTCCGCTGAGAACCCGACGTTCTGACCGCGGAGCCCTTCTCCACGACATTCAGTGGACCACTCGGGGCCGGGTCCGCACGGGGTGGGGCAGGTCCGGCAGGTTGCCGTCCGAGTGGACGTGGGTGAGCTCGAAGATGAGGTTGTCCGTATCGGCGGCGTGCTTCGCGAGGGCATGCTCACGAGAGGTTGCCCAGTACAGGCGGCTCATGGGGCCCGCCGGGGTCGACAGCCCGATCCGGGACGAGTACAGGATCACCGGGCTGTAGTCGACGTACTCGGAGGGCTCGCCGTCGTCGTCGAGATCCTCGGGGTCGACGTATTCATCGGCCTCGATGAAGAGGACGGGCTCGGCCTCGAGGCTTCGCTCCGCGAAGTCCTCGGCGAACGGGGCGTGGATGAACACGCACCAGAGCCCATCCGGTGCCTTCATGAGCTGGCGTTTCATGCCGCTACCCTTCCTCTCCTCCCCAGGAGCGTTTCGCGCCCCGGGCAGACAGTACGCCCGCGCACGTCTTGACGTGTCGATCCACGGCCCCAGCCGGTCGCTGAGCGCCGCCGACACGGGAGCGCCGATCGGACCGGCTTCGTGCGCGGCGAGGCCCGCGTCGTCGTCTTCGTGGTCGCCTGCGTCGTGGTTGGAACGGTGTCAATCCAGTTTGACAAATGGCCGGATGTCAATCTAGACTGACAGACATGGAACCCAGCCAGATCGCCGCCGACGTCTCCGATCCAGCCCAGGGGCTTCGCGCCGTGCTCGCCTTGCGACGACTCGCCGAGCGTCTCGAGGCCGAGCAGGTCGCGCTTGCTCGCCGTCAGGGCTGGTCGTGGCAGGAGATCGGGGACGCCCTTGGCGTCACCCGCCAATCGGTCCACGCGAAGCACGGCAAGTGAGGCGGCGCACGATGTTCGAGCGGTTGGTACAGCGCTTCACCACTCCCGGCCGATACCGGTCGGCCCCGGCATACAGCATCGGCGCCACGTTCGCGGACGCCCAGGACGAGGCGCGACGGCGCGGAGACCGCAAGGTCGGCACCGAGCACCTGCTCCTCGCCTTGCTCCACGACCCGGCATCGGCGACGGCAATGGGATGCGACCTCGCATCTGCCCGGACCGGGCTCGAGGCCCTGGACGCGATGGCCCTGACCGCGGTCGGTCTCGGGGGGCTGCCGTCGGCGGCTCCGATCCCGGGTCGCGAGCGCGGCCGCCTTCCGCTCACCCCGGCCGGCAAGGCGGTGATCGTCGACGCGATGCACGAGCGGGATGGCCAACGGCTCGGTCCGGCGCACGTCCTGGTCGGCCCTGCTGGGGCGCCGGCGACCCGATCCTGCGGCCGAGCTCGTGGCCGCCCTCGGGCTCGATGTCAACGCCATCAGGGGACGCCTTGCGCAGGCGACCGAGGAGTCCGGGCAATGAATCGACGCGGCGTCTGCTACGACGTGGGCCGTGTCATGTGGGGACAGAACTGGCGACCGGACTTCCGGCCGGCGGAGGTCCGGCGCGAGCTGCAGATCATCAAGGCCGACCTGCACTGCAACGCCGTCCGGATCTGCGGCCAGGATGTCGATCGGCTCGTCGTCGCCGCCCAGGCTGCCCTGGATCTTGGCCTCGAGGTCTGGCTCTCGCCCGAGCTGTGGGACCGGAGCCCCAGCGAGACGCTCGCCTACATCGCCGAGGCGGCTGCGGCGGCGGCCACGTTGCACAGCGCCCGAAGCGACGGGGTTGTCCTCAGCGTCGGTTCGGAGTCGACCCTGTTCATGGCCGGCATCGTCGAAGGCAACACGTTCTTCGAGCGTCTTGGCCACCCGGGATTCTGGGAGCACGTCCGAACGGGTGCCCACAACGGTCCGCTCAACGCGTTCCTGGCGCAGGCCGCCGAGCGCGCGCGCAAGGTCTTCGCGGGTCCCATCACCTACGCCTCGGTCCCGCTCGAGACCGTCGACTGGCGCCCCTTCGACATCGTCAGCGTCGACCTGTACCGCGAGGCCAGGATCAAGGATCAGTTCGCTGGGCTGGTGCGCCCATTTCTGGCCCAAAGCCGTCCAGTGGCCATCACGGAGTTCGGCTGCTGCACCTACACGGGAGCGGCGGATGCCGGGGGCCACGGCTTCGACATCCTCGACATCTCGGCGGGTGACGGCACCCCGTCCCGGCTCAAGGGGGCCTACCTCCGCGACGAGACGGAACAGGCGGCCGAGGTCAGCGACGTGCTGCGGATCTTCGATGAGCTCGGCGTCGATGCCGCCTTCGTCATGACCTTCGTCGCGCCGCTCAACCCAACCAGCGCCGATCCGATGTTCGACCTCGACATGGCGAGCTATGCCCTCGTCAAGAGCTTCGGAGGGCGGCTCGGGCCCCTGGGCGAGGCGCACCCGGAGGCTCCCTGGCCGCGCGACCGATACGGAACGACCTATCCCGACATGCCCTGGGAGCCAAAGGAGGCGTTCCGGGCGGTCGCGGGTTTCTACGCAGGCAATGCCTGACGCCCCGGGTGGCACAGGTGTTGGACCCGCGACGACCGGCGTTCGAAGCAGGCCGAGCGATGGCTTGACCGTCCATCACGCGATGGCCCCGGACGGTCGCTCTTCGTCGCATCCCGCGAGCGGAGAAACGATCTCCCTGTCGGGCGGGCGATCCGGGTCAAAGGGCGAGCGTCATGTGCACGTCGTCCGGCTCGAGTTCCAGCAACTCCGGGATCGGCTCATCGGTGGGCCTGAACCCACGGCTCCGATAGCATCCGATCGCGGACTCGGACGGAGTGGCGGACACGTAGAGGGTGCCGGCCCCGCCCTCGTGGGCAAGCGCCACGATCCGGTCGACCAGCTTCGAGCCGACACCGCGCCGCCGGTGGGCGCGATCCACGAACAGCGCCTCGAGTTGATCCGTGCCAGGCCGGACCCCTCGGCGAAGCGTGGCGATCCCCACGAGCTGCCCGGCCTCGAATGCCCCGAGGGCCGTGCCGGCGTCGGGGAGGAAGGTCCGCCATCGCGACTCGAACTCGGCCCATCGCTCGGCCGATCGCGGCGGCCGGCTCCACGTCTCCAGGCGGGTCGAGAGGTCCCGGCCATGCTGCTCCAGGACCGTCGTGCCGTCCTCGGTCACGTCGATCTCCGCCACACGGCCCAGCTCCGCCAGGGCGAGCGGGCGCATCTCCATCAGGTCGTGCCGCCTCCGTCCAGCATGATGTTGCCATCGATGGCGAGCGCACGGATGGCCCGCTTGCTCGTCGCTCACCTCGAACCTCCGCCAGGCCATCCGCCAGCGGCCATCGGGCAGGGGTCTCGGCGCCCCCGCCGACGCCGATGAAAGAGGAGCCAACCGCGCGTGCGGGCATCGTGACCGGGGTGGGCCCTGCGGATCGTGGAGGGCTGCACGAAGGCCGAGCGGGACGACGACGCGGGCTCCGTATCTCATAGAGGTGGAGGCTAGGCGGCGGCCTCATCCGACTTTTGATCCGGCGGCTGGGCGGAGCGGATCGCGGCAGCACGGACCGCGGCAGCACGGACCGCGGCAGCGCGGACCGGACCTGCGCGGAGCGCGGCGGCGTCAATCGAGAGGTACGAGACCCACCGGCCGGATACCGCATGCACAGGAGTGGCATGAGCCCAATGGTTGAGGGTCGACTTCGTGAGCGGGGTCGGCAGCAGCGGACGCAAAGGCGCCTCCTTCGTCGGCGTTCGCCGACTGATCGTGCGGGTCCGGAGGGACCATGAGTTCGCGCAAACGGCCCCCAACCGCTCGGTGCGTATCCCCGGGCGGACATGCAGAACGGCCGGTGGGATTCGCCGGCCGTTCGCTGCGCCTGGAGGAGTCCGCGCAGGAGAACGTAGGTCACGCGGAGCCGCGGGCGCCATAGGGCATCCGTCGCCGCGCAGCCGGTACGATTGCCTTGGGCGGAGGCTCAGGGGCGCGATCTTCGAGTCCAGCGGCAACGTGCGCCGGCGGCCCCTGGACGCCCGGTCCGCCTCCCTCCCGACCTGGGCGGGTTCGGAGCGTCCCTGTCGCCAGGGGCCGCACACGGACGCGGACCGACGTCAGCTCGGCCCGCGATCTCCGCCGTAAAGGTTGGGCGGCGATCCGATCAGACCGGCGTGAAGAACTTCGCGGTCGTCAGGACGCCTGCGAAGATGCTCCTGGCTGCAGTGACCTGGCTGCGCGGCACCTCGATGGTCAGCTCATAGCCCTGCCGGTTCGACGCGACGTAGACGGCCACGGCCGTCCCGTAGATCGTCGCGCCGGTCGTGTCGCGGTACCGGTAGGACAGCACGGTCGCCCTGTTCGCGCCAACGAACGTGCCGGTCCACTTGCCGATCACGACCCCCCGGATGCCCTTGAGATCCGCGATGGTCGCGGACTGCGCGCTCGCGAGCGAGCGGCGAGCTGGATAGTCCGTGACGGTTGCCTTTGACAACGCATTCCGGTGGTCCATCGGCCTCACCGCCCTCGCCATCATTCCCAACTGGCCTGGCACAAACCGGCTCGCGGCCACACCGACGAGGATCGGCAGGGGCCCAGCATTGCCCAGGCATCGCGCTGACGGGGCACCCACAGGCGTGCGGTTCAGGCTGGACCAACCTTCGCGCGCATCGAACCCGAACTCCCTGGGGCCCGTGGCCACGCGCGGCGCTCAGCCTGTCGGCGCAGAGGCGGCCACCACCGGGGCGATGGGGTACGGGACGAGGATCTCGCCGCCCCGGTGCGTCACCCGGTAGACGTCCTCGTGGCGCACGCCGCCGAAGCCCGGGATCGCCAGGACCGGGTGGCCGATCGTGACGGTCATGCCCTCCTGCAAGGGCACGTTGCGGTGGGGCGGGATGATCGTCGAGGCGGGCGTCTCTTCGAAGCGCAGGCCCAGGCCGTGCCCGATCCCGTTCACCTGGTATGTGGCCAGGCCGCGCTCGCGAAGCACGTCGGCAGCGCACGCATCGAGCTGGGCCACGGTCGCCCCCGGACGCATCGCGTCTCGGACGACCGGGATGAGCGCCGCGTATGCCTCGAGGAGCGAACGCTGGCGTGCATCGGGCTCGCCCAGCACGAACGTCCGGGCCAGGTTCGCGCAGTAGCCGTCGATGACGGGCGTGAGGTCGATGACGATGAGGTCGCCGGTGCGCATCGGTCGCGGGCTCTGCCAGCCGTGAAGCATGCACGTCTCCCGGCCCACGTTGACGTAGATCGGCGTGCTGGTCCGCTGGGCGCCCGCCCGCATCATCGCGTACATCACCTCGGTGGCGATCTGGTGGGCCGTCGCGCCGTCGCGCAGCAGGGTGCGCGCGCAATCCATGCCGATGCCGGCGATTCGCTGCGCCTCGGTCATCGTCGCGATCTCGGCGGGTTCCTTCACCGCGCGGAGCGGGTCCATGATCGGATCGGATGAGACCAGCTCCACTCCGGGATTCACCTTGCGGAACATCTCGACCAGGAAAGCCGGCGTCTCGAACCACTGCTGCATCGCAACGCGAAGATGCGTCCCGGACCTGGGATGGGAGGCCCTCTTCTCGGCCCCGATCGCCCGCAGGCGGGTGACGACATCGTTGATCTGGCCGCCGACCGATCCCCAGATCATGATCTCGGGGCCGCCCACCAGCGTCCGGAGCTCCTCCTCCTCCGCGGTGAACGCGATCAGGGCAGGTGCGCCGGTCGCCGGGATGATCGCCCGCGGCTGCGCCCGGTCGATGCCGAAGAACCAGCGGTAGTCGTCGTGGTTCATCACCACGATCGCGGCCACCTCCTGCTCGCGCATGAGGGCCTGGGCGCGCTCGATGCGGTCGAAGCGGACGCTGGAGGTCGTGTTGGTCGTCATGCCGGCATCGTCTCACTGGGAGCGGGCGGCCGCGCCGGATCGCGCCGGGCGTCAATCGTCGCTTTCGAGCTCCGGCCCGATCCGCACGGCGAGGAACGCCATGCGCGTCAGCGCCCTGATCCCCCGGCGCGATCCTCGCCCGGCAATCACCGTCGACCCGGCCGCGACCGCGTAGCGGTTGTCGTCGACGGTCACCTCGCCCTGCCCCTCGAGGACGTGGTAGACAGCCAGTCGCTCCGGGTGGGCCGGAATCTCGCCTCCCGGCTCGAGGCCTGCCACGAGCGCCCGGAAATCCTCCGCGTCGACGAGCATCACCGGCTCGGGGCGCGGCGCCGCGTACCGCACCAGCGAGCGCCAGTCCGGGAAGAAGTTCGCCTGTTCCATGTTCGGCTCCTTGGTCAGTTCGCGCTCCCGCCGATCACGACGAGCCAATAGCACGCACGGTCGGGGCAGCGGGCGGGTCGGGCGGCGGACCCGAGACGACGCCGGCGAGCGTCGCGGTCGCGAAGGATGCCCGGAGAGCTTCCTGGGCAGACGAGAACACGTCGTGGACACTGCATAACCCGTTGGCCAGGCACGGGCCGCCGCGCAGGATGCAGGTTCGCCGGCGTGTGTCTCCTTCGATCGCCTCGATGATCTCGAGCAGGCTGATGCGGTCCGCTCGAAGGGCGAGACGATAGCCCCCGCTCCGGCCCGTCTGCGCGGCCACGAGCCCGGCCCGCGTCAGGCTTCGCATCACGCTCGGAAGGATCGGGGGAGGAATGGCCTCGGACGCCGCGATGCGGGCGACGCTGAGCCGGCCATCCCCGTTCGACGGCGCGCTCGACGCGTGCTCGGCGCGGGCCAGGGCCAGCATCGCGCGGACCGCATAGTCGCCCCGCCGGGTGAGCTCCAGGCGCACGTCGATTCCCTCCTTCGGTGGCGGTCCGTCAGCTCACCTTGAAAAGGCCCGTGGCGCCCTTCGTCGCGTCGGCGAACTTGTGGGTCACGAACGGGTAGGTGCCCGGCTCGGCGAAGGTCAGTTCCACGAGAGCACCCGAGCCAGGCGGAACGTCGACCGTCTGGTGCATGCCCGAGGCGTTGGGCGGATACCCATCCGACTCGTAATGCGAGAAGAGGGCGCCGATCACGTGGAACGCCGACGACGAGTTCGGCCCCGCGTTCACGAGGAAGATGCGCACGAGCTCGCCGGCGGTCGCGACAAGCGGGTTCGCCTTGTAGCGGAGGGCCTGGCCGTTGAAGACCACGACGTCGGGCGGATCCGACAGCATCTTCGCGTACTGGCCGCCCGATCCGTAGAACTCGCTCTGGACGAGCACGTACTCGCGGGCTGCCGGCCGGCCGCCCTTCGGGTCGACGATCACCGCGCCGTACATGCCGTCGGCCATGTGCATGAGGACAGGCGCTGCGCCGCAGTGATACATGAAGACGCCCGGGTAGCTCGCCTTCCAGTCGAAGCTGAACGTTCCGCCCGACGCGACCTCCTGGTAGTTCTTGCTCCACGCGGTCTGGGCGGCGTGGAAGTCGATCGAGTGGGGCATCTGGCCCTGGTTGGTGAGCGTGAAGTGGACGGTGTCGCCCTCGGTCACCCGCAGCGTCGGCGCGGGAACCTGCCGCCCGAAGTTCATCGACTGGTACGGCGTGGGCGGATTGGCGGCGATCAGGATCGTCTCGCCCGGCCCGTCGTTCGAGGTCAGGTCGAACGGGATGACGCTCGAGCTCACGGGCCGATACGGCGGCGGCACCGCGAAGTCGGCCGGGCTCGGGTCGCGGGCCCCGGCGGGGACTGCTGAAGCCGTTGGCGACGCCATCCCGGCCATGGCCGAGGCCGCCGCCGAGGGGCTCGTGGCGGGCGCGGCTGTCGTCACCGGGCTGGCCGATCCCCCTGCAGGTGCCGCAGTCGCGGCTGAAGCGGGCGGGAAGGTCCAGGCAGGGGCTCCGGTGGCCGAGCACGCGGCGAGAAATGCCGTGGCGCCGACGCCGCTGGCCAGCAGCCCGCCGCTCCGCAGGAGCGTGCGCCGGCTCAGGACCAGGCGCTCCTGCACGCCGGCCGGTTCGGCTGGCGCGAGTTTGGATGGCAGTGTCATCGAGCCCTTCCTCCAGCGACGCCACATCGGCGGTTAACTTATATCACATTGGTACAAGTATATGGCGACCTGCGCATGGCTCCTCGGCGTTCTGGAAGGACCCCTGCCAGCGATACGGTGTGGCGCGTCCGATGCCGAGCTCCGCGGCAACCTGCGTGGCGGGGTCCCCCTGGTGCCAGCGCCGGAGAGTGCCGCGGCCCGGACTCGGCCCACGCTCGCGGTGTTCGCTGTGACGCCAGCCTCGAGCGGCCGGCCGCCCTGGGTTGCCAGGAACAGGAACCCCCGGTCCCTCCTGGTAATGGTTGCGCCGCGGGAGCCTCCCCGGGTCGGACCGCAGCGGCATGGGTACCCTCCTCGGAGGGCACGGTAGGCCGGTGTCTCATCTCCACCGGGGGAACCTCACGTCGGCCTTGGCCGTTCTTGCTAGATTCAGGAGAGCGACTGCTGACCCGCTCCAACACAAGAGATTGGGACTGCTGGACAACCCGCGAAGAGGAATGTCCATGAACGCGCAGGCGAACGTTGAGATCGTCCAAGGAATTTATGCCGCGTTCGCACGTCGCGACATTCCTGCCATCGCGGCAATGCTCAGCCCTGACGTCGAATGGGGCGAACCGCCGAACCCGTTCAACCCGGCCGCTGGCATGCGGCGCGGTCACGAGGGATTCCTCGAATGGATTGAGATCGGGCGCCGGTCGGAAGACATCCTGGTGCTCGTGCCACGGAAGATGCTCGTTGATGAAGACTCGGTCGCCGTCGTTGGTTTCATGCGTTGTCGGGCCATCTCGACCGGCAAAGAATATGAGTCCGACTTCGTCCACGTGGTCACCCTCGAAGCCGGCAAGGTGACGAGCTTCCAGGAGTTCTTCGACACCTATGCCGCGGGTGAGGCATTCCGCTAGCCTGCGACCGCCCAACCAATGCACCGAGAGGCCAATCGAAGGCATCGAAGGGACGACAGGACAGGCAACTCCGGCGATAGAATCTCGTTGCCTTCGCGGATTGGGGTTCTGGCGTGCCCGGAGGGATTCGGACGCACGCCGCCAACTATCGTGATCGAGGGCGTTGACGAACTCGTCGAAGCTCTTCGATCCGCATAGCGGCCGGGCCGGACACCGGGCATTGGGCCGGAGGCGATGCACTCACAGGGTCGCGGAGGTTGCGTTCGGTCGCGGGCTTCATACACTCCGCGGATGGACGGTGCGACGGTCGTCGAGTTCGCGGGGGCCGAGCGACACGGTGCCGTCGCGACGCTTGTGGCCGCCTTCGTCGCCGACCCTGTCGAGCGGTGGCTGTACCCAGAGGCGTCCGACTACCTCGCCCACTTCGGTCGGTTCGTCGAGGCGTTCGCCGGCCGGGCGTTCGACACCCACTCGGCGTGGGGGCTCCGAGACCAGTCGGCGGTGGCCCTCTGGCTGCCCCCGGGTGCCCAGCGCGACGACGAGGCCGTCGTTCAACTCCTGATCGAGACCGTCGCCGCGTCGAAACACGCGGACATGCTCGCGGTCGCCGAGCAGATGGACGCCGCGCACCCGGCGTATCCGCACTGGTACCTCGCACTGCTCGGGGTCGACCCGAGCCGTCAGGGGCTCGGGCTGGGCTCGCGTCTGCTGGAGGCGGGCCTGCGGACCGTCGACGCGGACCACCTGCCCGCCTACCTGGAGACGCCGAACCCGAACTCGGTCGGGTTCTATGAGCGCCACGGCTTCGTCGTCTCGGGGCGGGTGCAGGCCGGGACCTGTCCGCCGATGGTGTCGATGAGGCGGGCGCCGCGCTGACGGTTTGGACTGCGCTCGTGATGCTGGCGCGCCCGACAGTGGCGCGCCCGGAGGGCATCGGACGCGCACGGACAACACGCGTGGGCGACACGCAGAGCACCTGGTAGGGCTGACGGACGCGCCCCCAACCCAGCGCCTCGGCGCGGGCCGCTGGTCCGGTCCCGGCGCGCGGGTCGACCGTCTTGACTGGCACTGTCAGTCCGGTCACAGTCCGGCTCCATACCAGCGGAAGACGTGTCTCGGAGGCAACCATGACGACGGCGCGGACAGCGCTGCCCGACCTTCGGGCGCGGACACACGGGCGGCTCCTCGCTCCGGACCATCCCGCGTACGAGGCCGCGCGCCGGACCTTCAACGCGATGGCCGGCGGCCGACCCCTGGCCATCCTGCAGCCAGAGGACACAGCAGACATCGTCGCGGCCGTCCGCTGGGCGATCGACGCCGATGTCCCCGTCGGCATCCGCGGCGGTGGTCACAGCGTCGCGGGGCATTCGGCTCCGGACGGGGCCCTCCTGATCGACCTGTCGACCTGGCGGGGCGCGGAGGTCGATCCAGCGGGCCGGACGGCGATCGCCCTCGCCGGCTCGCGGCTCATGGACCTCGACGCCGCGACGGCCGCCTACGGCCTCGCCGCACCCTCGGGCACCTTCGTCGACACGGGCATCGGCGGTCTCACCCTTGGTGGCGGCATCAGCTTCATCGTCGCGTCCGAGGGGTTCGCATGCGACGCGCTTGTCGGAGCGGAGCTCGTGACGGCGGCGGGAGAGGTCGTCGATGTCGACGAGGTGCGGGAGCCGGACCTCCTGTGGGGGCTGCGAGGCGGAGGCGGCAACTTCGGCGTGGTGACGCGCCTCCGGTACCGGCTCACCGACGTGACGCAGGTCGCGGCGGGCAGGATCCGGTTCCGGGGCGCCGGAGTTCAGCGGGTCCTCGAGCGGATCATCGCGCTCGAGCGCGAGGCGCCGGACGCGCTGACCATGCAGGTCATCGCGTGGCGGTCACCCGACGACGGCACACCGGGACTGACGCTCATCGCGGTGTGGCGGGGCGATGCGGCAGCCGGAGCCGCTGCGGTCGCGGAGCTCGTCAGCGACCCCTGCCACCTCGACGGCGAGGTACAGGGGATGTCGTGGCTCCAGGTCCAGGGCATGAACCCCCCGCTCCCGTTCGGACTGCGCCACTACTGGAAGGGGCATCTCGTCCGCGAGACACCGGCGGCCCTCGCCGACGCCGTGCTCGAGGCGACCGCGGAGATCCCTGGGCAGAGCGTCGTCCTCCTCGAGTTGATCCACGGGGCGGCCCGTCGCATCCCGGCGGCCTCGGCGGCGTTCGGGGGGCGCGCGGCGGCCGCCAACGTCACGGCGCTCGCGTTCTGGGTCGACCCTGCCGACGACGAGCGGCAGGTCGCGTGGGCACGCCGCACGGCCGCGCGGTTCGAACCCTTCTCGCTTCGCGGCGGCGGATACCTCAACTACGGCGAGCTCGACCAGCCTGCCAGCAGGGTCGCGGCTGCATTTGGCCCCGAATCGTTCGAGCGACTGCGGCGGCTCAAGCGGCTCCATGATCCCGCCAACCGCTTCCGCTTCAACGCCAACATCCCGCCAGCGGACGCCTGACAGGCATCGGCGGGTCCCGGCCAATGATGGCCTCCGTCTCAGGGATACGGGCGCGCGGCCGGGGGAGAGCTCGAGCCATCGAACAGCGCTCGGCCTCCGAGCGGCTCGCTCAGCTGGACCGCGATGTAGGTGCCCGACAGGTAGAAGCCATCGAACGGGCGATCCGCGCACGCTGCGGCGGCCGTGTCGCCCATGCGTAGCCGGATCGTCACCGACTGCGGCGTGTAGGTGACCACCGGCGTCGCCAGCCAGGGAACGGTCTCTGGGACACAGGCGGGCCACTCGGTCTCGACCGGGATGACGGTCGTCGTCTGGGCCGTTGCCGGGTCGAATGCGGGTCCGCCGTAGCCGTAGTCCAACTTCCACCCGACGAACCGAGCCGGCGGAACCGACGACAACCGGAGGAGCAGCCAGGCTGCGACCGCTACGAGCATGACGACCCCGACGAGCACGAGCCCGATCGACACGAAGCGACGGAGCCCCGTCCGCGACTCGGGAGCGGCCGTATGAGGTGTGATCACTTGTCAGCGCCTATCGGATCGGCCGCCGGCGGCACCAGTCCGCAGTCGGGCGTGGTGCAGAGGTCCAGCCCCATCTGGGCCAGCCCCTCGGCCAATGGCGTGAACCCGAGCAATCCGCCGAAGCTGCGACTCGCGACCCCCGCCGGGATGCCCCGCACGAGGACCGCGCCGCCAGAGTCCCCAGCCTCCACCTGGATGCGCGCGGCGATCATGCACGGGAAGTAGTTGCCGTCCTCCGGGTGGAGGTAGTCGCCCTTCTCGAGCACCTCGCCGCTCCGGTAGATGTTGCGGCCGTCGATCTCGACCGGGTCACCGATCGCGACGTCGGCGCAGGCGAGCGGCCGCGTGCCCGGCGGGATGACCTGGGAGCCGGCCGTGCCCAGGTTCACGACATTCAGGTGCCCCCACGGAATGCGGTCCACCGCGACCACCATGTAGTTGATGTCGGACGCCGCGCACGTGTGCCCGGGATACGGGCACGAGGCATCCCGGGCGGCCGGGCCAAAGACGCCGCGCACGGTGGTTCCGTCCGGGTCGTAGGCCACGGTGCCTTCGCCGGTGCAGTGACCGGAGGAGGTGAGCACGATCGTGTCACCGAGGCGAGCGTAGAACCCGCCTGAACAGTATCCCCAGAGATGCTGGCCGGCGAGGACCGGCGGGTCGTACACCTCCGTGGTGCGCCGCGGCTGCTTCACGCCGCCGCCGACGACCCAGACGGTGCCGAGGCCCACCAGGAGGCCCACCAGGGGGCCCGCCAGGACGGCGATCAGGAGCCGGGGCAGGAGGACCCGTGCCCGCGCAGGGGTTCTGCCCTCGAGTGTCACGGCCGTCCTCGCTCAGGGGAGGGTCGCACAGGCCGACCCGATGCTACAGAGCATCCGTGACAATCCGGCGAGCCGGCTGCGGCGGCGGAGCTCGTCGAGCGCCAGGTGGCGCGCAACGGTCGCGAGCCAGGCGCCCGGGGCGTCGATCTCGCCGTCCGCTGTCTACGCACGGGTGAAGGCTTCCTGGACCACGTCGGCAGCGGCGTCCGGGTTGCGCACGATCCCGGGCGCGGAGCGGTAAAGGCCGTCCGCCTGGGCCGCATACAGGGCGTCGAAGGCGGAGGGATCGAGCGTCATCGTTGGCCCGCCGAGCCTGAGCGAACTGGCAGAGTGGCGCGAGCGTGGGATCGGCGAGGAAGCGTCGGAGTCGCGCCGCCAGTCAACTGCGGCATCGGCATCTCCCGTGGCGAGCACGACACGCGGGTACGCTCGGGTGTCGGGCGGACAGACCGTAGGTCGACCGAGCCGGCGTCTCCATGCGTTGTTCGTCAGGGGGGTCGGTACGAACGGTGAGAGTTCGGTCGGCGTCAACCGGTTGGGGGCGCTCGCAGCGAAGCTCCTCGCCACTTCGGGCGTCTGCCTCAACCCGATGACGTGGCCCAACCGGACGACTGGTTACCCGACCCGGCCATTCGTAGACCCTCGCACGTGATCGTTTAGGGATCGCGGGCTCGAATTGACGGGTCCGGAACTCAGCGAATCAGGCGAGCTTCCAACGCGGCTGCAGCGTCGGCCAGGATCCGTTGTGACAGGTCGGGGTCGTCGACCGCCCTGGCGATGGAGATCGCGCCGACGAGGGCACTCCGGCGCACGAGCGGCGTGAGCCTAGGCCGCCGCGCGGCTGAACGATCGCGCCCCAATCGTGACGGCGGCGACGGCGAACACGACCATCATGACAACACCGACCAGGATCTCGCCGTCGCCGAAGCTGGCGTTGAACAGGTCGCGCGACGCGACCACGGCGTGGTAGAGCGGGTTGAACGTGGCCAGCGTCTGCAGCCAGTCCGGGGCCAGGGACATCGGCAGCATCACGCCCGACAGGAGCAGCAGCGGCAGGGTCATCGCCGTTGACGATCGGTGCCAGCGCGTCCTCGCTCTTGAGCACGAGCGCCAGCGTGTAGGAGACGCGGCGACATCATCAAGCCCGATCAGGGCCAGCATCGCGAAGGCGACCGACGACGCCCGCCGACGTTGATCTCGAGGCCGAACGGGATCGCCAGGCACGACGAGGATCGAGCGCCTGGCACAGCAGCAGCACGACGTCCCGGAGCGAGCGGCCCAGCAGCATCGCCACGCGGCTCATCGGCGTGACGCGCATCCGCTCGACGACGCCTTCGCGCATCTCGTCGCACAGGCCGAAGCCCGACGAACGCCGAGCCGAACAGCGCGGTCATCACCAGGATGCCCGGGCACGAAGACGTTGAACGCGCCGCCCGGCGGGAAGCCCGGCATGCTTCGCGATGTTCGTTCAGCAGCGGCCCGAACAGGAGCAGGTAGAGGATGGGCTGCATGATGCCCCATGATCACCCAGACGGGATTGCGAAGGCTCAGCGTCATCGAGCGCTCGAAGATGAGCCAGGTGTCGCGGATGGTTCGCATCGGTGGTGCTCCTGGCTCAGGCGGCGGCTTCGCGCAAGCGAGCGGCCGGTCTTCTTGAGGAAGACGTCGTCGAGGCTGGGCCGGTGGAGGTTCATCGTCGACGGCGCCAGGCCGTGCCCGTCGAGCAGGCGCAGGACGTGCGGCACGGCCTCCTCGCCGCTGTCGACGTAGAGCCGGACCAGCCCGTCCTCGAGGCCCGCCTCGCGCACGAACGGACTGGGTCCGCAGCAGCACCACGACCCGCTCGGCCGTGGCCGTTGACGCCGATCGTCAGCACGTCGCCCGCGATCTCGCGCTTGAGCTCGTTCGGCGAGCCCTCGGCCACGATCCGGCCGTGATCGATGATCGCCAGGCTGATCGCACAGCGCGTCCGCCTCTTCGAGGTAGTGGGTCGTCAGGAAGACCGTGGTGCCGGTCGTCGCGCAGCTTGCGGATCTCGTCCCACAGCCGGGCCCGGGCCTGGGGATCCAGGCCCGGTGGTCGGCTCGTCGAGGAAGAGCACGGCGGGCCGGTGGACCATGCCGATGCCGATGTTGAGGCGGCGGCGCATGCCGCCCGAGTAGGTCCCGCAGGTCCGATCGGCGGCGTCCGCGAGGTCGAGCGCGTCGAGGATCTCCACGGCCCGGGCCGCGCGTCGGCTCTTGCTCATGCCGAACAGGCGGCCCTGGATGACCAGCTCCTCGCGCCCGGTGGCGCCGCGGTACGAGCCGCCGGACTGGGCGACGTAGCCGATCCGGCTCGCGGACCTGGTCCGGCCTGGCGCCCGACGTCGAAGCCGGCGACCGTCGCCGTGCCCGGATGTCGGCGGCAGCAGCGTGGCGAGAATCCGCAGGGTCGTCGTCTTGCCGGCGCCGTTGGGGCCGAGGAAGCCGAAGATGTCGCCAGCGGCGACACCGAGGGTCACCCCGGCAACTGCCTCGACGTTGCCGGCCTTCGCCTTGAAGGTGCGGCGCAGATCGTGCGTCTCGATGATCAACTCAGATCTCATCCGTGTGGTCCCCCACCAGCTCCACCACGACCCATGTTCCCGACTCCGTCATGCGAGACTCCCGCTCTGCGAACGTGCCTCCGAGACCGCTCAAACCCCGGGGCCAGCACCAGGGGCAAGGCTTGGGACGCGAACGCGGCGCGACGTCGTCCACTCTACTGCGCTACAATGTCTCTGCGCGGTGCAGACAATATCCAGGAGAGACACGGGTGTCAAGCGGCGATGCGGGCGAGCGACTGACAGAAGCAGTCCTGCGGGCGACTCGCAAGGTCAGCAGCCAGGCGACGCTCTTCAGCCAGGCCGTAGCCGATCGGATCGGGCTCGCGACCATCGACGTGGAGTGTCTCGAGGCCCTCGACACCGAGGGTCCCGTGACCGTCGGGCGCCTGGCAGAGTGGACGGGCCTTTCCACGGGTGCCGCGACCCGGATGATCGACCGCCTGGAGCAGGCAGGATACGTCCGCCGAGTCGCCGACCCGGCCGACCGGCGACGGGTCGTGGTCGAGCCGGTTGCTCAGCGAATGGCGAACCTCGGCGCCTTGCACGACTCGATCGAACGCGCCCAGCGAGAGGTGATCGCCCGCTTTTCGCAGGAGCAGCTCCTCGCTATCGCCGACTTCCTCGAGGCCAGCATCGGCGTTGCCCGTCAGGAGGCCGTCAAGATGCGGCAGTCGCGGGACGACGGGGGCGGCGGGAGCTTTGCCGCCCCGATCGGAGGGGCGACGGCAGGCAGGCTCGTGTTCCTGTCAGGGGCGCCGAACGTGCTGCTGCGCGGCGATCCGAGGCTGCGCGAGCTCTACCGCGCCACGTTCGAGGGTCCCGTGCCCCGCGTGCGCGTCCGCGACGGCGTCGTCACCGTGCATTACGGACGCTTCAACTGGTTCGATTGGCGCGCTCGCCTGGGTGACATGAACGTGGAGGCCATGCTGCACTGGCGCAAGGACCAAGGCGAGATCGCCCTCAACCCCGCGGTTCCCTGGGACATCGAGCTTCGGGGCGGGGCTTCGAGGTTGTCCGCGGACCTGGGGCTCATAGACCTGCGCTCCTTCGAGCTTGCCGGTGGGACGAGCAAGGTTGAACTCACCCTTCCACGACCGACAGGCGTGGTGTCGATCCGGATCACCGGTGGCATGAGCATCGTCAGCATCCATCGTCCGCCAGGCGTGGCTGCACGCCTCATTCTCCAGGGGGGCGCTGGCCGGATCGTTCTTGATGACCAGCACGCCAAGAGCAGTGGAAACCTGCTCCTCGAGACACCCGGCGCCGGGGCTGTGGCTGCCCGTTACGAGGTCGAGATCACAGGCGGGGCAAGTCGGGTCGCGCTCGACCAACGCTGAGCAACGGTCTGGACAGGGCTCGAGCGACTCCGGAGCGAGCTCGGCCCTCCTCGCGCGCCGACTCCACAATGGCAGTCAACGCAGAAGGCCACCGACCGCTTGTCGTCAGGCCCGCGTTCGACGACCGTTCAGATGGGCATGGCCCGATCTCAACCCCGAGCTCGCTCGTCGCGGGCGGCCGCCTCCGCGATCTCGGTGATCCGCGCGACGCGAGTCACCGGCCGCCGCGCGAGCGCCACCCAGCTGAGCATCATCTTGCGAGCAGACGGCGGGAACGCGGCGAAGTTGAGTGCCGCCGGGGGACGGATCTCGAGGGCGGCGGCGAGGTCCTCCGGGACCTCCAGACGCTCGACGGCGTCGAGGATCTCCCATGATCCATTCGCCCTCGCCCGCTCGATCGCAGCGAGGCCCGCAGGAGCCATCCGCCCCTCACGGATCAGGCGCTCGACGCGCGCCTTGTTGGACGCGGCCCAGCTGCTGCGCGGCTTGCGCGGCGCGAAGTAGAGCTTGCTGCGCTCCCCATCTACGTTGCCGCCCGTGCTATCCACCCAGCCGAAGCACAGGGCTTCCTCCACGGCCGCTTCGTAGCCCAGCGCGCCCCGGCCGGACCCAGACCGCCAGGTCACCAGCCACGCACCCTGGGCCGTCGCGTGGTTTGCCTCGAGCCATGCGCGCCACGTGGCGCGCTCGTCGGCGTGGACATGTGGCGCGTCATCGAGGGTGGACACGAGCACAGTCTAGGTGTGCCTCGCGCGAGCCCGCGCGACGGAGTCCCACGATCATGCGTTGGTCGGCGAACCGGGGAGTCCGCTCAGCGCGGGCCGGAGATCGCGGCCCTTCCCGGTCAGCAGGTACTCGGAGAGCTCGGGCTGCTCGGAGTAGCGGTGGCGCTGCATGATCCCTGCCTCGACGAAGCCGTCGAGCCGGTCCTGCAGGACGTTGGTCGCGATCCCCAGGCTTCGCTGGAAGTCGCTGTACCGGGTCGACCCGGCGAAGAGCGCGTTCCGGATGATGAGCAGGCTCCAGCGCTCACCCACCACCTCGAGGGTTCGAGCGCGTGCTGGAGACGAGCGTGCCAACGGACGCGCGCGCACTCCCGCCGACGCCAAGACTCTTGCCCGAGGTGACCTGCCTGATCCGATTCCCGCCAAAGCTGGCATTGCGCTAACGTCCGCGGGAGTGGAGACGGTGACGCTGTCATGACCTGCGCCAACTGTGGGACCGAGAACGACCCGGGACGCAAGTTCTGTGGCGGATGTGGCGCCCAGTTGACCTTGACGTGCCCGTCCTGTGGCACGGCCAACGCGCCCACGATGCGGTTCTGCGGCGAGTGCGGGACGTCCCTGGCCGCAGGGGTGGTCCCGGCCTCCCCAGCCGCGCGCTCGATCTCTGCATCGATCGGGACACCGGCACCGGTGGCCGAGCGCCGACTCGTCTCCGTCCTGTTCGCGGACCTCGTCGGGTTCACGGCGCTTTCCGCAGGCCGGGACCCCGAGGAGACGCGCGCCTTGCTCACTCGCTACTTCGATCTCTCCCGTGACGTAATCGTCCGCTACGGCGGCACGGTCGAGAAGTTCATCGGCGATGCGGTGATGGCGGTCTGGGGCGCGCCCGTTGCTCGCGAGGACGACGCGGAACGCGCCGTCCGCGCCGCCCTCGATCTCGTCGACGCGGTGCGGACCCTCGGCCCAGGACTCGAAGCTCGTGCCGGCGTGCTAACCGGCGAGGCTGCGGTGACGCTCGGCGCCACGAACCAGGGGATGGTCGCCGGCGACCTCGTCAACACGGCCAGCCGGCTGCAGTCGGCCGCCGACCCCGGGACGGTCCTCGTCGGGGAGGCGACGCAGCGTGCCGCGTCACGGGCGATCACATTCGTGTCCGCAGGCGACCAGACCTTCAAGGGCAAGGCTACGCCGGTCCCCGCCTGGCGGGCCCTGCGCGTCGTGGCCGAGGTCGGAGGACGCAACCGTTCAGAAACCCTCGAAGCTCCGTTTGTCGGCCGCGACGACGAGCTCCGGCTTCTCAAGGATCTGTTTCACGCGACGGCCCGCGAGAAGCGGGCCCGACTCGTTTCGGTCATCGGGCCTGCGGGTATCGGGAAGTCGCGGCTCGCCTGGGAGTTCCTGAAGTACGCCGACGGTCTCGTGGACACCGTGTGGTGGCACCAAGGCCGCTCCCCCTCGTATGGCGACGGGATCACCTTCTGGGCCCTCGGCGAGATGGTTCGGAGCCGCTGCGGCCTGCGCGAGTCCGACGACGAGCCGACGACACGCGCCAAGGTCGCCGAGACGCTGGCGACACATGTCCCCGATGCCGGCGAACGTGCTTGGATCGAACCTGCGCTCCTGGCTCTCCTGGGGATCGAGGCCGGCATCGGGAGCGAGCAGCTCTTCGGCGCATGGCGGACGTTCTTCGAGCGGCTGGCCAGGTCGGCCCCGGTGGTCATGGTGCTCGAGGACTTCCACTTCGCCGACGCGGGTCTGCTCGACTTCGTCGACCACCTCATGGAGTGGAGCAAGAACGTCCCGATATACGTCGTGACCCTATCCCGACCCGAGCTGCTCGAGAAGCGTCCGACCTGGGGTGCGGGCAAGCGGAACTTCGTGTCCGTGTATCTCGAGCCGCTCCCCGAGCCCGCGATGCGTGAGCTCCTCCTCGGGCTCGTTCCCGGCCTGCCGGAACCCGCGATCCGCTCCATCATCTCGCGCGCCGACGGGATCCCGCTGTACGCCGTCGAGACGGTCAGGATGCTTGTCGCCGACGGAAGGCTCGCGCTGGAAGACGGCGCCTACCAACCGGTCGGCGACCTCAGGACCCTCGCCGTACCGGAAACGTTGACCGCACTGATCGCGTCACGCCTGGATGGTCTCGGCCACCAGGACCGGGCGCTCGTCTCGGATGCGGCGGTGCTGGGCCAGAGCTTCACGCTTGCCGGGCTGTCCGCGGTCTCCGGGATCCCCGACAAGGAGCTCGAGCCTCGGCTCCGGGCCCTGGTCAAGCGCGAGCTCCTTACCCTCGAGGCCGACCCGCGCTCCCCCGAGCGCGGCCAGTACGGCTTCGTGCAGGCGCTGATCCGCGAGGTCGCCTACCACACGCTGTCCCGTGCCGACCGCAAGATCCGCCACCTGGCAGCGGCGCGGTTCCTCGAGGCGCTGGGGAGCGACGAGCTCGCCGGAGCCCTCGCCGGCCACTACCTCGCGGCCCAGTCGAACGCGCCCGAGGGTCCCGAGGCAGATGCCCTCGCGGGCCAGGCAAGGATCGCCCTGCGGGCCGCCGCCGAACGCGCGGCCGCCCTCGGCGCACACGACCAGGCCGTGGTGTTCCTCAACCAGGCGCTCGCCGTCACCAGCGAACCGATGGAACGCGCCGACTTGCTGGACCGCACTGGATCCGAAGCCTCGGCAGCAGGCCGTCACGACCAGGCGGAGGCCCTCCTGCGCAGTGCCCTGGACCTTCGCCGCACAACGGGCGATCGGGCGGCCATCGCACGGGCAACCGCAGCGCTCGCCTCCGAGCTCACGGGGATCTTCCGCGCCAACGCCGCGTTGCAGATCCTCGAACCGGCGGTCCTGGAGTTCGCCGATCTCGCGGGCCAGGCGGAGATGATCGCCGTGTCCGCGCAGCTCGCCCGCGCGTGGTTCATGTCCGGAGACCACCGGCGGGCGATCGAGGTCGCCGATTCGGTGCTTGAGGTGGCGGAACACTCCGACCTCGTCGCGATCGTCGCCGACGCCCTGATCACCAAGGGCTCGGCACTGGGCAATCTCGGCCGGACCTACGAAGCCGTCGGCGTGATCGACGCGGGCCGCAAGCTGGCCGAGGCTCACGGCCTGAGCCACACGGTCCTCCGGGCGCTCGTGAATGGATCCAACTACGAACGGGACCTTCGGTTGGGGCTCGCCAGCCTCCGGTCGGCGCTGGCCCTGGCGCGCCGCCTCGGTCGTCGCCGCAACGTTGTCCTCGCGTTCGGGAACGCCACGGAGCCGTCGATCCGTTTCGGCGAGTGGGATTGGGTGCTCGGTGAGGCGGAGGCGCTGCTGGCCGACGAATTCGACCCGATGGACCGTGTCCAGATCCTCTCCACCCGCTTCCAGGTCCAAGGCTTGCGGGGCATCCCTCGACCCGAGGACCGCATGGAGATCGAAGAGGTCCTCGCGAGCCGGTCCGACCCGCAGAGTCTCGGTGCCATCGACGACGTGCATGGACTAGTGGCGCTGCTGGAAGGGCGGTATGCGGATGCATTCCGGGACTTCTCGCGCCTTGCCGCAGTCGACCCCCTCAACGCCCCGTACGCGCTGCCGCTCGCCGGCCGCGCGGCCGTGTGGAACCGGAGCGCCGCGGACGTGGCAACCGCGCTGCAGGCGCTCGACGCGACCGGAATGCATCGGCCCGCGCTCGAGGCCAGCCGGATGACGCTGCGCGGAGGCCTCGCCGCTTTGGAAGGGCGGCCGTCAGACGCGCTGTCGCTGTATCGCCAGTCTCTGGGCGCCTGGCGTGGCCTGGGCCTCGTCTGGGACGAAGCGCTCTGCGGGATCGACATGGCCACAGTCCTCGATCCTTCGAGCGCAGAGGTCAGGGCTGCAGCCGATCAGGCTCGCGAGATCCTCATGGGACTCGGCGCGCACCCTTTCGTGTCGATGCTCGAGGCGACCATGGCACGCACCGAGGAAACGCTGAGCGCCAGGAGCGTGGCGCCCCAGGTGAGACCGAGACCCGAGCCGTCTACGTCGATCGCTGACGCGGGCGTCTCGGGATTCGACGCGCGCTTCTGACGCCGAGCGGCAGATTGGTCCGCTGTGTTGTTCTGGCGCGCCCGGAGGTGTCCGGGTTCACGACATAGGCGACAACTGATCGGCGACAGGTGAAGTCAGGACATGGGCGACAGTCGGGCACAGGCAATCCGCCCCGCCCGAACGCCCCACAGACTGCGAGGTCGGCGTCGTCGCGGCGGTCCTGGTGGCCGGCTCCGAGAAGGCTGCCCCTCATCGCCTGGGCCTGTCGCACTCGACGGTGAAGCACCTCTTTGGGAACGCGCGGCCCAAGGTTGGGCCGGCGACGACCGCGCAGCTTGTCTGGATCCTCGGCCCGCGGCTCCAGGCATGCGACCTGCCCATTCGGGCACGCGGGATCGCACGATCAAACGTGCACGCCCTGACGCCGCCAACCTAGAGTAAGTCGAGATCGGCAACGATCGGGAGGCGTCTTGTTCGATCAACTGACCAAATCCGGACCGGCGGCGCGCCCGGCGATGTCTGCGCGGCGTGCGCCCGATGCGCCGTTCGCGGGGACGGCGATGCGCGATGTGCTGTCACCCACGATGAGTCCCCTCGAGGCTCTCCGCCTCCAGGAACTGGCCGGGAATCGCGCGGTCGCCGAGGCTCTTCGGCACCCTGTCGCCCAGCGACGTGGCGCCCACGTGCACGACGGGTGTCCGTGTGTGGTCCAGCTCGAGCCGGCCGGTCGCGCCGCAGGGATTGCACTCCAGAGAGTCCCGCCGACGCCGGCTCCGGCGTCGACATCGGCGCTTCCGGCGATCGCGCCCCCGGCCACCGCACCGTCGACGACCGCGCCCGCGCCCGCCGCGCCGACATGGAAGACGGTCGACGAGGCGACCAGTGCGCTGGTCCGGGCCGTCGCGGAGGGTGACGGCGCGGTGTTCGATGCTGCGAAGCTGTTCATCTTCCCGCGACTCAACGGGATGAACCCCGAGGGCCTGGTCGCCGAGCTCGCCACGGTGCAGCGGATCGACGCACTCTACCGCCTGATTCCAGTGCAGACGGGCGTGGACGTCCCGCGCCTGTCGACCGGTATCGCCGGCGTCATGTCCAAGAAACCGACGGACACGATCGCCGCCCTCGAGATGCTCGACCAGCTGCGCAACACGGGTGGGTCGGAGGCGTTCTGGACCGAGCGCATCGCTCCGCTGTCGGTGGCACGTCTGCGGGAGATCCTCCTGGTTGCCGACCGCACGGTCATCGTCGCGCTGCGCGACGCCCTGGACCAGGCACCCCCCAAGGTGCACCGGAAGGTCGGTCCGACGCTCGCCAGGATGTTCGACCCGCCGGCCGGCGACATCGTGCTCGAGTTCGTGCCCGACCAGTTCGACCAACCCGCGATGATCACGCTCCCCGACGGGACAACGACCAAGGGCTACGCCCCGATCGGCATGATCACCGCCACGGTCGCCGGACGCGTCGCGGCGAGCGTCGCGGCACAGGGCGGGATGTGGCAGTCACAGGACGCCGGCGGCGGGCACCACGCCGACCCGACCAAGCCCGGCGTCCACAAGCTCGGCGGCCGCGAGAAGGTGCGGACCTCGTTCTGGCAGGCCTCGCAGCTCGCCCAGGGAACGCCGCTCCGCGAGGTGACCAAGGCTGGCAAGCTCGCCGTGGAGTACCACGGAGACGACGGCCGCTGGCACGACACCAGGTCCCTGGCGACACCGATCAGTCGCGACCAGATCCTGGGCTTCGTCGCGGGGCTGCGACAGGGTCTCGGCGACCCGGCAGCGTTGGCGCTCGTGCCGGACGGCGTCGTGCCCCCGACATGGATCTTCAACGATTTCGGGGATCACGCCTACCGCATTCTCGGGACTGATCAGCTCGTCCACACCAGCCCGGGCCAGGAGCTGGAGTTCCGTGCCGGGATCCACGAGCAGCTCGGCTGGAGCCACGGATGCCTCCACCTGCGGCCGAGCGGCCGAGACTATCTCGAAAAGCTCAACCTGCTGAAGGGCGGCGTCACCCTGAAGGTGCATGCCTACGTCAAGGGCGTCAAGGAGTACGGCAAGGCGCCGGGTTTCTGACCGTCCCACCCCGACACGTGCTTTGTCCGACGTTCGACGAGCTCGGCGGGCGCGGCTGCAACACGAGCCCGTTGGAAGTCGGACCGGACCCCGTCCGGCCGCTCGTCGGCGCCCGGACCATGACACGAGAATGTGTCCCAACGTTCCGGGCTGTTACGTTGGCAGGACATGGCAGGCCTGTTGCTCGACACCAAGCTCTACGTCCCAAAGCCGCGACGCGGACTGGTTCCACGTCCGAGACTGAGCGAACGACTCAGCCGAGGAACCGAGTCGAAGCTGACGGTGATCTCCGCCCCACCCGGCTTCGGCAAGACGACGCTCCTGGCCGAGTGGCTGGCGTCTGCTCCTGCCGCCGACCTGTCCGTCGCGTGGCTGTCGCTCGACGAGGGCGACAGCGAGCCCAACGTGTTCTGGACCTACCTGATCAGCGCCCTGCGGACCGTCGCGCCCGGGGTCGGCGCCAGCGCGCTCGCCAGCCTGGCGGGTCCCCAGCCATCGCCGATCGACCTCGTCCTGGCGGCGTTCCTCAACGAGCTCAGCGCGCTGCCAGGCGACATCGTGCTGGTCCTCGACGACTACCACCTGGTCGATGCGCTCGACATTCAGGAGGGGATGACCTTCCTGCTCGAACACCTGCCGCCGCGCATCCATCTCGTCCTCACGACCCGGGCCGACCCGGCGCTGCCGCTCGCCCGGCTGCGAGCCCGAGGCGAGCTCGCCGAGGTCCGCGCGGCGGACTTGCGCTTCACTCTCGACGAGGCCACGTCGTATCTCGAAGGAGCCATGGGGCTGGACCTCTCCGCGACGGAGGTCGAGGCCCTCGAGGGGCGGACCGAGGGCTGGATCGCCGCGCTGCAGCTGGCGGCGCTCTCGATGCAGGGCCGGGACGATGTCGCTGGCTTCATCGCCGGTTTCGCCGGGGACGACCGCTACATCGTCGACTACCTCGTCGAAGAGGTCCTCCGACGGCAGCCCGACAGACGTCCGCGTCTTCTTGCTCCAGACCGCCATTCTCGACCGGCTCAGTGGGGCCCTCTGTGACGCGGTCACCGGGCGTGACGACGGCAGGGCGATGCTCGGGGTGCTGGATCGAGCGAACCTGTTCCTGGTCGCCCTCGACGACCGCCGCCACTGGTACCGCTACCACCGTCTCTTCGCGGACGTGCTGCGAGCCCATCTCGAGCAGGAGCAACCGGACCAGGTTCCCGACCTGCATCGGCGGGCAAGCGCATGGTTCGAGAAGCAGGGCACTCCGTCCGAGGCCGTTCGCCACGCGCTGGCCGCTCCGGATTACGAGCGAGCGGCGACCCTCATAGAGCTCGGGATCCCCGCCATGCGCCAGAGCCGGCAGGAGGCGACAGCGCTCGCCTGGCTCCGGTCCCTGCCGGACGAAGTCATCGCCGACCGGCCCGTGCTGGCCGTCCACTACGCCGGAGCGTTGCTGCTGGACGGCAAGCTCGAGGGGGTGGAAGCGCGCCTCGCGGAAGGCGAACGATGGCTGGACGCGACGAGAGACGGGAAGAAGGGGCGGAACGTCGCGTCGGCGGTCCCGATCGTCGCGAACGAGGCCGAGTTCCGGGGCCTGCCGACGGCGATCGCGATCTTCCGAGCCGCCCAGGCCCTGGCCGTCGGCGATGTCACCGCCACGATCGGCTTTGCCCGTCGGGCCCTCGAGGTCGTCGCGGACGACGACTTCGTGTTCAGAGGGTCGGCCGAAGGGTTCCTTGGCCTCGCCGCCTGGAGGAACGGCGATCTCGAGGAAGGCCACCGGCGGTACCTGGCGTGCACTGCCAATCTGGAGCGGGCCGGGTACATCTCGGACACGATCGGGTGCGCCATCTCCCTGGCCGACATCCGGATTTCGCAAGGTCGGCTCCAGGACGCTCTCGCCACGTTCGAGCGTGGTTTGGAGCGCGCCACCCCGCCCGGCGCCCCGGTGATCCGCGGCGCCGCAGACATGCATACGGGCATGGCCGAGCTGTTCCTTGAACGGAACGACCTCGATGCCGCGCTACGGCATCTTGCCGCCAGCACCGAACTGGGCGTGCCGGCTGGTCTCGAGCAGAACCCCTACCGCTGGCGGATCGCCATGGCGCGCGTGCAGATAGCCGAAGGAAACCCGGACGCCGCGCTTCGCCTCCTCGACGAGGCCGAGCGCCAGTACGTGAGTCACTTCCTTCCCAACGTGCGGCCCATCGCCGCGCTCCGGGCGCGGGTCTGGCTCAGCCAGGGGCGGTTGGCCGAAGCGCTGCGTTGGGCAAGCGACGCGGGCGTGTCGGCCGACGACGACCTCGTCTACCTGCGCGAGTACGAGCACATCACCTTCGCTCGCGTGTTGCTGGCTCGCTCGACCCAGGACTCGACGTTCCCTGATGACGGCCGCGGCCTTGCTCAGGCGCCTCCTGCATGCGGCAGACGACGGTTCGAGGATGGGGAGCGTCATCGAGGTCCTGGTCCTGCAGGCGCTGGAGCACCAGATCCGGGGGGACGTTGCCGGTGCGCTCGAGCCCCTCGAGCGGGCCCTGACGCTTGCGGAGCCCGAGGGCTACGTCCGCATCTTCGTCCAGGAAGGGCCGCCGATGGCGATCGCTCCTGGACGCAGCGGCCAGGCGACGGATCGTACCGGGCCAGGTCGCGGCGCCTGCGGGCGGCCCTCGGCACCGGCGGCCGCGAAGGCAGCGCGAAGCAGGCGCTCATCGAGCCCCTGAGCGAGCGCGAGCTCGACGTCCTGCGGCTGCTGCGATCGGACCTCGACGGCCCCGGACATCGCCAACGAGCTGGTCGTCTCGCTGAACACCGTGCGGACCCACACCAAGAACATCTACGCGAAGCTCGGCGTGAACAGCCGTCGAGCGGCGGTCCGTCGCGGCGTGGAGCTGAACCTGCCTCACGTAGGACGCCCGAGCCGGCCTCGGTCCCAGGACCCGGCCGCCGCGCAACCGCCTCGCGCGTACCGCGCGGTCCAGCTTGCGCCGAAGCGACTGGCCGGTATATCGCGACCCGCAACGCGAAATCACCCGCCAAATCATCAGATGTGGTGATGCCCGCTCACCACATCCGCTTCGACCGTTGTGCTCACACCCCGGACGGCGGCATCGCCGGCGACATCCCCGGAGGTCGGAGAGCACAAGGAGCGCCATGACCGAACGACAGGCACGGGGCGGCGGACAGCGACGGATCCGGCGACTACGAGGTTCGCCTGCAAGGGCACCTCGACGCTCGATGGGCCGCCTGGTTCGACGGGCTGAGCCTCGAACCCGAGAGCGACGGGACGACCGTCATCCGCGGCCCGATCGCCGATCAGGCCGCGCTCCACGGCCTGCTCCGCAAGGTCAGCGACCTCGGCCTGCCGCTGATCTCGGTGACCCGCCTCCAACCATCGACCGACGACAACTCGAACAGCCGAACCATCACCGACACGACATCACACGACCCGATCACCATCCAAGGAAGGGAGTCCAGGCAATGACCGCATCGCGAAAGACCGCGCTCACCGTGGGCGTGCTCTTCATCCTCACGTTCATCACCTCGATCGGCGCCGTCCTCGCCTACGGGCCCGTCCTGAGCGATCCCAACTACATCACCGGCGCCGGCGCCGACACCCGCGTGTTCGTGGGAGCGTTCCTCGAGCTGCTCCTCATCGTCACCAACATCGGCTGCGCCGTCGTGCTGTTCCCGCTCCTCAAGCGCCAGAACGAGGGGCTCGCCCTCGGCTACGTCGCCGAGCGGATCGTCGAGGGCACCTTCATCCTGATCGGCCTGCTCAGCCTGCTCGCCATCGTGACGCTGCGCCAGCAGGCGGCCGGCGCCGACGCCGGCACCCTCGTGACGATCGGCAGGACGCTCCGCGGCATCCATGACTGGACGTTCCTGCTCGGCCCCAGCTTCGCCGACGGCATCGGCACCGGGGCGATCCTCGGCTACCTGATGTACCGGTCCGGCCTCGTGGGGCGGCGCATGGCGCTGTTCGGCCTCGTCGGAGGTCCGCTCCTCGTGGCTGCCGCGGTCGCCGTGCTGCTCGGCGTCATCCCGCGGGCTCTGCAGCGCAGGGCATCCTGACCATCCCGGAGATCATCTGGGAGGCCTTCCTCGGCCTGTACCTGACCTTCCACGGCTTCAAGTCGTCCCCGATCCTCGCGATTCGAGAGCCGCGAGTCGGGAAGCGCGCCGGCCTACGCCGCCGCTGCCTGACGGAAGAGGGGCCCCGGAGCCGTTCTCCGGGGCCCTTTTCGCACTTGCCTACGGCCCGACGTCGCCGTCCCCACGAGACAGGCAGAGGAGACACCACCATGACGAACGAGACCACCGCCGATCTCGCCGACCGCCAGCAGCCCGTCCGGACCGTCTCCGCGGTTCGCGCTCCGCACCTTCTGGCTGCTCCACCGCGCGATGGTACCGGCTCAGCGGCCGGCCGGTTCGGCCTCAGTCGGCCCGAGGCCGGCGAGCGGTTCGGGATGATGCGCCTCACGACGCTCGGGCGTCGCTCCGGGCACGACCCGGGTGGCGATCGTCGGCTACTACGAGGACGGCCCGAACCTCGTGACCCTGGCGATGAACGGCTGGGGACGCACGGAGCCCGCGTGGTGGCTGAACCTCCAGGCGAGCCCGGACGCGACCGTCGACCTCGGCGACGGGCCCCGCGCGGTGCGAGCTCGCGCCGCCGCGGGGGAGGAGCGCGAGCGGCTGTGGGCCGAGGTTCCGCGACTACCCCGGCTGGGCCGACGACATCGACGCCTCGGCTGCACGGCGACCGACGCCCGACGGCCGTGGTCGTCCTCGAGCCGCGCGGCGCCGCCGTCGGCGACACGTCGCCGCGTCGATCGGTCGCGCACGACGCAATCAGCGTCGACGCCGACGCAGCCCCGCACGGCCTGGCGCTCCGTCACCTCTGGCTCATCCCCGGGCTCGGCCTCGCGCTCTTCGCCAACGCGCAGTCCACGACCCTTCGCGTCGGGACTGGTCCCGCTCCTGCGTGTTCGGGATCGTGCCCCACCTGCCGGCCCTGCTCGGGATCGGTCAGCCGCACGCTCGCGGCCAGCTGGCTCTGCGCGCCGTGCCCCTCTTCAACGCCATGCATCAGCCCGTCGTGCCGCTGGCGGTGCTCGGCCTCGCGGCTACAGGCCTGATCTCCCCGTTCTTCCTCGTCGGCGCCCTGGCGTGGCTCAGCCACATCGTCGTCGACTGGGCCTTCGACAAGGGGCTGCGGACCCGCGACGGGTACCTGCGGAGTCGCTCGGGCCGTGTGACCGGAAGCAGGTCGAGCTCGGGCCACGCGGTGCCCGCTGCGAAGGCCGCATGAACCTCCTACGCAACTCCTGGCGCCGAAGCCGCGGGCCACGCTAACCGACCTGTGGGATCGGCCTCAGCGTTTCGGCCGGGGCTCTCGCTCCACTGGGTCTGAACCGTGCTGGCGTCAGTGTTGACGCTCGGGGCCGCTCCGCCGTCGAGCATCCTGGCCCGTCAGCGGCGAATCGCTCCCGCGGCCAGACCCTGGATGAAGCTGCGCTGGAGCACCAGGAAGAGGAGCAGCGGCGGGAGGATCGCGATCGCCATGCCGGCGAACGTGAGCCCCTGGTCCGTGGCGTAGAACGTCGAGAATCGGGTCAGGGCGAGCTGGACCGTGAAGGCATCGGGCTTCTGGATGAGCACGAGCGATCCGCCGAAGTCGTTCCACGTGAAGACCGCCACGAGGACCGCGACGGCGACGATGCCCGGCCGCGCGAGCGGGACCACGATCCGGAGCAGGACGTCGATCCGGCCGGCTCCGTCGACCCGGGCGGCATCGATGACATCCCGGGGGATCGTGCGGAAGTAGCCGGTGAGGATCAGCGGTCGCGAACGAGACGTTCGCCACCACGTTGAACAGCGCGAGCCCGGGCAGGCTGTTGATCAGACCAAGGGCGCGGAACATCGAGAAGAGCGGAACGATGAGCACGTCGGTCGGGATGATCAGCGGCGCCAGGACCACCATGAAGAGCACGGCCCGGAGCGGTGGTCGCAGCCGCGTGAGCGAATACGCCCCGCGAGACCGACACCACGAGGACGACGGCCACGGTCATCGCGGTGACATAGACCGAGTTCGGCCAGCGCGACTCCGAGCTGGCCGCGGTTCCACGCCTCGCCGATGTTGCCGATGGCCGGCGGCCACGGCAGGTCCCATGGAGCGCGATAGATGTCGGCGCTCGACTTGATCGCGTTCGCCAGCGTCCAGACCACCGGGTACAGCCAGACGACGGCGAGAACGCTGAGCAGCACGGTGGACCATCGAACGCGCGGCAGCCTGGTCACGAGCTCACCATCTCGGCGCGGCGCTCGAGGAACCGGTATTCCACGAGGGCGAGCAGCAGGATCAGGAACAGCAGGATCATCGCCATCGCCTGCGCATAGCCGACCTGAAGGAACCGGAACGCGGTCGACGTAGACGTCGGTTGCGACGGTCTCGGTGGCGTGCGAGGGACCGCCCTCGGTCATGACCCACACCATGTCGAAGATCCGCAGCGTCCCGAGCGTGGTCAGCAGGACCAGCGTGAACGTCTGTGGCCACAGCAGCGGCCAGGTGATCCGCCGGAACTGCTGCGAACCTGCCGGCACCTTCGAGGACGGCGTATTCGTAGTACTCGCGCGGGAGCGCCCTGGATCGCCGCGAGATACACGACCATGATGAAGCCGGCGAACCGCCACAGGAAGGCGACCATGATCGCCCACAGCGCGGTGTTCGGCGTCCGCGAGCGGCGCGATCGTCAGCGTGTGGAACCCGAGGGCCGACCCGACGGTGGCCACGATCCCGAAGAAGGGCGCGTACAGGAACTTCCAGACCTCGCCGACCGCGACCGAGGCAAGGACGAATGGCGCGAAGAACACGATCCGGAAGAACGTCCTCCCGCGCTTCACGTCGGCGACGAGCACGGCAAGGAACAGCCCGACGCCCGTCAGGAGCACGACCGCTGCGCCTGTGAACAGGAACGTGTTCAGCAGGCTCCGATGGAAGACGGCGTCTCCGAAGATCGCGTGCGCGTAGTGGTCGAGCCCGACGAAGCTCGTGAGCTCGAAGCCCTTGCGTGTCGTGCAGGCTGAGCACGATGCCGTAGACGAGCGGGTAGACGAGGAACGCGGCCAGGATCACGAGGATCGGCAGGAGGAACAGCAGGTCGATGGCGCCTTCACGGCGCGACCGGCCGAGGAACGCCATGCGAGCCCGGGACTCGATCACGGCCGGCCCGTCCCGGTGGACGAGCCCCGCGTCACCCGGCTCGGCGATCGAGGACACGCACGGGATCACTGGCGCCGCGTCGGCTTCGGCCACCACGGCGATCCGCCCGACCATCAACGACTCCTAGCCGAACTGAACCGGCCGAACCATACTCGCTCTCCGCCGGCCGATGACGTGTTGCAGGCCCTCGCAGTCCGCAAGGAGTCGCCCCGTGGAGCCGGTTCGTCAGACCCGCGACAGCCCGTGGACGCGGATGCGCAGTCGCCGGGACATCCTCAAGCTCGGTGCCGTCATCGTCGCGGGCGGTGTCGGTTGCTCCGCTGCTCGCGGCGTGCGCCGCGCCGAGCCGGAGCGAAGCAGCCTCGGTCGCCCCGAGTTCGGGCGGTGGCCCGGCGCCATCCGCCGCCTCATCGACGCAGGCTTTGTCCGGTTCCATCACGGTCCTGGCCGTGGGCGGCGATCCGACCGCCGACCCGGCGCTGAAGAAGGTCTATCGACGACTTCAAGGCGCAGCACCCTGCGTCGATTGGGACATCCGGGCGATCTCCGGGCTCGGTGCTGACTGGGATCGGCTCGCGCGCGCCGCGTTGGAGTCCGGCGAGCCGGTGGGGCTCGTGATCCTCGATGGCCTGTTCGTTCGAGCCTGGACGCGTGACGGTCTGCTGGCGGACCTCGGCGCCGACCCGGGGATGGCCGCCGTCCTCGCGCGCGTGCCGGAGCAGTCTCCATCTCGGCGGTCTCGGGGAGACGACCACGACGAGCCTTTCCCCTCGCCCTGAGCCGGGGCGTCCAGACCACGGGCCTGTACTACAACAAGGCGTTGCTCGATCAGGCGGGTCTCGAGGCTCCGAGGACGATCGCTGACCTCAAGGCGATGGTGAAGCCGTTGTCGGCGCTCGGCGCGGCACCGCTCGTCCATTGCTCCGGTGACGTCTCGTTCAACCCGATGCTCGTCATGTGGCTGCTGCCCATGATCGCCGAGCGTACCGGCGACCCGCTGGCATTCGTCGAGCGCACGATCAGGGGCCAGGTCGGATACGACAGCCCCGAATGGATCGAAGCCTTCCAGACCATCGCCGACCTCCGCACATCCGGCGTCCTGCTCGATGGGTCCGGGGCCACGGACTACGCGACGATGCAGCTGCTCTTCCTGCAGGGGAAGGCTGCCACGACCTACAACGGCACCTGGCTCCTGCCGCAGCTGCAGGCCGGCACGCCCACGGTCCCGTTCGACCTGCATGTGGCGCCGCTCCCCCTCGTTGATGAGGCCTCGAAGGCGCGCTCGATCATTTCCTGGGCCGGTTTCGCGCTGCCGGCCAAGACTGCCGCGAGCCGTGACAGCGTGTATGCATTCCTCGAGTACGCGAGCCGGCCCGAGGTCGACAAGGCCGTTGTCGAGGGCCTGCAGGCCTACTCGCCGATCTCCGCTTCGAACGTCGCGATCCACGACGCGGTTGCGCGGGAGTTCCTTCCGATGTTCGACGACGCCATCACGTCACTCAACTGGCTCTGGGAGCCGGAGATCGACGCCGAGATGAGCAACCAGGTCCAGGCGCTCGTCAAGGGCGACACCGACCCTGCTTCTGTCGGGAAGGCCATCGAGGCGGTCGCAGAGGACCTGCGTTCGTCGGGCCGCAGCTACTATCCGTGACCAACTCGAACCTCGAAGTGCGGCGGTCGCGGTCGTAGCCAGGGCAGTCCTCGGTCACGGGGCATTCGTCGACCACGGCCGAACCAGCTACTCGAGATCCGCACCTGTCGACGGGACGATCGGCAGGGACCGGGAGCTACCGGACGCCATCGGGGCTGAACGCCCCGCACGCCCGTTGCCCCCGAGGGCGTCCGTGGAGGTGTCTGAGTTCAGGACATAGGTGACACCTGATCGGTGACTGGTGAGTCGGACATGGGCGACAGTCGGGCGCATGTCGAAACACCGGGTCGCCGTCCTCAAGGTCGTCTCAGCACAGTTGTCGGTCACCGCCGCGGCGGCCGAGTACGGGATCAGCCGGCAGCACCTGCACCGCCCCCTGCAGCGCTACCGGGATGGCGGGCTTGAGGCCCTCGAGCCGAAGTCCCGCCGACCGCGCACCAGCCCGCACGGGACATCCGACGCCGTGGGCGGACGGATCCCAGGAAACCCGGCTGACCACCGGTGTCACGGATGACGCGACTCTTGTGTCGCACATGTCGCGACTCAAGGCACTGGCGCGCCCTACAGGTGCTGGGCACGCGCGCGGACAACAAGCATCGCGGGTGCCAAACCGGAGGCCCACGCGCCGCGTGTCGCCCTGACGGCGATTCGCCGACGACCTGCCCGCTCGCGGCTTCGAGACCCCGGTTCCCCCCTCCGCGCGTGCGACGACGGGTCCGAGTCCAGGACCGCCGATCTCACTTCCTTGGCTTGGCCGACTTGCGGGGCGCACGCTTCGATGCTGGACGTGCTACCGACTTGGGCGTGCGCGGGGTCGCCGCCGCTGCCGTCTCGGGAGCGCCCTGCGCAGCCCCACCGGCGCCCGGTGGACGATCGGCGTCGTTCGCGAGCGTCTCCGCGAGGCCGCTCATCGCCGTCGCCGCGGCAAGCTCGGCGGCTCCCGCCGCTGCCGACGCCACCGCTTCGGCGGCCATCTCGGCGCTCACGACGCCGAGCGCCGCGGACGTCGCGTACTCGTCGCGCCCCTCACCGACCTCGCTGAGCCCCAGGGCCGCGAGCCGACCGGCGAGGTGCTCTGCACCGTGGGCGACCAGGGCGCCCTCGGTGGCCCGGCCGATCGCGTCGACTGCCAGGACGCGCAGCTGCTGGCTCGTCCGGGCCAGAAATGCCGCGAGCGTTGCCTGCCCGACGCCCCCGAGCATCTCCGCGGCGACGTGCACCTGGCCGGCGATCCCCGCGAGCTCCATGCCGCGCCGGAACTCGTCGCTGCTCAGGGCCGCGGCGACTTCCCCGCCGGCCGCAATCTCCTCGGCCATCGAGAGGGTCGCAGCCCCCTGGGCCGCGTCGCGCGAACCGCGCTGGGCGGCAGCCTCGCTGAGAGCCGAATATGTGGCCGCCGCGGCCGCCTCGTCTTCGCCACGGGTCACGTCCGCAGCGCCTTCGGCTGCCTCGACCACGGTGGCCGCTGCCACGCTCTCGGCTGCGGCCAGCTCGTCTGCACGAACCTCGGTTCCGGGGTCGGCCGCGGCCTTCGGCTTCGTCTTCCGAGCAGGCATCTTCGTCCTCCTGGTGATCACTCGCGACTGCGCAATGCGTCCTGAATGAGCCGCGCCGATCCGCGTTGTTCTCGACAGGCTCCCGACACGGGGCACGAGGCGGCCGCTACTCTCGAAGCGTTTGCCCCAACTCGGTCATCTGATGGCCAGAAACGTCGGGCAGGGCCTCCGCGGCGCCCGGCACAGGCCCCCGGTCGGCGCGATCTAGCCGAACCCCAAATGGGATCGCCGTCGACGTGCGGAGCGGGGGCCAGGTACATGCTAGACCTCCAGTCGAATCGCACACCCCGTTCGGCTGCCTGCGCGACCGAACACGATGAACCCATCGTGCAGGCGAGCCCGGGGTTCGAGCGCAGCCGGCCAGTGACGTGCCGGTGCAAGGGCGATGCGGGCTACTGCTCGTCGATCAGCTGCACAGGCGCTTCCCGCCGGTAGGGGACGTCGAGCACCACAACGTCACGGCGACCGACGAGCGCGTCCCGGACGCGTATGAGTTCTGGTTGGAGAGGATGCGGTCCCAGCCGTGACTGGGCATGTACTGGTGGCGCTCCGTCCGCGCGTTCAGCTCCCATCGGCGAGCAGTCGCGTTGCGGCGTCGCGCGCGGCGAGCATAGGCCCCGGGGATCGGCGCGCCACGCCGAGAGCGGTCCCGCCCGACAGCAACACGGCAACTTGTTGGGCGAGTTCGGGCGCATTTCGATGGCCAGCTCCTCGGAGGAGGCCGGCCAGGTAGGCCTCGATCTCGGCGAGGTATTCGCAAATCACGGGCATGGCGGGGTGGCTCGAGTCGGTGATCTCGATGGCGGCGTTCGCGAACGCGCAGCCGCGAAAGCCTTCGCTCTCAAGCCACGCTGCCGCCTCCTCGAACAGGAAGAGGACCCTGTCCGCGGGCTGGAGTCCGGAGGCCTCGACCCTTGCCCGCACGCGATCGAACCAGCGCGGTCGCGAATCGCGGAGCCATGCGACGATCAGGTCGTCCTTCGACGGGAAGTGCCGATAGAACGTCGCCTTGGCGACGCCCGCGGCCTCGATCAGCGTGTCCACCCCGGTGGCCCGGATCCCGATCGTGTGGAAGTGATCATCCGCGGCCGCCAGGATGCGATCGCGAGCAGCGGGACGTGACAGCGGCCGGTTCGTCCGCAGCACGCCGTCGATGAGCGTGAGCGAGTGGAGCTCGCGAATGGCGGTGACCACGCTCGCGCTGTGCTGCCCGAGGTCGTAGGCACACACCACGACGTCGCGGCGGGCCCGCAGGACCATGTCGGCCGCGGTCTCGTAGGGCACGAGCTCGGCCGCCCAGGGCGTTCCTTCGGCGGCCCATTCCATCATCGCGATCCAACGCGTCCGGGCATACCCCATCCGGCGGCCCGCGTCGAGCGACTCGCGGAGTAGTCGCAGGATCGCCGTCTTCGAGAAGCTCCCGCCCTGCAGGTATGTCTCGCTCCAGTCGAGGACCTGCAGCTGGCCGGTCGAGAGATGTTCGGACACGTCGATGCCGAGCTCGCGCAGGTTCTCGACGTGCGACGCGGCGTTGGGCACCACGTGAACGGCGCGGTCTCCGGCGGCAAGCCCATCGCGCATGAACGCGCCGAGCTGCGCGTAGAAGTCACTGCCACCGTGCACGAGCGCGCAGATGTGGCGGCCTGCCACGTCTTCGCCTGCCAACCTGACCGTCGTCCGTGCAGCGATCGTCGTCCCTCCCTCGGTCTCTACGATACTCCGTCCCCCACGAGTAATTCCACCCAGTTTGCGGGATGACGGCCCTTGTAGACCGATCTGTCTCTATTGGTGTATCGTGTGCGTGCGTCCCTGACCCGTCTACCCATTCGCGAGCATCTCTCGGTCAGGGCTCACGAGGAACCTGTCGTGGCCAAGAGAGTCCGGATGAGCAGCCCCGACGTCGACGGTTCGGAACCACTCGAGCAACGGCTCGCGCGCGCCGAGCGCGTCGCCGCGGAGACGCGGTCGCTGCTGGACACCCTCCTGGCGGCGGCGCCTGTCGGTGTCGGCTTCGTCGACCGGGAGTTCCGGATGGTGCACCTGAACGAAGCCCTGGCTGCGGTGAACGGCGCCCCGCTCGAGGAGCAGCTCGGCCGCCTCGTTGCCGAGGTCGTGCCCGATATCTGGCCGACGGTCGAGCCGATCTACCGCCGTGTCCTCGAGACCGGCGAAGCCGTGCTGAACGTCGACGTGAGCGGAGGCACGGCCACCGACCCGGGAGTGCAGCACCACTGGCTCGTGAGCTACTACCCTGTGCGGCTCGTCGACGAGATCATCGGGATCGGCCTGGTGGCGGTCGACATCACCGATCGCCAGCACGCCGTCGAGGCGCTCGCGGCAAGTGAAGCCCGGTTCCGGCTGCTATCTGAGCGCACGCCGGACATCGTCTATCGGTACCGCCTGGCCCCGACGCCCGGCATTGAGTACGTGAGCCCGGCGGCCGCCGTGCTGACCGGGTATGCGCCCGAGGACTTCTACGCCGATCCCGAACTCTGGACTCGACTGGTACATCCCGACGATCGCGCCCGTGTCGAGAGCGCTGAAGCACGAGATGAGCGCGACTTGCCGATCGTCGCGCGCTGGGTCCGTCGCGACGGCTCGATCCTCTGGACCGAGGACAGCCGCGTGCGGGTCTACGGCGCAGATGGATCCCTACAGGCGATCGAGGGCGCGGCACGAGACGTGACGTGGCGGGTGGAGGCCGAGCAACGCCTGCGTGCCTCGGAGGCACGATTTCGCCAGTTCCTCGCCGACATCGATCTCGGTGCGCTCATGCTCGATCGGAACGGCCGCGTCGACTTCATCAACGACCATCTGCTGGAGCTTCTCGAACGCACCCGCGATGAGGTGCTCGGGCGTGATTGGGTCGACCTGGCCGTGCCCGAGCCGGAGCGGGCCGCGCTCCGGGGAGTGCTCCGGGAGGCGCTGGCCACGGGGACAGGCGCGGGCCAGCGGGAGGACGGCGTCATCACGCGATCGGGCGAGCAGCGGCGGCTGGCCTGGACAAGCGTCGTCGAGCTCGACGCCGACGGTCGCGGGGGCGGCATCGCAGGTATCGCCCACGATGTGACCGAGCTGCACCGACTCGAGGCCGAGCGCGCCCTCCTCGCGGCAGCGGTCGAGCAGACCGCTGAAGCCATCATCGTGACCGACCCGGCCGCCAACATCGTGTTCGTCAATCCTGCATTCGAGCGGGTCAGCGGCTATGCGCGCGACGAGATCCTCGGCACGAACCCGCGGTTCCTCCAGGCGGGCACGCTCGACCCGGGCGTTTACCGGGAGATGTGGCTGGCCCTGAGCTCCGGGCGGCCCTGGGACGGCGAGCTGGCGAACCGGCGCAAGGACGGCACGGAGTACATCGATTCCGTGACGATCACGCCGATCTTCGACCCGGCGGGAGCATTGTCGGCGTACATGTCGGTGCAGCGTGACGTGAGCCACGTGCGCGAGGTCGAGGCTGATCTCGTCCTCGAGGCGAGTGTGCGGACAGTCCTCAGCGAGGCCATCGCGGCCGCCGAGGGCACCGCCGACCCTGGAAGAGGCCGCGCAGTCACTTTGCGATGGCCTGGTTTCGCTGCCTGGCGTCGCTGTCGTGCAGCTCGTGGCCTTCCTCGATGTCGAGGAGGCAGTCGTCGTCGCCAGTCGTCGACCCGCTGGATTCCCGGTGGCTCCGGGCGACAGCCTGCCCGCGGCCCGGGCCCGCTACCTGCAGAGGCGGGCCGCGTCAGGGCCGTGGGGAGAGCGCCCGAGCGTCGATCCCACGACCGGCGGGATCGACGCGGAGATGCGCAGCCTGGGCATCACCGCATGTGCGTTCGGCCCGATTCGACACGGCGATCATGTCGGCGGTGTGCTCATCGTCGGCACCCAGGACAGCCGCTTCGTGATGACGGTCGCGGAGAAGATGCCGCCGCTCGTCGGCTTCGGAGCCTCATCGAATTCGCACCTCGTGGATCTGCTACATGCGCGGCGGCGCAAGCACGCGCTGCGGCGGACCTTCGACGCCGTGCTGGCGTCGCGCGCGTTCCACCCTGTCTTCCAGCCCATCGTGGACCTGGAGTCAGGCGAGGCGATCGGCTTCGAGGCGCTCACCCGCTTCGACTCGGGCACACGACCGGACCTTTGCTTCGCCGAGGCATGGACGGTGGGCCTGGGGCCGGAGCTCGAGCTTGCCACGCTGGAGGCCGCGGTGGACGCGGCGAAGGAGCTGCCGGCGGGCACCTGGCTCGACCTCAACGTCTCGCCCCGCCTGCTCGCCGCTCCCGGGCGCCTGCGCGAGATCCTGTGGACATCCGACCGGGCCCTCGTCCTCGAGGTCACCGAGCACGAGCTCATCGGGGACTACGAGGCCCTGCGGGCGGCGGTCCGGGAGCTCGGCCACGACATCCGCCTCGCGGTCGACGACGCGGGCTCGGGGATCGCCAACTTCGGCCACATCATCGACCTGGGCCCGGACTTCGTGAAGCTCGACATCAGCCTGGTCCGGCGGGTCAACGCGAACATCGGGCGCCAGGCCATGGTCGTCGGCATGCGCCACTTCTCCCGCACCGCGGGCTGCCGCCTCATCGCCGAGGGGGTCGAGACCGAGGAGGAGGCGCGCACCCTGCGCGCCCTCGGGGTCGAGTTCGCCCAGGGCTACCTCTTCGGGCATCCCGGGCCGTCCGCCGGATGGACGGCGGCACGGGCTGCCGCCCCTGAGCCGAGCCAGCTCACGCTCCCGCAGGCCCCGGACGGTCCATCGACGAGGGGTCCAATCTGAACTGATTGCAGCAGGCGCAGCTGGTACACGGGACTGCCGTGGGCCCCACACGATGAACGGATCGTGAGCCAATCGGCGACCTCGCCGACGGACCGTCGGGTCGCGTCCGGCGAGAATGAGTGCCCTAGTCCCGGTCGGGCGCGACTCGATGGCGGTCAGCTAGTCGGGCAGCACCAGGACGGCAACGCGCGCGAGCACCACCAGGCCGATCGTGAGGAAGACGATCCCTCCCACCAGGATGAGCGCCCTTCGTCTTGGGGTTCGCGCGGAACGCGACAACCGGTACGGCAGATACAGGATCGCCAGGCCGAGCACGACACCCACGACGGTCAGGAGGATCTGGAGCCAGAGCGGCCATGCGTCGCATTCCGGGCACGGCACGTGGATCGAGACCGCCTCGGCGGGTGCTGCCGCGAGCCCCACCGCGATGGTCGCCAAGCTCAGCGCGCCGAGCAGACGCCTCGTCCCCCGATGGATCTCAGGCACGGCGTCTTCCCGGCTCGTCCGACTCACGCGTAGGCCCTCCCGTTTGCCCGACGCTCATCAGTCCGAGGCAAGGAACTGCCCCCGGACACTGGGCGCGCCCCTGATCCCCCCGACGAGGCGGCCCGGTGGGGAGCCGGGGGCGAGCCGAGTCTAGTTCTCCTGGACGACGGCGAGGATGTTCGCCGCCACGTGTCGTGGACGTAACTCGCCCACCCGGCCGATCGGCGCGGCGCTCAGGGTCGAGCCGGTGCCAGCGCGGTGGCGATCTCGCGGGCGCCCTTCAGGTGGATCTTCGGGATGTCGAACGTCCACGCCGTCTCATCCGTGAAGGCGATCGCCAGGACTGAGCTGAGCCGACCCTCCTCGACCCTCGCGCTCGCGGTCTCGGCGCGGGGCGCCGTCGCGATCACCTCGTCGGTCGCCTTCGGCTTGAGGAGGCCACGTTTCGCCCGGAAGAGGATCACCGCGTCTGCCGTTACCCCGAGATAGGCGATGTCGCCCTTCGCCAAAGGCGACGAACCAGCCCTCTCGCGCTCAGCGTGATCGCTCATCGCAGCGCCGACCGCGCGGCTGGCGGCCCCGAACACCTGTCCCGTACCGCGGGCGATCACCGATAGGATGGTTCCCCGCGGCTCGACGAAGGTCCCAGCCAGTGCCCCGTTCTCGGCCATCTCTTTCCCCCCGCGCGGCTCGGTCTCTCCGGCGCTCCAACTGGTGAGCGTTCCATGTCCGGGCCAGCGCGTGGAGACTCTAGTCCCTCTGCCGAGTCCGCTCCATCAATGAAGCACGAAACGTCCGGTTCGTCGGGTCGGCCGGCGGGCCGACGATGTCGTCCGACGGCTCCGGACTCCTATGCTTGGCCCACGCACGACGAGCCAACGGCATCGCCGGTTCGTGGCGCACTCCCGTGACCAAGTTGAGGGGGAGATCCATGAACAACCTCATCTACGGGAACCAGGACCCCGCCAAGATCGGCCCGGCGGTGGAGGAGAAGCTCCGCAAGGACCTCGGAGCAACGGTCCCGATCGAGTACCACCTGGAGGACGCCGGGCTTGGAGCGACGAACCTCGCCAGCGTGCTCGTCGACATCGGCAACGTCCTGGGCGGGGGCAAGACGAGCCTGCTGTTCACCCTGGTCTTCGCGCTCCCCGGCGCGCGCGAGGCCACGCTGCGTGCGCGGGTCGAGCGCCAGGGCGTCGGCGCCTACGTCGGCTCGCTCCTGTACAGCACGACCCTGAGCAAGCCCGTGGCCGGCGAGGTATCGATCGAGGAGCACAAGAGCTTCGGGACGCCGAAGTTCCTGGGCGATGCGACGGCGGCGGCCAGGCTCAACGGCGCCAAAGACCTCGCCAAGCGCGTCGACAAGTTCGCGCGGACCGAGGCCGAGATGGGCTCGATCAAGGTCAAGGCGCCCCGGATCTTCGCGATCGCGCCGCACGAGGGCGGGTCGCTCCTTGCGATCAACACCCTGCCGCGCATGACCTCGATGGGCATGGGCGCCGAGGTCGACGCCAGGGAGTTCGTCGAGATCGCCGCGGCCATCGAGGCGTCTCTGTAGACAACGGTGTCGGGGTTCACCCTCGAGCCGGCGCCGACGCCGCCGACGTCCAGCCGGCGGCTCCGGCGGATCGCCGCGAACGTCGACGGACATGGCCCATCGAGCAGTTCCGCGGCATGCGCGTGTTCCCGTCGTATCTCCAGGCCGGCCCGTCGTTCTACATCGAGAAGCAGAAGCGCCGGATGATCGCAGAGGACATCGGGGCCGCGATGCGCCATGCGGGCCATCCGCCGGATGGAGTGCGCTCCGGGGTGACTGGCTGACCTGCCACGGGCAGGGCCAATCCCCGGCTGCTCCGCGGACGTCGTGCCGTGAGCGAGCCCGAGGTGTCACCTCGCCGCGCGGTCGGGCCCGAGGCGCCCGGCGGCCGCGACCAGGGGCACCCCCATGACGAAAGGAGCGATAACGGCCAGCTCGGCCGGGCCGCCCGCCACCATGTTGGCGACCATCATGGCGCCGTAGGCGACCAGGGGCAGGGCCCGGACGACGAGCCCCCGGGATGCGCCCCCTTGGGCGGGGCGCAGGCGCTCATAGCCGCGGTAGAGCGCATAGACCGTGAAGGTCGTCACCAGCCAGCCCACGTAGTTCTGGACGGGCACGCCGAGGTACGGCCCACCGTGCTCCCAGACCCACGCTCGGAAGGCCGGGCCGGACAGGATGGGGTCGACGACGACGTCCCACGCTGTCATCACGACCGCTCCGACCGCGGCCAGCCAGGCAACGTGCGGGACTCCGCCGCGAGTACCGAAGGGCCGGCCGTCGACCAGAAGCCCGGCGATCACATAGCTCGGGTAGATCATCATGAACCACGCCCCCGGGATCAGGAGCGGCACGTCGCCGAGCATCGGACCCAGCACGCTCGTGTAGTGGTACGGCCCATACACCGCTCCGGTCATGACTCCGACCTGCTCGAATACCCAGGAAACGGCAGCGCTGGCGACGAAGAACGCCGCCGCGTGGCGAGCTCCGAGGACGTGGACTGCGTGGCACACGCTGAAGACCACGAGCAGGGACGTGAGGCCGTTCAGGCCGCCGGGCAGCGCGGGAAGACCCGCCCGGGGGACGAGACCTCTGATCGGACCGTCGTAGAGAAAGAGCGCAAGGGCGACGACGCTCGCCCAGAGCCACCGGCGATCAGCGCGCATCGCCAGCCGAGGCGGGAATCGTCACGCCGTGGCGGGAGCCGACGCGGAGGGAGCCGCCTCCAGGGCCTGGCGACGCATCACGTATAGGGTCCCGAAGGCAAGCTCCAGGCCGGCGAGACCCAGAACCACGATCCAGGCCGCGGCCGAACCGAAGTCGATGTCCTTCTGGTCGCGCCAGGCGGCCACCAGGATCAACGCGACAGACAGGATCTGGGCCTCCAGGACCGGGCCCGCGCTGCGCCAGCGGTTGTCGATGGCGAGACCCAGGGCCACGACCCCAGGCAGCGCGAACATGGCACTGGTGACGCGGGCCGTCAGCGGCGTCAGCGCCCATGGCCAGACTTCAGCGACCTGGCTCGGAACCAGGAACAGGCCGAGCGCGACTGGAAGCGTCACGATCGCCGTGGCGGCGAAGATCCCTCGCACCGCGGGCGGAAGGCGTGGTTCCTGCCTTGAGGCTGGCCCGTCGCGTCGCGCACGCTGCTCTCGAATCCAGGCCCCCAGGACGATGAACGGCGTGGTGAAGTAGAGCGCCGCCCAGGCCACGAAAGCAAGGCTGTCGTGGATGAAGCGGTCCCAGTGCAGGATCGTGGCAAGGCCGAGCAGCGACGCGAACGTGCAGACCGCCGGGAACCCGACTTGGACCTGTCGCCACGATCCTGCGGCAAATGCTCGCACGAAGAACCAGATGCCGCCGGCATACGTGGCACCGAGCATCATCGCCGACATGGTTGGCTTGATCTCCCACGCGAACAGGCGGCGCGTGTCGGCGGGGAAGAGGTAGAGGATGCCGCTCGCCAGGACGAGGAACGGAATGATGATCAGGGCGAGGAGGCGGGTCGCGGCGAGCGGAGGGGCATCCGACGGCTGCTGCGGAGCCGGGTTGTCGCCCACGGCCTGGCGGTCGTCGCGGTCACCGGCGCCTGCGGGGTCCGCCGAACCCGGATCGGCGTTTGCGTCCACCATGTCGATCCCCCTCTTCCCTCGCAAGGGGCCCAAGGCTAGCGGGGATAAGGGCCGTCGGAGCACCGGGTTTCACGCCGCGGCCGAACCTCCCGGCCTGGGTCGCCCCGCGCGCTGTCCTCTCTGCGACCAGATGACTTGTCGAGCCGCTAGCGAGCGCTTCCATAGGTCGTCGCTGCCCGCGGCTGCCATAACCTCGGGCGTGTGCGGGACGGGTCCCCGAGCACTGGCGGACGTTCGGCACACGGGCGTCACCCCTCACCGGGACGTCGCGGGTCGCCGCGAACCCCGCGAACGCGGTCCTTAACTACCTCTATGCGATCCTCGAGGCTGAGGCCCGACTCGCCTGCCTCGCCATGGGACTCGACCCGGGCCTCGGAGTGCTCCACGGAGACCTCAAGGCACGCGACTCGCTGGCCTTCGATCAGCAACCGACCGCCGCCCCTCGCGTCGGCACGGTGCTCCCCTGCGTGTGGCTGACACGACCCGTGCCCGACACCATGCAAGATCGTGTTCATTGCGCCCGTCGATGAGGAACGAGCCGCGCGCCTCTACCCGTGCACGGCGGTCCCGACGATGCTCCCCAGGCCGAAGGTGACCGCGGCGGCGAGCATCCCGAAGAGCACCTGCCTGCCCCCCGACCGGAGCGCGCTCGATCCGGTGACGATCGTGATCGCGACCCCGACTGCCATCAGGGCGATGGCGCTCAGGATGATCGAGGCGACGATCGCGGGGACGCCGCTGGCGACGATGAAGGGCGCGACCGGGACGATCGCACCGAGCGCAAACAGACAGAACGAGGTCCCGGCGGCGACCCATGCCGATCCGCCGAGGGCATCCGGATCGATCCCGAGCTCTTCTCGCGCGAGCGTGTCGACCGCGCGCCCGATGTCGCCGCCGATGATCGAGCGGGCCGTCGCGCGCGACTGCTCGGGGCTCAGGCCCTTCGACTCGTAGATCAGGGCCAGCTCCTCTTCCTCCTCGTCGGGGACCATGGCGAGCTCCTCGCGCTCGACCTCGACCTGGTGGGCGTAGAGCTCGCGGGCGCTCTGCACCGAGAGCCACTCGCCGAGGGCCATCGAGAGCGACCCGGCCAGGAGCCCTGCGAAGCCGGCCACGAGCACCGCCCCGCCGCCACCAGAGGCACCGGCCACCCCCATCGAGAGGCTCAGGTTGGAGACGAGGCCGTCGTTCGCCCCGAGGACCGCAGCCCGGAGCGCGTTCCCACCGGAGCCCTTGTGGCGGCCTTCGATCCGGGCCAGGGCGCTGCCTTCGAGCCCGCGTCCCGCGGAGAGCTCGCGGAAGAGGCGGGCATGCGACCGCTCGTCGGCCGGCATCGCCGCGGCGGCTTCGGGCTGGTCGTCGTACATCGCCTGGTCGCTCGACTCGCGCTGGGCGATGGTCGCGACGATGACGGCGGACCCGAATCGGCGGGCGATCAGCATCAGGATCCGGGCCCGCCAGGATGGCCCGAGCCCCGCGGTCGAGACACCGGCAGCCTCGAGCTGGGCGCGCCAGACCGCGCCGTGGCGGGTCTCCGTCTCGGCGAGTCGCCGGTAGAACTCCCTGAGCGAGGCGTTCGATTCGGCGTCGACCATCGTTCGGTAGAGGGCCGCGCCGTCGATCTCGCCCTGGAGGTTGGCTCGAAAACGCTTGAGATCGGCGGGAGTCGGCCCGACGGTCGACGGTGACGACTGGCTCATTCGCGCAGTCTCCGCCAATCGCCGGGTCCGGGATAGCGCCGAGGGTCACCATCTCGACACCGGCGATGGCAAGCCTTCGGACAGCGACCTTCTAGTTGCCCACCCGAATGGCGGTGACGCCCTGCAGCGTGCCGACCAGGACGAGGCCGTCCCATGGCGTTGGCGAGGCGAAGTGGGGCACCGGGCCGACCGCGATGCGTGCCAGCACGGCTCCTGTCGAGGGAGACAGGGCCTGCAGCTCGCCGCTCCCGAGCGCGAGGCTCCAGACGGCGCCCCCGCCGATCACGGGCGGCCCGTTGGCCCCGCTCTGCGCCGTCCAGCCGACGCGGATCGATCCGGTCGATCCGATCTGGACCATGCGGAGCCCATCAGCGCACGGCACGTACATCGTCGAACCGGCCTGGGCGGCGCCTCCGAAGGCGGCGCACACGGCCCGCGACGAGACCTGGCCACCGATCCCTCCGAGGGCGCCCTGACGCAGGACGTAGCCAATCCCGCTCTTGCCGGCGATGAAGACCCAGCCGCCCGGCACGAGCACCGGGCTCAGCGAGCCGAGGTCGGCGTCGTTCGCGTTGTCCTGCGCCCATTGTGCTGGAGCGAAGCGCGATCGGAGTCGGAGAGTCGCCGAGAGCTCGAGGACGGAGTCGCTGCCATCGTAGGTTGTCGTCGAGCTGCCGTTGCCGACCGAGACGTAGAGGTTGCCGTGCGCGTCGAGGACCGGGCCGCCGGTCGCCCAGACGGCACCCTCGCGCTCGACCGGCACCCGGTAGGCGATCGTGGAGCCGTGGCCCGTTAGCGGGACGCCGACGACCTCGCCCCGGTAGGCACCGCAATCGCCGGCCAGGCCGCCGAAGCCGATGTAGACATAGCCGTTGCCGATCGCGAGCGCCGCGCGCTGCTGGTGGGCGAGCGGGCTGTCGCCGGCGAGATCGACGCTGCGTGACCAGCGCACCGCGCCCGTCGCCGCAGACAGGGCGAACAGGACGTGGTGCGGCCCTGCGACCTCCGCCACCACGAACAGCGAACCGCTCGCCCGGTCGTAGGCCGGGGTGCTGGTGATCCCGAGCGGGTCGATGTTGCCGCACGGCAGGGTGCTCAGCGGCACCGGCGTGCCGAGGTGGCGTCGCCAGGCGACATGCCCGTTCGAAGGCTCGAGGGCGTACACGCTGTCGCTCTCGGTGGCCACGATGACCCGGCCGCCCACCCCGAGGGGCTCTCCGTAGACCGCTCCATCGAGCGTTGCTGCCCATGCCTTCACCAGGCCGCCGTGGAGAGCCGGGAAGCCGCTCGCCACGCCGGTTCGCGCGCCGTTGCCGTGGTATGTGGGCCAGTCGAGCGGCGTGGCCGGCGCCGTCGTGGTGAGCTGCGGCGCTGGCACGGGGCTGGCGCCGGCTTCGATCGACGAGGGAGCGGCCGGTCCCGCCGCGGCCGCGGGAGAGGTCGGCGACGAAGTCTCGCCGCACCCGGCGGCGAGGAAGCACAGCCCGAGTCCCGAGACTGGCGAGAAGTCGGGGCCTGATCACTGCCCCATGGTGGCACGACAGGTCCATGTGGGCCACCGCACGACCAGAGGTTCGTGTCGTATCGCCGGGTTCGATCTCGAAGCCCATGCCTGGGCCGGCAGCGCCCCGAGGAGCCCGCCGATCAGTCCCGGACCGCCCACCCGATGCTCAGGCCGCCGACCGCCGCGACGAGGCCGACGAGCAGGATCCCGGTGGCACCGGCCGGAACGTCGGCGCGGGTAGCCAGCCAGGCCACGACGAGAGCGGCGATCGGGCCGACGAACAGCTCCGGGCGATCACCGACGAGGAAGTCGTACCAGAAGCGGAAGAAGGCCCGTGGATAGCGCATCTCAGCCCTCCGGGTTCGACGCGGGAAGGCGAAGCCTGGAGGCCGATCACCCAACGCCCTGAACTGGCGTCACCACCCGGGGCCAGCACGGACCCCTACGCGCCGAGCTGGCCGGCGACCGCCGCGAGCGCCACCACCAGGACTGGTGGCGCCTTGCCGAGGACGAGCAACCCCAACGCGGCAAGAGCCACCGCGACATCGATCGGGGCTCCGATGGCGCTCGTCCAGATCGGCGTGTACAGCGCAGCCAGCAAGATCCCCACCACGGCGGCGTTCGTGCCGGCCAGGGCGCGGCGAAACCCAGCTGAGCGACGCAGGCCGTCCCAGAAGGGCAGCGTCCCGAAGATGAGCAGGAAGGAGGGCAGGAAGATCGCCACGAGCGCGATGAGCGCCCCTGCCCAGGCACCGGGACCGACGTTCGCCACCGCTCCGAGGTAGGCCGCAAAGGTGAAGAGCGGGCCAGGGATCGCCTGGGCCGCGCCGTAGCCGGCGAGGAACCGATCGTTGCTCACCCAGCCCGGGTCGACGACCGCCCCGTGCAGCAGGGGCAGCACGACGTGGCCGCCCCCGAAGACGAGCGAGCCTGCCCGAAAGAAGGTATCGAACAGGGCGAGCGCCCCGGAAGGCTCGGCCCAGCGCGCGATGGGCAGGCCGACCAGCAGGATGCCGAACGTCGCAAGCGCCACGGCTCCGGTCCGTCGGCTCACCGGGCGCGGCCCGCCATCGAGCTCGCGGGTCACCGGCACAGCGAGCAGGGTGCGGCCGACGAGCGCCCCTGCGACGATGATCACGAGGTCGGCGTAGGGCGAGGTCCACGCGAGCGCAACCGCCACCGCGACGGCCGCCATCGCTCGTCGCGGCCAGTCGGGCGTCAGCGTGCGGGCCATCGACCAGACCGCCTGGGCGACCACGGCGACCGCCGCGACCTTCAGCCCGTGCACCCAGCCGACCCCCGCCAGGTCCACTGATCGGGTCAGCAGGGCAAAGAGGACGAGGAGGAGCGCGGAGGGGAGGGTGAAGCCGAGCCAGGCTGCCGCGCCACCGAGGGGTCCCGCGCGGCGGGTGCCGATCGCGATCCCGAGCTGGCTGCTCGCCGGTCCGGGCAGCGATTGGCACAGCGCGACCAGCTCCGCAAAGCTGGCTTCGCTGAGCCAGCGACGCCGTTCGACGTACTCGCGCCGGAAGTAGCCGAGGTGGGCGATCGGCCCGCCAAAGGACGTGAGGCCCAGGCGCAACGCGGCGGCGAAGACCTCGAGCGCCGCCCTGCGTGACTCGTGCGGCCCCACCTGTCCCTGCCTCACGGCATCGCCTACGCTGTCTCCTGTCAATTCGCTCCGAGGAGACTAGCGTGGCCAAGGACAAGAAGGGGAAGCAGGACAAGAAGGCGGGCAAGAAGGGCAAATAGGCCACCGCGGCGTACCCGGGCACCGATGGCCTCTGGATGATCGGCCCGAGGCGATCCACCTTGCTACGTAGAGTCCCCGCTCGGTCTCGCTGCCCTCCGCACCAGCGCACGTTTCCGCCGCAGCGGCCGGCGCGGCACGCCTGCAACTCGCTCGACATACCAGGCGCGCATCGCCTCGGGATCCGTCGCGCGGAAGAGGAATCCGCCGATCCCCGTCACGCCCATCCTCGCCTCCCAGTCATCCCGTGGCCGAAGCCGGCAGGACCGGCATCATGCCATCGGCCGTCATGCACGCCTGCGGTCGTGGATTCGAGGGTCCAGATCTGAGTCCGCAGCGGGTTCATGACGTGCCTCGGCAGGCTTCGGGCGAGCCGCGCCAACCCCACCCGAACGTGCGAGTCGCAGCACTAGCTGACGGGCATGTCGCTCGCGCCATTGCCGGGTCACGCCGACTGCCAGGACGATCGTGACCGCCTCCACGAACTCAACCGCCGACGCGAGGAGGCTCGAGAGAGGAGACCACTCGATCGTACCGGGCTGATCTGAAGCCCCACGCGTCTTCAGGCACGAGCGAGGGCGTCCTGCACGGCGTCCTCGGCGTCGTCGATCGAGCCAAGCATCCGGTAGCCGTGAACGAGGAGCTCCTGGCGGTGCGGGGCGATGCGCTCTCCAAACGTGTCCGCAGACCAGCTGTCCGGCATGGACGCGCGCGACTCGCCGGTCCCGGCGCCCGCGCCGCCCGCCGCAGGCGCCCGACGATCGCTGCCCTTCATCATGCGGCCTCGCCCGCGACCTCCAGTCCGGCGGCCTCCTCGTCGAGATCTACCAGCACGGCGCGTTGGGCACGAATCATCGCCAGGGAGGCGATCGCACAGGCGATGAGTGTCGCGACGATCAGCCACAGCGTCTCGGCGATCGCACTGGCGGTGGGATGGGCGCCCGGTACGGCCGCCTGGGTGAGGAAGACGCTCCCGAACGTCGCCACGCCGAGCACGAGACCCAGCTGGATGACGGTGGTCACGACGCCGCTTGCGTCGGGCGCGTCGCGAGGCGCCACCTTGGCAAGCGCCACGCTGAGGATCGGGCTTGCAGCCATGCCCTGCCCGAACCCGGCCGCGAAGAGCGCCAGCGGCAGGACGAGACCTCCTGTTCCGCCATCGGCCACGGACAGCCCGACGCCGAGGTAGCTGATCGCCGCAATCACGCAGCCGGTCGGGATGACCAGCTGGTGCCACCGGGCCGGCAGCCGACGCCAATTGAGGCTGGACAGCGCGAACCCGGCGGCGAGCGGCAGGAACGTGAGGCCGGCCACGAGCGCCGTGTCGTGCAGCCCGCCCTGGAGGTGCTGCGTGAAGGAGAACAGGAAGCCGCCGTAGGCCGCGAGCGCGAGGGCGATGGCGATCAGCGCTGGCGGCATCCCCGGCGCGAAGAGGACCCGGGCCGAGATCAGCGGTGCTCCGCCACGACGGTCGATGGACCGCTCGATCAGCGCGAAGACCCACAGCGCGCCGCCGCTCAGCGCGAGCGAGCCGAAGGTCCATGCGGGCCAGCCCTCCTCGTGGCCGAGCACCAGCGGAACCACCAGCAGCAGCACCGCAGCCCCGAGCGTGACGAGTCCGCCCAGATCGAGCGGTCGCGCCGGTGCGGGGCTGTCCATCGGCAGCAGGCGGAGCGAGGCGATCAGCAGCACGAGGCCGATCGGGACGTTGACGAGGAAGACCGGCCGCCAGCCCGTGCCCAGCACGTCGGCGCTGACAAGGACGCCACCGAGCACCTGACCTACGACACCGCCAAGGGCAAGGGTTGCCGCCCACAGGCTCAGCGCCTGCGCCCGGGACGGGCCGCTGAAGTTGCGCTGGATCAGGCTGAAGACCTGGGGGACCATGAGCGCGGCGCCCGCGCCCTGGATCCCCCGAACCACGATCAGCACCGCGCTCGTTGGCGCCATGCCGCAGGCGAAGGAGGCCGTCGTGAACAGGGCCAGGCCCCACAGGAAGATCGTGCGGAAGCCGAAGCGCATGCCCAGCCGGGCACCGGTGATCAGGAGGACCGCGTAGGCGATCACATAGCCGGCGACGATCAGCTGGAGCTCCGCACCCGAGGCGTGGAGATCGAGGCGGATCGTGGGGATCGCGACATTCACGATCGATGCGTCGAGGACGGCCATGAACTGGCCGCCCAGGATGAGGCCGAGCAGGACCTTCAGCCGGCGCGTCAGCACAGGGTTGGATTCGCCGATGGCGGCCGTCTGGGTCATAGGTGGGACGCTCCTATGGTGGCAGGCAGGTGAGGCGAGCACCCTAGCTCGAAGAACTTGCTATTGTCAAGTTGCAGTACGGTAATCTCAAGTCATGACTAGACGAGGTCAAGTTCGAGCTGTAGCATGCCCGCGTGCGGAGCTATCGCCAGTACTGCGCCATGGCCAAGGCGCTCGATGTGATCGGGGACCGCTGGACGCTATTGATCGTCCGCGAGCTGTTCCTGCGCGACGGGCTGCGCTACACGGATCTGCACGCCGGCCTGCCCGGCATCGCGACCAACCTGCTGGCCGATCGCCTGCGCGACCTTGAGGCCGCGGGGGTCATCGTTCGTGAGGATGCGCCGCCCCCCGTCGCGACCGCGCTCTTCCACCTGACCCCGCGTGGCCGGGCCCTGCGCCCGATCCTCAAGGCGCTCGGCCGTTGGGGCGGCCCACTGCTCGCGGCTGCGCCTGACGACGACGCCTTCCTCGGTCACTGGATGGCGCTGCCCGCCGAGTCCCTGCTCGGCGATCGAGTCACGGCCGGGCCGCCGTTCGAGATCGAGCTCCGGTCCGAGGACGGCCAGGCGGTGACCGTTGACGTGGCCGACGGAGAGGCGCATGCGCGACCGGGCACGGCGCCGAAGCCCGATCTGGTCGTCTCAGGGCCGCATCGGGCGATCATCCGCCTGCTCGCCGGCCGCATTGGGGCCGCCGAGGCGCCGGCCGCGGGTCTCACGCTCACGGGGGATCTCGAGGTCCTGTCTCGGCTCGAACCGCCCGCTGCCCTCGCCGGGAGTCTCTGAGTTCAACGCCGGGCACTCGCACGATGACCTCCCTCGCCCCGATCACCATCACGCCTGTCCGCGTTGCCGACCTACTCGCCGAGGGCGAGCAGATCGGTGGATTGGGGCAGGAACCCCGCCGGCCCCTGACACCGCCCGGCCAACGCCGGCCGGCGGTCAAGGACGGCTCGCTGCGCCCTCCCGTCGACGTTGCCGGATCAGCGTGCTGACGACCGGTATTCGAGCAGGAGGAGCCGCCCATCGAGGACCGAGCTAGAGACGAGCTCGGGCCGTGAGCACCAGCGGTCCCTCACGCGTGATCGCGACCGTATGCTCGGCGTGGGCCCCGCGCGAGCCATCCGCGCTGCGCAGCGTCCAACCGTCCGCGTCCCTGTAGATCCGGTCGGTCGACGCGAGGAACCACGGCTCGATCGCGATCACCAGGCCCGGTCGCAGCGCCAGGCCCCGACCTGCCACTCCGTCGTTGGGGACATGCGGCTCGTCGTGCATCGTCCGCCCGACACCATGCCCACCGAACTCCGTGTTGACCGAGTAGCCGGCGCCCCGGGCAACGCTCGCGATCGCGGCCGAGATGTCGCCCAAGCGACGCCCCGGCAGCGCCGCCGCGATGCCTGCCGCCAGTGCTCGTTCGGTCGTCTCCACGAGGTGGAGGTCGCCAGGCCGCGCCGTCCCAACGATCACCGTCAGCGCGGAATCCGCGACCCAGCCGTCGACGGCCGCGGCGAAGTCCAGGCTGACGACGTCGCCATCGCGCAGGGCGTAGTCGATTCCCTTGCCGAACGGCAGCCGGGCGAAGGGAATCTGACCCATCCCAGTCGACGGTCCCATCGCGGCCAGGGCGCCGACGAGGAGGCCGCCCAGGAGGTTGCCGACGAGGATGGCGAGCAGGGCCGTGGCGAACCCGAGACGCAGGAAATCCGCGGTGGCGAGCGACCCGATGAAGAACGCCGACAGCGTCAGGTTCGGGTGAACCAGACCGTGAACACGCGGGCCAGGGAGCCGTAGCGCGCCGACTCTGGAATCGGGCCGATCCCGCGTCCCTCGAGGCCGACCGCGCCCTCCTCGCACAGCGAGCCCACTAGGACCGCGTCGCCGGCCTGATCGGCGGTCACCCGAGTCGGCCGCCTGCTTGGGCTAACCGCCTCGCCGTGGCGCGGTCGTGGGCCGGCAGGATCGCGAGCCCACCCGTCTTGCGCTCGAACTCGATGACCTGATCGGAGGTCTCCCGCAGGGTCGAACGGCTGCCGACGCCGGGCACGAGCCCACGCCGCATCGCGTCAAGGTCGTAGGTCAGATCGCCGACGAGCAGGAGCGGCACATCGCGACCGCGGACGAGCATCGACATCGAGCCGGCCGTATGCCCCGGCGTCGGAAGCAAGACGAGCGAGCCATCACCGAGCAGATCATGGGCGGATGTGAATGGAGCGAGCGCCGGGTCGGTGGTCGGCTCGAACGGGACCTTGTCCCACGTTGCCCCGGGCAGGTCGGTGTGGCGGGGCAGGAAGCCCGCCATCTCGGCGTTCGGCGCCGCCATTGCTTCCCATTCGGTCGTGCTCACGACGAACCTGGCGCCGGTCAGCTCGCGGAGGCCGCCGATGTGGTCCTGATGGAGGTGCGAGAGCACGACCCAGCGGACGTCCCCTGCCTGGTAGCCCAGGACGGCCAGTTGCGCCGAAACGGTCTCGTTGGGTTCGATCTCGAAGCGGGCAAGCCGACGGTAGACGAGGCGCATGACGGGCGACGATGGATAGTAGTCCGGGTCGGTCAGAGAGGCGCGATCCTGGCCAGTATCGAACAACACGAGACCCTGGTCATGCTCGATGACCAAGACATGGATCGGACGCCAGGCTCCCCACGTGGGGCTGAGCAGGATCCAGACGAGCGACGGGAGGTGGCTGCCGCGGACGTGTTGCGGGTGGATCTTGACGCGGCCGGTGCTGAACGCGGCGACATCGCGGACAGGCCCGCGCAGATTGGTTGCGGCAGTCACGAGGCTTGTGCCAGGCGATCGACGGGCTCCATCTGACGCCGCTGATCCCACCAGCCCGCGGCGACGATGACCGCCTTGCGGACCCTGACAGATGCTGCCGACACGACCAATCCTCCCTCGATCGGCCCTTGAGAGGCCGGCCATCCCAGCGGAGCGGCTGGTGGCCGTCCGCTCGCGACCGCCGGGATTGTAGCCTCGACGCAGGTCGGTGGGAAGCCGACGACATGGCCCAAGCGCCTGAGTGGGAGTCGCGCCGCGCCGCGTGACCGTTGAGTTCATGACGGCGCGCTGGTCCGATCCGCACCGACTCCCGGGCCCCCAGGCCTGTCGCGACCTCGAGTACGTCCGCGCCGTAACCCACGAGGGCTCGACGAGCGGGGTCGATCTGGCCCTCGCATTCCTATCGGGCGTCGTCACCGGCGTCCCTACGAGCGTCAGGGCGAAGGGGTTCCGATCGAAGCCAAGACGTCAACAAGGCGACCCAGCGTCGTGCGGTCGCATGAAGCGCCCACCGGATGGGAGGGGTCGCACGGGCGGGATATGCGCACTCGCTACCCGACCAGATCGTGGCAGGCCGGACGTCCCTCCTCTCCAGAACCTGCCCAATCGGCCCAACTGGCCCGGCGGAACGTGCACGAGCCCCTACCGTGGGCCGTTCCCGTGGTTCGGTGGGTCGATGTACGTCGGCTGTGGGCCTCTCGGCGGCGTATCGCCGCGACCAGGCGGCTGGCATGAGAGACGGGCACCTGCGCGGCGGCCTCTCGCGGCCGGCGACGCAGCGCCAGATGGACGTCCTCGCGGCCTACGTTGCGGCTGGCGGATCCGTGCGGGACGCGGCGGGGCTGATGGGCATCCAGCCGAGCACGGTGAAACGTCACCTCGCCGACCTCCGTGGGCGCTCCGGCTTGACCACAGAGCAGCTGATCTACGCCGGACGCGCTGCCGGATGGCTCGTCGTCCCGGGTCTGAAGCCCGGCTGAAGCGTGGCAGAGCCGCCACCGCCGGCGAACGAACCTCGGCAGCGGCCCGGCCCACGCTCATCGCGATGTTGACGAGCGTGCAACCACACGTCACCAGTGTCAGGCACGACACAGCACGCGGGCGATAGACGCGGCTGCGTGGCGTCATGCGTCACGGCGGACGAGCGCGGCAGCACCCACGATGAGTGGAACGAAGGCATAGCTGAGCATCACCAATGCCGCCTGCCAAGGCGCCAGCAGGGCGCTGAAGACCGAGTTTTCGTTGCCGGTGGCGGCCAGCTCACCCGCGAGGGCGCCTGGCACGAGCGACGAGAGCACTCCGTTCCATGGTGCGGGAACGTGGGCGGCGATCAGCGGGACGATGTACCAGACCAGTGCGAGGACAACGACAGTCGCGAGGCCTGATCGGGTGATCGCTCCCAGCCCTAGCCCGATCAGCGCGAACGTCGCGGTTGACAGCCCCATGGCGATGACGAACACCAGCCCGCCAGCATCGATCGGCGTCTGGCCACCGATCGGCCGGTCGCCGAGGATGGCGGCGCTGCCCAGCAGGGTGGCGAGCAGCGAGGCCTCGGTGGCGACGAAGGTGACCACCGCTACCACGACGGCCTTGGCGAAGAGGACCAGCGCCCGGTTCGGCATGGCAAGGAACGTGGTCCGGATCATGCCGTTGCGGCATTCCGACGTGATGGCCATCGCGCCGAACACGGCCATGATGAGCGACGCGAGCCAGCCCATCAGGGTCGGCAGCGATCCCATGGCTGCGTGCGCCCGGCGGTCCGGCGTCAGCCCGTCCCAGGTCGCGACGAAGTACCAGGCCACTGCGAGCATGAGGGCGGTGAACACGGCCACGACGCCGAGGACGAGCCATGTCGACCGTGCGGTGCGGAGCTTCAGCCACTCGGCCGCAATGATGTCAGCCATGACGCCTCCCTGTGAATGACTGAGCGGCATACTCGGTCGCCTCGGCCGTGAGCGCCAGGTAGACGTCCTCGAGGGACGCGGATCGCGCCGAGAGCTCGAGCAGCGGGATCCCCAGCCTTGCGGCGATCACGCCGACGGATGCGGCGTCGATGCCGGTGACCTGGAGGAGGTCGGCGTCGTGTCCGCTCGTCACGATCCCGTCAGCTTGTTCGAGGGCGGATGCCAGCTCTACGGCACGAGGCGAGCGCACGATGACACCCTTGCTGTACCGGTCGGCGAGTTCGGCGACGGTGGTGTCGGCGATCAGTCGACCGCGGCCGATGACAATGAGCCGGTCGGCCGTGATCGCCATCTCGCTCATGAGGTGGCTCGAGAGCAGGACGGTCCTCCCCTCGAGCGCGAGAGACCGCAGCAGTTCGCGGAGCCAACGGACGCCGTCAGGGTCAAGGCCGTTCACCGGCTCGTCGAGCAGCAGAAGCGCCGGATCGCCGAGCAGGGCAGCGGCGATCCCCAGCCGCTGCTTCATCCCGAGCGAGTAGGTCGCGACGCGATGTCGCGCCACGCCGCCCAGGCCCACTTGCTCGAGGAGCGACCGCACGCGCCCCCGGCCGATCCGGTGGCTTCTCGCAAGCCAGCCGAGGTGATCTGCCGCCGACCGCCCTCCATCGACCGCACCGGCGTCGAGAAGCGCACCAACCTCGCACAACGGGCGAGCGAGGCGCCGGTAGGGACGTTCCCCGATCATGACGGTACCAGCCGTCGGTTCCGCCAGCCCCAGGGCGAGACGCAGCGTCGTGGTCTTGCCCGCTCCGTTTGGGCCGAGGAACCCCGTGACGAACCCGGGGCGAACCGTGACCGAGAGGTCATCGACGGCGAGCGTCGCGCCATAGCGCTTGGTCAACCCCCGCATCTCGAGCATGCCGCCATGCTGACGAACCGGAGCGTCGCGCGCATCGGAGCGCAGACTGGACCTGCGGATCCGCCCACGGTAGGAGTCGCCCACGCTCAACGGGCAAGTCTCCGCCTACGGGATGACAACCCAGAGGCGGATACGCACCAAGGACCGTCTTCGCTACCCTCACTGGTGCCATGGACAACGACGACCAGCCAGTCCTGACCCGGTCGCTCAGCACGCGGCAACTCATGGCATTGGATGTCGTTGCGTCCGCCGGATACACGCTCTTCCTCGTGGCGATGGTGAGCGCCGGGGCCGGCCAGACGTCCGTCTCAGGGGCGGTTCCCGCGTGGATGCCCTACCTCGTGGTCCTGGCCATCGGGCTTCCGCTTGCCGCTCGGCGGCTGTGGCCGCTGCCGATCTTCGTGATCGTGTTCGGGGCGTCGTTGATCGCGCTCGGCATGGGGGTCGCCCGCGAGGGGTTTGTCGCGGCCGGGTTCGCCCTCTACATGGTCGCCGCCACGGAGGATCGGTCGGGACGCAAACCGACGCGCCTCATCGCGCTCGGGAGCGTGATCGGCCTCGTTGTCCTCGTGACCGCCGGTAGCCCGGTTCCCCCGCTGGCCGAGGCGGGTCCGATCATCGTCGGCGCGGTGGTCCTCGGTGGTTCCTGGACGATCGGGCGGGCCGTTCGTGAACGTCGTCGGTTCGCGCACCGCTCGGCGGCCCAGCTCGTCGAGCGCGCCGTGGCCGAGGAGCGCCTTCGAATCGCGCGCGACCTGCACGACATCGTGGCGCACGGCCTGAGTCTGATCGTCGTCAGGGCTGCTGCTGCGAACCACGTCATCGCGTCGCGCCCCAGCGAGGCTCGGGCCGCTCTCGAGGTGATCGAGACGACGGGCCGCGGCGCGCTCGCAGACATGCGCCGGATGCTCGACGTGCTTCGCGGCGACCGCCAGACAGGCGATGACGGCGACCTCGCACCGATACCGACCCTCGATCAACTTCCGGCGCTGGTAGATCGCGTAGCGATGGCGGGTGTGCGGGTCGACTACGACGTCAGCGGTGCCGAGGCCTTGTCGGACGGCGTGGCCGTCGCCGTCTACCGGATCGTGCAGGAGGCATTGACGAACGTCGTCAAGCACGCGGCCCCGACGCGCTGTCGCGTCAGGATCTCCGTGGTCGATGAGGACGTGCGAGTCGAGGTGACCGACGAGGGTCTGCGGGCTGCCGTCGATGGGCCGGACCAACGCGTTGGGCGTGGGCTGGTCGGGATGCAGGAGCGAGTTCGAACGCTGGGCGGGGCGCTCGAGGTTGGCCCACTTCCGCACGGAGGTTTTCGCGTCTTTGCGCGATTCCCGAGTGGCACGACGAAGGGCGCGACGGTGTCGGCGTGACCGACCCGATCCGAGTTCTCGTGGCCGACGATCAAGCCCTCGTCCGCGGCAGCTTCCGCCTGCTTGTCGACACGACGCCCGGTATGGAAGCCGTTGGTGAGGCGGGAACCGGTGCCGAGGCGGTCGATCTCACCCGCCTGCTCCAGCCCGATGTCGTGCTCATGGACATCCGGATGCCGGTCATGGACGGGATCCAGGCGACTCGGCGCATCTGCGCTGACGCAACCGCATCGAGCCGCGTGCTCATCCTCACGACGTTCGATCTCGACAGCTACGTGTACGACGCGTTGCGGGCCGGGGCGAGCGGCTTCCTGCTCAAGGATTGTCCGCCGGTGGACCTGTTGCAGGCGATCAGGGTCGTCGCCGATGGCGAGGCGCTCCTGGCCCCGCGGATCACCCGCCGCCTGATCGATGAGTTCGCGCGACGGCCCGACCCGGCCCGCACCGCTCCGCCCCGCCTCGCAGGCCTCACCCCTCGGGAAGTGGAGGTCCTGTCTCTCATTGCGCTTGGGCTATCCAACGCCGAGATAGCGGACCGCCTGATCGTCAGTCCGGCGACCGTCAAGACCCATGTCGGCCACCTGCTCGACAAGCTCGACGGCCGCGACCGCGCTCAACTCGTCATCGCTGCATACGAAGGCGGCCTGATGGAGTCACGCTCAGCGTAGGCCCCGTCGGGGCCGGCCGTCCTGCTCGTCCGGGATCATCCCGCCTCGACTTGCCGTCTGGCCGTTCACTTTCAGCCTTAAGGCCTCGCCCCGTAGGCGTAGCACCCCAAGCGAATAGACCACCGATCCGGCCTCCGTCACGCTCATCGCGATGTCGAAAGGCCTGCAATCGAGCGTCACCAGCGTCTGACGCGCCGCCTCAGCAACGCGGGGCGGGCGATGAAGCTCTCGCCCCGCTCGTCCTGCGGTCGCCGGTCAGCGGGCGGCACCTTCGGGTTCGGTGTCCAGCGCTACGGCCTGGAGCATCTCGCGCAGGCGGATCGCGTCACTCGCGGCGAGCGGCGCCAGGAACTCGCGCTCTGCCGCGTCGGTCGCGCGTGACGCCTCGCCCAATACGCGCCGTCCCTCGGCCGTGAGGATGACGACGTTCCGGCGGCGATCCTCCGCCTGCGGTCGCCGCTCCACCAGCCCCTTGCGTTCGAGCCCGTCAAGGAGGGCGACCATCGATGTGCGGTCGATGGAGAGTCGCTGAGCCGCCTCCAGCTGGGAGGGTGGCGCACCTGTTGCCAGCACGGTCATGACGGCGAGTTCACGGCCGATGATCCCGAATTGGGCGAGCGCGTCGGTGCTCAGGCGTGCGAGGCGCTCGCGGGCGTGCTTGAGCAAGTACCCGAAACGATCGTAAACGGGTGGGATCCTGAGCTCCGCCTCGTTGCTGGGCATGGCCGCATCGTAACCCGAGAGCAAGGACGGAGATCATCAGCAATACTGACGATCACGGATCTAGATGAAACGTGCGGCACCCGCGCACACCCCGAGGAGACGGCAGGATGGCGGCGAGGCAACAGGTGACCTTCGGTCTCAAAACGAGCCAGATCAACACGACGTGCGCAGAGATCCTCGCCGTGTGGCAGGCGGCTGACGCGATCCCGGCCTTCGCGGACGCCTGGCTCTGGGATCATATGGTTCCGCTCCGGGGTGCGGTCACAGGCACGGCGCTCGAGGCATGGACACTCCTGGCCGCGCTCGCCGCCCGGACGGAGCGACTCCGCCTCGGCGTGATCGTCACGAGCAATCGGATCCGGCCGCCGGCCGTGCTCGCCAAGATGGCGGCCACCGTCGACCAGATCTCTGACGGACGACTTGTCTTTGGCATTGGGGCTGGCGGGAGCATGGTCTCGGATCTCGCGGCGCTCGCCCTCGTGCGCCGCGAGTTCGACGCATACGGGATCGACGTCGTGCCGCCGGGTGAAGCAGTCGACGCGCTGGAGGAGGCGATCACGATCATCCGCCGCCTGTGGATCGAGGACGAGCCGTTCGACTTCGAGGGCCGTCACTACCACCTGCGGGGCGCGATCGGCGAGCCGAAGCCGGTCCAACGGCCCGGTCCACCGATCCTCATCGCGGCGGCTGGCGAGCGTGGCCTGTCCATCGTCGCCGAGCATGCCGACATGTGGGTCTGGCCGGGTGATCTTGAGGGGTTCCGGGTCAGAAGTCGGAAGCTCGACGAGCGCTGCGAGGCGATCGGCCGCGACCCGGACACGATCGCCCGCACCGTGCAGTTGCTCGTACGCGACAGTGACCGGTCGACGGTCGAGGCGACGCGCGACGCGATCATCGGCTTCGTGGACGCCGGCGCAGGGCACATCGTCCTGGGGCCGGTGCCACCGTTCCCCGGCACGGCTGCCCAATGGCTTGCCGAGGAAATCGTAGGGCCGGTTCTTGCGAGGCTCGGCTGACCTTAGGGCGTGCCCAAGCGATCGCCGTAGTCGTACGCGGTAGCGGAGACGGGTCTGCTCCAATGCTGTCTGGCGATGGCGGAGTGATTTCCGCAGCGCAGAGTGCGTCGCCCTGCTCAAGCAGTCCGACATCGTGGTGACCAACCCGCAGGTGCCGCTGATCCAGGCGCGCTGGGGTGCGCTCAACCAAGCGTGCAGCTTACCGAGGCGGCGGCTTCCAGGTTCGGTCATCGATCGGGGTTGCCCGCGCTCATGGCCGTCGCGATGACCTCGGCACGGAGGCAGCCCTTGGCCGCATGAATGTCCTTGGACGGCAGGCCGGCCGGCACGTGGAACCGGGTGTTCCGGACCACGTCAGGCTCGCTGCGGCTCACGAGCTCGCCGTCGCGGTAGACGCGGGCGTCGCCACAGGGTACTCAGTCGCTGGCCGAGCCACTGCTCAGACTTCGCCCCGCTCCCGGCCGGTGACTCATCGGGTCGCACCCTTCGGAGGGACGCTATGGGTGGCCGGGTCGCCACGAGCCGGTGCCCTTCGTCCGGCCCGACAACTCGGAGGCTTTGTTGTTCTGGCGCGCCCGGAGGGATTCGAACCCCCGACCGTCTGATCCGAAGTCAGATGCTCTATCCACTGAGCTACGGGCGCGGACCGACAGCGTAGCGCAGACGGGCCCCGATCTCCGCCCGGCGGGCACGGGCAGCTCCCGTCGGCGCGCCGCCCGGCTCGGGCTTGACGCGCCACTTTCGTTTCGCCTTCGCCCGCCCTTCGAGGCGTCCGTCGCCGTGATCCTGGCCGTGCCCATCGCCTCGACCGTCGTAGGATCCGCGCGTGACGAACCTCGAGACAGGGCACCTGTCGGACCGGCACCCTCCGTTCCGCTATTCGGCGCTGTCGCGCGTCTCGTTCTCCGACACGGACGCGCAGGGGGTCGTCTACTACGGCCGCTACCTGCCCTACTTCGACAACGCGCGCCTGGAGTACCACCGCCACCTCGGGCTGCAGGCGTACTGGCAGGGCGAGCGCGAGTTCGTGATGCGGTCGCTCGAGGTGACGTACGAGGCACCGGCCCGGTTCGACGAGCTCCTCGACGTGCACGTGCGGACCACCCGGATCGGCCGCAGCAGCGTGACCGTCGAGGGCGCCGCCTACCGGCTCGACGACCATCGCCTCATGTGCACCGCGCGCATGACGCTCGTGCTGATCGACGTCGAGACCCGCCGGCCCGCGCCGGTCCCGGAGGACTATCGGCGGGCCATCGTCGCATTCGAGGGCGACGGGGTCGCGGTGGCGCCTGCCTGAGCCGACCCGGACGGCCGCAAACGCCGGATGGCACGCTCGCGGCGGGCGCAGCAGCACGATATCCTGTAGCCAATCCCCTACCCCAGGAGCCCACATGAAAGTCGGCGTTCCGAGAGAAACCCTGCCCGGCGAGCGCCGCGTCGCGCTGGTGCCGGACGCGCTCGCCAAGCTCACGGCTGCGGGCCTCGAGATCCTCGTCGAGCACGATGCGGGGACGGCGGCCGCCTTCCCCGACGCCGCGTACGAGGAGGCCGGCGCCACGATCGTCTCGACGGACGACGTGTACGCCCGGGCGGACTGCGTCGTGAAGATCCAGAAGCCATCCCCGGCGGAGGTCGCGCGGTTGCGCTCCGGCCAGGCGCTGGTCGGGCTGCTCACGCCGCTCATCGATCCCGGCCTCATGCAGCAGCTCGCGGACCGGGGCGTGACCGCGATCAGCCTCGACGCGATCCCGCGCACGCTCTCCCGGGCCCAGGCCATGGACGTCCTCTCGTCGCAGGCGAACATCGCGGGCTACAAGGCCGTGCTCGTGGCGGCCGAGGCGTTCGGGCGCTACTTCCCGCTGCTGACCACGGCGGCCGGCACCGCCAAGCCGGCGAACGTGCTGATCCTCGGCATCGGCGTCGCGGGGCTCCAGGCAATCGGGACGGCGCGCCGGCTCGGCGCGGTGGTCCAGGCATACGACGTTCGCCCCGAGACCAAGGAGCAGGCAGAGTCGCTCGGCGCCAAGTTCGTGACGCTCAAGACCGCCATCGACGCGACCGGCACCGGCGGCTACGCGCGCGAGCTCACCGCGGAGGAGCGCGCCTCCCAGCAGGCGGAGCTCAACGCGGTGATCGGGGGGATGGACGTCGTCATCACCACCGCGCAGGTCCCCGGCCGCAAGCCGCCGGTCCTCGTCACCGCGGACGCCGTCCGGGCCATGAAGCCCGGCGCCGTGATCGTCGACATGGCCGCCAGCGCGCTCGGCGGCAACTGCGAGCTTTCGAAGCCCGGCGAGACGATCGCGACCGAGAACGGCGTGACGATCCTCTCGCCGGACAACCTGCCGGCGACCGTCCCGGTCAGCGCCAGCCAGTTCTACGCGCGCAACCTCCAGACCCTGCTGCTCCACCTGGTGAAGGACGGGCAGCTGGCGCTGGACCCGGCCGAGGAGATCACGGCGGGCGTGCTGATCACCCAGGGCGGGAAGGTCGTCCAGCCGGCGACCGCGAAGCTCCTCGCGCCCGCGCAAACGGCGGGAGGACCCACCGCATGACCGACCTGCTGACGCAGATCACGATCTTCGTCCTGGCAATCCTCGTCGGCTTCGAGGTCATCTCGAAGGTGCCGGCGACGCTCCACACGCCGTTGATGTCCGGCGCGAACTCGATCCATGGCATCGTCCTGGTGGGCGGCATGATCATCGCGGCCGGGGCCGACAACCCGCTGAGCTACACGCTCGCGTTCGTCGCCATGGTCTTCGGCGCCGCGAACGTGGTCGGCGGCTACGTGGTCACCGACCGGATGCTCCAGATGTTCAAGAAGAAGCCGGCGGCCCCGAAGCCCGCGGCCCAGGCCTGACGAGGACCCCGATGGACATCGACACCCTCGTCCGCCTCGCCCAGCTCGCCGGCGCCGCCTGCTTCGTGCTCGGGCTCCACCTGATGAACTCGCCGGCGACCGCCCGCAACGGCAACCTGCTGTCGGCCGGCGGCATGGTCGTGGCGGTCGGCGCCACGCTCGTCGACCTGGTCACCCGCCCTGGCGGCGTGAGCGGCTTCGGCTGGGTCGTCATCGTGGTCGGCTTCGCGATCGGCGGCGGCCTCGGCCTCTACACCGCGCGGACCGTGAAGATGACGGCGATGCCGCAGCTGGTGTCGCTCTTCAACGCGGTGGGCGGCGGCGCGGCGGCGCTCGTCGCCATCGACGACTTCGTGCGGATCGCGGGCGGCGGCCAGACGGCCAGCGTCCCCACCACGATCTTCACGGTGCTGGATGTCGTGATCGGCTCGGTGACGTTCACGGGTTCGCTGATCGCCTCGGGCAAGCTCCAGGGCCTGATCAGCGGCAAGCCGATCATCTTCCCCGGCTCGCGCCTGCTGACGATCATCCTGGCGATCGTTGCCGTGGTCGCGACCGTCGTGCTCGTGCTGGCCGCCAACGGAACGATCTCGCTCGACGGGACCGTCTCGATCCTGGTCCTCGCGCTGATCATCGCCTCGGCCTGCGTGTTCGGCGTCACGATGGTCCTGCCGATCGGCGGGGCCGACATGCCGGTCGTGATCTCGCTCCTCAACGCGTTCACCGGCACGGCGGTCGCGATGGCCGGGTTCGTGCTGGTCAACCCGGTCCTGATCATCTCGGGGGCGCTCGTCGGCGCCTCCGGCGGCATCCTCACGAAGCTCATGGCCGACGCGATGAACCGCTCGATCATCAACATCATGATCGGCGGGTTCGGCGGCGGCGAGGGCACGGTCGGGACGGCCGGCGGCGGCGCGACGCAGGTCCGCAGCGTCTCCGCGGACGATGCGGCGATCCAGATGGCGTACGCGTCGAGCGTCATCATCGTTCCGGGATACGGCCTCGCGGTAGCGCAGGCGCAGCATGCCTGCCGGGAGCTCGGGGAGCTGCTCGAGTCGAAGGGCGTGGACGTCAAGTACGCGATCCACCCGGTCGCCGGCCGGATGCCGGGGCACATGAACGTGCTCCTCGCGGAGGCGAACGTCCCGTACCCGCTGCTCAAGGAGATGGACGACATCAACCCGGAGTTCGACCGGTGCGACGTGGCGCTCGTCGTGGGCGCCAACGACGTGACGAACCCCGCGGCACGGCGGCCGGGCAGCCCGGTCTCCGGGATGCCGATCCTCAACGTGGACCACGCGAAGTCGATCGTCGTGATCAAGCGGTCGATGGGCCGCGGCTACGCCGGCATCGACAACGAGCTCTACGGCAATCCGAAGACGGGCATGCTCTTCGCCGACGCGAAGGACGGCCTGGGCCAGCTGGTGGCGGCCGTCAAGGCGCTCTGAGGCACGTTGAGGCGCCGTCGGTTCGTGCGGCCGTGCGAAGCCCCCGGCCACGCGGGCCGCGGCGGACGCCGAGACGCCGTCGGGGTCAGTCCGGCGCGACGAGCTCCATCCGGATCCGCTTGTTGATGCGCCCTTTCGACTCGTAGCCGGTGACGCGGATCGTGCCGACCTCGCGGGTGTTCGACACGTGGGTGCCGCCGTCCGCCTGGAGGTCAAGCCCCACGATCTCGACCGTCCGGATCTCCTCGATGCCGGGTGGCAGGAGGTTCACCTTCGTCCGGATCAGGTCGGGGATCGCGAACGCCTCGTCCCGCGGGAGCACGTTGACCCGCACGTCGCGCTCGCGGACGAGCTCCTCGTTCACCGCAGTCTCGATCGCCCCGACGAGCTCGCCGGACATGCGCTCGAACTCGAAGTCCATGCGCCCGCTGCCGGGTTCCATGTTGCCGCCGGTCACGAGGGCCCCGTAATCGCGCCAGACCACGCCGCAGAGTGCGTGCAGCGCCGTGTGGGTCCGCATCAGGCGGAGCCGGCGATCCCAGTCGAGGTCGGCTGTGTAGATGACGGCGGCCCCCGAACCTCCCGCCCCGCCGATGGTCGGAGGCTCGCGGCCGGGCTCCAGCTCGTGCCAGATCTCGTCGCCCTGCCTGTGCGCGGCCACGACCGTCCACTCCGACCCGTCGGTCATCCGGAGCACGCCACGATCAGCGGGCTGTCCTCCGCCGCCGGGATAGAACACGGTCCGGTCCAGGAGCACCATGGCGCCCCTGCCCTCCGCCGGCGGCGCCTCGACGGCGCGCAGTCGCGCCTCGACGCTCCGGACGTACGCGTCCACGTAGCAGAGGTTCTCGCTCATTGGTTGACGGTACCTTCGGCTACTTGACCGTCAGCGTCCCGGTCATGTTCGGATGGACGACGCAGGTGAAGCCGTACGTGCCGGCGGCGAGCGCCGGGACGTCGTAGGTCTGGGTGGCCACGCCGGTGATGATGGCGCCCTGCCAGACGATCGGACCGGTGGGCGAGCCCGTGTGGATGGCGACGTCGTGGGGGATGCCCGCGTCGTTGTTGGTGAACGCGATCTGGAACGGCACGCCGGCGGGCGCGGCCAGGTCGGTCTTGTCGAAGGCGATGTTCGCCGCCGCCAGCTGGATGACCGTCTCCGCGGTGCCGCCGGACGCGGCCGGGCGAGCCGGCCGGGCTCGCCGGCGGGTGCCGTGCTCCCCGCCGGGGCGGCGCTGGCCCCTGGAGCGGAGCTCGCCGCCGCGCTTGGAGCGGCCGATGCCGCGCCGCTCGGAACCGGGGTGGGCGGCGGCGTCGGCGCGTACGTCCACCCGGGCCCGGCGCCGGACGCGCACGCGGAGACGACGATCGCGACGAGGACCGCCAGGACGGTTGCGTTGCGAGTGCGCATGTGCTGGCTGCTTCCTCCTGCGTGGGCGCTCCGAGCGATTCGACGACATTGGCCGCGGGGTCCAGCTGCGATCGGCACGTCGTGCGCGTCCGGCGAAGCCGGGAGCCCCACGCCTCACGCTCACGCTCGGGCCGGCCCCCCTCGGGCCGTCGAAAGGGTAGCGAAACCACGAGAAGCGCGCCTCCAGGGGTTGCGTGGACGGGAGCGGTGCGCCGGCGCACCGAACCGGGACGGAAGTACTGGTCCCCCGTGACCCCCGGGTACGAAGGTCCCATGGCCGGCCGGGCGACCCCCGGCTACGTTCGCATCACGCGCCGAACCGGCGACCCTCGAGAGGCGCGAGAGGGCCGCACCCGCCCATCCGCGCCGTACCGACCGAGCGCCCAGGAGTGCCCAACGTGAAGCAGTCGATGAAGTCCCGACTCTTCGGAGTTGCCGTCACGGTCTCCATGTTCGCGATGTTCGTCATGCCGCTCCTCGGGAAGCGCTGGTAAGTCCTCCCTTCGGGAACGCCCGGGACGCGGAGCCCTCCCCGCGGACCGATCAGGCGCCCCGCCCGCGACGAACGAGACCCGGACCGCCCGGCCCGGGTCTCTTCGCGTCTGCCGCCAGGTCGTCCACGAGCCCGAGCCGGAGCGCGACCGTCGCCGCCTCGACGCGCCCGGAGACCCCGAGCTTGGCGAGGATGTTCCCGACGTGGACGCCGACCGTCTTCTCGCTGATGTAGAGGCGCTCGCCGATCTCGCGGTTGGTCCGGCCGGCGACGACCTCCGCGAGAACACCCCGTTCCCGGACGCTGAGGCCGAACGTCTCGGCCGTGCGCCGGTCCGCCGCCGACACAGCCCATCCCTGGCGCGCAGGACGCAGGTCCGCCTGTCCGGGGCGGGCGGTTGCGTCCGGACCCGCCAGCACCGGGGCCGCCAGGAGCTCGAGCGCTTCGGAGGTGAGCGCGATCCTGGCGCGTCCCGCGAGGTCGGCGACGGCCCGGAGGAGCGGCATCGCGGGTAGCTCCACCGCGATGCGAGCGGCCTCGAGCAGGGGCTCCCGCGCCTCTTCGCGGCGCTCGCGCCGCTCGCGGTCGGCGCTTCCCGCTGCCAGGATCGCCGCGGCCTGCCTTCGGCGGGCGCGTGCCACGTCGTACGGCCGGCGGAGCGTCATCCACCGCGACGCGACGGCAGACCAGGCCTCCGGATCGTCACGGCCAACCACCCGCAGCAGGTGTGCCCGGGCGGTCGCGAGCTCGGCGTCCACCTCTCGGCGGGCGAACGCGCCGCCGTCGACCCCGGAGGCGGCGACCATCCGCTTCGCCTCACCCAGGACCGCGTCCGCCCGGGCGTGGATCGCCGCGAGCGTCGCGAGGTCGCGTCGATCGCGGGCGGCCTCCGCGACCTCCGCGGCGACCGCGAGCAGCGTGCCCGCGGTCCGCGCAGCGAGCGCCCAGTCCTCGGTGGCGCGGACGCGATCCCACGCGGCGTCCGCCACTCGGAGGGCGTCCGCCGGGTCTCCCCGCCAGAGCGCGAGGGACGCGGCCGCCTGGTAGGTGGGAACGGCGTACTGGGTGTCGGCCAGGAGCTCGAGCTCGACGAGGAGGCGGCCCAGCGTCCGGGTTGCGTCTTCGCCGGCGGACATCTCGGTCTCGACCGTGATGAAGCCGACCGCGGCGTGGACGAAGGCGATCCCCGCCGGTGCCCACGCGAGGGCGTGCATCGCGAGCTCGCGTGCCTCGCGCCACCGGCCAAGCTGGAAGAGCGTGTCGACGGCGCCGCTCCGAAGGCGGTTGCCATGGACGGCCTCGAGGCCGGCGGCCTCCGCGGCCGCGATCCCCGCGTGCGCGATCCGGACCGCCTCCTCGCGTCTGCCCTCGAGATCGAGGATCGTGGCGAGATTGGCGCGCGCACGGAACGCGTCGTCGAGCCGATCGAGACGGACGGCGATGGCCAGCGCCAGCTCCAGGCGCCGCACCGCCAATTCGGGCCGGCCGAGCCAGCCATCGACCACGCCGAGCGTGCAGAGCGCGTGCCCGAGCCAGGCGTCGGCGCTCGGTCCGCACGCTTCGGCGGTCTTCATCGCCTCCTCGGCGAGATGCTCCGCATCGGTGAACGAGCCCTCCAGCATGCGGATCTGGCCGAGGGTCGCGAGCACGCGGGACCGCTCCAGGGTCTCGGTTCGCGGCAGGATCTCGAGGGCCCGCTGGTGCGCGACGAGCGCTCCCTCGCGGTCGCCGCTCTCCCAGCGGAAGACGCCGAGGCGATTCCAGGCTGCGGCGCTGGAGACGCGGTCTCCCGACGGTATCCCGGGAGCAAGGGCCGATGCCGCGAACGCCGCGGCGCGTCCCGGGTCCCCGGCGACCAGCGCCGCCTCTGCGGCGCGACGCAGGAGCGCGACGTCCGGGACGGCCGCCCCCTGGTCGGCGCCGGGAGCGGCGGGGACGGCGAGCTCGATCGCGAGCTCGAGGTGTGCGAGGGCGTCCGCTCCGGCACCGGCCATCTCCTCGGTCGCGGCCGCACGGAGGGCGGCTGCCCGCGCACGGGCGGGTTCGTATGCCCCGAGCCAGTGACGTGCTGCCTCCGAGGGGTGGCCGTCGAGCGCGGTGGCGACCGCGGCGTGCATGCGCCTGCGCTCGTCAGGCAGGAGGTCGGCGGCCAGCGCGGCGGCGACGAGCTGGTGACGGATCCCGAACGTGCCCGCGGCGGACCCATCTCGCGGGCGGGTGGCCGGGACCGCGAATCGCTCCCGCAGGGCCTCCTGGAGGCCGGCGGCGAGGTCGCCCTCGAGTGGCCGGTGGCCGGCTCGCTCGCGGCCGGAGGTGCGCCGAGAGGCCATGCCCCTGCCCTGCTGGTACGCCGCCGCGACGGCGCTGAGCTCGTCGAGCCCGAGCGGGCCTTCCGCCAGCGCGAGTGCCCGGAGGACGCCGCGGCAGTCCGCGGACCGGTGAGCGACGCGGCCGAGGATGAGCTGCGCAAGGGGGGCCGTGAGCGACGTGCCGGACAGCTCACGCCGCGCGTCGAGCACCTCCTCGACGATGAGCGGGTTCCCTCGCGATCGTTCGGTCACGAGCAGGAGCAGCGGGGCCGACGGCCGCTCGCCCTCGTGCACCTCGATCAGCGCGCCGACCTCCGGCTGGCTCAAGGGGCCGACGTCGACGCGACCCACGCCCCGGGGACCGCTCTCGATGGCCTCGAGCGTTGCGCGGAACGGATGCGTGCGAGTCAGCGCGTCGGGCTGGTACGTCCCGATCAGAAGAAGGGGGAGGTGCCCTGCCGTCCTGGCGAGGAATGCCACGAGGTCGCGGGTCGCCGCGTCGATCTCGTGCAGGTCTTCGAGGAGCAGGACCACCGGACGTTCCGCGGCGAGCCGGCCGAGGAGGGCCCGAAGCGCCTCCAGGGTCCGCTCCGGCCGGCGCTCACGGGCTCCCGGTCCCGCGGGGTCGACCGCCGGAATCCCGGGAACCCCCGTGAACAGGGGCCCCAGGAGCTCCGTGGCTGGCGAAATGAGATCGGCGACGCGCGCTCGCGACAGCGTCCGCAGGTGCCCCTCGAGCGCGAACCGGACAGGTCGGTAGGGGGCGCCGCGCCAGGCGGGTAGCCGGTCGCTGCGCAGGAGCGCGACGGGCCGGCCCGGGCGCTCCGGCGACCCGCGATTCCAGCTCGTCGAGCAGCCGGCTCGCGCCCATCCCGCTCGACCCGGACGACGAGGATCGCGCCGCCGCGCCCGTCGGCGACGCCCGTGACCGCCTCGTCGAGCTGGTCCAGCTCACGCTGGCGCCCGATGAACCGCTCCGGCCGCCCGATGAACCGCTCCGGCCCGCGCTCCCTCGCCATTCCGGCATTCTAGGGACCGCCGCGTGGCCAAGGGCAGCGATGACTCCGCGAGCAGCGGCTCGGCGGCCGGCGGCGTCAGGCGCGTGCGCGGGCCGCCATGTAGGCGAGCAGGACGTCGTCAGCCGACCTCGTCCGGCTCGACCGACGACGAGGGCGCATCGCTCGCGATCGTCCCGAGGGTCATCCGGTGCAGCCAGCCCTCGCGTCCGTCGGGCGTCGCGACGCGACGATACGTACCGCGCTCCTCGAGGATCTCCACCTCGTCCCCCTCGTCCAGCGAGTCCACCGCCAGGCCGAGCAGCTCATCGGGACGGTCGAGCAGGCGGACGAGACGGTAGCGGACGACGTGGCGCTCGCCACGGGCGGTCGACGCTTCCTCGATGCCGAAGGTCAGGTTGATGTGCGTGGCGCCGTTGCGGACCGGATCCGACTTCCTCGCCGCAAGAAGCGACGGACGACGCCAGCGCGGCAGGTTGACGTCCGTTCCGCCAGTCCCCGGATCCACGCCCGCGTATGCGGGCGCAAGCGCGGGCCCGGGGATCGAATACGGGGAGGCGGCGGCGGCGGCGAGGTTGGCCTCGGACTCGGTCGGAGCCTCGTCGCGGCGCCTCTTGCCGAAGAGGAGGAAGGCCAGCGCGAGGGTCGTCGTGGTGGACATGAGCGCCGCGAGCGTCGCAAGCCGGGGAAGCCTGCCGAATGGGTCCGTGCTCGGCAACCCCGGGATCCCGGCCATCAGGGCCATCGGCGAGCCGTCGGTGGAGCCACCCGCCCGTGCGTCGCCGGCGCCCGATCCGGCCGGGTCGCTGCCCGCGCTGCCCGGCGTTCCATCGTCGGTCCCGCTGGGACCATTGCCGCCCGCGGACCCTCCAACAGCGGGGCCGCGCCCGGGTCCGTCGTCGCCCGCACCAGGAGTCGTCGGGCCTCCGATCGCCGGGACACCGGCGAGGAGCGGAGTTGAGGTTGGCGCTGGAGTGAGCGTCGGGGTCGGCGTGGCCGCCGTTGGGGTCGGGCTCGAGCTCGGCGTCGGCGTCGCGCGCGGCGTCGGGGTTGCCGCCGGAGCCGGGACAGGTGTCGGCGTGGTGGAGCGTGACGGGGTCGGGGTTCTGGTGGCGTCCGGCGTGGCGGTCGGGCTCGAGGTTGGGGTCGGCGTTGGGATCGGCGTTGGGGTCGGGCTCGGGCTCGCGGTAGCAGTTGGGCTGGGCGTCGGGGTCGGGGTTGGTGCGGGAGTCCTGGTCGGGGTCGGAGTCGAGATCGGAGCCGGGATCGGCGCTGGCGTCGTGGGCGTCGGGGTGAGTGTCGGGGTCGGCACCGGGGTAGGCGTCGCGTCCGGCGTCGTGGGGGTTGGGGTCGCGTCGGGCGTCGTGGGGGTTGGGGTTGGGGTCGGGGTCGTGGGGGTGGGGGTCGGCGTCGGCGTCGGGGTGGGTGTCGGGGTCGGCGCGTCGGGGTGCGAGGTGGGGGTCGGCGTCGGGGTTGGTGTCGGGGTCGGGGTCGGGGTCGGCGTCGGGGTGGGGGTCGGCTGGGAACTCGCTCCGACGTCGTACCCGATGCAGACGATCGGATCGGGGTCTTCCAGTTGAAGATGCCCTCGAGATTGTCGCCGTTGTTGATGTCCCGGTAGCAGCGCAGTGCTCCAAAGCCGACATTCGAGGGGACCACTTCCGCGACCACGACGCCGGTACTCCAGGCCGCGGCCGTGACGAGGCTCGCGTAGGCGCCGGTGAGGTTGAAGACGGCCGAGCCGTCGGTGCCCGTCGTCGCGGTGCCAATCTCGACACCTGGCGAACCTGCGCGTCGATCGTGAACTGTCCGCCAGCCTCCGAGAATCGCACGCCGAGGGCACGTCGGTTGCCGGATCGACGCAGGCGTCGTCTGAACCTGAGGGTTGAGCGCGCTGCCGAGCTGGCCGCCGTGCCCGCCCGTCTCGTCGGATACCGTCGGGTTGCGGTTGGCCGGGACGACGCCGTAGCTCGGGCAGAGGTACCGCAGGAACGTGATGTGGACACTCGACCCCGGGTCTGCCGAGGGTGAGGGCGCGGCGGCGGAGGAAGCGGTGGGCGTGGGCCCGCCGGGCGGGATCGGTCGCACCAACGGGACCTGCCAGCGCCGCGAGCCAGAGGACGACGACCGCGGCGACGCCGAAGAGGATGCGTCCACGCGAGCGATGCGAATGTCGGAACGCCACGATCCCCTATCCCGTTTCAGGCGAGTTCTGGGCTCGATCCCCGGTCCCGGCGAGCATCGTCGGTCGCGGCGTCCGGATAAATGGTACGGGGGTCCGGTTGCAGGTACCCCGGTGGCACCAGTCGACTGGGGATCTCTCCGTATTGGTGCCGCCGCGCACCGCCCATTTCGCGCCGCGCGGTACCCCGATGGGGGATTGGGCCGGGGGCACCGCCTCGGCCATGATCCAGGCATGCTGAACCAGCGGCGTGAGCGCCTGCCCGGACTCACGATGCGATCCGTCGCGATCGCGGCCCTCGTGGGCGCCGGCCTCGGCTGGCTGGCGATCGGCCTCGTGGCAGGCTGGGTTGTCTTCTTCACCCCGCTGCTCGAGCGAACCGCCAGCCTGACGTCGCGGTCCGCGGGCGCGCCGCTTCTCGGGGCCGCCGCGTGGGCGGTGGCCCTGACCGCACCGACGTGTTTCGTCGTGCTCGGGGTCAACCGCCTCGCGGGCGCCGCGACGCATCTCCTTGGCCGGTCCGGGCCGGCTCGACCGGTGCACTCGATGGCCCGGAAGCTGCCGGACGGCGTGGTCTCGCTGCCAACCATCCACCTCCCCGACGGCCGGACCATCCCCGACGTGGTCGTCGGGCCGCACGGCATCGCCTTCTTCGAGCAGCTTCCGCCCGTCACCGCCACGCGCCAGGTCGGGGGCCGCTGGGAGGCGCGGTTCAGCGACGCCCGTTGGCGCCCCATCGAGAACCCGTTCGACCGGGCCGCGCGCGACGCGGACAGCCTGCGCCGCCTCCTCGCCGAGGATGACCGCGACTTCGTGGTCAAGGTGCACCCGGCCCTGACCTCGATCGCGCCGCACGTGCAGCGGACGGAGACGTGCGCGGTGGTGCCGCTGGCGGATGTGCCCGGCTGGCTCGCTGCGCTCCCGGCGCAGCGGAGCCTTTCGGAGGCGCGGTTGGCGCACGTGCGAGAGCTCCTGGACGCGCCTCACGTAGCCCCGGGCCTTCCCGCGCGGAGCACGGGATCCGTCGCCGCCTCTCTCGATCGGTGACAGATTCGCTGGTCGGTCACGGCGGCCGGATCTGACAGGCGGCTGGGTCGCCACAGGCACTTGCGCGATCCGCGGTCGTGCGGCACACTGCGCCGACAATGCAGATCACCACCGTCGCCTGGCTCATGTGTATGCGCTGGCGGCCCCGTCGCGTGGAGGATGGGGTCTCGAGCGCCTGATCGACCGTGTGGGTCGAGCCGGGGGCCGAGACCGGGTCCCGGGGCCGCAGTCCAGCAGGACTGCGGCTCTTCTGTTCTCCGGGAAGCGAGACGGGAGCCGCGGAAGCAGGCCAGGCGGCGAGGACGTCCCTCCCCGTCAGCCGACCAGGGACCCGCCGACGAACCTTCGAGATCGCCGACGGAGTGACCCAGATGTCAGACCAGCCGAACTACCGACCCGAGACGCTCGCCATCCATGCCGGCCAGAAGCCGGATCCCGCGACGAACGCGCGAGCCGTCCCGATCTACGCGACGACGTCGTACGTCTTCAACGACGCCGACCATGCCGCCCGGCTCTTCGCCCTGCAGGAGTTCGGGAACATCTACACGCGGATCATGAACCCGACGAACGACGTCTTCGAGGAGCGGGTCGCCGCGATCGAGGGCGGCGTCGGGGCGCTCGCGTTCGCCTCCGGCCAGGCAGCCGAGACCGCCACGATCCTCAACCTCGCCCGCGCCGGCGACAACATCGTGAGCAGCAGCAGCCTGTACGGCGGGACCTACAACCTGTTCCAGTGGACGCTGCCCAAGCTCGGCATCACGACGACATTCGTGGACGGCTCCGACCCGGCGAACTTCGCGCCCGCCATCGACGCGAACACGAAGGCGATCTTCCTCGAGACCATCGGCAACCCGCGACTGGACGTGCCCGACATCGCGGCGATCGCCGACGTGGCGCACGGCCACGGCATCCCGCTCGTCATCGACAACACGTTCGCGCCGCTTCTCTGCCAGCCGATCGAGCACGGCGCCGACATCGTCATCCACTCGGCGACGAAGTGGATCGGCGGCCACGGCACGTCGATCGGCGGGGTCGTCGTGGACGGCGGCACGTTCGACTGGAAGGCCTCGGGCAGGTTCCCCGACTTCGTGGAGCCGGACCCGTCCTACCACGGCGTCAGCTACGTCGAGGCGGTCGGGCAACCTCGCCTTCATCATCAAGCTCCGGGTCCAGGTCCTGCGCGACACCGGCGGCGCGCTCAGCCCGTTCAACAGCTTCCTGTTCCTGCAGGGCCTCGAGACGCTCCCGCTGCGGATCGAGCGGCACTCGTCGAACGCGCTGACGGTCGCGAACTGGCTGCAGCAGGACCCCCGGGTCACCTGGGTCAGCTACCCGGGCCTGGCGTCCCACCCCGCCCACGCGCACGCGAAGCAGTACCTGAAGGGCGGGTTCGGCGGCGTGCTCGCCTTCGGGATCCGGGGCGGTCGCGAGGCCGGGAAGACGCTGATCGACAACGTCAAGCTGTTCAGCCTGCTCGCCAATGTCGGCGACGCGAAGTCGCTGATCATCCATCCGGCCACGACCACGCATCAGCAGCTCAGCGCCGAGGACCAGCTCTCGACCGGCGTGACCGATGACCTCGTCCGGCTCTCGATCGGCCTCGAGCACGTCGACGACATCATCGCGGACCTCGACCAGGGGCTCGCGATCGCAACGAGGGGCGCGCCCGTCGGCGCGGGCGCCTGACCGATGCGCGCGCGGGACGCCCGCGCCGTGGGTCGCATCTCCCCCGCCTCCCCCACTGCGGGGACGGCGGGGGAGGCGCCGCGGGCGACGGGCGCGCGACCCCGGCCCGTCTCGGCGTTCGGGACGGGCCGCGTCCTCGGCCGCGATCTCGGGCCGTTCGAGCTCGCGTCGGGCGAGCGCCTGGCCGCGCTGCGGGTCGCCTACCGCCACGACGGGCCAGGCCCCGCCGAGGCGCCGCAGGTCCTCGTGATCCACGCGTTGACCGGGTCCGCCGACGCTGCCGGCGACTGGTGGTCGCCGCTCATCGGGCCGGGCCTTGCGCTCGACACTGACCGCGTCGGCGTGCTGAGCGCGAACCTGCTCGGCGGCCGCTACGGCACCACGGGGCCTACCAGTCCCGACCCGGCGACCGGTCGACCGTACGGCGCCGCCTTCCCATCGATCTCCACGCGCGACCAGGCCCGCGCCCACTGGGCCCTGCTCGATGCGCTCGGCGTGCCCGGGCTCGCGCTCGTGGTCGGCGGGTCGCTCGGCGGCATGGTGGCGCTCGAAGTGGCCCTCGAGCGGCCGGATGCTGTTCGGTCCGTGGTCCCGATCGCGGCGCCGGCGGCCACGGGCGCCCTCGCGGTCGCGTGGAACGCGATCCAGCGGGCCCTCGTGGACCGGCTGGGCGACGATGGCATGGCGCTGGCGCGCCAGCTTGCGATGACGACCTACCGCAGCGAGGCGGACTTCGACCAGCGCTTCGGACGGGCGGCGGAGGCCGATGGGACGCCATCGATCGTCAGCTACCTCCGGTACCAGGGCCAGAAGCTGGTGCGGCGCTTCGACCCCGACACCTACCGGACGCTGGTCGGCGCGATGGATCGCCACGACATCGGCGCCGGCCGGGGCGGGGTCGGGCCGGCCCTTGCCCGGCTCGCGGACAATGGCGTCCGGCTGACCGGCCTGGGCATCTCGGGCGACATCCTGTACGGCCCGGACCAGGTCCGGGCCCTCGTGACGGCGGCTGCCGGGGAGGGCGCCCACGCCCGGTACCTGGAGCTGCACTCGACGAAGGGCCACGACGCCTTCCTGGCCGAATGGGAGGCGCTCACCGCCATCTTCCGGGGGGTGCTCGACGAGGCCCTCGCGCCCCGACCCGTGCTCCCGCCGCGCGACTGACGTGCTCGGGTCGCCGGGCCTCAACGCTCGGGCTGAGCCTCGGCCGCGAGCGGCGCAAGGATGCGCAGGGCGCCGGGCATGACGCTCGCAGTGAACCAGCCCGCGGGGTAGGCGTCGCCGTCCACCTGGATCGCCACCGGTGGGTCGGGCATCACGGAGATCACGCGGCCGCGAACCCGCAGGAAGCGCGCTGACGCGGCGCCCGGAGCCTGGGGCGCCCGAGCCGCAAGGAGCTCGAACGCGGCCGCGATGCCACCGATGGGACTGCCGCCCCGGAGCACCAGCAGCTCCAGGAGCCCGTCCGCGGGGTCGAGCGGGACGCGCGGCCGAAGGACGCCGGGGACAAGCTCGCCGCAGTTCGCGACGAGCGCCACCATGCCGTCGATCTCGAGCGGGACCCCATCCACGTCGATCCGGAAATGGATGGCTCGCAGGTCGCCCATGAGCCGCGCGCCGGCGGCGAAGTACGCCCCGACCCCGAGTCGACGCTTCGCGTCCTGGCCCGTCGCGGCGAAGACTGCCGCGTCGAACCCGGCGCCACAGGCAACCGTGAACCGCTCGTCGAGGTCGTCGGGCGCGGCCGGACGGTCCCCCTCGTGGACGATGACTGCGCCCAGGTCGATCGTCCGCGGCGAGAACGTCTCGAGCGCCCTGGCGGCGCGTTCCGGGGCTCGCGGGATGCGGAGGGCGGCGGCGAGAAGGTTGCCGGTCCCGGCGGGCACGAGGCCCAGCGGGATGCCACTCCCGGCCAGCACCCGCGCAGCGACCCGAACGGTCCCGTCGCCGCCCACCACGACGACGAGCGGCGCCCCTGCGTCGCGCGCGGCGGCGATCGCCGCAATCATCGGAGCGCCCATCGCCTCGACGACGCTCGGCCGGCTCCCCGTGCGCGCGGCCACGGCCGACGCAACGAGCGCGAGGAGGCGCGCACGAGCCGAATGGTCGCCGAGCCGCGACGCCGCTGCGTTCGCGACGATCAACGCGGGCACGTCGCCTGCCGGACGCGGGGACACCTTCCCATGATCCCATGCCCGCGGGCGCCACGGCCGCCGGCGTGGGACCGGCGGGAGGTCGCCTCGCCACCGCATGGTAGGCTCGATCCCGATGCCCACGATCCTCCGGCCGCTTCCGGATCTTCGCGAACGCGTGTGGGGCGGCCGCCGCCTCGGCTCGCCGCGCGGTGCGCCGATCGGCGAAGCCTGGGTGGCCGGTCCATCGAACGTCATCGCCGAGGGCCCGGATGAAGGCCGGACGCTCGCGGACCTCGCCGCACGGGACGGCGCCGCGTTCGTCGGCCGAAACGCGGCCGCGCGCACGGGCGATCGCTTCCCGCTCCTGGTCAAGCTCATCGATCCCGCTGCGTGGCTCTCCGTCCAGGTGCACCCGGACGACGAGACGGCGCTGCGGCTCGAGGGGCCGGAGGCGATCGGCAAGGCGGAGGCCTGGTTCGTGATCGACGCGAACCCGGGCGCGGAGGTCCTCGCGGGGGTCCGACCCGGGATCCCGGAATCGGCGGTGCGGGCGGCGATCGCCGCGGGGTCCGGGATGCTTCCGCCCATGCTCGTGCGACACCGCCCACGGGCCGGCGACGCGATCCCGATCCCGGCCGGGACGCTCCACGCGGTGGGACCGGGCGTCTTCCTGTACGAGGTCCAGCAGCCGTCGGACCTGACCTACCGGTGCGACGACTGGGGCCGGCCGCCGACCCCCGAGCGCCCGCTCCACGTCGCGCAGGCCCTCGAGTCCGTCCGGCCCGGAAGCCGGTCACGGCTCCGCCACATCCCGGCCGCCGACCGGGCGACCGTGATCGACGAGGAGCAGTTCTTCCTGGACCAGGTCCTGGTCGCGCCGGATCGACCGGTCAGGCTGGACCCGGCCGGGAGGTCGGTCCACGTCGTGACCGCGCTCGATGGACCGATCCGCCTCGTCGCGGTCGACCCGGACTCCGCGGGCGATGATCGCCCGAGCTCTGACCCGATCGTCCTCGGCGGGCTCGAGACCGCGGTGGTCCCGGCCGGTATCGCGGCGTACACGATCGATGCCCCCGCGCAGGCCCGGGTGCTCGTCGCCAGCGTGCCCTGACCCGGCCGGGCGGCTGCCCGAGCCGTCGGCGGGGTGGCACGATCCGGGATCGTCGTGTAAGGTCCGGCCGGGGACAAACGCGACAGACACGGGATCAACCGAAGAGTTGCCGCCACCCGGCAGGATCCGTCCTGCCGCCCGCCGCGCGCCCAACGGCCGCGGCCCCCCGACCCGAACCGGTGCCCAGCGCCGTTCGGTCGCCTCCCTGCCGGTCCGGCGGCGCATCCATCGCCACCTCGCGACGAGCGCGGTGTCCTGGTAGAAGGGAGCACCATTGCCCCGAAACGCGCGCCTCAGGGCGTCCGTGATCGCAGCCCTCGCGGCTGCATTCCTCCTCGGCGCCGGTCCCGCCGCGCCGGCCACCGCCGCCGCCACGCCGAACACCGGCGCATCGCCGACGGCCGTCGCGCCGGGCGCCACTGACGGCACCCCGAGCGCCGAATCATCGGCCGTCGCCACCACCACGCCGAACACGCCCACGCCCGTCGTCGAGGCCGCCCGGGTGACCACCGCCCGCAAGGCCGTGCCGACGCGTGCCGACGAGGTGATCGCGATCGCGCGGTCCAAGCTCGGCCGTCCCTGGGTCTACGGCGCCGCCGGCCCCATCCTCTTCGACTGCTCGGGCCTCGTCATCTACGCGTTCCGGGCTGCGGGCATCTCCGCCATCGTGGGCTCGAGCCGCGAGGTCAGCGCATACGCCCTGTACGCCCGGTTCCGGGCCCTTGGGCGTACGAGCCGGACCGGCGGACTCCCCGGCGACCTGGTGATCTGGGGCGGCGGGAGCCACGTCGGGATCTACCTCGGGAACGGGATGGCCATATCCGCGCTCGTCAGCGGCGTTCGGGTCCACGCGATCGGGGCCCTGACGACACCCTTCACGGCCTTCCTCCACACCGGCATCGCCACGATCCCGGTGACCTCCATTCCACGCACGTCATCGGCGCCGACGACGGCCGCTCGCCCAAGGATCACGAGCGACCGGATCGCGACGACAGCGCTGCGCCTCCGGTCCGGGGCGTCGACAGCCGTGAGCGCGCTCAGCACGCTGGCCGGCGGCACGAAGGTCGGTGTCGTGGGCAGCGCCAGGGATGGCAGCGGCCGCATATGGTTTCACGTCCTCGTCGGGGATCGACTCGGCTGGGTGGCAGGGTGGCTCACGCGAGCGGCCTGACGACCGGGGGAGATGACGCGCCTTCATGACATCGGAACGCCCGGACGGCAGACTCAGGCCCCAGGCGGGCGCCCGCTGGCGCCGACACGAGAGTAGGAGGTTGCCATGGGCATCATTGCCTGGATCGTGCTGGGTGCGATCGCCGGGTTTCTCACCAACCTGATCATGGGTGGCGGCGAGGGCGTGATCGCGACGGTCATCCTCGGGATCGTCGGAGCCGTCGTGGGTGGGTACCTCGCGGGCACGGTCCTGAAGGTCGCCGACGTCACTGGCGTCAACGTGGAGAGCATCGTGGTGGCGGTGATCGGCGGCGTCGTCGTGGTCGCGGTGTATCGGATGCTCGCGGGCCGGCGCACGACGGCCTGACCGGCGCTCCCGGTCGGCGGCGCGCGACCGACCGCGGCCAGACCGGTCGTGGGCAGAAGTCGCAGGCGGAGGCTCTGTGGTGCGCTTGCATCTCGCCCTCCTGGCCGTCGCCGGCGTCGTGGCGGCGTGTGCGAGCCCACCCTCACCGAGCCCGGCTGATGGTCTCGCGGTCTCGTCGGCCCCCAGCCGGGCGGCATCACCGGGTCCGTCGGGGTCGCCGGTAGCGGTCGGGGGCGGCTGCGGTGCAACCCAGGTCTTCGCCGGGCCCGGCCCCGATGCGCGACTGGGCCTCACGGACAACCCGTGGGCATGGGCGACGCCTGCCGAATCCGGGATCGTCGCCTACTTCTGGTATCCGCCGCCGGGCGTCCTCTCCGCGCTGCGCGATCCGAACGACCCCAACAGCGGCAACACCAAGATCCTGTGGATCACCCACGGAGCGGACACCGGCCAGTTCATCGTCGCGGCGCGCCGGTCCGATTCGTCATCGCCCGTCGTCCGGTTCGCCTTCCCGCCGGCGATGTCTCCGGCGCAGAACTACCCGTCGTCGATCGGCCTGCCAAGCCCCGGCTGTTGGCACCTCGACCTCACGCTTGGGAAGCTTCGCGCCGCGATGGACCTCAGCGTGGCGACCGCCCCGCCGAAGTAGCTCGCGCAGCCAGGGACGATCGGGCTCGGACCTGGTTGTCCCGGACCTGACCCCCGGTCAAGGAGACGGGGCAAGCGGTGATGTCGCCAGGGGCGGCGCGGGACCGCAGGACGATGCCGGCGCTCGGGCGGCACCTCGAGCGCCGAGAGGCGGGCCTCGAGCCGGGCGGTCCGGGTCACGGGGCCGTGCCAGGCGGTGTCCGGTCTCGCCGTGCGATCCGGTCGCCTGTCGTGCGGCGGCTGCGCTCCGTCAGGTGCTCCGGAAACCAGACCGAAGCCACACGTGCCGCCGCCCTCAGGTCCGCGTGAGGATCGCGAGCCAGGCGTGCGCGCCGTCGCCCGGTAGCCGTGCCGCGAACCGCTCCGGGACGATGGAGTCCACCGTCCAGCCGGCCGCGAACGAGCCCCGGATCTCCTCCTGGGTCACCCGTCGAGGGTCGGCGTCGCCCGGTTGGAGGTCGCTGAAGCAGAGCAGCGCATAGCGACCGCCGGTCCGCAGCACCTCGTGGAGGCTCCGCTCGAACCGCACCCGGTCGGCATCCGGGAACGTGTGGAACAGGCCGCAGTCGATTGCCGTGTCGAAGGTTCGCCCGAGCGTCGCGAGCGCCAGCGCGTCGCCAACGACGAACGTCGCGCTGCTGGCACGCAGTCGGGCCTTCTCCCGTGCCCGCGCGATGGCTGTCGGGGCCGCATCCACGCCGACCACGGCGAGCCCGAGCGACGCGAGGTGGATCGCGTTCTCGCCGGTCCCGCAGCCGACGTCGATCACGTCCCCCGTGATCATCCCCTCGGCGGCGAGCCGCACGATCGCCGGTTGAGCGCGGCCGATGTCCCAGGGCGGAACCCCGGTCCGGTAGGCACCCTCGAAGCCCATGCCCGGCACGATACCCGGTCCGCGGCCGTCCGGCGTCGACCGGTCGGATGGGAAGCGAGCCACCTTCACCACGGGGGTTGCGCGCGCCTCCGTGCGGCGGGATCGGCGTCGACCACCCGTGACTGGCGAACGTCTGGCGTGCTGGTAGGGGAGGGAGGATTCGAACCTCCAACGAACCGCGTATAAGGCGGGTGCTCTAACCGTTGAGCTACTCCCCCGTCGGGCCGTGCGAGCGTACACCGCCTCTGCCTCGATGTGCGACGATCCGGGCGCATGCCGTCCCGTCCACCAGCACCCGACCCGCGTGCGCGGCCACGGTTCGGCTCCCCGCGGTCACGCCCGCCGATCGCGCCGACCGACCCACTGGGGTGGTCCGAGGTCGAGGCCCAGCCGAGGCGTGGGCTCTTCCCGCCGACGCGCCGCGACTACGCGACTGCGGGCATCCTCCTCGTCGCCGGGATCGCGTGGGGGGCCGCGCTGCGGTTCGCGGGAAGCCTGCCGGTGGACTTCGGGTTCCTGCTCTTCCTCCTCCAGTTCGGGGTGGGGATCGTCTTCGTGATCGGCCTGATCTTCCAGCTCCTCTTCCGGGGCTTCATGGTGGACCGCGTGCTGATCGTCGCGGCGCTCGTCCTCGGAGGCGGCGCGCTGGGCCTCGGGACGGGGCCGACGGTCGCTCCAGCCGTGACCGTCGCGGGGACCTACACGTTCGCGCCGACGCTGCCGGCCGTGGAGGCGAGCGGCGGCGCTCTCTCGTGCGAATGGGCGAGCGGCCGCTGGCGCATCGGGTTGCTCACCACGGTGACGCCGATCGTCGGGCTGCCGACTCCCCATGTGCTGACCGTGGACTTCCTCAGTCGCAAGACCCAGCTCGCGGACGGTGCGTCGTCGACCCTGCTGGCGCTCGGCGACGGAGCGGTGGCGCCACCGCCCGACGACACCGGCCGAGGCGCCGGCGATCGAACCGGCGCGATCGCGATCGACGTGCTCCAGGTCAACCTCGCCTCGGGTCCGTCCGAGGTCGACGAGGTTCGCGGCACGTTCCGCTGGACCTGTCCGGGTCCGCCGCCGGGCTAGGGGTCGCCGAGGGATCGGCCTGCACGTCGGCCGGTGACGGCCGAAGCCGGTGACGGCCGAAGGCCTGGCCGGTCGAATCGGCGCTCAGCCGCGGGGGCGGACGCGGTCGGTGATCACGCGGAGGCTCAGGCGGCGCGGGAGCAGCCCCGATGCCGTGAGCCGGCCGCTCGCGGCCTGGTAGCCGGGGTTGCCGGCGCCGGGGAGCCCGAGCCCGGCGACGCCGGCCTGGGCGAAGCTGCGAGACGCCCAGAGCGCTTCGGCGAGCCTTCGCTCCTCGTCGGTCTGCTCGGTCGTGATCGGCAGGTCGTCCGGGTCGAGAGGGCGCGGTGTCTCGACGGGTGGATGGGGCGGTCGCGAGTACGCCGGCGCCCCGTAGAGGCTCGGGAGCGCGAAGTATGGATCTGGCTGAACAGCCACGTGAGTTCCCAATCGTGCTGCGAGTGCGGGAGCGACGATACCGCCGCGCACCGCGGATGAATGCCGAACGAGGGTACCGCAGACGACGTCGATCGTACCAGCACCAATTCAGGGGCCCCACATCTCGAGTGGTGCGGCGACGCACCGACAGGCGCGGCGCCGCACGCCCGACGGCTACCGGGCGAGGAGCGGCTTCACGACCTGGAAGAGGATCACGAGCGCGAGGTAGGCGATCGGGAGGGCCGCGAAGAATCCGAGGGCCGCGCTCCAGCCACTCCGCACGCCCGGCCGTCCGGGCTGCGGGACCACGAGGTACGTGATCCATGCCCCGAGGACTGTGACCGCCACCACGAAGACGACACCCGCGAGGGTTCGCAGGTCGCCGCCGGGCAGCCGCTCGCCGTTGGCCAGCGCCAGGTCGTAGGCGAGGTAGAGCACGCCCAGGACCGCCGCGACCGCCACGCTGCTGAGCACCGCGCGAAAGACCGGAGGGGGCGCGTTTCGAGCCTGTCGCCATCGAATCTCCAGCCAGGACCGCTCCGGGACGGGGCGCTCTTCCGGGTCCCTCACGCCGAGGACTGCCCGAGAAACTCGATGGCGGGACGCGACGGCAGGGTCGCGGGCGTGTGGCGGGCGATCTCCGCGACGGCGTCCAGGAACCGGCCGAGCTCTTCCTCGCCGGTGAAGAAGCCGATCGAGATCCGGACCGCGGCAATGGACGAGACGATGCTGACGCTCGCGAAGACGCGGCGGCCCAGCTCGTCGGCCACGCGCTCCGGGGGCCAGCCCGGGAGCCGGAACGTCACGAGCGTGGCCATGCGCCCTGGCGGGGTGACGAGCTCGACGCCCGGCGTCGCTCCCAGGCGGGCCGCAGCGGCACGCGCGACGCGGCCCGCGCGCGCGTTGGCCCATGGGAGGCCGACGTACATCGCGAGCCATCCGGCGCTTCGGGCCAGGCCGATCACGGAGGGCGCGTGGAACCCGGGCGCCTCGAAGCCGCGCGCGTCCGGCCGGAGGTCGTCGCGGCCCGGGCTGCCCGCTGGGCCGGTGCCGAGGCTGCCGCGGGCGGGCCGCTCGGCTGCTGCAGCGGTGCCGGGCCGCACCACGAGCGCGCCCGTGCCCGCCGGACCGAGCAGCCACTTCTGGCCGGGGATCGCGTAGAACTCGGCGCCCAGGTCGTCCACCCGGACCGGGATCGCCCCGCACGCCTGGGCGCCGTCGACCAGGACGGCCGCGCCGTGCGCATGGGCCCGCCGCACGATCTCGGCCGCGGGCAGGAGCGCCCCCGTCGTCCACAGGACGTGGGAGAGCGCCACGAGCCGCACGCCGCCCGCGGCGAGCTCGCGCTCGAGCGCGTCGATGGTCCGGTCGTCATCGCCCCCGTCGCCGATCTCGGCGACACGCAGGTCGACCCCGAAGCGATCGCGCACCGCGACCAGCCGTCCGAGCAGCCCCGGATGCTCCTGGCTGGTGGTGAGGGCGCGGTCACCGGGCCGCCAGTCGATCGTCCCGACGGCGAGCCCGATGGCCTCCGTCGTCGAGTGGGTCAGGGCCACGCAGTCGATGTCCGTCCCGAGGATCGCGGCGAGCGCGCCGCGCGCCTCGGCCATCCGGTCTGCCAGGTCCGCGGCGGCGTCGCGGGTGGCCCGGCCCAGGGCGAGCTCCCGCTCCTCGGCCTGCCGCATCGCCGCGGCGCTCTCGGCGGGGATCGGCCCGAAGGTTCCGCTATCGAGGTAGATCCCCGCGCTCGTGGCGGGAAGGGCCGCGCGGAGCGCGGCCACCTTCTCGCGGTCTGCGTCGGAGCCGGCCGGCACCTCGATCGGAAGCGTCATGGGGTCCGTATGATAGGCGGCGATGCCCGGCGCCCATGCCCGACCCGAGCTCCTCGCGTCTCCCGACTGGCTGTCCGAGAACCTCGGCCGGCCGGAGGTCCGGATTCTCGACGTCCGCTGGCGCCCCGACGGCACCGGGCGGCTCACGTTCGCAGCGGGCCACGTCCCGAACGCGACCTACGTGGACTGGCGCGCCGCGTTCGTCGACCCCGAGGACATCGATACGCTGCTCCTGCTCGCGCCACCGGACCAGGTGGGGGCCGCGGTGGCCGGCGCCGGGATCTCGAACGGGAGCACCGTGGTCGTGTACGACGACACGGCGAGCCTCTATGCAGCGCGGACCTGGTGGAGCCTGCGTGCCTATGGGCTCGAGTCCGTTCGGGTCCTCGACGGCGGGTACGGCGCGTGGGTCGACTCGGGCCGCCCGATCAGCCACGCCGCCAACGAGCCTGAGCCCACCGCGTTCACGCCGCGCGCCCAGCTGCGAACACGGCTGACCACGAGCGACCTGCGCTCCCTGGTCGGGTCGGCGGGGGCCGTCATCATCGACGCTCGGGCGTCGGCCGAGTATCGGGGCTTCGAGGGCAACGGCCGTCGGCTCGGCCACGTTCCCGGCGCGGTCAACCTTCCGGTGGCGCTCACGACCGAGCCGGGCTCGGGCCGGTTCGTCGACGGCGGAAGGCTGCGCGCCCTCATCGACCGGGCCGGTGTCACGCCCGGCCGGCGCGTGGTGTGCTACGACGCGTCGGGCGTCGGCGCGGCCAAGCTCGCGTTCGTGCTGGCGCTCATGGGTCACGACGACGTGGCGGTGTACGACGGCGGCTGGGCCGACTGGGGCGGGCGCCTGGACCTTCCGGTCGACCGCTAGAACGAGCCGGGCGGCCGCGAACCGGGATCGTCCGCGAGGCCGGGCAGGCGGGTCGGCGCCGCGGACACCCCGGGCCCTGCGCGGAAGACCCCGGGTTCCTCCCCGGCCGCGGGCCCGGCGTCGCGATACGGGGCGATGACCTGGGCCCGGGCCTGGTTGACCGCGACCATCGCGGCGCTCTGGCGGCCGCCGCCAGGCCGGTCCGACCAGAAGATGGCATCGGTCACGGGCACGAACGACGCGTGCGGCCCTCCGAGAGCGTCCCGCAGGCTCCGGTGGGGCTGGAGATGCACGAGCCCGACGACCCGAAATGGCGGGATCGAGACGATGGCGCGCTGGGAGATCCTGGGCGTCCGGAGCTCGCTGACCGGCTCGACGGCCTGGAGCGACACGGCGAAGAGGATCGCGCCGAGATTCACCTGGGCGTACTCGGTGCGCGTCGGCTCCCCCCTCGAACCGAGCTCTTCCAGCGAGACGTCCTCGAGGACGAGGAACGGCCCATCCGCATCGTTGAGGATGTCGGTCACCCGGTGCTGGCGCGTCTGGATCGCGCCGCGCACCACCAGCTGCTCCGTGTACAGCGTGAGGGGGACGGTGCGGAACGGTCCCTCGAGCGCCATGTCGTGAGTGTAGGGACTGGACGGCCTCGTGCGCGTCCAGCGTGGTCGTCGGTCGCTTCCGGCTGCGCCCGAGAATGCCGGGCGTCAGGGTCAGCGGCTTGATGGGTCGTCGCGTGCGTATATGGACCGATGCGCACCGATGCATGGGCCGATCGGCCCTGCCATTCGGCCCCCGCTGCCGGGGTACGGTTGGCAGGTGAATCCGGAGCACGACGTTCGGCTGCTCATGCGTGCGAAGTGGGTCGGCGTCCTCCTTCCCATCGGCCTGATCTGGGGCTTCGAGCTGGTCCGGTACTCCTACATCGACCCCAGCGTCCCGGCCGACTCCGCCCACGTCTTCGCGGCCCTGGTCATGAGCGGCGGAGCGGTGCTCTTCGCCCTCGGGATCTTCGCGATCCTCGATCGCGCGCAGCGCAGGCTGGTGGCAACGAACCGTGACCTTGCCGCCACCCACTCGGCGGCCTCCGCGCTCCAGGGTGACCTGGAGCTCACGCCCATGCTGGCTGCGGCGCTCGACCGGGTGCTCGAGCATGCGGGCGCGCTCGCCGGGCAGCTCCGGGTCAAGGGGCCGGGCGACGTGCCCGTGCTGATCCGCAGGCCACCGGATCTTGGCGATTCCGCGGGCATGCTGTGGATCCACGCGATCCTGGACGAGACACCGGCCTTGGCAGCGGATCCAGCCCTGACCCAGCGGCCTTCCGTGGATGCGACCGTCGTGGACCTCCCGCTGGCCGGGACCATCGCAACCGTCGGGACGATGCGGCTGGTCTTCCATCCGTCGGGTGAGCCGGCCATCTCGATGGCCGCACTCGCGGACGTGGCCGGCACCATCGGCACGGCGGCCGCGCTGACGACGACGCTCGCCGACCTCCGGCGCGAGGAGCTCGAGCGCGCCGCCCTCTATGCCGTGGCCCTCCAGCTGACGGGGTCCGCGGAGCTGCGCGACGTGCTCGACATGATCAGCCACCACGCCCGCGAGCTGCTCGGCGCCGAGCGCGCCGTGGCCTGCCTGGCCAACCCCGGGGTCGACGGGACGAGCTACGACTGGACGGATCGCCTGGCGCTCGCCGACGACGGCTCCGTCTGCGTCATGGCCCACTCCGCCGACACCGGCGTGGGACACGGCGCGCACAACTCGGCATGCCCGGTCCAGCACGGCGGTCCGCGGGCGATCGTCATGGCACGACCGATGCACGGACCCGACGGCTTCCTCGGCGAGCTCTGCGTGATGCGGACGAACGGCCTCGCGTTCAGCGAACGCGAACGTGACCTGCTCGGGGCGCTGGCCGACCTGGCCGCGATCGCCGTGCGGACGGCTCGCCTCCACGAGGCGGAGACCCGGTTCACGATCGTCTCGGAGCGTGACCGGATCGCGCGCGAGCTGCACGACAGCATCGCCCAGGTCCTGGGCGTGCTCCACCTGGGCCTCCGCGGCCTGGTCCCGAAGGTCCGGCTGGTGGCCGGCAACAAGGCCGCGACCGAGATCGCCGGGCTCGCGGATATCGCGGACGCGGGCTACAAGGACGTGCGGGAGGCGATCCTCGGGCTCCGCAAGTCTGTCTCCTCGAACGAGGGCCTCGAGGGGGCCCTGGGCGAGTACCTGGGCAAGTTCACCCGCCAGACGGGGATCAAGACGAAGTTCCGCTGCGATCCCGCGGCGAGCCGGGCGCTCACGCCGCGCAGCGAGGTCCAGCTCCTCCGCGTTGTGCAGGAGGCCCTCACGAACGTCCGGAAGCACGCCGGCGCGTACCACGCGGACGTGAAGCTGAGCGAGGATGGCGGTGTGGTAACGCTGGAGGTGACCGACGATGGCTCCGGCTTCGATCCGACGCGCCTCACGGACGCGCTCGACCACGGGTTCGGCCTGACCGCGATGCGCGAGCGAGTGGAGCAGATCGGCGGTACGCTCGAGGTCCACACGCAGCCGGGCACCGGGACCCGGGTCGTCGTCCGGCTCCACCAGGAGGAGACGCGTGCCGCACACGCCCCCGACGCTGCGCGTGCTGGTGGTTGACGACCAGCCGCTGTTTCGCAAGGCCCTTGCCGGCCTGATCGGCGCCCAGCTCGACATGAGCGTGGTCGGCGAGGCGGAGAACGGGATCGAGGCGCTCGATCGAGTGCGAGCGGCTGGATCCCGACGTCGTCGTCATGGACGTCAACATGCCGCTCTCCGGGGGCGTCGACGGCGTCCGGGCGATCCGCGCGGCGGGCTACACGACGAAGATCGTGATGCTGACGGTCTCCGAGGACGACGACGATCTCTTCGACGCGATCCGCGCGGGCGCGAACGGCTACCTGCTCAAGAACATTCGCCCGGAGGAGCTGTACGACGACCTGCGTGGCGTGATGCGCGGCGAGGCGCCGATCGCTCCCGCGATCGCCCACAAGCTCCTCGATGCGCTGCGCGACGGGCCGGCCCGCACGCACGCTCCGACCGCGCCGGGCGAGGGCGAGACGGCGCTCACCCGGCGCGAGACCGAGATCCTCCAGCTCGTGGCGGCAGGGCTCTCCAACAAGGAGATCGCTGGCCAGCTGACGATCACCGAGGGAACGGTCAAGAACCACGTGCACAACACGCTCGAGAAGCTCCACCTGTCCAACCGGACGCAGGCCGCCGCGTACACGGTCGCCCAGGGCCTGTCCTCACCGCGACCCTCGACGCCCGACCGGGCCTGAGGCGCGACCGCCCGCGACCGCCCGCGACCGCGCGGTTCGTGCGAGGCGCCGGCCCACGGAGGAGCGCGCCGTGGATCATGTGCCGCGCGGTGCCCTTCGGTAGACCGGATGGCACGCGAATTGTGCCCTCGGGCGGATGGTGTCCCCGCGCGGCCCGTCCGTACGATCGCAGCCGAGCGAGGCCAGCGGGGGCTCGCCCATCGCAGGAGCCCGGTCCATGGCGGACCCCGTCCGCGTTCTCGTCCTCTACGACCACCCGCTCCTCGGCGAGGGGCTGGGCGCGCTCATGGCCTCCGTCGCCGGCCTGCACGTGGAGCGGATCTGCGATGTGCGACCCCGACGCGATGGAGCGGGCGATCGCGGCCGACGCCGATGTCGTGGTCCTCGAGGACGGCGGCGCGCTCGGCCTCCTCGACGTCCTGCGGCACGTTCGCTGCCGGGCGATCGTGGACGTCAGCATGAGCACGTCGCGGGCGTGGACGATCCGCCGGGAGGAGATCACGACCGGCCCGGATTCACTGGTGGATCGGATCGTCGCTGCCTGCCTGGGGGACCGGCCCCTCGTCGCTCCCGTCCCGGCGGGCGGCTGACGGGCGGCCGTCCGGGGCCTATTTCCGGCCCCGCGTGGGCTACGATCCGAACCATGGGCGACGACACCCCGCGCTGCGAGGCTCCGGGGCCGACCGCTTCGCCCATCAGCCGGCGCCGGGCGCTGGCCGTCATCGGGTCGGCCGTCGCCGCGGTCGTGCTGCTCAATGCCTGCGGCCGGGCCGACACGCCGGCCCCCACTGGCTGGGTGGCCGCGGACATCGATCCGGGCACGCTGGTCCGGGACCAGCCCGTTCCCGTGCGCTTCGCCGGCACAGTCGGCGGGACCGCCGTCGCCGGGTCGGCCTGGCTCGTGCGGCGGAGCGGCGGAGAACTCGTCGCGTTCGACCCGCGCTGCACGCACGAGGGTTGCGCATACGACTGGACGGACCAGGCCGAGTTCGCCTGTCTGTGCCACAAGGGCTTCTTCCGCGTCGACGGCAGCGTGATCTCGGGCCGCCGCCGCGGGCGCTCGACCGCTTCGCGGTCCGGCAGACGGGCAGCTCGATCGAGCTGGAGGTCCCCGCGAACCTCGTGACCCCCCGCCCGAGCGCCTGACCAGGGTCTTCGCGGGCGGCCCTGACTCCGAGCGGCCTGGGCGCGCACATGGCAGCCAACTTCTCTACCCGACACCGAACCAGCACGCGCCCGCAGGCGTCGCTCGTCCGGCCGATACATGCCCTCCCCGGGATCACGTCCGCCCGCGTGTACCCATCTTCTACCCCCCGGCGGATAGGAACGTACCCGCGCGGAGCCGACCATTGCAGGCGGTCAGGTGTGCCGACGGCATGCCCGCGTCCCACTACAGCAGGTGTCGCAGATGTTCCGGGTCACGTCCCTGGCGAAGATGGACGACAGGCAGCTCAACCGCTGGATCAAGCGCCTAGCGCTGATCCTCGTCATCGGCATCCCGCTCTTCATCGGCTTCTACTGGATGGACCGCCACGTCGACCCCGGTATTCCGATGGCCGACCGCGCGATCGCCGCTGCCGAGGCCAATGTCCGCGCGAACCCGCAGGACATCAGCGCCCGCAACAACCTCGCGGCCGCGTACGTGAGCGCGAAGCGTTACGCGGACGGAATCGCCCAGTTCGGCGAGGTCCTGGCGACTGACGCTTCGAACAGGGCCGCGCTCCTCGGGCGCGGGATTGCATACGTCGACATCGCGAATCTGGACCTTGCCAGGGCAGACTTCCAGGCCTTCGTCAACAAGAACGCAGACGGAGAGTTCGCGAAGACCGATCCACAGCTCGAGCAGGCGTACTACGAGCTCGGCGTCGTGCAGCTCGAGGATGGCGACGCCGCAGACGCCGCGACGACTCTCCAGAAGGCCCTCGCCATCGACGCGGGGGACGCGGACGCCCTCTTCTCGCTCGGCCAGGCACTCAACAGGGCCGGTAATCCGACGATGGCCGCCTCGGCGCTCAAGCTGGCGGTGGCCTTCGTACCGACCGGCTGGTGCGACCCCTACCGGGAACTCGAAGGCTCCTACTCGGCCCTGAAGCAGGCCGACGGCGTCGCGTGGGCCACAGGCATGGTGGCTCTTTGCGAGGGCCGGCTGGCGGACGCGGCGGCCGCGCTGAGCCTCCTGACAGGCGGCCCGATGAAGACCGATGCGCTTCTCGGCCTCGGGTACGTCGACGCCAAGGAAGGCGACGACGCGGGTGCCGCCGGTTTCTTCAGCCAGGTCCTCGCCATCGACCCCGCCAACCAGTCGGCCTCGATCGCCCTGAGCAGCATCGGCGCCGGATCATCGGCCGCCCCCATCCCGACCGCGTCCCCGACCACCGAAGGAAGCAACTGAGATGAGCATGCCCGACGCCGCGCTCGGCACACTCGGAGCCGAGACGACGCCCGACCAGCCCGCGCCTCCCGCCGAGAACCACGCACCAGGCCTGCGCAAGTGGTTCCTGCTCCTCCTTCTTCTCTTCATCCTGGTCGTCCTGGCGTTCGTTTCGGGATGGTACCTGCTGTTCCGGCAGCCGCTGAGCGAGATCCCGATCCCGAACCCCGTCGTCCCCCAGGCGATGGCTTCATACCAGGCGTCGCTCTACGACCTCTCGAAGCCGCAGGACGTGGCGGTGAGCGCCGACGGCACCAGGATCGTGGTGACCCAGACGGGTATCTCGCTGGACACGCTCCTGATGGACGAGCACGGCGCGAAGCTGGCGGTCCTCAAGCCGCCTGCCAGCCTCATCCCGCAGGCGCACCAGCTGTTCGTGGCCCTCGACCCGGCGACGGGCGAGATCTGGACGACGGACAGGTTCAACGGAGCCGCAGCTGTCTACAGCTCGGACGGGCGATACCTGCGGATCTTCGACCAGGGCCCCGCGCTGGCGAACTGGCAACCCCTTGGAATCGGTTTCGACAAGGCCGGCGATGCCTACATCGCCGACGTGAGCGCCGTCCCCGCGGTGATCCACGAGTTCGGCGCCAACGGCAAGCTCGTCCGCGATTTCGGCGGCAGCGTGGCGCTCGATCACCCGAACGGCATTGCCGTGGCTGACAACGGCACGATCTATGTCACAGACACGGGCAACGGCCGGCTGCTGGTCTTCGACGCCGCCGGCAACCGCATCGGGGTGGTGCAGCGCGGGAGCGCGCAAGGCAATCTCGGGCTTCCCGGCGGGATCGGGTTCGACGATCTCGGCAGAGTCCTCGTGGTCGACTCGATCGGCTCGACGGTGCAGGCCTACCGGCCGCTGGTCCCGGGCGATCCGGGGCCCCACTACATCGGCTTGTTCGGCGAGGCCGGGAGCGGCGACGCCAACCTTTCGTTCCCGAACGGGCTCGCGACGGACAGCCGGGGACGCATCTACGTGGCCGACTGGGGCGACGACCGGCTGGAGGTCTGGAGCTACTGAGATGAAGAGCAGAGTCGGAGGTGGACACAGCCCGAGAGCCACGCCTGCAGCGCAGGTCCTGACCACACACTCAGCTAGGAGGTAAGGACAGTGAGGAAGGTCGCACTACTCGGTGCGATTGGAGCCCTCTGGCCGTTCGTTGCCGCGATTCCCGCCCTCGCCGACGGCGGGCCACACGTCATGACCACGAACAATGGGACCGCCGGGCTCACCGCAGATTCGTGCGCGGGATGCCACCGGGCCCACACGGCGACGGCGGCGAATTTGCTCAACAGCGACCAGCCAGAGATCTGCCTGAACTGCCACGACGGCAGCAAGGCGACCACGGATGTTCGTTGACGGCGTCCAGTACTCGGCAACGGCCAAGACCACCCCCGTTCTGGGCGCCCTCCGCAGCGGCGGGTTCCAGTACGCGCTGATCGACTCGGGCAATGCGGCCCGGGTCTCGTACCTAAGCGGAACCAGCATCCGGAACATCGGCCACGTCCAGCCGCTGGCCACCGGCGCAGCCGTCACCTCCACTCATGGTGGGACCGGCGGCGTCTACAGCTCCGGCTGGGGGACCGGCACCGTTTGGGGCAACGGCGCTGTCAACAGCGGTGCCGGCGCCACCGTCACCCTCGAGTGCGGCTCGTGCCATAACCCGCACGGCAACGGCCAGTACCGCATCCTGCAGACCACGCCGAGCCTGACGGCAACGTCGGGCACGTTCACGGTCAGCATCGCCACGGGCGTCCAGGTCGTGGACACCACCACGACCGGCACCCACAACTACACGATCAAGCCCGCCACCGACGGCGCCAACGCCAACGGCTCGGCAGCGAATATCGTGACGGCCGACAACGGTGACTACTGGCGGTACCACTGGGATCCAACGGGCACCCTTTCCTGGGCGCTCACTTCCGGCGGACCGCCTGCAGACCCGATGAACACCGGCTGGAACGGCCTCAGCCCGACCAACGCGGCCGCCAACGGTGGCGCGGCGCCGGCGAACTCCACCGGCCTCATGACCGCCTGGTGCATCCAGTGCCACACCCGGTACAACGGCTTCAGCACCCTCAACGGGACGATCTCGACAGCCACCGGCACTTCGCCGTCCTCGCTCGTCGCGAACAGCGCGAGACAGCATCTTCATGTTCAAGCACGGCACGACCCGCATCGGTTGCGAGCAGTGCCACGTGGCGCACGGCTCGGACGCGCTGATGACCGGGACGAACACGCTGAACTTCACGAACCCCGGAAGCCTCGTCGTCCCACCCAAGGTCACGATCGGCACTGTCACCTCCGGTGACAGCCGCCTGCTCAAGGTGGACAACCGAGGCACGTGCCAGCTCTGCCACGACCCGACGGGAACCGTGACGGCCGGCACCTACATCGGCCCAACGCCGACCCCCGGCAACTAGACAGTCCGAACAGGTCCGCCTGGCGTTGTTCATCCTCGTCAGGTCCAGGACGCACACGCGGAACCGGAACCCGGCGGTCCCAGGTCACCTGGGGTCGCCGGGACCCCTCGCACGCCGGCACGTCCCGGCGCTACCTGCAACCGAGGCCCATCTCGTGAACAAGCGGCTGTCCTGGTACGCGCCGAACGGCAACCGCCAGGACTGCGCCGTCCCTGACCCGAGGCCCACTTCGATCTGATGCACCGCATTCGGCGTCCCCCTCGCCGTCGAGCCGGCCCCTCCTTCGGTGCCCGGCATGACGCAGGACCACCACGATGAGATGGACGATCCCTCTCCGACCCGGCCCGCTCGTCGCGACGTATGTCGTGATGGTCGCGGCAATCCTCGCATTCACCCCGGTCGTCCCGGCAACTGGCGCGCTCGAACCGACGCCAATCGCGGCCCTCGACGCCACCGCCTCGCCATCGCCTGACCCTTCCCCCTCGGCCGACCCGTCGCCATCGCCGGATCCGAGCGCCTCGCCCGATCCTTCGCCCTCGGCCGACCCTTCACCGCCGCCGTCGCCGTCGCCGGATCCGAGCGCCTCGCCCGATCCTTCGCCCTCGGCCGACCCTTCGCCGCCGCCGTCGCCTGATCCGAGCGCCTCGCCGGATCCGAGCGCCTCCGCCCGACCCATCGCCGTCGCCGAGCCCGTCGCCTGAGCCCGTTCGCGGGTCGCTTGCCATGACGTCGGACGCGCCGGCGGGTGGCCGCCACCGGATCGACCCAGGCAGCCACCACCCTGACGATCGCCGCCCGGCTCGAGACACCGGCGACGGGCGTCCAGCTCGTGGCCCTGCTGCCGGCCGGCTGGACCGTCGTCGACTCGGACGGCGGCATCATCGGCGGGACGGGAGGAACCATCATGTGGCCGCTCGGGGATGTCGCGGACCAGCTGCAAGCGTCCTTCGCCCCACGCCTGCGCGCCCCGCTGCGCTCGGGGGCGGGCCAGCCCGCCTTTACCACGACGTTCGCGGCGCGCCTGGAGCACGCCGACGGGGTCGCAGCGACTTGCTCGGTCACGGTGCTCGTGGCCCCCGCGCTCGTGGTGGCGCATTCGGTGTTCGCCCGGACCGAGCCCGTCACCCAGGCGGCTACGTACCTCGGGATGGATACGGCACTCATGGGCGTCCTCCGCTTCGATGCCTTCCGCGTCAGGTTCCAAGTCCGCAACGCCGACCTTCCGGCTGCGAGCTTCGTGCCGCGCCTCCAGTACCGCGTTGGCGGGTTGGACACCTTCGCCGACGTCCCGGTCGGGGGCTCGGTCCTCGGTGTCCCCTTCATGTCGCCCCGGAATGGCGCAGGACGGGCGTCGGGACTGGAACGCTGCCGGGCCCGGCGGGGGAGCAGATCGACACGAGCGAGATGATCGTTCGCGACACCGACGACGCCACGCAGGAGCCAGTCTCCGGGCGCCGCGTCATGGGCCGGGCTGGGACGGCCACCATCGCAGTCCCCGGCGACTCCTACACCGAGGTTGAGTTCACGATCCGCGCCTCGATCGATCTCCCGCTCGGCGCGTGGTTCGAGCTGCGTCTGACGGACGCCGGACAGGCGGTCCCCGGAGCGACCAGCGGGAGCGTCCTCTCGGCGTCGACGCCCCAGGTGAACATGTCGCCCGGCCAGCGGGATGGCGTGCCGGTGGGCCAGCCGGTCGACGCCCATCCGGCGACCTCTCGCGCCATGGCCGGCCTCGATTTCCCACTCGTGACGCCCCGAGTGATCGCGGCGACCTGGACCAACCCCGGCGGCGTCCCCCTCTACCGCCTCGCTGTCGCGCCTCCGGCGGCTCTCGGCGTGCAGGCCCAGCTCGTCGACCCGTTCACTTCGCCCCACGGGCCGGACATGTCGCTGGTGTCGGATACGTGCGGGATCTGCCACTCCGCGCACACGGCGCAGGGGGCGCCGCTCCTCGTGAAGGCCGCGCCCGAGGCGCAGATGTGCCTCACGTGCCACGATGGGACGGGCTCGTCGCAGAACGTCGCGGCCCAGTACGCGGCCGTCTCGGCCAACGACGCGACGACGCGCAGCTACTACAGTCACGATGCGGTCTCCGACCCGAGCCTCGCGTGCGGCGACTGCCACAACCCCCACAACGCGACGACGACTGCTCCCAACCAGACGCTCATGGGTTGGACAGTCGCCGGCGCGCAGGCGGCAGTCTCCGGTGTCTCCGTGAACAACGGTGCTGCCGGCGCTCCACCGGTCTACACCCTTCTCGACGGCACGGCGGGCCAGCAGCCGACGCGCGAGTACGAGATCTGCTTCAAGTGCCACTCGGGGTACACGTTCCTTCCCTCGAACGCCGGCGTGCCCCCGTCGCAGGACGAGCTCGACATGGGGATCGAGCTGAACCCTTCGAACGCCTCGTATCACCCGGTCGAGGCTGGCGGCACGAACGCGACTCCGGCCATGGCGCTCAGCCTGAGCGGGACCTCGCCCTACAAGCAGTGGAACTTCACGACCGACGGCACGGTCCGCTGTATCAACTGCCACGGGGATCCGCAGAAGTGGGACACCACCCTGCTACCGGGCGGGACGGACGTGACCGCCGCCGGCGGCGACCTCGCGCCGCACGCCAGCCAGTATCGCGGGATCCTGATCCAGAATTACCGCGACCGCGTGCTGAAGTCGGCCTCCGAGCCGTACGCCGCCGCGGACTCCGCACTGTGCCTGGTCTGCCACGCTGAGAAGGGTTCGCCAGCAGCATCGTCGTCGGCGACGAACTTCAACCTGCACCAGGTGCACCTGGCGAACATCGCTGGCGAGGGCAACGGCGGCACCAACATCGACACGCCGGGCGACGGGCAGGGCAACGCGATCTGCGCCGAGTGCCATTTCCGGATCCACGGCACGGCGCTCGCCTACCTGGTGGCCGACCGTTCGAACACGCGGCTGGTCAACTTCGCGCCGGACGTGCTGCCTGACAAGGGCTCCGGCGTCCTGACGTGGACGCCGACGGGGATCGGCGCGGCACGTGCACGCTGACGTGCCACGGTCACGACCACGAGGCCAGCCCGTACGGAACCCACCGCCTCGAGCCCGTAGGTCGACAGGGAGATCCCGGCCCCGCTCGGAGCCCGGGCTTCTTCGCAGCCACCCGGGCCGGAGCATCGTCCCCGGGAGATCCCGGCCGCCATTGAGGGCGCGCGGCCGAGGCGAGTCTGCGTCTCTGGTCCGGATCCGCGGCCGCTATGTCCGCGATCGCTGCCGCACTCCCGTCCAGCCGGCGCCCGCCATTCCTCTATCCATCGGTAGAGCCCCGTCCGGGTGGCCCTATCGGTTGTAGCGCTCGCCTGCGGGCGCATTTGTGCCCCCCGGCGGATGGGATCGCGCTGCCCTCGCGACGACACTTCGGGCAGGTGTCACGGCCGGGTGTGGACCCGGCCGATCAACGAGGGCTATCCGAGATGAACGGAGCAGGAGCGGGCGCCCGGTGGGCGCGCCCGGCGGGAACGGCACGATGAGCGCGCCCGCCGGCAGGCAAGGCCACGAGCCCCGAGAAGCTGGAGCGCGAGCTCCTGGAGCGCCTCGGGCTCGCCACGTCCGCCACGCCCGAGGACGTCGGCACCGCCCACCAGGCGGTCTCCGCGTATCTCGATGGCGCGCCACGCAGCCTGCGGTCCTGGGCACGCGCCCAGGCCGCAGGCGCGGACGAGGCGTACGCACTTCTCACGGACCCGGCCGCGCTCGCCCGCGCCGTCGCCCTCGTCGGGGCGGGCGCACGGCCGACCGTCCTGCCCGGTGGGCCGGCGACACCTCCGGCCCACCGGGATATCCCCGCCCCTGCCCCCGACGCGGTCCCCCGCGCCGCGACGGGGAGCCAGGCGGCCGCGGCGCTCGGCTCGCCGGCGCCGCAGCCGCGGTGGCGCCGGCAGCGGCTGCGCGCGTCGACGAGAGCGGCCGGCGGATCGTGAGCGACGACGAGATCGACGCGCTGCTCGCCGAGGTGGACCCGGCCGCCCACCGCGAGGTTGTTGGGACCGCCGCCGAGCGCGCCGCCTCCATGGTGGGCGCGGGCGCCGCTCCCCGCCCCGGGCGGCTGCTGGCGCTTCCTCGGCTCGCCGGCCTTCCGCAACCTCGCTCTCGTGGGCGCGACGATCGCTGCGATCGGGATCGTGGCCGTCGTGGGCTTCAACGCCGGCGGGACGAGCGCGGCCAGCATCGGGGCAGGCGGCTCTCCGGCGCCCAACGCCTCCCCGGCCACGCCGGTCCTCGACCAGGCAGCCGTGGCCGCGCTCATGGTGAAGATCCAGGCGGACCCGAAGGACGCCGACTCGCTCATGGCGCTCGGCGACCAGTACTACCAGACGGGCGACTTCAAGACCGCCCAGGATTGGTACACGAAGGACACCGCCGTCGAGCCGACCGCGGTGCGGGGCTTCCTGGCCCTCGGCGCCTCCGCGTTCAACCAGGGCGATTCGGGCACCGCCCTGACGGCGTGGACGAAGGTCCTGGCGCTCGACGACAAGAACGTCGAGGCTTATTACGACCTGGGCTTCCTCTATCTCAACCAGCAGCCGCGCCGACATGGCCGGCGTCCAGCGAGAGTGGACGCGCGTCGTCCAGCTGGACCCGAACAGCGACATCGCCAAGACCGTGAAGGCGCACCTCGACGCCCTCGCCAGCGCGGCACCGGCCTCGCCGGGAGCCAGCGGCGCCCCGCGGCGCTGCGCCCGCCGCTTCCCGCGAGCAGCCTCCCCGGGCGCCAGCGGGTCTCCGGCTGCCTCACCGTCCCCGGCCCAGGCGACCAGCGCCGGCGCCGAGCGGAAGCGCCCAGCCGTGACTCCCGGCGCTCGCGCATGAGCGTGGGGGCCGGCCTCGGCCTCCTGCTGGCGTTCCTGGCGGGCGTGCGTCTCGTTCGCCTCGCCGTGCTGCCTGCCGCTCGTGCCGGCCTACGTCGGCTACATGGTCGGCGCCGACGGGGGTGAGCGACCGCCGCCGGAGCCTTCCGCCAGGCGCTCGCCTTCGTCGCCGGCTTCTCGGTCGTGTTCATCGCCTTGTGGGCCTCGGTCGGGTCGTCGGCTACGTCCTGCGCGACAAGGCGAGCGTGCTCCGCCAGGCCGGGCGGCGTCGTCCTCGTCTTCATGGGCCTCCACGTCGCCGGCGTGATCAACGTCGGCGCGCTGTACCGCGAGACCCGCCTGCCGTGTTCGGCGGCGCCGTGGCGGGCGGCGGCACGCTGACGCTGGGCGGCGGTTCGCGGACCCGCATGCACCTCCACGCCCCGGCTACGGTCGCTCGCTCCTCTTCGGCGTCGTCTTCGCGGCCGGCTGGACGCCCTGCATCGGCCCGATCCTCGGCGGGATCATCGGCCTCGCCTCGGTGACCGCGAGCGTCGCCGAGGGCACCGTCCTCCTGCTCGCCTACGCGGCCGGCCTCGCCGTCCCGTTCATCCTCGTCGCGATCGGCGCGACTCGGTCGCGCCGCCGGCTCGGCTGGGTCGGGCGCCACCACCGCGCCGTCTCCCTCGTCACCGGCGGCGATGCTCGTCGTGGTCGGCTTCCTGATGATCACCAACCTTCGCGCGGCTGTCGGCGCTCATCGCACCGTTCGGCGGCTGAGGAGGCGCACGAATGGCGACACACGACCGGAGCCCGGGACCTGGCGACGTCCACGCTGGCGGCCCCCGCCGCGCGCGACCGGTCGCGCACGGGGACTCGGCGCTGGAGCGGCTCTGGCACTGCTCATCTCGATGGGCCCGGCCTCGCGCTCATGCTCGGGCTGGCCGCGCTCGACGCTGGTCGGCACGCTGCTCGTGCAGGCGCCGGCCGGGTCATGGCGACGACCCGAGGCGCAGGCCAACGTGGCTGGCCGGTCCGCCCCAAGTACGGCGGCTGGACCGACATCTTCGACCAGCTCGGGGTCTTCACGTCTTCAGCTCGGTCTGGTTCCGCGGCGCTGGCGGGCTCCTCGCGGCCTCGCTGTCGCCTGCTCGGTCCAGCGGATCCCGGGCACTGGCAGACCGAGGCGGCACCCCGCACGTCCGTGAGCCCGGCGTTCTTCGAGCAGCGCCCCAGCACGAGGCGATGGCCTTCCACCGGGCCGCCGGCGGAAGCCCTCGGAGCGGTCCGGGGCGGTCTTGCCGCGCCACCACTATCGGACCCTCATCGAGGACGACGGGGCCGTCCACCTCTACGTCGACCGCATCCGCTGGGCGCCGTTCGGGCCGTCATCGCCCACCTGAGCCTCGTCGTCATCCTCGTCGGCGCGATGGTCGGGTCCATGGCGGGCTTCCGCGACACCGAGCTTCTGCTGCGAAGGTCGCACGTCGGCGTCCCGACGAAGGACGGGGCGACGATCACCCTCGAACTCGTTCAACGACACCTACACCGACGAACGGCGCCGCCGCTCGACTACGCCAGCGACGTGATCGTGACAGAGCGGCGGCCAGGTCGTCGCCGCCAGCAGGTCCGGGTCAACGACCCGCTGCGCTTCGGCGACGTCACCTTCTACCAGTCGTTCTTCGGGCCCGCCGCGGACGTGATCGTCAGGGACACGACCGGCACGGTCCTGTTCGCCGGGGCGTGCCGCTCGCGTGGGCGTCCGACAATGACGACACCAAGGTCAGGCACAGTTCGCCCTCCCGGACCAGGACCTGACGGTCTACGTGATCGCCGCCGTCCGGCCAGGTCGATCCGAACCATCAAGCCCGGCCAGGTCCACTCGAGGTCTACAAGGCCGACACGGCGAGCGCCCGTCGTCCAGCAGTCGTCGACCAGGGCATCCCGACGACGGTCGACGGGCTGACGTTCACGTTCGACCGCGAGCGCCAGTTCACCGGCCTCATCGTCGCCCGCGACCCGGGCGCGCCGTTCGTCTGGCTCGGGCTGCTGCTCCTCGTGGTCGGCGTCGCCATCGTCTTCTTCTTCCCCACCGCCGCATCTGGGCCCGCGTCGCGGGCGACCGGACGGCGGGATCGTCTCGATCGCCGCCGTCGGCCGCCGACGACATCGGCTTCGACGCCGAGTTCACCTCGTCGTCACGGACATCCGCCGGGCCGCGAGCAGCCCGGCGAGCAGGAGGAGCGCGCAACGATGTTCAAGATGTCCGAGTACAGCTTCGTCGCGGGCATCCTGGCACGTCCTCGCCCTCGTCTGCTACGTCCTTACGCTCGCTCGGGCGTCGGGCGGCCCGCCGGCGCGCCGCGGCGTCGCCGATGACCACCGGGACGCTGGGCTTCACGTCGGGGCCGCGCACGACCTCGCTCGGGCACTACGGCACGCTCCTCGCCTGGCTGGCGCTCGCGTTCCTCGACGCGCGTCGCTCATCTTCCGGACCATCGCGACCGGCCACGGCCCGTTCGCGAACATGTACGAGTTCTCGGTCTCGTTCGCGTGGGGCGTCCTGGGCGCCTACCTGTTCTTCGAGCGCAAGTACCACCTGCGCGACCTCGGCCTGATCGCCCTGCCGATCGCGCTCGCGCTGCTCCTGCTACGCGACGACGATCCCGGCGACCGATCGAGCCGCTCGTCCCGGCCCTCCAGAACAACCTCCTGCTGACGGTCCACGTCGCCGTCGCGATCGTCGCCTACGGCTGCTTCGCGGTCGCCTTCGGCGCCGCGCTCCTGTACCTCATCCAGCCCGAGAGCGGCCGCCGCGGCCTGCCCGCGGCCGGAGCTCCTCGACGAGATCTCGTACCGCGCGGTCGTCATCGGCTTCCCGTTCCTGACCCTGACGATCGTCCTCGGCGCCATCTGGGCCGAGCGTGGCCTGGGGCACCTACTGGAGCTGGGATCCCAAGGAGACCGCGTCGCTCGTGACGTGGCTCATCTACGGCGCCTACCTCCACGCCCGCGTCGTCCGCGGCTGGCGCGGTCGGCGAGCCGCAGCGCTGCTCCGTCATCGGCTTCGCGGCGACCTTGTTCACCTACTTCGGCAACCTCTTCTTCGGTGGCCTCCACAGCTACGCCGGCCTGAACTGAGCCGGACCGGATCTCGAACACGCGGATGCCGGCCGACGAAGCGAGGACGCCGATGGACGCGCTGCCGGCGGCGCGAGCCGCGGCCGGCCGGCCCCGTCCGGGCCGCCTCGGGACCATGCTCGTCATGGTCGTCGCGGCGGTGCTCATCTTGGCGGCGTACCTCGCCAACGACCAGCCGGCCGCCGAGGGCCTCACCTCTGCCCGGGCAGGCGCCGCCGGCGGCCCGCCGATCGTCGGCCAGGCCGCGCCGGACTTCACGGCGACGACCATCGACGGCTCCACGATCTCGATGCTCGCGGGGCCGCCCCGTCTGGCTGACGTTCGGTGCCAGCTGGTGCCAGCCCTGCCGGGCGGAGAACCCGACATCCAGGCGACCTACGCGCGTTCCAAGGCGCAGGGCCTGGTCGTCGTGGAGGTCTTCATCGAGGAGGACTCGGCGGCGGTCCGACTACGCCGACGCGGGTCGGGCTCACCTTCGCAAGGTCGCCGACCCACCGAGCCTGATCGCCGACGAACTACCGGATCCTCGGCATCCCGTCCACTTCTTCATCGATCGCGACGGGATCGTCCGCGACGGCGGATCGGTCGGGACCCCCGCCGCGATGGAGCGCTGGTCAACGAAGTGCTCACGGCTGACGGAGGCATCCCGGCGAGCCGGGAATGGACGAGCCGCTCCTCGACGGGCCGGCCGCCTCCGGCGGCACGGGCGTCCCGGAGGCGCCACCGGCCCTGGTTGCGGCGGCACCCGGCGCCGAGGCGACACCCTCCCGCCGCCGCGGCCTGTTGGGCCGCCTGCCTGGGCGCCCCCGCATCCGAGTCCCGCGCCGGCGAGGGCTCCTCGCCTTCTTCCTCGTGGGTCGGGCCTGGCGATCACGTGGTCGGCGGCGTCACCGTCAGCCAGTGGACCGAGACCGCCGACTTCTGCGGCCGCTGCCACACGATGGGCCGGAGCTTCAGCCACGCCGTCTCGCCGCACAGGGAGCTGTCCTGCGCGGAGTGCCACGTGGAGCCCGGCGTCGCGGGCTGGATCAAGGCCAAGATCAACGGCACCCGCCAGCTGTTCGAGGTCATCACCGGCAGCTTCCCGACGCCGATTCCGCCGCCCGAGCACGACGAGCTCCCGCCGACCACGGTCACCTGCCGGCGCTGCCATGACGTCGAACAGCTCGTCGACAACGGATCAAGCTCGTGCTCGGATCGCCTTCGCGGAGGACGAGAAGAACACACGCCAGTTCGTGGCGCTGGTGATCCGGCCGACCTCCGCGACGTCAGCGACGTCACGCGGCCTCCACTGGCACATGGTGTCCGACGTCGAGTTCTCGAGCGCGGACCCGCGCACCAGACGATCGACTACGTCAAGGTCACCGCCCGGACGGGACGGTCGACGAGTTCGTCGCGCAGGACAAGATCACGGTGGCCGCGAATGTCCAGCCGGACATCGCGCGGCTCAAGGCCGCGGAGCCGCACCGGATGGACTGCCTCGACTGCCACAACCGCGTCGGCCACCGGACCCCCAATCCGGGCCTCAGCCGGACGCCGCGCTCACGACCGGCAGGATCGATCCCGCGCTGCCGTACATCAAGCAGCAGGCGATGCCGATCCTCGGGGCCGACTACCCGAACCAGGCGACCGCGGATGCGCGATCGACGGGCTCCGCGACTTCTACCCGCTCAAGTACCCGCTCGACGCCAGCACGAAGGCAGCCGCGATCAGCCGGCCGAGGCCAGGTCAAGGTCATCTACCGCTGGTCGGCGACGCCGGCGATGAAGGTCAGCGCGGCCACCTACCCGGACAACCTGGGCCACCTGGACTACCCGGGCTGCTTCCGCTGCCATGACGGCGGCCACTTCAAGGTCGTGAACGGCGTCATCACGAACCGAGATGATCCCGTCGACCTGCGCCACCTGCCACACCTTCCCGCAGATCGGCGACCACGTCGCGATCCTGGATCGGGGAGCGGCCGTCGACGCACGTCGAATCGCTGTGGGTCTTCGACCACAAGACGCGTCGCGACTTCGGTCGACCCCGGGCAGCGCAGTCCTGCTGCGAGTGCCACACCCGGACGTACTGCGAGAACTGCCACAAGACGGGCGCCGTCACCGTGGAGCACGACGAGATGATGACCAACCACGCCCAGGTCATCCGCGACCAGGGCAACCAGGCCTGCGCCTACTGCCACCAGCCGGTCTACTGCGCTCGCTGCCACGCGGACAAGGTGCTGCCCGTCACCGCGCCCTTCGCCACCGGGTCCACGGGCGGTGTCCCGGCAGGGCTCCGCTGGCCGCTGGTCGCGGCCGTGCCGGGAGCCCGACCATGAAGCCGTGTGTGCTCGCCACATGTCGCCGGCGCCACGCTGCTGGCGGGAGGGCGCTTCCCATGCGCCTCATCGCGAACCGCCGGTCCCGGCTCCGCGAGGCGCTCTCCCGATCGGGCCTCCGGGAGGGCTGATCACCATGCCGCGGTCGAACGGGCAGGCACCAGGGAACGGCATGGAGCTGGGTGTGCTGCTGGCCATCTTCGATTTCCCGATGCTCAACGTGGGGCTCCGCGAAGTGATCGACGCGGCGCCTGACATGGAGGTCATCGGCGAGGTCGAGAGCCGCGAGACGATGAGGGATGAGATGGCGCGGACCCGCGCGGACGTCGTGATCGCCGAATGCCTCCCGTTCGACCGCGCCGGCTGCTCCTTGTTCCACTCGATCGAATCGATCCGCGCCGCCAGGCCAACGACGAAGATCCTTGCCCTGGAGTGCCGCTCCAGCGGCGAGCAGTTCTCGCTGGCGATCAAGGCCGGCGCCGACGGCTACCTGACCCGCGAGGCCGCTGCCCCCGATGTCGTGACCGCCCTGCGCTGCGTCGCCCGAGGCCAGCGCTACGTGAGCCCGGCGATCGTGACGAGGATGGTCAACACGTACGTCCTGAAGTCCCCGGACGGCCCGTTCGCGGATCCCATCGAGTCGCTCAGCGAGCGGGAGCGCGAGGTGATGATGCTGGCCGCGATCGGCCACACGAACCGGGAGATTGCGCGGACGCTCCACCTCTCGGAGCAGACGATCCACAACTACCGCGCCAACGTAATGGAGAAGCTCGGGATCCACGACCGCGTGGAGCTGCTGAAGTACGCGATTCGCCGCGGCGTGGTCGACGTCGCCGATCTCGACCGCGGCGCTCGTCACGGCCGACGGCCCCGCCGGGCTCGCCCACTACTGGCTGGGGAGGCCTGATGGCTTCGCCTCGCCATGACAGAACGTGCACATCCCCGCCAGGGCTGCCATGTCGTGGGGGATGCTGGGCGGCTGGCTCGACGCCGGTGCGTGGCAGGCCGAGCACATGCCGTTTGTCCGGCCGGTATGGTCGGCGGGCAGAGCACCCAGCTTCGCCGCGCTGTGGCAGGTCAGGCAGATGCCGTCGGTGGGCGTCGGGTGGGGGTAGCGGCGCCTGCACGGCCGTGGCCTGGTGGCACAGCCAGCACGTCGTCTCGGATCGGTTCTTCATGCTGTCCGGCAGCGGTGCCGTCTTCCCGTGCAGGAGCAGGGCACGTCCTGGCTGGCGGAGTGCGGCCGGTCCACGGCGGCAGGGGTGGTTGCCGTGTGGCAGATGAGACACTGGTCGGCGTGGATGCCCGTATGGCCGGGCGCGGTCCTGACCAGGCTGTTGTTGGAGTGGCAGGCAGTGCAGTTGGTCCAGCCCGTCAGCGGATGGCCGATGGGTGGCACCGTCGCGGTTCCGACGCCGCCCGCCGCGGTCGCGTGGCAGGCCAGGCAGTCGGCGCCGGCCGGCATGACCAGCGTCAGGGCCAGCGGCGGCGCGATCGGCGAGCCGGCCGGGCTGCGGGCGACGCGGCGGGCGAGGTGCCGGGTTCCGTCGACGGCGCAGGCTGCCGGCCGACCAGGGAGTCGATGAGGCCGGAGCGGATGATCCCGAAGCCGACCGCCGACCCGATCGCGACGGTTGCGACGACCGCGAGGACGATGCCGCCGACCCGCCTGGCCCTCACGGCATGCTTCCCGCGCCATCGAGGACCGCCGTCACGGCCACGCCCGGTGCCGGGATCGCGGCCACGCCAGCCTCCTCCGGCCGGCCGCTCGCGAGGAAGACACCCACCATGTGCCCCTGGTGCTCGCCCATCGGCAGGTGCCGCTCGGCCAGGGTGTAGACGAGGGCGATGAAGGCGAAGGCCCCGACGACGACGCTGACCTCCACGAGCGACGGCGTGTACGACGCGAACGGCCAGGAGAGCACGCCGGCGACGGCGGTGCCGGGCGCGACCTGGCCGGCGAAGACGAAGATCGCCCGGTCGGCGAAGAGCCCCAAGAAGGCGAGGCAGGATGCCGCGAAAAGACCGGTCGGCGTCCGGGTCCCCGGGTTCACCAGGAGCACAAGCGGCACGACCAGCGCCAGGAGGACCCGGACGATCCAGAACGGCAGGGCCAGCGGCCCCACCAGGATCGCGCCGGTCGCGTCGGAGAGGCCGGGGACGTTCCCGTAGAGCCCCCACGCCGTGTCCCAGGCGACGACGAGCACCGTCACGGCGAGAACAATCGTGAGCAGGAGCCGGATGGCCGGTATCGCGAGCGTGGCCGCTCGCTCGAAGCCGGCCAGGCGGAACCGGTGGACGCAGGCGAAGACGATCCCCAGCAGCGCGATGCCCGACAGGATCGCGGCCACGACCATCGCCGGCGGCGTGAAGGCGCCATGCCAGTACGGCCGGGACGAGAGCGACGCCGAAGACCGCTCCGAGGGTGGTCGGCGCGACGATGGCGGTGATCGAGGACAGGACACAGGCGATCCGGTGGAGACGCCACCGCCCGGTGAACATGCTCAGCACCTCGGTGACGAGGAAGACGAGGTACGCGCCGTAGAAGACCCCCATCCACCACATCGGCGAGAACGGGGACGGGCTGAGGACCGCCCCCAGGACCATCCGGACCGGGTACTGGAGGTCGAGCGCGATGACCCCGAAGGCGGTGACGAGGCAGAGCAGGGCCAGGATGGCGTGGCGCTTCTCGAGCGGGATGAACATCTCGATGCCGAAGACGGTTCCGAGCGACGAGGCCAGGCAGAGCCCGCTGGTCGTGATCGCGAAGAAGACGTAGGCGACGATCAGGAGCCCCCACTCGAAGCCGGGGCGCGTGCCCATCACCTCCCAGCCAGGGGGCAGGAGGAGGACGGCGCCGACGGCCCCGACCAGGCAGAGCGCGAGCAGGACGCTGTACCAGATCCGGAGCGGGCGCGGCGTCGCCGCGATCTCCAGCCGCGCGAGGCGCGCGATCACCCGGGGGTCGACGCTCAGATCCCGGCCGGCGACGCGCACGGACATCAGTCCACCTCGCCTTCGAGGCCCGTGTAGAAGACGCGCGGCCGCGTACCGAGGGCGGGCTTCATCGCCCGGACGCGCTTCTGGTCGATGGCGACGCTTACCGCGCTCTTCGGGTCCTTCCGGTCGCCGAAGTTCCGCGCATTCACCGGGCAGACCTCGGCGCAGGCGGGCAGCTGGCCTCGGGTGATGCGGTGGTAGCAGAACGTGCACTTGTCGGCGACGCCGGCGACGCCCTTCGGCGTGGTGTCGCCGGCCGGGACGATGTACCGGGCCCCGTACGGGCAGGCCACCACGCAGTAGCCGCAGCCGATGCAGCGCTGCTCGTCCACGAGGATGACCCCGTCCGCGGTGCGGTAGGTCGCGCTGACCGGGCAGACCCAGGTGCACGGCGGGTTCTCGCACTGCATGCAGGTCGCGGGACGAAGTAGGCGCTCCGCACCGAGGCGCTCCGCAGCCGGGCACGGTGGCCTGGACCGGGACGCCGGCGTCGTCGCCGGCCGGCGAGGTCACGGTCACCGTCCACGTCCTTGGCCAGGACGTGAAGCTCCACCCACGTCCGGTTGAGGGCGGGATCCGGCGGGACGTGGTTCTCCAGCTTGCACGCGTCGACGCACCGGCCGCACCCGATGCAGGTCGTCGTGTCCATCACGAACGCCCAGTCGTGGCGCGGACGGGTCGTAGGCCGGACCGGCCGGCGCCGGTCCGCTCGCGCGGGCCACATCTGCTCGACTCGCCGCGGAAGGTCGCGGCCAGGCGGCCGCCGCACACGACGGGAACGGCCGCGAGGCCGAGCTGCAGGACCCGGCGCCGCGCAGGGACGCCCGCGACGGGGTTCGGGCTGGACTCGCACCGGGCAGTCTCTGGCTCTGGTCGACGCGGACGCTCCTACTGGCCATTCGCCGGCGCGTGCGTGGCAGGTCCTGCAGACCGCGTCGCTCGCCGCGATGTGCCCGGGCGGGACCGGCTTGAGGCCGCCGGCGCGTGGCAGGTGACGCACGCGCGGCAACCGATCGAGCGAGTGCGGGATGTCGGGAGGACGAACCGCGGAGGCGTCGTGGGGGTTGTGGCACCAGAGGCAGGCGGCCCCCGGGTAGTGCGGGGCAAGGCTCGACCTGTGGGAAGGCCGCCGGCCGCCCGGTCCTGGCCGCCCGTGGCACGCTCACGCAGATCGAAGCCGGCACGGCCGCCAGCACGACCGCGCCGGCCGGCGCGTCGCGGCGACGTCTCGTCCACGTGCGTTGCGAGAGGCCCGTGGCAGCTCTCGCAGACGACCGTCCGGTGCGCAGACGCCGTCCAGGACGCGTACTTCGGCTCGGTGACAACGCTGGCAGACCGTCGAGTCCGCGTAGGCCGGCGGGCAGGGCCGCCCAACTGCGCGCGTTCGCCGCCGGGTGGAAGCCGTACTCGCCGTAGACGCGCCGAGAAGGCCACGCCCGCCACGAGCACGGCGATCGCGACTCCCACCGCGGCGGCCGCGACGGCTGCGGTTCCCTTCCGCCGACTGCCGGCACGACCCGTCGGGCGCAGGCGCCGAACGGCCGACCGGAGGGCCGCGCCGCGCTCGCCAGCCACCATGGCCCGCAGGCGGCTCACGAGTCTCGCCCCCCGACGACGCCGGGGCGGCGCGCGACCATGGGCGTCGTCACCCGGACGCTGGCACAGGTCTCGCCGCGGCCGATGCTGCGGAGCGCAGCCAGCACGTCGGCAGGCGCGGCCTCGCGCGTGAGCGAACCCGTCGGCGCCGGCCCGGATCGCGACTCGGACGCGCTCGCCGCCGCAGCGGAGCTCGACGGCCAGGATCCGGGTGGCCGGATTGGCGGCCCGGATCTCCCCGAACGCCCGCCAGGTCGCGTCGCTCCGCGCCGGCGGACGCCGGGCACTCGACGACCACGATGTCCGCGGCGAACCGGGCGACCGCGGAGGCCACCACGTCGCGACGTTCGGCGACGCCGGCGACGAGCAGGTCGGGAGCCGCGCCGATGACGGCCCGGTACGCGGCGGCCAGCAGCGGGACGTCAACCAGCGCCACGAGGACGGTGGTGGTCGGCACGCCGCGCCGGGCGTCGTCCACGGGAACAGCAGCGCCGAACGCCGCGACGCGTTCAGCCATTCGTCGCCGCACGGCGTGCCCGGCGCCGGAGGACGAGCGCCCAGAAGACGGGCGTCGCCGCAAGGACGACCGCGGCCATCACGACGCCGGCAGCGGCCGCCTCCCTGCCGAACAGGAAGAGGAGCCCGTACGAGATCACGAAGAAGGCCATGAAGACGCAGCCCATCGAGACGGCGGTGAGCACGAGCCATGGCCCGGCGAGTGCGCGCAGGCCGACGCCCGGGACGCGCAGGAGGGCGATGCCGAGGATCACCAGCCAGGCGACGATCGCCGCCATCACCCCGAGGCTGTCCATCCCCGCGCGTCCTCTCGATGGTCCGAGGCCGAGCGGCCCCGACCATCCAGGCTAGGCGCCGGTGTGGGTCCGCGACAGCCCATCAAAGGGGGGTCGGAGCGGCACGTCCGCCATGAATTGCGTCGACGTCCGTCGGAACCCGGCAACGGACGTCGGCATCGCGGCGTCGCCGCGCCGGGCGCGGCCGCCCGCGCCGGCCGGGGCCTCAGGCTTCGGGCCGTGCCCCGGGCTGCGCGCCGATCGTGACGAGGTGCTCCGCCCCGTGCTGCAGCTCGCGCCAGAGCGACTCGACGGTGGAGAGCGTGTCGCAGTCGGCCGCGGACTTGTCGGTCCGCAGGCGCGCGATCCGCGGGAAGCGCAAGCGCGAACCCGGAGCGATGACGTGCGCTCCGCATGATCACGTCGAACGCGACCTCCACGACGACGGTCGGCTCCACGGTCCGGTATCGCCCGTGGCGCGTCAGCGTGTGCTCCTCGAACCAGGCGGTGCGCTCGGCGATCTCCGCGTCCGTCAGGCCGCTGTACGCCTTCCCGATCGTGACGAGCGCGCCGGTGGCATCGTCGCGTACAGCGAACGTGTAGTCGGAGAGCACGCCGTGACGCTTGCCGTGGCCGCCCTCGACGCCGACCACGACGCAGTCGAGGGTCGCGAGCGCCTTCTTCATCTTCAGCCAGCCGAAGCCGCGCCGGCCAGGCGCATAGACGCTCGTCGGGTCCTTGACCATGAGACCCTCGTTCCGCCGCGCGCGGGCGGCCGCGAAGACCGTCTCGAGCTCGTCGGCCGAGCCCACCCGGACCAGGAGCGAGAGCACGAAACGGCCGGGCTCGGCGCCGGGCAGCCCCAACGCCTCCAGCCGGGCCCGGCGCTCGGCCAGCGGCACCCCGATGAGCGGCTCCACGGCACCGCCGCGGGGACCGAGCGCCAGCGCGTCGAACGCGACGTATGCGACGGGGACCTCGTCCTGGAGCGCCGCGGACGGCTCCTTGCGACCCAGCCGCCGCTGCAGCGCCAGGAACGGGAGCACGACGCCCTCGCGGTACGCCAGGAGCTCGCCGTCGAGGACGCCGTCCCAGTCGAGCCGCTTCGCCGCCGCGACCACCTCCGGGAACTGGCCGCTCACGTCGTTGAGATCGCGGCTGAAAAGGCGTGCCTCCGATCCGCAACGATGGAGCTGGACGCGGATCCCGTCGTACTTGTCCTCGGTCCAGACCACGGGCCCCAGGCGCGCCATGATCTCGGCGGCGTCCTCGGCCGGCGACGCGAGCATGAACCGGAGCGGCCGGAAGAGACGCAGGCGGGTCGTCCCCAGGCGATCCTCGCGAGCCAGGACCGCGGTCTCGCCGATGTCTCCGGTGAGCATCGCGGCATTCGAGACTGCGTCGATCGACCGGACGAACGCCCGCGCGATCGCCGCCTGGAGGAGCCCGTCGCGGAGCCCGATCCGGAGCTCCCCGGCCAGGATCTTGACGACGTACGTGGCGGTGAGCGCGTCGCAGCGCCGGAGCAGCGACTCGAACGCCACCGACTTCGCGGCCGGGCCGCCCGCGGCGACGATCTCCGCGAACGCGGCTGCGACCTCGGGGATGCTCGGCGACGCGACGGCTCCGGCCGGATCGTCCGCGCCCGGATGGCCGGGCTGCGGGGGTTGCGACGGGTCGCGACCGGCGAGGACGTCGCCGACGGCAAGCCCCAGGTCGGAATGCCGATCGTAGGCGGCCGCAAGGGCCGCGCGATCGACCCCGGCGACCCGCGCGACGGCGTCGCCGATCGTCGCCCACCCCAGGCCCGCGACCCGCGGGTCGGACTCGGCGAATGCGCGGCCGGTGAAGAAGATCACCGCGTCACGAAGCGCATCGGGATCCACGTCGCGCAGGTAGTCCGCGAGGAGGCGCGTCTTCTCGGACGTCCGGGTCGTGGCGGCGATCCGCTCGGCCACCTGGCTCCACCGACGCATGGCCGGGATGGTATACGCTCGCAGGCATGCGAGCCCGCAGCTGGTTCCCCGCCGCGATCCCCGGCCGGACGGTCGTGCTGCGCCCGCACACGGCCCGCAACCTGCCCGCGTTCAAGCGCTGGTACGGCGATCCGGAGGTCGCGCGGCTGACCCGCTACCAGGAAGGACCCATGCGGGCGGACGAGGTGGAGCGCTTCTTCGAGGCTCGCGTCGCGGGAGTCGGTTCGCTGGCGCTCGCCATCCACCTCGCGGACTCGGACCGGCTCATCGGCACGTGCGCCTTCAGCCAGCTCGACGGGGATAACGGCTCGGCGCTCTTCCACATCACGATCGGTGAGCCGGACTGCTGGGGCCATGGCTTCGGCTCCGAGGCGACGGCGCTCATGCTCGAGCACGCATTCGGCGTCCTCGGCCTGCACCGCGTCTCGCTGGCCGTCTTCGAGTACAACGAGCGCGCCATCCGGGCGTACCGTCGCGTCGGGTTCTCGGTGGAGGGGCGGTCCCGCGAGGCGATCTGGCGCGAGGGACGCTTCTGGGACGAGATCCAGATGAGCATCCTCGAGGACGAATGGCGGACGGTTCGCGAGCATGCCCTCGGGCTTGCCCCGGCGGCCGAGCAGGTCAGCTGAGGGACGTTCGCAACCAACGGGGAGGGATGACGATGGGGAGCACGGGCGCGGCCGCGGATGCCGCGCGGACCGCGTTCGCCGTCCAGGCCGCCGCGAAGGGCCACGCCGTCGACAACGCGCGAGCCGCGGCGGCCGGACTGGAGGCCGCCTTCGCGGCCGGCGTCCTGCAGCGCACACCCGCGCTCGACGCGATGCTCCGCGACCTCGCCGCGGCGCTGGAGGCGGACACCGAGGCGGGCGAGCGGTTGGGAGGCAAGTCCGCCGAGGCGGCCCGGTTCATCCTCCGCGCCATCGGCCGCGAGCTCGCGGACGCATGACGGATGGCGGGACGAGTCGGAACGGCGTCGGGCGACACCGCGTTGCTTGCTACGGGCTCGCTGGTACGCCGATCCCCGCCGGGCTTCCGTTGCGAGCCGCCGCCGCCACCCACGTCGCTGCCGGCTCGGGGTGGCCGAAGAGGTAGCCCTGGGCGAACTCCACCCCGAGCTTGGTGAGGGTGCGCGCCTCCTCGGCGGTCTCGACGCCCTCGGCGATGAGGCGGCAGCCGGCGGTGCGGGAGAAGTGGCGCATGCCGACGACCATGGCCTGCCGGCCCAGGTTGGCGTTGACCCGCCGGACCAGGCTGATGTCGAGCTTCACGAAGTCCGGGCGCAGGTCGATGATGTGGCCGAAGTTGGCCACCCCCGCCCCCGCGTCGTCGACCGCCAGGCGGATGTCGCGCCCCAGCTCGCGGATCGCCTCGCGCACGAGGTCGTAGTCCGCGATCACCTCGTGCTCGGTCACCTCGAGCACGAGGGGGCGCTCGGCGCTCCACAGGAGCGGGCGCAGGCGCCCGGGATCGACGAGCAGGCGCGGCGAGACGTTGAGGTCGAGCCAGAGCCCCGGGGCCAGGCCCCGGCCGCCCTCCACGGCGGCCGCCAGGGTGGCGAGCTCCATCTCCGCTCCCAGGCCCACCGCCCAGGCGTCGGCGAAGCACAGGTCCGGGCGCTGGCCCGAGTCGAAGCGGGTCAGCGCCTCGTAGCCCACGACCTCGCGCGTCTCGAGCTCGACGATCGGCTGGTAGACCGGGTGGAAGGCGCGGGCGGCAAGGATGGCCTCGACGCCCGCTCGCAGCTCCACCTCCCATCGCGTGACATGGAGCCGTTCAGCCAGCAGGGCGCTCAGGGTCGTGCTGAACGAAATGATGCCCGGCATCTTTTCGACCAGGGTGCGGGCGAAGTGCTCGTCGAACGTCCCGATCAGGAGGACACCCTCCACGTGGTCGCCGTGCGCGATCGGCCCGAAGGCGAGCGCCTTGACGCCAGCCGCAATCGTCCCGGGCATCCAGCCGTCGACCGGATCGGCCGAGACATACTCAGCCCAGGGACCGATCCTCGCCCTCTCCCGAACGATCGCGGCACGCAGCGGCGGAAGGTACGTGCCCACCGGCACGGGATACCCGGTCGGCGCGCTCTGGGCCATGATCTGGACGTTCCGGTCCCCGAGGAACACCTGCACCGATGCTGTGTCAACGAACGGCAGGGTCACGAGCTGGTCGCAGATCGCCTGGGCAGCCTCCGCAACGCTCGCCCCCTCGGGTATCGCGTGAAGGCTCTCTGCCAGCACCGCGCGAATCCGCATCTCGAGCTCGGCGTCCGCCTGCGCCTCGCGAAGCTCGGACACGTCCCGCAGCACCGTCACGGTGCTCGTGACGGTGCCGTCTTGGCCGCGACCCGGGGTGACACTCACTTGCGTGCGGCGGCGGGTCCCGTCGGGACGGCGCTGGGAGACTTCCCCCAGCCATCCAGTCCCGCCGCGCACTGCCTTGTCGATCTCATCGATGGTGGCTGGCTCGATCACCCGGGCCATGACGGTCGGCATCGACCCGCCACGAAGCTTCGCCAGCCGCGTGCCGATCTCGGCCTCGAAGGCAGGGTTCGCATAGGCGATCCGCCCTGTAGCGTCGGTGATCGCGATGGCGTCCACCGCCTGCTCAACGACAGCCGCGAGGCGATCACGCTCGCGACCGATCCGCGCCCGCTCCGTGACGTCGCGGAATACGAGGAAGAAACCATCGTCGAACCGGGCGATCGTGAGGTCGACGAGGAGGCCATCCCCGGACCTGGTGCTGTGCGGTCCGGCGAGCCCGAGGCCGTCGACCGTGTGCGGGAGCCCGGTCTCCACCACCCCCACACAGGTGTCGTAGAACCGCCCCCCGAAGCCGGCCATCGAACCACGGAAGGTGCGCCCGATGAGGCCGGTCGTTGGCTCGCTGGACATGAACGCGGCCGCAGCGCGGTTGGCGAACGCGACCCGGAAGTCGACGATGATGCCATGGCCGTCCCGGATCGCTGTCGCGACGATGAACGGATCGGCCATCGCGTCGAGCGAGCCGCGCATCGCGGCCTGCGTCGTCGCGAGTTCCGCCTCGAGCCTGCCGCGCTCCCGGCGTTCGGCTGCCTCCGCCAGGGCCCGTCGCACTGCCGGCCCGAGCGCCGTCAGGCGCTGTTTGAGCACGTAGTCGGTCGCGCCGCTACGGAGGGCTTCGACTGCCAGCTCTTCGCCGAGCGTGCCGGACACGAGGATGCAGGGCACGGCGGGGTCCCATGCGTGGGCGATGGCCACCGCGGCGGCGCCCGAGAATCCCGGCAGGGCCCAGTCGGAGAGGATCAGCTCGGGCGCGAACTCTGGCAGGACGGCTCGGAGCGCGGGCTCGGTCGCGACGATCCGCGCCTCGACGACCAGCCCACCGTCGCGCAGCGCCCGCGTGGCGAGCTCGGCGTCGTCGGCCGAGTCCTCGACGACAAGGACCCGCAGTGGCGACGGGCTGTCGGTCACCGCGGCACCTCGTTGAGGAGCAGCCAGTAGAGCCCGAGCTCGCCCACGGCGCGCATGAACTGCTCGAAGTCGACGGGCTTGACGATGTAGCTGTTGGCCCCGAGGTCGTAGCTCCTCACCACGTCGCTCTCCTCGCGCGACGAGGTCAGGACGACGACCGGGATGTCCCTGGTGGCGGCCGACGACTTCAGCCGCCGGAGCACCTCGAGCCCATCGACGCGAGGGAGCTTGAGATCGAGGAGGACGACCTTGGGAAAGCCGTCGGGTGGAACGAGAGCCGGATCCTCGGGCAGGAGGTAGGCGAGCGCCTCCACCCCGTCGCCCACGACCTTGACCCGGTTGGCGAGCTTGTGCGTATTCAGTGCGCGCAGCGTCAGCTCGACGTCGTCCGGGTTGTCCTCGACGAGGAGGATCTCGATCGGCGTGCCGTTCATGATGTCTCCCTCTCAGCTGGCAGGGCGAACCCGAACGTCGCGCCCTCGCCGGGCTTTCCGTCCGCCCAGACCCGGCCCCCGTGACGCCCGACGATGCGGGCCACGATCGCGAGCCCGATCCCGGTGCCCTCGAACTGGGCCGTCGGGTGGAGGCGCGAGAACGGCTTGAAGAGCTTGTCGACATAGGCCGGATCGAAGCCCACGCCGTTGTCCCGAACGGTGTAGCGGCATTCGGTGTCGGCCTGCTCGCAACGCACCTCGACGTGCGGCGACGGCACTGAGCGGCTGAACTTGGCGGCATTGCCGAGCAGGTTCGTCCAGACCTGGCGCAGGAGCGCCGGATCGCCGGGGACGGCGCACAGGTCACCGATGTCACAGCTGATCTCGCAGGTGGGTTCTACCGCGCGCATCTCGTCCACGGTCGCTCGGACGAGACGATTCATGTCGACCGGCCTGGGGTCAATCTCCTTGCGCGTCACCCGGGAGAACGCGAGCAGATCGTCGATCAGGACCCCCATCTGCTTCACGTTGCGCAGCACGACCCCGAGCACGCGGCGACCTTCGGCGTCCAGCGGGGCTGCGTGCTCGTTGAGCAGGATCTGGCTGAACGCGTCGATCGAGCGCAACGGCGCCCGAAGGTCGTGGCTGACGGAGTAGCTGAACGCCTCGAGCTCGCGGTTGGCCATGTGGAGAGCGGCCGTACGATCGGCCACGCGCTGCTCCAGGCCGGCGTTGGCGTCCACGACCGCTGCCTCGGCGACTGCCCGTCGTCGCAGGGCGGCGTACAGCAAGAGGACGACACCGAGGTTGAGCAGCGCGAGGATCCCCGCGGTGACGAGCACCGCGCGCTCCATCACGCCGAGCCCGGCGAGCGCCACGGAGGTCGGGAGCTGCGCGACCACCGCCCAGTTCGCCCACGGCATGGGCGCGTAGGCCGCCATCGTGTCGGCCGCGCGGTCGTCGCCGCCCGACTGCCCTTGAAGGGCCGCCACCACGTCGGGATCCGTTGACTTGACGAGCCCCGTGATGCCGCCGCCGGGTTGCGCCACGATCGTGCCGTCGCGGCCCGTCACCAGCAGGCGGACCCCGACGCTGGCCTGGTAGGTATCGACGTATTGCTGGAGCGACTTGAGGTCGAAGGCCACGCCAACGATGCCGACCAGCTTGCCGGTGGCGTCGGTGACGCGAGTCGACTGCGCCACGACAAGCGGGTTGGGAGGCGAAGCGCTGACGTAGGCGCCCGACTGGAACGCGGCGTCGGTCGCCGTGGCACCCTTGAACCAGTCGCGGTAGGAGAAGTCCTGGCCGACCAGGCTGGGCTGGGACGGCGAGACATCGAACACCGTTCCATTGGCTGTCGTTACCCACGTGTTGTACGCGCCGTCGATCGAGTGCTGCAGACTCGTCAGGAAATCGTCCACCCAGGTCTGGAAGGACGGGTCCCGCTGCCCTGACGCGAGGCCCGAGACGAGGACTGGACGGCCCGCAAACGCAACCAGGACATCTGCACGCGCCTTCAGGGAGAGGCCAAGGTAGCTCGCGCTCGCGTTCGCGCTCGACCGGAGCCCCCCGTCGACCTGGTCGCGCACGGCCGACCCGCCAAAGGTGAGCGCCGAGACCGTCAACGCGACGAGCATCGCGAAGCTGCTGACGGCGTAGACCGCGACGAGTCGCCGATGGCCAAGGTTCAGCAGGCGATCCACGGACAGCAATCGTCGGAGCTGGCGGCCCGCCTGTTCGGGAGTTGCACCGTCGTCCGTGGTCCCCGGAGGGCCCGGCGACGCAGCCGGCAACGGAACAAGGCCGGCGTGACTGCCCTCGAGGTTCAGCACCCCTGCCTCCGGGCCCCAGGCTCGCCGATCGCGGCGCCCGCGGGCACCGTCCGATCGCGACTGGGAGCGGATGCGTGCCGTCGTCGATGCTCGACCACGAGTCGCTCCAGGGATTCCACTCGTGGTGGCCGCCCGAATGGGCGACGACGTCAGAACGGGCAGACGGCCACGGTCGGCGTAGCACTGTGGCCAACGTCCGTCAAGGGCCGTCTGGCACCGGCGAGCTCGCCGCGCCGAGGCGCGGTCTGCCGAAACGCATCTCCCGGCCGGCGATTACCCTTGACATCGGAGTGCTTCGCCACGCGACGGGAGGTGCCGCGACATGGCCGACCTTCGCCTCGGGATCAACCTCTGGAGCCAGGCCGCGACGTGGCCCGAGCTGCTTGCGGCCGCCCGCCGGGTGGACGCGCTCGGCTACGACTCTCTCTGGACGTGGGACCACCTGTACGCCATCGTCGGCGACCCGTACCAGCCCATCTTCGAGGGCCCCGGGATGCTTCCCGCCTGGGCCATGGCGACCGAGCACGTTCGGCTGGGCCTGATGGTGGGGGCCAACACGTTCCGCAACCCGGGTCTCGTCGCCAAGCAGGTCGCGACGCTCGACCACGTGTCCGGGGGTCGCGCCGTCCTCGGCATCGGCGGCGCCTGGATGGAGCCCGAGCACATCGCCCACGGGATCGACTTCGGCGCCGGCTTCGGGCAGCGGCTCGACTGGCTCGACGAGTCGGTCGCCGCGATCCGCGCCCTCCTCGACGGCGAGACCGTCACGTCCGCGGCGGGCGGCCGCTATGCGTTCCGTGAGCTGCGCCACGCCCCGCCTCCCGTCCAGTCGCACCTCCCGATCCTGATCGGCGGCAACGGCCGCACGAAGACGCTCCGGACCATCGCGAAGTACGCGGACGCCTGGAACGGCTTCGGGACGCCGGACGAGCTGGCCGAGCTCGACGGCGTCCTCCGCGAGCACTGCGCCGCGGTCGGGCGGGACGAAGGCGAGATCGAGCGGACGGCGAACCTCTGGATCTCGATCCGGGACACCGAGGCCGCCGCCCGCGATGCCTGGGCGGCCTGGATGGAGCTCAACCGGACCCCGCTCGAGGATTCGCTCGAGCCGTCCCGCCCGCTGTTCGGCCCGCCGGAGGCGATCGCGGCGCGTCTGCGCGCAATACGTCCACGCCGGCTTCCCGACCGTCATCGTCGAGGTTCCCGCGCCCTACGACGTCGAGACGCTGGAGCGGCTGATCGGCGAGGTCAAGCCGCTCGTCGACGCCGGCCCGGCCTGACCGCGCGCATGCCGGAGCCGGCCGCCCGACGGGGCGTGATCGTCGAGTACCAGCACGTCTCGAAGAGCTATGCCACGGCCCGGGCCGCGCGCGGGGCGCCCGGCGCCGTCAACGACCTGTCGCTCACCGTCCCGGCCGGCAAGATCTGCGTGCTCGTCGGCCCGTCCGGCTGCGGCAAGACCACGAGCCTCAAGATGGTCAACCGGCTCATCGAGCCGACGAGCGGCCGCATCCTGATCGACGGGGCGGACGTGGCCGGCCGCGACGCGACCGAGCTCCGGCGCGAGATCGGCTATGTCATCCAGCAGGTGGGCCTCTTCCCGCACCAGACGATCGGCGCCAACGTGGCCGTCGTGCCGCGCCTGCTCGGGTGGCCCGCGGCGCGGCAGCGGGCGCGCGCCGAGGAGCTGCTGGCGCTCGTCGGCCTCGACCCGGCGCTCTACCGCGACCGCTACCCGGCCCAGCTCTCCGGCGGCGAGCGGCAGCGCGTGGGAGTGGCGCGCGCCCTCGCGGCCGATCCGCCGCTCATGCTCATGGACGAGCCGTTCGGCGCCGTGGACCCGATCGTCCGCGAGCGGCTCCAGAACGAGTTCCTGCGGCTCCAGGCGGAGCTGGCCAAGACGATCCTGTTCGTCACCCACGACATCGACGAGGCGATCAAGATGGGCGACCTGGTCGCGGTGATGCAGGTCGGCGGGCACCTGGAGCAGTTCGCGCCCCCCGCCGAGATCCTCGCGGCCCCGGCGTCGGGGTTCGTGGCCGACTTCGTCGGTGCCGATCGCGGGCTCAAGCGGCTCTCGCTGACACGGGTGAGCGAGCTCTCGCTCCAGCCGGTGGTGACCGCCCGGGTCGGGGACGCGGCAGGTGAGGCGCGGGCCCGGACGTTCGCGGACCCGTTCCCCTACCTTCTTCTCCTCGACGCGTCCGACCACCCGATCGGCTGGGTCAACCAGGGACAGATCCCCGCAACGGGCACGCTCGCCGCCTCGCTCGCGACCCCGATGTCGCCGCTGCTCGATCGGCGGACCACGCTGAAGGACGCGCTCTCGATGATGCTGGACGCCGACGTCCAGACGGGGATCGTGGTGGACCGGACGGGCCGGCTGCGGGGCGTGCTGACGGTGGAGGCCATCGCGGCCGCGCTTCGGCCGACCGCCGACCCGGGGGTCATCGCGGCGAGCCCGTCGGTGGATCCGACGCGCGGAGTCGCATCGTGAGCGAGCGGCCGCCCGGGCGATGATCGACTGGAGCTGGCTGGCCGGCCACCTCGACGCGATCGCGTTCCGGACGTGGCAGCACGTCTACCTCGCGGTCCTCGGGGTCGCCGTCGGGTTCGCGATCTCGTTCGTCCTCGCGCTCATCGCCGCCCGCTATCGCATCCTCTACCCGCCGATCAGCGCGCTTGCCGGGATCCTCTTCACGATCCCGAGCCTGGCCCTCTTCGCCGCCCTCATCTCGATCACGGGGTTCTCCGTCGTGACCGCCGAGGTTCCCCTGGTCATGTACACGCTGGTGATCCTGATCAGGAACATCGTGGCGGGCCTCGACGGCGTCCCCGGCGACGTGGTCGAGGCGGCCGACGGCATGGGCCACTCCCGCGGCCAGCGGCTGCGGCGCGTGGAGCTCCCGCTCGCGCTCCCCCTGATCATCGCCGGGCTGCGGCTCGCGACGGTCTCGACGATCGGCCTCGTGACGATCACGGGCACGATCAGCGACGCGTTCGGCGGCCTGGGCTACTTCATCCTCGACGGCTACCACCGGGGCAACTTCCTGACCGAGATGTACGCCGGCGCCGTCCCCTCGATCCTCCTCGCGCTGGGGGCCGACTTCCTGTTCGTCCGGGTGCAGCGGCGCGTGACGCCGTGGACCCGGGCGCGGGCGCTCGAGGCCGCCGCATGAACCTCGTGACGGAGACGGTGGCCTGGCTCACGAACCCCGCCCAGTGGGCTGGCCAGAGCGGGATCCCCAACCGGCTCCTCGAGCACATCCTGATCGCGAGCATCTCGCTGGCGATCGCGCTCATCCTGGCGCTCCCCGCGGGCCTGGCCATCGGCCACACCGGGCGAGGGGCCGGTCTGGCGGCGGGCATCGCCAACCTGGGGCGGTCCCTGCCGTCCCTCGCCGTCATCGCGATCGCGATCCCGGTCACGGTGCTGGTGGACCCCGTCCTCGGCGGGACGGTCCTGCCGACGCTCGTGGCGATGGTCGTGCTCGCGATCCCGCCGATCCTCGTGAACGCGTATACGGGGATCGCCGAGGTGGACCGCGATCTCGTCGAGGCCGCCCGGGGGATGGGCATGCGCGAACGCCAGGTCCTCGCCCGGATCGAGCTGCCGATCGCGCTCCCCGTCGTCCTCGGCGGCGTCCGGTCCGCGGCCGTCCAGATCGTGGCGACCGCCACGCTCGGGGCGATCTTCGGCAGCGGCGGCCTGGGGCGCTTCCTCGTGGATGGGATCGCCCAGAACGACGACGGCCAGGTCTTCGGTGGGGTGGTCCTCGTGGCGGGCCTCGCGATCGCCACCGAGGTTGCCGTGGGGCTGCTGGAGCGACTCGCCCGGTCGCCGGGACTGCGCACCGCCGGGACCCGTTCCGTCCCGGGGCCGGCCACACCGGCCCCGTTGCAGGCTGCGTAACAGCACGACCGCCACGGGAGACGGAATCGGAGCGATCGGGCGCGGGCCGATATCATCTGCCGACCCGATGCGGCCTGTCCAGGTCAGACACGGGCAAAGCAAGGAGGCGACCCATGCGGTTCACCCGCGCGCTCGCCCTCGGGGCGTCGGCACTGGCGCTTGTCAGCGCCTGCTCGACGGGAGGGGGCAGCAGTCCATCGACAGCGGCGGGTTCGCCCGCCGGAGCGAAGCCGACCGTCAAGGTGGGGTCGGACGGCTTCTACGAAGCGAAGCTCATGGCCGAGATCTACGCCCAGGCCCTCGAGGCCGGCGGCTACACGGTCGATCGAACCGGCATCGGGATCGGGGCCCGCAAGGTCTCGGCCCCGGCGCTCGAGAGCGGCCAGATCGACCTCAAGCCCGAGTACATCGGGAGCGGGCTCGCGTATTACGAGCCCGGCAAGCAGACGGGCGACCCTGCCGCCAACGAGGCGGCGCTCCAGGCCGTCCTGGCGACGAAGGGTGGCGGCATCACGGTCCTCAACTACTCGCCGGCCGCCGACCAGAACGCGTTCGTCGTCCGCAAGGACACCGCCACCCAGTACAACCTCTCGAAGCTGAGCGACACCACCGCGGTGCAGAACCAGCTCAAGTGGGGCCTCGCGACCGACTGCAAGACCAACCCGGTCTGCGCGGCCGCGCTGAAGTCGGCCTACGGCCTCGACCCGACGAACATCACGCCGCTGGCCGCCTGCGACACGCCGATGGCCCAGGCGCTCGCCAACAAGACGATCGACGTCGCCGAGCTCTGCTCCACGCAGCCCGACATCGCGGTCAACGGGTTCGTCGTGCTCACCGACGACAAGCAGACGCAGCCGGCCGACAACCTCGCCCCGCTCGTCCGCAACGACCTCCTGGCAAAGGTGGACACGGCGTCGTTCGAAGCCATCCTCAACAACGTGTCGGCCAAGATGGACACGGCCACGCTGACCGACCTGGGCAAGCAGATCACCGTCGACAAGAAGGACATCCCGGTGGTCGCCAAGGCGTGGCTCCAGTCGGTGGGCCTCCTCAAGTAGCGCTCCGGCCCCGCCGTTCCTTCATCCGAGCCCGCCGGAGACGGCGGGCTCGCCGATTCACCGGCGCGCGTTCGGGCCCGACGGGACCGCGGGAGCCGCGCCCGCAGCGGTCCGCCGCCAACCCAGCCGCAGGAGGGCGATCGCGCCGCCCGCGGAGGTCAGGACGAGGATGACGACGTGGACCAGCACGGCCAGGGCGACCGCGGGATCCGCGCCCACGCCGAAGACGGCCGCGACCTGGACCGCGGCCAGCTCGAACGTGCCGAGATAGCCGGGTCCGGCCGGGATCGCGGTGGCGAGCGAGACGCCCGCAGCGAGGAGCGCGGCCTGGCCCCAGGTCAGCTGCACGCCCACGGCCTGGCCCGCGGCCGCGAACGCCACGACGGTGGCGCTCCAGGCCACGACGCTCCAGGCCGACGGCGACCGCGACGGTCCACGGCCGCCCCGCCACCGCGAGCCCGCCGCGCAGCCGGCCCGCGAGGCGGATCACGGACGGCCAGCGCTCGACGGCCGCGAGGACCCGGTCCGCGTACGGCAGGCGATGCGCGACGAGCGCCGCGGCGAGCGCGACGACGAGGAGCCCGGTCAGCCCCACGCCGACAAGGACGGCGCTCGCCACGATCCCGCGGACGTTGAGCAGCAGGATGGCCGCCGACGCGATCGCCACGAGGACCACGGTGTCCACGACGCGCTCGACGACGATCGTGCCGAGCGTGGTGGCGCGGCTCATCCCCTCGCGGTCACCCAGGTAGTGGCTCCGGACCAGCTCGCCGAGGCGCGCCGGCAGCACGTTGTTGGCGAGGTAGCCCACCAGGAGATAGCCCAGCACCGGCACGAACCGGACGGGCTGGATGGGGGCCAGGAGCCCCTGCCAGCGAACCGTCCGGCAGGCGACGTCGACCCCGATGAACAGGGCGACAACCGCGACCCAGGCCGGCGACGCCGTCCCGAGGACGCGGCCGACCGCCGCGATGTCGACCTGGCGGACCACGAGCGCGAGCGCGAAGACCGAGATGACGATCCCCGCGCCGCCGCGGATCAGCGACCGGCGCATGCGACCCGCGTGTCCTGGTCCGCCGGGCCGGGTCAGTCGCGCGGCGTGCGCGGCGTCAGCTTGGGCGAGCGCCGGACGCGGACCCGGTGGAGCACGAACCGGGTCACCACCCGCAGCGTCGAAAGCCCGTAGACGACGCTCCGCCGGAATCCGACGGAGCTCGCCTCCTCGAAGTAGCGGGTCGGGACCGCGATCTCCCCGATCCGGAAGCCTCCGGCCGCGACGACCTGGGAGACCAGCTCCTGGTCGAAGACGAAGTCGTCGGAGTTGCGGTGATACGGGATGGTCTCGAGCAGGCGCCGCGAGTAGGCGCGGAAGCCGGTGTGGTACTCGGACAGCCGCAGCCCGAAGGCGTAGTTCTCGAGCGCTGTCAGGAAGCGGTTGGAGACGTACTTCCAGGTCGGCATGCCGCCGGCGCGGGGATCGCCGAGGAAGCGGCTGCCGAGCATGAGGTCCGCGTCCCCGCGGAGGATCGGCTCCACGAGCGCGGGGATCCGCGTCGCGTCGTACTGGTAGTCGGGGTGGAGCATGATCACGACCTCGGCGCCCATCTCCAGCGCGGCGTCGTAGCACGTCTTCTGGTTGCCGCCGTAGCCGCGGTTCTGGCGGTGGACGATCACGTCCAGGCCCAGCTGCTTCGCGATCTCGACCGTCTCGTCGCGGCTCACGTCGTCGACGAGGACGATCCGCTCGATGAGGTCGCGGGGAATGTCCGCGTAGGTTCGCTCCAGCGTGCGGGCCGCGTTGTAGGCGGGCATGACGACGACGATCCGGTGGCCCGCCATCGCCTCGCGGGCGGCGGCGTCGGGCGCCGGCCGGTCCTGATCCTGCATCGACGAAGCGTAACGGCTCGGCGTGCCGCATGGACGGTTTCACGCGAGGATCGCGCTGGACCGCCCGGTCGCGCTGGACCGCCCGGGGCGTTGGACCGCCCTGTCGCGTTGGACCGCCCCGGGCGGATCGGCGAGAATGCCGCCACCCTCACGGAGAACCCAGATGTTCGAGCGACTCTTCGGCGCCCGCGGCCAGGATCCGGCCACCGCGACGCGCGTGCCGCCGGGGCAGTACCTGACCGAGAAGTTCCCGGTCCTCCATTACGGCAGCGTCCCGAAGGCCGACCTGGCCACCTGGGACCTCCGCGTCCACGGCCTGGTCGGCGCGCCGCTCACGTTCACGTGGGACCAGTTCCAGGCGCTGCCGCGGGCGGGGATGACCGCGGACATCCACTGCGTGACGCGCTGGTCCAAGCTCGACACCAGCTGGCAGGGCGTCCCCATCCGCGCGATCCTCGAGATGGCCCAGGTCCGGCCCGAGGCGACGCACGTGCTCGTGCACTGCGAGCAGGGCTACACCGCGAACCTGCCGCTCGCCGTGCTCGACGACGTGGACGTGCTGCTGGCCGACCGCTACGAGGGAGAGCCGCTGGAGCCCGAGCACGGCTACCCGCTCCGCCTCGTCGTTCCGAAGCGCTACTTCTGGAAGAGCGCAAAGTGGGTCCGGGGGCTCGAGTTCCTCGACCACGACGTCCGCGGCTTCTGGGAGCGGTACGGCTACAACAACGACGCCGACCCCTGGAAGGAGGAGCGCTTCAGCGAGGAGTGAGGCCCGGGACGGCGCTTCCGACGGAGGACGGCACGATTGCGCGGCGTCAGCGGCCGGCCCCGACCCGCTGGTCCCTCCCGGCGTGTGCAGCGCTGGCCCGTGGCGCCTCGAATATCGGGCCAACCGATCGCGCCGACCCACTCCGAGCGTCGGAATGCGGCCTCACCTGGCTTTCGCCGCGTTTGCGAGCGTGAGCGGGCCGATCCTGATCGGGTGCGGCGATATTGAACGCCGCCTGGCCGTGCCTCAGGACTTCGCTTCGGGCACGTCGGCCCGCCGATGGCGCGGATAGATGATCAGCAGGCTCGGCCGGGGCGTCGCCGACGTTCTCGACGTCGTGCGGGACGCTCGGGTCCCAGGCCAGGTAGTCGCCAGGCCCCAGCTCGACGGTGTGCTCGCCCTGGGTCATGCGCCAGCGACCGCTGAGCACGACGTGGTGCTCGTCGCCGGCGTGCGCGTGGACTCCCGTGCGATGCCCCGCCGGCACGACCGCCTCGATGATGCAGAGGTCCCGCGACGTGCCGCCGTCGACCTCCGTGGCTTCGGCCAGGTCGCCGGTCGCCGCCCGGGGCCGGTCCGCGGCGCGAACCACACGCGGGGCCGGGCTGGAGTCCACCAGGAGCCACGCAACGGGCACGTCGAGCGCAGCCGCGATCTCTCCGAGCGCCTCGAGGGACGGCATCGCCTTCTCGTTCTCGATCTGCGAGAGGTAGCCGATGTTGAGGCCGCTCCGCTCGGCGACCCGGGCGAGGGTCATCGCGCGCTCGCGCCGCCAGCGGCGGATCTCCCGGCCCACCGCCGGGCGCCTGGTTCCGGCCGGCTGATCTTTGACCTCGCCCAACCCTCTTGACCTCCGCTCAACAACGTGGCATAGTTTTCTCGTCGCCATTGTTGTTGGCCGACAGGAAAGAGTCAAGCCGGAGCGCCAGCAGCGCCGAGAGGGAACCGGTCATGAAGATCGCCATCATCGGGACGGGAAACGTCGGCAAGGCCATCGGCGGCTCGCTCGTTCGGGCCGGACACGAGGTCACCTTCGCGGCGCGCGACGCCGCCGCCACCAGGCTCGTGGCCTCCGCCACCGGGGCATCGGCGTCCGCGAGCGCGGCCGACGCGGCACGCGGCGCGGCAGTGATCATCCTCGCCGTCCCCTACCTCGCGGCGGAGCAGGTCGCGGCCGAGCTCGACGGGCAGGCGGCCGGCAAGGTCGTCATCGACGCGACCAATCCCATCAGGGCGGACTACTCCGGCCTTGCCACCGGGACAGGCGAATCGGGCGCGGAGCACTTCGCGCGGCTTCTCCAGGGCGCGCACGTCGTGAAGGCGTTCAACACGCTCTTCGCGTCGGTCCAGGCCGATCCGGGCGCCCACGGCGCCGCGCTCGATCTCCTGTACGCGACGGACGACCCGGCGGCACGGGCGGCAATCGTCGAGCTGGCGTCGTCGATCGGCCTCCGCCCGGTCGGCGTGGGCCCCCTCGCGGCCTCGCGCGAGCTCGAAGCGATGGCCTGGCTTAACATCCGCCTCCAGATGATCTCCGGTGGCGACTGGCGCTCGACCTTCGTCCTCGTGGATGCGCCTGCGGCCGCCATTGCAGCGTAGGCGGGCCTCGACATGACCGATCCTTCTCCGAGCCGGGACCCGGCGGGGACGCCGCGGCCTGGCTCGGCGCCGGCGCCTGCCTCGGCCCCCGCGCCGCTATCCCCCCGCCGGGCCGCGCCCGGGCAGGGGGCGGCCGGGCCGATGCCCGCCATCTACCTCGGTCACGGGGCGCCGCCGCTCCTCGAGGACGACGAGTGGATGGGCGAGCTCGGCGCCTGGAGCGCCGCGCTTCCTCGACCCAGCTCCATCCTCATCGTGAGCGCCCACTGGCAGACCGCCCCGATCGCGCTCAGCTCGACAGGACGCGTGCCGCTCGTCTACGACTTCTACGGCTTCCCGGAGCACTACTACCGGATGACGTACGACGCGCCCGGGGCCCCGGACCTCGCGGCGCGCGTCATGGCGCTGATGCCGGCGAACGAGCCCGTCCTGGACCGCCAGGCGCGCGGGCTCGACCACGGCGCCTGGGTGCCCCTCAAGGCGATGTACCCGGACGCGCAGATCCCGGTGCTCCAGATGTCGATGCCCGACCTGGATCCCCGGCACCTGTTCGAGGTGGGTCGGCGCCTGGCGCCGCTGCGCGACGAGGGCGTGCTGATCGTCGGCAGCGGGTTCCTCACCCACGGGCTGCCGTTCGTCCACGACTACTTCATGGGCAAGCCGGGCGCTCCGCAGTGGTCGATCGACTTCGACCAGTGGGCGACCGAGGCGCTGAACCGCGGCGACCTCGACACGCTCTTCGCGTTCCGCGAGAAGGCGCCGGGCATGCCGTACGCCCACCCCACCGTGGAGCACTTCGCGCCGATCTTCGTGACGCTCGGCGCGGTCGCGAAGCCCGACGACTCGCCGGACTTCACGATCGAGGGCTACTTCTACGGCCTCTCGAAGCGCTCCTTCGAGGCGCGCTGAGCGCTCCGCCCGATCATCCGAAGAGCGCCACGCCGGCTCGCGAGCACGCGTCCCGCAGGCGCACGTCCCCCGTGGCGAGCGGCAGCGCCCGGTCGGCGGCCAGGTTGAGGTACGCGGCGTCGTAGGCGGTGAGGTCGCAGGCCCGCGCGGCCTCGAGGACGCCGCCGATCGCCACGGCCAGGTCGATCGGCGCGATCTCGATCGGGAGCGCGGCGAGCAGGGCACGGAGCCGCGGCAGGTCGGTCGCGCCGATTCGGCCGCGCTTTTCGGCCGTCCGAAGGGCGTTGGCCACCTCGAGCGGCCAGTGCGCAGGCGCGAGCGCAGATTCGTGTTCGAGGCGATCGAGGACGGCGTCCGCTTCTTCGCTGAACTCATCTTCGAAACACCAGGCGAGCGCCACGGACGCGTCGATCACGAACATCAGCGCCGGCCTTCGTCGATCAGCTCGCGGACCGTGAGCCCCCCGAGAGGGTGCCCCTTCCTGAATGCGCGCAGCCCGGCAGCCACGGCGGGCACCCCGGCACCAGCGCTCTCGACCGGCGGTGAGAGCACCGCCACGGGGACACCGTGCTTCGTGATCGTGATGGTCTCCCCGCGTGCAACCTCATCGAGGAGGCGCGGAAGGTGGGTCTTGGCCTCGTACGAACCGACGCGACGCATCTCACCTCCGACTGGTCTACGACCAGTCTATCGCGTCCGTCAGCGCTTCCGCGGCGTCGCCAAGGCCCTGTCCGGCAGCCACTCTGAGCGCCCGATCCCTCAACCCGCGCCGACGGCCGCGCTGAACCGGTCTCGGCGGCACGCTGTTCGCCGTCAACCGAACGGCCCCGGCAGGGCCGCGACGGCGATCAGTGGTGGCAGGCTCCCGGGGCGCCCTCGGACTCGGCGGTCCGGAACGAGGAGCCGCAACCGCAGGCCGCGACGGCGTTCGGGTTGTTCACCGTGAAGCCGGCGCCCATCAGGGTGTCGACGTAGTCGATCTGCGAGCCGGTCAGCAGGTCGAGGCTCTTCGTGTCGACGTAGACCTTGATCCCCTGCGACTCGAGGACCCGGTCCTCGGGAGTCGGGGCGTCCTCGATCATCATCCCGTACCGGAAGCCGGAGCACCCGCCCGAGTAGACGTAGACGCGGAGCCCGACATTCGGGTTGACCTCACCGGCCGTGATCTCGCGGAGCTTGCCCGCGGCCATGTCGCTGAGGCTGAGGATGGTCGAGCCGGTGTCGATCATTCGGATGCGTCCTCCTTGGGACGAAGGGGGCTGCGGGAACAGGCACCGAAATCCTAGGCGCTCCGGCGATTTCCGACAAGCGCGACGCCGAAATCGGTCCGCCGAAATCGGGGCCGCCACCGGTGACGGCGTGCGTGACTCAGCGGCCGAACCTGCGCCCGCGCAGCTGGTAGGTCCGGATGGCGCGCAGGAAGTCCAGCTCGCGGAATGCCGGCCAGTAGGCGTCGCAGAAGTAGAACTCGCTGTAGGCGCTCTGCCAGGGAAGGAAGCCGGAGAGGCGGACTTCGCCCGACGTCCGGATGATCAGGTCCGGGTCGCTCGAGCCGCGCGTGTAGAGGTGCGCCTCGAGCTGCTCCGCCGTGAGCGCGTCGGGGAGCCCCTCCGGGGTCACCCCGTCCGCGACGAGCGACCGGATCGCCGCGCGGGCCGCTTCCACCAGCTCGTCGCGGCCCGAGTAGCCGAGCGCCAGGGTTACCCGGAGCCCGGGCCGGCCCTGCGTCTCCGCCTCGCCGCGCTCGGCTGCCTCGCGGAGCCGTTCGGGCAGGAGATCGCGCCGGCCGATCACGCGGAGGCTCATCTCGAGCCGCTTCACCTTGTCGCGCTCGGAGAGCGCGGTCAGCGTCTGGCGGGCGATCTCCGTGATCAGCTCCACCTCCTCGGGGGCCCGGTCGAGGTTCTCCAGCGAGAGCGCCCAGAGGGTGACTTCGCGGATGCCGAGGTCGCTGCACCAGTCCAGGAGCTCGATCGCCTTGTTGGCGCCGTGCCGGTGCCCGAGCCCCGCCCCGCCGCCGACGTGACGCGCCCAGCGCCGGTTGCCGTCCATGATCAGCGCGACGTGCTCGGGGACCGGACGCGCGAGCACCTCGGCGCGGAGCCGGGCCGTGTAGGCGCGATAGACCGGAGCCAGCGCCGCATGGCGCGCGACCGATTCCGCGATCCGGAGGCGCCCGGCCAGGCCCATGAGCCCACCCTGGCGCCGCGGGCCCGCAGCCGCGGCGGCCGGCTGCCAGTCAGGCATCGATCCGCTCCACGACCGTCGCGATCCCCTGCCCGACCCCGATGCACATCGCGGCGAGCCCGTACCGGCCCCCCGTCCGGACCAGCTCGTGGACCAGCATCGTGACCAGGCGCGCGCCCGACGCGCCCAGCGGATGGCCGAGCGCGATCGCGCCGCCGTTGACGTTGACCCGGGCGGGATCGAGGCCCAGCTCGTCGATGCAGGCGACCGACTGCGACGCGAAGGCCTCGTTGAGCTCCACGAGGTCCAGGTCGCCGACGTCCAGCCCCGCGCGCGCGAGCACCTTGCGGACGGCGGGCACCGGGCCGATCCCCATGACGCGCGGATCGACGCCGGCGACCGCCGTGGCCACGATCCGCGCGAGCGGGCGCAGGCCCATGCGCCCGGCCCCGGTCGGCCTCCACGAGCAGGAGCGCCGCCGCCCCGTCGTTGATCCCGGACGAGTTCCCGGCGGTCACGCTGCCGCCCTCCCGGAACGCGGGCCGCAGCCGCGCGAGCGCCTCGGCCGAGGTGTCGGCGCGCGGGTGCTCGTCGCGGGTGACGAGGAGCGGGTCTCCCCTCCGCTGCGGGATCGGCACCGGGACCAGCTGGCCGTCGAACCGGCCGGCCGCGATCGCGGCCACGGCCCGCTGCTGGCTCTCCAGGGCGAAGGCGTCCTGCCGCGCGCGCGAGACGGACCAGTCGTCGGCCACGCACTCCGCCGTCTCGCCCAGGCTGATCGCCGGGTAGGCCGCGTGGAGGCGCGGGTTCACGAAGCGCCAGCCGAGCGTGGAGTCGACCAGCTCGTGGGTGCCGCGCTCGAACGCGGACTCCGGCTTGAGCATCACGTACGGCGCCCGGCTCATCGACTCCACGCCGCCGGCGATGAAGACGTCGCCGTCGCCGACGGCGATCGCGTGGGCCGCGGAGTTGATCGCCTGGAGGCCCGATCCGCAGAGGCGGTTGACGGTCAGGCCCGCGACCTCCACCGGCAGCCCGGCGATGAGGGCGGCCATCCGCGCCACGTTCCGGTTGTCCTCGCCGGCCTGGTTCGCGCAGCCCAGGATGACGTCCTCGACGCTCGCCGGGTCGACGCCCGTGCGGTCCACCAGGGCGCGGATGACGAGGGCGGCCAGGTCGTCGGGGCGAACGGAGGCGAGCGCACCGCCGTAGCGCCCGATCGGCGTCCGGACGGCATCGACGATCCAGGCGTCCCGGAGCGGACGGGCAGGGTCACGGGTCATGGCCGGATTCTAGGCGCTGGCAGGATACCGACACGGGCCACGCCGGCGCCCGCCTCGCGGCCCCGATGTCGGGGCAATGCCCGCTATCCGCGCGCCGCCGCCGACTGGCGCCATCCACTCCGCGGTTGACCGTTGACCGCGCAGTGCGGATGAGCGCCGTGTCGTACCTTGAGCACGCGGACCCTACAGAGTCGTCCTCCGACGCAGGGTCAGTACGTCAGCGTGACGGCGTTGCTGATTCCGCTCCCGTTCGTGGCGGTGACGCTGACCGTCCCGGCAGCGTGTGCCGGCATGACCGCCGTCATCGTCGTGTCGTTCACCACCGTGAAGCTCGACGCGCCGGCCACCGAGTAGACGCTCGTGAAGTACTGCCCGGTGATCGTCACGGTGCCGCCCGTGACCGGCAGGACCGATGGGCTGATGGACGTGATGACCGGCGGCTGCACCGGCAGCTGGACGAGCCGGGACCCGCTCGCAAGGGACGAGGCGGCCTGCGAGAGCATGTTCGTCAGGCCCGCCGAGGCGGAGGTCGACTTCGGCGAGCAGAAGAAGTGGTTCGTCACCTGCACCCATGGCGAGGCCGGCGCACTCCCGACCTTGGCCATCCCGGCCGGGTTCGTGGCCAGCGCGGTGGACGAGACATACTCGTAGACCCTGGTGCTGGGGTTGTAGTAGATCGGCGTGGTGGATGGGGTCGTGCACGGCGTGTCCACCGCCGGAGTGGAGGCCGCGTCGACCAGCAGCGACCGAGGGAGCTGGTTCTTCCACGTCCCGGACGTGTCCGGGCACGGGTTGCCCGTGTTGTTGCTGCCGTCGAGGCCGAAGCCGATCGTGTAGATCTGGATGCCGCCGTTGTGCGAGGTATGACCTGCCACCAGGGAGGCGCTGTCCGCCTTGGCGTTCGTCGCCGTCGTGCTTGCCGCGGCGCAGTAGTTGCTGCCCGTCACTCCCCGTGTCGACGTCGCGGCATTCGGCTGCCCGTCCGTCTCGAGGATGATGCCCCACCGGTCGTTCGGGTTGCCGTACCTGTCGAGCTCGTACTGGGCCATCGCGAACGGGTCCGCCAGGTCGGTCCCCGTGCCGGAGTTCGTGACGCACTTGATGGCGGAGATCACCTTGGAGTAGTCGGATGCCGACGTCTGGCCGGCCGCCGGGGCGGGCACGTTCTGCCCGCTGAGGCCCACGGGCAGCCAACGGTACAGGTCGCTGGTGGTCGCCGTGCCGATGCTGCCGGCCGGGGTGCTGAGGCAGGAGCCCGGCGCGCTCGGCCCGAGAAGGCCATAGGCCAGCCACTCGATCGTCGGGTTGTAGATGGGGCCGGCCGTCTGGCCGGCGTACGTGGTCTGCTGCACCATCGTGAGGGCGGCCGCCTGGGCGTTGGAGGTGTCCACGCCCGACATGCTCCCGGTGCGGTCCATGATCACGGCGACGTCGATTCGCGATGGCGCGTTGGCGGCGAACGATGTCGATCCGCCGCCGTTCCCGCCGCCGTTGATCGTGCCGTTCGGCACGCCCACGAACTGGCCGAAGGCGAACGGCTGGGTGTCGTTGGCCGTGACCCCCACCATGTCACAGGCCTCCGTGGACGACGGCCCGGCGGCGTCATTGGGACCGCACGTCGCGTCGCAGGTCGTGCCGCTGCAGGAGAAGTGCGCCGTGCTCGAGAACCCGGGACACAGGTACGCGATCTGCGACGTGTCGGCCGCGCCGCTCTTGATGGGCAGGAGGCAGTAGTAGGTGACGTCGAGGTTCTTGGCCGAGGGGTAGTTGGCGGTCACCAGGCTGCTCACGGTGGTGGTGACGGCCGTCAGCCCGGCACCGCTCGCGGGGAGCGACTGCGCCCCTGCGAGGGCTCCCGCATCGAGCGCGTTCTGCAGGCGCGCGGTGTTGGTCCGGAGCAGGCCCAGGTCGATCACGATCGAGGCGAAGGCCATGATCACGACGATGGAGAGCACGAACATGATCAGGGCCTGTCCGTGCTCGCGTTCCCTGCCGCGCCTCAGCTGCGCCACGTGCGATACCTCCAGGGGATCCGAGAGTGTCGGGCCGACGGCCGCGCAGCCGCAATGCGCGCAGCCGCAATGGGAGACATCACTCGATCATCATCTCGACGGTTGCGGTCATCGGGAGGGTCGACGCGAAGGGGAGCGGCCAGATCATGTTGTAGGTGAACGAGGTCGTCACCTTCACCAGGTCGCCGGTCGTCGGCGTGTAGCCGGACGCGGTGCACGACTTCCAGGTCGTCGTGCCGCTCGCCTCGCATTGCGTCGCGGTGGTGACCGTCCCGGTCAGCGCGACGGTTTCGCTGTTCACCGCCCCCTCGATCGCGGAGTTTGTGTCCGTGGGGTTTAGCACGGCGACGCGCACACCGACCCGCGCGCCGTTGAGCACGGTCATGTAGGAGTAGAAGCCGAACCCGAAGTCGATGATCCCGGCCAGCAGCACGATGAACACCGGGAACACGAGGGCGAACTCCACCAGGGTCTGGCCGCGGCTCCTGTGACGGGGGCGACCGGAAGAGAGCGAACCGACGATGGATCGGGCGCGACCGGGGTGCTTCATTGCGTCTGGCCTGGCCTCCATATGCCCGCATGTTGTTGATGGATCGAGACCGTCGGTCGCGGGACGAGGATGTCCGCCCGATGTTGTTGAGTCGGGAGGGTTCCGGCCGTCCTTCCTCCGCGGTCGGTGGTCCTCGGCGACAGAACGAACTGCGCGATGAGGAGCGACTTTTAGCGGTGGAACCTTGCGCGCGAACTTGCAGAGTCGCTGCCGGCTGGCCCGTCTCATCCTGCGGGTCCCGGCTTCGACAGTCGTTGATTCCGGACACACGAGGCAGAGTGGCCACTCGGCCGCGAAGGCGGCGGTAGCCGCGCTGGCGGAGCGGTCGTATCCCTAGAGTTGGTTTCCGCAACGCGGCGAACCACCACCTCCGCGCGGCTTGGGGCCAGTGGATGCTGACCGCCATCCGGATCTCGCCCTGGACGCGCGAGGCCTACGACGCCGCCCGGGCTCGTGGCCAGAGCCACAGCCGGGCGGTCCGCTCGGTCGGTGCGCGTTGGGGCCGGATCCTCTGGCGCTGCTGGCAGGACGGGCAGGCCTACGACCCTGCCCTCGACCGACGGGTACAGCGTCGCCGCCTGACGGTCGGAGGTTGACAGAGGGAGTCTGCCGCGTGCATGCCACCCGCAATGCCCAGGACCTCGTGCCCCGCTCGGCCCGGAGCATGGTCGCCTCCGCGGTCCGCATGGTCATCGAGCAGCCCGACGGGACGAGCGCCCGGGAGCAGCTCGACCGGGTGATCGACAGCCTGCGCCCGAGGTTCCCCGCGGTCGCCGATCTGCTGACCGACGGCCGAGGCGGGCCTGCTCGCTCACTTCGCCTTCCCCGAGCCCCACCGCCGCCAGATCCGCAGCACCAACCCGCTCGAGCGGCTCAACAAGGAGATCAAGCGCCGGACCGGCGGTGGTCGGCATCTTCCCGACCCGGGCCGCGGTCATCCGCCTGGTCGGCATGATCCTCGCCGAGCAGGACGACGAGTGGCAGGACGGCCGGCGCTACTTCCGGCCCGAGACGCATGCGCCCTCATCGACGCCGACGCCCGAGTCAGAGGAGGTGGTGCCAGCCCTGCTGATGGCGAGCTGAGCGATCAGGCGCGAGGATGCGACGCCTGCTGTTACACCACGTCCTGGGACTTGACCCGGATCGGCGGCGATCTGACCAGTCTTTCCATGCCCGTGGGACTAGCGATCACGTGGGCGGGAACGTCGCCTAGCTTCTTGACCGCGGGGAGCGGGCCGAGTTGACCCGCGGCGACCCGCCGTGGCTGTCGCGGGCTTTCACTTGGTGCCAAGGACCTTGGGGAGGCACGCCTCATGAGCCCAGCCCACGTCACGGCCTGGGCCGCGAGCCTACCCGAAACGGCCTTGATCCGAGCGCCTGTTGAGCCGCCGCGAGACACGCTCGCATCGACAGGCCTTCGCGACCGCGGGTGCGAAGACCCTCGACCCCATGCCCATGGTCGCGCCGGCCGATCATGCGGGAGGCTCATCTCCAGCCCCTTGACCTTGTCGCGCTCGGAGGGCGCGGTCAGCGTCTGGCGGGCCTTCGTCGCGGTAACCCTGATCGGCGGCAGGGCGCGTGTGGCGGAATGACTGCCGTCATCGTCGTGTCGTTCACCACGGTGAAGCTCCACGCCCGGCCGCCCAGCTCACGCTCGTGAAGCACCGCCCGCAAGTCGAGGCCTTCTGGGCGACGCTCCAAGCCGAGGTCCCCAACCGCCAGCACCTCGCTGATCTCACCGCGGCCGACGCGGCCGTCACTGCCTGCGCGGCGTCTTACAACTACCATCGACTTCACGGGCCGCTCAGCTGGCGGACGCCGAGCGGTTCGACGGGACACCGTTGATCGATCGCGGCTTCGAGCACGTCCCGGCCGTCGCTTCGATCGCCGACCTTGTCGCCGAGCTCTTGCTCCGCGAGGGTGCCAGCCACCTGTCAGGGGTGCTCGGTTTCGACCGGCGAGAAGTGCTCAGTATTCGGGCGGCGTCGACAAATTCCCGCATCAATTCCCTCGACGAGAACGACCAGACCGGCCCAGGCCGGGTGGACTGGTCGCGGACAGCACGACGCGATCCAGAACGCCGTCCCCAATCGTTTGGCCCAACGCGGACCTCTCGTGGGAGCCTCGGCATTGGGTTCGCGCTGATGAGGGCTGTCGAGCAGGGACGCGACCCAGGGCACGGATCACGAGGGCGGCAAGGTCGTCGGGCGAACGGACGCGGGGGTCCCGCCTCGGCGCCCGATGGGCATCCGGACGGGGTCGACGGTCCAGGCGTCCCGGAGCGGGTGGCCTGATCACGGGCGCACCCCGCCTCCGGCTCCTTGTCCTCCCTCGAGCCCGCGACCTGGGCAGGCCGCTCGACCAGCGGGTCGTCGCGGGCACGAGAGGTGCGGCGTCGGTGCACTCTGGCGACAAAGCAAACTCCGGCGCAAGGTTGCGAGCCCATTCTTTGGCTTCCTGCATCTGTGCGGTCGCTTGACCTCTAATAGGAGCCTCAGGTGTCTAACTCGCCTTGTCGAAGAGCAGCGCTCCGCCGTCGGCACGAGCGGGACAAAGGACAGTCACTCGTCGAGTTTGCCTTCGTCATACCGATCTTTCTGGTCTTGTTGATCGGGGTGATCGAATTCGCGTTCCTCATGAACGCGAACCTGTCGATCTCGTATGCGACTCGCGACGCGGCTCTTGTAGCCGCGGAGGAGGAGTGATGCCGACGGCGCGGACTGTCTGATCCTTAAGAAAGTCGAGGATGACATCTCCGCGCCAGCCGACGATGCCGCGATCCAGAGCGTCCAGATCTATTGGAGCGACCAGAACGGCAACGTCATTGGCGGGGCCATCAACACGTACACCCGAACCCCCACAACCCCGGCATGGGCCTGCCCCGTCGGGGGAAAGTCGGTGAGCGTGCATTTCGCCACGGGGACCTTGCTCTACCCGGAGTCGGATCGCTGCAACGTGATCCTTGGGACGGGCTGTGTCAGCGGCCACACGGGGCTGGACACGATCGGCGTGAAGGTGACCTATCAATACGTGTATCACACGCCGCTCCGCTGCCTGGTCGGGTTGCTCGGCAAGGGCGGCGGGGGATGTTACTCAAACACGACAGGCTGGACGCTCGTCAGTTCTAACGCGATGCGAATGGAGCCGGTCCTGTGATCCACAGACGCCGCATAAGCAGCCACACTGCCGCGCAGCGGAGTATCACGCCGGAATTCCGGTCTGAGAAGGGGCAGTCTCTCGTTGAGTTCGCCCTGATCGTGCCGGTCTTCGTGCTGATCCTTTTCGGGATGTTGGAATTCGGGTTCGTGTTCAGCCATAACCTGACCCTCCAGTACGCAACCCGGGAGGGGGCTGGCACGGGCGCCCTCCTCGCCGATGGTGGCACCCTAACCACGCCGTGCGGAACCGTCGACCCGGATCCGTACATCATCGCCGCGGTGCAACGGGTGCTCGACAGTCAAGGGTCGCCAATCGATCTCAGCCAAGTCCCGCAGATCCGAATCTACTCGGCGAGCTTGACGGGACCGAGGCGGGTCCCGTCGATGTCTGGGACAACACCGGCGCTGGAAGCGGCCCGAAGGTGGACAACGTGAAGTTGAACTTCGCGAGGACGAGTCAGGGCTGGGCGCCGTGTAGCCGGGACAACGCGTCGGTGCCGCCCGCAGTCGATCGGTGTGAGCCTGACGTACACGTACAAGCTGATCACCCCGTTGTCCGCGATCTTCCAGTTCTTCGGCCCGAAGGGGCCGGCCACCTTGCCCATGAGGGACCAAACGATCATGGCCCTCAATCCCAAGACCACCTGAGGTCGACGCCGTGGCGAGTCTCGTGCATCGTGAAATGCAGACAGATCGACCTGATCGGACGTCTGCGACCACGCCCCGTGCGTCCGGGCGGCTACGCCAACGCGGCCAGGTCATCGTGATCTTCGCGGGGGGCCTCATCTTCTTCATCGGCCTCATGGCGATCGTGATCGATGTCTCCTGGATCTGGGCTAACACCCTGCGTGTCCAGCGGACTGCGGACGCGGCAGCCCTTGCGGGCTCGCCCTACCTCCCGGCCAGCACAGTCAATGCGTACAAATACGCCGTGGCCGAGGCGGCGAAGAACGGCTACACACTGACGAATGGTTGCAAGGCGGACAACATGACCCCGTCAAGCGTGCCGGGGATCTGCGCGAGCCAGGATTCCGTGGCCGTTGTCGGCGGCGATCCACGCCAGCTCGACGTCACGGTCTCGGCCCAGGTCGACATTCTTCATGCAAATCTTCGGGATCAGCACGATTACGGCGAGCCGGACGGCGAAGGGGATCTATGTCCAGCCGGTCCCGATGGGGAGCCCGGAGAACTACTACGGCATCTATTGCCTCACGACGCCATCCAATTCGAATTGTGACGCCACCGCATCCGTGGCAAATGCGACCGGCAGCGGCACCCTGGCCTCGAAGGGATTCTGGGGCGCCTTCCAGTCTTCGGGTGACGTCCATAACAGAAGGCGACGCGTTCATGCCGTTCGACAACCCCTTGGACGCGGGCAGCAACTGCTCCCTCCCTGCCGGGGGGACCAATCCCGATTACACCGGCACCGGGTACGACTATGCCGTCGTTGTGCCCGCGGACGGAGGCAACGTCTACGTCTACGACCCGACGTTCTGCCCGGTCGGGGGCGGTTACGGCTGCGGGCGACCACTACAACACAGACGCCAACCGCTCCGCTGTAAACGGGTATAAGCAGTGGGGCTATAAATCAGGCACTAACTTCTTCAATGTCTTCCTATTACACGCTGTTCGATACCAAGGGAACCGCGTTCTCGACCTCCGATGACACCGTGTATGCGTCGTCTGGCAACTTGTTCGCGCAAGAGTATCAATTCGACTACAGCCACAAGTACGGCACGGCCAACCTCGAGGTGCCAGTCGGAACCAAGAGCCTCGACGGGATCGCCGCCATCGATTGCTCGGAGGGGAAGATCCCGGTCGCGTTGTCATCGACGGAGGGCGGCTACTGGCACGACCGGTGGTGGCCGATCGCGACGAATGTGCCCGCCGGTACCTACCGGCTCAATGTGTTGTCGGCGCCCGTTGATACCACGTGTCCAGCGGGGACACAAGGCGCGACCACCGCGCCGGCATCGTGCAACTGGAAGGCGCAGGCCAGACAACTTCGGGATCGAGGTCACGGGCCCGAATGACACCCAAGTCCCGCCGAACTCGCCTGCGTCTACGGCCTCGGGAAGATGGCCGCATACAACATCCTGCCGAGCGGCGTCCAGAGCTTCTACCTCGCCCAGATCGACAAGTCGGCTGCGGGCAAGACGCTGGAGATTGACCTCTTGACCCAGGAGACGTAACTGGTGAGGGCACGCTCAGGATCAAGAACCCGGATGGGGACGCGTACAACTACGCGACGTTCGACTACAAGAGCATCAACCTCACCACGATTGGCAATAACTGCATCGCGGGCAATAGCGACCAGTGCTCCAGAACAGGCGTGACCTCCATCAAGACGGCTACCGGCGGTTCCAGCAGTTTCAACAATACCTGGATCCAGATCACCATCAAGCTGCCCACGACATACGGCTCCGGCTGCGCCTCCCCGCCCGGGGGACGCCTCGTGCCTTAAACCACCGGGCGAAACCCAGCCCGGCTGGTGGAAGATTGAATATACGGTCAGCGGCGGCAACAACACGACCACATGGATGGTGAACATCCGGGGTAACCCGGTCCATCTTGTCGTCCCGTAGAGCGTGAGGTCGGTGCTACCCCGCAAGCAGTGATGCGACGGGCATCAGGACGCTTCGTAGCCACGCGGACCGCGCCCAGCTCGTTCGCTAGTGTCACGCTCCGCAATTACCTGTCTGGTGTGACCACGTGCGGCCCGAACGGTGTGGGCCGCCACGAACCCGCAAGCGACTTGAGAATCGGGACCCTAGTCTAGGCGCGGGCAGCCTCCGGCATGAGAATCCGGCTGGCAACCCATAGGTTGCCAGCGTAGCCGACGGACCGGGTGGCGATCGTGTGTCGACCGGTCATCGTCCGCCTCGACTCGTCGATGTCGGCGAGAATCGGCGTGGCCGGCGCGGCCATCGGCCGCTCGAATTGGCGCCCCGCCCGCCATGTCGTCGCCATTGCCAAGGCGCAGGCATCTCATCCACGAGCGGGGCAGGATGGCTCTCGCTTGCCGCGACGCTCGCGGGGCCATCGGCTGGCGCCTCAGGGGAGGGCGGCGAGCGCCGCTCCGGCGGTCGCGTCGTCCTTGGGGCCGGTGACGCCGAGGATGGTGTCGTTCTTGACGTAGAAGTAGCTGAGATCCCCGTTGGTGCTCTTCGCCTTGAGGACGTCCTTGCCGCCGAGGTTGGCGGAGGTGACGACGTCACCGGACGCCTGGGATGCCGCCTGGAAGACCTGCGACAGCTTGCCGCTGTCCGCACCGGCGAACCGGATGGCAATGAACGTCACGCCCGACTTTCCGGTCATGTCGGCGGCGACGGCCACGCTGACGTCGGCCGCGGTCAGGCCGAGATCGGTCATCGCCTTGGTGAAGTCGGCGTTGGAGCTCTGGCTCAGGAACTGCTCGCCCTTCATGCTGAGCTTCGTGAAGGTCACCCCGCCGAACGTGCTCGGGAGCACCGCCTCGAGGTTCGTGTCCTGGTTGGGGAGCGCGATGCTCGGCAGGGCGCCGCTGGCCGCCGCCGCCGCGCTCTCGGACGGTGCCGCGCTGGGCTCTGGCGATGGCGCGACCGACGGCGCCACCGAGGCCGCGGCCGCCGGGGTCGGAGTGGCAGTGGGCGCCGGGGTCGCGGAGCCGCCGCAGGCGGCGACGAGGATGGCGATGGCCGCGGTTGCGGCGAGCGGGCCGACGAGACGGCGCATTTGAGAACCCCCTGTGTGCTTTCGAAGCCGCCCGGCGCTCCTCCGCGGCCGGGCCCGACCTGCGCCGGAAGGTTGCAGGATATGCGGGAATACCGATGCGCGGAAGGGTCGTGCCGGAATCTGGCGGATTTCGGGCGCGATTCGTGGTGCAGAGGCGCTCCGGGTTCGATCGCCCGCCCGCGTCCGGCAGGTGGTTCGCCCGGCTCCGGACGGGTGCAGAATTGTCCGGTCCGGCGAGGGCCGGCAGCCCTGCCCGCGGAGGCGAGATGGAGCAGCAGTTCGGTGCCGGACGGCTCATCCTCGTCGAGGGCGACATCACGACGATCGCCGCCGACGCGATCGGGAACGCGGCGAACGCGGCGCTCGCGGGCGGCGGCGGCGTCGACGGGGCCATCCACCGGGCCGGCGGCCCCGAGATCATGGCGGAGCTGCGCTCGCGACACCCGTACGGGACCCCGGCCGGCACCGCCGTGGCGACGGGCGCCGGCGCCCTCCCCGCCCGCTGGGTCATCCACGCGGTGGGTCCCGTGTGGCGCGGTGGCGACCACGGCGAGCCCGCGCAGCTGTCGGGCGCGTACCGGTCCGTGCTCAGCATCGCCGCGGAGCTCGGTGCGCGGACGCTGACGCTGCCGGCGATCAGCGCGGGCGCGTACGGCTATCCCCTCGACGACGCGGCGCGCATCGCGGTCGCGACGGTCGCGGACTCGCTGCGTGCCGGAGCGCCGCTCGAGTCGGTGACGTTCGTCCTCTTCTCGCCGCGCACACTGGCGGCGTTCGAGCACGCCCTGTCCGCGTTCCGCTGACGCGCGGCTCGCACGGGTCCGTCAGGCCTGCTGCTCCCCCGGTCGGCCTTCGGCCTGCCGCCGAGGCTCATTGCTCAGCCCGCGTCAGAGTGCGTACGAATACCCCGAACAGCGGCTCAGTGAACTCGTAGGCCCCGCGGCCGCGCCTTCTGATCAGGCCGAATTGCTCGAGCCTCTCGATCGTTCGGACCGTTTGGGTGGCAGGGCGGCCGTCTCCGTAGACGGGTTGCCCGGCGGCGATCCGGGCCGCCGTCATTCGAGTTCCTTTTGGACGCTCGAGCTGCTTCCAGATCTCCTCGAATTGCGCCGATAGCCCCGCGAGCGTTCTCCCTTCCGCAAGCTCGAGCGCCCCGCTGGCGACCGGGTTGACGCTGCGAATGGTGAGCAGGTGTTCACAGGCTTCCATCAGGTCGCGCGGATGCCCACCGGTGAACGCAATCAGCCGATCGATCTCGTCTGCACCGACGGCGATCCCGAGGTCAAGAAATCGCGCGCTGATGTATTCGCGCCACGCTTCAGGGCTGGGAAACGGCAGGGTCATCGGAGTGGCCAGACGGAACGGCATGCTCGTACCACGCCTGAACAGGGCATCGAGCAATCCGACCTCGGAACCCATGAACAGGTAGGCAGTGTGAGTCATGCGATGCTGCAACGACGCCCGGGTACGGTCGAAGATCGAAGGCGACAGAGCCGCCAACCGCTGGAATTCGTCGTAGACGACGACGCAACGCCGGTCTTTCTGGGTCGCCAGCTCATCGGCGAGCCCGAACGCGTGCTCCAGGAGGCGGGACGTGCTCTCCTTGTGGTCACCGAAGAACACGAGCGACAGGTTGAGATCGTTCTGAAAGAGGACTGGCCGTGGAGCTCCGGTGACGAGACCCTTGAGGCGAGTGAACGCGCCCCGGCTGCCGCTTGCCTGGTCGTATGTCGAGCGCGCGATGAGCTCGGCAAGCTCGCGCTCATCCGTGGCCGCGGAGCAATCGACGTAGATACCCCATCCGCCGGCACGACGCACCTTCCGAAGGAGCTCCTCGGCCACGCTCGTCTTGCCGGTTTGTCGCGGCGCGCTCAGAACGACGGAGTTCAGGCGGTCGAAGGTGCGCCCGAACAGCTCGGCCACCACCGGCTCGCGGTCGACGAGATCATCCTGGCCAACGGTCCCGCCGGTCGGGAATGGTCCCCTGAGAGCCGCCACGTTCCTCTCCTACTACCTATATTGGGTGTATCTTATACCCATACCTGGTAGGAGTCAAACGGGTCCGTCAGGCCTGCTGCTCCCCCGTCGAGAACGGCACGAGGCGCCCGGCCACGAGCTCGAAGACGCGCCGGTCGATCGCCTCGTCGGAGTCCTCCGCGTAGTCCAGCACGAAGTCGGCGAACAGGATCCCGAACTCCGGGTCGTCGGGCCGGAGCGCTCCCGCCAGCAGCAGGTGGCGCGCCGGCACCCCCACGAGGACGCGGTTGCCATCGCCGCCGAGTGTTGCGGCAAGGTGGGCGGTGACCTCCGGCAGGAGGATCCGGGCGGCGTCCCAGCCGTCCCCGGTGTCGGACGAGATGATCCGGCGCCGGTCGTCGGCGTCCTCGGACCAGGGAGCCGAGCTCGACCAGGCAGCAAGGTTGCGGAATGCCGCCTCGCGGAGGATCGCGGGCGCGACCGCCCAGGCGGCCACGTGGTCGCCGCTGGCCAGGACGTCGAACCCGGCCGCGGAGATCGCATAGGCCACGACGAGGTCCGCGGGGCCCGGGTCGATGACCGGCTGCGTGTCGCCTGCCGCGCTCATCGGCGTGGCCAGCGCGTCGAGTGACGTGCCGCGCGTGCCGGCCGGTCGCAGGACCGGGAAAAGGAGCCGGGACGCGGCCGACCAGTCGTGCTCGGGAGCGAACGAGAGGCCGAACGCCCTGGGGTCGCCGCCGGCCGCCGATGCCGCGCCGGCCGCCGATGCCGCGCCGGGCGCCGGGCTCCCGCCGGGCGCCGCGTCTGCCTCGGATCGCGAGGGACTCATCCTGGTCGCTCCTTCCTGCGGCGGGACGCGTGGGGTGAAGCGGGAGGGTCGGGCCGGCCGTCCCACCGGGGAGGTCGTTTCTCGAGGAAGGCGCCCATCCCCTCACGCTGGTCGGCCGTGCCGAAGAGCTGGCGGAAGAGCGTTCCTTCGAGGGCGATCCCGCTCGCGAGGGGCAGCTCCGCGGCGGCCCGCACGGCGGCCTTGGCGGCACGGACCGCGCCCGCGGGCAGGGCGGCGATCTCGGCGGCGAGGTCGAGCGCCGTGGCGAGCGTCTCGTCGGCCGGCACCACCCTCGTCGCCAGCCCGATGCGGGCGGCCTCCTCGGCATGGATCGGCCGCCCGGTCAGGACGAGCTCCATGGCCCGCACCGCGCCGATCGCGCGCGTGAGCCGCTGGGTGCCGCCGCCCCCGGGAATGATCCCGAGCTTGATCTCCGGCTGGCCGAAGACCGCGTCGCTCCCCGCGACGAGGAGGTCACAGGCCATCGCCAGCTCGCACCCGCCGCCGAGCGCGTAGCCGCGCACCGCGGCGATGGTGGGAGTGCGCGCGGCCGCAACGCGGTCCCAGCCCCGGATGCCCTCCGAGGCGGCCAGCGATTCGGGCGTCTGCTCCACGAGCTCGGCGATGTCGGCACCGGCGGCAAAGGCGCGCGTTCCGGCGCCCGTGATGACGATCGCGCGGATATCCGGGTCGGCGTCGAGCGCGTCCACCACCCGGGCAAGGTCCGTGAGCAGGGCGAAGCTCAGGGCGTTGAGCGCGCGCGGCCTGGTCAACGTGACGAGGGCGACGCCGTCGACGAGCGGCCCGGCCTCCCCCGCTCCGCTCGCCGGACGTCGCGCGGGAACGTCGACCGCGACCAGGTCGGTTCCGGGATGGCGGGGCGGCCCCGGTGCATCGACCACGATCACGCTCCCTTCGCTGCCGATCCGCGCCCGCGTGCCGCCGATCCGGCGAGCGGTGCGATCGTGCCCGGCAGCGTATCGACGGTCACGGGGCCGTGCCTCGTGACGCCGCGCCAATCATGGTCCGGAAGCGGCCCGCCGCGCCGGCCTCGGCCGATCGCCAGAACGCGGCGCAGGCCTCGTTGAACACGCCCGGTTGGCCGGCCATCGCTTCGTGGCCGGCGCCGGGCATCACGGCCAGCCGCGAATCCGGGAGCTGGCGCGAGAGCTGCCAGGCCTGCGTCACGGGCACGAACGGGTCACGATCGCCGACCACGACGAGCGCCGGCACCTCGACCCGGCGGAGGTCGGCTGCCGAGACGGCTGGCTGGTGCTCGACCATCTCGATGATCGCGGGCATCAGGCGGCGCCACGCCCCCGCACCCTGCACTGGGTCGTGTCGATGGGCCAGCGCGGCCGCCCACGCCGGGTCCTGCACCTCGATCCGCGCCACGTCCGCCAGGTGCCGGATCACGCGCGTGCGCGGCTCGGGTTCGGGTGACGTCCCCACGAGGATCAGCGTCCGCAGGCGCCCGGGCCGGCGGATCGCGTAGAGGAGCGCGGTGGCGGCGCCCATCGAGAAGCCGAGCAGGTGGAACGAGCCGAGGCCGCAGGCGTCCGCGAACGAGTCGAGGTCGGTGACGAGGTCCGGGTAGCGCAGGCCGGCGGCCGGATCCCAGCGCGTGCCGGCATGTCCGCGGGCGTCCGGCAGATAGCAGCGGAACGAGCGGGCGAATCGCGGAAGCTGCGCCGCGAAGTCCTCGCGCCCCGACGACGACGCACCGTGCAGCAGCACGAGCGGCGGTCCGGCACCCTCGGCGTGGAACGCGACCTCGAGGCCGTTCGCGGTGACGTGCGCGGTCATGGGTTCCCTGTGCCCGCCGGACGCCCGAGCTCCATGGTCGAAGAGTCTACGCGGGGCCGCGATGCGGACATCGTGCATCCTCGGGGGCACGGCGGGCCCCAGCGCACCGGTGGCCGGCACCGAAGCGCGCCGGCGCGGGAACTGCCGACGGGCACCGGAGCGAGGGCGAGCACCGAACGGCGGGCCCCAGCGCGCAGGGCCGGCACCGACGCGCACGCCGGCGCCGGAACCGCGAGTCGCGAGCTCGGACCCTCACGGTAGAATGCCGCGCATGTCGACGCCCGCCCGCTGGTCCGCCGCCGCCGGGCTCACCCTGACCGGCGATGGGGGGCGCCGCGCGGAGATCATCCAGCTCCCCGCGGGACTGCCGGACGTGCCGACGCTCTTCACGTTCATGCGCGACGCGGAGCTCCGGTTCGAGACGTTGCGCCTGCGCCTGGAGGAGCGGACGTGGGTCGCATCGGGCGAGACGCTCCGGGTCCACGAGCTGCTGCTCCGGCATCCCGGTCGCGCGCGGGTGACGACGATCCGCCCGGAGGACGGCACCCCGAGGAACCACGACGTCTGGCTCTCGGACGGCGCCGTGATCCGGACCTACCGCGCGGGCCACCGCCTGGGGACCAGCCGGGAGTCCCGTCGCCGGGTCGCCGGGCTCGACGGCAACGACCTCCCCGGGACCTCGCGGGCGTACCACCCCTCGACCAGCCTGCCGGCCAACTCGCTCGTGGAGACGTTCGTCCACCCGGCCGGGCTCTGCCAGAACGTCCTCGCGACGGGCGCCTGCCGGGTCGTCGGGTCGGAGCTCGTCGCCGGCCGCGAGGCGATCGTCGTCGAATCGCTCCACCCGCGGACGATCGAGATGGCCGGCGACCGGGCCGACCATCGTATGTCGCTCGCGGTCGATCGGGAGACCGGGCTCGTGGCCCGCCTCGAGGAGCGCTACGGCACGGTCCGCAGCCGCCTCGTCACGGCGACGGAGCTGGCGCCGGACGCTTCGATCCCGGACAGCGCGTTCGCGCTGAGCGTCCCCGCCGACGCGTCCGTCATCTACTGATCCGGCGCGATCTGCCGGTCGCGGCGCGTGCTGCCGTTCGGGCGCGGCCGATCCGGCGCGTGCTGCCGATCGCGGCGCGGCCGGGACGCGACGGGACGAGCCGGCGACGCCGGTCAGGGGGCAGGGAAGACCACGACCCTCCGGGCGCCGTCGCCTCGTCGGAGCGCCTCGAACGCGGCCGCGACCCCGGCCAGCCCGATCCGTGCCTCGATGAGGCGCTCGAGCGGCAGCGAGCCGGCGACCGCCTGCCGGGCGATCTCGGGGAAGATCTCCGCCGGGACGGCCGACCCGTAGTTGCTCGCGACGATCCGGGCGCCGGACTCGACGAACGCGTACACGTCCAGCGGGACCCGGGCGCCCTGCGCCGGCATGCCCACGAGAATGGTCGTGCCGCCGGGCCGCGCGAGGGCGATCGCGGTCTCGACGCCCGCCACGGTTCCCGAGGCCTCGAAGGCATGGTCGACCCCATCCGCTGCCCCCGCGACGTCGTCGTGGGGGCCGGCGGCGGGACCGATGGCGGAGGAACCCGTCACGCCGGCGCCGCCGGGGCCTGCGACGAGGCCCTCCGCGAGCAGCGCACGCACGGCCGCCGCCGTCGCCGCGGGGCTGGCGGCCGCGACGACCGCATCGGTGGCGCCGAGCTCCATCGCCCGATCGAGCTTCGCGGGCCGGCGGTCGATCGCCACGATCCGGCGGGCGCCGGCGAGCCGGGCGCCGAGCACGGCCGCAAGCCCGACCCCGCCCAGGCCGATGACGGCGACCGACTCGCCGGGCTGGACGCGCGCCGTTCGGGTCACCGCCCCGACGCCTGTCGTGATCGCGCAGCCGATCAGGGCGGCGACGGCCGGGTCCGTCCGCGGATCTACCGTGATGGCCGCGTCCGCGGCGACCACCTGGACGGAGCCGAGCGTGCCGATCCCGGAGTACGCGCCAAGCGCGGCGCCGTCCGGGCGGCGGATGCGGACGTCGCCGGGCCGCAGCCGGTGGCCGGACCCGGCGGGCGTGAGGCAGAGCCAGCCCTCCCCGCGAAGGCAGGAGGCGCATCGGCCACAGGGTGCGGTCCAGGCCAGGACCACGAGGTCCCCGACGCGCGGGCCATTCGCGACGGGGGACGGCCCCACGGACTCGACCCAGCCGGCTCCCTCGTGGCCCATCACGGTCGGGGCCGGGCGCGTCCAGTGGCCGTCGAGGACGTGCAGGTCGGAGTGACAGATGCCCGAGGCGGCCATCCGGACGCGGACCTCGCCCGGACCCGGGGCGTCGACGCGGTACCGCGCGATCTCCATCGCGCCGGGACCCAGGAACACGACACCCTCGGCGTCGAGCGTGCCGGTGGATCCCGGGTCGGGTCCAGGGGCGCCGCCGGCCGGGCCGGTCATCGCCCGGGGGGCTCCAGGTCGGGGCGGACACGGCGGACCCAGTCGCGGAGCGCCCACTCGCTCGTCCGGAACGCGATCTCCGCCCACGGGATGGCATTCGGCGCGAACGGCCGGACCTCGAGCGCCTCTGGCGTCACGATGGCGGCCCCTCCCACGATGCGTGCTTCGAAGGCGATGACGACGATGGCCGCCTCGGGGCGCGTGTAGAGGCCGACGATGTGGCGCGGCTCGACGATCAGGCCGGTCTCCTCGAGCGTCTCGCGGATCGCGCCGGCCTCGACCGTCTCGTCGATCTCCATGAAGCCGCCTGGCTGGGCCCAGAGGCCGCGACCAGGCTCGATCCCGCGGCGCAGCAGGATGACCTCGCCCGCGTCCGTGACCGGAAGGCAGGTGACCACCAGGCGCGGGTTCACGTAGGCGACGAACCCGCACGCGTCGCATGCGAGGCGCTCGCGATCCTCGCCGGGAACCATGCCGAGACGCAGCGCTGCGCCGCAGCGCGAGCAATGGTTGAGCGTGGCCGCGAGCCAGGCCGGCACGCCGCGGCCCGCGCCCGCGTCCTCCGTCGGCGGCGGGAGCGCCGCCTCGTCGATCGAGCGAAGGTCGGAGAGGCCGACGGGGGTCGGCGGTCGGCGCGTCCCGTGGCTCATGCGACCACCACGAGCCAGGCCGCCGCGAGGAGGAGCGCGTACAGGGTCACGCCGACGGCGACCCAGGCCAGGCGGAACCGGCCCTTCGCGACATCGACGGGCATCCAGGCCCAGGCCGAGCGCCAGATCCGGACGATCGCATCCGCGTTGGCGACGGCGAGGAGTGGTGCCGCGACCAGGACGCAAACCTTGATGAGCGGGCTGCCGGGTGCGGCGCCCATCTCGAGCGCCGTGATCGCCACGGTCCCCAGGACGAGCGCGGGGGCCGACAGCAGCACGTAGTGCTTCTGGAGCGGCGTCGGCCGCGCCTCGGGCACGCTCCGCGGCGAGATCACGGCGACCGAGGACAGCCCGGCGACCGAGGACGGCCCCGCGACCGGCGCCGGCCCGGGAAGGGGCGTGGGTCCGGAGAGCGGTGCCGCCTGGCGGTCCAGGACCGGCATTCCGGCCTCGAAGCGGGGATCGTCCATCGCGCTCAGCGCCCGGCGCGCCCGGGCGGCACGGGCGCTGGGACCGCCGGCCTGGCGCGCCCGCCGCTCGACCGGGCCCTCACCCGGGCAGCCCCACGTTGCTCGCGTCGTCGAGGACGGCAGCGGTCTGGGCGGCCCGGTACGCCGCGAGCCGCGCCGCAAGCGGCTCGTCGGCGAGCGCGAGGATCGCGGCCGCGAGCAGCGCAGCGTTCTCGGCGTTGCCGATCCCGACCGTCGCGACCGGGATCCCGCGCGGCATCTGGACGATCGAGAGAAGCGAGTCGAGCCCGCCCAGGTGCTCGGTCGGGATCGGCACGCCGATCACCGGGAGCTGCGTCTTGGCGGCCAGCATCCCCGGCAGGTGCGCCGCGCCGCCCGCGCCGGCGACGATGACACGGATCCCGCGGTCCGCCGCCGTCTCCGCGTAGCGGAAGAGGAGGTCGGGCGTGCGGTGAGCGGAGACGACACGCAGCTCGGACGGGATGCCGAGCTGATCGAGGAGCGCCGCCGCCTTCTCGAGGACCGGGAAGTCGCTCCGGCTCCCGCCGACGATCCCGACGACGGCCTTGGCCCGACTGCATCCGTCACGGCAGGCATCGCCTACTGGCCCTGCGCCTTCGTAAGCCCGGCTCGTCCGACACGGCAGGCATCGCCTACTGGCCCTGTGCCTTCGTGAAGCCCGGCTCGCCGCCGAACACGTGGAGCTTCTCGACGTGGGTCCACGCGTAGCGCTCGGCGACGCGACCCTGGAGCGCGAGGATGTCCGCGTCGCTGGCCGCGGCACCGGCCTCGCGTGCCACGAACCGGGCCCGGAGGAGGCCCACGTTGTCGGGCGCGAGACCGGTCGCCGGGTAGACCATGGTGCCTCGGCTCGAGATCATCTGGAGCATGAGCGCGTCGCCCGCGAGCGCCTCGAGGACGGGCCCGGCGGCCTCGGCCGGCTCCCACGATTCGAGGAACAGGTCGACCCCGACGGTCTTCCGCGGGACGGCCGCGCTCACCGCCTCGCCGTACGTCCAGTGGGGGTGCGGCCTGGCCTCGCCGGACGGACGCTCCGACCCGCGGCGCGGCGGCACGGTCGTCGGCTGGCGGTCGAGGTTCGCGATGATCGCGTCGGTGAATCCCGTCGTGGAGGCGGCCTGCTCCGCGTCGCCGCCGGTCTGCCGGGCGAGGTCCTGGGTGACCGCATGGCCCTCCTCGAGGGTCACGAGGACCGCGTCCTCGATCCGCTCGGCGGCATCCGTCTCCCCGAGGTGGCGCAGCATCATGACCGAGCTGAGGATGAGCGCGGTGGGGTTGATGACGTCCCGGCCCGCGTACTTCGGCGCGGAGCCGTGGACCGCTTCGAAGATCGCGACGGAGTCGCCGTAGTTGCCGGACGGGGCGAAGCCAAGCCCGCCGACGAGGCCCGACGCCAGGTCGCTGATGATGTCCCCGTTGAGGTTGGTGGTCACGACGACGTCGAACTGGGCCGGGTTCTTCGCCATCTGGTGCGCCACGTTGTCGATGATGAGGTGCTCGGCCACGATCTCCGGGTACTCCGCGGACAGCTCCTCGAAGACGCGTTTGAAGAGGCCCTCGGTGAGCTTCATGATGTTCGCCTTGGTGGCGCAGGTGACCTTGCGGCGCCCCTCGCGACGCGCCAGCTCGAAGGCGTAGCGAATGATCTTCTCGCTGCCCTTGCGGCTGATCACCTTGAGGCACTGGGCGACGTCGGGCGTCTGCATGTGCTCGATCCCGGCGTAGAGGTCCTCGAGGTTCTCGCGGACGATGATCATGTCCACGCCCTCGCCCGCGTACCGGGTGGGGACCCCGGGCAGCTCGTGGGCGGGCCGGACGTTCGCGTAGGTCTCGAAGAGCTTCCGCAGCGTGACGTTCGCGCTCTTCTCGCCGAAGCCGACCGGCGTCTCGAGCGGGCCCTTGAGGACGACCCTGGTTCGCGAGATCGAGTCACGGGTCTCGGGCGGCACGCCGGAGGTGTCACCGCGCTTGAAGACCTCGGCGCCCGCCTCGGCCGTCTCCCAGGCGACGCCGACGCCGGCCGCGGCGATGATCCGCTGCGCGGACCGGACGACCTCCGGGCCGACCCCATCGCCGGGGATGACGGTGACGCGGTGCGACTTGCCTGGCATCGGGACGGGTCTCCTCAGCGGATCCTGGGGCCATGTGCCACACCGCATCACACGGCGGCGCTCCGTCGAGCGTGTCGCGGATTCTGCCCCATCGCCGGGCTGCGCGGGCGCGCCGGGAGCGTACGGAACTGCCGGCGCGCCGGGAGGGCTGATGCCAGCGCCCAGACGCCCGCGCATACGGCGCCAGAGGGGTTGGTTCCCGCGATGCGCGTTGCGGGCATGTCGACCGTCGCGGACAGGCTCGCCGCCCGTCGACCGTGACGGATATGCCCGCTACCCGCATTGCCGCCGGAAGAGTGGCCACAGCCGAATTCCAGACCCAGAGGGCCGTCGCATCACCGGGGCCCGGGCCTTCATCACCGGGGAGCGCGAACGTACCGGGACCGAGACTCGCGCCTGGCGCGGCGCCCGGGTTCCCGGGCGTCGGCCACGGCCCTGGACCGGCTACGGTGTCGGACCGGCTACGGCGACGTGGGCGAGGCAGACGCGGAGCCGAGACCGCTCAGGTCGGGCGTCGTGTTCCCGCTGGCGTAGATCCGGTTGCAGAGGGTGCCGAGCGCCGCAGCGACGATTGCATTGGCCTGCTCGCCGATGTTCGAGGTGCCGCCGGCTGCCTGCTCCAGCGCGGCCACGCCGGGCACGCCCTCGTCGGTACCGAGGCTCACGGAGCAGAAGACATCGCCCTTGATCGTGTCGGGCTGGTCGTCCCCGGTGTCGCGGGCCGCCTTGTCCCCGATCCCCGGAACGCTGACCGGCTTGGTCATGCCCTGGATCTCCTGCGCGTAGCCCGAGGTCGCCTCGTCACCGCGCAGGACGAGGACGTCGACCGCGCCGTCGGACGCGGTGCCGAAGACGCACTGCTGGCCCTCCCCGTCAATTCCTGCCGCGGTCACCTTCACCGTGGTGATCGGGTCGACGAGCAGCGGCTGCACGTCGGCCTTGGTGAGCTGGTTGCAGGTCACCGACGTGCCCCCGGCAGCGCCGGGCGAGGCCTGCGGAGCCGCGCTCGCCGCCTGGCCGTCGGACGACGAGCCGCCAGTGTCGGAGGCGGCCGGCGCAGGGGGCTGGAGCGTGGCGCTGCCGGTGCCGGCTGTCGAGCTGGCGGCACCGGATGCCGAGCTGCCGGCGCCGCCGCCGCATCCGGCGATTGCGAGGACGATGACGACGACGCCGAGGGATGTGCTCGAGATCAAGCGGTGCATGAGTTCTCGTGGTGCCTCCATCTGGTCGAGACGCCCGCACGACGGGCCTGCCTCGACGATGCGTCCCTCCGATCGCAGACCGATCGCAGAATGCCGGGTCTCGATCGCAGGGCGGCGCGCGTGCTGGGCTACAGTCCGCGCATGCAGGTGTGCTTCCTGGGCCCGCTCACCATTTGCGACGGCGGGGCCGAGATCCCCGCCGGTGGTCGGCTGCAGCGGCGCGTCCTGGCCAGGCTGGCGATGGAGGCCGGAAAGCCGGTCGCGACGGATGACCTCGAGTCGGCCGCCTGGGGCGAGGACCCGCCAGTGGCGGCCCGGCACACGATCGCAACCCACGTCTTCCGCCTGCGCCGGCTGGGCCTGGCGATCACGACCGGCGACGATGGGTACGTCCTCGAGACCCCGACGGACGGCCAGGACGTGGAGCGGCTGGCTGCCGAGAGCCGGCGCGCGCTGCTGGACGGCGATCCCACGCGTGCGATCGGGGCCCTCCACGAGGCGCTGGCCATGTGGCGCGGCCGGCCACTGGCCGACCTCGACGACCTGCCGGAGGCGACGATCGTGGCGGCCCGCCTCGAGGAGCTGGTCGAGCGCCTCCGCGAGGATCTGCTCGCCCTCGAGCTCGATCATGGGCGGCCGGACGAGCTGATCGCCGCGGCGCGCCAGCTTGCCGCGGCACAGCCCTACCGCGAGCGGCGCTGGGAGCTGCTGATGCTGGCGCTGTATCGAGCCGGCCGGCAGGCGGAGGCGCTCGACGCGTACGCCGAGTGCCGGCGGCGACTGCTCGACGACCTCGGCCTCGATCCGGGCACCGCGCTGCGGCGGATGCAGCAGGCGGTGCTCGCCCAGGACCCGGCCCTGGAGCCGCCGGCCCAGGATCGCGCGAGCACGCCGACGACCGGCGCAGCGAGCGGAACCTCCGAGCGGGGATCGACGGTCGAGCCGTCCCGGATCCCCGGCACCTCCACGCGGCTGATCGGCCGGGCCGTCGAACAGCGCGACCTGGCCGAGGTCTGGGACAGAGCCCGACTTGTAACCGTGCTCGGCCCGCCTGGGGCGGGCAAGACCCGGCTTGCCCTCGAGCTGGCCCGGGCGGCAGATCCGCCAGCCTGGTATGTCGCTCTCGAGCAGATCCCCGCCGCGCAATCCGCGGCCGCCGCCATCCTCGATGTCGTTGCTCCGTCGTCCCGGGCGACCGACGCGTCCGAAGGCGTCCGGACAGCCCTGGGGACGGTCAGCGGCCTGCTCGTCCTGGACGGGTGCGAGGGCCGTCCCGTCGAGATCGCCCGGGAAGTGAGCCAGCTGCTCGCCGCCTGTCCCCGCATCCGCGTGCTGGCGACGAGCCGCGAGCGGCTCGGGATCCTCGACGAAGCGCTCATCCCGCTGGGCCCGCTCGCCGCAGGTGACGCCATCGACCTGCTCGTCGATCGCGCCCGGCTGCTGGATCCACGCTTCCGCCTTGGACCTGCCGAGATGGCGGCTGCCGACCGGCTCTGCGCGCTGGTCGACCGCCTGCCGCTCGGCATCGAGCTCGTGGCGCGCCACCTCCAGATGCTGCGGATCGACGAGGTGGTCCGGCTGGTCGAGTCCGACCTGGGCCGCTGGGCGGGCAGGCCCGCGGGCGGTCGCGCCGGCCTGTGGGCGGCGCTCGACACCAGCGTCGAACGGCTCGGCGGGCCGGAGCGGCAGGCGCTGCTGGGGCTCGCGGTCATGGTCACCGACGCAGACACTGCCCTGATCGAGGCGGTCGCGGGCTTCACGGCACGGCCGGTCGACGCGTTCGAGGTCGTGGCCCGGCTTGTCGACGCCAGCCTGGTCCAGGTCCGCAGCGCACCGGGGCCGACCCGCTACGAGCTGCTCCACACCGTGGCTGCGCACACGCTCGAGGGCGCCGACCAGGCGGAGCTCGCGGCGTCCTGGGCACGCTACGCGGACGCCATCCTGGCCCGGGCGACCCAGCTCGCGGGCCAGCTCGCCACGGCCGACCGGAGCGACACGCTGCGCCTGCTGGACCGGGAGATGCCCCACATCCGGGCCGTCCTGGGCAGACTCTGCGCGGCGCCGATCGACCCGGCGGCAGTCACGCGCGGGCTGGAGATCGCCGTCGGCCTGACCGACTACTGGATCGGCCGCCACCCGGCAGAGGGGCTCGACTGGCTGGGCCGGTTGGTCCAGGCAGCCGGGCCGTCGCCCGCGCCGGGACCTGCGCTGCGCGCCGCGGCGCTGCTCAGCCGGGGGCATCTCGCCTACTGGGTCACGGACTTCGCCCTGGGCGCCGAGGTCCTCGAGGAGGCCCAGGCGCTGTTCGCGACCATCGGTGACCCGCTCGGCGAGGGTCGCGCCCTCCGCCGTCGGGGCGCGATCGCGGCCGCGACCGACGACCTGGCGGCCGCCCGCGGCTTCATGGAAGCCTCCCTCGCCCGGCTCGAACAGGCCGGGGTGGAGCGGGAGACGGGCACGACCCTGCTCCACCTGGGCTCGTTGCTCGCGGACGAAGGCGTCGTGGACGCGGCCCGCCCGGCACTGGAGCGCGCCCTGGCGATCGCGGTGGAAACCGGTGACCCGCTCGCGAACGGGCATGTCCTCGCCGCGCTGAATCTGGCTCACTGGAAGGGCGGCGATCTCGAGGCCGCGATGCAGACGGGCAACGAGGCGCTGCTCATCTTCCGCGAGCTGGGCCACCGGCCAACCGAGGGGACCGTGGCGTATCGCCTGGCCGCGGTGTCCCGTGGGCTCGCCCATCCGCGAGCCGCACGCCGCTACGCCCAGATCGCGATCGACGCCGGCGAGCAGTCCAGCACCCGCACGACCGTCGCGCTCGGGCATGTCAATCTCGCCCGCCTCGACCTCGACGCCGGCGACCACGCCGTCGCCGCGAGCCATCTCGCGCGCGCGCTCGAGCTGGTCGATCCGATCGCCGACCGCTGGGTCCTGGTGGAGTGCCTCGAGGCAGTGGCCCGGCTGCTTGTCGCCACGAGCCGGACGGGCTCCGGGTCGCTGCTCGCCTCCGCGGGCCGGATCCGGGCCGACATCCGGCAGCCGGTTGCCCCGACCGAGGTCGACGACCTCGAGTGGACGCTGGCGCGAGGCGCGACTGTCGACGGACCCCGCTCGCCGCTCGAGGGCGATGTGCCCCCCGGGCTCGACCCTGCCGCCGCGCAGGCGCTGGCCCTGGGCCACGCTCGCGACGCGGCGCGCCCGGCGACGGCGGCTCCCCGGCGTCGCCGGGCGAGGGGCTGACCTCCCCTTTCACGGCGCTGGACGGCCGCGGCCGCAAACCGCCGCGATCGGGCGTGCGATCGAACGCCCGCGGATTGCGATCGGTCTGCGATCGGCACTCGCGACGATCCGTGGGTCCGAGCTCAATCGACCCAGGGAGAGCAACGCCGATGTCGATCCGGTCGCATCCAGGTTCAGGGGCCGTCCGACCGTCTCGAACCAGCAGGGAGAATGCCATGAATCCTGTTCAAGATTTCCGCATCGGTCGCCCTCGTCGCCGTCGCGTTCGCGATCGCCGGGTGCGGGGGCAGCGCCGCGGCCACGGCCCCGGCAGCGGCTCGGCAGCCACGGCCCCGGCGCGCTCCGGCGGCCTCCGCCGCGGCGAGCGCTTCGACCGACGGCCAGGCGGCAGGAGCCACATCGCAGGCGGGCGCCGGCGGTGCCGGCTCGGTGAACGACGGAATCGGTCACCCCGTCAGCGTGTGTGACCTGCTCCCCGTGGCCACGGTGGCCTCCGTCACCGGCGAGCCGCTCACCGCGGCCAAGGAGGACGACACGGCCGACTACAAGCTCTACTCGTGCTCCTACACGAGCACGAACGGCACGTCAGGCGTGGACGTGAGCGTGTTGGCGCTCGATGCGGCCGCCGGCTTCGACAGCGGCCTGCAGGCAGACTCGAGCGCCAAGCTGATCAGCGGACTCGGCGACAAGGCGTTCTCCGGGATCCTCGGAGTGGAGGCGCTCTTCGGCAACGTCCAGATATCCGTGTCCAACCTGCAGTCGGCCGACGCGGCAGTCACCCTGATCAAGACGCTGCAGCCGAAGCTCTGACCGTCGGTCGCGTTGGTCTCGCGGGAGGTGTGCCCTCGCGCCTCAGGTCACGATGAGCGCCATCGCACGTTTCCGGACGGCGACGTGGTGGGCGCGCCACGCCGCCCAGGTGGAGTCCGCCCAGCGGCGCACCTCCCGCGGAACCGCACCCGGCTCGACCGACGCGACGTCGAGCACCGTCATCGAATACGGGCCAACGGGCGGCTCCAGTCTCGCGAAGGATCGCTCGCCAGCCAGGAGCTGCTGCTTCGCGCGGATCCCGTCGGCCGGCGAGCGCCCGCCCTCCACGATCAGGCAGAGGCTCACGAGGTGCACCCAGACCGACTGGATGGCGCGCCGCTCGGCGAGGCCGGGGTGCTGGACGGCATAGACGTCCACGGCCAGCGGCTGGACCGCGGCGATGGCCGGGCTTGCGAACGAACGCGCCTGGAACGCACCCCATGCCGCCCAGCAGCCCGGGCTCGCGCCGATGTACGCGTGCGTCGGCCCGGGGCCGTCGGGCACCAGCGCCCCACAGCCCGGGCACGCCGCCAGCGCGGTGGTCCCGGTCACGTCCAGCGAAGCTGGGCCGCGGCGGCGCGGGCACGGGCCAGCGCCTCCCCGGGCGTCGCGGCCCCGGCCACGGTGAGGTGGCCCATCTTCCGGCGCTCGAAGACCGTGCGCTTGGCGTACACGTGGAGGTGCGCCAGCGGGTCGGCGAGCGCCCCGGCGACGCCCTCGAGGTGCGCATCGCGCGGCTCTCCGGAGCCGAGAAGATTGACCATCGCCGTGGGCCCGAGCGCCGCCGGGTCGCCCAGCGGGAGCCCGCAGATCGCCCGGACGTGCTGCTCGAACTGGCTCGTGCGCGCGCCCTCGATCGTCCAGTGGCCGCTGTTGTGGACGCGCGGGGCGATCTCGTTGACGGCAAGCGACCCGTCACGGAGGAGGAAGAGCTCCACGCTCACCACGCCGACGGCTTCGAGGGCGTCCGCGACCCGGGCGCCGAGCGAGGCGGCTGCGTCGGCTACCTCGGCGGGGACGTCCGCCGGCACGACGGACTCGACCAGGATCCCGGCCTCGTGTCGATTCCGGCCCACGGGGTAGGCGGCCATCTCGCCGCCGCGGCCACGAGCCACGATGACCGACAGCTCCATCACGTAGTCGATCTCGGCCTCGACGAGGAGGGGCATCCCGGCCGGGCCGCCCAGCCGCTCGAGTGCCCCTGACAGACCTGCCGCGTCGTGGACCCGGACCTGGCTGCGGCCGTCGTAGCCGCCGAACGGCGCCTTGACGCGGAGCGGGAACCCGACGGCGCTGGCCGCGGCGAGCAGGCTCCCGCCGTCGGAGGCCTCGCGCCACGGCGCGGTGGCGAGCCCGAGCCCGGAGAGGAACCGGCGCTCGGCGAGACGATCCTGGGCGACCCGGAGTGCGAGCAGCCCCGGCCGGACCGGGACGCGCACCCCGAGCGCGGCCACGACGCGAGCGTCGACGTGCTCAAGCTCATAGGTGACCACGTCAACGAGCCCCGGGAGCTCCAGGGCGGCGGCGACATCGTCGTACCCGCCGACCACGACCCGGTCGGCGACCGCGGCCGCGGGGCACGCCGGATCGGGGTCGAGGATCACGATCCGGTAGCCCATCGCGCGGGCCGCGAACCCGAGCATGCGTCCCAGCTGGCCGCCGCCGAGGATGCCGATGCCGGCGCCCGGGGCCAGAGGGCTGACATCGGCGGCCCGCCCCGACGCGGTGTGCGGCTCGTCCGGCTCGGTCACCACCCGGCGAGTCTATCCGCCGCGCCGACGAGCCGGCGCCGGGACCCGCGCGACCGGCCGAGCGCCGTCAGCCGTGCGGGGGCGCCGGCTCGAGCGTCCGAAGCACCTCGATCGTGAACGCGGCCGCGGCCACGGCCGCGCGGAACCGCCCGTGCGCGCTGTGCTGGAAGAGGTGGAGGTCGAGGACGCGCGAGACCGCTGCGTCGGGGGCGACCACCGCGACGCGCAGGCGCGTTCCCTCCCCGGCCTGCGTCTGGGCCGCGAGGGCGATGCCCACTTCGACCCCGGCGGTCCGCGCCGCCTCGGCCGCGATCGCCTCGGCCGGCCACTCGGCCGGGTCGGGGGCGACGCCGAGGCCGGCGGACGTGGCACGCTCGAGCGCGGGGACCTCGGCCAGAAGGGCGCCGAGCGTGCCGGTCGTGCCGGCCTCGACCAGCGCGAGGCGCGCCCCGGCCTCGTCCGCCGCCGCGGCGACGAGGTCGCCCCAGGTCGTCTCGCCTTCGGCCCAGACGTGGTCGGCGAGGATCTCCCGGAGCGTCGCGACGGTCTCCTCGACGATCGCCTCGGCGCTCCGGGCCGGGGCCCGGCGGGCGGCTCCCAGCTCGGCGCCCGCGGCGCCAGGGGCTGCCCGGGCCGGCGCCACGCCGTCGAGCCCTCCGGGTTCTGCGCCCGCGACGGCCTCAGCGGCACCGAGGTCGGCAGCGGGGACGTCGCCGGAAGCGCCGGCCGCAGCCGCGTCGTCCACGGCGCTGACGCGCACGTCCAGCCAGTCTGCCCGGGCGTAGGTCGCGACGACCGGGTTGGCCCGCCGGAGCATGTCGTCGCCGAGCATCTCGGCGACCTGCGACTCGCCGATCCCGTACGTGCGGAGCGTGCGGACGACGCGCCCGTCGCCCATGCCCCGGGCACGGAGGCGCGGCAGGACCCACTCGGTCCACATCGCGCGCATCTCGCGCGGCGGCCCGGGCAGGAGGACCGCGACCCGCCCGTCCGGCCGGTCCACCCACCAGCCGGGCGCCGTCCCGTTCGGGTTGGGGATGGCCGCGGCAGACGGAATCCGCCAGGCCTGCTTGAGGTTGACCTCCGCGAGCCGCACGCCGCGCTTCGCGAAGAGGCGGCGAAGCCACCGCTCCAGCACGGGATCGATGGCGGGCACCTCGCCGACCGCGGCGGCAACGGCCTCGCGGGTGAGGTCGTCGGGCGTCGGGCCCAGGCCGCCGGTCGTCACGACCAGGTCGACTGTCGAGAAGGCCTCGCGGAAGGCGGCCGTCACCGCCTCGAGGTCGTCGGGCAGGGCGGCGATGCGGCGAACATCGACGCCCAGCCCGGCAAGCGCCCGGGCCAGCTCGCCGCCGTTCGTGTCGCGCGTCTCGCCGGTCGTGATCTCGCTGCCGACCGCGAGAAGTCCGGCCGTGAAAAGCGGTCTCCCGGCGCGCGGTCCGGTTCGGTCGATCCTGTTCAGCGTTGACCTCCCTCCGGTCGTGCAGTATGCTCGATAATCGATGATATGGAGCACGCGCTCCCCCGACGTCGAGTGACGCGGCTCGCGAGCCCGTCGTGCCGCGCCTCCGGGATGGCGGCAGACGGAGCGCGATCTCGCCGCGACAGCGGGCCGAGTCCCGCGACCGGACGTTCGCTGCGAAAGGATGCCTCATGAGCCAGCTGGACCTCTTCGGCCTTGAGGGGCGCGTCGCCCTGGTGCCCGGCGGTGGCGGCGCGATCGGGTCCGCGATGGCAGTTGCGCTCGCGGGCGCCGGCGCGAAGGTCGCCGTGGTCGACCAGACGCAGGATCGCGCCGACGCGGCGGCCGAGCGCATCCGCGCGGCCGGTGGCGAGGCGCTCGCCCTCGCCGCGGACGTGACGGACGCGGCCGAGTGCGACCGGATCGTGGCCGCGACGGTCGATCGCTTCAAGCGCCTCGACATCATCCTCAACGCAGTCGGCGGCGGGGCCGGCAAGGTCCTCTTCAACGCAGAGGAGTACCCAAGGGACGCGTGGGACTGGATCTACGAGCTCAACGTCCGGAGCACGCTCCTCGCGACCCAGTCCGCGGTTCGCGCGATGATCGCGGCCGGACATGGCGGCCGGGTGATCAACATCTCGTCGGTGCGCGCCGCCCTGGGAATCAACGCGGGCTACTCGGCGTACGTGGCCGCGAAGGGCGCCATCAGCTCGCTCACGCGCCAGTGGGCCACCGAGTGGGCGAAGCACGGCATCAACGTGAACGCGATCTCCCCGACGTTCGTCGACACGCCACAGGTGGCGATGCTCCTCGACGACCCTGCCTTCAAGGCGGGCATCGTCGCCCGCATCCCGATCGGCCGCGTCGGCGGCACCGACGACCTCGCGGGCGCAGTCGTCTTCTTCGCGTCCGACGCATCGCGCTTCATCACAGGCCAGATCCTCGGGATCGACGGCGGCCTGACCGCCACCCAGTAGTCCACAGGGAGCCCACCTCCGATGGAGAAGGTCACGCCCAACGTCCACACGAACACGAAGCTGCGGGGCTGCAACCCGAGCTTCGTGACGACGTCGGATGGCGTCGTGGTCATCGATACGCCGCAGCTCCCGACGCGGGCGGTGGCGATGCGGAAGCTGGCCGAGGAGCACGGCCCGATCCGCTACGTCATCAACACCGAGCATCACGTCGACCACATCTTCGGCAACTACTGGTTCAAGGGCGCCGGGGCCGTCGTTGAGCACCAGGGCGTCTTCGACAACTTCATGGTCGTGACGCCCGACCTCGACCCGTACGCCTACGCGCTGGAGGCGATCCCCACCGACGACCCCGATGCCGCCGCGATCGTGCCCGACCGGGACACGTACTACGCGGATCCGAACAAGGGCTCGATCGTCTTCACGGGCGACCTGACGCTCCGGGTCGGCGCACACACCTTCCGGCTGCTCCACACGCCCGGCCACACGCCGGGCCAGGTCGCGGTCCACGTGCCCGAGGAGCGGGTCGTCTTCACCGGCGACACGGTCTTCTCCGGGTGCCAGACCTGGCTGATGACCTCGAACGTGGACCAGTGGCTCGCCGCGCTCGAGCGGATCCGGGCCCTCGACGTCGACCACGTCATCCCCGGCCACGGCCCGGTCGTGACGAAGGCCTACCTCGACACGCAGCGGTCCGTGCTGCTGGAGTGGAAGTCCGCGGTCGCCGCGGCCGTCGCGCAGGGCTGGACCCGCCAGGAGACGATCGCCCGGGTCGACTTCCGGGATCGCTTCGGCCCGGTCGACATCGGGCAGGGCTACATGATGGACCACATCCAGACGCTCAACGCCGCGTCGCTCTACGACACGTTCACCCGTCCGGCGCCGGCGCCTGCACCCTGATCCCGGGCGCACGGTCGCTGCGCTGCAGGGGCGTCAGGCGCCCGGCTCGGCCTGGCCGGACCCGCTGACTCCGCGTTGTCCCCGCGCGACCCCGCGCCGACGCGTGAACCGTTGCGACCCCCGCGCCGGGCCCTGCCGTCAGGCGCGCCCGGCGGCAACCTCGTCCGCCCGGCTGCGGCCGGCGAGAAGGATCAGGTCCTCGTGCAGCTCGAACCAGACGCCGTGGTAGCTGTCGACGCGTGGCGAGGCCACGAACCGGCCGTCGCCGGCAGCGGCCTGGGCCGCCGCCTGCTCGAGGCGCGCGAGATAGACACCGAGACGGGGTAGCCCCGCGACGAGCGGCCGGAGCCACGCCGCCGCATCCGCGTTGAGCGTGCCGAGGTCGTGGATCACACCAGCGTCGTACGCCGCGTCCGCGTGATCGTTGACCGCCTGGCTGCCGTCGACGTCGCGGATCTGCCAGGCCGTCACGGTCGCCTTCATCCGCGCGTCGAGCGCGAGGAACGCGTCCAGGGTCGCGGTCGCGTTGGCAGCGCCCCAGCGCTCGGCGTCGGCAGCGATTCCCGCGCGGCCGGCGGCCTTTCCTTCCGCGGTCAGGCGGAGCGATCCGGCTGCCTTCTGCGCCAGGCCGTTCGCGACGAGATCGTCCAGCATCGACGCGATCTGCGGGGGCGTCGAGAGGAGGGCCGCTGCGACGGCCTCGGCGGTCCCGTAGCCCTTCACGACCAGCGTCCGGAGGACGTCGTCACGCGTCGCCGGCGCCCGCAGCTCGCTCGGCGGGGCCGCCGCGGCCACGGGAGCGGCAGGTGTCGCGCCTGCGGCCTCCGGGATCGGGATCCCGAGCTCGACGGCCCACGCGCGCAGCCTCGCGGCCTCGGGCACCGGGATCCTAGCGCCGCCGATCGGGCCGGCGAAGATCTCGCCGGTGCCGCCGTCGATGGCGATCGTGTCGCCGGCGCGGAACGACCGTTCGCCGATCGTCACGATGTCCCCGTCGATGCGGAGCGCGGCCGCGCCCACCACCGCGGGGATTCCCCAGCCGCGGGCGACGACGGCGGCATGGCTGGCGAGGCCGCCGCAGGACGTCAGGATGCCCTCGGCGCGGGCCATGCCGTGGACGTCGTCCGGCGACGTCTCCGCTCGCACGAGGATCACGGGACGGCCCGCCTCGGCGACCGCGACGGCCGCGTCGGGCGTGATCGCGATCTCGCCGGAGGCGATGCCGGGCGAGGCCGGCAGCCCCGTCGCCAGGACCGGCACCGTGCGGTCGCGGTCTGTCGTGATCGTGGGGGGGTTCGCGAGGATCGCGGCGACGCGGCGCACCGCCTCGGCGCGCGTCAGCGGGAACGTCTCGTCCTCGCGCCATGTCGACGGCGATCCGCAGGGCGGCCTGGGGGCTTCGCTTCCCGACGCGGCACTGGAGCATCCAGAGCCTGCCGTGCTCGATCGTGAACTCGATGTCGCAGCAGGTCCGCGTGGTGGCGCTCCAGGCGCGCCGCGTAGTCGCGGAGCTCCCGGCCCACCGCGGGCATCCGCTCGTCGAGGACCGCGATCGGCTCGGTGCGGTGCGTGCCCGCCACGACGTCCTCGCCCTGGGCGTTGAACATCACGTCGCCGTAGACGACCGGCTCGCCGGTCGCCGGGTTCCGCGTGAACAGGACGCCCGTGCCGGAGTCCAGCGCTGCGGTTGCCGAACACCATCGCCTGCACGGTCACGGCCGTCCCGAGGTCGTCGGCGATCCCTTCGCGCGCCCGGTACGTCCGCGCCCGGTCGCTGTTCCAGGAGCGGAAGACGGCCTCGATCGCCGCTCGCAGCTGCTCCCACGGGTCCTCCGGGACCGTCTCGGTGTCGACGATGTCGCGGAACATCGCGACGAAGCGCGCACGGCAGTTCGGCCGCGAACGCCTCGCTTCCGGACGCTGCCGCGAGGCCCGCGGTGGTCTCCGACGTCAGCCCGAGATTCAGGATCGTGTCCATCATGCCCGGCATGGAGACGGGCGCGCCGGACCGGACGCTCACGAGCAGCGGGTCGCCCGGGCCGCCGAAGCGGCGGCCGACGAGCCCCTCGATCCGCGCCATGTGCTCGCGGAGCTCGGCGTCCAGGCCGTCCGGCCAGCCGTTCGCCAGGTACTCGTTGCAGGCCGTCGTCGTGATCGTGAAGGCAGGGGGAACCGGCAGGCCGAGGTCCACCGCCATGACCGCCAGGTTGGCGGCCTTGCCCCCCACGAGCCGCTTGACCTCGGCGAACGGAAGGTCGTGGCGGTGGTCACAGTCGTAGACACGGGTCACGGGATGGCTCTCCTGGGCACGGGGCGTGACCGCCCCGTCCGCATGGCGGGTACGCGCTTCAGGGCGCGACGATGATCTTGATCGCCCCGCTCGCGGGGTCGTTGAAGGTGGCCAGGGCCTGCGCGTAGTCGGCCAGCGCGAACCGGTGGGTCATGACCTCGCGCACGCGCATCCGGCCCTGCTCGACGAGCGGCATGACCCGCCGCATCTCGCCGGCGGACGCCCGGCAGCCGACGAGCTCCAGCTCGTCGAGGACGAGCCGCTGCATCGCGATCTCCACGCCCTGCGTCGGGATCCCCACCGCCGCGCAGCGACCGCCGCGGCGGAGCATGCCGAGCGCCGAGCTGGACGGTCGCCGGCACGCCGGCGCACTCCAGGACGACGTCGACGCCCAGGCCGCCGGTCATCTCGCGGACGATCGCGACCGGGTCGCCGGCGCTCGGATCGATGGTCTCGAATCCCATCGCGGCGGCCTTGGCCAGGCGGCCCGGGTTGCGCTCGACGACGATGACGCGGGCGGCGCCGCGGATCCGCGCCGCGTCGCCGCTCAGGAGGCCGATCGCGCCGGCGCCCATGATCGCGACGTTGTCGCCGGGGGCGATGTTGCCCCGGTTCGCGACGTGCAGGGCGATGGAGGCGGGATCGATGACGGCTCCCTCGTCGAACGAGATCGCGTCCGGCAGCGGGAAGATGCACTTCACGCCGTGGACGACGTACGTGGCGTCGGCGCCCTGGACGCTGTGGCCGTACTGCTTGTGGAGGCCGACCCTGCCGTAGTTCTCGCACAGGTTGTAGTGGCCCTCGACGCACTTCTGGCAGACGCCGCACGCGTCGTGCGAGGTGCCCGCGACCCGGTCGCCCACCTGCCAGCCGAACAGCTCGGCGCCCGGGCCCGAGGGCCGCGATCTCGCCGGCCCATTCGTGGCCGGGGATGAACGGGAAGGCGGGCGGCCAGAAGCCGGGGTAGTCGCCACGGATCAGGTGCGCGTCGGTGCCGCAGATCGAGACGGCGCGCACGCGGGCGAGCACCTCGTTCGGGCCGGGCGTCGGGATCGGGACTTCCTGGATCTCGAGCCTGTTCGGCTCGAGGACGACGAGCGCCTCCATGGTCGCGGTCACGCTGGTTGACTCCTTCAGAGGACGGCGACGGGATCGACCATCGACCCGGTGGCGCCGCGGATCTTGACGGGGCAGCGCGACGAACAGGAACTCGTAGACGCGCTCGCGCGCCAGCTCCTCGAGGTCCAGGCTCTCCATGATGTAGATGCCGTTCTCGATGAGCAGCAGGGTGTGGACCGGCTGCGGGTTGCCGCTCGGCCCGGGATCGGGCGCCGGCTGGACCTCGTAGGTCTCGGTGTCGGTCCCGGTCGCGACGACGCCGCGCTCCAGGAGCCAGCGGGCCGCCGAGATGTCGGGCCCGGCCGTCTTGTGGGCGGCCATCCGCTCCGACGTCCGGCCAGAGGCCCATGTAGCCCGGTCCGGATCAGGACGACGTCCCACGGCCCGACGGTCGACGCCCTGCGCGGCGCAGATCGCCTCCATCTCGGCGGCGTCGACGGGCGAGCCCGCGGGCAGGCAGTCGACGCCGCGATGGGCGGGCACGTCCAGCAGCACGCCCCGGGTGAAGAACGGCGGCATCCGCGACGCGTCGAGGTGCGTCGGCCCGAAATCGGTCAGGTGCTCGTCCGCGCTGCCGCCGCCGTACCAGTGCATGTCGTCGCCGACGGTCATGTGGGCGAGCGCGTCCATGTGGGCGCCGGAGTGCGACGTCGCCATCACGTACTCGGCCATGTAGCCGAGGCCGGCGTCGTTGACCGGCCCCCACGGCTTGGCGCCCGTCGACGCGGATCCCGCGCGGGGTCCGGTAGTTGAGGACCTGGAACGGCGGATGTCCGGGGAAGAGCGGCATGCCCGGGTAGCGCGCCGCGGCCAGCGAGATGGTCCGGCCCTCGCGGACGAGGCCCGCCGCCTTCACGACCTGCGCGGGCGGCAGCGCCCCGATGGGGCCGATCTCGGACGTCGCGTCATCGCGTGGCCCTCCTGGCGGCTCATGAGGTCGGCCGGTCCTGCAGGGCGCGCCAGACGCGCTCCGGGGTGAGCGGCAGGTCGCGGATCGCGACGCCCGTCGCCTCCCGGACCGCCGCCGCCGACGGCCGACGCGACGCACAGGAGGGCGCCCTCGCTCATGCCCTTCGAGCCGTACGGGCCCGGGCCGTCCTCGTTCTCCACGGTCTCGCTGACCAGCTCGAGCGGCAGGTCCATGCTCGTCGGGATCCGGTAGTCGATCGCGCCCAGGTTGCGGATCCGGCCCTTCTCGTCGTAGATGTAGTGCTCCATGAGGGTGTGGCCCAGGCCCTGGATGGCGGCGCCCTCGTCCTGCATCCGCACCTGGAGCGGGTTGAGGGCCTTGCCGACGTCGGAGACCGTGACGTGCCGGACGATCGTGACGTCGCCCGTCTCCGCGTCCACCTCGGCCTCGACGGCCGTGCAGTTGAACTCGAAGAACGCGGGCGCGCCCGACAGCGGGTGCGTCGGGCTCGGCGTCCTTGCGCATCTCGCCGTTGCCGGTCAGCTCGCCGCCGAGCGCGCCCGAGCCCGGGCTTGAGCACGTCGAGGATCGACAGCTCGCGGTCGGGCAGCCGGACCACGCCCCGGTCCACGCTCGACCTGCGCCTCGTCGAGGCCGTGGAGGCGGGCGGCCATCGTCCGCACCTCGGCCTGGATCGACGCGGCAGGCCTGCAGCACGGAGTTGCCCATCAGGACGGTCGAGCGGCTCGCCGACGTCTGCTGGTCGTACGGGACGATCGCCGTGTCACCCATGACGACCGTGACCCAGTCGAGCGGTGCGCCGAGCTCCTCGCCGCGATCTGGGCGAAGACCGTGCGGGCGCCCTGGCCCATGTCCGAGGTGCCGGCGAGGACCACGACGCTGCCGTCGGCCAGGAGCCGGACGGTCGAGTACGAGAGGCCGGTGGTGGGGCCCGACTTGATGCCGACGGCGATGCCCGCGTCCATGGCCGGGCGGGAGCGGCGCGTCCCAGCCGATGAGCTCGGCGGCCCGCTGGACGGTCTGCTCCCAGTCGCCGTCGGCAGGCGTGTCGAACGGGATGAAGGCGTCGCCCCTGCGGGCCAGGTTGCGCAGGCGGATGCTCCAGCGCGGTCCATGCCCGAGCGCCCGCGCGGCCTCGTCGAGGTTGGATTCGACGGCCCAGTTGACCTGCGGATTGCCGAAGCCGCGGAATGCGGTGGACGGCACCGTGTGCGAGAGGACGCTCCGGGCGAGGATGCGCACGGCGGGCACGCTGTACGGGCCGGCGGCCGGGTAGCTGCCCTTGCCCACGACACGGTCCGCGATGTCGGCGTAGGCGCCGATGAGGTAGTCGGCCGTCGATGTCCTCGAAGCGCGAGCGTGCCGTCGCGGTCGACGCCGGTCCGGACGCGGACCTCGCACGCCGCGCGACGCACCGCCTGGAACGTCTCCTCGAGGGTCAGGACGAGGCGCACCGGGCGACCGGTCCGCAGCGCCACGAAGGCGACGAGCGGCTCGTAGCTTGGCGTGCTGCTTGCCGCCGAACCCGCCGCCCGGATCCGGTGCGAAGACCCGCACCTTCGAGAGCGGCAGGCCGAGCACCTTCGCGATGACCTTCTGGAGCCAGTTCGGGTGCTGGATCGTGCTCCAGACGGCGATCCCGTCGCCGTCGGGCGCGGCCATGAACGCGTGCGGCTCGATGGCGAAGTGGGTCACCATCGGGAACGTGTAGGTGTGCTCGACGACGACGTCGGCCGTCGCGGCCTCGACGTCGCCCCAGCCGATCCGGTGCTCGCGGAGGACGTTCGTACGCGCGAGCGCGGTCGTTCGGGCGCAGCGCCGGGCTCCTGGACGAGCGGGGCCTCCGGGTCGAGCGCGGCCGCGAGCGTGAAGACGGCGGGCAGCTCCTCGTACTCGACGCGGACGAGGCCGGCGGCCTCCTCGGCCGCGTCCTTCGTCTCGGCGGCCACGATCGCCACCGGCTCGCCGTGGTACTTCGTCTCGCCGACGGCGATGACCGGGCGATCCTCGAACTGCGGCCCGAAGCGCGGCACGGGCTGGGGCAGGTCGGCGGCGGTCATCACGAGGCGCACGCCCGGGACCGCGAGCGCCGCGGTGCGTGTCGATCGAGATGATCCGGGCCCGCGCGCAGTCGAGCGTGACGAGGCTGCGCCTCGAGGACGCCCGGGAGGCGGATGTCCGCCACGTACTCGCTGCGCGCCGGTCACCCGGCCGATCCCGCCGACGCGGTTGGGCGAGGTGCCGATCCGCGGCGCGGCTCATCGCCCGGCCTCCCCGGCGGTCGCCAGGACCGCCTCGGTGATCTGCTGGTAGCAGCCGCAGCGGCAGAGGTTGCCGGCCAGGCCCTCCTGGATCTCGGCGACGGTCGGGTGCGGGTTGTCCGCCAGCAGCGCGTGCGCCGACGACGAGCTGGCCGGGGATGCAGAAGCCGCACTGGACCGCGCCCTTGTCGAGGAACGCCTGCTGGAGCGGGCCGAGGCGCCCGTCGATCGCGAGGCCTTCGACCGTCGTGATCTCGCGCGCCGTCGGCCTCGACCGCGAGCACCAGGCAGGAGTCGACGGTGCGCCCGTCGAGGATGACGGTGCACGCGCCGCACTCGCCGACGAGGCAGCACTCCTTCGTGCCGGTCAGCCCCAGGTCGTCGCGCAGGACGTCGAGGAGCGTGTGGTGGACGGCGACCTCGATGGCGCGCCGCTGCCCGTTGACGGTCAGCTCGATCGGGAGCATCGTCGCGATCACTCGCTCATCCCGCTGCGCCAGCCGGTCGAGCGCGACGCGCAGCGCCCGGCGCCCGAGGACACGGAGCATCGCCAGGCGGTACTCGGGGCTCGCGCGCATGGAGCGCGGCGACGGGCTCGCGCCGGCGAAGAGCCGCTCGAAGATCGGCGCCCTTGGCCGCGTCCGGCGCGGCCGGGTCGGCGAGCACCCCGCTCTCGTCGACGCCGAGGACCGGCCGGGGCCCGACGCTGCCGTAGGCGATGCGAGTGACGCCCGCCGTCGTCCACGCCGCAGCACAGGGTGACGGACGCCAGGTCGTGGCCACGGCGCCGCGTCCGACGGACGTGGACCGAGCCCATCGCGCGCGTCCGGCGACGGGCAGCTCGATCGCGGTCACGATCTCGCCGCGCGCCAGCGTCGTGACCCCCGACCGCACGAAGAAGTCGTCGATCGGGATGCGCCGCGTCCCGCCGGGTCCGACGGCGACGACGCGCGCGCCGTAGACGAGGAGCGCGGGAGCCGTGTCGGCGGCCGGCGAGGCGTTGCACACGTTGCCCGCCAGCGTGGCCCGGTTGCGGATCTGGACCGAGCCGACCACGGCGGCGGCCTCGGCGAGCGCCGGGAAGATGCCGCCGGACCCGGTCGTCGGCGGCGATGTCGGTCATGACCGTGCCGGCGCCGATCACGAGGCAGCCGGCCTCCTCCCGGATCGATCGGGCGCATCTCGGCGATCCGCTTGACGTCGATGACGACGCCCGGCCGGGCCGAGCCGTCACGCAGCCGGATGATGAGGTCCGTGCCCCCGGCCAGGAGGCGCGCATCCGGGCCGTGCGCCTCGAGCAGGGCGACCGCCTCGGCCAGCGTCCGCCGGCCGGGCGTAGGCGAACGTGTGCATCAGTCGCGCTCCCAGCTCAGAGGATCGTGTCGACCTCGTCCAGGAGCACCTGCGGGGTGGCCGCCCGGATGAAGTAGAAGGGGCGCTCGCAGAAGCGGCTGACGAAGTCCGCCCGCTTCGCGCGAAGCGCGTCGTTGTCCACCATCGGCATCACGTGGCCGGGCGCCAGCAGCTCGTTGGTGAGGAAGTAGTTCTGCAGGGAGTGGAGGAACTGGAACTGGCGCTCGAACGGGATGAGCTCGTTCGTGGCCGGGTCGAAGTTGCCGTCGATCGCCGGGACGATCACGAGGTCGATGTTGGGTGCGCCCTCGTACATGCCCCAGGACGGCATCTCGCCCCAGAACTTCTCGACGCCCTTGTTCGGCGCGGCCTTGTCGGACCGCTCCGTGCCCTCGGTGCGCTTCACGAGGAAGGTGTCCGTGGAGCCGATGACGGCGTGGCCGCGCTCGTCGATCACCGTGGTCTCCGACGCGACCTGGAGCGCGCCGCGGACCGGCCGGCCTCGATGAGGCCCATGCTCTTGCCGTGGTTGGACTCGCCGCCCAGGAACATCAGCGTCCGGCCGCGGTAGTGCACGGCCGCGCTGTGGGACGGGTGCAGCCCGACCGCCTCCATCCGGAGCGCGAGCATCGCGACGATGACCTTCTGGATGGGCCCGGCCGGCCACGGCCCGGTGAAGCGCATGACGCGGCCGTCGTAGCGGATCGCCTTGTCGCCATCCTGCTGCCAGGTGATGTCCGGCTCGGCGAGGGTCACCTCCGGCGAGATGCGGACGTCGGCCAGCCGGTAGTTGAGGAAGGTGAGGTCGTCGAGGACGTGCTCGCGCGGCTCGCTGCCGTGAACGTCCACCCGCAGGCGGGCGGTCCCGGCCGACATCTCCTCCGACAGTTGCAGCTGGTCGCTCATCTCATCCTTTCGAGGTGGACGCGCTGTGGCGGGTCAGGCGACGGGCTCCGGCACCGCCTCGACGGACGGGGCAGCGGCGGTTGTCGCCCAGAGGCGGGTGAGCATCTCCGAGGTGTCCGCGAAGTGGTCGTGGATGACGGCATCCGCGACCGTTGCGTCGCGGAGCCGGAGCGCCGCGAGGACCGGCGCGTGCAGCTCCGCGATCCGGCGCCGGTCCACGCCCGGTACGACCATCGTGATGTATGTGCGCGAGAACGGCTCGAGCGTCCTCCAGACGCGCTGGAGGGTGGCGTTGCCGGCCAGCTCGATGATCAGGCCGTGGAAGGCCGCGTCCGCCGTGGCCTCGGCGTGGAAGTCGCCCGTCGTCGGCGGCTCGTCGCATCTCGTCCAGGTAGGCGGCCAGGACGCAGATGTCGTCGTCGGTCAGGTGCGGGATGGCGAGACGGGCCCCGAGGGACTCGAGCTCCGCCCGGATGGCGAACGCCTTCCAGGAGCTCGGCCGCCGACGGCCGGCGGACACGAGCTCCACGGAAGGCAGTGGTCTCGACGACCCCGAGCGCCTCGAGGTCGCGCAACGCCTCGCGCACGGGCGCCTGGCTCGTGCCGAGCTCCCGGGCGACCCGGGTCTCGACGATCCGGGCACCCGGCGGGTAGCGACCGGCAAGGATCGCCTGGAGCAGGCGATCCTTGACCTGATCGCTCAGGACGCTGCGCGAGATCGCGGCGTCGCGGGGCATGGACGTGCGGTCAGGACCCGATGCCGACGAGCGGCCGGGACTGCACCGCGCTGAGGATCTCGACGAGGCCGGTGGTCCCGTTGATGCGGACCCGGTCGCCGTTCTTGATCTGCTCGGTCGCCACGGACGTCCCGACGACGGCCGGGATGCCGAACTCGCGGGAGAGGACGGCCGGGTGGGACACGGTCCCGCCGGCGTCGGTCACGAGGCCGACGATCTTGGTGAAGAGGACGACCCAGGCCGGGTTCGTCATCTGGCAGACGAGGATGTCGCCGGCGCGGACGTCGTCGAACTGGTCCTCGTGGAGGACGACCCGCGCGATGCCCTCGACGACGCCCGGCGAGCCGCCGATGCCCGTTGATCTGGCCGGCGACCGTGGACTCCTTGCGAGCGGTAGAACTTGTCGGGGAAGCCCCACAGGTTGAGGTACGGGAAGGCGAGCTGCGTCGCCGTGACGGTGCCGACCCAGTCCTTCGGCCGGAACGTGTACGCCTTCTCCCGCGCTGCCTTGGCCGCTCGCCACGATCGCCCGCCCGTCCATGCCGGCCGGGTTGCCCATGAAGACGCGGAGCTCGTTGTAGCGGAAGAAGACGACGTCGTCCGGGGCGTCGAGCGACGCCCTCCGCGACGAGCTTCTGGCCGATCGCGATGAGCACCAGCCGGACGTGGGCGTTGGCGCCCTGGTCGATGTAGAAGTGGTGGTCCGGGGTGAGCGGGGCCATCCTGCAGGTTGATGTCGTTGGCGGCCCGCATCTCCTCGAGCGCGTCGCCGTCGAGGCCTTCGAGGATCTCCGCCGCCGCCGCCTCGATGTCGGCCGCGAGGACGGCGATCGTCTTCGGGTAGTCGTAGTCGGTCTCGATGTAGCCGCGGACGAGCTCGATGACGGGCTCCATCTCCTCGACGCACGGTCGGGAAGATGAACTCGTGGCTCCAGACCGCGTGCCAGCCGAATTCCTTCTGGTACGGCGTCACGCGCTCGTCGATGAACCGGCGGCCGCGCTCGCTGGACTTGAGCGCCGGCGATGATCTCGCCGGCGGTGTCGGCCTTGAAGATGGCGGCGAGCTCCGGGTCGGCCTTCGACCTCCTCCTTCATCTTCCAGAGGGCCTCGATCGAGTCCCAGTTGCGGTCCTTGGCCGAGTTCTGGAGGCGGCCGAGGAGCTGACCTCGTCGATCTTGCCGTGCGTCTTCTCCATGACCGCCCGCAGGTTGAGCGTCGCGGACAGCTGGGCGAAGTTGAGCATCCAGTGGATCTTCCAGTGGCGATCGTGGATGTCGATCGCGTCCTCGAGCAGGCAGGCGAGCTCCATCAGCGATGAGCTCGTCCTGCTTGTCGAGCATGCCCTCGAGGTAGTCGAAGTTGCGCTGCATCTCCGGGACCAGGCGATCGCGCCACCAGTTCGCGAACTCGAGGCCGTACGTCGGCAGGACGGCGCCGAGGTACGTCCCGATCTTCGCGGCGTAGTCCGGGTCCTCGGGCACCACGGGCGTCGTGGCGAAGTTGTACTCCTGCGTGGCGACCGTCGAGGCCGGCCTCGGCCGGGATCGCCGCGGTGTACAGGTAGCCGTTGACGTTCTTGTAGATCCAGTCCGTCGCGAACGGCGTGCCGAAGCGGCGGAACATGTGGTCGCAGGAGAGCCACCAGCCGCCGATGTCCTCGTACATCGGGCTGAGCGGCTGCGGGCAGTGCAGGTCGTCGTAGACCCAGAAGAGGAGCTTCTCGGTCTCCGACGTCCACTCGACCGGGAACTTCTCGTCCCCGAGGAACTGGCCCGAGGACCTCTTCCTTCAGTGCCACTGCGTTCGACTCCTATCGCGCTCTCACGCCTTGAAATGCGACCTGATCAGCCGGCGGCTACCGGCGTGCGGGTGATCCGCTTGAAGCGCCGCATGTTCTCCGTGATCGCCACCTCCGTCGGAAGACGCTCCATGCTCGACGCGCCGAAGAAGCCGGCGACGCCTGTCGTGTGCTCGAGGACGTACTGCGCGTCGTCCGGCTCGGCGATCGGGCCGCCATGGCACAGCACGATGATGTCGGGCTTCACCGAGACCGCGGCGTCGCGGATCTCCTGGACCCGAACGGCGGCCGCCTCGAGGGTCAGGGCGGTCGTCGCCCCGATCTGTCCCTTCGTGGTCAGGCCCATGTGGGCCACGACGACGTCGGCGCCGGCGCCGGCCATCGCGCGGGCCTGGTCGGCGTCGAAGACGTACGGCGTGCAGAGCAGCCCGGCCTCGTGGGCCGCGCGAATCATCTCGACCTCGAGACCGAAGCCCATGCCGGTCTCTTCGAGGTTCTGGCGGAACTGTCCGTCGCAGAGCCCGACGGTCGGGAAGTTCTGGACGCCGGAGAACCCGATCCGCTTGATCTCCTCGAGGAAGACCGGCATCAGGCGGAACGGGTCGGTGCCGCAGACACCGGCGAGGACCGGCGTCTCGCGAACGATCGGGAGAACCTCGCCGGCCATCTCCACGACGATCGCGTTGGCGTCGCCGTAGGGCATGCAGCCGGCCAGCGATCCGCGGCCCGCCATCCGGTACCGGCCGGAGTTGTAGATGATGATCAGGTCGGCCCCGCCGGCCTCGGCGCACTTCGCCGATAGCCCGGTCCCGGCGCCGGCGCCCATGATCACGCCGCCATCGGCGATCGTTCGGCGCAAGCGCGCCAGCGCCTCCTGACCATTCATGCGCGTCCTCCTGCCATGGTCGCCTTCGGCGCGGCCCAGGCCTTGTACATGGCGTCCATGCGCTCGGCCATCGCACGCGAGAAGGCGGGATCGTTGATCGGGGTGGCCATCTCGACCACCTCCACGTCGGGCCGGAGACCGGCCTTCAGCTCACGGATGAGGGCCGCGTCCGCGGCGGCATCGAAGAAGGGAGCCCCGGGGACGTCGATCATCGAGACGCCACCGAGCGGGATGAACACCGCCAGCGGGCCCGTGGCGGCATTGAGCTTGCGGGCGATGATGCGGCCGAGCTCCGCGCACTCCGCCTCGGTCGTGCGCATCAGCGTGACCGTGGCGTTGTGGACGTAGAGGTTGCGGTCGGCGAACTTCGCGGGAACCGTGTCCTTCGGTCCGAAGTTGACCATGTCGAGGGCGCCCAGCGAGACGACCTGCGGGAGGCCCAGGGAACCGGCCATCTCCAGCCGGTCGGGCCCGGCGGACAGGACCCCGCCGACCAGCTCGTCGGCGAGCTCGGTCGTGGTGATGTCGAGGGAGCCGGTGATGAAGCCGGCCTTCATGAGGGCCTCCATCGACTGCCCGCCGGCGCCCGTCGCGTGGAAGACGAGGACCTCGTACCCGCGCTCCTCGAGGATCTCGCGGGCGGCGGTCACGCACGGGGTCGTGACCCCGAACATGGTCGCCCCGATGAGCGGCTTCGCCTCGATCGCGGAGACGAAGGCCGCGGACGCCCTGGCCATGCCGGCGATCCCCGCGGCGGCATTCGACAGGATCTTCTCGGAGATGCCGTTGATCCCCGCGATGTCGACGACCGAGTACATCATCGCGATGTCCGAGGTGCCGACGTAGGGGCGCGTGTCGCCGGACGCCATCGTCGAGACGATCAGCTTGGGAACGCCCACCGGAAGGCCCTGCATCGCCGCCGAGACGAGGGACGAGCCCCCGGAGCCGCCGACGCCCAGGATCCCGTCGAGGCGACCGTCGGCATGGAGCCGGCGGACCACCTCGGTTGCGCCGCGGGTCATGGCGGCCATGGCAGGCCCGCGGTCTCGCGCGGCGGCGAGCGCCGCTCGATCCTCACCGGCCGCAGCGGCGACCTCGGTCGGGCCGATGTCGCCCGGCGACGGGTCGCTCAGGACCCCGGCGTCGACGAGGATGACCTCGCAGCCGGCCTCGAGCACGCGATCGCGAAGGAAGGCGTATTCGGGCCCCTTCGTGTCCAGCGTGCCGAGCAACACAACGGTGGCCATGCGACACCTCCTGCGGGTGGATCGATGCGGGCGCAGCGGCGCCAGGCTGCACGCGGACGACGACGGGCGCCACTGGGGAGCGACCGACCGATTGTCGATAATCGATTGTTGAGGATAGCACCGCCCGAAGCCCCGTCAAGGGCCATCCAGCAGCTGGCCGCGCGGACCGTGCGCAGCTTGGCCGCGGCCGAGGGAGCGCGCGGCGCTAAACTCCACGCAGCGGGCGCGGAGGGGCGCTGCCCGATGAGGCGGAGATCCGAGGAGCGGCAGTGCCCGACGACCGCGCCATCTCGCGCACCGTCCTGGCGGACCAGGTCAGGGACCGGCTCCTCGAGGCGATCCTCGCCGGGCGCTATCCGCCGAACTCCCGGATCGTCGAGACACGGGTCGCCCGCGAGCTCGGGACGAGCCAGGCGCCCGTGCGGGAGGCCCTGCGCGGTCTCGAGGCGCTGGGCCTCGTCGAGATCTCGCCGTTTCGAGGGGCCCGTGTGCGCCATCCCTCCACGAGCGAGCTCCTCGAGGCGTACGTCGTCCGGTCGGAGCTGGAGTCGCTCGGTGCTCGCCTGGCCGTCCCGCAGCTCACGGACGTCGACCTTGCCGAGCTGATCGAGCTCGGGGAGGAGATGCAGCGGGCCGCGCGCGCGGGAGATCGGCACGCGGTCGCGGCCGCCGACGCCGGCTTTCACGCACGGCTGGTCCGGGCTGCCCGCAACTCCACGCTTGAGCGCGTGTGGCGGGCGCTGGAGCCGTTCTCGCGGACGTACCTGACGCTCGTCGTCCCCGGCGCGGACGCCCAGTGGACGGCGGACATCCACCTCCCGATCCTCGTGGCGCTGCGTCGGCGCGACGCGACGATGGTCGTCCTCGCGCTGCAGGAGCACTTCGCCGAGGTCAGCGCGCGCCTCGGCGAGGAGTGGTCGGGGTCGGAGCCCGGCGCGCCCGACCTCGGGTCGCCGTCCGACGAGCCCGCGCTCAGGAGCGCCTGAGGTCCAGGCGTGGCCGGCCGGCCACGCGATCGGTGGCATCGTCGACGCGCCCGCCACCCTCTCTCAGCCGCGTTCGCCGACCAGCGACCGGACCTGTTCGGCGACCCGCGCCGCCGAAAGCCCGTAGATGTCGAGCAGGTCGTCGTTCGTGCCCGACTCGACGTAGACGTCCTGGAGCCCGATCCGCTGGACGCAGCGTCGGGCGATGCTCGGAGAGCACCTCGGCCACCGCGCCGCCGAGCCCGCCGATGACCGAATGCTCCTCGACCGTGATGACGCGACCGGTCCGCTCCGCGGCGGCGACGATCGCCGTCACGTCGATGGGCTTGAGGGTCGGCACGTGGAGGACGTGGGCGTCGATGCCCGACGGCGGCCAGGATATCGGCGGCGTCGACGACGCGCGGCGTCTGCGACCCGGTGCTGATCAGCGTGACGTCGGTCCCCTCGCGGACGACGACCGCCTTCCCGAGCTCGAACCGGTACGTCGTCGTCGAACAGGCGCTGGGTCGCGTCGCGGACCAGCCGCACGTAGCACGGGCCGTCGTACGACGCCGCCCAGCGCAGCGCCTGGGCCGCCTCGACGTCGTCCGCGGGCGAGACGGTGACCATGCCCGGCATCGCCCGCATGATCGACATGTCGTCGACGATGATGTGGCTCATCCCCGTCTGGCCGGTGAACAGGCCCGCGTAGCCGGGCGTGATCTTCACGTTCAGGCCGGGCTGCGCGATGAGCACGCGGATCTGGTCGAGCGGACGGACCACCGCGAACGAGACGAACGTGCTGATGAACGGGCATGAGGCCCATGGTCGCCATCCCGGCGGCAACGCCCAGCATGTTCTGCTCGGCGATCCCCATCTGGAGGTAGCGGTCCGGGTGGGCCTTCTCGAAGATGTCCGCCCGCGTGGAGCTCCCGACGTCGCCGTCGAGCATGACGATCCGCGGGTCGTCGTTCGCGAGCTCGGCGACGGTCTCGCCGAAGATCTCGCGCATGCGGCCGGCCCATCGGCAGCGTCATCGTGCGTCTCCCTCGGTCGCCGGGAGGGGCTCGCCGAGGTCGGCCATCGCGATCGCGAACTCGTCGGGCTTGATCACCCTCGTGTGCCAGAAGTAGCGGCCCTCCATGAACGAGACGCCCTTGCCCTTGACGGTGTGCGCGATCACGACCGTGGGCCGCCCGTCACCCCTGGCGGCTTCGCTCGAGGACCTGGAGGATGTCCTCCATGTCGTGGCCGTCGACCTCGAGGACGCGCCAGCCGAAGGCCGACCACTTCGCGACCAGCTCGCCCGGAACCTGCGGCGGCATCCGTCCGTCCGGGCCGTCGCCGGGCCAGCCGTACTGCTGGAGCCTGTTGTGGTCGACGATCGCGACCAGGTTGTCGAGGCCGTAGCGGGCCGCGGTCATGGCCGCCTCCCAGACCTCGCCCTCCTGGCATTCGCCGTCGCCGAGCATCACGTAGGTCCGGACGTCACGGCCCGTCAGGCGCGCGCCGAGCGCCATCCCGACGCCGGCGGAGATGCCCATCCCGAGCGATCCGCTCGACATGTCGAGGCCGGGGAGGCGGGTCATGTCCGGGTGCCCCTGGAGGCGCGAGTTGGCCGCGTCGAACGTGGCGAGCTCGTCGACGGGGAAGTAGCCGCGGAGCGCCAGCGCGGCGTACAGCCCGACCGACGAGTGGCCCTTGGACAGGATGAAGCGGTCCCGATCCGGCCAGCCAGGCTCGTCGGGTCGGATGCGCATGACGTGGAAGTAGAGGGCCGCCAGGAGGTCGGCCGCAGACAGGGGGCCGCCGAGGTGACCGGCCCGTGCATGGTTGACGGTCCGCACGATCTCGACGCGGATCTGACGCGCCACCTCCTCGAGACGGGCGATCTCCAGCGCATCGGCCGCCGCGGGCGCGCGCCGCGGCGCTCACGAGCCGGCCTTCTTCTCGTACGAGCCCGAGACCACCGGCGGCGTGAAGAAGCAGACGAGCTCGAGCGCATCGGGGCCGTCGGCCTCGGTCGCGTGGAACGTGCCGGGCGAGACGAGCACGACGACGCCCGGCTCCGACTTCCGCGGTCGCGTCCGGGGTCACGATCCGGCCGCGCCCGGCGGCGCAGTAGATCGTCTCCTCCTCGGCCGCGTGGACGTGCCCGGCCGGCTTCGAGCCGGGCGGATAGACCGAGACGCCGAGGGAGACATTGCGGGCCGGGCTGTTCCATGGCCCGAAGTAGGAGTGCCAGTCGCGGCCGGGCAGCGGCACGATCTCCGCCTCCGATCGCGCTACCCGCCTGATCATCCCGTCACCTCAGCTGGATCGCGGCGACCGGCGCCGTGCCTCCGAGCGTGCTCCCCTCAAGTACGATCGATTATCGATGATACGGGAACGAGACGGACGAGTCAACAGAATCCGGACCTGGAGCGTCAGCCGTCCGCGCGCGGCGGCGGTCGGCGGCCGCGCGACGTGACGCGGCTCCCCGGGGTTCGTTGCGTCCGACGCCACGGCGGCGGGCACGCGACGACCGACCTCCGGGGCAGGTCCCGGGCCGCAGACCTGCGGACCGGGACGAGACCCCGGGGTCGGCGCGAGGGTCGGAGCTACGCGTTGCCGGGGAAGACCAGGGAGAGGGTGCCGCGGCGGCCGGGCTCCGGCCAGCGCTCGGTGACCATCTTCTGCTGGGTGAAGAAGCGGATCCCGTCCTCGCCGCGCATCGCCAGGTCGCCGAAGGACGACGCCCTGCGATCCCCCGAACGAGAGGTAGCCGGCCGGCACCGGGATCGGCACGTTGACCCCGATCATCGGCACGTCGACCTCGAGCTTGAAGCGCCGGGCGGCGCCGCCGTCGGTCGTGAAGATGGCGGTGCCGTTGGCGTACTTGTGGCCGTTGATGAGGCCGAGCGCCTCGTCGTAGGTCCTGGCGTGGACGATCCCGAGGACCGGCCCGAAGATCTCCTCCTGGTAGATCTCCATGTCCGGCGTGACGTGGTCGAACAGCGTGACGCCCAGGAAGAAGCCGTCGGGGTTCTCCGGGTGGTGGAACGGCCGGCCGTCGACGACGAGCTCGGCGCCCTCGGCCTCGCCCACGTCGATCCAGCGCATGACCGACTCGCGGTGCTCGGCGGAGTAGATCGGGCCCATGTCCATGCCGGGCTCCATGCCCGGGCCGACCTTGAGGTTCGCGATCCGGTCGAGCATGAGCGGGCGCAGGCGCTCGCCCGCGTCGCCGACGGCGATCACGAGGGTCTGGGCCATGCAGCGCTCGCCGGCGCGAGCCGAAGCCCGCCGCGACCGCGGCGTCGGCGGTCAGCTCCATGTCCGCGTCGGGCAGGACGAGCATCGCGTTCTTGGCGCTCGTGTACGCCCCGACCCGCTTGCCGAGGCTGCGTGCCGGTCTCGTAGACGTAGCGCCCGACAGCCGTGGAGCCGACGAACTGGATCGCCTTGACGTCCGGGTGCTCGACGATCGCGGTCACGGCCTCGCGGCCGCCGTAGACGACGTTGAAGACGCCGTCCGGGAGGCCCGCTTCCTTCCACAGCTCGGCCTGGAGCTGGGTGGCGCCGGGGGTGTGGGACGACGGCTTGAGGATCAGGGTGTTGCCGCAGGCGAGGGCGATCGGGTAGATCCACATCGGGACCATCGCCGGGAAGTTGAAGGGCGTGATCGCGGCGGTCACGCCGAGCGGCCCGCGCAGGGTGAACGCGTCGACGTTCGTGGCGACGTTCGGGGTGTTCATGCCGGCCAGGTGGACCGGCAGGCCGCAGGCGAACTCGACGGTCTCGATGCCGCGGGTGACCTCCGCGAGCGCGTCCGGGAACGTCTTGCCGTGGTCGCGCGTGATGAGCGCGGCCATCTCCTCGCGATGCTTCCACATCAGCTCGCGGAAGGCGAAGAAGACCTGGCTGCGGGCGATGAGCGGCATGTCGCGCCAGGCCGGGAAGGCGGCCTTGGCGGCCGCGACCGCCGCGTCGACCTCGGCGGCGCCGCCGCGCGGCACGCGGGCGATGACGTGGCCGGTGGCCGGGTTGTAGACGGGCCCGGTCTGCTCGGGCAGGACCTCGACGGGACGGCCGTCGATCCAGTGGGACAGGATGGGCAGGGTCGCGGGCTGCGCGATCTCGGTGGTCATCGTCGGTGCCTCCTTGGGGGGCGTGCGGGGACGGGGAGACGGGTCGGCTCAGGCGTGGCGGATGTCCGGGTCCGGAAGGACCAGGTCTCGGATCGCACCCTGGAGATCGTGGTAGGACTTGATGAAGCCTCGCAGCGTCCGTGCGCTGGCTCCGTATGCCTCGAACTCGGCGGGCGTCATCCCGTCGGGATCGTACGCCCGGCGGAAGTCCGGGATTCGCTCGTACAGGTCGTCGACCAGGGCGGGGTCGACGGGCACGTCCATCCGCGCCACGGGCTCGATCCCGCTCTTGTTGAAGCGGACCTGCCAGGCGTGCGGGAACGTGTGGCTGATCGTCGCCGCCGACCAGCTCGGTCCAGTGGAGGCGGTGCCGGTACGCGGCCGCCAGGAGCCGCGAGCGGTAGCCGCGCTCGCGGAAGATCCCGTACGCCCGCTTGAACACGGCGATCCCGGCCCAGTTCGGGGCGTCGGGATGGAGCGCGATATCGTCGCGCTCGACGAGGACCTTCATCCAGTCGTCGAGGCGGCCGATCATGATCGTCACGATCGGCGACATCGCCGAGGTGTCCTCGCCGGCTGCCGCGCGCCGGGCGAGGCCGCGCTCGACCGCCTCCGCCGCTGCCAGCGCCTGCGGGACCGTGAACGAGACGGTCGCGTTGATGCTGATGCCCCGGAATGTCGCCTCCTCGATGGCCTCGATGCCGGCGGCGGTGGCGGGGAACTTGACCTGCATGTTCGGCGCGAGGCCGGCGAAGCGGACGGCCTGCTCCACCATGCGCACCGGGTCGCGGTGGTTCGCCGGGTTGGTCTGGAGCGACAGCCGGCCGACCTGCCCGCCTCCCCGATCGAAGACGGGCCGGAGCACGGCGGCGCCGCGAGCGGCCATCTCCTCGACGATCGCCCAGGTCAGCTCGACCTCGCTCCAGGTCGGGTTCGCATCCGCCAGCTCGCGGACGCGCGGGGCCCAGACGGCGCTCTCCTTCTTCATCACCTCGAGCACGATGCTCGGGTTCGAGGTCGCCCCGGTCGCGCCGCGCTCGACCGCGTAGGCAAGCTCCGTCGTCGCGCAGGAGTCGTTCCAGTACTGGGTCGGCGTGGTCTGCGCCATCCGGAGCAGCGGGCTCTCGACCATCGTCATCGTCATGCTGGGTCCTCGTTTCTCCGGCCTGGGAGCCGGATCGTCGCATGTCCAAGGATACCCGCCGGATCCAAGGCGATCAATCATCGATTATTGATGAAGACAGGCCGAACGGCCCTTGATGGGGCTCGGGGCACCAGACGAGGCTTGCGCCGCGGACAGGCCTGTCTGGCCGCGACCAGCTTTTGCCGCCCGGAGCTGGAAGCCGGGGCTGGCGGGTCTGAGAAACGGTGTGGAGGTTGGTGTGGAGACTGAGACCAAGAACACGGTTCCGATGTGGCTCGCCGTCGCGATCACGGTCGTGATCAGCCTGCCGTTCGGGCTGTGGCTCAAGGAGTGGAGCGTTCCCCTGTGGGCCGCGTTCATCGTGTGGGCCGAGTACTTCGTCCTCGGCGGCAAGCCGGCCGGGCTGAAGATCATGGTGCCGTCGTACATCCTCGGCGTCATCGGCGCGGTGCTCGTCCTCATCGTGATGGTCGAGGCCCAGAAGCTTCTCCCGGACCTGCAGCTGGTCAGCGCGACGGACGTCGCGATCGGGATCGCGTTCTTCATCGGCTTCTGCCTCCTGATCTACGCGATGAAGTACATGCCGGTGACCGGCGGCGCGGGCACGCTGCCGTTCTTCAACGGCATCTCGATGGGCCTCGCGACGTACTTCTGCCTTGCCTACTTCACGTACGGCGGCCTCAAGGTGGACGACCTGCTCGTGCCGATCGTGACCGGAATCCCGGCGATCCTGGCCGGCCTGCTCGGCGCCTTCCTCGGCTGGTTCAACGTGACGATCCTCTTCCCGCGGACGGTCACCAAGACCGTGGCGAGCCACGCGCCCGCGCACGTCTGAACGGGCCGCACACCGACAATCGTCGTCAGCACGCCGACCGCCCGAGCCTCCCCAGGGGCTCGGCCACGGTCGGCGTCCTGATTCCCGGCGCACGGGGACGCGCCGGGCACCTCTTCTCCCCCGAGGCACAGCCGACATGAAGATCGACGTCGCCCTCGTCCCGCGGGCCGCACGGGTCGCCCCCGGACGCGTCCTCATCGTCATCGACCAGATCCGCGCGAGCACGACGATCACGACCGTGCTCGACTTCGGCTGCTCCGATCTCTTCCTCGCGGGCGACGTCCGGGCGGCGCGCCGCCTGGGTCGCATGACCGGCAGCCTGATCGCGGGTGAGCGCCTCGCTCGAAAGCCACCCGGCTTCGACTTCGACAACTCGCCGAGCGAGCTCGCCCGGGCAGGGCTCGACGGGCGGAGCCTGGTCCTCAGCACCACGAACGGCACCGCAGTCCTGCGCCGCCTCCGGGGCGCGGACGATGTCCTTGTCGGGTGCCTGCGGAACGCCCGCGCCGTCGCGAGCGCGGCGGTCGGCCTGGCGCGTGCGGCGGGGCCGGGCGGCAGCGTCCAGGTCGTGTGCGCCGGGCGGCTCGGCAGGTTCGTCATCGAGGACGCGGTGGCGGCCGGCGTCATCGTCGGCCGGATCGTGGAGGTCCTCGGCGACGCGGGCGACCCGGCCGACCTGACGGACGCGGCGGCGGCGGCCGTGCGGCTTCGGGCGAGCTTCCCCGACCTCCTCACCGCCATGGCCGAGTCGGACGGGGGCGCCACGCTGCGCGAGATCGGCCAGCCGGACGACATCGCCTTCTGTGCACAGGAGGACGCCAGCCGCACGGTCCCGCGCCTGATCGCGGGCGAGCCGATGCGCGTCGTGGCGCTCGCCTCCTGAGGGACGGCGCGCTCGACGGTCCGCACCCGCCGGGAGCTTCGGGCGCGCGCTAGCATCGTCCCGTGGCCGGCCCGACTCCCCTGCTCCTCGACGTCGACACCGGGATCGACGACAGCCTGGCCCTCCTCTATGCCTGCGGGTCGCCGGACGCCGAGATCGTGGCGGTCACCTGCGTCGCCGGGAACGTCGGCGCACGGCAGGTCGCCGAGAACACGCGGGCCGTCCTGGAGCTGGCCGGTCGGGCGGACGTCGAGGTCGCGCTGGGACGCGAGGCGCCGATCGCGCGCGACCTGGTGACCACGCCGGAGACGCACGGGCCCAGGGGGATCGGCTACGCGGTCCTTCCCGCGGCAAATCGGCCGCTGTCGGCGCGGTCCGGGCCGGACGTCATCGTGGAGGAGGCACGGCGCCGGCCCGGCGAGCTGACGCTCGTGACGCTGGGGCCGATGTCGAACCTGGCGGTCGCCGTCCTGCGCGAGCCCGAGCTGCCCATGCTCCTCCGGCGCTGGGTCATCATGGGCGGCAGCTATCGGTCACCGGGCAACACGGCCCCGACCAGCGAGTGGAACGTCGCCGTTGACCCGGAGGCCGCGAGGGTCTGCATCGCGGCGTTCGGACGGTCAGCGGTCGTGGAGGCGCGACGCGCGGCCGGGCTGCCGCCCCTGCCGCTGGCGATGGGGCTGGACGTGACGGAGCGTGCGAAGCTCCTGCCCCGGCACCTCGATGCGCTCGCCGCACGGGCCGGGGCGACGGCCACCACGAACCCGGTCCTCCGCTACATCGACGACGCCCTTCGCTTCTACATGGAGTTCCACTCCCGCTTCGACGGCTTCTACGGCGCGTTCGTCCACGACCCGTTCGCCGTCGCAGCGGCGCTCGACCCGGAGCTGGTCCGGACCGAGGCGCTCGCGGTGGACGTGGAGCTCGGCGGCACGCTCACGACCGGCGAGACGGTGACGGACTGGCGGCGCGCCTGGGGCCGGCCGCCCACCCTTGACGTCGCGATCGACGGCCGACGCCGTCGGCGTTCTTCGAGCGGTTCATCGAGCGGGTCGGCGGCCTCGCCGCGCGAGCGCGCTGATTCACGCGATCCGCTTCACGCGGTCGCTTCACTCGGTTTGCGTCACGCGGTCCGCTTCACGCGGTCCGCTTCACCTGGTTTGCAGAAGCATGGCGGGAGGGTCGTCCCGCGTGGGACACTGCACGGGAGGGTCGCCGGCGCGCGAGGCGCGCGGGACCGGCGAACGTGGCGGCGCAAACGCGGGTTGAGGAGGTCCGAGCGCCATGGCCTGGCTGTCACGACAGTTCAGCACGCGGGTGATCGTGTTGATCCCGATCGCGATCGCGATCAACATCGTGCTCGGCTACACCGTCCAGACGATCCTCAAGCTGCCGATCTACCTCGATTCGATCGGCACGATCCTGGTGGGCGTCCTTGCCGGCCCGATCGCCGGGGCGCTGACGGGGATCCTCGTCGAACCTGATCTGGCAGTACGCGCCGGGTATCGGCGGCGGCACGATCGGGCCGTTCGCGATCACCGCCGGCGTGATCGGGTTGCTCGCCGGAGTCTGGGGCCAGCTGGCGGTCTACAGGTCGAGGCCGGCCTCCGGGACCCAGCTGCTCCTCGCGGCCGTCGCGGCGGCCGTGATCGTCGTCGTGGTCGTCGTCCCCATCCTCAACAACCCCGCCTACACGGACCCGAATGTCGGTGGGTATCCGGACTGGGTGTATACCGCCGCGATCGTCATCGCTGCGATCGTCGCGGTCGTCGTCGGCGGCTTCATCTACATCCGCCGCGACCTCGCCGGTCTGTGGGTCGCCGTCGCGGGTGTCGCTGACCGGCATCGTCGCCGCGTTCGTGTCGGCGCCGATCTCCGCGATCGCGTTCGGCGGCGTGACCGGCGGCGGTACGGACCTGCTTGTCGCGGCCCTGCGACAGGGTGGGTCGGACGTCCTCCATGCGTCGCTGGGCCAGGGCCTCTTCAGCGATCCGATCGACAAGACGCATCACGAGCTTCGTCGTCTTCATGATCCTCGAGTGGGCTGTCCGCGAGGCTCCTCGCGCGGTTCCCGCTCGGCGAGCGGCTCGTCAGGGACCGTGCGGCCTGACCCCGGGCCGGAATCGTCGGTCGCGATCCCGGAACGACCGCGCCGCAGTCCTCCCCGCCTACGTCCTGCGCGTCCCGACCGGGCCATACCGCGCGCTGAACCCACTCACGAAGTTCGTCATCGCGATCGCGAGCGCGGTCGTCGCGTTCGGGGTGCGCGGATGGACGGGCCCGCTCAGCGTGCTCGTGTTGACGGCCGCGATCGCGCTGTTTGCGGGGGTGTCGCGCTCGCTCCGGCGGTTCGTCCTCGCCACGATCCCGATCGTCGTCGTCGATCCTGCTCGTCAACGCGTTCCTCTACCCCGGGGCCACCGACGTGCTCTTCAGGGTCGGACCATTCGCGGCGACCGGGACCGGCGTGACCGTGGCCCTGCAGGCGGTCCTGCGCGTCGTCGCGTTCGCGCTGAGCGTCGCCGTCTTCAGCCTCACCACGGCGACCGACGACTTCCTGGCTGACCTGGAGCGCCGCGGCACCGGCCGGCGGCTGACGTTCGTGATCGGATCGGCGATCCGGACGATCCCGACGATGGGGTCGCGGGCGGTCGAGATCGTCGAGGCACAGCGCGCCCGGGGCCTCGACACGGAGGGGTCGATCCGCCGACGGCTTCGCGGGATCGTGCCGCTGGCGGGCCCGATGGTGTTCGGCTCCCTCTCCGAGGTCGAGGAGCGAACGGTCGCGCTCGAGGCGCGCGCCTTCTCGGCCCCGGTCCAGCGGACCATCATGCGGGTGCTTCCCGACAGCTCGACTGCAGCGCGTCGCGCGCTGGCTGGTCGGGCTCGGGTTCGCTCGCGGCGGTTGCGGTCTCGATCGCGGGCCGTTTCCCGCTCCCGTGAGCGCCGGGGCCGGGACGCTGCGCCTGTCGGGGGCCACGTACCGCTACGCGGGGCCCGGCATGACGCGCTCACGGGGGTGGACCTCGAGCTCGTTCGCCGGGTCGGTGGTCGGCGTCGTCGGGCCCGAACGAGGCCGGCAAGAGCACGCTCTGCCTCGTGGCCGCCGGGCTGGCGCCCGTCGTCGTCGGCGGACGGCTCACCGGGTCGGTCACGATCGATGGACGCGAGACCGTCGTGATGCGGCCGCACGAGCTGGCCCAGCGCTGCGGCATCCTGTTCCAGGACGCGCAGGCGCAGCTCTCCGGGACGGCCTCGACGGTCTTCGAGGAGCTGGCCTTCGGGCCGTGCAATCTCGGCCTCCCGCTCGGCGACGTGATCGACCGTGTCGAGGCCAGCCTGGACGACGCTCGGGATCGCGTCGCTCGCCGACCGCGACCCCGCCCGGCTTTCCGGCGGCCAGGCCCAGCTTGTGGCGCTGGCCGCGATCCTGACACTTCGCCCTGACTTCCTCGTCCTCGACGAGCCGACGAGCCAGCTCGACCCGCAGGGGACACGGCTGGTTGGCGAGGCCCTCCGGGGCCTGGTTCGCGAGAGCCGGAGCGGCGATCCTCGTCGTGGAGCACAAGACGGCTCTGCTCGACGAGCTCGCGGATCGCGTGGTCGTGGTCGACGACGGCCGGATCGTCCGCACCGGGCCGTCGGCCGACGTGCTCGGCGATCCGGCGCTCGTCGAGCTGGGCGTCGAGCCGCCGCCACGGGTCCGCGTCCGCTCAGCGCTCGCCGGGGCGGGCCTGCGGACGCCGGCCGAGGCCGATCAGCTCCTGGCGGAGCTCGCCCGATGATCGCGATCGAGATCCGCCGCGTCGGCTTCACGTACCCGGGCGGGGTCCGGGCGCTCGACGGCGTGGACCTCACAGTCCGGCCGGGCGAGACGGTGGCAATCATCGGCCAGAACGGGAGCGGCAAGTCGACGCTGGTCCGCCATCTCAACGGGCTCCTTCGGCCGACGGAGGGACAGATCCTGCTCGATGGGACCATCGTAGGGCGGCGCACGTCGCCGAGCCTCGCCGCGATCGTCGGCATCGCGTTCCAGGACCCGGATCACCAGATCTTCGCCGGCAAGGTGCGCGCGGAGGTGGCGTTCGGCCCGCGCAACCTCGGCCTGCGGGGCCCCGATCTCGACCGTCGGGTGACCGACGCGCTGGACGCGGTCGGACTGGCCGGCACTGGCGACGAGAACCCATACGACCTGGGCTATTCGCGCCGGAAGCTGCTCTCGATTGCCTCGGTGCTCGCGATGAAGACGCCCGTCGTGATCCTCGACGAGCCGACGACGGGGCAGGACCTCCGCGGCGTCGCACGGGTCCGCGTCGATCGTGGCCGCGCTCGCTGCGGAGGGGCGGACCGTGATCACGATCAGTCACGACATGCGGTTCGTCGCCGAGGCCTTCCGCCGGGTCGTGGTCATGCGCGCCGGTCGCGTCGTCCTGGACGGGACGCCTGCGGACGTGTTCGCCGAGGCGAGCTGGGATGTGCTCGCCTCCACGTACCTCGAGCCACCGCTTGCGGCGAGGGTCGGGGCCCGCCTGGGGGTGGGGAGCACGCCCACCGAGTCGACCCTCCAGGAGGCGCTCGCGTCCCGTCAGCGACGGGCGTGACGCCCCGATCGATTACCATCGAGCCCGTCCGGAGAGCGCTCATGAACTCCCTGCCGCCACTCCTGCCAGCTGACCGATTCCTTCCGTCCGACCCCGGGCAGCGGGTCATCGCGCGGGAGATCTACGAAGGGATCGCGGAGCTACCGATCATCAGCCCGCACGGCCACGTCGATCCTCGGCTGCTCGCCGACGAGGACGCGTCGTTGGGCACCCCGGCCGAGCTCTTCGTCATCCGCGATCACTACGTCTTCCGGATGCTCCACTCGCAGGGGGTCGCTCTCGAGACGCTGGGGATCCGTCCGCGCGACGAGGGCGACGACCCGGGAACCGCCGGACCGGCCGTCGAGACGGACCACCGTCGGGTCTGGCAGACGCTCGCCGACAACCTTCACCTGTTTCGGGGCACGCCCTCCGGCATCTGGCTGGCCCTTTCGCTGCATGACGTCTTCGGGATCCGCGAGCCGCTGGGCAGCGCCAACGCCCAACCGATCTACGACGAGCTGAGCGACAAGCTCGCCCGGCCCGAGTACCGACCGCGCGCACTCTTCGAACGCTCGCGCATCGAGACGCTGTGCACGACCGACGACGCGGCCGACTCGCTGGCGCACCATGCCGCGATCCGCGCCGGCGGCTGGACCGGCGACGTGCGCCCGACGTTCCGCCCGGACGGCGTCGTCAACCTGCTGGCACCGGGCTGGCGGACCAGTCTTGACGCGCTTTCGGCGGCGGTCGGGCGGGAGGTCGGGACGGCCGCCGGGCTCGTCTCCGCTCTCGAGGAGCGGCGGGGCTTCTTCCGTTCGATGGGCGCCACCGCGACCGACCACGGCGTCGAGTCCGCTTTCACCGCCCCCCTGGCAGCGACCCAGGCGGAGGCGATCTTCGGCGCGCGCCCTGCGGGGCGCGGCGACCATCGACGACGCCCATGCATTCGCCGGACACCTGCTGATCGAGCTGGCCCGCATGAGCGCCGAGGACGGCCTCGTCATGCAGCTCCATGTCGGCTCGTTCCGCAACCACGATCGGAGCGTCTTCGGCCGGTTCGGGCCCGACATGGGAGCCGACATCCCGGTCGCCGCGGAGTTCACCCGGAACCTCCAGCCGCTCCTCGAGCGCTTCGGGGACGATCCGCGGTTCCGCCTGATCGTGTTCACGCTGGACGAGAGCTGCTACGCACGTGAGCTCGCGCCGCTGGCGGGCTACTACCCCGCCCTTCGCGTTGGGCCCCCATGGTGGTTCCACGACAGCCTCAACGGCATCGCCCGCTACCTTGACCTGGTGGTCGAGACGGCAGGTCTGCACAACACCGCCGGCTTCAATGACGACACACGGGCGATCGCGTCGATCCCGGCACGCCACGACGTGTGGCGCCGCGCCGCCGCGACCTGGCTGGCCGGGCTCGTCGTGCGTGGCCAGGTGGACGAGACGAGCGCCCGCGCCATGGCGCACGAGATGGCCTACGGCCTGGCGAAGCGCGCCTATCGGCTGGACGTCCCGGCATGATCGGCCTCGATCTCGGGACGACGAGCTGCAAGGCGATCCTCCTCGACGCCGAGGGCCGCGTCGTCGCGGCAGCCAGCGCGTCGTATTCCCTTCGCGTGCCCCGGCCTGGCTGGGCAGAGCAGGACGTCCTGGTCATCCGGGCGGCCGTCAATCGGACGCTGCGCGCGGTCGCCGCGGCCACGTCCGTCGCGCCGACGGGGATCTCGTTCAGCGGCGCGATGCACAGCTGCTTGCCGGTCGATGCCGTGGGGGCGCCCCTGGCGAACGCGATGACCTGGGCGGACAACCGGGCCGCGGGCGTGGAGGGAACCGTCCGGTCGGAGCTCGACGTCCCCGCCGTCTACGCACGCACGGGCTGCCCGGTCCGCTCCACCTACCACCCGGTCCGCCTGCGCTGGTGGGCCGACGCCGCCCCGGACGTCGCGCGACGTGCCAGCCGGTTCGTGGGGATCAAGGACTGGATCATCCATGAGCTCACGGGCGCCTGGGCGACCGACATCGGCCTTGCCTCCACGACGGGGCTGCTCGACGGGACGACCTGCTCGTGGGACCCGGAGGCGCTGCGGGCCGCGCGAGTCGCCCCGGAACAGCTCCCCGCGCTCGTCCCCTCCCACGCGATCGTCGGCGGCCTGGCCCGGGACGCGGCGGCCGCGACCGGGCTTCCTGCGGGACTGCCGGTCGTCGCCGGGGGGAGCGATGGCGCGCTGGCCAATGTCGGGACCGGGCTCACGCACGCAGGCCAGGCGGTGATCACGGTCGGCACGAGCGGCGCCGTGCGCCATCTCGTCGACCGGCGCTGGGTCGACCCATCCGAGCGGACGTGGTGCTACGTCGTGGACGAAGGGCACTGGCTGATCGGCGGCGCGATCAACAACGGAGGGCTCGCCCTGGACTGGGTCCGCCGCCTCCTCTACCCGGAGCTCGCGCTTGACGCGGGCTTCCGACAGCTCGCCGCGGACGCCGGCGCCATCGAACCGGGCGCGGACGGGGTGTTCGTCCTGCCGTACCTCACCGGGGAGCGAAGCCCGTCGTGGACGCCGGATGACCCGGCCATGCTCTACGGCGTGCGTCTGGGGCACGGGCGCGCCCACCTGGCGCGGGCCGCGATGGAGGGAGTTGCGCACTGCATCGCCGACGTCTGGAACGCGCTCCCGCCACCCGCGCAAACCGCTGAGGCGACCCGCCTGACCGGCGGGATCACCCGCACGCCGGTCTGGGCGCAGGTGCTCGCGGACGTTCTGGGCGTCCCGCTCATGGCGCTCGACACCACCGATGCGTCGGCGACCGGGGCGGCGCTGGTTGGGCTTCAAGCGCTGGGGCTGCCATCCCCGGTGGGCGCCGGTCTCGTCGCTCCCGGCCCGGTCTACACGCCCGGCACCGACCACGCCTTCTACGTCGGTCACCACCGCGCGTACGACGCGCTTCGCCAGGCGATGCGGGCCCAGGAGCAGGCGCTCAGGCACGCGGCACCGCTGGAGACCAGCCCTTCGAACCCTGGCCAGACTGCGAGGACCGCCTGATGGACATCTTCGACCTGACCGGACACGTGGCAGCCGTCATCGGCGGGACCGGTGTCCTCGGCGGCGTTCTCTGCCACGGGCTGGGCCGAGCCGGAGCCGCGGTCGCCGTCATGGGTCGCTCGGCCGAGCGCGGCGACGCCCGCGTGGCGGCCCTGGAGGCAGAGGGAGTCCGCGCCGTGCGCCTCATCGTCGACGCCACCGATCGCGCCTCGCTCGAAGCGGCCCGGCGGGAGGCGGAGCAGAGCCTCGGCGCGGTCGACATCCTGGTCAATGCGCCGGGGCTGAACAGCGCCACGCCGTTCTTCGAGATCGAGCTGGAGGAGTGGCACCGGGTCCTGGACGCAAACCTGACGTCCGTCTTCCTCGCTTGCCAAGTCTTCGCAAGTGCCATGGTCGCGCGCGGTCGCGGCGGCTCGATCATCAACATCTCGTCTGCCTCGTCGGGTCCCCCGCTGTCGCGGGTCGCGACCTACTCTGTCGCGAAGGCCGGCCTCAACAACCTGACCCAGTACCTGGCCCGCGAGCTCGCGCCGAACGGGGTCCGCGTGAACGCGATCGCGCCCGGCTTCTTTCCGGCCGAGCAGAACCGCGCGCTCCTTTCCGACGAGCGGGTCGCCGCCATCCTCGGCCACACGCCCGCCCGGCGGCTCGGCGAGGCCGACGAGCTCATCGGCGCTGCTGTCTGGCTGGCCGCCGAGCGCGCCTCGAGCTTCGTGACCGGGGCGATCGTGCGGGTGGACGGCGGCTTCTCCGCGATGACGATCTGAATTCCAGGGCGGCGCCCGGTCCACTCCGGGCCGATCCCGAAGCGAGGAGCGATGTGGTGCCCAGCCTGCCGGATGGATTCCTCAGTGATCCCCCCGTCCCGCCCGAAACGCGACGCACCCCGGGTCAACCTCCTTTCGCGGAGTTCGCGCCGGGGGAGCTTCCCGAGTGGGCGCTCGTGCGCCACAACACCGACCCGGCGGAAGTCGGCGACGTCCGCGCTGCCGTGCGGGCCGCCCTCGAGCCGGTGATGGGCACGGTCAGGCCAGGTACCCGCGTCTGCGTGACCGCGGGGAGCCGGGGAATCGACCGCATCGACCAGGTGATCCGGGCCGTTGTCGAGCGCCTCCAGGACGCCGGCGCGGCCGTCTTCATCGTGCCGGCGATGGGCAGCCACGGGGGGGCAACCGCCCAGGGGCAGGTCGAGGTCCTGGCCGCATACGGGATCACCCCGGACACGATGGGCTGCGAGATCCGCTCCTCGATGGAGACGGTGGAGCTCGGCGAAGTGGCGCCGGGCGTGCCCGTCTTCTTCGATCGGCACGCATTCGAGGAGGCCGACCTGATCATCCCGGTCAACCGTATCAAGCCGCACACCGATTTCGACGGTGAGATCGAGAGCGGCCTGATGAAGATGATTGCCATCGGCCTCGGCAAGCAGAAGGGAGCCGACACGCTCCACCGACAGGGCTTCGCGTCGTTTCACGAGCTCATCCCGGCGGTCGGTCTGCACACGCTGGCACGCGCGCCGATCCCGTTCGGCCTCGCCCTCGTCGAGAACGGCCGCGCGCGGTTGCTGCATGTGGAGGCGGTTCCGGCGAACCGGATCGCTGAGCGCGAGCACGAGCTGCTCATCACGGCCCGGACGTCGATGGCGAGGCTCCCTCTCGACGCGATGGACGTCCTCGTCCTCGATGCCATCGGCAAGGACATCAGCGGCCTCGGGATGGACTCGAACGTCGTCGGCCGCTATTACAGGGGCGCGACGGCGTCTGGGCCATCGATCCAGCGGATCGTCGTGCGCGACCTGACCTCCGGGACGGAGGGCAACGCGGTCGGGGTCGGCCTGGCGGACGTCGTCCTGCGCCGGGCCGTGGAGAAGATCGACTTCCACAAGACGTACACGAACTGCATCACCGCCAAGACCCCCGAGGGCGCGCGGATCGCGCTCACGGTCGATTCGGACCGGGAGGCCCTCTCGATCGCGATCGCGTGCGCGATCAACGTGCAGCCAGAGACCGCGCGCATCGTCCGCGTGCGCGACACGAAGCACCTCGAATTGCTCTACGTGAGCGCGCCGGCCCTCCCGGACGTGCTGGCCACCGGGACCTGCGAGGTGGTCCAGCCGCTCCACGCGATCGGCTTCGACGAGGCGGGCATGTTCGTCGACGACGGTCTCTAGTCGAGCCGTGCGAACGCCCGCGGTCCCCCGCGGTCTCGCGCCGGCCGGTGCTCTCGGCACGGCCGGCGCGTTCCCACTCGAGACGCTCCTCGGTGGGCCCGTGGTCGAGATCGTCGACCTGGGCAGCCCCTGGACGATTTCGACGCGGACCGAGCGCATCACGCTCGCGGACGGCCGGCAGGTCGCGGTCCAGCGGGCGGTGGGCGGCGCCTCGGCGCGCGCGACGATCGGCCGCCGCATTCGTCTCGGCCGCCTGCTCCCGGCGATCGCACCCTGGCTGCCCGTGCCCGAGGTGCGGGGCGGCGAAGCGACCGGGCCGCGGCCCTTCGTCGTGACCGGGTTTGTGCCGGGCATCTCGGGGCGCGAGCTGCTCGCGGACGACCGGGGAGCCGCGCAGCTCGGCCGGCTGATGGGCGAGCTGGCGGCCGGCCTCGCCCGGGTACCCACCCGCGGCCTCCGTCTCGATACCACGTGGGGCGACCCGGGGCGCCTGGCGGCGGCCGCCGCCAGGTGGCGGAACGCCTGCGCGCTCGATCTCGGCGCAGGCGGGGCCCGCGCGCTCGAGCGGGTGCTGCGACGGCTGCCCCGCGAGCTCGCCGGCGCCGCGCCCGTGTTCGCCCACGGCGACCTCGCCCCCGTCAACGTCCTCGTCCGGGACGGCGTCGTGGTCGCGCTGCTGGACTTCGAGCGGTCCCGCCTCGCGCACCCGCTGTTCGATGCCGCCTGGTGGCGCTGGATCGTGCGCCACCATCACCCGGAACGCTGGGATACGGCGGGTCCGGTGTTCCTGGCAGCCGCAGGCCTCGACGACTCCCCGGCGACGGCACGACGCCTGGACCTCCTGGCCGCCCTCCAATGCCTCGACATGCTCCGCCGCGCGGGCCGACGTTCTTCTGCTGCACGCCGGGAATGGGCGCCACGACTGCTGAGCGTCCTGGACTGGGCGGGCAACCGGGACCCCTGAGCGGCGGGACCGCGGACCACGGTCTGCCCAGCCGTCACCGGGTGTCCAGCGCGACCTCGTGGACCTCGCCGTCGACGATCCGCCAGGCGCGGACGTCCTCCTGGCCGGTTTCCGCGTCGGCGCCGCCCTCGCCGAGCGAGACGACAAGGTGGAGCGCGTCCGGGTGGAAGGCCCGGCTCACGTCCGTCGGCGACGGCCGCGCCGGCGACCGCAGGTGGGAGTGGACGATGGCCCAGATCACCTCTCCCGCGTCGTCGAGCGTGAGCACGATTCGCACGAGGTCGTCGGGGTGGACCTCGTAGCGGAGCGGCGACGCGGCGCGGTTGCGCGCGGGGTACCAGCGGGTCGCCTGTCCGCCGGCCTCGGCCGGGGCCGTGCCCGCGATGAGCCCGCAGGCCTCGTTCGGGCGCTCAGCCAGGGCGTGCTCGACGATGGCGTCCCGGATCTCGCGGGAAAGCCACGCTCGCGCGGGACCGGGGTGGGCCGCGTCGGAAGCACGGTGCGCCGGCGATTCGGCGCTCAGGCGATGATCTCCTGCGGAGGCGCCGGGAACGGGAACGCCAGGCCCTCGTTTGCGCCGCCCGGCCCGGCCGTCGCAGGGTCGGCGACGGACGGGATCGACAGGGGCCGCCCGGCTGCCCGCGCCGCGACGGCCTCGTCCGAGCAGACCGGACAGGCCGGATCGCGCCGGATCCGGAGCTCCGTGAACGTCAGGTCCAGCGCGTCGTAAAGCACGAGCCGTCCTGCCAGCGTCTCGCCGATGCCCAGGAGGATCTTGAGCGCCTCGGTCGCCTGGAGGAGCCCCATGGTTCCCGGCACCACGCCGAGCACGCCGGTCACCGAGCACCCCGGCGCAAGCTCGGGAGGCGGCGGCACGGGATGGAGGCACCGGTAGCATGGCCCGGCGAACGGGATGAACGTGGTCAGCTGGCCCTCGAACCGGAAGACCGACGCGTGGACCACCGGGATGCCGGCCGCAACCGCCGCATCGTTGAGCGTGTAGCGCGTCTCGAACGTGTCCGTGCCGTCCACGACCACGTCATAGCCGGCGATGAGCCGCCCCACGTTCGCCGGACCGAGGATCTCGTCGTGGGCGACCACCGTCACGTCGGGGTTCAGGGCGCGGATCGCAACCTCGGCCGAGACCACCTTCTTCAGGCCCAGCCGGGCCGTCGAATGGAGGACCTGGCGCTGGAGGTTGCTGATGTCGACGACGTCGAAGTCGACGATCCCGAGCGTGCCGACGCCGGCCGCAGCAAGGTAGAGGGCGGCAGGGGAGCCGAGGCCGCCCGCCCCGACGAGGAGCACCTTCGACCGCAGCAGGGTCGCCTGCCCCTCCGGCCCGACCTCGGGCATGAGGAGGTGCCGGCTGTAGCGCCGCCGCTGCTCGGCGGTGAGGCCGGCGGGCTGCTCCGACGGCAGGCCCAGCCCGACCCAATCGCCGAACCCGCCGGACATCGAGACGACCGAGGTGTACCCGATCTCCTGGAGCGTCCGCGCCGCGAAGACCGAGCGGATGCCGCCCGCGCAGTACAGGACGAGCGGCCGGTCTCGGTCGGCGACCGCGGCCTCGATCTCCTGCTCCAGGTGGCTTTTCGGGACGAGGACGGCGCCCGGGATGTGCCCGCGCTGCCACTCGTCCGTTTCGCGGACGTCGACGAACAGCGTGGCCGGGTTGGCCCGCAGCGCGTCGGCCTGCCGCGGAGAAACCTCCCGGACCACGGCGCGTGCCTCGCGGAACCGGTCGGCGTAGGACGTGGTCATGGGACACCCCGTCTCGCGGGTCAGGCCTCTGCCGATGCGGTTGCGCCGGACGCGGCGCCTGCGCCGGTGGCGGCGTCGGCGGCCGCACCCGCGACCGCGCCCGCACGCTCCTCGAGCGCGTGGCTGACCGTGTCCAGGCTCAGCAGCGCGCACTTGAGGCGCGCCGGGCTGATCTCGATTCCCAGCAGGTCGAGCACGTCCGCGGGCGTCATCTTCGCGACCTCGTCGACCGGCTTGCCCTTGATCTCGTCCGTCAGGAGGCTGGCCGATGCCTGGCTGATCGCACAGCCGCGGCCGGTGAACGCGACCTCGGCGACCACCCCGTCACGGATTCCCAGCATCATCGTGATCCGGTCGCCGCAGAGCGGGTTGGCACCCTCGTAGCGGGCGTCCGGGGCTTCGATGATCCCGAAGTTGTGGGGATGCCGGTAGTGCTCGAGGATGTAGTCGCGGTAGAGGTCGTCCATGGGCCGTGAAGTCTAGCGCGGTCGATCGATTCCGATCCGATTCCCGACCGGTCGGGTCGGGATTTCAGGCCCCTCCGGCGACGCGGGCGACCGCGTTGGCCAGGCCCTCGTCGTACGCGGCGATCAGGCGGTCCCAGGCGGCGTCCATCGCCGTGTCCACCAGCTGCCGGGCGGGGTCGGCGTCGAACCAGGCCACGGTCCGCCGGATTCCCTCCGAGAACGGCGTGACCGCGCGGAAGTCGGGCACGAAGCGCTTGATCTTCGTCGTGTCGAAGACGGCGCTCACCGACTTGTCGCCGAGGAGGGTACCGGTCATCTCCGGGAGGCACGCGGCGATGAAGTCGGATGCGATGTGGACGATCCTCGCCTCGACGCCCGCCGCTGCCGCGGTCTGTGCGTACATCTGGTCCCAGGTCAGGACCTCGTCCGACATGATGTTGAAGGCGTGGCCGATGGCCTGGCGGCGCCCGAGCAGGCCCACGAGGCCCGTCGCGAAGTCGCTGTTGTGGGTGATCGTCCAGAGCGACGTGCCGTCGCCGGGGACGATGAGGGCCTTGCCGGCCCGCATCCGCGCGACGGCCGTGTACGGCATCTCCCAGCTGTTCACGACGAGCGGCACCTGCGTGTCGCCGTAGGTGAGGGAAGGGCGGACGATCGTGACCGGGAAGGCGTCCTCCCGGAACGCCCGCATCAGGCGCTCCTCGCAGGCGATCTTGCCGCGCGAGTAGTCCCAGTACGGGTTGGCGAGCGGCGAGTCCTCGCGAAGCAGCCAGTGGCCCAGCGGCTTCAGGTATGCGCTGGCCGAGCTGATGAAGACGAACTGCCCGGTACGGCCGCTGAACAGTCGAAGGTCGCGCTCCACGTCGTCCGGGGTGAAGGCCATCCAGTCGACGACGGCGTCGAACCGGTGGCCCGCAAGCGTCCGGGCGACCGCGGCCTCGTCGCGCAGGTCCGCCGCGAGGGTCACCGCACCACGTGCGCGGTCCGGGTCACGGCCACGGTTCAGCAGGAAGAGGTCCACGCCCCGTTCCACCGCCAGGCGGGTGCAGGCGCTGCTGATCAGCCCCGTGCCGCCGATGAACAGCACCTTCATGCCGCGGAGTCTATCGGGCGCGCGGCGGCCATATACAGGCCCGCGGGATCGGGCACCATCGAGGCCGTTCGAGGGTCGCGTCGCGCCACCCTGAACACATCGATGCGCCACACTCCCGCCGAGCGGGCCCAACGTCGGGAACGTGTCGCCGCCGGCGGCAGAACAGGGAGATGGAGATGCTCGCGATCCGCCCGGTGGACCAGGCGCGGTGGGACGCCGTGTCGCTCGGCGAGGTGATGCTTCGCCTCGACCCGGGCGAGGGGCGCATCTCGACGGCGCGCAGCTTCAGCGCGTGGGAGGGCGGCGGCGAGTACAACGTGGCGCGCGGCCTGCGCCGGTGCTTCGGGCTCCGGACCTCGATCGTGACGGCGCTCGCCGACAACCCGGTCGGCCGTCTGCTGGAGGACCTGATGCTCCAGGGCGGCGTCGACCTGTCCCACGTCTCCTGGGTGCCGTACGACGGGGTCGGGCGGTCGGTCCGCAACGGGCTGAACTTCACCGAGCGCGGATTCGGGATCCGGGCGGCTCTCGGCTGCTCCGATCGTGGGCACACGGCCGCGTCGCAGCTGCGACGCGGCGCGATCGACTGGGACGCGATCTTCGGCGGTGAAGGTGCCCGGTGGTTCCACACGGGCGGCATCTTCGCCGCGCTCTCAGAGTCGACGCCCGAGGTGGCCCGGGAGGCGATGGAGGCAGCCCGCCGCCACGGGGTGGTCGTCTCGTACGACCTCAACTATCGCGCGTCGCTGTGGAGCGGCGTCGGCGGCCCCGACCGGGCCCAGGAGGTCAACCGGAAGCTCGTGGAGCTTGTTGACGTCCTGATCGGAAACGAGGAGGACTTCACGGCGGCGCTCGGCTACGACGTGCCGGACCTCGACGCCGGATTGTCGGCGCTCGATCCCGCCAGCTTCGCGCGGATGATCGAGGCGGTGGTGGCGGACTACCCGAACCTCTCGGTCGTGGCCACGACGCTGCGAAACGCCCGGACGGCCAGCCGGAACGACTGGGGCGCGGTCTGCTGGTCGGATGGGCGACTCCACGAAGCCCCGAACCGCCTCGACCTCGAGATCCTCGATCGGGTGGGCGGCGGTGACTCGTTCGCGTCCGGACTCGTCTACGGGTTCCTGGCCGGGAAGGGCGCCCAGGCTGCCGTCGAATACGGCGCGGCCCACGGTGCCCTCGCCATGACGACGCCCGGGGACACCTCGATGGTCACCCTGGCCGAGGTCGAGCGCGTGATGAAGGGGGGCACCGCGCGCGTGTCGCGCTGACGCGGCCGGCTCGGCTCGCCGGCACGCGGCCGACGCCGGCACGCGGCCTGCGTGGGCCCGCGGCCTGCGCGGCGTCGCCGGCATGGCAGAATCGAAGGGATGCGCGCCTTCATCTTCGACCTCGACGGCACCCTGGTCGACACCGTGTACGCCCACGTGGTGGCCTGGCAGCAGGCCTTCGAGGAGAGCGGCTTCGTCATCGACGGCTGGCGCATCCACCGGCGGATCGGGATGAGCGGCGGCCTGTTCACGCGCGCGGTCGCGCGGGAGATCGGCCGGCCCCTCACGGTCGAGGAGCAGGAGCGGCTGTCGCGGCGTCACGGCGAGCTGTTCCTCGAGCTGCTGCCCGTGCGACGACCGCTGACTGGCGCGCCCGACCTGTTGCGCCGGCTTCGCGAGGGCGGCGTGCCGTTCGGCATCGCGACGTCCGGCGTGCACCCGGAGATCGATGCCTCTCTTGCGGTCCTCGGCGTCCCCGACGGCGTCGTCGTCATCGACCGCGGCGATGTCCTGCGCGCCAAGCCCGAGCCCGACCTGTTCCTCGCCTGCCAGGAGCGGATGGGCGTGCGCCGCGAGGACTGCTACGTCGTGGGCGACGCCGTGTGGGACCTGCTGGCCGCCCGCCGCGCCGGCATGCTGAGCGTGGGGCTGCTGAGCGGCGGCTACGGCGAGGACGAGCTGATGAGCGCGGGGGCGTTCCGCGTCTATCGTGATGCGCAGGAGCTGCTCGAGTCGCTCGACGAGCTGGGGGTCACGCTGCCCGGCTGAGCGCCGATTGGGGCCGCAGGCTCCGGCGCGATGCACCGGTCATCCGATCCCCCGGCCGGGTTCACCGGCCCCGCGAGTGCATCGGGGGCCATGTGCATCGAACGCATGATCACGACAACCATCGGGCCGCGGGCCGGGTTCGCACGTCAGGACCGTTCGCTGGATGCACCAACGTGACGGATTCCCGGGCAACGAGGCCGTCTGGGGCGATCCGTGAGCCGTCGGCGTTCCCTGCCGGGTCCGATGCGTGCATCCAATGCAGCTCGGGGTTGCGTTCGTACACCCGGTGCACGGATGCGACGGGCCGACGGGTTCTCGCACGGACCTGCTGTCCGGCGAGGTCGCGGAGCGCGCGGTCCGGCTGCCGGCCGACGTCGCCGGGCTCGCGAACCTCGGCGACTACCCCCCGAAGACCCGCTGGACCTCCCGGAGGCCGGCGGCGAGCGCGTCGATGTCGTCCCGCGTCGTGAACACCGAGAAGCTGGCGCGTGCGGTCGCGGCGAGGTCCAGGCGCTCGTGGAGCGGCATCGTGCAGTGGTGGCCGGCCCGGACACAGACGCCGGACCGGTCCAGGATCTGGGCGACGTCGTGCGGGTGGATCGCCGGGAGGTTGAACGCGATGACGCCGCCGCGCAGGTCGGCAGACGGCCCGTAGAGGGCGATCCCCGGGACCTCGCGGGGCAGCATGTCGAGGGCGTACGCCACGAGATCATGCTCGTGCGCCCGGACACGGTCCATCCCCAGGTCGCGGAGGTAGTCCGCCGCGACGCCCAGCCCGATCGCCGCGCTGATGTCGGGCGTGCCCGCCTCGAACTTCCAGGGGACATCGTTGTACTCGGACCGGCGCAGCTTGACCTCGCGGATCATGTCGCCGCCGGCCATGAAGGGGGGCATCGCGTCGAGCAGGTCGCGGCGCCCCCACAGGACGCCGGAGCCGGTCGGGCCCAGCATCTTGTGCCCGGAGAAGACGTAGAAGTCGGCGCCGAGCGCCTGGACGTCGACGGGCAGGTGCGGGACTGCCTGGGCGCCGTCGACGAGGACGAGGGCGCCGGCCGCATGGGCCATCTCGACCATCTCGCGGACCGGGTTGATCGTGCCCAGCATGTTCGAGACGTGGGTGAACGCGACGAGCTTCGGGCGCAGCCGGAGGAGCACCTCGAAGACGTCGAGGCGGAGCAGCCCGTCGTCCGTGATCGGGATGAACTCGAGGTCGCCGTCCACCTCCTGGGCCAGGATCTGCCAGGGGACCAGGTTCGCGTGGTGCTCCATCTCGGTCAGCACGACGGCGTCGCCGGGACCGATGTTGCGGCGACCCCAGCTGTAGGCGACCAGGTTCACGGCCTCGGTGGCGTTGCGGGTCCACACGATCTCGTGGGCGGCGGGCGCGTTGATGAGCCGGGCGACCTTCACGCGGGCGGCCTCGTACTCCTGCGTCGCCCGCTCGCCGATCTCGTAGATCGCGCGATGCACGTTCGCGTTGTAGCCGCGGTAGTACTCGTCCATCGCCTCGATGACCGCCAGCGGCTTCTGGCTCGTGGCAGCCGAGTCGAGGTAGACGAGCCGCTTCCCGTGCGGGCGCTGCGCCAGGATCGGGAAATCGGCCGCGAGTGCCCGCGGGTCGAGCGGCCCGCGCTGGTCGGTGCTCGCGGGCTCGGCCGCGCCGTTCAGAGGCACCGGACCGCCGCTGCGCACGGTGCCGGTCGCCGGGCTCGTCGCGAGATCGGTCATCGGTCAGTGCGCCGCAGCCGGCTCGGGGAGCTCGGGGGCATCCAGCTCGTCCGCGTCGTAGCCCGCCTCGCGGAGGACCGGCGCGTACCCCTCCTCCTCCAGCCGCAGCGCAAGGTCCTTCCCGCCGCTCTTGATGATCCGGCCGCGCGCAAGGACGTGGACCTGGTCCGGCTTGATGTAGTTGAGCAGCCGCTGGTAGTGCGTGATCAGCAGGACGCCGAGGTTCGGGTTGAGCATCGCGTTGACGCCCTCGGCGACGATCCGCAGGGCGTCGATGTCCAGGCCCGAGTCGGTCTCGTCGAGGACCGCCATCTCGGGCTCGAGGACCGCCATCTGGAGCATCTCCAGGCGCTTCTTCTCACCGCCCGAGAAGCCGTCGTTGACGTAGCGCATGGCGAACGCCTCGTCCATCTTGAGGATCGCCATCTTCGCGCGCATGAGGCGTCGGAAATCGCCCATGCCGATGCCGCCCCTCGTGGGGTCGGTCGGGTCGACGTCCGGGTTCACCTCCACGCCCTGCCGCTTCGCGTTGAGCGCGGTGCGCAGGAAGCTCGCGACCGAGAGCCCGGGGACCGAGATCGGGTTCTGGAATGCGAGGAACATGCCCAGGCGCGCCCGCTTGTCGGCCGAGAGCGCCAGGATGTTGCGATCCTTCCAGGTCACCTCGCCCTTCGTGATCCGGTAGGCGGGGTGCCCCATGAGGGCGTAGGCGAGCGTCGTCTTGCCGGAGCCGTTCGGCCCCATGATCGCGTGGACTTCGCCCTTGCCCACCACGAGGTCGATCCCCTGGAGGATCTCCGTGTCGGGCGCGGCGATGGGCGCGACGTGCAGGTCGCGGATCTCGAGGTACTGGTCGCTCACGGTCGGGGTCGGCTCCTGGAAGGTTGGGCGGGCCCGAGGGCACGCGGGTATCACACGGTGACGGGCGTTCGCTCGTGGATTCCGAGCTCGATCAGGTGCGGTGCCGGGATGAGGTCGGCGAGGGTCGTGGTTTCGAGGACGCCGCTGATGGCATCGCGGACCTTCACCCAAAGCGAGTTCACCGAGCAGGCGCCCATGCGCTCGCACAGGGCGTGATTGGGATCCTCCGACGCGCAGATCATCGGGGCGAGCGGCCCCTCCAGCGCGCGAAGCGCCTCGCCGAGCGTGATCTCGCGCGGATCGCGCGCGAGCGCGTAGCCCCCGCGAGCGCCGCGCGTCGAGGCCACGATGCCCGCCTCCCGGAGCGGTATCGCCAGCTGCTCGAGGTAGGCGCGCGGCAGGGCCTCGTCGATCGCGACCTCGGCGAGCGAGACCGGCACCGGCGATTGGAGCCGCCAGCGGCGAGCGAGCTGGACGAGCATCCGCACGCCGTACTCGCCCTTCGTGCTGAACGAGATGGCACCGGAGGCGTGGAACGTTCGGACGCTCAGGGTTGTGCTCCTCGCGAGGCCGCGCACGGTCGGGGCGATCCCTGACCATTCGCGACTGCGTTGGCGTGTGGGCGGGTTGCGCGCCGGCCTGGCGGGCGGCCAATTCCGACCTTTTCAGTCGGAAATGCTACACCCGACCTCGCGGGAGCGTCAACGCGAGCGGTCGACAAGGATGGATCCGAGGCCGGTCAAGACTCTCGCGCCGTCCCGAAGTTGTTGCTCGCCAACACCGGTCGGGGCCATGTGGCACTCGCACCGGGAGCGCCCTGGTGGACACTCTGGGTGGGAGTCACCCAGGCGGATTCGAGACCTGTCTCGGCCGGGGTGGGCACAGACCACGAGAAGGAGCGGACGGTGCAGATCAGAGGCCGGCCCTCGAGAGGTGTGACCATGGGCGCCCCCATGGCGCTCGTGATCATCGCGGCTGCGCTGTTCGCCGCAAGCCCGGTCGCTGCCGCCACCGCCGCCGCCGGGGTGCTTCGAACCGGACTGCCCAGCCGCTCTCTAACGCCAGGTGCGACCAACCCGGCCGTGACACAGGCGACGATCCACCAGACGATCTGCGTGTCGGGCTGGACCGCGAAGATCCGTCCGCCGTCGAGCTACACGACCGCGCTCAAGGTGCAACAGCTCGCGACGTATGGCTTTGCCGATCGACGGACCGCCGACTACGAGGAGGATCACCTGATCAGCCTCGAGCTCGGCGGGAGCCCTCGGAGCGCCAGGAACCTGTGGCCGGAGCCCCACCACGTCGTCGTGGGCGGGGTCGATCTCGGCAGCGTCACCAAGGACGCGCTCGAGAACTCCCTCAAGCGGCGGGTCTGCGCCGGCACCCTGAGCCTCGCATCGGCCCAGGCCGAGATCGCCGGGAACTGGGTCAAGTACTGGCGGCTGAGCAGGACCGGCGGCACGACGCCTCCGGTCCCCGTCACGGCACCCACGCCGACACCGATCGCGACACCGACCGCGGGGTCATCCACGGCGGTGAGGATCACCTCCCTGACCTCGCCGATCAGTCCCGGCGCAACGGCCACGGCAACCGCGCACGCGACGCCTGGGGCCTCCTGCTCCATCCTCGTCGAATACAAGTCGGGCCCATCGAGCGCTGCCGGCCTCGCGCCCACGGCGGCTGACGGATCGGGGGTCGCGAGCTGGAGCTGGACGGTCGGGACGCGGACGACACCGGGGAGCTGGCCGGTCACCGTGACCTGCACCGCCGCGGGAGTCACGTCGGCGGCGACGGCCTACCTCGTCGTCACCTGAGGCTGCGTCCGCTCCGATGACGATCGTGGACGTCCCAGGCCACGCCGCACAGCTGCCGTTCCGCGAGAGATACGACGCGTTCATCGCCCGCCATGACGTCGCCTGGGAGCTCGGCATGGGCGCCCTCGCGATCGTCTTCGTCGCTCTCGGGTTCCTCATCGACGAGGCGGATCCCGGCACCAAGCCCGAGCTCGAGCTGGTCGAGCTCACCATCACCGCCGCATTCGTCGCCGAGTTCGTCAGTCGCTTCCTCGCCGCGCATGACCGAGTGCAATACCTTCGCGGGCACTGGATCGACGTCATCGCCCTCGCGCCACCTCTTCGCGAGGCGCGCCTCCTTCGCCTCCTTCGGCTGCTCCGCCTGGTGCGTGCCTTCGCGGGTGTCTACCGCGCCTCGATGCACATCCGGGGAGTGGCCCGCCACCGGGGGTTCGCCTGGCTCGTGGTCGCGTGGCTTGCGGTGATGGTCATCTGCTCGGTCGCCCTCTATGCGGCCGAGCACGGCATCAACAAGGCAGTGGAGTCGCCGTTCGACGCCCTCTGGTGGGGGGTGGTCACGCTCTCGACCGTCGGCTACGGCGACGTGGTCCCGCAGACCCCCGAAGGTCGCCTGGCCGCGATGCTCCTGATGCTGCTCGGGATCGGCCTCTTCAGCGCGATCACGGCCACCGTCACGAGCTACCTGATCTCGACGCACGCCCCTCGCGACGAGAGCCGAGGCGGACGGATGGTCGAGGAGGTCGAGCGCCTCGCCGCGCTCCGCGAGCAGGGCTCGCTGACCGACGAGGAGTTCGTCCGGGCCAAGGCTCGACTGATCGGATAGACGCCCGGCCGCGCCGGCTGGTCGGTCCGTCGCCCGCGGCTCGCCGTCGATGGCGGCCTGCGCCTCGAGCCCGGACCTTGACCGCGACCGACGAGCAGCCGAACATGCGCGGGAATTCGGAGGAGGGTGGGAAGCGTGGATACGGCGACGATCTTCATGCTCGTGTTCCGGGTGCTCCACATCGGAGCAGGGGTCGCATGGGCCGGATCGGTGTTCCTTTTCGTCGTGATGATCCAGCCGAGCGCCGCGGCGATCGGACCGGCGGCCGGCCCGTTCATGATGGAGATGCTCGGCCGGAGGAAGCTCGTCTCCTGGCTGCTCTCGCTCGGCGGGACGACGGTCGTGGCCGGGCTGCTCCTCTACTGGCGCGACGCGAACGGCCTCGATGGGCTCGGAGCATTCCTGTCTTCAAGGTTCGGCCTCGTGCTCACGATCGGCGCCACGGCCGCAATCGCTGCGTTCCTGATCGGGCTGTTCGGAACCAGGCCGAACGCCCGGAGGCTGCTCGACCTCTCGTCGCGGGCCGCCGCGGGAGGTCCGCCGGCGCCGGCGGTCATGCAGGACATCGCGAGCGTGCAGGCTCGCCTGAAGGCGCTCGCGCAGGTAGCGCTGGCGCTGATCGTGGTCGCCGTGGTCGCGATGGCGACGGCGCGCTACTGGTAAGCGTCGACCGCGTCCGTCCCTGATGCACTCCCGAAAGCAGGGTTGACCGGTTCGTCGAGCTCCACGATCCGGCCCTGGATCCGTCCCCCGTCCGGGTACTCCTCGCCGTGCGCCAATCCGACCGCGGGCAGTCCGAGTCCGGTTGCCGCCGCGTCGGTCAGGAACAGGTACGGCCGAGGGCCGATCCGGTGCCGGATCGTGTTCTTGAGCAACCGGTGCGCGACCGTCACGGCGGGGCCGAGCAGGTCGCTGGAGGACCCGACGCTCTGGCGGACTGCCTGACCTCGGTGCAGCACGGCCTTGAGGTCGAGGTGGGCGACGGCGGGGCAGGCGGTGCAGACGTGGTCGGTCGCGGGGATCGCTCGGTTGCGCCGATCCGTGAACGCCCGGTAGGTCGCCCGAAGCCTCTCGAGGACCCGGTCGCCCTGCCCGTCGAGACCGGTCGCCGGCGCGGTGGCGAAGACGGCGTCGCCCTCGAGCTTGACGACCGCGAATTCGGGCCCGACGCCCTCGATGACGGCATCGAGGAGCGCCCCGAGCACGGAATAGGCGGCCGGGATGCCGTCACTGAAGTCGATCCCATGCGCCTGCTCGACGCCGGTCATGAAGCCCGTGTAGCCGGAGATGTCGGCAAGAAGCAGGTACCGCTCGCCGGCCGACGCATCTCGCCCTGTCGGCGAGCCGGATGGCTCGGATCGATCCATGCGCTCCCCCCTGCCCCGCTCGCCACGACCTGCCGTCTCGCGAGCCACCTCATGCTACCCGACGAGCGGCGCGCACGACCTTCGCCGATCCGGCGGCCGGTCGGAAGAGATGGCTCCACCCGGACCGGGATGCTGCGAGCTGCGCCTGTGAGCTCCCTTCGGCGACGGAGGCCTGGCGCACGGATGGCGGCAGCCCGCTCCATCCCGGATCGGGCGACCTCTCGGCATCGACAGACAGGGCCGGGGACGGCCACGCCGACTTGACATGTCGTGCGGGGGACCTACATTTTGGCGGCCGCGGCCCGAGCGTGTCCCCGTCGGACACCCCGCGGAACGGGGGGCAGCATGGCCAAGTACATGTTCACCGGCAGCTTCGCCGTCGACGGGGCTCGTGGCGTCCTCGCCGAGGGCGGGACGAGCCGCCGGCAGGTTGTCGAGAAGCTGTTCACGTCGCTCGGCGGGACGCTCGAGTCGTATCACTTCGCCTTCGGCAGCGACGACTTCTATATCATCGGCGACCTGCCCGGCAATGCTGCGGCCGCCGCATGCGCGCTCACGACGTCGGCGACGGGCGCGGTCCGGACCCGGACGATCGTCCTCATGACCCCCGAGGAGATCGACGCCGCGACGAAGCTTTCGCCGAGCTACCGGGCGCCCGGTCGCTGATCGATCGCCACACTCCCCTGGGAGATCGGCTCGGACCATCGATCTCGCGGCACGGCGCCGGGTGAACGGAGCTCGCCTGGGTGGTTGATTGGCGGCGTCCCGGCGGGCGTCGCGGCCGCGGTCGCCGTGACGCGCCGCTCGGTACCCCTCAGCGCGCGGGCCGCATGCGTTCCGGCTTCAGGCCCGAGGTGGAGACTCGGTCTCGAGGCGGCTCCGCTTCGGACTCCACCGCATGCGAGGCATCAGGGTCGAGGGCAGCCTCGAGGTGGCCAAGGAGCGGCGCCGCACGAAGCTCCATGAGAATCTCGCGCGCCTCGGCGATGGAGGCTGCGAACTCGGGGATCGGCCCGAGCATCCGGCAGGCGCTGATCACGCTCGTTGCGAAGAGCAGGGCCGTCCCGAGGTCGCGGAACCGGTCGAACACGTCGAGATAGCGGGCCGTGGCCGCCGTGAGATCGCCGGCGAGCGCGGCTCGTGCGGCGCCGATCTCGGCGCGCAGCGCGAATGCCCAGCGGCCCGTCGCCCCGTCGAGGGACGCCTCGCAGTGGGTCAGGCCGTCCAGGTCGCCGGCCCAGGCCGCCGCCGGTATCCCGACCGCTGCCCCCCAGACCTGCCAGGTAACGCCGAAGTCCGAGCGGCTAACGAGGGCGGCCTGTGCGAACGCCTCGGCCGGTCGTCCCGCGCAGAGGAGGACCCACGCCGTTGCGATCTCGATGTTCAGGCGGATCTGCTGGTCATCGTGGGCAGCCGGCGTCGCCTCGAAGCCTCGGAGAGTCTCCACATGTCGATCCGGGTCCGAGCGCATCGCTGCGAGAAACGCCCGCAGCATCTCGTCCAACAACCGATCGATGTCGGAGAGCAATCCCTCCTCCTCCAGCTCGGAGAGGCGGGCCTCGACCCAGGCCCACTCCACTCCCATCCGGGTACAGGCAAGGCTGATGACGAAGGTCAGCTCGAATGTCCATTCGTGCAACCCCAGCCGGCGCGCCTTCTCCAGCCCGGGCCGCAGGAACTCGATGGCCCGGATCGGGTCGTCGATGTCCGAGAACCAGAGGTTCTGGCGGGCGCGGAGCTCCGAGCGCACGAGCCCACGCGTCTCGGAGATCGCCAGCGCGCCGCGGAGGAGGGCGAGCCCCTCCTGGAGCCGCCCGGTCGACGTGAGCGAGGTGCCCTTCGTGTCGAGGCTCTCTGCCAGGGGCTCGAAGAGCTCGAAGCGCTCGGCGAGCGCCAGCGCCCGATCGGCGGCCGCGATCGACTCCGCGTCCCGTCCGGATCGCATGTAGGCGCGCGCAAGCTCGGCGACGAGGTAGGCGAGACCCTCCGGAGCGTCCTCCGGCTCGAACTCGGCGACCGCGTCCTTGATGAAGTCGAGAGACTCACCGATGCGGCCCGACGTGAGGAGGAGGCGGCCGAGATCGGCGATGGCGAGGGCCGCGGCCGACCGGTCGGCCCCCGCGCGCCTGACCTCGACGACCCGCTCGAAATAGTCACGCGCCACATCGAAGTCCCCGGCCTGATCCGCCTCCTGGCCGGCCGCCTCCCACAGCGCGGCCCGCTGCGCCGGGTCGGTCGTGATCGCCTCGGCCTGGACGAGGTAGCCGAGGGCCTGCCCATGGGATCCGAGGGCGGCAGCCCGGTCGGCCGCCCCGCGAAGGGCGATCCGCGCCTGCGCTGCGAGCGCCTCCGCTTCCGGACCGTCCGGCGCGTTCGCATGGGCCGCCACGTAGTGGCCAGCGAGCGCCCCGGCGAGCTCGTCGGTCGGGAGTGACTCGAAGATCCGGGCGACCGCCAGGTGCTTCGTCTTGCGATCGGCACGCGACAGCGTGTTGTAGGCGACCTCGCGGATGAGCGCCTGGACGAACGCGTACTGGCCGCGCTCCGCGGAGCGTGCGTCGGCCTCCAGGTCGAGGATCTCCAGCCGCACGAGCGCCCGGAGGCGTGGCTCCAGCTCCTCGGGCGCGATGCCGGTCAGCGCAGACAGGCCTTCGAGGCTGAAGCTCTGCCCAAGGACCGCGCAGTTCTGAACCAGGCCGCGGTCCGCTGGTCCGAGCCCGTCCAGCCGCGACGCGATCAGGGCCGTGAGGGTCTCCGGGATCGAGAAGGTCGCGATGTCGCCGACGGGCACGTAGCGCCCATCTTCCTCGCGGACACGCTTCTCGGCGATGAGCATCCGCACGATCTCGACGGCGTACAGCGGAACGCCGTCGGCCCGCGCCACGACCGCTCGGATCGTCGTCTCGGGCAGGCCGGGCACGAGCCCGGCGAGCAGCTCGCGCATCGCCGGCTCCGAGAGCGGCTCGAGATAGATGGAGGTGAAGCTGCGCTTCCCGGCACCCCAGCCGGGACGCTTCTCGAGCAGCTCGGGCCGGGCGAGCGTGACGATATAGATCGGGAACGAGCGGCTCCACTCGAGCAGGTGGTCGATGAAGTCGAGAAGCCCGGCGTCGGCAAAGTGCAGGTCCTCGAAGATCATGACAACCGGGCTCGTCGCGGCGAGCCGTTCGAAGAACATGCGCCAGGCGCCGAACAGCTGCTCGGACCCGATCCCTGCCTCCATCCCGAGCAGGGTCAGGAGCGCGGGCTCGACCCAGCGGCGGTCGGCCGGGTCGGGGACGTACTCGGCGACGGTCGCGGCGATCCGTTCCCGGGTCGTCGCCTCGTCGTCGGACTCGGCAAGCCGTGCCCGGGCCCGGACCATCTCGCCGAGCGCCCAGAACGTGATCCCGTCGCCGTACGCCGGGGAGCGGCCCGCGTGCCAGAGAACGGTCCCCATGAGGCCGTCGAGGTACTTCTCGAGCTCCCACGCCAGGCGCGTCTTGCCGATCCCGGCAGGGCCGAGCACCGAGATGAGCCGCGCGCGTCGCTCGCGCTCGGTGGCGTGGAACAGGTCCTTGAGGAGTCGGAACTCCTCGTCTCGGCCGACGAAGGGTGCCTCGAGGCCTTCGGCCCGGTTTCGACCGCCGCGCTCCGATACGACGCGCAGGGCGCGCCAGGCGGCGACCGGCACCGTCTTGCCCCGGAACGCCTGCTCGCCGATCGGCTCGAAGGCGATGGCGGACGAAGCCGCGCGATGGGTCGCCTCGCCCACCAGCACGACGCCCGGCGGCGCGCTTGCCTGGAGGCGGGCCGCGGTGTTCACGAGGTCGCCGGCCACCATCCCCTGGTTGATGGCTCCGATGGTCACGGCGGCCTCGCCGGTCAGGACTCCGGCCCGGGCGACCATGCCCGGCCCGATGGTCCGAACCGCGTCGACGAGGTCGAGCGCGGCGCGGACCGCGCGCTCGGCGTCGTCCTCCTGGGTCGTCGGCGCACCCCACACGGCCATGACCGCGTCGCCGATGAACTTCTCGACCGTCCCGCCGTAGCGGCTCACGACGTCGGATGCGAGCTCGAAGTACTGCGACAGGAGGTCCCGTGTCTCCTCGGGATCACGGCCCTCGGCGAGCGTCGTGAACCCGACAAGGTCGGCGAAGAGAACGGACACGAGGCGGCGCTCGGCGATCGGAACCGGGCCCGGCGCAGCGGCGGATCGAGCAGCGATCGGCGTCGTCGGTGCGCCCCCGAGGGGAGTGGCGCACTCACCGCAGAACTTCGCGCTCGGCAGGTTGGCGGTGCCGCACGCCGGGCAGGCTCTCGAGAGCCGGGCCGCGCACTCGATGCAGAACTTGGTGCCGGCGGGATTCTCGGTTCCGCAGTTCGAGCAGATCACGCCACCCCCCAACCCTCGGCAACGCAGTTCGAGAGCGTAGCCGACGTCGCCGCGGAGCGCGAGCGGACGAGCGTGGGATCGCGGAAGGCGAGACAGCGGTGAGCCCGTCCACCGGGGCGGCGCGGCGTCCGGCTGTCGCGCGCGCCCACCGGCCCTTCGACAGCCGGTCCGGCGCGGGCGTGGTCCTATCCGGGGCGCGGTCCGGCGGGCGCGCGCGCGACCGGGGCGACGTCCGGCGCGTAGTTCGTGATCGTCAGGTGGGTCGCCGCGCGATCGTTGCGTGACTTGATGGTCCAGCTGTACGTCTTGGCCGCCTCGATCACGTGCCATCGCTCGGCCGGGTAGAGGGCGCGAATGGCCGGCGTGTCCTTGATGACGATCATCACGCGCGCCGGGAGGAGCGCGAGGGCGTCCCGCAGGCGTCGCTGGTCCGACGAGGTGAACGGCCGGTCGTCGTAGGCGCTGAACTCGCTGTCGTAGGGCGGGTCCACGAAGACGAAGTCCTCCGGGGTCGGGCCGGCCTCCGCCAGGAACGGCTCGAAGTCGGAGCGGCGAAGCTCGGTGCTGGCCAGCCGCGCCCGGGCCGCGTCGCCGAACAGGAGCTCGGCCTTGCTGGCGAGCGTCTTCCGGTTGTAGGTCACGCCGCCGTACGGGACGTTGAACTCGCCGCGCGCGTTGAAGCGGAACATGGCGGCGTAGGCGAACTCCCGGAGGAAGAAGAAGTCAGCCGTCCGGAACGCGTCGTCGACGGCGGCCAGGCGGGCGGCGTTGTACCGGCTGCGGACCGCCATGTAGAACGAGGACCGCAGCGACCCCTCGACGTTCGCGCGGAGGTCGGGGCTGGCGAGATCCCGGCCGAGAGCGCGCTCGACGCCGCGTATTCGCTTCAGCTTCGCGAGGAGCTCGCGTTCCACCCGCGATGCGAAGCGTTCGGCGATCAGCGGGCCCGCCCGGTCGACGACCTCGTGCAGCGCACCATTCCAGCGCTCGAGCGCGACGCCGATGCGATCGCCTGAGCCGGCCACGAAGGCGTCGGCCAGGTCGTCGCACAGCCCGGTCATCGACGAGAGCCCGTCCCACGCGCCCGCGACCCCGCCGATCGCCCCGATCACCGCGGCGTCGCGGGACGCGGCCGCCCGGTACAGGGCGATCAGCTCCGGGCAGGCGTTGTTCGCCCATGCCGGGACCGCCGGCGGCGTGGCGAAGAGGACCGCTCCGCCGCCGACGAACGGATCGATCAGGCGGCCGGTCAGCGGCGGCGCGATCGCCGCGATCGCCCGCAGCTCCTGCGACTTGCCACCCGGCCACTTCAGGAACGGCGGGACGAGCGGCCGCGCCCCGAGCCGCAGGGCCACGGATGGCGGCGATGGCGTCGCGATGTTCACGGCATCGACGACCGGTGACCGCCCAGGCCCGGGCTCGTCGCCTTTCCCGTCAGCCGGCGGCGAGATGTCGGAGCGCGACCGCCGCGTACATCGCCGCGCCGAGCGCCATCGCGGGCTCGTGGAAGACGACGCGGTTGGAATGGTTGCCGGGCGCCGTCGCCGGGTCCTCGTCGGGTGGCCGCGCGCCGAGGAAGACCATCGACCCGGGCACCTGCTGGAGCACGTACGAGAAGTCCTCCGCGCCCATGATCGGCGCGGGCATCGGCACGACGGCGTCCGCGCCGGCAAGCTCCGCGCCCACCGACGTGACGAACGAGGTGAAGGCCGGGTTGTTCACGGTGACCGGGTAGCCCGCCTCGATCTCGAGCTCGCCGATCGCCCCGTGCGCGGCGCAGATGCCATCCACGACCTGGCGGATCCCGGCGTGGACCGTCGCCCGGGTCTCCTCCGAGACCGCCCGGATCGTTCCCTCCAGGAAGACGGTCTCCGGGATGATGTTGTTCGTGGTCCCACCACGGATGTGCGCGATCGTGACGACGGCGGGGTCGAAGACGTTGACCCGCCGGGTCACCATCGCCTGCAGCGCCAGCACGATCTCCGCGGCGACGGGCATCGGGTCGAGCGTCGTGTGCGGCGCCGAGGCGTGCCCCCCGCGGCCGCGGACCGTGAGCCGGAGGAAGTCGGCCGACGCCATCTCCGGGCCCGGACGGACGTTCAGGGTGCCGGTTGCGTAGGTGGTGGAGATATGGATGGCGAAGGCCCCGTTCGCGGCCTCGGCGGCGGGCAGGTCCAGCAGCCCCTCCTCGAGCATGAAGCGTGCTCCGCCGAATCCCTCCTCGCCGGGCTGGAACATCAGGAGCACGCGGCCGGCGAGCTCGTCGCGGCGGGCGGCGAGGAGCCGGGCGCCACCGATGAGCATGGCCACGTGCGTGTCGTGGCCGCAGGCGTGCATCGCGCCGGGCGTCTCGGAGCCGAACTCGAGGCCGGTCTCCTCCTGGAGCGGCAGGCCGTCCATGTCGCCGCGCAGGACGAGCGTGGGGCCAGGCCGCGTGCCCTCGATGACCGCGGTCACGGAGCTCACCGTTCGGCCAACGCGCGGCGCGAGGCCCATGCGCTCCAGCTCGGCGACGACCACGGCCTGCGTGGCCGGCAGGTGGAGCCCAATCTCGGGCCGGCGGTGGAGGCGACGACGCAGGTCGACGAGCTCCGGCAGGAGCGCGACGGCATCGTCGAGAAGGTCGGCAATCGCGGGCGGGGTCGTGGTCATGGGCGAAGTATGGCGGAGGGCGCTACCGCGTTGCCGCCGCCATGCAGGTGCCCGGTGGACCGGCGCCGAACATGGAGCGGCCGCGCCGGTGTCCGGCGCGGCCGCATCGCGTGGTGGCGCGAGGGTCAGTGGGATGCGACGACGAGCGTCCCCACCATTCCTGGGTGGACCTGGCACACGAACGTGTACGTGCCGGCGGGTGCCGACGCGGACACGCCGATGGTCCAGTTGGGGAAGGCCGCCGTCTGCGGGAGCCCGAGTGCCGCCCGCTCGGACCAGCTCGCCAGCAGCCCGGAGTCGGACACGGTCGTCGTGTCGGCGAGCGTTCGGACGCCGTTCCCTGGAGCGAACTCGATCTCATCGGCCGGGCGAGTGCCGCAGGCGAAGTCGAGCGGGCCCTGCGGCGGCATGTGGAGTGGCGTCGCCGGCGTGTCGGTCGCGGTCGTCGCGTCCTCGCAGAGCGCGACCATGTCCGTCAGCAGGTCCTTCGGGAATGTGACCGTATGTGGCTCGTTCGTCGCGAGCGAGCTCCACATCACGAGGTCGCCGGGCGCCACGGTGAGCGTCCCGGGGAGGAACTCGAGGATCGCGACGTGGCCCCCGGCGCTGGACGCCCCCACGTTCACCATCCAGAGGGTGTGACCGTCGGGCAGGGTCGTGGTCGTGACGGCCGAATTCTGCTTCTCGGCGGCATAGGCGTCCTTGATGTCGGACGCGATCTGGTGCTTGACGCTCGAGACGAGCGCGCCGGGGGTCGTGGACCGGGCCGAGCCCGGGACGACCGTGATCGTGGCGCTCATGCCCGGGTGAACCCGGCAGTGGAACGCATAGGTGCCAACTGGCGCGTTGATCGTGACGACGAACGGCGGCGGCGCGCCTGTGCCCAGGTAGACGCCGCTGCTGACGACCCCGGCCCCGGTGAAGGAGCACGGCTTCGCCGCCGTCCCACAGGTCATGGACGTCGGAAGGACCGCCGAGAGACGGATCTGCGAATGCGTCTGCCCGCCCGGGTTCGGCGTCGTGTCCTCGGCATCCGCGACCGCGATGCCGTTGGTCAGCTCGTCGGCGGCCGCGCTCGTGCCCTTCGGCAGGAGCGTGGCGGTGTGGAAGCCCTCGATCACGAACTGGATGGTCTGGCCTTTATGGACCGTCAATGATCGCGGGAAGAAATCGTTGAAGCCCCAGTTATGGCCGGCAGGGACCGCGGCCGGCTGGTCGGCAGTGATCGTCAGCGGTGGCGCAGCGGCGCCGACCGGTGCAACCCCGACGACGAGGGACCCGGCGACCAGACCGGTGGCCGCGGTGAGTCGCAGCACGTGTCCCGCGCGCACGAATTGGCTAGGCATCGACGTGGAAACCCCCCTTTCCCAGATGGTGTCGCCAGCGCCGCGCTGGACGACAAGGGCGTGATGGTACGGCGAGAGAAGTGGCCGGTAAAGGGTGGATTTCGCCGCGCGCACTCCCTCGTGGGGGAGGTGGCATGCGCTGCATGTCGCCGTTCGCCTGGCGTGCCGATGCGGCAGAATCCGGGCGTGGCCCTGCCCCTCTCCGCCGACCCGGTCCTGCCTGGCGCAACGTCGCGACGATTCGTCCGGCATCGCCGCCCGATCGAGGTCTGAGGCAAGGATGTCGGTCGTCGTCCGCGAGGCCCGGCCGGAGGAGCACGCCCGCCTGGGTGAGCTCGTCGTCGTCGCGTACCGCTCGCTCCCCGAGTTCGACGAGCCCGGCTACGAGCCGGAGCTTCGCGACGTGGCGCGGCGCGCCCGCGAAGCTGTCGTGCTGGTCGCGGTCGATGCGACGGCCGACGAGCGGCCCCTCGGGTGCGTCACCTACGTCCCGGGTCCCGAGAGCCCGTGGGCCGAGCTCCTGGGCCCCGGTGAGGCGGCGATCCGGATGCTGGCGGTGGACCCTGCGGCTCGCGGCCGAGGCGCCGGCACGGCGCTTGCGTCCGCGTGCGTGGCGCGAGCCCGCATGGAGGGCCGCGCGTCGATCTTCCTCCATTCGCTCCCATACATGCGAGCCGCGCAGGCGATCTACGCGCGGCTCGGGTTCCGGCGGCGGCCGGACCGCGACTGGGAGCCGGTGCCCGGAGTGCACCTGCTCGGGTTCTGGCTGCCCCTCGAGGATCCGCCGGGCTGAACCAGGGGCGATCTCAGCGGGCGCGGAGCGGCGCCCGGTGATGCCCGATCCCGGCGAGTCCCGACAGCGGGGCCCGGCGACACCCAACGTCGGGGCCGCGTGCGGACCCCGCGCGCAGGAGCGCGCCCCGAGCCGCCACCCCGGCGCCGGGCAGGGTCAGCGGCGGCTGCCGCCGAAGAGCCGCAGCAGCATGAAGAACAGGTTGATGAAGTCCAGGTAGAGCTTGAAGGCACCCATCACGGCGCCCTTCTCCATCGCCCCGGTCCACGCGGCGACGGCGCCGCTCTGGATCTGCTGCACGTCATACGCCGTCAGGATCGTGAAGATCACCACGCCGGCGACCGAGATGCCGAAGCTGAGCACGGTTCCACCGACGAACACGTTCACGAGCATCGCGACCATCAGGCCGACCAGCCCCATGAACAGGTAGGCGCCGATGTTCGAGAGGTCTCGCTTCGTGACGGCCCCGTAGACCGCGGCGGCACCGAAGACCGCCGCTGCCGCGCTCCCGGCCGCCACCACGCTGCCGAGGTCGTAGACGCGGAGGATGAACCCCAGGGTCACGCCGGTCAGGGCGGCGTAGGCGAAGAAGAGCATCAGCCCGAGCGTGGCCGGGATCCGCCGGATGGCGAGGGTCAGGCCGAACGCGATGGCCAGCTGGGCGATGATCAGGGGCAGGAAGAGGCCGGCAAGGTCGGTGACCTGCGCGTCGGTCATGCCAGCCACGAGCGCGCCGACGGCGGTCGTGAGCAGCAGGCCCACGAACATCCAGAAGAACGCCTGGGTCAGGAACGCCTGCGCCAGCCGGGCGTCGGGGCGGACGCCGACGCGACCCGGCGTGGCGTACGGATTGATCATCATGGTGCGAGGAATCTCCTTTGTCGCTACCGGAACACGTGCTCCGGACCCCTATTCTCTCGCAACTCCGAAAGCGTGCACGGCGCCCCGTTCGGGTGCGACGAGCCCGTACCGGTCAGCCGCGGCGGGCGCGATCCCGGGTCCGGGCCGCCGTCGCCGTGTGCGCCTCCGCCTGCTCGGTGGCGCGCGCGAGGACCCACAGCAGGTCGGCCAGGCGGTTGAGGTACGCCAGGAGGTGCGGCCCGGGCACGAGCCCCGCGCGATCGAGCGTCACGGCCCGCCGCTCCGCCCGACGGACGATGGTGCGGGCAAGCTCGAGCGCGGCGCTCGTGCGCGTCTCGCCGGCCACGACGAACTCCCGGGGGAAGGCGATCCGGGACTCGTAGTCCGCCATGACGGCTTCGATCCCCGCAACCATCGCGGCGGAGACGCGGGTGGTCCCGTCCGCGAGGCGATCCCACGCTGCCGGGTTCGCGGCCAGCTCTGCGCCCGCCACGAACAGCTCGCGCTGGATCCGCAGGATCAGCGGCTCGATCTCCGCGAGGGCCGGTGGCAACGCGTCGAGACGCCGCTTGGCGTCCAGCTCGGCCCGGGCAAGCCCGAGCGCGGCGACGGTCTCGTCCAGGGTGCCGTACGCCTCGGTGCGGAGGTCGTCCTTGGGAATGCGATCGCCTCCGAAGAGGAGGCCCGTGGTGCCGTCGTCGCCCTTCTTGCTGGCGACGGCGGATGCGCGCGGTTCGGAAGCGGGTTCCGGGCTCACCACATGAGGCCCGCATCGCGCGGGTCCCAGCGCTCTGCGAGCAGCGTGATCTTGACCGGGTGGTCGAGGACGGACTCCGCCTGCTCCTTGACCTGCGCGATCATCGAGCCGGCGTACGGGCAGAACGGGGTCGTGAGGATCATCTTCACCTCCGACTCGGCCTCGCCGATGATGATCTGCTTGATCAGGGCCAGCTCCACGACGTTCATCCCGATCTCGGGGTCGACGACCTCGCGGAGGGCGTCCAGGATCGCGAGCTCCGTGGCGCGGCGCTCGGCGTCGAACGCGGGCACGACGGCAGGCTGCGTGGTGGCCTCGGCAAGGGTCGGCTGATCGGTCATGGGTGGCTCTCGGTGGGGCCGCGGGATCGCGGCGGCTCCGGGAGAGCGTAGCACCGATGCCCGGAAAGACGAGCCCGCAGGTCGGATATACGCCCGGCGGTCAGGTGGTGGTTGGCGCCGTCGCCCGAACGTCGACCACGATGCCGGGACGGCGCAGCTCCTCGGGCAGCCCTGCGGCCTCCGCGGCGGTGAACCCCGGCCCGACCAGCGACCCGTCGGCGGCGAGGAACTCGGCGTAGCGCTCGGGGTGGTCGGCGGCGTAGGAGAACGCGAACGCGATGCCGAGCCACCGCAGCTCGGGTTGGTCGGTCAGGATCCGGCCGAGGTCGTAGCCGCCGCGCCGCATCTCGAGGAGCTGGCGGACCGTCAGCCGGCTGCCGTAGCAGAACGGCTCGCCGTTCATGACGAGCGGGTCGACCTGGACCCACTTGATCGTCATCCGCCAGCCGCCATCGTCATCCGTCAGCCGCCCTTGTACAGCGCGAACAGGTATCGATTGCGCCTCCGCGCGTCGCCCGCGATGCCGCGATGCCAGCGGAACACCGCGATCCCCTGGTCGAGGGCGGCGTCGGACGCGGCACGCTCGTCGCCCGAAAGGACCGCGGCCAGCGCAACCCGGACGCCCTCGGAGAGCGCGATGAGGTCGTCCATGGGGACCCGGCGGCGGCGAAAGACCGGCGCGACCCACTCGGCCCACTCGCGGACCTGCGCAGGGTCGCCGGAGGCGACCGCGCGGGCGACGCGCTCGAGATAGCCGTCGGTGTCGCGGAGCAGGTGGCGGAGACCAGTCTCGCCGTGCCGCTCGCGCATCCCGGGATCCCGGTCGACGGCCGCCTCGAGGGCGCGCGCCGCGAGGCGAGTCCGCGATGCGCGGATGCGATCCGCGGCCTCGGGAAAGCCCGCGGTCATGTCGGTCATCGGCAGGCCAAGGGCGGGATGGCTCACGACCCGAAGTCTATCAGCGGGGCTCGTCGCGGCGGGTACCATCGGTCCATGCCCGATCCAGATCCCGGCGAGGTCCCGCCGCGGCGGCTCCTGGCGCACGCTCCGTCGGAGCGGTATGCGGCGAGCCGGCCCGCGGAGCCCGCCCGCCCGGGGACCGGCGGCTCGCGGACGGCGCTCGTGCGGGGACTGCTCGTGGGAGCGATCGGCGCCGCGGTCCACGTGGCGATCGCGATCGCGCTGCTGGCGACGGGCGGGCTGCTCGTGGTCGCCGCGACGCTCGGGTTCGCGGTCGGCGCGGCCGTCCGCTCCGGGGCGAGCCCGCGGATGGTCCCGGGCGCTCGGCGCGGCCTTGGGGCCGCCCTCGCGGTGGCGGCGCTCGCCATTGCGCTTGCCGCGAACTGGGCCTTGTCCGGCGCGTATCTCGGCCCGGCGGACTACCTGTCCCAGGTCTACGGCCTGCTCGTCCCGCTCCAGGTCGTGGCCTCGATCGCCGGCGCTCTGGCCGGGACGCGGTAGCGAGGAGGCGTCGCACGTGCCCGACTTCCCCACCTTCGACCACTGGTTCCCGCCCGACGTGCCCCCCGCGCGGCGGCCGGCACCCGCCAGCACGTTGCGGCATCCGGACGAGGACGACCTGGCGGCTGTCCAGGGTCGTCTTCGTGACTGGTCCGAGGAGACGCACGTTCCTGCGCCCGGCCGCGCCTGGACGCGCCACGTGGCCGGCACGTCGTGGATCGCCGAGGCCGACGCGGATGGACGGCCGCTGGGCATCCTGCTGGGATTCACGTCCCCCGATCACCCCGAGGAGGCGGTGATCCAGGGGATCGCGGTGGACCCGGAGTTCCGGCGCCGCGGCATCGGCCGGGCGCTCGTCGGCCGCTTCGCCGATGACGAGGCCCGGATCGGCCCCGTTCGAGTGACCGCGGCGTGCCGGCCCGACGATCGGCGGGCCCTCGCCTTCTTCGGCGCGCTGGGATTCACGCCCCGTGCCGGACCCGGCAGCCGGAAGCTGTACGGGGTCCCGGCGTTCGAGGACTGGGACGGCCCGGGAGAGGACCGCGTGCTGCTCGAGCGGGCGATCACGCCGTAGCCGTTGGGTCCGCGACGCCGACAGGATCGGGCCGGGCGCGAGCTGCCGTGCGCGGCGGCGCCGGATCAGCGCTGCATGCGCGGGGGCCGAGGCGCACGGGGTGCATCGTGGTCCGCGTGGAGCGCGGCCTGCTCGCGGGCCAGCCGGACCCGCTCGGCCAGGTCGTCCGCCTCGGACGGGAGCCCGAAACGGCCGCGCCGCGGGCCGCCATCCCCGGCGGGGATCGCGCCAGCGTCGCCTTCGACGTGGGACGAGCCGGGGACACTCCCCGGGTCGGGAGATGCTCGTCCAGTCCCGATCCCGCCGGTCTCGCCGCGGAACGGCATCCCCTGCCGCTCGACCGCGTCGAGGCTCATCCGGAGCGCGCTCGTCTTCTGCGCGGCGACGTCGCGAACCTCGGCCGCCTCCTCATCCGAGGTGAGGGGTCGACCGCGCACGATGCCCTTCGGCTTGCCGACCATGAGCCAGGCCAGGTGATAGCGGTCCATGCTCCCCCAGGCGGCCGCGAGCAGCTCGTCTGAGCGCCGCAGCCATTCGCGGAGGTCGACCAGCGATGGCGCGGCGGCCAGTCGCTCGCCCTCGGCGACCAGGGCCCTCGTTCGTTCGATCAGCTCGTCGCGGGTCATGCGCGATGAGTATGTCGCGGGCACGACCCGGCCGCCCGGGTCCACGTCACGCGCCGTCGGGGCGACGACCTCGACGCGGGTCGCACGGCCTCGCGCATTCGGCTCGGACCACGGGTCGGCAGGGTTCGAGTCAGCCGCCGGACCGGGCCACGATCCATGCCTCGCGCGCGTCCCGGAGCCGGCGTGCCCACGGACCGGGCTGGCCATCTCCGACCGCCCGCCCATCGACCTCGACGATGGGCAGGATGCCCGCGACCGACGAGCACAGGATCGCCTCGTCGGCGCCGAGCAGCTCCTCGAGGCCGAACGCAGCCTCGCCCGGGACGAGCCCGACGGCCGCGGCGCCGTCCGCGCCGAGCAGCCAGTCGCGCGTCGTGCCGGCGAGAACGCCCGTCGAGAGGGGCGGCGTCCGGAGCACGTTCCCCATCACGAGCGCCACGCTCGCGGTCGTCGCCTCGGCGACGTGCCCGTCGAGCGTGAGCGAGATCGCGTCGTCGACACCGGCGCGGTCCGCCTCGAGCCTGGTCCAGACGAACTCCGCGCGCGAGACGGTCTTGACGCCGGCGAGCGGGCTGGCCGGGTCGCGGCGTGCAGCCGACACGATCGCGCGGACCCCGCGTTCGACGAGCGCCAGGGGTGGGCCCGGGTTCGGCCACGCCTGGACAACGAGCGTCGCGTGCAGGTCGCGCCAGCCGCCCGGCAGGAGCCCGCGGGAGGCGGGCCCGCCGCGCGAAACGGTGACCCGGACGGCGGCATCCTCGGGCGCGTTGACGGCGACCGTCGCCGAGATCGCCGCGGCGATGTCCGCGTCCGACCAGGTGAGCCGGATCTCCAGGACCTCGAGCCCGCCGCGGAGCCGGCGCAGGTGGCCGTCCAGCTCGATCGGGATGCCGCGGCGCACGCGCAGCGTCTCGAAGACGCCGTCGCCGAGCTGGAAGGCGCGGTCGGACACGGGAAGCGCGGGCACGTCCGCTCCCAGCAGACGGCCGTCGACCCAGGCGACCGGCCCGCTGCCGCGCCCGGCCTGGCTCTCGCTCACGGCTCCTCCTCACTCACAACCCGGCCGCCGATCGCGCGAAGGGGGCCGCGCGCCGTGGCCCGGTCTCTCCCATGCGGCGGTGGCGTCACTCCGCCGCGTGATCCCGCCACCGACGTGGAACGTCAGGCAGCGGCCGTCGGCAACGCACGTGCGGATGAGCATCGACGATCCCATGCGGCCGGCGGCGTCCACGCAGAGGGCGGCGCCGCAGTATGGACCGCGCCGGACCGGCTCGAGCGCCTCGATCAGCTCCTTGGCACCCATCCTCGGGGCGCCCGTCACGGAGCCCCCCGGCTCGCAGGCGCCGGACCGGCTCGACCACCCTGCCGTGTGGACACTGCGCAATGATCGACGGCGCACCCGGCTGGCCGGCCGCGGGCCGTTCAGCACTGGCGCCGCTCGCCTCCGACCCGGACCATGCCGGGACGGGATGGTCCGTCCGAGGAGTGGAGGCGACGATGGTCACGACCAGGCGGCAGATCGACGATTTCTGGGCCCACAGGCGCCTTGCCGTCGTCGGCGTATCGCGCGATCCCAGGCATTTCTCGAACACGATCTGGCAGGAGCTTCGCCAGCGGCGCTACGAGGCCGTGCCGGTGAACCCGAACGCCACCGAGATCGACGGCCAGCGCTGCTACGCCCGCGTCCAGGACATCGAGCCGCCCGTCGAGGGCGTCGTGATCATGACCCCGCCGCAGGCCACGGAGCAGGTCGTCCACGACTGCGTCGACGCCGGCGTGACCCACGTCTGGATGCACCGCGGCGCAGGTGGCGGACCGGGCGCTGTCAGCGCGGCCGCGGTCGCCTACTGCGACGCCCATGGCGTGGACGTCGTCCCGGGCTTCTGTCCCTACATGTTCCTGCCCGGCACCCCGTTCTTCCATGGGCTGCACGGCTTCGTGAAGAAGGTCACCGGCAGCTATCCGAAGTGAGCGAGCGATGAAGCAGGCCGTCATCGTCTACCGCAGCCGTACCGGCACCACGCGCCGGCTCGCCGAGGAGATCGGCCAATTCCTGGCGAGCCGCGACATCGAGCCGCGGGTCGTCTCGGTCGGCGACTGCGACGTCCACGCGCTCCACGACGTGGACTTCCTGCTCCTGGGAGCATGGACCAGCGGCCTGATGGTCGTGCGACAGCATCCCGACCAGCCATGGGTCGACTTCGTCCGGGAGATCCCGCCGGCCACCGCTCCCCGGGTGGCGCTGTTCACCACGTACAAGCTCGCCACCGGGAGCATGTTCGCGCAGATGCGACGGCACCTGGCGGGCCGGCTGCCGGCGCCGCGGCTGGAGCTGAAGTCGCGGTCGGGTACCCTCTCGGAGTCGGACCGGCGCGCCCTCGACACGTTCGTCGCCGGGTCGTAGCGCCGGACCGTCAAGGAGGGAGCCGCCTGTGCGCGCTCGCGACCATGGCATCCTCCTCGGGCGTCTCGGGCCCGGCCCGTGCAACGCGATCACCGATGTCGGGGGCGTGCGGGTCGGCCACACCACCCTGATCGGGGGCGACGGACCACGCGTCGTGGGCCAGGGCCCGGTCCGGACGGGCGTCACCGTCATCGTCCCGCACGATGGAGACCCGTTCACGGAGCCAGTGTTCGCCGGCTGCCATCGTCTCAACGGGAACGGCGAGCTGACCGGCCTCGAGTGGATCCGCGAATCCGGGTTCCTGACCAGCCCGATCGCGATCACGAACACGCACTCGGTCGGCGTGGTCCGCGATGCGCTCATCGCCCACGCGATCCGCCATCACCCGGCCGGGTCCGAGTTCTGGTCGCTCCCGGTCGTCGGGGAGACCTACGACGGGGTCCTCAACGACATGAACGGCTTCCACGTCCGGCCCGAGCATCTCGATTCCGCCCTCGAAGGGGCCACCGCAGGGCCGGTCGTCGAGGGTTCCGTCGGGCGGCGGGACGGGGATGATCTGCCACGAGTTCAAGGGCGGGATCGGGACGTCGTCGCGGGTGCTCGCCGAATCGGACGGCGGGTGGACCGTCGGATCGCTGGTCCAGGCGAACCACGGCAGCCGGGAGCTCCTGCGGATCGACGGGGTGCCGATCGGCGAGGCCATCCCCACGACCGAGGTGCCGAGCCCATGGGACGCTGCGCAGGCGCTGGCCCGGGCAACCGGCAGGGGCGGGGCCGCGGCGGCCGGCGCCGGCTCCATCATCGTGATCCTGGCCACGGATGCCCCGCTCCTTCCGCACCAGTGCGAACGGCTGGCGCAGCGGGCCGGGCTGGGGATCGCCCGCATGGGCGGGATCGCCTCCACGACCTCGGGCGACCTGTTCCTCGCCTTTGCCACCGGCAACCGCGGGCTCCCCGAGGCGTCGCCGGAGCCGGACGCCCGCCGCGTGATCGACGTGCGCATGGTCGAGGACACGCGGATGACCCCGCTCTTCCAGGCGGCCGTCGAGGCGACCGAGGAGGCGATCGTGAACGCCCTCCTGACCGCCGGCAGCATGACCGGCGCGGACGGGATCACGGCCCACGGGCTGGATGGCGCCCACGTCGTCGAGATCATGGCCCGCTACGGTCGCGGTCCCGGGGCGCGCCCGGGCTGACCGCTCGCGACACCCGCGGGACGACTCGTGCTCGCCGCCCGGGGCGCTTCGGGCGTCGGTCAGCCCGAGCGGTTGCCGCCCTCGCGACGGGCGAAGGCGTCGAGCTCGCGACGGCACTCTGCGGCCGCGCGCTGCGCCTGGCCCACCAGCCAGGCCGACATGCGAGCCGTCCCTTCGAGGATCAGCATCGGTCCGTAGGGGCCCTCCTCCAGCACGATCCCCGAAGCGTTCCGGAAGTCGGCCATCCAGTTGGCTTGCAGCCTGACCAGGGCATCGGCGACCACGGCCCGGTCGAACGCCCAGTCGAGGTAGCGACCGTTGAGCGACGCGGCGAGGTCGTCCAGCAGCACGGCTCGGCCCGCGTCGAGCCGGGCGACAAGGTCCACGACGCGCACGACCGCGAACGGGTCGCCGGGCTCCGCGACAACGGGCGGCGCCAGGTTCGGATCGGGGAGGCCGGCCGGCGCGGGGCCGAGGCGCAGGCCGCCCGGGGCGGCGGATCGGGGATCGGTCACGGGGGCGGACGATACCACCGGGCCCGTGCCACCGGCCGGCTCGCGGGACGTCCGGCACTGGCCGCGCCGCGCGGGCGGGTGGAAGATGGGACCGCGAAGCCGGCCACCGGACCGATGGCGCGGCAGGAGGTGAGCCATGAGCGGCGAGGTCCTCGTCGGGTACGGGACGCGCCACGAGTCGACCCGCGGGATCGCGGCAGCGGTCGCCGCGGTCCTCCGCGCCGCGGGCGTCCCCGTCATCCTCGAGCCGGTCGGCGCCGTGGGTGACATGGGCCGCGTCCGCGGCGCGGTCCTCGGGTCGGTCGTCTACGACGGTGGCTGGCTCCCGGGAGCGCACGCGTTCCTGGCCGACCACGAGCGGGAGCTCGCCGCGATCCCGACCTGGCTGTTCGCGTCCGGGCCCCTGGACCATGTCCCCCACGGAACCCTGGCGGACCTCCCCGACGACCTCGTGGACGTGATCGGCCGGATCGGGCCCCGCGACGTGGCGCTCTTCGTGGGCTCCCTCCAGCCGCACCACGTGACGTCCGGGCTGCGGCTCCTCTCGAAGCTCGCGAGGACGAACGTCGGTGACCATCGCGACTGGGTCGCGATCGAGCGCTGGGCGAACGGCATCCGGGACGCCCTCCTGGCGGAGCGACCCCCGATCGTCGACGCGGGGTGAGGCTGGCGGCGAGTCCCTGGCTCCGGCGTCGCCGCGGGTCGTGCGTGAAACGCGGCCTCGGACGCGGGTAAGCCATTCTTCATCGCGCCTCCACGCGCCCGCAGCCCGGATGGTGCATCGTCGTTCGCATGGACGACGATCTCCGCTCCGCCGAGCCCGACCCAGCTGCCTCCGACGCACCGATCCTGCCGCCGGCCCCACCTCCCCCCGCCCCGACCCTTCCCGAAACCGCTCCGACCTTTCCCGTCGCACCGGTCATGGCAGCCCCGCCGGTCCGTCGCGGGCACGGGTGGACCGCCGCGGCGCTCATCCTGGCCGCCGTCCTGCTGTTCGGGACGGGGTCCCTGGTCGGTCGGCTCTCGGCCCCCGGCAGCGGTGCGGGATCGGCCGCGCCGCCCGCCGCATCCGTGTCGCCGGCTTCGTCCGGGTCGGATGCGTCCGCGGGCGCGGCCGGGTCGGTGGGATTGCCCAGCTGGTCGCTCCTCGACCAGGCGTACTCGCTGCTCCGCGCCAACTACGTCGATCCAGCCGGTCTGGACACGACCACCCTCGTGCAGGGCGCGATCCGGGGCCTGATGGACGCGGTCAACGATCCCGGGCACACGGGCTACCTCACGCCGCAGGAGGTCGCGGCCCGCGACGCCTCCCTCGCCGGGACCTTCGTCGGCGTGGGCGCCGTGCTCGACATCCGCAACAATGCGCCCACGGTCGTCCGGGTCCTTCCCAACAGCCCCGCCGAGAAGGCCGGGCTGCGGTCGGGCGAGGTGATCCTCAAGGTCGATGGGACCGCGGTCGCCGGCCTGGCGATCGAGCAGGTCGTCGTCAAGGTGCGCGGGCCGGTGGGAACGCCCGTCACGCTCGATCTCCAGGACATCGACGGCTCCGAGCGGACCCTCACCATCGTCCGGGCACAGATCGACCTCCCGCTCGTCAGCTGGGCGCTCGCCCCGGGCAGCCACGACGCCGTCATCCGGCTCGAGTCCTTCTCGACGGGCGCGTCCAAGGCCCTGGTCGACGCGATCAAGGCCGCCAAGGCGGCCGGCGCGGTCGGGATCGTGCTCGATCTCCGGGCGAACCCCGGGGGCTATGTGAACGAGGCGATCGACGTCGCGAGCCAGTTCCTCGCCTCGGGCGTCGTCTACATCTCGCAGGACCGGAGCGGCAGGCAGGTGCCGCACGAGGTCGCGGGCGGTGGGATCGCGACCACGATCCCACTCGTGCTCCTCGTGAACGGCCAGACCGCGAGCTCGGCGGAGATCGTCACGGGCGCCATCAAGGACGCGGGGCGCGCCACGATCGTCGGCGAGACCACGTACGGGACCGGGACCGTGGTCGGTACGTACCCGCTCGCCGACGGCTCCGCCGTCACGATCGGGACCGAGCGCTGGCTCACCCCGAAGGGCCACGCGATCTGGCGCGAGGGCCTGACCCCGGACGAGACGGTCGCCCTTGCCCAGGGCGTCAACTTCCTCGTGCCGGATGACTTCTCGACGCTCGGCAGCGGCGGGATCGCGGGGAGCTCCGACACGCAGCTCCAGGCGGCGCTGCGCTCTCTCGACGTCGCCGAGCGAGCCGCCACCGGCAGCTGACCGAGCGCCGGCAGCGTCCAGGCCGGCCGATGACCCCGGCGGCTCGGCCGGCCGCGTAGCCGCGCGGCCGCGCAGCCGCAGCCCGGCGGGCCGCGTCGCGCTCCGGCGCTACAGGAGCTCGTGGTTGGCGGTCGCCGTCGGCATGCCGTCGGCTGGCCGCGGCTCCTCGCCGGGGCCGTACCCGGCAGCGGGGTCGGCGGTGCCTCGACCGGTCGTCGCCTGGAGCACGGGCAGCGGCTGTCCGGCCTGCCCCTCCAGCGCTCCCACCCCGTACGGCACCCACTTCGACGGGTCCTGGAGGCGGTGCGCCTCCTCGTTGCCGCGAGCGTGGGTCTCGACGAAGCCGGCAGGCTCGATCCACATCCGCTTCCCGTCGAGCAGCCCCGTGATGCCCTCCTGCCCCGGCTCGGGGCGCGGGCTCTGGCACCACCGGCAGGTCGCCCTGTCGTGCGGCGTGTACGTCGTGGGCTCCTCGTACGTGGTGATGTACCCCTCGTAGTTGCGGAGCACGATCTTGTGGTCCGAGTACGAGACGAGGTAGTTCGGCATGACCGGGATCTTCCCGCCGCCGCCGGGCGCATCCACGATGTACTGGGGGACGGCGTAGCCGGACGTGTGGCCGCGGAGCCCTTCCATGATCTCGAGACCCTTGCCGACCGGCGTCCGGAAGTGCCCGGCTCCCTCCACGAGGTCGCACTGGTAGATGTAGTACGGCCGGACGCGGATCTCGACGAGCCGCTGGACCAGGTCGCGCTGGATGTGGACGCAGTCGTTCACGCCGGCAAGGAGCACGGACTGGTTGCCCAGCGGGACGCCGGCGCGCGCAAGGACGTCGCATGCGCGGGCAAGCTCGGGGGTGATCTCGTTCGGGTGGTTGACGTGGATGTTCAGCCAGACCGGGTGGTACTTCGCGAGCATCTCGCCCAGCTCTTCGTCGATGCGCTGGGGGAGGAAGACCGGGACCCGCGAGCCGATCCGGATGATCTCGACGTGCGGGATCTCGCGCAGGCCGCGCAGCACGGACTCGAGGAGCTTCGGCGCCAGCGTCAGGCCGTCGCCGCCGGAGATCAGCACGTCGCGGATCTGCGGCGTCCGCCGGATGTAGTCGAGCTGGGCCTCGTGCTCCTTCCGGTTGAAGTTCTGGCCTGGGTCGCCGACGATCCGGGCTCTGCGTGCAGTACCGGCAGTAGCTGGCGCACTGGGTCGTGACCAGCATCAGGACCCGGTCCGGGTAGCGGTGGACGAGGCCGGGGACGGGCGAGTGGCGGTCCTCGGCGAGCGAGTCCTCCATCATCCCCGTGAAGGCCTGGAGCTCGCGGCCGAGCGGGATCACCTGGCGGCGGATCGGGTCGTTCGGGTCGTCGGGATCGATGAGGCTGGCGAAGTAGGGGGTGATGTCGACGCGGAACTTGTCCGGCGCCGAGAGCCCTTCGCGCTCCTCGTCGGTCAGCTTGAGGATCTGCTCGATCTCGGCGAGGTCGTTCACGCGGTGACTGAGCTGCCAGCGCCAGTCGTTCCACTTCTCGTCGGGGACGTCCGCCCAGGTCGGTGCACGCCGGCTCACGGCGGGCTTCCCGTCCGGTCCCAGCCGGCGGGCGGGATCGCGCCGGTTGACGAACGCTGGCTCGTCGCCCGCCCGGACGACGGCCGAGCTGTGCTCCTGGACGGTCATCGGCGGGCTCGCTCCATGCTGGCGCGGCGGCAGCGCGCGGGACGGACCAGGGGCCGGTCGCCTGCCCGTTCGCGCGTCCTCGACGCATAGAGACTATGCACTCTGCATAGAGCACGGAATCATACCCGGCCGCCGGGCCGGTGTCACGGACCTATCTGGACGGGCTCGGGACGTACCTTGACGCACTCAGCCGGGGTGCTCAACCGGTATCGTTTCGCGACATGAGCGAGCCGGATCTCCCCGAGCACGTCGCCACCAATCGCGCCTTCTGGACGACGGAGGCCGCCGCCTACGTCGGCCCGGCCCGCCGGAGCTGGGACGCGACCGAGCCGAGATGGGGCATCTGGGGCGTCCCGGAGTCGGCGGCGCGGATCCTGCCGGACGTCGCCGGCCTCGACACGATCGAGCTGGGCTGCGGGACCGCCTACGTGTCGGCATGGCTGGCGCGCCGCGGCGCGCGACCCGTCGGCGTGGACATCACCCCGGCGCAGCTCGCGACCGCCCGGGAGCTCCAGCGCGAGCACGACCTGGTGTTCCCGCTCATCGAGGCGAACGCCGAGGCGGTCCCGCTGCCCGACGGGTCCTTCGACCTCGCGATCAGCGAGTACGGCGCGGCGATCTGGTGCGACCCCCACCGATGGATCCCCGAAGCGGCCCGGCTGCTCCGGCCGGGAGGCCGGCTCGTCTTCCTCGGGAACTCGACGCTCCTGATGCTCTGCTCGCCGGACGTGGACGCCGAGCCTGCGGCAGATCGGCTGCTCCGGCCCCACTTCGGCGGGCTGGGCCGCTTCACCTGGCCGGACGGATCGTCGGTCGAGTTCCACCTGGGCCACGGCGACATGATCCGGCTCCTCCGGTCGAGCGGTTTCGAGGTGGAGAACCTCGTGGAGCTGCAGGCGCCGGCCGACGCGACGACGCGGTATCCGTTCGTGACGGCGGAGTGGGCACACCGGTGGCCGTCCGAGGAGGTCTGGATCGCGCGCAAGCGCGGCTGAGCCTGGGCAGCTCCGGGGAGGGTCGCTGGCCCCTCGCCCGTGGCCGGGGGGCTGGATGCCGACGTCAGCCCTCCCCGGTCGGATCGGCCGACTGCCCTCGGACGAGCGTTCCTGGGGGCCTCCGCGCCACGTCGCGCGTCTGCCTGTCGAGGCGCGCTACTCCCCGATCACGGCCCAGAGCAGGCCCATCATGATGAAGAAGCCCGTGAACATCGAGATGAGCGCGATCGCGCCGTAGGGCGAGTTCGCCGTGTTCGGGAACGACGGGATCAGCAGTCCGGACACGGCGACCCAGGCCAGGAACAGGATGCCGAAGAAGAGCTTCGCGTTCGGGCCGGTGATCGCGCGAACCCACCCGACGGAGCCCGTCTTGCGCTCCGGTGAGATGGCCGCTCGCAGGAAGATCGTCACGAAGGCGCCCGCGACCAGGATGGCGACGCCGAACTGGATCGGGTACTGGATCGCCGTGACGAAGAGCTGCACCGGGCGCCTCCACACGGAGAGCGGGCTGGGTTGATCGGCCGGAGGATACCAGAGGGACGGATCGCCTCGTGAGCGCCGTCTCGCGGACCGTGGCCCCGGCTCCTCGCCGGGACGGTGCAACCGCGATCCCTCGAGAGCACGCTCCGCGGCCCGCGGACGTGCCGCCGACGCGTTCGGGGGCATGATGGGCCGAACGCGTTCCCGGACACCACGACGATCCCGCCCCGGCCCGCACACGTGGAGATCCCTGTCCATGAAGTCGATCCAGCTCGCCTGGCGTCCCGGGACCGCTCGTTTCGAGGCCCACGGCCGGAGCGGCACGCGCGTCGTGTTCGAGGGACCGGCCGAGCCCGACGAGGTCACGCTCGACGGCGGGCCGCATGGCGGTGCAGCCGGCCCGAGCCCGGCGGAGCTGCTCCTCGTCGCGGGAGCGGGCTGCGCCACGTGGGACCTCGTCGAGATCCTCCGCAAGAAGCGCCAGGACGTGGCCGCGGTCGACGTCGCCGTCGTCGGCGACCAGCAGCCGGATCCACCCTGGACCTTTCGCCGGATCGAGCTGCGCTTCACCGTCCGCGGTCGGGACCTGGACCGCGAGGCCGTGGAGCGGGCCGTGGCGCTGTCGATCGATCGGTACTGCTCGGTGCTCTCGACGATCCGCGAGGCCGCGCCGATCACATGGACGACGGCCATCGAGGAGGGGCCGATCGACCGCGAGGCGTGACGCGTGATCCTCGAGCTGCCACGGGTGAGGTCGGTCATCGACATCCGGCCGGCCCTGCAGGCCGAACTCACGCCGTGACCGCGTTCGAGCGCCTCGGCCGTTTCACCTACCGCCGGCGCTGGTGGGTGCTCGCCGCGTGGGCGCTCCTCGTCCTTGCCGCGTTGCCGTTCGCGCCTCGAGCCTCCGCCGCGCTCCGCGCCGGAGGCTTCTCGCTCGATGATCTCGAGTCGGCGCGGGCGCGTGCGACCCTGGTCCAGGAGCTCGGCGTGCCCCCATCCGCGCTCGTCCTCGTCTACGAGGCGACCGGCAGCGCGCGGGCGGGCGACCCGGCGTTCGAGGCGGCGGTTCGGGCCGCCACCGCGAAGGTCGCCTCGGCGCCCTACGTCCGAACGGTCGCCAGCCACCTGCTTGCTCCGGTCCAGGTCTCCGCGGACCGGCGCGTCGCATACGACGTCGTCCTGCTGGACATCGCGCCCGACGACTCGCCCGCCGCCCTGCCCGGCATCGAGGCGGCGCTGCGGACGGCGCCCGGTGTATCGGTGACGCTTGCTGGAGGACCGGCCGTCTACGGCGACATCCAGGTGGTCTCGGAGGCGGACCTGCGCCGGGCCGAGCTCGTGAGCCTGCCGCTCGCGGCCATCGCGCTCCTGCTCGTCTTCGGCTCGGTGATCGCGGCCGGCGTCCCCCTGGTCATCGGCGGCGCGGCCGTCGTCACGGCGCTCGCCGTCATCTTCGGCGTCGCGAGCCTCACCCCGATGAGCATCTTCGTGCTGAACCTCGCCACGCTCCTCGGCCTTGGCCTGGGCGTCGACTACTCGCTCCTCGTGCTCAGCCGATTCCGCGAGGAGCTGGCGCGCCGGACGGCGCCGGGCACGCCCGCCGACGCCGAGGCGGTGGAGGCCGCCGTCCGCGTGACCGTGGCCACGGCCGGTCGGGCGGTCTTCTTCTCCGGCCTGACGGTCCTCCTCGGGCTCCTCGGCCTCGTCCTGTTCGAGTTCATGATCCTTCGCTCCGTCGGGATCGCCGGCGCGCTCGTGGTCGGGATCGCGGTCGCGGCCGCGCTCACGCTCCAGCCGGCGCTCCTCTCCGTGCTCGGGTCGCATGTCGATGCGCTCGCGGTCCGGAAGGTTCGACCGGACCCCGCCACGGAGGGTGCCTGGGCGCGCCTCGCCCGGCGCGTCATGCGGCATCCCCTGCGGGTCTTCGTCCCGATGCTCGCGGTGCTCCTCGTGCTGGGGACGCCGTTCCTGCACGTCCGCTTCAACTCTCCCGATGCGACGATCCTGCCGGAGAGCGTGCCGTCGCGGGCCTCGTACGAGACCCTCGTCCGGAACTTCGGCGAGGGCGCGTTCGCGCCGCTGACGCTCGCGGTCCGGACGACCGGGCCGGCGACCGACCCGGTCAACATCGCCCGCCTCTACGAGTACTCGCGCCGGCTCGCCGCCGATCCGCGTGTCACACGGGTCGACAGCCTCGTCGACGTGGATCCGCGGATCGACCTGGCCCAGTACCAGCTCCTCTACGCGAGCCCGGGCGGACCGCCGGACCGGTTCACGGCGACGGCCCTGGCCGCGACGACGAAGGGCGACCTGACGGCCTTCACGCTGACCACCGCGTATGGCCCCAACCGCGACGAGGCGCGCGCGCTCGTGCAGGACCTGCGCGACCCGACGAGCCCGCTGGCGCCACCGCCGGGCGTCCACGTCCTGGTCGGTGGAGGCGCCGCCGACGTCAGCGACACGGTGAGCCGTATCGCGGCGGACTTCCCCCGGACGGGCCTGTTCATCGTGATCACGACATACCTCGTGCTCTTCCTGCTCCTGCGCTCGGTCTGGCTGCCGCTCAAGGCGATCGTCATGAACACGCTCTCGATCACCGCCGCGTTCGGCGCGCTCGTGTGGGTCTTCCAGGACGGCAACCTGTCGCGACTGCTGGGCTTCCAGCCGCTCGGGTTCGTCGAGACCACGCTCCCGGTCATCCTGTTCTGCGTCCTGTTCGGCCTCTCGATGGACTACGAGGTGTTCCTGCTGACCCGGATGAAGGAGGCCTGGGAGCGGACCGGCGACAACGCCGAGGCGGTGGCCCAGGGCCTGGAGCGGAGCGGGCGGATCGTGACGTCGGCCGCCCTGATCGTGGTGGTCGTCGCCGGCTCGTTCGTCTTCGCCGACATCGTGCTGATCAAGGCGCTCGGCCTCGGCGTGGCGCTCGCGGTCGCGATCGACGCGACGATCGTCCGCGCGCTCCTCGTCCCCGCCACGATGCGGCTGCTCGGGAAGTGGAACTGGTGGCTGCCCGCCCGGCTCGAGCGGCTGCTCCGCGGCCGGCTCCCGCGGACCGAGGCGGATCTCGAGGCGCGGTTCCGATGACCGCGAGCCGTCCGGGAAGCGTGCCGGCAACGGGGGGCGTTTCCGCCCGCCGGGTCCGCGACCCGCGCGGCGTCGTCCTCGCGGCGCTGCTCGCGACCGTCCTCGCCGCCTGTTCGGGCCCGGTGCTCGCGAACCCGCCGGCGGCCCGGCCAACCGTCGCGCCACGCACCCCGGCGCCGACCGCGCCGGCCGACCCGCGCCCCGTGGTCCTGCCGCGCGATGACGGCCCGCACGACCGCCTGACGGAGTGGTGGTACTACACGGGGCACCTCGCGACCGCGGACGGACGGACGTTCGGGTTCGAGTACGTGATCTTCCGCGCCGAGCGCGGCGGCTTCCCGGTCAGCTGGGCTGGCCACCTCGCCATCACCGACGAGTCGGGGCAGCGCTTCGCGTACAGCCAGAGGAGCGAGGTCGGTCCCCAGGTGGACGGCTCCCCGCGAGGCGCCGACGGCGCGCCGGGCGGCTTCGCGTTCGAGCTGCCGGGGTCGGACCCCGGCCCCATCGGGACCGGGTCGCCGGCTCCGGCGGCGACGTCCGTCGCAGGCACGCCCTGGATCATGGAGGGCTCGGGCGGCCACGACACCCTCGCGGCTGTGGTCGGTCCCGCCGAGGCTGCCGCGACGACGATGCCAGGGGGCTTCGGCCTCGCGCTCCGGCTCGCCCCGCTCGCGAAGCCCGCCCTGCAGGGGCGCAACGGCTGGGTCGACTTCGGGGCCGCGGGCGGCTCCTACTACTACTCACGGACCAGGATGGCCGCGACCGGCACGCTCGTCGTGGACGGCGCACGCCTGGCCGTGACCGGAACGGCCTGGTTCGACCACCAGTGGGGCGACTTCATCGCCGTGGGCGGCGGCGGCTGGGACTGGTTCGCGATCAACCTGGACGACGGGTCGGACCTCACCCTGTCGCTCGTCCGGAGCGCGGACGGCACGTACCCGCTCGTCTACGGGACGCTCGTCCTCCCGGATGGGACCTCGCAGCCCGTCGCGCGATCCGAGATCACGGTGGACCCGCTCGACCGCTGGACGAGCGCAAGGACGGGGGCAGCCTACCCGTCCGGATGGCGCGTTCAGGTCGCAGGGATCGGGCTCGACGTGACCGTCGTGCCCACGATGCGGGACCAGGAGCTGGACACGCGGGCGACCACGGGCGTCGTCTACTGGGAAGGGTCAGAGACCGTGACGGGCACCCGGGCAGGACGGCCGGTCTCCGGCAAGGGGTACGTCGAGCTCACCGGGTACGCCGAGCACGCCACCGCCCCTCCGTGAGACGCGGCGTCCGGAGGCGCGCGGTCAGACCTCCCCGACCGCCCGGCCCGCGCGCCGCTGGACCACGACGACGCTCAGCCAGCCGAGCGCAACCGTTGCGCCGTACGCCATGCACCACTCGCAGATGGCACCGATGACGAACAGCTCCAGGTAGACGAGGTAGAGCTCGAGCACGACGCCGATGAGACCCTGCGCATACGCGACGAGGAGCAACCGGCCGTCACCGGTCCGCCACCAGGCCACGACGAGCCCCACGAGAACGCCCGAGAAGAGCACGCCGAAGAACGCGACCGGGATCCCGAACCAGTGGCTGTACTGGCTCGCGGCGACCGTCTCGCAGCCGCCCCCGGCCATGCAGACGGGCGCAGTTCCCGCGATCTCGTTCGCGCTCAGGTAGAGCGAGATCGCGAGCCCGATGGCCGCGAGGCCAGCGAGGATCAGCGCCGGACGGCCGCGTGCCACGACGGCGAACCTCAGGGCGCGGGCGAGGCCGACGGCGATGCCGACGGCACCGACGGCGACGCCGAAGCCGCCGGGGTCGGCGATGCGGCCGCGATCAGGGCATCGATGGCGGGCCCGAGCGTGCTCATCGGCAGGGCCCCGCCCTGCAAGAGCTTGCCGTTCAGCGCGAGCGTCGGCGTCTGGTTCACGCCGGCCGCGGCGCCGATCGCGTCCTCGGCGACCGCGGCGGCCACCATGGCGGTCGCCCCGTTCGCCATGCAGGCGTCGTAGGCGGTGCGATCCGCGCCCACCGCGTCGGCGACCGAGGCAAGGAACGCGGGCGTGAACCAGCCCAGGTTCTCGCCCTTCGGATTCTGGTTCTCGAACAGGTAGTCGTGGAACGGCCAGAACTTGTCGCCGACGCAGCGCGCGGCCGCGGCCGCCTGGTGCGACTCGGTGTCCGTCGGCGCGCGGTCGATGATGAGGCGATCGTGGTAGACGATCCGCGCCTTGCCGGTCGCGACGTACTGGGTGATCAGGTCCGGCTCGATCGTGGTCGCGAAGGCGTCGCAGGCCGGGCACTGGAAGTCGGACCACACGTCGACGGTGACCGGCGCGTCGGCCTTCCCGAGCGCTCGCGGGTTCGTCGGGTCGATGAGCGCGACCGGCGTGGGCCGGAGCGGCGTGAGGAGGGTGCCGACGGTCGCCTTCGGGCTCAGGACACCGGACGCCAGGATGATCACGACGAGCCCGATCACCACGGCAGCCGCGGTGGTCAGGGCCATCGGCGACTGCCACGCCGGTCGCCGGGCCGGCACGGTGCGCGCGGAGGCGAGGCGCTGGTCGCGCCGGGCGGCGTCCCGGCGCTCCTGGCGGGTCAGGGGCCCGCGCTGCGTCCCCGACGGGCGCGACGCGCCGGGCTTCTTCGGCGGGCGCGCGCCGGTCGAGCTGGAATTGGTGGACATGCGGACTCTCGTTTCGGGGGAGGGCTGGACGGGCGGGGACGCGGACGCAGCGTACCCCGTCGAGCGGCCGGTTGTCCTCCCGGGCGCAGCTATGCCCCGGTGATGGGGGCCGGCTCCGGGCGCGCGGCCGGCCTTGCGGGAAGGGGCCGGAGGTAGAGCGACAGGATCACCACGAGATACGAGGCCCAGGCCGCGAACGCGACGATCTCCGGCGTCGACGAGTAGCCGAAGAGCGCCCGCAGGAAGAGGCCCGCCCCCGCGTCCTGGGAGAGCGTCCTGCTGATGTCGAAGGCCGTCTGGGAACCGAGGGTGATCCAGCCGATCTCCACGAACTCGTGCACCGCGCTGCTCAACAGGCCGGCCGAGATGAAGACCAGGAGGACGCCCGTCCAGCGGAAGAATCGCCCGAGGTTGAGCCGGCGGCTTCCCCGGTAGAACGCGTAGCCCAGCCCGACGGCGGTCGCGAGGCCCAGTGCCGCGCCGCCGAGGACGCTCGCCGCGCCAGCGGCGCCCGCGGAGGTCGTCGCCGCGGTGGCCTGTCCCACGAGGAAGAGCGCGGTCTCGAGGCCCTCGCGAATGACGGCCGTGAATGCGAGGACGGCCAGGCTCCAGGCGCCGCCGGCCGAGAGCACCCGCTCGAGCGAGCGCTGGAGCTGGCCGGCGACCGAGCGGGACTGGCGCCGCATCCAGAAGAGCATCCACGTGACGACGGCGGCCGCGAGCAGCATCGTGGTCCCCTCGAAGACCTGCTCCCAGGGGCTGGCGAGCTCGCCGACCGTCGCGAAGATCGCGAGGCCCAGCGCCGCGCTCGCCAGGACGGCAGCTGCCACGCCGAGACCGACGCGCCGGAGGTGCCCGGGATTGCCGTTGCGGGCAAGGTATGCGCAGATGATGCTGACGATCAGGGCAGCTTCCACGCCCTCGCGCAGGCCGGTCAGGAGGCCGCTCGTGAAGGCGCCGATGTCTGGCACGCGGAGGCTCCTCGAAGGGGACGCACGGAACGGTCCGCGAACTCTCGGCGAACGCGGGCCGAATCTTGCCCGGTCGGCGCGCGGAGGTCAAGCGCCCTTGCGTGCACAGGTCAAGGCTGCTTGCAGGCCCGTTCCCGCGTTCGCCGCCCCGGCGCCAGGCCGGAGGGCGAGCACGACCCGAACGGTCAGCCGCCGGTGGCCGCGCGGATCGCCGCCCGGATCTCGTCGCTCCCGACGATCAGCTCGAAGCTCGACGCGATCCGGCCCTGGGCATCGACGACGAACACGAACGGCTCCACGGGGATCCCGTACGCCGTGGCCATCGCGTTGAACTCCAGCTGGCCGGTGCTGTAGTCGGGCATGAGCCGCCCGCCGTAGTCGATCATGACGTGGGGCTCGACGTGCACGAACGCGACGTCCGGGAACTCGGTGGCGATCGCCTTCATGTTCTTGAGGAGCGGGCCGCACGCCGTGGTCGGGCAGTACGCCGGCGAGTAGAACACCAGCACGAACGGCCGGTGCGCGGCGAGCAGCTGGTCCACGGAGAACTGGTAGAAGCGCGGGTCGGGGAAGACATCGGTCGTGATGCCGTAGAGGTTCTCGCCGGCGTTCGGGTCGGACGCGGTCGGCGTATGGATGGACGGCGCGGGATCGCCGATCCCCGGCGTCGATCCGCGCTCGCCGACGCTGAACGGGAAGTCGGCTGCGCCGACCGGCCCCGTCGCCTTCCGGAGCGCGATCGTGCCTGTCCAGGGACCGGGCACCGGGAACGCGACGTCGACGACGAAGGCGCCGCGGTTCCCGACCGAGACCCAGATGAAGTACCCGTCGGCCGCGATCGGCGGCACCGCGGGGTCGGCGGCGTGGAACGTGAAGTGGGCGGTCACGTCCGGGAAGGCGAGCTCGCGGTTGTTCGGGTCGGCCACCGTCATCACGAGCCGGTTCGCACCCACCCGGATGACCGTCGTGTCGAGCGTCGGGAGCACCGCGACAGGCCCTGCGGCCTGGGAGCCGCCTGGCATCGCCGGGCCCGCGGCGGTCGAGGGCGCCGCCTGGCTCCCTGTCGGGGTCGGAGCGGCCGGCGTCGCGGCGGCCGGCGAGGTTGCGGCCACGCCCGGGCTCGCGACGTCCCCCGGGAGCGGCCGAGTCGCCAGCGACGCGATCCGGTCATCGAAGACATCGGCGCCTGCGCCGAACCAGATCCGGTCGCGGAGCCGGCCGGCGGCGTCGACGAGGAACGTGTCCGCGGTGTGGGCCATGGCGTAGCCGTTGGCCGAGCCGTTGTCCATCCGCGCGTACTGGACGCCCCACGCGTCGGCCGCGCGGCGGATCTCGGCGGGCGTCCCGGTCAGTCCGATGAATCCTGCGTCGTAGTACGAGAGGTATTGCTTCATGGCGGCTGCGTCGTCGCGGGCCGGGTCGACCGTCACGAAGACCACCCGGACCGGGACCGGGCTCCGCTTCACGGCGTCGCGCAGGTCGGCGAGCGTCGTCGGGCAGACGTCCGGGCAGTGCGTGTAGCCGAAGACGACGAGGGCCGGCGTTCCGCGGAGGCTCGCGAGGTCGAACGGGCGTCCGTCCTGATCGGTCAGCTCGAGCGCCGGCGCCGGAACGACCGGGACGACCGCGGTCGGACGCTTCAAGGGGTCGGGCGCCGCGGCCGGCCAGGCGATCTGCCCGTTCCCCACCGGCGCAGACGGCGGTCGGGAGAGCGCGACGCCGAGCAGGCCGACGCCGATCCCGCCGGCCGCGGCGATCGCGAAGACGATGCCGGCGATGACCGGGAGGCGGTTCGGCGGGGCGGGACGTCCGGGCAGGCTCATGGTCCGCGGGCCGCAGCTCAGCTGGCGCGGACCTCGGCCTTGACGGTGATCGGTCCGGCTTTCTCGAAGATCAGGGTGAGATCGATCGTCTCGCCAGTGACGAGGTCGCTGGTGAGGCCGATCAGCATCACGTGGTAGCTGCCCGGCTGGAGCTGGAGGCTGCCGCCCGCCGTGATCTCGACCCGCGAGACCGGCTGCATTCCCATCATCCCGCCGCTCGATGCGGCCGGCGAGCCCATCATCCCGCCGCTCGATGCGGCCGGCGAGCCCATCGTCATGGTCTCGTGGACCTCGGCCGACGTGGCGACAGGGCTCGAGGCGCCGATCAGGGCGTCGGCCGTGGTGCCGGCGTTCGTGATCGTGGCATAGGCGGCCGAGGTGCCGGCCGTCGCCGGCGTGGAACGGGCCCAGGCACCGGTGACGCTGATCCCCAACGGTGGCGGTGACGCGGCCGACGAACACGCGGCAAGCAGGACGACGCTCGCGAGGATGACGAGGACGGGCGGGATGTGGGTCCGGCGCAGGGCGTGCATTTCGGTCTCCGACGTGCAGCGATCGAAGCGGCTCGCCGGATCGTAGGGTGCCTGCCGGCCCCCCGGATGGGCCGAACGGCTCGAAGAGCGGCGCAATCGCGACCTCGTACCGCGTCGCTCCAGGCCGGCCGCGTGACGCTTCCTGGCCTGCCGCGTGACGCTTCCAGGTGGACGGCGCAGGAGGCCGCTCCGTCGAACGCGCGATTCCGCCGCCCCGCGTTGAAACCAACCGGGCTCGTCCAGCCTCAGACGGGGCACAGGCGAATCGCGCGCCTGCCAGCACCGTCGGGGGGCACGCTTTCATGTCGAGGACCGCGGCCGGCGGCCGCGCCATCACGGGGAGAGGCACATGCGCCTGAGCACCCGGACCTGGGTGATCCTGGGCGCCCTGCTCGGGATCGTGATCGTGTTCACCACCGGCCAGGTCGTGCCCGCGACCTCGGACTACCAGGCGCACATGCGGGTCTGGTTCGCCGCGCGGGCGAGCGGGATCACCGCCTACCTGCTGCTCACGATCCTGGTGAGCCTGGGGCTGATCCTCAGCCACCCCACGAACCAGTCCACCTGGAAGCTCTCGAAGCGCCTCTTCCCGTGGCACGAGAACCTGTTCGTCTTCGTGGTCGCCTTCCTCGTCGCGCACATCGTGAGCATCATCCTCGACCCGTATGCGGGGGTCGGGATCCCCGGGTCCTTCGTGCCCGGGCTTTCCTCGTACCGAAGCGCCCCCGTCGCGCTCGGGACCCTGGGGCTGTACGCGGCGCTCATCTCGGGGATCACGGCGCGATGGTCCGGCCTCCTGCCCAAGGGCCTGTGGCTCAGGCTCCATCGGTTCGCGCTCGTGGCGTGGATCGTGTCCTGGCTCCACGGCCTGCTGGCAGGGACCGACAGCACGGCGCTCGTCCCTCTCTACGTCGGGACGGGCCTGGTGGTGATGCTCGCGAGCGCCTATCGCTACTGGGTCTCGAAGAAGTCGCGTCCGACGTTCGCGACCTCGCTTCCGGACGCACCACGCCGGCTCCCTTCCCGGCCCGGCCCGGCATCGGGCGAGGGGGCGACGCCCGTGCGCCCGACCCCGATCCGCGACGCGCCGCCGCACGAAGCCACCGCCGACCTTGCGTCCGTTCCGAACGGCGCGACGCTCATGGAGGACATGCGATGAACAGCACGGTCAAGGTCGTCGCGCGCCGCGCGGCGGTCACGTTCGGAGTCGTGGGGAGCCTCGGCCTGGGGGCCGCCGCGATCGACGCCGCCGCCCAGTGGACGGCATCCGCCGCGCCGCCACAGGCACCCCCGGTCAGCGCCGAGAGCCTCGCGGCGCAGCTTGCCAGCGAGCAGGCGCGCGGCACCGACCTCGAGTCGCGGCTCCAGGCAGCGATCGCGCAGACGAACCAGCTCCAGGCAGCGCTCGACGCGGCCAACAGCAGGATCGCCGCGGACGACGGAACGGCCCGCACGCTTCGAGCCCAGGTGTCGAATTCGCAGCAGCGGCTGGCCGCCCTCAACGCCCAGGCCGCGGCCGCGAGCGCCGCCCTCCAGGTCGACGCCGCCCGCCAGGCGGCACTCCTCCGACGGGCTGCCGTGGGGCGGCCGGCCGCCACGGCACGGCCACCGGCGGCAACGGACGATCCAACGGCCGCGCCGACGGCCGCGCCGATCGCCGCCCCGGTCGCGGCGGCCCCACAACCGGCGCCCGCGGTCCACGCGACAACGGGTCCATCGGGCACCCCGGCTCCGGTTGGAGGCGGAGATGACTGAGGCCGCGCGCCCGCTTCCCGGACGGCTGGAGGGACCTCGCCCGGCCCCGGGACCCGCCGCGCCCGGCGGGACCTCGCCCGGCCCCCGGATCGCTCCCGGCCCCGGCGCGGACGGCGGGAAGCGCTTCCATCGGCCTCGTGCCGCCGACGGCCGCGACGCGGGCAGTCGCGCCGGGACGCCGCCCGATCCACGTCGTGGTCGCCGTCGGGATGACTGCCGGCCTGTATGCCATCTCGCTTGCCGGCGTCGCCGCGCTCCAGTCCGCCTCCGACCTGAAGCTGGCAGCCGACCGTGCGCCCGCCGCCGATGCGGTCGCGGGTCTCAAGAGCGCGCATGACGCGATCGAGGCGAGCCTGGGCACGCTCAACGGGGCGTACACCCACGCCGCCGACGGCTACCAGGGGATCGCCAAGGCGATCGTGGGGCACGAGCAGGCGCTGGCCAAGCTCGGCCAGCAGGTGCAGTCAGCCGCCGGGTGGGCTGCGGCGCTCTCGGTTCCCGTGATCTCGCTCGCGCCGGTCCCGCCGAACGCGTCCGCGTCGGGATCGGGCGTGCCCGCGACGAGGGGCGCCGCGCCCGCGACGAGGAGTGCCGCGGCGGCGCCAGCCGCCGGTGGACCGGCACCCGCCGCAGCACCCGCCGCGGTCGTGGCCGTCCCGGCGCCCGCGCCCCTTCCCGTGGTCTCGGTGAGCGCGCCGGTCAGCGCGCCGGCGCCCGTGGTCCACGCCTGCACCACGGCCTCGGGCAAGCCCTGCTGAGGACGAGGCAGACGCCCGCGGGACGGCGCTCGAGGTGACGACCATCACGTCCGACGGCGCGGCGCGGTTCGAGCGTCGCGCCATGGGATCACCGCTCCGGCTGACCGTGGCCGGGGTGGCGGCAGATCGCGCCGCCGTCGGCTGGGCGCGGGTATCGAGCACGATCGAGGAGATCGAGGAGGCTCTCTCGCGCTTTCGGCCGACCAGCGACCTCGTCCGCCTCAACGCCGCGGCGGGCGACCCCGCCGGCGTCCCGGTCCACCCCCGACTCGTGGCGGCACTCGCGGCGGCGAAGCGGGCATGGAGGATGACCGACGGAGCGTTCGACCCACGCATCCTGCGCGACCTCGAGCGCCTCGGCTACGTTGGCACACCGGCCGCGATCGGATCGCGCCGGGCCGCGACGGCGGTCGCCGAACCGGCCCAGCGGGGTGTGCCCGGTGCGGCCGAGCCCGGTGCTGCCGAGCCCGGTGCTGCCGAGCCCGGTGGAGCCCTCGGCTCGTTCGCCGATGGACGCTGGCTCCACTGCGATCCGCGAGCCCACACGGCGGCGGTCGCCGCGCCCGTCGACCTCGGCGGGATCGGCAAGGGGCTGGCGATCCGCTGGGCGATCGCGGTCCTCGAGGCCACGCTCCCGGAGCTCGACGACGCCACGACCGGCGCGCTCCTCGAGGCCGGCGGCGACCTCGCTGCCCGCGGTCACGCTCCCGGGGGCGGGCCCTGGATGGTGGGAATCGACGACCCTGCCGGGGGCGAGATGCCGGCGGTCGTCGCGCTCCGCGCTGGCGCGATCTGCACGTCGTCCATCGAGATCCACCGCTGGCGCACCGACGACGGCCGGGAGGTGCACCACCTGCTCGACCCGCGAACCGGCGAGCCGGGCGGAGCCGGCCTCGTTTCCGTCACCGTCGCCGGCCCGGACCCCGCGTGGGCCGAGGTCTGGTCGAAGGGGCTCTTCCTCGAGGGAGCCGCGGGGATCGGCGTGCGCGCCCGTTCGATGGGGCTTGCCGCTTGGTGGGTTCGCGACGACGGGTCCCTCGAGATGACGCCGGCGGCCCGGCAGCGGAGCGCCTGGGTCCGCGGCGAGGCCTGATGCCGGGGCCGCGCGGCGCGAGACGTCAGCGGTCGCGACCCGCCGAGCGAGCCGCAGCCAGGGCAGGGAAGCGGTCCCGACCTGACGCTCCCGGCGTGGGCGGTCGTCAGCCGCCTGGCGCCGCGCGTGGCTTCAGGCAGGGAGCGCTCCGCCCGCGAGCGCCGCGCCGGCGCTGCGCTCGGCGCGATCGCGGATCCCGAGGAGCATCCGGCGCTCCATCGGCAGCGAGGCCGCCTCGATCAGGGACCAGGCGATCCGGTCGATGCGCGCCCCGCGCGTCCGGCGCCGTCCCCGGACCAGGAGGCGGGTCGCACCATCCCCGTCGGGCTCCAGCACGAACGCCCACGACTCGTCGACCGCCATCGGCACAGCCTGGGCGGCGTGGGCGGGCGCACCGGTCGACGGGTCGCGCGCGACCAGGACGAGCGACCGGCCGGGGTCGATTGCCGCGACCAGGAAGGCCGGCATGTCGCCCTTCCGCAGCGAGACGATGTCGCCGACGGCGAGGGACTGGAGCTCTGGCACGATCGAATCCACCGACCGGATGTCGCAGCCCGCGAGGTTCTCCAGCCAGTCGTAGCTGTACAGCCCGCCGCGCCCCTGGCCCAGCTGGAGCAGCCACGGCCAGACCGCATCGGGCGGCGCCGCGATCGTGATGCCGCGCGTGTGCCGCATGTCGGGATCCTCGACGAGGTCGTCACCGGGAAGCGGACGGCAGAGGTCGTTCGGGCGGGCACCCCAGCCCCGCACCGCGGGCAGGAACCAGCGCGCGCCGGCGATGGGCAGGGTCACGGCGGCGCCGAGGAGCGCGACAGGAGCGAAGCGGATGCGCATTGGACAGACCTCCGCCCCGAAGCGTCGGATGGAGAGGACACCGCGCGACAGTGCCTTCCCGCCCGCAGCTCGGGTCCTGCCGGCACGTGCGCGGTGGTTTCGCGACGAGTGTCGCCTGCCGCATGCGCAGCGACCGCTCGCCCCGCCGGCTCCTACCCGGTGACGAACTCGCCGCCGTCGACGTTGATCACGTTGCCGCTGATCCAGTCGGAGTCCGTCGACGCGAGCGTGACGATGGCGTCCGCCACATCGGCGACGGTGGTCAGGCGCGCGTGCGGGTTGCGCGCCAGCGTGAGCTCGACGACCCGGGCGGCCTCCGGGATCTTTCGGAGCGCCGCCGTGTCCGTGACGCCGGCCCGGATGGCGTTGACCGCCACGCCCGAATGGATGCGGCCGAATTCCATGGCCAGCTGTCGGCAGTGGGATTCGAGGGCCGCCTTCGCAGCCGACACGGCCCCGTAGGAGGGAATCATCCGGGCCGATCCCTCGGACGTCATGGCGAAGACCTTCGACCCGGCCTCCATGAAGCCGCCGTGCCAGAGGTCCTGGACCCAGTAGACGAGTGAGTTCGCCATGACGTCGAGCGTCATGTCGAGCTGCCTGCGGCTGATCCGGCCCTTCGGATCGTCCGCGAGGAACGGGAGCAGCGACCCGAAGGCCAGGGAGTGCATGACGACGCGAAGGTACGGCCGACGGCCCTCGCCGAGCGATCGGTCGAACCGGGCCCGCAGCTGGGCCAGCGCGTCGGACCGCTTCTCGTCGTCGGCCGCGTTCATGTTGATGAAGAGCGCTTCGGAGCCGGCGGCCACGATGGCGGCCTTGACCTCCTCGACGTGGCCGAGGCCGGCCCTGAAGTCCAGGTGGACGCCGGCAATCCGGTACCCGGCGCGAGCGAGTGCGAGCCCGGTCGCCTGGCCCATTCCGCTCGATGCGCCCAGGATCAGTGCCCAGCGCTCGCGCTCGTCCGCCATTCGACCCCTCCAACGCCTCCCCTCGGGCACCGCGCGGGCCCGGCGCGGCGAGTCTACCAGCCGGGCAGCGGGCGACTCCGAGAGGACGCGACGCTCCCGAAGCGCGCGCCGCTCCTGATCGTCAGGTCGGAGCAGGCACGCAGGCGGCGATGGCACGGACACGTGGCTCGCCGACCGCCCAGCCCGGAAACGCCACCCCCCGACGGCCTACTCCGGCGTCTCGCGGCGCTCGCGCGTCGCTGCCGCGATCCCCAGGACGCCGACAGCGATGAGCGCGGCACCACCGAGGAACGCGGACCCAAGCACCTCGCCGAGGAGCAGCACGCCGAGGACCGCGCCCACGACGGGCTGGGCGAAGAACGCCGCGGCGGAGACGGCCGGCGGCGCTGCAGCGTAGCCGCGGTACCAGAGCGACCAGGCGAGCGCGGTCGCGCCGATCCCGAGATAGAGGACCGCGGCCACCGTGAGCGGCGTGAGCGGGGGAAGCGACCGGCCCGCCAGCTCGAACGGGACGAACGGCAGCAGCAGGACGACGGCCACGGCGCTCGCGCCGAGGATCGCGCGGAAGGCCCCGACGGCCGCGACGAGCGGCCGCCCGACGCTGCTGAAGAGCGCCCATGTCGCGGCCGACGCGACGAGGAGGAGGTCGCCGAGGAGCGGGCGGGGGAGCGCCAGGCCGCCGGGAAGCACGGCCTGCGCCCCGGCCAGCCCGCCGAAGCCTGCGTTCCTGGTCGCCAGGACGGCCACCCCGGCGAGCGCGACGACGCAACCGGCCCAGGCGATCCGGCGGACACGCTCGCCTTCGAGGAGGACCCCGAAGACGAGCACGAACGCGGGGGTCGTCGTCGTGAGGAGCGCCCCCTCGGCCCCGCCTGTCAGGCTCGTCCCGACGAACTGCATGACCATCGTCACTGCCACGACCGCACCTGCGGCCACCATGCGACGCCATGGCGCCGCGGCCAGCCCCAGCCTGCCCCGGAACACGGCCGCGAGCACCGCGACGCCGATCAGGAGGCGCAGCACGCCCAGGGTCAGCGGCGGGATCGCGTCGAACGTGCCCGCCGAGACGACGTACATGCCGCCCCACAGGGCCGCGGCAGCGAGCAGGTCGAGGACCGGGCCCCGCGATGCGGCGCGGGGGGGGGGCGGGGTGCGCGGCGCGAGCCGTGCGCGCGGTGCCGGGTGTGCCCGCGGCGCCGGCCCTCGTCTCGGCAGGGGCGATTGCCCCGACGCGGACCTCAGCCGCGGCCAACAACCTCGGCGCTCGGCGATCGAGCGCCCCGGCGGTCCGGGTCTGCCTGGGAGCGTGCCAGCAGCGCGTCGACCTGGGCGACGAAGGCGCGCGCGCCCATCCGCTCGAACAGGGCACGGGCTTCGCCGGCGGACTCGATGCCGAAGGCGTCGCCGGGAGGCGCGACGAACGCGGCGTCGAGGAGCAGCTGGGCGCGGCTCATCTCCAGGCCCAGGTCGGCGGTCCACCGGATCGCGTCGCGGAACGCGACCGTCGCCTCGGGCCAGTAGCCGTCCAGGGCGAGGAGCGCGGCGGCGATCCCGTCGCGGTTCACCGTGTGGGCCGGCCCGAAGACACCGAGCGCGTCGTGCGCGGTGAGCATCTCGGCGACGAGCCCGCGATCCCCGCTGCGGGCCGCGGCGCGCGCGGCGATCAGCGTCCCGTTGGGGGCGTTGCTGAAGTCTGCGGCCGCGGCGCGACCGGCCACGGTCGCGGCCCGGAAGTCGCCGGCCGCGAGCGCCACGACGGCCTGGTCGTACTCGATCGCGCTTCGGATCGACGGGTCGAGACCGCTGACATCGGGCCGCCCCTCTGACAGGTCCGCGCCGGGCTCCTCGAACGCCCGGACCATGCGCAGGGCGCCGAGCAGCGTCGCCCGCTCGCCCGCCCCCACGTCCTCCAGGCGCAGCGCCGCGAGCTCGCGCGCCTCGGGGCCCCAGTCGCCGGTGAAGAGGAGGCTGATCTCGAGCGTGTTGCCCAGCATGATGAGGGCGAGCCGCTGGTAGCCGTGGCGCTTCGCGATCTCCCAGCCCGAACGCCCCGCGGCGACCCCGGCCCGCGGGTCCGTCTCCGCGAGCGCGCCCGTGAGGTTCCCGATCGCCCGTAGGTACGCCGTCCAGAGCCCGTTCTCCTCCGCGAGCTGGCGCCCGACGTCCATCAGCCCCGTCCCTTCGCGCCAGCGCCCGGTCGAGGCGAGCGCCGACCCCTTCGTGATCAGGCTGTGCGCCACGAGGTCCAGGACGTCGCCGCGCTCTGCGTCCACGAGCGCGAGATCGGCCCAGCGGACAGCCTCCTGCCACTCGCCGCGCAGCATGTGCCCGCGGCTGATCTGCGCGCGGATCGCGACGACGGACGGGTCAGGGGCCAGGTCCGAGAACTCCAATTCGGCCGGCAGGAGCATCTCCAGCGCCCGGCCGGACTCATAGGCGTTGAGCAGCGCCTCGCCGAGGCCCGCGGTGGCCCGAGCGGCCGCGACCCGGTCGCCGCGCGCCCGATGCCGGGCGATCGCGTCCGCAAAGGCGCTCCACGCCTCCGTCGTGCGGCCCACCGCGTCGGCGGCGACGGCGATCCGCTCGATGAGGTCGGCCTCCTCGCCCGGATCGGGCGTGACGCTCCGGGCACGCTCCAGGAAGGCGATCGCCTGGTCGTGCGATCCGAGGGAGCCGGCGCGATCGGCCGCGCCCCGTAGCGCGATCCGCGCCTGGCCCGCGATGGCCTCGCCCTCGGCGCCGTCCGGGGCCGCCAGGTAGGCGTCCACGTAATGCGTCGCGAGCATGCCTGCCACGGCATCGTCGCCGAGGGCCTCGTAGTAGCGGGCCGCCGCCAGGTGCTTCGCCCGACGGTCGCGCTTCGCCAGCGTCCCGTAGGCGACCTCGCGAAGAAGCGCCTGGGTGAAGCCGTGCTGGCCCCTCTCCGGCGATCGCGGATCCGTGTCGACGCGGAGGATCTCGCGCCGGACCAGGGATCGGAGCCGGGGCTCGAGGCCACCCGCATCGTCGCCGGTCAGCGCCGCGAGGGCAGGCAGCGAGAACGTCTGGCCGAGCACCGCGGCGTCCTGGAGGATCGCGCGCTCGGCGGGATCGAGCGCGTCGAGGCGTGCCGCGATCAGGGCGTGGAGCGTCTCGGGCACGTGGAGGTCGCCGAGCTCTCCGGCGACGCGGAACATGCCGCTCCCGTCAGCAACGAGGTGGCCGTCGGCGACGAGCATCCGGACGAGCTCGACCGCGTACAGCGGGATTCCGCCGGCGCGAGCCAGGATGTCGCGGACGGTTCGCTCCGGAAGGTCGGGCGCGAGGCCGGCCAGCAGCTCCCGCATCGCGCCCTCCTGGAGCGGCCCGAGCGAGAGCGCCACGAAGTTCCGGCGCGCCGCGCCCCAGCCCGGCCGCCGGTCGAGGAGATCGGGTCGGGCGAGCGTCACGACATAGATCGGCCCGTTCGCCCACTCCATCAGGTGGTCGACGAAGTCGATGAGCCCCGGGTCGGCCCACTGGAGGTCCTCGAACAGGAGGATCGCCGGGTGGTCGGCGGCGACCCGCTCGAAGAACGTGCGCCAGGCCGCGAAGAGCTCCTCGCGCCGGCCGGACGACGCGTCGCCCACGCCGAGGAGGGCAAGGAGCGCCGGCTCGAGACGTTCGCGCTCGACCGGATCGGGCACGAACTCCAGCAGCGTCGCGGCGAGGCGCTGGCGGGTCGTGGCCTCGTCGTCCCGTTCCGCGAGCCCCGCCCGGCGCCGGACCATCTCGGCGAGGGCCCAGAACGTCACGCCCTCGCCGAACGCCGGCGAGCGGCCCTCGTGCCAGTAGATCGTCTCGAGCACTCCGTCGATGTACTTGAGGAACTCCCAGGCGAGGCGGCTCTTGCCGACCCCGGCCTGCCCGGTGACGGAGATGAGGCGGGGCTGCCGCTCCCGGCCCGTGGCATGGAAGAAGTCCTTGAGCAGCCGCAGCTCGTCATCCCGGCCGACGAAGGGCGCCTCGACGCCCTCGCTCCGGTTCGCGCCGCCGCGCTCGGCCACGACGCGCAGCGCCCGGAAGGCAGGCACCGGCGCGGGCTTGCCCTTGAGCGTCTGCTCTCCGGCCGGCTCGAACGCGATCGCCCGCTCCGCCGCTCGCCGGGTCGACTCGCCGACCAGGACGACGCCGGGCGGCGCGACGGACTGGAGGCGGGAGGCCGTGTTGACGAGATCGCCGGCCACCATCGCCTGCCCCCGGCCGAACGCCGCGGGATCCACCGCAGCCTCGCCTGTCAGGACCCCCGCGCGAAGCGCGAGCCCTTCGTTCCCGGCCGTCCTGCCCAGGTGCCGGACCGCATCCACGAGGTCGAGCGCCGTCCGCACGGCCCGCTCCGCATCGTCCTCCTGGGCGACCGGGGCGCCCCAGACGGCCATGACGGCGTCGCCGATGAACTTCTCGACGGTCCCGCCGTACCGTTCGACGATCTCGCGGGCCAGGTCGAAGTACGAGTTCAGGAACTCGCGGACGCGCTCGGGGTCCTCGCCGTCGCTCCGCGCCGTGAACCCGACCAGGTCCGCGAACAGGATCGAGACGAGGCGCCGCTCCGTGAAGCCGGCGGCCCCGGGCGGGGAGCCGGTGGGCGCGGCGCGACCCGGCACCGCGCGCGCGAGCCCGGGCGCGGTCGATCCGCCACCGGCGACCGCCGTCCCGCCCGCGACCGCCGTCCCGCACTCGGAGCAGAACTTGGCGCCCGGCAGGTTGACCGCGCCGCACGCGGGGCAGCTCAGCGCGAAACGCGTCCCGCATTCGGAGCAGAACTTGGCGCCGGCGGCGTTGGTGGTGCCGCAGCTCGGGCAGATCACTCGAAGTCCTCGACTCGTAGGAGGCGGCGAGCGTACACGACGACCCGCCGGACCGGAAAGCGCATCTCATGGGCCAGCCCGGCGGGAGCGGAGCGCGGCCAGCCCACCAGGAGCCGAGCGCGGCCGGCGGCCCGATCGGGGTGCGGGCCGCCTCGGGTCAGCCTGTACCGGGCGCGTCAGACCGTCCCGGCCGCGCGGAGCCCGTTGATCTCGTCCGCCCCGTACCCGAGCTCGGCGAGGATGTCGTCCGTGTGCTCGCCGAGGAGCGGCGGCGGCATCGCGCACCGTCGCCGGCGTCGCGGCCAGCACGAACGGCGGCGCCACCTGGCGGACGAGTCCCACCACCGGGTGATGCATCTCCACCACGGCGCCGAGCGCGGCGACCTGGGGCGTGGCGAGGGCTGCCGCAAGGTCGTTGATCGGGCCCGCCGGCACCTCGGCCGCTGCGAGGCGCTCAAGCCACGCCGTCGTCCGGCCGGACGCCAGGGGGGTCGCGATGAGCGGGCGAAGCGCCTCGCGGTTGGCCACGCGCGCACCGTTGGTCGCGAAGCGCGGATCCTCGGTCAACGCAGGCGCACCGATGGCCTCGCAGAACCGCCGCCACTGGCGCTCGCTCCCGACGGCGACGGCGATCCATCCGTCTGCCGTGGCGAACGTTTCGTAGGGCACGATGTTGGGATGGGCGTTCCCTCGGCGGCCCGGCGAGACGCCCGTCACGAAGTAGTTCTGGGCCTGGTTGGCAAGCCATGCGAGCGTGGACCCGAGGAGCGAGATGTCGATCCGCTGGCCGCGCCCGGCGGCCGGCGACCCGGGTCGATCGCGCCCCCCGAGCGCCGCGAGCACGGCCACCGCGCCGAGCATCCCCGTCGTCAGGTCGCTCACCGCCACGCCGGTCTTCGTCGGGAGCCCGCCCTCGGCGTCAGGGATGCCCGTGATCGACATGAGGCCGGAGACCGCCTGGACGATGAAGTCGTAGCCGGGTGCCGTCGCGTCAGGCCCCGTCGTCCCGGAGCCGGAGATCGCGAGGTGGACGAGCCGCGGGTTCAGCGCGTCGAGGGCCGCGTCGTCGAACCCGAGCCGCGCGAACCCGCCGACCCGGAAGTTCTCCACGAGCACGTCCGCCCGGGCCAGGAGCCGCCGCAGGACGTCGCGTCCAGCGTCCGACCGCAGGTCCAGCCGGATCGAGCGCTTGTTCCGGTTCGCCGCCAGGAAGTAGGCCGCGGTGCCGGGGTCGTCCGGACCGGCAGCACCCGGAGCGACCCACGGCGGGCCCCAGCCGCGCGTCGCGTCACCCTCCGGGGGCTCCACCTTCACGACGTCCGCGCCCAGGTCCCCGAGCAGCATCGTGCAGTAGGGGCCGGCGAGCACGGTGCTGCAGTCGGCGACGAGGATCCCGGCGAGCGGGCCGGCGGACTCCGAGGCGGTCATCTCCCGCGATGGTAGCCGCGCGGGAGGACGGGGTACGATCCGACGATGACTGCCTCCCTGCCGCCATCCCGGCTCACCCTGATGACCGTCCACGCCCATCCCGACGACGAGACGATCGGGACGGGGGGCGTGATGGCGCGCGCGGTCGCGGACGGCCATCGCGTCGTCCTCGTCACCTGCACGCGCGGCGAGCTCGGCGAGATCGTCGACCCCGAGCTCGACACGCCCGAGAACCATCGCCGCCTGGGCGAGATCCGCGCCGCGGAGCTGGAGGCGGCGTTGGCCGCGCTCGGTGTGACCGAGTGGGAGAACCTGGGCTATCGCGACTCCGGGATGATGGGCCAGCCGGGCAACCACGACCCGCGGAGCTTCTGGCGGGCCGACCCGGACGAGGCGATCGGGCGGCTCGTCTGGATGGTCCGGCGCTACCGGCCCGACGTCATCACCGGCTACAACAGCTTTGGCGGTTACGGGCACCCGGACCACGTGAACGCGCACAAGGTGGCCGTCGGAGCCTTCTACCGGGCCGGCGATCCCGAGTGGTACCCGGAGCAGGTGGCGCCGGAGCACGGCGGCACAGGACCGGCCGAGGCGGACGGAGGCCTCCGTCCCTGGGCACCGGCGAAGCTCTACGAGCAGGCGATGGGCCGCGAGCGGCGCGAGGCCATGGCGGCGCGGATGGAGGCCGCCGGGGTCACGTCGTTCTGGTCGCGCCCGGATCCCGGCGATGCAGCCGCCGTGGCCGAGTGGGAGTCGTTCATGCGCCGCTCCACCGTCGAGGACGACGAGATCACGACCCGGGTCGACTGCTCCCGGTTCGCGGCCCAGCGGTGGGAGGCCCTCCGCGCACATCGGACGCAGCTGTCGATGCAGAGCCCGCTCCTGGCGATGGGGCGCGATGCCATGGCGGAGCTCATGGTCGAGGAGACGTTCATCCTGCGCGCCGCGCACGTGGAGACCCGCTTCCCGGAGACGGATCTCTTCGACGGCCTTGGCTGACCGGGGGCCGGCCGGGCGAAACTGCCACGCGGGACCGAGCGTACCCACGGTGCGGCCGAGATGAGAGCCCCCTGAGGGCGCCTCCCCGCCGCCTTCCCGAGCGATCGCCCAGGCCCGGAAGGGAGTCAGCCACACATGCCGGCCACCCCGCCCGAGATGGCAGCCCGCGAGGACCAGTCGCTGCTCGTCGCGGTGGCGCCCGTGCGACCGGGACGGGGGTTTCCGCTGCCCCTGCGGGTCATCGGCGTCGCCGTGATCGTCGGGGCCATCGGGTTCCTCGCGGGCAACCGGGTCGGGGGTGGGTCGGCTACGGGCGTCCCCGCCGACGCGCCGCTCCCGACGCCATCGTCGAGCCTGCCGGCGCCGTCGCCTGCCGTGCCGGCTCCTTCGCCGGCGACGGCCGCGTCACCGGAGTCATGGCGTGGGTTGAGCAGCTTCGCCTACAGCTTCGCGTTCCGGCCGGAGCGACTGATCGCCGCGCTCCCCGGCGGCATCGCGTGCGCCACCCGGTCCGGAGCGGTGCCGGGCCACACGGGCGCGGGGGACGGACGATCGCTCGTGGTCGTGTGGCTGAGCACCTGCCCGATCCAGCCGACCGGGCGCGCGCCGTTCCTGGCCCGGCTCCTGGCGGCACTGGAGCGCGAGATCCCGAGCTGGCGGGCGAACACGTCCCGGGACGACCACGGGATCAGCGTCACCGACTTCGGGTACACGCAGGGCGGGTCGACCGGGAACGTGACCGTCGTGGCCGACTCCGCCGGTCCTGATCTCGTCATCTCCATCACGCTGGAGGAGCCGGTCGCGCCATAGCGTCCGGGCGCCATGGGATCGCGGGAACGTCACCGGGAATTCATCGCGGGGGCAATCGGGGAACCCGGGTCCACACAACCCCGTGCTCTCGCAGTGTGCCATCGCACGGCCTCACCCTGTCCGCAGGGCCTCGGTCGGCGACACGCGCGCCGCCCGCACGGCCGGATAGAGGCCGGCGACAGCCCCCACGGCGAGCGCCGCCGCGAGGCCACCCGCGGTGGCGTCGAGGGGCACCACGACCAACCAGCTCTGGGTGGAAGCGTAGGCGGCCGCCGCCGCCATGCCGGCGAGGACGCCGATCACGCCACCCGCCGCGGCCAGCACGAGGGCCTCCGCGACGAACTGCGCGCGATATGTGTCCGCGTGGCGCCCAGGGCGCGCCGCAGGCCGATCTCCGAGCGGCGTTCGAGCACCGACATGAGCATGACGTTGGCGATGCCGACGCCGGCCACCACGAGGGCCACGGCGGCGAGGCCGAGGAACAGCGCGGTGAAGGCGCCGGCCGCGGCGGCCCGGGCGGCCAGCGCGTCGGACGGGCGGCTCACCTGCACCTCGTTGGGGTTCTCAGGGTTGGCGGTGCCGGCCAGGACCTGCGCCACGTCGGTCACCTGCGTCGGATCGGTGCGCACGTAGATGGTGCCCGCCGAGCCGTCGATGCCGAACAGCGACTCCGCGACCGGGAAGCCGATCAGCGCCGTCCGATCGAGCTCCGGGGCGAGCGCCAGCGGCTGCGAGGATGCCGACGACCGTGAACCAGGAGCCGCCGAGCTAGATCTCGCACGGTGGGATGCACCCCGCTGATGCCCAGGTACTGCGCGCGTCTGCGCGCCGAGCACGACGGCGGGGTAGCGAGCGCTGGCGCCGTTCAGGAAGACCCCGGCCGCCAGCCCTGCCGCGGAGCGTCGTCGAGCAGGTCGGTCGCGGCAGCCAGCGACGCGACAGGCCGCCCGTCTCGACGGAGGGGATCCGGTCCGTCTTGAACACGTTCGCGCTGACGGGCGCGGTCTCCGCCTGCCGCCTGCACCGGGCCGATGCGGCCGATCATGGCCGGCGCCGTCGAGGGGCAGCGTGGCCGTCGCCACCGAACAGCTCTGGCCCGGGCGACACGGTGAGCAGGTTGGTGCCCAGCTCGGTCGAGCTGCGCGAAGCAGGTCCGCCCGGCTCGACTCGGAGATGCCGAGCACCGCGACCATGGCGGCGATGCCGATCGCGATCCCGACGGCCGTGAGGACGGTGCGCACCGTCGCCCGCGCAGACCAGACGTGCCCACGCGGAGCAGGTCGGCCGGCGCGATGCGGCTTGGCTCGAGCGCCGCGGGTGCCCCTGCTGCCAGTGCGCCCGGGGCAGTCTGCGCTCATGCGCTTGCCGCGGCGCTGTCGTGCTCGATCGCGCCCGTCGCGGATCGCGACCTGGCGGGGCAGCGCGGCGGCAAGCTCGCGGTCGTGGGTGATGACCGCGATCGTGGCGCCCTCGCTGGCGTGCAGGTCGAGGAGCAGGTCGAGGATGGCGGCGCCCGCCACGGTGTCGAGGTTGCCGGTCGGCTCGTCGGCGAGCACGATCGCCGGCCGTCCGACGATCGCCCGGGCGATGGCGACGCGCTGGCGCTCGCCGCCGGAGAGCTGCGTCGGGCGGTGCTGCAGGCGGTGCCCGAGACCGACCTGCGCTCGAGCGCCTGCGCGCTGCGGCTCGCCGGCGCTCGGCACGGCGCCGTGCCGGTGTACAGCAGCCCGTTGGCCACGTTGTCGAGCGCGGACAGCCCGTCGAGCAGGAAGAACTGCTGGAAGACGAAGCCGATGGCCCGCGAGCGCAGGCCCGAGAGCTGCCCGTCGGACAGCCCGGCCGTGTCGTCGCCCGCCACGCGGACGCTGCCCGCCGTAGGCCGGTCGAGCGTGCCGATGACGTGCAGCAGCGTCGACTTGCCGGAGCCCGACGGGCCGACGATGGCGACGAGCTCGCCGGCCTGCGATCGGAGAGCGACACGCCGTCGGCAGGGCCTCGACCGGCGGGTCGCCGGGGTACGTCTTGACGCACGTCGCGCAGCTCGAGGACGGCTCGCCGCGCTCACTGCGCAACCACGACAGTCTGCCCAGCGGCCAGCCCGGAGCCGCTGACCTGCGACCCAGCCGTTGGCGAAGATCCCGAGCGTCACGCGCAGGTAGTGGAGGTTCCCGCCGTCGTCGATCTGCACGGCATAGCCGCCCTCGAGCAGCTCGACCAGCGCGCTGTACGGGCACGGCCAGCACGTCCGAGGCGGTGGCCGTGGTGATGTTCACGCTGACGGGAGCCTGGTCGAGGGTGCCGGCGGCAGACGGGTCGTCGAGAGTCACCGCGACGTCGATGGTGGGCGGCGGCGTAGGCGCCTGACCCGCTGCCCGGCGCCTGCGTCGCCACGGTGCCGACGCTGGACACGTGTCCGGGCGTGGTCGAGCCGTCGGGGAGCACGACCGACACCGCATCGCCCTGCTTCACCTCGGTCTGGAGGGCGGGATCGAGGGCGACCGTCACGACGCGCGTGCGTGGTCGTCGCCTGCAGCACCGGCGGCGCCCGTGCTGGATGCGTCGCGCCCGAGGCCGCTGCTGTCGGCGGTGACTCGGAGCGGTCCCGGCTCGAACACGATCGTGCCGTAGGGGATCGCGCCGGTCTGCGGGCACTGCCGAGGGCCTTCTGCCAGCGCTTGACCGCTGCCGTGGTCTGGGCGTCCCAGCGGCCGTCGACCGTCAGCGTCGATGCGGCGTAGCCGAGCGCCTGCAGGTTCTGCTCGAGCTGCTTCACGTCGGGGCCATCGGATATCCCGGGGGCCAGCTGGCGCCATGCTGGACGGGGGGCGCGTGTTCAGGTCCTGCGACTCCTCGGGGCTGGGTCCACCGCTCGCTCCGACAGAGAGGCCGCGGAGCGGGGCTGCCGGCGGGTGTGCGACTGCTCGTGAAACCCGCTGAAGCGGCCCGGGTCGGGTCGTGCCAGGCGTCCCGGGCCGCACGGGCGGCCTGGCCGAACTGGCCGCATCTGGCCGCATAGGCGTGCCGGGCGCACGCGTCGATCGCGGCCGCTGGGGCGTGCCTGGCCGCGCCGACCGGGCCGCCGGGTGGCGATGCGCTCGAGCCGCACGCGAACCGGCGCCCTGGCCGGGCAGGTTCTCGCCTGATCGACCGCGTCGCGGGTGACGATCCAGCGGGCGATCGCAAGGCCCAGTCCGCTGCACCGGGCGGAGCGCCGCGCCGCGATAGAGGTGCTCGAGGCTTTGGGGAAGCTCCGCTGGGGAGGCCGGCCCTCGTGTCCGCCTGCAGCGTCGCGGCCGCGCGATCTGTCGCGAGTCGGACCCGGACCGCGGCCTGGGTGGTCGCCGACACGGCGGCGCTTGGGCTGGGCAGGGTGGCGACGCCACTCGATGAGGGAATTCGAGCCGCCGCACGCCGCCAGAAGGCCGACGCAGGCCGCGGCGACTACGGCGGCCACGGTCCGCGCGGTCGCTGGCGATGCCCGCCGCCGGAGGCCCGCAGAGCGCATGGCTCGGTTCATCGTGCTGTCCTCAAGGGCCGGTTGCAGGTCCTGGCCGACGACCTGGGCGTTCGGCTGGCGCGGGGCCTGTGGCGCACGCGTCACGGCTGGGTCGTCGCGCTGGGTGACGCGGTCGGGCCGGAGCCGCCGGCGATCGCCGGCAGCAGCGGCGGCAGGCCGCCAACGCGGCGTCCACGGTCGGGGATTCCGCGATACCGGCACTGTCCAGGTTGAAGTTGGGTTTCGGCCCGCCGCTCGAGAAGTCCGGGTCGGGCCAGTTCGGGACGCCGTGCGACCGCACGCACGCCGAGAACTGCAGCCACTTCGCCTGGTCCTGCGCGCTCATCGGCTGGCGCGCCTCGGGCGGCGGCGTGGGCATGAGCGACTGGCAGGCCTGGCTCGCCGCATGGACCGTCGCCGAGCTCTTGTCGAAGCCAGCCTGGCGGAGCAGGCTCCCGAAGCTCTCGCCGGGACGCGGATCGGGGAAGTTGGCCACCCCGTGGTCGCGCATGCATTGCGAGTACGCGACGAGCTGCTGGTCGGCGGTGTCACTGCCCTGGGGGGCGGCGCTCGCGCCCGGGCTCGAGGCGACGCCGGGGCTGTCGAGGGTCACGACGCCGTTCGACGCGGTCAGCGAGCCGCCGCACGCGGCAACGACGAGCGCAGCGGCCAGGAGACCGGTGACAGCGAGTACCAGCCGGGCGCGCCCCAAGCGCAAGAGGTGGACGTGGACGTGGATCGTCGGACTGTTTCGATGCATGGCTGGTGTTCTACGCCGCGGCCGGTGACATCAGCCTTACATCGGATGTTGGACGGATGTCATGCCGGGCCGGCGCATACTCGGGCGATGCGTGTGCTGGTGGTCGAGGACCATGCGACCCTTGCCGACCGGATTGCGCAGGGGCTGCGGCAGGCTGGGTCGGCCGTGGACGCCGTGTACGACGGCGCCGCGGCGCTGGAGGCCGCCGCGGACACGTCGTACGACGTGATCGTGCTCGACCGCGACCTGCCGGCCGTGCACGGTGACCGGGTGTGCCGGATCCTGGCGGGCTCAGGCCCGCGGATCCTCATGCTCACGGCCGCCGCGGCAGTGGACGACCGGGTGGACGGGCTGGAGCTGGGCGCGGACGACTATCTCGGCAAGCCGTTCGCGTTCGCCGAGCTCGTCGCCCGCGTGCGCGCCCTCTCCCGCCGTGCGCCGTCCGCGCCGCCGGTCATGCGGCGCGGCGACCTCACCGTCGACCGCGCCCGGCACCGCGCCAGCCGCGGCTCCCGGCCGCTGTCGCTGACAAGGAAGGAGTTCGGCATCCTGGAGATGCTGCTGGCTGCCGAACGGCGCCCTGGTCAGCGCCGAGGAGCTGCTCGAGCACGTGTGGGACGGCAACGCCGACCCGTTCAGCAACATCGTCTCGGTGACGCTGGCGCGGCTGCGGCGCAAGCTCGGCGATCCGCCCCTGATCGAGACCGTGGTCGGCAAGGGATACCGGATGTGAGTCGTTCGCCGCAGGCTCACGATCCGGGCACGGCTCACACTGCTCTACACCGGCCTGTTCGCTGTCTGCGGCGACGATCGTCGTGGCTGTCAGCTACATCCTGGTCGCGCAGCTGGCGGTCCAGGGGCTGGACCAGCAGGCAGATGCTGGCCGCCGGGAACCCGCCTGACGCGATCGTGGCGCAGTGCCAAGCCGGCCAGCTGAGCGCCAAGCCGGACAAGAACGCGTTCGCTCAGTGCGTCGCGTCCATCGAGCTCAAGGGCGCGCAAGCCCAGCATGACCTGCACACTGTCGCACCTGCTGCAGTACTCGCTGATCACGCTCGCGGTGGTTATTGGCCTCGCCGCGATCCTCGGCTGGATCTTCTCCGGGCGGGCGCTGCGCCCGGTGCACCAGATCACTGCGGCCGCTCGTGCCGCCTCGGAACACAATCTGTCGGCGCGGGTCGCCCTGCGCGGTCCACGGGACGAGCTCCGCGAGCTGGCCGACACGTTCGACGACATGCTCGGCCGGCTCCAAGCGGCGTTCGAGAGCCAGCAGCGGTTCATCGCGAACGCCTCGCACGAGCTGCGCACCCCGCTCGCCGTGATGCGCACCACGGTCGACGTCGTGCTGGCCAACCCCGACAGCACGCCGGACGACCTGCGCGGCATGGCGGCCGACATCCGCGTCGCGGTCGACCGCGCCGAGCACCTCTTCGGCGCGTTGCTCATCCTCGCCCGCAACGATCGCGGGCTCACCGTGCGCGAGGAGGTCGATCTGGCCACGGTCGCCGAAGACGTCCTCGACAGCGCCGACGCTGGCGACCGGCGGGTGCATGCCACTCTGGAGCCCGCCACAGTATCGGGCGACGCGGTGCTGGTCGAACGCCTCGTCGCGAACCTGGTCGACAACGCGGTCCGTTACAACGCCGTCGGCGGCGATATCTGGATCGACACGCACACCGCGGCGGTCGGCGGCCAGCTGGTCGTGGCCAACACCGGCCCGGTCATCAGCGCGGCAGATGCCGACCGCATCTTCCAGCCGTTCCAGCGGCTCAACAATCGCACGTCCCATGACGGCTTCGGACTCGGCCTGGCCATCGTCGCGTCCATCGCCGCGATCCACGGCGGCACCGCCACCGCCAGCCCCCGGATCGACGGCGGCCTCTCCGTCACGGTCACGATCCCGTCGGCTCACGCCCCCGCCCAGGGCACCGGCCTTCCGATGCCCGAAGGTTCGGGAGCTCCGCTCCCAGGCTGACCGACGCCATGGGATCGCGGACAGCGTCACAGGCGCGTCGTCTTCGGCGGGGCGTTCTCCGGCGGCTTGATGGCGGACCCGACCGGATTCGAACCGGCGATCTCCTGCGTGACAGGCAGGCATGTTGGGCCGCTACACCACGGGTCCACGGCCGGCAGATCGTAGCAGAGGCCGGGCGAGGCCGTGTCTGCCCGCGCCGGCCGAGCAGTGCCCGCCGGACGCGCGCCGGCCCCAGCCGCGATATCCTCGGCAGGCCATGCCAAGGATCGACCTGCGCTCCGACACCGTCACGCACCCCACGCCCGCCATGCGCCGCGCCATGGCAGAGGCCGAGGTGGGCGACGACGTGTTCGGTGACGACCCGACGGTCAACGCGCTCGAGGAGCGCGCGGCCGCGATGCTCGGCAAGGAGGCCGGCCTCTTCGTCGCGTCGGGGAGCATGGGCAACCTGGTGGCACAGCTGGCGCACCTGGGCCGCGGCCAGGAGACGATCGCGAGCGCCGAGAGCCATCTCGTGATGGACGAGGCGGCGGGTCACGCGGTCGTCGTCGGGACGAGCATCCGTGCGCTGCCGGACCGACCCGACGGGACGCTGGACCTTGACCTCGTGGCGGATTCGTTCCGCGACCCCGAGGACCCGCACGAGCCGCTCAGCGGCCTCGTCTCCATCGAGAACACGCACGCCCACTCGATGGGGCAGCCGCTGAGCGTCGCGTACACGCAGGCGATTGCAGATGTCGCGCACGCCCACGGCGTGCCCCTGCACGTGGACGGGGCCCGGTTCTTCAACGCCGTGGTGGCGCTCGGGGTGGATCCCCTGGACCTGGCAGGCCCCGCCGATTCCGTCACCTTCTGCCTGAGCAAGGGGCTCGCCTGCCCGATCGGCTCGATCATCGTCGGGTCGCGCGGGTACATCTGGCGGGCGCGCCGTGCACGCAAGCTCGTCGGCGGCGGCATGCGCCAGGTGGGCGTCCTCGCGGCGCCGGGGCTCCTCGCCCTCTCCGACGGGCCCGACGGCATGATCACGCGCCTCGCAGAGGACCACGCGAATGCCCGGCGGCTCGCAGAGGGCCTGGCTGACCTGGCTGGAATCGAGTCGCCCGGGGGGGTCGCCCAACCCACGCCCGGCGGCCTCGACCCGGAGCGCGCCCGGACGAACTTCGTGATCTTCCGGGTCGCCCGCGACCGGGCCGCCTTCCTCGAGTCGCTCGAGGCGCGCGGGGTGCTGATGGTCCCCTACTCCCACGGGGCGATCCGGGCCGTCACCCACCACGGGATCACGGCGGACGACATCGACGCGACGGTCGCCGCCGTCCGGGCTGTCCTCGCGGAGACCGCCCGGGACGCCGTGGGCGCAGCGGCGCTGACCGGCGCCTGAGCCGGACGCGCGTGCTCGTCATCCCGTCGATCGACCTTGCCGGAGGCCGCTCCCGGATCGTGCACTGGCCCGGTGCGGCCGCGGGGATCGGCGCCCCGACCGACCGGCCCGAGGTGATCGCGGAGCGGTTCGTCGCGCAGGGCGCCCGGGCGATCCATCTCGTCGACCTCGACGGCGCCACCCAGGGCCGGCCGGTCAACCTGGAGGCCGCGGGCCGCGTGGCGGCCCACGTGGGCGTGCCGCTCCAGGTGGCGGGCGGGATGGAGGGCGCCGACAACATCCGGCTTGCGTTCGCCGCCGGCGCGACCCGCGTCGTCCTCGCGATGGGGATCGTCGACGACCGGGAGACGCTGCGGGCCTGCGTCGAGGTCGCCGGGGACTGGCTCGCCGTGGGGCTCGATCCGCGCCCGGAGCGATTCGCCGAGTACCCGTGGAAGCGTCTCCGCCGGCCCACGTTCGACGAGGTCACAGCCGAGCTCGTGGGCCTGGGCGTGCGGCGACTCGTGCTCTCTCACGGGGGGGCGGCGCCGGATCCAGCGCTGGTCGACCGCCTGGTCCACGACCTCGACGTCGAGGTGGTCGTCGCCGGCGGTATCGTCGACCTCGCCGGAATCCGTCGGCTCCGCGATGCCGGCCTGGCCGGCATCCTCCTCGGAGAGGCGCTTCTCTCCGGCCGCATCGACTACCCAGCCGCCCTGGAGGCCGCCGCATGACCCGTCGATCGCTTCACACGCTCGCTCTCGCCGGGGTCGTGGCCGTGCTCGTCGGCGCCTGTTCGGGGAGCGCAACCCCGGTACCGCCCATCGCGGCACCATCCGCGGTCCCGGCGGCCAGCGCGGCCGCCGGCTCCACCGCGTGCCCGACGAGCGCACCGGCACCGATGGCCGCCGGCGACACGGCGACGGTGACCCTGGCAACCTCCAAGGGCAATATCGTGATCAAGGTCACCGGCTCGCTGGCCCCCCACGCGACCGGCAACTTCGTGGCCCTCGCCGCCTGTGGCTTCTACGACGGGGTCGTGTTCCACCGGCTCGTGCCAGGCTTCGTCATCCAGGGCGGCGACGGCCAGTACGGCCGGATGCCGAACGTGGACGCCACGCAGGTCGGGCGTGGCGGCCCTGGCTACACGATCCTCGACGACCCGGTGACGACGCCCTACCAGCGCGGGACGGTCGCGATGGCGCGCTCGAGCCAGCCCAACTCACAGGGCTCGCAGTTCTTCATTGTCCTGAGCGACGGGGCCGCCCCCGCGCTCGCGTCCGCCAACACCTACGCGATCATGGGCGACGTGACGTCCGGGATGGACGTCGTCGACGCCATCGCGGCCATGCCCAACTCCGGCGAGCCGGACAACACCGCGCTCGACCCGCTCCCCATCACGACGGCCACGGTGTCCCGCCCCTGACACGTCGGCGGCATCCGTCGCCCGCGACCGACACCCCGCACCACGAGGAGCACCCATGACGAAGGCGACCATCCAGACCACCAAGGGCCCGATCGTCGTCGAGCTCGATGACGTCGGGACCCCGAAGGCTGCCGGCAACTTCATCAAGCTGGCGAAAGAGGGGCAGTACAACGGCGTCATCTTCCACCGCGTCATCCCGGGATTCGTTGTCCAGGGCGGCGATGTCGAGCACGGCCGCCTCGACGAGAAGGGCAAGGTCCGGAATCCGGGGCGCGTGGGCCAGGGGGGACCGGGCTACCGGTTCGCGGACGAGCCGTTCACCGGCGACTACGAGCGCGGCGCGCTCGCGATGGCGAACGCCGGCCCGAACACGAACGGTTCGCAGTTCTTCATCTGCCACCAGGACCTGCGCGGGAAGCTCCCCAAGAAGTACACGCGGTTCGGCGTCGTCCTCAGCGGGATGGACGTGGTCGACGCGATCGCGGCCGCGCCGCGCAATCGCGACGACTTCCCGGAATCCCCGGTCGCGATGACATCCGTGACCATCGACGAAGCCTGATCGCGGACTCGCCGCGGGCGCCACCTTCCGCGAGGGCGGCCCCGGAACGGGCCGGATCGCAACCTTCGACGGCGATCGAGGCCGAATGTTGCGAGATATTAATGCGCGGACGAACAAAAACCCTTGGCGCGAGCGTCCCGACAGGGTACAGTAGAGGCCGTCGCGCAAGCGACGCTGCTGCCCTAGTTACAGGGTCATGGGTAGGTAGGGTCAGGGTAGTCGGTGCAGCCGGCGTGATAGATGCCCTTGTAACGTGGCAGAAGACGATCGGGTAACCGGTCGACCCTTCACCGGGACAGCATTCGAAGCGGCTCCTTCGGGAGCCGCTTCGACGTTTCCGGGGTTGGCGGCAGGCGGAGGGAGTACAATCCCGGCTCGCGGCGCCGCACCCGGTGCCCGCCAGCGCGCCTGTAGCTCAGCGGATAGAGCGTCGGCCTCCGGAGCCGAAGGTCGCAGGTTCGAATCCTGTCGGGCGCGCCATTGTCTTGAGTCGCGACATGGGCGACACATGAGTCGCGACATCGGTGACACATGCGTCAATCGGTCGCTTGAGACCCCGGCCATCGGCCGGGGTCTCGTCGTTGGTTGCGCCAGTAGCCGCCGGTCGGGCTCGATGAGGTGGGTCGAGAGGATCTCGCCGGTGTCGAGGGCGACGACCGTGACCTCGTGCTCGTCGACGATGGCCAGGACGCGCTGACGGGCATGCGCTGCGCCGATGTTGAGGTGGTGCAGGCGCCCGGCCCGGCGCAGGGTGATCGCGCCCTTCCCGTCGGCGGTGTCATAGCGGAGCCGGAAGTGGCCCCCGGCGCGTGAGCCGGCGGCGATCGCCCTTGGCGTCGCCCGGTACGCCTCGCCGGGCGTGACCCGGCCGACCGCCCGGTGCGGCCGCTGCTCGTTGTAGGCGAGGCGGAACGCGTCGAGCTGGGCCTGCAGCTCGGCAAGGCTGGTCGCCGCCGGCCGCCTGTCCGAGCCAGCGCTTGAGGGTCTGGTGGAAGCGCTCGATCTTGCCCTGGGTCTGGGGATGGCCGGGCGAGCCGTTCTTCTGGCGGACGCCGAGGTAGGCGAGCAGGTACTCGAAGCCGTTGCGACCCCCGGTGAAGCGGGACGTGTAGACGGCGCCGTTGTCGGTGAGCGTCGCGGCGGGCCACCCGTAGGCATCGCCAGCCACGCTGAACGTGGCCACCACGTCGTCGCCGGCGACCCGCCGGAAGGCCGTGCAGCCGAGCAGGTAGCGGGAGTGGTCGTCGAGCCAGCTGATGATCTCGACCTCGCTGCCGTCGGCGAGGCGCCAGTGGGTGAAGTCGGACTGCCAGACCTCGTTGGGCGCGGCGGCCTCGAACCGGATCCAGGAGCTGCGCGGGCGCTTGCGCGGCTCGGGCACGACCAGCCCGGCGGCATGGAGGATGCGCCGGATGGTCGAGGTCGACGGGACGGGCAGGCCCTCGCGCCCGAGGTGCCACGCGATCGTGACCGGGCCCGCATCGAGCCCGCCGGCGGCGAGCTCGGTGCGCAGGACGACGATCCGTGCGCGCACGGCGTCCGGCGTCCGGCCGGGGTTGCTGCGTGGGCGGCGGGAACGGGGCTCGAGGGCATCGAGCCCGCCGTCCCGGTACCGGCGCAGCAGGCGATGCAGGTGCTGCCGGCTCATCCCGTACGCGGCCGCGGCGGCGATGATGGACAGCTGCTTGGAGACGACCTTGAGGACGGCCACCCGGTGCTTCGACATGCGCCCGACTGTCACGCATGTCCCGACTCACCAGTACGCCTATCAGGTGTCACCTATGTCCTGAACTCAGACACTGCGGGCGCGCCAGAGCCCCTCGCGGGCCTCCCGTCGATCGTGGACGGCTTCAGACCGTCGAGACTCTGCAGGCTAGCGTCTGGCGAATTCAACCGACCGCGCCCATGCGGTGCGATACGCGTACCGTCATGGGCTCGCACAGCCGGACGACGGCCAAGCATCCGAAGACGGACCTGGACCGTAGGCGCCAGCGACGCCGCCCGCGGGACATGTCAACCAGATGCAGTGCCGGGTGAGGCAAAATGCGTCTCCAAGCCTTCGGGAGGTCCGCGTCAACCGTCATGGCCGCGCCGACCCGTCCTGGACTCTCGCGACAGTCGGGCGGATACAACAGCTCCTCGTTCGGGCAGGATTCGATGACGTAACCGAGGCGAATCTCGCCGAACAGCCTGGGGTTGGTGGGAGGACGACCAGATCCATGATTCTCGAGGGCCGGCTGCCTTGACTGCCCAGCCACCAGGACCCGCGCCCTCGACGAAACCACAGAGGAGACGCCCATGAGTGCACCGATCATCCTGGTCCCGGGCTTCTGGCTCGGCGCGTGGGCATGGGACGAGGTCGCCGCGTCGCTGCGGGCCGCCGGCCATGACGTGACCGCGCTGACGCTGCCCGGCCTCGAGTCGACCGACGCCGACCGGTCCTCGATCCATCTCGCCGATCACGTCGACGCGATCGTCCGGGCGATCGAGGCGGCCGACGCTCCGGTCGTCCTCGCGGTCCACAGTGCCACCGGGTTCTCGGGCTACGCGGCAAGTGACCGCGTGCCCGAGCGGATCGCCGCGATGGTCTACGTCGATACCGCGCCCGGGAAGCCGCCGCTCGACCCCGGCTTCGCCGACGTCGAGAAGCCGCTCGCCTGGGACGCCCTCGCGGCCGAGGAGAACCTCGACGGCCTGTCCGAGGCCCAGCTGGCCGAGTTCCGCAAGCGCGCGGTCCCGGTCCCGGGCGCCCTGCTGCGCGAGGGCTACGAGTTCACGAATGACGCCCGCCGGGACATCCCCTCGACGATCATCGCGACCGGGTACTCTGCGGCCGACTACCAGAGGTACGCGAAGGAGCACCCGGAGTGGTCGTTCCTCGCCGGGATCCCCGAGCTCCACGACATCACCTGGATCGACCTGCCGACGAGCCACTGGCCGATGTGGTCGCGCCCGGCGGAGCTGGCGCAGATCCTCGGCGACGTCGCGACGAAGGCCGGCGCGGCGCACGCAGCCGGTGGGTCGCGATGACCTCGCTCCTCGACGATGCATTCGGCCATCACATCTGGGCGACGGAGCGCCTCATCGACGCCTGCGCAACCCTCACCCGCGAGCAGTTGGCGACCTCCACGCCCGGGACCTACGGCCCGATCATGGCCACGCTTGCGCACCTGGTCTCGAGCGACGGCTGGTATCTCTCGTTCTTCCGCGAGCAGCCCGCGCCGATCGACGAGGAGTCGGACGTGACGCTCGCCGAGCTGCGAGCGGCGATCGCGGCGAACGGCGCCGCCTGGCGCGACCTCCTCGCCGGCGACCCGGACCCGGAGGCCGATCTCGTCGAGCGCGGCGACGGCTGGGAGTTCCACCAGCCGGCCGGCCTGCGCCTGGCGCAGGCGATCCACCACGGCACGGATCACCGGAGCCAGGTCTGCACCGCCCTGACGAGCCAGGGCATCGAGCCTCCGGCGATCGACCTGTGGGCCTACGGCGAGGTGACCCGGCGCACGAGGGCGGTCGAGGGATGACGATCCGCCTCTTCTACGACCGCTGGCCGCAGTACGAGCGGCGTCTCGTCGAATCGATCCGGGATCTCACGCCTGAGCAGCTGGCGCTCCGGGCCGCGCCGGAGCACTGGCCCGTCTGGGCGATCGCCAGCCACGTGGCCGGCACCCGCGTCTACTGGCTGTGCCACGTCCTGGGCGAGCCGGCTGCCGAGACGACGCCCTTCGCCGACCCGGACGGCGAAGGCTGGGAGGACGACCTCGATCATCCACGCAGCGCGGCCGAGGTCGTTGGTGCGCTGGAGGCGACGTTCGCGATCATCGACTCGGCCCTCGACCGCTGGACCCCCGAGATGATGTCGGACACCGTGGAGCGGTCGCGTGGGGATGTGCGCCAGGTCCACTCGAGGACGTCGATCCTCCAGCGGCTCCTGACGCACGAGGCCTACCACGGTGGCGAGCTCGCCATCGCCCTCGGCAGCCACCAGCTGGACCCGACGTACATCTGGCGCGCGGACGACCCCCTCCAGTCCTGACCCGGCCTCTCCCTGGGCGAGCCTCGAGCGCTCGGACGCCGCGATCGTCGCTCGGCTTCGCTCGGCCACCGTGATGGTAGAGTGCGTTCCATGAGGACGACCATTGACAGAGCCGGACGTCTGGTCATCCCGCGTGCGATCCGCGACCGGATCGGGCTGGCCGACGGCGGCGAGGTGGAGCTCGAGCTCGATGGCGCTTCTGTCCGCATCGAGCCGGTCACGGGGCGCGACGTGAAAGAGGAGCGCGGGCTGCTGTTCATCCCCGCGACCGGGACGCAGGTGACGGGCGCCGCAATTCGCGAGCTGATCGATGCCGACCGACACGGTCGCTGAGGATCCCGGCATCGCATTGCTCGACACGAGCGCGGCGATCGCGCTCCTGGTCGAGGATCACGAGGCGCACACGGCGACGCTGGAAGCCGTTCGTGGCCGTCGCCTCGGGCTTGCCGGCCATGCCTGGTTCGAGACGTACTCGGTTCTGACGCGCCTGCCCGCCCCGCTGCGCCGCTCGGCGGCTGATGCGGGCCGGCTCCTGGCCCACAACTTCCCGGCGACCGGGTTCCTCGGCGAGGTGGAGACTGCGGCTCTCACGGCGGAGCTCGTCCGGCTCAGGGTCTCGGGCGGGAGCGTCTACGACGCGCTCGTTGGTGCCGCCGCCCGCCAGCACCGTCGCCGGCTCGTGACCGGCGATCTCCGCGCCCGCTCTGTCTATGAGGGCCTCGGCGTCGAGATCGAGATCATCTCGTAGGGCCACCGGCGGCCTGCGCTCCGCGCTGACGTCTCAAGGCGCGTCGCACGCAGCCTGGCCCGACGCAACCAGGCGCTGAGCCGGCCGCGCTGATGGCGCCACCCCCATCGCCTCAGCCGGCGAACGTGCGAGGCCTCGACGCTACGGGACCTGTGCCTCGCCGAACCAGGCGGTGGTCCCGTCGGTCAGCAGCACGCCGCCGGGCAGGAGGGCCGCCTGCGTCGCGAGCGCGCCGGGAACGTCGCCCGCGACGCGAAGCCGCTGCCACGCAAGCCCGTCGGAGGAGGTCCAGGCCGCCGGATCGACGCCGCCCCGCACCGCCACCATCCGCTCGCCGTCGCCGACGAGCGCCCCATTCGGCTTCGGGCTGCAGCCGGCACCGGTGCAGCCTGCCGGCCCGAGCGGCGGGAACGCCGGCAGCGCCCGCCAGCCGCGGCCGTTGGACGACTGCCACCAGAGGGCGGCACCGGGCGTGGTGACACCGCGCCCCACCGCGATGATGCCGTCGCGAGCGAGGACCAGCGACGTGCCGGCCGACCCGACGTCCGTCCCGGCTGCCGGACCCGTCGGCAGGATCGCCGGCGTGTCCGACCACGTTCGGCCATCGCCTGACCAGAGCGACGCCGCCTCGCGGCCGCTCGCGGCGAGTGTCCAGCGGCCGACGGCGATGTAGCCGCTCGCCGTGCCGCGGAGGTCGTTGAGCGCGAAACGAGCCGGGAAGCCACCCGCGGGCAGGAGGCTCCAGCGCGACCCATCGGTCGAGGTCGCGAGGCGTGCCCCGGCCCCGCTCGTTGCCACGACCAGCCCGGCCGGCCCCGCCGCGAACAGCGGCGCCTGGCCCGGCGGGCTCGCCAGCCACTCGGGGGGCAGCACGTGCGGGGTCCACGTCCGGCCATCGAGCGAGGTCCACGAGATGACCGGCAGGATGTACACCAACGGGCACGGCTCGCCGCACCACTGAGCCATCTCCGTGAGCGCGACGAGGCCGGTTCCCTGGCGGGCCACGCCGATGACGTTCATCCCCGGCCAGAACGTCGACGACGTGTCGAATGGGAGCGCGTCCCACCGGGCGCCGTCCGCCGAGGTCCACACGGGCGTGGACGGTGGTGCAGCGAGCGACCCCACGGCGACATAGCCCCGCCGCCACTTCACGACCGAATCGACCAGGGTGAGCGGGTCGTCGGGCGAAAGGCGCCGCCAGTCGAGCCCGGTCCACGACGCGGACGCCGGTGGCGCAGGCGCCGTGAACGCGACGGGTAGCGCGGCGGCTCGCGCTGACGCGGCGGGGCTCCGCAGCTCCGGGGCGTTGGTCGGGATCGACGGTGGGGGCGCCATGACCGAGGCTCCCGGGATCGGCGCGGCCGGCCCGGCGTCGGGGGCGCTGCCCCACGGTTTGGCCACCGCGATCCCGACGAAGGCGACCAGCAGCATGACCATCAGCGCGGTGAGGCGCCGCTCGTTCCGGCCTCCGGCCGCCGGCGACCCATGGAACGAACGCTCCTCACGCACGCGCCGGGATCATCCGGAGGCGAGGTCCACGCCGGTCATCCTCGCAGCCTACCGGATGCGTCGGAACCCGACCGATTCGAGGGCCGGCCCGCGCTCCGTTGACAGAGGGCGCTTGCGGCTGCGACGAACGTGCCGAACGGCCCTCCTCCCCTTCGCACCAGGGCCTACCAGCGCCCGACCCTTCCCAGCCGCTCTCCCGTGCACCGCGGCTGACCTATCGGCGGGCGGCGCCGTCGCTCCGGCGGTTCGACTCCGCGGCGTGCGGCCGGTCCAGCCGCCCGCGCAGAAGGTCGCCGGCGTCGTCCGCCAGTCGCCAGGCCCAGCCGCCCGAATCGCGCCAGGCGAGGGAGCGGAGCGCCGCGCCGGGTCCGGCCGATCGGAGGTACTCGAGGCGGTATCGCCGGGCCGCCGCGCGCACGTCGTCGACTCCACCGGCGGTCGCGACCGCCTCGTCCATCCAGTCGAGGTAGACCGCGTTGTTCACGTGGCCCTGCGGGTCGAGCTCGCGAAGGCGCGGGACGATGGGCGCTCCCACGACGTCCGGGGGCGCCGCGGGCAGGTCCACCCGGGTTGGCGCGAACGGCGCAAGGTCCACGCCGGGGATCTGCGTGAAGTCGGCCGGGATCCGGATCGGGGCGCGTCCGTCGGTCATCGCCCAGTCCACGCCGACCTCGCCGGCGACGCCTCGATCCGCCGTGCGGATCTCCGAACGGCGGCGGCACATGACCCGCCGGAACCCGTCGATCCGGGTCGAGACGCGAACCTCGTCACCGTCGTGGATCGGCAGGACCAGGTCGAGGTCGATCGCCCGGACCACCCAGGCGAGCCCGCGCTCGCGATACCAGGGCCGTGGAAAGCCGAGCACCTCCGAATGGCGCCAGGCGACGTCCGCGACATAGCCGAGGAGCGCCGAGGTCTTCGCACGGCCATCGGGTGTTGCCTCGTCGAAGCGCACGCGGTACGCCTGCTCGAGCCAGAGCAGGTCCGGCGAGATGCCCGCGACGACGGGGGGCTGCGTCATCCGGCCTTCGCCCTCCGGCCGGCGAGCGCGTCGAGCGTCTCGAGCGTGACCACCGCGGTTCCCTGGCGCGGCGCCGTCTGCTGCGAGAGGCGCACGGCGCACGAGGTTCGCACGTCGTACACGATGAGCCCGACGCGCATGACGTGATCCTCGCCGGCCGCGTGGCGGCGCGCGTCGTCGAGCTGGTTGAGGACGTCGGCGTTGATTCCCCTCGCGCCCCACTTGCAGTCCCAGGCCTCCTCGCGACCGGCCGTCTCGACGGTCAGGTCGTACGGGTGGATCTCGGACGCAACGCCGTCGAAGAGCACCCGACGCTCGCGGCGAACCGCGCCGGCGCCGGCTCGCCTGGAGACGAGAACCTGGGCGAGCGACTCGACGAACGCTCCCCGGAGCTGGCTTCGCACCTGCTCGCCGCGCCCGGCCACTTCCAGGCTGGCGGCGAGGATCGCATCGGCGCGCCCACGGTCCGGCGCACCGGCGCCGAGGACGGTCGGAAAGATGCGGCGCCACGTCTCGGGATCGATCGACTCGCCGTTCATGACGGCCCTGGCCATGAGCCGTTGCCCGTAGGTGGCATCGGCGACGAGGGCCGCGAGGCGCGCGACGAGCGGGTCGGCCTGGATTCCCGCGTACACCACGGCCCGGGCGTCGCGCGAGGCGTCCTGGAACCGCATTTCAGGCTGCGCCCGCGTCCTGCCCCGGCGCGCCGTCGCCGATCCTCCCGCCGAGCACGAGCTCGACGATCGCCGGCAGCGTGGAGAGCCAGTCGATCGCCCGGTGCGGGTCCGTGATCCGGCCGGCCTCAGCCACCAGCCCGTCGATGGCGTCGGCCTTCTCCGCGGTGGCGAGCGCCTCCGCATCGGGTACCGCCGCGCGGATCCGGGCGCGACCCATCTCGGCGAGCTTCGCCACGTAGGTCCACTCGTCCTCGATCGTTTCGCCGAGATCGGCGAGGCCCTCCAGCGCGGCGAGCGCCCTCGCGAGGAGCTCCGAAGCGGGAGCAGGACGGGGGGCAGCGGGGACCGGGTCGGCGGATCCGTGTCCGCCGGTCCCTTCGTGGCTCACGCGGGAGAGGGTAGCGCCGCGCGGGGCGCGTCGCCGCGCTGGACACGAACGCCGCAACGCATGACGCCGCGGCGGGCGCGTCGCCGGGCCGGGCAGGAGGCCCGGCGATTCAGGCCAGGCGGGGCCGTCGACCTCGTTCGAGCGTGCGGGCAGCCAGGTCGATCCGGCCGAGGAGGGCCTCGAGCCGCGCGTAGCACTTCGCGTCCCAGGCGCGCGAGTACCCGGCGATCGCCTCCGAGCGCAGCCGCGCCGCGTCGTCCATCGCGCCCAGCTGCTCGAGGCGGGCGAGGGCATCGAGCACGTCGCGATAGAGACGCGGAAGCGTCTCGGCGACTGTCAGGTCCGAGTTCACGCACGGATCGTCGCGTCCAGCACTCTCCGCGGCAATCCCCCGAACGTACGGGTTGATCGGTTGGCCGGCTCCCGGTCAGTCCCCGGGATGGCTCCCCGAGCGGATCTGGAAGCGCTCGAAGCGGCCCGTGGCCGGCATCCACGCCGGGATCACGCGGTCCACCTGGGCCGCGATCGGGCCGCGCGCGAGCGCGGTCAGCAACACATGGAGGGCCGCCCGGGGACCCTCCGCGACGCACACGACCGCCCCGTCGCTCCGGTTCGCGACCCAGCCGCGAAGCTCCAGGCGCGCGGCCTCCTGGAGCACGAACCAGCGGAACCCGACGCCCTGGACGGCGCCGAGGACCGTCGCCTCGAGGCGCTCGGCCGCCGGTGCCCCACCGTCGGGCAGGGAGATTCCGTCCCGGGCCCCTCCGTCCCCGGGAATGCTCGCCGCATCGTCCGCGTCGGTCATGCCGCGTGGGGCCACGCGAGCACGAGAACATCCACGACGAGCTCGGGATTGGCGTTGGAGTCGAGCAGCTCGGCGCAGCGGGCGAGTCGGGCAAGGAATGCCGGGGCGGCACCGGCGGGGATCCGCGCCGCGGCCGTCTCGAGGTCGTCGACCAGCCCCATGTCGACCACGCGCTCGCGCCCACCGGCCGCGACGACGGCGAGGTCGCGTGCGACGGCGCCCCACGCCTCGAGGAGCGCACGCGCGGCAAGCCGACGCTCCGCCGGCGACGTCCGCGCGGTCCTGGCGACCTCGGCGCCGCCGTGTGCCGGCTCGGGGGCCGAGGGCTCGGGGGCCGAAGGCTCGGGCTCGGGCGGCCGTTCACCCGCCACCCAGGGATCAAGCACGGGGCGGGTGACATCCGCGGCCCGGACGAGCAGCTCGCGGCCCGCGACGAGGCGCCGGCCGCGGCTCTCGGGGATCAGGTCGAGCAGCGTCCGTGCGATCTCCTCGCGCGCGTCCACCGCCTGCGGGTTCGGCCGCGTACGCGATCGCGACGCCCGGGCGGCCGCCCGCGACGCGGGCCAGGCGCGCGGCTCTCGGCGCGTCGACGCCGTGCTCGCCGAGCAGCGCCTCGACCGCCCTGATCCCCAGCGGACCGAGGCGAAGCGTGGCTGCCCGCGATCGGACGGTCGGGAGCAACCGGTCGGGCTCGTCGGCACAGAGGATCAGGGTCGCGCCGGGCGGCGGTTCCTCGAGGGTCTTGAGCAGGGCGTTCTGGGCGTCCTCGTTCATCCGGTGGGCGCCCTCGATGATCGCCACGCGATGCCGGCCCTCCACGGGGAGGCGCGCCATCTCGTGAATCAGGTGGCGAACCGTGCCCGGCTCGGGATCGCCCGGATCGCCGATCCTGACCTGGCGGCCGGATCCCCCCGGCGCCAGCCGATGGAGGTCCTGGTGCGTACCGCTGGCGACGAGATGGCAGGCGCGACAGGCCCGACACGGACGGGGAACACCATCCCCGGCCGCGCAGAGGAGCCCCGCCGCAAGGTCGAGGGCGAGCGTCGTCTTTCCGACCGACCCGGGGCCGACCAGGAGCAGCGCCTGCGGGACGCCGCGGGCGAGCATCCGCTCGATCGCGGCGAGCGCCGTCGGCTGGCCGCGGGTTGCGAACCGCGTCGGAACACCACCACGCGGGGCGGATCCACCCGACCCGACCGATTCGCCCGAGCGGACGTTTGTGCGCCCGCCCGGCGGACGGCGCGCGGATCGGGGCGCGTCGGGATCCGGCAGCCCCCCGCCTGCTCCCGACGCGAGCGTGCGACGTCCGGGCACGGTCGGGACCGGGCTCAGGCGCCCGTGGCCGGCGCCGCCTTCCGGACGTATTTGCGCTTCGGGGCCGGGGCCGCCGCGTTCACGACGGCGTCGGCAGCGAGCTCGGCCGCGGGTGCCGGCGCAGCCGACGCTCGAGGTCCTCGCCGCTTCGGGGCGGCGGGCGCGACCGGCTCCACCGCCGCAGCGACCGGTTTGCCTGCCGCATTCGCGGCGGGCCCCGCATCGGCCGCCTGGGCGGCCTTCGGTCGGACCGCCCGACGCTTCGTGGCCACGACGGCCTCGGGCGCCGGGGCGTCCGGCGACGGTGCCGCGTGGGCCGGAGCGATCGCCGCCGCCACCGTGGCCGATCCGCGACGACGACGCGGCGTGGACGCCGGCCTCGTGGAAGCTGTCGACTCCGGCGACACGTCGGCGACCGGCGCGTCTGCAGCGAGCGGCGCTGCGACCAACGCTGGCGCGGCGGCCTGGATCCGTGCGCTGCCGGCACGACGTCGGCCGCGACCGGGTGTCGGGGTCGGCGCCGCGACGTCTGCGGCGAGCTCGGTCGGCGTCGCGGCGCTCGCGGCCGGACGCGCCTCGGCCTGGCGGCCGAGCTTCTGGGCGAGCTGCGCCTTCAGCAGCTCCTCGAGCTCCGGCGGGACCTCGCTCCAGGGCTCGCTGCTCCCCGAATGGCCTTCGAGGCGCTCGGGGCGCATCTGGACCGGCCGACCCATGTCACGCCGCGGCGCCGCATCGCGTCGCGGCGCAAGGTCGCGGCGCGGTCCCGCGTCGCGATTCGGTGCGCTGCGCCCGGCGGGCTCACCGAAGCGGACCGAGCCGCCAGCGCTGCTCGGAGCGCCCCCGCGGCCGTACCGCTCGCGGTCGATCGCCGCGGCATAGGAGCCGGCTCGACCGCGGCCGCCGCGGATTCCCTGGACCGGCTGACCGCCGCGGGCGCCCTGCCCGCCGCGATTCCGGCGCTCGGCGAGCAGGTATTCCGGGATCTCCGGCTCGTCGTCGAACTCCTCGTCCTCGGCGGCCGGTCGGCCGGCGAGCGGGGCGGCCACGCCGATCTGCGAATCCCACACGGAGCCGAACGCGGCGGGGCGCCGCGCCGGGCGCGCGGTCGGGATCGACTCGTCGTCGACCTCGAACTCCAGCTCGGCCTCGCCGGCGGCATACGCGGCCACCGGTGCCGCCTCGATGGTGCCCTCGACCTCGGTGTCCACGTCCACGCCGCCCTCGTGGCCGCGGCCGCGGCCACGGCCACGGCCGCCACGTCGGCGTCGTCGCCGCGGCGCGTCCTCGTCGCCCTCGACGCCCGGCCCGGCAGCCACGCCGTCGACTGCGACGGCGTCGACCGCGACGGCCTCGTCGTCATCCGCGACCACCGCCACGGGCGTCGCGTCGGGGACCTCGGCCCGGACGATCCTTGCCTTGGAGAGCTTCTCGCCAGGGAGCGCGACGATCGCGACCTGCTCCTCCAGCGCCTCGACTCGTCCCGTCTCGTCGCCGATGATCGGCTCGACGCGGCGCGTCCGTGGAACCCGGGCCGCGCGCTCGACGATCGGCCGCGACGCCGCCACGGGCTCGCGCTCCACGCGCACGCGGCCCCGGCCGCGTCCACGGCCGTGGCCCGTCCCCTCGGACAGCTTGTCCGGGACCTCGGTCATGGAGAGGTCCTCGTCGTCCGACGGAACGCGGCGGCCCGAGACGGTGGATCCCCGCTCGACCTTGGCGAGCTGCGTGATGTCGGTGAACTTGTCGGCGACGTCCATCAGGTCCGAGCTCGTGTTGCCGCGGAAGCTGATGACCTCGACGCGCACGCCCATCTCCTGGACGGCACGGATCGCCGGCGCGAAGTCCCCGTCGCCGGACACAACGACGGCGACGTCGAGGTTCCGGGCGGTCTTCATCATGTCGACGACCAGCTCGATATCGAGGTTCGCCTTGACCTTGCCGTCGCCGTACTTCCGGATGTCCTTGCTGACGACCCGGAAGTCGTGGCGCGCCAGGAAGGAGTGGAAGTTGCGCTGGTTCTCGTTCTCCGGGTCGAGCCCGGTGTAGGCGTACGCCCGGACGAGGTCGCGCCCGGCAGTTGCCGCATTCAGCAGCAGGACGTAGTCGATGTCCACGCCCGCGGCCTTGGCCGCATAGAAGATGTTCGCGACGTCCACGAAGACGGCGACGTTCTTGCCCACGATGACTCCTCAATGTTCGCTGGCACGGGCCGCCGAGCATCCGCTCGCTGCCCGCTGGCCGCCCGGCGCCCGAGCCGTGTTCGGCCTTACCCCCTGCCGGCGGAAGCCCGCTCCGCCCTGATCAGACATTCGATTCGAGGCCCCGCCGCCGCGAAGCCGAAGCGCTCCCAGGCGGGCAGGGCGTTCCCCGCGTACCCAAGCGCCGCCTCGACGACGGTGCAGCCCTTGTTCCGCGCCGACCGGAGCAGCTCCTCCACGAGGACGCCCGTCACCTGTTCCGGGTCGTGGCGCGGATCCACGACAAGGAGGTCCACCGAGCCGACGTAGCCGCCGGCGTGGACGGACGGCCGGAGGGCGAGGACCGCCATCCCGGCCAGCGCGCGCAGCGTCTCCGCCACGAGGACGCTCGCCTGCGGGAGATACACGAGCTGCCGAAGGAGATCCCCGGCATCGAGGGTCGCGGCAGCAGCAGCCGCCGGCGCGGACGCCGACCAGAGCGCGAGCATGCGCTCGACATCGGTGATGCGTGCGGCTCGAACCTGGTATTCCACTCGGTGGGCTCGCGACCTCGCGGCTGGACGCGACCCGGCACGTACCGTGAACGGCTCTCGGGCGGGCTCGACCGGGAACCTGGCGTCGCAGCGCCGCACCGGGGCGGCGAGCGTGCATCACGCTCGGCCGGACCACGCCGGGGCGCGCGACGCCGTATTGCATTCGGGTCGCTGCAGACTAATATACGGCATCTCCCCGGCCGCAACGCACGGAGAGTCAAAGTGGGCCCCCGCCCGAATACCCCCGCCGACCGCCACGTGCCCCTGGGGAGGGATGCGCGTCGTCCGAACGGCGACGGGGGAAGCGCGATCACCGCGGGCGACAGCCGCGCGCGCAGAGCGGGGGGAAGAGGAGGAGACGCTCATGAAAGTCGCCCGCGTGGGTGCAGTCATTGCCGTCGCGGCAATCGTCGTATCCGCATGTAGCGGCAGCTCGACCCCGTCACCGAGCGCCGCGGCACCGGCCAGCGCCGCTGCGAGCGCCATGGCTCCCGCCAGCGCCGCGGCCGGCAACATCGCCGTGAAGATCGGGATCGAGCTGCCGATGACCGGCGGCGAGGCCCCGAACGGCGTCCCGACCGCGAACGGCGTGGCGCTGGCCATCGCGAAGATCCAGGTGCCCGGCTTCACGGTCACCATCAACCAGCAGGATGACGCCGTCAATGGCGTGCACAACCCGCAGCAGGGCGCGAAGAACATCCAGACGCTGGCGAATGACCCGGCCGTCATCGGGATCGTCGGACCGTACAACTCCAGCGTCGCGCAGGCCGAGATCCCGGTCAGCAACGCTGCCGGCCTCATGCAGTGCAGCCCGGCCAACACGAACCCCGGCCTGACGAAGCCCTGGGGCGGCGCAGATCCGCTCTCGCTGCGGCCCACGAACCCGACCAAGATCGCCTACGTCCGCGTCGCCACCACGGACGACCTGCAGGGCGCGGCCGGGGCTGACATCGCCTTCAACATCGCGAAGGCCACCACTGCCTACGTCGCCGACGACACCCAGACCTACGGCAAGGGCCTCTCGGACGTCTTCGCGACGCAGTTCGCCGCGCTCGGCGGCAAGGTGCTCAAGCGCGACGGGATCCCCGGGACGACCACCGACTTCACGAGCTACGTGACGACCGTCAAGGGACTCGCCCCGCAGTACGTCTTCTATGGCGGCGTGACCACGTCGGGCATCGGCCTGTTCCGCAAGCAGATGGCGCAGCAGGGCATCGCCAACATCCCGCTCGGCGGCGGTGACGGCATCAGCGACGGCTCGGCGTCAACGGCGAGCTCGTTCCTCCAGATCGCCGGCGACGCGGGCGACGCGAACACCTACAGCACCGTGGCCGGCCCCACCCAGATCCCCAACGCGGCCCAGTTCGCGTCCGACTACAAGGCCATGTTCAACACGGATCCCGGCGCCTACAGCGCGGCCGGCTACGCCTGCGCCCAGGTCTACCTCCAGGCGCTCGCCAAGGTCGGCGCCGGCATCACCGACATGGCCGCTCTGCGGGAGGCCGTCCGGGCCTACGTCGCCACCCCGTCCAACACGTACGACACGGCGCTCGGAACGTTCAGCTTCGACGCCAACGGCGACACCAGCCAGAAGATCATCTCGTACTTCCAGTTCGACGCTGCGAGCAAGAACTGGAAGTTCCTCAAGCAGCGCGACTTCACGGCGGAGCCGCTCAAGTAGCGGCGGGCACCCCGCCTCCCTTCTGAACCAGGCGGATCCGCGGTCGGCCGGAGCATGTCACATGCTCCGGCCGACGCCCATTCGGAGCCCCTTCGGATGACTGGAAGATGACTACCGCGACTGCCCGGCGACGGCAGGTCACGTTCCCGTGGCGAGTACCCCTGGCGGCCGTCATCGCGCTCGTGGTCGCCTACTTCATCATCCTCGAGGGCATCCTCGCGGATCCATCCCAGCACCTCACCTTCACGAGCGCCATCCCGCAGGCGCAGGCCCAGTTCATCAACGCCGTGACGATCGGTGCGATCTACGCGCTGATCGCGCTCGGGTACACGATGGTCTACGGGATCATCGAGCTCATCAACTTCGCGCACGGCGAGATCTTCATGTGCGGCTCGTTCGTGTCGTGGTGGCTGCTGACCACGCTCGGCTTCTCCGGCGCGATCAACGACCCGATCCTTCTCATCGGCGTGCTCGTCTTCGCGTTCGTCGTCTCGATGCTCGTGATGGGTGTCGTCGGCGTCGTCATCGAGCGGCTGGCCTACCGGCGTCTCCGCAACGCCCCGCGCCTGGCGCCGTTGATCACGGCCATCGGGGTCAGCTTCATCCTCCAGAACATCGTGTTCGTCGTGGTCAGCAACTCCATCGTCACGACGCCGCAGATCATCCCGAACACCGTGCTCTCGTTCGGGGTCTTCTCGATCAGCCTCATCAACCTGTTCGTCATCATCCTCGCCGTCGGCCTGATGGCCGCGCTCCAGCTGTTCATCGGCCGGACGCGGCTGGGCCGCGCGATGCGCTCCACCGCGATCGACCGCGACGCCGCCCAGCTGATGGGCGTGGACATCAACACGACGATCGCCCTTACGTTCTTCATCGGGTCCGCCCTGGGGGGCGCAGCCGGCGTGGTCCAGGGCCTGTACTTCGGGGTCACCGTCTTCAACATCGGGTTCCAGGCCGGGCTGAAGGCATTCACGGCCGCCGTCCTGGGCGGCATCGGCAACACGACCGGCGCGGCGCTCGGCGGCTTCGTCATCGGGTTCCTCGAGGTGATCAGCTCGGTCTGGGGCCAGGGCCGCTGGAGCGAGGCGGTCGTCTTCGGGGTGCTGGTCCTCGTCCTGGTCTTCCGGCCCACCGGCATCCTCGGCCAGCAGCTGGCGGATCGCGCATGAGCGGGCAGACGGGAGCGGCAACACCCGCGGCCGGCGCGGGCGGCCCGGCTCGGGCTGGCCGCAAGGCCCCCGCTCCGTGGCGCCTCGCGCTCGGGCGCGTCGGATCCTACCTCGGCCACCACCAGTCGATCTCGATCGTGCTGGGCCTGGCGATCGCGGCGGCGGCCCTCCCGCTGATCGTCCTGCTGCCGCCGCTCAACGGGTTCGGGACACAGAAGGACTTCATCGGGGGCTTCGCCGACGCAGGCGTCTTCGTCCTCCTCGCGATCGGCCTGAACGTGGTCGTGGGCTTCGCCGGCCTCCTCGACCTGGGCTACGCGGCGTTCTTCGCGATCGGCGCCTACACGTACGCCTACGGCGCCTCGCCGTTCAGCGGCCTGGCTGTGCCGTTCTGGCCGATGCTCCTGGTCGGCGCCATCGTCGCCGCGATGTTCGGCGTCCTGCTGGGGGCCCCCACGCTGCGGCTCCGGGGCGACTACCTCGCGATCGTCACCCTCGGCTTCGGCGAGATCGTGCCGGTCGTCTTCCTCAACGCCGACAAGTACACGAATGGCACGAACGGGATCACGGGCCTGGCCCAGCCGAGCGCCTACGGCCTGTTCGGCGTCAACGGGTTCGGGTTCACCAACCCGATGCCCTACTTCGTGACGGTCGTGGTCATCATCGCCGTCGCGTTCATCTTCCTGTATCGGCTCCAGGATTCGCGGATCGGGCGGGCCTGGGTGGCCATCCGCGAGGATGAGCTGGCCGCGGCCAGCATGGGCATCAACACGGTCACGACGAAGCTCCTCGCGTTCTCGATCGGCGCCTCGACGTCCGGCCTGGCTGGCGTCTTCTACGCCTCGAAGCTCTCGATCGTCAGCCCCGACCAGTTCGGCTTCACGGTGTCGTTCACGGCGCTGGCCATGGTCGTGCTCGGGGGCATGGGCAACATCTGGGGCGTCGCTGCGGGCGCGTTCATCGTCTACGAGATCCAGGCCCAGGGCCTCAAGCAGCTGGGCGCGTTCGTCCAGTCGCTGCACGTCCCGACGTTCGCGCTGGGGCCCATGAGCGTGGACCTCGGGTCGATCAACTTCATCAACTTCCAGTACCTGCTCTACGGGCTGGCGCTCGTGCTGATGATGCTGCTGCGACCGGAAGGCCTCTTCCCGAGCAGGCGCCGCAGGTCCGAGCTGCACGAGTCGCCCGAGGAAGCCGCCGAGTCCAACGAGGAGCTGGTCCAGGCATGACGACCGACGCAGCTGCCCCGGTCCTGGTCGCCACGGGCGTCACCAAGCAGTTCGGCGGCCTGGTCGCGGTCAACGACGTGGACTTCGTGATCCCGAAGGGCTCCATCGTCAGCCTCATCGGCCCGAACGGGGCCGGCAAGACCACGTTCTTCAACGTGGTGGCCGGCCTCTACGAGCCGACCGAGGGCGTGGTCACCTTCGGAGGTCGCGAGATGATCGCGACGAGCCGTCGCGCATGGGCGGAGCCCCTCACCTGGGTCCTCCCGACGGTCGTCGTGGGGCTCGTCGGCTTCCTCGTCGCGCAGGTGATCGGGTCCGACCTCGTCCTGGCAGTGACGCTGCTGGCCGCGGTGGGCCTCCTCATCGCGATGTTCCTGCTCGCGATCATCCGGCCACCGGTCTATGAGCGGATGCTCCACCGGCTCGGGATCTTCAAGAGCGCCCGTCCGAACGATATGGTCGTGGCGGGCCTGGGCCGCACGTTCCAGAACATCCGGCTGTTCAAGACGATGACGGCCGCCGAGAACGTCAAGGTGGGAATGCATTCCCGGCTCCGCGCCACGCCGCTGGACGCCGCCCTGCGACTGCCCCGCCACCGACGCGAGGAGAAGGAAGCGGATCGACAGGCACGCCGCTGGCTGGCCTTCGTGGGCCTCGAGGGCCTCGAGGGCGAGACGGCCCGCAACCTGGCGTACGGCGACCAGCGCCGGCTGGAGGTGGCCCGCGCCCTGGCCAGCCAGCCGACACTGCTCCTGCTGGACGAGCCGACCGCCGGCATGAACCCGTCCGAGACGGCCCAGATGACCGCGCTCTTCGGGCGCATCCGGACGGAGCTGGGCCTGACCATCCTCCTCATCGAGCACGACATGGCCGTGGTCATGGGCGTGAGCGACCGCGTGACGGTCCTCGACCACGGCGAGAAGATCTCCGAGGGCACGCCGGCCGAGGTCCGCCGCGACCCGCGCGTGATCGAGGCCTATCTCGGGAAGGGGGCCAGCGCATGACGGCGACGACCGGCCTTCCCGCGCGCACGGACAGCCCCCGCGGAGAGCCGCTCCTGCGGGCGCACGACGTGCACTCGTACTACGGGCACATCCACGCGCTCCAGGGGGTCACCCTGGAGGTCTTCCCCGGGGAGATCGTCACGCTCCTCGGCGCCAACGGCGCCGGCAAGACCACGACGCTCCGCACGATCAGCGGCCTCATGCACCCGCGATCGGGGACGATCACCTTCGACGGAAGCGAGATCACGAACGTCCCGGCGCACCGGCTGGTCCGGCGCGGCGTCGGCCACGCCCCGGAAGGGCGGCGCATCTTCAGCCGGATGACCGTCCTCGAGAACCTCCAGATGGGCGCCTACACGCGAAGCGACAAGGGGGAGCTCCAGGCCGACTTCGAACGCGTCTTCAGCCTCTTCCCCAGGCTTCGCGAGCGGAGCGGCCAGGCGGGCGGGACGCTGTCCGGCGGCGAGCAGCAGATGCTCGCGATCGGGCGCGCGCTGATGACCCACCCAAAGCTCCTGCTCCTCGACGAGCCGTCGATGGGGCTCGCCCCGATCCTGGTGGAGCAGATCTTCGAGGTCATCCGCGACATCCATGCGCAGGGCACGACGGTCCTCGTCGTCGAGCAGAACGCGCTCATGGCGCTCGGGATCGCCCATCGCGGCTACATCCTGCAGACGGGACGGATCGTCCTCGAGGACACGGCAGGGAACCTTCGCCAGAACCCGGAGGTCCAGAAGGCCTACCTGGGCGGCTGATCGGCGGCCCGCCAACCGGGTGGTGCAGCGACGGGAGGGCCGGGCGGAGCGCTATTCGGGGCGCGCCCCGTACAGCTCGGCGGTGGCGAACGCGAGCCCGACGATGCCCGCCGCGGCCAGCCAGACCCCGGGTGCGCGGTCCGGCAGCATCGTCCCGATGCCGCCCGAATCGAGCGCGATCCCGACCGACCGGAGGAGGAGACCCAGCGCGGCGGTCACCGCGAGCGCGGCATAGACCCACCAGCGATCGACGGCCACGGGCCGGTCTCCCATGGCATACGGGAGGGCCACCAGCGCAAGGGTCGCGAGCGCCGCGAGGAAGGAGAGGATCCCGGGCCCGAAGAACCCGTTGCCCTCGAGCGCGGGGATTCCCTCCGCGCCGCCGGCCCGGAACCAGGGCAGGGCGCACCCAACCACGATGACGACCGCGGAGGCCGCGGCGACCCAGCGCCCTCGGCCAAGGGAGCGGTGGTGAAGCGACATCAGTCGGGGTCCAGGTAGACCTCGGGGCGGAGCACGCCCACGAAGCGAAGGTTCCGGTAGGCCTCGCCGTAGTCCAGGCCGTAGCCGATCACGAACTGGTCGGGGATCTCGAAGCCGCGGTAGTCGATCGCGATCTCCACGATCCGTCGCGCCGGCTTGTCGAGGAGCGTGCAGATCCGCAGCGACGCCGGGTTCTTGCCGCGCAGGTAGCGGACCAGGTAGTTCAGGGTGAGGCCGGTGTCGATGATGTCCTCGACGATGAGCACGTGGCGCCCGTCGATGCTGGACGAGAGGTCCTTGAGGATCCGCACGAGCCCGGACGACTCGGTCGCCGCACCCCCGTACGACGAGACCTCCATCAGGTCGATCTGGACAGGGATCGTGATCGAGCGCATCAGGTCGGCCATGAACGGGAGCGAGCCCTTGAGGACGCTCACGAGCGTGAGCTCGCGCCCCGCGTAGTCGTCGCTGATCCTGCGCCCGAGCTCCAGCACCTTGGCCTGGATCTGCTCCTCGCTCAGGAGGATCTCCGAGACGTCGGCAGTCAGGTCTGGGCGGCGCATCAGGCCGTGATCTCGGCGCCGTTGGACGTACCGTCGGCGGCGAGCCGCTCGAGTGCGTGGGCGCGTGCCTGGGCCCGGCTCCGGCGCGGGCGGGCGCGGGCCGGAGCGGACGCCGCCTCGGAATGATCGCCGCGCGAACGTGGGGGCGTGGTCTGGCCGTCGGCGCCGGTGAGCATGCCCGCCAGCGAGAGCTTGCCGTACTTGAAGAGGAGGGCGCGGAAGTCGCGCGAGTAGAGGAGCTTGACGGTGACGCCCGGGTAGAGCTCGCGCATCCGACGGAGCTTCCGGTTCTTCTTGCGGACGAGGCGCTGCTTGAGCGTCGTCAGCTCGAGGTAGACGTCGAGCTCGGGCAGGTAGAAGTCGGGGCTGAAGCTTTCCAGCACCGCGCCGGAGCGGTCGAAGAGGATCGGGAATGTGTGGGGCTCGTACTCCCAGGCGACGGCGTAGAAGTCGAGGATCCGCGCCAGCTCGGCCTCGCTGGCATGAGCGAACGCCGGGGCGGGCCGGCGATCGAGATCCGCGTCGAGAGCCATCCCGGCCAGTCTAGCGGGTCGCCTCGCGGTCCTGCCACCGTGCGCGGTCGCGCGAGGGCAAGGCCGCGGTCCGGAGGTGTGCCGATACCCGGGGGGAGTATCATGGGTGGAGCTCGAGACCGGGCCTGCAGGAGATCGCCGCCATGACGACCGAGAAGACCGCGCCGACGACCCCAGCGGTCGCCACCGCGCCCGTCGGCCTCGCGTCGGCGGACGTGCCGGGAACGTTCCGACACAGCTACTCGCGCGACCGCGCGCAGCTCCTTCGCCGGCTCAGCCGGATCGAGGGCCAGGTTCGCGGGATCGCCCGCATGATCGAGCGCGAGGAGTACTGCGTCGACATCCTGCAGCAGACGAGCGCACTGCGGGCAGCCGTCGACGCGGTCAGCCTCCTCGTGCTGGAGGACCACGTCCAGGGGTGCATCCGGACCGCCGCGGAGCGCGGGGAGGCCGAGCAGTACGTCGACGAGGTCCTCGATGTGGTCAGGCGCACGCTTGGGCGACCCGTGCGGAGCGCGTCGCGGGGCTGACCGAGCCGCTGCGCCGCGCTCCGTGCCCGACCCTTCCCTCGATCTGCCGGCAGCGACGGGGTACCTTCGGACATTGTTGCGTCCCCGTCGGGGGGATGGCCGTGCGGCATTGGCCGGTGCAGGCTCGTCTCGATGATCAATTCCGAGCCGCCGACGGGGCCGCACGGCGGGCCCATCTCGCACGGCGGCCTGCCGAAGCTTGCCGCACCGCCGGCGTTTCGCGAGCGTCGAGGAGCGGTCCGGCGCGTCGAGGACCGGGCCCTCCACGATGATCGCGCGCTGCTGGCGCGCATGCTCGACACGCTGGCGGGGCCGGGCGACGCCGCCGAGCAGGTCGCCGGCATCCTCCTGCTCGTGGCCCGGGTCGCTGGCGCGCGGCACGCCGCCCTTCTCGTCGAAGAGCCGGTTCGGCGTGTCACCGTTGCGATCGGGTCGGACGAGCCGGCCAATGCCGGCGACGCGCTGGCAGCGTGGCTCGATGCGCACGCACCGCGCTCGGCCGCCCGACGCGCAGCCGACGTTGCCGCGCCGGTCATCGTCGTCCGGGCCCGGCGCGACGGCGTGCCCGCACGCGCCGAACGCGAGCGCGCCCAATGCGGCACGAACGTCCTGGTCCCCGTCGCCGGCGAGGGCGGCGTCCACCTCGGGGTGGAGGTGCCGCCCGGGACCGATCCCCTCTCGGTCGTCTCGAGGCTCCCCGCAGGGACGCTCCGGAACGTCCTCGTCGCCCTCTCGGTCGCAACGTCCCGCGCGGCCGACGACCACGAGCGAACGGAGCTCCGCGCCCGCGACGCGGAACGGACCCGCTTCGTGTCGATGGTGGCCCACGAGCTTCGCACGCCGCTGACCGGCCTGGGCGGCTACCTGGACCTGCTCCTCGACGGCCGCGTGACGGACCCCGGCGTGGAGCGCGAGTTCCTGGAGCGGAGCCGGCGAATGACGGAGGGCATGGCCGAGCTGGTCGGTGATCTCCTCGAGATGAGCCGCATCGAGGCCGGCAGCCTGCGCCTGGTGATCGCCCCGTTCTCGATCGCCGAGGCGTGTACGCGCGTCCTCGATGGGCTCATGCCGATCGCGGACGCGGCCGGGCTCCGGCTGGTCCGGGCCCTGCCGCCGCGCCTGCGTCCCGCAACGGGAGACCGCCGCCGCGTGGAGCAGATCGTCACGAACCTCGTCGCGAACGCTATCAAGTACACGCCACGCGGTGGGCTCATCGAGCTCGAGGCGCGGGCCGGGCCGACGTCGGCGTTCGTCCTTGTCCGGGACGACGGGCCGGGGATCGCGATCGCGGACCGCGCCCGGATCTTCGAGCCATTCGTGCGGCTGGAGGGCCACGACCGGATCACCGGGACGGGCCTCGGCCTCCCGATCGCACGCGACCTGGCGCGCGCCATGCACGGGGACCTCGGTGCCGCGAGCGTCGCGGGGACCGGATCGACGTTCGTGCTGGCGCTCCCGGGCGCGGCCGACCGGGATCACGAGTCGATCGCGGCCATCCTCGAGACCATCCTCGAGACCGAGGAGCTGGCCCTCGAGGAGCGGTCGGTCGTGGCAGCGCTGCGCCGCCCGGCCTGAACGAAACCCGCTCCAGGCTGAACGCAACCCCGCCTGGCCGGAGCGCCGCCTGGCCGGAGCGCCGCCTGGCCGCAGGAGCGCCGGTTGTCCACAAAAGCGGTCCGCGTCCACGAGTTCGTGGATAAGCCCGTTGACATGCCCGGTGAGCCGGACGGACGATCCGGGTCCGCATCGACGCGGATCGACGACGGGGATCGGTGCCCGCGCGGGGTCCAGGGGAAACCCGGACACGAACCGCTCCGGCAGCGCGAGACCGTCGACGCCCTGTCGGCGGTGCGCTTCGAACAACGGCCGGGAGCCGGCGCGGTTGCAGCGGGGCCGGAGAGAGTCCAGCTGGAGGGCCCCGAGGCTGCACGATCGCGCGCCGCTCCCGGCTGACCCGTCTTCATGCCCGGCGCTGCCGCCTGACGCCCGCGCCGCCCTCGAGGGCGGCCTCGCGGCGTTCGGCCTTCAGGACCTGCCACCCTCCGCCGTCACCGCGCTCGGGGACCACCTGCGCCTGCTCCTGGCATGGAACGCGAGCGTGAACCTGACGGCCATCCGCGACCCGCGCGAGGCGGTCACCGCCCACGTCCTCGATGCGCTCTCGGCGCTGCCGCTGCTGCGGGCGCGCGGCATCCGCGCGCTCCTCGACCTCGGCTCGGGCGGCGGATACCCCGGTCTGCCGCTCGCGATCGCGCTGCCCGCGGAGCGGGCGCTCCTCGTCGACTCCATCGGCAAGAAGGCACGCTTCCTGGCAACCGCGGTCGGCGGGCTGGGCCTCGGCGAGCGGGTCGCCGTCGCCGCAGAGCGTGCCGAGACGCTTGCTGCGGACCCACGCCAGCGCGGTCGATGGCCCGCGGTCACGTCGCGCGCCGTCGCCGCGCTCGGGGACCTGATCGAGCTCGCCTTCCCGCTGCTCGCGCCGGGCGGCGTGCTCGTCGCGTGGAAGCGGTCGGAGCTGGGCCAGGAGCGCGACCGGGCGTTGCCCGCGCTCGCCGCGCTCGGCGGTGGAACGATTCTGGTGGTCGAGGCGGCTCCACCCGCGCCCGCGGGCCACGTCCTCGTCGTCTGTCGCAAGGAGGGCCGGACCACGTCCGCCTGGCCGCGATCCCCGGCGGAGCGTGCCCGGCACCCATGGTGAGCTCCGTGTCGACGCCTCGGCTACCGTGGTGCAGGTGAGGGCGCGCGGACGGCGCACCCGCGGCTGGTAGGCTCCGGCGATGCGGATCGCGATCCTCTCGGACATCCACGCCAACCTGCCGGCGCTGGACGCGGTGCTCGCCGCGCTCGGGCCCGTCGATTCCGTCTGGCAGCTGGGCGACGTGGTCGGGTACGGGCCGCATCCGGACGAGGTCGTGGCGCGACTGGAAGCGCTGGGGGCGGTCGGCGTGCGCGGGAACCACGACGCCGCGGCCCTCGAGCCGGGATTGGCCGAGTGGTTCAACCCCGACGCGCGGCTGGCGATCGAATGGACAGCCGGCCGGATCGGCCCGGCCACGCGCTCCTGGCTTGGCGCGCTGCCCGATCGGCGCGAGCAGGGGGGAGTGACCCTGGTCCACGGCAGCCCGCGCGACCCCACCTGGGAATACGTGATGACCGCACCCGAGGCCCGCGCGAACCTCCCCGCCTTCCGAACGGCCCACCTCGTCCACGGCCACACCCACGTCCCGATCGCGTTCCGCGAGAGCCGCGGGCGAATCGAGACCATCGATGCGGGCGACGGCACGACGCTGACCCTGGACGACCGCCGCGTCCTCGCCAACCCGGGCAGCGTCGGCCAGCCCCGCGACGGCGACCCCAGGGCGAGCGCGATGGTCCTGGACACGGTGAGGTCGTTGCTGACCTGGCACCGGGTCGCCTATCCCATCGCGGCGACCCAGGCGGCGATGCGCGCGGCCGGGCTTCCGCCGCGCCTGGTGGCGCGTCTCGACCACGGGCATTGATCTCGGCGGCAATCTCGGCGGCCCGGGATGGTATAACCATGGCTCCGCCCTCGGCCCCCGCGACAGCGCCGGCCCCCACGCCCGGGTGACAACCTTCGCATGATCGGTGGCCGCCGGCCCCTCCAGGGCCGCAAGATCGGGGACCGGCGTGTCCGCGTCGATCGCCCCCATTCCCCGTACTTCCGGTACACCGGCGCCGGCATGCTGACGGCGAAGGAGGCGGCGACCGCGCCGCGCACCGGCGTCGCGCTCGTCTGGTCGAACCTGCGCCGCTCCCTGTTCGGCCGTCCCCTCTCGAACGAGGACGAGGCCGAGGAGCGGCTGCCGAAGAAGCTCGCCCTGCCGATCTTCAGCTCGGACGCGATCTCCTCGTCGGCCTACGCGACGGAGGAGATCCTGCGCGTGCTGGTGGTCGCCGGCGCGGCCGCGCTCACGCTCTCGGTCGAGGTCGCGATCGCCATCGCGATCCTGCTGACGGTCGTCTCGATCAGCTATCGGCAGGTGTGCCGCGCGTATCCATCGGGAGGCGGCGCCTACGTCGTGGCGCGCGAGAACCTTTCGCAGACGGCCGGCCTGGTGGCGGCGGGGGCACTCCTGATCGACTACGTCATGACGGTCGCGGTCTCGACCGCGTCGGCGATCCAGCAGATCCAGTCGATCATCCCGGCGGCCTACGACTACCGGATCGAGATCGCCTTCACGTCCATCGCCCTCATCACCATCGGGAACCTCCGCGGACTCCGAGAATCGGGGAACATCTTCGCGTTCCCGACCTACCTGTTCGTCGCGCTGGCCATCGGGATCGTGGTGATCGGCCTCTCGCGGATCGTCACCGGGACCGTCCCCGTGCTGGCGCCCCAGCCCGAGGTGGTGCAGCCGGGCGTCGAGGTCCTCACGATCTTCCTGCTCCTCAAGGCCTTCGCGGGCGGCTCGGTCGCGCTCACCGGCGTCGAGGCGATCGCCAACGGCGTGCCCGCGTTCAAGCCGCCCGAGGCGAAGAACGCCGCCAACACCATGGTCAGCATGGCGTTCCTGCTGGGAGCGATCTTCATCGGCGTCACCGTGGTCGCGCACGCGTTCGCGATCCTGCCCTCGCAGGACAACTCGGGCGGGCCGACCGTGATCGCGCTCGTCGCCCAGTCCGCCTACGGCCATGGGTCGCCGCTGTTCTACATCTTCCAGGGGGCGACGGCCCTGATCCTCTTCCTGGCCGCGAACACGAGCTTCAACGCGTTCCCGCGGCTCGCCGCGATCCTGGCCCAGGACGGGTTCATGCCGACCCAGTTCGCCTTCCGCGGCGATCGGCTCGCCTTCAGCTGGGGGATCGTGCTGCTGGCCGCGATCGCGTTCGGGCTCCTCTTCGCGTTCAACGGAGACACCCACGCCCTCATCCCGCTCTACTCGGTGGGCGTCTTCGTCTGCTTCACGCTCTCGCAGACCGGCATGGTGCGCCACTGGCTGTCCGTGCGCGAGACGGGCTGGTGGTGGCGCGCCAGCGTCAACGCGTTCGGCGGGCTGCTCACGCTGGTCGTGCTCGTGGTCGTCGCGAGCGTCAAGTTCCGTGACGGCGCCTGGCTCGTCCTCGTCCTGATCCCGGTGCTCGTCCTGATGTTCCAGTTCATCCATCGGCAGTACGCCACGTCGCGGCGCCAGCTCGCGCTGCGCCCGGACCAGGTCGTGGCGCCGCCCCACCGGGAGGAGCGCGTCGTCGTCCCGATCAGCGGCCTGAGCCGGGCAGTGGTCCAGGCGGTCAACGTCGGCCGCTCGATCTCGTCCGACGTCCGCGCGGTCCTCGTCGTCGACGATCACGCATACGCGGAGCAGGTCCGGGACGAGTGGGCCCGCCAGGTCCCCGGCGTATCGCTCGTCATCGTGGAGTCGCCATACCGGGCGCTGACCGGACCGTTCCTCGCCTACCTGGACGTGCTCGACCAGGCCTGGACTCCCGACAGGGACGCGCCGATCACGTTCGTCGTGATCCCCGAGTACGTCCCGCGCCACTGGTGGGAGCGGATCCTCTACAACCAGTCGACCAGCCAGCTCCGCCGGGCGCTGCTGGGCCGCCCGAACACGGTGATCACGAACGTACCGTACCGGGCCGAGGAGCCGGCCGTCTTCGAGCGGCGCGGGCGACTGGACTCGCACACGCCCCCGGACGGCAGCGGGGCCTGAGCCACGCCGGGAGGCGCCCGTCGTCGATGCGGGTGGTATCGTTCCCGCCGACGGACGTCACCCGTCACGGCCCGCGTCCCCGGGCCCTGGTCCTGCTGACCAAGAGGTCGCCCCCGCCCCGTGGCCGACAAGCCCGTCGCGCTCTTCTCTCGCGTCGTCGTCGCCCTGAATGGCGGACCCTGCGATGACCGGATCGTCCGTCTCGTGGTCGAGACGGCGCGCCCGACGAAGGCCGAGATCGTGGCCATCCACGTCGTGGAGATCGACTGGACCCTTCCCCTCGACGCGAACGTCGCCGACCGGTCGGAGAGCGCCCAGCGTGTGCTCGACTCGGCCGAGGGGATCGCCGAGCGTCTCCATGGCGGGCTCGAGCCGGTCCTGGTCCAGGCCCGCGACGTGGGCGCGGCGATCGTGGACGAGGCCGTGGAACGCGGCGCCGACCTGCTGATCGTCGGGCTTCCCTATCGCAAGCGATTCGGCGGAGACTTCGCGATCGGGCGGACCGTCCCATACGTCCTCAAGAACGCGCCGTGCGCCGTCTGGGTGGTGCGCGAGCCGATGCCAGGGGAGATCCACGCATGAAAGCGGTCATCGTCGGCTGCGGACGCGTCGGCGGGATGCTCGCCGCCGCGCTCGACGCGACGGGCCACGACGTCATCATCATCGACTTGCTGACGCGGGCGTTCGACCGGCTCCCGGCGACGTTCGGGGGAGAGGCGGTCCGCGGGGACGGCACGGACGAGGACGCGCTGCGCCGCGCCGGCGCGCAGGGCGCCGATGTCTTCCTGGCCCTGACGGAGGGCGACAACCGCAACATCATGGCCGCACAGCTGGCCCGCGAGGCGTTCGGGATCGGGACCGTCTACGCGAAGGTCAACGATCCGATGCGCGCCCAGGCATATTCGGAGCTCGGGATCGGGACGGTCTGCCGGACCACGATGATGGTCGACGCGCTGCTCGGCGCGATGGGGCTCCCCATGGGCAGCGAGCCGTCGGTGCGCGCGGGAGCGGAGCATGATCACCCGCCCATCGGGACCGCCGCCTCCGCAGGGCCCAGGGAGGGCTGAGAGATGTTCGTGCTTGTCGTCGGCGGGGGAAAGGTCGGCTACTACCTCACCCGCGAGCTCTCCGAGTCGGGACACGAGGTGGTCCTCATGGAGAAGGATCGCCGCCGGGCCGACCAGATCGCCGACGAGATCGGGTCGATCGTCGTCGCGAAGGACGGCTGCGAGGGAAGCTCCCTGGCGGATGCCGGAGCGAACCGGGCGGACGTCGTCGCCGCGGTCACGGGCGACGACGAGGACAACCTGGTGATCTGCCAGATGGCGAAGCACCACTTTGCCGTCCCGAAGACGATCGCCAGGGTCAACAACCCGAAGAACGAGCCGCTCTTCAAGCACCTCGGGGTGGATGAGCTGATCTCGCCGACCCGGATGATCCTCGGCTCGATCGAGCAGGACATCCCCGTCCACGAGCTCCTCCACCTGGCGCCGCTCTCGCACGAGTTCGAGCTCGTCGAGGCGCAGCTCACGCCGGAGTCGCCCGCCGTCGGGAGGACGCTCCTCCAGCTGCAGCTGCCCGGCGGGTGCTCGGTCGTGGCGCTCGTCCGTGACGAGATCGCCCAGGCCGTCGGCCCCGACACCATCTTCCGTGCCGGAGACAAGGTGATCGCCGCCGGGCGAGCCGAGTGCGAGCCGGCTCTCCACGGAATGCTGATCGGGGCGCTGCCGGTCGGCTGACGTCAGGCGCGCGCCCTGGCTGCCCACTCGGCCGGCCACGGGGCGCTCGAGCAGGCGCGGAGCCGGACATCGGCGCCGGGTGGGAGGACCCACCGGCGAAGGCCGCGCAGCCGGGCCGCGGGCAATCACACGGATGACCGCGGACGGCCGCCACGGCTCGTGCGCCGGCCGCGCCGGGCGGATCAGGCGGTGTCGGCGGACACGCCCGCGCCAGACTCTTGACAACAACATTGTCATGGTTCCATACTTCGGCCGTGTCCGGAAGGATGGCAGCCCGATGGCCTCCGGCAAGACGGACCGGAAGCCGCGACACCATCGATCCGACCGCCCCGCCGGTGCGGCGGGGACGCCGATCAAGCCACAGCACCCGGAGGTGCCAGCAATGACGATGATCCGCCGATCGAACCCGTGGGACCTCCGCAGCCCGAAGGCCGACGAGATCAAACCGAAGCAGATCAGGATCTCGGCCGCAGCGACCGACGCCACGCCCGAACCCGAGCTTGTCGGGGCGGGCAGCCGCCGCTGAGCCTTCGGCAACCGTGCAGCGCAGCCGGTTCGATCGGGACCCGACGCGCCCCGTCTACGTGATCTCCGTGGCGGCCCGCATCGTCGCGGTCCATCCGCGGACGCTCAGGATCTACGAGGACGAGGGCCTGATCGAGCCGGCCCGCACGCCGACGAACATCCGCCTCTATTCCGACCACGATCTGCGCCGGATCCTGTGGATCCGGCACCTCACCCAGGACCGGGGGGTCAACCTGGCCGGGGTCCGGATCCTCTTCGAGCTCGAAGAGCGACTCGGGGTCCGCATCCTCGAAGCCCTCTCGGACGAATGGATTGCTGGCAACCGCGATTCCGGGGCGACGGCCGAGCCCGAGCCGACCGGACCCCGTGGATTCTGAGCCGGAGGACCTGACGATCGCACGCACCGCACCGCGCCCTCGATCCGCGCCGTCGATCGGGACGCCACCATCCGTACCCGCAGCGCGCCCCCGGACGGGGGCCCCGGCCAACTGGCCGGCACCTCGAACCGGGGCGCACCCGCGTCCCATACGCGCCAGGAGGGCGTGATGCCGAGAGCACGAAAGGACGGATCGCGACCGTCCGAGTCACGGACCCGCGAGCTGCCGCTCGTGGCCCTGCGGGAGACGGTCATCTTCCCCGAGATGATCGTGCCCCTCCAGGTCGGCCGCGAGAAGAGCGTGAACGCGCTCAACGCCGCCGTCGCCGAGGGCAGCCTGATCGCGCTGGTGACGCAGCGACATGCCGAGATGGAGGAGATCAGCGATCCCTCCGAGCTCTACGGCATCGGGACGCTCGCCAAGATCGCCCAGGTGGTGCAGCTCCAGGACGGTACGGTCCGCGCGATCGTGCAGGGCCAGAGCCGGCTGCGCCTCGTTGGCTTCGTGTCGACGAGCCCGCATCTCGTCGCGACCGTGGAGGAGCTCCCGGACGCCTCGCCCAGGGACCTCGCGGTCACCGCGCTCATGAAGACGGTCCAGGCCCAGATGGACCAGTACGTCCAGTCGGGCGCGCCGGTCCCGCCCGAGGCCGCCGTGGCCGCGCGCAACATCACCGAGCCCGGCCTGCTCGCCGACATGGTCGCGTACAGCCCCGACATGTCCACCGAGCAGCGCCAGGAGCTCCTCGAGACGATCGACGTCGTCGAGCGCCTGAAGCTCGTCTCGACGTTCCTCAACCGCCAGGTCGAGATCCTCGAGCTCAAGGGGAAGATCCAGAGCGAGGTCAAGTCCGAGCTCGACAAGACGCAGCGCGAGTACATCCTCCGCGAGCAGCTCAAGGCGATCCAGCGCGAGCTGGGCGAGGACGACCCCCAGCAGGCCGAGCTCCACGAGCTCCGCGAGAAGGTGGAGCAGTCCGGGATGCCCGACGAGGTCCGCACGCGGGCCCTCAAGGAGGTCGACCGGATGAGCCGCATCCCGTCGGCCTCACCCGAGGTGGGCGTGATCCGGACGTACGTGGACTGGCTCGTCGGCCTCCCCTGGAACACGTCGACGGAAGACAACCTGGACATCCGCGAGGCGGCCCGCATCCTCGACGAGGATCACTACGGGCTGGAGAAGATCAAGGAGCGCATCCTCGAGTACCTCGCCGTCCGCACGCTGGCGTCGACGATTCGCAGCCCGATCCTGTGCTTCGTGGGCCCTCCCGGCGTCGGCAAGACGTCGCTCGGGAAGTCGATCGCCCGCGCGATGGGCCGCAAGTTCGTCCGGATGAGCCTCGGCGGCGTCCACGACGAGGCGGAGATCCGTGGCCACCGGCGGACCTATATCGGGGCCCTGCCGGGCCGCGTGATCCAGAGCATCAAGACGAGCGGCTCGAACAACCCGGTGTTCATGCTCGACGAGGTCGACAAGCTGGGCATGGACTTCCGGGGCGACCCGTCGTCCGCGCTCCTCGAGGTCCTCGACCCCGAGCAGAACAACACCTTCCAGGACAACTACCTCGAGGTGCCGTTCGACCTGAGCAAGGTCCTCTTCATCACGACGGCCAACCTGCTCGACCCGGTCCCCGCGCCGCTGCGCGACCGGATGGAGGTCGTCCAGCTTCCGGGCTACACCCAGCGCGAGAAGGTGGAGATCGGGAAGCGCTTCCTCGTCCCCAAGCAGCTCCACAACCACGGCCTGACGGAGAAGCGGATCGAGATCACGGACGACACGTTCGTGGAGCTGGTCCAGGCCTACACCCACGAGGCCGGCGTCCGGAACCTGGAGCGCGAGCTCGCGAACATCATGCGCAAGGTCGCCCGCCAGGTCGCCGAGGGGCGCAAGCGCAAGACGATCGTCAACCGCGCCAAGCTCGTCGACTTCCTCGGCCCGCCCCGCTTCGAGTACGGCGAGCTGGAAGCCGAGGACCAGACGGGCGCGGCGACGGGCCTCGTCGTGACCGAGGTCGGCGGCGACATCGTCGCGGTGGAGGTGACGAAGATGGAGGGCCGCGAGGACTTCATCCTCACCGGTCAGCTCGGCGACGTCATGAAGGAATCGGCCCGCGCGGCCCTCTCGTGGATCCGCGCCAACGCCCCGAAGCTCGGGATCGAGCGCGAGGTCTTCGAGAAGCACACGCTCCACATCCACGTGCCGGCCGGCGCGACCCCGAAGGACGGCCCGTCTGCCGGGATCACGATGGCCACGGCGATGGTGAGCGCGCTCACCTCCATCCCCGTCCGCAAGGACGTGGCGATGACCGGCGAGATCACGCTCCGGGGCCGCGTGCTCCCGATCGGCGGCCTCAAGAGCAAGATCCTGGCCGCGCACCTGTCGGGCGCGCGGATCGTGATCCTGCCGAAGAAGAACGAGAAGGACCTGCGGGACATCCCCGAGGAGATCCGAAAGCAGATCAAGGTCGTCCTGGTCGAATCGATGGACCAGGTGCTGGACGCGGCCCTGCGGCGACACCCGCAGCCGCTCCAGCCCCGGTCCCCCGGCTCCGGCGGCGACGAGAAGCTCAGCGAGCCTCTCGCGGTGCCGGCGCGGCCGGGCTTCCCGGCCGATCAGCCGGCGGCGATCGTCGCGGGCCGCTGACCGCGGCCCGACCGCGCGCCTGCCTCCGGCGCGGCCGAGGGAGCTGAGCATGGAGTACAAGGACTACTACTCGGTCCTGGGCGTTCCGAAATCCGCCACTCCGGCGGAGATCAAGAAGGCGTACCGAAAGCTGGCCCGGGAGCATCACCCGGACCGGAACGCCGGGAACAGCAACGCCGAGCGCCGGTTCAAGGAGGTCAACGAGGCCCACGAGGTTCTCGCGGATCCGGCGAAGCGGGCGCAGTACGACGAGCTGGGCGCCAACTGGCAGGACTACGCCCGGGCGGGCGCGCGGCCGGGCGGAGACCCGTTCGGCCCGGGTGGTCCCTTCGCGGGGTTCGCCTCGGCCGCCGGGGCGGGCCGCGGCGCCGGCCGGCGGGCCGGAATGGGGGGCGCCGGTCCGGGGGCGGGCGGGATCCGCTTCGAGTTCGCGGGCGATGGCGCCGACTTCTCCGACTTCTTCCGGACATTCTTTGCCGGCGGCATGCCGGACGATCTCGGCGGGTCCGCATCCGGGTTCGACGGGGTCACGAGCGGGCGCGGGTCGCCGGCGCACGGGCGTGCCACGGCCCAGCCGGCACTGGAGGCCCATGTCGACCTGACCCTCGACGACGCCTTCCACGGGGCCACGCGCCTCGTCGACGTGGACGGCAAGCGGCTCGAGGTCAAGATCCCTGCCGGCGTCGTGACGGGCAGCCGGATCCGCCTCCGCGGCCGCGGCGGCGGAGAGGGCGCCGGGGCGCGCGACCTGGTGCTCATCGCGCGGGTCGCCCCCCACACGATCTTCCAGCGCGATGGGGCGACGCTCACCCGCGAGCTGCCGATCACGCTCCGCGAGGCGCTCCTGGGCGCCGAGGTTCCCGTCCGGACGCTGACCGGCCGCGTCCTGCTCCGCGTCCCCGCGGCGACCCAGAACGGGCGGGTCATCCGGCTCGGCGGCCAGGGGATGCCGCGCCTCAAGGGCGACGGCCGCGGCGACCTCCACGTGAAGGTCCGCGTCATCCTGCCGGCGCTCGACGAGGCCGGGCGGACGGCCGCGGCCGCGTTCCTGGACGCGATCGACCAGCCCGACCCGAGGGCGGCCGAATGAGCCGGACGGGCGGCCGGCGAGATCGCCAACCCGAAATTCAACCATCCCGCCACCCGCGACCCGGCCCCTCCCGGGCCCCGAAGGATCCAGCACCATGAACCTCGAGCGTTTCACCCAGAAGGCCCAGGAGGCGATTGCCGGCGCGCAGGCGCTCGCCGAGCGACTCCAGAGCCCGGTCCTCGACGCGGAGCACATCCTCGCGTCGCTCGTCGAGGCCGACGAAGGGATCCCCGCCCAGACGCTGCGCAGGCTCGGCGTGGACCTCGCGGCGTTCCGCGGCGAGCTCGCCGCCCTCCTGGCGCGCCGCGCGAAGATCGCGGGCGGCCAGCTCACGCTCGACCCGCGCGCGCGCCGCGTGCTCGAGCGCGCGGGCGAGGAGGCACGCCGTCTCGGCGACGAGTTCGTCTCCACGGAGCACCTGCTCCTGGGCGTCATCGACGCGGGCGGCGAGGGACAGGCGCTCCTGGACCGGCACGCGGCCGGGCGGGAGGCCGTCCTGGGCTCGCTCACCGGCATCCGCGGCGGCCAGCGAGTGACGTCTCCGAACCCGGAGAGCACGTACCAGGCCCTCGAGAAGTACGGCCGCGACCTGACCCAGGAGGCGCGCGCGGGCCGGCTCGATCCGGTCATCGGCCGCGACGAGGAGATCCGACGGGTCATCCAGGTCCTGAGCCGCCGGACGAAGAACAACCCCGTGCTGATCGGCGAGCCCGGGGTCGGCAAGACCGCGATCGTCGAGGGGCTGGCACAGCGGATCGTCCGCGGCGACGTGCCCGAGACGCTCAAGGACAAGCGGGTCGTCGGGCTGGACCTGGGCGCGCTCATCGCGGGCGCCAAGTACCGGGGAGAGTTCGAGGAGCGCCTGAAGGCGGTCCTCAAGGAGATCAAGGACAGCGACGGGCGGGTCGTCCTCTTCATCGACGAGCTCCACACGGTGGTCGGCGCGGGAGCCGCCGAGGGCGCCATGGACGCCAGCAACCTGCTCAAGCCGATGCTCGCGCGCGGGGAGCTCCACACGATCGGCGCCACCACGCTCGACGAGTACCGCAAGCATATCGAGAAGGACGCGGCGCTCGAGAGGCGCTTCCAGCCCGTGGTCGTCGATCAGCCGTCGGTCGAGGAGACGATCAGCATCCTGCGCGGCCTGCGGGAGCGCTACGAGGTCCACCACGGCGTCCGGATCACCGACTCCGCGCTCGTGGCGGCGGCGACGCTGTCCAATCGCTACATCACCGAGCGCTTCCTGCCCGACAAGGCGATCGACCTCGTCGACGAGGCGGCGAGCCGCCTCCGGATGGAGATCGATTCCATGCCGATCGAGCTCGACGAGCTGGAGCGGCGCCGGATCCAGCTGGAGATCGAGCGGGAGGCGCTGCGCAAGGAGCGCGACGACGCGTCACGGGCGCGGCTCGTCGTGCTCGAGGCGGAGCTCGGCGAGCTCGCCGAGCAGGCTGGCGCGATGAAGCAGCGCTGGGAGACGGAGAAGGGGGCCATCGCCGGCCTGCGGGCCACGAAGTCCGAGCTCGAGTCGCTCGCCGTGCGCATCGACCAGGCCGAGCGCGAGGCAGACTACGCGACCGCGGCCGAGCTCAAGTACGGGACGCGCGTCCAGCTCCAGGAGCGCCTCCGCGCCCAGGAGGCTGCGCTCGCGACCACCGACGGCGCTCCCCGCCTCCTCAAGGAGGAGGTCGACGCCGACGACATCGCCGAGATCGTCGCCGCCTGGACCGGGATCCCGGTCACGAAGCTGCTCGAGGGCGAGGTGGCGAAGCTCGTCCACATGGAGGACCGCCTCCACGAGCGCGTCGTCGGCCAGGACGAAGCCATCGAGGCCGTCTCCGACGCGGTGCGCCGAGCCCGGGCGGGCCTGGGCGACCCGCGCCGACCGATCGGGTCGTTCCTGTTCCTGGGCCCGACCGGCGTCGGGAAGACGGAGCTCGCGCGCGCGCTTGCAGCGTTCCTCTTCGACGACGAGCAGGCGATGGTCCGCATCGACATGTCCGAGTACCTGGAGAAGTTCTCGGTCCAGCGCCTGATCGGCGCGCCGCCCGGCTTCGTCGGGTACGAGGAGGGCGGCCAGCTCACCGAGGCGGTCCGGCGGCGTCCCTACCAGGTGATCCTCCTCGACGAGATCGAGAAGGCTCACCCGGAGGTGTTCAACGTCCTGCTCCAGGTTCTCGACGACGGGCGCCTGACCGACGGCCAGGGCCGCACCGTGGACTTCAAGAACAGCGTCGTGATCATGACGAGCAACGTCGGGAGCCAGCTCATCACGAGCTTCACCGGACGCCCGAGCCCCGACGACTCGGCCTACGAGGCGATGAAGCGCCAGGTGCTGGGCGCCCTGCGAACCGAGTTCCGGCCCGAGTTCCTGAACCGCGTCGACGAGGTGATCGTCTTCCACGCGCTCTCGGAGCCAGAGCTCGAGCAGATCGTCGAGCTCCTGGTGGGCGACCTCCAGCGACGCCTGGCGTCGCACGACCTCGCCGTGACGATGTCGCCTGCCGCCAAGGCGGTGATCGCCGCCGAGGGGACGGACCCGCAGTACGGGGCTCGTCCGCTCAAGCGCACGATCCAGCGGCTCGTGGAGAACCCGCTCGCGCGGGCGCTCCTGCGCGGCGAGTTCAAGCCAGGGGACTCGATCGCGGTCGACGCGGACCCCGTCTCCGGGACGCTCGTCTTCACGAGCAGCAGCGCGACCGTCGTGGCGGACGCCTCGGAGCGCCGCGATGCGCGGGGCGGGGGCCGCGGCGACGTGCCCGCGGGGGTCACGCCCGGCTCCTCGGTCCTGGACCTGCCGCCGACCAAGAAGCCGGACGGCGACGAAGGCCCGCGCCTCAACTGAACGGACCGGGCGCCGACCCCGCGCCCCGGCCCGCACGCGGGGCTTCGGGACGGATCTCTCTACGATGGCGACCATGACGCCGGCCGAGGTTCGCGAGCGCATGCGTGCGTCGCGGCCGCCGCTTCCCCGGCCGCCGGCCTGGCTGCGCCCGGAGCGGCTCGATGACCGCATCCCGTTCGAGCGGCCGGCGCCACCGGCCGACGCCCGGCCGGCCGCCGCGCTCGTGCTCGTCTACCCGGGTGCGGACGGGGAGGCGATGCTCGTGCTGACCGAGCGCGTCGAGTACGGCGGCCACCACTCCGGCGAGGTCTCCCTTCCCGGCGGGAAGGTCGAGCCGGGTGACGCCGATGCGGCCGGCACGGCCCTGCGCGAGGCACGGGAGGAGGTGGGGCTCGATCCCGAGCGCGACGGCGTCGAGGTCGTCGGTCGCCTCGAGGCGCTGTGGATCCCGCCCAGCAACTTCCGGGTCGAGCCGATCGTGGCGGTCGCCGCGCGCCGGCCGGCGTTCGTGGCGGATCGCCGGGAGGTGGCCGCCATCCTCGAGGCACCCGTGACGGCGTTCCTGCCGGACGTCCCGCCGCTGATCATCGACCCCGACCCGCACGGTCGACCGATCCGCTACGGCGCGTACCGTGGTCGAAGGTCGGATCGTCTGGGGAGCCACGGCCTTCATGCTGGGCCAGCTCGGCGCGATCCTCGGAGCACGGTCGCTGTCGTGAGGGGCCGTTGATACCCCGATCCGCTGTCGGCCCGCGAACGGCCCGACCCGCTCTGCGGGCATCGGGACGACCCGCCCGGCGGGCGCCCGCCGTGGTAGGACCTCAGAGAGGCTCGCCCTCGGCGGCGGTCTGGGCACTCCCGTGCGCTCCTGTCGCGAGCGTCCCGTCGCCCCTGGCGATCGGCGCCGCTCCCTCGTCGGCGTGCCCGCCGGCCGGGCCAGCGGCAAGCTCCAGGGCACGGCCCTCCAGGATGCCCCGCGCCGCCGCATCATCGGCGCCGGCGAACTCCACCACGAAGGCGCGCATCTCGGAGAGCTCCGTCCAGGCCGCGTGATCGACGCCTGCCGGCCAGAGGACCGCTTCGCCGGCAGCCACGCGCGCCCGCTCGTCGGCGACCCGGACCCAGCCGCCGCCCTCCACGATCACGAGCCAGGCGCTGTTCGGGCTCGAGTGCGGGTCCATCGCAGCCCGTCGCGCGAACGCGAGCTCCGCCACGACACCGCGTGCGTCGGCATGGATCACCTGGGAGGCGACGCCGGTGGTCCCGTCCGGACCATCCGGGCGCCGGTGTCCGACGCCGAAGCGGCGGATCTCCATCGTGTCAGCTGCGGCGCCGCCGCGCGCGCTTCGGCCGGATCGTGGACTCGGGGTGCGCGAACTTCTGCTTCGAGTAGAAGCGGGCCTTGGCCAGCTGCTGCTGGTACCGCGCCAGCTCCGGCGGGAAGCGGACGAACCGGACCCAGGCCAGGACACCCAGCCCGATCGGGAGGGTCACGGCCACGAAGATGAAGTCGAAGTGGAACACCGCGTAGACGAGGAGCAGGAAGAAGAGCCCCACCGACGTCCACAGCAGCCACTCGTAGAGGTCGAGGTACGGCTGGTGGCGTCGAAGCTGGCGCGTCCGGACGTTGTACAGGATCACGATCGCCACGATCCCGACCAGCGAGAAGATCCAGATCGCGTTGAACAGGTCCGGGAAGAGGACGTCGTTGAACGTCGTGAACAGGTAATCCCAGGGCGGGAGGGTCACTGGGCGCGGGCCTCCGTCGCGTCGCGGGGTCGGCGGGCGCGGCGACCGGTGCGTCCACGCCGGCGGCGCCGCAACCCGGCACCGGACGCTGAGTATGCCATGCTCGCGGCGTATACTCGCGCCCGGAGTGAGGCCGCCCTCACGCCCATGGCGGCCGGTGCCCGGGCGCGCTGACGCAGGGAGATTGATCCGGGTGCGAGCCCTCCTGTCGGTCGCGAATCGCGATGGGATCAGCGCGCTCGCACGCGACCTCGCGAGCCTCGACGTCGAGCTCTACGCGACCGACGGCACCCGCGACCACCTCCTCGCCGATGGGATCGACGTGCTCCCGGTCACGGCGCTCACGAACCTCCCGCCGCTGGTGGGCGGCCGCGTGCGGACGTTCCACCCGGCCGTCTATGCGGGGATCCTGGCCCGCCGCGACCGGCCCGAGGAGATCGCCGAGCTTGCCGCCCACGGCATCGGGCTGCTGGACATCGTCGTGGTGACGGTCAAGCCATTCGCGCCACAGGTCGGCGAACGACGGGTCCCGCTCGACGAGGCGCTCGAGATGATCGACGTGGGAGGCACCGCGCTCCTCTCGGCCGCGGCGAGGAACCACGCGGGCGTGGCGGCGGTGAGCAGCCCGTCCTCCTACCCGGACGTGATCGCGGACATCCGTGCGCGCGGCATCGTCTCCGCCGAGCTTCGCCAGCGCCTTGCCGCCGAGGCCTTCGCCACGATCGCGAGCCACCACGCGGAGGTCGCCGCCTACCTGAACCAGGTCACCGGCGCCACGTTTCCGCCGCACGTCTCGATCATCCTGGAGAAGGTCACGGACCTCCCGTATGGCGAGAACCCGCACCAGCGGGCCGCCTTCTACCGCGAGACGACACACCGGGACGGGACCCTGGCGGACGCCGACCAGCTCCAGGGTCGCCCACCCACCTTCAACGACCTCCTGGACCTCGACGCGGCGTGGCTGATCGCCCGCGATTTCGGCGCCCCGACGGCGGTCGTCGTCCGCCACACGGACCCGGTCGGCCTTGCCTCGGACGACGGGCTGCCGGAGGCCTACCGGCGAGCGCTCGAGACCGACCCGGCAGCCGGATACGGCGCCATCGTCGGGGTCAACCGGCACATGGACGGGGTCACCGCGGGCCTGATCGCCGCGGGGACCTTCGAGGCGGTCGTCGCCCCCGGCTACGACGACGCCGCGCTCGCCGCGCTCGCGGAGCGGCCCGACCTCGAGGTCCTCCGGGTGCCGCCGAACCCGGCACACGGCCTGCGGGACTACGGGATCGCCGCGCTCGACTTCAAGCGGATCGGCGGCGGCCTCCTCGTCGAGACGCTGGACCACACGACCCTCGACCGCGGGCAGCTCCGTGTCGTGACCCAGCGCCGCCCGACGCTCGAGGAGCTGACCGACCTGATGTTCGCGTGGCGGGCGGCGGCCCACGTTCGCTCGAACGCGATCGTCCTTGCCCGGAACCTCGCCGCGGTTGGGATCGGGGCGGCCCAGGTCAACCGCCAGGTCGCGGTCGAGATCGCGCTGCGGCGAGCGGGCGAGCGGGCGCGGATGGCCGTGATGGCCTCCGATGCCTACTTCCCGTTCCCGGACGCCATCGCCCACGCCGCGATCGCGGGGGTGACGGCGATCATCCAGCCCGGTGGCTCGCGCCGGGACGAGATGGCGATCGAGGTCGCCGACCGGCACCACCTCGCGATGGTCTTCACCGGGCGTCGCCACTTCCGACACTAGCAGGCCCTCGCCGCCGGATTCGCGGCCGCGCCAGCGATGGGGCGATGGCGATCTCGTGCCCATGCTCGACCGGCGCCGGCCGGCAGGTCGCTTCTAGCGCCGGAGGGGCGCCGCCGCCGGGCCGCGCGGGCCCCCATCCGCGGCCGCATCGGCGGGCATGGCCATCCACGCCCCCACGGCGCGGTCCCAGGCGGCCACCGGGCGGACGGCGGCCGGCCCCTCGCGGAGCTCCGCCCGGGCGCGCGCAGCGGCGACGGACTCGCCCCAGCCGGGAGGGCGCAGGCGGGGAGCCAGGTCGCCGAGCGGCGCCAGCACGAAGAGGCGCTCTCGCGCGCTCGCGTGCGGGACGACGAGCCATTGCGCCGCGGCCCGGCCTGGATCCTCGCTGCGGGCGGCGGCGGGACGCTCCACGCGGACCTCGTGGCGGCCGAACACGAGGAGGTCGAGGTCCAGCGCGCGGGGCCCCCAGCGCGGGCCGTCGCGCCGCCCGAATGCGCGCTCGATGCCCTTGAGCGCGACGAGCATCGCGAGCGCGCCTGATGCGGGATCCGGGCCGCCGGGCACGTCGAGCGCGACGGCAGCGTTTCGGAAGTCGGGCTGGTCGGTGACCCCGACGGGCGTCGTGGCGTAGAGCCGCGACACGGCCACGAGCCGCACGCTGGGCAGCGCCGCAAGGACGTGGACGGCGGCGGTCAGGGTGTCGACAGTGTTCCCGACGTTCGCCCCAAGCCCGACATATGCCCGAACCCGTCCCACGCAAGCCGACTCCCACGGTACCGTTCGGGCATGCCGCCCGTCGCCGTCCGCATTCTGCACGCCGAGGCCGGGCCGAACGCGGGGCCCCTGGAGCTGGCGCTCGCCGGCGCCCGGGCCGCCCTCGCAGAGCGCCACCGGCGCGGGTTCCTTGGCGCTGGTGCCGACGACGTCCGCGTCGTCGCCGGGCAGCCAGACGGGATCCCGTTCGGGGCGCGGCTCCGCGGGCTCGCGGCGGAGGCGCTGCATGCCGGGGCGAGCGGCATGGTCGTGCTCGGCTCCGGCTCGGTGCCGCTCGCCACGGCACGCGACCGGCGCGCGTTCGTGGCCGCGGCGGCTGCGAGCACCCCGGCCGCGCTCGCCAACAACGTCTACTCGGCCGACGTCGTGGCGATCTCGAGCCTTGCGCTGCTCGGCGTCCTCCGCGACCTGCCGGACCTGCCGGCGGACAACGCGCTGCCGCGCTGGCTGGCGGAGGTGGCCGGGGTCCCCGTCACGGGACTCCGGCGCTGGCGCCTGGGATTCGACCTCGACTCGCCGCTCGACCTGCTCCTCACCGGCCGCGCTCCAGGCATCGCTCGACTCCGCGCGGCAGGGATCGACGTCGGCGCCGTCGGCGCACGCCTGGCGGGCGTCAGCGCGGTCCTCGCCGACCGACGCGCCGAGCTCGTCCTTGCCGGGAGGACGTCGGCGGCGACGCTTCGTGCCCTCGAGCGAGGCGCCGCCTGCCGCGTCCGGGCCCTCGTCGAGGAGCGCGGCCTGCGGGCTTCGAGCGTCCTCGCGATCCGGGCGCGCGACGCCGGGCCGGATGGGCGCGCGGCAGCGACGGGGACCGTCGCCGTCCTCCGGCCGCCGCGGTCGACGCTCGGGATGCTCGTGGACCGCGACGGGCCCGGGGCGCTCGGCGGGCTGCTCGCCCAGCTCGGCGATGCCGCCGTCGTCGACACGCGCGTCCTGGTGGCGCATCGGTACGGCGTGGACGAGGGAGGGTGGCCGCCCGCCGAGGATCGATTCGCCGCGGACCTGCTCCTGCCGGACCAGATCGCCGATCCCTGGCTGCGATCGCTCGTGGCAGGCCTTCGCGAGGCGCCGATCCCGATCCTTGCCGGCGGCCACACGCTGGTCGGACCGGGGATCCGCCTCCTCGCGGCGATGGCCGCGTCCCGGCGGCCGGCGCGACGGTCATGAGGACCGCGGCCGAGGACGCCATCCGGGCCGAGATCGCGGCGCAGGGGCCGATCCCGTTCGCGCGCTTCATGGCGTTGGCGCTCGGCCACGCGACGGGCGGCTACTACACGGGTCGCATTGCCCGGCCGACGCGGGAGGGCGACTTCCTGACCGCGCCGGAGCTCCACCCGATCTTCGGGGCGGCGCTCGCGCGCCAGCTGGCCGAGGCGTGGGAACGGCTGGGCCGGCCGGACCCGTTCACGCTCGTGGAATACGGGGCCGGCGCCGGGACGCTGGCCCTCGCGATCCAGTCGGGCCTGCGCGAGGACCGCTCCCCGCTCGCGGAAGCCCTCGTCTACGCACCCGTCGAGCAGAACGTGCACCGGATGGCCGAGCTCCAGGAACGGGCGCGCGCGGCCGGCCTGCCCGTGATCGCGTCGCCACCGTCGGTGTCGGACCGTCCGGACCGAGATCGCAACGCGTCCTGACCTCGAGCCGCAGGCCGCTGCCTTCCCGGTCATCGGGGCCGTGCTCGCCAACGAGTTCCTCGACGCGCTCCCGGTCCACGTCGTGGAGATCCGCGACGGGCGACCCGGCGAGGTCCACGTCGGGGTCTCGGCGTCCGGGGCCTTCGAGGAGCACCTCCTGGCGCCGTCGACCCCCGCGATCGCGGCCCGCCTCGACGACCTCGCTGCCGCCGACGTCATCTTCGCGGAGGGGCAGCGCGCGGAGCTCTGCCTGGGGCTTGGTGGTTGGGTGGCGGACGTGGCGACCACGCTGTCGGCGGGCCTCGTCCTCGTGATCGACTACGGGGCGCACGCGCCCCGGCTCTACGGGCCGCGCCATCGTGATGGCACGCTCATGACCTACCGCGGCCACGCGGCCGATGGGTCGCCCGATGCCCCGTACCGCGACGTCGGCGAGCGCGACATCACGGCCCACGTGGACATGACGACGCTGGCCCGGCTGTTCGGCCTGGCCGGCTTCGAGCTGCTCGGCGAGACCTCCGCAGCCGAGCTGCTCGCCGGGTGCGGCCTCGAGGACCTCCTCGAGCGCGAGCGGAACCGCGCGGTCGACGCGGCGGCCGCGCTCCTGCTCCGCTCGGCCGTGATGCGCCTCCTCGATCCGCGCCTCCTCGGCGGGTTCCGGGCGCTGCTTGCCGGACGAGGCATCGCCGCCACGCCTCCGCTGCGCGGCCTGGCCTATCGGATGGGGGTCTGACCGCGCCGCGACGCGGCCTCCGCCCGCGACCGAGCATCCACTGCCCTTCGAGCGTCGCCACGTGCCCGGAACGCTCCTGCTAGGATGCCATGGCGCGCCCGGGCCCTCCGGTCACGACGCGTGCGCCCGTCTCACCCGGGCCCCCAACCGGATCGAGGGGACCGGTCGGCAGCTCCGCATCGGAGGTCGACGGCTCGTCGGCCACGGAAAGGTGCGATGCAAGGGATCTGGTATGTCGTCGGGTTCGGTGTCGCCGGCGTCTCGTTCGTCTTCCTGACGATCGGGCTCGCCTGGCTGATCAGCCATCGGACGCGCGGCAGCCGGGGCAAGGGCCTCCCGTACGAGAGCGGGATCGACACGTACGGGGACACGCACGGCCGCTTCGGCGTCTCCTACTACCTCTACGCCCTGCTCTTCGTCGCGTTCGACATCGAGGTGATCTTCATCTTCCTGTGGGCGCTCGTGATCCGCGACCCGATCCCCGGCATCCTGACGACCATGTTCCTGTTCGTCGGGATCCTCCTGCTCGGGCTCGCGTACGCATGGCGCAAGGGCGTCCTGACGTGGCGATGACGCAGCGGGGCGCGCCGAACCCGGACCTGCCGGTCCCGGCGTCGACGGCGGACGACGCCCTCGTCGAGGCGATCGTCGTCCCGAATGCGCTCTGGCGACCCGAGGATCCCGCGGGCTACGGCGGCGGAGCGCTGGCGGACGACCCTCGCCTGGAGATGCGGCGCTACGACGAGTCGGGCGAGGGCCGCCACAACGACGCGCGCTGGGGCGCTCTTGACATCGTCCCCACCAAGGCCGACTACGTCCTGGACCTGATCCGGCTGAACAGCCTGTGGCCGCTTCTCTCGGGGCTCGCCTGCTGCGCGATCGAGATGATGTCCACGGCCACCAGCCGCCACGACATCGACCGCTGGGGGATGTTCCCGTTTCGCGCCTCGCCGCGCCAGGCGGACGTGCTCATCGTCGCCGGGACGCTCACCACGAAGATGGCCGAGCCGCTGGTCCGCCTCTGGGCCGAGATGCCCGAGCCGAAATGGTGCGTCGCGATGGGCGACTGCACGTGCTCCGGGGGCCGCTACAAGCGCAGCTACAGCACCGTCCAGGGGATCGACCGCGTCCTGCCGGTGGACGTCTACGTGCCGGGCTGCCCGCCCCGCCCGGAGGGCCTGATCTACGGGATGATGAAGCTCCAGCAGCTCGTCAAGGAGCGCCGGGGGCACTGGCCCGAGCGCGCAATCGGCCCCACCGTCCCGGACCAGGTGTAGTCGATGGACCGCGCGTTCCGAGCGCTCATCGAGCGGACCTTCGGGGACCTCCTGACCGGTCCGGTGCGCCAGCGCCACGACGAGACCGAGATGCGGATTCGCCCGGGAGACGTCCCGCAGGTGATGCGGACGCTCCACGACGACCCCAGCCTCCGGTTCGAGTACCTGAGCGATCTCGCCGGCGTCGACACGGGGGACGACTTCCAGGTGGTCTACCACCTGTTCAGCGTGGTGACGCCGGACTGGCTGCGGGTCGTGGCCGACGGGATCCCGCGCGACCAGCCCCGAATCCCTTCGATCACGTTCCTCTGGAAGGGGGCCGAGTGGATGGAGCGCGAGGCGTACGACATGTTCGGCCTCGTGTTCGAGGGGAACCGCGACCTGCGCCGGATCTACATGCCCGACGACTTCGTCAGCTACCCGCTGCGCAAGGACTTCCACCTCCCGGACGACGCGTCACGCTCCCCGGGAGGCGGCGTGCGCCCGATGGAGGACGCCGAGACCCCCGCGGACGCAGCCGCGACCACGTCCCGCCGCCGTGCGACGGCCGGCTAGCCCAGGACGCTGATGACCTCCTCCACCCGCCCGAGCCTCGACGATCCGGCGCTCACGATCCCGCTCGACATGCGCGGGATCTTCGAGCCGATCCCGCTCGCGACGACCGAGCGGCAGCAGGAGTTCTACGGCCTCAAGGACGGCGAGATGCTCCTGAACATGGGGCCCCAGCACCCGTCCACGCACGGCGTCCTGCGGGTGGTCCTCAAGATCAACGGCGAGCAGGTCGTGGACCTGGACCCGGTCCTGGGATACCTGCACCGCGGTGTCGAGAAGATCGCCGAGAACTCCGACTTCCACCACATCATCAGCCAGCTCGACCCGCTGGAGTACGTCAGCTCCCTCTTCTGCGAGTGGAGCCCGGTGATGTCCTTCGAGAAGCTCCTGGACGTGCAGGTCCCGCGCCGCGCGGAGTACATCCGGGTGCTGACCGGGGAGCTGAACCGGATCGCCAGCCACATGCTCTTCCTGGGCTGGTACGCCCTGGACCTCGGCGGGATCACCCCGATCCTGTGGAGCTTCGCCGAGCGCGACGAGATCGTGGAGATGCTGGCCGCCATCACCGGCGCCAAGCTCCTCTTCAACTACTTCCGGATCGGCGGCGTGAACGGCGACCTGAACCACGAGTTCATGAGCCGGCTCGGCGACTGGATGAGCCGCGCGGGCGCCCAGCTGGAGGCCGGGATGGGCCTCCTCAACGCGAACGAGATCTTCGTCCGCCGCGCGCGCGGCCTCGGCGTCCTGGACCGCGAGACCGCCCTCCGCATGTGCGCGACCGGCCCGAACCTCCGCGCCTCGGGCGTCCCGTTCGACATCCGGCGGGCGCATCCGTACAGCGTCTACCCGGAGCTCGAGTTCGACATCCCGACGCGCCGCGAGGGCGACTCGCTCGCGCGGTACCTGCTGCGCATGGACGAGGTGCGCCAGAGCCTCCGGATCATCGACCAGTGCCTGCACCAGATGCCCGACGGGCCGGTGATGGCGCGCCTGCCGCGGCTCCTGCGGCCGCGCCCGGGCCGCGCCTACAGCGCCGTCGAGGGGCCCCGCGGGCAGTACGCCGCCTACGCCATCAGCGACGGGACGGACCAGCCATTCCGGCTGCGGATCCACGACCCCAGCTTCCTGCACCTCCAGCTGGTCGGGCTCCTCATGCCGGGGAACCTGATCGCCGACACGATGGCGATCATGGCATCGCTCGACCCGGTGATGGGCGGCGTGGACAAGTGAGAACCGCGCCATGATGGCGGCCTACTGGAACCGCCTCTCCCTGGGCTCCCGGGCGTTCCTCGTGATCGTGCCGGCCCTGCTCGTCGTCGGCGCGGTGCTCACCGTGGGGATCGCCCTGCTCCTGCCGCCCGTGCTGGACTTCCTCGGGGCGAACCTGCCGCTCGTCCGGTTCGTCGTGGCCGCCACCGCGATCATCGTGATGACGATCCCGATCGCGTTCGTGATCATCTTCATGGAGCTCAAGGTGATCGCCGCGATGAACCTGCGGGTCGGCCCCGACCGCGTCGGGCCCTTCGGCACCTTCATGTCGGTGGTGCACGGCCTCAAGGTCCTCGCCAAGGAGGACTTCACGCCGCGCGGCGTCGACGTCCCGATCTTCACCCTGGCGCCGGTCGTCGTGTTCGCGTCGATCCCGCTCACCCTGCTCGTGATCCCGTTCGCGCCCGGCATCTTCGGCCAGGACTTCAACATCGCCCTGCTCTACTTCTTCGCGATCGGCGGGATGAGCGTCGTGGGCCTGATGATGGCCGGCTGGGCCAGCTTCAACAAGTACAGCCTGCTCGGAGCGCTGCGCGCCGCCGCGCAGGCGATCAGCTATGAGCTGCCCCTCACCCTCTCCGTGGTCGGGATCATCATCCTGGCCGGGACGATGAGCCTCAACTCGATCGTGCAGCAGCAGGCCGGGTCGCTGTTCGACTGGAACATCTGGAAGCAGCCCCTGGGGTTCATCATCTTCTTCATCGCCGCGACCGCCGAGGCGAACCGGACGCCGCTGGACATGACCGAGGCGGACTCGGAGATCGTGGCCGGCTTCGCCACCGAGTACTCCGGGATGCGCTTCGGGTTCTTCTTCTTCGCCGAGTACGTCAACGTGTTCGTCGTCTCGGCGCTCAGCGTCGTGCTCTTCTTCGGCGGCTGGAACGCGCCGTTCGACTGGCCGTTCCCGGTCACGCTCAGCCTTGATCCGGGCGGCCTTGGCCTCGGGCTCATCTTCCTGGTCGCGCTCGCCCCGGTCGTCGGCACGATCGTGCTGGGGCTGCCGTTCTGGCTCCTCTCGAGCCGGGTGAGCACGCTGAAGGCCCTCGTGATCGGGTTCATCCTCTTCAACCTGCTCGTCGTCGGAGCGTTCCTCGGCTGGGCCTTCATCAGCGCCGCGTGGGTCTCCGGGCTCGTCTGGATGATGGGCAAGACGTTCGTCTTCGTCTTCGTCTTCGTGCAGATGCGGGGCACGCTTCCGCGGGTGCGGGTGGACCAGCTGATGGGCTTCGCCTGGAAGTGGCTGCTGCCAGCGGCGCTCCTGAACATCTTCGTCACGGCCGTCGCCGTCTCCATCCTGGCGAACCGGTGAGGGCCCGGGCATGAGCTTCGTCCCGGGCATGGGCATCCTCAAGGGCATGGCGCTCACGCTGCGCCGGTTCTTCGCGCCGAAGGTGACGATCCGCTACCCGGAGGTCACGCCCGACATCGCCGTCAAGTACCGCGGCCGGCTCCAGCTCCTGCACGACGAGCACGGAACGCTCAAGTGCGAGACCTGCTTCCAGTGCGCCCAGGCCTGCCCGATCGAGTGCATCGACATGGGCGGAGTCGATACGAAGGGGCGCTACGCAATCCACTGGGGCGCATCGGAGACCTACGGCGAACGGCGCGAAGAGGCTGCCCTGCGACGCGCCGGACGCGAGGTGCCTGACCCGACGTACGCCCGTTTCGAGGCCGTCGACACCGCGGCCGTCGATCGCATCCTGGAGGATCACGAGTACGACCCGCACCGGATGCTCTCGATCCTGGCGGCGATCCAGGACGAGTTCGGGCACCTGCCCGTCGCGGCGCTCAAGCAGGTCAGCTTCACCACGGGGGCGTGGTACGCGATGATCTACGGGACGGCGACGTACTACCGCCAGTTCCGCTTCGAGAAGGCGGTCGAGCAGGTGGCGGTGTGTCGCTGCACGGCCTGCCTGATGCAGGGCGGCGGGCGCCTCGCGGACGCGCTCGAGGCCGGCCTCGGGACGGGGCTTGGCAGGTTCACGCCGGACGGCCGGATCCGCCTCGCCTGGCTGCCGACCCACCCGGCCGGGGCCGCGGCACCGGTCGTGGCGCTCGACGGGGAACCCCAGCCGGAGGTCACGCAGGCCAACGCGACCGCCTGGGCCCGGGCGCTCGTGGGGGAGCACCCCGCCACCCGGACGGTGCACTGAGCCGATGGCGACCATCCTTCCCACCCCTGCCGCCTGGCCGCGACCGCTCCTCGGGGATCCGCCGGCCGGCGACGCGCGGGCCGCCGCTGCCGGGCGGGCCGATCCCGCGGACCTCGACGCCGCGGTGCGCGCCGGCGCGTTCGCGGGGCTCACCCGCGCGCTCCGGGACCTGGGCGCCACGCTCACGACCGCGACGATCGCCGAGTCGGGCCTCCGCGGACGCGGCGGCGCGGGGTTCCCGGCGGCGCAGAAGTGGCGCGCCGTGGCCGCGACGCCCGAGGGCGTCCGGTACGTCGGTCGCGAACGGCTACGAGGCGGACCCGGCCGGGGGCACCAACCGCCACCTGATGACGAACCGCCCGTACGCGATCGTCGAGGGGCTCGCGATCGCCGCGCTCTCGGTCGGCGCCGAGGAGGCGATCCTCGCCGTCCGCGCGGAATACGCCGACGCGGTCGCGACGCTGGAGCTCGCGGTGTCCGCGGCGGAGGAGGCCGGCTACGTCGGCGAGGACGTGCTGGGATCCGGGCGCGCGCTCCGGATGACGGTGCGCCCCGTCCACGGCGCCTACATGCTGGGCGAGGAGACGGTCCTGCTCAAGGCCCTCGAGGGCCGGCGCGGCCAGCCGGAGCAGCGCCCACCCTACCCGTCCGAGCGCGGCCTCTGGGGGCGCCCGACCCTCGTCCACAACGTCGCCACGCTCGCGGCGGTCCCGTGGATCGTCGTGCATGGCGCCGATGCGTACCGTGCGATCGGCGACCCGGAGGCCCCCGGGACCGTTCTCGTGCAGGTGAGCGGCGCCGTCGCCGCCCCGGGAATCGCCGAGGTCCCGACGGGGACGTCGCTGTCCGAGATCGTCGGGCTGGCGGGCGGCGTCGCAGGCGGCCGGTCGCTGAAGGCGCTCCTCGTCGGCGGTCCGTCGGGCGGCCTCCTGCCGGCGGACCTCGCCGCGACCCCCTACACGTTCGCGGCGCTCCGGGCGGCCGGCGCCCACGTCGGCTCGGGCTCGCTCGTCGTCGCGGACGACGCGACCTGCGTCGTGGACCTGGCCCGGCTCCTCACCCGGTACTGCGCCGACGAGGCCTGCGGGAAGACGATCCCCTGCCGGATCGGCCTGCGCCGCATGTCCGAGATCGGCGAGCGCCTGGCATCCGGGCATGCCCGCCCGACCGACGAACAGCTCCTCGCCGACCTCGGCGCAGATATCGCCGGCGAGCGCGCTCTGCGACCACGAGCGTCTCGCGACGGGACCGCTCGCGACCGCGATGCGATACTTCGGGCCCGAGATCGACGCCCACGTCGCCGGCGTCTGCCCGGCCGGCATCTGCGCCCCCGCCGGGGTCGTGGCCGCCGGGACAGCGCACGGAGGATAGGCGCGACCGCGATGGCCGACCTCATCTCCCGCCCTCCCGACCGCGTCCCGGGCCCCGCGGACCTCGTCTCGACGGCGCGGCCCCAGCCTGTCGTCGATACGCTCGCGGAGCGCCTGTTCCGCACGCAGTCGCCGCAGCGCCCGCAGTCGACGCCGGTCATCCGGCTCGAGGTGGACGGCCACGTGGTCGAGGGCCGCGAAGGCCAGACGATCCTCGAGGTCTGCCGCGACAACGGGATCGAGGTCCCGACTCTCTGCTACGAGCCGAAGCTGCCCGGCTTCGGCGCCTGCCGGATGTGCGTCGTGGACGTGGCGGGCGAGGAGCACCCGCCGATCTCGTGCTCGCGCCTCGCCGAGGCCGGGATGGTGGTCCGGACGCAGACCGAGGAGGTCCGCCGCCTGCGCCGGACGAACCTGGAGCTGATCTTCTCCGACCACAACGCCTACTGCCTGCCGCCCTGCCAGAACAAGTGCCCGAGCCACATCGACATCCCGGGGTTCCTCAAGGCGAACGCCGAGGGCGAGTTCCGCGAGTCGGCCCGGATCTTCAAGCGGACCATCCCCTTCCCGTCGATCCTGGGCCGGGTCTGCCCCGCCCCGTGCGAGGAGCACTGCCGCCGCGACGAGGTGGACGAGGCGATCGCGATCCGCGACAGCCACCGCTACGCCGGCGACCAGGTGATCCGGGCGATGCGCGAGCAGGACGTGGACCCGCCGCTCCCCTTCGAGCTGCAGGCGAAGTCCGGCAAGCGGGTCGCGGTGATCGGCTCCGGGCCGGCCGGCGCGGCCGCCGCCTATTACCTGCTGATCGCAGGCCACGACGTGACGATCTACGAGCGGGACGAGGCGCCCGGCGGGATGCTCCGCTACGGGATCCCGGAGTACCGGCTGCCGAAGGAGCAGGTGCTCGATCCGGAGTACGAGAGCATCACGCGCCTCGGCGGACGGTTCGTCTGCAACCAGGCCCTGGGCCGCGACTTCAGCCTGGACGACCTCCAGAACCAGGGCTTCGACGCGGTCCTCGTGGCGATCGGCTGCTACGACACGAACAAGCTGGGGATCCCCGGCGAGGACGCCGACGGCGTCATCGACGGCCTGGAGTACCTCAAGATCGCGACGCTCGGCCTGACCTACCCGGGCCACGCGGGGAAGCGCGTCGTGGTCATCGGCGGCGGCTTCACCTCGATGGACTGCTCGCGGACGTCGGTCCGCCAGGGCGCGTCCGAGGTGACGCTGGTCTACCGCCGCGACATGAAGGACATGCCGGCGTCGGGCGAGGTCCACGAGGCGATCGAGGAAGGCGTCACCGACCATCTTCCAGGCCGGTCCGGTCCGCGTCGTCGCGAACGAGGCGGGCACGGTCACCGGGGTCGAGTTCATCCGGATGCAGCTCGGGCGCGCCGGACGCCTCGGGCCGGCGCCGGCCCGAGCCGGCTCCCGGCACCGAGTTCACGATCGAGTGCGACCGGGTCCTCCTGGCGATCGGCCAGGGGCCGGACCTGACGTGGATGGGCGGCGGGTCAGCCGGCGTGGAGGCGACGAAGTACAGGCGCCTGCGGGCCGACGCGGTCACGTTCCTGACCCCGCGGCCCGGCGTGTTCGGCACCGGTGACGTCCGGAACGGCGCCCAGACGGTGGTCGCAGGCGATCGCCGACGGGCGGCGCGCGTCCTACGCGGTCGACGCGTTCCTCAAGGGCATGGATCTCGGCGAGATCCGGACCCGCCAGACGCTGGCGGAGCCGCAGCCGGAGTTCCTCAGCATCGTCCCGTTCACGTCGGAGGTGAAGGCGCCGCGCAACCGGCTGCGCAGCATGCCGGCCGAGGAACGGCGATCGAGCTACGTCGAGTACGAGATCCCCTACACGCCCAGCGAGGCGTCGCGGAGTCCACCCGCTGCCTCCAGTGCACCTGCGAGGCGATCGGCTTCTGCGACCTGCGCCGACTCGGGATCGAGTACGGGACCACGCTCAAGACGCTCGAGCCGCAGAACAACCGCGGCGCCGGCTTCCGGAGCGTCACCGAGAATCGCTTCACAGGCTCCAACCACGACTACATCCGCGACGACAGCCACGCGTTCATCCTCCGCGAGCCGTCGCGCTGCATCGACTGCGGCCGCTGCGCAAACGTCTGCGCGGAGGTCGTCGGCGCCGCCTGCTACGACTTCATGCGGATCGGCTTCGACACGCTCGTGACCACGCCGCTCGACATGAGCCTGAACGACACGCCGTGCGTCTCGTGCGGGCGGTGCGCGGAGACGTGCCCGACCGGCGCGCTCATGCCGAAGCCGCGCATCCTCGAGAAGTACGACGTGGACGAGAGCCGCTGCATCCTGTGCGGGATCTGCGTCGACGCATGCCCCTACGACGCGCTCCGCTGCGGCCCCGACTTCGAGCTGGCCCACGTGAGCCGCGAGGAGCCGATGATCGACCTCATCGCGATCGCCGCCGTCGATCGGGAGACCGAGATGACCTACGTCCGCCGCGAGCGGGACTGGCTGGAGCGGGCGATCGCATCCGGTCGGGACGTCGGCGCGCGCCAGCTCCCGGTGCTCCCCGCGTCGCTCGCCGCCGGCGGAGGCGGCAGCGGCAACGGTCGCGCGAGCGACCCGGGCAACGGCCACAATGGGCGCGGCCCGGCCGGCGGAGGCGCCGCCGGTCACGCACTCGACCGGTAGCGCACGCGGGCGGAGGGAACGGAAGAGGTGCCGATACCGGGGACGGTCCCGATCCTGGGGATGAGCTGGTCCGACGTGCTCTTCGCCATCCTCGCGGCGGTGATGCTCGGCTCCGCGCTCCTGGTCGTGACACTCCGCGACATCATCCGCTGCGGGCTGGCCATGATCGTCGCGTTCGGCGCCCTCGCCGGCATCTACGTGCTGCTCGGCGCGCCGCTCGTCGCGGCCGCCCAGGTGCTCGTCTACATCGGGGCGATCTCCGTCCTGATCCTGTTCGCGGTGATGCTGACGCAGACGAAGAACGCCCCGATCCGGCTCGTCTTCCAGGCCCAGGCGCTGCCCGCGGCGATCGCCGCGATCGTCCTGGCGATCATGATCGGGCTCACGGCCAGCGCCACGGACTGGGGCGCGGTGACGAACCGGATCGCGACCGGCACGGACGCGCTGGCGCGCCTCCTGTTCAACTCGTACATCCTCCCGTTCGAGGTCGTCAGCGTGCTCCTGCTCATGGCGGTGATCGGCGGGATCTTCCTGGCCAAGCGCGAGGGCCGGGACGCGTGAGCCAGAGCCTGGACGCCTACCTTGTCGTCTCCGGGATCCTCTTCGCGATCGGGAGCTTCGGCTTCCTTGCCCGGCGCAACGCCATCAGCATGCTCATGTCGATCGAGCTGATGCTCAACGCGGTGAACCTGTCGATCATCGCGTTCGGGGCCTTCATCCCGGCGCTCAACGGCACCGCCTCCGTCATCGCCCTGATGGTCATGGCCGTGGCCGCCGCCGAGGCCACGGTCGGCCTCGCCATCGTCATGGCCATCTACCGGAACCGCCGCACGCCGCTCGTCGACGAGTACGACACGATGCGGCAGTAGCCGAAGAGACTGAGCGGCCCCCGTGTTCGCAGTCATCACCCCGAGCGTGCTCGCCGTCGCGGCGGCAGGCCCGGACGCGCCCAGCAACCTGATCAACCTCGTCCCGCTGATCCCGGCCATCCCGCTCGCGGGGTTCGTCTTCACGGCGTTCTTCGGGCGACGCATCGGACGGGCGGCGTTCGTCGTGCCGCTGCTCGGCGTCACGGCCACCTGGCTGCTGAGCATGGCGGTCGTCTACCAGGCGCTCACGGGCGGCTTCGGCGAGAGCGGCGCCGGGATCACGCTCTACCGCTGGATTCCGGCCGGCGCGTTCAACGTGGACGTCGGCTTCTTCGTCGACCAGCTGACCGCATGCCTCCTGATCGTCGTCTCGACGATCGGGCTGCTGGTCCACCTCTACTCGGTCGGCTACATGGCCCACGACCCGGGCCGCTGGCGCTTCTTCGCCTACCTGAACCTCTTCATGTTCAGCATGCTGCTGCTCATCCTCGCGGACAGCTTCCTGGTCGTCTTCGCGGGCTGGGAGCTCGTGGGGCTGTCGAGCTACCTCCTGATCGGGTTCTGGTACCCGCGCCGGTCCGCTGCCCTCGCCGCCAAGAAGGCCTTCATCGTGAACCGCGTCGGCGACGTCGGCTTCGCGCTCGGGATCATGCTCATCTGGGTCTCCACCGGCACCCTCAACATGCGCGAGGCGTTCGACCGGATCGCCGGGCTGGACCACGGGACGATCCTGGCGATCGCGCTCCTCGTCTTCTGCGGCGCGGTGGGGAAGAGCGCCCAGTTCCCGCTCCACGTCTGGCTGCCGGACGCGATGGAGGGCCCCACCCCGGTCTCGGCCCTCATCCACGCGGCGACGATGGTCAACGCCGGGGTCTACCTGGTCGCCCGCACGAACCCCATCTTCAGCCACGTGCCCGAGGCGATGGTCGTCGTCGCGGCCGTCGGCATCTTCACCGCGATCCTCGCCGCTTCGATCGCGTTCACCCAGACGGACATCAAGCGCGTGCTGGCCTACTCGACCCTGAGCCAGCTGGGCTACATGTTCGCGGCGCTCGGCGTTGGCGCCTACGTCGCCGCGATCTTCCACCTGATGGCGCACGGCTTCTTCAAGGGCCTCCTGTTCCTCGGCTCGGGCTCGGTCATCCACTCCGTCCACGACGAGCAGGACATGAACAGGATGGGCGCCCTCTGGCGGAAGATCCCGATCACCCACGTGACGATGCTGATCGGCACGATCGCGATCGCGGGGATCCCGCCGCTCGCCGGCTTCTTCTCCAAGGACGAGATCCTGGGCGAGGCGTTCAAGCTGAACTTCGGCTGGGTCTGGGCGATCGGCGTCGTCGTGGCCGGCATGACCGCGTTCTACATGTGGCGCCTGATGGGCAAGACGTTCTACGGCGAGAGCCACGTCGACCCGGCCGTGGAGCCGAAGATCCACGAGTCGACGTGGACGATGACGCTGCCCCTGGTCCTGCTGGCGATCCCATCCGCGCTGCTCGGGCTGGTGCTTGGCCTGCCGTTCGGCGATTCGCTGATCACGCGCTGGCTTCATCCGGTCTTCGCCGGCGCCGAGACGACGCTCGGCCAGTCAACGGAACCGTTCGCGCTGTTCGGGATCGACGGGGCGCTGATCCTCGTCAGCGTGGCGGTCGCCACGATCGGCCTCGTGATCGGCATGGCGCTGTTCGGATACTTCCGCCGGAGCGGGCGCCCGCGGACCGTGGAGGCGATCACCGCCTCGACCGGCGCGACGCGCTTCCTCTACCGGGCATCGCTCAACAAGTGGTGGTTCGACGATCTGAACCACCTCCTGTTCATGGTGATCGGCGGGCGGGTCGCGAACGCGCTCTGGTGGTTCGACCGCACCGTGATCGACGGCACCGTCAACGCGGTCGGGCGGATCACCGTGGACGCCGGCGGCGGGCTGCGCCGGATCCAGACCGGCCACGTCCAGAACTACGCGCTCGGCATCGCCATCGGCCTGATCATCATGGCCGGCTCCTACCTCGTCATCGCGTCGCGGTAGGGGGAACGCCGGTGGACATCTCCTCGTTCCCGATCCTGAGCCTGATCATCTTCCTGCCGCTCGTGGGCGCGGCCGTCGTCGCCCTGATCCCGCGGCGCAACCTCGGGGCGATCCGCGGGACCGCCCTGCTGTTCGCGCTTGCCACCTGGGTCGCGAGCCTCTGGCTCGTCCTCGGCTTCCTGCCGGGGCGCAACGTCGTGGCGTCCGCCGCGGGCTCGTTCCAGTTCGTCCAGGCGATCGACTGGATCCCGCTCTTCGGCATCCAGTACAAGGTGGGCGCGGACGGCCTCTCGGTGGCGCTCGTCGTGCTCACCACGACGCTGTCGTGGATCTCGATCCTCGCCAGCTTCGCGCCGATCAGGGAGCGGGTGAAGGAGTACATGATCTCCTTCCTGGTCCTCGAGGTCGGCATGCTGGGCGTCTTCCTTGCCCTCGACCTGTTCCTCTTCTACATCTTCTGGGAGGTCGTCCTGGTCCCGATGTACCTGATCATCGGGATCTGGGGCGGCGCGAACCGGATCTACGCCACGATCAAGTTCGTCCTGTACACGCTCGTCGGGTCGCTCCTGATGCTCGTGGCGATCCTGGCCACCGCGTACACGTTCCGGGCGGCCACCGGCTCGTGGATCGGCGCGTTCGACCTGGAGAAGCTCGCCGGCGCCGGCTTCGACGGCACCTTCCAGGTCTTCGCGTTCGCCGCGTTCGCGCTCGCCTTCGCGATCAAGGTGCCGATGTTCCCCTTCCACACCTGGCTCCCCGACGCCCACGTGGAGGCGCCGACCGCCGGCTCGGTGATCCTGGCCGGGGTCCTGCTCAAGCTTGGCGCCTACGGCTTCATCCGGTTCGCCATCCCGCTGTTCCCCCACGGCGCGCACGTCTTCGCGCCGCTCCTGATCGCGCTCTCGGTGATCGCGATCCTCTACGGGGCGGTCGTCGCGCTGGTCCAGCCGGACCTCAAGAAGCTGATCGCCTACAGCTCCGTCAGCCACATGGGCTTCGTGACGCTGGGGATCTTCATCTTCCAGCAGCAGGGACTCCAGGGCGCGATCCTCCAGATGGTCAACCACGGGCTGATCACCGGCGCGCTCTTCCTCCTCGTCGGCGTGATCTACGAGCGGACCCACGACCGGACGCTGGCGAAGATGGGTGGCCTCGGCGCGGTCACCCCCGTCTACTCGGCCGCCTTCGGATTCTTCGTCTTCGCGTCGGTGGGGCTGCCCGGCCTCGCCGGGTTCGTCGGGGAGTTCCTTGTCTTCCAGGGCGCGTTCGCCTACAACCCGTGGGTGGCCGTCGCGATCACGTTCGTGATGATCCTCGCGGCGGGCTACCTGCTCTGGATGATCCAGCGGATGTGCTTCGGGCCGGTCTCGGAGTTCCTCGCGGGGCTCGGCCATCACCTGACCGACATGCGGCCCGTGGAGATCCTGACGCTGGCGCCGCTGGGCGCCCTGACGGTGGTCCTGGGCCTCTACCCGGCCCTCATCCTCGACCTCGTCGCGGGCCCGGTGAAGGCCGTCCTGGCGGCGGTCGACCCGGCGGTCGCGATGTCGATCGGCCGGTGACGGAGCTGCCCGTCCCATGACCCTTGTCGGACCTCACCGTCATCGCCCCGTTCGCCGCGGCCGTGATCGTCGCGGCGCTCGTGATCCTCGCCGACATCGCGAGGCCGGGAAACCGCCACCTCGCCCTCGGCGTCGCGCTGGCGGGCCTGGTGGTCGTCGGCGGCCTGGTCCTCTGGACCGGCCAGTCACCCGGCACCGCGTTCGGCGGGATGTACAAGGTGGACGACCTGACGACGTTCCTCGACGTCGTCTTCGTGGCGATCGTCGCGATCTCCTGCCTCTTCGCGCCCGACTACCTCGAGCCGCGCGGCCTGCCGATCGCGGAGTTCGCGGCGATCATCATCTTCGCCCTGGGCGGCGCGATGCTCGTGGCCGCCTCGGCGGACCTGCTGGTCCTCTTCCTGGGCCTCGAGCTCATGGTGATCCCGGGCTACCTGCTCGCGGGCTACCACAAGCGCGATGCGCTCTCGACCGAGGGCGCCGTCAAGTACTTCCTGCTCGGCTCGTTCTCGAGCGCGATCTTCCTGTTCGGCCTCGCCTACGTCTGGGGCCTGACCGGGTCCACCCGGATCGCGGACGTGGCGGCGCGCGTCGGCGAGGTCGTCGCCGGCCAGGCGACGCTCTCGCCCGGCCTCGCGATGGGGCTCGCCTTCCTGACCACCGGCGTCGCGTTCAAGATGGCGGCCGTCCCGTTCCACTACTGGACGCCGGACGCGTACCAGGGCTCGCCCACGCCGGTCACCGGCTACCTGTCCGTGGGCCCGAAGGTGGGGGCGTTCGCCGTCGTCCTGCGGGTCTTCGCCGAGGCGCTCCTGCCGCTCCGCCAGGAGTGGCTGATCGTGATCTTCGTCCTTGCGGCGCTGACGATGACGCTCGGCAACCTCGTCGCCCTGACCCAGGACAACGTCAAGCGGATGCTCGCCTACTCGTCGATCGCCCACACCGGCTACATGCTGGTGGGACTGGCGGCCTACGCGGCCGGCGTCATGCAGGGCCTCGAGGGGCTGCTCTTCTACGGGGCCGCCTACGCGTTCATGAACCTCGGGGCGTTCGCGGTGATCGCCGCGCTCCAGAAGCGCCCGGGCGTGAGCAGCCGGCTCGAGACGTTCGCCGGCCTCGGCCGGCGCGAGCCGGCGCTCGGGATCCTGATGGTCCTGTTCCTGCTCTCGCTGACCGGGATCCCGCCGACTGCCGGCTTCTTCGCCAAGGCGTACGTGATCCTGGCCGCCGTCCAGGCGGGCGGATGGCTGACGGTCCTGGCCGTGATCGCGGTCCTGAACGCGGCGGCCGCGGCCTTCTACTACCTGCGCGTGGTCGTCTACATGTACATGCGCGACCCGACGGGCGAGCCGACCCCGGTCGGACACGGCGCGCTCCTCCGCCTGGGGCTGGCAATCACGGCGGTCATGACGGTGATCCTCGGGCTCTTCCCGGGGCTCTTCCTCGCGAGCGTCGCCTCGGCCGCGCAGGCGATCGGCGTCGCCATCCACTGAGCGACGGCCCATCCGGCAGACGGCCGCGGGTCGGGGTGTCTCGCGGAGCAGCTCCGCCCGTCGACGCCGAACGTCGCGCGCTCGCGGAGCGTCGCCTGGCGCACCCGGGCCGCCGATCCGCCCGCAGCGATCGGGCGGCTCAGCCTTCGAAGGCGGACCGCTCCTCGGCCTCGAGCACGCGCGCCAGCGCTCGCAGCACCACGGCCGACGCGGCCGGCTCCGGGAGGACGAGGTCCGCCGCCGCGACCAGCTCGGGGGGCGTCTCGCGGGCGCCGTGGACGCCGAGCAGGAGGCTCGCCGACAGCCGACCGGCCCGTCGCTCGCCCGTCACGAATCTGAACGCCTCGGCGTCGGTGCGGTCGTCGCCGATGACGAGCATCGCTGTCGACGCGTGGCGCTCCAGCAGCCGCGCGACCGCCGCGCCCTTCGCCCCGGCGCCCTCGGGCCGCAGCTCCACGATCCGCCGCCCCTCGAGATGCCGGAATCGCGGCCCGCGAAGCGCCGGGGGAAGCGCGGCGTCCGCCTCGGCGATCGCGGCGAGGATCCGGGCCCGGGCGGCGACGAGGTCGTCGGCGGCCCGGAAGTGGAACGCGACCGAGGACCCCTTCGGCTCCACGTACAGCCACGCGGCATCGCCGAGCAGGCGCCCGACGTCGGCGGCGAGGCGTCGTGCGACGACGTGGTGGTCCGCGAGGCGCGGGTCGTGGACGACCAGCAGCCGCTCCGCTGCGACACCCGCCGGGAGATCGCCGCCCTGGCTGCCATGATCCCCGAGGTACGTCACCCCGCCCACCCGAACCCGCCCGGCAAGGTCCAGCGCCGCGCGGCCCGAGAGGATGGCAAGCGCCAGCCGTTCCGGGCGACGCCGCGCGATCCGGGCGAGCCGCCGCAGCGCCCGCCGGGCAGCGGGCAGGATCATCGGCGCGTTCGGGTCCGGCGAGATCGGCGCCAGCGTCCCATCGAAGTCACACACGACGAGCAGCCCGCCGGGCGTGCCGGCGAGCCCCGGGATGGCCGCCACCGCCGACCGGACGGCGCTCGCATCCGGGTGGCCCGGGTCGCCTGTGATGCGGCCATCAGGCGCTGGACCGCCCGCCGCGCGGCCGCGGCCCGCGGACGCAGCGACCGGCGTCACGGGGTGACCGTCACCCCGGGAAGGATCGCCTTGAGCCCCCGCACCATGACCGCCGCACCCTGGCCGCCGAGCGCCGCGTCGCGCACGATCCCCTGTGCGTCGACGAAGTAGTGGACGGGAAGCGCGGCGGCGTCCCAGGTCCTGGCCCGCGATCCGTCCGGGTCCAGGCCGACCGGGAAGGCGATGTTGAGCGACGAGACGAATGGTGCGACCGTCTCCTCGCCCTCGCGCACGTGGATGGCGAGCACGACCAGGCCCGTGTCCGCGTAGCGCGTCGCGAATCCGTTCATCAGCGCGTACTCGTCGCGGCAGGGCGGGCAGTAGGTGCCCGTGAAGACCACCCAGATGGGCTTCCCACGGAGCGCGGCCAGGTCGATGATGCCGCCCCCGACCTGCGGCACGCTGAGGGGCGGGGCGGCCCGGCCGACGAGCGGGAAGGGCGAGGTGGTCTCGGGAACGGCGGCCGCCGGCGAGGTCCCGGCCGCCGGCGAAGACCCGGCCGCCGGCGGGGCGCCACTCGCGAGCGGGGACGCAGTCGCGCCGGCTGGCCCGGTTCCTGCGCCGGCCGCGGCCGATGCGGCTGGAGATACCGACGGCAGCGCGGGAGCAGGAGAGGGAGACACGCGAACAGCCGGCACGGGCGTGAGGGCGACGAGCGCGGCCCCGAGGCCGGCCGCGGCGCCGATCCCGATGGCGAGCCCGACCAGGACGGCGACCAGCGTGCGCATCGCCGACGAGGGTACCGCGTAGGCCCCGCCGCCGCCCGCCTCGGACGGAACGGCGTCGGACGGAACGGCGTCGGACGGGACGGCGTCGGACGGGACGGCCGAGCCCGCTGGTAGCATGACCACTCGAATGCATCCGATCCTGCACTGGGCACGTGGCCGCCTCCTCCCGGCCGCACTCACGGCGGCGGGCGTCAGCCTCGTCGGGGCGGGCCTGCTGACCTACGGGACCCAGCCGCAGGGAGTCACGGCGAGCCCAACGCCGCTCGTGTCGGCCGCGCCGAGCGCGGCCCCCACCCTGATCCCGTTCCCCACGCCGGAGCCGTCGGCGTCGGCTTCCGCGAGCCCGGTCCCGGCGCGGGTCGCCACGCGCGTCGTGGTGCCCGCCCTGCGGATCGACCTGCCGGTCGTGCCCCCGCCCAGCGATCCCAACGCCTTCCCGTACTGCAACGTCGCGGAGTACATCCCGTCGCTGAGCCAGCCGGGCGCGAAGGGGACCACGTACATCTTCGCCCACGCCCGTGACGGGATGTTCCTGCCGCTGCTCCTCCAGTCGCGGATCGACAACGGCAGCGCGATGCTGGGCATGCTGGTGCAGGTGTACACGAGCGACGACCGGGTCTTCCTCTACGAGATCACGCACGTCCTGCGCCACCAGTCGGAGCTCTACAGCCAGCCCCAGGAGCAGCTCGCGCTCCAGACATCGGAGGGTCCCAGGAAGGGCGTTCCCGGCTACACCGGCCTCGTGCTGGTCGTCGTGGCCGACCCGCTCAGCTCGGGCCCGGCTGACCACGCCGCGGCCAACCCCACACCCCGGCCCGTCGTCTGCCAGTAGCCGCGATCAGGCTGGCTCGAACCCGCGGGGTCAGATCCAGTCGACTCGCCGCAGGATGGCGAAGATCGTGAGGGAGAGCGCGACGATCGCGCCGGTCACGAGCCAGAAGCCGACCGCCTCGGTTCGCGCGAAGGCGGCGCCCGCCTCGCTCATCCCGAAGATCCCGGCGAATGCCCCGAGCCCGGCGAAGACCACCGTGATCCCGGTCAGCCGCTTCATGATCAGCGAGAGGTTGTTGTTCACGGTCGAGAGGTACACGTCGAGGGCGCCCGAGACCAGCTCGCGGTAGGAGTCGTACTCCTCCGCGAGGTGGACGGCGTGGTCGTAGACATCCCGGAAGTAGATGATGTTGTCGGGCCCGATGAGGGGCAGGGTCCGGTTCGTCAGCTGGTTGAAGATCTCCCGCTGGGGCGCCATGACGTGGCGGATCTCGACGAGCGACCGCTTGAGCCCGAAGAGCCGCTCCAGCGTCGCCCGTCCCGGCTCGTCGACGATCCGGTCCTCCAGGTCGTCGATCTCGTCCTCCAGCCGGTCGAAGACCGGGAAGTAGGCGTCGACGAGCGCGTCCAGGAGCGCCCACAGGAGGTAGTCGGGGCCGCGCTCGAGCAGCGGGCCGGCGCCCTCGCGCAGGTGCTCCGCGGTCCACGGGTCCCATGCCCGCGTGTGGACCGTCAGCAGGAACGTCCGTCCGAGGACGAAGTCGATCTCCTCGGTCCGGACGTCCGTGTCGTAGCCGATCGCGAAGGCGACGAGATGGATGTGCTCGCCTGTCAGCTCCAGCTTGGGACGCTGGTTGCGCTCCTCGATGTCCTCGGCGACCAGCGGATGGAGCCCGAGCTCGGCGGCGACCGCCGCCGTGAGCGAGGGCGACGGGTCGACCATGTCCACCCAGTGACGGGACGACGACTCCCCGACCACGTGCCGGAGCGCATCGAGCCCCGTAAGCGTCCGCGAACCATCGTCACCGAGGTGCTCGATCCGGAGCCCGGCGGCGGTCTCCGCGGAGCGTCCGTCAGGCGACGGTGACGGGTCCGCGATCCCGCGGGTCGGCGTCGTCTCCGCCGGGCGTACCGGCTTCGTCGGCTCCATCGCCGCCATTCCCGCCTCCTCCCGCCCCGGCGGTCGCACCCGCGCCCGCCCCTTCGGTGAGCATACGCGGCCGCTCGCCCAGCGCGAGCGCCGCGGGGACGGCGACGGCGGTCACGCCTGCCGCGACGAGGAAGAGCACGACCATCGTCCCGGCCGCCTTGCGGGCTGCCCACGCTTCCAGCGCGTCCACGACCAGGGGGTCGCGCAGCGGGCGGGCGGCGAGCGCCGCCGGGACGATCGAGCGGTAGGCGTCAGGCGACGCATAGACCTCGGACGAGAACCGGCTGATCGCCGTCGAACCGTACGCGGTCAGCACGGCGAGCCCGACCGCCATCCCGATCATCCGGGCCACCGTCACGGTCGCGCTCGCGGCGCCGTAGCGCTGGCGGCCCACGGCTTCGACGGCCGCGGTCGAGCGCGGCGTCACGGTGAGGCCGAAGCCGAGCCCGAAGAGCCCGCCGCCGGCCGCGACCGTTGCGAGGTGGACATCGGCCGTCCACGTCCCCATCCACGCCAGGCCTCCGATGGACGCGGCGAGGCCAACAACCGAAACCACGCGCAGGGAGACGTGGCGGACCAGCCAGCCCGAGGCGAGGGCCCCGACCGCCGTGGCGCCGGCGAGCGCACCGAGGGCGACGCGCTGCTGGTCCGGCCCGCCGTACAGCACCCGGTCGACGAAGACAGCCGCGCCGACGATCGCGGTCGCGAACCCGTAGCCGGTCAGCAGCGAGACGAGCGCGGCGGAGCTGAAGACGCGGTCACGGAAGAGACGCGGATCCAGGAACGGGTCGGGACGGCGGAGCCCGCGGGCCACAGCCGTGATCCCCGCAGCGACGCCGAGCGCGATCAGGCCAATCGAGAGGATCGCCGGGTCGAGCCCCAGCGCCTCACCCGCGCCGCCGGACTCGCCGAGGAGCGTGATGCCCAGGAGGATCGCGCCGATGGCGAGCGTGAAGAGCGCCGCGCCCGCCACGTCCAGCCTGGCGCGCGTCCGCGGCGTGTCCCATCCGGCCGTGGCCGCCCAGGCGAGGGCCAGCGCGGCGATCCCGATCGGGACGTTGACGTAGAAGACCCAGCGCCAGGCCGGGGCGACCACGCCCGTGATCGGGCCGCCGAGGATCCCGAGCCGCTCCAGCGCCACCTCGGGTCGAAACGCGCCCAGGATCGCCGCGCCGAGGAACGGGCCGGCCGCCATGCCGAGGAACGTGAGCGCGCCGATGATCCCCAGCGCCCGCGGACGCGCGTGACCGTCGTAGAGGTGCGAGGCCGCCGCCGTGGCGACAGGCACGAGCGCGCCGCCACCGAGCGCCTGGACCACCCGGCCCGCGATCAGGCCGTCCATCGTCGCGGCGCTTCCCGCAAGCAGCGAGCCGAGGGAGAAGAGGACGAGGGCGCCCAGGAAGAGCCGTCGCACGCCCCACTGGTCCGCCAGGCGCCCGGCCAGCGGCATCGTCCCGACGTACACGAGCAGGTACGCGTTGATGATCCAGCTCGCGTGACGAAGCTCCGTCCAGGCGCCAAGATCTGCGACGATCGCCGGAAGCGCGACCGCCGTGATCATCAGCTCCAGGCCGGCAAGGAAGACGCCGGTCCCGAGGACGATCAAGCAGGACGAGTGCGGCCCGGCGGTCCATGCCTTGGAGTGTAGGGGAGGGGCAGCACCACCGATGCCGGCCGGCCAGGAGATCGAGCGGAAGTACCTGCTCTCGAGCGCCCCGTCCGACGTCGAGCTGGCGGAGCTCGGGGCGCAGCCCAACAGGATCGAGCAGATCTACCTGCGTTCGGAGGACGGGTGGGTGCGGCGCGTCCGGAAGGTCGAGGCCGCGGGGAGGACCCGCTACATCGCCACCCGGAAGCGCGAGATCGCGGGGATCGTCCGCGAGGAGCTCGAGGAGGAGCTCGATGCCGCTGCCTACGACCGTTCCCTCGCCGAGGGCGATCCGGCGCGTCGCGCGATCCGCAAGGTGCGCCACGTGTTCCCGTTCGGCGGCCACGTGATGGAGCTGGATGTCTTCGAAGTGCCGGCCGGCCTGGTCCTCCTCGAAGTCGAGCTGGAGGATCCGTCCGACGTGCCCGCGCTGCCGCCGCTCCTCCTCTCCCGCCTGGTCCGCGAGGTGAGCCTGGAGGCCGCGTACCTGAACCACGAGCTCGCGCTCCGGCCGGCTTCGGCGCGATGATCCGCGGGCACGTCACGCCGTCGATTTCGCGGGCTTGACGGGGGGCGTCCCGGAGCGGCAACCTCCGCGTGTGAAGGCGCGAGACCTCGAACCCGACGACGACATCGAGCTTCCGCCAGCGGAGGTCGCCCGCGACCGTCGGCGCGACCACGATCTCCGTGCGATCGAACGCGAAGGGATGCGCACGGGGCTCGCCAAGCAGTTCAAGCAGGTCCTCGACGCCCAGGTGAGGCGCGGCCGCGAGGCCGAGGATGACCTCCGCCTCGACGAGGAGCGGTCGCGCACGCCGAAGACTCCGCGTCGCCCGCACGGGACGGCCGGGCGCCCGCCCGCCTGAGGGACCGCACGGCGCCCACGAGCCCCGCGGGCCCGGGCCGGCGCCATTGCCTGGGCTCGACCTGCCGGTGTCCGCGCCGCACCGGCGAGCCGGGCCCCTGCCAGACCTGATGGACGCGGTCGGACACACTCGACGCGGCGAACGGTGCCGAGCGGGAGCCACGCCTCGCCGAGGTCGCGTGCGCCTGTCGTGAGGCCGACCTCGCGCTCTTCGTCGAGCCCGAGGCGGGCGGCGCCACAGCGCTCGTCGGCGGGATGTCGATCGTGGAGGCCGCTCGGCGTGGGATGGCAGCCGCCATCGCGAAGGCGCTGCTGCCCGGCGATCGGCGGCTCGACCGCTCGTCCGGCCGACCGCCGAGCGGCTGGCAGGCCCCGTGATGGTGACCTCCGGCTGACTGAGATTCCTCGGGACAAAGAGACGCATGCGGCGAGCTGCTCGGCGAGGAGAGCTGGAACCGCAGCACGCGATGGAACGCGCTCGGCGGCCTCGGCCGCGACGAGGTCGGCAAGGAACGGCGATCGAAGACCTCGGCCTCGAACGTCGCCCCGAAGGCCTCCTGCCCCGGGCCTGGAGTGTCGCGCGATCAGTGGCGCGGCTTCGCCGTGCTGTCGCGAACCGTCAGGGTCGGCTGAACCAGGACCTGTTCGGGTGCAGTGCGGCCACCGACGACCCTGCCGAGGAGGATCGTTGCGGCGACGTCTCCCATCTCGTCGGCCGGGAAGTCGATCGTGGTCAGAGCCGGCGTTGCGATCTCCGCCATCGGCTCGCTGACCATGCCGACCACTGACAGCACGTCAGGAACGCGCATGCCCCGAAGGTGTGCTGCCCTGAGGGCGCCGATCACCGATTGCTCCTGCGCAGCCACGATCGCCGTGGTATCGGGGTGTTCATCGAGCAGCCGCCCACCGGCGACCGACAGCTCGTCGGTGGTCGGCCCCCCGACGCGCGCGAGCACGGGCAGCCCGTTTCGGTCGCAGGCCCGCTCGTAGGCCTGCAGCGCCCATGTCGCGAAGCCGTACGTCTTCTGCCGGACGACTGGATCGACGGACAGGAACGCGATCCGGTCGTGGCCCAACCCGATCAGATGCTCCATCGCGAGGTCGATCCCGTAGGCGATGTCGACGTCCACGAAGCTCAGGCCGGCGTTGTCGGCACGATGCCCGATCATCACGAACGGATAGCCGTGCTCTCGCAGGAGCGCCGCCCGACGGTCGTCGGTCAGGATCTCGAGCAGGATGGCGCCGTCCGCCTGGCGGCCCCGGAAGATGCCGAGGAGCTCGACGTCCGTCAGGGTGCGCGTGATGATGTTGATCGAGTAGCCCGCGTCCTCCACGCCAAGGGCGGCCGCCATGATCAGGCGGTGCGCGGGCGGGTTGAACTCCTGCGGCACGTGCATCGCGATCAAGCCCGTCCGGCCGGAGCGGATCTGCCGCCAGGCGCTCTGGGGCGCGAACCCGATCTCGTCCATGACGCGCAGGACCCGCTCACGTGTCTCCTCGGCGACGTCCGGCTTGTTGTTGAGGATCCGCGAGACCGTCGCGACGGAGACCCCGCTGGCCGCGGCGATGTCGACGATCGTCGTCGACGGCACCTTCGACCGCGTGGCCACTTCGGGACGCTCCCTTCTCAGCGACGGACAGGTTCGGCGATGATCCCGGGGGCCGGGGTCAGGGGGTCGTCCCAGTGCACGGCCACCCATCGGCCAGCGTAGCGAAGCCGCAGCGTGTCGGTGCGCCCTCTCGGCTGGCCATCGCTCTCCGCGTCGTCGAAGCCGGCATGGAACGCGACGACGAACTCGCGCTCGACCTGCATCCCGGGGAACCCGCCGCTGCGCTCGCCGATCGTGAGGGACCGCGCGGCGTCGTCCCATGAGACGTCGATCGAGGAGAAGGCGCCGTCCTCGTACCCGTACCCGTCGCCCTCGTCCTCGTAGAGGCTGAACGCGGCGTCGCGGCCGGGGTAGACGTGCAGCTCCACCGGCTCGTGCGGCAGATCGTTGGCGTGCTGGCGGACCGGTCCCATCGGCACGATCGATCCGGCCCTGACGAAGACCGGGATCCGCTCGGGCGGAGCCTCAGCCTGGATGTCCTGTCCGCCACGAAGTCGTCGGTCGGTCCAGAGGTCGTACCAGTCGGATCCCGCCGGCAGGTAGACGGACCGCGTGCGCGGCCGGTGGGCGAGCGGCGCTGACCCGGGGCCATACGCCATCGGCGCGTGGACCGGACACACCAGGAACGCCGGTCCGCACATGAACTGGTCGGCCAGGTCGAATACGCGCGGGATCGTCGCGGAAGTCGAAGGGCAGGGACCGCAGCATGGTGTAGGCGTGCTGGGTGGTCCAGCCGGCGAGCGCGTAGAGGTACGGCAGGAGCCGGTACCGCAGGCGGAGCGCGGCCGCGATCGCCTCGTACGATGCATCGCCCGGCTCACCGAACCGCCAGACTTCGCGGGCGATATCGGTCCCATGCGAGCGGAGCATCGGCAGCCAGGCGGCGTACTGGAACCAGCGGGCATAGAGCTCGCGGTAGCCGAGATCATCGACGCCCCCATCGTAGTCGCCCGCCCAGAACCAGAGCTCCGGGCGCCGGGTGACGAAGAACGCCCCGACATCGGTCGTCCAGTACGGCATGCCGGTGACACAGAAGTTGAGGCCATCCGCGATCTGCCGCCGCAGCGTGTCCCACGTGGCCGACACGTCACCGGACCACGTCACCGCCCCGTATCGCTGCTGTCCCGGGAACGCGGAACGTGTCAGGTTGAGGACGCGCTTGGAGGACGAGGTCGCGCGCTGCCCGCGGTAGATCCCTTCGGAGTGGACGAGCGAGTACGCATTGATGACCTCGGGATCGAGGTACCGCTTCGCCTCTTCCGTGTTGATGCGCATGCGCTCCTCGGGCTCCGGCTTCACTGCCCCGACCCAGTCGGCCTCGAACGGCTCGGTGCAGTCCGACCACCACGCATCGATCCCGTGGGAGAACAGCCCGCGGTTCGCCTGGCGCCAGTAGGCGTCGCGGGCGTCGCTGCTGAAGGCGTCGTAGGTGGCCTGGTTGCCGAGGAGATGACCGCCGTCGGCGAGCTCCTGCCAGTCGTCACCACCCGGCCGCATGATCGGCCAGATCGAGACCATCAGCCGGACGCCCAGCGCGTGCAGCTCCTCGGTCATGCGGTCCGGGTCCGGGAACCGCCCCGGGTCGAGCGACTTCTGGCCCCACAGGTCACCGACCCAGGACTTCCAGTCGAGCACGATGCAGTCGAGGGGCAGCCGGCGTGCCCGGTACTCGCGGGCCACGTCGAGCAGTTCGGTCTGCGTCGCGTAGCGCTCCTTCGACTGGATGTACCCGAACGCCCACTTCGGCAGCATCGATGCCCGCCCGGTGAGCCGGCGCAGTTCCGTCACGATCTCGTCGAACTCGGGACCCACGACAACGTAGTAGTCGAGCTCCTCGTCGACGTCGGCCCAGAGATATGAGCCGAAGCTGTCGTCGTGGAACGTCATGAGTGAGGTGCAGTCCACGAAGACGCCGTAGCCGCGGGTCGAGACGAGCACCGGCACGACGGCCTTGAGGTTCTGCTGGTACAGGTACTGGTGCTGGCCGCGGAGGTTGAACATGCCCTCCTCGTGTGAGCCCAGCCCGTACAGGGCTTCGCCGTCTGCCCAACAGAACTCGAGCTTCGTGTGGAAGGCCGTGCGATCCACGACCTGTCGGATGCCGTCCACATCGATCCGCACGCCGTCCACGTTCTCGCGGCTCTCGTGCGGCGTGGTTCCGTCGAACTCCGACCGGAGGACCTGGATCGGCGTCAGCGTCTTGCCGCCGCGAGCCGGCTCCCGGGTCAGCACGGTCCCCTCGATCGTCCGATAGGTGAGCGCGGCCGTCTCGCGAGCCACCTCGATCGTGAAGTCGTCGGTCGACAGCGTGATGCTGTCCCGGCTCACGGCGACGGCGAAGGGCACCGCCGGCGTGCCGGCAGGGGAGCGAACCACGGTCAGGCTCGGCTTCTCGCTGAAGGCGGCAGCGAGCGTGAACCGAACGCGCACGGTCCGGCTGGTCCGCGGTGTGAGAGCGAGCAGCCCCCCATCGGTGCGGATCGTGAGCCCGTCGGGCCCCACCTCGTGGGACAGGATCTTCATCGGCGGCGCATCCGCGTCCGTGGACTGGCGATTCGGGCGGCGCGTGCGGACGGAGACACGCCCCTACCCCTTCACGGCGCCGGCGGACACGCCGGACAGGATCCAGCGTTGCGCGACGATGTAGATGAGGATCACGGGCAGGATCGTCAGCACGATGTCCGCTGAGACAAGGCTCCAGTCCGACTGGAACTGGCCGAAGAAGTTGTAGACCGCGAGGGTCATGGGCCAGCGGCTCGTGCTGTTCAGGAAGTACAGCGGCATCAGGAACTCGTTCCAGATGTTGAGGAGGCTGAGGATCCCGCTCGTCACGAGCACCGGCGTCAGGATCGGGAGGACGATCGCGACGAAGGTCCGCATCGGCGAGCAGCCGTCGATGAAGGCCGCCTCGTCGAGCTCCCTCGGCAACGTGTCGACGAACGCATAGATCAGGAAGACGCTGAACGGGATCTGCATCGCCGCGTACAGCAGGATCATCCCGAGCTGCGAGTCGATCAGGTGCGTGACCTGCAGGACCTTCGTGAGCGTGACGAAGTTGGTGGGGATCGCGATGCCCATGATCAGCAGCAGGTAGATGACCTGGTGGCGGCGGGTTCGCCGGCGCGCCAGCACGTAGGCGGCCAGCGCCGAGGCCATGACAGCGAGCCCGGTGCCGCCCAGCGAGTAGAGCAGGCTGTTGGCGAAGGCGGTCACCAGCTTGCCCTGGTCGATCACGGTGCCGAAGTTGGCCCACTGGGGGATCGCCGGCAGCTCGACGCCCATCGAGCTGGCTTCCGGCTGCGTCTTGAGGGCGTTGACGAAGACGAGGTAGATGGGCACGAGGGCGATCAGGCTCGTCCCGCCGGCGGTCAGGTTGAGGATGCCCGTGCGAAGGGCCCGGATCGGATGCACGTCAGGCCACATCCGGCCGCTGCATGACTCGGATCACGAAGTAGCTGAGGACGACCATCCCGACGAAGAACAACGTCGACAGCGCCGTCGCCACGCCGTACAGGCCGCGCGAGAAGTTGTCGAACACGATCGTGTAGACGGTCGAGGTCCCGTACTGGCCGTTGGTGAGGACGAAGACCATGTCGAACACCCGCAGCCCGTACAGGAGGTTCAACACGGTCGTGACCGCCAGGACGGGCATGAGGAGGGGAAGGGTGATGTGCCGGAAGGCCTGCCGTCCCGAGGCGCCGTCGATCGAGGCTGCCTCGTAGTACACGCGCGGGATCGCCAGCACACCTGCGATCAGGATGACCATGATGTAGCCGACACCCCGCCACGTGTCGACGCCGATGACGGCCCAGATCGTCAGCGCGACGTCGGTGAGCCAGTGCTGGGCAAGCCCGCCGAGCCCGACGAGCCGGAGCGACGAGTTGAGGAGGCCGGTGGAAGGATCCAGGATCGACTTGAACACGATGCCGACCACCAGGACGGGCAGCACCGCCGGCAGATAGATGAGCCCGCGGTGCAGGTAGGCGAGCCGCCGGATGCCGGACGTGAGGAGGATCGCGAGCCCCAGCGCGATGGCGGTCTTGAGGATGGTCGTCGCGATCGTGAACAGGACCGTGTGCTCGATCGCGGCGACGTAGTCGTTGCTCGGGTCGAAGATCGCGCCGAAGTTGTCGAGGCCCACCCAGTGGAGCTCCTTCGAGTAGGCGCTCCAGTCGGTGAATGCGAACCCGAAGCCGAGCACGCTCGGCAGGAGGACGAAGAGGCCGGTGAGGAGGAGCGCGAGACCGGCGAACCACGTGGGATAGGCGTTCTTCAAGGTCGGCTCGTTCGAGAGGTCAGATCGTCCGGGTCATGGAGCGTCGGCGCCAGAGCGGGCCGATCGGACCTCTTCGGCCGCGCCTGACCCGGTCTCGCGCGCCCCATGATCGCTGAGCGGGATGTTCACGGTTGAGGTTGGGGAGCGAGTCATGTGGCTCGCCCCCGGACCTCGCAGCCGTGAACTGGGGTCAGTGGGCCCAGGCCGGGTCGCTGGCCGCCTTCGCCAGTGTTGCCCGTCCCGTGTCGATGTTCTTCAGCATGTCCGCGGCCGACTTCTGACCGGTGAACATGTCGACGAGCCACTTGCCCATGTCCATCCACTGGGGATTGACGTAGTTGACCGCGTCCTGCATGACGAGGGTCTTCGCCTGCGCGTAGGTGTTGAAGTAGTCGCCCTGGCTGGCGTCCCACTTCGCCGTGACGCCCGTGAACGGGAGCGTCTCGAAGTCAGGCGTGTTGTTGATCAGCCACTGCAGGTTGTCCGGCTGCATCATGAAATCGAGCCACTGCTTTGCCTCGGTGACGTGCTGGCTCTTGCTGGAGATCATCCATGTCGGGCCGGCCGGGTGGGTCGGCTGCAGCTGGTTGTCGAGGATCGGGATCGGGAAGTAGCCGAAGCTGGTGGCACTGAGGTTCGGGTAGGCAGCAGCGATCTGGGGGCCACGGGACAGCTCGGATAGGGTCATCCCGAAGGTGCCGCTCGCCATCGCCTTGGACGTGTCGGCTTCCTTCGCGGACAGCGCGTCCTTGCCGAAATAGCCCTTCTGGTAGAGGTCGTTGACCTGGGTGAGGGCCTTCTCCATGGTCGCGTCGCCGGTGAACTTGGCCTGGTTCGCGTTGAGCTTGTCGTTCAGGCCGGGCTCCAGCGCCTCGATCTGAGCGCCGACCTCGGGGAACCAGAGCACGTGGTGCCAGCCATCCGAGACAGGCTCGTAGACGGGGGTGATCCCGTTCTGCTTGAGGGTCTCGCACACCTTCTCGAAGTCATCGAACGTCTTGGGGACGCTGATGCTGTACTTCGCGAAGAGGTCCTTGTTGTAGACCATGACCCAGTAGTTGGCCGCGACGACGTCCCACACCTCGGCACCGTAGAGCTTGCCGTCGAGGGACGACTGGTCCGCGACAACGGGATCCAGCCGGCTGACCCAGGACTCGCCGGTGAGGTCGACCGCGTTGTTGGCCGCGTCGTACTGGAGCTTCATGTCGGACTTCCCGGCCTGGCCGAGGAAGAGGTCGATGCCCTGCCCGGAATTGAGCTTGGTCTTGAGGACGTCGAAGTACTGTGCCGACGGAATGATCTGGAAGTCGACGTGGATGCCGGTCTGCTCTTCGAACCTCCCGGCGAGGACCTGCTCGGACGACTTGATCCAGTCCTGACTGGCCAGGACCTCGATGGTGACATTCGACTTGCTCGGCGCGACGCTCGGGCTTGCCGAGGATGCCGCCACCGAGGGTGCTGCCGATGCGGGCGCCGCCGATGCGGGCGCAGCCGATGGCGGCGCAGCGGAGGTCGGCGCGCTCGAAGCCTGGGAGGAGCATCCGGCGACGAGCGCGCCGACGACCAGCGCGGAGAGAGCGGCTCTTGCGAGTCTGATCAATGGAACGTGCCGCCTTTCGAACGGGAGTGAGGGGACCTGCAGGCGGGCCGGTCTGGCCGACCACAGACTCAGCTGCTCGATAGGTCTACCTCCTCGAGTCCGCTCGGAGTCCGCATCCGATCGGCGGCGAAATCATTGCCGGTATCATTACCGCTTCGGGCAGTGTATCGCGTCGGTCAAGCAGTCCATGCCCCTGGGACTGGGGCCCATCTGGCGTCGTGCTCCCGGATCCCGGCCTCCCGGCTCGGCCGGCGGGCGCATCGGCGGCAGTGGCTAGCGGCAGCTCGTCCCCCACGGAGTCCCGGGCTCACGAACGCGCTCCCCCGTCGTCCCTGTGTCCTCGGCAACCCGGCCGCGCGCCGTGCGCGCCGGTCGCCAGCGTTCTGCCCGCCGGGCGGGTCCGATCGGGCGCGGCGGAACTTGACACTCTTCGCAAGATGATGCAAGAATCGTGTAATGACGTGGAAGGTTATGAGCGACGACGCGGCCGCTTCGGCGCGCGATCTCGCCCCGCAGCGCCGCCAGCGGATCCGCTCGATCGTCGAATCGCGGCGCGCCGCGCGCCTCGAGGAGCTGAGCGCGTCGCTCGGCGTCTCCCAGGCAACGGTCCGCCGGGACCTCGACGCCCTCGCCATGGAAGGCCGCCTGCGCCGCGTCCATGGCGGCGCCGTCGCCCTCGACGAGCGGCCGAGCGAGCTCCATTTCGACGTCAAGGCCGTCGAGGCTGCCGCGGAGAAGGCCCGGATCGCTGCCCGCGCCGTCGAGCTGCTCTCGCCGGACGACACCGTCTACCTCGACAGCGGCAGCACGGTCCTCGAGGCCGCGCCGGCTGCTCCGCGGCTGGGACCGCCTGACGGTGGTGACGAACAGCCTGCCCGCCGCGACGGAGCTCGCCGGCCGCGGCCCGCGACTGATCGTCATCGGCGGGGAGTTCCGCGCCACGAGCCAGGCGCTCGTGGGGCCGCTGACCCACCTCCTCCTCGACGCGCTCCACGTCGATCGCGCCTTCATCGGGCACGTTCGCGTTCTCGCTCGAGGAGGGCCTCACGACGACGGACCCGGCAGAGGCCTACACGAAGGAGCTGGTCCTGGGCCGGGCGCGCGAGGTCGTCCTGCTGGCGGACAGCCGGAAGGTCGGCACGCGCTCGTTCGTCGAGCGCCGGTCGCCTCGAGGCGATCGACGTCCTCGTCACCGACACCGGGATCGACGAGCGCGTCGTGCGCAGCCTCGAGCGTCGGGGCGTCAAGGTGATCAAGGCATGAGCGCCGGCTCGCCTCGCCACGGCGAGCGCACGGCGCCGAATCGGAGGACTCCATGACCACGGCCGCCGCATTTCGGAGCGACCACCGACCGGACACGGCACGCCGTTCGACGAGTCCGCCGGGACCATCACGGGCTTCGCCTACGCGGGCGACCTCGCCACGGAGATCGCCGCCGGCGGCATCACCGGCCGTCGAGGCGCTCGACCTGCTCGACGACATGCTCGCCATCCGCGAGCTGGAGGAGATGATCGTCCGCCTCCGCTCGGGCGGCTACGAGCCGCTTCCGGGCTACGACTACCGCGGCCCGACGCACGTCTCGATCGGCCAGGAGGCGCCGCCGTCGGCGCCTGCAGCCGCGCTGCGCATCGCCGACAACATCACCAGCTCGCACCGCGGCCACGGCGACGCCATCGCCAAGGGCTTCTCCGCCATCCGCCAGATGACCGACGACGAGCTGCGGGCCCGCGTCCCGTGGCTCGACCGGCGGCACGACCGCGAGGAGCTGCTCGAGGCCGCGCTCGAGGAGCACGTCTACCGCGTCATCGCCGAGCTGTTCGGCAAGGACGAGGGCTACTGCCGCGGCCGCGGCGGCGGCATGCACATCGGCGACTTCTCGACCGGCCACCTCGGCGCCAACGCCATCGTCGGCGGCAGCGTGCCCGATCGCCACCGGCGCCGCGATGGCCCACCGCTACGAGCGCTCGGACCGGGTCGTCTGCTGCTTCGCCGGCGACGGCGCGTACGCCAACGGCGTGGTGCTCGAGTCGCTCAACTGGGCCGCCCAGGCCCAGTGGACCAACCACCTGGCCGGCGACCGCGCCGTACGGGCTGCCGATCATCTTCCTCATCCAGAACAACCACTACGGCATGACCCACCGCACCGACGACGAGGTCATGGGCGTCCGGCACCTGGCGCGGCGCGCGGCCGGGCTTCGCCGACGAACAACATGCACGCCGAGGTCGTCAACGGCATGGACGTGCTCGCCGTGCGCGACGCGGTCCGGCGCGCCGCGGCGCTCTGCCGCGCCGGCGAGGGCCCGGTGCTGATCGAGGCCAGCACCTACCGCTACTACGGCCACTCGCTCTCCGACCCGCGCAACGAGTACCGGACCCGGGAGGAGGAGGCCGCCTGGCAGGCGGTCGACCCGATCGAGCGCCTCAAGCGGCAGCTCGTCGACGGCCGGCGTCGCCGACGAGGCGGGCGTCGCCGCGGTCGAGGCGCGGCGTCCGCGAGCGCAACGCCCGCGCCGCCGTCCGCGCGCTCGCGGCGCGACCGACCCGGATCCGGCCGACGTGCTCGACGTACCTGTACACCGACACGACGTCCGACGATGGTCCCGGCCGCGGCACGCCGGCGCCGTCACCGTACGCGCCGCGCGCCGGTCGCCAAGCGCGACGCCAACGGCGAGATCACCTACCACGACGCCCTCCGCGAGGCGCTCGTCGAGGAGATGACGCCGCGACAACCGCGTCATCTTCTACGGCGAGGACGTGGCCGACTACGGCGGCGCGTTCAAGGTCACCAAGGGCCTGCTCGAGGCGTTCGGGCGCGACCGCGTCTTCAACACGCCGATCTCGCGAGGCCTGCATCTGCGGCACGGCCGTCGGCGCGGCGATGGTCGGCCTGCGGCCGGTGGTCGAGCTGATGTACATGGACTTCGCGCTGATGTCGTCCGACCAGATCACCAACCAGGCCGCGAAGTGGCACTACATGAGCGGCGCCCAGGTCGAGGTGCCGCTCGTCATCCGCGCGTCCGTCGGCGCCGGCAAGGGCTACGGCGGCCAGCACTCCCAGTCGCTCGAGAGCCTGTTCACCCACATGCCCGGGCATCTACGTCGTCTACCCGTCCAACCGCCGCCGACGCCAAGGGCCTGCTCAAGTCCGCGATCCGGACAACAACCCGGTCCTGTTCGTCGAGAGCCAGGGCCTCTACGCGACCAAGGGCGTCGTGCCCGAGGACGAGCTACCTCGTGCCGATCGGCGTCGCGCGCGTCGCCCGCGAGGGCACCGACGCTCACGATCGTCGGCCTGGGGCCCGGCCGTGCCGGACGCGCTCACGGCCGCCGACCGGCTGGCGGCCGAGCGACGGCATCGCGGCCGAGGTCATCGACCTGCGCAGCCTCGTGCCGCTCGACATGGAGACGGTGCTCGCGTCGGTCCGCAAGACCGGCCGCTGCGTCGTCGCCAGCCAGGCCATCCTCATCGGCAGCTTCGTCAACGAGATCGTGGCCCGCATCCAGCTCGAGGCGTTCGACTACCTCGACGCGCCGGTCGGCCGGATCGGCGCCCAGAACGGCATCTCGCCCCAGGCCGAGAGCCTCGAGCAGGCGTTCCTGCCCGAACGCCGGCGACATCTCGCGCGCCGTAGCGGCCTCCTGTGATCGACCGACGCGCCCGACCGCTCGCAACGCCGAGGGACCCGCCGATGGCGCACCCGATCCTCATGCCGAAGCCCGGCCAGATGACCGAGGAGTGCACCGTCGTCGCCTGGCACAAGCAGGAAGGCGACCCGGTCCAGCAGGGGCGACGTCCTCTTCGAGATCGAGACCGACAAGTCGACGATGGAGGTCGAGGCGTTCGACGACGGCGTCCTCCTCCGGATCGCTCGTCCGAGGCCGGCGACGACCGTCCCGGTGAACACGGTCTGCGCCTACATCGGCGAGCCCGGCGAGGCGATCCCCGAGACGCGCCCGGCGGCCGCCGCCGTCGCCACGGCCGCCCCGGCCGTCGACGGTCGGCGCCTCGCTCGGCCGGAGGTCGCGCGCCGGCCGTCACCCGCCGCTGCGCGCCGCCCGCGCCGCGTCGCCGCGTCCGCGACGTGCGCGACCGCCGCCGGCGGCCGCGCCGGCCCGCTCCGCCCCGGCGGCCGACGGCTGCGCGGATCAGCCCGCGGGCGAGCCGGCTGGCGGCCGAGGCGGGCATCGACCCCCGGGCGATCACCGGGACGCGGTCCCGGCGGCCGGATCGTCGAGCGCGACGTCCGCGCCGCCATCGCGACGCCGGCGGCGCACCCGGCGACCATCCGGCCGATCCGGCCTGGCCCGGCCGTGGCTGCCGCCCCGGCAGCCCGCGGCGCTGGCCCGCCCCGGTGGCGATGCCGTGCCGGCGCCGCCGGTCGACGGCGAGGAGGAGCCGCGGCCGCTGAGCCGGATGCGCCGCGTCATCGCCGACCGCCTGACCCAGAGCTGGACGACGACGCCGCACTTCACGGTCACGGTCGCCGTCGACATGACCGCGGCTGCTCGCGCTCCGCGCGGAGCTCAAGGCCGCGGGCACGAACCTGACCGTCACGGACTTCGTCCTGGCCGCCACCGCCCAGACGCTGGCCGAGTTCCCGGACGTCAACTCGCGGACGGACGGCGTCTCGGTCTGGCCGCGCCGCCGGGTCCACCTCGGCGTGGCCGTGTCGCGTCCCCGGCGGCCTCGTCGTGCCGGTCATCCGGGACGCCGATCGCCTGCCGATCGGCGAGCTCCACGACCGGGCGGCCGCGCTCGCCGCGGCGGCACGCGAGGGCACGCTCGCGGTCGACGACCTGACGGGCAGCACGTTCACGGTGTCCAACCTCGGCATGTTCGGGGTCGAGGAGTTCAGCGCGATCATCAACCCGGGCGAGGCGGCGATCCTGGCCGTCTCGAGCGCGATCCCGACGCCCGGTCGCGATCGAGCGACGGGCTGGCGGTCCGGCACGGTCATGAAGCTCACGCTGTCCGCCGATCACCGGCTGGTCGACGGGGAGCTCGGGGCCCGCTTCCTTGGCGCGATCCGGCGCCGGCTCGAGGATGCCGGGGCCTTCCGCCAGGAGGCGCTGAACGCCTGACCGAAGAACGGTGGAGGGACCCACCGAGACGGGCCATTCGGCCGTGTGGCGATCGGTCCTCCTCCGACAAGATCCGCATGACGCTGCCGTTGCCGGCTCGGACGGCGACGCCGCGAGCGAGGCGGGGAGAGCGTCCCGCCGGACCGAGTTCGACGCGGGAGGCTCAGCATGATCCTGGTCTGCGGTGAAGCGCTGATCGACCTGGTCCCGGCCTCGAACGGCGACGATCTCGCCTACGTCGCGCGCGCAGGTGGGTCGTCGTTCAACGTGGCGATGGGCCTCGGCCGGCTGGGCACCCCGGTCGGCTTCCTGGGCCGCATCTCGACGGACCGCTTCGGAAGGATGCTGCGCGGCCGCCTGGAGGCCGACGGCGTCGATTGCACGCTCGTCGAGGACGGCGACGAGCCGACGACCCTGGCCGTGGTCCAGATCGAGGCGGGAAGCGAGCCGGCGTACGCGTTCTACGGCGAGGGCACCGCCGACCGCATGTTCGGCGTCGACCGTCCGCCGGTCGAGCTCCCGGACGAGGTGGGCGCGTTGCACCTCGGCTCGATCTCGATGGTCCGCGAGCCGGGTGCGTCGGCGTTCGAGACGGTCATGCGCCGCGAGCACGGGCGCCGCGTCCTGACCCTCGATCCGAACGTCCGCCCGAGCCTCGTCGGCGAGCGCACGGCCTACCTCGAGCGTCTCGAGGGCTGGGTCTCCCTCGCGGACGTCGTCAAGGTCAGCCGCGCGGACCTCGACTGGCTCTACCCGGGCACGGAACCCGACGCGTCGGCAGCGGCCTGGCTGGAGCGCGGCCCCGGCCTCGTCGTCGTGACGAAAGGCCATCATGGCGTGCTCGGCATGACCGCCCGGGACCGCGTCGAGGTCGCCGGCACGCCGGTGGTCGTCTCGGACACGGTAGGCGCCGGGGACGCCTTCACCTCGGGCCTCCTCGCGCGGCTCCACGCAACAGGCAGGCTCGAGCGGACGGGCATCCGCGAGATCCCCGCGGACGCGCTGCGCGACTGCCTGGCGTTCGCGAACAGGGCGGCCGCGATCACCTGCACCCGGGCCGGCGCCCAGCCGCCGACCCTGGCCGAGATGGACGCCTCGATCCTCGCCTGACGGCCGACACGCTCGTGGGTCACCTTGCACGTTCCCGCACGTCTCTCGTGTGTCGTCGAGGTGGCGGGTCTCGCGCCGTCCCAGGCGCCGCGTCGTGGGGGCAGTCCGCTCGCTGACCTGCTCGGGCACGACCAACCCGATGGTCGCAGGACGCACGGCAGATGCGCTGCTCGTGTAGATGCGCTGCTCGACAGTCGAGATCGCGCGAGAAAGATCCGGGCCGTGCACTCGTGCGGTGGCGCGCTGGCCGGGCGGGGGCGTCGGTGCGCGGGCAGGCCGATTGCCGTCCACGCCCGCGAGTTGCACGAGGACGAGATCTCTGGACAAACCCCAGGCGACATGGTAGCGTTACCACGCTAACGTTACCAGTTGCCCTCAGGGCCGGCGACGGTCGCTTCTGATGGAGCCGAGTCGATGCCAACGATCGTCGATGTCGCGACTCGAGCCGGCGTCGCTGCGATCACCGTTTCTCGTGTCGTGAACGGCTCAGGACCGGTCAGCAGCCAGGTTCGAGCTCGAGTCGAAGAGGCCATCGCCGAGATCGGATACGTGCCCAACTCGGTTGCCCGGAGCCTGCGCTCGAAACGGACCGACACGATCGCGCTGGTCCTCACCGACATGACGAACCCGTTCTTCACCACGGTCGCGCGGGGAGTGGAGGACGCGGCCAGCGACGCCGGCCTGATGCTCTTCATCTGCAACACCGACGAACGCGATGTGGACGAACAGCGCTATGTACGGATGATCCTGCAGAGGCAGGCGGACGGGATCCTGCTCGTGCCGGCTCGGGGAGGCGTGGCCGCGATCAAGCAGTGTCGCGATCACGAAACGCCCGTGGTCGTCGTCGACCGACGACTCGGGGAACGCGTCGCAGATGTCGTTCGTGCCAATTCGAGGGGGGGAGCACTCGAGCTGGGCCAAATCCTCGTGTCGTTGGGGCACTCGAGGACCGCGGTGCTGAGCGGGCCCCGATCGGTGTCAACCGCCGACGACCGGGTGGCCGGCTTCCGCAGAGCCTTTGCCGAGGCGCATCAGGCTGAACCCCCACGCGTCTTCCGGGGCGGGTACACGATCGAGAGCGGACGTGCGATGGCCAGGCAGGCGATGGCCGTGACCCCTCGCCTGACGGCACTCTTCGCGGCGAACAACTTCATCGCCATCGGCGTCCTGCAGGAACTCGACGAGATGCGAGTCCGGGTGCCGGAGGACGTCGCCGTGGTGGCCTTCGACGACCTGCCGCCAGCCATGGTCACGTTCCCATTCCTCACGGTGGCGGCCCAGCCAGCGTACGAGATGGGACAGCGGAGCGTCGCCGTCCTGCTCCATCGCATGTCGTCCGGCGCAACGGAGAAGTTCCACGAAGTCGTCCTCCCAACGCAACTGGTGGTCCGGCGCTCGAGCGGAGACGCGCTCAGGGACCGGCGTGTGGACGACGCGGCAGTCGGCGCCCTTCAGGGCACGACGTTCGTAACCCCAGTCGGCCACTCCAACGACTCGGCATGAAAGGTAGAGAGAAATGACCAACGGAACCAACGGCCGGGCGCCTGGCAGCGACATCGAGCGGGGCCTCGATCGCGACGACCTGATCGTCATCGCGGGCGCCGGCGGGTTCATCGCCGGGTCGCTGACCCGCTACTTCCACGAGCAGGGCTACACCCGCATCCGGGCCATCGACCGCAAGCCGCTCCCTGACTGGTACCAGCGCGTGCCCGGGCGTCGAGTCCATCTCGATGGACCTGAGCCACGAGCAGAACGCGATCGAGGCCGTCAAGGGCGCCGACGGAGGTCTACAACCTGGCCGCCGACATGGGCGGCATGGGCTTCATCGAGCAACTTCCGCGTGGAGTGCCTGCGCAGCATCCTCGTCAACACGCACCTGACCGAGGCGTCCTACCGGGCCGGCGTCGAAGCGCTACTTCTTCTCGTCGTCGGCCTGCGCCTACAACACGGACCTCCAGAAGTCGCCCGACGTGATCGCGCTCAAGGAGTCCGACGCCTACCCGGCGATGGCCGAGCGCGGCTACGGCTGGGAGAAGCTGATCTCGGAGATGTTCTGCCAGGAGTACTGGGCGGAGCGCGGCCTCGAGACGCACATCGCCCGCTTCCACAACATCTACGGCCCCAACGGCACCTGGTTCGGCGGCCGCGAGAAGGCGCCGGCCGCGATGTGCCGCAAGGTGATCGAGGCCCAGGACAGCGGCGACCTGCGGATCGAGATCTGGGGCGACGGGACCCAGACGCGGCTCGTTCTGCTACATCGACGACTGCGTGCACGGCATCGACCTGATCATGCACTCCGACGGAGCTGATCGCGACCCCGATCAACCTCGGCTCGAGCGAGCTGGTCTCGATCAACGACCTGGTCTCGATCGTCGAGGAGATCGCGGGCGTGACGCTGGAGCGGTCGTACGATCTCGACGCCCCCAAGGGCGTCGCCGGCCGCAACAGCGACAACACGTTCATCCAGCAGGTCCTCGGCTGGGAGCCCAGCACGCCGCTTCGCGACGGCATGGCCGCGACCTACGCCTGGATCGCCGAGCAGTATCGCCGCGCGCAAGGCCGGCAAGCGCGTGGTCGAGGGCTGATCCAGGTGCCGCGTCCAGCCCACGGGACCCCTGGGGACTTGGCGGCGCGACCGATCGTGCCGTTCGGCCGGCTGATGCGCCGTCGCCGACGCCGGGGCTTGACGACGTGATCGGCCGCCTGCCGTACCGCCTCCAGCTGGCGGGCGGCTGGATCGACCAGCCGTTCGTGTCAGCCTGCAACCCGGAGCCGCCGGGCTCCATGGTGGTCGTGTCGCTGCAGCCCACGGTCCGCTTCATGGACCGGTGCGGCATGGCCACCGGGACGCGAGCACGCGCGTTCGCGCTTTGGGGCGACGCAGCTGCCGTCGGGGCCCGAACCGATGGCCCTCGTCCGCGAGCTCTATGCCGCCGAGAACGCGGGGCAGGCGGAGCCGTCCGGCTCGCAGGACATGATCGGGCTGATCTTCCCGGGCGTGAGCCGGCTCGACTACGACGCGTCCGTCGACGGCGGCTGGTTTCCGAGCCACATCGAGTCATGCCGCGATCGCGGGTGTGGCCGTGGCTGGAGCGCGTCGATCCACCTGATCGCGGTCGCGCCGCGACCTCCTGGGTACGCGCCCCTCGGAGTGAAGCGCCTCGATCCGGATTGGATTCGCCGACTGGGGCAGAGCGGCAAGGACTGCTTCGACGCCATCGTCCGGCACGACCTGGCGTCGCTCGGCGCCTCGCTGAACGAGTGCTCACGGTGCTGGGATGCGCTCCTGCCCCACACGTCTGCGCCCACCCCACGATCACCGTCGACCTGAAGGGACTCCTGGCCTGGCCTACCAGGCGAGGTACGCCGGCGCGATGTACTCGGGTTGCGGCGGCGGCTATCTCGTCGTCGCATCCGCCGACGACGTTCCCGGATCGTTCCGGGTCTCGGTCAGGACGGAGTAGTGGGACGGTGACCGAGACGGGGCCGTCAGCCGGCAGGCTGGCCGAGGCGGCCCGCCGGGTCGTCATCTCGCGGAGCCTCGACAACCTGCAGTCCCCGGACGTGCGGTTCCTCCAGGAGGCCGCGCGGCTGGGGAGCGTCCACCTCGACCTCTGGTCCGACGCGCTGGTGCGGTCCGCGACTGGTCGGGCACCGTTCTTTCCCGGAGCAGGAGCGGCTCTTCCTCGCGCAGGCGCTGCGCAATGTCGACACCGCCGCCCTCGTGGAGCGGCACCCACGCGCCACGCTGCCGGAACTTGCAGGCCGCAGCGCGACGCTGGCCGTCCCGGAGACCGAGGATGATCCGGACCTCCGCGCCCGATGCCTCGCGCCGTGGGCATCGACTACCGCGTCATCGGAGCCGACCAGCGCCGGCTTCCCACCGATGAGCGATTCGCCCGACGCCCCGCGCGGCGGGAAGCGGGTGGTGGTCACCGGGTGCTTCGATTGGCTCCACTCGGGCCACGTCCGGTTCTTCCTGGATGCCGCCGCGCTCGGCGAGCTGTACGTGGTCGTCGGGAGCGACCGGAACGTGGAGCTCCTGAAAGGCCCCGGCCATCCGCTTCAGGGCGAGGAGGAGCGCCGCTACATGGTCGGGGCGGTGCGGTGCGTCCATCGCTGCCTGATCTCGACCGGGCATCGGCTGGATGGACGCCGAGCCCGAGATCGACGCGATCGCGGCCCACGTCTACGTCGTGAACGAGGACGGCGACCAGCCGGAGAAGCGCGACTTCTGTCGGGCCCACGGCCTGGACTACGTGGTGCTCGAGCGCAAGCCGCACGCGGACCTGCCCCGCCGGACAAGCACCGAGCTGCGCGGCTACTGAGATGCTCCCTCCGATCACGACGCCGCCTGCGGGCACGGCAGACAGTGGAATCGAATCATGTACGCGGTGATCCTGCGCGGGCGGCAGCGGGACCCGCCTGCGGCCGCTTTCCACCGCGGCTCGCCCGAAGCCGTTCCTGCCGCTCCTCGGGGACCGGACGCTTTTCCAGCGCACCGTCGACCGGGTGCGGGAGATCGCGGACGGTGGGGTTGCCGTGGTGACCAACCAGCTTCACGCCCCGATCGTCCGTGCCCAGGCGCCCGGCGTGAGCGTGCTCGAGGAACCGCTGGGGCGGAACACGGCGGCCGCGATCGCCCTGGCAACCGTCGCGCTCGACGCGCCCGAGGATGCCGTCATGGTCGTCCTGCCGGCGGACCAGCAGGTGGCGGACGCAACGGCGTTCCGTACCGTCCTCGCCGACGCCGCGGCGGAGCTGGCGCACGGTTCGTTCGGGATCGCACGCCCGCTGGTGACGCTCGGCATCCGGGTCACCGAACCCGCAACCGACTACGGCTATCTCGTCCCCGACCTGGGGCGCGGTGGAGCGGGCCGCCTGGTGGCCCATCCGCTGCTCCGGTTCGAGGAGAAGCCCGATCGCGAGATTGCCGCCAGGCTGGCGGTGCAACCCGGCATCGCGTGGAACGCCGGCATCTTCCTGTGGCAGCGGGGCGCGATCCGGGCCGCCCTCCGCGACTTCGCTCCCGACGTGCTCGAAGCCGTGGATGCCGCGCACGCGGCGGGCACGCTCCAGGAGGCCTATCCCGCGGTCCGTTCGATCTCGATCGACTACGCGGTCCTGGAGCCGGCCGCCCGGGCGGGGAGGGTCGTCATGGGCGCCATGGACGTCGGCTGGAGCGACCTGGGGACGTGGACGGCGCTGCTCGGCGCGCTCGGCGTCCCAGGGTCCGGATCGGTCGTCGAGTCAGGCGTCTCGTTCACGGCGGAGCCCGGCGACCTCGTTGTCGCGGCGGCGGATCGCTCGTGGTCCGTCAGGCCCGGCGATGGCCGGGCAATGTCAGGCGCGGCGCCCGTCGCCCTCCTGCGCGGGGCGCGGGAGGCTCTCCCCGTCATCGAAGCCCTGCTGGATCGGTGCGCCGTCGCGACCGGCGCGTGACATCAGCTGCGCAGCCACCGCAGCGGCGCTTACCCCTTCCCGAAGCCCGCCGCGACGCGTCCGGTTCTCGAGAGGGTGCTGGACGTCCGCTCGGTGCTCGTCGCCCCGCGGATCGTGCCGACGATCCCGGGAGCGCGTCTCGTCCCCGGCCTCAGCGGCGGCCGTAGAGCGGGCCGAAGGCGGCACAGGCGCGGAAGTCCGCGCCCTCAGGATCGGCCGTGCCGAGGTTGGCCCACGCGCTCGGCCGGAAGATGTCCTCCTCGGGCACGTTGTGCATGTGGACGGGGATGCGCAGGACCGAGGCCAGGGTGATCAGGTCGGCGCCGATGTGGCCGTAGCTGATCGCGCCGTGGTTGGCGCGCCCAGTTGGCCATCACGGTGTAGACGTCGCGGAACGGCCCCACGCCGTTCACGCGCGGCACGAACCAGTGGGTCGGCCAGGTCGGGTCGGTGCGCTCGTCGAGCGCGTCGTGGACCTCCTTCGGCAGGTCGACCGTCCAGCCCTCGGCGATCTGGAGCACCGGGCCCGACGCCGGAGACCAGGTTGAGGCGCGCCATCGTCACGGGCATGCCGCCCCGGGTCACGAACTGCGACGAGTAGCCGCCGCCGCGGAAGTAGCCGCGGTTGGCCGGGTACCAGGTGGTCGCCGCGAGCGCGGCCCGGACGTCGTCCTCGCTGATCTCCCAGAACGGCTTCATCGCGGGCTCGCCGTCGCGCTGTCATCGCGCCGGTCGCGTCGAGCGTGGCCGCGCCCGAGTTGATGAGGTGGATGAAGCCGCCCGCGGCGACGCCCTCGAGGTCGTGACCGGTGACGCGCTTGACGGCCTCGGGGCTCCAGTAGGTGCGGACGTCGGCGAAGATCTGGGCCCGGTTCGTGAGCAGGTAGCTGAGCAGCATCGTCGCGCCGTTGAGGCAGTCGTTCTCGGTCGCGAAGATGTGCGGGGCGCGGATCCCGTTCCAGTCGAAGCGAGGAGTTGAGGATCGCCTCCATGAAGTCGCCGTTGGGGGAGTGGTCGGTCCAGTGCGCGCTGGCCCTGGAAGCCGCCCAGGATCGCGTTGCGGCCCATCGCCTCCTCGCCGAAGCCCAGCTCGGCGAGGCGCGGGTTGCCGACCAGCAGGTCGCGGGTGATCAGCGTCATCTTGACGACGGTCTCCCAGTCGTGGTCCTTCTCCGCGCGGCTCTTCTGCAGCTCGGCCGGGTTGCGATCCGCGCCCTCGGGGCAGTTCGCCTTGGCCCAGGCGAGGCCCTTGGCGAGCTCGACCGGGTCGTAGATGCCCTCCTCCAGGCGGCGGGCGAGCTCGGACATGTCGACGCACTCGACGCGCATGCCGAGGTACTTCTCGAAGAACGGCTGGTCCACGATCGAGCCGGCGATGCCCATCGAGACGCCGCCGAGCGAGAGGTACGACTTGCCGCGCAGGATCGCCGCCGCGAGGCCGGCCTTCGCGAAGCGCAGGATCTTCGCCTGCGACGTCGGCCGGGATCGTCGCGTCGCCGGCGTCCTGGACGTCGCGGCCGTAGATGCCGAACGCGGGCAGGCCCTTCTGGGTGTGGGCGGCGAGGACGGCCGCGAGGTAGACCGCGCCCGGGCGCTCGGTGCCGTTGAAGCCCCAGACCGCCTTGGGGGTGAGGGGGTCCATGTCCATCGTCTCGGAGCCGTAGCACCAGCACGGGCGTGATCGTGATGGAGACGCCGACGCCCTCGCCGCGGAAGAGCTCGGCGACCTTGGCCGCCTCGTAGACGCCGCCGATGTTGTGGTCGGGGACGACGCACCTCGACGGGCGTCCCGTCGGGGTAGCGCAGGTTCGCGGCGATCAGGTCGGCCGTCCGGCGCGCCATCGCCGTCGTCTGCGCTTCGAGCGACTCGCGGACGCCGTGCATGCGGCCGTCGATCGCGGGCCGGATGCCGATCTTCGGCCAGGCGCCCACGAAACGGCCGGTGGGACTGCTCGTCATTGGAACTCGTCTCCTGTCGTGCGGCGGGCGCTTCGACCGTCCGGGCAGGCCCGCGGTGCGGGTGGCCTCGCGTCTGCCCTACTCGGGCATGACCACGCCGATCGTCAGCAGGATGTTCGCGTAGATGCGCTGCTCGCCGGTCGAGATCGCGAGAGAAAGATCCGGGCCGCGGGCCATGTCGTAGAACGCGAAGCGGCCCAGCCGCTGGAGCGGCGTCTCGGGCAGCATCCTCCGGAAGTCGGCGAAGATGCCGGGCTCCTCATCCGTGTCGGGGCCCATCACGTGGGCAGCCTCGATCGGGATCGCCCCGATCAGGACGCCCAGGACGTCGGTCACCGTCAGCAGGCCGGGCGCGAGGTTGAGGTGCACGCGGTGGGCGCCCGCGCTCGAGCGGGTGAGCAGCGGGTAGTTGCCGTCCGCGATCAGGACCTGGGCGCCGTGGCCGGCCTCGCCCAGCGCCTGGAGGATCTCCGGGTGGAGCAAGCGGGTCTTCAGCATCGGGCACTCCTGATGTGGCGGGCTGGCGAGGAAGGGGCGTCGGCATGCGGGGCGCAGCGGGACTTCACGACGAGACGGAGGTCGCCGTCGAGCACGGCCCCCGGACCCGTCACTCCGCCCGCGGCCGGGCCGCGCTGTCGCGAAGTGAGGACGGGGCGTCTACGCAAGGGTCAGCGACACGGCTTCTGCCGTCGATTTCGGGTTCATGACGGACTGCCCGGCTGGCGCGGCGCTCGAGCGGCGAATGCGCAGATCGCTCGGCAGGACCACCTCGCGCCCCGGACCCGTGATCGTCCCATCGAGACGTGCAAGCATGAGCTCGGCGCCGCGCCGTCCGATCTCGTACGCGGGCTGGTCGACCACCGTCATGAATGGATCCGACAGCCAGGCGACCGGCAGGTCGTCGAAGGCGACGATCGAGACGTCCTCGGGCACGCGAAGGCCGGCGTCGCGCAGCGACCGCATCGCCCCGAACGCGATGAAGTTGTTCGCCGCGAAGATGGCGGTCGGCCGCGGTTCGGCGGCGAGGACCTCGATCGCCATCCGGTTGCCGTCGACCTGGTTGTAGTCGCCGTAGTTGTACTCGCCGTAGCGGACGAGGCCGTCGTCGAGCTCGAGCCCGGCGTCGAGGATGGCCCGGCAGTAGCCCGCCACGCGGTCGATCGAGGTCGACACGCTGCGGCGGCCGGTCAACATGGCGATCCGGCGATGTCCGAGCCTGATGAGGTGCTCCGTCAGCGTGTAGGCGCCGCCCTCGGAATCCGATCGAACGCTGTCGACCTGGCGGGACCGGATCCGTCGGTCCAGGACCACGACGGGCATGTGGTGCGAGGACAGCAGGCGGAGCGACTTCCCGCTCGTGCTCGCGGGGACCAGGAGGACGCCGTCCACCTGGCGCTGCACGAGCATCAGCAGGTAGCGCGCCTCTTCCGCCTCGGACTCGTCCGTGTTGCAGAACATGACGCTGAAGCCCTGCGCCCGGGCGACGTCCTCGACACCGCGCGCGATCGTGGTGAAGAAGGGGTTCATGATGTCCGAGAGGACGAGCGCCAGCATCTTGGTCCGCTTCGACCGGAGCTGTCGCCCGACGGCGTTCGGGACATAGGCAAGCTCCGCGATCGCAGCTTGTACGCGCGCCCGGGTCTCCCGGCCGATGTAACCGGAGTTGTTGATGACGCGCGAGACGGTCATGGCGGAGACGCCCGCCCGCTTCGCGACGTCGTTGATGGTGCTCATCCGGTGATCCCCGCGTGACTTCGGTCAGGGGTTCCCGTGAACGGCCCACGGTAGGTTCGGGGGCTGTCCGCGTCACGGACAGCCCCCGAGTGGTTGCGGGCCAGGCGAGGGGCTACTTGTAGAGGACGGCCTGGATCTGCGGATCGTTGATGTTGGTCTTGTCGAACCAGTAGAAGCCGGTGTCGATCGTCTTCGGCAGGGCCTTGCCGTTGACCGCGTCGATGGCGGCGTCAACGCACTTGGAGCCGATGCCGATGGGGTTCTGGGTGATCGCGCCGGACTCGGCGCCGCTGTTGATGGCGTCGAGCTGCTGCTGGCCGGAGTCGTAGCCGACGGCGACGATCTTGCCGGTGTTGCCGGTCTCCTTGAGGGCGTCAAGAACGCCGTCGATCGAGCCCTCATTGCCGCCGAAGAAGCCCTTGAGGTCCGGGTTCGCGGTCATGATGCCCTTGGCGAGGTCGGCCGACTTCTGGTGATCGCCCGCGCCGTACTGGATCGAGACGATCTGGATATTCGGGTGCTTGGCCTTCATTTCGTTCACGAAGCCGTCGCGGCGGGTGATGCCCGTCTGGGACGTCTGGTCGTGGATGATGACGGCGACCTTGCCCGAGTCGCCGATCATCGCAGCGAGCTTGTCGGCCTCGACGCCCGCCGCGGCGATGTTGTCGGTCGCGACCGTCGTGAGCGGGATGGTGCTGTCGACGCCGGAGTCGAAGCCGATGACCGGGATGTTCTTGCTCTGGGCCTGGTTGAGCAGGTCACCTGCAGCCTTGCTGTCGAGGGCGGCGAAGCACACCGCGGCCGGGTTGTTGCTGATCGCGGTCTGCAGCATGTTGAGCTGGTCGTTGACCATTGTCTCGTTGGCAGGGCCCTGGTACGTCACGGTGACGCCCAGCTTGGCGGCCTCGTCGAGGGCGCCCTTCTTGACGGCCTGCCAGAACGCGTGCTGCTCGCCCTTCGAGATGATGGCGATCGTCTTGCCCTTGGCCGAGCCCGCGTCCGTCGGCGGGGTGTAGGCCGAGGCCGCTCCGACGGCCCCTGAGGCAGCCGCCGAGGCGGGTGCGCCCGCCGCGGCCGACGGGGCCGTGGTGGCGCTGCTGGAGCAGGCGCTGGCCACCAGCACCAATGCCATCGAGCCAGCCGCGAGGCCGGTGATGCGCGTGAGCTTCATGAACTCCTCCGTGTTCCTTGCTGGACCGTTCTTCCCGATGTGCGGCCGCCGCGCGGCCGCTCTTGGGCCAGGAGTGAGAAGGGGTGTATGCCCCTCAGGCGCGACTGCGCCGCCGCTGGATGTCGAGCCAGACGGCGCCGATGACGACGAGACCGGTGATCACGTACTGCCACTGCTGCGGGACGTTGTCGACCGAGAGGCCCGTCCGCAGCGTGCTGATGAGGAAGGCGCCGATCATCGTGCCGACGATGCTTCCTTCACCGCCGGCGAGTGATGTCCCGCCGATCACCGCGGCAGCGATCGCATCGAGCTCATAGCCCTGGCCCTGGCTCGGCTGAGCAGAGGAGCTCCGGGCGGACAGGACGATCCCGGCCAGGCCGACGAACACACCACAGACGACGTAGACGAGGGCCTTCCAGCGATCGACATTGACGCCTGAGAGACGAGCGGCCTCCTCGTTGGAGCCCAGCGCGAACGTGTATCTGCCGAAGACCGTCTTGTTGAGCAGGATCCATGCGAGGATCGCCCCACCGAACATGAGCCAGACGGTGTTGGGGATGCCGGCGACCGGATTACCCATGAAGAACCCGTTGAAGGCGGGCTGGGGATCCGTGAAGTAGATCGGGTGGACGTCAGAGAGCACCTGGGCCATGCCGATGGTCACGTACATCATGCCGAGGGTGGCGATGAACGGCGGCAGCTTGAGCTTGGCGATGAGCGCGCCGTTGATGAGGCCGACGCCTCCGCCCGCTGCCAGGCCGGCGATCAGGCCGAGCCACAGCGGCAGGCCAAGGTTCACGGCCACGATTCCCAACGCGACCGAGGCGAACGCGGTGCCGGTTCCGATGGAGAGGTCGATTCCGCCGGTGATGATCACGAAGGTCACGCCCGTCGCCAGAAGGCCGTTCGAGGCGGTCGCCGTCAGGATGTTGCGGTAGTTCTCGAGGCTCGCGAAGTGCGGGGCGATGATCGAGAAGAAGACGAGCAGGATGATCAGGGCGCCGAGCGCCAGCAGCCGCTGGACGTATTCGCCCGAGGCGAGGGTGCGGATGCGGAAGGTGGATGCGGTCGCGGTCTGCATCAGTGCGCTCCGACGCTCATGGCGGTGCTGGTCTCGGGGCTGGCTGCAGCCACCGATTGGCGCTGGGTGGCGAGGGTCATGATCCGTTCCTGCGTGGCCTCGGCCGCGCTGAGCTCGCCCGTGATGCGGCCCTCGCACATCACCAGGATCCGGTGGCTCATCCGGAGGATCTCGGGCAACTCCGAGCTGATCATGATCACGGCCTTGCCCGCGCGGGCGAGGTCGTTCAGGAGCTTGTAGATCTCGCTCTTGGCGCCGACGTCGATTCCCCGAGTCGGCTCGTCGAAGATGAGGATGTCGGTGTCGGCCGTCAGCCACTTGGCGACAACCACCTTCTGCTGGTTGCCGCCTGAGAGGTTCTTCACCCGCTGTCCGATCCCCGGCGTCTTGATCGACAGCTGGTCAACGAGCTTGAGCGCCTGGGCCCGGGTAGCCCCTGCGCGCACCCAGCCGAGCCGGCCGGCGAACCTCCTGAGCGAGGCGAGGACGGTGTTGACCTCGACGTCCATGCTCAGCGCGAGGCCATACCGCTTGCGGTCCTCGGAGAGGTAGGCGATGCCGTGCCCGACAGCGTCCTGTGGCGTCCGGATCGACACGGGCTGGCCCTTGACCAGGACGGTGCCCGACTCGGGCCGGTCGGCCGCGAAGATCGCCCGCATGACCTCGGTGCGGCCGGCGCCCACGAGCCCGGCAACCCCCAGGATCTCGCCGCGGTGGAGCTCGAAGCTGATGTCCCGGACCTGGCGACCGCGATTGAGTCCCTTGACCTCGAGCACGATCGTGGGGTCGCGCTTCTCGGGAAGCTCGGGCGTCGCCTCGAAGACGGTCCGGCCGACCATCATGCTGATGATCTGCTGGATCTCGGCGTCGGCCGTGGTGACGGTCGCGATGTAGCGCCCATCGCGCATGACCGTGATCCGGTCAGAGATCTGCTTGAGCTCTTCCAGGCGGTGGGAGATATGGACGATGCCCTTCCCCTGGTCGCGCAGCTGGCGGATGATCCGGAAGAGCTCGTCGATCTCCGTGTCGGTCAGGGCGGCCGTCGGCTCGTCCATGACAAGGACGGCCGAGTCGAAGCTGAGCGCCTTCGCGATCTCGACCATCTGCTGCTGGGCGACTGCCAGGGAGCCGACCCGCGCCCGGGGGTCGAGCCTCAGATGGAGATCGTCGAAGAGCTTCTGGGCCTTGGCGTTCAGCGCCCCTTCGTCGAGAAGGAGCCCGCGGCGCGGCTCGCGTCCGATGAAGATGTTCTGGGCCACCGTGAGGTGGTACATGAGGTTCAGTTCCTGGTGGATCATGCTGATCCCCAGGGACTGCGCCGCGTGCGGGCTCGGGACTTCCTCTTCGCGGCCCTTGATGCGGATCGAGCCGGCATCTCGCTTGTAGATTCCGGCAAGGATCTTCATCAGGGTCGACTTGCCTGCGCCGTTCTCACCGACAAGCGCGTGGACCTCGCCGGGGAGCAGGTCGAAGCGGGCGTCCTCGAGCGCATGCACGCCCGGGAAGCTCTTGGTGATGCCGGTCATCTCCACGAGGAGCTCGGACATCGCGGCTCTCCATACGGTCGCGTGGACAGGGTGGGCAGGGTCCACGACCGGACGTCGGTTCCGCGGGGGACGCGCAGGAGGCCTCGACGCCGCTAGGTGTTACCGATACCAGTTATCGGTAACACAACCGAGAGTAGCGCACCTGTCAATAGCCGTGGGGGTCTTGTTTGGGGCCGTTTCAGACGACCGAGGTCCTGACGCCGAAGGCCGTCACGACGGCGCGCATCTCGTCCGGGCTCAGGCCCTCGGCGCGCCGCCCCGCGAGGAGGTCCATGTACTCGTACCGGGCAGCGGTCTCGGCGTACTCGATCCGATCCGCGGCGCGGGTGATCGAGATGTCCGATCGGGCCATCACGCCGTGCTTGCCCCAGAGGACCACGCGGTGGGTGCGCAGGCCCGCGACGTTCGCGGCCATGAGATCCGCCGAGCCGGGCACCATGAATGGGAGCACGCCCACACCCTGCGGCAGGTTCACGATCGTCTCCGGCTCCCAGCGCAGGAGGCGCTGGTTGAAGAACGTCTCGTCCCCGTACTCGGGCACATGGCTCAGGTAGACGAGGTGCGGGGGCTGCGCGTGCATCACGGCGTGGAAGTTCGTGTCGATCCGGGCGATCGTGTCGTCGTGGACCCCCAGGTGCGAGTTCCACTCGCTGGTCAGGCCATCGAAGAGGCAGCGGGGCGAGGTATGGAGCGTGCCGGTCGTCCCGCCGGGGTGGACGAGGACGACGCCGAGGTTCGCGGCCGGGTCGCTCGCGATGTCACGCAGGCGCCGGCCGGAGCCCGTCACGATGATCCGCCACCCTGCGAGATGGGGCGCAGGGAGCGGCAGCTCGATCTCCCGCGCGACCGGGAACTGGCGACGCACTTCGATCGGCCAGCCGACGCAGACGGAGATGTTGCCGGCGCCGCCCTCACTGGCGCCGATCGCCGCGATGCGGCCCCCGGCCTCGCCGATCGAGGCCAGGATCTCGCTGAGCTCCGGGAACGGCTCCCTGGCCGGCATGGCCCACCTCGATTCTCGGACGATGCTTGAGGCTTCGCCTTTGGCCGTGTATTGTATGCCTAGTCGAAACCATTCGGAAACACCCGCATGGATTCGTTCATCAGCCTCCCGGCCCGACGAGCACGCCATCCGGGATGCTGCGGCGCTGGGCCGCGACCGGCGAGCGGGCGACAGGCAGGACGGCCAATGAGCGGACACGAGCGCACCAGCACCGGCGAGTCGATGGCGGCCGTGCGCCCGATCGTGAACACGCACGTCCACCTGCCCCCGAACTTCTCGGCATTCGAAACCGTCGAGGACGCCGTCGGGACCGCCTCCGCGGAAGGCGTGCGGGTCCTCGGGGCGTCGAACTTCCATGATCGCCGGATCTACGGCAGGTTCGCGGTGGCGGCTGCCGCCGCCGGGATCGTCCCGCTCTTCGGCCTCGAGTCCATCAGCGTCATCGACGCCCAGCGCGATGCCGGGATGAAGATCAACGATCCGGGCAACCCCGGCCGGATCTACCTCTGCGGGAAGGGCATCGATCCGTTCGCGACGCCGTCGGACTCCGCGGTGTCCCTCATGACCCGGGCCAGGGATGCCGACGAGACGCGGATGCGGGCGATGGTCTCGCTGCTCGCCGATCGCTTCGCGGCAGCGGGCCTCGCGACGGCGCTGACCGCGGAGAACATCGCGGAGGAGGTCGCCGAGCGGGCCGGCTGCCCGCGCGAATGGGTCGTGCTGCAGGAGCGCCACGTGGCGATGGCGTTCCAGGAGGCGCTCTTCCTGGCGACGGCGCCGGAGCGGCGCGCGGACGTGCTCTCCCGCGCCTTCGGCGGCCCGGCAGCCACGTCGACCTGGCACCCGATCGCGGTCCAGGACGAGATCCGCGCACGGCTCCTGAAGGCGGGCCGTCCGGCGTTCGTGCCGGAGTCGCCGGTCTCGTTCGACGACGCCTACGCCGTGGTCCTCGGGTCGGGCGGCATCCCCTGCTACCCGACCCTTGCGGACGGCGCGATCCCGATCTGCCCGTGGGAGGAGCCGCCCGTCGCGCTCGCGGAGCGGATTCTGGGGCTTGGCATCCACGTCGCGGAGCTGATCCCGAACCGCAACGCGCCGGCGATCGTGGACGCGTACGTGACCGCGTTCCGCCGCACGGGCATCCTCGTCATGGCGGGAACGGAGCACAACACGCGCCAGCGGATCTCGCTCGAGCCCCGCTGCGCGGATGGATCCCTGCCGTCCGGCAGCGCGCGCGCGGCGTTCTGGGAGGCCACCTGCGTGGTGGCCGCGCACCAGCACCTTCGGGCGTCCGGCCAGCCGGGCTTCGTCGACGGTCGCGGGGAGCTGAACCCGGGCTTCCCGGATGGACCGTCGCGCGTCCGCTGGTTCTCCGAGCTCGGGGCGGACCTCATCGACACGGCGTCGCGGGTGGTCGCCCGGTGAGCGAGCGGCGGATCGGTGCGCGGGAGCTTCCCCCGACGCCGACGGCGGTGCTCGAGCAGCTGATCGAGCTCGCGCAGCGCTTCGGTCGCGACCCGGAGTTCTCGCGGGGCGGCGGCGGCAACGCCTCGGCGAAGTCCGACGGGGTCCTGTACATCAAGCCGAGCGGCGTCGCTCTCGCGACGTTGACCGCGGCGGATCTCGTGCCGCTCGACATGGCGCCGCTCCTCGCGCTCCTGCACGCGGACGATGCGGCGGCCTCGGAGCCGGCATCGGGTGCCGAGGGCGTGGGTGACGACCGGGCCGTCCCGCGCGAGGCGATCGGCCTCCCCGACGTGGGCGAGGATCCGGTCATCGCCGCTGCCCTGGCTGCGCGCCTCGCGCCCGCGGGCGGGCGCCGACCGTCGGTGGAGCTCCTCTTCCACGCCTTCCTGCCCGAGCGATTCGTCCTCCACACGCATCCGCCCGAGATCAACGCGGTCACGTGCAACCGGGACGGCGGCGCGCTGGCGGCGCGCCTGTTCGGCGACGAGGCGCTCTGGGTGCCGTACACCAACCCGGGCCTGCCGCTCGCCCGGGCGATCGTCGAGGCCCGCCGCGCCCATGTCGCCCGCACGGGCCGGCCGGCACCAGCGGTCACCCTCATGCAGAACCACGGGATCATCGTCGCGGCCGACACGCCGTCCCTGATCGACGACCGTTCGGCGTGGCTGGCGGAGACGGTCCGGTCGGCGACGAAGGCCGGCGCGTCCGGCATGGCTGGGCCCGAGACGACGCCGGCCGTCATCGACCGGGATCGCGCCCGAGCGCTCGTGGACGTGATCGCGCCGACCCTGCGCGGGTTGCTCGCCGGCGACGGGGCGTTCCGGATCGTCACCTTCGATGCTGCTCCCCTCGCCGCGGCCTTCACGGCGGACCCGGCCGGGCGGCGCGCCGTGCTCGGCGGGCCGATGACGCCGGACCAGATCGTGTACACGGGTTCGTGGCCGCTCCTGCTCGACCTCCCCGCCGGGATCGCCGATGACGAGGTGGCGGCCCGGCTGGGCGACCGCCTCGCCGCGCACGCGGCGACCCACGGGGCGCTGCCGATCGTCGTGGTGGTCCCCGGCCTGGGGCTCTTCGCGGCCGGCGACACGTGGGCCCAGGCGAGACACCGCGCGCCACGTCTACCTCGATTCCCTCCGCGTGGCCCAGGGCGCCAACAGGCTCGGGGGCGTCCGGCCCCTCGCCGACGACGAGCGGACCTTCATCGAGGCGTGGGAGGCGGAGACGTACCGGAAGGGCGTCGCCGCCGGAGCGCCGCCCATCGGCCACGTCGCGGGCAAGGTGGCTCTCGTGACCGGCGCGGCCCAGGGCTTCGGGCTCGCCATCGCGTCGGACCTCGTGGCCCAGGGCGCCCACGTCGTGCTCGCCGACGTCAACGCGGCGCTCGCTGAGGCGAACGCGCGGGACCTGGAGGCGCGCCACGGGCCGGGCCGGGCGAGCGCGGTGGCGATGAACGTCATGGACGAGCAGTCCGTGGCCGACGGCTTTCACGCGACGGTCGAGCGCTACGGCGGACTCGACCTCCTCGTCTCCAACGCCGGGGTCCTTCGTGCCGGTGGCGTGACGAGCCAGCCGGTCGCGGACTTCGACCTCGTCACCACGGTCAACTACCGCGGCTACTTCCTGGGCGTCCGGTTCGCGGCCCCGATCATGGCCCGGCAGCACGGCGCCCGGCCCGATTCGTGGAGCGACATCGTCGAGATCAACTCCAAGTCCGGGCTCGTCGGCTCGAGCCGCAACAGCGCCTATGCCGGGTCGCAAGTTCGGCGGGCATCGGGCTGACCCAGTCGTTCGCCCTGGAGCTGGTGGGCGACGGCATCAAGGTCAACGCCATCTGCCCGGGCAACTTCCTCGACGGGCCGCTGTGGGCCGACCCGGAGAACGGCCTGTTCGTCCAGTACCTGCGCGAGGGCAAGGTGCCGGGGGCGAAGACGCTCGAGGACGTGCGCCGCTTCTACGAGGCCAAGGTGCCCATGGGCCGTGGCTGCACACCGGCCGACGTGCTCGAGGCGCTCTACTACCTCGTCGCCCAGCAGTACGAGACCGGCCAGGCCCTGCCCGTGACCGGCGGCCAGGTGATGCTGAGCTGAGCCGCCACCCGGCGCAGGCCGCGACGCCGGCCTGCCCACGACCCGCGCCGCCACGAGGTACCGCCAGGTGAACAAGGGTCTGCCACCCGCCCCGCAGCTGCCGACCATCGAGCATGCGATCCAGTTCGTCGGGCCCGGGCGAGCTGGTCCACAACCGCGCCAAGATCGTGCCGGTGCCCGGCCCGACCCAGCTCCTCGTCCGGGTCGAGGCGGTCGGGATCTGCTTCTCCGACACGAAGCTGCTCAAGGCCTTCTCGACGCACCTCCGGAAGGCGACGCGTGTCGAGCGGGATCGATCGAGGCGACGCTCGGCGGAGATCCCGAGCTACGTGCCGGGCGAGCTGCCCACGGTCCCCGGCCACGAGGTGGCGGGACGCATCGTCGTCGTCGGCGAGGCGGTCACGCGGCACGCCGTCGGCGAGCGCGTCCTCGTGCAGACCGACTACCGGCACCTGCCACGCCCGGCTCGAACGCGGCGTTCGGCTACAACTTCGAGGGCGGCCTCCAGGAGTACGTCCTGCTCGACGAGCGGATGATCATCGAGCCCGCGACCGGGCGAACGCTTCCTGATCCCGGTCGACGAGGGACCGAGCGGCTCGGCGGTCGCGCTGCTCGAGCCCTGGGCCTGCGTCGAGGCGTCGTACGCGTCGCGGGAGCGGGGCGCGCTGGCGCCCGCGGGGCGCCTGCTCGTCGTGGCCGACGCGGGGCGCCGGGTCGAGGGGCTCGCCGGGCTCGTGGCCGCGGCCAGGCCTACCTCGGTGACGGCGGTCGCTCGGGGACGCCGCCCAGCGCGCGCAGCTCGACACGGCCCTTGGCAGCGCGGTCCCGACGATCGCCGAGGCTGCCGACGCGGCCGCGCTGCCGGCCGAATCCTTCGACGACGTCGTCTACTTCGGCGCGGACGCGGATCGCATCGAGCAGCTCCAGGGGCTGCTCGCGACCGGCGGCGTGATCGACATCGTGCTCGGCGGCGGGCGGATCGGGCGTCCCGTCGCGGTGGACGTCGGGCGCATCCACTACGACCTCACGCGCTGGGTCGGCACGCCGGGCGAGAGCGCCGCGGACGGCTATGCGATCGCGCCTCCCGACGGCGAGCTGCGGGCCGGCGACCACGTCGCCGTGATCGGTGCCGCGGGACCGATGGGCTTCATGCACGTCGTGCGGGCCGCGTCGTCGGCCCTACCCGGGCTCTCCCTGGCCGCCGTCGACATCGACGACGCGCGCCTCGCGCACCTCGCCGACGTCGCGGGTCCGCTGGCGGCATCCCGTGGGATCCCCGCCGTCTTCCTCAACAGCCGCACCACTCCGCTCGAGACCGGCTTCAGCTACGTCGCCGTGATGGTCCCGGCACCGCCCCTCGTCTCGCAGGCCGTGGACCTGGCGGGAGCAGGCGCGCGGATCAACGTCTTCGCCGGGTTCGCGGCGGGGACGCGGGCCGCGATCGATCTCGATGCCGTGCTCGCGAAGGGCGTCTACCTGTTCGGCACGAGCGGCTCGCAGATCCCGGACATGAAGACGGTGCTCGCGAAGCTCGAGCGCGGCGAGCTGGACACGAACATCTCGGTCGACGCGATCACCGGCATGGAAGGCGTCACCGACGCGCTCGCCGCGGTGGAGGCGCGCACCTCCGGCGGCAAGATCGTCGTGTACCCGGCGCTCCACGACCTCGGCCTGGTGCGCCTGTCCGACCTCGCCGCGCGCCTCCCGGCGGTCGCGCGGGAGCTCCGCGACGGACGCTGGACGCGCGCCGCGGAGGACGCGCTGCTCTCGGCTGCCGGAGACGTCGAGGAAGACGAGGCATGAGTGCGGGACATCGCCCCTACCCGATAGGAATTGGCCGGCGCACGCTCCGAAACGCAGCCATTCCCGGGTGGGACCGCGCTCCCACGCTCCGCGGTGCCGATTCCGATCGTCTGGCCCGATGCGCGGACCGGATGCGCGCTCCTGGCGAGCCGGCAAGGCCGCCGTCACCGGCGCGAAGCCGACCCGGTATCTGCGAGGCTCAGCCCCAGCCGGCCGGCGTGCCGCCTGCCCGAGCGGCAGCCCGTGCCTCCATCTCGCCGCTCCCGAGGTAGGCCCGGTACGGATCTGCCGGGAGGCCACGCGCCGTGCGCAGACCGGCAAGGAGCGGCCGGACGTCGCTCGCGAACGCGTCCGCCAGGAGCCGGTTCGCCTCCAGGACGTCCCCGGCGGCCTGCGCCGCGAGGAGCGCTTCGCGATCGACGAGCAGCGCCTTTGCCATCGCCTCCTGGAAGTTCATGACGCTCCGGATCATGGCCGGGATCTTGGGCTCGATGTTGTGGCACTGGTCGAGCATGTAGACGGTCTCGTTGGCGCAGCGCTGGGCGATCGGATCGGCGTCGTCGCGCATCGCGTTGACCATCTCGTGCGCGATGCGGAAGAGCTGGTAGGGATCGATCGATCCGACCATCAGGTCGTCGTCGCCGTACTTCTTGTCGTTGAGGTCGAAGCCGCCGAGGGCGCCCTCCGCCAGGAGGATCGCCACGATCTGCTCGATGTTGACGCCCATCGCGTGGTGGCCGGTGTCGACGCAGACGGTGGCCATCTCGCCGACCGCCCGGCAGACCGAGAGCGACTGGCCCCAGTCCTGGACGTCGGTCGAGTAGAGGGCCGGCTCGTAGAGCTTGTACTCGAGCAGCATGCGGACGCCGGGCGGCAGGTGCGGGTAGACCTCCCGCAGGCCTTCCACCAGGCGGCGCCGGCGCCAGCGCATGTCGTCCTGGCCCGGGTAGTTCGTCCCGTCGCCCAGCCAGACCTTTACGGCCCGCGAGCCGGTCGCCGCCGCGATCTCGCAGCACTCGACGATCGCCGCGACGGCCTTGGCGCGCACCGCGGCCGACGGATGGCAGAGCGACCCGAGCTTGTAGTCCTGGTCCTGGAACGTGTTGCTGTTGATGCCGCCGATGCGCAGGCCGCGCTCACCGGCGTACGCCGCGAAGGCCGGCCAGTCGTCCACCCGGTCCCACGGGATGTGCAGGGCGACGGACGTGGTCACCCCGGTGTACCGGTTGACCGTCGCCGCGTCGTCGACCTTCTCGAACGCGGTTCGCGGCACGCCCGGCTGCGGGAAGACCCCGAAACGGGTGCCGGTGTTGACGAAGCCCCAGGACGGCAGCTCGATCGTCAGGCCCGACATCGCCCAGTCGATCCGCTCCGTGGCGGGGGCGCTTGAGGGGCGGGCGACGGACTCGATCGAGGGCATGGCGATCTCCTTGTGCGGATCAGGGGGCCGTGGCGGCCCGGGCGCGCGCAGGGGCGTGGCGGGCGAGGATCTCGGCAAAGCGGGCGCGGGCCTCGGCCCAGTCGCCCTCGGGTTCGTAGGCGGTGACGGGGAACGAGCGGGCCACGAGCTCGCGAGCCTCGGCGACGGACGCGAGCACGCCCGCGGCGATCGCCTGGACGGCCAGGTTGCCGATGGCGGTCGCTTCCACCGGACCTGCCCGGACCGGAAGGCCCGTGGCGCCGGCCGTCAGCCGGCAGAGCAGCCGGTGGTTGGCGCCGCCCCCCACGACGTGGATCGCGTCGATCGGATGGCCGGAGGCGCGCGCCAGCTCCGCCACCGCAACCGCGTAGCGCAGGGCCAGGCTCTCGAGGATCACGCGGATGAGCGTGCCGGCGCCGGCCGGGACAGGCTGCCCGGTCTCGGCGCAGAACGCCCGTGCCTTGGCCGGCAGGTCGCCTGGCCGCAGGAAGCGCTCGTCGTCCGGGTCGATGAAGGCGGTGAACGCCGGCGCCGCCTCGGCGAGCTCGGCGAGCTCCTCGTAGGTCGGGGCGTCGCCGGCCGGCCAGAGCGCTCGTCGGCACTCCTGCACGAGCCAGAGGCCCATGACGTTGCGCAGCAGGCGGATCGTGCCGGCGACACCGCCCTCGTTCGTGAGGTTGGCCGCCAGGGTCACGTCCGAGACGACCGGGGCGGCCACCTCCAGGCCGATCAGCGACCACGTCCCGGACGAGAGGAACGCCGTGCGCGGCCCCGCGAGCGGCGCGCCCACGACCGCGGACGCGGTGTCGTGGGACGCCGGGGGCCACCACCCGGACCCCGGCCAGGCCTGTCTCCGCGGCAACGTCCGGGCGGAGCGTGCCGAGCACGGTGCCCGGCTGCACGATCTCCGGGAGGATGCGGGTGGGGATTCCCAGCCGCTCCAGCAGCGGGCGCTCCCAGTCGCGGGCGACCGGGTCCAGGCAGCCGCTCGTGCTCGCGTTCGTGTACTCCGCCACGGAGCTCCCGCACAGGAAGTGGGCGAAGAGGTCGCCCATCATCAGCAGTCGATCTGCCGAGCGGAGCTGCGGGTCGCCGTCGCGGGCCATCGAGAAGAGCTGGAAGAGCGTGTTGATCGGCATGACCTGGATGCCCGTCGCCCGGTAGATCTCCTCGCGCGGAACCACCTCGAAGGCCAGCTCGGGCACGCCGGCCGTGCGGGCGTCCCGGTAGTGGACCGGGTTGGCCAGGAGCCGGCCCGCGCCCGTCGAGCAGGCCGAAGTCCACGCCCCAGGTGTCCAGCGCCGATCGACTCCACCGGGCCGTCGGCCGCGGCACGGCGGAGGCCAGCGGTGACATCGCCGAAGAGCCGCAGGAAGTCCCAGTGGAGGGTGCCCGCCAGCGTCACCGGCACGTTCGCGAACCGATGGACGTCGTGGAGGGCCATGCGCTCGCCGTCGAACGTCCCGACCACGGCGCGCCCGCTCTCCGCCCCGAGGTCGACGGCAACCAGCCGGAGCCGCGCGTCAGTCAAGGCGGAAGACCTCGTCGAGGCGTCGATGGAATCCCGTCGCGGGATCCGTGCACGGGTCGATGAGGGCCGCCATCTCGGCCTGCCAGCGGGCGTTGACCGGAGACGCGTCCATCAGCGCCCGGAATCGATCGAAGTCGTCGCACGTCGAAGACGCCGAACAGGTCGTCGTCGCGGAGGTAGATGGAGTAGTTGCTGCAGCCGGCCGCCCGTGAGCGCGTCGAGCATCTCGGGCCAGACCGCGGCGTGGCGCCGCCGGTACTCGGCCTCGGCCCCGGCAGGAGCTTCATCGCGAAGGCGACACGTTCCATGGCCGTCCCCGTGTCAGTGGATGTGAGGCCCCGGCGGCCGATGCCGCCGGGGCCTCGAGGAACGCCGCCTGGGCTAGAAGCCGAACAGACGCCACGAACTGGTCGATGTTGGTCTTGTTGAACACGAACGGCGGGCCGAGGACGACGACGCTGTCCTTGCCGATCGTGTACGGCTGGTCGCCGTTGAGGCCCGCGACCGTGAAGGTCTCGCCCTCGGTGCCCTTGATGGTGCCGTTGACCAGGTCGGCCGCGACGGCGTAGGCGAGGTAGCCGAGGTCGGTGACGTTCCAGAGCGCGAACTCCGGAGCCTCGCCGCCCTTGACGTAGTCCTGCATGCCCTTCGGGGTGCCGAGACCGGTCACGAAGACCTTGCCGGTCAGCTTGGCCGCCCGGACGACCTGGGCCGCGGCGACGATGCCGACGGTGGTCGGGGCGACGATGACCTTGAGGTTCGGGATGCACCTGGAGCAGGCCCTGGGCCTGCGTCGTGCTGATCTGCGGGTCGTCGTTGCCGTAGACAACGCCGTCGACGAGCTTGAGGCCTGCTGTACTTGGCGTCCTTGAGGGTCGTCTTCATGGCGTCGATCCAGGCGTTCTGGTTCGTCGCCGTCTGCGGCGGCGGACAGGACGGCGATCTCGCCGGTGCAGCTCGGGGCGATCGTCGCAGGCCATGTCGGCGAGGCCCTTGCCGATGCCGGCGGTGTCGGCCTGGTTGACGAAGACGTTGTAGGCGCCGACGGCCGGGCTGGAGTCGTAGCCGACGACCTTGATGCCCGCGGCCATGGCGGCCTGGAGGGCCGGGGCGACGGCCGTCGCGTCGTCAGCCGAGATGACGATCGCGCCCACGCCCTGCGTGGTCGCCGTCTGGATGAACGGGACCTGCTGCGTGGCATCCGCCGCGCTCGGGCCGACCTGGGTGACGGTCCCGCCGAGGTCGCTGGCCGCCTTCTGGGCGCCCTTGAACGCGACGTCGAAGTACGGGTTGTTGATCTGCTTCGGGATGACGACGACGGTGAGCGCAGCCGCGGACGGTGCCGCGGACGGGGAAGCGGCGACCGACGGGGCCACGGACGGCGCGGCGACCGACGGGGCCACGGACGGCGCGGCGACCGACGGGGCCACGGATGGGGCCGGCGTCGCGGACGAGCCACAGGCTGCCACGACGAGGGCCAGGACGGCCACTCCCGAAGCGAGCCGCTGAGCGCGATAGATCATGAGACTGTCTCCTCCTCGATTCCGATCGAACGACCTCGCCACGTTCGACCGGGCCGGCCGGCGGGAGCCGGCCTCTCCGAGCTCGATCGCTGTACGACCTGGCCTGGCGAGCAAGGTAGGGAGCGATGACCGAGACGATCAGGAGCAGCCCGACGGCGATGCTCTGGTACTCGACTCGAGACGCTGGCGAGCCGCAGCGCGTTCTGCAGCACCGCCAGGGTGAAGACGGCAAGGATGACCCCCGGGATCGTGCCCTTGCCGCCGTTGATGTCGACGCCGCCGAGCAGGACGATGGTGACGACGATCAGGGTCAGCCCGGTTCCGTTGTCGGCCCGGGCGCTGGAGAAGCGGGCGGTGAGGATGACGCCGGCGAGCGCGGCGACCAGGCCGGTCAGGACGAACAGCGCGGTCTTCAGCGTGCCGACGCGGACCCCGGAGTAGCGGGCCGCGTCCTTGTTCTTGCCGATCGGCGAAGACCTGCCGGCCGATCCACGTCCGGTGGAGTCACGAGCCAGGAAGATGACGCCGAGCACCGAGAACACGATCAGCGTCCAGGGGATCGTGCGTGCCCGGGATGTTCCCGAAACCGAAGGCGGTGAAGCCCGCGGGGAAGCTCGCTGATGCCGCGTCGGACCCAGGATGACCTGGGCGAAGCCCCGGAAGAGGGCGAGCGTGCCGAGCGTGACGACCAGCGACGGCAGGCCGCCGGCGGGTCACGAGCAGCCCGTTGAGGAGCCCGCCGAGCGCCCCGACGACCAGCACGACCGGGATCCCGACCTCGAGCGGGACGCCGGCCGCCCACAGCGAGCCCGAGGATGGCGCCCGACAGCCCGACCATCGACTCGACCGAGAGGTCGATCTCGCCCGTGATGATGATCAGCGTCATCGGCAGCGCCATGATCGCGACCTCCATCACGGCGCTGACGAGGTTCGCGAAGTTGCCGGCCGGTCAGGAAGAACGGGAGAGCGGTTGCCCACGATGATCGAGGCCGAGCGAGGACGACGAGAAGGAGCGTCTCCCACCGCAGCAGCCCGGAGGCTCGCGGAGCGAGGCCTTCGCCGGCCTCGGGCCGAGCGGCCTCGGGCCGGGCCGCCTCGCCGCGGCTGCGCCGGAGGTCGAGGCCGGACCTCCGGTCATCGGATCGCTCCCTGCGCGGCCAGGCGCCGCTCGCGCCGCTGGATCAGCGCGTCGGCGCTGACGGCGACCAGGATCACGACGCCGTAGATCGACCTGGAGCCAGCTCCTGCGAGCAGGCTGGACGCAGGATCAGCGCGTTGTTGATGAGGCCCAGGAAGAGCGCGCCGAGGGCGGCGCCGACCACCGTCCCGGATCCCCCCGACGATGGCGACGCCGCCGACGACGACCGCAGCGATCGACCTGCGAGCGACGACGCCCGTGGCCGAGGTCGCGTAGATCGTCCCGAACTCGATGCCCCACAGGACGCCCGGCGACGCCGGCGAGCAGGCCGCAGATCGCGAAGGCGACGAAGACGACGAGGCGCGACCGGATGCCCGAGGATCAGCGGCGGCCTCGGCGTTGCTGCCGACGGCGTAGACCTGCCGCCCGAAGGGGGTCAAGCGCAGGACCAGCGCGACCGACCACGACGACGATGATCGCGAGGATGACGAAGAGCGGGATGCCCGAGGAAGGTCGCTGGGCGCCGCGTCCGAGTAGCCGGGCGGCAGGTCCGCCAGGTTGACCTGGTGGCCGCCCGCGACGAAGAAGTCGAGGCCGCGGAAGATGCTCAGCGTGCCGAGCGTCGCGACGATCGACGGGACGCGGAAGACGCGTGATGATCGACGCCGTTGACCATCCCGAGCACGAGGCCGAGGCCGATCCCCGCGGCCCATGCGGCCGGGCCCGGCAGCGCCTGCTGGCGCAGGATGTCGGCCACGACGAAGGCGACGAGGCCGATCGTCGCCTCGACCGACAGGTCGATGTTCCTCGTGATGATCGACGAGCGCCTCGCCGACCGCGGCGATCGCGATGATCGCGGCGAGGATCGTCGACCTGGCTGAGGTTCGAGATCGACAGGAACTGCGGGCGCCTGGATCGCCACGACCAGGCACCGAGGACGACCATGATCGCGACGAGGGTCAGCTCGCGCGGCGCCGCGATCGCCACGAGCGCGACCGAGGTCGAGCCGGCCGGGCGCGCCGGGCCTCAGCGACATCGGTCGCCTCGGTCGATGCGGCCGGCCGCGCGACGGCTCCGACCGGCGCGGGTCGGCCTGCGTCGGCCGACGCCGACGTTGCCGGTCGCCGCGAACATCACGCGCTCCTCGGTCGCGTCGGTCGCGCGGCGATCTCGGCGGTGACGCGGCCCTCGTGCAGGACGAGGATCCGGTCGCGACATGGCGAGGACCTCGGGCAGGTCGCTCGAGATCAGGATGATGCCCAGGCCCGGACGCGGCAAGGTCGGAGATGATCCGGTGGACCTCCACCTTGGCGCCGATGTCGATGCCCGCGGGTCGGCTCGTCGAGGATCAGCACCCGCGGGCTCGTGGCCAGCCACTTCGCGAGGACGACCTTCTGCTGGTTGCCGCCCGAGAGCGCCCGACCGAGCTGGTCGACGCCGGTCATCCGGACGTCGAGCTGCTCCGTGTACTCGCTGCGCGAGCCGTCGCTCGGTCGACGCGCCGCGACGAAGAGGCGCGGGAACAGGCGCGGCAGGATCGGCAGCGTGACGTTCTCGGCGATCGAGAAGTCGAGCACGAGGCCGTCCTGGTGGCGGTCCTCGGGGACGTAGGCGATGCCCGGCACGCAGCGCCGCGGACGGCGTCGCGAAGTGGACGGGCCGGCCGTCGAGCAGGACCTCGCCGGACGTCGCGCCGGTCGATGCCGAAGAGGACGCGCGCGATCTCGGTCCGCCCCGCGCCGACGAGCCCGGCGAGCCCGAGGATCTCGCCGGCCCGGACCGTGAAGCTCGACGTCGCGGAACTCGCCCGGCACGGGTCGAGCCCGCGGACCTCGAGCAGGACCTCGCCGATCGGGTCGTCGACCTTCGGGAAGAGCGTGACCGAGCGACCGACCATGTGCCGGACGAGGTCGGCCGTCGTCAGGCTCCGCGGTCGCCGTCGGTGACCACGTGGCGCCCGTCGCGGAACACGGTCGCCCGGTCGCACAGCTGCGAAGACCTCGTCGAGGCGGTGGCTGACGAACAGGACGGCGACGCCGCGGTCGCGCGAGCCGGCGGACGATGGCGAACAGCCGCTCGACCTCGTGGGCGGAGAGCGACGCGGTCGGCTCGTCGAGGATCAGGACCCGGGCCTCGACCGAGAGCGCCTTGGCGATCTCGATGAGCTGCTGGTCGGCCATCGACAGGCCGCGGACCGGGGCGCCGACGTCGAACCGGACGTCGAGCTGCTCGAAGAGCGCCTGCGGCCGCCCGGCGCATCTCGCGCCAGTCGATCGCGCCGAAGCGGCCCGTGGGCGGGTGCCCGATGAACACGTTCTCGGCGACGGAGAGGTCGGGGAACAGCCGCGGCTCCTGGTGGACCACCGCGATCCCGAGCGCCCGGGCGGCGCCGGGTCCGCGATGATGGGTCGGCACGCCGTCGAGCAGGATCACGCCCGCTGTCCGGCTGATGGACGCCGGCGAGGATCTTGACCAGCGTGCTCTTGCCCGCGCCGTTCTCGCCGACGAGCGCGTGGATCTCGCCCGGCCGGAGGTCCAGCGACACGTCGGTCGAGGGCCGCGGTGGCACCGAACCGCTTGGAGATCCCCCGCAGCTCGATGCGCGGCGGGACCGAAGGCACCGGGCCCGGCGCGTCGGGCAGCGCGGGAGAGATCACGGTCACGACGCCGCCCCGGCCTCGCGTCCGTCCTGTTCGATCGATCCCGGCCTGCCGACCTCGGTCACGGGGATCCCCACCGCGCGAAGGGCCGACACCATGGCGGCCGGCGCCCCTGCGTCGGTGAAGACACCGGTCAGGCGGTCCGTCCGGCAGAACGTGGCCGAAGGCGACGCGACCCCACTTCGTGTGGTCGACGACCGCGTACGACCTCGCGGGCCGCGGCGACCATCGAGCGCTTGATCTGGGCCTCCTCCTCCATCGCGTCGGAGAGGCCCGCATCGATCGTGAAGCCGGCCGCGCCGACGAACGCCTTCTGGACGTTGACCCGCCGGAAGACGCCGTCGCCGAGCGGGCCGACGACGGAAAGCGCCTCCCAGCGGACCCGGCCGCCGAGCATGAGGACGGTGATGCCCGGGTGGCCGGCAAGCTCCGAGGCGATCCGGATGCTGTTCGTGACCACGGTCAGGCCGTGCCACGCCTCGCGGTCCTTGAGATGGCGCGCGACGTAGAGCGCGGTCGTGCTGGCGTCGAGCACGATGCTCTCGCCGTCGCCGACGTGACCCGCAGCGGCCGCTGCCGATGCCGACCTTCTCGTCGCGCTGGAGCCGCTCGCGGATCTCGAAGGCGAGCTCGGGCCGGCTGTCGCCGGGCGCGATCGCGCCGCCGTGCGTGCGGACGACGCGGCGCCTCGCCTTCCAGGACGAGGAGGTCCTTGCGGATCGTGACCGCCGAGACACCGAAGCTGCCCGCGAGCTCGGTCACCCGGGCGCGTCCTGTCTCCTCGACGATCCGCGCGATCTGCTGCTGGCGCTCACGCGCGAAAACGCCGTGCTGGCACGTTGGCGGCCTTCGCAGTCACACGCTCTCCAAGTCTCGGCAAGCGGACTTCGGTTGGTTGCGATTGCGCACACTTTGCATCGGGCTATGACGGAAGTCAAGGCGATCTGTAATTCGCCCCAGCGGGTTCTTGACAGGCCGGCGGGTCTTTCGTAGGATCAACAATGCTTTATATAAACGTGTGTTGACGAGCGGTCCCGCCGCGCCGGATCCACACGGACCCACCCTGGGAGCTCCGCCCTGTCTCCATCGCCCGCCCGGATCCGCGGGACCCTCGCCTCCATCGTCGACCAGCCCGATGAGCTGCGCGAGCTGCGGACGTTCCACCGGGCCCTGGCCGACGTGAACCGGCTTCGCATCGTCCAGCGGCTTGCCGAGTGCCCGTCCACGGTGACCGAGCTGATCGATCACGTGGGGCTGTCGCAGCCGCTCGTCAGCCACCACCTCAAGCGCCTCCGCGACGCGGGGCTCGTGGTGACGCGGCGGGCTGGGCGCGAGACGATCTGCTCGCTCCGCCCGGGGGCCTTCGACGAGGTCGCGGCGCGCGAGCGCGACGTGCTCGGCTACGCGCCGCCCGGCGCGAGCTGAGGCGCACGCGATGGCGATCTCCAACCGGACGCGCAATCGCATCAAGCGGCTCGGTGTGCCGGTTGCGCTGGCGCTGGGCCGGGCCGGCCTGACCCCGGACGGCCTGACGGTGACCGGCTTCGTGATCACGACCGTCGGGGCGGGCCTGCTCGCCGGCGGGCTCTGGCTCGCGGGCGGCGTCGTCGTCTTCGCCGGGGCCTCGTTCGACCTGCTCGACGGCGCCCTGGCACGGGCGTCGGGCCGGGTGAGCCGCTTCGGCGCGTTCCTGGATTCCGTCCTCGACCGCGCAGGCGAGGCGATCGTCTACGTCGGGCCTGGTCTGGGGCACGCTGGGCCTTGGCCTGTGGCGGCCGGTGATCCTCGCCGCCGCGGCGATGGCCGCGGCGTTCATGGTCAGCTACACCCGGGCCAAGGCGGAGGGGCTTGGCTTCTCCCCGGGCACCGGGATGGCCGCCGTCGGCCTCGCCCCCCGCGAGGTGCGGACCGTCATCCTCAGCCTCGGCCTCGTCATCGCCGGGCTCCTGCCGGGCGTCCCGGTCGACGCCGGCGCCGGGGCGTACCCACCGTCGGCGCTCGCGCTCGAGGCCGCCCTCGGCCTCATCGCCATCCTCGGGACGGCGACCGTCGTCCAGCGGATCCTCCACACGCGCGAGCAGGCGCGCCGCCTGGAGCCCGCATCCACCATCCAGGAGACGCCCGGACGCCCGGGCTGACATCCCACCAGCGACGCATCGACCCACCAGCCAGCCACGAACGGAGGCACCAGACGACCCCATGGCCAAGAAGGACACGAAGCAAGGGAGTTCAAACGGCGTGAGCAGCAACGGAACAAGCACGAACGGGACCGGCGCCTGGGCCGGGGCGAAGCGCAAGGACGGGAAGATCCGCGTCGCGATCGTCGGCGTCGGCAACTGCGCGAGCAGCCTTGTCCAGGGCCGCTACTACTACGAGAACGCGAAGGAGACGGAGGCCGTCCCCGGCCTGATGCACGTCAACCTCGGCGGCTACCACGTCCGCGACATGGAGTTCGTGGCCGCCTTCGACGTCAACGCGACCAAGGTCGGCAAGGACCTGTCGGAGGCCATCTACGCCGAGCCCAACAACACGATCGTCTTCCAGCAGGTTCCCCACATGGGGGTGACCGTCGAGCGCGGCATGACCCACGACGGCCTGGGCAAGTACCTCTCCCAGATCATCAAGAAGGCGCCGGGACCCACGGCCGACATCGTCGGCATCCTGCGCGAGCGCGAGGTCGACGTCATGGTCTCCTACCTGCCGGTGGGCAGCGAGGAGGCCACGAAGTGGTACGTGGAGCAGGCGCTCCGCGCGGGCGTCGGCTTCGTGAACGCGATCCCGGTCTTCATCGGCCGCGAGCCGTACTGGCAGCGCCGCTTCGCCGAGGCGGGCCTCCCGATCATCGGCGACGACATCAAGAGCCAGGTCGGCGCGACGATCACCCACCGGGTGATGACCCGCCTGTTCATGGACCGAGGCGTGCGCCTCGACCGCACCTACCAGCTGAACTTCGGAGGCAACACCGACTTCCTCAACATGCTCGAGCGCGAACGCCTCGAGAGCAAGAAGATCAGCAAGACGAATGCGGTCACGTCCATGCTCGACTACGAGCTCGAGCCGGGCAACATCCACGTTGGCCCAAGCGACCACGTGCCGTGGCTCCTCGACCGCAAGTACTGCTACATCGTCATGGAGGGCACGACGTACGGCGACGTGCCGCTCAAGGCGGAGCTCAAGCTCGAGGTCTGGGACAGCCCGAACAGCGCCGGCGTCATCACGGACGCCATCCGCTGCCTGAAGCTGGGCCTGGATCGCGGCCTCACGGGGACGCTCGTCGCTCCGTCGAGCTACTTCATGAAGAGCCCGCCGCTGCAGGTCCACGACGACATCTCGTACAACCGCGTCGAGGCATTCATCCGCGGTGAGGACAACGAGACGCTCGTCGGAACGGAGAAGCCCGTCGCGCGAACGCTCCGCACCCTCGCCAAGGCGCCCGACAAGGCCGCCGTGAAGTGACGTCCGTCCCCGGGAAGCCCGGCGCCCCTGACAGGGCGCCGGGAACCGAGGCTCGAAGCGGCTCCCGGAGCACGCTCCGCGCGCCGCACCACCGCGAAGCACAGGGGCGGCGGCTCCGCGCACGCTCGGCGGTCCTCGGGTACCGCGCGGGAGCATGGATCCTCGGCCGGCTGCCGCTGGCTCCTGCGACCCGTGTCGGTGGCTGGATCGCGGTCGCCGTCTACTGGGGATGGCCCGCCCGCCGGCGCTACGTGAGGGCCAATGCCGCCCGCGTCCTCGGCGTTGCGCCCGACGATCGACGCGTGGGCCGCCTGGCTCGCAGCGTCTACCGCAACCAGGTGCGCTGGGTCCTGGAGCTGATGCGGCTTTCGCGCCTGTCGACCGACCAGCGTGTCGACCAGATCGGCGACCGGGCGGCCGAGCCGTTCCATGCCGCGTGGCTCGAATCGAACGGGCTGATCATCGTCGGTGCCCACCTGGGCAACAACGAGGCCGCGGCCGCGGGCCTGGCGGGTCGCGGCTGGCCCATCCACGCCGTCGCGGACGACACCGCCTACCAGGAGCTCTTCGAGCACCTCACGCGCGAGCGTCGCAACTGGGGCGTCGGCCAGATCCCCTGGCGGAACCTCCGGGAGGTGTTCCGGGTGCTCCACCGGCGCGAGATCGTCGGCCTGCTCGTGGACTGGGGATACCGGCCCGACGGGATCCCCGTCCGGTTCTTCGGCGCCTGGACGCGCTTCCCCGCGGGACCGGCGGTGCTCGCCGCGAAGACGGGCGCGGCGATCCTCCCCTTCTGGGTCATCCGGAGGGGCGGCCGCCACGTGACCGAGGTCGGGGAGCGGATCACGGTCGCCTCGATGGAGCCGGCCGAGCTGGGCCGGGCGACGCAGCAGATCGCCGACGTGCTCGAGGCCGGGATCCGCCTCGCCCCGGAGCAGTGGTGCGTCTTCAAGCCGATGTGGCCGGACGACCCGGCCGAGGTGGCGCGCCTCGAGGCCCTGGCCGGGGCGCACGCGCTGACGCCGCCAGGCATGGCGGCCCCCGCCCAGGAACCTGCCGGTGCGAGCGTCGGTGCCTGACGAGCGAGCCATGCCGGCAGAGGCACCTGCCGTGGTCCCGTCGCACGGCGCGACCCGCGTCCAGCGGCTCCGCGTTCGCCTGCTGGAGGCGACCGGCTGGCTGGCGAGCCGCCTGCCGGCGAGCGTGGTCGGGGCCGCGGCCGACGCCGCGGGCGAGCTCTGGTACCGCGTTTCGCCGGGCCGCGCGGCCCAGGCGCGGGCGAACCTCGGCCGCGTCGTCAGCGTACCTGGCCGAGAGCAACATGGCGGGGGAGCGCGTCCGTGCCGCTGCCGGCGATCCCGCCGCGCTCGAGCGCATGGTGAGGGCCGCCTATCGGCAGGCCGCCCGCACGTACGCGGAGATGCTGCGCGCTCGCCCGGTCATCCGCGACGCGCCGGGCCGGACCCGCATCGAGAATCCCGAGGCGGTGGACGCTGCCTTCGCGAACCACCCGGCGATCTTCTCGTCGCTCCATTTCGGTTCGCTCCAGGCGACCGAGGCGGTCCTGCTGACCCTGACGGATATCCCGATCACGGCCCCCATGGAGACGCTCGATGACCCGGCCCTCCAGGCGTTCACCTCCCGGGCGCGATCGGCGACCGGCGTGCACCTCGTGACCCTCGAGGCCGCGCGACGCGAGCTCCGGGCCGCGCTGGCGCGCGGCGAGTACGCGGGGATCGTCGGGGACCGCGACATCATCGGCGGCGGCGTGCCGGTCCGCTTCTTCGGCGCGCCCGCACCCCTGCCCGTCGGGCCGGCGCTGCTGGCCCTCGAGTCCGGCTCCCCGGTCCACGTGGCGGCCGTGCGGCGGCTTCGCGGCGAGCGGTTCGCCGGCCGCCTCGAGACGATCCCGGCACCCGACGGGGTGCGTGTCGTCGGGCCCGGTGCCCGGCGTGCCCGCGTGGAGGCGCTCCTCGCATCCGAGGCCGCCGTGTTCGAGCGGATGGTGGCGGACGCTCCCGAGCAGTGGTGGACGGTCTTCTTCCCGATCTGGCCGGACCTCGCCCCGGCACGCCGCCGATGAGCGCCGGGGGCACGTTCCGTCGTTCCGCCGGCGGGCCGGACCCCGCGGGGCCGCACGGCCGCGCCGACCTGCACGTCCACACGCTCGCCTCGGATGGCGTCGACGGGATCGAGGCGATCCTCGACTTCGCCATGGCCCACGCGGACCTGGACGTGCTCGGGATCGCGGACCACGAACGAGTCGACGCGGCACATGCCGCGCGGGCCCTCGTTCGAGAGCGTGGGCTCCGGATCGAGGTCGTCGTGGGCGAGGAGGTGACGACTCGAGACGGGCACCTGCTGGCGCTGTTCGTCGAGGAGCGGCTGCGACCGTTCCGCTCGATGCGGACGACGATCGGCGAGATCCACGAGCAGGGCGGCCTCGCCATCCCGGCCCACCCGCTCTTCCCCTACCCGCTCTGCGCGCAGGGCTGGACGCTGCGGCGGCTCCTGGGCGCGGGCGATCCCCGCGTCCGGCCCGACGCTCTCGAGGCGTTCAACCCCACGACGTTCGGGCGCCTGGTGCACGAGCGGGTCGGCTCGTTTGCCGCGGCACACGGGGTGGCCACGATCGGCAGCAGCGACGCGCACGACGCGGCGTCGATCGGCACCGGCCTCACGACGTTCCCCGGACGGACGGCCGACGACCTGCGGCGCGCCATCGTCGAGGGGACGACGGGCTGGGAAGGGTCCTTCCACCGCACCGCGGCGCAGCTCCCGACGTTCGGCCGCCAGCTCCGCAAGTACGGCCGCGACATCCGGGCCGAGGTCGGCGGGCGGGTTCGGCGTGACGGCACCGGCCGCGACCTGGGCTACCCTGGCGGTCGATTCCGCCCACCCCGGCCGGACGAGTCGGCCGGCGTCGCGCGGCCCCGCGAGGATGCCTCGTGAAGATCGGGCTCGTCACCCCGTACGTCTACCCGCTCCCGGGCGGCGTCAACGATCACGTCGGGCACCTGTACGAGGCGCTCCGGGCGCGGGGCCACGACGTCCGGATCCTGAGCGCCAGCCACGGCCTCCAGCGGAGCTCCGAGGGCGACGTCATCCGGATCGGCAAGGGATTCTCGGTGCCGTCAAACGGGTCGATGGGGACGATCACCATCTCGCCGCGCTACGGCAGCCAGATCCAGGCCGTCCTGGACCGCGAGCAGTTCGACCTGCTCCACTTCCACGAGCCATTCGTGCCGCTCCTCACTCTCTTCACGCTCCGCGAGTCGCGGAGCGTGAACATCGCGACCTTCCACGCCTATGCGGGGTACGCCCCCGGCTACCAGCTCGGCGGGAAGATGCTGGGGCCCGTCGCGCGCAACCTCCACGGCCGGATCGCGGTCAGCGCGGCCGCCCGCCACTTCGCCGACCGCTACCTTCCCGGGGACTACAAGGTGATCCCGAACGGCGTGGACCTTCGCCGCTTCGCGCACGCCGTCCCCCTGGCGCGATGGCAGGACGGCACGCCGAACATCCTGTTCGTCGGCCGGCTCGAGCCCCGCAAGGGCCTCCTGCCCCTCCTCAAGGCGTACCGGATCCTACGCAAGAGCGGGTGCGACTGCCGGCTCCTCGTGGTCGGCTCGGGACCGCAGGAGCGCGAGGCGCGCCGGTACGTGATGACCCGCCGCCTGCCCGACGTGGAGTTCCTCGGCCGCGTGTCGGATGGGGACAAGGTCCAGCTCTTCAAGTCGGCCGACGTCTACGCGTCGCCCGCGACGGGCCGCGAATCGTTCGGGATCGTGCTCCTCGAGGCGATGGCCGCCGGGACGGCGATCGTGTGCAGCGACATCCACGGCTACAAGGGCGTCGTGAAGCGAGGCGAGCAGGCGCTTCTCGTTCCGCCGGGCGAGCCGCGACCCCTGGCCGAGGCGATCCTCCGCCTCCTCGACGACCCCGCCCTGCGGGAGCGGATGGGCCGGAGCGGGCTGGAGCGCGTCGTCGACTACGGGTGGGAGCAGATCGGGGCGCGGGTGGAGGCGTACTACGGGTTCGTGATCCGGCGCCTGGCAGCCCAGGACGCGCTGCCCCGCGACTTCCACGCCGAGATCCCGCCCGACCCGCGCGGCGGTCCGCTCGCCTGACGGGCCTCCAGCAGGCTGGCGGACCCGGTGGGTCGCGCCGCCGATCAGGCGTCGGCCGGCCCGGAGAGCTCCTCCTCGTCGGCCTCTCGCTCGGCGATCGCCACGCGCCAGACCCACGCGCTGTACGCCACGATCACGGCCGAGACGAGGACCGCCGCGAACAGCAGCAGCGGCCAGGGGCTGGCGAACGAGACCGTGAAGGGCGGGTCCGTGTTGACCGCGAACTGGAATGGGTAGAGCCAGGTCGGGAGCAGCCCCTGGTACCAGTTGAAGATTCCGTTCGGGAGCGGCAGGCCGGACCAGTTCGGGTAGAACGCCACGAAGACGACAGCGGCCGCGAGGACCACGCCGACGACGAACCGGCGCGGAGAGCGCGCCGACCAGGCGACCCAGGCGACCGGGCCCAGGACCAGGAGCAGGAGGAGCGAGAGGACCTCGCCCGGGACGCTCGGCGTCTGGACGAGCGGCGTCGCCGGGAGGAGGAGCGCGGCGGCGACCAGGCAGGCGCCGGCCACGAAGCCCGTGCCCAGGATCCGCCGCGACGCGGCGCCCGGCCTCGACCCGGTCGGCGCCCGCCCGGACCGCCCGGTCGAGGCGCATCAGCTGCCAGACCAGGAGCCCGCCGCCCACGACGAGGACGCCGATGAGGCCGACCACCTGCGCCGTCAGCGTGAACGGCAGCGCGGCCGCGGAGGAGCAGGCCTGTGACCCGGCGTTGACCTTCTCGACCCCCGCGATCGCGCAGAGCGGGCCCTTGCCGAGCCACATCGCGACGGGCGCAAGGAGCGCCGCCGCGGCACCTGCGCGCGCCAGCCGCCAGGTCCGGGCCGACGGCCCGTGCCAGAGCTCGGCCACGAAGTAGGCCAGGCCGAGGATCACGAAGGGGAGTGTCGTGTAGAAGTGGTACTCGAACGTGGCGCGGTCGATCCGCGCCCACGAGATCCAGAGCCAGGCCACCACGATCGAGATGAGCCCGAGGGCGAGGCTCCGGCGGCGGTATGCCTGCCACGCGACGAAGGCCATCGCGGGGATGGCAAGCCACCAGAGGACCAGGTTTCCACCGTCGTAGATGGCGCCGGAGGTGTTGCCCCCGAAGCTCTGCTGGAAGAACCAGACCGGCTTGAGGTCCAGCGGCCAGCCCCACCATGGCGAGGCGGCGGGGTGCGTGGCCCGCAGGTTGTTGTGGTAGTCGTACATCGACTTGGTGAGGTCGAGGAGCGTCTGGCCGGTGTTCCCGGGCGGGAACGTGCTGGTGAGCCGGTTGCCGAGGGCCACCCATGGCAGGTAGAGGGCGACGTAGACCGCCGTGGGGATGGCGAGGAGGGAGACGCCGGCCCACCCGATCGGGATGCCCCAGCGCCAGCCCGGACGGAGCCAGCCCTCCGGGGCGGGCGCCGGAGGATCGAGGAGCGCGGTCGGGTCGTCCGCGGCAGGCGGCGGCGCAAGCGGCCCGAAGCCCAGCCGGCCGGCGAGCCAGAACGCGCCCGCAGCGAGTGCCGCGAGGCCGAAGCAGCCGAGCGCCAGGGCCAGGGCGACCGTGCCGAGGTTGAGGGGGATGGCCGCCAGCGCGACGAGCGCCCCGACGCCGGCAGGCCCTGCAACCGCGACCTGGACCTCCTCGACGGACCAGGCGATCGGATGGAGCACCGTGACTGCCGCCGCGACCAGCGTCAGGCCGATCATGATCGCGAGGAAGGCGAGGTTCCCGCCGGCGGTGTCGCCCGAAGGCACCGAAACCGCCATGTAGCCCAGGACGGCGGTGGCCGCCGCGAGGCCCAGCACGACCACCACGCGGCCCAGCGCGGACCGGACGAGGATGAGCAGGCCGACGGCCCCGATCGCGTAGAGCGCGACCCACTTCGAGGCGAGGCCGAGGCCCAACAGGACGCCGACGATCGGCATCCCGACCCAGAACGCGCCCCGCCATCTCCAGGCGCCGGTCCAGATCGCGGCGAAGAGCGTGACCGCGGCGACGATGAACAGTGCCGCGTACGTGTCGTTCATCGCGATGCGCTGCTGGACGAAGTACATCCCGTCGAGCAGGCCGAAGACGCCGGCCAGGATGGCCACCGACCGGCGGCGGAACAGGATCCGGGCCAGCAGGAACAGGAGCCCGGCCATGAGCGCGCCGGCGATCACCCCCGGGAAGCGCCACGCGAATGCGTGCTGCCCGATGTCGACGGAGGCAGCCGACCCGTCGCCGCCGAAGAGGAGGAGCTGCTCACGGTCGGTGGCGGGCTGGTCCGGGTTGACGTCGGTCGCCCACGCCGTCGGCTGGAACGGCAGGCGCGCGTCGGCGAACACGCTGTTCCCCCGCGGCTCCACCACGTACACCGTCCAGCCGCTCCCATCCGGCGTGCGACCGAGCGCGTGCACGATCTGGCTCGCGGTGTCGACGGTGACCTTGCTGATCGCGGCCGGCATCCAGACGGTCAGGTCGACCGACGGCGCGGTGCCGTCCGTCGGGACCCGGATCGCCGCGAGCGTGCTCCCGGTCGCCGCGTAGATCATCGGCGCGTCGAGGCCGTCGACCTTGACCAGGCCGGTCGCGCCCGCGGCGAGGGGGATCTGCCCGGTGACGGCGCCGCTCTGCGGATCCACGAACGTCACGCCCCCGGTGTCGGCGACGGCCACGCGCGCGATGCCCACGACGCTCAGCCCGGCCAGCGAGCCGCCGGCGATCGCGGCGTCGAGCTGCGTCCGCTGGTCCTTGATGGCGGTCGTGATCGTCACGCGCGGCGCGCTCGAGCGGAGCTGCTTCTCGTACGTGGCGGCGGTCCCGCCGAGGATCCGTGCGAGCTCGGCCGCGGCGCCGGCCGGGTCGGTCACCGCGGCCGTGTCGGCGACCAGGGCGTCGACCGTGCCCGCATCGACGACATCGGCGCGGCCGGGCAGGCTGAACGATGCGAGCCGGTCGCCGTTCGTCGCGTCGAGCGACACCAGCGAGTCGCCGGGCGTCGCCGCGATGAGCGTGGCCCCGGAGCCCGCCAGCCAGAGGTGGTCGATCGCGCCGCCGGCCGATCCGAGCGCATCGAGCGTGACCGGGGCCGCCGCGCCCGTGTCGGCCGCCCGCAGGTCCCCGGCGCTGACGGCCGTGTCGAGGGTCAGGATGTCGCCCGACGCGGTGCCGACGTAGAGCCGGTGGCCGGTTGTGTCGATGGCAACGGCACGGGCGCCGGGCAGCACGAACGTCGCCAGGCGCTCGCGGGTCCGCAGGTCGAAGACCCGCACGTCGTTGCCCGTGGCCACGTAGAGGCGGTCCCCGCCAGCGCGGGCGGTCGCGGCCGCCGTCGGGTCGTCCCAGGCCGGTTCGATCGCGACGTCCGTGACCGGCACGTCGAGCGCGCTGGTTGCCGTGACACGGTCGTCGCCGAACGCGACGAGCCCGCCGGCGATCAGGTACTTGGCGAGATGCGGGTGCGTGTACTCGTAGATGGCGTGCGGCTGCCCGTAGCGCCAGTCCTGGAGGAACTCGGCGGCGGTCCGGGCGTGGTAGACCTCGTCGAAGTGCATCCGCGCGGGCTCGCCCAGGTTGAATGTGCGCAGGACGAGCGAGGCGACCACGATCACGCCGATGAACCAGGCGTCCAGCCGGTCGAGCCGGCCGCCGCCCTCCTGGTCGAGCAGGTGCGAACGGTCGAAGCTCGCGCGGGCGGCGAGCGTCCGGGCTCCGCGGGCCGCACGGCCAAGGCCCGTCGTGAGCACGAGGCCTCCCGCGGAGGACACGAGCCCGCCGTCAGCGGCCGCCGACGCGTCCTCCTCCGCCTCCGCGGCTGCGGCAGCGGTCGCGTCCGTCTCGCCGGGTGCCGGGCGGAACAGGAAGCCGATCCCCGTCAGCAGCCCTCCGGCGTGGAGCACCGCGCTCGTCGCGACACCGCTCCACGAGCGAAGCGCATCTCCCAGCTGTGACCCGAGCCCTCCGAACGCCATCAGCATCGGGGCCAGGCCCAGGTTCTCGTAGAACGGCTCCGTGAGGATGCCGTACAGGTTGGCGGTGTTCGCCACCGCGAGGACCGCGTAGACCCCGGCCCAGCGGGGGCTCACCGCGAGCAGCACCGCCCCCAGCGCGAAGAACGGGAAGAGGTAGCGCTCGTGGACCCGCGTCGGCAGGACGAAGAACGCGATGGCGAGGACGGTGAGGGCCACGAGGAACGTCCGCCGGTCGTCGCGGCGCCAGATCATCGCCGCAAGGAACCCGATCAGGGCGATGAGGAGCCCGGTCCCGACGGCGATCGCGGGGATGCCGAAGACCAGGAAGCCCGGGCCGCCGTCGGCCCCGGCCTGGGTGACGTCGCGGATCCAGGTGCCGCTCTGGGCGAGCCCTGACCCGTCCTGCGTGACGAGCGCCCACGGGTTGAACGCGTTGACCGTCAGCCATGGGTAGCCCGCCGCCGTGTCGAGGATCTGCCGGAGCAGCCCCACGATGGTCAGCCCGAACGGCAGGCAGAGCAGCTGGGCGGTCGCCAGGCCGACCAGCGTGGTCGAGAGCAGGCGGCGCGGGCCGTGGCCGGGCGGCCGCGTGACGAGGTTGCGCCGGAGGATGAGGACCGCGGCAAGCGGGATCAGGATCCCGAACTGGGGCTTGATGATCGCGGCTACGGTCGTCAGGAGCGCGGCGCGCTCGTCCCGGCCCCGCCACAGCTCCCGGACGGCGAGCAGCAGGACGAGCGTGCCGACCGAGTCGACCTGCGACCAGATCGCGCTGTCGAACCAGGTGACCGGCACGAAGAGCACGGCTGCGGCCGCGACCAGCGCCGGCCGCCGGCGCGCGCCGAGGTCCGTGGCGAGCAGGAAGACGGCCACCCCGAGCCCCAGGTCGGCAAGGATCGGGGGCAGCTTCAGGAGGGCGCCGGGCGCGGCACCGGGGCCCCCGAAGAGCTGCGCCACGAGGCCCAGGGCCCACAGGACGTAGAGATAGCCGGGGGTGTAGTCGATGAAGATCGGGCGGTCGTAGATCCCGAACGGCCCGTTCCGGGCGAGCTCGACCGCCCAGCCGTTGAAGGAGTTGACGTCGACCTTGAACCCGGACCCGGGCAGGAGGACGTATGCGATGATGAGCCGAAGGGCGAGGCCGAGCGCGAGAAGGATGCCGAGCGGGACGGCGACGTCCCGAAGCCGCACCCGGGCCACCTCGCCGGCCCGCGCCCGCTCGTCCCGTGCGGGGCCAGCCAACGGAAACGGCCTCCGTGATCGAGCGCTGAGGTGGACCGGAGTATAGCCGAGGGTTCGGTGCCACTTTCCCGTCGCGCCGCCCGCGTGGCCGCTCCCTCCCGCTCGACGCTCGCCGTCGGGATCGGGCTCGTCGTGGCCTGCTTCGTGCTCTACCTGCTCAGCCGGCCGGCCTGGCAGGTCGTCTACAACCACTTCGTCTGGCAGGCCGATGCGTTCCTCCACGGCCAGGCCTCCATCCGGTATCCGGTCGCGGCCACGCTCACCTCGCCGGGAAACGACTTCTTCAACGACGTGGTCCCGGTGGTCGACGCCGCCGGCAACCCGACCGGTCGCGGGATGATCCCGTTCCCACCCCTGCCGGCGGTGGTCCTCCTCCCGTTCGTCGCCATCTGGGGGATGGCGACCGACCAGGCCTTCCTCGCGCTCGTGCTTGGCGCGCTGGACGTCGGGCTCGCCTTCTGGCTCCTCGGTCGCGTCCCGATCCGGCCGCGGCTTCGCGCGGCCCTCACGGTCTTCCTGGGGGCCGGCAGCGCCCTCTGGTACGCCTCGTCGCTGGGGAGCACCTGGTACCTCGCCCACGTGGTGGCGATCGGCCTCACCCTCGCCGCCGTCGCGATCGCGCTCGACGCCGACGATCGGTGGGCGGCGCTCGACCGGGCATCCCGCCCCATGCTCGACTGGCGGCAGGTCCTCGCCGGCTTCCTCCTGGGCCTCGCCGTCACGAGCCGGCTGACCGTCGCCTTCGGGGTCGTCTTCCTCGTCTTCGTCGGTGGAGGTGGCTCGTGGACGCGCCGGGCCGCGGGGGCCGCGCTCGGCATGGCCATCCCGGTGGGCGTGCTGCTCGCCTACAACCTCGCCGTCAGCGGGACGCTCCTCAACCCCGTGTACGAGGCGCTCTATCGCTACGAGGTCCAGGCGTACCCCGACCTCAACTACCACGCCGCATGGTCGCTCCAGGACATCCGCTACATCCCCCAGAACCTGGGGATCATGCTGTTCGGCGCGCCGGACGTCATGCCGGCCTGCGACCCCGGCGTTCCGCGCGAGATCTGGAGCGCGGCCGGCTGCTCGTGGCTGGTCCCGCGCCCCGTCGGCATGAGCCTCCTGGTCACGAGCCCGGCCTGGCTCCTCGCGGCAGCGGCAGCGCCGATCCTGCGTGACCGGCGGGTCGCCGGGGGCCTCCTGGCGACGCTCGCGATCGCGCTGGTCAACCTCATGCACTTCTCGCAGGGCTGGGTCCAGTTCGGCTATCGCTTCAGCCTCGACTTCGCGCCGTTCCTGCTCGTCCCGGTCGCGCTCGGGACGGAGCGGCTCCTGGCCGGCCGCGGACGGGGCGCTGCGTGGGCCGGCGTGCTCGTCGCCGGCCTGGTCGTCGCCTCGGTGGCCGTGCAGGCCTGGGGGATCGCGTGGGCCCGGACGCTCGGCTGGTGAGAGCAGTCAGCCAGCCGGACGCGGCCGACCCGGGGTCCCGGGTACGCTGGCCTTCGGACCGCCGGTCGTCGGTTCCCTGGAACGCCCTCGGGCGCCTCGGGGCGCCGGCCCTCGTGGGCGCGGTCGCCTTCGCCCTTGCCCGCTCCACGCTGCTCCCCGGCCTGGGCCTCTGGGACACGGGCGAGTTCCAGGCCGTTGCGCCCGTGCTCGGCACGGCCCACCCGACGGGGTACCCGAGCTACGTCCTGCTCGGCTGGGTCGCGAACGCGCTGCTGGCCCCGTTCGGCGAGCCGGCCCTCCGGATGAACCTGCTCTCGGCGATCACGCTCGGCGTCGCTGCCGCGCTCACGGTGGCGCTGGTCCGCGGGCTGACCGGCCGAACGCTCATCGCGGCGGCCGCCGGGCTCCTCCTCGCGCTGACGCCGATCCCGTGGCGCGTCGGGTCGTTCGCGGACCCGCACATGCTCCACCTGGCCCTGGTCGCGGCGATCCTCGTCCTGCTCGTGGGCTGGGAGTCGCGGACGCGCGGCGGGCGGGCGGGCGCGGACCGCTGGCTCGTCGCCGCCGCAGCGGTCTACGGGCTCGCGCTGGGGAACCAGGCGCTCACGATCCTGCTCGCCCCGGGGATCGCCCTGTTCATCCTCGTCGTGGATCGCGGCGCCTGGCTCCGCCGCGCCCTCGTCGCTCGGTGCGCGGTCGCCCTTCTCGGCGTCACCGCGCTCGTCTACCTGGAGCTTCCCATCCGGGCGGCGATGGGGGCACCCCTGGTGTACGGCCACCCGGACACCTGGGGCGGCTTCTGGTACGTGGTCCTGGCGCTGCAGTTCGGCGGCGCGCTCAGCGGGCCGTTCTCGGACCTCGCCGGCAAGGCGGCCGCGCTGGCCAGCCTCGCGACCGCCCAGTTCGGGGTCCTCGTCGCGCTGGTGCCCGCTGCCTTCCTCGTTGTCGCGGTCCGCCGGCCGCGGTACGCGCTCCTGACCGGGACATCGCTGCTGCTCACGTGCTGGTTCGCCGCGTCGTACACGAATGCCGACATCGAGCGCTACTACCTGGGGCCGATCCTCATCGCCGTGACGTGGCTCGCGATCGCGGCCGCTGCCGTCGTGGACGTGGTCGCGGCCCAGATCGGCGTGGACCCGAATGACCCGGGCGGCACGCCCGGCTGCCGTGCGGGATCATCGCGAGCGCCATCCTGGCGATCGTCCTGGCGGGACCCGCGGTGCTCGCCGCGCCTGCCACGCGGCTCGTGGTGGACCTGTCGGCCGACACGCGCGCCGGGGACTGGAGCCGCTGGGCCTTCCAGGCGGCGGCGCCGGACGCGGTGCTCGTGACGTGGTGGGGGTACTCCACGCCCCTCTGGTACCGCCAGGTGATCCTCGGGGAGCGCTCGGACGTGAGCGTCGTCGACGACCGGACCCGGCTGGACGAGGGCCTGGGCAGCGTCGACGACGTCATCCGTGCCAACCTGGGACGCCGGCCCGTCTACCTCGTCCGGCGCGACGAGGACCTGCCCGCCCTGGAGGCCAGCTGGCAGCTCGAGGTCGTGCCCGACCCCGGAGGGCTCCAGCCGCTGTTCCACGTGGTGGGCCTCCGTGCCGCCGGCGTGCCCATGGATACGATTGGCCGATGAGCGACATCACGGCCCAATCCCCCGCCGCGCCGGCGCGTGTCCCGGCGCTGTCGTATTTCTTCCCCGCCCACAACGAGGAGGCCAACCTCGAGGGGCTCGTGCAGGAGGCGCTCGTCGCGCTGCCGGCGCTCGCGGACCGCTTCGAGATCATCGTCGTCGACGACGGGTCGAAGGACCGGACCCCGCAGCTCGCCGACGCGCTGGCGGCCGCGAACCCGGAGGTCGTGCGCGTCGTGCACCACCCGACGAACCTCGGCTACGGCGCCGCGCTCCGGTCGGGCTTCCGCGCGGCGCACACGGAGCTCGTCGCGTTCACCGACGGCGACCGGCAGTTCCGGGTCGCCGACCTTGGCCGCCTCACGGCCAGGCTCACGGGCCCCGACGCCCCGGACGCCGTCGTCGGATACCGGATCCGCCGGGCCGATCCCGTGATCCGCACGGTGTACGCCCGCCTGTACAAGGTGGCCTACCGGTCCCTCTTCGGCCTTCGCGTCCGGGACGTGGATTGCGCCTGCAAGCTCTTCCGGCGCGAGGCGCTCGACCACGTCCGCGTCGAGTCCGGCGGGGCGTTCTTCTCGGCCGAGCTGCTGATCAAGGTCCAGGCGGCCGGCGGGAAGGTCGTCGAGGTCGGCGTGGATCACTATCCGCGAACCGCGGGCTCGCAGACGGGCGCGAAGCCCGCGGTCATCTGGCGTGCGGTGACCGACTTCTGGGGCCTCCGCCTGCGGCTCTGGGCGAACCGGGAGCGGGCGATGCGGAGGGGTTCGGCGGTCGTCGGCTGATCACGTCGAGCGTCACCCCGGCCGCCGCTCACTCCCGGGGCGGCCCCTCCCGGCGATCCTCGGTCCCGGGCTCCATGTCGAGAGAGTTCACGAAGTCGCGGAAGACCGAGAGCTTCGACTCGTCGATCGGCCCGCCGTCGAGCTCGCCGCCCGTCGTGCGGTCGGGCACGACACCCGCGCGGTCGAGGACCGCCTCGGCCGCGAAGATCCGGGCGCCCGTGCGGACGGCCAGCGCGAGCGCGTCCGAGGGTCGCGAATCGACCTCGATGGGCCGGCCGCCCGCCTCGAGCATCACGCGGGCATGGAACGTCTCGTCGGCGAGGTCCGCGATGATCACCTCGCGGACCGTGGCCCCGAGCACGTCGAGGACGGTCGCGAAGAGGTCGTGGGTCAGGGGTCGCTCCGGCGACTGGCCCTGGAGCTTCATGGCGATCGAGCTCGCCTCCCACGGCCCGATCCAGATGGGGAGGTAGCGGTCGCGCTCGAGCTCGCGCGAGGATCACGACGTGCTGCGTCGAGAGCATGTGGACCCGAACGCTCTCGACGGACATCTCGATCAGGCGGCCGACCATGCGCGGATTATCCCACCTCGCGATCTCGGCGCCGGATGGAGCTTCAGCGTGCGGCTCCCGGGCCGGTGCCTACGGGCTGGGCGAGGGCTGCGGCGTCGCCGTCGGTCGCTTCGATGGGGTGGCCCTCGGCGTGGCGCCCGGGGCCGCCGAGGCCGGCGCGCTCGCCGAGGCGCCCGGGAGCGGGCTGGCCCCGGGCGACGCGTCCGATCCCGTCCCCGCTGCCGGCTGGAGGATCGCCGTTCCGAGCGTCGTCCCGTCGGTCCAGAAGATCGCGGGCGCCTGGCCGGGCGAGCGGGGCGCGACGTAGAACGCCCGCAGGTCGGTCCATGCGGGGCTGCCCGCGGCCGGCCGGTACTGCGCCAGGTAGCTCCCGGTGAGCTTGTCGAACGCCAGCACCCGTGCGTTGGCGGCGTCGAACACGTACAACGTGCCCTGGCGGCGGGGGTCCGGTGAGTCGATGAGCGTGTACCGCCGCGTCGGCCGGAGCGCGTCGTCGCCGGGCGACGCGAGCGACCAGCCGCCCGACCGGCCGCTCACGAAGCGCTCGACCAGGCCCCCGTCCGCGAGGTAGACCTCGCCGTCGATGTACATCGACGTCACCTTCGAGACATCCTGCGGCGGTCGTCAGGTATCCCGTCGCCGCGGCCGGGTAGCTGGACCCGTCGGCCAGCATCGTGTAGCGCAGGATCTGCTGCTCCGACGGATCCATCACGTAGAGGTTGTAGAGCGCGGCGTTGAAGTTGGCCACGAAGGTGCCGATCGCCATGATGTCGTTTCCCCACGTGGCCGATTCCTGGACCGGGAGCCGGCGCAGGGTGCCCTTCCCGGTGTCGTCGGCCGGGCGCCAGCGCCACAGGATGTTCTTGTCGTCGAGCATGAGCAGGTCGGGGCCCCCGACAGCGAGGTAGCGCGGCACGCCGACCTTGATGCCGGCGCTGGCGACGACCTGGCCGGCCTTCATGATCGGGACGGCCTTGTGCGACTGGAGGCTGATCCGGTAGACGGCCCGCGTGGTCCGGTCGAGGACGTACGGTGCGCCGTCCGGACCCTGGACGAGCCCGCCGAGATCGAAGGCGGGCTGCTGGGAGGCGAACGAGAATGCCGTCTCCGGCGCGACCTCCACCACCCCGTAGAGCCGGTCGAGCCCCGCCGTCGCCCGCAGGCGCACCGGATCGAGCGTCGAGGCGGGGATCCCCGCCTGGGCCGCGGTCCCCACCTGGGCAATCGCATCCTTGAGGAGCTGTTCGGCTCGCTTTGGGTCGGCCGCGATCAGGTCGGTCCCGTTGTCGAACACGAACCGGACGTCATCCCGGGCCGTCGCGAGCGCCTGCTCCCCCGCGGTGATCGCCGGGATCTTGGTCGTTGCCCCCGAGCCGCCCACCACCCACAGTCCAACCCCCAGGAGGGCGACCACGCCGACGAACGCGAGCACCGCGTACGCGGCCCGGCGCTGCGACTCGCGCCTGGTCGCGGCGGGCGTGACCCGCCGATAGCGGGTGCCGCGCCGTGGCAGCAGGTCCTGGAGCCGGTCGAAGGACCCGGCGAGCCCGTTGCGAACGGCCGCCCGTGCCCGGCCCGCGCCCGACGAGACCGCGGCAAGGCCGCCGCCGACCGAGTCCGCGAGCGGGATCGGCGAGCGGTCCGGGAGGCCCGCGAGCGGCTCGGGCGGGCGCACGGGAACGAGGCGGCCGCGGTGGGTCGTGGCGGACACCTCGCCCGCCTCGAGGGCGAGCGCGGCGTCGCTGCCTGCGCCGCCCGCGGCCACGAACCGGTGGTGGAGATGCTCCATGGCGGCCTGCGGGTGCAGCGTCACGACGGCATCCTTGAGCTCGTCCGGGCCGAGCTTCGCCGTCAGGTTGGACGAGACGAGCACGAGCGAGTCGCGGACGGCGATCTCGCCCCGCCACACCTCCAGGGTGACCTCGTCCATCGGCAGGCCGTTGGCGCGGGCCGCGTCGGGCAGGGTCAGCAGGTGGGCCTGGCGCACGAGGTAGGCCTCCGCGGGGCCGGTCGTGACGACGTACAGCTCGTTGCCGCGGACGACGGCGAGGCCGATCCCGATCGGCCCCGTGGGCCCGGTCCCGAGGCCCAGGCGCTCGCGCTGGGCGAGGAGGCGGCGATTTGCGGCCCGGATCGCCTTCTCCAGGCAGACGACGAGCCCGGCGGACTCGTCGTAGTAGTACTCCGCCTGGATCGTCTCCGCAGCGAGGTGGGTCGCCTCGCGGAGGCGCCGGGCACGCCCGACGCCGGTCACGACGAGGAAGAGGCTCCCCTTGGAGCGGGCCGTCGCGCCGATCGTCGGCTCGACGATGGCGACGGTGTCCGGGGAGTCCTCGAGCCGCTCGGGCTCGGCCACGAGGCCGAGCTTCATCTGGAGTCGGACGGCCATGCGATTCGGCGGACCTGACGCTCGGAGGCGGGCCGGCGTGACGCCGGTGGCGGGCAGCCGCGAAGGCGGGGTCGGCCGCCCACCGGGGTCACCGGATGATACCCCGGCCCACCACCACCCGCAGCGATCCTGCCCGGATCCCGTCGGGCATCGCGGCGTATGCCGCGAGCAGCGCCTCGGCCCGCAGGAGCAGCTCCTGGCCGACGATCGGCGCGCTTGCCTCCACGAGGAGCGTGCCGTTGCGCTCCAGCCGTACCGGCCGGGATCCGCCGGCAGCCGCTGGCGCCTGCGCCTCGACGAGCCGGTCCCAGGCGGCGGACGCGCGCGCCCAGCGCAGCTGCTCCTCCAGTCCGAGCGCACGGGCTGCCTCGGGCAGCAGGTCCCCTACCCTGCGGGGCTGGCGGCGGCGCGGGATACGCTCGTCGTCGAACGGCCGGGCCGGTGACACGGTGGCCGTCAACCGGCCTGCGGGCCGACGAGCCGGGCCCCGAGCGCCGCGTCCGGGACGACCTCCCACGCCGCCCCGATCGCCCGCAGCGCGGGGTCGAGGTCGACGAGCGTGGTCGTCGTCACGAACGACTGGGGGAGACCCGCGATCCGCCGAACCAGGTGGCTCCGTCGCGCCGGGTCGAGCTCGCTGAAGACGTCGTCGAGCAGGAGGAGCGGCGGCCCGCCCGTCGTGGGCCGCCAGGAGGTCCAGCTCGGCGAGCTTGAGGGCGAGGATCGCGGTCCGCTGCTGCCCGCGCGAGGAGAACGTGGCCATGTCCCGCTCGTCCAGCCGGAACGCGAGGTCGTCGCGATGCGGGCCGACCAGCGTCGCGCCATTCCAGCCCTCCTTCTCGGCCGTCTCGGCGAGGCGCCGGGCGAGCGCGTCGCGGGGCGTCTCCCCGGCCGCGGGCACGACGTTGCTCTCGTAGCTGATCGTCAGGCGCCCCTCGTCGGCGGCGATCTCCGCGTGGGCGGCCGCCAGCGGGCCGGCAAGCTCGTCCAGGGCGCGCCTCCGCGCGACGAGGATCGCCGCCCCCGCGTCGAGCAGCTTCGCGTCCCAGGGCGGTAGCTGGTCGCGCCCCGCCAGCCCCTCGCGGATCGCGCGCAGGAGCGCATTTGCGCTGGGCGAGCACCCGGGCATACGCGGCGAGGTCGGCCGGGTGGGCCGGGCTGCGCTGGGCGGCGAGCGCGTCGAGCATGCCGCGACGGAGCGATGGCGCGCCCGACGATCAGGAGCATCTCCTCGGGCGCGAAGACGACCACACGGAGCAGTCCGGCGAGGGCCGTGGTTCGCCGCGGGACGCCGTTGACCCGGATTCGCTTTCGCCCGCCCGCCGGGCCGTCGCGGACGAGCGTCACGTCCAGCTCGAGCGGGTCGGCGTCCGGCAGCTCGCGCCGCGCGTCGACGCGCGCGAACGGCGCGTCCCAGCGGATGAGCTCGGCGTCGGTCAGCGTCCGGTGCGACGCCCCGCGGGCGCACACGACGAGCGCCTCGAGGAGGCTCGTCTTTCCCGCGGCGTTCGGGCCCCAGATGAGCTGGGCCCCCGGCCCGAACGTCGCGTCGAGCGTGACGTAACCGCGGAAGCCGCTGAGCGAGACGGAGGTCAGCACGTGGCTCGAGGCGGCCGGTTCTCCCGGTCGCGCGCTCGCGCTACGAGGTCGTCCGGACCGGCATGACCACGTGGGTGTAGTCGCGCCCGTCCGCCGGCCGGAAGACACCCGGCGAGAGCGGCCCGTTCAGCTCGATCACGAAACGGTCCGCGTCCACGTTCTGGAGCGCGTCGCTGAGGTAGCGGGCGTTGAACGCGATGGTCGTCCCGTCCCCCTCGATCGTCGCGTCGACCAGGCCCCGGTGGTCGCCGACCTCGGCCGCGGCGGCCACGAGAACCTGGGCGGCTCCCTCGGGCGCGACCTGCACGCGGACGATGTTCGCGGACGAGCTCGCGATGTAGCCGGCCAGCCGGACAGCCTTGAGGAGGTCGTCGCGGTCCACCTCGACCCGCGTCGCGTGCGTCGTCGGAAGGACCTGCTGGTAGTTCGGGAACTGGCCGTCGATCAGACGGCTGACGACGTCGATGCCCTCCACGTGGAACAGGATCTGGTTCTTCTGCGGCGACAGGATCAGCTCCACCGGGTCGTCCGAGTCCGCCAGGACGCGGGCGAGCTCCGCATACGAGCGGGCCGGGACGACGACGCTCGTCTCTTCGACGGCGTCGAGCGTCGGGATCGTGGTGATGGCGATCCGGTAGTTGTCGGCGGCGGCAAGCGTCAGACGATCCCCTTCGAAGCGGGTGAGGACACCGGTCAGGATCGGTCGCGCCTCGTCCGAGGCCGCCGCGAACGTGACCTCGGAGAGCGCCCGCCGGAGGACGCGCTGGCTGATCCGGGTGGTGGGGCGCTCGCCCGCGGCGGGGATCGCAGGGAACTCGTCGGCGTCGATCCCGCGCAGCGTCGTCTCGAAGTGGCCGGCCCGGATGAAGAGCCGGTCCCCGCTGCGGACCTCCAGGTCGACCCGCTCCTGGGCGGGGAGGCCCCCGACGATCTCGGCGAAGAGGCGCGCGGGGACGGTGATCGCCCCGTCCGACTCGATCCGCCCCGGGACCCAGTACGTGATCCCGATCTCGAGGTTCGTCGCGGTCAGCTTCAGGCCGGCGTCCTCGGTCCGGAGAAGCACGTTCGCGAGCACGGGCAGCGTGCTGCGCCCGGAGACCGCGTGGCCCACGACGGAGAGGCCGCGGGCAAGGTTCTCGCAGATGACGGAGAGGTTCACGGGTACGTCACTCCGGGTGCTCGGGACAGGGGCGGGCAAGGACGGTCCGGCCGGCCGGGACGCGATGGATTCGTGGTCTGGTGCATGGTCGCATATCGAGTCATCACCGTCGTCATCATGGTGTTGAGGGCGTGGAGCGGCGCGCTCGATCGTGCGCGGCCGAACGGTGCACCACCGCCGTCCGGAGGTGGACAAGAGAACGCAGCCGGCGGACGGGAGGCGGGGCCGCGCGTGGACGGACGACCTGGCGCCGGACCGCGGGGGGAGGCCGGCGCCGAAACGGGAGCGAAGGATCCCCCGCGCAGGGGCGCCCGCACCGGGCCATTGTCCACACAGCGTGGTGGTTTTCCACCAATTCCGGGCCTTTTTCCACACATCGGGTTCGGGCCCCGCGGTTCGCCGCGCGGCGGCAGGTCCGAGGCTCCCCGGCGGGGGCGCCAGTCAGTCGGCGTAGATCAGCTCGCGGACCGCGGCGATGTCGCGGCGCATCTCGTCGTTGATGGCCGCCTCCCGGTTGATCTTGTCGTAGGCGTGGAGAACGGTCGAGTGGTCGCGCCCCCCAAGCTCGGCCCCGATCCGGAGCAGCGAGACATCGGTCTCCTCGCGCATCAGGAACATCGCGATCTGGCGCGGCGTGACGATCGCCTTGTCGCGCTTCTGCCCGCGCAGGGCATCGAGGCCGACCCCGTAGTAGTCGGCCACGGCGCGGGCGATCTTCTCGGTGGTGACCTGGCGCTTCTTGGGGTTGTAGAGGACGTTCGAGAGCACGGCCTGGGCGAGCTCGATGGTGATCGGCATCGCGCCCATGCTCGCGTAGGCCACGACCCGGTTCAGGGCGCCCTCGAGCTCGCGGATGTTGCTCACCACCTTGCGGGCGATGAACTCGATCACGTCGGAGCCGATCGGGACCGCCGAGTCCTCGGCCTTGGCCCGCAGGATGGCGATCCGCGTCTCGAGGTCCGGGGCGGTCAGGTCGGCGATCAGGCCCCACTCGAAGCGGCTGCGCAGCCGTTCCTCGAGCGTGATGATCTGCTTCGGCGGGCGGTCCGAGGAGAGCACGATCTGCTTGCCGTCCTCGTGGATCGCGTTGAACGTGTGGAAGAACTCCTCCTGCGTCCGCTCCTTGTCGGCGATGAACTGGATGTCGTCGATCAGGAGCAGGTCGATCCGCCGGTAGCGTCCGCGGAAGTCGTCGATGCGGCCCTGCTGGATGCTCGTGATGAACTCGTTCGTGAACTTCTCGCTCGTGGCGTAGACGACGCGCTTCCGCGGGAAACGGGTGACCACCGCGTTGCCGATGGCATGCATCAGGTGGGTCTTGCCCAGGCCCACGCCGCCGTAGAGGAAGAGGGGGTTGTAGGCGTGGCCGGGCCGCTCCGCCACCGAGAGCGCCGCCGCGTGGGCAAGCCGGTTCGCCGACCCGACGATGAAGTTCGAGAACGTGTAGCGCGGATTGACGTTGGCCGCGGAGCCGTCGCCTCCGACGCGCGTCGGTTCGACCCGGACCTCGTGGGGCGCCGCCACCGCACCGTCGGCGCCCGCCTCGGCGATGCCCGCATCGGCTCGGACGACGAACTCGACCGCGACGCTGTAGCCGACGATCCGGGCGAGCGTCTGGGAGATCAGCGAGCGATACCGTGTCTCGAGCCAGTCCTTCGCGAACCCGTTCGGGACGGCGATGCGGAACCGGGTGTCGTCCACCTCGACCAGGGCCGTGTGCCGGAGCCACGTCTCGAAGTTGGCCGGCGAGAGGGCGACCTGAAGCTCGCCGAGGGCCGCGCGCCAGATGTGACGTGTATCCAAACGGACGGACCCTGCATGACTGGGCCCCGGGGCCCGGCAAGACTCGTTGGCCGGTTCCCGGGCAGCACAGACCGAGCCGGGAGCCACTGAATCGACACGCGGCGGGACGACCCAGCAGGTGAGCTGAGCTTCTCCTGGGCGGCCTCCGGCGTCGTCCGGAGGTTGCCCGCAGGCGTCCCGGCGACCGTGGGCCGACGCATGGTAGCACCGCCTCCACCGCCCCCGCAAGGCAAACCGGCACCCAAAGCGGGATACTCCCTGGGGGTATGTCTGGGGGCGGCGCCTTCGCCTGCGCGGGTGGCCGCCCCGCTCCCGAGACGGCCTTCCCCGTTTGACACCCCGGGGGCGACCTTCCATAATCGCGCGGCGTCGACGTGCCCTTCGCCTCCGTGCGGACGGCGCGTCTACGTGCCTTCTGGGGGCGAAACGACCGAGACCCCTGGGGCCGGACGGTTGAGGACCACGACACCCGATGAAGCAGACCTATCAGCCGAAGAAGCGCCATCGCGCCAAGGAGCACGGCTTCCGCGCCCGGATGAAGACGACCGGGGGTCGCCGGGTTCTCGCCGCGCGCCGCGCCCGGGGCCGGAAGCAGCTGACGGTCTGACGCCGACCTCGGGCCGCGACGACCGGCGGCTCGCGATGCTCACCCGGCCGGCGGATTTCACGGCCCTCCAGGCGTCGAGGATCACCAGGTCCCACGCGCTGATGACCGCCCGGTTTCGACGGACCGATCTCGCCCAGGTCCGCTTCGGTTTCGCCACCGGCCGGTCGGTCGGAGGAGCCGTGATACGGAACCGGACGCGCCGCCGCCTCCGGGAGGCGCTCAGGGTGATGGCGCCCTCGTTCCAGCCCGGTTGGGACGTGCTCATCATCGCTCGACCCGCGCTGGTGGCGGCGGACCACCGGACGCTCGTCGAGGTACTTGAACGGCTCCTCCGGCGCGGAGGGGTCCTGGGAGGATCGACGCCCTCGTGAAGCGGATCGGGATCGGGCTCATCCGGCTCTACCGAATCGTGTTCGCGTGGCTCCCGTCGAGCTGCCGGTTCTATCCCACCTGCTCGCACTACACCGAGCAGGCCATCGCGAAGTACGGCCTTCTCCGGGGAGGCTGGATGGGAGCGCGGCGGATCGCCCGCTGCCACCCATGGAACCCCGGTGGCTATGACCCGGTCCGCTAGGTGAGGCAGCTCCACGTGTCGCTCCCCCGTCCGCGCCGCGAGCTGCTGCTCCCGCTCCTCCTGATCGTCGGGCTGGGCCTGATCGTCGCCGCCTGCAGCCCGTCCGGGATCGTCCCGGTCGGCAGCGGCGGGGTCGCGGCGACGGCCTCGCCGCACGCGCCGCTCACGCCGGCGCAGCCGGGGGCCGACCCGGTCTCGCTCATGGCCTGGGTCTTCAACCCGATCTTCCAGCTCCTGTACATCCTCCTGGTCTGGCTCCAGAAGGTGACCGGCGACGTCGGCGTCGCGATCATCCTGATGACGCTCATCGTCCGGGCGGCGCTGATCCCCCTCTTCCGCCGGCAGATCGTCTCCACCAAGCGCATGCAGCTGATCCAGCCGGAGCTCAAGGAGCTGCAGAAGCGCTACAAGGGCGATCGCGCCAAGTTCAGCGCGGCCCAGATGGAGCTCTTCAAGGAGCGCGGGGTCAACCCGGCGTCGGGGTGCCTGCCGCTGCTCCTCCAGCTCCCGCTCCTGATGATCATCTACTCGGTGATCAGCCAGGGCCTGACCAACCCCGACCCCCACGCGATGTTCAGCTTCTTCGGGCTTCACCTCGTGGACTACACGTGCGTCAACGGGGTGGGCGGCGCGGCGGGCGCGGCCGTCGACCTCTATAAGCCCTGCATCAACACGACCGTCGCCTGGCTCGGAAACCTCGATGTCTCCAGGCCGTGGACCCTCTTCCCGAGCGTCCCGTTCCTGAGCTGGTTCAGCCTCCTGGCGGCCGCGTCCGCGGTCCTCCAGCTGGTCCAGAGCCGCATGACGATGCCCCCGTCCACGGCTGCCTTCAGCGACCAGAACTCGAAGGTCCAGCGGCAGCTCGTGATGTTCCTGCCCCTGATCTCGCTCGCCTACGGCGGGTTCCTGCCCGCTGGCCTGTTCATCTACTGGATCGTGACCACGATCTTCGGGATCATCCAGCAGTACCTCATCGTGGGTTGGGGCTCCCTCTTCCCGCTGTTCGGCTACACACCCGGCTTCGCCCGCGACCATCGCCCGCGGTTCCCGGTCGAGGAGCCGACGATCGTCACCGGGGGAGCCGCAGGCTCGGCCCGCAAGCCGGCCACCGTCCGTCCGCCCATCGACCGCACGCCGGCCGCCCGCACCGCTTCCGCGGCGGCCACCGTGCGACCCCGAGAACGAGGCCGTCAGGGCCGCCGAGGGAGAAAGCGCTGAGCATGAGTGCGTACCGTGAGTTCACCGGCAAGTCCGTCGAGGAAGCCCTTCGGCACGCTCGCGAGGAGTTCGCGGTCGGGCTGGATGAGCTCGACTTCGAGATCCTGACCCCCGGCAGCCGGGGCGTCCTGGGCATGGGCGCGGAGCCGGCCCGGATCGTCGCAGCGCCCCGGGCTGCGCTGGGGGGTGCCGCGCCGAAGCGCGAGGCCGCCGCCGCGACGCCGTTACCGCCGGTGGAACGCCCGCCACGCCGCGACGACCGGCCCCCCCGGCGCGACGACCGGCCGCCGCGCTTCGACGACCGCGGCCCTCGCCGCGACGACCGCCCGGCCCCGTCGTTCACGTCCGCGCCGGGCGGTGATGCGGAGCGTGGCGCCGCGCCGCGAAGTGAGACCCCGCGCACGGACGCCGCGCGGACGCCCGCGCCGCGACGACCGCCCCGAGCGCACCCGGGACCGCGGCCCGCGCCGCGACGACCGACCGCCCCGCCGTGACGACCGGCCGCCCCGGCGGTCGGACGAGCGACAAGGCGCGTCGGCGCTCACATCGAGCGAGACGGACGAAGTCCAGAGCGCCCGATCGCTCGTTCGGGAGCGCGAGGAGCTCCAGGCCGCCGAGGCATCGCCCGCGGCCCTCGATGCCGGGAAGCGGCTGCTCGAGCAGCTCATGCAGCTCATGGGGTTCTCGGTCGCGGTCAACATCGAGACCGGTGAGACGAACCGCCTCAACGTCGTCGGCGCCGATGATGAGGAGCACGAGGCCCTGGGCGCCCTCATCGGCCGCAAGGGCGAGCGGCTGTCCGCCCTCCAGCACATCGTGAACCTCATGCTGTCGCGCGAGATGGGCGAGTGGACCCGCGTCCTCGTGGACGTCGAGGGCTACCGCAGCCGCCGCGAGCAGCAGCTGCGGGAGATCGCCGACCGGGCCGCCGCCCGCGTCGTCGAGACCGGCAAGATGCTCCAGCTCGAGCCGATGCCGGCCCTCGAGCGCCGCTGGGTCCACCTCGCGCTGCGCGACCACCCGGCAGTCGGAACGCAGTCGATCGGAGAGGAGCCGAATCGTCGCGTGGTCGTCGTCCCCAGGGCGGTCATCTAGGCAAGGCGGTCGTCCAGGCCGCCCGGCGCCCGGGCGGCCTTCCACGCCTCGCCGCGAGCCTGCTAGAGTCGCGCTCCGACCCGCACGGAACCGAGCACCCGAGACCATGGACACCACGCAGCGCCGCTTCCCGTTCGGCCGCCTCGTCTTCGCCGCGGTCGCCGGGTTCGTCCTGGCCCTGGCGGTCGGGGCGGGCGCCCTCCTCGCGTTCGAGGGACGCTTCGCCGATCGGATCTACCCCGGTGTCCACGTGGCGGGCATCGACGTGGCGGGGCTCGATCGCGAGGCCGCCCGGCAGCTTCTCACGACGACGATGGCGGGGTACGCGGCTGGGAGCGTCGTCGTCACCGCGGGCGCGGGCTCCGTCGTGATTCCGGACAGCGACCTCGGCCGCTCCGCGGACGTCGGCGCGCTCCTCGACGAGGCATTCGCGGTCGGACGCTACGGCGACGCGATGGGCAATGCCGCCGACGGCGTGCGCAGCCTGGTCCGGGGCACCGATGTCGCTCCGAGCGTGACGCTCGACCCCGCCGCGGTCGCCCGGGCGGTGGCGGCCGCCGCGGAGAGGCTGGACGTGCCCGCCGTCGACGCGACCGCGGCGGCCACGCCGACGGGCTTCACGACGACGCCAGCGGTCGGGGGCCTCGGCATCGACCAGGCGGGACTGGCCGGGCTGATCGTGCGGCGCCTCGCCGACCCGGCCGCGCCTGACCGCGTGGAGCTGACGGTCCCGCTCCTCCCCGTCGCGGCCGCGGTGAGCGACGCCGCGGTGAGCGCGGCGGTCTCGGCCGCGACGCTGATGGTGGGGGACGTGACGCTCGCCAGCGGCACGGAGACCTGGACCATCCCGGCATCCGCGGTGCGTGGCTGGATAGCGTTCGCCTCGACGCCGGACGGCCGCTACGCGCCGGTGGTGGCCCAGGACGCGGCCGTCCCGGTGCTCACGGAGCTCGCGAAGACGATCGACCGAGGTCCAACGGACGCCAGCTTCCTCGTCGGGAAGAACACCGACGTCGTCGGCGTCGTGGCGGGCAAGGACGGACGGGCCCTCGATGTCGCCGCCACGAGCCCGCTCGTCGCGCAGGCCATCCTTGCCCGGGCCGCCGCCGGAGCTCCGGTCCCGCCACCCCCGGTCCCGGTCGCGCTGATCGCCGTTGCGCCGAAGCTGACCACGGAGCAGGCGCAGAAGGCCGCCCCGCTCATGCAGCAGATCTCGACCTGGGTCACGTACTACCAGGTCAGCGACCGGAACGGGTTCGGGGCGAACATCACGATCCCGACCCGCACGATCGACGGCCAGGTCGTGCCGCCGGGTGCCGTCTTCGACTTCTGGCAGGCGATCGGCGAGGTCAGCGCCCGGACCGGCTATCTCCCCGGGGGAGCGATCATCGATGGCAAGACCGAGCCGACCGGGGCCCTGGCGGGCGGGATCTGCTCGGCCTCCACCACGCTCTTCAACGCCGCCGTGCGCGCCGGGCTCGAGATCCTGGCCCGGACGAACCACTACTACTACATCGATCGCTATCCGCTCGGCCTGGACGCGACGGTCTTCCAGAGCGGCTCCGGGTCGGTGACCACGATGTCGTTCCGGAACGACACTGCGTACCCGATCCTGATTCGCGGGTATGCGTCGCCCGGGGTCGTGCGCTTCTCGCTGTTCAGCGTCCCGACCGGCCGGACGGCCACCTTCACGAACCCGATCGTCACCAACCGCAATCCCGGGATCGAGACGACCGAGTACACCTCGAGCATTCCCGTCGGGACGACGCAGCGCCTGGAGTACCCCACGATCGGCATGCAGGTCACGCTCACGCGGACGGTCACCGACGCGTCGGGCGCCGTGATCCACCACGACGTCTTCAATTCGACCTACGCCCGGGTCGACGGCCTCACGCTCATCGGCCGGGCGGCGACGCCGAGCCCGGCCCCCAGCCCAACGCCTCCACCGAGCCCCATCCCGAGCCCGGCACCGTCCGCGGAGCCCTCGCCCAGCTGAGCCGACCCAGGACCGCGGTCGGGCGGCCGCGCTCCCCGAGTCGCCGGCACGCGTTCTGCCCGTGCCGCCGACGTGGCGCTCCACCCAACTGGCGCGCGCTTCACCTCCCCGGGCTCAATGTTCGCTCAAGGACGGATCGCGACCGTTTCTTCGCGCCGAAGTGGGACTAGTATCGAGGCCATGCTGGCATTCGCCCGGGGTCGTCGAGCGCTGAGCCGCGTGGCGCGTCGACGGTCCGCGACCACGATCGCCGCCGCGATCATCCTGGCGCTGGCGGGGACCACGCTCGCCGTCGGCGCGATCCGCGCGATCGTCCCGGACGTGGCGCCCGTCTACCTCCTGGCCGTGCTCGCGGTTGGCATGTTCTTCGGGACGCTGCCCGCGGTGCTCACCTCGGTCGCCGCGTTCCTGCTCTATGACTTCCTCTTCGTCCCGCCCATCTACACGTTCACGATCGCCAGCCCGGACGAGTGGCTCAACCTCCTGCTCCTGCTGGCGGTGGCCGTCGTCATCGGGCGGCTCGCGGCGCTCCAGACGCAGCGCGCACAGGAAGCGGCGGACCGCGCCCTCGAGGCAGAGTCGCTCTACGGGATCACCGGTGTGCTCGCCTCGACGAGGACCGTCGCGGAAGCCGCGCCGATCGTCCTCGCTCGACTCGCCGCGGCCACGGCCATGGACCGGGCATGGTTCGGGCTCGGGCTATCGCCGGCGGAGGAGCGGATCGTCGCCGATACATCCCCGGGAGAGGCGCTGCCGATGTCGGGCTGGCACGTGGTGCTGCAGCGGCCCCCGGACCGGCCGGCGCACTGGGTCCGCACCCACGTCGGGCGGGCGGGGCTGCGCCGGTCGGCGAAGGCGGTCGTCCACCGGGTCCGCGTCGAGGTCGCCGGCGAGCCCCTGGGGTCGCTCTGGGCGTTGCGGGCGCGGTCGGAGCACGAGCCCGACCGAGCGGAGACACGGATCCTGGCCGCGTCCGCTGACCAGCTCGGCCAGGCCGTGGTCCGGGATCGCCTCGCGGAGGAGGCGACCAACGCCGAGATCCTGCGCGAGAGCGAGTCCCTGAAGTCGGCGCTCCTCGACTCGGTCTCGCACGACCTGCGGACGCCGCTCGCGACGATCCGGGCGGCCGCCGGAAGCATGCTGGACCGGAGCATCGCGTGGAGCGAGGAAGACCACCGCGACGCCTTCGAGACGATCGATGCCGAAGCCGAGCGGATGGGCAGGCTGGTGAGGAACCTCCTGGACCTGAGCCGAATCGAGGGCGGTGCGCTCAAGCCCGAGCTTGCAGCCCACGATGCGGGCGACGTCGCCCGCCTGGCTGCCGCGCGGATCCACGCCGAGGGGAAGACCGTCCGGGTCGACGTGCCGGCAACCCTTCCCCCGGTGCTCATCGACGAGGTCTACCTTGGCCAGATCCTTGCGAACCTGCTCGAGAACGCAGTCCGCTATGGAGGCCCCTCGATCGTCGTGGGGGCCCGTGACCTGCCTGACGAGGGCGTGGTGGAGCTGAGCGTCGCGGACGACGGCGACGGCGTCCCGGTTCGGGCGCTGACGCACCTGTTCGACAAGTTCTACCAGGTACCCCGAATGGACGATCGTTCCCGGCGGGGCATGGGAATCGGGTTGACCGTCGTCTCCGGGCTCGCGCACGCGATGGGAGGTACGGTCCGGGCGGAACGCAGCGCGATGGGCGGCCTTGCGGTCGTGGTCGCGCTGCGGGCTGCGGACGTCCCGCCCGCCGGCCACGGCGAGCACGGCCCAGTCCCGGTCGAGGCAGCCCGGTGACCACCACCGGCGCGTGGGTGCTGGTCGTGGAGGACGAGGAGCCGGCACGCCGCCTGCTCCGGGCATACCTTGCGCAGCGTGGCTACCGCGTGGACCAGGCCGCCACGGCCACGGACGCGCTCCGAGCCTGGGACGCCCATCGGCCGGACCTCATCCTCCTCGACCTCGGCCTGCCCGACATCGACGGGGTCGACGTGATCCGCCGCATCCGTCGGGATGCCGCGACGCCGATCATCGTGCTGTCCGCCCGGGGCGACGAGCGGGACAAGATCGCGGGCCTGGAAGCCGGCGCCGACGACTACCTCTCGAAGCCGTTCTCGATCGGCGAGCTGGAAGCGCGCATCCACGCCGTGCTCCGCCGCCTCGGCGGCTCTGACGTGGGACCGGACGGCCGGCTGCGGCTCGGGCCGATCGAGCTCGACCCCGCCCGACGTTCCGTCGTCGTGGCCGGGAGCCCCCTTCATCTCTCTCCCCGCGAGTACGAGCTGCTCAAGGTGCTCCTGTCCAACCAGGGCCGCCTCGTGACGCGCGAGAGGCTGCTGCGGGCCGTCTGGGGTCTCGCGTATGCCGATGCGCGCGAGTACCTCCACGTCTACGTCGGAAGGCTTCGGCGCAAGCTGTCGGAGGCCGGGGTCGGACCCGCGATCGACGACATGATCGCGACCGAGCCGGGGATCGGGTATCGCGTGGCCGCCCCGAGACCTGTCGTGCCCGTCGACGAGCCTTCGGCCGTCTGACCCGCGCGGGCCCGATCGAGCCCGGCGCCCCCGGGAGCACGCTGCCGACCTGGTCGCTCGTTCGTGCCGGCCGCCGGCCGCCTGCCCCGGGTCGCGCCTGCGCTGGTCCTGCCCGGGCCGCGCCTGCCCCGGTCGCGCCGCCCCAAACGTTTAGGCGGGCTTTAGACGGCCGGACGCGATGGGCGCCCCGGCCTCTTGGACCCCGGGCGGATGCTCGGGGCGTGCCTACGTCGAACGGCGCCGACATGCCCGGGGGATGGACGACTGCGGAGCGCCTGGAGCGCGAGGTCCGCGATGTCGAGGCTGCCATCGAGCTCGTCCGGTCCGGCGCGGCTTCGCGCGTGACGCTCGCGGGGCTCCGCTTCGCAGAGGCAGTCCTGCCGCGGCTCGCCGACGAGGTCAAGGGGGAGGGCATCGCCCTCGACCCGATCTACTGGCCCGAGGACAGCGGCTGTGACCTCATCGTGCGGCGGATCGATGTCGATGCCTGACCGCTCGACCCGGGTGCTGCTGGTCGAGGATGACCTCGGCCTCGCCGGGATCGTGGTGCGCCACCTTCGGGCGCGCGGACATGACGCGCGCTCCGCTGCGTCGACAGAGGATGCCGTCCAGCTGCTCCGCGCCGGGTTCCGGCCGTCGGTGGTCCTGCTCGACATCAACCTCCCGGGTGCGTCGGGCTGGAGCCTCCTGCGGGGCACCGAGCTTGTCGAGGCGGGCTCGCCAACCGTGTACGTGGTCAGCGCCACGTCGATCCCGTCCGCGCGGCTTCGCGAGTTCAACGTGGCGGGGTTCCTGCCGAAGCCCTTCGCCCTGCCGACCCTCGTCGACATGGTGGAGCGCGGCCGGCTGAATGACGCCGGAGCGGCCGAGGCCGCGCCCGGAGGAGGCCTGGATGATCTTTGACCTCGCGATGATCGCCCTGATCCTGGTCTGGGCCGTCGCGTTCTTCGCCTTCCTCTGGCTCGCGAGGAAGCTGGCCCGATGAACGGCAGCGACCTTTTCGGGGGCGTGATCGCGCTCCTGCTGGCCATCTACCTCTTCTGGACCCTGCTCCGGCCCGAGGACTTCTGAGCCATGCCGAACCTTCCCGGCCTGATCCAGATCGTCACGGTCCTCGGCGCCATCCTCCTGGTCACGCGCCCGCTCGGCGGGTACATGCGGCGTGTCTTCGACGGCGAGCGGACGTTCCTCTCGCCGGTCCTGCGTCCCGTGGAGCGCGGGATCTACCGCGTCATGGGCGTGGACGAGACCGCCGAGCAGCGCTGGACCGGGTACGCCGTGTCGCTCCTCGTGTTCGCGTTCGTCGGAATCCTCGTCCTGTACGTCCAGCAGCGGATCCAGGGCTCGCTGCCGCTCAACCCGGGCGGCTTCGGGCCGGTGCCCCAGGACCTCTCGTTCAACACCGCCGTCAGCTTCGAGACGAACACGAACTGGCAGAACTACAGCGGCGAGAACACCCTCAGCTACCTGACCCAGATGGCCGGGCTCACCGTCCGGAACTTCACGTCAGCGGCGATGGGCCTCGTGGTCGCGATCGCGCTGGCGCGCGGGCTGGTCCGCCGCTCCGCGGCGACGATCGGCAACTTCTGGGTCGACGTGACCCGGAGCACGCTCTACATCCTGCTCCCGATCGCCTTCGTGGCCGCGCTCATCTTCGTCTCGCAGGGAGTCGTCCAGACGTTCAACGCGCTCGACCACGGTCCACACGCTCCAGGGCGCCAGCCAGACGATCACGGTGGGCCCGTTCGCGTCGCAGGAGGCGATCAAGGAGCTGGGCAACAACGGCGGCGGACCGCTTCAACGCCAACTCGGCGCACCCGTTCGAGAACCCCAACGGGCTCACGAACTGGCTCCAGATGTTCCTCATCCTGCTCGTCCCGTTCGCGCTCACCAATACGTTCGGGCGGATGACGGGCAACGAGCGGCAGGGATGGGCGCTCTTCGCGGCCATGATGGTGATCCTGGTCGTGGCGATCGGCGTGGCGACCTGGAGCGAGCAGCAGGGCAACCCCCTCTACCCGCAGGCCGTGAACACCGCTCTCGGCAACCTGGAAGGCAAGGAGGTCCGCTTCGGCGCGGATACGAGTGCCTTCTTCGCCGCCGTGACCACCGGGACGAGCACCGGCGCCGTCATCTCGATGCACGACAGCTTCCTGCCGCTCGGCGGCATGGTCCCGCTGGTCCTGATCCAGCTGGGCGAGATCACGCCCGGCGGCATCGGGGCCGGCTTCTACGGCCACGTGGTCTTCGGGGCCATCCTCGCCGTCTTCATCGCGGGCCTCATGGTCGGCCGGACGCCCGAGTACCTGGGCAAGAAGATCGAGTCCTACGAGGTGAAGATGGCGATGCTCGCCGTGCTCGCGATGGGCGCCAGCATCCTGGTCTTCTCCGCGATCGCGTCGGTCGCGCCGGCCGGGCTCGCCGGGCCGCTCAACGCCGGGCCGCACGGCTTCAGCGAGATTCTCTACGCGTACTCGAGCCAGACCGGCAACAACGGGTCGGCCTTCGCCGGCCTGACCGGCAACACCCTCTTCTACAACCTGACGGGGGCGTTCGCGATGCTCGTCGGCCGCTTCGCGGAGATCATCCCGGCCCTCGCGATCGCCGGCTCGATGGCCGCCAAACGGCGGGTCGCACCGTCGCTCGGCACCTTCCCAACCACGGGCCCGATCTGGGTCGCGCTGCTCATCGGCGTGATCGTGATCGTCGGCGCCCTCACCTTCTTCCCGGCGCTCTCGCTGGGCCCCATCGTGGAGCAGCTCAAGATGACCGCAGGCCAGGTGTTCTGAGATGTTCAATCCAGCTCGCACCCAGGCCCGCGGCACACGCCTCGTCCGCGCCGTCATCGACACCGGCCGCGGAACCCGCCGCATCCAGCGCGTCGAGCGCGAGGCGAGCGCCGGAACACCGGGAGCGCCGCGGGCCCCGCGCGGCATCTTCGACCCGGTGCTCCTGCGGGCCGCCCTCCGGCCGGCCCTCCGCAAGTTCGACCCGCGCGAGCTCTACAGGAACCCGGTCATGTTCGTCGTCGAGGTGACCGCCGCCCTCGTCACGCTCGTCTTCCTGGCCGACCTGACGGGCGTCACGACCGCGACCGTCGGTGAGGTCGGGCGCTCGCTGGGCTTCGAGCTCCAGATCGCGATCTGGCTGTGGTTCACGGTCTACTTCGCGACCTACGCCGAGGCGCTCGCCGAGGCGCGCGGCAAGGCCCAGGCCGCGTCGCTGCGCAAGACGCGCTCGGAGACCGTGGCCCACCGCCGGCGCGCCGACGGCACGCTCGAGGATGTCGGCTCGTCGCTCCTCCGCGCCGGGGACATCATCGTGGTCCGCGACGGCGAGACCATCCCGGGCGATGGCGACGTGATCGAGGGCATCGCGTACGTCAACGAGGCCGTCATCACCGGCGAGTCCGCGCCGGTCCTCAAGGAGCCGGGCACGGACATCCGGAGCTCGGTGACCGGCGGCACGACCATCACGAGCGACACGCTGACCGTGCGCATCACCGCCAACCCGGGCGAGACCTTCCTCGACCGGATGATCGCCCTGGTCGAGGGCGCGAAGCGGCAGCGGACACCCAACGAGATCGCGCTCTTCATCCTCCTGTCCGGCCTGACCATCGTCTTCCTGCTCGCGACGGCGACGATCCGGCCGTTCGGCCTCTACGCCAACGCCCAGCTGGGCCTGGTGGTCCTCGTGGCGCTGCTCGTCTGCCTGATCCCCACGACGATCGGCGGCCTCCTCTCCGCGATCGGCATCGCGGGCATGGACCGCGTCGCCCGGTTCAACGTCCTGGCGATGAGCGGACGCGCCGTCGAGGCGTCCGGAGACGTGGACGTCATCCTGCTCGACAAGACCGGCACGATCACCTTCGGCAACAGGCTGGCGTCGCGGATCGTGGCCCTGCCCGGCGTCGACGAGCGCGAGGCCGTCGAGGCGGCCCTGCTCACCTCGGTCGAGGACGAGACGCCGGAGGGCCGTTCGATCGTGGAGCTGGCACGGACCCGGCTGGCAGCGCTGGGGGGCGCCGCCGAGGCAGGGTCCGTGCCAGCCGGCCCCGCGGTCGCCCAGGTCGTTCCCTTCTCGGCCCAGTCGCGGACCAGCGGCGTGATCCTCGCCGACGGGACCGTCGTCCTCAAGGGCGCGGTGGACGCGATCGAGGCCGCCCTGGACGCGGCGGCACCGGCGGAGCTGAAGCTGCTCAGCGACGAGATCGCCGGCCTCGGCGCCACGCCGCTCGCGATCCGCCGGAACGGGACGCTCCTCGGGATCATCGAGCTCAAGGACACCGTCAAGCCCGGCCTTCGCGCGCGCTTCGACGAGCTCCGCCGGATGGGGATCCGGACGATCATGGTGACCGGCGACAATCCCCTGACGGCCAAGACCATCGCCGAGGAGGCGGGCGTCGACGACTTCATGGCCCAGGCCAAGCCCGAGGACAAGATCGCGCGGATCCGCGCCGAGCAGGCCGAGGGTCACCTGGTGGCGATGACCGGCGATGGCACCAACGACGCGCCGGCCGTTGCGCAGGCGGACGTCGGGCTGGCGATGAACAGCGGGACGTCGGCCTGCAAGGAGGCGGCCAACATGGTCGACCTCGACTCGGACCCGACGAAGCTCATCGAGGTCATCGCGATCGGCAAGCAGCTCCTCATCACGCGCGGCGCGATCACGACGTTCTCGATCGCGAACGACGTCGCGAAGTACTTCGCGATCCTGCCCGCGATGTTCGCGGTCGCGTACCCGGAGCTGCACTCCCTGAACATCATGGGGCTCAGCACGCCCGAGAGCGCCATCCTCTCGGCCGTGATCTTCAACGCGCTGATCATCATCGCCCTGGTCCCGCTCTCGCTGCGCGGCGTCGCGTACCGAGCGGCGCCGGCCGCCGAGCTCCTGCGGCGCAACCTCCTGATCTACGGGGTCGGCGGGATCATCGCGCCGTTCCTCGGGATCAAGCTGATCGACATCCTCGTCACCGCCGTCCACCTGGCGTAGAGGTCATCCCGATGCGTACGTTCCTGCGGCACCAGGTCTGGCCCGCGATCGCCAGCCTGGCCATCCTCACCCTCATCACGGGCTTCATCTATCCGGCCGCCGTCACGGCGGTCGCCCAGGCCGTCTTCCCGAGCCAGGCGAACGGCTCGTACATCGTGGTGAACGGGACGGCGGTCGGCTCGAGCCTGATCGGCCAGGCATTCAGCGACCCGAAGTACTTCTGGGGCCGGCCCTCTGCCGCCGGCGTGACGGCCGCGAACCCGGCAGGGTACGACGCGACGTCCTCCGGCGGGTCGAACCTCGGCCCGACCTCGAAGGCGCTGATCGACGCGGTGACGCAGCGCGTCGACGCCCTGCGCGCAGCCAACGGGAACGCCCCGATCCCCGTCGATCTCGTGACCGCCTCGGCCTCGGGGCTCGACCCGGACATCAGCCCGGACGCCGCCGCCTACCAGGTCGCCCGCGTCGCACAGGCGCGCGGCATGACCGTGGACCAGGTCCAGGCGCTCGTCGCGAAGCACACGAGCCAGCCCATCCTCGGCTTCCTTGGTGCGGCGAATGTGAACGTCCTCGAGCTGAACCTGGACCTCGACGGGTTGCTGCGATGAGCGCGGGGGCGGGCGACCCGCATCGCCCGACCGCGGAGCAGATGCTGGCGCGCCTGCAGGGCGACCGGCATCCTGCCCGCGGACGCCTCCGGATCTACCTCGGCATGGCACCCGGGGTGGGCAAGACCTTCAAGATGCTCGAGGAGGCCCATCGCCGGCACGATCGGGGGACCGACGCGGTGATCGGCTATGTCGAGACGTACGGGCGGCGCCACACCGCGGCGCTCCTCGACGGGCTCGAGGCCGTGCCCCGGCGACGGATCGAGTACCGCGGCGTGGTGGTGGAGGAGATGGACGCGGACGCGGTCATCGCCCGCCACCCGGCGGTCGTCGTCGTCGACGAGCTCGCGCACACGAACGTGCCCGGCTCCCAGCGGGAGAAGCGCTGGCAGGACGTCGAGGCGATCCGCGACGCCTCGATCGACGTCATCAGCACGTGCAACGTGCAGCACGTCGAATCCGTCGCGGCGGCCGTCGAGACGATCCTGGGCGTTCCGGTGCACGAACGCGTGCCCGACGCCGTGGTCCGCTCGGCCGACGAGATCGAGCTCGTGGACATGAGCCCGCACGCGCTCCGCCAGCGGATGCGCCACGGCAACGTCTATCCCCCGGACCGGGCCGCCATCGCCCTGGAGCGCTTCTTCACCGAGCCGAACCTGACGGCCCTGCGGGACCTCAGCCTCCGCTTCGTGGCCGGCGAGGTGGACCGCGAGCTCGAGGACCGCGTCGCCGAGCAGGGGATCGGGGTGCCACCGGTCACGGAGCGCGTGACGGTCCTCGTCGACGAGTCACCGGCCTGTCGACGCGCCGTGCGTCGCGCCGCCTCCCTCGCGTCGGCCCTCCACGCCACGTTCCTTGCGGTGGCCGTCGAGACGTCCGGTGTCCAGCTGTCGCGCGACCGCCAGCGGGACCTCCAGTCGAACGTCGACTACGCGGTCGACCTCGGCGCCGAGGTCATCCGAGGCGAGACGACCGACCTGGTCAAGGGTCTCGAGGAGGTCCTGCGGGACCAGCGCGTCACGCACCTGGTCCTGGCCCACCACCGCCGCCACGGCATGGACCGCTTCCTGGGGCGGCCTGCCCTTGCCGAGCGCATCCTGGCCACCGTGCCCGGGATCGAGGTCCACCTCGTGAGCGAATCCGCGCCGGTGACGTAGGGATCCAGCGCCGGGGCGCGGCTCGCGCTCTCCGGTGGCAGAATCGGCCGATGCCATACGTACCCGCTCCCACCCGCTACGACGACATGCCCTATCGACGATCGGGACGGAGCGGGCTCGTCCTGCCCGCGATCTCGCTCGGCCTCTGGCAGAACTTCGGGCACGGCCGACCGATCGATGGCCAGCGAGCAGTGATCACCCGGGCCTTCGACCTGGGGATCACGCACTTCGACCTTGCGAACAACTACGGGCCGCCATACGGCTCGGCGGAGGAGAACTTCGGGCGAATCCTCGCGAGCGACCTGGCGGCCCATCGCGACGAGCTGATCATCTCGACGAAGGCCGGCTACGACATGTGGCCCGGTCCGTACGGCGACCGGGGTTCGCGAAAGTACCTGACGGCCAGCCTCGACCAGAGCCTCCGCCGGATGGGCCTCGACTACGTCGACATCTTCTACTCCCACCGCTTCGATCCGGCGACGCCGCTCGAGGAGACGATGGGCGCCCTCGACGCCGCGGTCCGGCAAGGCAAGGCGCTCTATGCCGGGATCTCCTCGTATTCGGCCGACCAGACCCGCGCAGCCGCGGGCATCCTGCGTGGCATGGGAACCCCGCTCCTCATCACGCAGCCGTCCTACTCGATGCTGAATCGGTGGATCGAGGGCGGCCTCCTCGACGTCCTCGGCGAGGAGGGGATCGGCTGCATCGTCTTCTCGCCGCTCGCCCAGGGCGTGCTGACCGGGAAGTACCTCGGCGGCATCCCGGCGGGTTCGCGCGCGGAGTCAGGCGGCTCGCTCACGCCCGACCTCCTCGATGCCAGGACCCTGGCCAAGGTTCGGGCGCTCGGCGAGATCGCGGCGCGGCGCGGCCAGAGCCTGGCCCAGATGGCGCTCGCCTGGACGCTTCGCGACGCTCGGGTGACCTCCGCGCTCGTCGGAGCGGGGAGCGTGGCCCAGCTCGAGGAGAACCTTGCGGCGCTCGGGAACCTCGCGTTCTCGGCGGGGCAGCTCGCCGAGATCGACCAATTCGCGACGGAGAGCGGCATCAATCTCTGGGCCGCCTCGAGCTCGGCGTAGGGCACGTCGCCGGACCTGCCGGCCCCACCGGATCCAGCCACGCGGCTCGCCGCGGGCACTCGGTGTCCCCTGACAACCCCATGGTCCGGGGAGCTCGGGTGCCGCAGGTTCGGGCCGCGAACGGTGCGGGAGCCCGCGCGTCGCTAGACCGGGCCCGAGTTGTCCGCCACGCAGCGCCCGCTCCGGGCGTGTGACCGCGACCGTGAGAGGAGCCGACATGGCGTCCGTCCCCATCGCGTACGGCCTCGCCGCCGTCAACGGCATCGAGCTCGCCTACCAGGTCCACGGGAGCGGGGCACCGCTCGTGCTGATCCACGGCGGCTTCGGCTCGGCCGAGATGTTCGGTCCCACCTTGGAGGCTCTGGCCGCCGGTCGCTCGGTCATCGGCGTCGACCTCCAGTCCCACGGACGGACGCCGGCCGTGAATCGGCCGATGCGGTTCGAGACGATGGCAGACGACGTCGCTGCGCTCATCGGCCACCTCGGCCACGAGCGCGCGGACGTCATGGGCTTCTCGCTGGGTGGCGGCGTCGCCCTCCGGACCGCCATCCAGCATCCGGCCGCCGTCCGCAGGCTGGTCGTCGTCTCGGCCCCATTCAGGCGCGCCGGCTGGCATCGGGAGCACATCGCCGCGTTCGACGCGATGGGCCCCGAGATGGCCGAACAGATGAAGCAGAGTCCGATGTACGAGGTCTACCGCCGGATCGCGCCCCGGGTCGAGGACTGGTCCGTGCTCGCGGCCCAGGTCACCGGCCTTCTCAAGCTCGACTACGACTGGACCGAGGAGGTCCGAGCGCTTCCGATGCCGGTCCTCGTCGTCGCCGGCGATGCCGACGGCATTCCGCCGCGCCACGCTGTCGAGCTCTTCGAGATCCTCGGTGGAGGCGCGCGGGATGCCGGATGGGACCGCTCCGGGATGACCAGGCACGCCCTCGCGATCCTGCCTCGCGCCACGCACTACGACATCGACGTCGCCCCGGGCCTCGCGAGGTGCGTCGGGGCGTTCCTCGACGAGGCGTAGGCCGCGACACGCGACGGGGGAGCCGGCCGTGCCGCGCCGAATGAGACCGCGACCCGGGCCCGTCCCCGCCGTGGCATGATCGGCGGCCGATGGAAGCCGTCGCACTCGCCCTGGGCGCGCTCCTGCTGGTCCTTGCCCTGTGGGACCTGTTCGAGACGGTCGTCGTCCCGCGCCCGACGCCCGGCCGGTTTCGGATCGGCCGCTACATCGTGCGCGGGTCGTGGCGCGCCCTGCGCGCCATCCTGGGGTCCAGGCCAGGCCGTTCGAACGACACGATCCTCGGGCTGTTCGCCCCGGCCGCAACGGTCGCCCTCCTGGGAGCCTGGCTCCTCACGCTCATCGTCGGCTACGGCCTGATCCTCTTCGCCCTGCGCGACGAGCTGCGGCCCGTGCCGCCGGACCTCGGCAGCGCCATCTACTTCGCAGCGAGCTCTGTCCTGACCCTCGGGTTCGGCGACATCGTGGCCAGCGGCGCGCCCGCCCGCGTCGTCGTGGTGGTCGCGTCGGTCACCGGCCTCGGGACCGTCGCCCTCGTGGTGACGTTCCTCTTCTCGCTCTACGGCTCGTACCAGCGCAGGGAGATCCGGGTCGTCGCCCTGCAGGCCGCCGCGGGCGCGCCGCCGTCGGCGGTGACGCTCCTCGAGAACTACGCCCAGCTCGGTCTCGTCGGGCGGCTGCCGGACCTCTTCGTCGACTGGCAGAACTGGGCGGTCGAGGTGCTCGACTCGCACGTCGCCTACCCGCTGCTCGGCTTCTTCCGCTCGAGCCACGACAACCTGTCATGGATCAGCGCACTCGGGAGCGTTCTCGACGCCGCGAGCCTGGTGCTCACGACCATCACCGACGTGCCGCGCGGCGAGGCGAAGCTGGCCAAGCGCGTGGGCACGCACCTGGTGGAGGACATCTACAACCTCGGCTTCCACCTCGGCGGCCCGACAGGCCTGGATCGGCATGCCTTCGACGCGGCCTGCCGCCGCCTGGAGGAGGCGGGCTACTCGCTGGAGCCGCCCGACGCCGCGTGGCCGCACTTCGAGGCGGCCCGCGCTACCTACGCGCCACGTCTCGAGGCGATGGCACGCTACTGGGCCACGCCGGCGACGTCATGGCTCGGCGACCCGGTCGCGCTCCGGTCGCCGCTCCACCCGGTCGACGATCCGTAGGCACCAGGGCGTGCGGTCCTTGCCGCCGCGGTCGGGAAGCCGAAGGAGGATCCTCGCCCGTCCCCGAAGCTGCGGACCGGCGAGCCGCCGACGGTCGCACCGATCCGCAGCCGCTGCCTCGTGTGAGGCTCAGTAGACCTTCGCCTCGGCCTCGTCGACGATCCACACCTGGGGCGCGCCATCGACGCCGCCGCGCTCCATCGCCGCGGGCAGCGACGGGTCCTGGGTGAACGCGAGGGCTCCCTCGAGCGTCGCGAAGTCGTTGACGATCACGACCGAGTTGGCGTCGGACACCGCCCGGTTGATCGAATGGCCCGTCGCGCCATGCTGGCGACGAACCGTCTCGTGCTCCGTGAAGACCGGGTACCAGCGGTCGTAGTCGACGACGTGGTGCGCGACGATCGCCTTGGCCATCTCGGGGTCCCCCCTTCGTGCCCTGACCGCGCCGTCTGGCGGGTCGTTAGGGGCCTCACTATATGATATGGCGACGTATTGTCAAGTCCCGTATCATGTGGCCATGGCAAGAATTCGGATGCCCGACGACTTCTACCAGCAGACGCCGGACGGGAACGTCCTGGCGACCGAAGCCGTGATGAACACGATCCGCACGGCGGATATGCTCTTCGACCAGATCGGGCGACTCCTCCGGCCGCTCCACGTCAGCGCGGCGGGCGGGCTCGTCCTCGGGATCCTCCGCGACCACGGCACGATGACGCCGTCGGAGCTCGGCGAACGGCTCATCGTCACCCGGGCCACCGTGACCGGCCTCCTCGACTCGCTCGAGCGGACGGGGTTCGTGCGCCGTTCCCCGAACCCGGCGGACCGACGAAGCCTCGTCGTCGAGATCACGCCGGCAGGGCTGGCCGTCGTCCGGGAGCTTCGGACGATCGTCCATCGCAACGAGAAGGCGTGGATGAGCACCCTCTCCGACGCCGAGCTGCAGGGCTTCATCGGGCAGCTCCACCGGATCCAGGACCGCCTCGCCCCGGATTCCGGATCCGGCGGCTGACGCAGGCTTCGTCTCGGGATCGGCTCCGATCCGAATCCGTGCGGAACGGCCCTTGCCCGGCTGGCGACGCGCCGGGTACATCTGCCGGCGAAGTTGCGTCGGGCGGGCAGAGGAGCCGTCGGGCTGCGGCCACAGCGACAACCTCCGATGACCGCGCCTGCAGGACCGGATGGCACCGAAGGCCGCATCGCAAGGGCCCTGCGGGTCGGAGCGCCGACGCGCTACGCCGAGCCAGGCTCGTCTCACCGATCCGGTGGTAGCCGGCCCCGGCAAGCAGCGCGATCCGATCGGCCACTCCGGGCGGCATGGCCGGCGCACGGCCCGCTGCGTCGTGCTGCCGGCGCTGGCCCGTGCCCGCGTAGATCCGCCAGCCACGGATCGCGCCTGGCGCGAACCGGGCGAGGAGCGCCACCGAGACCACGAGAAGCGCCAGCGCGATGAGCCGTTCGGCGGACATGGGCGCCGATGGTAGACCGTGCCTGTGGCCGGGAGGAGCGCGATCCACGTCCCTGCCGGATGGTCCCGAGCCGCGGGTGCCGCCGGACTCCGGTCTCACCGGGCGAGGCCGGACGCGGCCCGGTGTGCGCCGCGCTATCGTCGCCCGGGTTCACGTTCCATGGCCCTGCGAGCAGCAGGGCCTGCCAAACCACAGAGAACAGGAGACGCATGACGGGGCCAAACGGGCGAGCACGAAAGGTGGTCGTCGTCTGCCTGCCCGACGCACCCGAGCGGCCCAGCCTCGGAGACCTGCCGACGAACGTCGAGGTGGTGCTGCTGCCGGCCAATCCGGCGCCGCTTCCCGACCTTGGCCGGGTTGACCTTCTCGTCCCCGCCGGCTGGGCGAGGGACGCGCTCGTGGCGAAGCTCGGCGCGATGACAGGCCTGCGGGTCATCCAGACGCTGTCCGCGGGTGTCGACTTCCTTCGCGGGCGGGTGCCCGGGGGAGTGACGGTCTGCAACGCCCGGGGTGTCTACGACGGTCCCATGGCAGAGTGGGTGGTCGGGGCGATGCTGGCGATGCAGCGCGGCCTGGTCACCGCGCGTGACGCCCAGCTGGCGGCCGACTGGCGACCCTTCGTGCCCGACGAGCTGGCGGGACTGCGGGTGCTCATCCTGGGCTTCGGCTCGATCGGGTCAGCCGTCGCGGAGCGGCTGCGGCCGTTCGGCGTGAAGATCGTCGGCGTGGCCCGGGTTCGTCGCCCGGGGGTCCTGGGGCTCGAGGATCTCGACGCGGCGCTGCCGGGCGCGGACATCCTGATCGACCTGCTCCCGTTGAGCGGCGAGACGGTCGGCCTGCTGGATGCCAGGCGACTCGGGCTGCTTTCGCCGGGCGCCCTCCTCGTGAACGCGGGACGAGGCGCGACGGTGGACACGCCTGCGTTGGTGCGCGCCGTGCGAACGGGACGGCTCCGCGCGGCCCTCGACGTGACGGACCCGGAGCCGCTCCCGCCGGATCACCCGCTCTGGCGGCTGCCGGGCGTCCTCATCAGCCCCCACGTCGCGGGCGACTCGCGCCAGTCGCTCGCCCGCGCCTATGCCCTTGCCGGCGACCAGATCCGGAGGTTCGCTGCCGGCGAGCCGCTGGCCCGCCGGGTGCCGCCGTACCTGCTCGCCTGAGCGGGAGCGGTCGGTCCACGATCCGCGATCGGGCAGGGAGACACCGCCGGCGCCGAGAACGAGCTTGCGGCTGGCCAGTCGACGGGTCGATGCGCCCGCGACGGACCGCCGGCCGAGGCGTGGCATGATCCCGAGATGGAACCCCGCTGGCCGCCTCGCGATGGGCTCGTGGACGAAGGGCGTGGTCCGAACCATGGGGGAATGGTCTCCGGGGCAGTGCCGGAATGACGGCGATCCCGGACCCGGAGTCAGGCGACGTCGTCTACTCCGGGATGCGGTGGAACGCGCCGCTGTCGGAGGAGCACGCTGCGCTGCTCCTCCGACGCATGGCACTGACCGATGGCAGGGACCTGCTCGACCTGGGATGCGGCTGGGGTGAGCTCCTCCTGCGGGCCGTTGCCAGCACACCGGGCGCCACGGGCGTCGGCATCGACAACGATCCCTGGGCTCTCGAGCGCGGCCGTCGCCTGGCAGCAGACCGAAAGCTCTCCGAGCGGGTGACCTACGTCGCCGCGGACGCCGCGAGCTGGGGGGTGGCGGCAGATCGAGTCCTGTGCATCGGGGCATCCCATGCGTGGGGCGGCGGAAGCGCGGATGCCCTTCGCGCCCTGCCCCTTCTGGTCCGCCCGGGGGGACGGCTCCTCTTCGGGGCCGGATGCTGGGAGACCCCGACGCCGAGCGACGCCGCGCGGGCGATGTTCGGCGAAGCGTTCCTCACCCTCGGCGGGCTGGTCGAGGATGCCGTCGGAGCTGGGTGGCGCGTGCTTCACGTGAGCACAGCGGATCAGCGCGAGTGGGACGACTTCGAGTCGTCCTGGCGTGCCGGCCGGCAGGAATGGCTCCTGGCGTATCCCGAGGATGAGCGGGCCGACGAGCTGCGGTCCAGGGTCGATCGCCAGGTTTGCGACTACGTCGGTGTCTACCGGGGCGTCCTGGGCTTCGCCTACCTCGTCCTCGCGAGGTAGCGCGATCGGGCTCGACGCTGCCGGGGCGTCCCCGTCGCCGTGCCTGCGGGCGCAACCTGCGCGGTCCGCTCGAGGTGACGCCTGGCGAAAGTTCGCTTCGCTTCACAGGACCCGGCTGCGCTATCGACGCGATCGAGGTGGCCAGATCCGCACGTCTCGACATGCCAGTCCGCAGGGCGCGCGCGCGTCCGAGCGCACGAGCCAGAAGGGTGGTGGAGATGGGGGAGAGTCGAACTCCCCGTCCGAAACCCGTGACCCGGACCCACTACGAGCGTGTCCGATGCTTGATCTCGACCGACCCACCCCCATCGGCAGGGGCGATGATCGGTCCAGCTGCGTGTCCCTAGATCGGGCTTCGCTCCCGGCTACGCGGCGCTTGCCGGGGCTGCATCCCCGCTGAGTGACGCTTCCACGGCCCACGGGGAGGAGGCCGCTTCCACGCTCACCTTACCGCCTAAGCGGCGAGGGCGAGAGCAGGCTGCTTGTTGGCAGTTACTTCGTTTTGCCGCCTTTTAACGAGGCCAGAGCGGCATCCTCGGCTCGCGTTTCCGGGCTGCGGGGCCCCGTCGAGACCACGCATCCCCACCGATCGGAGCGGCGCACCGGCCGATCCGCGCCGACCCGGAGGTCGACGTCGGCATTGTACGCCGGGGTGGCAGGAGCGCTTGCGGGCGCTGTCGCTTCGCGGGCTTCGTGCCCGATCATCCGGCGTGCCGCACCGACCGTGTGCGCGACGAGAGCGGGTGCGCCAGACTGACCTGGTCGTGGGATACGAGGAAGCCAGCTCCGGCAGTGTCGAGCCGCTCGTCGTGCGGCCCGCGACGATCGGGCGGTTCGACGACATCAGGCCGGTCATCAACCGCGCATGCTGGTGCCAGTGGTGGCGGATGACGGCGGCCGAGTACGGCGGGGCCGCGAATTCGGGTGGGCGGTCGAGCTCGGAGGCGCACCGGATGGCCCTCCACGACCAGTGCCGAGTCGAGCCTGCGCCCGGCGTCATCGCGTACCTCGGCGAGAATCCGGTCGGGTGGTGCGGCTTCGGGCCACGCAGCTCGATGCGGCGGCTCGAGCGGAGCCGCACCATTCCGAAGGTTGACGACCTTCCCGTGTGGTCGGTCGTGTGCTTCAGCGTCCGGGTCGGGTACCGACGTCGCGGCGTCGCGAAGGCGCTCCTCGCCGCGGCGATCGACTACGCGCGTGCGCACGGCGCCACCTGCCTCGAGGCCTATCCCACGGATCCGTCAGGAACCCGACGGGACGCGACCTTCTCGTACACGGGCTTCACGGGCATGTTCGAGGCGGCCGGCTTCCGGCGCGTCATCGAGACGGCGAGCCACGCCGACCGGCTGCCCCGCTGGCTGATGCGCCTCGACCTCGAGCGCGCGACGGCCGAGGAGCGTTGACCGATGGACCCGCGCCGGTGAGCGCCAGCCGGCTCGTCGCCATCGCGCGACCGGCGACCCCACGAGACGCGGCCGCAATCGCCCGGATCTACTCGGAGGGCATCGAGGATCGGATCGCGACATTCGAGACGCGTCCCCGGTCGGCGGCCGACATCGAAGCCTGGTTCGACGGTCGCCACCCGATCGTGGCCGTGGACGATACGGGCGGGTCCGTGGTGGGCTTCGCCGCAACGTTCGAGTATCGGCCGCGCGCAGCCTACGCCGGCGTCGCCGAGTTCTCCGTGTACGTCGCCCGCGCGGCCCGCGGGCAGGGGCTCGGCCGCATCGCGATGGCCGCGCTCATCGAGGCGGCTGCCGAGGCTGGTCTGTGGAAGCTGGTCTCGCGTGTCTTCGTGGACAACGCGCCCAGCCGCCGGCTTCTCGCCGACCTTGGCTTTCGCGAGGTCGGCACCTACCGGCGGCACGGCCGGCTGGATGGCCGCTGGCGGGACGTCGTGATCGTCGAGCGGCTCCTCCCGGCCGCCCTCGAGGACGGCCCGCCCGGCACGTGACTCCCCGCAGGCGAACCGGACCCTGGCGACTGCCCGGAGCGGCGGGTGGGGCCCGAATCCGGCGCCGGCCTACCGCCCGCGGGCGGAATCGGCCATCGTCCGATCGAGGTCACGTCGCGCGTCGCGCGCCGCGATCTCCCGGCGACGGTCGTAGAGCTGCTTGCCGCGCCCGAGCCCGATCTCGAGCTTCGCGTGCCCGCGGCCGTCGATGAAGAGCCGCAGCGGCACGATCGTCAGGCCCTTCGACTTGGTCTTGCCGAAGAGCTCATCGATCTCTCCGCGATGGAGGAGCAGCTTCCGGGAGCGCTTCGCCTCGTGGTTGAGCCGGTTGCCGCCGGCGAACGGCGCGATGTGGGCACCGACCAGCCAGGCCTCGCCGCGCTCGATCCGCGCGTAGGCCTCCTGGAGGCTCACGTGGCCCGCCCGGATCGACTTGATCTCCGTCCCGGTCAGGACGAGGCCGGCCTCGAACGTGTCCTCGATGGAGTAGTCGTGGCGGGCCTTGCGGTTGAGGGCGATGGTCGATTCGCCCATCGATGGCGGCTCCTCGTGCGGGACGGTCGTGCCGATGCGCGGGTGCGCCTCGCGGACGCACGAAGGCCGGCTCCGCTGCCGGAACCGGCCCTCGAACGCGTTTCGAGTTGCCCACCCGCTGGGGCGTCCGTCAGGCGGATGCTCCCTGCGAGGTGGTGCAACGACGCGGACTACTGTCTGTCACTGCACATCACCTCCTTTCGGTTGGTGAAACCGTACATGACGTCCCGGGTTCTGGCAAGCGCCTGTACTCGTCCGGCACGCCGGTCCTCCGGTCGCCGCGGACGGGACGACCGACGGGCCCGGGTTGCCGCGTGCAGACCCCTGCCGAGCCATCATCGCCGTGGCGACCCGACGACGGGTGGCCTCAGGCGGCCAGCGGCCAGGCGTCGCTCGCAGTCGGCGCCCCGAGCGCCTTGAGCGCAGCATCGATGTAGGGGTCGCCGGTGGGGGTCGTGGCAGCTCCGCCCGCCGCCACGACAAGGTCCGGGGTCAGGCCCTTCATGTGGATCCAGCGCTTGTTCGGCGTGAGCCATTTCGCGATCGTCAGCCGGAACCCGCCCGAGTTGTCGCTCAGGTCCACCCATTGCTGGATGGTCCCCTTCCCGTACGTCGTCTCGCCCACGAGCGTCCCCCGCTTCGTGTCCTGCAGCGCGCCCGACACGATCTCGCTGGCCGATGCGCTGCCCTTGTTGACGAGGACCATGACCCTGATCGCGGAGTCGGTTGCCACACCGCCGGGCGCGGCGTCGGTCTCGATCTGGGTGCCGTCGGCGGCCTCCTCCCAGAAGATCGGCCCGCTGGCGATGAACTGGCTGGCGATCGTCCGCGCGGCCGTCACGTACCCGCCGGGGTTGTCGCGCAGGTCCAGGATCACGGACCGCTCGCCCTTCGCCAGCCCCGCCCGCAGCGCATCCGTGAGGTCCTTCGCGGCGTTGTCGGAGAAGGCCGAGAGCCGGATGTAGCGGACCGAGGAATTCGCGAGATCCCGCGTCTCCACCTGCGGCTGGACGATCGTGTCACGGACGATCCTGAGGTCGAACGGCGCCTGGCCCGCCCGCTCGATCGTGAGCACGACCGCCGTTCCCTTGGGGCCGCGCACCTTCGCGATCGCCTGGTCCAGCGTCAGGCCGTTCACGCTGGCGCCGTCGATCCCGGTGACCACGTCACCCGCGCGCATCCCGGCCGTCTCCGCCGGCGCCGCCGCGATGGTCGAGACGACGGTCATCCGGCAGCCGGCCGCGAGCATCGTGCACGTGCCGCCTCCCGCGCCCGAGGACCGGGCCGTCATGACGGCGCCGATCCCCTCGAACTGGCCGCCCAGGCTATCTCGCGCGCTCTGGAGGTCGGCCGGGCTCATGTAGGCGGAGAACGGATCGCCGAGCGCCTTGATCAGTCCGTCGATCGCGCCCTCGACGAGCTTCTTCTGGTCCACCGGGCCGGCGTAGCTCCGCGTGATCGAGTCCCACGTGTCCCAGAACGGGGCGAAGAGGGCCTGGTCGGCGGCCGGGGTGCCCGGCGTCGTGGCCGTCCGCGCGCCCAGCGTGTAGCCGGACAGGAAGAGGGCCGCGCCGGCGAGAAGCGCCACGACGGCGAGGGCGAGCTGCAGCGATCCGACCCCGCGCCGCGGCGGCACGCCGGACGTGACCGTCGGGACGGAGACGACCGTCGGGTCGGCGGGCTCCGCCGTGGCGACATCGGGCCGGGCGTCGCCTGGGCGAGGGTCGCCGGGGCGGGCGCTGCCGGGGCTGCCACCGCCCGCCGTCTCGAAGGCCTCGATGCTCGGGTCCGGCGTCGTCATCGGGAACCTACCTCGCGAGATAGCTGCGGACCGAGAGCCACGACCCGAGGACGCCGACCCCGAGGCCCGTTCCCAGGACGAGGACGATCACGTCGCGCTGGAGCGAGCCGAGCTCGAGGGGGAGGACGCGGAAGAAGCCGTACATGAAGTCGGTCATCGGCCCGGAGGCCACGGCCAGGATTGCGAGGGCCGCACCCGCCCCCAGCAGCCCCACGAAGGCGCCCTCGAATATGAACGGCCAACGGATGAACGCGTCGGAGGCGCCGACCAGGCGCATGACCTCGATCTCCTCGCGTCGCGCGACCACCGCGAGGCGGATCGTGTTGACGATGATGAACAGGACCACGAATCCCACGAGCACCAGCAGCACGAGGCCGCCGGTTCGCAGCACGCCCGTCACGGTGGTGAGCTGCTGGACCAGCTTCTGGACCTCGACGACGTCGTCCACGACGCGGGTGCGGTCCTGGAGCAGCTGGACGACGTCCTGGTAGTCGCGCGGGTCCACGAGCTTGACCTCGAGGCTGGCGGGCAGCGGGTTCCGGTCCAGGAACCCGGTGAGGTCAACCTGGCCCCGCTGGCGGAGCCGGTCCCGAAACTGCGAGAGGGCATCGTCCTTCGAGACGAAGGTGACGGACCGGACCGACGGGAGTGCGGCGACGTCCGAGGCGAGGGCGACCGCCTGGACGGTGAGGGCGCCCTCCGCCCCGGGGACGTCGTGGAGATCCGCTACGACCTCCACCTTCTGCTCCACGTACTGCACACCGGCCGCGAGGCCTGCCTGGACCAGCCAGAACCCCGCCAGGAGGAGGAGCATCAGGAGCATCGTCGCCGTCGCGGCGAGCGTCATCAAGGCATTGCGGCGCAGCCCCTGCAGGCCGCGGGTGACGCTGAACGAGACGAAACGGAAGAAGCCGAGCACCCTCAGTCCTCGCGGTGGTAGCCGCCGACCTCGTCGCGGACCACGCGCCCTTCCTCGAGCGCGACGACCCGCCGACGGAGCGCGGTCACGACGCCCGCGTTGTGGGTGGCCATCAGGACGGTGACGCCCAGCTCGTTGATCCTGAGCAGGAGCTGGATGATCTCCCAGCTGATGAGCGGATCGAGGTTGCCGGTCGGCTCGTCCGCGATGATCAGGCGCGGCTCGTGGACGAGCGCGCGCGCGATCGCGGTGCGCTGCTGCTCGCCGCCCGAGAGCGTGGTGGGCAGCTGGTCGGCCTGCGCGCCGAGCCCGACCACGGCGAGCGCGCGGTCGACCGCCGCGCGGATCCTGCCGCGGGGCGTCCCGGTGACCTCCAGGGCGAACGCGACGTTCTCCCGGACCGACCGGGTGGGCAGGAGCTTGAAGTCCTGGAAGACGATCCCGATCGTGCGGCGCAGCTCCGGCACCTTGCGCCTGGGCACGCGGGCGAGATCGCGGCCGTCGACGATCACGTCACCCGTGGTCGGCAGCTCGTCGCGGATGAGGAGCTTGAGGAGGGTGGACTTGCCGGCGCCGGACGGCCCGACGAGGAAGACGAACTCCCCCTCGCCGAGGGTCAGGTCGACGTCATGGAGGGCCGCCTTACCGTTCGGGTAGACCTTGCCCACGCCGCGCAGCTCGAGGACCGGTCGCGCCGTTCCCGCGCTGCTCGCCGCCGGCTCGTCCGGGAGTGGAGCGGGTGCGGCGTCTGGCCGGAGCAGGATCGGGGTCGTCACGTCTGCCCGAGGCTACCACCGGCCCGCCGATCCGTCCGGTCGGTCGGGCCCCGCGGCGCCGGTCAGGTCGGTCGGCCCCGTGACGCGGGGCGCCCCGCGGTCGCCTGCGTTCGCCGCCGCGCCCACGGCGCGAGAGCGCGCCGCCTGGTCCGCGCCGAGTGGTCCGCGCCGAGTGGTCCGCGCCGAGTGGCCTGCGCCGCGTCGCGCCTACAGCACGGCCAGGGTGATCGGGACGTAGCGCTCAAAGTCGGCGAAGGGCCGGTCCCAGCAGACGAGCGCCGGGAAGTCCTCCAGCCGCAGGCCGGCCGCGAGCAGCGCGGCGACCGCTGCGCCGGCCGACCCCGGGATCCAGGCGGAGAACGCCCCGACCGGCCGGACCGATGCGAGAAGGTGGCCAAGCACCGGCCCCATCAGGCCGGCATCGTCGACCGCGATCGGGCCGAGCCGCCCGACCTCCGAGGCGTACCCGTAGCCGAGAACGCTCCCGTCGCCCGCCTCGTAGAGATAGCCGACGCGGCCCTGCCGGCCGAGGTACGCGTGATCCTGCGGATGCGCGTATCCGAGGGCCTCGCGATCCACCCGCTCCAGGGCCGCCGCGAGGCGCATCGGGCCCGCTCCGTCGGTCGGCCCCGCGCGGAGCAGGTCGAACGGGACCGCGCGAACCCCGTCCGGGAGCCCGGGGATCGGGTGCTCCATCCGTCCGACAAGCTCCAGCACGGGCACCCGCGGAACCATCCCGAACCGGCTGTACAGCGCGTTGGAGATGGGCTGGACGCTGTCGGTGCACGTCGCGTGCGTGGCCTCGTGGGCTCCGGCCAGCACCTTCTCGAGGAGCCGGCGTCCCAGGCCGCGCTCCTGGTGTCCCGGATCCACGAACAGCATCGACAGGAACCAGACGTGCTCGCGTCGCAGCGCCGAGACGAACGCGACGACCGGCCCGTCGAGCGCGCCCGGACTCGCCGGTGGCCCCGCCGGGCGAGCAGCGCGATCGCCGGCCACGGCGACCCAGAAGCCGGCTGGATCGGTCGAGAGGAGGTGCCCGAGGAGGTCGATCAGGGGCCCGAACGTCGGCGGCATCGGCGAGCGGCCCACCCGGACGCCGTACTCGGACAGGCCGGCATGCCAGACCCCGGCACACGCAGGAAGGTCGGCCGGGCGCGCCGGCCGCAGGCTGATCGACGGTGCTCCCGCCCGCCCCTCGAGCGTCATGTCGGCGCTTCCGCCGCGATCAGCCGGGCTCGGGGGCGCCGATGATGGGCGCGCCGGTCGCCTCGCGCTCCAGCTCGGCTGCCATGAACGCGTCGAGGTCGCCGTCGAGCACGGAGGCGGTGTTCGACGTCTCCACGCCCGTCCGGTGGTCCTTGACCATCTGGTACGGGTGAAGGACATAGCTCCGGATCTGGTTGCCCCAGCCCGCCTCGACGTGCTCGCCCTTGAGCTTGCGCAGCTCGATCTCCTTCTCCTCCAGGCGCCGCTCCAGGAGCCGGGCCGCGAGCACCTTCGCCGCGGTCTCGCGATTCTGCGTCGCCGATCGCTCGTTCTGGCAGGTCACCACGATGCCGGTCGGGATGTGCGTCAGGCGAACGGCCGAGTTCGTCTTCTGGACGTGCTGTCCGCCGGCGCCCGACGAGCGGTAGTTCTCCACCCGGATCTCGTCCCAGTTGAGCTCGACCTCGGCGTCGTCCTCGACCTCGGGCATCACCTCGACGAGCGCGAACGTCGTCTGGCGACGCTTCTGGGAGTCGTACGGGCTGATGCGCACCAGCCGGTGCACGCCGCGCTCCGGACGCAGCCAGCCGTAGGCGCGCCGCCCGTCGACGCCGAACGTCACGCTCTTGAGGCCGGTCTGCTCGCCCTCCGTCTGGTCGACCACCTCGGTCGAGAAGCGATGGCGCTCGGCCCAGCGCAGGAACATCCGGAGGAGCATCTCCGCCCAGTCGGTTGCCTCGGTCCCGCCGGCGCCCGCGCTGATCGTGACGAGCGCGCCGCGCTGGTCGTACTCGCCGGAGAAGAGCAGGGCCGTCCGTTCGCGCTCGAAGGAGGCGCGCAGCGCCTCGGCGTCGCGTTCGATCTCGGCGAGCATCTCGGCGTCGTCGGCCTCGGCTGCCATGTCCGCGAGCTCCTCGAGCCCGGTCGCCCGCGCGTCGAGGTCGCCCCACAGGGCCAGCTCGCCCTGGAGCCCGTCGGCCTCGCGCAGGATCCGCTGGGCGCGGCGCTGGTCGTCCCAGAACCCGGGGACGCCGATCAGCGAGTTGAGCTCCGCGACGCGCGCTTCCTTCGCGGGGAGGTCAAAGACGCCCCGAGGTCGCATGGATCCGCTCGGCAAGATCGCGCAGGCCGGCCCGATCCATCTAGGCTCGGCCTCGCACGTCCTGGAGGAGGATCGGCCGGAGCTCGATGAGCCGCAGGGCGGTCTTGCTCCGGGCGACGACGGGGTTCACGCATGCGCAGTACGCGTTGTGCGGACAGACGCCGCAGTTGCCGTCGCAGTCCAGCGCGGCAGCGTAGCTGCAGTTCCTGCAGTCTCGCTCGCACGCGATCAGGTCGACGAAGGCGGCGTCAGTGATCTGCTTCACCGCTCCCTCATGCACTGCGATGGCGACGCCTGCCGGTGCAATCCCGCCGGGACGGGAGCCGGGGCCGCACCGGTGCGGCAATGGTGTGAGTATACGGGGGCAACCCGAAGTGGCCAAGAGGGAGTTTTCGTGCTCAGGGCGCGCCCCTCGCGCCCGTCTCCGGCTCGCCGGCCGGGCCGGCCAGGGCCGTCGAGCCCGGTCCCGCGGACGGCCGCGCGCGGCGAGGCGGGCGATCGCTCAGCGGCCGTGGCACTTCTTGTACTTGAGCCCGGACCCGCAGTAGCAGGGGTCGTTGCGGCCGAGCTTCGTGGCCGCCGGATGTGCGCCCTTCGTCGCGTCGGTCCGCGCCTGGTCGCCCAGCCGCTCCTGCATCGCGCGGAGCGCCGGTGCCGATGGCAGGTTGCGCGCCGTCGCCGCGACCGTCGACGAGGGCGGCATGGGCCGGGCGCTCGTCGTCGATCCGCCCCCGCCCGGGAACGTGGCGCTCGTCGGCGCCGACCCGTTCGTGCTCGCCGGGGCCGGAGGCGCTCCGCCGGACCGGAGCGCGGTCGCGCCTGCGGCGAGGCTTGCGGCCAGCTGCGCCTCGTCGGCCGTTGGGGTCGACGGCTGGCGAACGACGGAGACACGGAAGATCGTGGTCGCAACCTGGTGGCGGATCAGCTCGCCCAGCTGGTCGTAGAGGCTGAAGGCCTCCTTCTTGAACTCGTTGAGCGGGTCCTGCTGGGCGTAGCCGCGAAGCCCGATCCCGCGCCGCATGTCGTCGAGCTCGGTCAGGTGCTCGACCCACAGCGAGTCGATCGTGCGGAGCAGCACGAGCCGCTCGATCATGGACCAGTCATCGGCCCCGACCTCGGCCGACTTCTCGGCGAGCTTCGCGTCGCACAGCTCGCGGAGGTGGCTGGTCAGCTCGGCCCGGCCACCCACATCCCAGAGCTCGTCCTCGGACGTCCCGGGCCCCTCGAGGCCCGCCGCGTGGAGCGCCGCCGCGAGCCCCTCCATGTTCCACTCGTCGGGTATCTCCGCGGCGCAGTACGTGGCGATCAGCGCGTCGACCTCCTCGTCGAGGAACGCGGCCGTCGTCTGGGTCAGGTCCTCGTTGCGGAGCACCTTGTCGCGCTCGGAGTAGATCGTCTCGCGCTGCTTGTTGATCACGTCGTCGAACTCGACGACGCGCTTGCGGATGTCGAAGTTGTAGCCCTCGACCCGCGTCTGCGCGCTCTCGATCGTCTTGCTGACGATTCGCGATTCGATCGCGACGTCGTCCTCGAGGCCGAGGCGCTCCATGAGGCCGGCCACCCGGTCGGAGGCGAAGCGCTTCATGAGGTCGTCTTCGAGCGAGAGATAGAAGCGGGACGAGCCGGGGTCGCCCTGCCTGCCGGCGCGGCCGCGGAGCTGGTTGTCGATCCGGCGCGAGTCGTGGCGCTCGGTCCCGACGATGTGCAATCCGCCGGCGGCCACCACGCGGTCGTGGTCAACGTCGCAGATCGCCTTCGCCTCGGCGAACGCATCGTCGTAGGTCGCCTTGTCCACCTCGGCCGGGTTGAGCCCGCGACGATGGAGGATCTCCGAGGCCAACCCGGCGGGGTTGCCGCCGAGCTGGATGTCCGTCCCGCGCCCGGCCATGTTCGTCGCGATGGTCACCGCGCCCGTGCGGCCGGCCTGGGCGACGATCGGCGCCTCCTTCTCGTGGAACTTGGCGTTCAGGACCTCGTGCCTGATGCCGCGACGCGAGAGGAGCTCGGCCAGGATCTCCGACTTCTCGACGCTGACGGTGCCGACCAGGACGGGGCGGCCGGCCTCCTGCATCTCGACGATCTCGTCGATCAGGGCCTTGTACTTGCCCTGCTCGTTGCGGAAGACGAGGTCCTGCTCGTCGTCGCGGATCATCGGCATGTTGGTCGGGATCGAGACGACCTCGAGCTTGTAGATCTTGTGGAACTCCTCGGCCTCGGTCATCGCGGTGCCGGTCATGCCCGCGAGCTTCGAGTACAGGCGGAAGTAGTTCTGGAACGTGACGGTGGCGAGGGTCACCGATTCGCGCTGGACGCGCAGCCCCTCCTTCGCCTCCATCGCCTGGTGGATCCCCTCGCTCCAGCGCCGGTCGGGCATCTGGCGTCCGGTGAACTCGTCGACGATGACGATCTCGCCGTCCCGCACGATGTAGTCGCGGTCGCGCTTGTAGAGCGCGTGCGCCTTCAGCGCGGCGTCGAAGTAGCGGGTCAGGCGGGGATCGTCGTAGAGGTTCTTGACGCCGAGCCACTGCTCGATCTTCGAGATCCCCTCCTCGGTCGGCGAGACCGCGCGGTCCTTGAGGTCGACGAAGTAGTCGCCGCCCTCCTCGTCGCCCTCGGGTCGGGCGCGCAGGCGCGGCACGAGGCGCGCGAACTGGAAGTACAGGTCGGCCGATTCCTCGGCCTGGCCGCTGATGATCAGCGGCGTGCGCGCCTCGTCGATGAGGATGTTGTCCACCTCGTCGACGATCGCGAAGTAGTGGCCGCGCTGGACGCGCTGGTCGAGCTCCGTGACCAGGTTGTCCCGCAGGTAGTCGAACCCGAAGTGGTGGTTCGTGCCGTGGGTGATGTCCGCGGCGTACGCCTCGCGGCGCGGGCACGGGCGGAGGTTGATGAGCCGCTCGTCGGTGGTCGGGTAGCCGGGCTCGAAGCGGTAGGCCTCGTCGCCCACGACCACGCCGACCGAGAGGCCGAGGAAGTGATAGACGGGGCCCATCCACTGCGCGTCGCGGCGGGCCAGGTAGTCGTTCACCGTCACGACATGGACGCCCTGGCCGGTGAGCCCGTTGAGGATCGCCGCCATCGGGGCCACGAGGGTCTTGCCCTCGCCGGTCTTCATCTCGGCGATCTTGCCCTGGTGGAGCGCGGCCGCGCCCATGAGCTGCACGTCGAAGTGGCGCATCCCGAGCGTCCGGCGCATCGCCTCGCGGGTCGCGGCGAAGACCTCGGGGAGGACGTCGTCGAGGGCGGCCTGGAGCTGCGCGATCTCCCGCTTCCGCCGCTCGATCTCGAGGTCGTGACGGCGGGCCGCGTCGTCCTGCTCCAGCTCGTCCGCGGTCGGTCCGAACCCTGCCTGGATCTCGGCAAGCTCGGCCCGGATCTCGTCCATCCTCGCCCGGATCTCGGCATCGGTCTCGCCCTTGAGCTCGGGCTCGAGGGCGTTCGCGGCGTCGACGAGGGGCTGGACGCGCCGGATCTCGCGGTCGTTGGAATCGACGAAACGGGACAGGAAGCCGAGCACCATGGGAGCGTCAGTATAGGCGGGGGGCCGCGGGGTGGCCCGCCGGGCCGGCGGTCGCGGAGGCCGATCGACCGGTCTCGGGCCTCGCCGGACGGGCCCCGGCTACTTCCAGAACCCCGTGCCGTACCCGGCCATGAGAAGCACGAACGTCAGCGCGCCGAGCGCCAGCCAGAACAGGACCGAGACGGACGTGCGGGTCGGGTTCATCTCGCGATTCGCGAGCCGCGACGGCGTTCCAGCGCGGCGAGCGCAGCTGGGTGCGCCAGTCCTTCGGGGTCTCGGTGCGCGGCTCGAGGCCGCCCTGGCCGTCCGGTTGGTGCAGCTGGAGGGTCATCGCTCACCGAAGGTCCGGGCCGACGCGAGTCCGGCGGCGTCGGCAGGGTGGGCCGGATCGTGGCGCGTCGTGAGGTGCTCGGGCGGCAGCATGGCGCCGGTCCGGGCATCCAGCGTCTGCTCGACGCCGTCCTCCCAGAGGATCATCTCCTGGGTGAGCGACGCCTCGCTGCTGAAGAGGGCGCCGACCGACTCGCCGCGGTGGATGCGCCGGATCGCCTCGCCGATGAGGGGCGCGACGGACAGCGTGGTGATCTGCGGGAGCCGCTTCTCGGTTGGCAGCGGCACCGAGTCGGTCATGACGAGCTCGCGGATCGGGGAGGCGGCGATCCGGGCGACGGAGCCCTCGGAGAGGATCCCGTGGGTGGCGCAGGCGTAGATCTCGTCGACGCCCTCCCGCACGAGGGCCCGGACGATCTCCATGAGCGTCCCCGCGGTGTCGATCTCGTCGTCGACGATGATCGCCCGCCGCCCGCGGACGTCCCCGATGACGTTGAGCAGCTCGGCGCGGTCCAGGTTCCCCACCCGCCGCTTCTCGATGATCGCGAGCGGCGCGTCAAGCAGCTCCGCGAACGCGCGGGCACGCTTGGCGAAGCCGAGGTCCGTGACGACCACGATCTCGGCGAGCGCCTTCTGGCGGAAGTAGTTGGAGAGGAGGTGGACGGCCGTCAGCTCGTCGACCGGGATGTTGAAGAAGCCCTGGATCTGGCCCTGGTGGAGGTCCATCGTGAGGACCCGGTCGGCGCCCGCCACGGTGATCATGTCCGCGATGAGGCGGGCCGTGATCGGGACGCGGGGCTGGTCCTTCTTGTCGGAGCGGCCGTAGCTGTAGTACGGGACGACGGCCGTGATCCGCCCGGCGCTCGCGCGCTTGAAGGCGTCGATCATGATCAGGAGCTCCATGATCGACTGGTTCACGGGATGGCAGGTCGGCTGGACCAGGAAGACGTCCTTCTCGCGGACGTTGTCGAGGATCTTGACGAAGATGTTCTCGTTCGCGAACGAGAAGACCTCCGCCTGCCCCAGCGGGACGCCCAGGTAGCGGCAGATCTTCCGCGCAAGGCCGTCGTTGGCGTTGCCCGTGTAGACGTCGAACGAGTCGGAGTACACGAACGCCTCCTCCGAGCCGAGGCCCGTCATCCTCCCGACGGGCTCGCTCCCGGTGCGGTCGGACCCGCATCGGGGCCGCCATTGTCGCCCATGCCCTCGCGCTCCGCCAGCCCCTCGCGGAACGCCGCGATGCCGACCACCCGGTCACCCTCGTTGAGGCGCATCGTGATCACGCCGCGCGCCTGGGGCGAGTACCGGTTGACGGTGCGCACATCCGTCCGCACGACCTGGCCGGCCGCGCTGATGAGGAGCAGCTCGTCGTCCTGCTCGGTGACCTGCTGGACGGCGGCGACGTGGCCCGTCTTGCGCCCCTCGAGGCTGATCAGGCGCACGCCCTGCGGTCCGCGCCGCATCGTCCGGAAGGCGGACAGCCGGACGCGCTTGCCGTAGCCGGTCTCCGTGAGCACGAGCAGGTCCTTGTCGGGCTGGACGACGCTCATGCTCACGACGTAGTCGGCGGCCCCGGCCGGCCGGATGCCGATGACGCCGCCCGCCTGGCGACCCATGGCGCGCACGTCCGACTCGTTGAAGCGGGCAAGCTTGCCCTCGGCCGTGGCGATGATGATGTCGTCACGTCCGGTCGAGACGTCCACCCAGGCCAGCTCGTCGTCCGGGTCCAGCGTGATCGCGATGATGCCCGAGGAGCGAACCTTCTCGAACTGCTCGAGCGGCGTCTTCTTGACGATTCCCTTGCGGGTCGCCATGACCAGGAAGGAGCCCGTCTCGAAGTTCGGAACGATGAGCGTCGCCGTGGGCACCTCGCCGCTGTCGACCTGGACGCCCGGGAGGTTGATGATCGCCATCCCCTTCGCCTGCCGGCTCGCGTCGGGGATCGTGTGCACCTTGGCCGAGAAGACGCGGCCGCGGTTCGTGAAGAAGAGCGCCCAGTCATGGGTGTTCGCGACGAGGAGGCTGTCGACGGCGTCCTCCTCGCGGGTCACGTGCCCGATGATCCCCTTGCCGCCCCGGCCCTGGCGTCGATACGTCGCCACGGGCTGGCGCTTGATATAGCCGCGGCGGCTGATCGTGACGACGACGTCCTCGTCCGCGATCAGGTCCTCGTCGGTCATCTCGCGCGAGGAGTCGTCGACGACGCGCGTCCGCCGCTCGCCGGCGTACTTCCGCTTCAGCTCGGTCAGCTCGTCCCGGATGATGGCGAGGATCCGGGCAGGGTTCGCGAGGATGTCCTCAAGCTCGGCGATGAGCTGGATGACGGCCAGGTACTCGTCCTCGATCTTCTTGCGTTCGAGGGCGGCGAGGCGCGCGAGGCGCATGTCCAGGATCGCCTGGGCCTGCAGCTCGCTCAGGTCGAAGCGCTCCATCAGGTTTCGCCGGGCCGTCTCGACGTCGGCCGACTCCCGGATCGTCCGGATCACCTCGTCGAGGTGGTCCAGCGCAACCTTGAGTCCCTCAAGGATGTGGGCCCGTTCGCGCGCCTTGCCGAGGTCGAACTCCGTCCGCCGCCGCACGATCTCGCGGCGGTGGTCGACGTGGTGCTGGATCACCCCCTTGAGGGGAAGGATCTGCGGCTGGCCGTCGACGAGGGCGAGCATGTTGAGGTTGAAGGCGAGCTGCATCGGGGTGTGCTTGAACAGGTTGTTCAGCACCGTGTGCGGGTTCGCGTCGTTCTTGACCTCGATGTAGACCCGCATCCCGTCCCGGTCGGACTCGTCACGGAGGTCGGCGATCCCCTCGATCCGCTTGTCCTTCACGAGGTCCGCGATCTTCTCGAGGAGCATCGCCTTGTTGACCTGGTAGGGAAGCTCCGTGACGATGATCGCCACGCGGTCGCGGCGCGCTTCCTCGAAGGCGACCTGGGCCCGCATGATGACCCGCCCATGGCCGTGCGCGTACATCTGCCGGATCGCGTCGACCGTCTCGGTGACGCCCGTCAGGGCGTTCCGCTGCTGCTCGTAGCGGAAGATCGAGCCGGCAGTGGGAAAGTCGGGCCCCTTCACGAACGCGCAGAGGTCGTCCGTGGTCAGCTCGGGGTCGTTGATGAGCGCGATCGTCGCGTCGACCACCTCGCCGAGGTGGTGCGGGGGGATGTTCGTGGCCATCCCGACCGCGATGCCCGAGCTGCCGTTGACCAGCAGGTTCGGCAGCTTCGCCGGCAGGATGACCGGCTGACGGTGCTGGCCGTCGTAGTTGTCGACGAAATCGACGGTGGCCTTGTCGATGTCGGCGAGCATCTCGGCGGCGATCGGGGCGAGCCGTGCCTCCGTGTAGCGCATCGCGGCGGCCGAGTCGCCGTCGACCGAGCCGAAGTTGCCCTGCCCGTCGACGAGCGGGTAGCGCATCGAGAAGTCCTGGGCCAGGCGGACGAGCGTGTCGTAGATCGCCTGGTCACCGTGCGGGTGGTACTTGCCCATCACCTCGCCGACGATCGCCGCGCACTTGCGGTACGAGGCGTTCGAGGCGAGCCCCATCTCGCCCATTGCGTAGAGGATCCGGCGGTGGACCGGCTTGAGCCCGTCGCGGACGTCCGGGAGGGCCCGGGCCACGATCACGCTCATCGCGTAGTCGAGGTAGCTCGTCCGCATCTCGTCCTCGATGCGGATCGTTCGGATGTCGCCCAGGTCGTCGGTCACGGATTGGCTCTCCGGTTCAGGTCAGCGGTGCTCGGGGTGCGGCTGCGTCGCCCAGCCCGGTCCCGAAGGCTGCGGCCGTCGCGGCGGCCGCGGAGGTGTTGGCCGGGCGCGGCGTCCGGCGGACGCCGACGAGGCGGCCGCGGATCTCGGCGGCGTCGGCCGGGTCGAGCTTGTTCAGCGCGTCGCGCACCACCCACGCCCGCGCGCCGTCGGAGGTCGCTGCCGCCCGCACTGCCTCCTCGCGGCAGAAGGCGGTCACGGCAGCGCGGTCGATGGCCGCGAGGTTGCGCAGTGCCCAGCCGAGCGCCTTCTGGACATCGGGCTCGGAGTCGCCGATCAGGAGCCCGACGAGCACAAGGCCGCGCTCGACGACCGCCGGGGCCCGTCCGGCGGCCCGATCCGCGAACGGGATCGTTGCGATCGTGGAACCGACGAGCCGGCGTTCCCAGCGGTTGCGGCTGTAGACCAGCTGGTCCAGCTCGGCCCAGCGATAGGGCTCCGCCAGGATGCCCGGACCCAAGGTCGCGGCGAGCGTGTCGACCGAGATCCAGTCACCGGCCTCGGATGCCAGCCCGCGGAGCACCTGCCAGGCCTGTTCGGGCTCGTCCGGCAGGATGCGGCCCAGGAGCCAGCATGCGAACCAGCGGAGCTCGCGGATCGAATCCTGGGCGAGCGCCTCCGCGGCGGGCAGCAGCCGTGCGGCCCGGACCCCTCGAAGCTCGCGGGTGAGGGACCGATACGTGGCCTCGAGGAGGGGCAGCCGGATCCCGAGCGACGGTCCGATCCCGGGTGCAACGATCCGCTGGCCGGCGAGGCATGCAGGGTCGGCAAGCGTCTCGAGTCCGGTGCGGATCGTGACCGCAAAGCGCCCCGGATCGTCGATCTCGTCGGCGAGACGCCGGCCGAGCTCGCGGGCCGCCACTATGTGCGTGTCGACGAACGCTCTGGAGGCGGCGGTCGTGGCACTGAGCGGTCGGGCGGGCTTCCCGGCCCCGGCCCTCATCGCGGCGCCTCGGGAACGGCGTCGAGCACGGGATCGCCCTCCGGCGCGACATCCGGGACCAGGCGAAACTGGTATCGGTCCTTAAGGGCTTGCTTACGGTCTGCGGGCGCGGCCACGTACAGGGCGTCGGCCGTGGCAAGCACCTCTCCGGTCTCGACGTCGAGCAGCCGTGCCTGCGTCGTGAGGAGCCGTCGCCGGCGCTCGACCAGGTGCCCCTCGGCGCGAAGGCGCCGCCCGATCGGCGTCGGCCGGCGATATTCGATCGTGAGTCGCGCGGTGAACCCCCACGAGTCGGCGCTGGCGAGCGCCCAGCCCATCACCTCGTCGAGGATCGTGGCGACGATGCCACCGTGGGTCACGTCCTCCCAGCCCTGGAAGGTCGAGGCCAGCGTCGTCTCGGTCCAGCAGGTGTCGCCGGCAACGTGCAGGACCAGGCGCAGGCCGACCGCGTTGAGCTCGCCGCACGCGAAGCAGGCATGGGGCGCGACCTCGAACCGGCCACCCGTGGTCATGACCTCAGATGTCAAGGTTCTGCACTTTCCGTGCCTCGGACATGATGAAGCTCTTGCGGGGTGCCACCTTCTCGCCCATCAGCATCGTGAAGATGGCGTCCGCCTCGACGCCGTCCTCGATCTCGGCGCGAAGGAGCGTCCGGCTCTGCGGGTTCATCGTCGTCTCCCAGAGCTGGTCGGCGTTCATCTCGCCGAGGCCCTTGAAACGCTGGACGGTGACGTTCTTCGCGCTGAGCTTCTTGATCGCTGCCTCGCGCTCCTTCTCGGACTGGGCGTAGAGCGTCTGCTTCCCGGTGCTGATCCGGTACAGGGGGGGCTGAGCGATGTAGAGGTGGCCGTTCTCGATGATCTGGCCCATGTGCCGGTAGAAGAACGTGAGGAGCAGCGTCCGGATGTGGGCGCCGTCGACGTCGGCGTCGGTCATGATGATGATCCGGTGGTAGCGGAGCTTTGCCAGGTCGAAGGTGTCGCCGATCCCGGCGCCGAGGGCGATGATCAGCGGCCGAACGTTCTCGCTCGAGAGGACGCGGTCGAGGCGAGCCTTCTCCACGTTGAGCACCTTGCCCCGGAGCGGCAGGACGGCCTGGAACCGGCGGTTGCGGCCCATCTTGGCCGAGCCGCCCGCCGAGTCGCCCTCTACGAGGTAGAGCTCGCTCCGCGCGGGGTCGCGCTCCTGGCAGTCCGCGAGCTTGCCGGGCAGGGCCATCCCCTCGAGCGCGCCCTTGCGGATCACGAGGTCGCGGGCCTTGCGGGCCGCCTCTCGGGCGCGCGCGGCCGTGAGGCTCTTCTCGATGATCCGCCGCCCGTCCGCCGGATTCTCCTCCAGGTGCTGGATGATCCCCTCGGCGACCGCGGCCTGGACCTGCGCCTTGACCTCGGCGTTGCCCAGCTTCGCCTTCGTCTGGCCCTCGAACTGCGGCTCCACGAGCTTGACGGACACGACGGCGGTCAGGCCCTCGCGGACGTCGTCCCCGCTCAGGTTCGAATCGGCGTCCTTCAGGATCCCCGCCTTGCGCGCCCAGTCGTTCAGCGAGCTCGTGAGCGCGGCACGGAACCCGGTGACGTGCGTCCCGCCGTCGACCGTGTTGATGTTGTTGGCGAACGCGAAGACGTTCTCGGTGAACGAGTCGTTGTACTGGAGCGCGACCTCGATCGATGTGGCTCCGTCGCGCTTCTCCACGGCGATCGGGCGTGAGTGGAGGACCTCCTTGTTTCGGTTCAGGTGCCGGACGAACGAGACGAGGCCGCCCTCGAAGTAGAACGAGCGCTCGCGATCTGCCCGTTCATCCGTCAGGCGGATCCATAGTCCCTTGTTGAGGTACGCCGACTCGCGGAGGCGCTGGGTGATGGTCTCGAAGCCGTACTCCGTGCTCTCGAACATCTCGTGGTCTGCCCGGAAGATCGTCCGCGTGCCCCGTCGCTCTCCCTGCGGACCGACCTTGACCACCGCGGTGGTCGGCTTGCCGCGCACGTATTCCTGGGCCCAGATGAAGCCGTCGCGCGCGGTCTCGACGCGGAGCCACTCCGAGAGCGCGTTCACCACGCTCACGCCGACGCCGTGCAGGCCTCCCGAGACCTTGTAGCCACCGCCGCCGAACTTGCCGCCCGCGTGGAGCACCGTGTGGACGACCTCGAGGGCATCCTTTCCGGTCGCATGCCGTCCGACCGGGACGCCGCGTCCGTCGTCCTGGACGGTGACGGTGCCATCGGGGGCGATGGACACGTCGATCCGCGTCGCGTGGCCGGCCATCGCCTCGTCGATCGAGTTGTCCACGACCTCCCAGACGAGGTGATGGAGGCCCCGCACGTCGGTCGACCCGATGTACATGCCTGGCCGTCGTCGAACCGCCTCGAGGCCCTCCAGGACCTGGATGCTCGCGGCCGTGTAGTCGCTGCCGCCGGTCGCGCGCTTCGACCGGCTCCCGGTCCCGCTCGCCGCGCCCGTACCAGCGCCATCACGCGTCGCCCGATCCGTCACGAGTTCCCTCCGGTGAGTCGTTCGTAGAGGCGGCCGAGCTCGTCCTCGCCGTACCACTCGATGATGATTCGACCGCCCTTGCTCGACCGCGCGAGCCGCACTTTCGTGCCGAGTGCCTGCCGGAGGTCGTCCTCGACTCGCTCCATCTCGCCGTCGACCGCGACGACCGAACGGCCCGTGCCCGGCACCGCCGGGGCCTCGCGGATGCGTCGCACGAGGGCCTCCACCTGCCGGACCGAGAGCCCGCGACGATCGATGAGCGCGATCACGTCGGCCTGTCGAGACGGATCGAGCCCCACGAGCGCCCTGCCATGCCCCTCGCTGATGCGTCCGGAGGCGAGAGCCTCGAGCGTGGCGGGCGCCAGCTCGAGGAGGCGGATCGTGTTCGCGACGGTCGATCGCGCCCGCCCGACGCGGACTGCGATCTCCTCGTGCGAGAGTCCGAACTCGTCGACGAGCTGCCGGTAGGCTCCCGCCTCCTCGACGGCGTTGAGATCCTCGCGTTGGACGTTCTCGACGAGCGCCAGCTCGAGCTGCTCACGACCGGTGGCCTGGCGCACGATCGCCGGGATGCGGGTGAGGCCCGCGAGCTGGGCCGCGCGAACGCGACGCTCACCCGCGATCAGCCGATACCCCTCCAGGGTCTCGGTCACGAGAACCGGCTGCAAGATTCCGTGCGCCTCGATGCTGGCGCGAAGCTGTTCGAGCTGATCGAGCTCGAACACCGTCCGTGGCTGGTACGGGCTCCGCTCGATCCGGTCGATCGGGATCTCGGCGGGCACTGGGGTCGTGGATGCGGCCTGCGGGATGAGTGCCGAGAGACCGCGTCCCAGCGAGGCGGGCCGGCCGGGCCGTGTCGTCACGCCGGACCTCCGGGGAGCGAGGCGACGGCCAGGCCGTCATCCGGCGGTCGTGGAGCGGAACGCGCGAGCGTGCGATCCGGCGTCGCGGCCGCGGCAGCCCACGTCGACGCGTCGCGGCCCTTCTCGACCTGGCGCCCCGCCTCGCGCTCGAGCCGGCCTCGGATCTCGGTGGCGAGGTCGCGGTAGGCGATCGCCCCGCGGCTCTCGGGAGCGTACGCGGCGATCGGACGACCATGGCTCGGGGCCTCGGCGAGGCGCACGCTCCTGGGCACGACTGTCTCGAAGACCGCGGCCCCGAGGTGCCCGCGAACCTCGGCGGCAACCTCGGCGGAGAGGTTCGTTCGGGCGTCGAACATCGTGAGCAGGACCCCTTCAACCGTGAGCGCAGGGTTCAGGTGGTCGCGGATGAGGTGGATCGTCGCGATCAGCTGCGAAAGGCCCTCCAGGGCGTAGTACTCGCACTGAAGCGGGATCAGCACGGCGTCAGCCGCGGTCAGGGCGTTCACCGTCAGCAGGCCAAGGGACGGCGGGCAGTCGATGAACACGATGTCGAACTCGGCCCGGACCGCCTCGATGACGCGGCTCAGCCGGCGCTCCCGTTGTGAGACGCCGGCCAGCTCGACCTCCGCTCCGGCCAGGGCGATCGATGACGGCACCAGCGCGAGCCCGGGTGTCTCCGTCGGCACGACCAGGGAGGCAAGGTCCGCGCCTCCCATCAGGGCGTCGTAGACGGACGCGCCCACCGCCGCGCGACCGGCTCCGAGGCCGCTGGTGGCGTTCCCCTGGGGGTCGAGATCGACCACGAGGACCCGCATCCCGTCCCCGGCAAGGTACGACGCAACGTTGACGACGGTCGTGGTCTTCCCGACGCCGCCCTTCTGATTGGCGCACGCAAGCATCCGGCCCACTACAGGGCAATCTCCTCGGGAATCACGTGTCAAGTCTACCATTCCGGCCTCCGCTGACCCCCGGATGAGAGGGTGACCGACGTGCCTTCGCTGCGACGTATCACCGCATTTCGTGCCCATGCATCGGGGCGCGAGACCTGATCGTGTCTCGATCCCGTCACCGGGGTACAGGCCCGGCGCGACGGTGCACAGACGTGCGACTCGTCAGCAGCTGTCGGCGTTTCACGTGGAACAGTCGCGGTCGTGCCTCGGTGAGACGTGCGCCGGGACCGAGGGCGACGCCGGTGGAAGGCGCCGGGATCGCGGCACACCCGGAAGCGCGGCATATGAGGCTGACGGCCGTCAGCGTCTCGGCCTCGCGGTCCGCGTGGAACGGAGCGTGGCGCTTCGCGGTCGTTGCGCTCCACCCGCTGACTGCAGAAAGGGGCGCCGCCCAGCGCCGACCCCGAGCGCATCGACGCGCCGCCGGCAACGGCCCCGCCGAGCCATGTCCCGGCAGGACTGCGTTTCACGTGAAACATTCGCCGTTGGCCGGTCCCAGCCGGAGGGCCGAGCTCCAACCGTGACGGCCGGCCCAGGCTCGAGTCTCCGCGCGTCCGCTCCCCGGCGGCCGAGTTGTTCCCCCTCGGTATACTCGACAGGCAGAATCCCGGCCGTTCGCGCGGATGCGGTGCGGTCGGGCTGCCGGTTCACTGAGGAACGACCGCCATGAGCCTGGTTCTCGCAGCGGTCGGGGCGGCAGTGGCTGCGCTCATCCAGTCATCCATCCTGCCATTCACCGCCGCCGGTGGAGCGGGGCTCGATCTCGTCCTGGTCCTCGCCGTTGTCTGGACGATGACGGTGGGTCTCGACGGCGGCCTTGTCTGGGCCTTCCTCGGAGGGCTGATCATCGACGTACTCCTCATGCGCCCTCTGGGCCTGACCGCGTTCGTGCTCCTCCTCGCAGTCGGCGGTGCGTGGCTCGTCGGCCGCGTGTCGCCGCGCGCCGTGTACCCCATCGTGGTCGCGACCGCTGCCGCGACCGCGGCAGTCGCGTCCGTGCTGACGGTCGTCCTGTTCGGGATCCTTCGGGGGCTTCCTGCCGGAGTCGATCCACTCGCGCAGGCCGTGCCTACCGGGCTGATGGCTGGCCTTGCTGCTGCCCTCGTCGCGCCCGTCCCGCTCATCATCCGCAGGCGGAGATTCGGCGACGAGACGGAGCGGGTCGACTGGTGAGCGTGCTCCAGACGCCGGCAACGCACGAGCGGCGGCCCGTTCGATTTGTCGCGTTCGCCGTCGTCACCGTCCTGGCCCTCGGTGGGCTGACGACGCGGCTCTTCTCCATGCAGCTCGCCAGCGCACCGGCGCAGCAGCCGGCAGCAGCGCTTCCCGCGGCCGATGCCGGGCGCCAGATCGTCACCGAGCCGGTCCCGTCGACCAGGGGTCTGATCTACGATCGTCAGAACCGGCTGCTCGTCGAGAACGTGCCGACGTTCACGATCTCCGTGCGGCCCGCCGACCTTCCGCTGGCCCAGGAACCGGACGTGGTCGGTCGCCTCGCGGGATTGCTCGGCATCGGGGCAACGACGATCACCGAGACGATCGACGGGGCGACCAGCTCGCGCTTCGATCCCGTGGCGATCGCACACGACGTTCCCGAGCAGACCGCACGACTGATCTCCGAGGACAACCTCACGCTCCCGGGTGTCGAGGTGACCGTCGACGCGCGGCGTGACTACCTCGATGGACCGCTCTTCACGCAGCTGATCGGCTGGACGGGCGCCATCGATGCAACCGCGTACGCAGCCCTCCAGGGCCAGGGGTACCTGCCCGACGATCAGATCGGCAAGGCGGGGGTCGAGGCCGTTTATGAGTCCGCGCTTCGCGGGGTCTATGGCGTGCGCGAGGTCGAGAAGGACGGAACGGGGCGCACGCTCCGCGTCCTGTCGACCACCACCGCTCCCCAGGCCGGCGACTCGCTCATCCTGACGATCGACTCCAAGGAGCAGAAGCTGGCGCAGCAGGCGCTCGACTGGGGTCTCAAGCTCTCGGGGGCGAAACGCGGGGCGATCGTCGTCGAGAACCCCCAGACCGGCGAGATCCTCGCGATGGTCAGCGAGCCCACCTACGACGCCAACCTCTTCGCCCGCGGGATCAGCACGGCGGACTTCCAGAAGCTCCTCACGAACGTCGACCTTCCGCTCATGAACCATGCGATCGGCGACCAGCAGCCGCCGGGGTCGACCTACAAGCTGGTCACGGGTTCGGGCGTGCTCGCTGACAAGAAGCTCGGCATGACCGAGACGGTCATGAGCAAGCCGTATATCCAGCTGGGCTCCACCCTGTTCTGGGAATGGAATCACGCCGGATGGGGGCCGCTCGACATCAAGGAAGGCTTCGCCCACTCGAGCGACACGTTCTTCTACCAGATGGCCCAGCGCCTCGGGATCGACCGGCTCGCCTACTGGGCGCGCCAGTTCGGGTTCGGAGCAGCGACCGGGATCGATCTCCCCGCCGAGGCGCCGGGCCTCGTCCCGACGGACCAGTGGAAGCTCGAGACGCTCGGCCAGGAGATCTTCCCCGGCGAGGTCCTCCAGGCTGGGATCGGCCAGGGCTACGATCTCGCGACACCCCTGCAGGTCGTCAACGCGTACTCCGCGCTGGCGAACGGCGGCACGCTCTACCAGCCGCAGGTTGTTCGCGAGATCGTCGGTCCGGACGGCACGGTCGTGCGCCCCTTCACGCCAAAGGTGATCCGGAAGGTCGCCGCTTCGAGCGCGATCCTCACGACCATGCGCGAGGCAGCACGGACCGTCGTGACGAGCCGGCACACCTACAACCTTGTCGACATGCCGATCGTGGTGGCGGGCAAGACCGGCACCGCCGAGTACGGCCTGCGCGACAAGAACGGTGTGCTTCCGTACCACGAGTGGTTCGCGGGCTTCGTCCCGAAGAATGCCTGGACGAAGAACAACCCGACGGGCGACGTCTCGAAGCCCGACTCGCAGCTCGCGTTCGTCGTCTTCATCTACAACGCGGGCACGCTCGGCAACGCCGCGACGGAGGTCGCCAAGTACTACCTCCAGCTGCACTACGGGATCACCCAGGACTTCCGCCTCCCGCAGCTCCTGCAGCGCACCAACTTCTACGTCGGGGACCGCTGATGGGCGTTCTCCGTGTCGAGCGGGACGCCCCCACGGGGATCGCCGCCCGGGTCGGCGGGGTCGCGTGGCGCGACTTCGACGTGCAGCTCTTCGTCTACGCCGTGCTGCTCGCGACGCTCGGGCTCACGATGGCGTACAGCAACACGGCCGCCCAGCTGGGTGGCGACGTGGCCCAGGGCGGAACAACGTTCGTGCGAGGCATCGTCTGGGCCGTCGTCGCGCTGGTGGCGTTCGCCGTCGCGACGGCCTTCGATTACACGTGGCTGAAGGCGTTCTCCTGGCCCATCTACCTCGTGAACCTGGGGCTCCTGGTGGCCTCGCTGGCGTTCGGCAGCTCCGACGCCGTGTCCGCCCGGTGGGTCTCCATCTTCGGGCTCCAGTTCCAGTTCAGCGAGATCGCCAAGATCCTGATGATCGTCGTGCTCGCGCGCTACCTTGCGGACAACGATCGTCGACTCGACTCCCTGGCCGCGATCGTCGGCGCCTGCCTGATCGTGCTCCCGCCGTGGGTCCTGGTCCTCCTGCAGCCGGATCTCGGGACGTCGCTCGTCTTCATCGCCGTCCTCGTCGGGATGCTGTTCATGGGAGGCGCGAGCCTGCGCTGGCTCGGGGCGCTCGCCGCCGCGACGCTCGCCGCGATGCCCCTCCTGTGGACCTATGTCCTGCAGGACTACCAGAAGGAGCGCCTGACGAGCTTCCTGGACCCTGCGAAGGACCCGCTCGGGGCCGGCTTCCAGCTGCTGACCGCGCAGCGGGCGGTGAGCGATGGCGGGCTGCTGGGCGCGGGCCTGACCAACGGCGCCCAGAGCCAGTCGAACCTGCTCCCGGTGCAGGCGACCGACTTCGTCTTCGCCGTGCTGGCCGAGGAGCTCGGGTTCATCGGGTGCCTCGTGGTGTTCCTGCTCTTCGCGGCGCTGCTCTGGCGGATCCTCGCGATCGCCTGGCGGTCCCGCGACCCGTTCGGCCTGATGGTCGGCGCGGGAGTTGCCTCGATGATCCTGTTCCAGATCGTCGTCAACGTCGGGATGGTGCTGGGCCTCATGCCCATCACGGGCATTCCCCTCCCGTTCATCACGCACGGCGGCGCGTCGCTCGTGAGCATCGCGATCGGGCTCGGCATCCTCGAGAGCATCGCCATGCGGCAGCAACGGGCCGAATGGTGACGGACGCCACCTGCGGTCCGTCTGTCCGCCGCGGAATGCCCGACACGGTGGACCGGCGGACCGTCCACGCATGCCTTCGTCTTCGATCGCGTCACACGCCGTGATCCCCGGCCCGGCCGCATCGCCGGTCGTGCCGCCCGACCCTGCGCCCGAGGCGGGTGCCCGCGGACCGGCCGACCGGGCACCGGCCGGGGCGCCCGCGGTCGGCCCGCGCCAGCGATGGCGAATCTACCTGCGGCTTCCCGCGGTGACGGTGCCCGGCGTGCTTCCTGCCGGCGCCGGCGCCTGGGCGGCCATCCTCGAAGGGTGCGGCCTGCCCCTCGCCGGCGATCCCGGGAGGGGCCGGGTCGTGCCTGCTGCGCAGCTCCCGCTCGGCTTCGCCGGCGAGCGGGAGATCCTCGACATGGTGCTCGGCGCGCGCCTCCCGCTCCCCGACGTGCGGGATCGGATCAGGGCGGGTCTCCCGGCGTCCATCGAGCTGGTCGAGCTCCACGACGTGTGGGTCGGGGCGCCGTCGGCAGCGTCGGCCGTCGTTGCCGCGGACTACCGGGTCCTGATCGGCGGGGTCGCGGCACCCGTCGTACGCCTCGCGGCCGAGTCGCTCCTGGCCGCCGCGACCCTGCCGCGCGAGCGGCACCGCGAGAAGAAGACGCAATCCTTCGACCTGCGGCCGCTCATCCTCGGGCTGTCTGTCTCCGCCGCCGTGCCCCCGGCCGGGGCGGCCTCCGACGCGCCAGCGGCGCTCCTGCGGGTCCGTCTCCGCCACCGCCCGGACGCCGTGGGGCGCCCCGAGGACGTGGTCTCGGCGCTTGGGGAACCGCCCGCGCCCTCGCTGCGCGGGGAGATTCGCGTGCTCGGCATCGTCCGCGAGCGGCTCGTGCTGGCTGGCGACGGGGCCTGAAGGGCCGGACCGCCCGCGGCGATCCTCCCCACAGGCCGTCCAGTCCGGCGATTCCGGCCGTGCGGCTCTCCCGTCGAGACGGCGTCGGGTCCATCCTCAGCGGCCGGCGCTCCATCCGGATCGCCCGCGTTTCTTCCGGTCGAGGTGCGCCATGCCCGAGGCGATCGAGCTCCGCGGTCTGACGCGCTCGTATGGAACGCGACGCGGCGTCATCGACCTCGACGCCGACGTCCACGAGGGCGAGGTCTTCGGGTTCCTGGGGCCGAACGGCGCGGGCAAGACCACGACGATCCGGACGCTCCTGGGGCTGATCAAGCCCAGCTCGGGAAGCGCCCGCGTCCTGGGGCTCGATCCGTGGACCCAGGCCGAGGCCGTCCACCGGAGGCTCGCGCACCTGGGGAGCGATCCCGGCTATCTCGGCGAGATGGACGCGGCATCGCTGCTCGACTACCTGGGATCGCTCCGTCGGCTGCCGAAGGGTTCCTGGCGTCCCATCGCGGAACGTCTCGAGCTGGACCCCAGCGTCCCCGTGAAGAAGCTGTCCCGCGGAAATCGCCAGAAGGTGGGCGTCGTCCAGGTGTTCATGGGCCGCGAGCCCCTCCTCGTGATGGACGAGCCGTCGACCGGCCTCGATCCGCTCATGCAGCGGGAGTTCCTGGCGCTGGTGGCGGAGGCGCGCGGCGACGGCCGGACCGTCTTCCTGTCGTCGCACAACCTGCCCGAGGTCGAGCGTGCCTGCGACCGCGTGGCGATCATCCGCGAGGGCCGCCTCGTCAAGATCGCGACGGTGGCCGCCCTGGTCGGCGACCACACGCGCTCGGTCAACCTGGTCCTCGGACGACCCGCGCCCGACGCTGCGTTCGCGCTGCCGGGCGTGACGATCCTCTCGAGCACGGGCCAGGACGTCCACGTCATGGTCCGCGGCGACGTCAACCCGCTCCTGCGGCGCCTCGGCGACCTGGACGTCCGCGACATCGCGATCAGCACGCCCGACGTCGAGGACCTCTTCTTCCGGTACTACGAGGGCACCGTCGCAGGGTCGGAGGGACGGGTCGCCGCGACCGTCGCCGCCAACGGGGCTGCCGACGGCGCCGCCCCAGGGGCCGTTCGATGATTGCGCTCCCGTTCCGCCTCGAGCTCAGGCGCAGCCGGACGCTCGCCGTCGGGCTCGCGGTCGTGGTCCTCGTCTACGGCGGGCTCATCGCCGCGATCTACCCGATCCTGCTCAACAACACGGCGGCGATCGAGGACTACATGAAGCTCTTCCCGAAGGAGTTCATGGCGGCCTTCGGGATGACGGGCAGCCTTGCCGATCCGGGGATCTTCTTCACGACGTACATCGCGAGCATGCTCTGGCCCGTCGTGGCCGCCATCGCCGCCATCGTCCTGGCGACGCGACCGACCGGCGCCGACGCCGAGCGCGGCTGGGCGGACGTCTCCCTTGCAACGCCGCTGACCCGTCGCCGCTACCTCGGCGCCGCGATCGCGAGCCAGCTCGTGATCCTCGGGGTTCTCGCGGCCGTCACCGTCGTCGGCGTCCTCGGGGTCGGCATGCTCGTGGGAGCGGGATTCGACGGCGGCCGGTTCCTGGCGGCCGGTGGCGTGATGTGGCTGTTCGGGTGCGCGATGGCCGGCGTTGCCTCGCTCATCGCGGTCATCACGCTGAGCCGCGGAGCCGCGGCCGCGGTGACGGCGGGGATCCTGATCGCCATGTACCTCCTGAACATCGTCGCCCAGGTCCAGCCGGACCTTGCCTGGCTCGGCGGCCTCTCCGCGTTCCGGTACGCCGGCGTGGGCGCGCTCATCGACACCGGCCGGGCCGACTGGGCCGGCATCGGGGCGTTCGCGGTCGTCGCGGCGATCGGCTGGACGGCCTCGCTCGTGCTGTTCCGGCACCGCGACCTCCTGCCCTGAGCGCGATGGCGGCCATGGCCGTCACGCCCGGATGGCCGCGCCGACGTGGTGCCGGGATGCGCGACCCCTCCTTGCGTATCCGGTCGCGCCTGGCTTAGTGTCTTCGGCCTCGGTCCACCCGTCCGGGTGCCCGCGTCCTGACCACGAGGTACCGTCCCGATGCGACAACGCCATGCTGCCGCGGGAGTCGCGGCGCTCCTGACCATGGCCATCGGCGCGGGCGCCGCGCTCGCTGCCGGTCCGACGACAGGATCCGGCCAGGCGGGATGGGTCCAGGAGGGTACCTCCCGGACATTCGATCTCGTGGACGGAGCCAGGGTTCACACGCTCCCACTCCGCGGGGATCGATCAGGTTCGGTCGCCCCGGCGGGGGCGCAGGCCGCCGCTCTCGTCGGCTACGGCATCGACTATCACGGCGGCCCCATCGTCCCGGCCGAGAGCGTCGCCGCGATCTACTGGTCGGCCTCCCAGATCTATGCCGGCGGACCGAAGCCCGGCACGGCCGGCGCCGGGTCCGCGGACAACTCACTCGTCGGCTACTTCCTGAGGAACCTCGGCGGGTCGTCGTACTACAACATCAACACGACCTACGCCGACACGGTCGGGGCTGGTCACGTGGTCGCGAACTCCCTCGGCTATGCGCAGTTCTGGGCGGACACATCGGGCGCGCCGTCGGGCACGGCGAACGTCTCCGACGCTGCCATCCAGGCCGAGATCACGAAGGGCCTGACCTCCGGGGCCATCGCCTGGAATCCGTCGACCGTCTACGCGGTGTTCTCGTCGGGTTCGGTGAACCTCGGCGGCGGCTTCCTGTCGAGCTACTGCGCATATCACGGCTACTTCAGCTGGGGCGCCAACACCGTCCTCTACGCCGTGATGCCGTACGACAACGCCGGCCCCGGCACCTGCACCGCGCTGGCCGCTCCCAACGGGGACGCGGCGGGCGATGCCGAGGTCAACACGCTTGCCCACGAGCTCGAGGAGGCGAACACCGACCCCCAGCTCAACGCCTGGTGGAACAGCACGACCGGAGACGAGAATGCCGACCAGTGCGCCTGGAACTTCGGGACCCAGGGCCTGTCCGGGGGCCAGGCGAACATCACCGTCGGCTCGAAGAACTTCCTCGTCCAGCAGAACTGGCTGAACGCGAACGGTGGGCGGTGCGCCCAGTCCTATTCGGCCTCGGTCTCCAACGACTTCTCGATCAGCGCGAGCCCGACCACGCTGTCGATCGGCCAGGGCGGATCGGGCAGCTCGACGATCGGGACCGCCGTGACCTCCGGGAGCAGCGCCACCGTCAGCCTCTCGGTCAGCGGGGCACCGGGCGGGACGACCGCGAGCCTCAGCCCGACGTCGGTCTCGGCCGGCGCCGGCGCTACCCTGTCGGTCGTCGTCGGCTCGTCCACCGCGCCGGGCACCTATCCCATCACGGTCACCGGTGTCGAGGGTTCCGCCACGCATTCCGCGACCGTCTCGCTGACGGTGACCGGTCCCGCGGGCGTGCCGGCGCGGCCACGCTGACCGCGACCCGGAGCAGCCGCCGCGGCGTCCAGCTCAGCTGGACCGTCCCGGCGAGCAACGGCAGCTCCATCACGGCGTACCGCATCTACCGGGGCGCGGCCTCGGGCGCCGAGACGTTCCTCGTCCAGCAGTCGAGCGGCACCACCAGGTATCGGGACGCCGGGACGACCTCGGGAACGCGGTACTTCTACCGGATCACTGCCGTCAACGGGTCCGGCGAGGGACCGGTGTCGAACGAGGCATCGGCCACGGCGCGCTGACGCATGGTCACGCCCGGCGGATCGGGGTCCGCCGGCGCTCGTCCTGCGCGCACCCCGAACGCTGGGCCGGCACGGCCGGGTCCGCCGGCCGTGCCGGGATGACCCGGCGTCGTCCCGAGCGGCACGCGGCTGGTCGTCGACGGCAACCTCGACGCAGGGTTGGACGGATTCGAAGCTGCAGGCGGCGAAGACGCGCCCCCTCCGCCCGCCCCTCGTTTGACCGGAGCGTGTTCGAGCCGTACACTCCCCATTCGCGCCCGAGACAACCGGGCGGTTCGTTTGCGCCCACCCGAGGCCGGCCTGTCACGCCCGCCGAGCACCCACCCGGAGACCCATGTACGCAGTCATCGAGACCGGCGGGAAGCAGTATCACGTTGAGGTCGGCACGGAGCTCGCGGTCGAGCTCCTCGACGTGGAACCCGGCCAGGAGATCACCCTCGACCGTGTCCTGCTGGTCGCCGACGGAGACGAGGCCGCCATCGGCCGCCCGCTCGTCGCCGGCGCCATCGTGAGCGCCACCGTGCTGCGCGCCGACCGCGCCGACAAGGTGATCTCGTTCAAGTACAAGCCCAAGGCCCGTCGGCGCGTGAAGAAGGGCCATCGCCAGGAGCAGACGATCCTGCGCGTCACGGATGTCACGCTCAACGGCAAGAGCGCCGCCGAGGCCGAGAGGCTCGCGGCCGAGGCACGCAAGACCGAGCGCGAGCGACTCGCCGAGGCCGCCGCCGTCCAGGCTGTCACGGACGCCGCGCTCGCGGCGACCCTCGCCTCGAAGGCCGCTGCCGCCGAAGCCGCCGCTGCGCCTGCTGACGGGGCGCCTTCCGGCGCGGCGAAGAAGCCGGCTCGCGGTGCCGCGAAGGCGGGCGATACCGTCGCGGACAAGGCGAAGCCCACGGTTGCGAAGGCCAGGACAGCCTGCGAAGGAAGCGGCCAAGGCCACGCGCCCAAGCCCGCCGCGAAGCGCCCCAGCGCCCCGAAGAAGGAAGACTGATCGATGGCCCACAAGAAAGCAGGCTCGAGCTCCAAGAACGGCCGCGACTCGGTCGGCCAGCGCCTCGGCGTCAAGGTCGGGGACGGCCAGCTCGTGCCGGCAGGCTCGATCATCGTCCGTCAGCGCGGGATGACGTTCATCGCCGGCACCGGCACCGGGCTCGGCCGCGACTACACGGTCTTCGCCACCGTCGAGGGCCGCGTCCGCTTCGAGCACCAGACACGAACCAAGAAGCGCATCCGCGTCGAGCCCGTCATCGAGGCCGCTCCCGCGGCCGAGACCGAGCCCGCCGTCGCCGGCGCCTGACCCCGCACGAATCCACGCCACACCGCTCCCGGAGACCCGATGAAGCCGAACATCCACCCCAAGTACCACGCCGCGAAGGTCCACTGCGCAACCTGCGGCACCGAGTTCGAGGTCGGGTCGACCCGCACCGAGCTCCGCGTCGACGTGTGTGGGAACTGCCACCCGTTCTACACGGGCAAGCAGATGATCATGGACACGGCCGGCCAGGTCGAACGCTTCCAGAAGCGCCTCGAGCGCGCCGCGACGGGCCGCTGACGGCTGGATCGCATGCGCCACGGCGGGCCGCCCGGCCCGCCGTCGTGATTCCGGGCCGGTAGCGTCGCCCATGGCTCGCTTCTCCTACGGAGGCCAGGCGCTCATCGAGGGCGTTCTCATGCGCGGCCGCGACGTGATCGCCGTTGCGCTGCGGCACCCCGACGGGCGCATCGTCTGGGCCGACGAGAAGCTGGCCGTGGGGTTCCGCGCGACTCGCTGGGCCCGGCTCCCGTTCGTGCGCGGCCTCGTCGTCCTCTACGAGACCCTGGTCGTCGGGACCCGCTGGCTCGTTCGCTCGGCCGGGGTCGCCGCCATCGAGGATCCTTGGCCAGGCGCGGGGCCGGCTCCACTCGCTCCCGCCGCCGGCGATGCTGCCGCGTCCCCGGCAGCCGAGGCCGTCGAACCGGGTGCCGTCCGACCGGGCACAGTGGCAGAGTTGGCCGTCGGGCCGGAACCGACGCCGGAACAGGGCGCGACGCGAACGCCGCGGCGCCGACCGTCCCGTCGACCACCGTCCGTTGGACGTCCGCGACGCCCGCATCGGCCGCCTCGCCGGCGTCGGCCGTCGGTGCCGCTTCGTCCCTCATCGCAGCGCCCCTGACCGACAGGGCGCCCGCCGCCGTCAGCGCGGACCTGGGGAAGGGTGCCGTCGCGCTCATGCTCGGCCTCACCCTCGTCTTCGGGATCGGCCTCTTCTTCTTCGTGCCGCTCCTGCTCGCCAAGGCGATCGCCGGCGGCCAGAGCGGCTACGTGGAGCGAGCCGTCGAGGGCATCATCCAGGTCACGGTCTTCCTCGTGTATCTGTCGCTGATCGGGCGCACGTCCGACGTCCGGAGGACGTTCCAGTACCACGGCGCGGAGCACATGTCGATCCACGCCCTCGAGGCTGGCGACCCGCTCACGGTGGAGGCGGTCCGCAGGTACCCCACCGCGCACCCTCGCTGCGGGACCGAGTTCCTGGTCGTCGTCATCCTCGTCTCGATCGTCGTCTTCAGCCTGGTCGGCCGCCAGGAGCTTCCGATCATGATCGCGAGCCGCATCGTGCTGATCCCCGTGATCGCGGGGATCAGCTATGAGCTGCTCCGGTTCGGCGCCCGACATCGCGAGAGCCGTGTCGTCCGATGGGTCTTCCAGCCGGGGATCTGGGTCCAGAAGATCACCACGAAGCAGCCCACCGACGACATGCTCGAAGTCGCGATCGTCAGCCTCGAGCAGGCCCTTCTCGCCGACGGCGAGCCGCTGCCCGCGGGCGGCGTCCGGATCGGGCGCAGCCCGATGGCGATCGTTGCCGAGGCGCGCCCGGCGGCGGAGGCCTGAGCCATGGCCGACGGCGTCCTCGATCGCAAGCTGCGGGAGCTCGTCGCCCAGTACGAGCATGTCCAGGCCGAGCTCGCCACGCCCGGGGTCGCGGCGGACATGGAGGCCCTGCGCCGGCTCGGCCGGGAGCTGGCGCGCCTCGAGCCGGTCGTGTCGTCGTTCCGGCGCCTCGAGGTGATCCGTGCGGAGCTTGCCGGCGCCCGCGAGATGCGGGACGCGGAGCACGACGACGAGATGCAGGCGATGGCGCGCGAGGAGATCACCCGGCTCGAGGCTGCCGAGGCGGCCGAGCTCGAGGCCCTGACCGTCCACCTGCTCCCGCGGGATCCGAACGACGACCGGAACGTGATCCTGGAGATCCGGGCGGGCGCGGGCGGCGACGAGGCGGCGCTCTTCGCCGGGGACCTCCTGCGGATGTACCTCCGCTACGCCGACCGGCATCGGCTCCGCGCCGAGGTGATGAGCCTCCACGAGACGGGGATCGGGGGCGTGAAGGAGGCGGTCGTCGAGATCTTCGGCGAGGGCGCGTTCAGCCGGCTCAAGTTCGAGAGCGGGACCCACCGCGTCCAGCGCGTGCCTGCCACCGAGTCGTCGGGCCGTATCCACACGTCGACGGCAACGGTCGTGGTCCTGCCCGAGGCCGAGGAGGCTGACCTCTCGATCGACGAGGACCGCGACCTCCGGATCGAGGTGAAGCGCTCCTCGGGACCCGGCGGCCAGGGCGTCAACACGACCGACTCCGCGGTCCGGATCACGCACCTTCCGAGCGGCCTTGTGGTGGAGATCCAGGACGAACGGAGCCAGCTCGAAGAACAAGGTCAAGGCGATGGCGATCCTGCGCGCCCGGCTCCTGGACCGGGAGCTGTCACGGCAGCGGGAGGCGGACTCCGTCACGCGGCGCTCGCTCATCGGGGCGGGCGACCGCTCGGACAAGGTCCGGACCTACAACTTCGCCCAGGACCGGGTGACCGATCACCGGATCGGGATGGACCTCTCGAACCTGCCCGGCGTGCTCGACGGCAACCTCGATCGGCTGCTCGAGGCGCTCAGCGCCACCGACCAGGCCGAACGGCTGGCGTCGCTGGCCGACGACGGCGAAGGCGGATCCTGACGCGCGGGTCGGCCGCGACGGTCGGCGGGCTCCTGGCGTCCGGAGTCGACCGCCTCCGCGCGGCCGGCTCGCCGAGCGCTCGCCTCGACGCGGAGCTGCTCCTGGCGGATGCTCTCGGCACCGATCGGACGGGGCTGCTGGCCCATCCCGAGGGCCTCGCGGGTGACGGCGCGGCGGCGCGCTTCGCGGCGGCGCTCGAGCGGCGCGCGGCCGGCGAGCCGGTTGCCTACATCCGCGGCATCAGGGAGTTCCACGGCGTCGCCCTCGCCGTGGACGCCCGGGCGCTCGTGCCGCGCCCGGAGACGGAGCTGCTCGTGGATCTCGCCCTCGCCGAGCTGGCCGAGGTGCTGGGCCGCGCGCCGCGCCCGATCGGCACGCCGCCGGTCCGCGTCGCCGACGTCGGGACGGGCAGCGGCGCCATCGCGGTCGCGATCGCGGCCGGGCTTCGGCGTCGCCGCATGGCCTCGGAGGTGGAGATCGTCGCGTCGGACCTGTCGACGGCCGCCGCCGCGCTCGCGGCCGAGAACGCGGTCGCGCACGGAGTCGCCGACCACGTCGGGGTCGCCGTGGCCGACCTCCTGCCCGCGGCGGGCGCGAGCGCGGGGTTGCTCCGCACGCCGGAGCGTTTCGACCTCGTCTGCGCGAACCTGCCCGTATGTCCGCACCGGCGACCTCGCCGGCCTCCCCGCGCCCATCGGGTTCGAGCCGCGGGAGGCGCTGGACGGGGGCCCGGACGGGCTCGGCGTCATCCGGCGCCTGCTCGCGCTCCTGCCGGCGCGCCTCGACGCGGCGGGCCTGGCCCTCCTGGAGATCGGCGCGGACCAGGCCGGCCCGGTGGAGGCCGCCGTGGGGTCCGCGCTGCCCGGCTGGGGCTGCGAGGTCGTGGCCGACCTTGCCGGCCTGCCGCGCATCGCCCGGGTGGCCCCGGCGACCCGCCCCGCGCCGCAGCCGTGACGAGCCGCATTCCCGTCGCGGGCGGTCGGACGGGGCGGATCCGTCTCGTGGCGCTCGACCTCGACGGCACGCTCGTCGGCGACGACCTGCGGATCCGGCCCCGGACCGTCGCTGCCGTACGCGCGGCCGTGGATGCGGGTGTCGCGGTTGCGATCGTCACCGGGCGCATGACCAGCTCGGCGCTCCCCTACGCCCGGGAGCTCGGGCTGCGCGTCCCGATCGTCGGGATGCAGGGCGCCCTGATCCGCGAGATGCCCGCCCCCGGCGCCCCGCGCCTCGGGCGCCTCCTCTACCACCGGCCGCTGCCGGCCGCGGTCGTCCGCGATGCGCTGGCCTGGTGCCGCGACCACGGCCTGGACCCGCACCTCAACCACCTCGAGCGGATGGTCATCCCGGCGGCGCATTCACGCGCGGCAGAGTACGTGCGATTCAACCTCGGCCGCGTCGCGGTCGTGCCGGACCTGGACGCCTGGGTCCGCCACCCGGTGACGAAGGTGATCTCGGTCGGCAATCCGCCGATCCCGACCGGTCTCCTGCCCGCGGCGCGGGCCGACTTCCAGGGTCGCGCCGTGGCCACGGTCAGCCACCCGATGTTCCTGGAGTTCGTGGCACCCGGCGTGAGCAAGGGCGCCGCGGTCGGCTGGCTCGCTCGCAGGCTTGGCATCGACCTGCGCGACGCGCTCGCCATCGGCGACCAGCTCAACGACCTCGAGATGATCGCCGAGGTCGGCTTCGGCGTCGCCATGCCACACGGCCCGGCGGACCTCAGGGCCGCGGCGAACCTCGTCGCCCCGCCGTTCGAGGAGGACGGTGCGGCGCAGGTGATCGAGAGCGTACGTGCTGGGTCACGGCGCCAGGCCCTGACGGCGCTTGGCCCTGACGGCGGCACGCGGTCCGACGAGCGGGCAGGCCGGCGCCGCTGCCTGACCCGCACGGGGCGAGCCCGCCCGAACGCGTCGCGGGTCGTTGGGTGACAATGGCGCGCGTGCGCCAGCCGGCAGGGGCCGGACGGGTCGAGCGTCGCCGGGGAGGCGGCGACCGGGGGCGACCGGGAAGGAGTCGGGATGAGCGTGACGGACGCCGCGCGAGCCGCGTGGGCGACGGTCGCGGAGCTGGACCCCGAGGTCTGGTCCGCGATGCGCGGAGAGGCGGACCGCCAGCGCTGGAAGATCGAGCTGATCGCGAGCGAGAACTACACGTTCGCCGCGGTCATGGAGGCCCAGGGGTCCTGGCTCACGAACAAGTACGCGGAGGGCCTGCCGGGCCGGCGCTACTACGGTGGCTGCGAGTACGTCGACGTCGTGGAGCGGCTCGCCCAGGATCGCGCAATCGCCCTCTTCCCGGGCTCGGAGCACGTCAACGTCCAGCCCCATGCGGGCGCCCCGGCAAACCTGGCCGCGTTCTACGCGGTCCTCTCGCCGGGAGACCGGATCCTCGGGATGAGCCTGGCCCACGGCGGGCATCTCACGCACGGCTCGCCGGTGAACGTCAGCGGCAAGTGGTTCGAGGTCCACGCCTACGGCGTCGACCCGGAGACGAACCTGATCGACTACGACGCGGTGGAGCGGCAGGCGGCGGAGGTCCGGCCGAAGCTCGTCATCGCCGGGGCCAGCTCCTATTCGCGCATCCTCGACTTCGAGCGCTTCGCGGCGATCGCCCACGGCGTGGGGGCGTACCTCCTCGTGGACATGGCGCACATCGCCGGGCTCGTCGCGGCCGGGCAGCATCCGTCGCCCTTCCCGCACGCGGACCTGGTCACGACGACGACCCACAAGACACTCCGGGGCCCCCGGGGCGGCCTCATCTTCTCGACCGAGAAGCTCGCGAAGCAGGTGGACAAGGCGGTCTTTCCCGGGCACCCAGGGCGGCCCGCTGATGCACGTCATCGCCGCGAAGGCGGTGGCGCTTCGCCTCGCGGCCACCCCCGAGTTCCGGGAGGACCAGCGTCGGACGGTGCTGAACGCGCGGATCCTCGCCGAGGAGATCGCGGCCCGTGGGGGCAAGCTCGTGGCGGGCGGGACCGACAACCACCTCATGAGCGTCGACGTGACGCCGTTCGGGGCGACCGGCCGGGACGCGGAGCGCCTCCTCGACAGCGTGGGGATCACCGTCAACAAGAACGCCATCCCGTTCGACCCGAATCCGCCCAACATCGCGTCGGGCATCCGGATCGGGACACCGGCGACGACGACGCGCGGGTTCGGCGCCGCCGAGATGCGCGAGGTCGGCCGCCTGATCGTCGCGTCCCTCACCTCGCGGGACGAGCCCGCCGAGCAGGCGAAGGTCGCCGCCGAGGTTCGCGACATCTGCGGGCGATTCCCCGTTCCCGGCCTCCCCGAAGCATGACCCGGTGAGCGAGGGCATCGGCGGGCCGGCCCTCGCCGCCTTCGCGGCAGCCGCGATCCTCGCGCTCGTCCTCACTCCCCTCGTCCGCAGCATCGCCCACCGGTTCGACGTCCTCGACCGTCCGTCGGAGCGCCGGGTCAACACGTCGCCGATCCCGCGCGGCGGCGGGATCGCGGTCGCCGCCGCGTTCGTGATCACGTCGCTCGGGCTCATCCTGGCCGACGCGCGCTTCGGCCTCTGGCCGGCCACGGACGCGCCCGCCGCCAAGGAGGTCGTGGCGCTCGTGGGCGGGGCGGCTCTCGCGGCGCTGATCGGCAGTCTCGACGACTGGATCGACCTCCGCGCTCGCTGGCAGCTGGCCGGGCAGCTCGTCATGGCGGGCCTGGCCGTCGGGCTCGGCATCACCGTGACCCTGCTCGCCAACCCGTTCGGGCCCGGCTTCATCCACCTCAGCGGCGTCTTCGAGGCCGGCTTCGCCGTGCTGTGGGTCCTCGGGATGATCAACAGCATCAACTTCATCGACGGGCTCGACGGGCTGTCGTCGGGCGTGGCCCTGATCGCGGCGCTGACGCTCGGGACGATCAGCCTGACGGGCCCGATCGACCAGCCGGCCGTCGCCCTCTTCTGCTTCGCGCTCGCCGGCTCGCTCCTGGGATTCCTGCGCTGGAACCTGCACCCGGCCTCGATCTTCCTCGGGACGAGCGGGGTGATGGTGATCGGGTACGTCCTCGCGCTGCTCTCCATCCTCGGAAGCGCCAAGGTGGCGGTCGCGCTCCTGGTCCTGGGCGTCCCCATCATCGACACGTTCTGGATCATCGTTCGGCGCCTCTCGGAGGGCCGGTCGCCCTTCTCGCCGGATCGCGGACACATCCACCACCGGCTCCTGGACCTGGGCCTCTCGCATGCCCAGACCGTGCTCGTGATCTACGCCGTCTGCATCGCCCTCGCCGTGCTCTCGCTCGTGCTCTCCGGCACGGGCCAGCTCTACGCGTTCCTGGGCGTCTTCGTGATCTTCGGGCTCGGGCTGTACCTGCTGAGCCGTGCCGCGGGAGGGGACGGCGCCGCCTGAGGCGCGCTACGCTTGCCGCGCCTGGCCCGCCCGGGCCGGACGCGCTCGCCGTGAGGAGCAGTCGTGAAGCGGTCGCGGCAGGAGTCGTGGGCGCTCGACGCGGTCGTCGCGCTCGTCGAGGCGCCGGGCCTCCGGGTGTGGCTGGCGATCGTGGGCGCGGCCCTCGCGGTCGGGACGGCCGGCTACATGCTGCTGGAGGGCTGGGACCTCTCGGACGCCCTCTACATGACCGTGATCAGCGTCACGACCGCGGGCTTCCGCGAGGTGCGCACGCTTGACGACGGGGGCCGGCTATGGACCATGCTGGTCACCGGCTTCGGGGTCGTCCTCATCTTCGGGAGCGTGGGCCTCGTGACCGAGTACCTCGTGATCGAGGCGACGAGCGGACGGAGGGTCGGTCGACGCATGCAACACCAGGTGGACGAGCTCAGCGGTCACTTCGTGCTGTGCGGCTATGGACGGGTCGGGTCCACCGTCGCCCACGAGCTGGTGCATGACGGCGAACGGTTCGTGGTCATCGACGCCAACCCGGAATCGCTCAGGCACGCCCGCGACGACGGCTTCCTCGTCGTGGAGGGCGACGCCACGGACGATGCGACGCTTCGCTCGGGCGGCATCCTGCGTGCGAAGGGCCTCGTCGCGACGATCGATTCCGACGCCCAGAACGTCTACGTGATCCTCTCGGCGCGGGCGCTCAACCCGGGCCTCTTCGTGGTCGGCCGCGCAAGCACGCCGGCTGCAGAGGAGAAGCTGGCGCGGGCCGGTGCCGACCGGATCGTCTCCCCGTACACGATGGCAGGCCGGCGAATCGCCGAGCTGGCCGTGCGCCCGCGCGTCGTCGACTTCCTCGACGCCGCGCTTTCGCACGGCGAGCTCTCGTTCTCGATCGAGGAGCTCCACGCGCGGGCCGGCGGCCCGATGGAAGGGGCAAACGTCGGTGAGCTCCGCGAGCGGGGACTCTTCGTCCTCGCGATCCTCGGGGCCGACGACCGGTATGCCGCGAACCCGCCCGACGACCGGCGGCTCGTGGCCGGCGAGACGTTCATCGCGTCAGGCTCCGCCGAGGCCCTCGCGGCCGCCCGGGCCGTGCCGGTCCAGGGATCCCGAGATACCGTCGAGACGCGCTGACGCCGCGCCGGCCTCGCGCTCCCCGCGACGAGCGGAACGGTTGTTTGCCCGCGTGAGGCGCCCGTTGCTATACTCGCGCGGCTTCGCCAGGGAGCCGAACCGCCGTGCCCGAACGGGCCTGGGGCTACTTCGCACTCTTCTCCGAGATCGGCCTCGTGCTCCTCGTGACGGTCCTGGTGGGCGTGCTGGGCGGATACTGGGTTGACCAGCAGCTGCGAACGCTGCCGATCTTCATCCTCGTCGGGCTCTTCGTCGGGCTCGCTGCGGGTGCCCGGGCCGTCTACCAGCTGATCAGCAGGTTCCTGGCGACCTTCGACGACTGACCCGGAGAACTCGGCCGACCGGCCGCGCCCCGGTGCATGGAGAGAGCGTGGCGAGCAGCGGCAGATGGAGGGACCCGCGAGGGGCGCTCGCGGAGGCGGCTCGGTGAGCCGGTTCCTGACGCGGCGCACACTCGTGTACCTCGTGCTCGCCGTGCTGGCGCTCGACGTCCTCGCCTTCCTGGTCGTCCCGCCGGCGGAGCAGGGCGCGGCATCGGGAACGGCGTGCGCCTACCCCGTGTGCTTCATCAACGGGAACCTCGAGCTTCCCGCCCCGCACGTGATCGTGGACCTGGACCCCGCGAACCCCACGCCGACGGGTCCGCTCGTGGTTGGCTTCTGGCCCAGCATCACGAGCACGCTCCTCACGATGTGGATCGTCATCCTGCTCGTGCTCGGCCTCTCGATTGCGATGACGCGCCGCCGCGACGTCATCCCAGGCCGTCTCCAGAACGCGGCCGAGCTGGCGTACGAGTCGCTGGAGAGCTTCGCGGTCTCGCTCGGCGGCGATCGCGCCCGTCCATACGTGCCATGGTTCGCGGGGCTCTTCATCTTCATCGTGGCTGGCAACTGGATCGGTCTGATCTCGCCGGTGGGCAAGGTCGAGGAGCTCCGTGCCCCGACGAGCGACGTCAACGTGACGATCGGCCTGGCGCTCGTCAGCTTCGCCGTCTTCGAGGCCGAGGGGTTCCGCAAGCTCGGCGTCGGCGGGTACCTCGGCAAGTTCTTCCCGTTCTACGAGTTCCGGAACGGTGTCGGCGCGGGCGTCATCGCCATGTTCGTCGGGCTGATCGAGCTCCTCCTCGAGTTCATCAAGCCCGTCACGCTGTCGATGCGTCTCTTCGGCAACATCTACGGTGGCGAGGTCGCGCTCGGGGTCGTCACCGGCCTCACGGTCGCCATCGTCCCGGTCGCGCTGTACGGGCTGGAGTTCCTCCTGAACCTGGTCCAGGCGCTCATCTTCAGCGTCCTCTCGCTCATGTTCATCCTCATCGCAACCGAGGGCCACGAGCAGGAGGAGGGCCACATCGTCGAGGAGGCCGTCGACGCGGCCGAGGACGTGACCGCACCAGCCATGCACACGAGCCCGGCGCGGGCCTAGTCCGTCGTCACCAGACCCCGGGAGACCCCCGGAGGCAGGAGGGAGTACCACTCATGGAGCACCTCGGCGCAGGCCTTGCGGCCCTCGGCGTCATCGGCCCCGGCATCGGCATCGGCATCCTCGCGGGCCTCTCGAGCAGCGCGATCAGCCGAAACCCGGACGCGGCATCGCAGATCCGCGGCCTTGCCATCATCCTCGCGGCGTTCGCCGAAGGGCTCGGCGTCCTCGCGGTGGTGGTCGGCCTCCTCGCGATCTTCATCAAGTAGGCGACGAGCCGGAGCCCCAGCGTGGCACTTCTCGACGCCGGCCAGGCGGCCCGCGAGGTCATCCGCCTCCAGGCCGATGCCGCGACCCCCGGGTTGACCATCAACCTGTTCTGGATCATCGTCGCGGCCTGCAACTTCCTCGTCTTCTTCGCCGTGCTCTACCTGGTCGTCCTCAAGCCGATCGGGTCGACCCTGCGGGATCGCCGCGCGCGGATCGAGCAGGGGATCCACGACGCCGACCAGGCGCGGATCGAGCGTGCAGCGGGCGAGGCCGCCGCGCTCGCGGAGCTGAACGCCGCGCGCCGCGAGGCGCGCGAGATCCTCGATCGCGCCCAGAAGCTGGCCGAGGAGAGCCGCGCCGCGGACGTCGCCGCGACCCGCGAGGAGCTGGAGCGGATGCGCGCCCGGGCATCCGCCGAGATCGAGGCCGAGAAGACGCGCGCGATCGCCGACCTGCGAACCGAGGTCGCCACGCTTGCCCTCGACGCCGCCGGCCGCGTCGTGCGCGAGACGATGAGCAGCGACCGGCAACGCCGCCTCGTCGAGGAGTACCTCGCCGAATCCGCAGCCGGCGGACCGTCCGCCGGGGGTTCGACGCCTGGTGAAGGCGCGCCAGGCGGACCAGCGACCGGCGGACCAGCGGCTCGGGGTTCGACGCCAGGTGGATCCGCCACTGGCGGCTCTGCGGCCGGCGACCCTGCCGCCGACGGGACTCCAGCCGGGGGGTCGACCGACTGATGGCCACCGCGACGACCGCCGCACGCCGCTACGCGGAGGCTGCGCTCGAGCTCGCCCGCCGCGACGGGACGCTCGACACGTGGCTCGTGGAGCTTCGCCTGGCGGTGGGGCTCGTGGGCGCGAGCGAGGCCGCGACCGTCGTCGACAACCCCGCCATCGCGTGGGAGGACCGCCGCGCGATCATCACCGGCCTGCTGGGCTCCAGGGTCGGCGTGCCGGCCCGGAACCTCGTCCTCCTCCTGGCGAAGCGCGGGCGGCTCGCGATCCTGCCGCGCGTCGCGGACGAGCTCAAGCGCCTCGTGGACCTCGAGCATGGCGTCGTGGTCGCGAACGTCACGAGCGCCGAACCCCTCGAGCCGGCCGAGCTCGCGGCCATCGCCGAGCGCGTCGCAGCCCTGTCCGGCGCGCGCGTCGAGGTCCACTCGACGGTCGACCCCGCGCTGATCGGCGGCCTGACCGTCCGCGTCGGCGACCGACTCATCGATGCCAGCGTGCGGGGACGGCTCTCGCGGCTCCGCGAAAGCCTCGTCGCTGGAGCTCGCTGACCCCCGCACCGAACGGAGCACCGAATGGCCATTCGATCCGACGAGATCATCAGCATCATCAAGGCGAACATCGACAACTTCGACACGTCCGCGGAGACGCGCAACGTCGGGACGGTCGTCGAGGTCGGCGACGGCATCGCCACGATCTACGGGCTCGAGGGCGCGCTCGCGTCCGAGCTGCTCGAGTTTCCCGGCGGCGTCATGGGGATGGCCCTCAACCTGGCCGAGGAGACCGTCGGCGCCGTCATCCTGGGCGACGCGACCGCCATCAAGGAAGGCGACGTCGTCAAGACGACCGGCCGGATCGTGGAGGTCCCGGTTGGGGCCGCGCTCCTCGGGCGCGTCGTGGACCCGCTGGGCCGCCCGCTCGACGACAAGGGCCCGATCGCCACGACGAAGGTCCGCGCCGCCGAGCGGATCGCCCCCGGCGTCATCGCCCGCCAGGGCGTCGACACGCCGGTCCAGACGGGCATCAAGGCGATCGACGCGCTGATCCCGATCGGGCGTGGCCAGCGCGAGCTGATCATCGGCGACCGCCAGACGGGCAAGACCGCGATCGCGATCGACACGATCATCAACCAGAAGGGCCAGGGCCTGGTCTGCATCTACGTCGCGATCGGCCAGAAGCTCTCCACGGTCGCCTCCACGGTCGCGATCCTCGAGCGCCACGGCGCCATGGACCACACGATCGTGGTCGTCGCCGGGGCCGAGGATCCCGCCCCGCTCCAGTACCTCGCGCCATACGCGGGCGTCGCGATGGGCGAGGAGGTCATGGAGAACGGCGTCGAGGTCCCCGGGCAGGGCCTCGTGAAGGACGCCCTGTGCGTCTACGACGACCTCTCGAAGCATGCCTGGGCGTACCGCGAGATGTCGCTCCTGCTTCGCCGGCCGCCGGGCCGCGAGGCCTACCCGGGCGACGTCTTCTACCTGCACAGCCGCCTGCTGGAGCGCGCGGCGCGCCTCAGCGACGCGAACGGCGGAGGCTCGCTGACGGCGCTCCCGATCGTCGAGACGCAGGCGGGCGACGTGTCCGCGTACATCCCCACCAACGTCATCTCGATCACCGACGGCCAGATCTTCCTCGAGACCGACCTCTTCAACGCCGGCCAGCGGCCCGCCCTCAACATCGGCATCTCCGTCTCGCGAGTCGGCTCGGCGGCCCAGACCAAGGCGATGAAGAAGGTGGCCGGGCCGCTCAAGCTGGACCTGGCCCAGTACCGCGCCCTCGCCGCGTTCGCCCAGTTCGCGTCGGACCTGGACAAGGCCACGCGCGACCAGCTCACGCGCGGCGAGAGGCTCTCCGAGATCGTCAAGCAGCCGCAGTACCAGCCGTTGCCCGTCGAGAAGCAGGTCGCCATCCTGTACGTCGCGACGAAGGGCCAGCTCGACGACATCCCGACCCCGCGGGTCAAGGAGTTCGAGGTCGGCTTCTACCGCTTCCTCGAGGCGGAGCAGCCGGAGGTTCTCGAGAAGCTCGGCCGCACGAAGGCCCTCGACGACGAGATCGCGAAGGGTCTCGACGATGCGGTCGCGGCGTTCCGCACGACCTTCCTGGCGTAGCGGCAGCACGGGACCCGGGAGCGGCAGGTGGCGAGCCAGCGAGACATCCGGCGGCGCATCGGCGCGGTCAGGAACATCAAGCAGATCACCCGGGCGATGCAGTTCGTGGCCGCCTCGAAGCTGCGCCGCGCCCAGGACGCGACGCTCGCCGCACGGCCCTACTCGGAGAAGCTCGACGAGGTCCTCGCGGACCTCGCCGCGGTCCTCGGCGACGAGCAGCACCCGCTGCTGGCACGTCCCGAGGGCGGCACGCGCCTCCTCGTCGTGATCACCACGGATCGCGGCCTCGCCGGCCCGCTGAACACGAACACGATCCGGTTCGCCCTCAAGGAGGCCGCCGAGTACGAGGGCCGGCTGACGGTCGTGACGGTCGGGCGCAAGGGTCGCGACGCGATCCGCCGCACGAGGATCCCGATCGCCGCCCACTTCAACGGCTTCGGCGACAGGCCCAGCTTCGCGGACGTGACGCCGCTGACGCGCCTGGTGTCGGACGACTTCCTGGCGGGCGCGTACGGGCAGATCGACCTGGTCTTCCCGAGGTTCGTCTCGACGCTCGTCCAGCGACCCACGGCCGAGCGGCTCCTGCCGATCCGTCCCGGGGCCGACGCCCACGGCGTCCCGGGGAACCAGTTCATCTTCGAGCCGAACCCGGCGACCGTCCTTCGCCAGCTCCTTCCTCGCTACGTGGCGACCCGGGTCTTCCAGGCCATCCTGGAGACCACGGCCTCGGAGATGTCGAGCAAGATGGTGGCCATGAAGAGCGCCACCGAGAACGCGGAAGAGCTCATCGACGAGTACACGCTCTCCTACAACAAGGTCCGCCAGACCAACATCACCCGCGAGATGATCGAGATCGCGTCCGGCGCCCGGGCCGGCCGCTAGCGCACGGAGGAACGACACCCACCATGGCGACCGCCGCTCCCGCCGCGACCGGCCGCGTGATCCAGATCACCGGACCCGTCGTCGACATCGAGTTCCCCGCCGGCCAGCTGCCCCGGATCTACAACGCGGTGGAGATCGTGCGGCCGGACCGCGACCCGCTCGTCTGCGAGGTCCAGCAGCACCTTGGCAACAACTGGGTGCGGGCCGTGGCGATGACCACGACCGACGGCCTGGCCCGCGGGACCGAGGTCCGCGACACCGGTGGCCCGATCTCGGTGCCGGTGGGCGAGGTGACCCTGGGCCGCATCTTCGACGTGCTGGGCAACGCGATCGACGGGAAGGCCCCGGTCGACCGCAGCAAGGTCCTGCCGATCCACCGATCCGCCCCCGCCTTCGACGAGCAGACCACCGACGTCGAGATCTTCGAGACCGGGATCAAGGTGATCGACCTGATCTGCCCCTTCAAGAAGGGCGGCAAGATCGGGATCTTCGGAGGCGCAGGCGTCGGCAAGACGGTCATCATCCAGGAGCTGATCCGGAACGTCGCCCAGGAGCACGCCGGCGTCTCCGTCTTCGCGGGCGTCGGCGAGCGCTCGCGCGAGGGCAACGACCTGATCAAGGAGATGACCGAGTCGGGCGTCCTGGCGAAGACGGCGTTCGTCTTCGGCCAGATGAACGAGCCGCCCGGCGCCCGGCTTCGCGTGGGCCTCTCGGCGCTGACCATGGCCGAGTACTTCCGCGACGAGGAGGGCCGCGACGTCCTCCTCTTCATCGACAACATCTTCCGCTTCACCCAGGCGGGCTCCGAGGTGTCGGCGCTCCTCGGCCGGATGCCGTCGGCGGTCGGCTACCAGCCGAACCTGGCCACGGAGATGGCCGGCCTCCAGGAGCGGATCACGTCGACCAAGAAGGGCTCGATCACGAGCCTCCAGGCGGTCTTCGTGCCGGCCGACGACTACACGGACCCGGCTCCCGCCACGACGTTCGCGCACCTCGACTCGACGATCCGCCTGGAGCGTCGCATCACCGAGCTGGGCATCTATCCGGCCGTGGACCCGCTCACCTCCACGTCCCGCGTCCTCGACCCGCAACGTGGTCGGCCAGGAGCACTACGACGTCGCCCGCGAGGTGCAGCGCGTCCTCCAGCGCTTCCGTGACCTCCAGGACATCATCGCGATCCTGGGCATCGACGAGCTCTCCGAGGAGGACAAGGCGACGGTCGCGCGGGCCCGCCGCCTCGAGCGCTTCATGAGCCAGCCCTTCTTCGTCGGCGAGGTCTTCACCGGCCGGCCCGGCGTCTACGTCCCGATCAAGCAGACCGTCACGTCGTTCAGGGACGTCCTGGAGGGCAAGGCCGACTCCCTGCCCGAGCAGGCCTTCTTCCTGGCAGGGACGCTCGACGACGTCCGCGCGAACGCCGCGAAGCTGGAGGCGTAGGAGACCGGCCATGCCCTTCCGGCTGGAGATCGTGACCCCGGAGAAGCGCGCCTACGCGGACGACGTCGACTTCGCGACGCTGCCGGGCAGCGAGGGCGAGATGGGCGTCCTGCCGCATCACGCCCCGCTCATCTCGATCCTGGGGGCCGGCGAGCTCCGCGTCCGCAAGGGCGGCGTCGAGGAGTCGTTCGCGATCATCGGCGGGTTCGTGCAGGTGCTCCCGGACAAGGTGGTCGTGATGGCCGAGACCGCGGACCTCGCGTCCGAGATCGACCTGGAGCGCGCGCAGCAGGCCCGCCACGCGGCCGAGCGCGCGCTCGAGGCGGGGATCGTCGAGGCGGTCGACCTCGCCCAGGCCCGTGCCGAGCTCCAGGCGGCCCTCGTCCGGATCCGGGTCGCCGAGCGCCGTCACCGGGAGGGGCCGCACCGGCGCGGGTAGCGCCGGACGCGGCCTGGAGACGGCCATGGCGGACGCCCGCCCGTTCCACTGGGAGTACCACCCCGAACCGGTCGCCCGCGAGGTCTTCCGGATCGAGGGAGGCCGTCCGCTCGTCGGGACCGTCAAGGTGAGCGGGGCGAAGAACGCCGCCCTCAAGCTGCTGGCCGCCTCGGTCCTGACCGGCGAGCGCTGCCGCTTCACGAACGTCCCCGAGATCGAGGACGTCCGCGTGATGGTCGCGACGCTGCTCGACCTGGGCGTGGTCGTGGAGCACCCCGCTCCCGGCGTCTACGAGGTCGCGTCGGGCGACGTGGACTGGCTCTTCGTCCCGCTGGAGGCGGCCGCGAAGATGCGGGCGAGCTTCATCCTGCTCGGGCCCCTCCTCTCGCGTTTCGGCCGCGTGATCATGAGCAACCCGGGCGGCGACCGGATCGGGCGCCGGCCGGTCAACCTGCACGTGGACGCGATGCGGGCGCTGGGCGCCGAGATCGAGTACCGCAACGGGTACTACTTCGCGAAGGCGCCGGGCCGGCTCCGCGGCGGCGACGTGACGTTCCCGTTCGTGTCGGTCATGGGGACCGAGAACGCGATGCTGGCGGCCACCCTCGCGGACGGGCGGACGACGATCCGGCCCGCCGCCCAGGAGCCCGAGGTCGACGACCTGATCGCGTTCCTCCAGAAGATGGGGGCGGCGGTGGAGCGGGTTGCTCCCGACACGATCGTCGTCGACGGGCGCCGCAGGCTGCGCGGCGCCGACCACCACGTCATCCCGGACCGGATCGAGGCCGGCACGTTCGTCGTCGCGGCCGCGGTGGCCGGCGGGCAGCTGACCCTCGAGGGCGCGCCGTGCGAGCATCTCGGGGCGTTCCTGGAGACGCTCGCGGCCATGGGCGTGAACGTCGCCTGCGGCCGGGACACCATCGAGGTCCGCGGCATCCCGCCCGGCGAGGGCGCCTACCGCGCCTGCGACGTGGAGACGGCGCCATACCCGGGCCTCGCGACGGACCTGCAGTCGCCGGTCAGCGTGCTGCTCACCCGCGGTGACGGCGCCAGCCGCGTCCACGAGACCATCTTCGAGGATCGTCTCGAGTGGCTCGGCGAGCTGGGCCGGATGGGCGCCCGCGTGGCCATCGCCGACTCGCGTCACGCGACGATCACCGGCCCGACGCGGCTGCACGGCGCGCAGGTCTCGATCTCCGACCTGCGGGCCGGCGCGTCGCTCATCCTGGGCGCGCTCGCCGCGGACGGGACGTCCATCATCCGGGGCGCCCACCACGTGCAGCGCGGCTATGAGAACATCGACCGCAAGTTCCACGACCTCGGCGCCCGTATCGAGCGCCTCCCCGAACCGGTGAGCAGCCCAACTCCATGAAGATCGGCATCGACCTCGGCACGGCCAACGTCATCGTCTACGTCAAGGGCAAGGGAATCGTCATCCAGGAGCCATCGGTCGTCGCCGTCTCCGACGACAACCGCATCGTCGCGGTGGGGGAGGAGGCCCGCGAGATGATCGGCCGGACACCCGGCAACATCTCCGCCATCCGGCCGATGAAGGACGGCGTGATCGCCGACTACGTCATCACCGAGGCGATGCTCCGCTACTTCATCGGCCGCGCCCGGAAGGGGTCCTTCGTGCTCTCGCCGGCCGGAGGTGATGATCAGCGTCCCGGCCGGGGTCACCTCCGTCGAGAAGCGGGCGGTGCGCGACGCGGCCCTCAAGGCCGGTGCGCGCGAGGCGTACCTGATCGAGGAGCCGCTTGCCGCGGCGATCGGGGCGAACGTCCCGATCAGCGGGCCGTCCGGGAACATGATCATCGACATCGGCGGCGGAACCAGCGAGATCGCGGTGATCGCCCTCGGCGGGATCGTCGTCAGCAACAGCCTGCGGGTCGGCGGCAACCGCTTCGACGAGGCGATCGCCTCGTACATCCGCAAGAAGTACAACCTGATGGTCGGCGACCGGACCGCCGAAGAGGTGAAGATCGCCATCGGGACCGCCCTGCCGCTCGAGCGCGAGCTCCAGATGGAGGTCCGCGGGCGCGACCTGATCGCCGGCCTGCCGCGGACGATCCCGATCACCAGCTCCGAGGTCATGGAGGCGATCGAGCTTCCTCTCCAGCAGCTGGTCCAGGCGGTCCGCAGCGTCCTCGAGCAGACGCCGCCCGAGCTGAGCTCCGACATCATCGACAAGGGGATGGTGATGTCCGGCGGCGGCTCGCTCCTCCGGAACATCGACCGGCTCCTCACCCAGGTCACGGGCGTCCCCTGCCATGTCGCGGAGAACGCGCTCAACTGCGTCGCGCTCGGCACGGGCCTCGCCCTGGAGCACTTCGACTTCTTCAAGAAGTCGCTCGTCCAGCAGATCTGATCTCGATCGTGTGTACTCCAGGTCTGACGGATCCGCGGGATCCCTCCGGCGCTCCGACCTCCCTTCGATCGGAAGTCGCGCCTGCGGGACCCCTGTGGTCCGCCGGGCCAGCCGGGTCCACTCCTCCTGGGCCGGATAGCGCGGCGGAGGGGCCCCGCGGATCCGTCGAGGACGTCGCGTTCCTCGACCTTCATTGCCATACGAATGCGTCCTTCGACTGCCTGTCGGACCCCGTCAAGGCGACGCTGGCGGCCGCGCGGCGGGGCATCACGCACCTCGCGATCACCGACCACGACCGGATCGACGGCGCCCTCCGGGCCCGCGACGGCGCCCCGGACGGGTTGACCGTGATCGTCGGCGAGGAGGTCAAGACCGCGGCCGGCGACCTCATCTGCCTCTTCCTGCAGGCGCCGATCCCGCCCGGCCTGCCGCCGGCCGACACGATCGCGCTCGTGCGGGAGCAGGGCGGCCTCGTCGGGATCCCGCACCCGTTCGACCGGCACCGGAGCTCGATGGCCAACCACGCCGAGGGGCTCGAGGGCCTCGCCGGGCTCGTCGACTGGGTGGAGACGTACAACGCGAGGGTCGTCTTCCGGGAGGGAAACGAGCGCGCCCAGGCGTTCGCGCTGCGCACCGGCCTCCACGGCGTGGCGGTCTCCGACGCCCACTCGCTCCTCGAGGTCGGCGTCGCGTCGACCCGCGTCCTGGGCGACCCGTCCACGCCGGCCGGGCTCCTCGCCGCCCTGGCGACCGCCGAGATCCAGCCGGGACACGCCACCTACTTCGCGCGGGGCCTTACGCCGCTCGCGAAGCTCGTCCAGCGGGCACGCGGCAACGGCCGCGTGGCACGAGCCGTGCCGGGGCCCCGGCGATGACGACGCCCCCGCCTCTCGACCGGCGCGACACCACCGGGGCCGGCGGCCCCCGTGACTCCGGCGAGGGCCGCGACGCCAGCGCCGACCAGCTCTCGCTCGGGCGCCGCCTGCGCCAGCCCCGCACGATCCTGAGCCTCGCGGTCCCGCTCGTCCTGCTCGTGCTCGTCTTCCGGGTCGCGCTCAACGTGGACGTCAACGAGCTCGTCTCGGCCGTGCGGGCCGCCAACCCGCTGTTCCTCCTGGCCGCGTTCCTCGTCTTCTACGCGGGGTTCCCGCTGCGCGGCTTTCGCTGGGTGCTCCTCCTGCGCGGAGCCAGCTTCCGGGTGGGCACGCCCGACGCGACGCGGATCCTCTTCCTCTCGTGGCTCGTCAACTGCCTGGTCCCGGCCAAGCTCGGCGACGTCTACCGCGCCTACCTCCTGAAGATCAACAGCACGGCCTCGCTCTCGCGGACCTTCGGGACGGTCTTCATCGAGCGGATCCTCGACATCTTCGCGATCGCCGTGCTGGGGCTCGCCGCCGGCTACTGGAGCTTCCGGAACGGCCTGCCGCCCTCGATCCAGTTCGTCTTCGCCGTCGGCGTCGCGGTCGTCGTCGTGCTTGGCCTGCTGCTCCTGACGATGCGCAACTTCGGGCGCCGGATCCTGGTCTGGCTGCCGGTCCCGCGTCGCGAGCGGCTCGTCGAGCTCTACGACCGGTTCGAAGAGGGCGTCTTCGGGGCGGTCGGGCTCCGGGCGCTGCCCGGCCTCGTCCTGGTGACCGGGCTCATCTGGGCAACCGAGGCCTTCCGGCTCTACTTCGTGGTCCGGGCGCTCGGCTTCCAGGATGTCGAGCTGGGCCTCTCCGGGGCGTTCTTCGTCGCGCTGATCGGGTCGCTCCTCACCGCGGTCCCGCTGAGCCCGGCCGGCCTCGGGATCGTGGAGCTCGGGGTGGTGGGCGTCATGACCGCCGCGTACGGGATCCCGCTGACGCAGGCCACGACGATCGCCCTCGTCGACCGGACGATCAGCGTCTTCTCGATCATCGTGCTCGGCGGGATCTACTACGCGATCTCGCCGCTTCGACGGGGCGGCCGGAACGTCGGCGAGGAGATCGTCGCCCGCGGCTGACCCATGCCGACCGGCGTTGGTCGGGAGTACCAACGGGTCATGGTTCCGGGACGCGCCACTTCCGATAGTGACCTCGACGCGGCACCCCGCGTGCACAGGGAGCGCTCAGCCCAACATGACCACGCAGACCGGTCGACCGTTCAACGAGTGGCTGCGAGCCCAGCTCAAGGCCAAGAAGATGTCGCAGCGCCAGCTGGCGCAGGCATCCGGCGTCGACCATTCCACGATCTCGCGCCTCGTGCGCGGGGATCGCACCCCGTCCCTCGGGACGGCCACCAAGCTGGCCCGCGGCCTGCGCGAGATCCGCGACGATGCGGACGCCCCGCAGTACCTGGGCCTGGTCTCCGGCGGAACCACGATGAACCCCACCGCCCGCATCGAGTACGCGCTCCGCGCCGACGATGCGCTGGGCGAGGCGCAGGTGCGCCAGGTCATGGAGTACTACCTCGCCGTGCGGATGCGCCGGTACGCGCGTCCGGTGGCGCCCGCAGCAACCCGAACCATGTACCCGTCGCTCCCCGCCCGCCAGGGCGTGACGGCGCTCGCCTCGGTCGTCGGCGGATCGTCGTCGGCCGACCGCGGGCTCCTTCCGGGCCGCCCGTCGAGCCTCCTCACGCGACGGCCGCCGAGCCGCTGAATCGAAGATCCGCGCCCCCCGGGAGGCCCCTCCCCTTCCGGGTCTCAGGCAGAGCGAACGCCGGCGTTCTGGGGCGCCGGCGTTCGCGCGTTCACGGGGCGCCGCGCTCGTAGACGGAGATCGTCCGGCCCGGCGCTGGCGTGAAGCGGTCCAGGAGCACCGGCCCGCTGACCCCGGCTCGATCGAGCGCGGCGGCCTCGGCGGGTCCCCGGCATGCCGCGCCCACCACGCCAGCGAACAGGTCGTCGCAGATCACGACGAGCCGGCGTGCGTCCGCGACGTCCACCGCCGTCACCCCGAGCAGCCCCAGCGGGTACGAGTAGGCCGTGACCGGCTTGAAGTCCGGCACGTCGATCAGCGCCGTCGGGACGTCCCGGATCTCGGCCGCAAGCCGCGCCGCGGCGTCACGCGCCTCCGGCCAGTCCCCGTTGGCGGCCACGGCCGGGGGCTGCGTCCCGAGGTTCCAGGCGACGAGCGCCGTCACGCCGACGGTCGCGATGGCGCGCCCCGCGAGATCGCGCCTCCAGAGCGCCGCCGCGCCCAATCCCACGAGCACGAGCACGGCCGGGTCCACGAAGGCGTGGTAGTGGTCCACTGGGAGTGGCGTGACCGTTCCCAGCGAGGCCACGAAGAGGGTGAGGAGGAGCGTGGCCGAGATGACCCAGCCCGCCAGCCACCGCGTCGCGGTCGCCTCGACGCCCCGCGAGGCCGCGACCCGCCATCCGACGAGCGCCAGGGCCGCGAGGACCGCGATGACCGCGGCGGCCGGCGCATCGGTCACGAGGCCGACCAGGGGCCACGCGGCGATCCGGAGCGGCACGAAGAGGAGCCGGAACGCGAGGCCCGGGCCGGACGCGTCCCCGCCTGCGCCGAGGTACGCGAGCGCTGCCCGCGTCTGGTCGAACCCCGAGCCCAGCTCGTGGAGCAGGAGCGGAAGGTAGCCGAGCACGATGAGCACGAGGCCGGCCGTGCCCCAGCGAGCGGTGGAGCCCCGGCGATCGCGATCCCGCCGGAGATCTGCCAGCCACAGGGCCGCGAGCGCGGGCAGCGCCACGATCCCCAGCAGGTGCGCCTGCTGGACGACTGCCTGGGCGGCCCCGGCCGCGAGCCACCAGCGCGCGTTGCGCGTCGTCCAGGCGCGCCACGCGAAGGCGATCGCGAGCGAAGCGGCGAGCGGCAGGAGGTTCGGGTTCCAGATGAACGTCGAGGCGCCCACCGCCGTGGCCGAGGTGGCCGCGAGAAGGCCGGAGATCAGCCCGGCCACGGGCCCGCCGATCGCGCGACCCAGCCACCAGGTGACGCCGACGGCAGTGATCCCGCCGAGCGCGATCCACAGGACCACGGCGGTGGGATCCGTGCCGCCGGACGGAATCGCGGCCGGGGCAAGCAGGTAGTAGTAGAGCGCGCCGTGATGGACGTTGCCGATCGAGGTCTGCGGGCCGAGCAGCGGGACGACCCCGTGCGCCACGAACCCCTGGAGCGTCGCCATGTCGACGCCCTGGTCGGAGTCCCATCCGCCGCGCTCGGCGAGGCCAGGGAGCCGAAGCAGGGCGGCGATGATGACGACGCCGGCGAGGACGCCGAGGTCGCGCGCCCGCGCCGACAGTCCCGTCACGCGGGCACGTGCGCTACCCCACCACGTGGAGACCCGTCTCACCGGGGTCCGGCCGCGCGTGACCGGCTCCCGCGCATCTCGAGCGCCTCGCGCGGCAGCGGGGCCGGCCGAATCCCGGCGGCGAGGTCCCGTGCGCGCGCCACGTTGACCGCGTCGTAGCCCTCGTCCATCCCGGGCGTCTCGAGGTAGTACGCGACGTGGGCCAGCGCGGGATGGGTCAGGATCCGCGCCAGGCCCGCGGCCCCGATCTCGCCGGCGGCGAGGTGCTGGTGCCGGTCGCCGCGTGACCCGAACGGGACCTTCGAATCGTTGAGATGGATCATCGCGAGGCGCTCCAGGCCGATCCGGGCGGCGAGCACCTCCACGAGCGCATCGACGTCCTCCGCGGTACCGATCGCGACGCCCGCCCCCCAGAGGTGAGCGGTGTCCAGGCAGAGCCCGACCCGGGCCGCCGCGACGCCCCGGGCGGCGATCGCCTCGAGGATCCGGGCCAGCTCGTCGACGCTGGTGCCGAGCCCGTCGCCGCTTCCCGCCGAGTTCTCGAGGACGAGCATCGCGGCCTCGGGACCTGCCGGCACCTCCGCGAGGGCGCGCGCGACGCCGTCCGCGAGCCGCGCGATCCCGGCCTCGACGCCCGAGCCCCGGTGCGAGCCGATGTGGACGTTGACGAACCGGGCGCCGTACGCGGGCGCCACCGCGAGCTCGCGCGCCAGGACACTCACCGATCGCTCGAACAGGTCCCTGTCCGATCCGGCGAGGTTCACGAGGTATGCCGCGTGGATCGCCAGCGGGCCGAGGTCCAGCTCCGCCACCTTCGCACGGAAGGCCGGGAGCTCATCCGGCAGCGAATCCCGCCGCCGCCAGGCCGTGGGGTTGTCGGCGAACAGCTGGAGCGTGTCGGCGCCGATCGCCGCGGCGCGCTCGGCCGCGCGGACCATGCCCTGCCCAAGCGGGAGATGCGCCCCGAGGCGGCGGCCCCCGGGGAGCGGCGGGCGCGGCACCGCGATGGGCGGGGCGGGCGTCTCGACGGGCGCCGAACGTCGGAAACGCATGTGTTGAGCGTACAGGAGCCCGGACGGCCGGCGCTGGACCCGTGGTCGGCAGCACCGGGCCGGTGCCGAGAGTCCTGGCCGCCGCGCCGCGGACAGGCCGCCGCCGAGGATAAGCCGCCGCCGACGCCGAGGGTCACTGCGGGGCCGGCGCCGAGAATAGGCCGCCGTCCGTGCCGACGGTCATCGCGGCCGGGTGCGGAGGTCGGCGCCGCCGCCGATCGGGCTCGCCGGACCTCCGGCTATCGAGCCCGGGGCGCCCTCGGCGACGTGTACTCGCCCCCGACGACCGGCTCGATCAGCCCGAAGTCGCCGTCGCGTCGCTTGTAGAGCACGTTCACGCGCTCGCTCTCCGCGTTGACGAACACGAAGAACGCGTGCCCGAGCGACTCCATCTCCGCGATGGCGTCCTCCTCGAACATCGGCTGGATCGCGAAGCGCTTCGACTTGACCACGCGGCGCTCGCGACCACCTTCCGCGGTCCCGTCCGCGATCCGCGAGAGGATCCCCTTCTCCTCGGGCGCGCGGGCGCGGATGCGCGGCTTCTCGCGGTGGTCGACCGCGCGCCGCTCCACCTTGTCCACCACGTCGTCGATCGCCGCCTCGTACGTGATCGCGTCGGCACGGCCGCGCAGCGCCTGGCCGTCGATCACCAGGGTCACCTCGGCGATCCGCGAGTCGTCGGCGCTCTTGTGATGCTCGACCGAGATCTCGAGGATCGCGTCCGTCCGGTCATCGAGGAAGCGCTCCAGGCGCCGCATCTTCCGCTCGGCGTACTGCCGCACGGCGTCCGGGACATCGAGGTTCTTGCCCTTGACGATCGTCCTCACGGTTGACCTCCAGGGTGGCGGGCGGCCCGCGACGCGAGGAGCGACGCGAGCGACCGGCAGGCGTGGTCCGAGTATAGCCCCGGCCCTTCACGTCCCAGACGGGCCCTTACGCCTCGCGGGCGACCGCGCAGGCCGAGACCCCCGCCGCGCCTTCCGCCAGGAGCGCGTGCGCACATGCGACGAGCGTGGCGCCGGTTGTCGCCACGTCGTCGACGAGCACGACCCAGCGCCCGGCCACGGCCCGGCGCGACGCGTCCTGCACCCGGAACGCGCCCGCCACGTTCTCGGCGCGGCGCTCGCGCCCAAGCTCGAACTGCGGCTGCGTGGCGCGCTGCCGGGCCAGCGCCGGGACGGCCGGGATCCCGAGGCCGGCCGCGGCCGCGTCGGCGAGGAGGACCGCCTGGTCGTAGCCACGGCGGCGTCGCCGCTCCGCGTGGATCGGGACCGGGACGAGCAGGTCACCGCCGGCGCCCGCCTCCGCCCAGCGCGCCGCGATCGCCGCCCCGAGCGGAGCCGCCAGGCGGCGCTCGCCCGCGTACTTGAGCGCGTGGAGCGCGCTCCGGACGACGCCCGCGTACGGCGCGCACCACTCGAGCTGGAGCAGGGGCAGCGGCACGGTCGACGGGAGCCCGAGCGGCACGCCCGGCGGGGTGCCCTGCCTGGCCGAGAGCGCTGGAAGGCAGCCCGGGCAGAGCGCGGCGCCCTCGGAGCCGCAACCCGCGCAGACCGCCGGAAAGGCGGCATCGAGGAGACGTGCGGCGAGGACGGAGGGCGAGACACGCCCGGACGAGATGGCAACCACCCCGCGATGTTGACGCGGGCCGATTACCCGGGGCGCACCTGACGACGTCCGGGAACAGGACCCGGGCCGGCCGCCGCTTCGGCCGTGCGCCTCTGCGGGCGCGGCCCCAACCCACCCCTACGAGACAGGCTCCAGCATCACCACGTCACCCGGGCGCGTCCCGGTGCCCGCCGCGGTCCCGGCCGGCAGCTCCAGGCAGCTGTCCGCGCCGCGCGCGTACCACACGACGCCGGTCCAGGGGCGCAGGTTCGCGTGCACCGCCACGACCCGGCGCGTCCCGTCCGCGGCCGGCCGGCGCCAGGAAGACCGCGTCGATCGCGAAGCGCATGAAGAGCATGTGGATGTTCGAGGTGCCGGTCAGCCAGAGCCCGCCACCGGGCGGGAGTGACGACCGTCCCATCAGCCCGCGGAATCGGGCCCAGAAGGTATCGGCGACGTCGATCCCGCTGGCGAGCTCCGTAACCCGCGTCAGGTTGTGCGCCCGGAGCTGGCCGGACGCGGCACCGCTCTTCGTCCATCCTCGTCGGTCACTCGAACGCCGGCGCCCGGCTCAACCCTCGGCGCCGACCGGTCAGCCGCCCCCGTTCACGCCGCCGGGGCCCGCCAGGTTCTTGACGATCAGGATGATCGCGGGCCCAAGGATGACGACGAAGAGGGACGGGAAGATGCACCCGACGAGCGGGAAGAGCATCTTGATCGGGGCCTTGTTCGCCATCTCCTCGGCTCGCTGGCGTCGCTCGATACGGAGCTGCTCGGACTGGACCTGGAGCACCTTGCTGATCGAGACGCCCAGCTGCTCGGCCTGGATGATCGCGCCGATGAAGTTGGTGAGCGGCGCCACGTCGGTCCGCGCGACGATGTCGCGGAGCGCGTCGCGGCGCGCCTTGCCCATCCGGACCTCGGCGAGCGCGCGCCGGAACTCGTCGGTCAGGGGTCCGATCAGCTTCTCGACCACCTTGCCGAGCGCCGCGTCGAAGCCCAGGCCGGCGCGGACGCTGATCGTCAGCAGGTCCAGCGCGTCCGGGATCTGGAGGAGGATGGCGTGCTTGCGGGCGTTCACGCGCCGGCCCAGCCAGAACTCCGGGGCGATGTAGCCGAAGGCGATGCCGGCGACCCCGATGAGCAGGCCGATCACGGGACCGGTGCCGAGCAGCAGGGTGAACAGGAGGAAGAAGAGGATCGCGAAGACGATCGATGAGACCGCCTTGATCCCCAGCCAGTCGGCAACCCGGAGCTCGCCGGGATTGCCGGCCATCGCGAGCCGCTTCTCGGTCGTCGCGGCGAACGACGCCGACGTGAACCGGGACACGGTGCCCGACATCCGCCCGGCAAGCGGCTTGAGGGTCCGGTCGAGGAACGGCTGCTGGAGCTCGATCTCCTCGAGGTTCCTCGCCTGCATCGTGCCCAGCTGCGTCAGCCGCGCCTGGACCGGGTCCACGGAGGAGCCGCCGGCAAGGCCGAGGGCGATGAGGAGGATCGCGAAGGCGGCGGCGGCCGCGATGACGATCGGGAGCACGGTACCCATCGTCCTAGACCTCGATGTCGACGATCTTGCGGATGAGCATGAAGCCGATGAACATCATCGTGGCGCCGACGCCCATCAGGACGATGCCCGTGGGGATCCCGGCGATGCTCACGGCCGGGTCGAACATCGGCGCCATGAAGTTGGGGGCGATCAGGAAGAGGATCGCGGTCAGGCCGATCGGCAGGAACGCGACGACGTACCCGGAGATCCGCTGCTGGGCGGTGAGCGTGCGGATCTCGCCCTTGATCCGGACGCGCTCGCGGATGGTGTAGGCGATCGAATCGAGGATCTCCGCCAGGTTGCCGCCCACCTGGTACTGGATCGAGATGGCGGTGGCCATGAGGTCCAGGTCCTCGGACTCGACGCGGCGCACCATGTTCTGGAGCGCCTTCTCGAACGGGAGGCCCAGGTTGACCTCGCGGATGACGCGCTGGAACTCCGTCGAGATCGGCGGGCGCGTCTCGCGGACCACCATCTCGATGGCCTGCAGGAACGACGACCCCGCGCGGAGCGCGTTCGCCAGCAGGGTGATCGTGTCCGGGAGCTGCTTGTTGAACGAGTTGAGCCGGCCGCCCTGGCGCCGCTTCACGTAGAAGCGCGGCAGGAAGAAGCCGATCACCGCGCCGACCAGGAGGACGATCGGGTTCTGGAGCCCCGGGGAGAAGAACCCGAAGATGAACATGACGACCGGGATCCCGACGATCGCGCCGGCCCAGATGAAGAGATACTCGCTGACCTTGAGCTTGAGGTCCGCGCGGGCGAGCTCGCGGGCGATGTTCGCCCCGAAGTCGCGCTCCTCGACGATGCGGTTGAGCTGGGCGATCGACGCCGACTGCGCGATCAGGTCGCTGATCGGGCCCTGGCCGGTGGACGGCGCCTTCGTGACCTGCGGCTGTCCCGACGCGTAGCGCTCCAGGCGGGCCGTGACGCCGCTCCCGCGGCCGGACGTGGCGATGCCGACGGCGATGAGCAGGATCGCGAGCGCAGCAACTGCGGCAACGATGAGGGTCGGCTGCACGATGGGCCTCCCGGCCTGCGCCCTAGAAGACGAAGCCGAAGAGTCCGGGCGGCAGGTGGATCCCCTGCACCTCGAACTTCTCGACGAACTTCGGCCGGATTCCGGTTGGCTTCAGGCGGCCCTGGATCTTGCCTTCGACGACGCCGGTCTGCTCGAACACGAAGACATCCTGCATCACGATCACGTCACCCTCCATCCCCTGGACCTCGGTGATGTTCGTGATCCGCCGCGTTCCATCCTTGAGGCGCGCCTGGTGGACGATGAGGTCCACGGCGGACGAGACCTGCTCGCGGATGGCGCGCAGCGGGAGGTCCACGCCGGCCATCAGGACCATCGTCTCGAGGCGGGAGAGCATGTCGCGCGGGCTGTTGGCGTGGCCGGTCGACATCGAGCCGTCGTGGCCCGTGTTCATGGCCTGGAGCATGTCGAGCGCCTCGCCGGAACGGCACTCTCCCACGATGATGCGGTCGGGCCGCATCCGGAGGGCGTTGCGCACCAGCTCGCGGATCGGGATCTGGCCCTTGCCCTCGATGTTCGGCGGGCGGGACTCGAGCGTGACCACGTGCTCCTGGCGGAGCTGCAGCTCGGCCGCGTCCTCGATCGTGATGATCCGCTCATCGTTCGGGATGAACGAGGACAGCACGTTGAGCGTCGTCGTCTTGCCGGAGCCGGTCCCGCCGGACACGAAGATGTTGAGGCGTGCCTCCACGCAGGCCTTGAGGAAGTCGAACATGTCGGGGGTCGCGGTCCCGAACCGGATCAGGTCGTCCACCGTGAACGGCGAGGCGGCGAACTTCCGGATCGTGACCACCGGGCCCACCAGGGACAGCGGCGGGATGATCGCGTTGACGCGCGAGCCGTCGGTCAGCCGCGCGTCGACCATCGGGCTCGACTCGTCCACGCGCCGGCCGATCGGGGCGATGATCCGGTCGATGATCCGCATCACGTGGTCGTCGTTCTGGAAGACGACGTTCGTCAGCTCCAGCTTGCCGCTCCGCTCGATGTAGACCTGGCGCGGGCCGTTGACCATCACCTCGGTGATGGACTCGTCGCGCAGGAGCGGCTCCAGCGGGCCCAGGCCGATGATCTCGTCGGTGATCTGCTCCAGCATCCGGACCCGCTCGGCGCGGGTGAGGGCCAGGCCCTCCTCGTCGATGACCTTGCCGAAGATCTCCTCGATCTGGCGCCGGACCTCGACCTGGTTGGAGAGGTCGAGCTTCGGGTCCAGGTCCTGGATGACGCGCGACTGGATCCGGAACTTGACGTCGCGGAACGACTCGCGGACCGGTGCGGACGACATGAGGCGCTGGCTGCTCGGCGCCACGGGCGACGGCGAGGGCTGCCCGCCGTTCGGGCCACCGGCGGGCGGCCCGGCGGGCGCCGTCGGCGCAACGGGTCCTGATCCCCCGGGCCGCGCACTCTCGATTCGCTTCAGCAGGGACATTGTCCAACCACCCCTTCAGCCCCCGTGGGGACGAGATCCGGCGTTCCTAGCGCCATGCGAACAGCGACTTTCGCGGAGCCTGCTTGCGGGCCCCGTCGCGTACCTTCTCGGGCTCCCCCGTCAGAGTCCGGGCCAATCGGAGGATGTCCTGCGAGACCTGCGCCTCGCGGGTGCTCAGGAAGAACGGTACTCCCCGGTTGAGCGCATATACAACACTCCTGCCGTCGCTGACCACCGTGTGGTCCACCTTGCGGCCGATCGAATGCTCCACGTCGGCGACCCGGATCCCGAGGGCGGAGTCCGCCCGGTTCAGGACCAGCTGCACCTTGTCGGCCGGGTAGCCCAGCTGGTCGGCCACCTCCAGGAAGAGCCGCAGGTTCTTGATGCTCGTGATCTCGAGCGTGAGGACCGTCAGGATCGTGTCGGCGATGTCGAGGATCGCCAGCGTGGCGTCGCTGAACGACGAGGCGCAATCCACCACGACCACGTCGTAGCGGCCGCGGAGAACCTCCAGGACCCGCTTGGCCGCGGACGGGGTCACCGTCTCGGCCAGCTCGGGGGACGGCGGTGCGAGGAGGACCTTGAGCCCCGACGAGTGGGTCATGAGGAACATGTCCAGCGATTCCGGCTCGCCGCCCGCCTCGAGCTCCGGCACCAGGTCGGCGATCGACTTGTTCTTCGGGTTGAGGTTGAGGAGAACGCCGACGTCGCCGAACTGGAATGAGCCGTCGACGAGCACGACGCGGCTCCCGGGCTCGGATGCGGCCGCGACCGCCACGTTCACCGCGATCGTGGTCCGCCCGACCCCGCCCTTGGGCGAGAACACGGCGACGATCCGTCCCGGCTCGTGGGCCGCAGCCGATGCCCGAGCGACGACCGCGGCCGGGGCGCCGTATCGCACCCGCTTCTCGTGCTCCCGCGCGTGGACCTGGCGGATCGAGGCCGTGAGCTCGTCGGAGCTGAACGGCTTGACAAGGAACTCGCGCGCGCCTGCCAGCATGGAGCGCCGGAGGTAGTCCGCCTCGCCCTGGACGGACATCATGACGATGGCCGTGGTGGGGACCTGTGCCGAGAGCAGCTCGGTGGCGGTGATCCCGTCCATGTCCGGCATGTTGATGTCCATCAGGACGACGTCCGGGAGGATGCTGGCCGCCATCTGGAGGGCCTCCGCGCCGGACGCGGCGGCTCCCACGACCTCGACGTCCTTCTCGAAGCCCAGGAGCTTCGTCAGGTGGTCGCGGGTCTCCGGGATGTCGTCGACGATCAGGACGCGGATCTGGTCAGTCATGGTGCTCGTGTGGTGGCGTCGGTGGGAACGCCCGCCCGCCCCTGCCGCAGGGGCGGGCGGGCGCCAGGGACTCGATCGCCGGCCGATCGGCTCCTACTTGTTCAGGATGTCGGGCGGCAGGACGCCGTACTTGTCGATCAGGGTCTTGAGGATGATGCCGTCCGTGGCGTCGACCGGCGGCACGACGGCGACGGGGACCCCGTTCGCGTCGAGGACCGGGTTCCCGGCAGCGTCAAGCTTGACGTAGTCCTTCGGTGACCGGAGGACGAGCGAGATGTTGTCGCCGGCCGCGGGATCGGCGTAGAGCTGGGCATAGCGGATGATCTCGGCCTGGTTCGGCGTCACGGCGATGACCACCATCTCGGACTGGCCGTTGAGGCTCGTCGACGGCCCCTGGGCGCCCTGGCTCGTCTGGCCGGAGGGTGCCGGCGTGGGCGACGCCTGGGGTGTCGCAGCTGGCGGGGGCAGCAGCGTCCCGATCACGAGAGCGTTCTGGAAGACCATCTTGACCGACCCTTCCGGATCGCCCACCTTGATGACCTGCCCCTTGTTCACCGGGTCCGGGATCACGGTCTGGATCTTCATCGAGATGACCACGTCGACGTGGTCGCCGTTCTGGATCAGCGTCCCGACGCCGGTCACCTGGGAGACCTGCACGGCGATCCCGCGAAGGCCCTTCGGCAGCGCATCGGTGACGTTGGTCTCAACGCCCGAGCTGATGAAGAACGAGTAGCCCAGGGTCTCGCCCTTGGTCACCGGGCGGCGGACCGTCTTGCCGATCGCCAGGCCGGTGTCCGGGATGGTGTCGGGGCCGGCGGCCACGAGCGGCACCTCGGCCAGCGTGACCATCGCCGCGGTGACGTTCGTGCCGGCGGCGATGTCGACCGTGGCCTTCACGACCTTGGCCGTCGTGGGCGAGGGCGAAGGCCCGGGCGTGCCGCCGCCGCCGCCGCCCGTCGAGTTGTTCCCGGTCAGCAGGATCACCCCCACGAAGGCGACCACGGCCAGGAACAGGCCGATCAGCAGGATGAGACGATTGCTCCGCTTCAAGGTTCTTCTCCCAGGTCTGCCGGGTGACAGGTGGCACCACTGTAGCATCGTGCGAAGGCGGCGCGACTATACCAAAGGCCTAGGACCATTAGGAGGAAATGGTCAGAAATCGCGCACGACGACCACGCCCGGATACGCTCGGGCGGAGCCTCGACAGAAAGAAAGGGCCGCCGGGGCGAACCCCGACGGCCCTTCTCGAGCGGTGGTGCTAGATCGAGGTGCCGACGGTGCTCAGGACCGTGCTGACCTGGCCGCCGAGGAAGATGAGGGCCACGATCGCGAGGATCGCGATCAGGGCGAGGATCAGCGCGTACTCCGCGAGTCCCTGGCCCTCCTCATCGCGGACGAAGAGCGAAGAGATGAGTGCATACAGACGAGTCATGTGTTGTTCACCTCCTTCCCTGACGAAGGTCTCCCGCTCGGTGCGGGAGCCGCGGTCCCGAGGAGCCGACGTGTTCGGGACGCGATCGTCGACGAATAAGGCTGCCGAACCCTGCGTCGCCTCACAGCGACCCCGAAGGCTAGAGACGGCCCCGGGGCCTGTCAAGGCCCCCGATGGTCCTGTGGTGCGTCACCGCGCCAGTCGCGGCGACGAGGCGCTAGATCGAGTTGCCGACCGTGCTCAGGACCTTGCTGACCTGGCCGCCGAGGAAGATGCAGGGCCACGATCGCGACGATCGCGATGAGGGCGAGGATCAGCGCGTACTCCGCGAGTCCCTGGCCCTCCTCGTCGCGGTGAAGGACGGACGAGACGTATGCGATGAGCGCCATGTGCTGATCTCCTTCGATGAATCCGCCCCAGGACTCGGGGCATCGGCAAGACTAGCCGACCGACTGGCACGATACCAGTAGGCAAAAGTACCGCTCCACCTGCGGATCACGATCAGAAACCTGCAAGCGAGTCGGTTCGCGGCGCGGGCGCGCACCGGGAACATCAGCCGGACTTGTCGATCTGGGTGCCGATGAGGCTGAGCGCCCAGGCGATCTGGGGCTCGAAGAACGCGAGCGCGATCACCGCGATCAGGACGACCAGGGCGAGGATCAGGCCGAACTCCACGAGCCCCTGGCCCGCGATGGTCGAGGGCGCTCGGCTCATCCCGCGTCGGCGGCGTCTGCCTCGTCGGCCAGCGGCGGGATCGGGACCACGACCTCGATCGTCTGCCCGTCGGCGGCCACGCCCACCCGGCCCCCGAGCGCGGTCGCGCGTTCGGTGATCTCGCGCCGGACGTCAACGGGAACGCCGCCGGCCGCGACCACGGCCGCCCGATCGGCGCGCCGCGACTCGATCATGGTGACGAGCGCGGCCGGGACGTCGGCCCCGGGAGCGGGGAGCACGGGCTCCTCGTCGCGTGCGGCCACGTGCGCCCGGACCGTGGTCGTCAGCTCGGTCGCGCCCCAGAAGAGGGTCACCGTGACCCGTTCCGGGTGCGTCGCGGTGAGGGCCGCGACGGACTCGTCGACGATGCGGAAGATGGCGCTCTCCAGCTCCATCGGGAGGCGCCGGTCCGAGCCCAGCGAATCGAACTCCACCGGGACCTGCGCACGCCTGCTGCGATCGCGTGCCACGCGCCGAAGGGTCGGCACCAGGCCAAGGTCGTCGAGCACCATCGGGCGGACGTCGAAGATGAACGTCTTCGTCGTCTCGAGCGTGCGCTGGACCATGCCCACCAGCTCGCGGACCTCCGCGCTGGCGGCCGCCGGGTCGCGATCGATCAACCGCTCCACGATCTGCGCCTGGAGGACGATGTTCGTCAGGCTCTGGGCGGGGCCGTCGTGCATCGCGCGCGAGATGTCGCGGCGCAGGTCCTCGAGCGCCGACTGGAGGACGCGGTACATGGACGCCGAGGCGTCCGCCGCGGCCGCCCTCGCGGGAGGGCCGGGTGTTCCCGCCGTCCCCGAGGCGGCGGGCGCGGCTGCCACCCGCGGAGGATCCAGCCCGGCGAGCGCCGCCACCTCGCCGCGCAGGTTCGCGAGGCCGTCGCGATAGCGCATCAGGACCTTCTGCTTGCCCTGCAGGACCTCGATCTGGGCGTCCATCAGCGCGAACCGCTTGGTGAGCGTGACGAGCTGGGTGTTCTCCTCCGCGATCTCCGCCCGGTCGGCATTCGGCGTGGCGATCAGGGCCGCCAGCTTGTCCGCGAGGTGGGCCCGCTTCTGCTCGTGGCGACCCGATTCGCTGCGAGCCTGCCCGGCCAGGAGCTCGATCTCGGACAGCTCGCGCTCCAGGCCCGCGACCTCCCGGTCGAGGGCCGCCGCGAGCTCGGCAGGGGTGCGCGCGAGCTCCGTCATCCGGTTCGGCGTCAGTCCTCCGGCATCCGGATCCAGCCCTGGCGCATGGCGTAGACCACCGCCTGGGTCCGGTCGTTGACGGAGAGCTTCCGGAGGATGGAGCTCATGTGGTTCTTGACCGTCTGCTCGCTGATCGAGAGCGCGTAGGCGACCTGCTTGTTGGTCATGCCCTGGGCGATGTTGTCCAGGATCTCCACCTCGCGCGGGGAGAGCGGGGCGAAGATCGGCGCCGCCTCCTGCCCGTAGACGGCCAGCTCGCGGAACTCCTTGAGCACGCGGCTCGCGACGGCAGGCTTCGCGAAGACCTTGTCGTTGATGAGGAACTCGCCGTCGCTCACCCGCCGGATGATCGTCACGAGGTCGTCCGGACCGACGTTCTTGAGGATGAACGCGGCCGCCCCGGCGCGGATCGCCTGGAAGAGCGCCTCCTCGTCCTCGTCGGAGGCCAGGATGATGATCCCGGTCGCGGGGAGGTCGCGCTTGATCCGCTGCGTCGCCTCGATCCCGCCGGGCGCGGGAAGCGAGAGGTCCATCAGGATGATGGCCGGGTCCGTCTCGAGGGCCGCGTCGTGGGCGGCGCGACCGTCCTCGGCCTCGCCGACGATCTCGAAGTCGGGCTCGCGCTCCAGGATCGCGCGCATCCCGACGCGGACGAGGGCGTGGTCGTCGACGATCAGGATCCGTATCCGTTCGCCGACCGCCCGCCGGTCGGGGCCGCCCCTCCGACGGTCGGGTCCACCATACGACATCGACTCCCTACCTCCTCACGATCCCGACGGGAATGGCGAGCCGGACCACGGTGCCCTCGGACGGGCGGGATCGTACCTCGAAGCGCGCCCCGATCAGCTCCGCGCGGTCGCGCATGAACTGGAGCCCGAAGCTGCGGCGCCCGCGCGCGTTCACGGCGTCGATGTCGAAGCCGCGGCCGTCGTCGGCCACCTCCAGCGTCCAGGCGTCGTCCTCGATCCGGGTGCTCACGCGCACCACGTGCGCCTCGGCGTGTCGCCGCACGTTCTGGAGCGCCTCCTGCATGACGCGGAGGACCACGACCTGTCCCTCGTCGGAGAGCTGGCTCGACGGAGCCGGCAAGATCGGTCTCGATCGTCGCGCCGGTCAGGGCACGCATCGTCGCCACGCCGTCCTCGATGGACCCGTCGAGCCCGAGCTCCGCAAGGAGCGGCGGCCGCAGCTGGCGTGATGAACGCGCGCACGTCGTCGAGCTGGCGGCGCAGCCGTTCGCGCAGGAAGCGCACCTCCGTGCGCACGGTGCCCGGGTCGGTGTCGAGGACCCGCTCGATGTAGTCGGCCTGGAAGATCGCGTTCGACCAGCGCCTGCGCCGGCCCGTCGTGGACCTCCTGGGCAAGCCGGACGCGCTCGGCTTCGCGCGCCTCGACGAGCCGCATCCGCAGGTCGTCGGGCAGGTCCGGCGCCGACGGGTCGCCCTGCAGCGTGGCGTCGCCGCGTTCCAGGAAGAGCCACGTGCGCTCCAGCCCGCGGACCGCGAGCTCCAGTCGCGAGAGCTCCGTCGCGCGCTCGCCGAGCTCGCTGGCCCCGAGGGCGACGGTGCGCCGCAGCTCGCCCGAATGGATCGGCTCGGCGGCGCCGGTCGCCGTTGTCGGAGCCGGGGCCGAGCGCGTCGAGCTCCTCGCGGTCCAGCTCGTCGTGCTCCGTGTGCCAGGACGCGAGGTCCGCGTGGTACGCCTCGCGATACTGCTCGGTCAGCGCCCGCAGGGTGTTCGCGGCATAGCCGAGCGCGGACTTGGCCTCCGCGTACACGCTGTCGAAGCGGCCCGTCCCGACATCCCCGGTGCCGATCTCGGTGCTCATCCGATTTGCAGTATAGGGGCCGGTCATGGGCACGCGACCCGGTAGACGGCGAAATCCGGCGTGCCCTCCGACCCCGCGATCCCGGGCGGGAGCACGACCGGCGCAAGGCAGCGGGCGTCGGGGTCCGTCGCCAGGCGCGCCGGCCAGGACCCGTGCGTTCCGTCGAGGACCACGTAGCGGGCCCCGAACGTCCGGGCGATCTCGAGCACGCTGGAGACGGGCTCGTCCGGGAGCGCGAGCGCGCGGGTCCGATTCGTCTCGGCGACCCAGATCGGGTGGTTGGCGATCACCGGGACGGTCGGGGACAGGGGGTCGCCGAGCGCCGCGAAGCGGGCCGTCAGCGCCGCGTAGCGCGCCTCGGTGCCGGCCGCGTTGCCTGCCGTACGACGGAATCCCGAGCCCCAGGAAGAGGAGCGCCCCGGCGCCGGCGAAGAGCGGGCCCAGCCACGCGACCGGACGCGTCCACCCGCGTCGCCGGCCCACCCATGCGAGACCGGCGTCGAGCCCGGCGAGCCCGCTGACGATCAGCAGGACATGTGCCGGCGCCGCCGCGTGGAGGTACGTGCCCCAGGTGGTCTGGACCGGGAAGACGCAGCGTCGTGATGGCGAAGGTCGCCACGGCGGAGACGAGGAGCATGCCGGAGCGCGCGGCTGCGGACGAGCCACGCCAGCCCGGCAAGTCCGACGACCGCGACCGGCACGCCGGGCAGGGCGAGCACGTTGAGCAGGTTGTGCGAGAACCCGGTGACGCGATCGCCCAGCCAGACACCCGGGCCGGCCGCCAGGTAGCCGGCCAGCGTCGCGGGATCCTTCCAGGCGAAGATCTCGAAGCCGCTGATCGCCCACGCGTTCGTGATGGCCTGCCCGGGCAGCGGGCTCCCGAAGACCAGGGCCTGGCGGACCAGCCACGGGGCGACGACGACGAGCGCCACGACGGCCGGCGACCAGCACGAGCCGGGCGCGCAGCGCGCGACTCTCGCGGGTCGTGCCCCGTCCGGTCCCTGCCACCAGCGCCAGCGCCGCCCAGGCGAGCGCGATCCAGATCGCCTCGTTGCGGGACAGCGCGGCCAGCCCCAGCGCCAGGCCGAGGCCGACCAGCCGGGGATCGCGGATCCGGGCCCCGCGCGGCTCGCGGATGAGGCGCGTCCCGAGCAGGCAGGCCGCGAGCGCCGCGACCCCGAATGGGACCGTCGAAGTCGAGCAGCGCCGACGGGAGCACGAGCGGCAGCGCGACCGCGGACACGAGCCCGCTCCCGAGCGCGAGCGTGCGCGCCCGCTCGAGCGGCAGCCCACGCTCGGCCGCCAGGTCCGCGCCGATCCGCCAGGCGAGCACCGGGATGAGCGCCCCGAGCAGGACCGGCACGGCGAGGGCCGCTGCATAGGACGTGGTGCCCAGCAGCACCATCGGGATCGCGGCGAGGAGGGTCGGGAGCGGCAGCCAGATCTCGAAGGCCGGGCGCGGGAAGAAGAGCCCGAATGCGCCCGACACGGGATCGCGGGCCGGCGTCACGTAGCTCCAGAGGGCGTCGGAGATGAGCCCGTGGCCGTCGACGAGGTTGCGCGCGACGCCCCAGTAGTAGGTCGCGTCCTCGGGGATCGGGAACGGCGACCTGCGTCGGCGGCCCACGCCCGCACGAGCAGCGCGACGACGAAGACGAGCCCGGCGCTCAGCCAGGCCTCGCGGCGGGTCACGGTGCGCTCAGGGCCGGGTGCCGGTCACGGGCCGCGGCCAGCGCGCCCGCGCACCGCGTGTCGCCCGGCCGCGATGCAGACCGGGTAGACGGCCACGTCGACCGCGCCGGCCGGGAGCGCGACGCCACCGGCAGCTGGGACCGCCGGCCGCGAGGCGATCGGCGGCCCGATCCAGGCCGGTCGTGGGCCCCCGTCGAGGATCGGCGCGACCGCGGGCACGGTGTCGGCGCGCTCCAGGATCAGCCAGCGGATCTCGTAGGCGCGGGCGACCTGCTCGACGGTCGGGAGCGGGTCGTTGACGAGGACGACCCCGCCGCGCCCGCTCCAGTACCGCGTTCCCGACGCGTCGATCGACATGACCCGGTCCGTGAGCGGCGCGCCGGCCGCGTCCAGCGCGGCCGCCGCGAACTGGTGGTCGGCGACGCGGCTCGCCCACGCCGCGTGCGTCGTCAGCGAGGCCGGCGACCGCCGACGACGACGGCGAAGGCCACCGCCGCGCGCCGAGAAGACGCGCGTCGCCTGCTGCGGCGTCCCAGCCCGCGCCGCCGCGCGGCGACCCACCCGACCGCCGCGGCGATCCCCTCCATCACCAGCACGTACGAGTGCGGCGCGAGCCCGATCGCCGAGTGGATGAACGTCCCGCCCGGCACGTGGACGGCGAAGACGAGGGCGTTGAAGGCGAACAGGATGCCGGCGTAGAGGAAGGCCGGCGCGAAGTCGAGCGAGCGTCGCCGCAGCCAGCCGCCGATGAGCATGAACGGGACCAGGATCACGCCGCCGACCAGCACGGCGTAGATCGTGATGGCGGCGACCAGGCCGCCGATCCGGCTGGCGATCAGCGGTCCCCAGCCCCTGGCCCAGGAAGTGGTCCAGGGTGGCCGGGATCGTGATGCTGTTCCACTCGGCGAACGTCCGGATGCAGCAGCACCTTGCCGGTCGACGATCGACGGCGAGAGGCTGCCGAAGACCGCCAGCTGGCGGGCGAACCACGGCCCGGCGACGAGCAGGAACAGGCCCGGCGCAGGCGACCGCGGCCCACACCGGGATCGCCGGCCGCCGCGAGCCGCGACTTCGCCATGCGCGCCAGCGATCCCAAGGAAGAGCGAGCCCCAGCGTCACCCCGACCAGGATCGCCGTCGGAGCGGGCCAGCGTCGCGAGGCCCGACGAGCAGCGCCCGCCAGGGCGAAGCTCCGGCCGTGGCCCCGCAGGCCGCGTGCCGCCGGCCCAGAGCGCGCCGACCACCAGCGGCTGGTAGAGCCCGAAGTTGTCGGGCTGGGCCATGAACGGCGTCGCCAGGACCGGGATCGCGGTCAGGAGGCCGGCGCCGAGCGCGACGCGCTCGCGCGGCCCCGGCGTCGCGCGCGAGCGCCCACGCCATCGGCGCGGCGAGCGCGCCGAGGAGCGATGAACGGCAGCGACGGACGCGAGCGCCGTCGGTCCCAGGAGCCAGATGAAGGGGACCTGGACGATCGACGCCAGCGGCATCCAGTGCGCGTTGGCCGGCGACGGGCAGGACCGGGTTGGCCGGGATGCTTCCCGCCGACCTCCGACGAAGATCCAGATGAAGTCGATGTTGAAGCCGTGCCCGGCCGCCAGGCTCCGGGCGACGTCCACGTAGTAGTAGGAGTCCGGGTAGGCGGGATCCGGGAAATGCAGGAACAGCAGCGCCCGGACGACGACGGCGAGCACGAACAGCAGGAGGGGCTTCCGCACGATGGTGCACGGTAGCACCGGCCCGGCGGGCTGCGGACCCCGTACGGATGGGCTACGCAGGCGCGGTGGTCGGCGGGTGGCGGTTGCGGCCCGGAGCTCCCGACAGCCGGTAGGCCCGCCCCGAAGCGCGGTCACGCGGCGAGGGCAAGCGCCGCGAGCAGGATGCCGGCGGCATAGAAGGGGAGGGGATGCGTCGTCGCGATCGGCGAGATCGCGACGATCACGAGCGCGAGGACGGGGCGCAGCGGCCGATGCACGGCAGGGCGAGCGCGATCGGCAGCGCGGCGTAGGTCCCGGCGTAGGGCGCGGAGCAGGATCCCCGATGTCGCTGCCCAGGCCAGCCCGACCCGCGGGCCGCGCCTGGCGAGGACGAGCACGAGCCGGATCGCGGTGACCACGGCGACGGGTGCCCAGAGCGCTGGCACCATCGCCGTCACGCCGTGGTTGCCCGCGAACGGCTCCGCGTATCGACCTCCGGCGACGAGCGGCGACGCCCATGCAACGTACGCAGACGAGCCGGCGACCAGAAGGCCACAGGCCGTCGCCGCGAGGCCTGGCGGCGACGGCGCCCGACGAGGACACGCCGGCGGAATACGAGGAGCCAGAGGAGCATCGGGCACAAGCAACGGCTTTGCGAAGACCGCGGCCGCGAGGCCGCAGGAGCGATGCCGCTCCGCGGGCGTCGGCCGCGCGAAGACCGCCACCGCCATCGCCGCGACCAGCAGGACGTTCGCGTTGCCGAGCATGACGTCGTGCAGGAACGGGAGCGAGCAGACGAGGCCGACGATTGCCAAAGCGCGGTCTGGCCGATCGCCAGCTCGGCGTGAGGGCCCGCACCGCGACGACGGCCAGCGCGACCTTGGTCGCGGCGTAAAGCAGGCTGATCTCGAAAGGGTCGAGGAGCGCCAGGGGCCGCACGACGACCGCCGCCAGCGGGGGATAGAGGAACTTGGGGTCCGCGTACAGCGGCTGGCTCGAAGCGAGGCGGTTCCCGGCATCGAGCACCAGTTGAAGGTCGATCGCCCACCAGCTCGGCCCGCGGAGGGACTCCCCGATCCAGCCCGCCAGCTCGCCGAGTCCGAAGATCGCGACGAACACGACCGCGGCGAACCAGGCGAGGCGCATGCGCGGATGACATCCGGCCGACAGTACCTCCGTCCCAGTTCCGGCGACGTGGCGCAACCGTACACTCCCGGCGGACCCGGAGGTCCCGGGTGACGAGGTGCGACGGCGATGACGGGCGCCCTTCGTGCGATCGACCGCGCACTGGACGGCACGGGGGTCTTGATTGCGCGTTTCGCCCGGCCCGTGCGGGACGGGCTGATCGTCGTCGGTCTGGCGCGAGCCGCGTACTACTTCTTCGTCCAGGGGATCCAGCCGTGGACGTTCATCGGCGTCGACGCACGAGCCTACTGGCAGGTGGACCTCGCCCACCCGTACGTCGGGTCCGGGGTCGGGAGACGTGCTCCACCTACCTCTACTCGCCGGCGTTCGCCCAGGTCATGGCGCCGTTCTCGCTGCTGCCTTTCCCGGTCTTCGACGCGCTCTGGATCGCCCTGCTCGTCGTCGTCGTGCGCCTGGCTGATCCGGCCGTGGCCGTGGGCGGCGCTGATCCTGTTCCTGCCGGTCAGCTACGAGCTGCTCGTCGGTAACGTGCACTTCCTGATCGCGGCCGCGATCGTCCTCGGGTTTCCGGGCGCCCGCCAGCGTGGGCGTTCCCGATCCTGACCAAGGTCACGCCGGGTCTCGGCGTGCTGTGGTTCGCGGTCCGGCGCGAGTGGCGAGCGCTCGGCATCGCGATCGGCACCACCGCAGCCGTCGTGGCGATCTCGTTCGCCCTCGCACCATCGGCCTGGTCCGACTGGTGGGCCTTCCTCCTCGCGTCGCCCGGGCGGAGCCAGCTCCTGATCCCGCGCGCGGTGGTCGCCGCCGTCCTGGTCGTGTTCGGTGCCCTGACCGGCCGGCGTTGGCTGGTCCCGGTCGCCGTCTGGCTGGCGCTCCCGATCGTCTGGGTGAACTCATGGGTCATCTTGCTGGCGGTGATCCGCCTGCGCGAGCGCGGGGCGCGGGACGCCCCGGCGCCGGGTGCCATTGCATGACCCTCCACCTGGGACGCTGGTCGATGGAGCGTCGCCCTGCTCTCGTGGGGCTGGCGTTCCTGTCTGCCCTCGTCGGCGCGTTCGCTGTCGTTCGAGCGGCCCAGAACGTCTGGGCCGTGGACGCCCATCGAAACCTTGCCGCCGCCGCCGCCGCTCCAGAACGGCACGTTCGGGTCGGTCCCGGACTACCTCTATTCCCCGCTGGCCGCCGCCTTGACCGTGCCCGCCCTGGCGCTCCCGACCGACGTCGCCGTGGTTGCGTGGCTCGCGGTCAAGATCGCGCTGCTAGCCGTCGGCACGGCCGTCGCGACCCGTGGCCGCGCTCGTGTCGACCGGCTGCTCCTGGGCGTCGCCGTCATCGGCTTCCTGCCGATCCTTTACGACCTGGAGCTCGGCAACGTCACGGTGATCGTGCTCGTCTCGGTCGCTGCGATCGCGTGGACGCCGGACCGCATCGCGACGGGAATCCCGCTCGGCCTGATCCTGGCAACCGCCCCGAAGCCGCAGCTGATCCCGGTGCTCGTCTGGCTCGCCGTCGTGCATCGACGGGCGCTGGTTGGCGCGGCCGTGACCGCGGTCCTGGCCACTCTCGTCGGGCTGGCGCTCACGGGACCGGCTGCGTACACGGCCTGGGTCGATGCGCTCCGGGCGCCCGCCTACCTCAATAGCGGCGACGTAATCAACCTGGCGCTCTGGTCACTGCCTCCGATCGTCTCGATTCCCTGCGCGGTCGCGGCCACCGCGGCGTTTGCCATGGCTCTTCGACGCGGTTACTGGCCCGGACTCATCGCGGCGATATGCCTCGGGCTCCTCCTGGCGCCATACACGCTGATCTACGGGGCCGGTCTGCTGCCGGTCACGGCTCCGGCCATGGGTCGAGCCTCGACCCGAGCGACGCTCGCCCTCGCGCTCACGGCGCCCGTCGCCCTCGTGCTCGCCTTCCCCGCGTGGGTCGGTCTCGTGCTCGCCATGACCGTGCTCGTGCCCGCGGCGGCGTGGCCGACGCCGGCAGTGGCATTGCTTGCGACCGGGTCAGACAACCCTGGACGCGACGTCGTGTCGCAATGAGCAGCTGGCCCCGTCGGCAGCGCGGACAGATCGCCAGGATCGCCGGGCGATACCGAGCATCCCGTTGGCTCGGCCCGTTAGCGGTGGGATTCCTTGGGGCGGCGCTGATCATCTTCCTGTGGGCGCTCCTCGGCCCCTATGGGCGGACAAACCTGGATTGGGATCGCGCCCACTACGTGGCCGCCACGGTGCGCTGGCTCGACACGGGCACGCCGTATCTCGCCAATGACGTAGCCGCACCGTTCGACTACCAGCCGGACACGTTCCTGCACCCTCCGATCGCGCTGCTCCTCTTCGTGCCGTTCATCTGGCTTCCATCGATCGTGTGGTATGCGATCCCCATCGCCATCGTGATCACCCTCGTCTTCGCGTGGCGGCCGGAGCGATGGACCTGGCCCATCCTGGCCGCCTGCATCGCGTGGCCGAGGACTTCGGGCATGCTCATCGTCGGAAACACCGATCTCTGGGTCGCCGCATTTGTGGCGCTCGGCCTGCGTTCGGGCTGGGGTTGGGCGCTGATCGCGCTCAAGCCGTCATTCGCACCCCTGGCTCTTCTCGGGGCGCGCCGACGTGTCTTCTGGATTGCAGTCGCGGTCGTCGGAGCGATATCAATCCCATTCGGCCGGATGTGGCTCGATTGGTTCAGCGTCGTCGTGCACGCACCCGGCGGCGTCCTGTACTCGATCCTTGGATTACCGCTCGTCCTCCTGCCCGCCGTCGCCTATGCCGGTCGGACCCGCGGCGGCGCCATGGGCTGCCTGGAAGCGCCGACGGCCGCCGCCGGCCTCGTAGACTGACGCGATGACTCCCCGTTCGCTCACGATCGTTCTGCCCGCGTACGACGAGGAAGCGCGACTCGGGCCGGCCCTCGACGAGCTGTTCGGCTACCTGGGTCGGCACGGCGAGCGCGGCCGCGATGGGGCGCCCGGCGCGGCCGCGCTGCCGCCCGACGTCCGAGTCCTGGTCGTCGACGACGGCAGCACGGACGGCACGGCGGCTCTCGTGCGTGCGCGGCCGGAGGCGGTGGCTCTCGCAGGAGCGCCGGCCATCCTCACTTGGCCCTGCTGTCCGTGCCCCACGGCGGGAAGGGCGCCGCGGTCCGGGCCGGGATGCTCGCCGCGGACACCGACCTGGTGGTCTTCGCGGACGCGGACATGGCGACACCGCCGGACCAGATCCCGTTGCTGGTCGCGGCGCTCGCGGACCACGACGTCGCTCTGGGCAGCCGCATCCAGCCCGACGGCTCCGACATGCGAGCGAGCCAGCCAGCGCTACCGCCGCTCGCTGGGCCGGGCGTTCCACCTCCTCGCCTCGGCCTGGGCGGTCGGCCCTGTCAAGGACACGCAGTGCGGGTTCAAGGGCTTCACCGGCGAGGCGGCCCACGACCTGTTCGACGCCAGGCGATCACGAGCATCGTGTTCGACGTGGAGGTGATCTACCTCGCCCGCCGGCGCGGCTACCGGATCGCGATCGTGCCGATCCGCTGGTCGGACAGGCGCGGCTCGCGGATGCATCCAGGGCCGGGCCTCGCGCTCAGGGTTGCGTGGGATCTGCTCCGGACCCGCACGATCCATCGTCGGGTTCCGCGGCTGCCTGAACGTGCAGACACGTAACGAACGCGGAGATCAGCCCAGGATTCCCGTTCGAGCGCTCACTGGTGCGCGCTGGAGAGCGCCGTCGTCGCATCGTGGTCTCGACCGCCAAGCATCCGGCGCCCTGAACAGCCCGGACTTCGTGGTCGACTGAGACGATCTGTAGCACACCGAACCAGATGGTCCCGCCGACGAACACAATACCGCGCCTGGGTCGCTGGGAGGATCCCGTCCGGATTGGGCTCGCGATGTTCGCTGCCTTTACGGCCATCGCCTTCGCCTGGCGCCTCTGGGTCGTGCTTTCCGTCGGACAAGGCAGCGTCGTGGGCGTGGACCGCGGCATCTACAAGGAAGCGGCCTTGCGCTGGGTCGGTGGCGGATTCTGGTACTACCCGGAACAGGTGGCCGGACCCTACGTGATCACCCAGGGGCACGTGCTGTACCCACCGACGGCTCTCGCCTGGCTCGTCCCCGCTGCATACCTGCCCGACCTGTTGTGGTGGGGCATCCCGATCTGCGTGATCGCCGGGATCGTATGGCGCCACCGGCCAAGGATCTGGGCGTGGCCGGTGATTGGGCTCTGCCTCTCGACGTTCTGGTCGGTGGAGATCATCGCGTCCGGCAATCCTGGTCTCTGGATCGCGATGTTCGCAGCGCTGGGGACGCTCTGGCGACCAGCGTTCGCGCTCGTCCTCCTCAAGCCATCACTCGGGCCGTTCGCGCTCCTCGGCGCCCGTAGCCGTGGCTGGTGGATCATCGGCGCTGCGTTAGCCCTCGTGTCGTTGGCCCTCCTGCCGATGTGGATGGACTACGGCCACGTCCTTCTCAATGGCCGTGGACCCGATGCGGTCCCCTGGTACTCGATCCGGGACGCGCCATTGGTCTCCGTTCCGCTGGTCGCCTGGGTTGCCCGAGCACGGTCCAGCACTGGCAATGTCGGCGCGCCCGCCATCACACGTCCCTGACTTTGTTTCGCAGACGTCCCCCTATGGCAGCCCGCGGAGAGGAACAACGTCTTCGCTCGAGCCATCCTGCGCCTGGGTCGTGGTGGAGCCTTCTCCGGGCGGAGAAGGGTCGAGTCCGGCACGTCCCTCCGAGCGCCTCCTTGCAGGACGACCGGCAAGGGCTATGAGAGGAAGTGCGACGACCGGGATCTCCTGGATCGAGTAGGCCAGCGAACCGTCGCTGTTCCCAACAGCTCGGATCCAGTCGAACCACATCAATCCGAACGGAAGACTGACAGCCACGAAACCCCCGAGCGCCAACCACCAAGCGCGTCGGTTCGCGCCAATGAGCGCAAACGGACCAAGGGTCGGCTTGATGAGCACCAACACGGCAGGTCCAGCAACCACGCTCCCGACCGCGGCTGCCGCCAGCACCCACATGACCGGATTCCCGTGGATCACCGTCACGAGCGTTGGAGGCCAGGCTGCCCACAGCGCAATGAATGGCCATGTCCATGTCGTAGGTCGAAGCCGCCAGAGGCTCCACGCGATCATCGCGGCCGGAAGCGCCCACCAGAGAACAGGCGGGTAGGAAGGTAAACGGGATGAAGAGCAGGAGTGCGACGGGTGGGTAAAGGATCGGCGAGGCTCCGCTCCAGATGGCGTAGTGACCGGTGAGCTGCCAGCTTTCGTAGAACCCGTGGCCGCTGAGCCACCGAGAGGCGGCGTCGCGGTAAAGCGCAAAGTCGCCGCCGGGCGGCGAATCCATCTTGGCGCCTTGGGCAATCGCGACGAGGTCCCGGGCGGGCCAGATCAGGATCACGGCCGAGATCGCCGCCGCCGCAAGAAGGTTCCAACGGGCGGTGTGGCGCGAACGGGCGCCCTGATCTCGTCGTCGGAGTTGGCCGAGGTGCATCGTCGTTCCATTCTATGGTGATTTCAGGTGGTGGTCCGTTCAGGATCTGGTCTTGTCGTACCCTCAGGCGTGATCCCTGGGCGGTCGAAGCGCGATCGAGACGTGAGTCCACTGCCCCCGGTGATATCGTCCGGCCGTGACCGCCGCGAATTCCTCGGCCTGCGATTCGTCACGCACGGCACGATCCGGCGGGCCGTCGGGCACATCGGCGCGCCTGCGGTGATGCGGCAAGACGGCGCCCGTGGATCTGCGCCTCGCGGCGCGCGCCGCCCTGCCGCTCCTCGCGATCGTCGTGCCCATCGCCACGGTTGGCGCGGTCCTTGCTGCCGCCGGCAGCACGCTCGGCTACGACTATCAGGCGTACGTCACGCGGCACGCGGCCCTGTCTGGACGGCGGCCCGCTCTACGACCCGATCGTCGACGTCGCCGGCGGCTTCGCGGTCTACCTCTACCCGCCGCCGTTCGCTCTCGCGGTCGTGCCGTTCACGCTCCTGCCGGGCTCGCTCGGCACGTGGGCGTGGCTCGGCGACGCTCGTAGCGGCCTTCCTCGCCGGGACCGCCATCCTGCCGGTACGGGCCAGCGTCCGGTGGGCGATCGTGCTTCTCGCCGCGCTCAGCCTGGCCGTTTCTCTACGCGGTGAAGCTCGGCCAGGTCGGGCCGCTCCTCTACCTGTTCTTCGCAATCGCGTGGCGCTGGGTCGACCGGCCCGTCCCACTGGGTCTGCGGTGGCCGCCGGAGCGCTGACGAAGCTCCAGCCCGCGCTCCTCTTCGGGTGGATGGTCGCGACGCGCCGATGGCGCGCGGTCGTCGTCGGCCTCGCGCTTGCGGTGGTCGCGGCGCTCGTCGCGTCGCGTCGTCACGGGAGTCGCGACCTGGGCGGACTACGCGGCTCTGCTGCGGTCGGGTGAGCAAGCCGCTGACGACGCCGCAGAACCTGACCCTCGGGGCAATCGCGTAGCGAGCCGGTGCGAGCGTTGAGGTCGCGACCGTGCTCCAGTGGGCTGCCGTAGCCGCGACGCTCGCGATCACGGCGTTCGCCTGGCTTCGCCGCGACGCCGCCACCGGTCTCATCGTCGGAGTCGTCGCGTCGCAGGTCCTGAGCCCGCTCGTCTGGGACCACTACGCCGATGCTCCTGCTCCTGCCCGTCGCGCTCCTCCTGCAGCGACGGCAGTGGTGGGCAGCTCGCGATCCCGCTCGTGACGTGGCTGCCGATCGACGCCCTGTACCAGTGGTGTTCGCCGCGGCCTCCTCGGCCCGGTGCCACGGGCTCGCTCCGCGAGCGCCACGTGCCAGGCGAGGCTCGGTCGATGACTCCGCAACCACCGGTGCTATCCTCGCGGTCGTGACCGCCGCAACCACCCCGGACCTCGACCCTCCGTGTCCCGGCGCGCCCGCCGAGCCGGTGCCGGGCGCAGCGACGCATCGAACGTCCTCAGCGACCCGCTCCGTGCCGTCCACCGGCCGTTCGACGACGATCGCGCCGGCGACCTGGGACGCGCTGGCGGACGCGACGCCCTGGGCGACCCCGTTCTCGCGCTGGGGCTTCCAGCGAGCGTGGTGGGACGCGTACGGCGCGAACGCCCACGACCAGACCCTGGTCGTCGTGGACGACGCGGCCCCTGACGACGCAGCGCCCGATCGCGATCGTCCCGCTCATGCACCGCCACGAGGTGGAGCCGGACGACGCGATCCTCCGCACGCGGATGCGCGGGGCGGGGCACGCCGCCCCGCTGACGCCCGTCGCGCCGGACCGCAAGGCCGTCTTCTTCGGGGCCAGCTACCACGCCGACTACGCGACGGTGCTCGCCCGGCCGGCGGACCTGCCGGCGGTCGCCCGCGCGGTCGCGGATGCCCTCGCCTCCGACGCGACCGCGGGCGACGAGCACCCCGAACCCTGGGACGTCGATCGACCTGCGACGGCTGCGCTGCGGCGACCCGGCGGCCGACGAGCTGGCAACGGCGTTCGGGGCGCACCTCGCCTCGGACGGCTGGACGGTGGTCCGCGAACGCGAGGAGGTCTGCCCGGTCCTCGACCTCGCGCCCGGCCTCGGACTTCGAGGGCTACCTCGGCACGCTCGGCAAGAAGGAGCGCCACGAGGTCCGGCGCAAGATCCGGCGCGCGGAGGCCGCCGGCGAGGTGCGCCTGGAGCGATCGACCGACCCGATCGGCCGACCTCGACGAGTTCGTGGACCTGCACCAGCGCAAGTGGGGCGCGAACGGGCTCTTCCCGCCGACGCCCGGCGGCGCCCAGAGCCGCGCCTTCTTCCGCGGCCTGTTCGAGCACTGCGGCCCGGACGGCCTCCTCGAGCTGCAGTTCCTGACCGTCGGCGGGCCGGCGGATCGCGGCCGGCGTCTGGTTCGACGACGGCGAGACGCTCTACTTCTACAACGCCGGCGTGGACCCGGACGCGCGCGACCTGTCGCCGGGCGTGCTCCTGGTCGCCCGCTCGATCGAGATGGCGCTGCAGGCCGGCCGGTCGCGGCTTCGACTTCCTGCGCGGCGACGAGCCCTACAAGTACGGGTGGGGCGCCACGGACGTGCCGATCCAGCGCCTGCTCGTCGTCCGTAACACTCCCTGACATGGGCGCCCCGCTTCCCGACGAACCCTGCGTCGACCTGCCCCCGCGGCCCCCCGTGCCGGGCGGCCGGCCGCTGCGCGTGGTGGAGGTCATGGCCACCGGCACGAACGGCGGCGCCCAGGAGCACGTCTACTCGCTGCTCTCGCGGATGGACCGCACCCGCTACGAGCCCAGCGTGGTCTCGCTCTCGCCGGGCAGCGCCGTCCGGGCGATTCGGAGCCTGGGGATCCCGGTCACGGTCTTCGACGAGCCGGACGACGCGATCGCGGTCGGCGCGCTCGTCGCCCACCTGTCCGACGTCGGACGCCGAGATCGTGCACAACCACATGTACCGGGCCGAGCTGGTCGGGACGCGGGCGGCGATCGCCCTGGGCGAGGCCGGCCACCGCCGGCCGTGGGTGATCGGGACCGTCCACTCCAGCCGGATCCGGGCTGCCGAGGACCGCGAGGTCCTGCGCCACCTCACGCCGCGGATGAACCACCTCGTCGCCGTCAGCCGGGCGATCGTCCACAAGATCGCCGAGGAGCGGCCGAGCAGCGTGCCCGTCTCGCTGATCCACAACGGCGTGGACCTTGCCCGCTACGACCGGACCGAGGCCTGCTGCACGCTCGTCGAGGACTACGGGCATGGCGCCCGGCGCCCAGATCGTGGGCGTCGTCGGGCGCCTGGAGCCGGAGAAGGGCCACCCGACGCTGATCGACGCGTGGCCCCGCGTCCTCGCGAGCGTCCCGGACGCGTACCTGCTGATCGTCGGCGAGGGCAGCCGGCGCGAGGCGCTCGAGCACCAGGTCGGCGGAGCTCGGGATCGGCTCGCGGGTGATCTTCACCGGCCGCCGCGACGACGTCCCGGCGGTGACGGCCGCGCTCGACGTCGCGGTGCTGCCCTCCTACCGCGAGGCGCAGGGCCTCACGATCCTCGAGGCGATGGCGCTCTCGCGGCCGGTCGTCGCCTCCAACGTCGGCGGCATCCCGGAGATGGTCGAGGACGGGCGCACCGGCCTCCTCGTGCCGCCCCACGATCCCGAGGCGCTGGCGGCCGCGATCACGCGGCTCCTCGTGGACCACCCGCTCGCCGACATGCTCGGCCGCGCGCGGCCACGACCTGGTCCACGAGCGCTTCTGCCTGGAGCTGATGGTCCGGTCGATCGAGGACCTCTACGACGAGGGGGCGGCGGCGATCCGGCGGCCGGTGCTCGAGGCGGTCGCGGCGGGCTGATCTACCCCCTAGGTGACCGCAGCCGACAGTACGATGTGCCGTGGCTGAGCCTTGCCCGCACAACCGAATGCGACGCCCTCGGCAGTCCCTGCTCGCCGGCACAGGCGCTCGGCCCTCACTCGCTTTGTTCGCGCTCGCGGTCGTCGGGGCCCTCGCCGGCACCTACGTGTTCTGGCTCCATGTGACGACCGACCCGCTCGTCGACGTCCACGCCTACTACGGGGCAGGGGCTCGCCTCAACGCCGGGCTTCCGCTGTATCCACCCGACCAGAGCGTCCCGGCCCCCACTCGGATACCTGTACCCGCCGCTCTTCGCGATCCTGTTCCGGCCGCTGGCGCTCCTCCCGTGGGACACCGCGGCCGCGGCCTGGGAAGGCGTCGTCATCGCGAGCCTTGTCCTGACGATCTGGTGGATCGGACCTCGGCGCCGGGAGACATGGCTGGCGCTCGGCATGCTTGGGCTCCCACTCGCCTGGTGCGTCGCGATCGGACAGGCGCAGATCCCGCTCACGCTGTTCACGGCAATCGGCGCCCCATGGTCGATCGCGCTTGCCGCGAACATCAAGCTGTTCCCCGGGCTCATCGCACTCTTGTGGATCGGTCGGCGCGAGTGGCGAAGGCTAGGCCTGTTCGCTGCGTTGTTTGGCCGGACTTGCAATCCTTCAGCTGGTCCTCGCACCGCAGGCGACCCTGGACTTCTCACGAACATGCGTTGAAACAGGTTGGCGAGGTCCGGAACGTCTCGCCTTATGCCGCTTCTCCGTTGCTATGGGGCGCCCTCGTGATGGCAGGGATCGTCGTCGTCCTCCGACTGGCGCCGACTCGGTGGGGCTGGCCCGCAGCGGTCATTCTCAGTGTGGTTGCGTCGCCACGGCTTCTGATCTACATGTTCGCGACACTGCTCTCCTGCGTCCGGCATCCCGACCGCCACGATGGATCGCCGTGTTGGAGCGAGCCGGACTCGTGAGCCGACAGGCCCGGGCAGTCGCCTTCCCCTGACAGGCGTAGCGCACCATTCCTAGCAGCGGATTTGCTGATGCCACCCTCGCCTCGGCGGCGGTCCCACGACCGAGCGCCTCGAGACGGGCGGGGCTCGCGCCGTCCCGTTCGCGCCCAGGTCGCAGCTCTATCGACCAGGGCGAAGTGGCGCCCGGTCGACGCGATCACGTTGCTCGTGACAGAGAACAGCCTTATCGAGGCTCGAAAGGGAGGCATCGGCCGGCGGTCCGACGTATGTCGGCGCACCTCTTGCCTCCCCTGATGTGGCGCCGTTCGGATCATCCCGGCGGGCCATGGAAAATTCGTCAGTTGTAATCGAGTCGTAAGTTGGCGCGTAGCATGGGCGAGTGAACCCGACGGCTTCTCGAAGACCGAGGAGCTTCGACGAGCATCTCGAGGCTCTAAACCACCATGCCGTACTTGGCCGACTCGTCAGGTTCTACCTCCGCCACCCGGAGCCTTTGCTCTACCTGGTGTTTGGGGGCTGGAACACCCTATCGGGTACGGCGTCTGGGCGCTCCTGCAATACCTGTTGGGCGACTTCCTTCCATACACGGTGGTGCTCGTCCTCGCGTGGCCGATCGTGGTGCTCAACGCGTACATCGGATACCGGTACGTCGTGTTCCGGAGCCGGGACTCGGTGATCCGGGAGCTCCCACGCTTCTCGCTCGTCTACCTAGCAACGCTTGTCGCGAACTTCTGGCGCCGCTTCCTGTCGCGCTCACGGCTCTGCCCTTCAGCATCTACGTCATCCAGGCCTTCTTCACGGGGCTTGTCGTCGTCTGTAGCTACCTGGGCCACAGGTACTTCAGCTTCCGCGGCAATCGTCCCGGCAGCCAATTCGATAGACCTCGCCGCAAGCCCACCGTCAGACCCGACGATCGAAACTAGCAGGATGGGCGGGACCTGCGGCGCCGAGGAAGCCGCGTCGGCTCCTCGCACCTGGGCGGTCCGTGCTCAGGCTCCGCCAGGCATGAAGCTGGGAGGCTAAAGCCGCTTCTCCCGTACCACGTAATGGGGCCGCTTCCGGACCTCCTCGTTGATCCGCCACACGTACTCTCCGATCACCCCGAGCATCAGCATGATCAGGCCGCCGACGACGAGGATGGCGACCATCAGTGGCGCCCACCCGGTGAAGGGCGTGTCGCCGGCCATCCAACTGATGACGATCGATACCGCCCAGAAGAACCCGAGTCCAGCCGTGATCGCCCCCAGAACGGTGATGAACCGAATTGGCAGATAGGAGGCGTCCAAGACCGCGTCGATGAAGTTCTTGAGTCGCATCCCGAAGTTGTACTGCGACCGGCCGACCATGCGCTCCCGGCGCTCATACGGAATGAAGCTCGCTCTGTACCCACCCCACAGCAGGTCGCCCTGGAAGAATCGGTGGCGGACGTCAATGGCGTTGAACGAGTCCATAACCACCCGGTCCATCAGCGCGACGTCGAAACCGCCGCGGAGGGATCTGGGGCACCGCCATCGCAGAACGCCGTACGCGAGGCGCGAGGTCAACCGGGCGAACGGGGGATCGGAACGGCTGGCACGGAAACAGATGACCAATTCGGAACCGCTCTCCCACTTGCTCACCATCTGTGGGATCAGCTCGACCGGGTCCTGAAGGTCCGCTGAGATGTTGATCACGGCGTCGCCGGTCGCGGCCTTGAAGCCCGCCAGCATCGCGGCCATCTGGCCGAAGTTCCGGGTGAAGGTGATCGCCTTGACTCGGGGGTCGCGGGCCTGCAGAGCCAGGATCTCGCCCCACGAGCCGTCCTTCGAACCGTCGTCCACCATCACCAGCTCATACTCGTGCTGCGGCAGGACGCGCTCGAACGTCGCCTGAATCTGATTGTGAGTCTCCGTGATGGACCCTTCGTTCTGGTAGACGGGGACGACGATCGAGACCTTCACCCCGGGGACCCTCGCTCGCAGACGAGGAAGATGCTGGAGCACAGGTCCGGGTACTTCTGCCCCAGCTTGAAGCAGCCCTCGAGATACTCCGTCGGAGATGATGTCGGTCTGCAGCAGGCGATCCCACTGGAAGTTCGCCAGCGCCTTGAAGAAGATCCCCGACCGATGGGCCACGTGGAGGCCGCGACGCGACAACGTCCGCCTCGAGCGTGTCCAGCGCGTACGTGCACCGATGCCCGTGCTCCGCCTCGGCCGGCGTGACGGCAGCGTTGTGGGAGATCAGTCCCATCGTGACGCCGCGATCTGCCGGGAGGGTGCGTTCGCGTTCGGGACCGCCAGCAACAGGCGTCCCGCTCTCGGCGAGCCATTCGTCGTTGACGCGTCGGAGCACCCGCACCGGATCATCGAGGTGCTCGAGGACGTGGGTCAGGACGACGTTGCTGTATCGCTTGGGCAAGTCCACGTCCTCGAACAGGGCGTTGACGATCTTCACGCGGCCGCCCAGCGTCGGCCTTGCCTCCTCGACCAGCGCATCGTTCGAAGCCTCCACGCAGGTGATGTCGTCGAAGTAGCGGCAGGAGGCGCTTCCGGTGAAATCGCCTTTGAAGGACACCCGAGCTCGAGCAAGTTGCCTTGCCGGAAGAACGGCTCGAACGACCGCATCATGAACGGGTGCATCACGTCGAGGTCGAAGGCGTACGCGTACTTCTCGCCCCCGGCGATTGCCGGAATCTCGAGCTCGTGGTTGTAGTTCCTGGCGCTAGCCATGGCTTCTTCCCTCTGTCCCTCCAGTCCAGGCCGTGCGCTCGTCACTTGGCAACGCGTTCAATAGGCCGCCAGCAGCGCAAGGCCGAAGCCGCGCGGCCGAATTCGTTACCGTTGTAGAGGATGTAGACGTCGATCCCGTCGCACTGGAAGACGTGCGGATAGCACTGCATCTGGGAATCCCAGCCGTCTGTCCGAGACGTCGATCCCGGCACGATGCGTCGTCGCGCTCCCAGTGGATCAAGTCGTCGGAGAGAGGCATAGCCGATCCGATAGGCGCGATCGCTGTCCTTCCTGAAACCGTGGCTGCCGGTAGCAGAAGTACATGTGGTATGGCGCCGTGCGACTCACCGTCGGCAGCGCCTGGCACTCGTCGGTGTCGAGCCGGTCGGCGATGATTGGCCGCCCGTCCCGGTCCCAGTCGATTCCGTCTGCGGAAGTCGCGTGGGCGATCTTGTAGACGCGTCGGCGGTTCCGCCTCGGATGAATCGGTTCCACTTGGTGCCGAAGATGTACCACATGTGATACGCAGTCACCGAAGCGTGCGCACGAATGCGTCGCCGACGAGGAACGGCTCATGGAGTGACGCGGTCAGGACCGGCCCGGTGCCGTGCCTCTCGAAGGTTAGACCATCGATCGGGGCTGATCGCGAGACCGATCGAGCGTCGGCCGAGACGGACACCCTCCGACTCCAGCCGGTCGTGTAGGCGAGGATGCGATCGCCGTCTCGAAGGACGTTGAATCGGAAAGATCCCGTGCTCGTCGAAACAGCCGAGTTCCCCGAGCGCGATCACCGGCCGCGTCGACACGTGCGAGATTCGGTTCATAGTCGCGTCGAAGTCAACGAAGGCCACGTGGCTCAGGTATTTACCGGTCGCGTCTCGTCGCGCGTGGAAAAGTACATCCGGACGCAGTCGTCGAGGACCATCGCCTGCGGAGATTGGGCAAACTCCAGGCGTTCGGCAGGCGAACCGTGTCGGTCGGATCGAAGATCTTGCCGAGTTTCGCCACTTCACGGTCGCCTCCACTCAGCCGGATCGCCTCGAGTCGCGCCAGGCCGAAGCCAGTGCGGCCCATCTCGTTGCCCTGGTACAGCATGTAGGTCTCGCCGTCCAGCACGAACACATGCGGATAGCTGACCATCTCGGAGTCCCATCCGGGCGCCGACGGGCGCGATCCCGGCGAGCTCGTCGTCTCGGTGCCATGTCGACCAGGTCCTCGGATCGAGGCGTAGCCGATCCGATAGCCCCTCCCGGGCCACTCTGTAGTCGAGGCTGTCACCGGTACGAGTAGAACATGTGGTACCGGCCGTTGCGGAAGGTGACGTCCGGGCCAGCCTGGCATTCGTGCGGACCGAGCCGGTCCGGCATCAGGTCCGGTCGCGCTTGACCCAATCGATGCCGTCTGGGGAATGCCATCCGGATCTTGTACACGGGCTCGGGTCTGCTGTCCGGTCCTCAGCCACGTCTTGCCGGCGACGTACCACAGATACCACTCGGCCTCGAAACGTCGGATCCGTGGGCTCCCGAGCACGAACGGCTCGTCCGGGCTGTAGGAGAGCACGGGTCCGTTGCCGAGGCGCTGGAACGTCTCGCCGTCGTCGCGGCTGATGGCCACGCCAATCGCAGCGTTGAATAGGAACTGATTCGCACGCGCGTCCATCCCGGCGTAGTAGGCACGGATCTCGTCCCGTGCTGGATCACCGAGACCGGGTACGTGCCAAACTCGTCGAACGTTCCCGGCCCGCCGAGATCCAGCACGGGTCGATCGCAGACCCGTCGCACGTGCGTGAGGTCTTCCCGGTCCAGCTCGAGGTAGGTAACGTGAGGACGGTACTGCCCGTTCATGTCGGGGGCGGGTCGAGCGCAGAAGTAGACGCGGATGTGGTCTTCGAAGGTGACCGTGGAGGGTGACTGCGCGAACTCACGGATCCATGCGCCGTCCCCCGGCTCCGCGGGATCGAAGAGCTGGCCCAGCTTCACCCACCTGAACACGGCGGCCTCGCTCCACCCGTTGGGTCGCGAGCCGCAGGCTGCACGCCCCCGCTGCCGGCACCACCCGGGCCCCATCTACGTTAGCAGGCATTCGACGGCGTCGACATCGAACACGGGGATACCAAGGCGCTCGTGCACGTCCCAGCGATCCGGCCAGTGGTTGTCGATGAAGATCGCCTCATCCGGGTCGATGAAGTCCGCCTTTCGTTGCTCACCCGACAGTTGGATGATCTCCTCGAACAGGTTGGCGGAGATGCCATTCCGGTCGAGAGTCTCCGTGACATCATGCCGATGCTTCGTGAGCAGCACGATCGCGACGCCACCGGTTTCGGCATTGGTAGAGGAAGGCCATCACGTGGTCATGCACGTAGTCGCCGCAACCACGGTCTCGTCCAGGTCCACGTACACCCGCCGGTACGCCAGCTCGGCCTTGAAGCGGTTGCGAAGGCATCGGTCGAGCTGGAGCGGGTATCGGTTCTGCAGGATCTGGACCGCGATCCTCTGGGCGTTGAAGAGGCTTAGAAGGGCGAAGTTGACGCCTGCGTGCCGGTACAGCCCCATGGTGCTGGACTGCCGAGGTGCGAACTCGAGCAGCTTGTAGCGCCCAGCCGCGTCCTGCTTGACCTGGAAGAACCAGGCACCGTTAAGCGACACCGTCTCGTTGATGGTTTGGGCGATGCTCCGTAGATCACCACGCACCTTCACGGCGGTCGAGCGGAACGAGATGCCGGCCTGCACGCGCTCGCGAGTCCTCGGTCCGATGAAGCGCAACGCGCCGGTGAAATCCGTGAAGCAGTCAACGCTGAGCTCCTCGCCGGGCAGGAACTCAGTCACCAGCAGCGCGGGGGACCTGCGGAGGTGGAACGCAAGCTCACGGTCGTCGTCCGCTCTGAACGCTCCTTTGCCCCCCTGGCTGTCGTCCGGCTTGAGGAACACCGGGTAGGGTAGGTCGCGGAAGGGGGCGGCAAACACCCCGGGACAGAAGCCGAAGGCGCTGAAGACCCTGTAGGTCTCGCTCTTGGAGCGCGCGATTCGGTTCGTCTCGGCACAGGAGGTAACGACGGTCGCCGCTAGCTCTGACTGGTGCTCGGCCAGGTAAGCAGCGATGGTGTCGTGGGTCGGGTAGACAAACTCGATGGCGAGGTCACGAAGCAGCGTGTTGAACCGGTCGATGAAGTCCGGCCGGTCCACGTACAGCGCCGAGTCTTCCACGTACCGCCCCGGTTCGTAGATGAACGACGCGTGGTCGCTCTTGCCGGACGCGCCGAACAGCTCGACGTGGTGGCTGTACCGCAGCGACCCGAAGATCTCGAGCCCGATTTCGGAGCCCGCAGGGAAGACCAAAACGCGGTGCTTGGGACGCGAGTCAGATGAGGTCATATCCAGCCACGATCGATTCCTTGACCGCAGTCAGAGGGTTGAACATCAGCACATCCAAGATCGACAGGTTCGGGACGAACGGCGCACCCAGCTGCGCGTACTCCCGCGGCCGGGACCGAAGGAACCGCAGGTCGATCCCCCGCGCGGCTAACGCCTCTCTCGAGTACAGCTCCACGCCGCCGATCGCGTTCACGTACACGTCCGTGCCCACGGCCTCGCAGATCGCCAGCACCCGATCCTGGCCCCGCAGGTCGCGGTCCGACCCGGAAGTCCGAGGAGCGTCGGATTTCCGTGCCGATGGCCAGGTGCTCGCACGTCAGCCGGATCGAGCGCTCGATGAACACGAATAGGTTCCGCTCGTCCGTCCTCACGATCCGCTCGAGCAGCGTGAACGTGGGCGCGAACTCGGGCGCCCGCAGGTAGGCGCCTCGTACCTGGGCCAGCAAGGTCTCGCCGTGGAACTCCGGCGCGATCTCCCGGTCGCGGATGTCGAGGTCGTCCGACGCGGCGCGGAGCGGCAGAGAGAACACGGCGGGCGCGCATTGCGCAGGAGCCGGTTGCGGTTGATCCAGCCCTTCTTCGTGTACTTGATGGTGTCGTAGACGACGAATACGTCCACTGCTGCAATGAGCTGCCAATAAGCGAGGTACGGCATGAAGTACGGCTGCATGATGGCGGTCCGGCGCGGGTGGCCTGTCGCGGTTCGGAGGAAGGCTGCCCGGTCATGTGCCGGCGATGATCCCGCTGATTCGATCGACGGTGGCTCGATCGAGGTCGGGGTAGATGGGCAGGCAAAGCACCCGACGCGAGGCCTCCATCGCCCGGGGAAGGTTAGCCGGGCGGGCCGAAGGGAGGCCGCGGTACATCGGGAACTCCGTAATGAGTGGGTAGAAATAGCGCCGGCCGAAGATCCCGTGGTCCCGAAGGAGTTCGTTCAGTGCATCGCGGGTCAGGTGGTAGTTCTCGTCCACGAAGATCGGGAAGTAGGCGTAGTTGCTCACCGTGTCCTGCCGCTCCGGGAGCAGAGAGATCCCGGGAACACCTGCGAGCCGTTCCCGGTACAGCAGGTCGATGGCACGTCGTCGCTGGATCGCCTGATCGACGTGCTTGAGCTGCAGAAGCCCGAAGGCCGCCTGGATCTCGTTCATCTTCCCGTTGATACCCGGAGCGACGACGGTCACCTCACCCGAGTGGCCGAAGTTCTTGAGGAAGTCGACGCGCTGCTTCGTCTTGGCGTCCGGACACACCAGGGCGCCGCCTTCGAAGGTGTTGAAGACCTTCGTTGCATGGAAGCTCAGCATCGACAGGTCGCCGTGCCGAAACACGCTCTGGCCTTTGTAGGTGACCCCGAAGGCATGGGCCCCGTCGTAGATCACCTTCAAGCCGTACGTGTCAGCAATGGCCTGGATACGTTCGACATCGCACGGAACGCCGTAGCAGTGCACGGGGACGATGGCCGTGGTCCGCGGCGTGATCGCCTGCTCGATCTTCTCCGGATCCAGGTTGCAGGTCCCGGGTTCGACGTCCGCGAAGACCGGAGTGATGCCGTTCCACAGCAGCGCATGGGCCGTGGCCACGAAGGAGTACGGAGTGGTGATGACCTCACCGGTGATTCGCAGAGTCTGGAGCGCCGTCACGAGGGCGATCGTGCCGTTGGCGAATAGCGCAAGGTGCTCGACGCCGAGGTAGTTCGCGAGGGCCTCCTCTAGTTCCTGGTGAAATGGCCCTCCATTGGTTAGCCACTTGGTCGCCCAAATCTTCGTCGAGGTACGGGAAGGAACTCCTGAAGCGGGGGCATAAGCGGCTGCGTAACGTAGATGTTGTCGCGGCCAGGCATCTCGTCCTCTGTGCAGGCACCGTCCGAGCGGGCGGATCGGTCTCGTAGACTTTAGAACCAGGCGGCTATGGAGCGACCCCTATGATGAGGACCGACACGCCGCCTCTATCACGTACGGTTTGCCCGCGTCGCTGCTTCAGTCGCACGGCGCCCCAGCTGAGGTCCGGCTGATCCGTCCATGATTTGCCCTGAGCCAACCGTACGCCTCGCGCGCAACGATCGCCGACCGATCGGCGAACGCTCAGGCGGGAGGCCTTGCCTGTCGCAGGCTTGCTAGCGCTAGGGGTTGCGCTGCCATTCCTTTTGAGCCTTGTCGCGGGTGGCGCGGACATCCCACGCAACGATCGACTGGGTGTATCGACGCATTTCGCAGGAGCTCGCGGGAACCGGGGGTTCTTGCGCTCCACGGCGTGACGGCGCTCATCGTCGGCCAGATCGTGCTCGCGCAGCCGCTCCTATGGCTCGCGGGAGGGCAGCCGTGGGCATTCACGGCCTTCGGCGTGGTGTTTGCCACCGGCTGCGCGGTCAGCTTCTACGCGTTGGCGCGCCAGTTCCTGCCGCGATTGCGGGCCGCCGTCGCCACGTCGCTGCTGCTCCTTTTCCCTGGCTATCTGGGGTTTTCGACCTTGTTCATGACCGATGTCCCGGCCCTTGCCGCGCAGGCGACCTGGCCTGACGTTCGGAGTCGTCGCACTGCGCCGCCGACCTTTTCCGGGCCGGTGGCTGCTGGCTTCCTCGGCCGTCGGGTGCGTCGCCTTCAGCGTTCGCGACTTCGCAATCGCTGCCCCTGCCAGCGTGCTTATCGCCGCGATCTGCGCGGAGCCTCGGCGCCTGAGGCATGGGTTCTGGCGATCGCAGTCGCGTCCTGCTTCGGCCTTCTGTTCTTCTTTGTGAAGATCGTTGGTGCCCGGGCGAGGACGCCGCCGCGAGGCATTGGTCGCGGCTTTGTGCAGTCGACGGAGGCCTCTTATCCGGCTGGCCCTTGTTCCTTCCCGGCGGCACTTATCGGCTTCATCCGCTGGCGTCGTTACTGGCAATCGCCTCGACGTCGCCATCGGGTCCGAGCTCGGGCTCCTATTGGTCGGGGCTCGCTTGTTGCTTTGGTACCGCGATCGAGAGGCGCCCCCGACGATTCGGTACCTTGCCTCCTCTCGCAGTCGGGCAGCCTCGCGAGGGAGGTGTCCCTCGGGGATAGGCCGGTTCTAATCGACGACGTGGCCTGGGTGGCTGTAAATGCACTCGCCCTTGTGGGAACTGTCGTGGTGCTTGCCGTCGGAGGAGGAATTGTTGGCGCGCATCTTCGTCGCTGCAGTCGCTCGCCCGTGACCCTTCTCCGCCGCCTGGGAGCAATACGTAATGGTCGAAGCGTCAGACAT
>CAWEIJ010000003.1:0-356113 GCA_963809215.1 uncultured Chloroflexia bacterium
TCAGGGTGTCGTCCAACACCTTCCAGATGCCGCGCTGGGCGGCGGCCAGCCGCAGGTTCCATCTCATCAAATCATGCCTCCTTGTCGCTGCGCGGCGCGGTCCTGCCCGGCCAGCCAGGCGTCCTCGAGGGTCTGTCAAGTAAACGGTGTATCTCTCTTCTACTTGTTGGTGAGGATGCGTCCGTCGAAGGTGATGGCGAAGGCGTTGAGGGCGGCTTTCCAGCGGATCGTCCAGCGCTGCCGACCGCGTCCGGTCGGGTCGAGGCTGCAGATCGAGGTAGAGGTGCTTCAGCGCGGCCTGCTCGTTGGGGAAGTGCCCGCGGGCCTTGACCGACCGGCGGAACCGGGAGTTGAGGCTCTCGATCGCGTTGGTCGTGCAGATGACCGTGCGGATCTCGGCGTCGAACGCAGGAACGGGGTGAACTCCGCCCAGGCGTTCTCCCACAGCCGCACGATCGCCGGGTAGCGGGTCTCCCAGGCGTCGGCGAACTCGGCGAGCCGGGCCAGCGCCGCGGCCTCGGTCGGCGCGGTGTAGACGGGCTTGAGGTCTCTGGCGAGCTGCCGGCCAGTCCTTCTTGGAGGCGTAGCGGAAGCTGTTGCGCAGCAGGTGGATCACACAGGTCTGCACGATGGTCTCCGGCCAGACGCGGTCGACCGCGTCGGGCAGGCCGGTCAGCCCGTCGCAGACGAGGATGCAGCACGTCCTCGACGCCGCGGTTCCTGAGCTCGGTCAGCACCTGCTGCCAGTACTTGGCGCCTTCACCGCCGCTGCCGGCCCACAGGCCGAGGATGTCGCGTTCGCCGTCGACGGTGACGCCGATCGCGACGTAGATCGGCCGGTTCGCGACCTGCCCGTCCGGATCTTGACCACGATCGCGTCGATGAACACCACCGGGTAGACCCGGTCCAGCGGCCGGTTCTGCCACTCGGTCAGCCCCTCCATCACCGCGTCGGTGATCCTCGAGATCGGTCTCCCGGGAAACCTCGGCGCCGTAGACCTCGGCGAGGTGGGCGGGGACCTCGCCGGTCGTCAGCCCCTTCGCCACGAGCGAGATGACCAGGTCATCGACCCCGTTCAGCCGGCGTTGCCGCTTGCGGACGATCCCGGCTCGAAACGCCGTCCCGGTCCCGGGGACGTCGATCTCGACCGGACCGATCTCGGTGAGCACGGTCTTGGCCCGGGTGCCGTTGCGGGAGTTGTCCGCGCCGACCCGCTCGTGCGGCTCGTAGCCGAGGTGCTCGGTCATCTCGGCCTCCAGCGCGGTCTCCAGCACCGTCTTCGTCACGCCCGCCAGCAGCCCGCCCGGGCCGACCAGGCTCACCCCCTCCGCCGCGCCCGCTCCAACAGCTGCTCGGCGACCTCACGTTGCAGCCCCTCAGCACGGGCAGCGGTCGAAGTCTTCGTCATTACCGGTTCCCTTCCGATGGCCCACTCGGGCCACCCCTGTCGGGAAGGAGTTACACCGTTCTGTTTACAGTCCCATCCTCGACGTGCGTGCGGTGCACGTGGACGTAATGCATCGTGGTGGCCACCCAGGAGTGCCCAAGCAGCTCCTGAATCGCCAGCAGGTCCATCCCGTGTCGGTAGAGCTGACTGGCGCAGTAGTGGCGCAGGACGTGCGGGGTGAGCGTGCTCGTCCAGTGCGGAAGATGCTGACCGGCGGCTTCGAACGCAGCGCCGCGTCGTGCCGACCGCGGGGCCGGTTCATCTCATCGATCGGGCACTCCTGACCCGACCGGTCAGTGCGTGCAGCTCGACCTTGTGCCGCAGCTCCAAGAACACGAAATAGGTCTTGACCGCTTGCGCCCGAGACAGCCGGGTGCCTGGGGCGGCAGACCGCAGCACCCGCCCGAAACAGGCGTCGGCGTCGCCGGGCTGCATCTCCCACAGCGGCCGCCCGAACCAGCCCCGCACCTGCTCGAGATGCAGCACGTCCGAGCTGACCGTCGCATCCGACAGCCCGGCCGCCGCTCGGGCCAGCACGAACCCGGCCAGCACGTCCGTCTCAAACGCGGCGAGCTCCTCGAGCCCGGCGGGCCTGCGGGTCTGGCGAAGGTCCCGGACCGCGGCTAACTCCAACCCACGCCTCCTGGCCTTCACTGTCACTACAGGACAGTCAACCGATACGATAGGGCTTCAGGAATCCCGAGAACTGCTCAACACTCCGCACCAGGAACGGCAGGAAGCGGAGAGTGCAGCTCCGCAGGCTGGAACGGTCAGCTGACGTGCGGACCGACCAGACCGGAACTCAAGGGTTATCCCACACCACGGCGGATTTATCCACAGGTCTTGACCATTGCTCGACCCCCGCTGGGCGCGGGCAGCCCGAAAGGTTGGCCCAGCCGGGGCTTCGGTGACGTTCTCAGAATTTGAAAGACGAGGCGGCCCAGGACTTCGCCAGAGAGCACCTGTTCAAAGGCCTCGTTGACTTGGTCCAGGCTCCGCGTCTGGGCGATAACCCGGGTGCGGCCGGCCGCGTGCAGCTGGAAGACCTCGGCGACGTCCTGACGTGTGCCGACGATCGAGCCGATAACGCTGATGGCGTTCAGCACCGTGTCGAAGATCGGTAGGGAGATGACGCCCTCCGCGGGCAGGGCGACCATCACGAGTCGTCCGCCCGGACGCAGACTGGCGTAGGCGGCGAACGAGCGGGGGTTCACGGCGAGGGCGAGGGCCACGTCGGCACCACCGGCCGCCTGGATGGCCTCTGCCGGGTCTTCGGTGCTTGCATCGATGGTGGTCTCCGCGCCCAGCTCGCGGGCGAGTTCGAGTTTGTGCGCTTGCACGTCGACCGCGGTGACACTGCCTCCGAAATACTCGGCGCGTATTGCAGGGCGAGGTGCCCCAGGCCCCCGATCCCGAACACAGCGACCCGCTCGGTCGGGCGTACGCGGGCGACCTTGACCGCCTTGTAGGTGGTCACTCCGGCGCAGGCCAGCGGAGCCGCGTCAAGCGAGGACAGCTCGTCGGGTACCAGGACCACGTAACGAGCCGACGCGACGGCGTACTCGGAGTAACTGCCGTCCATGGAGTAGCCCGTGTACCGCTGTGTCGGGCACAGCGTCTCCCGCCCGCTCACGCAGTATCTGCATCGACCGCAGGCCTCCCCGAGCCACGGTATCGCCACTCGATCGCCGACGCTGGGTGCCTCGACTCCGGGCCCAACTGCTTCCACGATCCCGATCCCCTCGTGACCCGGGATGAAGGGAGGGGTGGGTTTCACCGGCCAGTCGCCTCGCGCGGCGTGGATGTCGGTGTGGCACAGGCCGCTGGTCTCGAGCCGGACGAGCACCTGGTCGATGCCGGGTGAGGGGGTGGAAGATTCTGCAACTCCAGCGGGGTGTCGAAGCTGGTCACAACCGCGGCTCGCATGCTGCCCTCCTTGCGTTAGGCCGAGACATCTCGGACCTTGCGGACCTTCCACGGCACACTTGTGATCGCCACGGCCACAGGCCGCCGCCCAACGACCGGCTGAGCCTCCGCCACGTCGTGCGACGCGCCCCGACCGCACCCAACCCCGGCCCTGACCAGCCGCGCCGACCAGCGGGCAGCGCCGGGGGCGCTACTTCATCGTGGGTGGCCACTCGCCCAGCGAGTGGCCTGCCGAACGGACCACGTTTTGAATGAAGTTGTATCGGGCCGCGACGAGCCGGTCGGCCATCTCCAGGGCAGAGTCGATCACTGGTTGCCGCTTCGACGATTCGTCGCTGCAGCGGCAGCGTCTGATCGACGGTGCCGACGATTGCGACGGCACGGGTGGTGTTGTCGTCCATCGGGGATCCTTCTCGCGAGTTCGTGGCGGTCGCTGGGTCAGGAGCTCCGGCGGGACGGGTCGCGTCCCGCCGGAGCGGGGTCAAGAGGGCTCAGGCGTCAGCCGCGGGGCCGTCGCGTAGATCGCGGCGGCGACCGTGTCCATGTCGTCGAGCAGCCCGTCCTGGGCCTGCCTCGATGTCGGCGAGGCGAACGCTCTGGTCGACGCCGGCGAGCTGGGCCGGGTCCAGGCCGGTGGCGCCGCGCAGCAGGCGGATGCCCGTCGGTGGCCACCTTCAGGGCGGCTTCGCGGGCGAAGACGCGGGCCATCGCGCCCAGCGCGTCCGCGTCGAAGCGGGTGTCGGCCTTCGCGTGCGCCTGCGCCGGCGGCGTGCCGGGCCGCCCGTCTTGGCGAACGTGCCGGCAGTCTCGGCCCAGGCGATGAGCTCGCCGAGCCGGAACAGCACGTGCTGGCTGCGGGTCAGCCGCCCGATGCGGGCCAGTTCGAGGAGGTCGGCGAGCGCGTGCGCGGCCAGCGCGGCGGTCCCGGCGCCCGAGGCCGGGTCGCGGGCGGCCACGGCTTCGAGGCTCGGCGGCGGCGTCGTGGTAGTAGCGCCCGCGGGTCTTGAGGTGCTGCTGCCAGCGGTCGCGGCGCGATCGTCATCTCCATGATCTCGGAGGTGCCCTCGTAGATCGTGGTGATCCGGACGTCCCGCTTGATCTTTTCGACCATGTACTCGCGGGTGTAGCCGTAGCCGCCGTGCGCCTGGATCGCGTCCTCGGCGGCCGTGTTGCCGCTTTCGGTCGCCATGTACTTGGCGATCGCGCCCTCGGTGTTGAGGTTGCTCGTCGCCGGCGTCGATGCGCTCGGCCGTCTCCTCGATGTAGGCGCGGGCGGCCTCGAGGTGGACCGCGTTCGGGACGATCAGCTTGTGCGTGTAGCCCTGCTTCTCCGACAGCGGGCTGCCGCCGACCTTGCGCTGGGTGCGAGTAGTCGACGGCGCGGTCCAGCGCCGACCAGCCGGCGCCCAGGCCGAACGCGGCGACCATGAGCGCGGGTGTAGCCGAACACCAGCTGGGCCTGCGACCAGGCCCTGGCCCTCGACGGCGCCGATGAGGTTGTCCGCGGGACGTAGACGTCGTCGAGGAAGAGCGCGGCGGTGTTGCTGAGCCGAATGCCGTGCTTGTCCTCGCGGCTTGCCCGCCGAGAAGCCCTCGGCGCCCTTCTCCAGGACGAACCAGGTGGGCCCGCCCGGGGCGTTCGCCAGGATCGTCCAGGCGTCGGCGATCCCGCCGTTGCTGATCCACTGCTTGCGCCCGGTGATCCGGTAGCCGATGACCTGGCCGTTCTCCTCGACCGGCACGGCCTTGGTCTTCAGCGCGCCCAGGTCGCTGCCGGCCTCCGGCTCGGTGGCGCCGTAGGCGAACAGCAGGCCCTCCTCGGCCACCCGGCCCAGCCAGAGCTTCTGCTGGTCCGGCGTCGCCCCGACCGTGATCGGGTCGGTGCCCAGGAAGGTCGCGAACACGCTGGTGGCCGACGCCCAGGTCGATGCCGGCCATCGCCTCGCAGACCCGGTAGACGTCGAAGGTCGCGCCGCCCATCCCCGCCGAATTCCTCGGGGATGAACACCAGCTGGATGCCCAGCTCGTCGCCGCACATCTGGTGGACGGTGTCTACCGGGCATTCGTCGTCGCGGTCCAGCTCGAGCAGCCGCTCGACCGGAAGCGTGCGGGCGGCGAAGTCGCGGATTGCCTGCAGCGTCTCGTGCAGGGTGTCTGCGTCCAGACCGAACGGCATTGGGAACCTCCAAGGGTGCGGTTTCCGGTGTGATCACGGGCTTCGGGTGCCCACACTTGTCCAGGCATGGAGGGACAGCTCTGAACAATATGGTCCCACAAAAGGACGGTCAGCCCCTTTTTCCCGGCTTCTTACTCGACCGAGTGCGCCGGCCCGTCCCGGTGCGCTGAGCGGGTCGGCGGGGGCCAACGCGGCGGTGAAGGTGCCGGCGCTGGTGGCCGGGATGGTCGCGGGGGCGGACTGCATCGAGGACATGGACCTGCTCCGGCACGGCGGGATGAATCGGTTGTTCGGCGGGGTGCGGGCACCGAGCACGCTGGGCACCTTTTTGCGCGCGTTCACCTTCGGGCATGTGCGCCAGCTCGACGCGGTCGCCGCGAGGGTGCTGGTCCGGCTGGCCGGGCGCAGCCCGCTGCTGGGCGGCGGGTCCCCGGTGGCCTTCGTCGACGTGGACGACACGGTCAAGCAGACCTACGGCTACGCCAAACAAGGCGCCGGCTACGGCTACAGCGGCGTGAAGGGGCTCAACGCGCTGATCGCCACGGTGAGCACCCCCACCAACGCCCCGCTGATCGTGGCGACCCGACTGCGCAAGGGGTCGGCGAACTCGGCGCGCGGGCTGCCGGGGCCCCGCGCCGAGCAAGGGGAGTTGTTCACCACCTATCGCTTCCACGCCTGCTTCGCCGACACCCCGATGACGATGGTGCAGGCCGAATCCCAGCACCGCGGTCACGCGATCATCGAGCAGGTGCCAGCTGCTCGCGCAGGTCGGCGGACCCGATCGACGCTTACGCGGCGTTGTCGGGCACGGCCAGCGGCAGCCCGAAGACCCGGGACGGCCGGGTCGAGGCGATCCGGGCGTTGCGGCTGGTGCGGCGCAGCGCGGTCAAGGCCCGCACCCAGGTGGTCACCCAGCTCAAGAGCTCGCTCGTCACCGGTGTGTCAGCGAGCCCAGCCGGGCAGCCGACAAATCCAAACCAAGGTACCCCCTCGGGGCCGGTCAGGTGGAGGGTCAGACTCCCCGGCGGCTCTACTACATCCTCACTGTCAGATGTCGAGCCGAGCCGGTGTGGACCGCCCTGCGCCGCCGATGCCCCCCGCTGCACCCAGCATCAGCGTCACCGACGGAGACCTGATCGCCGACTCGATGACCGCCCGCCGCTCGTGCCAGGGTCGGCCGGTATCGGGTCGCCACTCGCCAGGTGCTGCGCGGGAGGCAAACTCAGGGCATGACCTGCGGACCCTGGGCTTCGCCACCGGGCCGGTCACGTCGTGCCCCGACGGCGACGGGGTCGAGATCGTCCTGCGGGACCTCGCGACCGACCGCATCGACGTCGTGGTCACCGGCGGAGGCACCGGGGTCTCCGACCGACCGCACACCCGAGCTGACCCGGGCGGGGTCCTGGACTGCGAGATCCTCGGCAGCGCCGAGCACCTTCGTGCCGCGGGTCCTCGGTAACACCGTCGCCGGGGCGGGGCGAACCCAGACCTTCCTCGGCGCCCGCTACCGCCGACTGGCCCGCCGACGCGGCAACAAGAAAGCGGTCGTCGCCGTCGGCCGCTCGATGCTGGTCATCATCTGGCACCTGCTGTCCGACCCCGACCTGGAATACGTCGACCTCGGCGTCGACTACTACGAGCTGCGCACCACCGACCCGGCCCGCAAGAAGCGCGAACACATCCGCCACCTCGAAGCGCTCGGCTACAAGGTCAGCCTCGAACCCGCCGCCTGACACCCCGACCCGTCACCAACCGAACACCGCGCGGTCGGAGTGCGGAGAAGAGATCCGCGGCGGGCAAATCGCCCGCCCCACAATGACAAGCAGGGAGCCCACATGAGTGGCGAAGACAAGATCAACAACAAGGTGCAGGAAGTCAAGGGTGAGGTGAAGGAGCGGGTCGGCGGCGCGACCGGCGACGAGGACCTTCAGGCCGAGGGCGCTGCCGACAAGGCCAAGAGCAACCTCAAGCAAGCCCGGCGAGAAAGTGAAGGACGCTTTCAGCAGCTGAGCACGTATCCGGGGCCCCCGCGCCCCGACATCGTGAGCGAGGGCGCGGGTCGACGTCGAAAACCCCCCGTTCCCGCGGCTGACCCACCGCCGGCTGATCTCGGGCGAGAAAGTGACCACCGCTGTTCCCTCGTCCGGGGTCACGCCCGGGTCACGCCCGGCCGCACCGAGGCCCGAAGTTCGCCCAGTCTTTCCCCTTTCGAGGTCTGCATGATTGCTCTCGGGTTGCTCCTGCTCGTCGCGGCGGCCGTTGTCACCCTCGTCGGGGTGCTGACCAACAGCGGCGGCGCGCACGCTCTCAACTCCGATTTCAGCCTTCTCGGCTACCACCTGCACGGCTCCACCGGACAGCTGCTCCTGGTCGGCGTCATCGTCGGCGCCGCGGGAATGCTCGGACTGAACATGCTGCTCGCCGGCATCGGCCGGGGGTTTTCCCGCCGGGTTTCCACCCGGCGCGAGCTCAACCAGTCCCGGCACCAGGCCGGTGCGCTGCATGAAGAACGCGACGCCTTGTGAGCAAGCTCGAAGAGGAGCGGACCGCCCGGGCCGAAGCCGAGCGCGCAGTAGCAGGCGCCGGGAACCCGACCAACGCCTCCCCGGTTGACCCGCCAACATCGCCTGCCGGCCAGCAGGCAGGGGCTCCGGCGGCACCACCCAGACCGAGCACTGCGGGCGAGCGCGACAAGTAGCTCCGTCCATCCGTCGGGCGTGTTTGCATCGTCGGTGCGTTCTGCCGCGATCGGGTAGGTCCGGCTTCCAAAGGTCCTGTCGGGCCGGGTGGCGGCCTGGAACTCCGTCATCTCCCGGTCGCGAATCTTGATGCCTCCGGGGGTAGGTGTTGGTGTCGCGCACGGCTGGTTAAGCCGGTTTGGTTAAGCCCGGACTTTGGCGCCCACTGCGGCAGGGGACGGGGTCCCGCCCGATGCCGGAGTCGTGGGTGCCCTCGGCGCCCAGCGTGGCTTCGTTAACACGTCGGATCGGACGCCATCCTTGCGCGCTCAGGCGCGCTGTTCCTGGCTGGATATTTCCACTCCGGAATGGCTCGCGTAGTCAGACCCAACCCAGGTAGGGACGCTGTGGAGGTGGTCGATGACGGCGCGGGCGGGGTAGAACTCCTGGCCGGCGGGTAGGTCTGCGATCAGCGCGGCGACGGCGGTGAAGTCGTTGCCGGCGGTGATGAGGGGGGGTTCCACGTTCCCGTTGGGGCGGTGCTGGGGGAGGTCGGCGGTGGCCATCAGGGCGTTGCACACGCAGCGGCGGCCCTCGGCGTTGGCGGCGCGGCCGCCCTTGTGCTCGATGTAGACCCGGGTCGGTTCGGCCGGGCAGCGGTAGCCGATGGAGCCGTCGGGCTTGCGGTAGGGGGTCCGCAGCGCGCCGAGGTCGCAGACCGGCTGCCGCTGGGCGAAGACCTCGTCGTCGGACAGGGTGCCCGCCGCCTGCACCACCTTGAACGGGAAGCCGGTGGGGGACACGCGCCAGTCGGCGACGACGTGCACGTCGCCGGCGGCCACCTGGGCGAGGACCTGCCGCTTGAGCGGGTCGGCGAGCCCGGACTCGGCGCTGAACGCGAACGCGGTCCCGACCTGCACGCCGGCCGCCCCGGCCGCCAGCGCGAGGCGCAGCCCCTGCGGGGTGCCGTAGGAGCCGGCCAGCCAGAACGGCAGCCCCAACCCGGCCATGACGGCGAGGTCGACCTGATCACGAACGTCGTAGACGGGCTGTCCGAGGTCGTCGACGCGGCGCGGCCCGCGCGGCGGCGCGTTGTGCCCGCCGGCGCTGGGGCCTTCGACGACGAAGCCGTCCGGGCGGGTCGCGGGACTGGCGGCCAGGCCGGCGGCCAGCTCGTGGGAGGCGACGATGGCCACGAACCGCGGCCGGCGCAGCGGCGGCAGCCCGGCGCCGAGCAGGTTCCGCGGGCTGCACCGCACCGAGATGTCGGCGTCGGCCGAGGTCGCCCCCTGGGCCCGGACGTCGAGCACGACGTCGTCGTGGCGGGCCAGGCCGCGCAGCAGCGCCGGGATCTCCGCCGGGTTGCCCGCCCCGACCAGGACGTAGTCGACGCCGGCGAGCATCGCCCCCAGGCACGCGAACGGCAGCGGCAGCTCGATCTTGCGCAGGTAGTTGATGCCGACCGGCCCGCCATGGCCCTGCTTGGCGAGCAGGACTTCGCAGAAGTTGGCCGCCACCGTCAGCTCCTGCAGGGCCGCCGGTGGCTGCAGCGTGAACATCGGCACGTTGCGGTAGGGCCGCTGGGCCGGCTTGCCGCCCTCGATGTAGTAGGAGGCGAGCACCCGTTCGGCGATCCGGGGCACCGGGAACTGCGCGAGCGCCCACCGGACATGGCCGCCGGGGTCGCCGTCCTGCAACCGCCGGGCGTAGACGACGTCGAGCGCCGTGCCCGACACGACCCCCAACGCGCCCTCCCGCGCGACGGCGCGGGCCAGCCGCCAGCTCGAGATCGCCACCCCCATGCCGCCCTGGATGATCCGCGGCTCGGTGGTCTCGGGTGTGCTAGTCATGGTCAGCCCTTCCCATCCCGACCTCGGGGATGCGGGTCGGTTTGTGTGTCCGGCAGCGCGCGTCGGGGGTGACGCCTTGCCTGTGTCGACGGCCTGGCGCAGCGCCCGCTCGATCTCCTGAGCGAAGACCAGAATGACGGCCCGGATCCCCAGCGGCCGCAGCGCGCCCAGGGCCTTGGTGACGTCCGCCGTCGAACCGGTGCGGGCAAAGCCCGTACCGGCCCGGTCCAGGACCTGCTTGCACGAGTTCACCGGAGGCCGCACGCAACTGCTTGCGCACCGTCGCGGCCGCCTCCGCGGCCAAATCGATGTCCACCCCGGCAGCTTCAAGCTCCAGGGTGATGTCCAACAGCCCGGGGCTAGGCACCAGGTAGGAGGCCGCCTGTTGCGGCGCCCGCCGCAGCAGGCCGGCATCGACGCAGCGCCGAGACCAGCCCAGGCCGATGGCCCAAACGCTCGGCCAGTTCCTGCTCGCTGAGCAGCATCGGCCGCTCCTCCGACCAGGGCGTGCGCAGCTCAGCGTGCAGGCCCAGCCAGTCCTCCAGCCACAGCTGGCCCTTCTCGACCCGGCTCAGGGCGTCCCGGATCGCGCTCAACTGCAACCCCCGATCCTGCAGCACGGCGATCAGCTCCAGCCGCTGCAGGTGCTCCCGCCGGTACACGGCGATGCGACCCTGACGCACCGGCGGCAGGTAACACCTTCTGCGACTGGTAGTGGCGCACCGTACGCACGGGGATGCGGGCCAACGCGGCCAGCTCGTCGATCGTGTACACGGTCTCGTCGACCTCGACCGGCTGCTGACCCGGCTCCCCGCCCGGCTTCAGCCTCACAGCCACCTCTATCGGCCTCCTTCAGCTCGTACTGTACCACTCAGAACTGAAACAGTCGACACTGAAATCATTAGGGTGCGGCTCTTCTGTAGGGGCCTCACGCCGCACGCGGGATGACATGGCCGGCGTAGCGGGACTGGTGGACGCGGCGGCGTTCCTGGACGAGGTGGTAGCGCCAGTAGTCTTCGAAGTCGCCGTTGCTGCGAAGCGCGCGGAGCCTGAGGATGGCCTCGGCACCGCTGAGTCCCCACGCTGGAGCTCCTTTGCGAGCTCTTCGGTGTCGACGACGAGCCAGCGGCTCAGCCTGGCGCATGTCAGGACTCCCCGGTTGCTGATCGGCAGGTGACTTGGTGCGGGTTGGCTCGGTGCAGCCGGGAGCGCAGTCCTCGCCGGGCGTGGCGCATTCGACCCGCACGCCCTGGTACTCGCGCAGGAACGGGCGGGTCGGGCAGGCCTGGTTGAGGCTGACGGCCCGGGTGATCGGGCTGTTCTGACCGCCGTTGCGGAAGACGCCGGCATGGCGCCCACCCCGTCGGAGGTGCAGAGGCCGGCGGCCGTCGACGTGCTCGACGGCCAGCACGCCGGGGGGCGGACGCGCACTCGGCCCAGGCCGGTCTGGCGAAGCGCCCCCCGGCTTACAGCGCCGCCGCGGCCAGCCAGCTCCCCGGCGCGGGGAGGCCAGCGCGGATGCCACCGCTCCCTCGATCACGGTCGGGTCGGGAGCCGGCGACGCAACGGCAAGATCGATGAGGTCTTCCTCCGGGTACTGGCTCACGGTCAGCGACATGCCACGACCAATCGGGGAAGTGGGCCTGCAGGGTCAGATCGTCAGCCCGAAACGGCTCGTCGGGCCAGCAGTCGGTCGGGGCGAGCGTCGAGGACCTCGATGCCGATCTACTAGACAACGCACCACCAGATAACGTTCGAGGACGAGAACAAGGTCTGCTCGACGCCGCGGCGCACCGGCTACCCGACTCGGCGGCCCTGGTCAGCGCCCCCGGGCTACCCAGTACAGGATCTCCGCGGTACCCCTGCTGAGCTCACCCGTCGACCTCATGCCGGCGCTGGCGCGCGCGGCCGGTCATGTAGGGCGGGCGACCGGGGGGAGTGGGTGGGTGCGTCGCATGTACCGGTCGAACTGGGGGACGGTGAAGGCGGCGAGCCCGTAGGAGGGGGCGTAGAGGAGTCCCTTGTCGATGAGTCTGGTGCGGATCTGGCCGAGTTGGTCGGCGGTGCGGCCCAGGACCTGGGCGACGGCGCTGGCCCGGTGGCTGCCGGGGCCGAGTTCGGCCATGGCCCGCAGGTAGCGCAGTTCGAGGTCGGTGGTGCGGCCGGCGCGGACGCGGAAGAAGCTGGCGTCGAGTTCGTGTTCGACGGCGGGCTGGGCGGCGTGGACGTCGGCGGCGGTGATGGGGGAGGCGGGGGTGTGGTTCCACAGCACCCGGCCGAACTCTTGGAGGAAGAACGGGTAGCCCTCGGTTTCGGCGACGACGAGGCGCAGGGCGTCGGGGTGGAAGTCGACGCCGAGCTGGTGGGCGGGGCCGGCGATGGCCTGACCGGCGGACTGTTCGTCGAGGCGGCCCAGTTCGGGGAAGGTGAACAGGCGTTCGGCGTAGGACTTGGCTTCGCCGGCGAGGCGGGGGATCTGGGGGAGCCCGGCGCCGACCAGGGTGATCGGCAGGCTGCGTTGCACGGTCTTGTGCAGCGCGGCGATCAGTGCCTCGAATTCGCGGACGGCGAGGAACTGGATTTCGTCGACGAGGAAGACGACCCCGGTGCCGTGGTCGGCCGCGGCCTCGCCGAGGGCAAGGAACAGGTCGGTCAGGTCCGGGCCGAGGTCGCCGGTGTCGGCCTTGCCCTCGACCCGTTCGGTGTTGAGCCCGGCGCTGAGGGCGCCGGTGGAGTCGACGGTGAGCTCGAAGGAGCGCAGCACGCCGGCGGCGCGGGTGGCGCGGTCCTTCCACTTCGATTTCGGCGACAGTTGCAGGAGGGCCTGGCGGGCCAGGGCCACCATCCGCCGGCCGAACGGCATGTCCCTGGTGATCTCGGTGTCGACGGTGGCCCAGTCGCGCTGGGCGGCGTGGTCTTCGAACCGGCCGAGCAGCACGGTCTTGCCCACTCCGCGCAGCCCGGTGAGGATCATCGAGCGTTCGGTGCGGCCGCGTTCCAGCCTGCTGAGCAAGACGTCGAAGCTGTCGAGCTGTTCGTCGCGGCCCACGAACAGCGGTGGGCGGGCGCCCGCGTTGGGCGTATACGGGTTCTCCCGCGGGTCCACGGCCACCTCCTGCACGAGTTGGCCGGACTTTAACAGGATGGCCGTGCAAGTCTGTGCAGGCTGGGAAAGTCGGCGCGGCGCTCGGGTGTCCCATCAGCGGTGCCACCGGCTGGGATGCCGCGTCGCCCGTCGAAGGCGCGCCCGGGCAGACGCGGGCGCCGGTGACGGCGAAGCAGCGCGTTCAGCGTCGGGTACCGCCCGACGTTTCCCAATCACCTTGCCGGAAACGCCCGGGCTGTGCCTTCGGCTGGCTTTCTTTTGCCGTGGGCCGAGACTACGCTGACCGATCAGCTACCTTGATCCCGCATGGACAGGGAAAGTCTGACAGTCACGGCGGCGACGGCGGGCGCGGCGACGGCAGCAGAAAGCGTCGACCGCTCCCCCGAGGGTGTTTCCATCATAATATCGAGTATGACGGAATCGAAGGTGTAGGTGGGGGCTCCCTTTGCTTGTTTGCCCCAGCCCCGAGCCACCAACAATCACAGTCTGCGGGCAGACTACTCTTGAAGGCGGACCTTAGCGGAAACGCACGCGGAAGACCGTCAATACTGTTCGCCAGCGCGAGCTATATCATGGGAGCAGGGTGAAGGTGGCGACGTGGCGGGGACGCACGACTGAGGAGCGCTCATGGACAAACCTCTGACCAGGAGAAACGGCTCAGCGGTTGAGTGGAGCCGGTTCAGCATGAACGCGACGGCGGCCACGTGGACGAACGTCTCCGCGCGCGTCGAGCGGCATCTTTCGCCTGGCTTTGCCGCAACCGCCGGCTTCGCCACGACTACGAGGCGACCGTGACCTCGTCCCCGGGGCGTTCTCATCGGGGGGGGGGCCGTAAGCCGGAATCCCCGCACTCGCGGCCGAACCCGCTCTCGGCTGCAGGGGGAGCAGGGTAGGCGGCCCTGGCCGCCGTACCAGCGGGGTTCTGGCTGGCGTCTTGGTAAGCGACGTGCACGACGATGACGTTGTCCGTTACCCGGACCTGCCGGTCGACGGTCAAACTGTCATATAAGAGCACCGAGCGCAGCGCGGTTGGCCCTGTTCCCCCATGCAATGTGACATGCCGTACGGCCCCCTACTTCCCGCAATTTTGGTTTCTAGTGGGCAGGTCTCTGGGGAGCGGGAGGTAGGAATTCTCCGGCTGACTTCACCCGAATGGCTTGTCCTGTGGCCGTGTGGGAGGCTGCCCTGCGACTCCCCCTGGAATTGGCCTAGGGTGGGCCGATGGTCCATGCCCTGACCGCACATTAGCCCCGCCTTATGAGGTTCTTGGTTCCTGACTCTTGGCGATAGGCTCCTCAGTAGGGAAGTGTGGTGTAACGGGGAGGCCGACTATTACTGCGTTCAGGTGAATCCTGCGGGTTGCGTGTCACGGACCTGTCGGGCGCCGTTGTAACGACCGTGACGGATGATCTCCGGGGGAGATTGTTGTGTGCGGGATTGCAGCAGCGCCCCAGCCGGTTCTGCCATCTGGTCCATTCCGTCCCGACCAGCGCCCTCGACCGCGCCGCCGACCTCGCCTTCAGCCGGCACCTGAGCAGCGTCTTCCTCGCCGACGGCCACGGCGCCAACCCCTGGGCCTGGGCGCGCCTCAAGATCCAGACAGCAGCTCCTCGACGAGCACGCGGAAGAAGTGCAACGGCGTCCGGAGTGGCTGATCGCCAGCGACCGGGAGACCGGATCGCGATCCAGAACAAGCGCCAGACGGAAACTGATCAAGAGGAGATGGTGTCATGACAACCCCGCCATACGGTGGCCCGCCCAGCGGACCGCCCGTGGACCGCCCCCGCCGAGTACCCGCAGTACCCGCAGTACCCGCAGTACGGACCGTACGAGCCACCGCCCCCACCACCCCAGCCACCGCGGCGCACCGGCCCCAGCAACAAGGTCGTCGCGGTCGTCGCAGCCGGAGCGGGCCTCGTCCTCGTCGCGACCGGGATCGCGCTCTTCCTCACGTTCGGCTCGTCGTCGTCGACCCCGACGGCAGCGGCGACCACGCCGCCAGCGTCAGCACCGGCGCCCGTAACACCCAGCCCGTCTCCCAGCCCGTCCCCGACCGACAAGGCCCCGGCACCGGGCACGCCACCGAGCTACGAGGCAGCGCCTCGAATCGATAGCGGATGGGGTCGCTCGGGGTGTATAAGGAGCCGGGGGGGAAGGAGCATCATGGCAATCGGCAAGGAGATCGGAGAGTTCTCGCTCAAGGCGATCACCTCGAACTACGCCCTGGAGGGCGGCAGCGTGCAGGTGAACGTCGACGGAACGGCGACGGGATACGGGACCGTCCTCGGATCGCTGACGTTCCGGGGCGAGCCCGGAGCGAAGAGCGGGCTGCTCAGCTGGCGTGGCCAGGGCTTCCTCGACAAGGGCGATACCGTGGTGGGAATCGGGGAGGGCACCTGGGAGGAGATCGGCAAGCACAAGTGGCGCACGCGGCTGATCGTCAGCACGTCCGATGGCAAGTGCCATGCATCGGATGGCCACCTGAATCTCAAGACGCGCACGCTGACCGGGAAGATGCTGGAGTGGAGCTGAGCGGAGCTCCAGAGCACGCTCGATCTCGTCGATGACACGCCCCGGCATCGGTCGGGGCGTGTCTCACCCGCGCACGGCGCGACGCGAGGATTGCGAGACCGCTCGCGAGCAGCGCCAGCGTTCCGGGCTCGGGAATCACGGTGAGTGCGCTTCGATCGACGGTATAGCCGTAGATTCCCTCCAGGATGTCCAGGTCGAGCGCGCTCACGAGACGCCTGTCGCCGAAGCCGCCCGTGCCCGGGCCGCTCGGACCCGGAAAGAAGGTCGACGAGAGCATCAGGTCGTAGGGCGCATCGGCATGCGAGAGATGGCTCAGGGCGTTCGGGTCCTCGTTGCCACGCAACCCGATCGCCTGGCCGTCGTAGTGAAGGCTCGCGGTGGCCTCGTCGCTGGCGTTGGCCCAGCGCGGGTAGTCCTCCAGGAAGCCCAACACGTGACCAAGCTCGTGGATCATCACACTGAAGAGGTCGACCCGTCCGAAGCTCGTCGAATCTCGGAGCACGCCATAGGTCGAAGGCGCGCCGGGAAGCGCGGCGAACTCCTCGCTGGCCTCGGGTGTCGGATCGACGAAGAACGGGAAGTTGCGGCCGTCGTCGTAGGAGATGATCGCGCCGGTCGGCAGCCCTGCCGTGTTGGGGGAGAGCGCGATGGTCGTTGCGACGAAGGGCTGCGACACCTTGAACAGGCTCACGGCGAGCACTTCGTCGGTCGTCGGGTCGCCATCGAGATCGCGCACGAGCGCTTCCCAGGTGGCGAGCGCTGTGTCGATCACCTTCCCTTCACCGGGCTGGATCGGACCCACGCGCCTCGTGTCGATCATCAGGCTCGCGGCGGCAATGGCCGGCGTCAGGGCGAGGACGGTGAGGCCGATGACGGCGAACGATCGAGCGCGCATGGCCCCCCCCCCCGCAGCGAACCCTCGAGAAGCAACCGGGAGGTGGATTCGTACCACGAATGGTGGCAGCGATCGGCCCACAGGGCCCGACCTAGTTCGACGAGAACGTCGGCGTGTCCCCGGCCAGCGGCGTGAAGCTCGTGACGCTCGTGCCGAGCGTGCGGGCGAAGCTGCCGGCTCCCGGCGGGAAGCCAGGGCGACGCTGCTCCTGGGGCGCGGCGCCACGGCCGGAATCTGGGCACCGTCGTCCAGGAGTGCTGGACGATCCAGCCCAGGACGGGCCGCTTGCGGACGCTGTCCCCGTTGCCGAACTCGAACTCGTGGGCGGGGTCGCCCGCGCCCGTGGCCACCGGCGTCAGGTCGAAGTGACCGGCCGTGCTCATGAAGCCACCGGCGCCCGGTGTTGAGGAAGGCGCGGCGAGATCGTCGTTGCGCAGGTCGACGATCGGGAAGCAGTCGAAGGTGAAGTTGAACGACTGCGACTCCTCCCGGTCGTTGTACACGTTGCCCCGGAGCTGCGACCGGGTTCACCTGCCCGCCGGGCGCCACGGGCTGACCGTTCACGGTCCCATCCAGCGTGAACAGGATGAGACTCGGCCAGGATGGTGTTGCCGACGTTCGGTGGGCGATGAAGTTCGACGCCAGCTGCGCCGGGAACGTCGAGTACTCCTTGCCGTCGAAGTGGTAGTTGCGGTCCCCGTCCTGGGCGAGCGCCGAGAGGCCCTGGAAGCGTGATCGCCCCGGCCCCGAAGGCATCGGCGCTCGCGAAGTCCACCACCAGCCAGTCGGCGAACAGGATGTTCGACGAGACCGTGGTGCCTGCGGGCGACTCGACCGCGACCGTCATGAGCCCCGCCTGGAAGGGGAGGGTGAGCGTGGTCGGCGTGGAGGCGACGATCACGCCGTTCGGCGTCGGGACGGCGAAGCTGCACTTGAAGTCCACGCGCGGTCCCGTCGCGCCGGGCCGGAACACGAACAGCACCGTCTCCTGGGCCGTCACCGGGCAGGAGTAGTCCTGGCCGTTCCAGGTCGCCGCCGTCGATGAAGTTGAGATGGAGCGTGACGTTCTGGTCCGAGGCGTTCGTGACCGTCGCGTACGACCACTGGATGGCTGCGGCCTGGCGACGATCGCATTGCCGTGAGGATCGGCACCACCACGAGGGCGGCCGCCTGGTTGAGGGCGAGGGTGGCAGAAGCCGACCCCGCATGGAGCACGACCGCGCACACGGCGGCAAGGATGCCGCCACGCGTCAGGCTGCGCAGCCGCAGCACGTTCCGTCTCCTCGCCGTTTCAGCATCGTCCCCACACCCGGTCGCAAGCGCGCCCGGTCCAGCCCGCACCTCTGCAGCCAACATAGGGTCGTCGCATGGACAGGCCCTCGAAGCAATCGGCAGAAGGCCGGATCCGCGGGAGCGACGCGCAAGTGTGTCTGGAGCCCCCGGATGCTGGGGCGGCATCGGGTCGAGCTGCGTGCTGCACCGGTGATGCGCCCCGCGCGCATCCGGGCCCGGGCATGTCCGGGCGCGCGGGGGCCTGCGCCCCGCAGGGGTGCAGCTCCGCGGCCTACGGAGCCGAGCCGCGCTCCCGCGTCGTGCTCCAGGCGATCCGCGAGCGCACTGGCCAGCAGGGCGGCGGCGAGCAGGAACGGCGCGCCGGGCAGCTGCAGGCCGCTTCCCGGGCCGATGAAGTGCGCGAAGGTCAGCGTGAAGAGGCCCGGTCCGATCAGGCCGGCGATGCCGCGCAGGCTGCTGAGCGCGCCCTGGAGCTGTCCCTGCTCCGAGGCATCGACACGCCGGGTCATCAGGCCCTGCGCGGCGGGGCCGTCGAGCCCCCAGAGCGCCTGCAGCGGCACGCCGATCAGGAACAAGCGCTCCCGTCGGCGCCAGGCCGTAGATGGCGAAGCCGAGCGCGCCGAAGAGCAGCCCGGCGAGCAGCGTGCGACGCTCGCCGAAGCGCGCGACCGACCGGCCGCGACCAGGCCGCCCGAGACGATCATCCCGCACACGCCGACGGCGGCGAGCAGCGAGTCCGACCGTGCGCTCGTCCCAGCCGTAGCGATAGCTCGCGTAGAGCACGAAGGTGCTCGGCAGCACGTCGTGCGCGACGCCGCAGAGGAAGCTCGACGCCGCCAGAGCCGCAGCAGCGCGCGGTGCGAGCGCAGCAGCCGGAGCGACGCCGATCGGGTTCGCGCGCCGCCAGGCGAACGGCGCGCGCCGCTCGGGCGGCAGCGACTCGGGCAGCACGAACAGGCCGTAGGCGGCGTTGCGCGAGGCTGAGGCCGGCGGCGAACCAGAACGGCAGCCGCGGATCGATGCCGCCCAGCAGCCCGCCGATCGCCGGCCCGAGGACGAAGCCGAGGCCGAACGCCGCGCCGAGCAGGCCGAAGCCGGCGGCGCGCTTCTCGGGCGGCGTCGACGTCGGCGATGTAGGCGCCGGCGGTGCGCGAAGCTCGCCGCGGTGATGCCCGAGATCACGCGGCCCGACGAAGAGCCAGGCCAGGCTCGGCGCGAGCGCCATCAGGATGTAGTCGAGGCCGAGCCCGAAGTTGGAGAGCAGGATCACCGGCCGGCGGCCGAAGCGATCCGACAGCGCGCCGAGCACCGGCGAGAAGACGAACTGCATCAGCGCCCAGACGGTGCCGAAGAGGCCGTAGACCTCGGCGCCGCGCGCCGTGTCGCCGCCCTCGAAATCCACCACCAGCTTCGGCAGCACCGGCACGATGATGCCGAGCGCCAGCATGTCGAGCACGACGGTGATGAAGATGAAGACGAGCGCGGCGCGCCGCGCGGAGGCGGCGGGCGGGACGGGATCGGACATGGGGGCCCATGGTGGCGGAATCCGAGGGCGGCCGACAAGGAGCGCGGTGCGCCAGGCCAGCGCGCTCGGGCCGGACTGCCGCGACCACGGCCAGCGGGTACACTGGCTCGGGCCGATGACGGCGCGCGCCGGACGCATGCGCGGCCGTGCGGCAGGGAGGACGCGATGGAGCTTCCGGCGCCGTGGTCGTTGGTGGATCTCGACCGCTATCCGATCCGTGACCTCGAGGCGCCGGCCGCGCGCGAGATCGTCGCCCACTGCCGGCAGGCAGCTCGCGCACGAGGGCTGCAGCGAGCTGCCGGGCTTCCTCACGCCCGAGGCGACCGAGCGCATGGTGAAGGAGAGCGAGACGCTCGTCCCCGTGGGCCATCACGCGCGCGGGCCCATCACGGCCTATCTCGAGATCCCCGATCCGTCCCTTCCCGAGACGCATCCGCGGCGCACGGTCGGGCTCTCGTCGCTGGCCGCCATCGCCTACGACCTGATCCCCGCCGATCACGCCCTGCGCCGGCTCTACGAGTGGGACGGGCTCGTGCGCTTCCTCGAGGTAGCCCTCGGCGTGGCCTGCCTGCACCGCTATGCCGACCCGATGGGCGCGCTCAACGTGGCCGTGATGAAGCAGGGCGACGAGCTCTACTGGCATTTCGACCAGTGTGACTTCGTCACCTCGATCGCGCTGCGCGATGCCAGCGACGGGGGGAGACTTCGAGTACGCGCCGAACCTGCGCCGGGCCGACGACGAGAACTACGGCGCGGTGAAGGCGCTGCTCGACGGCTCGCGCGAGCACGTGAAGCACGTGCCGATGACGCCCGGGACGCTGCTGCTGTTCCGGGGCCGCCACTCGATCCACCGCGTGACGCCGATCGCCGGGCCCGTCTCCCGGCTCGTGGCCCTCCTCGCCTACGACGAACGGCCCGACGTCATGGGGACCGATCTGCTGCGGACGGCTCGCTACGGCCGGACGCTCGGGCCTCGGTGACGGCCGGGGAGGAAGGGTCTTCGAGCCAGACCGTCCTCGCGTGCGAGCATCTCGCCTTTTCGGGCCGGACGCTCGGCGGCGAGCCGGAGCTGGTCCGCGCGCTGCTCCAGGTCAAGAAGGCCGCGGCGCTGGCGAACGCGGCCGCGGGCGTGCTGGCCGAGGACGTCGCCGCCGCCATCGCGCAGGCCTGCGACGCGCTGCTGGCGGCTCCGCCGCAGGAGGCCTTCTGCGTGGACGTGCTGGCGGGCGGCGGCGGCATCGCCCACAACGTGAACGTGAACGAGGTGATCGCTGCGCGCGCCAGCGTGCCGGGCCGGCCCGTGGATCCGAAGCGCGATGTGAACGCGTCCCAGTCGAGCGCCGACGTCTGCCATACGGCCTTCCGCCTCGCGCTGCAGGAGCGCTGGGACGGGCTGCTCGGCCGCACTGGCCGGGCTGGGTGGGAGCCTGCAGGAGCGGGCGCAGGCATTCGCGCCGGTCACGACGTTGACGCGTACCTGCCTGCGCGATGCACTCCCCGGCTCGTTCGGAGACCTGCTGGGTGGCCATGCCGCATTGATCGACCGGCGGCGCGGGGCGATCGCGCAGGCAGTGGCGGAGCTCTCGCGCGTGAACCTCGGCGGCACGGTGGTCGGCTCGGAGACGGCGCTCCCGCGGCGTATCGGGAGCGCATCGTGGGGGCGCTCGAGCGCGTCACGGGCCGCACGCTCACGCGCCGCGCGAACCTGTTCGATGCCGCGCAGAACAGCGACGACCTCGGCGCGGTGTCCGCCAGCCTGGCGCAGCTCGCGGTGGCACTCCTCAAGCTGGCCCAGGACCTCCGGCTGCTCTCCTCGGGGCCCGAGACGGGCTTCGGCGAGCTCCGGCTCCCGCACGTGATGGAGGGCTCCTCGTTCTTCGCCGGCAAGCGCAACCCCGTCGTGCCGGAGAGCTTGATGCAGTGCTGCCTGGTGGTGCTGGGCTGTGACCATGCGGTCCAGCTGGCGTGCGCGCGTGCGGAGCTGCAGCTGAACGTGTTCGAGGCCGTGGCGGTCGTGGGCGCGCTCGACGCGATGGCCATGCTCACGCGGGCGATCGAGCGCTTCGACCGATCCTGCGTCCGCGGGCTCGAAGCGGACGAGGAGCGCTGCCGCGAGCACGCGCGGCATGCACATCCACGCTGAGACGCGGCCCGCCCGGGCCGGGCCTTCCGCGCGCGCAGGGCGCGTGCGAAGCTCCGGGTCGATGGCGAAAGGAGCGTACATGGGATTTCATCACACCGCGTTTGCGACCCGCGACCTGGAGGGCACGCATCGCGTTCTACACCGAGGCGATGGGCTTCGAGCTGGTGAAGGTCGTCGCCGCGACCGAGGACGGCGGCTGGGCCAAGCACCTCTTCTACGAGATCACCCCGGACGAGTACATCGCCTTCTGGGATCTGCACGACGAGAGCATCGCGGCCCGTGGTCGCCGGCGATTCTCGACCGGGCTCGGGCCTGCCGATCTGGGTGAATCACCTCGCCTTCCGCGCCGCCGACCTCGCCGACATCGACGCGCGCAAGCAGCGCTGCTCGATCACGGGCACGCGCGTGATGCGAGATCGACCACGGCTGGTGCACGTCGATCTACGCCGTCGATCCGAACGGCATCCTCGTCGAGTTCTGCACGACGACCCAGGCGATGACCGCCGCCGACCGCGAAGAGGCGCAGCGACTGCTCACCGATCCGCACCCGCCCCTCGAGTCCGGAGCGCAGCCCGTCCTGCACCGCGCGCCACCGGGATCGCGGCCTCGCCCGCGTGCGGCAGGGGGTGATTGAAGCAGACGTTCCCGCTACGGCGGGAAGATCGCGTCGATGGCGGCCAGGGCGTCCTCGGAGAGGGAGATCTGCAGGGCGCCGACGTTCTCCTCGAGCTGCTCGGGGCGCGTGGCGCCGACGATCACGCTCGCGACGTTCGGCTGGCGCAGGCACCAGGCGAGCGCGAGCTCGGCGAGGCTGCAGCCGGCGTCGGCGGCGATGGGACGCAGCTGCTCGACGCGCGCCAGCGTCTCGGGCTCGAGGAAGCGCTGCATGAAGGCGCTTGCGCTCGGGGTCCGCCGCGCGGCGTGCCGCGCGGGCGCTCGCGCCGCCCGCGTACTTGCCCGTGAGCACGCCCTGCGCGAGCGGGCTCCAGACGACCTGGCCGAGCCCCTCGCGCTCGCAGACCGGGATCACCTCGCGCTCGATCCGCGCGGCGCAGGATCGAGTACTGCGGCTGGTTCGAGATCGGGCGGTAGGCGCGGTGCGCGTCGGCGATGCGGCAGGCCTCGGCGATCTGCGCGCGCGCTCCACTCCGAGACGCCCCAGTAGAGGAGCTTGCCCTGGCGGATCAGGTCCTCGTAGGCGCGCACCGTCTCCTCGAGCGGCGTCGTCGGGTCCGGCGCGGTGGCACTGGTGCAGGTCGAGGTAGTCGGTGCCGAGGCGACGCAGCGAGGCCTCGACGCTCTCGAACGAGGTGCTTGCGCGAGAGGCCGCGGTCGTTCGGGCGCTCGGACATCGGGAAGAAGGCCTTGGTGGCGATCACGAGGTAGGGGCGCGGGATGCCGCGCAGCGCCTCGCGCGAGCGCCTCCTCGGCGGCGCCGCGCGGCGTAGACGTCGGCGGTGTCGAAGAAGTTGATGCCGAGGTCGTAGGCGCGGTGCACGATCGTCGCGCGTGGCCTCGCGGTCGACGCTCGAGCCGAGCGTGAGCCAGGAGCCGAGCGAGATCTCGCTCACGCGCAGGCCGCTGCGTCCGAGCGGCCGGTACTGCATCGCCTGCTGCATTCGACGTCGCCAGGGCCTCCTCCGCGTGCGTCGTCGCACGAACCTGCGCAGCATACCCGAGCCGGCGCGCGGCGAGCGCGACGAGCTAGCCTCGCCGCGATGCTGAGCCTCGCCGCCGGCCCCGATGCCCGTCCCGACTGGCTGGGCCGCGCGCTGTCGCACCTCGACGAGGCTGCTGGTCGACCACGCCCACTGCGAGAAGAAGGCGGCCGGCGACGGCCCTGTCGCTGCTCTTCCGCTATCCGGAGCGACGCGCGCTTCTCTGGCGCCGCTCTCCGCGCTCGCGCGGGAGGAGCTCGCCCACTTCGAGGCGGTGCTCGGCGCTGCTCGCCGGCGCGCGGCGTCGCGCTTCCGGCGCCAGCGGCCGAGCCCCTACGCCGGCCGGCTGCGCGAGGCGTGCGCGCCGCACGAGCCCGAGCGCCTGATCGACTTGTTGCTCGTGCTGCGCGCTGATCGAGGCGCGGAGCTGCGAGCGCTTCCGGCTGCTCGGCGGAGGCCGTCGGGGACCCGCGCCTCGCCGCGTTCTATCGCGGCCTGCTCGCGAGCGAGGCGCGCCACCATCAAGTGTTACTCCAGCTGGCGGGGATGCTGGTCCCCGAGGAGACCGTTCGCGCACGCCTGCAGGAGCTCGCCGCCCACGAGGCGAGCGTGCTGGCGGCCTCGCCGCCGATGGTGCGCCTGCACGCCTAGCCGCCGCCTCAGCGCAGCAGCACGTCGCAGACGCGCCGCACGCGGGCCACCAGCCGGCCGAAGGCGTTGTGGTGGATGTTCCGGCGCAGCCGCACCAGGAGCCGCCGCTCGAGCGCGTAGCGGTCGAGGCGGGGCCGCGGGGGCCGGGGCCCGGCGGCCGGTCACCGCGTCGAGCTCGGCGTCGATCCCGGCGCGCGGCGTAGCCCCAGGTCTCGAGGTCCTCGTCGAGCGAGCGCTCGAGGATCTGGCGCGCCTGCTCGACGCGCTCCGGCGATCGCCCGCCAGATCCTCGGCTCCAGCGCGCGAGCGAGCTGCGTGGTCGGCCGCGTCTCCCGGGCGACCGTGATCGGATCGCCGAGCCCGCGCGGCGGCGTCGCGGGCGCGTCGCCTTCGCTCGCCGTACTCGACCATCGCCGGCTCGAAGTCGACGCCGAGGAAGCGGCGCACGACCCGCGCAGCTCGCGCGTCGGGATCCTGGACCAGCGTCCTCGTAGCGGACGGTGTAGCAGCGGCACCGGCCGCTCGCGCAGGAAGCGCGCGATCGCCGGCACGTAGCGCTCGAGCAGCGGGTTGTGGGCGGTGCGCCGCCTCGTGGTCGCCGTCGAAGAACGACTCGACGTAGGAGCGACCAGACCGCCAGCGGGTGGCGCGTCAGCACGACGTAGTGCGCCTTCGGGTAGAGCCTCGCGAGGAAGTCGAGCACCAGCGCGTAGGCCGGGCGTCTTGTCGAGCAGCAGCGTGCGGCCCGACGCCTCGAGCAGCCGCTCGTAGACCGCGTCGCTGTAGGCGCGCAGCGCGGCGAGGTAGTCGCTCTCGCCGCCCGGCAGCGCGCGCACCAGCTCGCGGGTCGCCGTCTGCGCGTGATGATCGGGTCGTAGCGGCGCCTGCTCGACGCTGGCGTAGTAGCCGAGGTGCGCGAGCGGCGTGAGCAGGTGCGGCTCGGCCGGCGCGAGGATCGCCGAGTGCGCGCCGAGCATGCGCGCCAGCAGCGTCGAGCCCGAGCGCGGCGAGCCGATCAGGAACAGCAGCTTCTGCTCCACGCGGCCTCCCTTGCGGAGGGGAGGGTGCCGGGCCGGCGCCGGCAGGCGCAAGCGCGGATCGCTCCGGATAGAGTCTCGCGAGCATGGACCTGTATCTCGTGCGCCACGCCGAGGCCGAGCCGACGCCACCCCGGGGAGGCGATCCCGAGCGCCGTCTCACGGCGGCCGGCCGGCACGAGTTCACGCGCGTCGTGGCGGGTCTTCGGGGGCTGGGCATCGAGCTCACGCGAATCCTCACCAGTCCGCTGGTAAGAGCCCGCCAAACCGCTGAAATCCTTCACGAGCAGCTGCCGGGCCCGGCGCCCGAGGAGTGGCCGCTGCTGGCGCCTGGAGGGGGGCTCGACCGGCTTCTCCAGGGGCTCCGCGACGCCGGCGAGGCCGTGGCCCTGGTGGGCCACGAGCCCGGGCTCGGGCGCCTGCTCTCGCTCGCCGTGGCCGGCTCTGCAGGGGACGGCACACCGCTGCGCAAGGGCGGAGTGGCGCGGATCCAGTTCGAGGGACCCCCGGCGGCCGGGCACCGGATGGCCTCGTCTGGCTCCTCACCCCGAAGCTGCTGCGCCGGATCGGCCGCGCGGGCTAGGGCGACTCCGACGCTCGACCGACAGCCGATACGCCTCTGTCGTTCCGGGCCCTTCGCTCAGTCCCCGGACTCGGAGGACGCCGGTGCCGGAAGCTGGCGATTCTTCCAGTCCTTGAACTCCTGGGTCTGATCGCGACGACAGCGCTCGCCACGCGCGCTGCACTTCGTTTCGTAGCGTCGTTCGGGCGGAGGGTCCTCGTTCGAACGGGCGCTGCGTTGGCGAAGGTCGGGAACATCGTCCGAGACCGGTGCGGGATCGTAGGCATGTGTGCTGAACGGCGTCCGCAGGGGCCCCCGAGCGGCGCTTCCCTGCCCTCCGCCTTGCATGATGTTCACGTTGCCGGCGCCGGTCTTCGCCGCTCCCGACGCCTGCTCCCGGTAGCGCGCCGGCACCGCGTCGAGGCTCGACGCGAAGTGGAGCTTCCCGGACTCGTCCGTCCATCGATAGACGTCGGCCGCGGTGCTCCCACCGAGCATGAGCGCAAGCGCCGTTGCCATGGCGAGTGAACGTCCCATGACCGATTTTCGGAATGGCCGGCGGCGCACTTGGGTCCGGTGGCCGGGCATCGGGGTCGAAGGGGCGCCCCGGGACCCCGGGTCATGATCGTGGGAAGTGACACCAGGCACCGGCAGCGAGAACACCGGGCAGGAGCCTTGCGGCGAGCCACCGACATGAAGGCAGCGATAGGCGCTCTCCGGTAGTCTCCAGCGGTCTCGGGGATGCCCTGCGGCTCCATCCAACAAAGCGCGGCGAGGTTCGTGCTCTGATCGTCTTCATCTGTGGGATCTTCTTCTTCTCGGGCGCGTCGGCCCTCATCTTCGAGACCCTCTGGTTCCGGCAGGCTGGGCTCGCCTTCGGGAACAGCCTCTGGGCCTCGAGCCTGGTCCTGACCGCCTTCATGGCGGGGCTGGCTCTCGGCAACGGACTGGCCGCGCGCCACGGCACGCGGGTGACGCGCCCCATCCGGCTGTATGCCCAGATCGAGATCGCGATCGCGGCCACCGGCCTGGCCGTCGTGTGGGTCCTCCCCATGCTGGGAGAATGGCTGGCGCCGCTGTTGAAGGGGCTGCTGGAGCGGCCGTGGCTCCTGAGCTCGGTGCGGCTGGGCGCCGCCTTCCTTCTGCTCCTCGTCCCCTGTGCGGCGATGGGCGCGACGCTGCCTCTCCTCGTCCGAGCCCTGCGCCCCGATCTCTCGCGGTTCGGTGAGGCGCTGGGCCGCCTGTACGGCTGGAACACCCTCGGCGCCGTGGCGGGCGCCCTCGCGGGCGAGGCATGGCTGATCTCCGCCCTGGGAGTACGCGGCACGGCCGCCGCCGCCGCGGGGCTGAACCTGCTTTGCGGGGGGTGGGCGTTCTGGCTGGCGCGTCGCCCGGAGCAGGTCGCGGCCACCCCCGCCGCCGAGACCGCGCTCCCCGCGCCCGCACGCCTGCTGGCGGCGGCTGCCGGGGGCTGGCGGAGTCCTGCTGGCCCTGGAGGTCGTCTGGTTCCGCTTTCTCAGCCTGTTCTCGCCCGCCGCGCACTGGTCCTTCACCCTGATGCTGGCCACCGTGCTCCTGGGCATCGGCCTGGGCGGCCTGATCGCGTCCCGTTGGATCCGCCGCGACGGCGAAGCCGTGCGCTTCCTGGCACCGCTCGCGCTTCTCGGCTCCGTCGTCACCGTGCTCTCGTACGGCGGCTTTCAGCTCACGCCGCCCGCCCTCAGCTGGAGCTGGCACAGCGTGGCCTTGCGGGCGCTGTGCCTGATGCTGCCCGCCTCCGTCGTGTCGGGCGTGCTCTTCACGCTCCTCGGCGAAGCGGTCCAGCCGACAGATGGGCGGGGATGTGCGGGCGGCGGGCCTCCTGACCCTGGCCAACACTTCCGGTGCGACCGCCGGCTCGCTGCTCGGGGCCTTCGTGCTGTTGCCCCACCTGGGCCTGGAGCGGTCGTTCTTCGTGGCCGCCCTCGCTTATCTGGTGGTCGCGCTGCTGGCGGGGGCCACGCGTCCGGGCCGCGCCTTCGAGCTCGGAAGCTGGGCCACGGCAGGCGCGGTCCTGGCGAGCTTCCCCTTCGGCCTCATGGAAGGCCACTACTTCGGATTGGTCGAGAAGCGCTACTCCAGCATCGCCGGGCAGCTGGTGGCCACGAAGGAGGGGCTCACCGAGACGATCCACGTGTTCCGGCTGGACCGGCTGGAGGAGCCGGAGTCCTACCGACTGGTCACCAACGGCTTCAGCATGTCCGGCAGCACGCTGCGAGGACGGCGCTACATGAAGCTCTACGTCTACTGGCCGGTCGCCCTGCACCCGGGCGTCAAGCGCGCCCTCCTCATCAGCTACGGGGTCGGCTCCACCGCCGCCGGCCCTGCGCGACACGCCGGGAGCTCGAGTCCATCGACGTCGTCGACACCTCGCGCGACATCCTCGGGATGAGCGGAACCTTCGTCATCCCGCCCCAGACCGATCCCCTCGAACGATCCACGCGTGCGGATCCACGTCGAGGACGGCCGGCACTTCCTCCAGACCACCGACCAGCGCTTCGACCTCATCACCGCCGAGCCGCCGCCGCCCCGCAACTCCGGCATCGAGAACCTGTTCTCGCGGGAATACTTCCGCCTGCTGCGCAGCCGCCTCGCCGAGGGTGGCATCGCCACCTACTGGCTGCCCATGCACGACCTCCTGCCCCGGGAGTCCCTGGCCATCGTCCGGGCGTTCTGCGACGCGTTCGACGACTGCTCGCTCTGGAAGGGCGCGGCCCTCGATCTGATCATGCTCGGTACACGGGACCTCGAGCGGCCGGTCTCTTACGAGGAGGAGATGTTCGTCCGGCAATGGAGCGAGCCGCAGCTCGCTCGCGGAGCTCGAGACCATCGGGCTCGAGAGACCGGAGCAGCTCGGAGCCCTCTTCATCGGGGATGCGGAGTATCTGCGGGAGGTCATCGGCTCGGCGCCACCGCTGGTGGACGACCAGCCGGGCCGCATCCGGTTGCCGTCCGCGACGGGAAGCAGCGTGCCGCCGCTCAACCGCGCCTGGATGGACGCGAGTATGGCGCGCGATCGCTTCGAGCGGAGCGAGTGGGTCGCGCGCATCTGGCCATCCGAGCTGCGCGACGCAACGCTCGCTTCCTTCGAGATGCAGCAGGTGATCAATCGCGCCACGTACGGGATCAGCCTCGATCGACGCGACGTACTCGAGGCCGTACACCAGGTGCTCACGCGCTCGCACTTGCGGAGCCCCGTCCTCTGGCTGATCGCGAGCGATGGCGACCTCCAGCGCCTCCTCGAGGCCCTGCCCCCCGCGGAGCAGTCCGATGCGAACGTCCAGGTGCACCTGGGAATCGGCGCCCTCGCAGATCGAGCTTGGAAACGGGCCGCGCTGCATTTCGAGCGCGCCGCGGGTGTTGCCAACCTCGAGGCGGACGCGGAGCTGCTGCTGGCCTATTCCCTGGCGATGGCGGGAGAGAGCCAGCGCGCCCTGCAGCTCGCGCGGCAGATCGCGCAGAAAGACGATCCAGCCACGCTCCGCGGACGCAGGGCGGCCTGGCTCATTCGCACGTTCGATCCAGGCGGCACTCGACCAACCGGCGACTAGCCCAACCCTCCGCGCACCTACGCGCGCCGCGCTCGGCTCCTGTCCTCTCCGGGGTCGACGGAGGACGCGCGGATTGGGAGTCGGGGGCTGCTTTCGAGGGATCCCGCTGTCCGCGTCCCAGGTGACGGGACTTCCCGGACGGAAGCTGCCTGCTCGACAAGCCTATCCGCTCGAAACCCCTACCCGTGCGTCAATAGGGCTCGCTCCTCTGGAACTCCATCAGCTCACCCAGGGGATCGACGAGAAAGACGTGGTAGTCGCCACGGGCCTCCGGAACGCGGTACTCGAAGTAGAGGTAGATGCAGCGCATACGGTCGACCCTGACCCTCGCTCGGGGAAACGGGGGCGGCAGGTCCCTCCGAGCAGCGCGTGCCGCCGCGACGATCCGCGCGAGCTCCGGCTCGGTGAGGACCTCGTCGGGGCATTGGAAGTCGCTCTTCAGGGAGTCGCCGACCTGCACGTCCACGATGACGCCTCTCCGGTTCAGCTTGAAGATGTGCGTTGCATGGATCATTTCGGGCACGCTGTACTCGATCGCGGTGGTGTAGCAGCCATCACGCCGGGTTGACCATCGAGAGTGTTCGAAGGCCTTCGGAAGATCGCTCCGTGAAGCGCGCGCCTTCGCGATGATCTCCCGGACCGCGTCTTCGCTCCATGCAGGTGCATCGCAGACCGGGCCTTCCGTGAACGCGGTCGAGAAGGCGGCGAGCACCAGGGCCAACAGCACCGCGCGAGCGGCCGCTGCGCGTCTGCCAGAGGAATCTGTGGCCTGGCGGGAAGGCATCCTGCGCGGCCGCGTCGCGACTCCCGCGCGGCCCGCGCCCTTCGCCGCGGCTTGTTGGCGGCTTCGCGCCCGGCCCGCCTGGCGGTCGGCGCAGGCGTGGCGCCCCCGACGACCTGCTCGGGCTCCGCGAACGCGGCCTCGTCGCCGCTGCCTTCGTCATCGAAGCGCTCGAATCCGGGCCGAACTCGTCGTCCGCCTCGGCCGCGCCATCGAGCGCATCGTCGTCGGGCGTCCCCCCTGGGAGCGCGCCGTGCGCGCGGTCGTCCGGCTCGGTCATCGTGCTGCGTCACTCCATCCATGGACGCCGCCGGGCGGCGGCGAACGCCGGGCACCGCGGATCCAACGGGCCGGCGCCGGGGGATGAGTGTACCGGAGCCCGGCAGGTGCGCGTGCGAAGCGCCCGACGATCCAGCCTCGTGCCAGATCGCACCCGGGAGAGGTTGGGCCTCCGACGGTCCTGCCAATACCCGGTCGCAGTCGCCCAATGCCGGCGCCCTCGCCTCCCCGTCAGACCTCCCGGAGCGGTCGGCTCGCCAGCCCGGCAAGCCCTGCCGCGAGCGTGATCACGCCGAACACCACGAGCACGGGTCCGACCCCAGCTGCGTCACCCAGGAGGCCGCTCGCGGCCATCGCGAACGTCATCGCCCCGAAGACCGCGGAGAACCGGAAACCGACCACCCGCCCGATCATGTCGCTCGGCGTCCGCTCCTGGAAGAGCGTCTGCGTCGGGATGATGAAGACCATGTTCGAGACGCCCATCGCGAACGCGAAGCCCAATGCGAGCGGCAGGTTCGTCGTCAGGCCCAGGCCGATCACGGCCAGGCCGTACACCGCGTACCCGCCGATCACCATCCGGCCCTTCGCGATCTTCGCGCCGAGCAGGCCGATGACGAATCCGCCGAGCAGGTTGCCGATCCCGAGGGCGGTCTCGAGGAACGCGTACGCCGCGGTCCAGTCGAGCGAGCCGAGCCGCAGGACGACCTTCGCGTACATCGGCGTGAGGGCGATCGTCGCGCCGGCCGTGAGCTGGGCCACGATCGCCTGCATCGTGTTCGCCAGCAGGACGGGCTCGTGCCGGAGGAATCGCCAGCCGGCCGTGAGGTCGCCGCGGATCCCGACCCACCCGGGGACAGGGTCCAGCGACCCGACCGATCGGACGACGGGCGGGATCACCACCACCAGCACCAGAAGCGCCGATGCGACGTACGACACCGAGTCGAGCCAGAACGCGAGCGGCAGCGCGCTCCCGAGGAACGCCACGAAGAGTCCCGCGAACGGGTAGCCCACGACGTCGGCCAGCGTCTCGTTCAGCCAGGTGGCGGCGTTCGCCGTCACCAGCTCGTCCTCGTGGACGACCCTCGGGAGCACGGCCGTCCGCGCCGGCCTGAAGAAGATCGAGACGGTCGTGAGCAGGAAGACCAGGGGGTAGGCCAGCACGACATTCACGGCGACGCCCGCGGGGATCAGCACAACGATCCCGGCGCGAAGGAGGTCGCTCGCGATCAGGACGCGCTTCTGGTCCCAGCGGTCGACCAGCACGCCGGCCAGCGGTCCGAACAGGAGGTTCGGCAGGGTCGCCGCCACGAAGGTCAGGGACCCCGCGATCGCGGAGTTCGTCGTGCCGTACACCAGGGCGGCAAGCGCCACCTGGTTGACCCGATCCCCCAGGAGGCTGATGACCTGCCCTGTCTGCAGGGCGGAGAAGGACCCGTTGACGGCCAGGCGGACATACGGATGGTGGCGCGCCCGGATCGCGACGGTTCGCAGGACGCCCGGAAGCGCGGGTGCCAGGACTCCGCCGGACGACATCGGTGCCGGCGACGCCAGTCCCGCGCCCGACCCGCCGAGGATCATCGGCCGCTCGAGCGCGGCGATGTCGACCAGGCTCGCCGCGAGCCCCGTCTCCGCCCGGACGCGACCCGACCCATCGAAGCCGGGCGATCCGGCGGTGACCACGGGCCGGCTCGGGTCGACGCTGCGGATCGTGGCGCCGCCCGGTCCGACCTCGTCGGGATGACGGACGAGGCCGGCGAACAGGAAGAACGCGAGCCCGACGTCGAGGATCAGGTCGCCGATCGAGAGGACGTCGCGGAGGAACGGCAACGGCACCGGGATCACGTCGCCGAGCGGCCCAGCCGACGAGAGGAACGCGGAGTCCAGGCTCGCCGGGAGGATCAGGTGAATCGGCGAGAGGACGTCCGCGCGGACGAGCCCGGCCGCGGCGAGGCTCGGCTCCCAGACCGGCATGAAGCCGCCGTTCACGAGGATCGCGGTGGCATTCAGCCCGATCCCGACGAGCGCGAGGCTCATGCCAGGCCGCTCGCGGTTCGCCCACAGCCCGATCGCCAGGAGGCCGTAGGCCAGCGCGAGGAGCGGGACCCGCAGCGATTCGGCGATCGCGACATCCCGGCCCAGGGCCGCCTCTGTCCCAAGGCGGAGCGCGAGCGCGCCGAAGATCAGGAGCGGCCAGCGAATCCGGATCGCGATGAGGTTGTCGATGCGGCCGCCGAGCGCGAGACCCGCGATCAGCCCGATGAACAGCCCCGCGATCAGCACCTACGGGCGGGGGTCAGGAGGCGTCCGCGGGAGGACCGTCCGGCGCGGGCGGTGGGATCATCCGCGCCGCCGCCTGGGCGAGCAGCGGGACCGGCCGGCTCTCGGGCGGGCGACCCGCATCCGGGACGTCCATGGCCCACGACGTGTGCACGAACGCGTCGACCATCACCGGATCGAACTGGACGCCGGCGTACTTGCGCAGCTCCGCGATCGCCTGCTCGTTCGAGAGCGGCCGCATCCGATACGGCCGCTGGTGCGTCATCGCCTCGAATGCGTCGGCGACGTGGAGCACGCGGGCGAGCTTCGGGATCTCGTCGCCCATCAGCCGATCCGGATACCCCGAGCCGTTGTACCACTCGTGGTGGTGCCGGATGATCGGCAGCTCCGGGGCCAGCTTCGCGACCTCGGCGATGATGTTCGCCCCGATCACCGGGTGGAGGTTCATGAGGATCCGCTCGTCCCTGGTCAGCTTGTCGGGCTTGAGCAGCACCGAGTCGGGGACACCGATCTTGCCGATGTCGTGCAGCAGACCGCCCCACTCGAGCGCCTGAAGCTCATCGCCCTTCAAGCGCATCACGCGCCCGATGTCGACCGAGATCAGCTGGACGTTTGCGCTGTGGTCCGCCGTGAACGGATCACGGGCATCAACAGCTCGAGCAAGTGCCCCGATGGTCTGCGTGAACATCTCGCGCATTTCGACGACCTGTCGAAGGGCGAGCCGCATGACATAGACGGGCAGCGCGACGAACAGGACGTCGCCCACCAACCGACGCCGGCTATGCTGGTAGAGCTGTGCCATCAGCCAGGCCAGGGGGCGATCGCGACGAATGTCGCGAGGAACATCGGCAGGTCCCCGATGACAACGCTGCGCGGCCGTCTGGCTCGCGTCGGAGGGCGACGATAACGGCGGTGAGAGCTCACGTTCGACCGAGGAACAAAACGCGCCGACCAGCGACGAACGCGACAATCGATCCCAGCGACCGGTCCCGAAGTCGACGGTTCCGCGAGGATTGCATTGCGTGCCAATGCCTGCCGGCAATCGCCGGGATCACCGACCCGCGTGGTTCGCCAGCGGTGCCGTACCACGGGACTCGACCCGTGAGTTCGCGGATCTCACTCGTCGCCGATGAGCGCGACCCATCGCCGGCTGCAGTCGGCCCACCGAGGTACATCGACCGCGACGATCGGAGCGATCGAGGTGTTCACGACGAATGCCGCGCGGCATCTCGAACCGGCAGGGCGGAGGCGACGAGCGTGACCAAGGTCCAGAAGGCGATCCGCCGAGCGACGTCGACGCCGCTCGGAGGAACGACTCCCAAGCGGATGTGGCTGTCGACGGGAATCACAAGACTCGTGACAGCAGGACCACAGTGCCCCAACCGTCACGAGTCCTGCGAGATAGATGCTGAGGCTCTTAGACATCCGTCCCTCTGGCCAGACCCTCGACTCCCTCGGACTGCTAGCGTACCTAGCGAGGGGCCGGAATTGAGACGGAAGTACCTAGAACCCCTTCAGGGATGCTCCACCAGCGAGAACGGCGGCGCCGATCGTCGACGCAAGGCCGCGAGCAGGCGCAGAAGCCGAGTCTTCATCACTCGATACCTACAGCCCGCCGTGCCGTACAGAAGCCCTTGGTGCCGAACTCGGGACCCATCGTGTGCCCTCCAATGGGTTTCCGTGCCCCCGCGATATCACGAAAACCGACCTAACAGGTTGGTCGGTCGGTTGCACTACTCGCTCCGCCTCCCCCCTAAGTGCCCATTTCAGGGGGAGGCCTCAGCGCGTCCGCTTGTTCACTTTGCTTCCTAGTACCGCGGTACTAGTTGGCAGCGGGACTTTAGGCTGCCAATCAGAACGACGGTCAATACCGAACCCTCCCTATCCGCCTCAGAGATCCTCAATCGACGGCGGGTCCAGCCCGAGCTCGCGCTGCACGAGTCGCGTAGTGCTCATATTGGTCGGCCGCCGCGGCATGCGCCCCCGCCAGCCGGTATAGCTTGATGACCGTCCGTTCGACCTCGTCAAGTTGCGGGTCGACGTCCAGAGCGCGTTGCGCAAGCCGAATCGCCCTGTCGACGCGTCCACCGTCCGCGTCTGAGTAGATCGCACGCTCGACCATCTCTAGGTATCTGAGCGTGCAGGTGTCTCGGATCAGGCATCGCCCACTCGTCGTACGTGAAGTCAAGGGCGAAACGTCCCAGTACGACCTCGGAGAGGCGGTCGCCTCCGCCGGGGTCGCACGGCCGCCAATTGATGCGACAAGCCGACGCACGATCTGGCTGCGGCTGTGACAAGCTCAGGATCGAGCCAGAGGACATCAGGGTCGTGATGCAGGTAGCCCGGGGACAGATCGTCAGACGTACGCGGGTTCGAAGACTCGCCGTAAGGAAGTACACGGTCTGGTGCAAGGAGTTCGCGGCCTGGCCGGGTCTTGGTCGGGCCAGAGGGCATCGAGGACTCGGTCGCGAGTCGCCGACATTTGTGGTTGTGCCAGGAGGAGGGCGAGGAGGGCGAGCGCTTTGCGTCGAATTGAAGTGCCAGGCAAGGTCTTGTCGCCAATCCGGATCTCGATCCGTCCCAGGTCCTCGACGAAGACTCGGGGGGCCACCCGACGTGCGAGTGTGCGCCCGAGGTCCGGGTTCCTGTGTTCGCCTTTCAATTCGCGGGAGAGACGGCGCAGTGGTGCGACGTCGGACTTGTCGCCGATCTGCTCCATCAGCCGGGCTGCAGCGGCCTTGATACCTGGGTCATGGTGCAGGAGAGTGCGCCGAAGAGATCCAATCCAGCGCCCGGGTCGAGAGCCTGCCTCCGCAGTCACAACGGAAACGGCTTCGGCAGTAAGTCGCGATAGACCAGCCAGCACGGCCTCGGCGTAAACCGAGAGCAGGGCCGGGTCGCACCGATAGACACTCAAGACGGCAGTTGACATGTCCGCCGTGCCGAGCGATTTGAGCAGCGATATTGCCGCAACTGTCGACCCAGCCCGCTGTTTGCGGGCAAGGCCATAGGCGGTCTCCACCAGCGCGGGGTCTGCCCGTCCGACGGCTGCAAACTCAGCAAAACCGAGGCTGATCAGTCTTCGTAGGTGGAATCCTGGGTAACCGGTTAGGACGTCCGGAGGGATCGCACGAATCAGCATCAAGCCGGTGTTGGCCTCGCCCCGTCTTATGAGGTTCTCGGCGGCGACCAAGTCCGCATAGAGGCGGACGGTCCCAGTGGGCACCTCGAGAACGCGAAGGTCGTTGAGAAACGACGCACAGCGATCGGGATCTTGGTAGGTCCCGACGATGTCCGCCGCTTCGGCCAGGCTTTCGAAGCGGGAGGGTTCGTTGCCTTCGGCGAGTGTCGAGTCCAGCAATTGAGCGGCTTCGGGCCACTCTCCGAGGTGTGCGCAGGACCAAGCCGTTACAGCTCTGGCTGTGGTCATCTCGGTGCCGGAAGAAGACGCATCAAGAAGGGCGAGCGCAGCCCGTCCGGCATCACGAGCGCCTCGCGCGTCCCCCCGCGCGCGAGAGATCCAGGCGCGGTTCAGGGAGACAATGCCCGCATAGTGAGGCTGGCCGTGCTCCTCCATATACCTCGAAATGTCGCGCAGGTGCGTGGAGGCCAATTCAAGGTCGCCCTCCGTGGACGTCTGAGCAACCTCGATGAGGATTCGGGCTAGCGTCGCCGATTTCACTATCAGGCGCCGTCCCTATGAGATCCGAAGCCCACCGAACAGCGCCCTCGTAGTCGGCGGCCCCATACGCGACGTTCATCAGCGTCGCCAGAGCGACTTCCAGAGCGACGGTAGTGTCCCCAGCCCGCACCCGCTCGAGGCCGCGCTCCCCTGCTCGCGTCGCGCTTTGGAGCTCGCCTGTTCGAATCATTCGGTGTGCCACGATCACGTCGTGCCAGGCGCCGAGAGTGGCGGGGTCGAGGCGCGAAGCCAGCTGCTCGGCGTCCTTGTAGGCACCGGAGCCGAGGATGTTGGGGACGGCCGCCGAGAGGACGCGGACCGCGTCGTCGGCGAGGTCGGCGGCGGCGAAGTGATAGGCCGCGACCGACCAGGCATCGGGTTCGGCGGCGCGTGCAATTCGCGCGTGGATCTGCCGAACCGCGAGCGATCCGACGGCGTCGTGCAGCCGACCCTCGAGGAACGTCCGGACGAGCGGGTGGAAGAGGCGTCCCGCCTGGCCGGATCGACCGCGTCGCGAGAGGAGGCCGGCGGCCTCGGCGAGGTCGAGGAACGCGCGGGCGGCCTCGGGCGTGACCGCCGCGGCCGCGGATGCGAGCTCCGGGGTGACGACCGCCAGCAGGCAGCTGCGCTCGACGAAGTCCTGGGCGGGCCGTGGCAGACGCCCGACGACCTCCTCGGCGAGGTAGTCGTGCAGGTCGCCGTGCCGGCCGGACAGGCTGCGGATCACGGTCCGGACCTCGGTGCGCGGGCGCCCATGGACAGCGGACTCGACAAGGCGCAGGGTGGCCGCCCACCCCTCGGTCGTGCGCGCGAGGTCGTCGAGAAGGTCGTGCTCGAGCGGGTCGTGGTACGCGTCGCGGAAGAGGCGCTCCGTCTCGTCGCGGTCGAACCGGAGGTCGTCGGTCCCGATCTCGGACGCCTCGCCGATGGCGCGGAGGCGCGCGAGCGGCAGTGTCGGCCGCGTCCGCGAGGAGATGACGACCGACAGGCGGTCCGGGCCGCGGACCACGAGCTCGCGGACGATCTCCCGGATCTCCGGCACGTCGTCGACGTGCTGGTAGTCGTCGAGGACGAGGGCCGTGCCGACGACCGCCCAGGCACGGAGCTCCGTCAGCAGCGTGCGCACGATGGCGCTCCGGTTCCCGAGGTTTGCCGCGAGCTCGCGCAGGAGTCCCGCCGTGTTCGGGGCGAACTCCGGGTCGATCTCGCGCCCGGCCGCGACGATGTGATGGATGAAGACGGCCCAGTCGCGATCGTGCTCGTCCAGCCGGTACCAGAGCGTGCGCACGCGGGTTCGCCGGCTCCAGTCCGCGAGGAGCGTCGTCTTCCCGTATCCCGGATCGGCGACGATGAGGGCGAGCCGGGAGCGTGTCTTCGCGTGCAGCCAGTCGAGCAGCCGGTCGCGCCGGAGCGTCTCCTCCGGGAGCATGGGCGGCTGGATCTTGCCGATCTGGACCGGGTAGCCGAAGACTTCCACGTCGTCCTGCTGGGCAGCGCTCGATGATCGATGCGAGACGGGACCCGGCCCAACCGGGACGAGGTGCGTCGGAGCCGCCTCCGGGTCATGAGAGAGAGGGTCGTCCGACCACCGGCCGCCGACCGGGCGGTGGGCGAGGGTCGCGAGAGCGGGGCCTGGAGCCGGGGAAGCCATCGCGGCCATCCTGCCGACGAGCCATCATCGGTCGCTTATCTGGGTGTCACCGCCCGGGTCTCGCCATTGCCGGCTTCACCGCTCGGGCCGGGCACGTGCCTCTTGTCAGGCGCCCTCGTATTCGAAGCCGATCTTGAGGTCGACCCGGTACTCGACGATCTCCCCGTTCTCGACCGCGGCGGTCGACTTGACCACCTCGATCGTGCGGATGTTCCGGACGGTCCGGGAAGCGGTGGCCACGGCCTGGCGCGCGGCGTCGCTCCACGATTTCGGGCTCGTCCCGACCATCTCACGGATGATGATCACGCCCATCCATGCCCTCCGTGCTCCAGTTCCTGGCGGTCGGCGGCAACTCACGCCGAGGACGGAAGAATAGGCGCGCGGACCCGAGCGGTGCGCCCGCGTGCGCCGGGCGCGGGGCTGCGGCGCGCGAGGCCGGTCTGCGGCGCCGGGCGCGGCGCACTGGTCTGCGGCAAGGCGCGGGGCTGCGGCGCCGTGCCGCGTGGTCCCCGGAAGCCGGGCGCCGGCTGCGGTCTACGGCGCGGCGCCTGCGTACCGCTCGCCGGCGTAGCTCACGAAGCGCGTCTGGCTCTTCTTGAACCAGAGGTCCACCTCGCCGGTGGGGCCGTTGCGGTGCTTGGCGAGCCGCAGCTTGATGACCTCGCCGTCGGCGTCCTGGCCCTCGCCGCGCTCCTTCTCGCGCCAGAGGAAGATCGACGAGGTCGGCGTCCTGCTCGATCGCGCCGGATTCGCGGAGGTCCGACAGGCGGGGTTCCTTCGACTCGCGCATCTCCGGCTGCCGGGACAGCTGCGAGATCGCGATCACGGGGACGCGCAGCTCGCGGGCCAGCGCCTTGAGGCCGCGGCTGATCTCGGAGACCTCCTGGACCCGGTTCGCGTCGCGGGAGGTCGACGACGCCTGCATCAGCTGGAGGTAGTCCACGATCACGAGGTCGAGGCCGACCTCCGCCTGGAGCCGGCGCGCCTTTGTCCGCAGCTCCATCGTGCTGATGTTCGGCGTGTCGTCGATGTAGATCGGGGCCTCGGACAGGCCGGTCATCGCCTTCGAGACGCCGACGAAGTCCATCTCGTCGAGGAAGCCGGTTCGGAGGCGCTGGCTGTCGATGTTCCCGACCGAGCTGAGGAGCCGGAGGACGAGCTGCTCCTTGCTCATCTCCAGGCTGAACATGCCGACGCTCTTTCGCGGCGTGTTGCTGATCGCCGCGAACTCCGCGATGTTCAAGGCGAGGCTGGTCTTGCCGACGGACGGTCGCGCGGCGATGACGACGAGGTCCGACGGCTGCAGGCCGGTGGTGAGCGTGTCGAGGTCCGGGAAGCCCGTCCGGATGCCGCTGATCTCGCCGCGGTGGGTGTGCAGGTAGTCGAGCCGGTCGAACGCCTCGTGGAGGAGCGTCCGGAGCGGGCTGAACCCGGCCGCCACGCGGCGCTCGGAGACGGCGAAGAGCTCCGATTCGGCTCGATCGATCGCCTCCTGGACCTCCGGCCCGTCCTCGTAGCCGATCCCGGCGATCTTGCCGGCGGCCGCGATCAGGTTGCGGAGGACGGCCTTGCGCTCGACGATCCGGGCGTACTGGGCGGCGAAGACCGCGGTGGGCGTCTGGTCCGAGAGCGACGAGAGGTAGGCGCGCCCGCCGATCTGCTCCAGGTCGCCGCCCCGCTCGAGCGCCTCGGCGACCGTGACGATGTCGATCGGCTCGCGGCGCTCCCACAGCTCGACCATCGCCGCGTAGATCCGGCCGTGGGCCTGCCGATAGAAGTCCTCCGGGTGGACGATGTCGGCGACCTCGATGATCGCGTCGCGGTCGATGAGGAGCGCGCCGAGGACGGACTGCTCGGCCTCGATGCTCTGGGGCGGAAGGCGATCGAGGGACACGCGGACTCCGAAGTGACGGCAGGAACCGGTCAATCGTGGCGGTCGCCTGCCGGGCGCGCCACCCGGATGTCCACGAACTGGCGGCGTTATCCCCCGTTCGGCAGGATCGCCCCGTCGTATGCGTGGAAAGCCTGTGGACGGTTTGGGGTCATGCAGCGTCGACCGGCGCAGGTCTGGCGGCGTGCCGGCGTGGCCTCGGCCTGCCGAGCCGAGGCGTCAGTCGAGTCGGCGGATCACCCCGATGAGCTTGCCCTGGATGCGCACGGCCTCGTAGTACTGCGGCGGATAGGCGGGATTGGCGGGCTGCAGCCGGACGCGGCCATCCTCCTTGAAGAACCGCTTGAGGGTGACGGCGTTCTCCTCCACCTGGGCGACGACGATGTCCCCGTTCCGGGCCGTCTGCTGCGGCCGGATCACGACGTAGTCCCCGTCGGCGATCAGCGCCTCGATCATCGAATCCCCGCGGACGCGGAGCAGGTAGGCGTCCCCGGAGGGGGCGAGCATCTCCGGCACGGCCTGGTAGTCGCCGACGACCTGGTACGCCTCGATCGGTCCGCCGGCGGCGATCTCGCCGATCACCGGCAGCATGTGCGCCTCGCGGGCAGCGGATTGTGGGGTCATCTCGCTGGAGAGCCCGAGCGTGATGGCCGCCTTTGGCGTGAAGCGGAGCATCCGGCTCTGGGCGGCGCCGCGCTCCAGGTACCCGTCCTCCTCGAGGGCCTTGAGATGGTGATGGACGGCGGAGGTGGACGCGAGGCCGACGGCGACGGCGATCTCGCGGACGGACGGGGGGACGCCCCTCGAGCGGATCATCGCCGCGATGTAGTCCAGGATCTTCCGCTTCCGTTCCGCGTCGTGCTTCGTCACGCGAGCTCCTCTTCGGCCGTCCGCCGCATCCTACCGAACGCCCGTTCGATTGTCAATGGTGGCCGCCCACGACGCGTCGACCGCCCGGGACGCCCGGCGCCCGGCGGCCCGTACCGTTCGGCACTGGCGGCGGGCCGTTTCGGCGCGGATGATCGATCATCTGCGCACGTGCAGGAGACCGACATGACACGCGTCCTCGTGGTCCATCACGACGTGGATCTCTCCGACCAGGAAGTCGACGCCCTCCGGCGCCGCGGCTACGAGGCCCGGCAGTGCATGGGCCCGATCGGAGCGAGCTGCCCCATCCTCTCGGGCCACGCCTGCGAGCTCGCCGCAGGCGCCGATGTCCTCGTCTACGACGCCTTCATGACCGGAGAGCCGGACGGCGCGCGCCGTCTCGTGGAAGGGATGCGTGAGCTGCACCCGGACGTGCCCATCGTGCTCGTGTCGAACAGCTTCGAGCCCGAGTGGGTGGAGACGGCCGGGGCGCACCGCGTGACTCCGCTCGTCGGACACCCGACAGGTGATCGCCTCGCATCGGCGATCGAGGCCGCCATCGCGCTCGCACGGTCCGAGCCGGCGGACGACTGCGGACCGCGGGACCGTCCTGCCTGACCGGTCGAGGCCGCGCGAGGGTTCGGGCTCCCTGGGGCTGACCCTGTCGGGCTCGGGCGGCCCGGGGACAGCCCCGGATCGCCGCGATCCCAGCGCGAGACTCGCCCATGGGCCGGCCCCGCGCGACTGCTAGACTGCCCGTTCCGGCCGCGCACGCGCCTCGCGTGATGACCACGCCGGGTTCACGGAGCGCAGCGACACCAGGATGGCACCCAACGATCAGCGTATGGACGGAAGCGACGGGAAGAGCCGGCGCGCCCGGCGCGGTCGACGGCGCGCGCTCGTCGGTCGGTCCCTGACCGCGCTTGCCCTGCTGCCGCTCGCCAGCCGGTTGCCGTCGTACGGACGCCTGACCCTGGACCTCCTCGTCGACGAGCGGGTCTCGGTCGCCCGCAAGGCGCTCCTGGCCGGCGCGATCGGCTACGCGATCTCGCCGCTGGACCTCATCCCGGACCGCGTGCCCCTGCTGGGCGCGATCGACGACCTCGTCGTCGGGGTGCTCGGCGTCGAGCTCTTCCTGGCCGGCATCTCGCCCGAGCTGATCGACGAGAAGCTCGACCGCCTGGGGATCCCGCGGGCTGCGTTCGACGAGGACAGAGCCCGCGTCCGGCGCACGATCCCGCGCCCCGTTCGCCGCATCGTCAATCGACTCCCCGCCACGCTGGAGAGCGCCGGTCGCGTCACTCGCGACCTCGAGCTCGGCCGGCACGTGCGCGGCTGGCTCACCAAGGAGGGTTCCCCCGCGTGAAGGTCATCCTGACCACCGACGTCGCCAAGCTCGGGAAGAGCGGCGAGCTCAAGGAAGTTGCCGAGGGCTACGCCCGCAACTACCTGATCAAGTCGAAGATGGCGGTCCCGGCAGCCGGGGGCGCGTATCGCGCCTGGCAGCACGACATCGCGAGCCGCGAGGACAAGCGGAAGCGCGAGCGTGAAGAGGCCGAGATCGCGGCCAACCGGATCGGCTCGACGACGCTCACCATGGGCGTCAAGGTCGGCGAGGGCGGCAAGCTCTATGGCTCGATCACGACGCAGGACATCGCGGACGCGCTCGGCCGGCGCGGGATCATCGTCGACAAGCACAAGGTCGACCTGGACCAGCCGCTCAAGTCGCTGGGCACGTACAAGGTCGCGATCAAGGTGCATGCCGGGATGACGCCCGAGGTCACCGTCATCGTCGAGCCCAAGGGCTGACGCCGGGCAGGCCCTCCCGGCCCCTCGCCGCCAGTCGTGCGCGCGCCGAGGTCGGGGCCTAGAAGCCGACGTAGCCGTTGCGGATCGCGACGATCCCGTAGAGATTCACGAGGAGCGCGGCGGCGCCGGCGGCGATCGGTCGCCAGTCGCGCTGCGTCCGTCCCGCGAAGGCGAGCGCGAGCAGCGCGAACAGCGGGACCTGGACGTCGAGGCTGAAGCGGTAGCCCCACTGGGTGATCCCGACGTTGCCATGCGTCACGATCGGGATGAGGGCCAACCCGATCCCGACGCACGCCCAGCGCACGCGGGGGTCGCGCCACGGGGCGTGGGCGAGCCAGAGGTAGAGCGGCGTCGTCAGGAACAGGGACAGCCCCCACCAGGACGGCCGGAACCACGGGAACTGCTCCTGGAAGTCGAAGCTCCGCAGGAAGATCGCGTAGATGTGCCGCGGGATGTAGAAGATCGACAGGATCCCGTGGTCCGCGTAGATCGGGTCCTGGAGCACGCCCGGGATCCGCACGTAGCCCAGGTCGATCGGGGTTCCCCAGCGGGCGAGGTTGTAGAGGGCGTACAGGCCCACGGGGACGGCCAGGCCGGCGGCGAACCCGAGCGCGGGAACGAGCACGCGGCGCAGGTCCGCCCGGGTGAAGGGCAGCGGAAGGCCCACCGCGATTGCCAGGACGAACGGCGCGGTCAGCCCGACCGGGAGCCGTGAGATCGTGGCGCAGCCGAGAAGCAACCCGGCGAGGATCGGCGCACGCCGATGCGTCGCGAGGAGCAGCGCGGCCGCGCTGAAGAAGACGGCGACGGCCTGCGCGAAGAGCCACGCGCTTCCCTCGGACGCGCCCCACCAGAGGACGGTGCCGAACGCGAAGACGGCGACCAGCCCGAAGCGAGATCGCCCACGGAGGCCCAGCCGCCCGAACGCGAGGAACAGCAGGCCGGTGGACGCCGCGCCTACGAGGGCGCTCACGAGCTGCTGCGGGACGTCCGGACCAAACAGCGCCACCAATGGCACGAGGAGGACGGCCGGCATCGGCGGGTACGGGACGTACCAGCCCACCGCCGCGGGCACGAGCTCGCTGAGCCACGACGGCGCCTCGGTCACGTAGATCCGCCCGTGGAGGAACGCGTCCGCGAGCGGCACGAAATAGGCCAGCGGCTGGCTCGGAGGCGTCGACAGCAGGTAGACGACCGCCACCACGAACGTGACGCCGAGCGCCAACGCCAGCTCCCCGGGGCGCCGCGAGCCAACGAGCACGTCCACGATCGACGCACCCGCGAGCGGACGCGCGCCGGCACCGTCCGTGCCTGGCAGCGATGTCCGGGTGCGGAGCGCCATTGGCGGAACGTACACTCGCGGGCGGCGGCGTGCACCGTCGCGGTGCGGGGGTCCGCCGGGAGTGGAGGGCCGTCATGCCATCGCTCGGCCGGCTCGGGCGCGCGATCCCTCGCGACGTCTGGGTGGCCCTGGGAGTCGTCGTCCTCCTGCGCCTCGCGCTCTCGGCTCTCGGGCTCGTCCTGTGGCTCGAGGGCGACCTGCCGGGCCCCTGCCACTTCGAGATCGCGCGTGACGGCTGGGCGCAGCTCCCGCCGCTGGCGAACGGACCGGTCGAGTTCCCGCTCGTCGGCATCTGGCAGCGCTGGGACGCGTGCTGGTATTCGAAGGTCGCGACGTTCGGCTACCTGCCCGATGGGTCCACGACCTTCCTGCCGCTCATGCCCGCCGCGATGGGCCTGGTCGCGATCCCGCTCGGCGGCGACGTCGCGCTGGCAGGGCTCGTCGTCTCGAGCATCGCGATGGTCGTCGCCCTGGTCGGCCTGCAGCGCCTGGTCGCCGACGATCTCGGGGCCTCGATCGCGCGCCGCACCGTCTGGCTCGTCGTCGCCTGGCCGACCGCGCTGTACTGGGCCGCCCCCTTCACGGAGGCCCTGTTCCTCGCCACGTCGGTCTGGGCGTTCCGCTTCGCGAGGCAACGCCGCTGGGTGCCGGCCGGCATCGCCGCGGCGCTTGCGGTCGCGACCCGCCTGCCGGGGATCCTGCTGGTCGTGCCGCTCGCCTGGGAAGCGGGTCGCGCGGCGCTCGGCCAGTGGCGAGCCGGGGGTGGCGTCCGGGCGCGATCCGTCGTCGCGAGCGCGGCCGCCGTCGCAGCGCCGGCGCTCGCGCTGGGCGTGATCGTGGCGGTCCAGGTCGCGCTCACCCACACGAACCTGTTCGACTCGCAGGACGCCTGGGGCGGCCGGGATTTCCATCCGCCCTGGGAGACGGTGGCCGCCGCCTGGAACTGGATCCTGCACGGGTCGACGTTGCGCGGGATCGAGGCATTGAACCTCGCCGCGCTGCTCCTCTGTGCCGGGCTCGCGGTGGTCGGGATCGGCCGGGTTCCCGCCTCGTACATCCTGTATGCGGCCGCGACCGTGCTCCTGCTGGCCATCCGGATCCAGCCAACGCCCCTGACGGCAACGGTCCGCTACCTCGGCGTGGCGTTCCCATGCTTCGTCGTGGCGGCGCTGCTGCTCCGACGGCCGTCCGCCGAGCGGGCGTGGCTCGTCGTCTCCGCGGCGTTCGCGGGCCTGGTGACCGTGCTGTTCCTGCGCGGGTCCTTCGTCGCGTAGGCAGGGGTCGGCGGCGCCTCGCCCGGCCGCCCGCTGGTGTCCGGGTTCAGGCGCCGGTGCGCAGCGACCGGACGTCGTACACGCGGTAGTTCGCGGTCTCCGCGGCGACGGGGAAGCGATCCGCGTAGGCCGCCTCGTTCGCGTGGAGGGTCGAACGCTCGTCGGGCCCGATCACGACGTAGTCGACCCTGTAGCTGCGCAGGAGGTCCACCGCGCCGGGCCCCATCGCGTAGATCGTCCCGACGTCGGCCTGGCGCTGCTGGTACGCGATGCCGCTCACCCAGAGCTGGCCCCAGTAGCCCATCAGCAGGCGGCGACCCGTCAGCTCCATGATCGGGTCCTGGGGCTCCATCCCGCCGACGATCAGCGCCTTCGGGTCGGTCACGTCGCGGATCTCGGCCGCGAGCTGGATCTGCTCGGTCGTGAGCATCCGGTACTGCCCGTGGCCTTCGAGCTGGTCGAGGTTCTCCAGCGTCGGACCAAGGATCATCGTGACCACGACCCCGACCAGGAGAAGGCGAACGGTGGTCGACCGGCTCGATCTCCATGCGCGCACGAGCAGCGCGGCCACCAGGATCGTCAACGCCAGGAAGAAGTAGATCAGGATCTTGTGGTTGTCCCAGTCCCAGGGCTGGAAGGCGAACACGTTCGCCACGACGAAGATCGGTACGAAGGCGAGCAGCGCCCGGTGAGCGCGGGGCGGCAGAACCCGGCCGGCGAAGACCGCAAGGATCCCGAGCGGGATGAAGAGCCCGAGGTTCTTGAGCCAGAACCACCACCACGGGTCCGGCGCCGCGACCCAGCCCAGGTCGAGCCGGAAGGCGGCGAGCGCCCCGGCGCCGCCGCCGAGCTGCGTCAGGAGCTGCGGAACGGCGACCGCGACCCAGACGAGATGAAAGGCGATCCATCCGCGCCACGGGATCGCTCGCACGTGCCAGGGCCGCCGCGCCAGCAGCAGGACGAGGAATGGCGTGACCATCGCGAGCGCCAGCAGCGTCGGCAGGTGGGCGAGCGGCAGGAGCCCCGCCACGACGCCCGCGAGCACGAACGTGCGGGTGGAACGCCGGCGCGCCGCGCGGACGAGAAGCGTGACGACGAGCATCGCGATCGGGAGGCCGTACAGGTACGCGCGCTGCGACATCAGGAAGGCGAGGTACGGGTTGAAGAACCGGATGTGCAGGTCGCCCTGCGCGGTCGTATCCCAGGGAGCGTTCGCGAGCGTCCCGAGCAGGTCGTGGCTCGTGTCGACCCGTGCGACCGTCGCGATCCAGCCGAGCCCGGCCCCGAACAGGAAGAGGATGACCGCGAGCGTTGCGATCGAGCGGGCGCCGCTCAGCCGTCGCGCAAATGCGTAGAGGCACAGGGCGGCAACGATCGACAGGATGAAGCTGTGGAGCGGCAGCACCGCCAGCGGGTCCATGCCCAGCACGACAAACGCGGCCGGCGTCAGGTCGCTCAGGTAGTGGTAGCTCAGCGGAAGCCCCGCGAACAGCGTGTTCTCGGGAGGGAAGTTGCCGCCGAACGCGAACCGGGTGACGATCCCGAGGTGGGTCGGCCAGTCGCTCCAGATGTACTCGTGGCCCGCCCACAGGCCGTCCGGACGCAGCGTCAGCGCGCTCGACCAGAGCAGCGCCCAGCGCGCGACGAGGAGCACGAGGAGCGCCGTCGCCCATCGGTCGAGCCTCCCGATGAGGTCCCGAAGCCGCTCGCCGGGCGTGACTGACGGGCTCGCCGCCGCGACGCCGCCGCGACGCCCGCGTCCGGGCGCCACGAGGAACGCTGCCGTGACGACGACGCCGGCGATCCCGACCGCGAGCACGACCGGCACGCTGAATCCGAACACCGTGGCAGCTGGCACGAGCGCGAGGGTCCCGGCCACGATCCCCAGCACGGCGCCGTAGGCCACCCGTTCGAGCGGCGTCAGCCAGCGCGCGAACCGATCCAGCGCCGCGACCCCCGGCGACGCCAGCGCAGCCAGAAAGAGGAGCGAGAGAAGCGTCGGGAGGATGGCCACGAGCGGCATGATAGGGGGGTGACCGGCGCGACGATCCTCCACGTGGACCTCGACGCGTTCTTCGCGGCCGTCGAGCAGCGCGACCGCCCGGAGCTCCGGGGACGGCCGGTGATCGTGGGCGGCGATCCCGGCGCACGCGGCGTCGTGAGCGCGGCGAGCTACGAGGCGCGGCGATTCGGGGTCCACTCGGCGATGCCGCTGCGCACCGCCGCGGCGCTCTGCCCGGACGGCGTGTTCCTTCCGGTCAACGGCGCGAAGTACCGCACGGCAAGCCGGGCGGTGATGGAGATCCTGGGCCGCTATACGCCGCGGGTGGAGCAGGTCTCGATCGACGAGGCGTTCCTCGACGTGGCCGGGTCCGAGGCGCTCTTCGGCTCGCCCCCGGAGATGGCTGCCGCGATCAAGGCCGCCGTCCGGGCGGAGGTCGGGTTGACCGCGTCCGTCGGCGTCGCGACCACGAAGCTCGTCGCGAAGATCGCGTCGGACCTGCGCAAGCCCGATGGCCTGGTCGTCGTCCCGCCGGGCGACGAGGCCGCGTTCCTCGACCCGCTGCCGATCGCGCGGCTCTGGGGCGTTGGAGCGCAGACGCGCGCCGCCCTCGCGGAATACGGCGTCCGGACGATCGGCGACCTCGCCGCGCTCGATCCCCAGCTCCTCGTTCGGCGTCTCGGGAACCACGCCGCCACGCTCGCGGAGCGGGCGCGGGGCGTGGACCCCTCGCCGGTCGCCGGCGATGTCGAGGCGAAGTCGGTGAGCCACGAGCACACGTTCGACGTCGACACCAGCGACGTCGACCAGATCGAACGGACGCTCCTCGCGCTCGCCGAGGGGGTGGCCGCAAGGCTGCGCGCGGGCGGCGTGCGGGCGGCCACGGTCCAGGTGAAGGTCCGCGACAGCGCGTTCCGAACCGTCACCCGGCAGCGGACGCTCGCCGAGCCGACCGACCTTGCCGAGCCGATCTGGCACGTGGCGCTGGAGCTGGCGCGCCCGGAGATCCGCGGCCGGCGGATCCGGCTGGTCGGTGTCGGCGCACACGGCCTCGGGGAGCCGACGCAGCTCGGCCTGTTCGCGCCGGACGACGATCGCCGCCGACGGGCGGTCGAGGCGACCGACGCGGTCCGCCGCCGGTTCGGCGAGCGGGCGGTGACCCGCGCGCGGCTCCTGGGGAGCGGGTTCTCGGCCGGCGGCCGCGACCCGATGCAGCCGCTGGATCCGCGACGGGTCGGGCGGGCGCGGCCCACCGCGACCCCGGACGAGGATCCGCCCTCGTCGTGACAGACGAGGTGGCACGCGGGCCGGCGAGAGTCCGGCCATCGCATGTTCGGTCTTGACATCGAACAGGCGTTCGGTCTAGAGTCTCAGTTATTCGAACACCCGTTCTGTCCCCCCGGTGCCCCGGGAGACGACGACCCCGCCGCAAAGGAGCCGTCGACATGGCGATCACCCGCGTTGAACCCGTTCGCGTCCAGGTCCGCACGGATTGGCTGACCGGCCGTCCCCGCGAGATCCGGTGGGGCGAGCGCATCTTCCCCATCACGAACATCGCTGCCGTCCGTCGCGAGACTGCCGCCTACCCGGTCGAGGTCGGCCCGTCCACCACCTTCGAGGTCGACACGCTCGGCGCGCGCCTCGCGCTCACGTTCCGCCATCGGGGCCGCCGCTGGACCGTGGACGGCGTCGATACGGCGGAGCGCCGAGCGGCATAGCAGACGGCACGCCGGCGCGGTCACGGTCGGCGGCGGTAACGGCCGCGGGCCGATCCCGGAGTCGACTGCCGTCGCGTCTGCAGACCGTGGCCGCTACCACGGTCCGTGCCCGGCGCCGCGGCCCCTCACCGTCAGCATCCCGCGTCGTGCCGCGATCGCGGTCGGCGCATCCATCGGGCCCGGGGCGGGTGTCACCGGTACGACATCCACCTCGGGCCCGGCCACCCGACACCTTGGTTGATGGATGGCCATCGGGCCGTCGCGGCGCGTCGGGGGCGCGTCCGGCGGTCGAGCGGCGGTTCGCGCCGATTACAATCCCGGCATGGCGGAGAGCCCGGCGCCGCGCTTCGGATCCCTGACGCTCGACGCATTCGTCGAGCAGCTCGCCTCGTCGGCGCCGATTCCCGGCGGTGGCAGCGCTGCCGCGGTCGCGGCGGCCCTCGCGGCCGGCCTCGTTGCGATGGTCGCGGGACTCTCGATGGATCGGCCGACGTATGCGCGGTTTGCGGCCACGCACGTGCGCGCCGGTGGCGCGGGTCGTGCGCTCGCCGCGCGCCTCCTTGAGCTTGCAGACGAGGACGCCGCCGCGTACGGCGCGTTCGCTGCTGCCATGAAGCTGCCTCGGGCGACGGAGGAGGAGAAGGGCGCCCGCGCCGCCGCCATCCGCGCGGCGGCCGTGACCGCGGCCGAGGTGCCGCTCCGGACGCTCGAAGCATGCCGGGACGTCGTCGCGGCATCCGAGGCGCTTGCCGGCAGGAGCAATCGGAACGCGGCGAGCGACCTCGCGGTCGCGTCGCGACTCGCGGAGGCGGCCGCGCACGGCGCCGCGGAGAACGTCCTGGTGAACCTGCCCGCGCTCGGGAACGAGGAGCGCGCGGACGAGATTCGCGGTCGCGTGGCGACGCTCCTCGCGGAGGTCGCCGACCACGCCGAGTCGACCCGCGCGTTCGTCGAGCTCGGCGAGCTTCGGGAGGCCGAGGCGGACCCGGGTTCGGCGCCTGGCTCGGAGACGGAGCGCGCGGCGGACGTCGCGGCCGGTCGCACGCCAGGGCCGGCATGACGGCACCGGACCTCGTCGGCGTGGGTCACGCCGACGATCAGGCCGGACCTCGCCTGCTGCGCGGCGGACCCATCGCGACGGAGGTTCGTGCGGCCGTCGCGGCGGACGTGATCGCCTTCCGGGAGGAGCACGGGTTCACGCCGGCGCTCGCGGTCGTGATCGTCGGTCGCGACGCGCCCTCGACCGTCTACCTGCACAAGATCCTCGACGGCTGCCGGACCGTCGGCATCGTCGACCGGCTCGTCGAGCTCCCCGAGGACGCCGGGCCAGCACGGGTCGCCGCCGCGGTCGCCGGGCTCAACGCGGACCCGACCGTCGCCGGGATCATCGTCCAGATGCCGCTCCCGCCCTCGATCCCGCTGCGGACCGTGATCGACGTCCTCGACCCGGCCAAGGACATCGACGGGATCCATCCCTTGAACGCGGGCCTGCTCGCGCTCGGCTACGAGGGCTTCCTGCCGGCGACGGCGCACGCGGCGGTGGAGATCCTGAAGCGCTCCGGGATCCCGATCGAGGGTCGCCGCGCCGTGGTGGTCGGCCGCTCCAACGTGGTCGGCAAGCCGGCGGCGCTGCTGCTCCTGCGCGAGCACGCGACGGTCACGATCTGCCACTCGCGGACGGTCGACCTGGCCCGCCAGGTCCGCGAGGCCGAGATCGTGGTCGTCGCCGTGGGGCGTCCCGGGCTCGTCACCGGCGAGATGCTGCGGCCCGGGGCCGTCGTCGTCGACATCGGCATCAACGTGCGCGAGGGCCGGATCGTCGGCGACGTCGACATGGCGATCGGCCGCGCCGGTCGTGTCGGCGATCGCGCCGGTCCCCGGCGGCGTCGGACCGCTCACCAACGCGATCCTGCTGACCCATCTCATGCGGGCCGCGCGCAACCAGGCCGACGGCCGGGTCGCCCTCGGCTCGCGCTCGATGGCCCCGACCGGGCCCGCGGAGTCCGCCCCATGAGCTTCCCCTCCGACCTCGAGATCGCCCGCGCCGTCACGCCGCGGCCCATCCGCGACGTGGCCGCCGAGATCGGCCTGGCCGACGACGACCTCGAGCTGTACGGCCCGACGAAGGCCAAGGTGACGCTCGCCGCGATCGAGCGCCTGGAGGCCGCCAACCCGCGCGGCCGCTACGTGCTCGTCACCGCGATCACCCCGACGCCGCTCGGCGAGGGCAAGACCACCACCACGATCGGGCTGACCCAGGGCCTCAACCGGATCGGGAAGCGGGCCGCGGCCGCGATCCGCCAGCCGTCGCTCGGCCCGGTCTTCGGGATCAAGGGCGGGGCGGCCGGCGGCGGCTACTCCCAGGTCATCCCGATGGAGGACTTCAACCTCCACCTGACCGGCGACGTCCACGCGATCGGCGCGGCCCACAACCTCGCCGCGGCGTTCCTCGACAACAGCCTGCACCACCGCAACCCGCTCGGGATCGACCCGCTCGGGGTCCTCTGGCCGCGCGTCGTCGACATCAGCGACCGGGCCCTGCGCCGGGCCGTCATCGGCCTCGGCGGCCGCGACGGCGGGGTGCCCCGCGAGACCGAGTGGCAGATCACGGTCGCCTCGGAGGTGATGGCGATCCTCGCCCTGGCCGGGAACCTGCCCGACCTTCGGGCGCGCCTGGGCCGGGCCGTGCTCGCCACGACCACGGCGGGCGCTCCGGTGACCGCGGAGGACCTGCGGGTCGCGGGGGCGATGGCCGTCCTGCTGCGCGACGCGCTCAAGCCCAACCTGCTCCAGACGCTCGAGGGCGGGGCGGCCTTCGTCCACTGCGGGCCGTTCGCCAACATCGCCCACGGCAACAGCTCGATCCTCGCCGACCGGCTGGCGCTCGCCACCCACGAGATCGTGTGCACCGAGGCGGGCTTCGGGGCCGACATGGGGGCCGAGAAGTTCTTCGACATCAAGTGCCGCGCCTCGGGCCTCGCGCCCGATGCCGCGGTCGTGGTGGCCACCGTGCGCGCCCTCAAGATGCACGGCGGGGTGGGCAGGATCGTGGCCGGCAAGCCGCTCGACCCGGCGCTCCTGCTCGACAACCCCGAGGCCGTCCGGGCGGGCGCCGCCAATCTCGCGGCCCACATCGAGATCGTGCGGACGTTCGGGGTCCCGGTCGTCGTGGCCATCAACAGCTTCCCCACCGACACCGACGCCGAGGTCGCCGCGATCCGCGAGGTGGCCCTCGCCGCGGGGGCGCGCGACGCGGTCGTGACGACCCACTTCTCCGACGGCGGGCGCGGGGCCGAGGCGCTGGCCCGGGCGACCTGGGCGGCGGCCACCTCGGGCGAGGCCGACTTCCACTACCTGTACCCGGACGACCTGCCGCTGCGCGAGAAGATCGAGGCGATCGCGCTGCGCATCTACGGCGCCAACGGGGTGGACGAGCTGCCGGCCGCCACGAAGGCGCTCACGCTCTACGAAGACCTCGGCTTCGGGCGGCTGCCAGTCTGCATGGCCAAGACCCAGTACTCGCTCAGCCACGACCCGGCCCTCAAGGGACGGCCGCGCGGCTTCCGGCTGCCGGTTCGCGAGGTCCACCTGGCGGCGGGGGCCGGCTTCATCACGCCGCTGGCCGGCGAGATGCGGACGATGCCCGGGCTGCCCTCGCGCCCCGGCGGCGAGAACATCGACATCGACGCCGACGGGAACGTCGTCGGGCTCTTCTAGCCCGGCCGATCCTCCGCGGACTCGCTCGTCTCCCTGATCTCACTCGTCTCTGGGTCGTCGGCGTCGACCGCGGCGTACCGCGACCCCGGCTCGAAGGGGTCCCCCGCCAGGTCCCGCCACGGCCCCAGCAGCAACGCGAGGTCGGACTCGGGGAGCTGGTCCGCGAGGATCACGCCGTACGCCGCATCGAGGACGACCTGGAGCGCCGCGAGGCGCGGCCCGATCGAGGCCGCGAGCTCGCTGGTGCCGGCGACGCCGGCCGGGAACCAGTGCTGGGCGCTCCCGGCCCATTGCTCGACCTCGCGGCCGATCGCCCGCACCGCGTCCAGGCGGCCCGCGCGGCGTGCGATCTCGCGGAGCTCCAGGCGGAGCCGGGCACGGGCGGCGACCTGCGGATCGAGCGCATCCGTGCCGATCACGCCGCCGCCCGCGGCCCCGAGGGCCACGACTTCCGGCGTGTCGAGGCGCTCGAGCGCGTCGAGGAATCGCGCGGCCGCGGGACTCTGCGGGCCGTACTCGCGATCGGTCATCGGTCGCGGCCGGGGTGGAAGCTACGGCGTCGTGGACAGGTAGAGGCAGGCGGCGATGACGAGGCCCGCGGCGATTCCGAGTATCCCGGCACCCCAGGCCGCCCAGTCGACCGGACCGAGCGAAGCGCCCTGCGCGTGGTCTCCGTGCGCTGCGTCCACGTGGGGTCCGTCGATGCGGGCGCTGTCGGAATGTGGCGCAGCGTGCGGAACGGTCCGATGGTCAGCGCCGTGATCTTCGTCGGTGGCATGCGCAGTCTCGTGCATTCGCGATCCTCGGGGCCGGCGACGCGAGCCGATCGGTTCCATTGTCGCACCCGCCGACGTATCGTTCGCCGACCATGCTGACCTTCGTGCTGACCCGGCACGGCCTCACGGACCGCTCCGACCCGGAGCAGCACCTGGGCCGGAGGATCGATATCGGGCTCTCCGTGGCCGGGCGCGCACAGGCGACCGCCCTCGCCGGGCGGATCGGGGCGGAGCATTTCGACCGGATCATCGCGAGCCCGCTCCTGCGGGCGCGGCAGACGGCCCACGCGGTCGCCGGCGATCGTCGCGTGGAGCTGGATGCGCGCCTCTCCGAGATGGATTACGGGCGGTGGGAAGGGCTCACGTATGAGCAGATCGAGGCGACCGACGCCGACCACCGACGGCGCTGGGAGCTCGACCCCGCTGGCCTCCGCTGTCCGGACGGCGAGTCCGGCGATGACGTCGCGGCGCGGGCGCGATCGTTCCTCGACGATCTCCTCGCGTGGGCAGCGCCCACCACCGATGGGCAGCAGATCGTCCTTGCGGTCGCGCACAGCTCGTTCAACCGCGTGCTCCTCTGCGTCGCGATGGGCGTTCCGGTGCGCGACTATCGACGTCGCTTCGCCCAGGGCCAGGCAAACCTGACGGTGATCCGCTGGCCCTCCGGGGCGCGGATCGCGGACGGCCGCCTGCTCGTCGCGAACGACACCTCGCACCTCGCGCTGCGCGGCCAGTCGCCGTGGGAGCTGGCACCCGGCGCCTGACGGCCTTCCTCGGGTGGGCGCGCAGGCCGAGGCGCTTCGACGCCACGGCCGTTCCCGGCGGGGCGCGCAGGCCGGGGCGCTTCGACGCCCGAAGGCGCGGCGACGCTAGACCTCGCGGCGCCCCGGGAGGGGGCGGCCCAGGCGAAGCCAGACGAAGAGGACGATGCCGACGACCGCGATCACGACGATCAGCAGGTCGAACGGCTGGAGTGCGTGGCGGATGTCGACCCATCGCTCGCCGAGCTGGACGCCGGCCCATACGAGCACCGTGGACCAGATGAAGGCCCCCGCCGTCGAGTAGGCAACGAACTTCCTGATCGGCATCCGCGCCACGCCTGCGGGAAAGCTGATGAACGTCCGGACGATCGGCAGCAGGCGGCTGAAGAACGCGGTCTGGGCGCCCCAGCGGCCGAAGAATCGCTCGGCGATCTCGATCTCGTGGGGCCGGATCAGGAGGTACTTCCCGTAGCGCTCCAGGAAGGGCCGGCCACCCCACGCCCCGATCGCGTAGGCGATGAGCGACCCGGTCGTGTTCCCGAGCGTCGCGACGACGACCACGAGCCAGAAGCTCCATTGGCCGTTCGTCAGCGGCTCGATCTTCGCCGGGTCGGACACGAGGAAGCCCGCGAACGGGAGGACGAGCTCCGAGGGGAGCGGGACCATCGCGGATTCGATCGCCATCGCCAGCGCGACGCCCAGGTATCCCACCGCGCCGTAGAGCGAGGACAGAAACGGGATCACGATCTGGTCGATGAATGCAAGCATCCGCGGAGGATACGCGAGGCGCGCGGTCGGCCGCCGCCGGACGTGGCCCGCGGGACAGCGGCGGCACAACGCTGGGCGCTCGCCAGCCGGCTCGCCGCGGCCGTGCGCCTGCGGGCTCGGCGACACGCGTCAGGCGCGTGGATCGCCGGCCGACCCGGTCCGGGCCGCATCGCGCCGCTATGCTCGACGCGATGACGCCGCCTGCCGGACCCGGACCGATCGCGCGAGACCGTGACCACCCGCCCGGTCCGCACCGCGCCCCGGACGCCGCCGGAGCTGGTGACGTCGTCCTGACCGGCGCCGATCTCACGATCGATGACGTGGAGGCGGTCGCCCGGGGCGGCACCCCGGCGCGCCTGGACGTCCACGCACGTGGCCGGATGGACGAGTCGCGCGCCGTCGTCGAGCGGCTGGTGGCGTCGGGCGAGGTCGTCTACGGGATCACGACGGGCTTCGGTGACCTCGCCACGACATACATCCCGCCGGCGGACGCGCGGCAGCTCCAGGAGAACCTCCTCGTGAGCCACGCGGTGGGCGTCGGCACGCCACTGCCCAGGGACGTGGTTCGGGCGATGCTCCTGCTCCGGGCGAACACGCTCGCGCTCGGCCACTCCGGCTGCCGGCCGGTCGTCGTCGACCGGCTCCTCGCGTTCCTGGAGGCGGGGATCCACCCGGTCGTCCCGTCGCAGGGGAGCGTCGGGGCGTCCGGCGACCTCGCCCCTCTCGCGCATCTCGCGCTGCCGCTCATCGGGCGCGGCGAGGTCGAGCTGGGAGGCCAGGTGAAGCCGGCGCTCGTGGCGCTGCGGGAGACGGGGATCGAGCCCCTCACGCTCGAGGCGAAGGAGGGCCTCGCGCTTCTCAACGGGACGCAGCTGATGAGCGCGCTCGGCGCGCTCCTGCTCGCCGACGCGGATCGGCTTGCGCGGACCGCGTCGGTCGCCGCGGCGCAGACGGTCGAGGCGCTGCTCGGCACCGACGTCCCGTTCGCCGCGGCCTACCAGCTCGCCCGACCGCACCCGGGCCAGGTCGCGGTCGCCGCCGAGCTGCGCCATCTCCTGCGCGACTCGAGCCTCATGGCCTCCCATCACGGCTCGGGGCACAAGGTGCAGGACCCGTACTCGCTCCGCTGCGTGCCCCAGGTCCACGGCGCCGTCCGCGACGCGCTCGACTACCTGCGCCGGGTCCTCGACGTCGAGCTCAACTCCGCCACGGACAACCCGCTCGTCTTCCCCGGGGGCGGCGCCACGGGCGTGGACGTCGCGGCCACGGGCGGCGGCCTCGTGATCAGCGGCGGCAACTTCCACGGCGAGCCGATCGCCCTCGCGCTCGACTTCGCGAAGCTCGCGATCGCCGAGCTGGGCGCGATCTCCGAGCGGAGGATCGCGCTCCTGGTCGACGCGCGCCTCAACGGGGGCCTGCCGCCGTTTCTCGCGGCAGCCAGCGGCCTCAACTCGGGGATGATGATCCTCCAGTACACGGCAGCGGCGCTCGCGTCCGAGAACAAGGTCCTCGCGCACCCGGCATCGGCGGACTCGATCCCGACCTCGGCGAACCAGGAGGACCACGTCTCGATGGGAGCGATCGCCGGCCGGCACGCCCGGGACGTGCTCGCGAACGTCCAGCACATCCTCGCGCTCGAGCTGCTGGTCGGGGCACAGGCGCTCGATCTCCGGCTGGCGATGGCGCCGACGAGCGCGGCGACCGTCGGCAGGCCCGGCGCGACTCGGGTCCCGGGCGGCGTCGCGACGTCCTCCCCGGCCCCGGGACGAGGGGTTGCCGAGGCGCACCGTCGGATCCGTGCGGTCGTCGCGCCCCTCGTCGCTGACCGAGAGATGGGCGCCGACATCGCGGCCGCACTCGCGCTCGTTCGCGGCGGTGGGCTGGCGGACCTCGTGGATTCAGCCGGTCCCGGCGATCCCGAGGTCGGGTAGCCCGATCGCAACGGCCGTGGGGTTGGCGGTCGCCGACAGCCGGTTTCGTCGGCCTCGCTCGGTCAGGCCCGGCAGTCAGCGGCGCCGGCGACCTCGGATCGCACGCCACGTGGCCGCCGTCACAAGGGTCGCGACGACCATCCGCCACGTCCAGCCGAGCCCGCCCGGGTCGTCCGGCCCGGCGACCAGGGCGCTGCCGTCGGCAGGAGCGAGCCGGACCAGGGGGACCCACGCCGTGAGCTCGAGGATCCGCTCGTCCGACGCGCGCCACGGCAGGTCGCCGGTCGCGATCCCGGGCAGCGCCATCGACCGAACCAGGCGCGGGATGATCCGCGCGCGCACCGCCGGGTCGAGCGTATCGGTCGCGCATGCCGCGAACGGCGGGCGCGCCGGGAGCAGGACCTCGGCGCCGGGGTTTGCGAGCAGGTTGCGGTACCAGAGCGTCGACGGGCCATAGCCGGCCAGCACCCAGGCCGACCCGTCCGCGACGAGGTATCCGAGCGGGGTCGGCCGAGGGAGGCCGCTCCGGCGCCCCGTGGTGGTGAGCAGGAGCTGCCAGCCCGTCAGCGGGCTTCCCAGCCATGCCGAAAGGCCCGCCCGATGGACCGGCACCATCGCGTAGCGGTTCGCGTATCGGAAGGCGGTCCGGCTGGTGCGGGACAGGACGCCGACGACGCCGGTCTCGTCCGGGGGCGGTGGCAGCGGCGGGAACGCCGCGTCCGGCTCCGCCTCGAATGCCGAGCGTGCGGGCCCGGCCTCGGTGGTCTCGACGGACGCGATCATGCCCGGACGATCGCCCGTCGAGCGTCACCCGCCAAGGGCCAGTCGGCCGGTTTCGGCGTCCCGTGTCCGAGCGACGTCGTGCGACGGACACCCGGGCCGAGCACCGGACGGCGCGCTACGATCCGCGCATGGGCGGGATCCGGATCGTCGACGTCACCGACCAGGCGTCCTTCGGCCTGCTTCCGCTGTGCGCGGACCCGGCGTTCGACCACCGGACGTGCGACTACTGGGAGGACCGCGACCGCGGCTCGCGGGCGCACCGGGCCGGCTGGCTCCAGCCAGCGCCCGGACCCGGCTCGGCATCGGGCCAGGGCGCATCCACGCCGCCGCAGGCCCCAAGGAACCCGTTCGCACCCGCGTCGGCGGAACGGCCCGTGAATCCGTTTGCCCCCTCGCCCGCCAGGCAGCCGGGCTCGAACCCGTTCGCGCTCGACGAGACCGACGCGGACGACGCGAACCCCTTCGCGCCATCGCGTCCGCAGCGCCCGGCCGTCCCGGCCGGCAGCCCGCGCAAGCTGGCCCTGCTCGGGCGAGGGCTCGGGATCTTCGGGAGCTACGCGAAGCTGCTCCTGCTCGACGACGACGGGCGCGAGCGGCCAGTGGCGTACGCGCAGTTCGGTCCGCTGTCGGCGTACCCCCGCGCCCTCCGGCTGCGCGAGCTCTACCCGCAGCTGCCGGACACGCCGCTCCCTGCCGTCATCACGTGCATCGCCACGGTCGAGGAGTCACGCGGCCGCGGACACGCGCTGCGGCTGGTCTCGGCGGTCTGCGAGGATCTCGCGGGCCGTGGCTTCTTCGCGGTCGAGGCATACCCGGAGGCGAACGCGCTGCCCGACGCCACGAGCGCCGCCACCCCCGCGTTCTGGATCCGCGCGGGGTTCCGGGTCGCCGTCGACGATGACCGATTCCCGGTCGTTCGCCGCGAGCTCTGAAGCAGGGCAACTCGGGACCGGCGGGCCGGATCCGAACTGAATCTGACCAGGGTCCGCACCCGGTTCATTGCCAAGGGGACTTGACGAATGGTCGTACCATCCTTTGCATGGAAGGTCGTACCACCGGTAGCACCGGGCGTCGCGTCGGCGAAAGCGCCGCTCCCTACCAGTCCGGGACGGTCGACAAGGTCTCGATCAGCCTGCCGCCGGGTCTTGCCGCGCGTGCCCGGGAACAGGCCGTCCACGATGGATCGTCGCTGAGCGCGGTCGTCGCCGCGGCGCTGAAGGATCGCTTCGATCGCGAAGACCAGGCGGGGCTCGACGCAGCACTCGACGCCGACCGCGACGAGAGCGTTCGAGCCGCGGAGGCCTTCCTGCCCTATGCGGCGGCCCTGTTCGCCGAGGCCGAGTGGTGACCATCGGGCGTGCTCCGGCGCCGGTGGGTCCCCGCAGGGGCGACATCTTCGCCGTGGAGTTCCCGGCCGTGGGCGGCCACGTCCAGGCGGGACTGCGACCCGCGGTCGTCGTCCAGGCAGATCGGCTCTCCCGGTCCGGCACCGTCGTGCTGTGCCCGATCACGAGCGCTGCGCCGCCGGACGGTCATCCCCGGCCGCATCGGGTGCCGTTCACGCGGGCGGAGTCCGGCCTGGACCGGGACGGCTGGGTGAAGGCCGACCAGCTCCAGACCGTGCCCACCGCCCTGCTCCGCGGGCCTATCGCACGGCTTTCGCCGGCGGCGACGGACCGCCTCGACGTGGCGCTTCGGTTCGTGCTGGACCTCTAGTCGCAGTACGTCCGCCCCGCGGTCTGTCGCGAGCGGTCGAGCATCGCCGACGTCCGGGGCATCAAGGTGCGCGGCATCAGCCCAGGCCGCGCCCCCGGAAGGCGTTCGCGTGGGCCGGGAATCCTTCGTGGTCGGCCAGCGCGATCGTCGGGCTCGCCAGCCCTGCGAGCGCCGCCCCGGAGAGCCGCGCGATCGACGTGGTCGTCTGGAACGTCCGTGCCGTGACGCCGCCGTTGAGCTGCGCGTAGCCGCCGGTCGGGAGCGTGGCGGGGATCCCGATCGTGTAGCTGCTCGCACCGATCGGCGTGTTCTGGCCGAGCAGCGCCTCCCCGGCGTAGCGGAGCGCCCGGAGCGTCGCCTCGGTGTCGACGGTTGCGACCTGGCAGTGCTCGGGCGCGTACTCGTTCGCGAAGGCGACGGCGTCCTCCATCGTGTCGAAGAGAAGCACGCCGCCGAGATCGCCGAGGACGGCGGTCGCGTAGGACCGGCGGGGCTCGGGCAGGGACGCCACGGCGGCAGCAACGGCCGGCTCCAGCGCCGCAGCGAGCGTCGCCGAATCGGTCACGACGAGCGCGGCCGAGTCGGCGCCGTGCTCGGCCTCGTTGACGAGGTCCAGGGCGAGGCGCCACGGATCGGCGGTCGCGTCCGCGATCAGCAGGCTCTCGGATGGACCGCACAGCATGTTCGTGGCGGTGCCGAACCGCTGCGCGAGCACCTGCGCCGCGGTCACGGCGGGGCTCCCCGGCCCGACGATCTTGCGGACCCGCGGGAACGTCGTCGTCCCGAATGTCAGCGCCGCGATGCCCGCCGGGCCGTTCGCCCGGAAGACGTTCGACAGGCCCAGCTCGTGCGCAGCCGCCAGCGTGGCCTCGTCGACCACGCCGACGCCCGGCATCGGGGGGACGAGCACGGCGATCTCCCGCACGCCCGCGACGACGGCAGGGGTGCCGATCTGGCACAGGACGGACGGGAAGCTCCCCTTGCCGGCGGGCACGTAGAGCCCGGCCGACGGGATCGGAGCGACCTTCTCGCCGACGAGGAACCCGGGCCGGATCTCGTCGCGCCAGCCCCCAGCGGTCTCCCGGACCTGGGCCTCGTTGAAGAGCCGGCTGTTCGCGATCGCCTCGCGGATCCCTGCGAGCAGCCCTGGGTCGGTCGCCGCGTGGGCGGAGGCGAGCTCCTCGGGCCGCACGCGAAGGTCCACCGGGGCAATCGCGACGCCATCGAAGCGCTCGGTCGCTTCCGCCACGGCGGCGTCGCCGCGGGCGCGAACGTCGGCGAAGAGCCGCTCGATCGAGGCGACGAGCCCCGGCTCGAAGATCGCGGCCGTGGATCGGGCGAGCAGACGCGCCTGCTCGTCGGCGTCGAGGGCGGCCCAGCGGCGGACGCTCAGGATCGGCATCCACCAGAGCCTAGCGGATCGGGACGCCGGAGCGCGTCGGCGGCACGGCCTCGCGCCGGCGCCCGGGCCCGCGCGGGCGCCCGCGCCCGGACGGCGGGGCGGAGACGCACGACCGGCCGCGAGTGCCCGTCAACCGCAGGGAGCCGCCCGCGCCCGACGCCGCGGCGTCACGCGCGACGGTCAGGCTCGGCACGCCGCGCTCGAACCCGGCGGCATGTGCATCGGGATCGGCGTGACACGGACGGGCCAGCCGCGCGACACTGTCGCCATGACCACGACCGCCGGCGCCACCGGCGCCCCTCCCCTGCCCGGTGCGCGACCCGTCCGCGCGCCTCGCGGGTCGCAGCTCTCCTGCCGCGGCTGGCAGCAGGAAGCCGTGCTGCGGATGCTCATGAACAACCTCGACCCGGAGGTGGCGGAGAACCCGGACGCGCTCGTCGTCTACGGCGGAACCGGCCGGGCCGCCCGCTCGTGGAAGGCGTTCGACGCGATCGTGCGCGAGCTGCGGGCGCTCGCCGACGACGAGACGCTGCTCGTCCAGTCGGGCAAGCCCGTCGGCGTCTTCCGGACGCATCCCTGGGCGCCGCGGGTCCTGATCGCGAACTCGAACCTGGTCGGGAAGTGGGCAACCTGGGAGCATTTCCGCGAGCTCGAGCGGGCCGGCCTGATGATGTACGGCCAGATGACCGCGGGCTCGTGGATCTACATCGGGACGCAGGGGATCCTCCAGGGCACCTACGAGACGTTCGCCGAGCTGGCACGGCAGCACTTCGGCGGGACGCTGCGCGGGCGCGTGGTCCTCACGGCGGGGCTCGGCGGAATGGGCGGTGCCCAGCCGCTGGCCGTGACCATGAACGACGGCGTGGTGATCTGCGTCGAGGTCGACGAGGCGCGGGCGCGCCGCCGGCACGAGATCGGCTACGTGGACCGGCTCACCCACGACCCGGACGAGGCGCTGGCGTGGGCGCGCGCGGCGGCCGCCGCAGGGGAGCCGCTCAGCGTCGCGCTCGTCGGTAACGCCGCGGAGACGCATCCGGACTTCGTGCGTCGCGGCGAACGTTTCGACGCGGTGACGGACCAGACATCGGCGCACGACGCGCTCGGCGGGTACGTGCCCCCGGAGATCACGCTCGCGGACGCCGTCGCCCTTCGGGATGCCCAGCCCGACCTGTACGAGCGGCGCTCGATGGCCGGCATGGCCGCCCACGTCCGGGCGATGCTCGCCATGCAGGACGCCGGCGCCGTCGTCTTCGACTACGGCAACAACATCCGGGCCCAGGCCCAGGCCGCGGGGGTCGAGAACGCATTCGACTTCGAGGGCTTCGTGCCGCTCTTCATCCGGCCCCAGTTCTGCGAGGGCCGCGGGCCGTTCCGCTGGGTCGCCCTGTCCGGCGATCCCGCCGACATCCTGCGAACCGACGCGGAGATCCTGCGCCTCTTCCCCGACGACGCCGGCCTGCGGCGCTGGATCGAGATGGCCCAGGCGAAGGTGCCGTTCCAGGGGCTGCCGGCCCGGATCTGCTGGCTGGGCTATGGCGAGCGGGCGAAGGCTGGGCTCGCTTTCAACGAGCTCGTGCGCCGCGGCGAGGTGTCGGCGCCGATCGTGATCGGCCGCGACCACCTGGACTCGGGGTCCGTCGCCTCGCCGAACCGCGAGACCGAGGCAATGCGAGACGGGACGGACGCGGTCGCGGACTGGCCGCTCCTCAACGCCCTGGTCAACACCGCGGCCGGCGCGACCTGGGTGAGCATCCACCACGGCGGCGGCGTGGGGATCGGGTACAGCCAGCACGCCGGGATGGTGGTCGTCGCGGACGGCACGGACCTCGCGGCGCAGAAGCTGGAGCGTGTCCTCACGACGGATCCGGGGATGGGCGTCATCCGGCACGTGGATGCCGGCTACGAACGGGCGATCGAGGTCGCGCGGGAGCGCGGCGTGCACATCCCGATGGCGGGGGACTGACTCAGCCAGGGACCGCTCCGTCTACGGCCCCGGTCGCGCCCGAGCTCCCGGCACCGCCCGGATCGTCGTCCATCGGCTCCGGCATGGTCACGATCGAGCGCGCCGACGACAGGGTGACCGGCACGAACCCGATCAGCCCGCCGACGGCGCCCACGACGATCGTCGCGTGCAGGCCGATCAGGCTCCCGAGCGCGCCGCCGGCGACCGATCCGAGCGGGATCGTCCCCCAGACGATGAACCGCATGGTCGCGTTCATCCGTCCCTGCATCCGCGGCGGAGTGATGGCCTGGCGCAGCGAGACCTGGTTGATGTTCCACGCGACGCCGAAGAACCCGCCCATGAAGACGAAGAGGGCGACGGCGGCGAACGTCAATCCATCGGGCGCGAAGGCCACCGGGAGGCCCTCGAGGCTGAAGCCAATCGCAGAGAGGACGAGCATCCGCCCGACCCCGATCCTGGCGGTGAGCCGGCTCGTGATCAAAGCGGCGAGGAGGACCCCCAGCGACCCGATCGAGAAGGCGAACCCGATCGCCTCCGCAGACATGTTCCGCTCGCCGGCGAGGTACAGGATCAGGATCGCGCCGAACACGTTCCCGAAGAAGTTCCCCGTGCCGGTCGTCGCGGCGATCGAGCGCAACCAGGGGTGGCCGGTCACGTACCGAAGCCCGACAACGATCTCCGATCGCATCGACGGCTTTGACCCCGCGGACGCCTCGTCACGGGTCGCGACCGGCGGCTCGGGATGCCGGATCATGAACACGAAGACGGCCGACCAGACATAGCTCGCCGCGTCGATCGCCATCGCGAACGGCGCCCGCAGGATGCCGATGAGCACGCCCGCCATCCCGGGGCCGACGATCTGCGCGGCGGAGCGGGTGATCTCCAGCTTGGAGTTCCCCTCGACGAGCTGGTCGCGCTCGACGATCGACGGCAGGTAGCTCTGGTAGGCGACGTCGAAGAACACCGTCAGGCAGCCGTTCACGAAGCCGACCAGGTAGAGCTGCCAGATCGTCAGGCCGTTCAGCGCGAACGCGACCGGGATCGAGGCGATCGCGACCGCCCGCCCAAGGTCGCCGGCGATGAGGATCGGGCGGCGCCGGAGCCGGTCGACCCAGACGCCCGCGGGCAGGCTGAGCAGGATGAACGGCAGGAACTCGATCGTGGTCAGCAGCCCGAACTCGAAGGGGCTGACCCGGAGCGTGGTTGCCGCGATGATCGGCAGCGCGAGCTGCGTGATGGCCGTCCCGAAGACGGACACGGACTCGCCCGTCCAGAGCTTCAGGAAGTCGGGGTGGCGGAGGAGGCTGCGACCGGTCGACGCCATGCGGGCGGAGTCTAGCCCGGCCTCGGAGCCGTGCGCGGCCCGATCGCGGCCGCGTGGCCCAGACGGCCGGCGCCGCGGCCCTGCGGCTCGGTGGGCGCGGTCGCCGGATCGCGAAGAGACGCGGACGGCGTCCGGGGCCTCCCTGTAGGATCGATCCGTGCTCGTCGAAAGCGTCCCCAACGTCTCCGAAGGCCGTCGCCTTGACGTCGTGGAGCGGCTCGCGACGGCGGCCGCGAGCGTGCCAGGCGTCCACCTCCTCGACCGCACGAGCGACGCCTCGCACAACCGGAGCGTCTACACGCTCGCCGGCGAGGTTGCGGCGGTGACGGCCGGTCTCGAGCGGCTGGTCGCGGCGGCGCTCGACGAGATCGACATGCGGACGCAGAGCGGCGAGCATCCGCGAATCGGCGCCGTGGACGTCATCCCGTTCGTGCCCCTCGGCGATACGACGCTGGCGGACTGCGTCGGCTTCGCTCGCGACTTCGGCCGTCGAATTGCCGAGCGCTTCGACCTTCCCGTCTACCTCTATGCCGCTGCCGCAACGCGGCCGGGCCGGGTCCGGCTGGCGGACGTGCGGCGCGGGCAGTACGAGGGGCTCCTGGCGGAGATCGCGACCGCCGGCCGCGAGCCGGACTTCGGCCCCGCACGGATGCACCCGCGCGGCGGGGCGACGGCGGTCGGGGCGCGGCCGTTCCTCGTCGCCTGGAACATCAACCTCGAATCGACCGACGTCGACCTTGCGAAGCGGATCGCGCACCGGGTCCGCGAGTCGTCCGGTGGCCTGCCCGCCGTCCAGGCGAAGGGCTTCTGGATCGCGGAGCTCGCGTGCGCCCAGGTCTCGATGAACCTACTCGACGTCGCGACGACGCCGATGTGGCGGGCCTGGGAGATGGTCGCCGAGGAGGCAGAGGCGGATGGCGTGACGATCCGCGAGTCCGAGCTGATCGGCCTCGCGCCGCTCGCCGCGCTGATCGACGTTGCCGACCACGCGGGGGTCCCGGCCGAGGCGAGCGTCGAGGAGCGCGTGCTCGCCGCCGGGGCGTTCCTCCGCCTCCGGGACGCGTCGCCGCTGCAGGCGCTCGAGCTGCGGCTCCGCGCCGCGTCGGCCGGGTCCGTCGGCGCGTGAGCGCGTCGACGTGAGCAGCGGGCGGTGAGCGCCGCGCCGCGCGGGATCCTCGTCACCGGCGCGGCCGAGGTCGCGACGCTGGCCGGCGGGCTCCGTCGTGGCCATGCGCAGGACGACCCGGCGATCGCGCCGCCCGGCACCGCCGTCGCGTGCCTCGGGGGTCTGGTCGTCTCCGTGGCCGCGGAGCCCGAGGCCCGGGACGCGCTCGCAGCGGCCCTCGAGGCGATCGACGCACGGCCGGACGCGTTCGACGTGATCGAGGCGACGGGTGGCACCGTCACGCCGGGGCTCGTGGACCCGCACACGCACCTGCTGTTCGGCGGGACCCGCGAGGCCGAGGTCGGGCTCCGCGCGCGCGGAGCGAGCTACCTGGAGATCCTGGCTGCCGGCGGCGGAATCCTCTCCACGGTCGCGGCGACGCGGGCCGCGTCCGACGCGGAGCTCCTGGCCCACGGGCGGCGCTGGCTCGGCGAGATGCTCCGCCACGGTGCGACCACGGTCGAGGCGAAGTCCGGCTACGGCCTCGAGACCGCGGCCGAGCTGCGCCTCCTCGCCATCGCGGGCCAGCTCGCCGCCGAGGGTCCGGTCGACGTCATCCCCACGTTCCTCGGCGCGCACGCGGTCCCGTCCGAGGTCCGCGCTGCCCATCCCGACGCGACGGCCGCGACCGAGGCCTACGTCGGCGCGGTCATCGGGGAGCAGCTGCCCGCCGTCGTGGCGCAGGGCGTTGCGCGGTCTGCCGACGTCTTCTGTGAGACCGGGGTCTTCTCGCCGGACCAGGCGCGACGGATCCTGCACGCCGCCCGCGACCTCGGGCTCGAGATCCGCCTCCACGCGGACGAGATGGCGCCGTCGGGCGGCGCCGAGCTCGCAGCCGAGCTCGGCGCGCTTTCGGCGGACCACCTTGGCTCTCCGTCACCGGCCGGGATCGCGGCGCTCGCGGCGGCGGCACGTGGCGCGCGACCGGTCGTGGCGGTCCTCCTGCCGACGGTCCCGTGGTTCCTCGGCCTGGAGGTTCGCGAGCCGGCCCGCACGCTGATCGATGCGGGCGTCCCCGTTGCGATCGGCACGGACTTCAACCCCGGCACGTCGCCGATCCCCAGCCTGCCCCTGGCGATGTCGGTCGCGATGGTCAGGCTCGGCCTGACGCCCGCCGAGGTGCTCGTCGCCGCGACCATCAACGCGGCTGCGGCGCTCGGCCTTGCGGACCGTGGCTCGCTGGTGCCGGGCAGCCGCGCGGACGTCGTCGTGTGGAACGTGCCGACCCATGCGCAGCTGCCCTACTGGGCCGGCGCGGACCTCGCCCGGGTCGTCATCGCCGGCGGCAGCGTCGTGGTGGAGCGAACCGGCCGGGCTCGCTAAGCCCTGCCGCGCGACTCCAGGAGCACGGTCGTGGTCTCCTCGGGGATGCCGCCCGGCGTGACCGTCAGCTTCGCCTGCGGCGTCGTGTCCTTCGCGCCCATCTCGTGGAGGAACTTCGCGAGCGCCTCGTCACACTCGCGCTCGTCCTCGCAGACGGGCATCGGCACGACGATCTTCGGGTCGAGCTGGGCGATCACCTCGGCCGCGCGGGTGGCGCTCAGCTGCCCGCCGATCGGGACGCAGGCGACGTCGATCGGCCCGATCTCGCCGATCTTCTCCTCGGTCAGGGTGTGGGCGATGTCGCCAAGGTGCGCGACGCGAATGCCGTCGAGCTCCACCGCGAACACGACGTTGCGGCCACGCTCCGCCCCGCGCTTCTCGTCACGGAAGGTCCGGACGCCGGTGAGCAGGACGTGCTTGACCTCGTACTCTCCGGGCCCCTCGAGCACGAACGCGTGCTCGAGGCTGGTCGGGAGGTGGATCCCACCGTCGCGGGTCGCCACGCCCTTCGCGCGGGGCAGGGGGTCGTCGTCGGTGTGGCTGAACGTGACGATGTCGCCGGTGAGGCCGCGTCCGGTCGGCCCGACGACTGCCGGGAACGCGTCCGCGACCACGACGGCATCCCTGCCCTTGAGCCGAACGCACGTCCGTCCGAACCATTGGAGTTCCATGCCGGGATCATGCCACGCGCCGCTCACCGGACGCTGCACCGGCGCGATCGACGCCGGCCGCCGCGGGTCCGTGCTGCCCGGGCCTCGACCTCCCGGAAAAGGAGGACCGGGAGCGCCTGCCCAATTGGCGCTCCCGGTCGGAGGGAGGGAGGAAGGACCTGACGGCTCGGAGGGTTTCGTTCCGCAGTTCCTTGACTCGAAGAGTACGCAGCCTCGGTGAATCCCCAAGACGCCAGACGATGAAGAAACCGCTACCTCGAAGGGCACATGCGACAATCCCGGCCATGGGACGCCGACCGCACGCCCGGCGCGATGGGCCTGCCGCGCTCTCCCGTCGGGGACTCCGTCCGGTTGTCGCGCTCGTCGTGGTGGGCCTCCTCGCGATCGCCTGCGGATCGAGCGGGCCGTCGCCAACACCCTCGACCGTCACCTCCGCCACCGCGCAGGCCCCGGCGGCCTCGACGCCGGCGTCGGCCAGCCCCCTCGCTCCTTCCTCGAGTCCGAGCCCAGAGGCATCCGTCGACCCGGCCGCGCTCTACGCGCAGATCGAGGACGAGGTGATCGCCCTCCGCGGACTGCCCGCCAGGCAGCGCCTGGTGCCCACCATCCTCGACGAGGCGCAGCTCCGGGTGCGGCTCCAGGCCCAGTTCGCGGCCGAGAACCCGCCGGCGGAGATCGCCGCGTCGCAGGCCACGCTCATCGCCATGGGCCTCCTCCCGACCGGGACGTCGCTCGAGAACGTGTACCTGGACCTCCTCGGATCGCAGGTGGCGGGCTACTACGATCCCGACACGAAGCAGATCTTCGTCGTCGCGCGGACCGGCAGGATCGGGGCGGTCGAGAAGGTCACGTTCGCGCATGAGTTCACGCATGCGCTCCAGGACCAGAACTTCGGGCTGAAGGGGATCCAGACCGACGCCATCGGGCAGGGCGATCGATCGCTGGCGCACCTCGCGCTCATCGAGGGCGACGCCTCGCTCCTGATGACCCAGTGGCTGAGCGGCCACCTGGACCCGGCCGGGATCGCCGAGATCCTCGCCGGCGATCCGGCCGCCCAGGCGCAGCTGGACGCGGCGCCGCCGTTCATCCGCGACGGGCTGCTCTTCCCCTACACGCAGGGCGTCCTGTTCGTCAGCGCGGCCTGGTCGATCGGCGGGTGGCCGGCCGTCGACCGCCTGTTCGGGCGGCCGCCGGACTCGACGGAGCAGGTGCTCCACGCGGACAAGTACGCGTCGAACGCGCAGCCGGTGGCCGTGCCCCTCGACGGCGCGGCGATCGCGACGCGGCTCGGCTCCGGGTGGACCGCCACGCCCGCCGACACCCTTGGCGAGTTCCAGGTCGGATCGTGGCTCCGGGCACGCGGCGTGACGGGCGCGGGCGGCGGGGTCAGCGGCGACGTCGCGGCTGCCGGCTGGGGCGGCGACCGGTACGCGCTGATCGACGGCCCGAATGGCGCGTACGCGCTCGTGATCCTCACGACGTGGGACACGCCGGCCGACGCGACGGAGTTCTCGACCGCCGCCACGGAGGCGATCCGCGGCGTCCCCGGCGAGGCACGAGTCGTCGGCATCCCGTCAGGCGCGGCGGTCCCGGGCGGCGCGGAGGTGGCGGTCCTCTACGCGAGCGACGCTGCGACGCTGGATCGGCTGGCCGCGGCCGCGCTGCCCTGAGGATGCCGCACAGCGTCCGAGGGGGCTGCAGGACCGGCACCGGCCGGGCGATGCACACGGCCGATCGTCCGCGAGCTCGCCCTACATCGCCTCCGGCGCCGAGATCCCGAGCAGCCCGAGCGCGGCGGCCAGCGTCAGCTGCGCCGCCCGCACCAGCGTGAGGCGGGCGACCGAGCGCTCCGGCTCGGCCGGGTCGACCACTCGCGCGTCGCGGTAGAACGCGTGGAACTGCGGTCGCGAGGTCGGTCGCGTACGCCGTGATCCCGTGCGTCTCCTCGGCCGACGCCGCGTCCTCGACGACCTCCGGGTAAGCGGGCGAGCGCCCGGGCAAGGGCCGCCTCCGGCGCGCCTGCGAGCGCGGCCCGGCCGAGGGCCGCTCCGGGCGCGAGCCCCGCCTCGGCCGCCTTGCGGATGATCGACGCGATCCTGGCGTGCGCGTACTGGACGTAGTAGACGGGGTTCTCGGCGGACTGCTTCTTGGCCAGCTCGATGTCGAAATCGATCCCCGAGGTGTAGCCGCGCGCGGCGAAGAACCAGCGGGCGGCGTCGACGCCGATCTCGGACAGCAGCTCGTCGAGCGTGATGAACTCGCCGGCCCGCTTCGACATCGACACCTCGACCCCGTCGCGGACGAAGCGGACCCATGCCATCAGGACCATCTGGACGGCCTCGCGGTCGTAGCCCATCGCGGCGGCCGCGTTGCGGAGCCGCGCGACCGTCCCGTGGTGGTCGGCGCCCCAGATGTAGATCAGCCGGTCGAAGCCGCGGCTGAACTTCTCGACCACGTAGCCGACATCCGAGCCGAAGTAGGTCCAGTCGCCGTTCGACTTGCGCACGACCCGGTCCTTGTCGTCGCCGAACGCGGTCGACCGGAACCAGAGCGCGCCGGCGTCCTCGTACAGCGCGCCGGCAGCCTCCAGGCGCTCGACCGCCCGGGCGACCCAGCCATCGCGATAGAGCGAACCTTCGCTCTTCCAGACGTCGAACCGGACGCCGAGATGCGCCAGCGACGCCTCGATGCCGGCCCGTACCCGCTCCGAGGCCCACTGCCCGACGACCTCGACCGGATCGGCGCCGGCTGCCTCGGCGGCCGCCCAGACGTCGTCGGGGATCTCCGCCGCCAGTTCCCCCACGTAGGCGCCGCGGTACGCCTCCTCGGGAAGTGGCTCGCCTCGGCGAAGCGCGACGACGGACGCGCCGAGGTTGCGAACCTGGGCGCCGAAGTCGTTGAAGTAATACTCCCGGGTGACGGTGTGGCCGGCTGCCTCGAGGACCCGGCACAGCAGGTCGCCCACGAACGCGCCGCGCGCGTTGCCGATATGGAGCGGCCCGGTCGGGTTGGCGGACACGAACTCGACGTTCACGCGGTGCGGCGCGCGGCCGGGACGCGGCCCCACGCGGCCGGGCGTGCCAGGACGGCGCCGACGACATCCGCGAGCGCCGCGTCCGCGAGGATGATGTTCAGGAATCCTGGCGCGGCCACGGTCACGGTCCCGACGATCGAGCCCGGGCGTTCTGCATCGGCTCGGAGCTCGGCCGCAAGCGCATCCGCGATCCGGAGCGGCGCCATCCGGCACGGCCGCGCCAGCTTCATCGCCAGGTTCGACGAGAGGTCACCGTGCTCGGGGTTCGCCGGGCGCTCGATCTCGATCTCGGGGCGGTCGGTCGCGTCGACGCGCGGCAGCGCGCCGGCCGCCGTCGCGCGCTCCCAGGCGGCCTCGAGGGCGGCCTTCGCGCAGCGAGCGGAGCGGCACGAACGCGTCGGGCTCCTGGGCCTCGGTCACGCTGCCTCCGGGGTGAGTGTCGGTTCGGGATCCGCGCCGCGCCAGGTCGGTGCGGCCCGGCGCGCATCGTAGCGGAGTGGCGTGCGGCGGCGGGGGGACGCGCGGGATGACCCGGCGATGCCGCCGAGCAGGCTTCCGGCCCCGTGGTGTACCCACCGTACCCAGGTACGACGGTACTGGGGACTCTCCCGTACCGTCACGGTGCCCGCGTGCACCGCGATGGCGTTGAGATGGGCGGTTAAGTGCAGTCCGGGCCCCCATCGGCACCCCAGAAGTACTGGACGACGGATCGGGGCCCGCGCACACTGTCACCTGCGATCGGGACCCAATGGCGCGTCCTTCATCTCCAAACGGCCCGCGTCGCAATGGCGTCATCGGCGGCATCTCTGCCGCACGTATCGGGGACAGGAGATCGATGGACACAACTACTTCGCGCCGCAGGCGCGCACGGATCCTCAGTCTTGGAGCGGCGATCGCCTCGTCGCAGTTGCTCCTGCCGGCGACGGCAGGTGTCGTCGTCGGGCACACGTCACAGTCGGAGCCTCGCGGGCACGAGCGCGATACGTGCCGACTCTGCGACGCGACAGCCGTCTCGAACTACACGACCGATCCGACAGGACGACCAACGCGCAATGCGCGCCGAGACCACGCGCGACGGCTCGTCCAGTCGGACACCGCGCTCGTACGCGGACTGGGACGATCGCCTTGACGTCGGGTACGCGCGTACCTCGCGGTCACTGGCAGCCCGCTCAACGTGGGGAGCGCGACTCCGTCAAGCATTCGCGCCGTCGACTACTGAGGCGAGCGTCACGGCATGCATACGCACTGACGCGCGCCCGGGTCAGCAAGGGGAGCTCGACGAGGACCTCGCCGTACCAGCAACGCCGACCGCGGCAGTACGTCGGCGTCGGCCATGACCGGCACGTGACGCCGCGACCGTGAGCGGCGGCAGCAGCCCGTACCGGCACGGTCACCTTCAGCCTGTACGACGGACGACCAACGGCACGGGACGCCGCTCGGTCACCGACGCACGTGGCTCGATCGAGCAGCGACTCGACGTCCACCTACGCGACAGGGCACCGGACGCGGTCCGCTCCGGGTTGCCACCTGGGCGTCAGCTGACGCCGGCGACCACGAGCGACCACCTCCGCCGGGACGGCGACTCGAGCCGTCACGATCACGCCGGCCGACCCGACCCTGCCGACCGACACAGAGCGCGGGCGGCCTGATCGGCACGCGTCGCTCAACGACAGCGCCGACCGTGACCGGCGGCTACAACCCGACGGGCTCCGTCACCTTCAACCTCTACGGCCCGGGCACGAGCTGCGACGGCACGCCGTCTACTCCCAGCCGATTCCTCAACGACGCGCAGCCGCAGCGACGTCGCCTGGCTTCACGACGCTGGCGGCTGGCACCTACGAGTGGACCGCGGTCTACAGCGGCGATGGCAACAACAGCAGCGCAAGCTCGAGTTGCGGGGCCGAGGCCGTCGTGATCACCAGTCCGCCGCCGACGTCACCGCCGTGCACGGCCGCGAACAACTGCCACTTCAACACGCCGACGCCGGCACCGACGCCAACGCCAACGCCGTCCGCGACGCCGACCGGATCGACCGAGGCCGCAACCTCGACGCCGGGACATAGCGTCGAAGCTGTCACGAGCAAGCCGCACGTGACGCCGCCGCCGACCGACGCCCTTGGGACGACTACGGGCCAGCCGGCAGGTGGCACGTGGCTCATCCTTCTCGCCCTCGCGGGCCTCGTCGCCAGCCTCCTGGTCTTCCTCCCGAAGACCAGCCCGGAGCGCCGCCGCCGGTAGCGCTTCGCTAACCACGTCGTCCCCGAGACGTTCGAACGCCGGGGCCCGGACAACGGGCCCCGGCGTTTCGATTCCCGGCGGGTGCGGCACGAGGCGCGAGACAGCCGGCCGGAGTTGGCGCCTCAGCCCGGGATCGCGATTCGCTCCCCGTCGCTGACGAGTGAAGCCGGACCGTCGATACTCGGCCCGAACGGCCGTCAGCGTGGCCGCAGGGTCACGGTTCAGCTGGAGGTGCGTGAGCAGCACCTGCGAGGCGCGACTCGCGGCGGCGAGGCGTCCCACGGCCGCCCCGTCGAGGTGCAGGTCGGGGACGGGCACCGGCCCGGGTCCGAACGCGACCTCGCAGAGCAGCACGTCGCCGGGGCGAATCAGCGGCTCCAGGTCCGATGCGCGTCCGCAATCGCCCGAATAGACGAGGGCCGGGGCCGTCGGTGCCATCCGCGAGGGTGACACGCGTCGCGAAGCTGTCGGCCGTGTGGGTGACGCGACGGCTCTCGATGAGGAACGGCCCGACCCGGACGAGGCCCTCCGCGCGATCCTCGATCTCGAGCGATCCACGGGCGAAGTCGGTTTCGCCGGTCACGCCGTCGAGCCGCTCCGCCAACCCCCGCGGTGCGATGACCCGCACGCGGCGGGGCGGGTCGAACTCGTAGCGGAGGTAGTGGCGGAGCGCCACGAGGTCGACGAAGTGGTCAGGGTGGAGGTGGCTGACGATCACCGCAGCCAGGTCTTCCGGCTCGAGACGACCCGCGAGGCCGGCAAAGGCGCCCTGGCCGATGTCCAGGCAGATCGCCTCTCCACCGTGGGTCACGACATAGCACGACGAGGCCGTGCCGGGTCGACCCGGGTACGCCGCACCTGATCCGACGACGAGGAGCTCCATCTCGCGGAGACTACCGGGCTCGCAGCCGCCGTGCCTGTCGCGGATCGCGCTTCAAACCGCGTTCTCTCGTCCCGGAACCGGGAGCCTCACGCTTGAACCCGCCCGCGGATCACCCGGATGCCGGCGAACGGCGAGCGCTTCGAAGCCGGCCGCGGCGATCGCTGCGTACGCGTGCCCCAGCCCATACGCGAACGAGCGGGCGCGATGCGCGTCGGAGCCAGCCGTGACCAGGCGCCCGCCCAGCGCGCGGTAGCGCTCCACCACGGGTGGCGCGGGGTACGTCTCGCCGGGTCCCTGGCGCAGTCCCGAGGTGTTCACTTCGAGCGCCATGCCGGTCTCCACGAGAGCGCGGAGGAGCGGCTCGTAGACGTCCGGCCGGGCGGCGAACGCCGACGGCGGGACCTGGCTCGACGACGTACTTCTTCACGTAGTCGAGGTGCCCGATCGTGTCGAAGAGCTCGCTGCGGATCGCGGCCAGGACCTCGGCGAAGTAGGGCGCGACGATCTCGTCGAACGATCGGCCGGCCGCCCAGCCGGCGACACGGCTTGCCTTGTAGGGCGAGTCCACCCCGATGTGGACGGAGCCGATCGCGTAGTCGTACGGGTGGCGCGCCAGGTGCTCCCGGATCTCGGCCTCCCGCTCCGACTCGTACGTCACCTCGACGCCGAAGCGGACGTGGAGCCCGCGGTCCGCCCAGCGCGCGGCGGCGTCGCGGACCTCGCGCTCGCGCGTCGCGAACGGCGCGAACGAGTGGGCGGGGGCGCGCGGGTCGAAGTCGAGGTGGTCGGTGATGGCGATCTCGGGGATGCCCCGTTCGACCGCCGCGGCGCAGTAGGCGTCGATCGGCGCGTCGCTGTCGGGCGAGAGGTTCGTGTGGAGGTGCGCGTCGAGCGGCAGGTCGCGATCGGCCTCCGGCCCCGGTGACGCGGGCAGCCCCGGGAGCGCGGGCCGTGCCGGCGATCCGGAGCTGCAGCCGACGCGGTACGCCTCGGGCGCGGGCTGCGACGTCACCCGGCGATCAGCCGCAGCTCGCGGCCGACGCGGTCGAACGCGGCGAGGCACGTGTCCAGCTCGTCGTCGGTGTGCGCGGCCGTGACGATGGTCCGAAGGCGCGCGCCGTCGAGCGCGACCGTCGGGTAGACGACGGAGGTCGCCCAGACACCCTCGTCGAGGAGGCGGTCGGCGAACCGGATCGCCGTCGCGGAGTCGCCGACCATCACCGGCGTGATCGGCGTCTCCGAGACGCCGGTGTCGAAGCCGAGGCGCGCCGAGCTCCGCCTTGAACCGGCGCGTGTTCGACCAGAGCCGCTCGATCAGCTCCGGCTCGTCCTCGAGCACGTGGATCGCGGCGAGGCAGGCCGCCGTGACGGCGGGCGGGTGCGACGTCGAGAAGAGGAACGGGCGGGCGCGCTGGACGAGCATCTCGCGCAGCGTCCGCGAGCCGGCGACGTACCCGCCGAGGACGCCCATCGCCTTGCTCAGCGTTCCGACCTGGATCGCGACGCGGCCGTGGAGGTCGAAGTGGTCGACGCTGCCGCGCCCGTTTCGGCCGAGCACGCCGGAGGCATGGGCGTCGTCGACGAAGACGGCCGCGCCATGCTCCTCGGCCGCGGCCACGATCGCCGGGGAGCGGCGCGATGTCGCCGTCCATGCTGAAGACGCCGTCCGTGACCACGAGGATCGCGCGGTACGGCTGCCCGTCCGGGCGGCCCTCGCGGCGCGCGGTGGCGAGCAGCTCGCGGAGGTGCGCCACGTCCTTGTGGCGATAGATCACCCGGGGCGCCTTCGACAGGCGCATGCCGTCGATGATCGAGGCGTGGTTGAAGGCGTCCGAGACGATCAGGTCGGGCTCGGCCGCGACCACCGGGATGACCCCGGTGTTGCAGGTGAAGCCGGACTGGAAGGTGAGCGTCGCCTCCACGTGCTTGAAGCGGGCGAGCTCGGCCTCCAGCTCCTCGTGGAGCGACATGGTCCCGGCGATGGTCCGCACGGCGCCGGACCCCGCACCGAAGCGGCGGACCGCGTCGAGCGCGGCCTCGATGAGACGCGGGTGCGTGTTCAGGCCGAGGTAGTTGTTCGAGGCGAGCGTGATCGCCTCGCGGCCGTCGACGATGACCCGGGTGCGGTTGGCGCTGCTCATCACCCGGAGCGGCCGGTAGAGGCCCTGGGCGCGCACCTGCGCGAGGTCGTCGGCGAGATGGCCCAGCGGATCGGGGGCCGGCGTGCTGCTCACCGTGGTGTCCTCCTGGCGGCCGGGTGCCGCATCACGATCGTGGCCGCGGGCCGCGCCAGCGCTGTGGCCGCGGGCCGCGTCACGCCGTCCAGTCCAGGATCACCTTGCCGGCGTCGCCCGGAGCGCGCGGCGGCGAACGCGGCCGCGTGCTCTCGGAACGGGAAGCGGTGGGTGATCGCTGGCGTGATGTCGAGCCCGGACTGGAGCATGACGGTCATCTTGTACCAGGTCTCGTACATCTCGCGGCCGTAGATGCCGCGCAGCGTCAGCATCTTGAAGACGATCTCGTTGACGTCCAGCGAGATCTCCGCGGTCGGGATCCCCAGGATCGCGATCCGGCCGCCGTGGGCCATGCTCGAGATCGCGGCGCGGAGCGCGACGGCGTTGCCCGGACATCTCGAGGGCGACGTCGAACCCCTCGGTCATGCCGAGCCCCGTCGCGACATCGCGCAGGTCGCGCTCGCGCGGGTCGACCGCGACCGTCGCCCCCATCCGCTCGGCGATCGCGCGGCGGACCGGGTTCGGCTCCGAGACGACGACGTGGCGCGCGCCCGCGTGACGGACGACCGCGGTGGCCATGAGGCCGATCGGCCCCGCCCCGGAGACGAGCACGTCCTCGCCGAGGACGGGGAACGCGAGCGCCGTGTGGACCGCGTTCCCGAACGGGTCGAAGATCGCGGCGACCTCCTCGTCGATCCCGCGCCAGTGGTGCCAGACGTTCGTCATCGGAAGGACGACGAGCTCCGCGAAGGCGCCGTCGCGGCCGACGCCCAGGCCGATCGTGTGGGCGCAGAGGTGGCGCTGGCCGGCCAGGCAGTGGCGGCACCGACCGCAGACGACGTGGCCCTCCCCGCTCACCAGGTCGCCGGGCGCGAAGCCGATGACGTTGGAGCCGACCTCGACGACCTCGCCCACGAACTCGTGGCCGACCACGAGCGGCGGATCGATGGTCTTCGCCGCCCACGGGTCCCACGCCTCGATGTGGAGGTCGGTGCCGCAGATCCCGGTCCGGTGGACGCGGATCAGGACGTCGTTGATCCCGACCGGCGGATCGGGCCAGTCCCGGAGCTCCAGGCCCGGTCCCGCGGCCGACTTCACAAGGGCGAGCATGGCGTCCTCCTTCGGGACTCGGCGTGTCCGCGCGCGCATGCGGAGTTCAGCCTGCGCCGGCCGGGTCGTCTCGCCCGGCGAGGAGCCGCGCCGCGGGCGATCCGGCCGGCACGCTGCCGTCGGCATCGACGATCGGGCTCGTCACGCTGCCGATCCGCTCGACCTCGACCCGCACGACGTCGCCAGGGACCAGGAAGACCGGCGGGACGCGGAAGACGCCGACGCCCCCCGGGGTCCCGGTGATGACGAGGTCGCCGGGCTCCAGCGTGATGCTGGCCGAGATGAAGGCGACCAGCTCGGCCACCCCGAAGATCATGTCGCCCGTCGTCCCGTCCTGGACGAGGAGCTCGCGGCCGGCGTCCGGACCGTACGCCGGCGTGTGCCAGCCACGGAGCCGAAGGGCCGCGGGGTCGCCCACCTCGTCCGCGGTCACCAGGTCCGGGCCCAACGGCAGGAACGTGTCGGATCCCTTCGCGCGGAGCCACTGGCCGTCGCCGCGGGCCCCGGGCGCCAGGGCCGGCTTCGAGCCCTGGAGGTCGCGCGCGCTCACGTCGTTGGCCGTGAGATAGCCGGCGACGTGGTCCATCGCCGCCTCGACCGGGACGCGGCGCGCGCGGCGACCGATCACGACCCCCAGCTCGGCCTCGAGGTCGAGCGCCTGCGTCGTCGCCGGCCGGATCACGGGCGCGCCATCCCCGACGACCGCGTTGGAGAACTTCGCGAAGAGGAGCGGGCGATCGGGGATCGGCATGCCCTGTTCCAGGATGTGGCTCCGGTAGTTCCATCCGACGCCCACGACCTTGCCGGGCTCGAGGGGCGCCACGATACGGAGCTGGGCTCGTGGGACGCCGCGCATCCCGTCGCGCTGGGCGCGAGCCGCTGCGGCGCGCGTCTCCGCGAGATCCTCGTCCTCCGCGAGCAGGCCGCGCACGTCGAGCAGGGCGAGCTCCTCGCGGAGTCCGGCTCGTTCGGCCAGCGCGGCGAGCGTGATCACGCGTCCGTCCACGACGACGCCGCCAACCGGAAGGTCGAGCTCGTCCAGGTAGGCGACGATGCGCATCGGGGCCGCCGCGCCCGCTACGGGGCCGTCGTCGGGGAGGGCGACGCCGGGGCGGCGGAAGGCGCCGAGGCCGCGGATGGCGAGGGCGACGGCGCGGCGGAGGGCGCGGCGACCGGCGTTGCAGCCGGCGAGGTTGCGGGCGCCGGGCTCGGCGTGTATCCCGGCATGGCCTGCTGACACCACGGCTCCGGCCCGCGGTCGGCGGACTGGGCGTAGAACGTCGTGATCCGCCCGATGTCCAGGGTGTTCAGGAAGAGGATCCGGCCCCAGGCGACGGCGGCGTACGGCGTCGGCATCTGGTCGAAGCGCGTGACCACGACGTCGGCCGTGGGCGGGAATCCGCAGAGCGGGCTTGCCGGCAGCTGCCCCTGGACCGCGCCCAGGGCGGCCTGCGCGTCCGCCCCGCACCCCTCGGGGCAGCGGTAGAGGACGACCATCGCGCCGTGCTCCATGTTGTGGACCCAGCCCTCGGGCACCGTCGCCTGGTCCTGGGCGTAGAACAGGTCGGGGATCGGACCGCTGCCGGGCGCGTTGTAGTGGGAGCCGGACGTCGGAGGGCAGAACTCGTAGGTCACGCTCGAGCCGACGATCACGTGGGTGCGGCCCAGATCCCGCGTCACCTGGCCGAGGCGCGGCGTCTCACCGGGCGCGACCGAGGCGGCGGGCTCGGGCTGGAGGATGGTCGTGCAGGCATATGCCGGGCTCGAGGCCCCCAGGAACAGGCCGCCGACCACGAGTATGACCGCGGCAGCCCCGATCCCGAGCAGCAGCCCGCGGTACCGCTCGAGCACGGAGCGCTGGCGCTGCGGCTCTCGGATGCGCGTGCGACCGGCGACCGGCTCCGTTCCCGAGCCTGCGCCCGCGCTGCTGCCGGTACCGGCGCCGCGTCGGCCCGTCGACGCGCCGCGTGCGCCCGTGCCGGGCGACGCGGCACGCGTCGATTGCGAGTTCCGGGTCCGCTTGCTCACGGGGCTCCTCGAAGGTGATCTCGGGACGAGCACGCCCGGCGCGGGGCGCGGCACGGACGTGACCGGGCGAGGCGTCGCCCTCCGACGAGCCGCCGCGCAAGGGTAGCCACCGGCCGATGCCGCGCAAGCGTAGCCCAGTCGCGCGCGACCGTCGGTCTCACGGTCCGGGACGGCCGATCACGGCTCGCAGAACCAGGCCCGCGAGGCCGGGCGCCGGAGCCCGAACCAGAGCAGCAGGCCGAGAACCCCGGGGCCGAGCACGAGGATCGGCACGGGGCTCACAAGCAGGAAGAGCGCGAGCGGGACCGTGAGCGTGCTGAGCCCCACCGCGAGGCCGCGGGCCGCCTCCTTCCGCTGGAGCACCATCGTGATCGTGAAGATCGTGTACGCGAGCAGGATCATGACCACGAGGCCCGGAAAGCTGATGGGCGCGTCGATCGCCTGGTCGATGACCCAGCGCAGCGAGATGCCGATGCCCGCAAGGATCAGGAACCCGTAGCCGAGGAAGAGCAGCACCCCCGGTGGCGGCACGCGGCGCGACGTGGCGGGCATGCCGCAATTCTGCCACCCGGCGGCGCCGTCGAAGGCGTCCGGACGCGGCCCGCGGACCGGGGCGCGGGTTGACCCCGCCGGCACCCCTCGACTTGCCGACGCACAGCAGGGCTTGACACGCCGGGACCTCGCCGCTACCTTCCACTAAACCGGTTTGCTAAACCGGTTTTGGCCGCGGTGGAGTCGCTCCAGCGACGTCCGGAGGAGCCGTGGAGGGCTGGTGAGGCAGGAAACCCGCGACCGACCCAGGATCGCCGACGTCGCCCGCGAGGCCGGCGTCTCGAAGACGGCGGTCTCGTTCGCGTTCAACAGCCCGGAACGCCTGAGCCCGGACACGGCCAGCCGGATCCGGGACGTCGCGACGTCGCTTGGATACCGGCCACACCCGGTCGCCCGGATGCTGACCCAGGGGCGCACCCGGACGCTCGGGATCCTGACCCCCCAGGCACTCTCCGTCGTGTTCGCCAACCCGTTCTTCTCCACGTTCAGCGAAGGCGTCGCCGCGGTCGCAGAGGAGGCAGGCTACGGGCTCCTGTTCGTGTCGCCGGTCCACGGGTCGCTTGCCCGGGCGGTCAACCGCGCCACGGTGGACGGGTTCGTTGCCATCGGGCTCTCGGAGAACCACCCCGAGGTGGAGCAGATCCGACGCGCCGGCCTGCCGATCGTGATGGTCGACTCCGCGGCCGCGTTCCCCGAGCACCCCGCGGTCGACGTCGACGACGAGGGCGGGGCGCGCCTTGCGGCCGACCACCTCCTCGGGCTCGGGCACCGCGACTTCCTCGTGATCGGCGTCGAGCCGCCGACCCCGGGCGCCGGGACGGACTTCGCCGGCATCGTGGGCCGGCGCCTCAAGGGGTATCGCGACGCACTCGCCGCCGCGGGCGTGGACCTGGCCGACGACCAGGTCGTGGTGGGCCCGGCGAGCGTCGAGGGCGGAAGCGCCTGCCTGGCCCGGGCCTGGGAGGACGGGCAGCGGCCCACCGCGATCCTCGCCATGAGCGATGCGATGGCGATCGGCGTGATCAACGGGGCGCGACGCCTGGGCCTGGGCGTCCCCGCCGATCTCAGCATCGTCGGATTCGACGACATCGAACTCTCCCGTCACGTCGAGCCGCCGCTGACGACCGTGCACCAGCCGGTCCGGCGGAAGGGCGAGGAGGCCTGCCGCCTCCTGCTCTCGGCGATCGCGCGGGACGACTCCCCTCGGCCCGATCACCGCACTCTCGAGACGCGACTCATCGTCCGCGGCTCGAGCGGTCCGGTACCCATCGCGAAGGAGGTGGCGGCGGGTCGCTGACAGACCGGAGGAGCGGGCCGCACCTCGCGGCCCGGGTACCGGATCCGGCCGCGTGGCGCGGCCGGAGCAGCTCGAACGGGCCACGTGATGGCCAGGGCAATGAAGACCGGCCGCCGGGAGGTGGCCACAGCAGGAGGAACGCAGACTCAGATGCACAAGACACCCAGGATGGTGGCCCTCTTCGGGGCGCTCACCCTCGTCGCAGCCGCGTGCAGCGGCTCCGCGACACCAGCGCCGAGCGTCGCGCCCTCGGTCGCCGCGCCGTCGGCCGCCGCGTCCGTGGCCGCACCGTCGACCGCGCCGTCGGCCGCCCCGTCCGCGGCCGCGTCGGCTGCCGGACTGACCGGGTCGCTCACGGTCTGGGAGGCGTATGGCGCCTCCGGGACGTCCGAGAAGGACGCCTTCGACAAGATGGTCGCGGCCGTCATGGCAGCCAATCCCGGCCTCACCGTGACCGTGACCGACGTCCCGTTCGCGAACCTGTTCACGAACTTCGAGACGCAGGCCGGCGCCGGCTCCGGGCCGGACCTCTACATCGCGCCGAACGACAGCCTGCCGAAGGAAGCCCGCGCCGGGCTCCTCAAGGATGTGAGCAGCCTGATCCCGACCCTGACGGCGGCGCCGTACAACACGTCCCAGGTCGCGATCGACGCCAGCACGGTCGACGGGAAGCTCTTCGAGATCCCGGAGTCCATGAAGGCCGTCGAGCTCTTCTACAACAACACCATGATCAAGACCGCCCCGGCATCGACCGATGACTGGAAGGCCAACGCCAAGCAGCTCGGCTGGGTCTACGGCGCCAACGGCGGCGGCTCCTATTACCAGTGGGGCCTCTTCGGCTCGTTCGGCGGCACGATCCTGGACGCGAGCACGGGCAAGTGCACCGCCGACCAGGGCGGCGGCGTGGCCGCTGCGTGGAAGTGGCTGGCCGACATGAAGGCGGCCGGCATGCACTTCTACCAGAACGACAACGACGCCAAGGCGGACCTCCTCTCCGGCAAGATCGCCGGCTTCATCGACGGCCCGTGGCAGTCGGGTGACCTCACCAAGGCGCTCGGCTCGAAGCTGTCCGTCGTCGCCGGCCCGACCGGCCCCGGCGGCGCCTGGGCTCCGCTCACCGCCCCCGACGGCTACTACATCAACGCCGCATCGGCGAACGGCGATCTCGCGGTCCAGTTCGCGCTCCAGATGCTCCAGCCCGCGAACGAGCAGCTCTTCGCGAACGTTGGCCACCTGCCGGCGAACACGACGCTCCAGCCCACCGATCCGATCGCGCAGGCCTTCGCGGCCCTCATGCCGAAGGGCTTCGCGCGGCCGACGCTCAAGCAGCTCGACAACTATTGGGGCAACTTCGGGAACGGCGTCGTCGCCGTGATCGACAAGGGCACCGATCCGACCAAGGCCGTCGCCGACGCGTGCGCGGCAATGAACAAGGCGAACGGGATTCAGTAATCTCGCCGCAGGCAATCGAAGGGACGCCGGGCCACCGGCGTCCCTTCACCCACCGAGCATCGTGCAGGAGCAGACGATGACAGTGCGCGAGGCAGCCCGATGACAGCGATCGCGGCAGCCGCTCCGACGCCTCGCCGGTCCCTCTGGCGCCGCAGCCAGAACGCACGGACCGCCTACATGTTCCTTCTCCCCGCGCTCATCGTGATGGCGATCATCACGTTCTACCCGCTCGTCTTCCAGATCTGGATGTCGTTCACCGACTACGGGCTGAAGAACCTGCGAGCCACCGCTCCGGCGCCGAACTACGTCGGCCTCGCCAACTACGGGCGGATCCTCGACAACAACATCGTCATCCCCAACTTCGACTTCGCCCGGATCCTGGTCTTCAACCTCTTCTGGGCGTTCTCGAACGTCGTGATCCACGTCGTGCTCGGCGTGATCGTGGCCCTGATCCTGAACACGAAGGGCCTGCGCCTCAAGCGCTTCTACCGGGCGATCTTCATCCTCCCGGTGGTCATCCCCCAGATCATCGTCGCGACGGTCTGGCGGAACATGTTCGACCCGACCCACGGTGCCATCAACTTCCTGCTCCAGGGCACCATCGGGGTCCTGTTCAAGCTGCCGCCGGACACGTTCAACATGGACTGGCTGAACCAGCCGAACCCGATCATCTCGGTCGGGCCGTTCATCCTCCCGCTCGCCTACTTCGCGCTCCTGACCGCCAACGTGTGGCTGGGCTGGCCGCTGAACTCGGTCGTGGCGACCGGCGCGCTCCAGAGCGTGCCGAACGACCTGTACGAGGCCGCGGAGATGGACGGCGCGGGGTTCTGGGAGAAGTTCAAGACAGTGACGCTGCCGTACCTTCGGCCGGCGATGCTGCCGTACGCGATCTACGGCTTCGTGATCACGTTCAACCTCTTCTACCTGTCGTACTTCATGTCCGGCGGCGGTCCCTTCGGACAGACCGAGCTGCTGGTGACGACGGCATACCGGCTGGTCAACGAGCAGCAGCTCTACGGCGTGGCCGCTGCGTTCGCCGTCTTCGAGTTCTTCATCCTGCTGGCGATCACCCTGGTCACCAACCGGCTGGCCAAGGCAACGGCGCAGTTCGATGCATGACATCCGGCCCGTTCACGGCCAGATCCTGGAGAAGGGGGGCGCACGATGACCAGCCAGGCCGGCGCGGTGCTCGCTCCCCGGGCGGCCGTCGGCACCCACCGCCGCGGCCGCAGCGCGATGACGTTCCGCCGCCAGGCGATGCTCCAGCTTCTCTGTCTCCTCATCACGGCGACGGTGCTCTTCCCGATCCTGTGGATCGTCAGCATCGCGGTCGACCCGCGGAACATCGCCCGGCCGGACGGCCTCAACCTGATCCCGGCCGGGCGCCACGCTGGACGCGTTCGCCCAGGTCATCCGGCAGCCGACCCAGAACCCCGTCTCCTTCCCCCAGCTTGCCTTCAACAGCCTGGTCATCGCCGCACTCGTCTCCACCGCGAGCGTGACCATCGGCGTGCTCGCGGCCTACGCCTTCTCGCGCCTGCAGTTCCGCGGCCGCGAGTTCCTGATGATCGCCGTGCTGGCCGTGCTGATGCTGCCGGCCGTCGCGACGATCGCCCCACTCTTCGTCTCGCTCAACAAGATCCAGGTCGGCTCGTTCAACCTGCGCGCCTCGCTGATCGGCGTGGCCCTCGCCGTCACCTCGGGGCAGCTCCCGTTCGCGATCTGGAACATGAAGGGCTACCTGGACACGATCCCGCGCGACCTCGAGGAGGCCGCGTCCGTCGACGGCGCCAACCGCTTCCAGATCTTCTGGCGGATCATCCTGCCCCTCTCCAAGCCCGTGATCGCCGTGACCGCGTTCTTCGGCTTCATCGCGGGCTGGACCGAGTTCTACTTCTCCTGGATGTTCCTGACCGGCGACCCGAAGCTGTGGACCCTCGCGATGACGCTCAACGGGATGGTCGGCCAGTACGCGGGCAACACGCCTTGGTCGCAGTTCGCCGCGTACGCGATCCTCGTCGCCCTGCCCGTCTCGGTGGTCTACCTCTACCTGCAGAAGTACATCATCTCGGGCCTCACGATCGGCGGGGTCAAGGGCTGAGCCTGGATGCCGATGGGGGGACGGCGACGGGTAGGGAGCATGGCTGATGGCCTTCCCGTTCTTCCCGGGGGGCGTGATCGCCGCCAGCATCGCGCTGGGCGGCACGATCGTCCTCTTCCGGGTGCTCCTGCTCGCCCTCGATCGGGGCGCGGCGGAGCTGCGCGGCTCGATCGGTCCCGGCCTCGTGCGTGGCGTGACGGCCTGGGTGGAGCAGCCGGGCACACCGGGCGCGGCCACGCCTGCCCCGGCCGGGCCGTCGCGACACCGGGCGCACGGTGCAGGCGCGGCCCCCGGCTGGAGCATGCCGGCCGGCGCCGTCCTGGAGGACGTCGCATCGCCGCCCGGTATCGGTACGGAGGTGGTTCGGTCGCGAGCCTGAGGGGGCCTGACGCGTGAGCGGGTCCGGGCGGTGACGGCGGGCCGGCCCACGGCGGTCGCGGCCGACCCGCCGAGCTGGGTCCGCGACGCTGTCTTCTACCAGGTCTTTCCGGACCGGTTCGCGCGGTCCGCGCGCGTCAGAGCCGCCGGACCGCTCGAGCCATGGGATGCGCCGCCCACAAGCCACGGGTTCAAGGGTGGTGACCTGCTGGGCATCGTCGAGCACCTCGACGAGCTCGCTGACCTCGGGGCCACCGCCCTCTACCTGACGCCGATCTTCAGCTCCGCTGCGAACCACCGGTACCACACGTACGACTACCTGGCCGTCGACCCGCTCCTCGGCGGGACGCCGGCGCTCCGGGAGCTCGTCGACGCGCTCCACGCGCGCGGCATGCGGATCGTGCTCGACGGCGTCTTCAACCACACCGGGCGGGGCTTCTGGCCGTTCCACCACGTCCTGGAGAACGGCCTCGCCTCACCGTACGTCGACTGGTTCCACCTGGACCGCGAACGGCTGGCTGCCGGTCGCGGCCTGGACGCGTATCCCGACCGCGCCGCCGCGGGCCCGGACGGCACCACGGCCGCGATGCAGCAAGGTCCCTCGCTTCGGCAGCTCGGCTACCAGGCCTGGTGGGACATGCCGGCCCTGCCGAAGCTCAACACGGACCACCCGGCCGTCCGCGAGTACCTCTGGTCGGTCGCGGAGCACTGGCTCCGGTTCGGGATCGACGGATGGCGCCTGGACGTCCCCGCCGAGATCGACGACGAGGCGTTCTGGCAGGAGTTCCGGCGGCGGTGCCGGGCGGTCAACCCCGCGGCGTACCTCGTGGGGGAGATCTGGGACGTGGCGCCTGACTGGGTTCGCGGCGACCGCTTCGACGCCCTGATGAACTACCCGCTCCTCGAGGCGATCCTCGGGTTCGTGGGCGGGCCGTCGCTCGACACGGCGCTCGTTGCCTCCCACCATGAGCTCTCGTCGCACGTCCGACCATCGGCCGCGACGACATTTGGTGCGTCGGTCCTGGCGCAGGCCGCGGCGTATGCGCCGGCGACCGTCGCGTCGCAGCTCAACCTGCTCTCCTCCCACGACATGCCTCGGCTCCGGACGCTGGTCTCGGGTGACCTCGCGGCGGTCCGCCTGGCCGCCCTGCTGCAGATGACGTTGCCGGGCGCGCCCTGCGTCTACTACGGCGACGAGATCGGGATGGAGGGCGGCAACGACCCGGACTGCCGCCGGTCGTTCCCCGCCGGCGCGATCGGACGCGACGAGGCCCTGCGCAGAACGTTCCGCGACCTGATCACGCTGCGGCGCGCGCACCCGGCGCTGCGCGCCGATGGCCTGCGCGTCGCCGGCGCCGTCGGCGCGTGCCTGGCGATGCTGCGGGGTGGCCCGGCCGACCCGACGTCCACCGGCGAGTCGCTCGTCGTCGTCGCGAACGCCGGTACCGAGCCGTCGTCGATCGGGCTCGTGATCCCGGAGCTCTCCGGGCGGCGCCTCGCTCCACTGGTTGTCTCCGGGTTGGCGACCGGCCCATCCGTTGCCGTCGCCGAGGACGGCACTGCCTACCTGGAGATCGCCCCGCGCTCGGGGAGCGTCCTCGCCGCGGTGGGTTGAGCCTATACTCCGCCTCTCGTGGCAGACCTCCCCTTCGAGCCGGCGGACGCCGGGAGCACAGCGCAGCTTCTCCGGGTCGTCGATGCCGAGGGCAAGATTCCGCGGGCGCTGGAAGCCCACGGTCCGTTTGCCGGTCGGGATGTGACCCTGTTCGGTGTGTCTCCGGAGCGTGCGCGCTGGCTGACGGATGCGGGCGCTCACCTCACGGTGGTCGCCGAACCTGGGGCTGAGGCTTCCCGGCCGACCGAGGCGAGTGCCGACCTGGTGATCGCGTTCTGGTCTCCCTTCGACGGCCCGGCCCGCGAGATCCTCTTCGCGAACGCCCAACGGCTGCTGCGGCTCGACGGCCGGCTCCTCGTGGTGCTCGACTATGGGCGTGACGATCTCGACGTGGTCCGGGGTCCGGAGACGGCGGCGAGCCTCGTGGCGTGGAGCCGTCGCGACGGATGGTTCCTTGCCAACGGGTTCCGCGTCCGCGTGATCCACACGTTCTGGCGCTTCGAGACGACGGAGGAGGGCGCCGGGCTGCTCCGGGCGGCCTATGGCCCGGCCGCCGAGCTGGCGATCGCCCGGATGCGCCGCCCGCGCCTCGCCCACAATGTCGCGATCTACCACTGGATGCGCGACGTCGCCGCGCCCGCGACGAAGCGCTGACGACAGGGTCGTTCGATGGATCCACGACGCCAGGTCTCTCCCCGCGCACCGGACGGATCGCGCCGTCGCACCGGCCTTCACATCGGGTCGATGCGCGTGACGCCGACCCGCGCCTTCCTGGCGGTCGCGTTCATCGGCTCGATGCTCTACCTGGCCTACGCGGTCAACGTCCGCGACACCACGCAGATCCCCGCGCTCGCCTCCGGGGCGCTCGTGCTGGGGCTGGTGTTCGCGACGCTCGCGACGGTCGGGGGGATCGAGACGTACCGGTCCTCGCGCGACAACCGGCCAGCACGCTCGGTCCTTGCGGCAGTCCTCGGCGGCATCGCCGGCGTGATCGCCCTGGGCTGCTTCGCGGCGGCGGCGATCCTGTCGATCCTCGCCAAGGGGCCGTGACGGTCGCTGCCGGGTGCCACGGTCGGCGCGCGACCTCGACCCGGCCGCGGCGCGCGCCAAACGTCCTTGTCGACAGCTCCAAGCTCGGGCAGCTCGACATCGAAGCTCGGGCAGCTGTCGAAGCTCGGGCAGCTCCCCGGGCCCTGCTAGACTCGGCGCCGTCCGGCGCCCCCATCGTCTAGAGGCCTAGGACGCCACCCTTTCAAGGTGGAGACCAGGGGTTCGAATCCCCTTGGGGGCACGCCCGCTGTCGTTCGAAGAACGGCCGGGCCGGCGGAGTCCAATCGATGGTCTCCAACTGCCGGTCCCGCACCACGACCCGCTGGACCACGATCCGGCAGAGCTCCTCTCACCGCGCACCCGTGGCCACGGCGATCGCGTCGGGCAACGCGAGGATGCGCGCCCGGTAGGCATCGAACGCGAGGATGCGGTCGCCATCGGGGAGCTCCCCTTCGTCGGGGCAGTGGTGCGAGTACGCGTCGAGGCGGCCAGGTGCGAGGCGCAGTCACCCCTCGCTGTAAGGGCCCGCACGCTCCAGCCTTCACGTGGTGCCGAGGCATCCAGCATTGAACAGATATGCGCCGACGCGTCTCTATGTGTTGTGAAGGCGCCGATTTCGGCGCCGATGGGGGGATCGGCGATGCGCTGGACGACTGCAGAGCGCACGTTCTCGGGCCGTAGGCTCGCGGCGCTGGTCCTTGCACTGGTCGTCGCAGCCTGCTCGTCCGCGACGAGCTCGACCGTTCCGTCGCAGACACCGGCGAGCAGCGCTTCGCCTGCTCCGGCTTTCGCCCGGACAACACCACCGCCGAGCTCGACCGTTCCGTCGCGGCACCGGCGAGCAGCGCTTCGTCTGCTCCGGCCACGCCACGGCAACACCAGCGCCGACTCCTGGCCATGTCTCTCTGCAGCTCGAAGCCGGCCCTGGTCCGGTCGACGTGGCCGCAGGATTCGGGTCGATCTGGGTCACGAATCATCACGGGGCCAGCGTCACGCGCCTGGACCCCACCACGCGGCCGGGTCCTCGCCACCATCCCGGTTGGCGTCCAGCCGGCCAGCATGACGATCGGGGCCGGCTCGGTCTGGACAGCAAACTACGACGGCACGATCGGCCGAATTGATCCAGCGACCAACACGTCCACCAGCGTCGGGCAGTTCCCGCACCTGTGTGGCCAGCCGACGGTGGCGGGCGGCGCGATCTGGGTCTACGTGTGCGACGTCGACCAGCCCCATGTCGCGCGGGTGGACATCGCGACCGGGAAGACCACCGCGACGATCCCGGCCGGCTCGAACCAGAGCTCCTTGCTGTGGGCCGATGGTGTCCTGTGGATGGCGACATTTCCTGATGGCGAGCTGCTCCGGATCGATCCCCAGACCGGCTCGGTCCGGCAGCGGATCGCACTCCCGGGCTGCCCCATGCTGGGCCGCCAGTCCTATGCCTTCGGGTCACTGTGGGTCAGCCTGGGCTTTTGCGGCGATAACTCCCTGGTGCTTCGCCTGAATCCCAAGACCGGTGCTGTCACGGCCCGGGTCAAGGCGATCGCGGGCGGGAGCATCTCCGTTGGCAACGGTGCCGTCTGGGTCGGAGGTGGCGATGGGACCATCGATCGGATCGACCCGACGACGCTGACCGCAACACCCTGGACGGAGCTCGGCTCGATCTATGGCCTCGAGAACGGCTTCGGAGCGCTCTGGGCGGTGTCGTTCGACTCCGGGACGGTGTGGAAGGTCGACACCGCGCCGTGAATGCCGCGGAATCCATGGACCCCATGTCGAGCCAGGCGATTGAACGCTCGCGGCCGGCGACCCTCGTGTTCGAGAGACGCCCGATCCGGGCACAATCTGAGACGGGCAGGGTGATGGATCGAGAGTCAGTCCAACTCGCACAGCGCGGCGACCCGGAGGCGTTCGGGGTCCTTGCCCGGACCAACGCCGACTGGCTCTTCGCGGTCGCCCACCGGATGCTGCGCGACTTCGCCCAGGCCGAGGACGCGGTCCAGCAGACCCTGGAGATCGCCTGGCGCGAGCTGCCGACGCTCCGCGACCCGGAGCGGTTCGAGGCCTGGCTACGGCGCCTGCTCGTCAGGGTCTGCTATGTCGAGTCGCGTCGCGCCCGGCGCTGGGATGCAAACATCCGAGCGCTGTCCGTCGACGAGCCGGCTCGCAGTGACGACCAGATTTCGCTCGCGGATCGCGACCAGCTCGAGCGAGGGTTCCGTCGCCTGCCGCCTGAGCAGCGAGCAATCCTGGTCCTCCACCACTACCTCGGGCTTGCACCGGTGGAGATCGCCGACGCACTCGGAATCCCGGCCGGCACGGCCAGGTCGCGGCTCCACTATGCCCACCGTGCGATGCGGGCGGCCCTCGAAGCTGACGAACGTCGGGTTGCCATCGGAGGCTATCGAAGATGAGCGGCAAACGCGACATCGAGGGAATCCTCGACGACTGGCTGGCCGAAGGTGCGACCAAGGCCCCAGATCGGATCCTCAGCAACCTGGACGCCCGAATTCGGCGACAGCCGCAGCAACGCCGCCACCTGCTGGCGGGTCGCTGGAGGCGCGACATCAGGCCTATTGCTGCCGCTGCGGCCGCGGTCGTCGTCGCCGGCCTTCTCCTCTGGCGATCGCCTGGTCAGGCCATCGTCGGAGCCACCCAACCGCCGGCGACCGTGACTCCGAGCAGCAGCCCGGCGAATATCACGTCTCCTGCAGCCACGTCGACCGGCTCGATGACTGCCGAACGCGCCTACCAGACGGCCACACTGCTCGCCGACGGCCGCATCCTCATGGCCGGGGGTTGGGGCTCGGTCCGGCAGGGCAACCTGATCCTCCAGGGCGAGGCTGTCGCCTCGGCCGAGCTGTATGAGCCGAAGACCGGCAGCTTCAGTGCGACCGGCTCGATGACCGTTCCTCGCAACCAGCACACCGCCACGCTGCTCGCCAGTGGTCGCGTCTTGATCGCGGGGGGCTACGGCAGTAGTGGCGTTCTCGCGTCGGCCGACCTGTATGACCCGAAGACCGGCACCTTCAGCGCGACCGGCTCGATGAGCCTTCCTCGCGAGCAACAAACCGCCACGCTGCTCACCGATGGCCGCATCCTCATCGCCGGAGGTGACGACGGGTCGAACGCCCGTGCCACGGCCGAGATCTTCGACCCGAAGACGTTCACATTCAGCCCGACCGGCCCGATGACAACGCCCCGCACGGGGGCCACGGCGACCCTGCTCCCCGACGGCCGCGTCCTCGTCGCCGGGGGCTCCGGCCCCGACGGTCAAGGTCTCACCTCGGCCGAGCTGTATGACCCGCAGACCGGCACGTTCAGCGCGACCGGCTCGATGAGGACCGCCCGAGCTGGCCACACCGCGACCCTGCTCCCCGACGGCCGCGTCCTCGTCGCCGGGGGCTCCGGCACCGACGGTCAAGGTCTCACCTCGGCCGAGCTGTATGACCCGCAGACCGGCACGTTCAGCGTCACCGGTTCGATGACTGCCGGGCGCTTCCAGCAGACCGCCACCCTGCTGCCCGGTGGCCGCGTTCTTGTCGCCGGAGGCTTCATCGACGGAGGCCCGGCCGCAGGAGGCCGTCCCAACACAGTGGTGTCCAGTCTTGCCTCGGCAGAGCTCTATGACCCGACGACCGGCACGTTCAGCGCGACCGGCTCGATGAGGACGCCTCGAGCTGGCCATACCGCGACCCTGCTCCCCGACGGCCGCGTCCTGGTCGCCGGAGGTTCCACCAACACAGCGGGGGACAATCTCGCCTCGACCGAGCTCTACGACCCGAAGACCGGCACCTTCGGCCCGACCGGCCCCTGATCACAAATGAGAGGAATGGCCGCATCTCACCTGTCGGTGTCGTCGATGCCTGCGCCCGCATCGAGTCCGAGGGCTCGATGACCGCCGAGCGTCGATCGCCTCGAAAGAACAGGCAGCGCGAGGTCTTGGCAGAGACCTCCACGGAACAGCCAAGAGGTAGGAGGAGGACATGTCAGCAGGGCAAGTGGCACGAGCTCCATCAACCGGTCGGGCCAACCCGGCCAGACTCTCCATGCTCGCCGCGGTCTTCGCCGTCGGAATCGCGGTTGGGCTTGCCGCTCCGCGCTTGATCAGTTGGCCGACGGGCGAGAGCCAGGCGCCCGCCGCTCGGGCACAGGCGGCCGAGATCACGCCGGCGCTCGTCAGCAAGCCGTACCTGACGATCCAGCACGGGATCGTGGTGCCGCCGAGCTCGTTCGTGGTGACGCCGGCGCTCGTCAGCGAGCCGTACCTGACGATCCAGCACGGGATCGTGGTGCCGCCGAGCTCGTTCGTGGCGACGCCGGCGTTCGCCAGCACGCCCGCTGGCGCCCGACCAGGGATCGCCGTCCAGGACTTCCGGGGAGCCCGGGACTTCCGGGCAGCACAGGACAGCCAGCAGGCGACTCGCCTCGGCGGGCCGTAACGGCCGCGCGGAGCGGTTGAACCTTGACGGCCTCGACCCTGCGCCAGACATGGACAGACCGGCCGGCCCCACCACCTCGTCAGGGGAAACTCCAACTGGGAGTCTGGGGCTGGCCCCAATGGCAGGCGCCGGCGGCCGCCCCACGGTGACATTGCGTCGCCAGAAGGAAGCCGCGCAGACACACTCCGTGTCGTCGACGGTGCTTCGCGGACCGGCAGTGTAGGCATTGCTCGGCTTCGCGATGACCCTGCCGGGGCAGGCAGCGAGGCGGCGAACAGCCCGGCAATGAGCAACGCGTGGATGCGTCTCACGACCCGATCTCCCTGCTGGGACGCGAGCACTCCAGGCCGGGCTGGACTTCTGCGCGAACTACCACGGCCCCAACTGCACGGTCCCGCTGCAGGCCGGTAAGTACCTTTCGTCCCTGCTCCTCGAGAAGAAGTTCAACCGTGAGCGTGACCGGCAGCGCCGACACAGTCCGACGAACCTCGGCGTCGGCTTCAGCGTCATGCAAGGGATCATGTTCGACGGCTGGCTCCCTGCCGCCCCTCGGAGCTCCAATTACGCTGCTCGAAGCGGGACGTTCAGCGTTCGGAACAGCAGCCTGCGGAGCGTCTGGGACGCCGTGATCGCGGGTGGCGCGCTCGCCGGAAGCCAGGTCACCATAAGCGGCTCCCGTGGGCCGGCAACCAGGTCAGCGACGTCGACTTCGGCATTGACGTCGGCGGAGCGAACTCGACCTTCGACATCTCGTACAAGACCATCGCCGCGACCAACGCCGCTGACGAGCAGATCGACCATGCAGGCGTCTGGGTCGAGCCGTCAGGTGGCGCCTTCGCGGGCCTCGTGAGCCGCCTCTCGCAGGTCTCCATCCACGACAAGACCATCGCGGTCAGCGATGCCTGTCGCTGCGGCGTGTTCGGAATGTGGTTGCACGATGCGAACCAACCCTGGCCGGGTAGGTCGTAGGTGACCGCGATCGTGCCTTCCTTGCGTCGCCGCAGAAGACTCGACGGCACCTTCGGGGCCCCACGTCCGAGCTGGACTGTCGCCGAACGTGGGCAGGCGCGTGAAGGGCGCCCATCGCAACGTTGCGTGAACATAACCCCTAGCCATCTTCACGACGAAACCGATCATCGCGCCCCGCTGGCGCCGATCGAGTGGAGCGATGGCTGACGCTCCAGTACGCTCTCCTACCGTGCCGAACGCGTCGCTGTGGCGACACGCCGACTTCATGAAGCTCTGGGCCGGCCAGACGGTTTCCGAGCTCGGCTCCGTCGTGACCCGGACGGCGGTCCCGCTCGTCGCGCTGCTCGTCCTGGGCGCAGGTCCGTTGCAGATGGCGCTGCTCGTGGTCTCGGGCAGCCTGGCGGTGCTCCTCGTCGGCTTCTTCGCCGGCGCATGGGTCGACCGGCTGCGGCGGCGGCCGTTGCTCATCTGGGCCGACGCGATCCGGGCTGTCCTGCTCTTGTCGATCCCGGCTGCCTACCTCGCCGGCATACTCGGGATCGGGCAGCTCTATCTGGTCGTCTTCCTCGAGGGCTGCCTCGGGGCGCTGTTCGACGCCGCCTATCCCGCGTACGTCCCCTCACTCATCGGCGTCGATCACGTCGTCGAGGGCAACAGCAAGCTCGCCACGAGCTCATCGCTCGCCGAGATCGGTGGTCCGGGGCTGGGGGGCGGCCTCGTCCAGCTGATCGGCGCGCCGTTCGCGATCCTCGTGGACGCCATCTCCTTTGTCGTCTCGGCGATCTCGCTGGTCCTGATCCGCAGCCCCGAGCCGCCACGCCCGACCCGGACCTCGCCCACGCCGATGCGGCACGAGATCGGGGAAGGCCTCCACCTCGTCCTCCGGCACCAGGTCCTGCTGCCGTTGGCCCTTCGCTCGATCATGGCCCACGTTGCCGGCTCGTTCTATGCCGTGCTGTACACGATCTACCTCATCCAGGACCTGCACCTCGATCCGTTCCTGCTCGGCGTGGTGATCTCGGCCGGCGGGGTCGGCTCCCTCGTCGGCTCGTTCTTCGCCTCGAGGGTCATCGCGCGATTCGGGTTGGGGCCGGCCCTCATCTGGACGGCGACGGGCGCGTCAATCGTCGGCGTGCTGACGCCCCTGGCGGGTGGGCCCCTCCTGGTCGCGACGTTCATGGTGTTCGTGCCCCAGCTGATCGGCGACGGCCTCCAGACAATCGAAGGGGTCGCCGAGCTGTCGCTCATCCAGGGGGTCGTCCCGGACCGTATCCTCGGCCGGGTGAACGCCACCCTCGGGGTGTTCTCCCACGGCATCGCGTACCCGGCCGGGGCCCTGATGGCTGCGGCTGTTGCCGGCTGGATCGGTGTCCGAGGTGCGATCGCCATCGGCTGGGCCGGGATGGCCGTCTCGATCCTGCTGCTCGTCTTCTCGCCGCTGCCGCGCATACGCCGGCCCTCGGACGCCCTCGCTGCCGACGGCTGACCGTCAGGCGGGACGAGCCGCCGCGTTCGAGACGACTACCCCGAGCAGCGCACTGGTCACTCCGAGCCGGGTTCTGAGTCGACGCTCGGGCGATCGCGACCCCACCGTCGGCCCTCAGGTTCGTTCGAGTTGGCTCCCGACCTAGACCCGGATGCGTGCGTGGGCGGCTCTCATGACTCGTTGTTGCCGCTCCATGGTGCCGTTGCTCGCTCCCGCTGGCTCGCGACGAGTTCGGCGATCGAGAACGTCCTCGCCTCGATGATGTCGGGGCGGTGGGGGAGCCGCCGGCGCATCGGCCGGCACCTCTGCTGGCAGTCGACGTGACTCCGCCCACTTCTCCGGCCACCGACGCTCAAGCAAGAACGCAGCCGCCCGCGTGCTCGTGCTCGACAAGGCTGGCCGGGGGCGGCGCGCCCCGGGTGATACCCAGATGTTGGTGACGATGAGGAGCAGCTCGAGGAACGCACACGAGCTCCTGCCGGTGTTGCGCTGGTACGCGGGCGTTCTATCCGAGCGGTCGCCTTCCGTGACGGGCGGCTCGTCGGTCCAGGTGCGCCGGGCGCGGCTCACGCCACGTACCACGCCAGGCTCTCGTCATCGGACAGCCGGCGAGTCTCCAAGGCCCCTTGGGGGTACTCCTGTCATGCGTCGCGACATGAGCCACGGGAGTCGCGGGCGCCGTCCCTCGGTCGCGCCCGGCTGCCGACCGCGCACGACGACCCGCTTGACCACGACCCGGCAGCCACTCCCCGCGTCGCGCGTCCGCCTGGGCCTGTTCAGGCCGTTTGGGTGGCCATGTCAGGCGCATTGCCGCTCGACCGCCCGCCGCGATACGGCAAGGCTGCAGGCAGAACGGTCGGAGGCGACGGGTCTGGCCAACGTGGCGGCCGCCGGATCGGCGTCCAGGCGTTGGCCAGACCGAGGCTCCGCGCGCAAGACGACCAGGCTCGGCTCCAGGGAGGCGGCATGGACACCCAGTCCCCAAACCTGGCCACGCGTCTCCGCCACGCCAACGTCGACAAGCGCGTGGCCGTGCTCGTTGCGGCGGCGCTGGAGGCGGAGCTCGGCGTCGAAGGGCTTCGCGATCACGACCTTGCCGGTGCCCAGCGGCTCACAGCGCTCATCGAGGCGGCCGCTCGTCGGGCCGGGAGTTCGGCGGTGTGCAAGGCCGTCTTCGAGGTCCTCGAGCTTCTCGGCGAGGATCCCGAGCTGCGAGCCAAGCTGACCCGACCGCCCGAGACGGTGCGCGCCTGAGACAGACGAACCTCGCAGGGCCGGCGCGACCCGTCACCGGGAGGACCGGGAAGGTCCCTGGATGACCGGACGCGGAGGCGCGGCCCCGGTGTCGCAGCGTCCGAGGACGCCGCGTCGCACCCCTACGGCGTGGGTGTGACGATCACGAATGCGTCGACGTCCACCCGGGGCCTCCCGGCGGTACCCACCACTCGGATCTCGAGCGTGTGTCGGCCGGACGTGGGCCATGAGCGGAGGACCATGATCAGCCGCGCGGCGGACGTCGCGCGGCGAAGGTCGACCGTGCGTTCGTACGCACCATCGACGTAGATCCGCGCCTGGCCGCGCGTGGGGCCGACGGTCGTCACCCAGCCGATCTGCCGGCCGGTGAAGGTGATCCTCGCCGTGGCCCCTGCGGCCGACGCGGAGATCGCGTGACCGCCGATGAAGGCGGGCGAGAGGCGAGCCGTCCAGTGGCCCGTGTCGATGACGGCTGCCGCGCTCTCCTGGATCGATGCCAGGCGGAAGGCAGCGGCCGCCGCCCAGGCGCCCACGTTGCCGGCGCGATCGATCGCCCGCACCCGCAGGCGGTGCACCACGCCGGGCGCCAGCATCAGCGTGACGCTCGTGTCGGTCGCGCTCGCGAGCGGGACGGTCACCCAGCCGGACCCGACGGAGCGCTGCAGCTGGTACCCCTTGACGCCGCGGCCCTGGTCCGTCGCCGCTGGCCAGGTGACGGCGACCGGGATGCTTGACGAGCCGATCGTTGTTGCCGCGACGAGCGTGGACGCCGGGGCGCGCGCGACCGGCGGGAACGTGTCGAGCCGGACGGTGATCGTGGCCGTCCCGCGGATGCCCCGCGCCGTCGCGACGACCGTCGCGGTGCCGGCCGCCGTCGCCGAGTACCGCCCGGCGGGCGAGATCGCCCCGGGCCCGCTCACGCTCCACGCAACGTCCCCGGGGCCGAGCGCGATCCCGTTGTACGCAGCATCCTGGCCCTTCACGGTCACACCCATCGCCTCGCCCACCCAGAGCGACGGGGAGGCAGGTGCGACGCTGAGCGTCGCGAGCGGCCCCGTCGGGATGGAGCTGAAGACGATGAGGCTGTTGGCCACCCAGACCTCGCTGCCGCCGGACGGGCGGTTCACGAGCGAGACGTCGGTATCGCCGGGCAGGCGGACGTCCATGGTGGTGGAGCCGCCGCCATCCATGTTCAGCGCCTGGACGACTCCGCGGGAGAGCATGAGCGTGGCGAGCTCGTCGAGGTCGACGCCGCCGCTGTAGCCGGACTGGCGCCCGTCCACGGTGGCGAGGACGAGGCCGCCCGTCGCGGTGATGCCGAGCGCGGTCCTCGGGTGGAGCTGGTCCGCGATCGGCGGGTGCGGCGAGATGGCCTCCACGCCATTCTGGACGATGAACTCGCGCCCCCCGATCGCTTCGCGGACGTTCTCCCAGCCCGGGGTGATCGAGAACGTGAGCGGCAGCGGATCACCGGGCTTGAGCGCGTCGAGCGGTGTCCCGGCAGGGCCGTTGAGGACGACCGTGTCGGGCTCGATCGGGAGGCCGCCGGTCGCGGGCCGGACCTCGCGCACGACGGCGGCCTGCCGGCCGGTCGGAGCGAGCGGAAGCGTCAGCCCCGTGAGCACGACGTCGGTGCCACCGACATCTCCCGGCGTGGTGGGCCCGAAGCGGGGCGTGTACAGCGCGAACTGCGGATCGGTTCGGCCCTGGTTGACGTGATCGATTGCATGGGTGGTCCCATCGGGCCAGGTCATCGAGACGCTGACGAGGACGTTCCCGATGATCGGGTGGCCGGACGCGTCGATGCCGAAGGTCGGACGCGCGGTGCGCGCGGCCGTCACGAGCTCCCCGGCGTGGATGTCGATCCCGTTCGGCGCGTACTGGGTCGGACTGCCGTAGCCGCCCCATACGTCCCCGTTGATCGCGGCGACAGCGCGATGGCCGTCGGTCGACGCGCGGAGCGCCTGGCTGGTGGTGGTCTCGAGCCGGGTGATCCGGTCGCCGGCGAGCGACGTCTCCAGGCTGATCCCCGGGCTCCCGATCGCGACCTCCAAGAGGTTGACCGCCTGGGTCCCGGAGCGGGTCGTCTCGATGGTTCCCCAGTCATGCTCGACGCCGGGCGCGACCGGGGCTCGACCAGCCGAGACATATGCCGTGGAGACGGCCGCGGCGGCGGCCTGCGGGCGCAGGGCGCCGGGGACCTGCGAGAGCGGGATTGCCGAGCTTGCGAACGCGAGGAGCGCCACGACCGTCGCCGCCACGGCCGCTCGTGCACCTGGGCGGGTCGACCGGGGCCGGGTGGTCATCGATCCAATGGTAGCGCAGCGCCGTGGCATCCCCGCCCGACGAGGAGCACGGGCGCCGGCCGGCCCGCGTGGGCGCCCGTCCCGGCACGCGTGGCGCCCGTCCCGGCAGGCACGCGTGGGCGACCGTCCGGGCCGGCACGCGTGGGCGCCCGTCCCGGCAGGCACGCTCGCGTGGTCGGCGCCGCTCGTGCCTCTGCTACGATTCCGGGCATGCCGTTCGACATCAACGGGATCCGCATTCCGACCATCACGAGGGACAACGTGGCGGCCCGCTGTCGTGGGTGCGGTGACGTGATCGAGGGCACGCCGTTCCGCATCAACGTCATGGACATCACCTCGGTGGAGATCCCGCCCTCGTGGTCGGAGCGAGCGACCATCAACCCCGGACCGTTCCAGTTCCACCCCGACCCCGCCTGCGCGCGGCGGTGGATGCGCGAACGCGGCAATCTCTTCTGTCGGAAGTCCGCCGTCCGCGAGCTGATGCGGCCGATCCTGGTTCCCGGTGAGCCACCCCGCTGGGGACTCTGCGACGGGTTCCATCACGACGACCACGAGCTCGTCCCCGCCTGACCGGCCCGATCGGGCCGCATGGGAGGTCTCCCCGGCATGAGCGTGTTCATCACCGGTGTGACGTCGCTGATCGCGCTGGTCTTCGCGATCGCCCTGATGGACCAGTGGCGGGTCCGTCGCCAGAGCTTCCAGCTCGCATGGGCCATCGGGATGCTCTTCTTCGGGATCGCCAGCGCGTGCGAGGCGGTCGCGGCCGCCAGCGGCTGGAACGAGGTGCTCTACCGGACGTGGTACCTGACCGGCGCCGTGTGGAGCGCGGGCTGGCTGGGGCTCGGGACAGCGTTCCTCCTCGGGCGCACCCGTTTCGGCTACGCGTTCGCGGCGTGTCTCTTCCTGGCCGGACTCTTCACCTTCCTGACCCAGCGCCGCTACAACTACGAGGGCGCCGGGAGCGCCCCGATCCTCTACTTCATCGCCGCCGGCATCCTGGCGCTGAGCGTTGCCGTGGAGACGTACTTCGGCGGCAATCGATGGCCCCGGATCGCGGCGATCGCGGTGGCCGGCGCCAGCCTCCTCTCGGTGGGCCTGATGCTCACGACGACGCTCCCTGCACCGGGCTGGAAGGTGGACCCCGCCACGAACGCGCCGGTCGCCGACCTCCTCCCCGGCACGCTGCGCCTGCTCACCCCATTCCTCAACATCACGGGTGGCCTCGCGCTCGCCTTCGGGGCGCTCTTCTCCGCCTACGTGTTCATGCCCAAGCGGCGCGTGCTCGACTACTCGCTCGACCCGGGCCAGCCCGGCGACCAGTTCCTGTTCAACCTGGCGATCTCGCCGGTCGCGATCACCGTCAACTTCGTCGCCTCGCTGCCCGGCGCGCTGCGGGCCCTGCTGCGTGGCCGCCTGCACAGCCGCGTCCCAGCCACGATCCTCATCGCGATCGGCGCGTTCCTCGCTTCCTCGGGCGACATCCTGGCGCGCTTCGGGTCCACCGACTTCTTCGTGCTCGGAAAGCTGCTGGCGGTCATCTTCCTGTTCCTGGGCTTCCTCGTCAGCATCGAGGCGTTCAGCGAGTGGCGCGTCCCGTTCACCCGGATCGTCCTCCTGCGGCGTCGAGCCGAGCCCGTGCAGCGCGGGGAATCGCAGCCCGGCATCTGACGTCCCGACGCTCGCGGCCATCCTCGGCCAGTCGGGTCGGGAGGTCGCAATGGCGCCCGTATACTGGGCTGGTGCCGGGCTGAGCGGGCTCGTCGTCGCCCGTCCGGCCACCGTCCGAACTCCGAGCTGACCGAGGTTCCATGCGCGTCCGAAAGGCCGTCTTCCCCGCCGCCGGCTGGGGCACCCGCTTCCTGCCCGCCACGAAGGCCCAGCCCAAGGAGATGCTGCCCCTCGTCGACAAGCCGATCATCCAGTACGCGGTCGAGGAGGTCGTGGCGGCGGGCATCGAGCAGGTGATCATCGTCACGTCCAGCCAGAAGCGGGCGATCGAGGACCACTTCGACCTCAGCTACGAGCTGGAGCACCTGCTCGAGGAGCGCGGCGAGATCGAGCGCCTCCGCCAGATTCGCGCGATCACGGACCTCGCGCCGATCGCGTACGTGCGCCAGAAGGAGCAGCTCGGCCTCGGCCACGCCGTCCTCATGGCCAAGGAGCTGGTCGGCCACGAGCCGTTCGCCGTGATCCTCTCGGACGACGTCGTGGTCGGCGAGCGACCGTGCATCGGGCAGCTGATCCACGCCTACAACCAGACCCGCTCGTCCGTTGTCGCCGTGATGGAGGTCCCGGCCGACGAGACGTCGCGCTACGGCGTGATCGGCGGCGAGCGCGTGGAAGGCGGCGACGGCCGCCTCTGGAAGATGGACCGGGTCGTCGAGAAGCCGGAGCCCGGCAGCGCGCCGTCCAACCTCGCGATCATCGGCCGCTACATCCTCACGCCGAAGATCTTCGACAAGCTGGAGCAGACGGCGCGCGGCGCGGGCGGGGAGATCCAGCTGACCGACGCGATCCAGGCGCTCATGGAGGAGCAGGCGATCTACGGCTACGAGTTCGAGGGGACTCGCTACGATGCCGGCACGACCATGGGCTGGCTGAAGGCCTCGGTCGAGCTCGCGCTCGCACGCCCGGACCTGGGGGAAGAGTTCGGCGCGTACCTCCGCGGCCTCGACCTCTAGCCCGGAACCGCGCCGCTCGGGCTCACCACCGGACGAAGGGAGACGGATCGTGGCTGGTCTCGGCGACGTGCTGGGCGGGCGCTATCGCCTCGTCGAGCTGCTGGGCCAGGGCGGCATGGCCACGATCTATCGCGCCACCGACAGCCAGCTCGGCCGCGACGTGGCCGTCAAGGTCCTCCACCGGGAGTACGGCCGCGATCCCGACTTCGTCGCGCGGTTCCGGCAGGAGGCGCACGCGGCGGCGGCGCTCAGCCACCCGGGGATCGTGGCGGTGCACGACTTCGGCGTCGACGAGGAGGGCCCGTACCTCGTCATGGAGCTCGTCGACGGGGAGGACCTCGCGTCGCTGCTCCGCCGCAACGGGCCGCTCCCGCCTCGCCAGGCGGCGCGCCTCGTGGCCGAGGTCGCTCGCGCCCTCGACGCGGCCCATGACCGCGGGATCGTCCACCGCGACGTCAAGCCCGGCAACATCATGCTCAACGCCAACGGCCGGGTGAAGGTGACCGACTTCGGGATCGCGCGGGCGTGGGCGGACGCCGGCCTGACCTTGCCGGGCACGACCCTGGGATCCGTCCACTACTTCAGCCCGGAGCAGGCGCTCGGGGAGCCGGCGACGGCCGCGTCGGACGTCTACAGCCTCGGGATCGTTCTCTACGAGCTGCTCAGCGGCCGCCGTCCCTGGGAGGGCGATTCCGCGGCGGCCATCGCGATGGCCCGCATCGCGGCGCCGCCGCCGAGCGTCTCCGTCGTTCGGCCCAGCGTCCCGCCGGCCCTCGAGGCGATCGATCGAAAGGCGCTGGCCCCCGATGCCGCGTCACGGTTCGCGAGCGCCGGGGCGATGGCCGATGCGCTCGAGGCCTTCCTGGAGGAGGGCCGGATCGCCGCGGTGCGTCCAGCCGGGCCGGTCGTGGCGGGCGCCGCCGCTGCCGCTGGCCTTGCCGGGGCTGGCGCCGCCGCCGCGAGCCTTGCCGGTTCCGCCGCGGCGACTGCCGCCGGTCCCGCCGGGGCTGCGTCGCATCCGGGGACGCTGCCCGCAGGTGCGCCGCTGCCCGCCATCGGTCCACGCGCGCCGTACCCGGGCGCGACGCGCACGGCCGCCACGCGGACACCGCCACCCTACGATCCGAGCGCATACGCCGGCGCCGGACCCGAAGACGGGCGGCCGGGGGGTCATCCGCCGTCCGGGCCCGACGACGAGGGCGGCACGAGCCCGTGGGTCTGGATCGCCGGCCTCGCCGGCCTGCTGATCCTCGCGATCGCCGGGTTCCTCCTTTTCCGGCTGATCTCCGCGGGCACCGGTCCCGCGACCACGCCCGGCCCCGGCAACGTGACGCTGCCCTCCTACATCGGCCAGGCCTATCTCGACGCCAACACGAAGGCCGACGATCTCGGTGTCACGCTCGTCCCGAACTACGTGAAGCGCAACGACGCCGCGGAGGGAAGCATCGTCGGACAGGCGCCGCCGGCCGGCACGAGCGTCCTCAAGGGGTCGACGGTCACGGTGGACGTCGTCAGCGGCAAGGACCTGGTGTCGGTTCCCTCGATCGTCGGGTTGGCGGAGAGCGACGCCATCGTCGCGATCACGAACGCCAGGCTGCGCCTGGGGGCGCGGACCGAGGACTACGACCCGACGATCCCCGCCGGCTCGATCATCGGCCAGGGCCTGCCGGCCGGGCTCTCCGTGCCGACCGACACGCCCGTGGACTACGTCGTCTCCAAGGGTCCCGAGCCGACGCCGACCCCCTCGCCGTCTCCGTCTCCGTCTCCGTCTCCGTCTCCCGTTCCGTCACCATCGCCGAGCCCGGCGCCGTCGATCGAGCCGAGCCCGGCGCCGTCCCAGGGGTCGCGTCGTCGGGACGTATGTCGGGCTGACCGTGGCGCTGGCGAAGGCCCAGGCGACGGCCGAGGGCTTCGTGATCGTCTGGCAGGGAGGCGGCAGCCCGCCCGAGTCGGACCTCATCGTGTCGCAGAACCCACCCCCCGGAGCGGTCGTGGTCCCGGGCTCGTCGATCCTCCTCAACACCGCTCCGCCGCAGGCCAGCCCGTCGCCCTGAGCTTGGCCTCGGCGCGGCTCCCTGCGCGCGGCTCAGCGGGCGAACGGCGCCGGGGCCGCGGCTCCGGACCGCCGGCGAACGGAACGGGCGTTCAGGCTCCCGGCTTGCCCCAGAGCGTTCCAGGTGCCGGGAACGGCGGCCCGGCGGGATCGATGAGCGTCACCACGTCCCCCGCCTCGGAGCGTCCGGGCGCGGACGGGACCGGTCGCCAGCAGCCGCGGAGCTCGTCGCCGCGGAGCGCCGAACGACTCGGATCGAGGCCGCAGGTGCCGCCGAACGGCCCAGCGATGGCCCGGCGGAAGTGGGTGCATGTCCCGCAGCTGGTGCTGGACTGCCGGCAGACCCAGCATCGAGCGGCCTCGGGCTGTGGTGTCCGGCAATGCGGGCAGCGCCAGTTCGCCATGCACGGATGGTAGCTGCGCCCGCGATCCCCGCGCTACGGGGATGATGGTGATCACGACGCGCCCGGACGCGTCGCCGAACTCCGGCGTCGTCAGGAACGCGAGGCCCGGCCCGCTGCCGGGCGTCGCGCCCGCAGGGATCGAGGTCTGGAAGGTCGCGACGCCGCTTGCATCCGTCGTCCCCTGTCCGGTGATGAGGGGCACGCCCGGGATCGAGAGCGTGAACGTGATGTCGCGGCCGGGCAGGACGTTGCCCTCCGGGTCCGTGGCGACGGCGCGCAGCTCGAGGATCCGGGGCAGCTTGGCCGCGCTGATCCGGTAGGAGGAGGCAGTCAGGGCAACCGTGAGCTGGCCCGAGCCGCGCACGACCGTCACGACGGCCGTCGCGGCATTGCCCGCGGGATCCGTGACCGTGAGGGTGACGGGGTTCGATCCGTCGGCAAGGGCCAGGACCACCGAGAAGTTGCCGGACGTGTCGGCGGCTCCGACCGCCGTGTGCCCGTTGGCGGCGTTGCGGGCGCTGATCGAGGAGAGGGCCTGCGTCTTGCCGACGATCGTGACGGACGTGCCGTTGACCGTGGACTTGTCCGCCGGCGAGGCGATCGTGATCTTCGGCTTCGCGGTGTCGAGGACGTAGGTGATGATCGGTGATGCCTCGCTCTCGCCGCCCGGGCCGACGACGGTCGCCGTGAAGTCGTTGCGCCCAGCCTGGAGGGTGACGCCGGGGATCGCGAAGTTCGGGGTCTCCCCCAGCGGGACCTCGACGACGAGCGTCGGCTCCTTCTTCGGGAGCGCCACGTAAAGGCGGACCCGGATCCCGGCGGTGCGTCCGACGACGCTCGCCGGGACGCTGCCGGTCACGGTCACCGTGCGCTGGTTCGTGGCAGCCTGGGTCGGGGCGTCGAGCACGGGCGAGGCCGGGATGGGTGCCAGGGTGGGGGTCGGCGAGGGCGATGCCGGGATGACGGCCCCGGCGATCCCCGAGACGGCGCCGCCGACCGTCGAAACGATCCTGGGCAGGGCTCCCATCACCGTGAGCAGGACCACTGCCCCGAGCGCGACGACGGAGATGCCGAGAGCCACCTTCACCGCCACGGGCAGGCTCCGCGGCGCCTCGGAGCCGCGCGGAGGCGGGATGCGCGGGACCGCCGGCCGACGCGGGACCGGTGCAGCCGGCCGTGGCCGGCCGGAGGAGGGCGGTCGAGGCCGTACCTGGCTCGGCCGTCCGCGGCGGGGCATCATCGCGTGGCATTGTCGCACGCTGGGAAGCCGCGACTGGCGCCGTCGCCCAGCCCGGAGGTGCTCCGGTGGGGAGCGGTCCGGTGTACGCTGGCGGGCAATGAACGTGTGTGGGAGCGTCCGGTTCGGTGCGTGACGTGATCGGCGCTGGGCGCGTTCCCCGCGAACCTCGGCCGGAAGCCGGCCCCGAGCCTCGGCTCCGCCTGGGCCCCGTGATGCGGAGCGCGATCCCGGTGCGCGATCCGTCGGCGGCCCTGCGCGCCCAGGGCCCGCTCACGCGGCCGGTGATGCAGGACCCGTCGACTGCCCCGCGTCGGCCCGTGGCCGTGGCGACCGGGTTCCGCGAGGCCGGGGCATCGCCTGCGCCGCTCCCGCGACCGGGCGCGCGCACCGGCTTCGGAGCGCCGCGCACCGGGTTCGGGCTTCCGAGCCTCCGGCGCAACGTCTGTCCGCATTTCTACATGACGGGGCTGCGCGGCTCCGTGCCGATCCAGGCGCCGCACCTTCTCAAGGCGCTCGTCCGCCAGGAGCCACACGGTCTCGCGCTGCCAGCTGCGCGGGGGGGTGCACATGGAGGAGGGGTACGTCAACGACGTCTGCCTCGGCTCCCGCTTCAACCAGTGCGTCTTCTACGAGGACGACCTGGAGCTGTGACCGGGGTGGAGGGCAGCCGACCTCCCGGTCTCGTTCGCCGACTCGATCATCGCCCTGGAGGCACGCGGGCGGTTCGGGATCCGGCTGGGCCTGGGCCGGACGAAGGCGCTGCTGGCCGCCCTCGGGCACCCCGAGGCGGGGATCCGCGGCGCGCTCATCGGCGGCACGAACGGCAAGGGCAGCGTGGTGGCGCTCGTCGGCGCCTGCCTTCGATGCCGCGGGGTACCGCGCCGGTGAGACGCCCAAGCCGCACCTGGTCAGCTATCGCGAGCGGATCCGGATCGCCGGGCACCCCATCGCCGCCGCCGACTTCACGAGCCTCGTCCGGGCAGGGCTCCCGATCGCGGACCGGGTCGCGCGGCGCCACGGCTCGCCGACCGAGTTCGAGCTGCTCACCGCGCTCGCGTTCCGCCACTTCGCGGACGCCGGGGTCGACCTCGCGATCGTGGAGGTCGGCCTCGGCGGCCGGCTCGACGCGACCCATGCCTGGGACGGCGGCGTGGCCGCCATCACGAACGTCGACCTCGACCACACCGAGCACCTGGGCCCGACCGTCGAGCTGATCGCGCGGGAGAAGGCCGCGATCGTCATGCGGGGCGACCGTGCCGTCACGGGCGCGGCGGGTCCGGCGCTCGGGCCGATCCGACGCCGGGCGCGGCGGGTCGGCGTGTCGCTTGTCGAGGTGGGCCCGGCGCCCGTGCTCGCGTTCGATCGACGGCGGCCTCGTCGTGGAGCTTCCTGGGCTCGGGCGCGGTTCGCGTCGGCCTGCTCGGGCGGCACCAGGCCGCGAACGTCGCGGTTGCCGACGCGGTCCTCGACGCGCTCGGCGCGGCCGGCATCGCGCACGTCTCTCCCGACGCGCGGCGCGCCGGCTACGCCGCGGCGCGCTGGCCCGGACGGCTGGAGCTGCTCGACCTGCCCGGGGCCGGACCGCGGGGCGCCGACGCGCAGGTCCTCCTCGACGGGGCGCACAACCCGGCCGGCGCTCGCGCGCTCGCCGCCGCGCTCGACGAGCTGCGGCCCGAGCTCCGGGGCTCCGGGGGGCCGGCCGTCACGAGGGGCGCGACGCCCGTGGCCGCGAGGTCCGGCGCGCGCATCCGCAGCGCCGGTCACGCTCGTGATCGGCACGATGGCCGACAAGGACGTCGACGGCCTGGTTGCCGCCCTCGGAACGTCGCGGTCGCTGGCCGGTGCGCGGGTCATCGCGACGGCGGTCCCGGGTGCGCGCGCCATGCCGCCCGGGGCGCTCGCCGCGCGCTGGAAGGCCGGCGTTCCCGGCATCGGATGTCGCGGTCGTCGCAGACCCGGCTGCCGCGCTCGACCGGGCGGTCACGACCGCCGAGGGCCCCGTCGTCGTCGCCGGGTCGCTCTACCTCGTCGGGCGCGGCCCGAGCACGCCTCGTGGACGACCCCGAGCTCCGCGATCCGGCCGTCGCGACCCCGGCGTAGGATCACGGCGCGATGCCACGCCGCCAGGACCCGGACGACCCGAAGCCCGCGCCCGCGGGGGCAGCAGGCGGGGAGCGCGCCCTGCCCCGCGAGCGCGGCGTCGTCCCGCCCGACCGGGCGCGCGGCGGCGGCGCGGCGACCCCCTCCTTCGCGGCCCCGCCCGATTCCTCCGGTGGCATGCCCGGCCGGCCGGCGCCGCTCGCGATCGGTCCCCGGACGTTCGCCTGGGGCAGCCGGACCTTCGTGATGGGGATCCTCAACGTGACGCCCAATTCGTTCTCGGGCGACGGCCTGATCGCGTCCGACGGCGACCCGGTTCGCGCGGCGGTCGCACGGGCACGGGCGATGGTCGCGGAGGGCGCGGACCTGCTCGACGTCGGCGGGGAGTCGTCGCGGCCGGGCCACGCGAGCGTCAGCGCGGCGGACGAGATCGCCCGCGTCGTTCCGGTGATCCGCGCGCTGCGAGCGGCCCTGCCCGACGTCCCGATATCCGTCGACACCACGAAGCCCGCGGTCGCGGCCGCGGCCATCGCGGCGGGCGCTCACCTGCTCAACGACGTCTGGGGGGTCGCCGCCGGACGGCGGGCTGGCGCGCGTGGCGGCCGCCCACGGCGTCCCGCTCGTCGTGATGCACAACCGGGCGGAGGCGCGCTACGTGAACCTGGTTCCCGAGATCCTCGCGGATCTCCAGCGCGCCCTCGAGCGGGCGCTCGCCGCCGGCGTCGCCTGGGAGCGCCTCGTCGTGGATCCCGGCTTCGGCTTCGGCAAGGCGCCGGGCCATAACCTCGCGCTGCTTCGCGACCTCGGGGCGCTGCGGCTCCTGGGCCGGCCGATCCTGCTCGGGACCTCGCGGAAGTCGACGCTCGGCAAGGTCCTCGACCTGCCCGCGGACGAGCGCGTGGAGGCAACGCTTGCCACCACGGTCCTCGGCATCGTCGCGGGCGTGGACATCGTGCGCGTCCACGACGTGCAGGCGAACGTGCGCGCCGCTCGGATGGCCGACGCGGTGGTTCGCAGCCGGGCGCCCGACGCGGAGGCCGGCGCATGACGGACCGGATCGAGCTGCGCGGGATGCGCTTCGCGGGCCGGCACGGGGTGCTGCCCGAGGAGGCGACCGTGGCCCAGCCGTTCGAGGTCGACGTCGTGCTCGAGCTCGATCTGGCGGCGGCCGGCGCGTCCGACGATCTCGGCGGGACCGTCGACTACGGCGACGTCTTCCGGCGGGCCAGGGCGATCGTCGAGGACGGACCGCACGTCGCGCTCATCGAGACGCTCGCCGAGCGGATCGCGGCCGACGTGCTGGCGGCCCATCCGGCGGCCATGGCAGTCACGGTGCGGGTCCGGAAGCCGCGCGCGCCGCTGCCGGGCGACTTCGCCTGGGCCGGGGTCGAGATCCGGCGGGAGCGCGCCCGCTCCTGAGCCTCCGTCCTCAGAGGTTCGGGGGGCGAGTCCCGAGCGTCAGCGTCAGGGTGATCGATTTCCCGTCTCGCAGGACGTCGAGCGCCACGGTGGTCCCGGGGACGTATTCGGTGAGGATGTCGTCGAGGGGCGACAGGGCCGTGATCTTCTTGCCGTCGACCGACGTGATGATGTCCCCATCCCTGAGGCCCGCCTTGTCCGCGGGGCTGCCCGGGACCACCGACGGGTCGGTCGCTCCACTCGCCGAGGCCGGCTGCAGCCACGCCCCGTCGCTGACAGGCAGCTTCTCCTGGTCCGCGATCTGCTGGGTGAGCGCCTGGTAACGGATTCCGATCCACGGGCGCGCCAGCTTCTGTCCGGCGAGGGCCTGCTCCATGATCGGCTTCGCGATGTTGATCGGGATCGCAAACCCGATCCCCTCTGCGGTCCGGGCGACGGCCGAGTTGATCCCGACCACGTTGCCGCCGGCGTCGAGGAGCGCGCCGCCCGAGTTGCCGGGGTTGATCGCCGCGTCGGTCTGGATCAGGTTCCGGAGCTGGGTGCCGTCCTCCACCTGGATGGTCCGACCGAACGCGGAGATGATCCCGGACGTCACCGAGTTGGTGTACGTGCCGAGCGGGCTGCCGATGGCGATCGCCAGCTGCCCGACCTTGGCCGCCGACGAGTCCCCGATCGGGGCGGTCGGCAGCCCCGTCGCGTCCACCTTCACGATCGCGAGGTCCGTCAGCGTGTCGATCCCGTAGATCGTGCCGCTGAACTGGCGGCCGTCCTGGAGCGCGACCTGGAGCTGGCTGCTGCCCGCGACCACGTGCTTGTTCGTGATGATCCAGCCGTGCGAATCGAAGATGACGCCGGACCCGACGCCGGTCGCGGGGATCTGGCCAAGGGGGTCGTTCGGGTTCGCCGTGACGCCCGACGAGGTGATCGTCACGATCGCAGGCGAAACCCTGGCTGCCGCCACGGTGATGGCCGACTGCTCGTCGATCACGACGGGTTGCGCGGCCGTCACCGTCTGCGTCTGGACGGCGGCCGGCGCCGGAGTGGGCCGGTCGAGCGATCCGGAGGCGCGGAGCAGGCCGTAGGTCCCGACGGATGCAAGCGTGGCCGATACGAGCGAGACGGCCACCACGACCGCCACGAGGCCGCCACGACCCCCGCCCCGGCTGCTCGGCGCGGCCGCCGGACCCGCCGGGATCCAGCCGCCGGTCACCGCCTCTGCGTTGGCCGGCTCGAACCACCGCTCGGGCGTGGGCCGGGGAGCCTGCTCGGCGTCGGACTCGGTCGCGGCCCACGCCGGCCGGCGTTCCGCCGCGGGTGCGTAGCTGACCGGTGGCGTGGAGGCCGCGGCGTCGCCCAGCGGGTCCTGCACGGGCGTGGAGTCGGCCGCGTCCGGGGCAGGAGCGAAGGGGTCATTCATGCGGGGCGGGACTCCAGGATGATGGGCGAGGGCGGGCGGCTGGCGCGTTCCCCTCCATGGTGGCAGGGGCGCGTTCAGGCGCAAGTGCCGCGTCTATGAAGAAATCACTACCTCGCTGGCCTCCGGGGTCGCGGCCGGTACGGCGGTCGCGTCGGCACCGGGCGCAGCGACGCCACCGGGCGCAGCGACGCCGCCACCGGGCGCAGCGACGCCGCTGCCGCCCGCAACGCCCGCCGCTCCCTGCGGGGCGGCCGGAGTTGCGCCTGCCTCTTCGGTCGACGCGTCGCCTCCGACGGGTGCGGACGCGACGGAGCGAGGGTCGCGGACGAGGATCACGCTGAACGTCGAGCCGCGGCCGACCCGGCTCTCCACGCTGATCCGGCCGCCGTGCATGTCCACGATCGACTTCACGATGGCGAGGCCCAGGCCGCTCCCGCTGCCGCGCGCCTCGCTCGCGCTCGAACCCCGATAGAAACGCTCGAAGATGTGGGGCAGCTCGGCAGCGTCGATCCCGACGCCGCTGTCCGCGACCTCGAGCAGCGCGCCCTCGCGGTGCGGCCGCAGCGCCACCGTGACATGGCCCCCGGACGGCGTGAACTTGAGCGCATTGCCCACGAGGTTCCCCACCACCTGGCCGATCCGCTGCGGGTCGTGGCGGATCCGGAGTGGAGCGTCCGGAAGCTCCAGGGAGAGCGCCACCCGCCGGCGCCGCGCCGTCGCCTCGGCCTGCTCCACGGCCGACTCGACCGTCGTCCGGAGGTCATCGGGGCGCAGATCCAGCGCGAGCAGGCCCGATTCGAGCTTGGAGAGGTCGAGCAGGTTCTGGGCCAGCCAGTCCAGGCGCTCCAGCTGGACGCGACTGGACTCCAGGAACTCGCGTCGGGTCGCGCTGTCCTCGCCGGCCTGGCCCTGGAGGAGCTCCGTGTTCATCCGCAGCGCCGCGATCGGCGTCCGCAGCTCGTGGCTCACGTCGGCCAGGAACTCGCGGCTGCGGTCCCGGTCGCGCCGGACCAGGCCGACCGACTCCTCGAGCCGGCCCGCCATCAGGTTGAACTGCCGGGCCAGGTCGGTCACCTCCGTGTAGGCCGAGCCGATCTCGGCCGCGGGGACGCGGTTCGCGAGGTCACCGCCGCCGAAGCGGCGCGTCGCCTCGCTCAGCCGGCGCAACGGCCGGGTGAAGCGGCCGGCGATGACCGCGCCCATCACGAGCGCCGCGAGGAGCGCGCCGAGCACCGTGACGACAAGCAACGTCGTGACCGTGGCCAGGGTGTACGCCCGAGTCGTGTACGGGTTCGCCAGGGTGACCCGCACCCCCCACGGGACCGACAGCTCCGTGCCCTGGACCGGCCCGAAGACCGCCGACGCGCGAAGCGTCTCGCGCGTCTCGCGGAGCTCGGGCGGTGCGGTGAGCGCAGCCGTGGTGGTCCCACCGGGCGCGGCCGTGACGATCACGTCGCCGGCGGAGGTCCGGGTGGCGCCCCCGATCTCCACCGTGACGTCGGCCTTCGCGATCGCGTTCGCGAGGAAGCTCAGGAACGAATCAGCGCTGATCCGCTCGGCGACCGTCGCGTTCAGGACGTTGCCGGCCTCGACCACGGGGTCGGCTCCCGACGCCGGGACCGCCACGACGGCGACGATGCTCCCGACCTCGAGGGCGCGCGCCGCGAGCGCGCCCTCGTCCTGCTCCGCGAAGTACGCGTCGAGCCGGTTGACGACGATGGCCGACACCACCAGGAGGACGGCCGCGACGAGCGCCACGACGGTCAGCGTCAGTCGCGCCCGGAACGACCGCGGGACGATTCGGCCCAGGCGACGCGGCCCGAGCGCCTCCGCGGGGCTGTTGACGCTCGCCGCGTCAGCGCTCGACGAACGCGTAGCCGACTCCCCGCACGGTCAGGACGAAGACCGGCGCCGACGGGTCGTCCTCGATCTTCTCGCGAAGGTGGCTGATGTGGACATTGATCGTCTTCTCGTCCTGGTCGAGCGCCTCGTAGTCGCGCAGGAGCTCCAGCAGCTCGCTCCGCGTGTAGACACGCCCGGGGCGGGCCGCGAGATGGCGGAGGATCTCGAACTCGGTGGGCGTGAGGTTGACCTTGCGGCCGGCGCGCTGGACCCGGCGGCGCTCGAGGTCGATCAGGAGGTCGTCGTGGCGCAGGACGCGCCCGCCACCGGCATCGGCGAAGTCGCCGTACGCGCGCCGGAGCAGCGCCTTGATCCGGCTCATCAGCTCGCGGAGGCCGAACGGCTTCGTAAGGTAGTCGTCCGCCCCCAGCTCGAGCCCGATGACCTTGTCCACCTCGTCGTCACGGGCGGTCAGGACCAGGATCGGCATCTTGCCGTCGGTGGCGCGGATCCGGCGCAGGACCTCGAACCCGTCCATGCCCGGCAGGCGCACGTCGAGGACCACGAGGTCGGGTGCCTGGTGCGTCGCGAAGTCCAGGCCCTCCTCGCCGGACCGGGCGACCGTGACCTCGTACCCCTCCTGCTGGAGGGCGTACTGGATGCCACGCGCGACCGCGTGCTCGTCCTCGACGATCAGGATGGTGCTCGCCATGCCGGCCGGATCGTACACCGGCCGAGGCCGCGGTTCCGCTCGCCGGGCCCGTATCGCTGCTCGGCGGAGCCCGTGGCTCGGCTCTCGTGGTACCCTCACCCTCCGACCGGGCGCCCGGCCCCATCCGGCCGCGCCGCCGCCCCGTCCCGAGATCGACCCGACAGAACCGAGAGGCCCGCCGTGAGCACCGACCGCCCAATCCTTGCCGCTCTTCCCCGTACGGAGATGGGCAAGGCGACGTCCCACCTGCGCAAGGCGGGCCGCATCCCGGCCGTCGTGTTCGGGCATGGCGACTCGACGTCCATCTCCGTGGACGCGCACGAGTTCGAGCAGCTCCGCCGGCGTGCCGGCGCGAACGCGCTGATCGATCTCGAGGTCGAGGGCAGCACGGCCACGCCGGTCATCATCAACGGCGTCCAGCTCCACCGCGTCAACCGGACGCCGCTCCACGTGGACCTCTTCCGGGTGAAGATGACCGAGGACATGACCGTCGACGTCGCGGTCCACAGCTTCGGCGAGTCGGAGGCGGTGACCAAGGAGGGCGGCACGCTCATCCACGCGGTGGATCACGTGCGCGTCCGCGCTCGCCCGGACCGTCTCCCCAAGTTCATCGAGGTGGACGTCTCCACGCTGGCGACGTTCGAAGCCGTGATCGCGGTTCGCGACCTCCCCGTGCCCGCGGGGGCGACGATCCTCAACGACCCGGACGAGGTGATCTTCCGCGTCCTTGCGCCGCGCGTCGTCGAGGCGGAGGCGGAGGTCGTGGCAGAGGCGGCTCCGGTCGCCGCGCCGGCCGAGGGCGAGACAGCCGCCGGATAGGCCCGACCCCACCCGACCCGGCGCGATGGCGGCCGGGTCCCTGAAGCCCGCGAGCGCATCGAGGCGCTCAGCCGTCGCCCGGTCGAGTCGCCCTGGCCGCGACGAGCGGCGCGTCCCACGTGAATGCCGCGTCCGGCAGCTGGTCCAGCTCCGCGTCGAACGCAGCCAGCACGGCCGCCCGCGTCTCGGCAGGCAGCGCTTCGAGATCGGCGGCGCGGTCGTACTCGACGACGAGCGCCCGCCCCCCGGCGCGCCCGAACGGGTGGTGGAGGACGGGCTCCCAGGCCTCCACGTCGACGAATCCGGCGGCGGCGAGCTCGTCGCGAGCCGCGGCGACAGACGCGATCGGGCCGGCGCGCTGCCCGCCCGCGACGGATGGTGCCGGCACGTTCGCCGCGGTCAGCGTCGCCGCGTACGCTGCCTCGAACGCCGCCTCGATGGCCCACGGCTTGCCTTCCGCCGCCCAGACGACGAACGACAGGACGCCGCCGGCCCGGAGGACGCGCCGCAGCCCGGCCAGCGCCGGCCGGCGATCGGGCACGAGATGCAGCACGAACGACGAGACGGCCGCGTCGACAGAACCTGCCGCGAGGCCCGCGGCCTCCGGTTCGCTGACGCTCCCCTCGACGAGCGACAGCCTCCCACGGTCCTCGGCGTCGAGCGTCGCCTCTGCGGCGGCCCGCGCCACGGCCAGCATCCCGCTCGAGACGTCCAGCCCGACCACGTGGACCCCGGGCCAGCGCCGGACGGCCGCGATCGCCAGCGTCCCCGATCCCGTCCCGGCGTCGAGCAGCCGGGCTCCGGGCGCACGTGCCACCGCCGGGCCGATCGCGTCGAGCAGGCCGAGCGCGGCCGGCGCGAGGACCGGCGCCCAGCATCGCCCGTAGGATCGCGCCCGGTGGTCGTAGCGGGCGGCCATCTCGCTCATCGGGGTCGCTCGCTCACCGCCGCAGGATGCCACCTCGTGCCGTTGGGCGCGACAACCGGGCGGCGAGCCCCGCGGCGGGATGCCCGGCACCATCCGCGGGGCTGCCCCGACCGATCGGGGAGCTCGGCCGCAGCCCCCGCGTCGGTGTGCTGCGCCGTGCCCGGGCCTCGCCCGACGACGGGACTGCGTCCGCCCGTTGACATGGAATTCATCACGCGTAGAATTCATCAGTCGGTGAACGAGCGGCCCGCCTCCGGCCGCGCGCACGGGAAGGTGACACGCCCATGGCGTTGCATGCCGAAACGGACGCGGACGACGTCGACTCCCCGCCGGCGATCCGCGCCCACGGCCTCGTCAAGACGTTCGGGGCGCTGCGAGCCGTGGACGACGTCACGTTCGACCTCGCTCCCGGGCGGATCTACGGGCTCCTTGGTCCGAACGGCTCCGGCAAGACGACGCTGATCCGGCTCCTCACCGGGCTCACGCTCCCGACGTCGGGCTGGGCCGAGGTGCTGGGAACGCGGATGCCCTCGCGCCCCAATCTCAGCCGGATCGGCTACATGACCCAGTCCGACGGCGTCTACGCGGCGCTCACGGTCGCCGAGAACGTCCGCTTCTTCGGCGCGGTCTACGGCGTCGAGGGCGACGAGGAAGTGGCGCACGCCCTCGAGATCGTCGATCTGGCCGACCGGCGCTCGTCGATCGTCGGGACGCTGTCCGGCGGCCAGCGGCGTCGCCTCTCGCTCGCGTGCGCGCTCATCCACCGGCCCCCCGTCCTCTTCCTCGACGAGCCAACGGTCGGGGTCGATCCACTGCTGCGAGTCCAGTTCTGGGCCCACTTCCGGGCATTGGCCGACGCCGGCACGACGATCGTGGTCTCGAGCCACGTCATGGACGAGGCGGACCGATGTGACGAGCTCCTGTTCGTCCGCTCCGGCACCGTCACCGCCCGCGGGACGGGCCAGGAGATCCGCGTACGGGCCGGCACCCCGGATCTCGAGCAGGCCTTCCTGCGCCTCGGCGGGAATGTCGAGGTGACCCGATGAGCCGGCGCCGCGTCCTCGCACTCTTCCGGCGGGTCGTCTCGGAGATCCGCCGCGACCGCCCGTCGCTCGCCCTCCTGTTCATCGCGCCGATCGTGATCACGGGCCTCGTGACATTCATCCTGCGCGAGAGCCAGCCGCCCCAGGTCACGGCGGTCGTCGTGAACCTGGCCGGCGCGCGCGGCCAGCTCGCCGGTGACGCCCTCGGGGCCGCGCTCCGCACGGGCGGCGCGACCGTCACGGACGGCGCCGACGAGGCGGCCGCCCGCGCATCCATCGCGGACAGGTCCGCCTCGGTGGGCATCGTGATCCGGACCGGCGCCGCCTCCGGCAGCCCGCTGGACGTCAGCGTGATCACGAACGGCCTCGACCCGTCCGGCGACGTGAGCCAGGTCGCCGCGGTCCAGCGGGCCGTGCTCGCCGCGGTCACGTCCGCGTCCGGGACGTCCATCCCCGTCGTGGAGCACACGACCGTCTACGGGACCCCGACCGACGACCCGGTGACGACGTTCGCGCCGGCGATCGTCGCCTTCTTCGCCTACTTCTTCGTCTACATCCTCACCGGCGTGAGCTTCCTCCGGGAGCGCACCGGCGGCACGCTCGAGCGCCTGATGGCGACGCCCGTGACCCGCGGCGAGGTCGTCCTCGGGTACACGCTCGGGTTCGGCCTGTTCGCCACGATCCAGGTCGCGGTCCTCATGCTCTGGGCCCTGGGCTCGCTGCACGTCGGCGCCCTCGGGCCGCTGCCGGCGTTCTCGATCGGGCTGGGCATCGCCGCGAACGGCAGCCCGATCCTCGCGTTCCTGGTCGTGGTGCTGCTGGCCGTGGGCGCGGTGAGCCTCGGGATCTTCCTCTCGACGTTCGCGCGGACGGAGCTCCAGATCATCCAGTTCATCCCGATCGTGCTCGCGCCGCAGTTCCTCCTGTCCGGCGTCCTCTTCCCGGTGAGCAGCCTGCCGTCGATCCTCCAGCCGCTCGTCGCGATCATGCCGCTCAACTACGCGGTGGACGGGCTGCGCCAGGTCTTCATCCGCGGGGCGGACCTCGGGGTGCCTGCCCTCCAGCTCGATCTCGTCGTCCTCGGGATCGTCGCGGCCTTCTTCGCGACGATCGCGGCGTTCACGATCCGCCGCGACGTCGTGTGACCGGCGCGGCGCGGCCACGCGGCCGCACCGGCCGCCGGCCCGGTGCGAGCGACACGCGTGCCCGGGTTCTCCAGGCCGCGCGGACCAGCTTCGGCGAGCGCGGCTTCGACGGGGCGACGATCCGCGACATCGCGCTCCGGGCGGGCGTGGACCCGGCGCTCGTCCACCACTACTTCGGCTCCAAGCAGCAGCTGTTCGTCGCCGCCATGGAGCTCCCGTTCGACCTGGCGCTCATGGTCTCGCGGCTCCTCGATGGTCCCGGGGACGAGCTCGGGGAGCGCTTCGTTCGCCTCATCCTCGAGCTCTGGGAGGCGCCCGCCAACCGGTCGCTCCTCCTGGGCGTGGTGCGCTCGGCGTCCACCGACCCGGTCGCGGCGGCCATGCTCCGCCGGCTTCTTGCGGAGGGCCCGTTCCTGGCCCTCGCCCGGGCCATCGACCGGCCCGACGCGACGTTCCGCGCGACGCTTGCGGGCTCGCAGCTCATCGGCCTCGCGATGGCCCGGTACGTGGTGGCCGTCGAGCCGCTGGCGTCCATGTCGACCGAGGTGCTCGTGCGCGCCATGGGCCCGACGATGCAGCGGTACCTCGTGGGCGACCTGAAGGACCTCGAGTCGTCGACCGGCCCCGTGGACGCGAGCCGGCCGCCGGCCTGACCACCCTGCCCCATGGCCCTCGGCCCAATCCGAGCGGCCCCCGCGATCGCACCCAATCGGTCTTCCTGCCCGGGGGCCGCCGGGCGACCATTCGGGCACGCGAGCCGGCCGGGCCCCCAGGCCGGCCCGCCATGGGAGTGAGCCGATGAAGAAGATTCTCCTCGCCTACGACGGCGGAGAGCCTGCGCGGCGCGCCCTCGAGACCGCGGGAGAGCTTGCCCGCGCCTTCCACGCCCCGGTGAGCGTGGTGGGCGTCGTGCCCGATTGCGCCGGTGGTCCCGCCGGCACGTCGATCGATGCGAGCGCCCGGGCCCATGGGCTGCAGGAGGCGAAGCGGCTCCTCGCAGCGATGGGGGTCGAGGTCGAGGTGCTGGAGCCGTCCGGCGACCCGGCCCGCCGGATCGAGCAGATCGCCGAGGAGGGCGGCTTCGACACGATCGTCATCGGGTCCGGCGACGCCGTTCCGATCGACCGCGCGTTCCGCGGAAGCGTCTCGCGGCACGTGGTCGCGCACGCGTCGGCGACCGTGGTGGTGGCCCACTGAAGACGCGGCGCAGCGCGGCGCTGCCCCCGGCGCGGCGTGCGGTGCGTGTCCCGGCGTGTGTCGCCGTGCCGACCGTGCCACCCGCCGCGCGGCTTCGGTGCAGACGGCACTCCGCGCGCGTCCGGCGCCCGCCTACGCTCGACGCATGACTGCCCCGCACGCATCCCTTCCGGCCGCGCCGGACCCGCGCCGCCCGCTGCGCATCGCGTTCCGGGGTCGCTCGCTGCTCGGTCGCGCGCTCTACAACAAGGACGCCGCGTTCACCCACGAGGAGCGCGACTGGTTCGGGCTCCACGGGCTCCTTCCGTCGCACGTCCTCTCGATCGAGGAGCAGCTGGGCCTGGAGCTGGAGCACGTCCGCCGCAAGGGGGACGCCCTCGAGCGCTACATCGGGCTCGCCGCCCTCCAGGATCGCAACGAGACCCTCTTCTACCGGCTCCTCGCCGAGAACCTGGAGGAGTTCCTGCCGATCGTCTACACGCCCACCGTCGGGCGCGCCTGCCAGGAGTACAGCCACATCCTCCGCCGCCCGCGCGGCCTGTGGATCACGCCCGGCGACACGGGCCGCGTCCCGGAGCTCCTCCGCAACTCCGCGCAGCAGGAGGTTCGCCTGGTCGTCGTGACCGACAACGAGCGGATCCTGGGGCTGGGCGACCAGGGCGCCGGCGGCATGGGGATCCCGGTCGGCAAGCTCGCGATCTACACGGCGGGCGCGGGGATCTACCCGGCATTGACCCTGCCGATCTCGCTGGACGTGGGAACCGACAACGAGGCGCTCCTGGCCGACCCGATCTACGCCGGCTGGCGCCAGCCGCGCCTTCGCGGGCCGGCCTACGACGCGTTCATCGATTCGTTCGTGGCGGGCGTCAAGTCCGTCTTCCCGCGAGCCATCCTCCAGTGGGAGGACTTCAAGCAGCACACGGCCATCCGGATCCTGGACCGCTACGTGGACGTCCTGCCGTCGTTCAACGACGACATCCAGGGGACGGCGTCGGTGGTGATCGCCGGGATCCTCGCGGGGTTGCGCCACCTGGGCCAGCCGCTCCGGGGCCAGCGCTTCGTCTTCTTCGGCGCCGGCGCCGCCGCCACCGGGATCGCGCGACTCGTCCGGGCGGCGCTCCTCGCCGCCGGCGCGCCCGAGAACGAGGTTCGTCGCTCGCTCGTCCTCATCGACTCGAAGGGCCTCCTCGGCCTCGACCGCCCGGGGCTCGACGCGGACAAGCACGAGTTCGCGCTCAGCCCGGCCGAGCTGGCCGCGTTCGGGCTGGCCACCGGCGCCGACCTGCTCTCCGTCGTGCGGGCCGTCCGGCCGACCGTCCTGATCGGGACGACCGCCACGCCCGGCACGTTCACGGAGCCGATCCTGCGGGCGATGGCGGACGCCTGTCCGAACCCGATCGTCTTCCCCCTCTCGAATCCGACCTCGCGGACGGAGGCGACCCCGAGCCAGGTGCTGGAATGGACGGACGGCCGCGCGCTCGTCGCGACGGGCAGCCCGTTCGACCCCGTGGTCGTGGACGGGCGGACGCGCCTGGTCGGACAGGCGAACAACGCATTCATCTTCCCCGGGGTCGGGCTCGCCGCCATCGTTGCCGGGGCGCGCACGGTGAGCAACGCAGAGTTCCTGGTTGCCGCGCACACGCTCGCCGGCCTCGTATCGGCGGAGCGCCTCGCCGAGGGCGCGCTCTACCCGCCGATTCGCGACCTGCGCGCGGTCTCGCGCGAGATCGCCGTGGAGGTCGTTCGCTCGTTCGGCACGGTCGACGGGCTGCCGCTCGCGGCAGGGGACCAGGGTCGTGCCGAAGCCGAGGCCGCGGTCGACGAGTCGATCTGGTGGCCGGAGTACCCGCCGTACGAGCCGGCCTGAGCCACCCGCCGCATCCGGCTGGCTTCCCACCGCATAATCCGGCGATGCGCCTGCCCTTCGCTCCGCCGCTCGAACCGATGCTCGCCGCCCCGCAGGCGACCCTCCCCGAGGGTGACGGCTGGGCGTACGAGCCGAAATGGGATGGCTTCCGCTGCATCGTCTTCCGCGATGGCGACGAGGTCTTCCTGCAGAGCCGCGATCTGCGGCCGCTGGAGCGCTACTTCCCGGAGCTGACGGCGCCGCTGCTGGCCGCGCTCCCGGATCGCGCCGTGGTCGACGGCGAGGTCGTCATCGCGGGACCCCGCGGCCTGGACTTCGACGCGCTTCTCCTGCGCATCCACCCGGCCGAGTCGCGCGTTCGCCTCCTCGCCGCGGAGACGCCCGCGAGCTTCGTCGCCTGGGACCTGCTCGCCCTCGGCGGCGACGATCTGCGCGAGCGTCCGTTCGCAGACCGGCGCGAGGCGCTTGCCGCCGGGATCCGCGCGGACGTTCCGGCGGTCCACGTGACGCCGCTGACGCGCGATGTCGCGCTGGCGCGCGACTGGTTCGACCGGTTCGAGGGCGCCGGTCTCGACGGCGTCATCGCGAAGCGCCTCGACGGCCGGTATCTGCCCGCCAGGCGCGGCTGGGTCAAGGTGAAGCACGCCCGGACGGCGGACGTGGCGGTCGCGGGGTTCCGCTGGCACAAGGACGAGGCCGGGAGCGGCGTCGGGTCGCTGATCGTGGGCCTCCACGACGACGCGGGCACCCTCCACCATGTCGGCGTCGCCAGCGGATTCACCGCGGCACGGAGGCGCGAGCTCGTCGACGAGCTGGCGCCGCTGCGCGAGGGCGCGCTCGACGGCCATCCGTGGCGCGACTGGGCCAGCCCGGAGCTCGCCGAGGCGGCCTACGGGCGGCGGATGCCCGGGGCGATGTCGCGCTGGAACCGCGGCAAGGATCTCTCGTGGGAGCCGCTGCGCGTCGAGCTCGTGGCGGAGGTCGCCTACGACCACCTCCAGGGCGACCGGTTCCGGCATGCGACCCACATGGTGCGCTGGCGCCCGGACCGACGCCCCGAGAGCTGCCGCTACGACCAGCTCGAGGCGACGCCGCCGTACGAGCTCGCCGAGATCTTCGGGCGGGAGACGGGCGGCCGATGACGCGGGCGTGGTCGATGCAGGCGCGCCGGCCACGCCGTCGACGGTACGTCGCGGGGGTCGCGCTCGCGACCCTCCTCGCCGTCGGCGTCGTCGCCGGGGCCATCGCGCTGGCGCCGGGAGCGGTTCCGGGGACCGCTGGGGCGGCCGGGTCGAGCGCCGCGCCAACGCCGGCGCTGGCTGCCGGGCCGGCCACCGCCCCGTCGGGCTCCGTGCGCGCCGGAGACCCGTCCCCGTCAGTCGCCCCGTCGCATGCCGTCGCGGTCGCGCCACCCCCGGCGCCGCCGGTCGACCCGGCGACCGCGGCGGCGCTCCAGAAGGCGCTCGAAGCGGCCCGGAAGTCGATGGTCATCCCGGGCATCGAGGCGACCGTGATCCTCGCGGACGGCCGGACCTGGACCGGGGTCGCCGGTGACGCGGTGGCGGCCACCCACGCGAAGGTGACGCCCGGGACGCCGTTCCCGATCGCGAGCGTGACGAAGACGTTCACGGCCGCGCTCATCCTGCGGCTCGCCGAGGAAGGCCGGCTCACGATCGACGACCGGCTGTCCCGATGGCTCCCGGACTACCCGAACGCGGCGCACATCACGCTCCGGATGCTCCTCAACCACACGAGCGGGCTGGCGGACTTCTTCCAGAACCCGAAGCTCGACGCCGCCCTGAACCGCGCCAAGGGGCGCGTCTGGACACCGGCGGAGGTCCTGCCGTACGTGGCCCGGCCCGCGTTCCCGCCCGGCACGGGCTGGGGGTACTCGAACACGAACTACGTGCTGCTGGGCCTGGTCGCGGAGCGGGCCGGCGGCGCACCCTGGGCCGACCAGGTACGGGACGACTTCTTCGTGCCGCTCGGGCTCGCCTCGACCTACGTCCAGGGAGTCGGGACGCCGAACGTGCCGCCGGCGCATTCGAACCAGATGTTCATCGGCTATGCCGGGAAGATCCTGCCCCGCGACCTCAGCGATGGCAGCGCGATCGCGCCGTTCACCGCGGTCGCCACCGCGGCGTACTCGGCGGGATCCATCGCCTCCACGACGGGGGATCTCGCGCGCTGGGCCAGGGCGCTCTACGGCGGCGGCGTCCTGGCGCCGGCCTCGCTCGCGGAGATGCTCACGTTCGACCCGGACATCCAGCGCTATGCCGCGCTCGCGTACGGCCTCGGCGTCTCGCGGGTCAAGATCGATGGGCGTTTCGTCGCCGTCGGCCACACCGGTGCGCTGGCGGGGACGCGCGCGTCGATCCGATGGCTGCCGAGCCAGCGGATCAGCGTGGCCGTGACCTTCAATCGCGACCTGTTCACCGGCGACGACGCGATCCGCTTCCTGGTCGCCGCGCTCTATCCGCGGGCGAAGCCTGCCGCATCGCCTGGCGCGTCATCCCAGGCGCCGGCGCCGTCCGCGCTGCCCTGACCCCTTCCCCCAATCGCCCCGCGGCGCTACAGTCGCGGACCAGGGACGCCGCATGAGGAGGGGAACGTGTCCGAGCCACAGCTTCCGCCGACGGGCCTGCCCAACCAGCCCGCGCCGGTGGCTCCACCACCGATCGCCCCATCGCCGCCACCGATGCCGGCTGCGGTCCCGTCGCCGCCACCCCAGCCCGGCTGGGGCCAGCCGGTCCAGCCGGCGGCCCAGCCCGCCTGGGCGCAACCCACGCCGGTGCAGCCGCCCCAGCCCGGCTGGGGCCAGCCGGTTGCCGGGCAGCCGGGCTGGGTGCAGCCGCCCCAGGTCCAGGCTCCCGGCCACTTCATGTTCCGCGTGCTCCTCGCCGCGCTCTTCATGCTCGCGGCCGGCGTCCTCACGCTCGTGCCCGCCGCGGGGTTCGTGCTCGGTGGGAGCAAGCTCAGCGACTACCTGAACAGCGAGCAGTTCTCCAGCCTTGGTGACGCGGTCGGGAACGCGCTGATCGCGGTCGGGGTGGTCATGTTCGTCTGGGCAGTCGTCGAGATCCTGGCCGCGCTCGGGATGCTCCTGCGGCGGACATGGGGACGCGCCCTGGCGACCGTGGTCGGCCTCTTCGGCGGCCTCTTCATGACGCTGATCCTGGTCGGGTCCCTGGGCGCCCTGCGTGAAGCCAACACGGTGGGCTCGACGGGCGTGGGCGGCGCGGTCCTCGTGGCGATCATCGCCGCGGTCTTTGCCGGCTACTGGTTCACGCTCCTCGCGTGCATCACCGGGGGCACGCACTTCCGGCGCCGCTAGAACCGCGGGTCGAGCGGGCCTCGCGACGCGCCGGCCGGTCGACCGCCGTCAGCTCCGGCTCGCCTGGTCCTGCCGGCGGACCCGGCCCGGCCACTCGACGCCGGCCCACGGGTCGTAGTCCGGGTCGAGCGCCTCCTGCCCGGGCCGCTGCTCGGGCGGCACGTGCTCGAGGTTCAGGCGGATGCGCGTCCAGGTGGTGGAGCGGCCGCGCATCGCGTCCACCAGCACGTCTGCCGGGGCGAGATGCGGCCAGGCGTCCGGGTGGCGCTCCTTCCAGCGCGCGAGGCCTTCCATCGCCTCCGCCTGGGTCGCCGCGCGCCCGATCTCGATGAGCGGCTTCGACGGCATCCGGCGCTTCGATGGGGCCACGCGGGGCGGCTCGTCGATCGTCTTCGCGTAGTTCGGTGGCCACGGCGCGTCGCCGAGGCCCTCCGCCTCGTCGCGGGCCGAGAGCTCCAGGAGCCCGTCCAGGCTCCCGGCGTGGGCATCGATCGCCGCATGCGGGTCGCCCAGCCGCGCGAACCGCTCCGGGACGGTCCACACGGTGAACGCGGCCGGGTCGACGTCGGGGACCTCGTCCCAGGTCAGCGGCGTCGAGACGCGCGCGTCGGGCCGCGGCCGGACCGAGTAGGCGCTCGCGACGGTGCGGTCCTTGGCATTCTGGTTGTAGTCGATGAAGACGCCGTGGCGTTCCTCCTTCCACCAGCGGCTGGTGGCGAGATCCGGGACGCGGCGCTCCACGTCGCGGGCGAGGGCGAGCGCCGCGCGCCGCACCTCCGGGAAGGTCCAGCGGCGCTCGATCCGCACGTTCACGTGGATGCCCCGGCTGCCCGAGGTCTTGGGCCAACCGACGAGTCCGACGTCCGCGAGTGCGTCGCGGACGACGAGGGCGACGCGCCGGATGTCGTCCCATGCGACGCCCGGCACCGGGTCCAGGTCCACCCGGAGCTCGTCGGGATGATCCAGGTCGTCGGCCCGCACGGGGTGCGGGTTGAGGTCGAGGCAGCCCAGGTTGATCACCCACGCGAGCTGCGCTGCGTCCTCGATCACGACCTCGTCGGCGGTCCGACCGCTCGGGAAGCTGAGCGTCACCGTGGGAATCCAGTCGGGTCGCGACTCCGGTGCGCGCTTCTGGAAGAAGAACGGGCCGGCTGCGCCGTTCGGGTAGCGCTTGAGGGCCATCGGCCGGCCGCCGGCTCCCCGGAGCGCCCCGTCCGCGACCGCCACGTAGTAGCGCACGAGGTCGAGCTTCGTGACCGCGGCCGTCCTGCCATCGGCCGTCGGCGCCGTGCCCCGGGTGGGAGCCGTGCCGCCCCCGGCCGTGCGCCCCGGCGTGGGAGCCGTGCCGCCCCCGGCCGCGCCCCGGGTGGGAGCCGTGCCGCCCCCGGCCGTGACCGCGCCTGCCTCGAGCGCGACGGCCGCGTCCGCGCCTGCCTCGAGCGCGCCATCGATGCCCTCGAAGTAGACCTTGTCGGGGTTGGTCACGGTCACGTCCCGCCCGGCGACGTGGATGACCTCGCTGCGTGGGGTCATGGCCAGAGAGGATACGGGGTGATGTCGAGCGCGGCCCGGGGCGTGCCGGCAGGCATGCCGGCGAGCGAGCGATCGACGCGCCCGGCGATCGAGGGCGAACCCACGTGAGACGTACCTGGTCCTCGTGGCGCCAGGTGGCTCGTGCGTCGAACGCACGGTTCGGCCAGCCGACGAGCCCGGGCCATGGCGCACGCGTCGGGATCGTGCGCCTGGCGCAAGGCGACGCCCGATTGACGCCGAACAGGGGCACCAGGGTCCTCCGACGATCTGCCGGAGCCTCGCCGGCCCGGCTCCCGGCGTCCATGCGTGCATCCGATGCACGAGGTGGTCGGACTCGTACGTCTGGCGCACCGGCGCGACACGTTCACCGTTCTCGGCCGCGGAACCGGGACGTGACAAGTCGACGGCTCCCGGCCGCGGAACCGGGCCGCGACGGGACGGCGCGTGTCGGCCGCCTGACGCGCCCCGCGGCGCCGCCTGACGCGCCGGGTGAAGCCGCCTGACGCGCCGGTGAAGCCGCCTGACGCGCCGCGTGAAGCCGCCTGACGCGCCGCGTGCCCCCGAATCCGGGACGCGACGCGCGACGCCGCCTGACGCCCCGCGCGAATTCGCCGATGATGGCGGCCGCCCGTCGATTCGGGACGATCCCGTTCGTCGTCCGGGCAGACAGCGGGCGCACCACGCGTCGACACCGGCACGACCCGACGCCCGTCTCCCGCCGCCGCGCCACAGAAGGAGGCTTCGATGCGCTACATGCTCCTCATCTACGGGCCCGAGATGGCGCCGGCCGAGGGAGCGCCGATGCCCGATCTCGAGCCGTGGAACGCATACACGAAGTGGATGATCGACACGGGCATCTACAAGGCCGGCGACCAGCTTGCGCCGTCAACCGCCTCCACGACCGTGCGGGTCCAGGACGGCAGGCGCCTGACCACCGACGGGCCGTTCGCCGAGACCAAGGAGGTCCTGGGCGGGTACTACATCGTGGACTGCCCCAACCTGGACATGGCGCTCGAGGCGGCCGGTCGCTGTCCCGGCGCGGCATACGGCTCGATCGAGGTCCGCCCGATCGTCGACATGTGAGCGCCGGGGACCGCCTGCCGGCCGAGGGCGTGGTCACCGGCCGTGATGTCCGCGAGCACGTCGAGCAGGCTTTCCGCGAGGAATCGGGTCGCGTCCTCGCGACGCTCATCCGCGTCCTGGGCGACTTCGACCTTGCCGAGGAGGCGCTCTCCGACGCGTTCGTCGCCGCGCTCGAGACCTGGCCGCGGGATGGCGTTCCGCGCAACCCCGGGGCCTGGATCACGACGGCCGCCCGCAACCGGGCGCTCGACCGGATCCGGCGCGCCCGGCGCCAGGCGCTGAAGCTCGCCGAGCTCGAGGGTGCGCTCGCCGACAGCGGAGGACAGGAGGACGACGTGCGCCTCGGGACCGACACACGCCTTGTCGACGACCGCCTCCGCCTGGTCTTCACGTGCTGCCATCCGGCGCTCGCGATGGACGCTCGGGTGGCGCTCACCCTCCGCACGCTCGGCGGCCTGACAACCCCCGAGATCGCCCGGGCGTTCCTGGTTCCAGAGGCCACCCTCGCGCAGCGCCTCGTGCGCGCCAAGCGGAAGATCCGTGACGCGGGGATTCCGTACCGCGTCCCCCCCGACGATCTCCTCGCGGAGCGCCTCGAGGGCGTGCTCGCCGTCCTGTACCTGGTCTTCAACGAGGGATACAGCACGACGGCGGGCGACGCGTTGGTCCGCCGCGATCTGTGCGCCGAGGCGATCCGCCTTGCGCGCCTGGTCGCGGAGCTGATGCCCGACCAGCCGGAGACCGCGGGGCTGCTTGCCCTCCTCCTGCTCCAGGATTCGCGGCGCGACGCCCGGGTCGGGCCGGACGGCTCGCTGACCCTCCTCGAGGACCAGGATCGGGGCCGCTGGGACCGCGACGAGATCGCGGAAGGGCTGGAGCTCGTCGACCAGGCCCTCGCCGCGGCCCTCGCGGACGGGTTGCGGCCAGGGCCGTACCTGCTCCAGGCCGCGATCGCCGCGGGTCACGCCCGCGCGATGCGTGCCGACGAGACGGACTGGCGGGCCATCGAGCGGCTCTACGACGCGCTCGTTGCGCAGGTGCCCACCCCGGTCGTGGAGCTGAACCGCGCAGTTGCCGTGGCGATGGCCGACGGACCGCGAGCCGGGCTCGTGCTGATGGACGCGCTGGGCGCGGAGGGCGCCCTCGATGGCTACCACCTCTACCACGCGGCGCGCGCCGACCTCCTCCGCCGGATGGGACGGCGCGACGAGGCCGCGAGCGCGTATCGACGTGCCGTCGACCTGGCGGGCAACCAGACCGAGCGGGCCTTCCTCGCTCGTCGACTCGCCGAGGTGCGCGCGGACGCCTGACGCCTGGCGGTCCGATGACGCGCCTGATTGGCGGCCGCTCGGTGGTTGCGTGACGCCCGAGGGTTCGCCGATGTGCCCGACACGCGAGGGTCGGGTGATGCGTTCCACGCCCGACCGTCCGCCGATGTCCGGCCCCGAGGCGGATCAGCAGCGGAACGTGCCGCTCACGTTCGTGCCATCGGCCAGGTGGCCCGTGAACGTGCCGCCGGAGTCGTCCACGTACAGGAAGACCGATGCCGTGTCGTGGTCGAGCACGTGCGTCGTGCCGGCGTGCCGATACGTGATCAGCACGCCGTCGCCCTTGAGGGTCCCTCCACCCGCCGCGGTCTGGAGGTCCGACGCGCCGTACGGGCTGCGACCGGCGATCAGCCCGAAGTACTCCGCCCCGTTCGGCTGCCCGATGTTGAGGGCAACCCACGCGTCGCCGGGCCCGTGCTCGCACGACCCGCCCGCGTACGCGACGGCAGCGGCCGGGAGCGTCAGGCTGGCGGTGGCGGTTCCACCCGTGAAGTCGCTGAGGCCCGCGGACGCGGACGGGCTCGCGCCGGGGCTCGCATCGGACGTGCCCGCGGACGCCGACGGGCTCGCGCCGGGGCTCGCGTCGGACGTGCCGGGAGGCGACGGGGTCGCGGACGGAGCCAGCGAGGCGCCGAGCCCACCGCTGTCCGCCGGACCGGTCGTGCCCGCCGGCCCGCTGCAGGCTGCCACGATCAAGCCGATGAGCAGGGTGAGCCAGACTGCACGGGGCGGCGCTCGCCGGACGTGTCGTGCGCGCGGGGCGCGGCCCACGCTCGGGCCCGCCGGCGTCAGCGTGCCGCACCCACGAGACGCGGTGGGCGGGACCGGTGCCTCGGTCGGACCCCGAACGGGAGAACGCGGTCCGGCGAGACACGCGCCGTGGGCGCGTCGGGACGGCGGGACATGCGGTTGCCTCCGGGGTCGAAGGGATGGGTCGAAGCGGATGAGAGCTCGGCTCCCAGTCTACGACTCGCGACCCGGCCCGGTCCTGAAGCGCCCGACGGTGACGTCGCGATCGTGGGTCAGTCGTGAGCGGTCGCCCCGCGATGGTCGCCGCCCTCAGCGGCCGAGCGCCTCCACGAGGCGTTCGAGGAGTGGCCGCCCTCAGCGATCGAGCGCCTCGAGCAGCCGATCGAGGAACGGCACCTGCGTCTCCTTCAGGCGAAGCCGCGCCTCGCCAAGGTCGAACCAGGCCACGCGGTCGATCTCCGGGAACGCCTCGGTCCGGCCCGAACGGGGAGGCCACTCCATCGAGAACATGTTGCTGTGCGCCGCGGCCGGATCAAGGTCGCCGCGCAGCGCCCATGCATGCACGAGCTTGCCGCCGCGCTGCCGAATCGTCCCGAGCGCGAGGGGCTCGTCGCCCGGCGACGGGTGGCCGGTCTCCTCGGCGAACTCGCGGCGCGCGACGTCGACCAGGTCCTCCCCCGGCTCGACCTCGCCCTTCGGGATCGTCCACGCGCCGAGGTCCCGGCTGGCATGGAACGGACCGCCCGGGTGCGCGAGCAGCACCTCCAGGCGCTCCCCGAGATGGCGATGGAGGAGGATCCCGGCGCTCACGCGATCGGTCATACGCCCGATCTTCGCAGGTTCGGGCAGGCGCCCTGTACGGGCACGCGTTCAGCCGGGACGCCGGGCGTCCGCCGGGCCGCCACGGTCGCCCATGGACGCGCGGAGGACCGCCACGCCGGCGACCAGCTTCGGCAGGTGCGGCTGGGGGAGCTGGCACGACCCGATCCCGAGCACGACCGCCGCGACGGCGACGAGCAGCCGGCCCCCGCGGTGACCGGCCCCGGCTCGTGGTTGGGACGTCCGACCACGGCGCACGGGGCGGGCGGGCCGACGCCGAACGAACGCTCCATGGTTCCTCACCGCGGGATCCTAGCCGAAGGCGGGCTGCGTGACCGGCCCGCCGAGGATCGTGCCACCGCGGCGCGCGCGGCGGGACACGAGTGCCGCATGATGGCCGGACGCGGCCCGCGCACCGGGCGCTGCCGCACTGCGCGAGGCTGTGAGACGTGTCGGTCGAGCCGCCGGAGGTCCACTCGCCGCCGGAGGTCCACTCGCCGCCGGAGACCCGCCCGCCGCGCGACCCGCGCAGCGTGGCCGCGCGCTGGCTGCCGACGCTCACCGTGCTCCCGGCGTACCGGCTTGCCACGTTCCGCGCGGACCTGGTCGCCGGTGTCGTCCTCTCCACGATCATGGTCCCGGCCGCGATGGGATACGCCCAGGCGGCGGGGCTCCCGGCGATCACCGGGCTCTACGCGACCGTTGGCCCGCTGTTCGCCTACTTCCTTGTCGGGCCGTCACGGACGCTCGTCATGGGGCCGGACTCGGCGCTCATCGCGCCGATGGCGGCCTCGATCATCCCGCTCGCGGGCGGCGACGCCGGGCGTTCCGTCGCGCTCGCGGCGGCCCTCGCGCTCATGGTCGGCGCGATCTGCATCGCGGCGGCCGCGGCACGGCTCGGCTTCCTGACCGACCTGCTCTCGGGGCCGGTCCGCGTCGGCTACATGAACGGGATCGCCTTGACCGTGATCGTCAGCCAGCTCCCGAAGCTGCTGGGCTTCTCCGTCTCCGGGTCGGACTTCCTGGGCGAGTCGATCGGGATCGTGCAGGGCGTCGTCGACGGCCACGTGGTGCCGATTGCCGTCCTCGTCGGCGGCGGCTCGCTCCTCGTCATCCTCGGCCTGCGGCGATGGTCGCGGCGTCTCCCGGCCATCCTGGTCGCGGTGGTCCTGGCGACGCTCGTGGTCTCGATCTTCGGGCTCGCGGGTCAGCTCTCCGTCGTCGGGGCGGTGCCGCGCGGCTTCGCGGCGGCCGGGCTCCCCGCGGTCAGCCTCGCCGATCTCCTCGCGCTCGTGCCAGGCGCGCTCGGGATCGCCCTCCTGGCCTTCACCGACACGAGCGTGAACTCCCGGACCTTCAACTCCCGCCGCGGGGAGTCCGTCGACGCGGACCACGAGCTCGCGGCGCTGGGTGCGTGCAACGTCGCGTCCGCGCTCCTGGGCGGCTTTCCGATCAGCAGCAGTGCGACGCGCACGCCGGTCGCGGAGTCGGCCGGCGCCCGGACCCAGGTCACGGGCCTCGTCGGGGCGGGCGTCATCGTGCTCCTGCTCGTGGCCGTGCCGGGCCTGCTCACGAACCTGCCCTCGACGGCGCTCGCGGCGATCGTCATCACGGCGGCCCTGGGCCTGTTCGACGTCGCGGGCGTCCGGCGGCTGCTCCGCCTGCGCAGGGCCGAGTTCGGCCTGTCCGTGATCGCCTTCCTCGGCGTCGCGATCTTCGGGGTCCTGCCCGGGATCGGCATCGCGGTGGGCCTCTCGCTCCTGGAATTCATCCGCCACGCCTGGCGGCCGCACGACGCCGTCCTGGGACGCGTGCCCAACTACAAGGGTTATCACGACGTCGAGCGGCACCCGGACGCCCGCCAGGTCCCGGGTCTCGTGCTCTACCGCTGGGACGCGCCGCTCTTCTTTGCGAACGCGGACCTGTTCCGGATCCGGGCGCGCGCGGTCGTCCGCGGGGTGGAGCCGCCGGTCCGCTGGCTCGTCGTCTCCGCCGAGCCGGTGACCGACGTCGACACGACGGCGGCGGACGCCCTCGACGAGCTGATCACCGACCTGGCGCGGGCCGGCATCGAGCTCCATTTCGCCGAGATGAAGGGGCACGTCAAGGACCGGCTCCGGTCCTACGGCGTCTACCAGCGGCTCGGCGACGCCTCGTTCCACCCGACCGTCGGGACGGCAGTCAAGGCCTACCTGGTGTTGCACCCCGTTCCGTGGGTCGACTGGGAAGATGCGGCGGCCGCCGGCACGGGGGATGCGGCCGAAGACCAGGAGGCCGGACGCGAGGCCAACCCCACGTGACGCGCGACGTGGGGATCGCGCTGACGGACGACCCGGCTTCGCGAGCGCCGTGCGTTATCAGCCGGCGCCGGCGACGACGGCAGGGCGGCAGCTCCCTGCGATCCGGCATCGATGACGACCGGCTGTTCTCCGCCGCGGCGCGCGTTCTCCCCGCCGCGCCGTCAGCCGCCCGGCGTCAGCCCCAGAGCGCGTCGACCGAGAGGTAGCGCTCGCCCGTGTCGTAGCAGAACGTGAGGATCCGGGCGCCGTCGGCGACCTTCGGGAGCAGCTGCGCCACGGCCGCCAGCGACGCTCCGGACGAGACGCCGACGAGCAGCCCCTCCTCGCGGGCCGCGCGCCGGGCAAAGGCCATCGCGTCGGCCGGGTCGACCTGCAGGATCCCGTCGAGCAGGTCGGTCCGCATGACGCCCGGGATGAACCCGGCGCCGATCCCCTGGATCGGATGCGGGCTGTGCGTGCCGCCCGAGAGGACCGGCGAGAGCGTCGGCTCCACGGCATAGACGCGGAGCTTCGGCCAGAGCGGCTTGAGCACCTCGGAGACGCCGGTGATGTGGCCGCCGGTCCCGACACCCGTGACGAGGTAGTCCACGCCCTCGGGGAAGTCCCGCAGGATCTCGGCCGCCGTCGTGCGCCGGTGGACCTCGACGTTCGCGGGGTTCTCGAACTGCATCGGGATCCAGGAGCCCGGGATCTCGGCGGCGAGCTCGTTCGCGCGCGCGATCGCGCCCTTCATGCCCAGCTCGCGCGGCGTCAGCTCCAGCTCCGCGCCGTAGCCGGTCATCAGCTTGCGCCGCTCGATCGACATCGACTCCGGCATCGTGAGGATCAGCCGGTAGCCCTTGACCGCGCAGACCATCGCGAGCCCGATCCCGGTGTTGCCGGAGGTCGGCTCGATGACCACCGAGCCCGGGTTCAGGATTCCGCGTCGCTCGGCGTCCTCGATCATCGAGAGCGCGATCCGGTCCTTGATGCTGGCGCCGGGGTTCGCCCGCTCGAGCTTGACCCAGACCTCCACCCGCGGGTCGTAGAGCCGGTTGATCCGGAGGTGCGGCGTCTCGCCGATCGTGGCGAGGATCGTGTCGGCCTTCATCGAGCGGTCTCCTTCAGATGACGAAATCGGCGTCCTCGAACCCGTCGCGCACGCGACGGACGCGGACCTGGCTGGTCTGGTAGACGACGGAATCGGGTGGCAGGCTCGTCGGTCAGGAACACGTTGCCGCCGACCACGCTGTCGTGGCCGATCACGGTGTCGCCGCCGAGGACCGTCGCGTTCGCGTAGAGAACCGTCCGGTCCTCGATCGTCGGGTGGCGCTTCGTGCCGGCTGCGCTCTTCGCCACGGAGAGCGCGCCCAGCGTCACGCCCTGGTAGAGCTTGACGTCGTTGCCGATGACGGCCGTCTCGCCGATCACGATCCCCGTCCCGTGATCGATGCAGAACGACCGGCCGATCGTCGCCCCCGGATGGATGTCGATCCCGGTCCGGGTATGCGCGACCTCGGCCAGGAGGCGTGGCAGGATGCGGACGCCCAGCCCGCAGAGCTCGTGGGCGATCCGGTGGATCGCGATCGCGAGGAAGCCGGGGTAGGCCGCGATCACCTCGTCGAGGCTCTCGGCCGCCGGGTCACCCTCGGCGATCGCCTGCGCATCCTGCCCCAGCAGGTCGTGGATCTCCGGGAGCGCGGCGGCGAACGCGTCCACGATCCGGCCGGCGTCTCCGGGCTCCGCGAGCGGCGCGACCAGCCGGCCGAGGTCGCGCAGGGTCAGGGTGAGCCGGGCCTGCAGCTCGTCGGCGGCCCCGGTCGCCCCCTCCGAGAGCTGGCCGAAGAGGATCCCCAGCAGCTCGTCGACGAAGATCGCGACGTCGCGCTTGAGCGGGAATCCACGGTCGCCCTCGCGGCGCTCCTCGGCCAGGGTCGCGGCGAAGGCATGGTCCCGATCGTGGGGAGGGCTCGTGAGCATTTCGACTCCGGGTGTTCTGCCGGCCTATCGATCGCGGTAGCTGATCGGCAGGCCGATGGATGGGCCGACGAGCTGATCGGCTCGCCGGAAGAGGCGTGCAAACTGGGTCGGCACCCACCAGCGCAGGACGTAGAGGCGGCACCCGACGCAGATGCCGGTGGCCGCGAGCAGGACCTGGAGCGCGGCCACGGCTCCCACCAGGAGCCAGCCCGCGAGCGTCGCGCCCGCGATGAACGCGACCGCGCCGAGCCCGATGAAGGTCGCGCCCAGGGACTGGGCGAACCGGGGTGGATACTCGTGCTCGAGCGCTGTCGCACCGAGGCGGAGCGTCCTCCGGATCACGGGCCAGAGGCGGCCCGGCAGGAAGAGCCGCGTGCCGAGCGCGGCCGAGACGCCGAGGTTGAGGCCGACCAGGACGGCCAGCCAGGGGAGATTGAGCACGAACGAGACGACCAGGACGGCCGCCGAGACACCGGCGCCGAAGCGCTGGCCGCGCGGATCGACCTGGCGGGCGGGTGGGGTGAGGACGCTGGACACGAGACGGGAACCTCCGGGGATCGCGGGCGGCCGAGCGGCGGCCACGTGTCGCCGCTCGTGAGTCGGGAGGAGTCGCGAGTCCCGGTGGGGTGCGAGTCGATCAGCAGACGACCGCTCGCGCACCCTGCGCCGGCACTCGCCGGCGACAGGAGCAGCGGGGTCCGGTCCGCGATTCGGTCTGGGTCACGGCGGGAGCATACCCGGCCTCCCGCGAGCGTGCCATGGCGTGTCCCGGGACCGGCAACGTGCAGCCCGCCGTGTCCGTCGGGCCCGATGCCAGATCGGGGCCGTCGCGGATGGCGCACCGCGAGAGTCGCGATCCCGGTGACGACCCGGTCAGGCGCGCCGGGAAGGTCGGCATCTTGGGTGCCGCCGGGGAGCCGCCCTGGCGCCCGCCCCCGTCTGGAGGATTCCTCATTGTGAGGTATCCTCTGCAGATGCCCATCTCGAACCCGGAACCGCCTGCAGCACGCACCCCGGACGATCTCGAGCCTGCGCTCGAGATCGCCGACCTTCTTGGCCAGGTCGTCCGGCAGCTCCATCGCGGGACGAGCGAGGCGCTGGCCCCGCTCGGCCTTTCCCGGGTGCAGGCACGCGTCGTCCGCCTGCTCGCCGACGGGCCGTTGCGGATGGCCACGATCGCCGAGCGGCTGTCGGTCGTGCCGCGCACCGTCACCGACCTCGTCGACGGGGTCGAGGCGGCCGGGCTGGTTGTCCGCCGTCCGGACCCGGAGGATCGCCGCTCGACGTTCGTCGCGCTCACGCCCGAAGGCCGGCTCCTGCTCGACCGGCTTGACGTCGCGCGCCGGGACAGCGCCGAGCGGGCGGTTGGGCGACTCGATCCGGCGGACCGGGCGGTCCTCCTCCGTCTGCTCCGCGACCTGACCGAAGAGCCGGCCGACGCGTGCGGCCCCGGGGCGAGGGGCGGGGCGGGTGCCGGAACGGGTGCCGTGGCGCTCGCGCGAGGTCGTTCCCGATGAGCATGATGGGGGGGAGCGGCATGGGCGGGTGGCAGGTCATGCGCTCGTTCAGGCGCGACGACTCCGTTCGCTCGCAGCGCCTGTCGCCCGGACTGGTTCGCCGGATCGCGCACTTCGCCGCGCCCTACCGACGGTTGCTGCTCGTGTTCCTGGTGCTGATCGTGATCGACGCCGCGATCGGGGCGGCGAACCCGCTCGTCTACGCGGCGATCATCGATCGCGGCATCCTGCCGCGCGACTCGAGCCTGGTCGTCGAGCTCGCGCTGCTCCTCGGGGTGCTCGCGGTCTTCGATGCGGCCCTCTCGCTCGTCGAGCGGTGGATCTCGGCCCGGGTGGGCGAGGGGCTCATCTTCGACATGCGGACGCAGGTCTTCGCGCACTTCCAGCGCATGCCCGTCGCGTTCTTCACCCGGACCCAGACCGGCGCGCTGGTGAGCCGTCTCAACAACGACGTCCTCGATGCCCAGAGCGCGTTCACGAACACCCTGTCGTCGGTCGTGGGCAACCTCATCACGGTGATCGCGACGCTGCTGGCGATGTTCTTCCTGAGCTGGCAGATCACGCTGCTCGCGCTCGTCCTGTTCCCGCTCTTCGTGCTGCCGGCGCGCTGGGTGGGAAGGCGGATCCAGGCCATCACGAGGGAGAGCTACAACCTCAACGCGGCCATGACCTCGACGATGACCGAGCGCTTCAACGTCGCGGGCGCGCTGCTGGTGCGGCTCTTCGGCCAGCCGCTCCGGGAGATCCAGAGCTTCGAGGCAAAGGCTGGCCGCGTGCGCGACATCGGCGTGACGCAGGCCATGCTCACGGTGGTCTTCATGACGTCGCTGCTCCTGACGGCGTCGATCGCGACCGCGCTCGTCTACGGCGTGGGCGGCATGCTGGCGGTACAGGGCACCCTGCAGGTCGGCACGGTCGTGGCGCTCGCGGCGTACCTCAACCGCCTCTACGGGCCGCTCACCTCGCTCTCGAACGTCCAGGTCAGCATCATGACCGCGCTCGTCTCGTTCGACCGCATCTTCGAGGTGCTCGACCTGGAGCCGCTGGTGGCGGAGAAGCCGGACGCGGTCGACATCCCCCGGGGACCAGCGAGCATCGAGTTCGAGCACGTCGACTTCAGCTACCCCACGGCGTCCGAGGTCTCGCTTGCGTCCCTCGAGTCGGTCGCGGTGCTCGACCAGGCGCCGGCGAGCCAGGTCCTCCACGACGTCTCGTTCACCGCCCGGCCCGGCGAGCTCGTCGCCCTCGTCGGCCCATCCGGCGCGGGGAAGACGACGATCAGCCAGCTCGTGCCGCGTCTCTACGACGTCCGCGCCGGCGCGATCAGGATCAACGGGCTCGACACGCGCGACGCGACCTTCGACTCGCTCCGCGCGATGATCGGGGTCGTCACCCAGGACGCGCACCTCTTCCACGACACGATCCGGGCGAACCTGCTGTACGCGCGGCCCGATGCGTCCGAGACGGAGCTCGTCGCGGCGCTCGGCGCCGCCCAGATCCTGCCGTTCGTCCGCACCCTGCCCGACGGGCTCGACACGGTGGTCGGCGATCGCGGGTATCGCCTCTCGGGCGGCGAGAAGCAGCGGGTCGCGATCGCCCGCCTCCTGCTCAAGGCGCCCGACATCGTCGTCCTCGACGAGGCGACCGCCCACCTCGACTCGGAATCCGAGGTCGCCGTCCAGGCGGCACTGCGGACCGCGCTCGCCGGGCGCACCTCGATCGTCATCGCCCACCGGCTCTCGACGATCCGGCAGGCGGACCAGATCCTCGTCGTCGCCGGGGGCCGGATCGTGGAGCGCGGCAGCCATGCCCAGCTGCTCGCCGCCGGCGGGCTCTACGACGAGCTCTACCGGACGCAGTTCGCCGTCCAGGCGACCGGCGACGTGGCCGCCGGTGCGGTCCCGCTCGAGGCCGCCGGCTGACGCGATCGGGCGTCTTCGCTGCCCGGCGCGTTTGCCGCCCGGCGCGTTCGCCGCCCGGCGCGTTCGCAGCCCGACGCGTTCGCCGTCCGGCGCCCGACGCGTCCACGGCGTCGTCGAGGTCGGTCGCGTCCACCACCGGCCGCCGGAGGAGAGGGTCGATAGCGGGTCGTCGTCCCCCTGCCTGGACCTCCCGATCACCGCCCGGCCGGGAGGCGGACGATCCGCGCCAGCCAGGCGCGGACACGGCCCTCCGGCAGGCGCGTCTCGAGCCACTCGGGCTCGATGGCCTCCACCCGCCACCCGCCGCCGGAACGTGGCCCGGATCTCCCGCCGCGTGACCCGCCGCGGACCCCGTCCGAACGGGTTTCGGTCGCTCCAGCAGAGGACGAACGCCTGTCCGCCAGGGCGCAGCGCCGCACCGAGGCTCGCCGCGTAGCGGACCCGATCGGCGTCCTCGAGCGTGTGGAAGAGGCCGATGTCGATGACCGTGTCGAACGTCCGACCGAGCGCCGCCAGGTCCAGCGCGTCCGCCACGAGGAACTCGACGGGAACGTGGCGGTCCGCGGCCCTGGCCGCGGCGCGCTCGATCGCGGCCACCGCGAAATCCACGCCGATGACCAGGTAGCCGAGCCCGGCGAGGTGGAGCGCGTTCTCGCCGGTCCCGCACCCGGCGTCGAGGACCGCGCCGGTGATCCGCCCGGTCTCCGCGAGCCGGACGAGCGCGCCCTGCGGTCGCCCGACGTCCCACGTCGGCGTCCCGCCGTCCCGGTACGCGTTGTCGAAGAACCCGACCATGCGCAGCCTCCGTGGGCAACGGTACCCGACCGGAAACGCGGTTCGCCGGCGCTCGGACGGCGGCAGCTGGCGCGACCAACGGGCGCCGCCGGAGCAGACGGTCACGGCGCTCGGCCTCGTCCATCCACGTCGCCCGTCCCGTACGATGGCCGCCGTGGCCCTCCCGATCGCGCGTCGCGCGACCAGAATCTCGCTGCCGCTCGCCGGCGCGTTCGCGGTCGGCGCGATCGCCTACGGCGGCCTCTACACGTTCCCCGCCCTCTCGGTCGCATTCGCCACCGAGTTCGGCATCAGCCGGACGCTCGCCGTCACGCCATGGACGATGTTCCTCGTCGTGACCGCGGTCGCGAGCCCGCTTCTCGGCCGTGCCTACGACGAGTGGGCGGACCGCGACCTCCTGACGGCGTCCATGGTCCTGCTCGCCGCGGGCTGGCTCGCGGTCTACCTTGCCCGTGACATCTCGCTCGTGATCCTCGCCTACGCGGTGTTCATGGCGCTCGGGCTCCAGCTCTCCTTCATCGGGACGTCCACTGCGATCGCGCGACGGTACGCGGGCATGTCGGGCCTGGCGCTCGGCATCGCCTACGCGGGACCGGGGATCGGCGTCGCGATCGCCCTGCCCATCGCCGGCGGGCTGATCCAGACGGCCGGCTGGCGCTCGGCGTCGCTCGTCTTCCTCGGGTCATGCCTCGTGGGCGTCGCGTTCGTCTGGCTGATGACGAGCGGTCCGGCGATCGTCGTCCCGGCGCGCCGCGCGGAGCGGCGGCGGACCTCGGCGCCCGCGGACGTGCGCGGTGCCGCGCCGGTGCCCGCCATGGCGCCGGCGACCGCGGCTCCGCCGATCGCGGCCGCGCAACCGCTCTCGCTGGGCGAGCCGCTGAGCGCCGGGCGTCCCGGCCATCGCGCGGCCGAGGCCGATCTTGCGGCACGGGCATCTGGCCTCCACGAGACGTCGGGCCCGGGGGCTGTTGCCGCCGCGCTCGAGGTCCCGCCGGTGGGCAGCAGCGACCACGCGCACAGCGTGCGCCGCGTCGTCCGCACCCGGCGTTTCTGGCTCCTGTTCGCGGGCGCGGCGGCAATCGGCGTCTTCGACGAGGGCGTCCTGCAGGCGTTCATCCCGAGCGCGGTCAGGAGCGGCCTCGGGGCCGAGTGGGCCGCGGCGGCACTCGGGCTCCAGTCCCTCGCCTACGTCGGCGGGCAGATCGTGGGCGGCGGGCTCTCCGACCGGATCGGCCGCCGGATCGTGGGCGTCGTGGCCGCCGTCGCCGTCGCAGGTGGCGTCATCGCGGCGCTCGGGCTCGTGTCGTCCGCCCCGGGCCTCGCGATCGCGGGGGTGATCCTCCACGGGATCGGGACCGGCGCCACGATCGCGGTCCGGTCGGCGGCGTTCGGCGACGTCTTCGGCGGGCCCAACTTCGGGTCGATATTCGGCCTCCTGGGCGTGGCCTACCCGGTCGGCGGCACCGTGGCGGTCTATGTCGGGGCGATCGCCTTCGACACGACCGGCTCGTACCTCCCCCTCATCCCGGTTGTCCTCGCGGCCCTGGGCCTGTGGTCCGTCGCGCTCTGGATCGCGGGTCCGCGACGCGCCCCTGCCGGAGGCTCCGGTCACGCGCCCGGCGCACGGGCGGCCTGACCGCCAGCGTCGCGAGCGGGAGCTCCAGCGCACCCCTCGCCGGGGTTACCTTCGGCCGTAGCCGTGGCGCGCCCGGTCGGCGATCCTCGACGCGCCGCGGGCGGATCGATGACGCCGCCGGTTCAGCCCTGTCGGCTCTCGTCCGGCTGGCTGACGTCCACCACCGCGGCGCCAAGGACGCGCACCAGGTCTGCCGGGGCGACGTGGACGTTGACGCCCCGTGCGCCGCCGCCGATGGCGACGATCTCGTGCCCGAGGACCGAGGCATCGACGATGGCCGGCCACGCGTGCGTCGCGCCGAACGGAGTGATCGCGTAGCGCTCGTACCCGGTCGCCGCCCGTGCCTCGTCCGCGTCGGGTAGCGAGAGCTGACGGACGCCCAGGTGGGCGCGGAGCTTCGGCCAGTCGAAGCGCCGGCCGGCCGGCACCAGGACGAACACGTAGTCGCCCTCGCCGCGCCGGACGACAATCGTCCGCAGGAGCGACGATACCTCGATCCCCTGGAGCGCGGCGCTCTCCTCGGCGCTCCCGGCGATCGCGGTCCGGACGACGCGGTACGGGATGTCGATGCCCGCCATCGCCGGCGGCGCGTGCTCGTCGCTCATGGTCCCTCTCAGCCTCAGTTCCTGCTGATCTCCGCGACCTCGTTGACGCCGCGATCGAAGGTCATGATCGTGCCCACGCCTCGGCGCCGCATGATCGCGACGTGGAGGGCGTCGCGAGCGGACAGCGAGGTCGTGAGCACGAGCCCGCGGGCCCGCTCGACGTCGGCGCGCTCGACCGGAAAGACCTCATCGACGACGCCGAGGAGGGCGTCGGATGCCGGCCCGATCGCATCACGTCGATCGATCCCGACATGGCGATGGAGAATCTCCTGGAGCTCCTCGGAATCCGTCATGAGGATCTCGCCGTCCGTGACAGCGCGCTCGAGAAGCGTGCGGGCGGCGGCCTTGTTCGGGTGCTCGGCGCCCACCAGGTACATCGGGATGTTCGAGTCGATGAAGATCACGGCACGCCATCCACGCCCGGGCGGTCCTCGATCTCACGGAGCATGTCGGCGATGTCGCCGGCGGGGTACCGGTGCGCGGCAGCCTCGCGGATGGCACGAAGCTTTCGCGTGGTCTCCGGGTACGACGCCGTGTCACGGGCGACTCGGAGCGCGTCCCGGACCCATGCCGCGGTGGTCTGGTGACGCCGCCGTGCCATCTCCTGGATCCCGGCAAGCTCCTCGTCGTCGAGCAGCAACTGGAGTCGCTTGGTCATATCGGTGAGCCTATCGGACTCATGCACCTGAGTCATTCGGCCACGGTCGATCTCGGCGGGCCAGAGGGGCAGCGGCGGCCTTCATCGGCGGACCTCATCGTCATCATGTCCGACGATTGAATTCGGCCCACCGAGCACGCTTCAGCCGACGAAACGCGGATTCGCCGACGGATCGAGCGTGGGCGATCGCGACTCGATCACTGGACGTATTGGGCGACCGGCCGGCTGATCGAAACGGGCGCGCAGAACGGCGAGCCTGACGGCAACCCGACCACGCGGGCCCGCAGGTCGTCGGATACTCGGGATCTGCTCGACCTTGTGTGACGGAGATCGGTTGAGCCGATCACCGGGGACCGTGTCGTGCTCGGGGTTGCAGCCAAGCTCGAGTTTCGCCGCACCTCCACGCTCCGCGAGGCCGATTCTGATCGTGTCACGAGATCGCGCCGCGGCGCCCGGGTTATGTCCCGGCGGGCTTGCGCGGCGCGGCGCCCGGGTCATGTCCCGGCGCTGGCTGGAGCGGCGCGGCGCCCGTGTCCCGAGATCGCGGCGCGGCGCCCGTGTCACGTCCGGCGGGCTGGACCGGCGCGACCGCCTCCGCCTCCGGGACCGCCGCCGGCCCCAGGACGACCCGGACCCGGTGCGTCGTCCCGTCGTCGACGAGCGGGATCATCGCGCCGGGCGGTGCAGCGGGCGCCCCATCGGAGCGGGCCGTCTCGGTGTCGCCCCGTTGGCACGGGCGGCTCCCGGCTGCGCCTCCCCGTCGCCTCCGTTGGCAGGAGCGGCCCCTGGCTGCGCCTCCCCGTCGCCTGCGAGGGCAGGAGCCGCCCCCGGCTGCGCCTCCCCGTCGAGCTCGCACGAGGCGACGCCACGGCTGACTCCCTGCGGGTTCTGCACGACGATCTCGTAGCGGGCCGAGTGGTAGCGGAAGTCGATCTCGAACCCGGGCCACGCCCGCGGGATGCAGGGGTCGATCAGCAACGTCGTCCCGCGCAGACGGAAGCCGAGGATTCCCTCGATGCCGGCCTGGTACATCCAGCCCGCGGACGCCGTGTACCACGTCCAGCCGCCGCGGCCGACGTGCGGCGGCTCGGCGTAGACGTCGGCCGGCATGACGTACGGCTCCACCTTGTAGCGATGGACGCCCGGCCCGGGTCGCTGGCGTGGTTGATCGGATTGAGGATCGAGAAGAGCTCGCCGGCCCGGTCGCCGTCGCCGAGCGCCGCGAAGGCGAGCACGGACCAGATGGCGCCGTGGGTGTACTGGCCGCCGTTCTCGCGGATGCCCGGCAGGTACCCCTTGACGTAGCCCGGATCGACATCGGAGGTGTCGAATGGCGGCGTGAAGAGGAGGACGAGGCCGTCCCCGCGCCGGACCAGGTACTCCTCGACGGCGGCCATGGCGCGCTCCGCGCGGGCGAGGGGCGCCGCTCCCGAGAGGACGGCCCACGACTGTGCGATCGAGTCGATCCGGCACTCCGCGTTGACGGCCGAGCCGAGCGGCGTGCCGTCGTCGAAGAAGGCGCGGCGATACCAGTCGCCGTCCCAGCCCTGGCTCTCGAGCGCGCGACGGAGCGCGCGCATCCGGGCTCGCCAGCGATTGGCCCGCCGACGCTCGCCGCGCGCCTCAGCCAGCGGCGCGAAGGCCGCGAGGACCGCGTAGAGGAACCAGCCCAGCCAGACGCTCTCGCCGCGGCCCTCCTGGCCCACCCGGTTCATCCCGTCGTTCCAGTCGCCCGTTCCGATCAGCGGGAGGCCGTGCGCCCCGACCGCCAGGCTCCGGTCGAGCGCGGCGGCGCAGTGCTCGTAGAGCGACGCCGACGTCGGCGACGGTTCGGGTTCGAAGTAGGCATCGTCCTGGTCGGGTCGAAGGGCCGGTCCCTCGAGGTAGGGAACCGCCTCGTCGAGGATGGCGGTGTCGCCGGTGACCGCGAGGTAGCGGTCCACCGCGTACGGCAGCCAGACCCGGTCGTCGGAGATCCGCGTCCGGACGCCGCGACCCGATGGCGGATGCCACCAGTGCTGGACATCCCCCTCGACGAACTGGCGGGCCGCCGCCCGCAGGAGATGCTCGCGGGCCAGGTCCCGCTTCGAGGTGACCAGGGCGATGACGTCCTGGAGCTGGTCGCGGAACCCGTAGGCGCCGCCGGCCTGGTAGAACGCGGTCCTGGCCCAGAGCCGGCAGGCGAGCGTCTGGTAGATCAGCCAGCGGTTGAGCATGATGTCCATGGAGCGCTCGGGCGTCCGAACCTGGACTGTCGCCTGGGCCGCCTCCCAGAAGCGCCCGACCTCGCGCAGCGTCGCATCGTGGTCGGCTGCCCGCCCGCGCCGGATGAGCTCGGAGGCGGACGCCCCGGCGTCGGCCTGGCCGAGGAGCACGACGACCTGCGTCGTGGCGCCGCTGGCCAGCTCGAAGCTGGTCTGCAGCGCGGCGCACGGGTCGAGGCCGGCGCCCGCTGCGCCCAGCAGCCGATGGCCGCGATCCAGTCCGGCGGGCTGGTCCGGGGCACCGTTCCGGCCCAGGAACTCGGTCCGATCCGCGGTCCACGCCGCCTGCCGGCCAGCGAGGTCAAGGAACGCGACCCGGCCGCCGAACTCGGTGTTCCAGCTGTTGCGCACGAGGATCGCCCCCGTCTCCGGGTCGAGCTCGGTCACGATCCGCGGGGCGCTGGCGCCACGGGAGCTGCCCAGCACCCACTCGGCGTAGGCCGATCACCGACAGCCGCCGGGTGCGCCCGGACCGGTTCTCGATCGTCAGCCGCGAGACCTTCAGGGGCTCGTCGAGCGGGACGAACTGGACGAGGTTCAGGGCGATCCCGTCGTGGATGTGCTCGAAGCGGCTGTACCCGGCGCCGTGGTGGACGACGTAGGTCGACTCCTCGAGGCGGATCGGCTGCGCCGTCGGACTCCACAGCTCGCCGCTCTCGTCGTCGCGGACGTAGATCGCCTCGCCGGCCGGGTCGCTGACCGGGTCGTTGGACCATGGGGTGAGCTGGTTCTCGCGGCTGTTCCCCGACCAGGTGTAGCCCGACCCCGACTTCGGAGACCGAGAATCCGAAGGACTCGTTGGCGATGACGTTCAGCCATGGCGCCGGCGTGGACTGGCCGGGGCCCAGGAGGATGACGTACTCGCGGCCCCCGTCGGCGAAGCCGCCCAGCCCGTTGAAGAACTCGAGGTTCGGACGCGGTGGCGACGCGTCGCTCCGGGTCGAGCGATGGATCGGCGGCTGTTGGGGCAGCGCCTGCCGCTCGGCCGGGCGCTCCAGGCGGATGACCTGGTCGCTCAGGCTGCCCCGCCGGCTCAGGAGGACGGCCCGTGCGGCCGCCTGGAGGAGCGTCCGATCCTCGGCGGACAGCTGGTCGCCGCGAGCGATGTAGACCCCGCCGTGCCCCCGGTGGCCCTCCGGCACGAGGATCGACTGGCTGGTCCGGACCAGCGTCTCGAGTGAGTCGTGGAGCTCCCCGGCATAGGTGGCGCCGTGCTCGTTGAGGATCACGAGATCGACGTCGATGAGCTTGAGCCGCCAGTACTCGTGTGCGCGGAGGAGCTGTCGGACGATCTCGAGGTCCTCGGCCTCGTCGATGCGCACCATGACGATGGGCAGGTCCCCCGAGATGCCGTGCGCCCACAGCCCCGGGGCTCCCCGCTGGTTGGCGGCGATGATGCTGGCGGCGGGCCGCAGCGACGGGTCGGAGAAGAGGATCCGGTTGGCCAGGCGCTGGAAGAGATGCGCCTCGTCCGAGTCGATTCCGAGGTGATGGAGCTGGACCTGGGCCTGCGTCCACGCCAGGGTCGTGGCCCGTTCGAAGGTCGCGGACTCCCGGTACTTGTCGGCCAGGTCCACGACGTCGTCGCGCGATTCGGCCACGACCGTGGAGAAGATCGCGTGCGCAGTCGCGCCGGGGGCGAGCCGGACCCGGCAGCGGAGGCTGAAGATCGGGTCGAGCACGGCTCCGACCGTGTTCGAGAGCGGGCGGCCGTCGATGACCGAGACCGGTGAGCGGGCGGATCGGCCCCGGCCCAGGAAGCGGGCGCGGTCGGTCTCGTACTGGATGACACCGGCGGCCTCGCCCTCGACGGCCGCAACGTGGGCGGCCCAGATCGGGGTCTCGTCGGGGGATCTCGGCCGGCGGGTCGCCAGGAGCGCCCCGATCTCGGGCAGGAACTCGGTCTGCACGAACAGGTTCTGGAAGGCCGGGTGGGCCACGTCGGCCGCCTGCGGCGCGAGCGCGATCTCCGCATACGAGGTCAGCTCGATCTCGCGCTCGCGCGCCCCGAGGTTGGTGAGCGTCACCCGCCGGATCTCGGCATCGTGCTCGGCGGAGACGACGATCGTCAGGCCGGTCGTGATCGAACCGTCGCGGCGCGAGATCTCCGCGTGGTCCTCGGCATAGACCGACCTCGTACGAGTCGGCCTCTGCGCCGCTGGGCTGGTGGCCCGCCGACCAGACCGCGCCCGTGTCCATGTCGCGCAGGAACAGGTAGCTCCCCCACGCGTCGCGGGTGACGTCCTCGCGCCAGCGGGTCACCGCCACGTCCTGCCAGCGGCTGTACCCGGACCCGGCGGCGGTCACCATCACGGCATAGCGCCCGTTCGAGAGCACGTGCGTCCGCGGGATGGGGTCGTGGGGCGAGGTGAACCGGCGCAGGACCGGCGGCACGAGGTCGCGGACGTCCGCCGCGCTCTTCACCTCCTCCGCGCGCGGCCGGGCGACGAGGACGTCGCGCGGCATGCGCTCCTGGAGGAGGAGCTCGGTCGCCTCGACGATCGGGTCCGCGTGGAATCGCTCCACCATCGCCCGGTTGTTGATGACGTTGCCGATGGCGACGAGGGCCATGCCCTGGTGGTGGGCCATGTAGCTCTTCACGACCGCGACCGACGCACCCTCCGGGAGCCGCCTGGCCGTGAAGTCGAGCGCCTCCCGGAAGCCGTACGGGCCCCTCGCGCCGGCCGCGGCGAGCCGCGCGAAGTTCCGGACCGCCGCCTCGGGCCGGATCATGGCGGCGAGGCCCGTGGCGTACGGGGCGACCACCACGTCCTCGCTCAGGCCACGCTTCAGGCCCAGGCCGGGCACCCCGAAGCTCGAGTACTGGTACTGCTGCTCGAGATCCCGTGCGTTGAAGGCCGACTCGGAGATGCCCCAGGGCACGCCGAGCTCCGCCGCGTAGCTCATCTGGCGGGCCACCACCAGCCGGTACGTGTGGTCGAGCAGGCTCAGCGCGGGCGCGCGCATGACGAGCGCCGGCATCAGGTACTCGAACATCGAGCCCGACCAGGAGATGAGCGCCGAGCCCCGACCGATCGGCGTCAGCGAACGGCCCAGCCGGAACCAGTGATCCGGGGCGACGTCGCCCTTCGCGATCGCCAGGAAGCTGGCGAGCCGGCACTCCGACGCCAGCAGGTCGTAGTAGCTGGGATCGAGCGTGCCGTCCCGCACCCGGAACCCGATCGAGAACAGCTTGCGGGTGGGGTCGAACAGGAAGCTGAAGTCCATCTCGCCGGAAGAGCTGCTGGGCCTGGTCGCTGATCGCGCGGAGTCGACGGACAAGGTTCACGGCGGCCGCCGGCCCGGCGCCGGTCCCGCCGCCCGGCCCGGCGCCGGCCTCGCCCGTGGGCGGGTCGGACAGCTCCGCGATCGTCGGGAACGCTGCGCCGGTCACGGCGAGCCCCCCGCCGGTCACCGGGGATGCGCCCGTCCCGGACGCCGGCCCGAAGAGCGCCAGGTCGCGGACGTGGCTCTGCACGGCACGTCGGGTCGCCTCGGCCCAGGCCACGAGCTCGCTTTCGGAGCCCTCGCCGCGCTCGGCGGTGAGCGCCGCCGCGACGTCCGCAAGCGTCCCGGCATGCGCGGCGAGGTCGGCCAGGCGGGCTGCCCATGCCCCGGGCGTGGCCGGCAGGACGTCGCCGGCTCCGTCCGGCAGCTCGAAGGCCTCGTCGAGCTGCCGCCGGGTGAGCGTCTGGCTCCGGCGGTCGTTGCCGATCCCGCCCGCCGCGTCGCGGGCCAGGGCCAGCGCGTCGCCGATCCCGGCGAGCGCCGCCGCGACCGGGAGCGGCTCATCGATCATGAGCCGGCACGCGTTCGACAGCGTGATGAGGTGGCCGGCGAGGTTGCCGCTGTCGACCGACGAGACGTACGCGGGCTCGAGCCGGTGGAGGTCGCGCGTGTCGTACCAGTTGTAGAGGTGCCCCCGGAAGCGCTCCAGGCTCGCGATCGACGCGAGCGTCTCCTCGAGCCGGTCGACCATCTCCAGCGTCCCGATCCACCCGAAGTCGCGGGCGGTGACGGTTGCCAGGAGGTACATCCCGATGTTCGTCGGCGACGTCCGGTGCGCCACGGCGGGGCGCGGGTCGTCCTGGTAGTTGTCGGGCGGAAGCCCGTGGTCCTCGCGATCGACGAACGTCTCGAAGAACCGCCAGGTCCGGCGGGCGGTCAGGCGCAGCGACGCGACGTCGGCGGGTGCGAGCTGCTCCGCGGCCGACTCGGCGGGCGGCATGCTGACCCGCCGCGCGACCAGCGGGGCGGCCAGCCAGAGGACGACGAACGGCGCCGCGATCGGGCCCGCCTCGGGCTTCAGCGCGAGGACGAGGACCGCGACCGCCGCCCCGATCGCCACGCCGCCGGCCATCTGCCGGTAGAACGCGGCGGCGTCGAGGGCGCCGCTTGCCTTCGCCTGGGCGGCGGTCGTCCATTCCAGGAGGTTTCGCCGCGTCACGTACAGGCGGGCGAGGGTCCGCCCGATGGCGTCGAGCATGAGCCAGGCCTGGTGCGTCAGGAACGTGAGGCCCAGCCCGACGTGCGCCGCGGCGAGGCTGAGATCGGCGCCGACCGCCCGCGCGTGGCTCCGCTTGGAGATGCCCTTCCGTTGCGGCAGCAGGCCCCCGACGACGGGGAGCGCCGCCGGGATGAGCACGGACGCCAGGACGAACCCGGTCCATGTCAGGGCCGAGACCGACGGCAGCGTCCAGGCGGCGACGAGCATGGCCAGCGTGAGCGGGGCCGACAGGGTCCGGCGCAGGTTGTCGACCATCTTCCAGCGGGCGATGCCGGGGACCGAGCCCCGGGTTCGGCGGCCCGTGGCGTCGCGCGCCCGGCCGAGGATCCAGGGCAGGAGCTGCCAGTCGCCGCGCGCCCATCGGTGCTGGCGGGACGCGGCGACGAGGTAGTTCGACGGGAACTCGTCGAAGAGCTCGATGTCGGTCACGAGGCCGGCCCGCGCGAAGATGCCCTCGAACAGGTCGTGGCTCAGGAGCGCGTTCTCGGGGACGCGGTCCGCCATCGCGGCCGCGAACGCGTCGAGGTCGTAGATCGCCCTTCCCGGTGAAGCTTCCCTCGCCGAACAGGTCCTGGTAGACGTCGGACACCGCGGAGGCGTACGGGTCGATCCCCGCCGACCCGGAGAAGATCCGCTGGAACGCGGATCCCTCGTGCTCGGCCGGGAGCGTCGACGTGATCCGCGGCTGGAGCACGCCGTAGCCCCCGGTCACCCGGCCGACGCGCGGATCGAAGACCGCCCGGTTCAGCGGGTGGGCGATGGTCCCCACGAGCCGTCCCACGGCGCCCCGGGGCAGCCGCGTGTCGGCGTCGAGCGTGACCACGTACCGGACGCCAGGCGGTGGGACCGACGAGGGCCGGCCCGTTGCCAGGATGCCGGTCGTCGTCGAGCCGCGCAGGAGGGCATTGAGCTCGAGGAGCTTGCCGCGCTTGCGCTCCCAGCCGATCCAGCGACCCTCGGACTCGTTCCAGCGTCGGCCGCGGTGGAAGAGCAGGAACCGGGCGCCGCCGCCCGGGGCGTCGCCGTGGCGCTCGTTGAGCCGGTCGATCGCGGCCGACGCGGCCGCGAGGAGCTCGTCATCGCCGGGAACGTGCTCGGTCGGGGCGTCGAGCCAGTCCGAGAGCAGGGCGAACCGGATGTCACCCTCGCGGTTGGCGAGGTAGTGCACCTCGAGGCCGCTCGACCTGGGCCTCCGACATCGGCCTCGCTCGAGAGGAGCATCGGGACGACGACGAGGGTTCGCAGCTCCGATCGGCACGCCGTGTCGAGGTCCAGCCGTGGCAGCGGCTTCGGGCCGAGCACGTTGGTGACGGCCCAGTTGACGAGCGCGACCGCGAGGTCGGAGGCGGGAGCGAGCGCGAGGATGGCCACGAGGACGACGCCGATGCCCGCCGCGCCGGCGTACCACGACAGCGCGATCGGGACGGCCAGGAGCAGGGCCGTGACCAGGCAAGGGTCCCGAGTAGCTCGCCGTCGCCCTCCGGACGTAGGCACGGCGCAGCCGCACGCCCGGCGGCACCCGGGCGCCCAGCGCCCGCTCGAGCTCGAGGCGCCCGTCGCCGATCAGGTAGTGGCCGGGGTCCGGCGTCGCCGGCGAGCTCCGCGGGGCCGTCGCGCGGTCATCGCGGGGCGACGCGCCTGGCGGGCGACCTCGATCTCGGTCCGGCCGGCCCCGCGCGCAAGCACCTCGATGGCGTGCCGGTATCGATCGCGCGTCGCGAAGTCCATCTCCGCGAACCGGCTGCCGGCCTGCAGGATCTCGTCGACGACGCTGACGCTCTCGACGAACTGGGCCCAGTCGAACCACGAGATCAGGCGCATGCTCGTGATCACGTTGCGGACCGTGACGTTCATCGTCGCCTGGCGCTGGTGCTCCAGGCGGACCATCTCCTCGGCCGTGGTCCCCTCGGACGCGAGGAGCTCCTCGAGCCAGCGGAGCGGCCGGGGTGACCGCCGGGTCCTGGTCGCGGAGGCGCTGGAAGAGCTCGACCCGCGCGGCGGTGGGGAGCGCCGCCGCCGAGAGACGACGCGAGGTCGGTCCGATCTCCGCTCCCTCGGGGCCCAGGCCCAGCAGGCGATCGGCGAGCAGGTCCGCCCGCTGGCGGGCCGCCCGGCTCTGCACGATCTGCTCCGCGAGGCGGCGGAGGTTCTCGACGAGGAGGATCCGCAGGCTGATCGCGATCGCCCACAGCTCGCCGATGGTCAGCGGCTCCACCGCCTGGTAGGCGCGGACCATGCGCCGAAGGCTCTCCGGGTCGAAGCGGCTGTCGGTGTGGGCGATGTACGCCCAGGCAAGCCCCATGACGCGCGGGTAGCCCTCGAGGTGGCCGTCGGCCAGCTTCGGGAGCTCCCGGTAGTAGTCCGGGGGAAGGTCGTCGCGGATCTCGCGCAGCTGCTCGTCGACGATCGGGAAGTTGTCGACCAGCCACTCGGCCGCCGGCGTGATCGACCGCTCGTCCTTGATCGCCTGGGCCAGGGTCCGGTACGACGTCCAGCAGGACGCGGCCGTTCTCGGCGATGCGCGGCCCGACGGGGCGCCCTCGGCGAGGCGTGTTCGTGACCGCCTGGGCCGCGGCCAGCGGTCTGCGCGTGCTGCTCCAGCCGCTCGACGCTGAACAGCTCGGCGAGGATCGGCGGATCGGGCTCGGCATCACGGCGCACGCCCCGGCGCTCGAGACCCGCCCAGTGGCGCTCGCGGTCGGGCGGGACCGGGAAGGCCTGCCTGGATCTCATCGTTCGCTCAGAGCATGCTCCTCGCCTGCGCGGAACCCGCCGGCACGTGCGGACAGCAGCATGGCGCCGAATGCCTCGGGGCGCAGTTCGCGGCCGGCGGCGCGACGAACGTGTCGAGCGGCACCCCGCGCCGGCCCGTCATCGCGTCGCGCGCGCGGCAGACCCAGGTCGCGGGACGCGGCTGGAATCTCCCGGGCATCGCCGGCGCCGAACGTGTCGCCGGCGCCGGAGCACCGCCGTCCCCGGGCATCGCCGGCGCCGAACGCCCGGCCGCCCAAACGGTCGGGTCAGAGCGTGGGTCCCGATCCCCGCGCCGGCTCCGGCTCGTCACGATCGGGACGCTCCTCGTCGCGCAGCGTCCCGGTGAAGTCGATCGCGCGCGCGGTCGCGGCCCGGGGCGTCGATCTCGCCTCCCACGGCAGGGCGACGCTGACCTCCTCGACGGCCCGGAACGAGCTCGCGAGCGTGCGGTTGATGAGCAGCGTTGCCACCTCGTCGCGGACCAGGTCCCCGCCGCGCCGGTAGCTGACCGTGGCATCGGTCAGCGGCAGCCACGCGGCGCGGCGAACCGCGGCGCCGAGCGGATCGGACGCCGGGGTTCCGTGCACCAGCCCCTCGACCGTGTATGGACCCAGGTCCACCGTGACCCGGGAGGCGTGGGTGCGCAGCCTTCGGCCGGCGTCCCCCCGCGGACCGCTGGCCACCACCGCGCACAGCTCCTCGAAGGAGACCACGATCTCCGGGATCTCCACGACGTGGCCGTCGGCCAGGCTCTCCAGGCGGGCGTCCTCGATGCGCAGCTCCTGGGTTGCGTTGAGGAGGTCGGTGAGACGGCCGTCCCCGGGCTCCAGGTGGCCGAAGAGCCGGCAATCGGCCGCGTAGGCGTCGAAGTCCAGCACGACTCAATGGTAGCCGTCCCACCAACCCGACGGGCCGTTCCGGACTCACGTACCCGCCCTCGGGATGTGCGTTCGCGCACCGGTCGTTCATTTGGGGTCTGGACGGGATCAGGTGGGTGAGGAGTATGCTGCCGGTCCACGACTGCAATGCTGCTCAGCTGCTGGGCTCCGGGCGAGCAAGGGGTGGACCGCCCGCAGCCGGTGACCGAGGGACCAGGGCGATGGCGAAGATGCCAGGCCTGTTGCGACAGCGACAGAAGATCGACGAGGCCGAGCTCGAGCGCGACCAGACGCGAGTCGCCGCTCGCCTCGCGGACATCTTTGGTGGCAGCGCCGCGTCGGCGCCCGACGATCCGTCGCAGGCCGACGCGCCGGCCGAGGCGACGAGCGCGGGCCCGGCGACATCGACCGCCGAACCACCGGCGGCCGATGGCGGAGTTCGGGGAAAGCGACGCGGCCGGTCACGCCCGGCAATCGTCGTCGAGCTCGGACCCGTGGGCGTCGCCGATACCACCGAGACCGACGCATCCGGTGACGACGCCGCGAATCATGATGGCGTTCCGGAACCCGCCGGCACGCCCATGGTCGGCGTCATGGCTGGGCCGGGCTCCCCGGTCGCGGCCGGACCGGGCGCCGAGTGGTGGAGCGCGGCCGTCGATTACGCCCTGATCGGAACCATCGGCACGGCCGACGCGGACGGCACGGCCGACGCGGACGACACGGCCGTGCGGCGGCACGGCCGGCGGCACGGCGCGGCCGACATGGACGGCTCGGCCGACACGGACGACGCGGCCCGGGCGGCCGGCGGCATCGACGCAGCCGAAATGGCCGACGCGGTCGCCACGGCCGCGCACGGCCGATGCCCCGACCCCCGACCCTGAAGACGCGGTCCGCGCGGCGCCCGCGGCCGACGCGTCCGATCGGGATGTCGCTGCTTCGCTCCCGAGTGCCCCAACACCGAGCGAGGCCGACGGCGCCCCGGCGCCCGCCCGTGCACTCGCGATCGATGCGGTCGACGCACGGCCGGCGGCCCCACCGGACGACCCGGCCACGCCTGCGAACAGTGGCGCGGCCTCCCAGCCATTGAAGCGGGAACCGGCGACGCGCCGCCCACCCGCGCCTCGACCGCGGACGAAGGTCCAGCCGGGCGCCACGCGCCCGCGCTCCGCGTCGACCCGTCGCGCGAGGCCGGGGAAGGGCGCGACCAAGCCCGTGGCCGTCGCCGTCTCCTGCCCGTACTGCGCAGTGCTGCTCGAGCCGCCGCCGACGTCGAGCAGGAGCTGCCCGCGCTGCCGCAACCGGATCGTCGTCAAGCGCATCGAGGGGCGAGCGGTCTACCTGACGGAAGCGGCGGTGGCCTTCTTCGAGGCCGAGCGCCGCCGGATCGCGGGCGCGGCGCGCTTCACGCGGGAACGAGCGCGCTGGCTCAAGCTCGCGGCCGCGGCCGGGGCGCCGCCGGAGCGCGCGGCCCGACTCGTCGCGGCGCAGCTCTCCGAGGAGACGGTGGACGCCGCCCGGACCCTCTACATGAACACCGTGGAGCGCGCGTTCCGGTCCGCGAAGCGCGAGCGCCGGTGGGAGGACGCGTCGCGGATCCGACGAGAGCAGGCCACGGCCCTCTTCCGCCTCGCCCGTTCGGGGTCGATCCCGCCGGAGGCGGTCGTCACGCTCCACCGGGAGGGAGTCGCCGCCGAGCTTCGCGGCATCGCGGCGATCGCAAAGGAGGCCGAGCTCGTGAGCGCGGCCTGCTGCGACATCTGCCGGGCCGAGGATGGACAGATCGGCCGCATCACCCACGAGCTCCTCGCGCCGCGGCTGCCGCACGCGGGCTGCCCGAAAGGCCTGTGCCGGTGCCGGTGGGATCTCACGGCACGCGACCGGACGATCCTGCTCCGATACCAGCGTCGTCCCGCGCGGGCGAGCCAGCGCGCCGTCCCGGCCGCGCCCCAACCGGCCGTCTGACCGCCCCGACGTCCTTCTCCTCGAGGCGGATCGCGACCGTTACGCTCGGCTCCCGTCGACCGCATCCCCGGGATCCCGCGCCGTCTCGCGCGCCCGTACGCTGTTCCGATGCAGGAGCGGGCCTTCGGGCGGACAGGCCGGACCGTGAGCGAGCTCGGCGTCGGCATGTGGGGGATGGGCGGCGGGATCGGCGGCTGGACCGGCGCCGACGACCGCCAGTCGCTCGCCGTCCTCCAGGCCGCCGTGGACGCCGGGGTGACGTTCTTCGACTCGGCGCTCGTCTACGGCGCGGGCCACAGCGACGAGCTGCTGGGCGAGCTCGCCCGCGCGAATCCGGGCCGGGACCTCCTCCTCGCCTCGAAGATCCCGCCGAAGAACCGGCAGTGGCCCGCCCGGCCGGGCGACGGCATCCGCGACGTCTTCCCGCCCGACCACATCCGGACGTCGGTCGAGGCGATCCTGCGCCGGGCGAACGTCCCGTCCCTCGGCCTCGTGCAGTTCCACGTCTGGCAGGACGCGTGGGCCGACGATCCCGGCTGGCAGCGCGCGGCCGACGACCTGCGGCGCGAGGGCCTCGCCCGCCACGTCGGGATCAGCGTGAACCGCTGGGAGCCCGCGAACGTGCTTCGGACGCTGCGGACCGGCCTCGTCGACGCGGTCCAGGTCGTCTACAACGTCTTCGACCAGGCCGCGGAGGACGAGCTCTTCCCGGCCTGCCGGGAGCTCGGCGTGGCGGTCATCGCCCGGGTTCCGCTCGACGAGGGGAGCCTGGCCGGCACGCTGACGCTCGACAGCCGCTGGCCCGAGGCGGACTGGCGCAACGGCTACTTCGGCCAGGCAAACCTGAAGGCGACGATCCCGCGCGTCGAGGCGCTCCGCCCGCTCGTGCCGGAGGGCCAGACGCTCGCCCAGCTCGCCCTGCGGTTCATCCTCTCGAGCCCCGACGTGACGACGGTCATCCCCGGGATGCGCCGGCCGGAGCACCTGGCCGCGAACGTCGCCGCCGCCGCGGCGGGGCCGCTGCCGCCGCACCTGCTGGCGGCCCTCCGTGGGCATCGCTGGGACGGCCACGCACCGCGGGGATCGCTCTCGTAAGGGGGAAGTCCCAGGAGCGGGATCGGCGGATGGTCGGGCGCCCACACGGCCGAAGCAGGTGTGCCCGGCTCATCCCGACGCGGGACGACCCCCGGTCCGGCGCACGACTGGTCGACCAGCGCCGTCCGAACCACGAACCGTCGCGCCCGTTCGCGCGGAGTCGTGCCCGTCGGAACCCTGCTTTAGCCGTTCGTCGGTCAGCTCGCCGCGCACTCGCTCGGCGACGCCGATCGGCGTGGTCCCGCCGTTGAGGCGGTCGAGCCCGAGGAGGGCGGCTCCGACCACCGGTGGGAGGGACAGCCGCTGCACTCGAGCGCCGGGAGCCGCGGCCGCGATGCCGGCCTGGACCCGGCGATGGAAGTCATCGAGCTCGGTCCGGAAGACGCCGCCCGCGAGGACGACGTCCGGGTCCGCGCGCTGGAGGCGAAGGCGCCGGATCGCGGCTCGCACCCAGGCGACGACCTCGTCGGCCTGGCGGTCGACGATCTCGCGCGCGACCGCATCGCCCCGGCCGGCCGCGTCGAACACGAGCGGCGCGATCTCGCCATGCCGCTCGTACGGGATCGTCCCCCGGTAGATCGCGAGGGTCAGCGACCTGGGCCGTGCGACGCCGAAATGGGCCGGCACCGTGCGGGCGAGGAGCGTCGCAGGGCCGCGGCCATCCTGGGCGCGAACGGCCGCCGCGAGCCCGGCCATGCCGATCGCTCCACCGCCGCCCCAGTCGCCCGATATTTCGCCGAGGGCGTCGAAGCGCGCGGTCCGGCCGTCCGGAGCAACGCCGAGGCAGTTCATGCCGCTGCCGCAGACGACGCAGATCCCCCACGTCCTGTCGGTGCCGGCTCGAAGCCCACCCCAGCAATCGTTGACGACGAGATCGGCGGGTGCGAGGCCGGTGCGCCGCAGCGCCCGGGTGAGGAGCCGGATGTCGCTCGGGAAGTCGGCACCGGCCGCGCTCATCGCCACGATCCGGGCGAGCGGTCGCGCGGCGGCGTCGAGGCCGGCCGCGCCGGCCGCCTGCTCCACGAGCGTCACGAGCGTCGCGACCGCGGCCTCCACGCCGACCTGCTGGTGCGAGGAGGTGGGACCGCGCCGCGCCCCAAGGACCTCGCCTGCGCCCGAGACGAGGGCGACGTCGGTCTTGGAGTTGCCCACGTCGACGGCGATCACCGCCGGAGCGTCGCGCGCGGCGGGCGGCTCCTGCGGGCTCATGACGACGCCGTGACGACCGCGGGCCTGCGGGGCTGCTCGACCGGGGTGACCGACCGGATCCGCGCTCCCGTCAACGTCACGAAGTAGCGTGCCCGCTCCGGTGACACGAGCGTCCGGGCCACCTCGATGGGCTCCCCGCCGATGGCGAACGCGACCCCGTCGAACTGGATCGTGGGCCGCCGGGCCCGCAGCCCGAGGAGGCGGGCCTCGCGGGCGCTCGGCACGACCGCCGAGAGCACCTCCTGGTGGCGTCCGATCGGGAGGTGGTACCCGTTCGTGAGGACGTCCCACAGCGACTCGGTGCCGAAGTCGTGCTCGAGCAGGCCGGGCAGCCGGGCGGCCGGCAGGCGCACCTGCTCGAGGAGGAGCGGCATCTGGTCGGCTCCGCGGATGCGCTCCAGGTAGTGGACCGGAGCGCCGGGCTCGATCCCCAACGCTGCCGCGGCCTGGCGCGAGGCGGCCTCGGCACGCGCCGTGACCACGACCGCGTAGGGCTCGTATCCGAGCTCCCGAACCTCGTCGGCGAAGCCGACCTGGCCGGCGAGGTCCCGAACGATCGGCGGCTCGCTCACGAACGTCCCCCGGCCGCGGGTGCGCTCCAGCCTGCCTTCCCGGGCAAGATCGCCGAGCGCCCGCCGGATGGTGATGAGGCTGCACTGGTACCGGGCCGCGAACTCGCGCTCGCTCGGAAGCCGGTCGCCAGGCTTCCATTCGCTCGCCGCCAGGGCCGCGCTCAGGTCCAGGTAGATCTGGTGATGCATCGGCACCGGACCCGGAACCAGGTGGAAGCGAGCCATCGTCCGATCATCCCCACGCCACGGCGATTCCGCAAGAAGGGCTTGCGCCGAATTGGCCATATTGTTATAAACAACCGCGACAGCGTCAAGGCCGGGCCGCGGCCGCGGCCGCTCCGTTCCAGGAGGTCCGGGATGGGCCTGAAGATCGCCGTCGTCGGCGCCGGCAGCACCTACACGCCCGAGCTGGTCGAGGGGCTCGCGCGCCGGATGCGCGCGCTGCCGATCGATGAGCTCGCCCTGCTGGACCCGGACCTCGACCGGCTTCGGCCGGTCGCCGGCCTCGCCCGGCGCATGCTCGACCGGGCCGGATGGACGGGCCGCCTCACGGTCACGGCCGAGCGCGCCGCCGCGATCGAGGGCGCGGACTTCGTGCTCTTCCAGCTGCGGATCGGCGGCCAGGCGGCGCGCCACGTGGACGAGACGCTCCCGCATCGGTTCGGGATCCTGGGCCAGGAGACCACGGGCCCGGGCGGCTTCGCCAAGGCGCTCCGGACGGTCCCCGTCATCCTCGACCTCGCCGACGAGACGGCCCGGCGGGCCGCGCCCGGGGCGTGGATCGTCGACTTCACGAACCCGGTCGGGATCGTCACCCAGGCGCTCCTCGACGCCGGCTTCCGGGCCATCGGCCTCTGCAACGTCGCGATCGGGCTGCAGCGCCGGCTGGCCGCCCATTTCGCGGTCGAGCCCGAGCGCGTCGCGCTCGAGCACGTGGGGATCAACCACCTGTCCTGGGAGCGGGCCGTGGCGGTCGACGGCGTCGATCGCCTGCCGGAGCTCCTGGATCGCGAGCCCGGCTGGGTCGCCGACGAGGTGGGCCTGCCGGTCGAGCTCGTCCGGGAGCTGGGGGTCATCCCCTCGTATTACCTGCGCTACTACTACTGCCGCGCCGAGGTCCTCCGGGAGCAGCTCAGCGGCCGATCCCGGGCCGAGGACGTGATGGAGATCGAGCGCAAGCTGCTCGAGATGTACCGCGACCCGGAGCTCGCCGAGAAGCCGAGGCTGCTCGACGAACGCGGCGGGGCCTTCTACAGCGAGGCCGCCGCGCAGCTCATCGCCTCGCTCCACTCGGACACCGGCGACGTGCAGGTGGTGAACGTCCGGAACGGCGGGGCGCTGCCCGACCTCCCCGCCGGCGCGGTCGTCGAGATCCCGGCGCGGATCGACCGGACCGGGGCGCACCCGCTCCCGCTGGCACCGCTGCAGCCGGAGCTGCGAGGTCTCGTCCAGGCGGTGAAGGCCTACGAGGATCTCGCCGTTGCGGCGGCGATCCACGGCGACCGGAGCGGCGGCGGAGAAGGCGCTCCTCGCGCATCCGCTCGTCGGCGGCTTCTCGGTCGCACGCCCCCTCCTGGCCGCGCTCCTGGAGGCGAACCGCGCGTTCCTGCCGCGGTTCTTCGAGCCCGTGACGGCGAGAGTCGCCGATGCCGTGTGACCCGGCGTGGATGCCGGACGGCCCCGGCGAGCGATGCGATCCACCACCTTGCATGACACGCACGAAGAAGAGGAGGTTCCGGTGAGACGGTTCAGGCCACTTGCCTTCGGGGTCGCCGCCGTCCTGGCCGTCGCGGCCTGCGGCAGCTCCGCCACACCCGCACCCAGCGCGGTCGCCAGCCCGGCCGCAAGCGCCGCCGGCGCACCGGCGAGCGCGGCCGCCAGCCCGGCGGCGAGCGCCAGCCCCGCCGCCGCGTCCCCGGCCGCGAGCCAGGGCGCCAACACCGGCATCGTCGGCGGCAAGCTCGTGATCGACAACGAGAGCGGCAGCACCTGGACGCTGCCAGTTCAACCCGTTCAACCCGTCGCTGTCGGCGGACGTCGGTCGGCTTCATCGTATGAGCCGCTCGAGTTCGTCGACGCCCTCCAGACGAACCCCGACGGCACGCAACGTCGTGACCCCGTGGCTCGCCACCGGGTCCACCTGGAACACCGACTTCACGACGCTGACCTTCACGATCCGGAGCGGCGTCAAGTGGAGCGACGGCCAGCCGTTCAGCGCCAACGACGTCGTCTACACGTTCAACGCGCTGAAGGCCGACGCGGCGCTCGATCTCAACGCGCTCTGGGAGGCCGAACGGCGGTCCGCTCACGAAGCGTCGACGCTCCAGGGCACCGACCAGGTCGTCTTCACGTTCTCGGGCCCGGCGCAGACGTACTTCTACTACGTCGCCGACCAGACGCCGATCGTGCCGCAGCACATCTGGTCCTCCGAGGACCAGACGAAGCTCGACGCGTTCGCCGACACGACGCCCGTCGGGACGGGCCCGTACCTGATGTCGACCTGCTCGCAGAACAACATCAAGTACCTCCGCAACCCGAACTACTGGCAGAGCACGCCGGGCCACCCGGTGCCCCAGATCGCCGAGGTCGACTACCCGGCCTTCCTGAGCAACGACCCCGCCAACCTCCAGCTGGCCCAGGGCCAGGCGCAGTGGGGCGCGCAGTACATCCCGAACATCCAGTCCTTCTACGTCGCCAAGGACCCGGCGAATCGCCACTACTGGTTCCCGCCCGTGGTCAACGTGGCGGTCTTCCCGAACCTGACCAACCCGCTGCTCGGCCAGCTGGCGGTGCGCCAGGCGATCGCCCTCGCGATCGATCGGGCCGAGGTCTCGCAGCGCGGCGAGTCCGGCTACGAGCCGCCGGCCAACCAGACCGGCATCGTCCTGCCGACCTACCAGGCCTGGTACGACAAGACGCTCGACACGACCGCCTACGACGTCGCCAAGGCCACCCAGACTCTCGAGGCCGCCGGCTTCACCAAGGGCTCCGACGGCATCTACAAGGACGCGAAGGGCAACCGCCTCTCCTTCACGATCAAGACGATCAGCGGCTACACGGACTGGGACTCGTCGGTCCAGGTGATCCAGCAGGAGCTGAAGGCCGCCGGGCATCGAGGTCTCGAAGATCCACGACGAGGACAACGGGACCTACACGACCGACCTCCAGGGCGGCAACTTCCAGCTCGCCTACGGCGAGGAGACCGGCGGCCCGCTGCCCGTACTACGAGCTGCGCCAGATGCTGCTCGGCGCGAACATCGGCTCGACCAACTACTCGCGCTACAAGTCCGCCTCGACGGACGCGCTCTTCAACAAGTACCCGGCGTCCAGCCCGGCGGACCAGCTCAGCATCATCCAGCAGATCGAGACCGTGATGGCCAACGACATCCCCATGATCCCGGTCATCGAAGGCGTCGACTGGTACCAGTACGACACGACGAGCATCGGCGGCTGGCCGACGCCGGACGACCCGTACGCGCTGCCGGCGGTCTGGGCGCTGCCGGACAACGGCGTCGTCCTGACCCACCTGTATCCGACCAAGTGACGGCCGGCCCGCGGCGGTAGGGGGCGTCAGGCAGCGTCGCCATGAGGTTCGTCGCCCGCAGGCTGGGCCTGTTCCTGCTCACCCTGTGGGCGGCCCTCACGATCAACTTCCTCATTCCCCGGCTCATGCCGGGGAATGAGGCCACGGCGGTGCTCTCCCACTTCCGGGGCGTCAACCCGGCGGCGCTCCACGCGCTCGAGGTCGAGTTCGGCGTCAACGCGAACGAGAACATCCTGCTCAGCTACCTCCAGTACCTCGGCAACTGCCTGACCGGCCAGTTCGGCCTGGCCGCCTCGCGACAGCCGGTCATGGACGTGATCCTCCAGGGGCTCCCCTGGACGGTCGCCCTCGTCGGCGTGACCACGGTGATCGCGTTCGTGACGGGCACGCTGCTCGGGATGGTTGGCGCGTGGCGGCGGGGAGGGTCGCTCGACAATGTCCTCTCCCCGCTGCTCTTCATCCTCACCACGTTCCCGGTCTTCTTCATCGCGCTCCTGCTGCTGTACGTGTTCGGCGTGATCCTCGGCTGGTTCCCGCTCTCGTCGAACTACTCCCTCGGGGCCACGCCGTCGCTCTCCCCGGAGTTCGCCTGGGACGTTCTCGTCGCACGCCGTCCTGCCCGGCGTCACGCTGGTCGTGGCGACCGCGGGCGGCTGGATCTACACGATGCGCAACAACATGGTCACGACCCTCGAAGAGGACTACGTGAAGATGGCCCGGGCGAAGGGGCTCTCGTCCTGGCGGATCATGTTCGACTACTCCGCGCGGAACGCGATCCTTCCGAACCTCACCGGGTTCGCGATGCAGCTCGGCTTCGTCCTCGGCGGCTCGATCCTCGTCGAGTACACGTTCTCGTACCCGGGCCTCGGCTACCTGTTCTTCACCGGGACGACGAACCACGACCTGCCGCTCCAGGAGGCGCTCTTCCTCTTCTACACGCTCGCGGTGCTGGTCTGCGTCCTGGTCGCCGACTTCGCCACCGCCTGGCTGGACCCGCGGACGCGCGACGCGTGAGGGTCGATCGATGACCGTCGCCCATGAGCCGACCCGGTCGCCGCGCCGTCGGCCGTCGCGGCGCGCGGCTACCGCGACGCGGGCGCGCGCCTCGGGCGCGCGATCCTCCGCAACCGGAAGGCGACGATCGGGCTGGTCCTCCTCGTCGTCATCGTCCTCGTGGCGCTCTTCCCCGGCCTGATCGCGCCCGACGATCCCCAGGCGGCGATCTACGGGCAGCAGCTCGGACCGTCCTCCGACCACCTGCTGGGCACGACGCAGGTCGGCGAGGACGTCTTCTCGCAGCTGATCTGGGGAACGCGCCTGACGCTGATCATCACGGTCGTCGTCGGCGCGCTCACGACGCTCATCTCGGTCCTCGTCGGGGTGACGGCCGCCTACGTGGGCGGCGTGGCCGATCGCTCCCTGTCGCTTCTGACCGACATCTTCCTGATCATCCCGACCCTGCCGCTGCTGATCGTGCTGTCCTCCTACCTCGAGGGCAGCGGCACGATCGCCATCATCGCGGTCCTCGTCGTCACCGGCTGGGCCTTCGGGGCCCGGCAGCTGCGTGCCCAGGGGCTCATCCTCCGAACGCGCGACGTACCTGGAGGCGGCCCGGGTCCGCGGCGAGACGAGCGCCTACATCATCCTCGTCGAGATCCTCCCGAACATGCTCTCGCTCGTCGTGGCCAGCTTCCTCGGCTCGGCCGTCTACACGGTGGCCACCGCCGCCGGGCTCCAGTTCCTGGGGCTCGGGAACAGCAGCGAGATCACCTGGGGGACGATGCTCCACTTCGCGCAGCAGAACGGGGCGATCGAGAGCGGCAACGCCCTCTGGGCGCTGGCCCCCGGCGCGGCCGTGGCATTCCTGGGGACATCGTTCGCCCTGCTCAACTACGCGTTCGACGAGATCGGCAACCCGGCCCTCCGCCGGATGAGGAGGCGGCGTGGCACCCCGGCTGCTTGAGGTCCGCGGCCTCTCGGTCGACTACGTCACCGACACGGGAGACGTCCGCGCGGTCGACCGGGTCGACCTGACGCTCGAGGCCGGGGAGTTCCTCGGCGATCGTCGGCGAGTCCGGCTGCGGCAAGTCGACGCTGCTCTTCGCGATCGCCCAGCTCCTGTCGCCGCCGGCCGAGCTCGCCGCCGGGACGCGTGACGTTCGCAGGGCGGACATGGTGACCCTCGGCGAGCGGGAGCTGCGCCACGTGCGCTGGCGCGACTACTCGGTGGTCATGCAGAGCGCCATGAACGCCCTCAACCCGATGAAGAGCATCGAGGCCCAGTTCGCGGACACGATGCGCGCGCACGCGCGGATGACCACCGAGGCGATCCGCGAGCGCTCGGCCGAGGTCCTGCACCTGGTCGGCATCGACGCCGATCCACCTCGACAGCTATCCGCATCAGCTGAGCGGCGGCATGCGGCAGCGGGCCATGATCGCGATGGCACTGCTCTTCACGCCGCAGCTGGTGATCATGGACGAGCCGACGTCCGCGCTCGACGTGGTCGCCCAGCGCTCGCTGATGACCCAGATCAAGGAGCTGCAGCAGCGGCTCGGGCTTCGCCGTCATCTTCGTGACCCACGACATGTCGCTCGTGAGCCACTACTCGGACCGTCTGGTGGTCATGTACGCGGGCCAGGTCGCCGAGGTGGCGTCGACCGCGAGGCTGTTCGAACGGCCGCTGCACCCGTACAGCCGGGGCCTCCTCGACGCGTTCCCGTCGATCCGCGGGCCCCGCCGGCTGCTGACGGGGATCCCGGGCAGCCCGCCCGACCTGGCCCGGCCGCCGTCCGGCTGCCGGTTCCAGCCGCGCTGTCCCGTGGCGCTGCCCGAGTGCTCGGTCCAGGAGCCGGCGCTGCGGCCGGTCGACGGCGCGGACGTGCGCTGCCTCCTCTACCCGGCTCCCGCGGAGCCCGCGGAGCCCGTGGCTCCCGCGGATCCCGCGACCGGGCGACGCGCGTGACCGCCATGGCCGAGCCAGCCGACGCCGGCCCGAGCGGCGACGAGCCGCTCCTGCGGACCACCGATCTCTCCCGGCACTTCCGCCTCGGCGGCATCTTCTCGCGCCAGGTGCTCCACGCCGTCGACGACATCAGCATGGAGATCGGCGAGCGCGAGATCGTCGCCGTGGTGGGCGAGAGCGGCAGCGGCAAGAGCACGCTGGCTCGACTCCTCGCGATGCTCTACCGCCCGACCCGCGGGCGGATCTACTTCCGCGGTCGCTCCGCTCGAGAGCCTGCGCTCGCGCCGCGACGTGCTCTGGTACCGCGGCCAGGTCCCGATGGTCTTCCAGGACCCGTACAGCTCGATCAACCCCGTCTTCCGGGTCTCACACGGCGTGATGCGCAACCTGGGCCTGCACCGGCCCGACCTCCGAGGGGCTGCCCGAAGCGCCGAGGCGGAGCGCGTCTTCGAGGTCGTGGGCCTCACGCCGGCGGGGGAGATGCTCAGGAAGTTCCCCTACGAGATGAGCGGTGGCCAGCGTCAGCGGGTGGGCTTCGCCCAGGCGCTCGCCCTCCAGCCGCGCCTCATCCTCGCCGACGAGCCGGTCTCGATGCTCGACGTGTCGATCCGCGCCGGCATCCTGAACCTGATGGCCGAGCTCCGCGAGCGCGAGGGCGTGTCGATCCTGTACATCACCCACGACATCGCCAGCGCGCGCTACGTCGCGGACCGGATCCTCGTGATGTACGGCGGTCACGTCGTCGAGACGGGGCCGGCCGACGTCGTCCTCGCCGACCCGCGGCACCCGTACACCCAGCTGCTCCTGTCGGCCGCGCCCGACCCGCGCGAGCCCGTCGCCGTCGACTCGTCCACGGTCGCCGGCGAGCCGCCGAAGGTGGTCAACCCGACCGAGGGCTGTCGCTTCCGGGCGCGCTGTCCGATCGCGGTCGAGGAGTGCGGCCGGATCACCCCTCGGCTCCGTGCCGTCGGCGTGGGACATGCCGCGGCATGCCACCTTGCGACCGCGGACCCCGGGTCGCCAGGCGGGTAGCAGGCCGACGACGAACCGCCGCGCGGCCCCTGCTCGACCGCGTCGAGCTGCGGTGTCGATGACGATCCGACCTGCTCGAGCGTTCGCGCGCCCTCGCGCCCACGGAAGAGCGGGGGACCGTGGCGAGGGCCGCCGTGGAGGAGCGTCCGGCTCCGTTGCCGGACGGGGACGAACGCCTGCCCTGGTGCCGAGAGCGATATCGACGGCGCCAGGGCAGGCTGGAGGGATCAGCCTCAGCGAGTTCCAATCGAGGGGCAGGAACCGCGGTCGATCTCGACGAGCCGAGCTGCTCGGTTGCGGAGGCTCTTACTGCGCGGCGTCTCCAAACGTCCCGGGTGTCTCGTCCGCGAGCGTGACCGGCTCGCTCCGCTCGCCGGCCGCGAAGTCACCATGGAGACCCTCGTCGGTCGTCTCCTGCGCGGTCAGGGGCTCGGTTCGTTCGCCGGCCGCGAAGTCACCGCGAAGACCCTCCTGCTGGGACTCCTCGGGGGTCAACGCTTCGGTCCTCTCACCGGAGGCGAAGTCGCCTGATGGCGCCGGAACCGACGGAGTGTCGATGCTCATGGGGTACCCCTTTTTCGATCCGTTTCATCATCACGCGACGTGCGCTGCCGCAAGGAAGCCGAGCAAAGCGCAGGCAGACACGACGACAGGGACCAGCAATGCCAGGGGCAGCAGGGCGGCCGCGCCGCCGATCGGGAGTGGCATCATCGGTGGCCGTCCTCGAAGAACCGATACCGCGCAGATCAAACGCTCGCGATTGTCCCGCCCCGACCCCTGGCCGTCATGACGGGCCGTCATCAGAGCTCACGTGCTCGGGTCATGCGGGCGGAGCGACGCCGAGGACCAGGGTGACCACGACGAGGATCGCCAGGATCCCGAGGAGCAGCCCGACCGCTTCGACCTGGTTGCGGCGACCGGCCTTCGATTCGGGCGCCAGTCCGGCCCGACCGGCGAGAGAGCTCACGACCCTCGGTTGCTCGGTGGACGTCATCTCGGGGATCCCCTGGGACGCGACTGCATTCGTACGGACATCGGGTCACGGACGGCTTCGGGCGCCGGATCTCCTCCTGGACATCGCCACGGCTCGCGCCAACGTCAGCGTCGGCGGCGTCGCGCCGGACCGAGGGTCAACGCGTCGACGATCACGCCCACGACCCACGCCATCAACCGGAGGATCCAGTAGACGATCGCCAGGGGCCACGCGAGCAGGAGGAGCAGGATCGTGACGAGGCACCCGTGGTCACCGCCCCGTCGAACCAGGTCGACACGGGGACGCTCCCTGCGCCTGCCGCCGTCACCAGTGCGCATGCCGCCGTTACTCCTCCCACCGAGCGAAGGGCGACGTCCGCGGACGGAGCCCCGGGGCCGCAATTTGATGCCCGGCAGCGCTCGTGCGCCCCGCGGACGTGCCGGCGTTCATCCGTCCCGGTTCGCCCTCGATGACGTCAGCGGCGGAGCAGGCCACGCGAACCGGTCGCAAGATGGACCACGAAGACGACGAGGATCGCGCCGACGGTGGCGATGACGATGCTCTCGATGTTGATCCCGCTGACGTCGCCCTTGTGGAAGAGAGACTGGGCGAGGAAGCCGCCGACCAGGGCGCCGACGATCCCGAGCACGATCATCATGAGCAGGCCTTCGCGCGCCCGCATGACCTGGCTGGCCAGGAAGCCGGCGATGGCGCCGACGACGATCCAGGCGATGAAGCTCATTGCATGCGTTCCTTCCGGTTGCGTGGCCGTTCGCGCCCACGCGGTTCGCGGACCAGCCCTTGTCCGCCTGTGGACCGCCTCGCGGTCAGGTTGTGAGGCTCGCGATCGGGATGGACTCGTCGGGTTCAGGCCGGCTCGCGCCGGAAGATGCCCACCGCCCAGAGCACGATGAGCTCGAGGATCGACCAGCCGACGAAGGCGACGACGGCCGCGACGTCGAGCGTCGACCCACCCGCGGTGAGGGCATTCGAGTTGAGGATCCCGTCGAACGGGGCGACGAAGATCTTGCTGATGTCCAGGATCCCCGAGACCAGCGCGTTGCCGGTGCGGGCATCGAGCAGGAGCAGGACGATCCGCAGCCCGATGACGACCTGGATGAGCCCGAAGACGAGGACGATGATCCGGCGGGCCATCTCCGAGCTGCCGGGGCCCGTCCGCGTGAACCGTCGGCTCTCCGTCCGCACGGTGTCCTGCCGCACGGGCGGTGCGGCTGCCTGACCCGCGACCGGCGCGGGCACCTGCGTCACGACGGTTCGGTCGACCTGGTCGATTGCCATGGAGCTCTCCTCTTGTGCTTCGCAAGGGCGCCCACCATCGACGGCGACAGCGGCCGGCCGTGGGCATTCATCCTCGTGTCGCGAGCACGCAGGAGGTGATCTGGTTCCACCATGGAGTATCTGCGCCACTTCATGGGCGTGGTCCGAGTCTGTGGCCCCGATCCTTCCGCGTCATGACGGGGCGTCATCCGGGCGAATGCGCTCCACGAACGCCCAGGGACGGGAGACCAGCGGCGACCGATGCGGCAATGTCGAAAGCGAGAGCCCGCTTCCGCCGTGCTGCCAAGGGGTCAGCTGATGTCCTGCCGGAGACCCTGACGGCGACGGTGCATCGCAACGGACGCGAGGCCGCCCAGGAGCAAGAGCGCGCCAATCAACCCGAGGCTACTGCCGTTTGGCTGCCCTTTCGTCGGGCCGTTCGTGCTGGTCGGCGGAATGGTTGGCTGTGTCGTCGTACGCGGACCCGGGGTTGGCGTCGGCGCGGGAATGGCGCTCGGCGAGGGGCCTGGGCTGGCGCTCGGCGAGACGCCTGGGCTGGCGCTCGCGGACGGGTTGGCGCTCGGCGACGGGCTTGGGCTCGCCGATGGGCTCGCGCTCACGCTCGGGGACGGGCTTGCGGCAATCGGCGACGAGCAGGACGACCCGCTGATCGTGTTGTTGTCGAGGGTCACCGCGCCGGTCCGGGCCAGGGCGCGTCCGTTCACCGTCGCGCCGGAGGTGATCGTGATCGATGTCAGGGCCATGATCGTCCCGGCGAGGGTGGAGCCGGTGGCCAACGTCGCCGAGCTGGTCACCTGCCAGAAGACGTTACAGGGGCTCGCGCCGTTGATGAGGGCGACCCGGCTCGAAGATGAGGTGATGAAGGTCGAGGTTGCCTTGAAGATCCAGACGGAGGCGGGATCGTTCTGGCCGTCGAGCGTGAGCGTCCCCGTGAGGTTCGTCGTGGCGGCGCTCACCGCATAGACGCCGGCAACGAGCGTTAGCCCGCCGAGCGTCGAGTACGTGTTCGTGACCGGCCGTCCCGCCGCGTCGTTGTATGCCGTGACCAGGTCGTTCTGAGCCTGCAGCGCGACGGCGTCCGCCGCGTGGATCGTCCCGCTCACGGCCGGGGCCCCGGTGATCGCGCTGCCCGGGGACACGCCGAGGTTCCCGTTGATCGTGGTCGCGCCGGTGTTCGTGACCGTGGTGCCTGCCAGCACGCCGAACGACCCAGCGGTGCCCAGCCCGACCGTCGCCGGGCCTGCGGCAAGCGCGGTCGGTCCGGCCGCGAGCATCCCGATCGTCAGCAGCGTTGCCATGCCGGTGGCCAGAAGCAGCCTGGCTTCGTGAACGTATATCTTCATGTCGCTCCACCACCCTGGTGATCCCAGGCTGACTTTCCAAGTTGTCGACCCGACGCTCGCATGCCGCGACGTCACAGGCTGAGCCTGCGTGCGACTCCTTGGTCCCGCCGGTTGAACCGGTCTCCAGCCGGACGCGAAGAAGGCCCGTCCCCCAGGACGGGCCTGCTTCGTCGGTGTGTACGAGTTGAACGGCGGGGAACCTGCCATTCGAGCGCGAGTGTGCGTGACCCGAGGCAGCCCGTCATTACGATCCGTCATCCTCCAGTCGTCGTGGACCACGCGGGCGGCCGGGACGAACGCCTGCCCTGGTGCCGAGAGGGAGATCGGCGGCGCCAGGGCAGGGTGGAGGGAGTGGTCGTCGGCGTGGGTGCTGTCGGGTCGCTCCGTGGCGCCTGGCCGTCAGCGCGGCAGGCGGCGTCTGGCCGGTGAACCAGCAAAGGCGCGGATCGAGGCGCGCAGCTGGCGCTCCGTGAGCGCATCGCGCTTCTCGACCTCGATCCGGCGCTGGCGGCCGTGGCTGCGGTCATCTGTTCGCACCAGATCCGCGAAATGCTCGACCACCTCGCCGTCCCCGATCAGCAGGAGGTCGTCGCCCACGGGCAGCACCCCGGCGACCGCGGCGAAGAACGTCCGCATGTGCTCGTCGCGATGACCCTCGCCGGCCGGATGATCCTCGGTCGGGGGTCGTCCGGTCGAGCGATGTCGGGCGGGCACGGTCGAGTCGATGCGGTGGCGCACGGTGAGCTCAGGGCTCCAGCACACCACCGTGGCCGAACTGGCGGAGATCCAGACGCCGGTGGCGCCGACGGTCATCGCGTTCGCTCCCTTCGATTGGGTCGCACGTCAACCGGCGGACGGCGATCCGGCTCGCGCCCGACAGGGGTGAAGAGCTCGCGCTCATCCATCTGATCGAGGCGGCGTCCCGGTCGAGGAGTTGAGGCGTCGAGCCCGTGTGCCCTTACGGGCGGTACCTGCCCCGCGACGCCGCCGCGAGATGGCGGGCAGTGCCCCCCGCGGCATGTGACGATGGCCCGAATGCGACTAGATGACGTGGACCAGCCAGAGGATCACCAGCACGATGATGATCACGCCGACGACCCCGACGCCGCCATTTCGGTTCATGTTGTTCTCCTTCTCGATTGCCTGGCTGGCCGGACCGGGCGTGCGGGCACGGAGCTCGCACGCGCCGGCGGATCACATCGGGCGCTCAGGCGTCACGCTCGGGCCACCCTGCGGGCCCTCGGGCTGCCGGGCCGCCCGGCGGACGTCGTCCCCCAGGTTCCCGAGCTTCTTGCCTGCCTCGTCACCGGCGTTCCCGACCTGGTCCTTGACGTCGGTGCCGTCGATGCCACGCGCGGTCTTCTTGAGATCGGTCTTGACCGTGCGATAGGTTCGCTTGACCTGGTCCATCACACCAGCTCCCTCCAATCCGTCGCGGACGACGGGATAACGTCGGAACCCGATCTGGCCGGCATCCCCGGCCCGATGGCGCGGCACTCATCAGGCGTCACGATCCGCCGTGCCCGCAGGCGAAGAGGGTCGTGGCCTGGAGCTCCGCCATCGGGGGCCAGCTATGGGCGCTGCACTTCGCGGGTGACGACGACGGTCGTGTCCTTCGTCTTCTGGTCGATCGCGCCGCCCGTCGCGCCGGCGGCCGCGCCGATCGCACCGCCGACGACGGCTCCGACGGGCCCGCCGACGATTGCGCCGGCGACTGCGCCTGCCGCAGCGCCGAGGAAGGCGCCGCCGGCCTCTTCGTCACCGTGGGGGACGCCGGGCTGGTAGTCGGTGCGGAGGGTCTCGCGTCGCTCGGCTCCGTCGGTGGTGACGGTCTCGGTCTCGATGATCCGCTCGGTCATGGCTGGATCTCCTGACGTGGGTGCGAGCCGGTCAACACCGACCGCCAACGCGAGTCTGCTGCCGCATGGCGACCCCGTCATGACGAGCCTTCATCTCTACCAACACGCTCCGCACCCGTCCAGCGCAGCCGTGACGATCCGTCATGACATGCCGGCCGGGTTCCTCTACGGTGCGGTCGCGATGCGCAAGCTACCTCGCGAGATCGACCGCCCGGGGAAATCCGCGCTCATCGGCTATACCGAACCGACGGAGCGACAACTCGTGATCCTCGACGCTTACGCTGCGGCCGGCAGCTACGAGCTCACCGCTGCGAGCACGGGTATCTCCCCGATGCAGGTGAGAAACGTGCTTATCGGGATCCGCGAACACTACGGCGCGACGACGACGATCCAGGCGTATCGGGCCGCACTGGCGGCGGGCGATCTCGCGTCGCCACCCGCGCGGGCTAGGTCGACCTAGACCTAAAGGTGGTCCAATCGCGACGGCGACGCTCAGTTGCGCGAGTGTTCGCTCCCGATTGGTCCGCCTGCCCAGCCGGTGTTCGAGAAGGTCGGGATGAACCGGTAGCCCTCGCCCGGGACGGTGGCGATGAAGCGCGGGTGGCGGTAGTCGTTCTGGAGCTTGATGCGCAGGCTGCGGATGTGGCGGTCGACGATGTTGCTCTCGGCCACGAAGTCCGACGCCCCAGATGGCGTCGAGGATCTCCTCGCGGGTGACGACCCGGCCGGCCCGGCTCGCGAGCAGGTAGAGCAGGCTCTGCTCGATGCCCGGAGAGGTGGATGACCGAGTGCCCCGCGCGCACCTCGCGGTTGACGATGTCGATCTCGATCTCGCCGAGCGTGATCGTCGGGATGAGTGGCACGGTCGATGCCCGTCGCCCGGCGGCTGATCACGATGGCCCGGGCGAGCAGCTCCTCGGGCGAGAAGGGCACGGTCAGGATGTCGTCGACGCCGAGGTCGAACGCCCGCAGCTTCGTCTTGAGGTCGCCGCGCCGGGTCAGCCCGAGGACCGGCGTCCCGCTCCGCTTGAGCGTGTTCGAGGCACCGAGCAGCTCGAGCAGCGCGGCGCGTCGTCATGGTCCATGTCGACCACCGACAGGTTCGGGACCCAATCCTCGAGGATCGCCTGCACCTCCTCGAGGCTGCTCGCGGCCCGCACGACGAACACGCCGTGGTTCAGGGTGAGCGTGATCAGGTCGACGACCAGCGGGCGGTCGTGGAGCACGAGCGCGCGGCGCGCCTCGATGATTCGCGCAATTCCCGGGCCCGCAGTCACGGCTCATCCTCACAGCTGAAAGACGCTCTCTCCGCGTTAGCATCCCCCCGCGTGCTGGGACCCACTCGCCGGGCCCGCTGCTCGTCGGCAGTCATAGCGCCCCTGCCTCCGGACCGCTCTGACAACTGCGCCCGGGCGTCCGCCACGGGGCCCTTTCCCGAACGTTCGTTCGGACCCGAGCCTACCCATGCTCCGTGGGGCCAGCAATGTCAAAGGATACTGTTGCGCCCGCGCTCCCGCGATACGATCGGCGGGACGGCACGAGGAGCTCCCATGGGCGCGATCGAATCAGTTGGCCCCCTTCTCGCACGGCTCCTGCCGGGCGCGGACGCAGACACGCTGCGCCGCCTGAGAGGTGCCGCCAAAGAGAGCGCCCTCTCCCGCCGTGACGTGCTCCACGCGAAGGGCAGCCAACTGCCCCCGTTCGTAATGCTCAGCGGTCATGTCATCACTCGCCGCGTTGCCGAGACAGGACAGGTGCGTGCCGCGCTGATCGCCGGGCCTGGCTATTTCGGCGGCCTTCGCTCGATCAGCGACCCAGGGGGTGACGCTTTCTACGAGCTGGTCGCTCTGACCGACGGCGCATGGGCGACATGGGATCCCGGCTTCGTGCGAGGGCTCGCGCTTGAGGACGCCGGTCTTGCCGTGGGCCTCCTTGACCTGTCTTCGGATTTTGGAATGGTCCTCGATGTACGGCTGGATGAGCGATCCTTCGAGAATGCGCGCCAGCGCCTTGCTGCCGTCCTCACACGATATGGGAAGGTGATCTTCGATACGCCCCGACCGGTTGCCCAGCGAGCCGATCTCGCAGCCATGATCGGTGCGAGCCGGGTGATGATGTACCGGGCGCTGCGCGGACTCGAAGCCGACGGTCTCATCGAACGCCAGCGGGGTGGCGGAATAAACATCCTGGACGCCGAGCGGCTGGCGGGGCTGGTTACCGTTGCGGCCCCGGACGGGGCTCCCCGTCTCTGACCCGACGTCGCGCAGGGTCCGGACGCCTGGTCGCGACGAGGTCGCGGCAGAGCATGGCCAAGGAACCAGGACGGCCAGCACGCATGACCCCTGTGCCGCGTCGGAAGTCGCCTCCTCGACCAACCGCCGCGTCCAAACGGATGATCGCACCAGGCGCCGGGAGCCAAGGTCGGGTCTCGAACGCCAGGACCACGCGAATGGGTGGCCGAACGCGCATGACGCGCCGTCATGACCTCTCGCCCCTGACGCAGGACACTCGCAGTCGGCATTCCCGACGGGCGTCTCGTTGCCCCGCTTCCCCGAATGCTCGAAGGCAGTTGGAGAAGTAATGGCAATCGACCAGGTCGACCGAACCGTCGTGACGCAGGTGCCCGCGCCGGTCGCGGGTCAGGCAGCCGCACCGCCCGTGCGGCAGGACACCGTGCGGACGGAGAGCCGACGGTTCACGCGGACGGGCCCCGGCAGCTCGGAGATGGCCCGCCGGATCATCGTCCTCGTCTTCGGGCTCATCCAGGTCGTCATCGGGCTGCGGATCGTCCTGCTCCTGCTCGATGCCCGCACCGGCAACGCGCTGGTCTCGGGGATCCTGGACATCAGCAAGATCTTCGTCGCCCCGTTCGACGGGATCCTCAACTCGAATGCCCTCACCGCGGGTGGGTCGACGCTCGACGTCGCGGCCGTCGTCGCCTTCGTCGGCTGGTCGATCCTCGAGCTCATCGTGCTCTGGGCGGTGGGCATCTTCCGGCGCGAGCCGGCCTGAACCCGGCGAGTCCATCCCGAGCGCGGGCCCTCACAACCTGACCGCGAGGCGGTCCCCAGGCGGACAAGGGCTGGTACGCGGACAGACGTCGGCCCAGCCTGGGCCGCGCGACACGAAAGGATCGAATGGGATGACGCGGCCCCAGCTCCGGCTCGTCGCATCGACCACGCTTCGGAACCTGATCCTGATCACGGTCGCGATGCTTCTGATGCTCGTCCTCCTGCCTGCGGTGCTCAGCGCCCAGTGGGCGAGCGTCGGCTGAGGCGACCACGGGCCTCGCGGCTGCTCACCGCGCCCCGAGGCAGGCGGCGTGGCCGACCAGGTGACGTTTCTGGGCCACTCGACCGTCCTCATCGACCTCGACGGCGTCCGCCTGCTGACCGATCCGTTGCTCGGGCACCTGGTGCCGTGGGCAATCCGTCGCCACGTGCCGGCGGTGATCGCCGGTGAGCTCGAGGGGCTTTCGGCGGTCTTCATCAGCCATGGCCACCTCGACCACCTGGACCTCGCGTCCCTGCGGACGCTCCCCGGCCGGCCGGCGTTCTTCGTGCCGGTCGGCCTCGGGCGGGTCGTGGCCGCGGTCGCGCGCGGAGCAGTGCACGAGATGCGGGTCGGTGATCGACTCCATCTCGGCGATCTCACGCTCGAAGCGGTCCACGCGGAGCACGGTCGTCGGCGCTCGCTCTTCACGACCGCAGAGGATGCGCTCGGCGTCCTCGTCACCGGCTCGACCCGCGTCTACTTCGCCGGCGACACGGACCTCTTCCCGATCATGAGCGACTTGGCGGGACGGGTGGACGTGGCACTCCTGCCCGTGAGCGGCTGGGGCCCGACGCTCGGGCGCGGCCACCTCGACCCGGTGCGAGCCGCCGAAGCGGCGGCGCGAATCCAGCCCGCGATCGCGATTCCGATCCACTGGGGCACCCTCTTCCCTGTCGGGCTGCGCCGCCTCGCGTGGCGGAGGTTCGAGGGGCCCGGTGAGGCCTTCCGCGATGCCGTTGCGGCGCGCGACGGCCGCATCGCGGTTCGCGTCCTCCAGCCGGGCCAGTCGATGGCCCTGGACGCGGGCGCCGGCCGGTGACACCGGAGCCCGGCAGGGACGCCGCGCCGACCGCTCGCGGCTGGCTCGCCTTCTATCGGATGCAGGCGCGCCTGATGTGGGAGTGGCGACCGACGCGCCTGGCGATCCTGCGCCGCGCGGTCCTGTCCTTCATCGGTGCCTGCCTGGCGCTCGCGCTCACGGCGGGCGTCGTCCCGCGCCTGCAGGTCGACGGACTGGGGCCGTTGATGCTGGCGGGCCTGCTCCTCCTGGCCCTCGACAGCACCCTCGCCGTGGCCCTCCACGGGCTGCTCGTCGGGCTGCCGATCTTCTTCGCCCAGGCCCTGGGCCTGGTCGCGCAGTTCGGGGCGATCGTCGCCCTCGGACGCGTGCTGCCGGGGATCCACGTCGGCGACACGGAGGCGGCCGTCTGGGGAGCCATCCTCCTGACCGTCCTCAACAGCCTCTTCGCGGAGCTCGTGGCCGTCAGCGACGACGACTCCTACTACAGCGTGCTCGTCCGGCGGCTCGTCGCACGCGACGTTCGACGCGAGCGGGAGCCGACCCCGGGGCTGCTCGTGGTCCAGGTCGACGGGCTCAGCCTCCCCGTGCTGCGCGAGGCCATCCGCGCCGGGCGGGTTCCGGTGCTCGGACGGATGGTGCGCAGCGGCGAGGCGACGCTTCACCCGTGGATCGCCATGCTGCCGCCGACGACGCCGGCCAGCCAGGCCGGGATCCTGCACGGCAACAACGACGGCATCGCCGGCTTCCGCTGGTACGAGAAGGCGAGCTCGCGGCTGCTCGTGGCCAACCACCCGGAAGACGCCGCCGAGATCGTCCGCCGGATCAGCGACGGCCGGGGCCTGCTGGCCGGCGACGGCGCGGGCATCGGCAACCTGGTCACCGGCGATGCCCCGCGAAGCTACCTCACGATGGCGACGATCGAGGAGCCGGCCTCGGAGCACGACGAACGCCGGATGCGCGGCTTCTTCGTCACCACCGTCAACTACATCCGGCTCCTGGTCCTGATGGCCGGAGAGGTCGTCAAGGAGCTGTACCAGGCCGAGCGCCAGCGCGGCTGGTCGGTCGAGCCGCGGATGCGACGCGACCTGCACTTCGCCATCGAGCGCGCCGCCACGAACATCGCCCTGCGCACCGTCTCCACCGCCCTCGTGATCGAGGAGATGTTCGGTGGCGCGCCAGCCATCTACGTCGACTACACGGGCTACGACGCCATCGCCCACCATTGCGGCCCCGAGCGCGCGGAGGCGATCGACGCGCTCGAAGGCATCGACCGGGCGATCGGTTCGCTCCAGAAGGCGGCCCGCTATTCCGGCCGACCGTACCGGATGGTCGTCCTCTCCGACCACGGCCAGTGCCTCGGCGCGAGCTTCGGGCAGCGCTACGGCCAGTCGCTCGAGGCGCTGATCGCCGAGCAGCTCCCGGGCACGATGACCGTCGTCGGGACCACCGGCTCGGTCGAATCCGCCGGCTTCGGCCGGCGCATCGCGGCCGAGTTCGGCCGGGGCTCCGGCCTCGGTCCTTCATCGCCCGTCGGCTGCCCAGCGGGTTGCGACGCTCAGCGAGCGCCCCACGTGCCAGCGCCGCCGCCGCGCCGCCGGATGTCGTGGTCGCCTCGTCCGGGAACCTGGCCCACGTCTACTTCACCGGCGACCCGGGCCAGATGACCACCGACGAGATCGAGCGGCGCCACCCTGGCCTGATCGGGGCGCTTGCGCGGCACCCGGGGATCGGCGCCGTGATCGGGAGGGCGGCCGATGGTCGCGCGCAGCTGATGGAGGCGGCCGGCCCCGCTGACGTTGGCGCCGCTGCCGTCGAGCGGTCGCCTGGCCGACTACGAGCCAAACGCGGTCGACGCCCTGCGACGCCTCGCGGGCTTCGGAACCGCGGGGGACCTGATCCTGCTCGGCGACGTCGACCGGATCACCGGCGAGGTCACCGGCTTCGAGGAGCTCGTCGGCTCGCACGGGGGCCTCGGCGGCCGGCAGACCGAGCCGTTCATCCTCTGCCCAACGTCGCTGGAGCTGGCCGACAATCCCCCGGTTGGGGCGCCCGCCCTCTATCGTCAGCTGGTGGCGTGGCGGCAGCAGCTGCAGGGCGAGCGGAGGGGCTGACGGCGTGACCGAACAGCAGCCCGCAGCCGGCGCCGGCGCACCGACAAGTCCGGACGCACCGACAAGTCCGGACGCACCGACAAGCGCCGACGGACCGCGCGTGGATCCCGGGCGGCCGGTCGATCCGAAGGCGGCCGAGCTCCGGGCGGAGCGGAACCCGCTGAAGCGCGCGTTCAAGGTTCTCGGACCCGGACTGATCACCGGCGCGTCGGACGACGACCCGTCGGGCATCGGGACCTACGCGCAGGCCGGTGCCCAGTACGGCTTCGCGACGCTCTGGACCACGGTCGTGATGCTGCCGATGATGACGGCCGTCCAGTACATGTGCGCCAAGATCGGCCTCGTGACGGGCCACGGCCTGGCCGGCGTGCTCCGTGAGCACTATCCGCGGGCCCTCTACCCGGCGGTGATCACGCTCGTCATCGCCAACACGCTGAACGCCGGGGCGGACATCGGGGCGATCGCTGCCGCGATCAACATGCTGGTGCCGATCCCGGCGATCGTCTTCATCGTGCCGGTCAGCCTGGGGATCCTCGGGCTGCAGGTCTTCGGCAGCTATCGCCTGATCGAGAAGGTCTTCAAGTGGCTGGCCCTGGCCCTGCTCGCCTATATCGCGGCGGCCCTGTTCGCGAAGCCCGAGATCGTCAAGGTCCTGGCGGGCACGCTCATCCCGACGATCCGGCTCGACCCCGCCTACATCGGGATCCTCGTGGCCCTCCTCGGCACGACGATCTCGCCGTACCTCTTCTTCTGGCAGGCCAGCCAGGAGGTGGAGGAGCAGATCAGCATCGGGCGGCGCCACCTCCGGCAGCGCCAGGGAGCGTCGCGCTTCGAGCTCCGGTACGCCCTGTGGGACACGATCGCGGGGATGGTCTTCTCGGAGGTGGTGGCCTACTTCATCATCCTGACCACCGGCGCCACCCTGTTCGCGGCCGGCAAGACCGATATCGCGTCGGCCACCGACGCGGCCCAGGCCCTGCGTCCCCTGGCCGGCGATGCCGCCGCGCTGCTGCTCGCCATCGGGCTCATCGGTGCCGGCGTGCTGACGGTTCCCGTCCTGACCGGCGCGGCAGCCTACGGCGTGTCGGAGGCGTTCGGCTGGCGATCGGGGCTCGAGCGAACGGTCACCCGGGCGCCCCAGTTCTACGTCGTCATCATCGCCGCGACGGTCGTGGGGATGGTGATCGCGATCCTGGAGATCAACCCGATCGCGGCGCTCGTCCTGAGCGCCGTGATCAACGGGCTGGTCGCCGCCCCGCTCCTTGTCCTCGTCATGCTCGTCTCGAACAATCGCGCGGCGATGGGGGAGCGGACGAACGGGCGCCTGTTGAACATCGTCGGGTGGATCACGACGGCCGTCATGGGCGTCGCGGCGATCGCACTCGTCGCCACGTCGATCTTCGGGTAGGTCGACGGATCAGCCGCGTGCCATCCGCGTTCTCCGTCACCGGCCGGTCACCACGGCCATCGGCCTAGCGCCGGAAGCTGAACCGACCTCGTGATTGCGCCTTCTCGAGCGGCTCGGCGCCGTGTCGGAGCCCCATTCGGCGGAGGATGCCGTCGATCTCCTCGAGGTAGGGGCGGGCGTTGTGGGCGTCGGAGGCGCCGTCCGGCGCGTCATGCCTCTCCTCGAGCCACTCGAGGTAGCCGGGGTCGGTCCGCGCGATCTCGCCGAGCGACCAGCCGGCGAAGATGCCGAAGTTCAGGACGCTGCCAAACGGGCGGCCCGGCGGCCGACCGGCACACCCGGTCCAGGGGGGTTCGACCGGCCCGGTTGGCGCCGGGGGCGGGAGGTTCGCCTTCCGCTCCGCGTCATAGGCGGCGCGGCGCTCCGGGTGGCCGAGCACCTCCCATGCGCCGTTGATCTCGCGCATGCGCGCCTCGCCGTCGGCGCCGGCGTGATCGGGATGATGGATCGCCGCCAGGGCGCGATACGCGACCCGGATCGCGGCGTCGTCGGCCGATTCGTCGACGCGGAGCACACGGTACAGGTCGTCGGCCACGCGTCACTCCCGATGTTCGGTGACAGAAACCATAGTCGATGGGGGCGGTCGCCGTTCAGAGCCGAACGGCCTTCCGGCCCGGCGCGCCCGTGGCGTCACCGGGGAGCTGCAGCCGGCCGCCCTTGTCGACCGGGCGAGGGGCGCCCCAGGATCAGGGCCGGGCGAGGTCAGCTTCCACGATCGAGATCTCGGTCGCGGCCAGGTGCGGCCGGCCGGTGTCCAGGAGGGCCTGCTCGAGGGTCCGTTGCGGGTCGGCCCGGTACGTGCCCTCCGTATCGCCGGACATCGTCACGTCGCCTCGGTACACGACGATCGCCGTGTCGGCCTGGCCAGCCTGGCGAAGCTGGACCGAGAAGCCGTGATACCCGAGGCCGCCCTTGGGCACGGCGCCGCTGGCCACCGGGAGCGACGCGAGCTGGCCGAGGAGCGCCGCCACCTGCACGTCGGTCAGGACCCAGGACGGGTCGGGCCGGCCGGAGTAGATCCCGAGCGTGACGGTCGCCGACGGGAGCGGGCTGCTCGCGAGCGGGGCGAGCGGGCCGGTCGGATCGACGAGCCCGGCGAGATGGGCGACCGGGATCGTGACGACCGGCATGCCCGCGGCGTACGGGGCCACCTGGTACTGCCCGAACGTGATCTCGAGGCCGCCGGGCGTGATCGCCCACGCGGCGTAGTTGGCGGCGGCCGGCTCGGTCCCGGTCGCGAGCCACGTCGTCATGGAGGAATCCGTCTCCCAGCCGGCCAGCGTCACGTTCAGCTGCGGCCGCGCCTCGGTCGCGAGCGCGTCGAGGTAGGCGCTGCCCGGACGGAACAGGTCGGCAAGGGCGAGGCGCCTCCCGGACACGAGATCGAACGTGAAGGTGGTCAGCACGTCCGAGCCGTGGGCGGCCCCCGACGGGTAGGAGTACGAGTTCACGCGCAGGCTGAGCATGTCCGGCGAGTCGTAGGCGACGTTGTAGTCGACCTCGAGCGTCGAGGGCTGGTTGGGTCCGGCCTGCGGGTCCTTGCCGATCCCCGACGTGAAATCGCGCGCCGCGGCGTTGGCCTGGTCGCGGAGCAGGGTGTTGATGGTCGCGGCGACGGCCGGGTCCGCGAGGCCGCCCACCTGCGGGAAGCGCACCTGGTAGGTCGCACCCGTCGCGGCGACGACCCCGCTGAGCGTCGTACCCGTGACGATCGGGGTCGCCCGTGGCGCGGGGCTCGGGCTCGGGCTCGCGCTCGGGCTCGGGCTGGGCTCGCGCTCGGGAGCACGGCCACCGGCGATGCGGAGGCCGACACGGGTGGGCCGCCGATGCCCGTGGGATGTCCGGCGCCCCAGGCGAGGGCGATCGTCGTGATCAGCACGACCGCCGCCGCGGCGAGCCCGAATCGCGCGAGCGGGACGGCACGGGCCAGCCCGGTGCGCGACCGCCATGCAGGCAGCTGCCCGGTCCCCTCGATCGACGCGAGGACGTGCTGGAGCGCCGGCTCCGGCAGCGATCGCGGGCCCTGCGCCATCCACGCGCGAAGCGTCGCGTCGACGTCCTCGTCGCTCCGGACCGGGCCGTTCGGCGTCGTCATGCCAGTCCCTCCTCGATCAGGGTCGGGCGCGCCTCGGCCTCGAGGGCCGCGCGAAGGGCGGCGGTCGCGTGGTGCAGCCGGGACTTCACGGTGCCCAGCGGGATGTCCAGCGTCTCCGCGATCTCCTCCTGCGGGAGGTCGCGCCAGTAGCGCAGGACGATGACCGCCCGCTGGTCGGGGGTCAGGCGGCGGAACCCGCGCTCCAGCTCGTCCCGGTCAGCGACGCGCCGGAACTCGCTCGTGTCCGCGGGAGCGGCCGGCGACACGTCGCGAACGTCCGTCCGCCAGCGCCCGAAGCGTCGCGCCTCGGCCGCACAGGCGCGGACGAGGATGCGGTAGAGCCACGCCTCGAAGCGTCCGGGATCGCGAAGGGCGGGCAGCTCGCGCCAGGCCGTCACGAGGGTCTGCTGGACCGCGTCCTCGGCCGCGGGGACGTCGCGCAGGATGCGGAAGGCGACCGCGACGAGCGGGCCGCCGGCCTCGCGGGCGAGGACCTCGAACGCCTTCGTGTCGCCGTGCTGCGCGCGCTCCACGACCTCGGTTCGCACCGCTCCTCGCCTTCCGTCACGCATGCTCCCGGGTCTGTCGGCGCATCGGGCGACCGGCGAGAGGATGCATGCCTGTATGTGGCCCGCCAGGGGACGCTTCGTTCAATCATGGCGTCCGCGCCCCCCACGATTGCGGCGCGGACGGGGCGCCGGCCCCGTACGACGGCCTCGATAGCGCCGAGCATCCCCTGACCTGGCCCTTACCGTTTCCGCGCACTGTCCTGATGGTTCAGCACTCCAATGGAGACGTTGGAGCGTCAGGTCGCTCCCCCAGGGAGGTCACGATGCGGTCCGATCCAGTCGTCAGCCAGGCCGCAGGGTCCGCCCGGCCTGCCTGGCGGCGCCGTCTCGCGCCGTTCGTCGCCGCCCTCTTCGTCGTCGCCTGCGGCTCGCCCACGACATCTGCGGTCCCCACACCTGGAGTCTCGACCTCGGCCGTCGCCGGCACGGTCGCGGTCGCGGCCGGCTCCGCTGCGACCGGGATCCACAAGATCGCGCACGTGGTCGTGATCATGCAGGAGAACCGCTCCTTCGACACCTACTTCGGCACGTACCCCGGCGCCGATGGCATCCCGATGGCGAACGGCGTCCCGGACGTGTGCGTGCCGGACCCGGCGACGGGTGGCTGCGACCGGCCGTTCCACAACACCGCGGACCTGACTGCCGGCGGCCCGCACGGGCAGGCCAACGCGACGGCGGACATCGCCGGCGGGGCGATGACCGGTTTCGTGGCCCAGGCCGAGCAGGCGAAGAAGGGCTGCCAGAGCGCGCTGAACCCCGGCTGCGCCGGGTCGGGCCCGCCCGACGTGATGGGCTACCTCACGGGCGCCGAGATCCCGAACTACTGGAGCTACGCCCGCAACTTCGTGCTGCAGGACCACATGTTCGAGCCCAACGCCTCGTGGAGCCTGCCCGAGCACCTCTTCATGGTCTCGGGCTGGTCCGCGAAGTGCAGCGATCCCTCGGACCCGATGAGCTGCCAGAGCGACATCAACAACCCTGGCCTGCCGACCGCGGCGAACCCCACGCCCTATGCCTGGACCGACCTGACCGACCTGCTCCATTCCCACGGCGTCAGCTGGGGCTACTACCTCGACCAGGGCTACCAGCCCGACTGCGCCGACGACGGGATCAGCTGCGCGCCGGCGCCGCAGAAGCTGGCCGTGCCCGGCATCTGGAACCCGCTGCCCGGGTTCGGCGACGTCCAGCAGAACGGCCAGGGCGGCAACGTCCAGGACATCACGAAGTTCCTGGACGCGGCAAAGGCCGGCACGCTGCCCGCGGTCAGCTGGGTGGTCCCGAACAGCCGCGACAGCGAGCACCCGCCCGCGCTCGTCTCGGTCGGCCAGAGCTACGTGACGAACCTCGTCAACACCGTGATGTCGGGCCCCGACTGGACGAGCACCGCGATCTTCCTGGCCTGGGACGACTGGGGCGGCTTCTACGACCACGTGCCTCCGCCCACCGTCGACGCGAACGGCTACGGCCTGCGCGTCCCGGGCATCGTCATCAGCCCCTATGCGCGACAGGGGTTCATCGACCACCAGACGCTCAGCTTCGACGCTTACCTCAAGTTCATCGAGGACGACTTCCTGGGGAGCGCGCGGATCGATCCGGCGACCGACGGCCGGCCCGACTCACGTCCCGACGTGCGGGAGAACGCGCCGCAGCTCGGCGACCTGGTCGCCGACTTCGACTTCAACCAGGCCCCGCGGTCGCCGCTGATCCTGCCGGTCCACCCGGCGACCGATCTCGTGCCCGCCACCTATGTCTCGCTCGTCGGCCACCTGGGCAGCGAGGTCGACGCATTGTCAGCCCACGCCGCGGCCGGCACGGCCTCTGGGACGCCCGTGATGGGCGCGGAGCTGCTGGCCGCGAACGGCAACCTGGGCACGTCGCTCCTGCGCACTGGCGTCATGGACGGCATCAACCTCACCCTCGATCGCTTTCCGGCGCTGGGGATCCGCGGTGTCACGGTGGAGCTCGGCTTCCCGCTGCTGCTCTCGAGCTTCCCGAATCACGCCCGGTACCTGGGCTTCTATGAGCAGGTTGCGGCCGCCGTCCGTGCCCACGGCATGCTCCTGAGCGTCGAGGAGAACGCGATCTTCGCCAACACCGTCTTCTCGACCCTCAAGCCCGACTACGCCGGCCTGAACCTCGACACATACGCGGCGGGGCAGCGCGCCGAGGCGCAGGTCATCATCGACCACCTGCACCCGGCCTACCTCTCCATCCTCGACGAGCCCGACACGTTCGCGGCGAACCTCCACCTGCCGCTCGACAGCGTCGCGGCGGCGGTGCGCGTCGTGAACGAGGAGCTGGCCGGGCTGCGCCGGGGCAGCACGAAGGTCGGCGCCGGCACCGGCACCTGGTCGGACCCCGCGATCGACGCGGCCCTCGCCACGAAGACCGCGATCGACTACCTGAGCGTCCACGTCTATCCCATCGACCCGACGAGCCTGGCGAACCTCGACGCGGTGAGCGCGCTGGCGGCGAGCACGCACAAGCCCGTCGTTCTCGACGAGACGTGGCTGTTCAAGGGTGGCAACCTGAGCGCGGGGGTCGTGCGCGACGCCAGGATCGGGAGCTTCAGCTTCTTCGCGCCCCTCGATGCGCGCTTCCTGCGGGGGATGGTCGCCTATGCCAGGAGCCACGACTTCGCCTACGTCTCGCCCTTCTGGTCGGGCCAGCTCTTCGCCTACCTCGCCTGGACCCCTGCCCTCGACGCGGCCTCCTATCCGGTCGTCCACCAGCAGGCAACCCAGGCCCAGGTACAGGCGATCACGCATGGCCGCCTGAGCGCAACCGGCCTCGCCTACGCTCGGCTCATCCGATAGACGGATCCTCGCGACGCGCGCTCCTGAGCACGTCGAGGGCCGCCCCCAGCGCGAGGAGCATGCCGACCGCGAAGATCGGCCAGGGGTACGGCCCGGGAAGGCCGCCATCGATGAGCCGCCCCGTATCGAGGGTGTACGAGAGGACGACCAGAAGCCCGCCGCCGAGCCCCGCCGCCCAGTGGACGCGAGCCACCTCCAGGCGGCGGCCGGAGCGCACCGCCGACGCGGCGGCCAGGCCCACCCCGACGAGCGCCGCGCTGACGGCCACGGGGGACCAGACCGGGCCGACCCACGGGACCGGCAGCAGGAACAGGAGATCGGGCGTCTCGAGTGTCGGCGGCCAGCCGCTGAAGACATGGAGCCAGGCGTAATAGCCGATGTCCCAGACCCCGAAGATGACCGACGCCCAGGCCAGCCGCTCGAGCCGTGTGCGACCGGCCAGCAGGCCGACCGTCGCGATCATCACGAGCGTCGCCGCCTCCCTGCCCGCCTCGATTGCCACGAGGCTGCCGGCCTGGCTGACGGGGAGGAGCGGGAAGATCGCGCCGACCTGCAACCCGAGGGCGAGCTGGAGGTAGACGACGACCGCCGCTTCGAGGTAGGCCATCGCCCCTGCATAGGCGATGACCACAACCGCGGCAGTGCGGAACGAGTGACGGTCACCCATGCCGCCACGCTAGCACCGCGGACCGCCCGACCGGTGGGTCCGAACGTCGAGCACGGCGGCGGCGCGCCGAGCCCGCGGTCCTGCGGCACGCCGAGCCCGCGTTCCTTCGGCGCGCCGTGCCTGCGTTCTTCCGGCGCGGATCGCCTCGAGTTGGTTGGGGCTCCCCGCCGCTCGGAAAGGGTCCGGGCGCCGCCATCCCGGTGCCGTCCCCCGGTACCCGGGTGGACTCGGGACAGGGATCTGCATACCGTACGCGCGACGACGACCGAACCGACGGTCAGGAGGAGGTGACTCGATGCTGCCGCCGATGCCGCCGACCCGCGGTCTGCCATGAGGCTGCGGATCCTTGGTGCGGTCGCGCTGTTCGCGGCCGGGCTCGCCCTCGGGGTGCTCGGCTCCGGCGTCGTGGATCCGGCCCGCTACTCCATCGACGCGGGCAGCCGGGACGCCTTCGTCGTCACGATCGGCGCCATCGTGACGGCGCTCCTCATCCTCGTCGCTGCGAGCATCGCCGGCCTGACGGTGGCGAGGGCGTTCCGCGACGCGGCCTCCATCGCCGCGACTGCGGCCCGCGCCCAGGCCGAGGCGGCCCGGGCGGAGGCGGAGGCTGCCCGCGCGGACGCCCGGCGGCAGTCCCTCATCGACCGCCAGCGCGCCCTGCGGAGCCTGATCGCCGCCAGGGCCGCACGGCACACCCGCGAGGTGCAGGCCCACGTGGTGCGCCGGCAGGAGCTGGCGGGTCGCCCGTACCAGGCCCTGCCGGAGGTCCGGAAGACGACCGAGATCGAGGACGCGGTCATGGAGCTCTACGCGCTCGGCTTCCAGAGGACCGCGGACGTGGCCCAGGCGCTCTTCAACGCCCTTCGGTCCCTCGACTCGTACTGCCTCGCGGCCACGCCCGAGACCACGTCCGGGCCGGTCGCCGGGCTCTCGCCCGATCAGATGCTCGACTGCGTCGCGTGGAGCGAGGTCGAGGCGCAGGTCCAGGCCGACCTCATGCAGGTCGGCCTCACGGACGAGGGCGTGGCGGAGCTGAAGCCGGGCGGGACGCTGGAGCAGGACTACCTGGGGATCTGGTTCAGGCAGGCCCGCGAGCGGCTGGCCGCGAGGCAGCCGGCCACGCCCCTGCCGAAGCGGGCGGCGGCTCCGGGCCCCTGACCGACACCGGTTCGACCCGGCCGGCGGGAGCTAGGACCCGACCTCGAGCCTCACGTCCGCCGAGGGGCGCTCGGTCCTGATCCGCACGTGACGCCCCAGGACCATGCCGAGCAGGTCCGCGAATGCCCCGACGCTCGAGACTTTCCGTGCCATCCGCTCGATCGTCCGGAGCTGGTCCGCGGAGACCGGTTCGCGGGTGATGACGTGGAGGTGGAGGTCGTGCCACTCGAAGGTGGCGACGCTCTCGTCCTCGTCGATGCCGCGGGTGACCTGTCCCGGCTCGGTCATGTGTCTTCCACGCGATCGATCGTAGGCCGCCCGACTTGCAGGGCACCTTGCGGCCCCCGTTCCGACGTGAACAGCACGGGCGCGGGCGCGGTCAGTGAACCGGCACAGACGCGCGCCGCGCACCGACGAGGGCCTGCACCGCGCCGTGCGTGCGTGCATCGATCGACCGGGCCGCCCGCCTCGCGCGCCGGCGGCGTCACGCCCGTACCCTGTCCGGATGCAGTCGCCTGCCGTCGGACGTTCCAGCCCGGGGATGTGGATCCGGCTCGGAATCACGACGGGCGTCGCCGTTCCCTCGATCCTGGTCCGGCTGTCGGGGACGGTCCTGTCCGCGGAGCTGACCGTGCTCGTCTTCGGGGCGGGCGTCGTGGCGTCAGCCGTCCTGCTCTCCTGGGCAGCCGAGGCGGCCCAGGTGGACATCTCGGGAAGCCTTGCGATCGCGATCCTTGCCCTGATCGCCGTCCTGCCCGAGTACGCAGTCGACCTGTACTTCTCGTACACGGGCGGCGGCGACCCGAGCTACGTGCAGTACGCGGCGGCCAACATGACCGGCTCGAACCGGCTCCTCATCGGCATCGGATGGCCCCTGGTCGCGTTCGTCGCGTTCTGGGCGATGCGGCGACGTCGTCCGGACGGCGGCGCCGACCAGGATGGCGCGGCGGCCGACGATGGCAGGGTGGCCGGGTCGGCGACTCAGCCGCCGGCGGGTCTCCCCGTGCAGGGCCATCCGGCGAGCGCGCCGCGGCCGGGTCCGGGCTCGCCCGGTCCAGGTGCCGCTGCGGCGCGCGAGCACGTCGCGGGGCGCCAGCGCATTCCAGCGGTTGTTCTCCCCACGCACAATCGGGTCGAGCTCGCGTTCCTCGCGATCGCAAGCGCCTATGCCTTCGTCATCCCGTTGACCCGGTCGATCGCGTGGTACGACGCGGTCGTGCTCCTTGCGCTCTTCGTTGCCTACCTCTGGCGCGTCACCCGCGAGCGCCGCGGCGAGCCGGAGCTCATCGGCGTCGCGGCGGATATCGCGTCCCTCCCTCGACGTTCCCGGCGCGTCCTCGTGACGAGCCTGCTCCTCGCGGCGGCGGCGATCGTGGTGATGGCGGCCAAGCCGTTCGCCGACGGGCTGGTCACGACCGGGGCGAACCTCGGGATCGACCAGTTCCTGCTCGTCCAGTGGCTGGCGCCGCTCTCGTCGGAGGCCCCCGAGCTGATCGTCGCGACGATCTTTGCCTGGCGTCTCCACGCCGCCGACGGCCTGGGCATGCTCCTCTCCGCGAAGGTCAACCAGTGGACGTTGCTGGTCGGCAGCCTCTGGGTGGCCTACTCGGTGGGCGGTGGCGGGGGCGCCGCGCTCCCGCTCGACGACCGCCAGACCGAGGAGTTCCTGCTCACCAGCGCCCAGGCGCTGCTGGCGTTCGCCGTCCTCGCCGACCGACGGTTCGGCCTCTGGGAGGCGGTCGCGATCTTCGGCCTCTTCATCGTGCAGTTCCCGTTCCCGACCACGGACGTCCGGCTCGCGTTCTCGGCGGTCTACACCGTCGTCGCGCTCGGCCTGCTCGTCTACCGCCGGCGGTACCTTCCGGGGATCGTCGCGAGCATCGGCCGCTGGGAGCGGGCTCCAGACCCCGACAGCGTGCGCGGGACGCCGGCTCGTCCTTGACCGGTGCGCGATAGTGGCCGGCATGCGTGATCCCGGAGCAGCGTCGCCGGATCGCCGCCGTCGACGGGGGCGGCCGCCCCGGCTCGCGGCCGGCCTCGCGCTGGCGGGCGTGGCGGTCCTGCTCGGCGCCGCCATCGTGATCGGGCCCGCCCAGGGAACGCCGGCGACATCCCCTGCTCCCGGCGGCGCGGGGACCGGCGGCATCCCGACCGCGGTGGGCGGCCTCGACGCAGCGCCTGTGGGCGGCGCGCGGTCGGGCGGCGCGTCGGCGGTCGGCGCGGGGACCGGCGGCATCCCGACCGCGGTGGGCGCCTCCGCGGCGACAGGCTCCTTCGCGTCTCCCGGCGGCGCGGTGGCAGGATCGCCCGCGTCGTCCGCGGCCGGATCGCCCGCCGCCGGCGCAAGCCCGGGCCCATCGACGGGACCGGGCGCCGTCACGGTGCCGCTCGCCGTCGTGAGCGCGTTCGACAACTACAGAGTGACGGCAATCACGCGCCCGGCGCTCGCGGCGCGCCTTGCGGCCGGGACCCTCGTCGTGCCCTGCGGGGCGGAGGCCGCGATCGCCGCGGCGCTGGGCACGTCCGCCGGGCCAGCCCCGGCGTGCGTGGCGGCGGACCAGGTCACCGCCGCCCTGGGCCCTGGGAACACCCGGCTCGCGCTCATCCCGCCGGCGCTCGTGACGCCGCGGGTCAAGGCCGTCGCCCTCGACGGAGCGGACCTCTTCGGCGAGAAGCCGGCCCGGAACGCCCCGTACCCGCTCGCCATCGCCACGCCCGCGGCATGGCCCGCGGCATGGAGCCGCTGGAACGGCGGCGACGTCCGCGTCGTCGTGACCACCGGCGTCAACTGTCCGGACCGCGGCGTCAGCCACCAGACCAACGTCCTTGGCCGCGGCTGGGACTGGCTCGCGGCAGGCGGGACGGCGCGCTATACGGGCACCCACTGGGACCCGGCCTTCGGCTGGACCGTGGTCGACGCCGTCCGCTCGGGGAATGCGGGCGCCGTCCGGGACCTCATCAGGAACGCCGACGTGGCCGTCAGCGACTTCGAGTGCGCGATGACCCACAACTTCGTCCAGCACGATAGCGGAACGGTCTTCTCGATCGACCCGCGGGCCGCGCCGGCGATGGCGAAGATGGGCTTCGACGTCGCGACGATCGCGGCCGACCACAACACCAACGCGGGCCTCGCGGCCGTCGGCGAGACCGCCGACCTGTTCCGTGCCAGCGGGATCCAGCCGACGGGCGGCGGACGCACGCTCGGCGAGGCGCTCCGGCCGGCGGTCGTCAACGCCGGCGGCATCGTCTTCGGCTTCGTGGGGTTCGACGCGATCGGTGGATCGGCGTACGCGACACGGTCGTCGGCCGGCGTCGCAGCGCTGACCCCGGCGAACGTCGCGACCGCCGTCGCCACGGCGCGCGCCCAGGGAGCGCAGGTGGTGATCGCCCTCCCGCAATGGAGCTCCGCCGAGTACCGGGCGACGTTCACGGCGTTCCAGCTCGGCCTCGTGAAGACGCTGGTCGCGGCAGGGGTGGACCACGTCGTCGGCGCGGACTTCCACTGGGCCGGGGCGCTCTCGATCGCGAAGGTGGGATCGTCGTATCGGTACGTCGGCTCCAGCCAGGGCAACTTCTGGTTCGACCAGGACTGGAGCCGCCAGACGGAGGAGGGGATCATCACGTCCCTCACGTTCGTCGGGACCCGCCTGGCGCAGGTCCGGCTCTCCCCGATCGTCGTGCTCGACCACGGCCAGCCGAACCTGCTGAACCCCGCGACCGACGGCCAGTTCGTCCTCCACCAGGTCCTCGCCGGGACGACCCTGCCCGCCCGGTAGGAGCGACCGCCGGACCACTGGCGGGTTTCCGGCCGCCGTCGACGAGCGCCGACTGGACCGAGGAATGGTCCGAGACTGCCGGGTGCCGGCGTCGATCGTCTACGGTTCGACCCTGCGCGAACCGACCCCGGGCGCGCGGCCGACGCCAGCGGTGGCGAGGCAGGGTCACCCGGCGTCGTCGGGACACCTGGCCGGGAGGGGCGATGAGCGAACGACGGACCATCGATGGGCTGCTCGCGGAAGCGCGCGGTCGGATCGAGCGTCTTGCGCCGGAAGCCGCGTACCGCGCCGCGTCGGACGGGGCGCTCCTCGTTGACACGCGCTGTAGCGACGACCGTCGCCGGACGGGCATGATCCCGGGCTCGGTCCACGTCCCACTTTCCGTCCTGTTCTGGCGGCTGGACCCGAGCTCCGGCTACGACGACCCCGCGCTGTCCGACCCGGCGCGCCCGGTCATCCTCATCTGCGCCCACGGCTTCTCGTCCAGCCTCGCCGCGGCGACCCTGCACGACCTCGGGTTCGCGAGCGTCGGCGACGTCGTCGGCGGGTTCGAGGCGTGGTCCGCCGCCGGGCTGCCCGTCGTGCCCGAGGACGGCTGAGTCTCCGCGACCAGCGCCGTGCCGGCGCCGAGCCTCCGGCTCTCAGCCGGCGAAGAGCGCCGGGGGCGTGCCGCGGACGCCCGGCCGGCAGCGGAAGAGGGCACCGCCGGCCGGCTCAGGGGCGGGGTCGGCGTCATCGTCGCGAGCCGTGGTGATGTAGAGGTCGCCCAGGTCGCGGCCGCCGAAGGTGCAGCTCGTGACGCGGGTGACGGGAAGCTCGACGCGCTCGCCGACCGAACCGTCGGGCGCGATCCGTTGGACGCAGCTCCCGCCCCAGCGGGCGACCCAGAGGTGCCCCGCCTCGTCCACGGTCATGCCGTCGGGCACGCTGCCGTCGCCTGGGAAGCCGACCAGGACGCGGCCGTCACCCATCGTCCCTGTCCGCGGGTCGTACGCGAAGGCCCGGACCTCTCGCCAGGTGGAGTCGATGAAGTACATCCTGCGGCCGTCGGGACTCCAGCCGAGGCCGTTCGGGATCGCGAGGCCCGAGAGGTGCGTCGAGACGGTGAGGTCCGCATCGACGCGCAGCAGCAGGCCGGCTCCCGGCGCGGCATCGAGCGCCATCCGGCCCACCCAGAAGCGGCCGGCCTCGTCGCACTTGCCATCGTTGCAGCGGATGCGGCCCCCCTCCGAGTCGAGCCTGACGATCGTCTCCAGCCTCCCCGTGCCCGGCTCGAGGGCCGCGATCCCGCCGGCGAGGGCTGCGAGGAGCGTCCCGTCGCGCCGAAGGACCACCGACCCGACCGGCGATCCGACGTCCATCGCACGGTCTTCGCCGGTCCTGGGGTCGAACCGCCGGACCAGCCCCGCGGTGACGTCCACCCACCACAGGACGCCCCGGGTCTCGTCCCAGACGGGGCCCTCGCCGAGCGTTGCCCGCGCGTCCGCCACGAGCTCCAGCGTCGCCTGCCCGACGCTCACCGTCATCGGCCGACCCTCCCATCCCGCCGCTCGGCGGCGACGACGAGTATCGCGCCCGGGCACGGTCGCCGGAAGCCACGGCCGACGTTCGCCAGGACGGGCCCATGGCCGGTCCGTCCCGTCCACCGCGCGGCATGGTGACGACGCCGCCTCCGGATTGCCGCAGACTACGAACGAGGTGCCGGTGATCGACGCGGGGTCGGCCACCCGTGCACGCCGACAGGAAGGGACCGCCGGATGACCGGCACGATGCGCGCCGCACGGTGGCACGGTCGCGGCGATGTCCGGATCGACGACGTCGCCATCCCGGCCGTCGGCCCCGGGGAGATTCTTCTTCGCGTGAGCTGGTGCGGCATCTGCGGGACCGACCTCGAGGAGTACCGCGACGGCCCCGTCGTCATCCCCGTCGACCACCCGAACGCGCTCACCGGCCAGCAGGCCCCGGTCACGCTGGGGCATGAGTTCGCCGGCGAGGTGGTGGCGATCGGGCCGGGCGTCGAAGGGCTCGCCATTGGCGACCGCGTTGCACCGGAGATCTGCCTCTTCTGCGGCGAATGCTGGTATTGCCGCCGCCACCAGTACGCGCTGTGCGTCTCGTGGGCCGCGATCGGCTTCCACGGCGACGGCGGTCTCGCGGAGTACGTCAAGGTTCCGGGTCGGACCTGCGTCCGGCTTCCCGATTCGATCGGTGACGACGAGGCCGCGCTCATCGAGACGACCGAGGTGGCCGTCCGGGCGGTTCGAGCGTCGGGCATCCGCCTCGGCGATTCGGTCGCGATCATCGGCGACGGCGCGGTCGGCCTCATCACGCTCCAGGTCGCCCGGGCGGCGGGCGCGACGACCACGATCCTCCTCGGGCATCGCCCCGCCCGGCTCGACCTTGGGCGGCGGCTCGGCGCGGACGCGGCGATCGACAGTCGCGAACCCGCGTGGCTCGATGCGGTGCGCGACCTGACCGGGGGCCTCGGCGCCGACGTGGCGATCGAGTGCGGCGGGCGCGCCCAGGCGATCGAGGATTCGATCTCCTCGACGCGGAAGGGCGGGAGGATCGTCCTGCTCGCGGTCATCGGCGCCCCGATCCCGGTCAGCACCTGGCCGATCGTCGAGGGCGAACGGACCGTCATCGGGAGCGTCCAGCACCACTACGACGAGGATCTCCCGGTCGCGGTCCGCCTCATTGCGACCGGGCGCGTCGACGTCCGCCCCCTGATCACGCGGCGGATCTCCCTGGAGCGGGTGGTCGAGGAAGGCTTCGCCGCCCCGCCATCCGATGGCTCGGACATCAAGGTTCTCGTGTCGACGCGGCCGCCGGTCCGGGCTGGGAGCGGGCAGTCCGAGAGCGGCGCGCCGGACGGAGCCGCTGGCCGATGAAGACGGCCGTGGTCACCGGTGGCGCGAAGGGGATCGGGCTCGGGACCGTCCGGGAGCTGCTCGCGGGAGACTGGCGTTGCGCGATCTTCGACGCTGATCCCGCCGGGCAGGAGGTCGCCGACGGGCTCGGCTGCGACTTCCTGAAGGTCGACGTCAGCCAGCCCGAGGAGCTGCGACGGGCGTTCGCCGACGTCGCGGAGCGGTTCGGCCCCCTTCACGGGCTCGTGAACAGCGCGGGGATCAACCGGACCGGACCCGCAGCCGAGCTCGCGATCGAGGACTGGAGGCGGGTCATCGACGTCGACCTGAGCGGGACCTTCTACGCCTGCCAGGCTGCCTATCCGCACCTTGCGCCCGGCGCCGCGATCGTCAACCTCGCGTCGGTCTTCTCCGTGCGGGCCCTGCCGGGACGCGTCGCCTACTCGGCCGCGAAGCACGGCGTGGTCGGCGTCACCCGGATCCTCGCGGTCGAATGGGCGGACCGGCCGATCCGCGTGAACGCCGTGGCGCCCTCGTGGACGGACACCCCGCTGATCCGCGACCAGGTGGCCGCGGGCACGATCGACCTGAGCGTCCTGGAGCACGTCCCGTTCGGCAGGCTCGCCCGGGTGGAGGACGTCGCCGGCGTGATCGCCTTCCTCCTGGGCGACAAGGCATCGTTCATCACGGGCCAGACGCTCTACGTGGACGGCGGCTACCTCTGGGCAGGGTAGGGGCGAGCGCTAATCGGCCGTGATGCGCCCCGACGTGCGCGGGGCATCGAACGTCGGCCGCGGGCCGGGCCGCCCGGGCCGCCCATCGCTGTGGATCAGGATCCCGCCCGGCCGCAGGAGCCGCCGCTCCTGTCGGTGGATCTCGCGACGGATGCGCTCGGTGGACGGCCCGTGCGCCGCCCGGAACTCGGGTGAGCCGAAGAGCCGGCTTTCGTGGATTGCGTCGAACGTTCCGGACGGGAGGAAGTCCATGGCGCCCGGGACGCCAAGGTCGACCCCATGATGCTCGAACGCCTCGCCGGCAAGGTCGCCGATGTCGATCCCGACGGGATGTGCCCCGAGCGCCAGGAGCATCCGGCACATCCACGGCTCGAACTCGGACGTCTGGAGGCCCGTGACAGGTGACCGGCTGGAGTTGGATCCGCAGGCGATGTCGAGGATGGCCTGTCCCCGGATCGCCGACAACGGGCCGAACGCGTCGGCGAGGCGGGTCACGAACTCCGCGATGATCGCCGCCAGGTGCGGCTCGACCGAGATCTTCGCTTCGAGGTGGTGCCGGGCGTCCAGCTGCCCGAGGACGCGTTCAAGAAGCGCCCGGTCCGCGCGTGTCCGGCCGAGCGCCGCCAGCTCGCGGATTGCGTCAGTCACCGCTCGATGTCCTTCCGGCCTGGGCCGCGAGCCCGGTCACGGGATCTCGAACCCCGCCAGCCGCACCGGTCGGCCCAAGAACGCGCCATAGGCCTCGGCGGCTCGTGCGAGCTCCGTGTGCACCGCGGCGGGCAGGCGTGCGAACGGGATCGCCTCGACGACTGCCTCGCGCGCCCGGATCGTCCGCCTCCAGGTGCCCACGACCTCGCCATCCACGACGATCGTGGGCTTGAACATCCCGTTCCCTCCCGGGACGATCGCGTCCCTGTGCTCGGGCGCCAGGGCCGCCGTTCGATCCGCGTAGCCCAGGAGGTACTCGTCGAAGCCCGGCAGGAGGTGCACGCGAGGTGCCGGCGTCGCCACGGCCATGGTCTCGGGTGCGAGGTGGTAGGTCACCCCGTCGATCTCGACGGTGGTCAGCTGTGCCCCGCATGTCGCGATCCCGCGTCGCACGTCACGCATGGTCAGGCCGGCCCACCGGGCCAGGTCCGCGGCGACGGCCGGTCCATGACTCCGGAAGTAGCGCAGCGCGAGCTCGCCCAGTGCCTCCTCGCGATCGAGCCTTCGTGGCCGCGGAACCCAGTCGTCGAGAAGGGCGAACGTCTGCTGCCGGCCTTCGGTTCCTCCGAGGACGAGCGTGCCGGTCGCGGCGAGGTACCACAGGGTGTGGTATCCGCGCTGGCCGGCCGTGCTGACGCCGGCTGCCTCGAAGGCGGCAAGGAGCGCGTCGCGCGTCAGGGCACGACGGCCGGCCAGGGCTGACCGGGCGACCTCGCGGGCGTTCTCCACGTCGTGCTCCGTGATCCCGAGCGAGGCCCGGCGTCCGGCGGCCGAGGCGAGCATCCGGGGTGCCGTGAGCGCCAGCAGCCACCCGAGGTCCTCGGCGGCGACCAGATGAAGCGTGCCGCGCAGGGGCCAGGAGCGCACGATCTCGCCGGCGTCGCAGGCCGCCTCGACGGCGACCTCGGTCGCGCCGGGCTGGCGGACGCCGATCGACCACTTGACGCCGGGGAAGTCCTGGGCCTGCATGGCCAGCATCCATCGGACGGCCTCGACGGGCGTGGAGAGACCCGGTCCGCCCACGTGCTGGGCGACCAACCGGAGTGCAGTCAGGCGTCGGCGGCTCGACGTGAAGGCCGGAGCGTGCATTCGCGCAGTATCGGCCGGCGGAGCGTCCGGGGAATCGCGGCGTGCCGGGGTGCCCGCCACGAGGCGTGGTCGACGACGCTCGGCCGCTCGTCCCGACCAGGGCATCGTCGCGGCCGCGCCGATCACCGGCGGACGATCAGCTGATGCCGAGGGCCCTCCGAACCGAGTCCGGCACCGTCGTGAAGTCCTCGGCGGTCGCGAACGCACCAGCGGCACGCAGCACCGACGCCGGCATCGACGACGTGACGCCGAGCACCTCGCACCCTGCCGCGCGGCCCGCGAGCACGCCGTTGCGGGCGTCCTCGACGACGAGGCAGCGCGCGGCCGCGATCCCGAGCCCATCGATCGCGCGCTGGAACGTCTCCGGGTCGGGCTTCTTCCTGGCGATCTGCTCCGCCGAGACGACGACGTCGAAGGTCCGCTCTGGAACCCCGATCGCCGCGAGATTGGCGTCCAGCTTCGGGCGACCGGAACCTGTCGCGACCGCCAGGAGGAGGCCGGCACGTCGCGCGTCGGACAGGAACTCGCGGACGCCGCGGATCGGCGGCATGGTGCCCCTGATCTCCTCGACGTAGAGGTCGTAGGCGAGGGCCCGATCGATCGCGAGATCTGCCGTGACGCCGTGAAGCTCGGCCGACCCGCTGATGAACCGGTCGTCGCCCGCTCCGACGAAGGGCAGGAACTCCTCGCGCACGACCGCGAGCCCGTACCGGCGTCGGAGCATCTCGATCACCGCGGCAGCCCAGTACGGCTCCGAGTCGCACAGCACCCCGTCCATGTCGAAGATCAGGGCGTCGAAGGCTCGAGCGTTCATCCCGCGACGCTACCACCGTCCGGTGGCCGGAGCGCGGGCGCACCGCACCCACGCGAAGCGGCCTGGAGGCTCGTGTCGGCGAGGACCGGCGCGCCCACGAGCCGATCCGACCGGCATGGGGAGCCAGCGCCCGGGTCCGAGCGAAGGATGCCCGCACATTCCTGGTCGTCGCCGTCATCGATCCGTCACGGGCCTGTCGTGCCGGCGTCATCACGAGGGACCACGCTCCGGCCGATCCCGGGGCGTCCCCGGGCCAGCTCGAGGAGATCGGCCGAGATGCGTCGGAGATTGATGGCAGGAATCGGACTCCTGGCCGCCCTACTTTCATTCAGCGTTCCCGCGACCGTGGCCGCGCACGATTTCGATGGCGTCGGCGCCGTCTACACGATGACCAACTCGGCGACTGGCAATGCCGTCCTTGCCTATGCGCCGGCGGCCGACGGCAGCCTGAGCCTGCGCGGAACCTTCAGCACTGGCGGCCTTGGCACGGGCGCCGGTCTCGGATCCCAGGGAGCGGTGACGCTCAGCGCCGATCGTCGGTGGCTGGCGGCTGTCGATGCCGGCAGCAACGATGTGGCGCTCTTCGCCGTCGGGCCCGACGGTGGCCTGCACCTCGCCGACCGTGTCGCATCCGGGGGCACGAGCCCGATCAGCGTCACGCTCCATGGCCCGCTCCTGTACGTGCTCGATGCGGGGGGCAGCGGCAACATCGCGGGCTTCGCCCGGTTCGGCGGGCACCTCGTCGCCCTTCCCGGGTCGGCACAGCCTCTGAGCGCGGCCGGCACCTCGCCCGAGGAGATCGCCTTCAGCCCCGACGGCGGTGTGCTCGTGGTCACCGAGAAGGGCGCCGGTGAGCTCGTCACCTACCGCGTCGGCTTCCTGGGCATCGCGGGCCCGCCGAGCGTCCATGCCTCGGCAGGAGCCGCCCCGTACGGCTTTGCCTTCGACGGTCGCGGCCGGCTGTTCGTCACGGAGGCAGCCGGAAGCGCGCTCTCTTCCTACGCCGTCTCGCGCAACGGCGTGCCGAGCGTGATCTCGGCCTCCATCGCGAATGGTCAGCAGGCGGCCTGCTGGGTGGCCCTCACGCCTGACGGCCGCTATGCGTTCACGATCGATGCCCACAGCCCTGCCCGGATCTCCTCGTACGCCATCGCCGCCGATGGCAGCCTCACGCTCGCCAACGCCACCGCGGCCGGCTCCTCCACGGCGCCGCTCCTCGATGCGGTGGTGAGCGGTGACGGGCGCTTCCTCTACGTGGTGGACGTGGGCGGCAGCGCGATCGATGCGTTCCGGATCGGCTCGGGCGGAAGCCTGACCCCGATCGGAAGCACGACCGGCCTGCCGGCCGGCTCGGGCGGCCTGGCCGCCTCGTAGTCGTCCGGCACCTCCCGGTTCGGAAGCGGCGGCGCCAAGCCGCCGCTTCCGGCTGACCCGCGGAGCGGTTCTCGGAATGGCGATCGGGCCGACCACCGGGCCAGTTGTCGGTGGTCGCCCGGTCGTCTCCCTGCCCACGAACCCGTTGGCTGGTCCGTGGCCACTCGGCGGTCCAGGCGGAGTGGCGCAGCGTGCCGGGCACCTCGCCATCCTGGGCGCGACCAATCAGGTTCGGTGCGGGGACGTGACTCGCCGTTATCGAGTTGTCACAGTCGGCGTCTAGGGTTCGCCCACCTTCCCCCCCGTATGGGAGTCCGATCCGTGCCTCGATCCTCGATCCCGCGGTGCGCAGCCCTCGTGGTCACCCTTGGCTTCGTGCTCGCAGCCTGCACCCAGGGCGCCTCGCCATCGCCATCGCCATCACCATCGCCGAGCGGGATGATGGAGGCCAGCCCATCGCCGAGCGGGATGATGGAGGCCAGCCCATCGCCGAGCGGGATGATGGAAGCCAGCCCATCGCCGAGCGGGATGATGGAAGCCAGCCCATCGCCGAGCGGGATGATGGAAGCCAGCCCATCGCCGAGCGGGATGATGGAAGCCAGCCCATCGCCGTGACAACGGGTCGCCTCCCGGCTTGATGCGGCAGCGACGAGCGTAGGCGTCGTCCCGGATGCTTCTCGTCCTCGCGTTCGCGTTCGTCGCCGGACTCCTGACGATCCTGGCCCCCTGCACCCTGCCGATCGTGCCGCTCGTGCTCGGCGCCGGAACGCTCGGAGGACGCCGCCGGGCGCTCGGGGTCGCGATCGGGTTCGGCGGGACGTTCGTGGTGCTGTCTGTCGTGCTGGCGTCGGCGTTCGCCGCGGCCGGCTTCTCGACGAGCCTGCTCCGAGGTGCCTCCGCGCTGGCACTGGGCTTCTTCGGGGCGTGCCTCGCCTTCCCGGCAATCGGCGACCGATTGGCGAGCCGGCTATCCCGGCTCGGCGCGTTCGGGTCGCCGCCCGTTGCAGCCGAGTCGACCGGGCTGGCCGGAGGGATGGTGATCGGCGCGGCGGTGGGCCTCGTGTGGGCCCCGTGCGTCGGCCCGCTCATGGCCTCGGTCCTCGCCGTCGCGTCGACGAGCGGCCCGACGCTCCAGACCGTCGCCATCGCCAGTGCCTACGTCGCCGGCGCCTCTCTGCCGCTCTTCGCGATCGCGACGCTCGGTCGCCGTGCGGTCCGGGCCGCAGGGAGCCCCAGGCGGCGGGCTCGTTTCCAGCGGGTATTCGGGGCGCTGATGATCGTCGTGAGCCTGGCCGTCGTCGCCCAATACGACGTCCGGCTGGAGGACGCCGTCGCGACCGTCCTGCCCGACGGCTGGACCGCGACCCTCAACGCCTTGGCCCAGGGTCCATCGGAACAGGAGGTGCCGGGCCCGATGACCTCAGGATCCGATGCGCAAGGCGCCGCCGCCGGTGGGAGTGCCGCGCTCGGCGCGGCGACCCTGCCTGCGCCGATCGCCGCGAGCCTGCCCGCCTCGGTGCCACTCGAGGATCGAGGCCCCGCGCCCGAGCTCCGCGGCATCACCGCCTGGATCAACAGCCAACCCCTCACGCTCGCCTCGCTGCGGGGCAAGGTCGTGCTCGTCCACTTCTGGACGTTCGACTGCATCAACTGCATCGACGTGCAGCCCTACGTGAAGGCGTGGTATGCGCGCTATGCCGCGGCCGGCCTGGTCGTCGTCGGCGTTCACACCCCCGAGCTCTCCTTCGAGCGGGACCTCGGCAACGTGCGCAACGCGGTCGCGAGTGACGGTGTCACCTTCCCCGTCGCGTTCGATCCCGACTACGCGACGTGGAACGCCTACGCCAACCAGTACTGGCCGGCCTTCTACTTCGTCGATCGGAACGGCCACATCCGCCACGTCCACTTCGGCGAGGGCGACTATTCGGGATCCGAGCAGGTGATTCGCGAGCTGCTCAGCCAGAACTGAATGCGGCACCAAGGGGACTTCTCGTGTTGATCCCCCGCCGGTCGGCCGGTGCGGCAGCACGTCTGATGGCTGTTGAGGGATACCGCACCACGAAGAGGTTCGTGATGCCTTGCGGCGAAGTCGGCGCGTCCTGCCGACGGTGGCCGTGACGGCAGGACACCGTGACGGCCGGAGGCTTGCCGGGCGGGCAGGAAGAAGCAACACTGCTGTCCGAACAATGGCAGGCGGAGGGCAATCGTGCTTGGTGACGTTCGCTTCGGCGCCAACATTCCGGTAAGGAGCGTTGCAGCCGCCCGCAGATTCTACGAAGACATCCTCGGCGTCACGCCGATCAGGATCCAGGAGCGGGAGATCATCTACCGCGCCGGCGACACGCTGTTCGGCACCTACGAGACCGAAGCCGCCGGCAAGGCCGGCCATACGCTGGGCACATTCAGCGGCGTCGACGACATCGAGGCGATCGTCGCAGAGCTCCGCAGCATGGGCGTCGTGTTCGAGGAATACGACATGCCAGGCATCACGACGGTCCACGGGATCGCCAACTTCGGGCCGGAGAAGGTCGCCTGGTTCCGGGACCCGGACGGCAACCTCCTGTCGATCGACGACGCACGATTGGTGCCGACCTCGGCCCAGGAGTAGAGGCTGCCGCGAGGACATCGGCACCGGAGCCCAGCCGCCACGGCCAGAAGGCAGTCCGCAAGGAGCGCGCGAACCCGAAGGAGCGTCGCAACCGGCGCCGCGGGCGTCGCTGTCCGTGTGAAGCAATCATGTCGAGTCCATCAGCCGGATTGGTCCGGATCCCTGGCCTCGTCCACGGACATGGCGACGCCAGGCAGCATCGACGGACCGTGGACGATGCGGGATCCCGGAGTCGAATGGTCAGCCCAGACCGGCCACCGTCAGCGCACCGGGATGGCTCTCGAGATCCTCCGCGAAGACCTGCGTCCGCACCTTCGAGCGGGCCGGCCTGGAGGGCTGCCTACCCCGCGGGCATCGCCTGGCACTTCGGGCAGGTGCTGTCGGCGAACGTGCCCTTCCGGACATGCTCGGCGTGCGCGTTCTCGATTGCGACGCACCCCGGGCAGGACGTGTCAGCGAACGATCCCATCCGGAGGTGGGCGGCGTGCCCGGTCTCCTGCCCCTCGCTGAAGTGGCCCGGCTCGTCGTCAGCCGCCGTGTGCGGAAGGGTCCGCTCGCCCTCCGCGAAGGAACCCACGTGGTCCTGGTCCGATCCACTCATCGGGCAACCCCCTGCCAGCCCCAATCGCGGCCTGGCAATTCGAGGCCCCGGTCGCGCCATGAAGGAGGTGCTCAGCCCGGAGCTTCAGGCCGGCGAGTCTACCGCGCGGGGTCGACGGTGTCGTCGACATATCTCGGCCCGCGATACCAGCCGTGCCGCCCGACGCGCCGGCCCCAGCCGCGAGAACCCCCGTTTCAGGCGTTCGCACCACGCGATTCCATGCGCGGCGGCGGTCGACAGGACTATCGACGGCCGCTCGCGTCCAGCCGTCCCATGGTCCGAGCGACACCGCGCGGGTACGTTTGCGCAACAAAAGGCAGCAACGGGCAAGTCGGAGGGCTGCGTGGCCGAGCGTCAAGACCCGGCGGGGCTCCCGCCCGGGAACCCGGGACCGGTCGACTCCGCGGATCGCTGGATCGGGATCGAGGCTGCCGCCCATCACCTGGCGATCCCGACCCGGACGATGTACCGGCTCGCGCAGGGCCGCAAGGTCCCGGCCGTCAAGGTCGGCCGAACCTGGCGCTTCAAGAGCTCGTCGCTCGATGCATATCTCGAGCGCGTGCTTCTCTCGCAGGCCCCCGACGATTCCGCGCCGGCCCGGGACGTCCAGCCGACCGCACCGCGGGCCCATCCCGGCTCGTTCCCTGGCGACGGCTGGGGCGAGATGTCAGACGAGCTTGCGACATTCGCCGAACCTGGCGAGATCGCCCGGTACCTCGAGTCTCGACTTCGCCAGATCTACCACGTGGACATCGTCGGGTTGATGCGCCTCCAGGGCGATGAGCTCGTCACCCTCGTCGAGAGCGACGAGCTTGGCGTCCCGACGGGCGCCCGATTTGCGCTCGAGCCGACCTCCCCGCTGCTCATCGCCCTCCGGCGCGACGAGCCCTGTGTCATCGAGGATCTCGACGCGGACCCCGCCTACCAGAGCGAACCGATCCGCCAGTTCGGGATCCGTTCCCTGGCGTGCGTCCCGATCCGGTTCGGCGACCAGACCTGGGGCGTCCTGGCGCTCGCCGGATTCGCGCCCGGTGCGGTCCCGACCAACGACCTCGGGCGCCTCGGGGCGATCGCGAAACAGGCCGGCCTCGCCCTTCACAACGCGCAGCTCGTGCGCGAGACGATCCGCTGGAGCCGGCAGCTCGAGCGGATCGAAGCGCTCTCCCGCGAGCTGAACCGCTCCCGCGCCGTCTCGGCCGTGGCAGAGGCCGTTGCGAGCCAGATCGAGTCGGTCATCGACTGGCACGGGTTGCGCTTCTACCTGCTGGCCGACGACGGGGTGACCCTCGAGCCGATCAAGCTCGCCTTCAAGGTCGACCACTACGCGCGCCATACGCCCGACCTCGTCCGGCTGCGCCTCGGCGAGGGACTCGGCGGCCACATCGCGGCCACGGGTGTGGCCGAGATCGTCAACGACGCGGCCCACGATCCGCGGACGCGCCGTATCCCGGGGACTGCCGACATCGACGAATCGATGATCGTGGTGCCGTTGCGCTACGAGGATCGCCTGCTCGGCGTGATCGAGCTCTTCCGCCTCGGCCGCGGAGCGTTCGACGCGACCGACCTGCGCCTTGCCCAGATCGTCGGCGCCCAGGCGTCCGTTGCCATCGTCAACGCGCGCCAGGTCGAGGAGCTGGAGCGGCGGAGCGGCGCGCTCGAACGCCGCCTCGCAAGCCAGCGGCAGCTGCTGGCGATCACCGAGCGGCTCCTCCTCCACCGCGAAGGCGGCGTCGTCTTCGAGGCGATCGCCGACACGCTGGCCGACGTCGTTCCGCACGACACGCTGACGATCTACCTCGTCGACCGCGCCGCCGGCTGCCTGGTCCCCGCGCTCGCCCGGGACGAGTACGCCGAACAGATCCTCGCGACCCGACCCGCGCTCGGCGCAGGGATCACCGGCGACGTCATCGAGCGGGGCGAGGCCGAGATCATCAACGACGTCACCAGCGATCCGCGCGCGATCCAGATCCCCGGCACGCCCGTCGAGCCCGAGTCGATGATCGTCGCCCCGATCCGCACCTCCGAAGGCGTCATCGGCGCGCTCAGCCTGTACCGCGCAAACCGCGAGTTCGAGGCAGACGACCTCGAGCTCGTGCGTCTCTTCACGAACCATGTCGCGATCGCCATCGAGAACGCCTCGATCCACGACCGGCTCATCGAGGCGGCCGTGACCGACCCGCTCACGGGCCTCCCGAACCGCCGCCTGTTCAGTGACCGGGTCAATCACGCACTGGCCCGGCGGGTCCGGACGAGGAAGGGCGTCGCGGTCCTGTTCCTGGACCTCGACGGCTTCAAGCTCGTCAACGACAGCCTCGGCCATGCGGCAGGGGACGAGGTCCTGGCTGCCGTCGGGACCCGCCTCCGGAGCTGCATGCGGGCAACCGACACGATCGCCCGTCTCGGCGGCGATGAGTTCGCCATCCTGCTCGAGGACGTCGAGGGAGACGCGGAGGCCGTCGCCGCCGCCGAGCGCGTGATCGCGGCGCTGGCCCAACCGCTCGCCCTGCCGGGGCGAGAGGTCTCGGTTCGCGCGAGCATCGGTGCCGCCGTGGACCGTGGCGAGCCGGGCGCCAGCGCGGTCGACCTGCTCCGCAATGCCGACACGGCGATGTACCAGGCAAAAGCCACCGCGCGTGGTCGCCTCGCGCTCTTCGAGCCGGCCATGCACGCCCGCCAGCTGGTGCGCCTCGAGCTCGAGGGAGAGCTCCGCCAGGCGCTCTCCGCCGGCGAGTTCCGACTCGTCTACCAGCCGATCGTCGCCCTCGCGACCGGCCAGATCATCGGGGCCGAGGCGCTGCTCCGGTGGGACCGGCCGAGCCCGCCGATCGGCCCCGACGAGTTCATCCCGCTCGCCGAGGAGACGGGGGACATCGTGCCGATCGGACGGTGGGTCCTTGCCGAGGCCTGCCGGCAGGCCCGCCGCTGGCAGCAGGAGACCCGCCTGACGGACTTCGCGATCTCGGTGAACACGTCAGCACGCGAGCTCGCCGAGCCGCGGTTCGTCGCGGAGGTGGCTGGGATCCTGACGAAGTCCGGGCTCGCTCCCGAGCACCTCACGCTCGAGGTCACCGAGAGCGTCCTCCTCGCCGACGAGACGGCTGCCGTCGGGACGCTGCGCGCGCTCCGGGCGACGGGCGTCCACATCGCCGTCGACGACTTCGGGACCGGATACTCCTCGCTCAGCTACCTCGACCGCCTGCCGGTCGACGGGCTCAAGATCGACCGATCGTTCGTGCAGGGCCTCGCACCCGGTCGTGGCAAGAGCGCCCTGGTCAGCGCGACCCTCGGCTTCGCCCGCGCCCTCGGCCTCACCGTCACCGCGGAGGGCGTCGAGACCGAGGAGCAGCTCCGCAAGCTCCAGGAGCTTCGCTGTCGCCTTGCCCAGGGCTTCTTCCTCTCGCGGCCGCTGTCGGCGGATTCGCTCGTCGAGCTCCTCGCCTCCGGCCTCCGCTATCCAACGCCACCAGGCCTGCGGCCGTACCGGCCTCGATCAGCCTCCCTGACCGAGCCGACCTGGCAGGGCCGGGTGAGGAACGCCAGCCCGGCTTGCCACGGTGGTCCAGGCAACGACGGTCGAGACTGACCCTTGGCAGCGGACCGCAGGGTCCGCCGAAACGCCCCGACCGACCGGCGTCCTGCTCGGCACACGCCTCCGGCGGCTGGGGTCAAGAGCCTCACCGAGCACCCGCAACGGAGACCCGGTTGACCTTCAACCAACTTGAAGGTGTACGGTCCCGGCATGAAGGTCTCCGAGCTGGCGCGGGAAGCGGGCATTGCACCCTCCGCCGTCCGTTTCTACGAGGAGACGGGCGTCCTGCCATCGGCCACGCGGGAGCGAAACGGCTATCGCACGTACGACGCGGATGATCTCGGCCGGCTGCGGCTCGTCGTCGCGCTCCGACGGCTCGGACTGGGACCATCGGACGCCGGAAGGCTCGCCCGGCTGTGTCTCGAACGAGGCGACATCGACGCCGGCCTCGCACCGCTGATCGCCGAGCAGCGCGCCGCGATCGAGCGCCAGCGGGTCGAGCTCGACCGGCTCGACGCGGAGCTCAGCGATCTCGATGAGACGGTTCGCGCCGTTGGGCGAACCCGTTACCCGAAGGAGGCCACCTCGATGCCCGGCGGACCCATCCGCGTTCTCTTCGTCTGCACCGGCAACTCGGCCCGCAGCCAGCTTGCCGAGGCGCTCCTCGGACAGATCGGCGGTGCCGAGTTCGAGGCGCACTCGGCGGGGACCGAGCCGCATGGCGTCAACCCGTACACGGTGCGGGTGCTCGCCGAGCGGGGGATCGACTGGTCGGCGGCGCGGTCGAAGTCGGTGACCGAGTTCCTCGACGAGCGGTGGGACTACGTGATCACCGTCTGCGACCGGGCACGCCAGGCCTGCCCGGTCTTCCCCGGCGAGCACAACTCGCTCCATTGGGGCCTCGACGACCCCGCCGAGGTCGAGGGGACGGACGAGGCGAAGCTCGCCGCGTTCCGGGCGACCTACATGCAGCTGGTCATGCGCATCCGGCCCTTCGTCGAGCTCGCCCGCCGGGCGGTGGCGTCCGGGTCGCCGCGGATAGCTACCCGGGCTCGGCGAGCCAGCCGGCGATGTCGCCGGCCGACGGGATTCGCCCGTAGCTCCGGACGACGCCGTCGATGATCAGGCCTGGGGTCGAAGGATCCCGTGGGCCGCGATCTCGCGGTAGTCGGTGACGTGGCGTACCTCGGCCTCCACGCCGGCGATCACGATCGCCTCGCGGGCATTCGCCTCGACCCGCTTGCAGCTGTTGGTAAGGCGCGACCCTGCGGACCAGGTCGCGCGTCGAGCGCCAGCGACCGCTCGAGCCGAACGGCCGCGCGTCACAAGGCCCGCCGCCACTCGAGCGCCGCCGCTTGCCCGGGAGCGCCGAATGATAGCCACCTGGCATGTAGTCGTCTATGATGGTCGCAGATGACCAGCCACGCGCCGACCGACCGCGTCGCTCCTGCCAGCCTCGAGATCGGCACCATGATCGCCGCCGATCTCGAGAGAATCGTCGTGGGCGCGGTGGGCCTCACGACGCGGGCGCTGGCCCAGGCCGACACCGGCTTCGAGCTGACCTTCCCGCAGTGGCGGGCGCTCCTCGTGCTCGGGCAGGGTGAAGATGGTGCGCGGATCGGGGAGGTGGCGGCACGGGTCGGGGTGACGCTACCGGCAACGAGCCGCCTGCTCCGGAGGCTCGAGCGGCGCGGGCTCACGGCACTTGCGCCTGACGAGCTGGACCGGCGCGCCACCCGCGCCCGCCTCACCGGCCGCGGCCGAGGTGTTCGTGCGGCGATCCTCGACCACCGGCGGGCAGCCATCCGTGACATCGCGGCGAGGCTGTCCGCGTCGGATGGGCTCGACCTCGAAGCGGGGCTCCGGGCGATCGCCAACGACCTCGAGCCGTTCGCATGACGGCGGCCATCCGGCGCCGGGCGGAAGCCGGCTTGCGCTGGGTTCGACGCCGCATCCGCACGGCCAGCTATCTCCGGAGGTGGGTCGTCCTCGGCGCCGGCATCGGCGTCGTCGGCGGGCTCGGCGCCATCCTCTTCTACACCGCGCTGGACGTGGCCTCCCATTTCTTCCTGGGTGTCCTCGCCGGATATACGCCCCCGACACCGGCCGGCGAAGGTGGCGCCCCGATCACCGACGCGCTTCGACCGTGGGCGATCCCGCTCGTCGTGGGGATGGGCGGGCTCATCTCGGGGATCATCGTGTTCCGATTCGCGCCCGAAGCCGAAGGGCACGGCACGGACGCTGCGATCGGGGCGTTTCACCACGCTCCGCGCGGCATCCGGGCCCGGATCCCGCTGGTCAAGCTCGTCGCGTCCGCGATCACGATCGGTTCCGGGGGCTCGGGCGGCAGGGAAGGGCCCACCGCCCAGATCAGCGCGGGATTCGGGTCATTCCTGAGCCGCCTCCTCGATCTCGAGGCGCGGGACGCCCGGATCGCCGTCGCGGTGGGCATGGCGGCGGGCATCGGCGCGATCTTCCGGGCGCCGCTCGGCGGCGCGATCCTCGGGGCCGAGCTGCTGTACCGCGACGACATCGAGTCGGACGCGCTGTTCCCGTCGTTCATCGCGACGATCGTGGCCTACTCGATCTTCGGGGCCGTCGAGGGCTTCAGCCCGATCTTCGGGACCCAGGCCCTCTACGGCTTCTCGAACCCGGTCCAGCTCGGCTGGTACGCCATGATCGGCATCGCCTGCGGGCTGGTCGGCCTCCTGTACATCCGGGGCTTCTACGGCCTGACGGACTGGTTCGGGACCTGGACGATGCCGCGTTCGCTGCGGCCGGCGATTGCGGGGCTCATGGTCGGCTGCCTGGGGCTGGTCATCCCCGGCGCGCTCGGCACGGGCTACGGCTTCGTGCAGGCGGGGCTCGACGCGCAGTCGCTCCTGGCGATCCCGCTCTGGATGATCCTGGCCCTGCCGTTCGCGAAGATCCTCTCGACCTCCCTGTCCATCGGCTCGGGCGGCTCGGGCGGCGTCTTCGGGCCGGGCATGGTGATCGGCGGCCTGCTCGGCGCCGGCATCTGGCGCCTGCTCGAGCCGTTTGCGCCGGCGATCCCCGCCAGCCCCGCCCCATTCGTGATCGTCGCGATGATGGCGCTGTTCGGAAGCGTCGCCCACGCCCCGCTCGCGGTCATGCTCATGGTTGCCGAGATGACCGGGAACCTCTCCATGCTCGCCCCTGCGATGGTGGCCGTGGGCCTCGCGACGTTCGTCGTCGGGCGCCCGAGCATGTACAGGAACCAGCTGGAATCGCGTTCCGATTCGCCGGCCCACCGGTTCCGGTTCGCGATGCCGCTGCTGGCGTCCGTTCCCGTCGGCGACGCTGCCCGGCAGGCCCGCGTCGTTGTCGGTGTCGACGAGGTGGCCGCCGTGGCCTGCGCGAAGATGGAGGCGGCAGGCGTGCCGGGAGCGCCGGTCGTGGCACGGGACGGCTCGGTCCTCGGCATGGTCGACCTGGACAAGCTCTGGTTGGCGCCGGGAGGCGGGCACGTCGGGACGTCGGGCTTCCTGCGCGATCCGATCCTCGCGGCAGACGACGGGCTCGACGATGCCCTCGGCTCGCTCGCGGACCATCACCGGTCGTGGGCGCCCGTCGTGACGAGCGGCCGCCTCGTGGGCATCCTCTCGGTCCAGGACGCCATGGCGGCCTACCGGACCGCGCTGCGCGGCAACATCCGCCAGGTGCGCGGGCTCGGCGCGGGCGGCGTGATCATCGAGACCGAGATCGCGCACGGGTCGGCGCTTGCCGGGCGGCAGGTCTCCGAGATTCCGTGGCCGCGCGAAGCGGTCCTCGTCGCGATCGAACGTGACGGGGCGCTCCTCGTCCCTCGCGGCGATTTCGTGCTCCAGTCGGGCGACCTTGCCTCCATCTTCGCCGCGCCGGCCGCGCGGCCGGCCGTGGAGAGCCTCCTCGCGGAGCTCGCTCCCGAGCCGGGAGCAGCGGCCTCCGCGGTCCGGCCGGCCACCTGAACACGATGGGCCTCGATCCACGCTGCCGTCCGTTGCGCTCCGCCGCCGCTCCGGCGATGACGGCAGCGATCCCGCGCCTCCCCGTCCCGGTGGATCGGTCCCGCCCGGAGGTCCCGGCCGGATGAGCCCCTCGGACCCGCTCGTCGTCATCGACGGCCTCGTCAAGCGCTACGGCAAGGTGGAGGCCGTTCGGGGGATCGCGCTCGAGGTGGGCCGCGGGGATGTCTACGGCTTCCTGGGGCCGAACGGGTCGGGCAAGAGCACGACGATCCGCTGCCTGCTGGGACTGCTCCGGCCGACCGCCGGCCGCGTGAGCGCATTCGGGCTCGACGCGTGGCGCGACGGCGTGGCGCTCCGGCGCCGCCTTGCCTATGTTCCCGGTGAGCTGCGGCTCCCCGAGCGGATCACCGGCGCCGAGCTGGTGGCGAGCATCGGCCGATTGCGGGGAGGCTTCGATCCGGCCCGCCGGGATCGCCTTGCCGAGCGCCTCCGGCTCGACCTTCGGCGGCCCCTCCGCGACCTGTCGACGGGCAACCGCCGCAAGGTCGCCCTGCTGCTTGCGTTCGTCGCCGACGCGGAGCTGCTGGTCCTCGACGAGCCAACGAACGGTCTCGACCCGCTCATGCAGCACGAGTTCCTCGAGATGGTCCGGGAGGCGCGCGCGGCCGGCGCGACCGTCTTCCTCTCCTCACATTCGCTGAGCGAGGTCCAGCGCGCCGCGGATCGCGTGGCGGTCCTGCGGGCCGGCCGGGTCGTCGCCGAGGGCACCGTCGGCGAGCTGCGGGGCCGTGCGCGCCAGCGGATCGAGGTCTGGTTCGAGAATGTCCCCCCGACAGTCGAGCTCGAAGCGCTTCCAGGGGTCGTCGACCCGATCGTGGACGGCCAGCGCTTCACGGCAACCCTGTCCGGCTCGATCCAGCCGCTCCTGGGCCTGCTGGCGGGACAGCGTGTCACCTCCATGCTGGTCGAGGAGCCGGATCTCGAGGAAGCCTTCCTCGATCTGTACGCGGGAACGGCTGGATGAACGCGGGATCGCTCGAGCTGGTCGCGGGACCACTGCGCGCCGTGCTCCGCGCCACGATCTGGTGGTCTGTGGGGCTGGCCAGCCTTGTCGCCGGAACGGTGGCCTTCTGGCCCGCGTTTCGGGGCTCCTCGGGGATCTCGCAGGCGATCGACCAGCTGCCGACGGGCCTCGTGCAGGCCTTCGGGCTCCAGGATTTCGGCACGCCGGCGGGCTTCCTCCGAGGCAATCTCTACGACTTCTTCGTCCCGTTGCTCCTGGCGATCGCGGCGGTGGCCATCGTGAACGGCCAGACGGCGGGCCAGGAGGCAAGCGGCCGCCTCGAGATCTACCTTGCCCAGCCGGTCGACCGCCGGCGGGTCGTCCTGGGCCGGGCCGTCGCGGCGCTCCTGGCCGTGGGGGCGATGGGCGCCGTCGTCGCGGTCGTCCAGATCGCGGCTGATGGGCTGGTCGGCCTCGACATCGACGCCGGGTATCTCCTCTCGACGATCGCGCTCGCGACCCTGCTGGGCGTGTTCCACGGCAGCCTCGCGGTGGCGGTCGCGGGCATCCGCGGCCGTCCCTCGCTGGTCATGGGCGTGGGGATCGGGCTCGCGTTCACCGGGTGCATCGTGGTCGCGCTCTTCCCGCTGAGCAGCGTGCTCGCTCCGTGGCGACACCTCTCCCCGTGGGATTGGGCGTTCGGCGGCAACCCGCTCGAGCAGGCGACCGACGGCTGGCGCTATGCAGCGCTTGCGCTCCCCTCGGCCATCCTGACGGCCATCGGCCTCGTGGCCGTCGCCCGCCGGGACGTCGCCGCCCCGTGACGGTCGGCGGGCGCTCGCGTCCGTGGACGGCCGTCCCGTTCGAGCCCCGGCGCCAGGCCGGCCGGGAGCAACCTGCCTGCGGCGGGGAGCCGCTACTCCTGGGGTCGCCCGTCCTCTTCGACGTGCTCATCTGCGCCCACGCCCGCCCAGCGCAGCACCGGTCCGGCCGTCGTCCCCTGGACCAGCAACGTGAAGAGGACCACCCCGAACACGATGCCCTGCAGCAGCTCGCGATCTGCCGTTCCCTCCGGGATCGAGAGGGCGAGCGCGGCAGCCACGGCACCGCGCAGGCCGGTCCAGTTCATGACGTGGAGCCATGAGAGCGGCAACGACGGGACCAGCCCGATCCGGCGTTCGAGGCGCGCGGCGCCGCCGAGCAGCGCGTAGATCACGATCGCGCGTCCGGCAAGCACGGCAACCACGCCCCAGACGATCGAGACGGCCGCCGCGGCCAGCGCCGGGAGCGGGATCGCGATGCCGATGAGCAGGAACGCCGCGCCCGTCAGGATGAATGCGAGGAACTCCCACACGACATCGATCTCGTCGAGGGCGCGCGGGCTGATGCTGCGCCGCCTGCCATACGAGCCGAGGACGATCCCGGCCACGACGCTCGCGATGATCCCCGATGCGTGCACGATGTCTGCGACCAGGTACGTTCCGTACGCAGCGAGGACCGTGAGCGTGAGCTCGATGAGGTGGTCGCTCGTCGTCCTGAGCGCACGGGAGATGAGGAACCCGGAGACGCCGCCGATCACGACGCTCGCGAGCAGCGCCATCGCGAACCGAACCGCGCTGTCGCCGAGGGTCGGCGGATTGGATCCCAGCGCTGCGACGGCAACGAGGAACGCGAGGGCGGCAGTGCCGTCGTTGAAGAGACTTTCCGCATCGACGAGCGTCACGAGGCGCTTCGGCGCGTCGAGCCGGCGCATCGTGCTGACGACGGCGACCGGGTCGGTGGCCGAGACGATCGCGCCGACGAGGAACGCCTCGTTGACCGGCAGTCCCGTCGCCGCGTGGAGCACGAACGCGACGACCGCCGCGGTGATCAGGACGCCTGGAACCGCGAGGAGCGCCACGCCCCCGAACGTCCGTCGGAGCTCACTCCCGTCGAGACGATACGCGGCCTCGAAGACGAGGCCCGGCAGGAGCACCGTGACGACGAGCTCCGGTGATACCTGGACCTTGTCCTGGATGGGCAGGGCCGAGACCAGCAGTCCCACGAGGACGAGCGCGACGGTGTAAGGCAGCCGAAGCCTGCCCGACACGAACGCGACGAGCGGCATCGCCGCGAGGAACGCGACGAAGAGGAACAGGACGGGGGGTGGGGCGCTCCCGGACATGCGGGCATCGTAGACCGACGCTTTGTGTCGCCGGGTCGCCTGTCAGCGGGCGTGGCCGCCCGAAGAGGCACCTGCGCTCCCCGCGTGGTTTCCAGTGGGGGGCCGTCCGGTCGAGCGGTGCCTGCCGGGGACCGTGGACTCGATCCGGTGGCGCAGGACGACGTCGCCGCTCCAGCGCACCACCGAGGCGACGTCGGCGGACATCCAGACACCGGTGGCATGGGGACCGGACATCGCAGGGGCTCCTTTCGAGGGCGGTGGCCCCTGCTCCTCAGCCGAGGGGCGACCAATGCCCAGTGTTCCGGCCTACCAATGGATGAAGCCGCCGACGAAGAGCCCCGTCAGCGCGATGACGACGACCACGGCCAGCGCGCCCACGACCATCCGCGCCGCCTTCGAGAGGTGATACGGATTGCCCGTCGTCTCCTCGTATGACCGTGTCTTCCGGTCATGCTCCGTCGATCGCTCCTGTCCCGGCCGCTCTCGTCGGTGGTGCGCGATCTCAGCCTCCCTTGCGCCCGCACGACGCTGTTCGCCCGGCTAGGCTTTCGGTTCCTCGTGGCCGCCGAAACCGAGGCGCATGGCCGAGAGGACCCGGCCGGCGAAGTCCGCGTCGCCCCGGGACGTGAAGCGTTCGTAGAGCGCAGTCGTGAGGACCGGTGCCGGCGCGCCGACGTCGATCGCGGCGATGCTGGTCCAGCGTCCCTCACCCGAGTCGGACACGCGGCCCGCAAAGTCCGAGAGGTCGCTGCTGCGCAGGAACGCCGACGCGGCCAGGTCGAGCAGCCACGACGCGACCACGCTGCCGCGCCGCCAGACCTCGGTCACGGCGGCGAGGTCGATCTCGTACTGGTAGCGGCTCCGGGTCGCGCAGCGGCGTGACCTCGGCGCTGATCTCGCGATCCTGCCGCCCGGCGCCCGGCGTGGTTGAGGATGTTGAGGCCCTCGGCGTAGGCGGCCATCAAGCCGTACTCGATGCCGTTGTGGACCATCTTCACGAAGTGGCCGGCGCCGCTCGCGCCACAGTGCAGGTAGCCGTTCTCGGCGGAGTCGGGATCGCCCGTCCGGCCGGGCGTCCGGGGCGCGACGCCGACGCCTGGCGCCAGCGCCCGGAAGATCGGGTCGAGGCGCTCCACGGCATCGGTCGGGCCGCCGATCATCAGGCAGTAGCCGCGGTCCAGGCCGGCCACGCCGCCGCTGGTCCCGCAGTCGAGGTACTGGAGGCCCCGATCGGCGAGCGCCTTCGACCGCCGAATGTCGTCGACGTAGTACGAGTTGCCGCCGTCCACGATCACGTCGTCGCGAGCCAGCAGCGGCACGAGCTCGTCGAGGGTGGCGTCCACGGCCGCGGCCGGAACCATCAGCCAAAGCACCCTCGGGGAGGAGAGCTGTCCAACCAGGTCCACGAGCGAGGTGGCGCCGGCCGAAAGCGCCTTGTCGGCGAGCAGCCCATCCACCGTTTCGGCGTGGCGGGCATACCCGACCACGCTGTGGCCGCGCGCAGCCAGCGGCGCGACATGGTGGCGCCCATCCTGCCCAGGCCGATCAGCCCGACTTGCATCGTCGTCCCTTCAACTGCAGAGCGATGGGCGTTGGGAGCCGGCCGTCCCGGGGGTGCCAGGTGAGTGCTCCGGGGAGGGACCCCGACTGAAAGGTCATGCGCGAGCGGGTCGGCGTGACGGATAGGGAGAGATCGCGCGTTCGGGTTTGGTGATTACTGGCGCGGTGCCTTGGTAGGGATCGTGCCTTTGTCGCGGATGAATAGCCCTCGTCACCGGGAACATCCCGGAGCCCCCGGTAGGTCGTAGAACGGTACAGATTGATGCCACCGGCGGCCGGAGGCACGAAGTCGGGCTCGGCGACGCGGACTAGACGTCGGTGTCGGCGAAGGTCCCTGGGATCTCCTCCTCCGGCGTCAGCGGCTCAGTCCTCTCGCCACCGGCGAAGTCGCCGTGGAGACTCTCCTTTGAGAGCTCATCCGGCGTCAACGCGACGGTTCGCTCACCGGCCGCGAAGTCGCCCTCAAGCCCCCCCTCCCGGACTTCCTCCGGTGTCTCTGCCTCGGTGCGCTCACCGGCCGCAAAGTCGCCGGTCGAGGTAGCCAGCGGCGGCGCGTTGCTACTCACGAGATTCTCCTTCCACGGATGCCACGGGATCCATTGTGTTGTGCAGGCGCCGAATGTCATGACGATCGGTCATCTCCGGTTTGGCCGCGCGCCGCTGATCCGTCTTCAGCGCCATGAGCGTCAAGACCAGGCTTGTCTTCGGAGGCAGGACGCCCATGTATTCATATCTTCCGGGCTTGAGGCGCTGCGGCTGATTTCCTCGATCCCCAGCGTCCGCACGAGGTCGTCCACCCGGCGCGTGCTGACGCCCGACACGTATGCCTCCTGGACGACCGCGAGCAGGGCCCGCTCGGCCCGCCGGCGCGGCTCGAGCAGGGAGGGGAAGTACGAGCCGTCGCGCACGCGCGGGACGGCGAGCTCGATGCTGCCCACCCGGGTGTCCCAGCGCGCTCGCGATAGCCGTTGCGGTCGGTGAGGCGGCGTTCGGGATCCCGCTCGCCCTTGGGCAGCCCGGTGAGCTCGCTCACCTCGGCCTCCATGATCGCCGCGGCGAGGAGGCGGACGCCCTCGCGCAGGACGTCGACGTCACCGTCGGCGCTCACCTTGCGCAGGGTCTCGAGCAGGGACATGCTGTCGTCGGCCATCGTGGTGTTCTCGTGTCGTCGGCTGCTACTCCAACGACGCGAGGATGACGCGGTGGCCGTTTCCATGCCGGCCAGATCCGCTGTTACACGAACCCTAGGGACACGACCCAGTGGATCCGCCAGGCACTGTGTTCTCCTGGGCTCCGTCCTACCGCCGGACGACGCGGGGCGATCACATGCCGTCGGCGCAGGACACGGCCGACCCGCTGAGCGCCGTCGTAGCGCCGGCCCCGAGTGTCTCGAGCGTCTGAACGCGTCAGGTACCCGAGACCCGGGGGGCGGGCCGCATGACGGCCGGTCATGACGCGGCTGGACCAAGACCACACACTGGGACGACGCCCCGTCCGTGTACCCCGCTGTCTCGGGGTCGCCGATCCGTCGCTCGGATTTCGCCCGCGCTGTTCCGCCTGGACGCGCCAGAGGAGATGAATAGATGGTTGGCAGTTCACGGCGCCGTGTCGCCGGAGTCATCGGCGGGGCATTGCTCATGGTCGCTTTGCTCCCGGCATCCGCGGCCGCAGCCCATCCCGCTGCCAAGCTCGTCTTCGGGGTCCAGCCCACCAACACCATGGCGGGCGCCACCATCAGCCCGGCCGTGACCGTCAAGGTCGAGGACGCGGGCGGGAACGTGGTCAGCGGTGACTCGAGCTCGGTCACGCTGTCGATTGGGTCGAACCCGGGCAGCAGCAGCTTGAGCGGCCCGGTCACCGTGGCCGTCTCCGCCGGGGTGGCCACCTTCGGCACGCTCGTCATCAACCACCCCGGCATCGGATACACGCTCAGGGCCACGGACGGCAGCCTGAGGTCCGCGACAAGCGCGCCGTTCACCGTCGTGGGGCCTGCGGCCAAGCTCGTCTTCGGGGTCCAGCCCACCAACACGTTGGCAGGCGCCACCATCAGCCCGGCCGTGACCGTGAGGGTCGAGGACGCCAACGGGAACGTCGTGACGTCGAGTTCGGCCAGCGTGACGGTCGCGATCCTCGCGAACCCGGGTGCCGGCACCCTTAGCGGCACCGCCACGATGGCCGCCTCCGCCGGGGTGGCCACCTTCGCCGCGCTCTCCATCAGCACTGTCGCCGTCGGCTACACGCTCGTCGCCACGAGCGGTGGCCTGGCGAGCGCCACGAGCGCAACGTTCAGCATCACGAGCAGCGACCGGCTCGTCTTCACGACCCAGCCGGGCGGTGGGACGGCCGGGGGTGCATGGTCGCAGCAACCGGTGGTGGCGGTCGAGAACCCGTCGAACCAGGTGGTCACCCGCGATAGCACGACGATCGTCTACCTCGCGATCGCGACCAACCCGGCCGGCGGTACGCTTTCCTGCGCCGGCGGCACGGGCCTGCGCGTCGTGAATGGCTACGCGGCCTTCTCCGGCTGTTCCATCGATCGGGGCTCCTCGAGCTCCTACACGCTCTCTGCTACGAGCAATCCCGTCCGGACCGCTGCGACGAGCGGGCCATTCCTGATCTCGGTCCCGCTGACGCCGGTGACGCTCACCGACGCGATCGCCCCAGGCGTGAACCGCGGCACATCGGGATTCGGTACCAGGAGCCTGGTCGTGCCGAGCGGCGGCTACATCACGGTCGTCGCTCGGACCAGTCCGAACCTCGCGGGCTCCAAGGGTCCAACAAACAGCGAGAAAGTCGGGTGATCGCTGACCATCGCGGCGCGCCGTGGTTCCGTCGGTGGCATCGCGCTGGACGTATCTGACGGAGTATCTGGCGCTACATCGCGGCAAACCGCGTGTCCTGGCGGACAGCAGGGATGCCCGGAGAGGGCGGTTTCACGAGGGGGGACTGGAGCCGACACTCGGATTTGAACCGAGGACCTGCTGTTTACGAAACAGCTGCTCTACCGCTGAGCTATGTCGGCGCGGAGGGCCATCCTACCATGCGCCGCTGAGCACGAATCCGACGAGCCCCGGGTTCTCCGCGTGCGCCCCCGCCCCCAGCCAACGGGAAGGGCAGGCACGAATGCTCGAACGCCGCCCGTGGGTTCCGCCTGTTGCCCGCGGCGGCACGACCTGCGTCCGTGGCCCCGGACGCGTCCCGCGACAGCCACGGCGCGGGTGACGCCAGGACTGGAGGGCACGATGAGCATCATCAGCTGGATCGTGCTCGCCGCCATCGCGGGGTTTCTGGCGAACCTCGTCGTCGGCGCCAGCGAGGGGCTATCGGCACGGTCATCCTCGGCACCAACGGGGCGGTCGTCGGCGGCTACCTCGCCCAGGCGGTGCTCCACAAGGGCGACGTGACCGGGGTCGGCATCGAGAGCATCGTGATCGCCGCGGTCGGGGCGATCATCATCCTGTTCGCCTGGCGTGCGCTGACGCGCAGCGGCAGGCGCACCTGATCGGCCGGGCGCGCCCAGCGGATCAGCCCGTCCAGGCCCGCTTCCGACAGTGGGCGCAGCCGGGCCCGCCCCGCTCTCACGCGTGCCGCTGGAGCTTTCCCCGCTGCCCTACTCGTCGCCGGGAAGGCGGTGGCGGGCCACGTAGGCGGCGGCCTGCGCCCGGCGTTGCAGGTTGAGCTTGGCGAGGATGGAGCTGACGTAGTTCTTGACCGTCTTGTCGGAGAGGAAGACCTGGGCCGCGATCTCCTTGTTCGTCTGCCCCTCCGCGACGAGCGCGAGGATCTTCCGTTCATTCGTGGTCAGCTGGGCCAGCTCATCGACGTATCCGCCCGTGGCGATCCGGCGGATGCGCTCGAGGACCTTCTCGGTCACCGCGGGGTCGAGGAGGGACTCGCCGCGCCCGACGGCCTCGAGGGCGGCGATCAGGTCGCGTCCGCGGATCTGCTTGAGCAGGTAGCCGCTGGCGCCGGCGATGATCGCGGCGAACACCGCCTCCTCGTCGGGGTAGCTCGTGAGCATGATGACCCGGGTGGCCGGGTTCTCGGCCCGGATCTCGCGGGTCGCCTCGATGCCCGAGCCGTCGGGCAGGCGGATGTCCATGATCACGAGATCGGGTCGATAGGTGCGGGCCGCCTCGATCGCCTCGGCGACGCTGCCCACCTGGGCGACGACCGAGAACGCTGCCCGTCGCTCGAGCAGCGCCACGAGTCCCCCGCGAACAACCTCGTGGTCGTCCACGACGAGGATCCGGAGAGCCGAGGGAAGGGCTCGCTCGACCATGGGTGGCACCTGTCGTGATGGCTCATCCGGCCGGGGCGCCGATCGAGGTCCGCCGCCATCCTACGCGTTCCTTCGATGGCACTCGTGGGCTTCTCGAAGCCGCGTATGGCGGGCGGCACCCGAGGGCCGGCCGCCGTTACGGAGCGTCTCCGGATGGCCCGGGCTCGGGCGCAGCTGCGGGTAGCAGTGGCAGACCCTCGTGCGGCGTCGTGCCCATCAGCCCGACCTGGTGGTAGACGCGGATCTTGTCGCGCGTGTCGGCGATGTCGAGGTTGCGCATCGTCAGCTGGCCGATCCGGTCCTGCGGCGTGAAGAAGACCTCGTCGCCCTTCTCCATGGTCAGGCGCTCGGGGTGGTAGGTCAGGTTCGGGCTCGTCGTGTCGAGGATCGAGTAGTCGTTGCCGCGTCGCAGCTCGATGGAGACCTCGCCCGTGATCGGCCGGGCCACCCACCGCTGGGCCGTCTCGCGGAGCATCAGCGCCTGCGGATCGAACCAGCGGCCCTGGTAGAGAAGCCGTCCGAGGCGCCGCCCGTTGCTGCGGTACTGGTCGATGGTGTCTTCGTTGTGGATGCCGGTGACCAGCCGCTCATAGGCGATGTGGAGGAGCGCCATGCCCGGAGCCTCGTAGATGCCGCGGCTCTTGGCCTCGATGATCCGGTTCTCGATCTGGTCGGATATTCCCAGTCCGTGACGGCCGCCGATCGCGTTCGCCTCCATGAACAGCGCCAGCGGGGTCTCGAACGTCCGGGCGTTGAGCGCGACCGGCTCACCGTCCTCGAAGCGGATCCTCACGACCTCCGCCGTGACCTCGACGTCCGCGCGCCACGATGCGACGCCCATGATCGGCTCGACGATCGAGACGCCCCGGTCGAGGAACTCGAGGTCCTTCGCCTCGTGGGTGGCGCCCAGGATGTTCGAGTCGGTCGAGTACGCCTTGTCCGCGCTCATCCTGTATTCGAGCCCGGCGCCATCGAGATACGCCGACATCTCGGCTCGGCCGCCAAGCTCGTCGATGAACTGCTGGTCGAGCCAGGGCTTGTAGATCCGCAGCTGCGGGTTGACGAGCAGGCCGTAGCGGTAGAACCGCTCGATGTCGTTGCCCTTGTATGTGCTGCCGTCGCCCCAGATGTTGACGCCATCCTCCTGCATCGCCGCGACGAGCATCGTCCCCGTCACGGCGCGGCCCAGGGGGGTGGAGTTGAAGTAGAGCCTGCCCGGCGGTCGCGATGTGGAAGGCGCCGGACTGGAGCGCCGCGATCCCCTCGGCGACGAGCTGCGGGCGGCACTCGATGAGGCGGGCCCGCTCCGCGCCGTAGGCGAGCGCCTTGCGCGGGATCGAGTCGTAGTCGACCTCGTCCGGCTGCCCGAGGTGGGCCGTGTAGGCGTACGGGATGGCGCCGTGGCTGCGCATCCAGTGCAGCGCGGCGCTCGTGTCGAGCCCGCCGGAGAACGCGATGCCGACACGCTCGCCGATCGGAAGCTGCTGCAGGATCGTGGGCACGGGGCTGGTCCTCGAACGTGGGGTGGCGGTCGTCACGCGGATCGCGTCGCCCGGGCCGCCCACCGGGTGCAACCGAGGCTACACCGGCTGGCTATTGTCATGGGGACGACCGGACGGGGAGGGCCCGGCCGAGTGGCGTAGAGCACGAAAGACGAGGCCGACGATGACCGGGGACCGGGCGCGAGCAACGAGGCCGGAGGATCTGACACGGCTCTTTGTCGAGCTTGCGAACGCCGGCGATGCCGAGGGGCTCGCGGCGCTCTATGAGCCGGAGGCCGTGGTGGCGTTCCCGCCCGGGCAGATGACGGTGGGTCGTGCCGCGACGACTCCCTGCCGGCCGGCCGGGTCACTCACCCGACGGACGCGCGGAGCCTGACTGATCACAGACGGACAGGAGGTCGATGTTGGCTACCTGGGGTGAGTTTGCGGCTGCCGCGCCTGACGTTGCCGCCAACGGAAGGGCGCTCCTCTACCGAACCGGCCATGGCGAAGCGCTCCTGGTCACCGTTCGTGGTGACGGCCTTCCACAAGCCCACCCGATCTCGGTGGGTGTGGTCCACGACGGGCTCTATGCCTTCATCCTCCCGTCGCCGAAGCTGCGGGACCTGGAGAGCGACGGCCGGTACGCGCTCCACGCCCACTTCGATCCCGCCGTTCCCCACGAGTTCCTCATCCGCGGCCGGGTGCGTCGGGTCGACGACCACGTCATGCGGGCGAGGCTGGCGGCCGACTGGGACTGGAGCGTCGGCAACGCGCGGGCCTTTGAGCTCCTCGTCGAGGACGCGCTGTACGGCGAGCGGGCGAGCGCCGACGACTGGCCGCCGAGGTACGTCGCCTGGCCCGTGGAACCACGGGGGACCAGTGAGAGCCAGACGGCCGGTTGAGCGAGGACGGTGAGTGCGCTCGTGACACGTCCAGAGGCCTGGGGTTGCGCGGATCGCGTGCGAGGCGTCAGCTGTTCTCGTCCAAGGACGCATCGTGGGAGGGGAGGCACCAGCGGGTCGCCGCCGGCCTGTTGGACGCCCGCGGTCGGCGCGCGAAGCGGCGCTCGCCCGTCCCGATCCGCGTGATCAGGCCACCGTGTCCGATGATGCAGACGACGGCCGATCATTGGAGCGGAGCGCATCCGCGCGGCCGACGCCCGCCGGGCCCGACCCGTCCTCGAAGGCTTCGTCCTGCCCGCTGCCCTCGGAGGGGACGTCGTCGGCCGGGAAATAGTGGTGGACGATCGATGGCGTGCTCGCCAGGGCGTCGGCTCGTGCCTCGATCGCGGCATCCGCGCCGGTCAGGCGGCCACCATGCTGGCGCTGGGCACCGACCGTCTCCATCCAGTTCCCGATGTTGCTGAAGAGCACGGCGATCCAGAGCGCGCGGAAGACCGGGTTCCCCAGCGGCTGCCACGTGCCGGACGCGCGGAACCCCGGGCCGCTCCGTGTCGCGAGACCAGCCGTGGCTCACCCCCCAGCGTTGAACAGGCGCCCGACGGCAAACCCGATCGACCGCGGCCCCGAGACCGATGACGACCATGCGCGCGCCACTCGTCCGCCAGTCACCGATGAGCGTGACCGCGGAGTAGACACCGACCGCGAAGAGCGCAAGGGCGCTCAGGGCGATGGCCACGATCAGGGCCGTGGTCCGGTCCAGGACCAGGAACGGCACGAGCGGGATGAGGTGCCCGATCAGCGTGGCGATCCCGATGACGATCGCCGCGCGCAGGATGGCCCGGTTCTCGACCGGCTGGAGGTGCAGCTCCTCGTCCATCATCGTGGCCAGCCACGTCTCGCGGTTGGCCGTGATCGTGGACACGACATCCTCGAGCAGCGGGCCCGTGAAGCCCTTGGTCGCGTAGATGTCGCGGATCTCCTGGCGCTCCACCTCGGGCGTCGCGGTGATCTCGGCTGACTCACGGGCCTGTTCGGCGAGGTAGTAGTCGCGCTCGGAGATCGAGGACGTGTAGCCGACCGCGCCCATCGAGATGGACTCGGTGATCGCCGCGGCGAAGCCCGCGACGATCAGGACGGTCTCGGAACCGCCACCCGCGATCACTCCCAGGATGATGCCCAGGATGTTGACGAGGCCGTCCTGGCCGCCGAGGATCACGTCCCGCAGCCAGTTCGTCCTTCGGTGGGTCTCGCGGTGCGCCGCCGCGCCGCTGACGGCACCCTCCGCCGTCGTTCTGACGACACGTCCGAGGCGCGTGGCCGGTCGACGGTCTGGCTCGGCGCTCATCGTCCCCCTCTCGCGATTGGTAACCGGACCTGCCCCCGGGGGTCAGCGGTCGGCCGAGTCGGCCCGCGGCCGACGGTACAGCCGGACGACGGCGCCGATGTCATGGTCCGAGTCGTCGATGAGCCCCAGCCCGACGACTTCGCGGGCGAGCGCGGTCATCGGCACCGGGGCATCCTCGGTGTGGAACAGCTCGAGCGCGAGGTCGAGATCCTTGCGCAGGTCATGCAGCGCGAACATCGTCGCCTGGAGCTCGCGATCGACATAGGCGGGCCGACGCACCTCGAGGGACGGCGCCATCCGCACCAGGATCCAGAACACGTCGGCCGGATCGAGGCCGGCCGACTCGCCCGCCTGTTGGAGCTCAGCGGCGCCGGAAATGACGAGGGCGAGCATGCTGTTGGCAACCAGCTTCAGGCGCGCCCCGTTGCCGGGTCGGCCGACGTGACGAACCGTGCCGAGGTGCTCGAGGATCGGCCTGGCGCGCTCGACATCGGCGCTGTCCCCGCCGATGAGGATCGCGGCCTCGCCGCGCTCGACGATCAGAGGCGCGCCCACGATCGTCGCATCCACGAGGTGCGAGGCGGCCGCGGTGACCAGGGGCCGGAGCTCGGCCTCGACATCGGGTCCCGCCGTGCTCATCTCGATGAAGAGCTGGCCGTGCGCCTCGGCGAGGGCACCACCTGGCCCGAGGTAGGTCCCACGCACCGCCTCGGGGCCTGTCAGGCAGCTGATCACGAACTCGGCCTCGCGCGCGGCCTCGGCGGGCGAGGGGGCGACCCGGCCCAACCCCAGCGCGGTCGCGCGAGCGGCGGTACGGTCCCAGAGCGTCAGCTCGGTGCCCGCGCCGGCCAGCCGTCTGGCGAGCGCGGCGCCCATCCTGCCCGTACCGAGCACGGCGATCCGCGTGGCCATCTCGTGATCCCCCCTGCTCGGTACCGATCCGTCCGCGCTCCGCGTGGCCGTCGACCACCCTAAACCCTTCGTCTCCAGCGGGTCAATTGGCTACCGACCCAGGTTGTTCCTGTTGTGGCCTGCATGGCGGTGACTGGCGTCTCTCGTGCATCGTGAATGCCTGCTCGAGAGCGGCGCGTTGGGCTCGAGCACCTGAAGCGATGCCGACGAGCTGACGCGTCGCCGCGACCGTGGCGGCGTGACACGGACTGTGCGTCGGCGCGACCCGCCGGCTTCCATTCGAAGGGATCGCCGCCGTATGCTCGCTCGGTGGCGACACCCCAGACCGGCATCTTCGCCCTCGGCACGATGTCGCATTCCTACCTGGAGTTCGACATCCGGCCTGGCGTGGACGCAGCCACCCTCGTCCGGGGCGTGGCCGGCCTGCGCGAGCCGCGAACCACCATCGGCGGCGTCAATCTCGTCGTCGGCTTTCGCCCCGAGCTCTGGTCTTCGGTCGCTCCGGGCGGCTGCCCGAGCGAGCTGAGCGGGTTCAATGAGCCCCGGGTCGGGAACGACGGATACACCCTCCCGGCGACGCAGCATGACGCCGTCGTCTGGCTGGCGGGAGCTGCCTACGACGTCGTTTTCGACCTCGCCCGGGGCGTCCTCGCGGCACTGGGGCCGAACGCCACGCTGGCCCACGAGATCGTGGGCTGGCCGTACCACCGCGATCTCGACCTCACCGGGTTCATCGACGGGACGGAGAACCCCTCGCTGGCGGAGGCCGCCGCTGCGGCCGTGATCCCGGCGGGCGCGCCGGGCGAGGGAGGCAGCGTGCTCCTGCTGCAGCAATGGGAGCACGATGCGGAGGCCTGGGAGGCCCTGCCGGTCCACGAGCAGGAGCTGGTGATCGGGCGCAGGAAGGTCGAGGGGGACGAGCTGGACCCGCGGCCGGCGACGTCCCACGTGGCGCGAACCGACCAGGAGCGCTTCGGCCGGATCTTCCGCCGCAACATCGGCTACGGGACCCTGACCCGGCACGGAACGATCTTCGTCGGCTTCAGCCGGGATCGCCGGCGACTCGACGCGATGCTCGACAGCATGATCGGGAGCGGTGGCAAGGTTCGCGACCGACTGACCGGATTCACCCGGGCCGTGACGGGCGGGTACTACTTCGTCCCATCGATGGAGGCCCTGGCACCGTTCGCCGGCGACTCGTCGACCTGACGACCGACGATCCCGCACGTTTGGTATCCACGTCATCGCGGCGGTCGATTGGATGGCCGCAGGCCCCGGTGATCGGGCCGTCGGTCACGGGCGGGCGTCCGTGCGTCTGGACAGCCTACGAGCTGCCTCGACACCCCAACGCTCGGCATCCCTGCTTGCGTTCCGGTCCGGGGCATGCTATACGTATACGCCTACGTATCACACGTCCAGCCGCGAGGAGCTACGATGCCGCCGTGCCGAACAAGACGATCTATGTCTCCGACGGGGACCTCGCCATCTTCCAGCGTGCGCAGGAGCTTGCGGGCGGCAACCTCTCGTCGGCAATCGCCAGCGCCCTGCGTCGCTATGTCGACGTCGAGCAGGGTCGCCGCGAAGGCTTCGACGAGATCGTGGTCCGGGTGGGCTCGAAGCCGGGCCGCAAGGTGCGCTTCAGCGGCGTGCTCCTGGGCGAATGGGCCAACTCATCGTCGAGCCGGTACGAGGTCTTCCGCGTCTACCGGAGCCGGACCGGGAGGTACGTCGTCCACATCGATCGGTCGGCCGAGTGGACGGCGGTCGACGCCGAGGGCAAGCCTGCCGGCTGGCGAGGCTACCTGGGCGTGGGGAACATCAGCTACGGCACCCGGCCGGCCGAGTCGACGATCGAGGTCGTCGAGACCCTCGAGGGGCTCCGCGAGCGGATCCCGCCACAGCTCTACGACATGGTCGCCGGCGCAGCCAAGCAGCCACCCGTCGAGGATCTCGACATCTAGCCCGGGCGACGGCCTCGGTCTCTCGCACGCATCCCGGGCTGTCACCCCGGTCTTCCAACCGCTGCGCGTCGGTCCACGCGCGGGTGGCCTTCGATGGGCGCGAATGGACACGCTGACCTGCGCCCGACTCGAGGGTCTCGAGGCAGACCTGTCCGACGTGACGGTCGAGTAGGGGACGCGACGAATGGACGCGCAGAACCCGGCGATCCAGGTCCATGGATTGCAGAAGCGCTTTGGGAAATTGCAGGTGCTCAAGGGTGTGGACTTCGAGGTGGCGCGCGGAAGCATCTTCGCGCTGCTCGGCTCCAACGGCGCCGGCAAGACCACGATCGTGAGGATTCTCACCACCCTGCTCAAGCCGGATGCCGGCACGACCCACGTCGACGGATTCGACGTCCAGTCGCAGCCGGCTCGGGTGCGGGAGTCGATCAGCCTGACAGGTCAATTCGCGGCCGTGGACGAAATCCTGACCGGGCGAGAGAACCTGATCATGATCGCCCAGCTCCGTCACGCGAAGAACGCGGGCACGCTGGCGGACGGTCTGCTCGAACGGTTCGGCCTCGCCGATGCGGCCCGGCGCCGGGTGTCGACCTACTCGGGCGGCATGCGCCGCCGCCTCGACATCGCCATGAGCCTCGTCGGCGACCCACGCATCATCTTCCTCGACGAGCCGACCAACGGCCTCGACCCGGAGGGCCGCATCGAGGTGTGGACGGTGGTCCAGAACCTCGCTGACAGCGGCACGACCGTGTTCCTGACGACGCAGTACCTCGACGAGGCCGAGAAGCTCGCCGACCGGATCGCGATCCTGCACCAGGGCACGATCATCGAGTCCGGCACCTTGGAGGACCTCAGGAAGCTGGTCCCGCCCGCGAAGATCGAATACGTGGAACGGCAGCCCACCCTGGAGGAGATCTTCCTGGCGATCGTCGGAAGTGACAAGAAGGCGAACCGATGAACACCCACTTCTTCAGCGACACGCGGGTGATGGTCGGGCGTTCCATGCGCCACGTCATGCGCAGCATGGACACGATCATCACGGTGACGATCATGCCGATCGCCTTCATGCTGCTGTTCGTCTACGTGTTCGGCGGCGCCATCCAGGCGGGCACCGACAACTACGTGAACTACCTGCTGCCCGGCATCCTGCTCATCGCGATCGCCAGCGGCATCTCCTATACCGCCTACCGCCTGTTCATCGACCTGCAGAGCGGCATCTTCGAGAGGTTCCACTCGATGCCGATCGCCCGCTCCTCCGTGCTGTGGGGGCACGTTCTGACTTCGCTGGTGTCCAACGCGATCTCCGTGGGGGTCATCATCCTCGTGGCAGTCCTCATGGGCTTCCGCTCGTCGGCAGGACTGGGGGCATGGCTCGCCGTGGCCGGCATCCTCGTGCTGTTCACGCTCGCGCTGACCTGGATCGCGGTGCTCGCCGGTCTGTCGGCGAAGTCCACTGACGGCGCGGGCGCCTTCTCGTATCCGATCATCCTCCTGCCGTTCATCAGCTCGGCATTCGTGCCCACCGCAACCATGCCGGGTCCCGTGCGTGCCTTCGCGGAGAACCAGCCGGTCACCTCGATCGTCAACACGATCAGAGCCCTGTTCGAGCAGCAGCCGGTCGGAGGCGGAATCTGGATCGCCCTCGCCTGGTGCGTCGGCATCCTCGTCATTGCCTATGCGCTCGCCATCAGGGCCTACCGGCGCAAGATCGCCTGAACGTGACGGAGGGCGTTCCAGAGGCCCACTGACGCGACGCGCCGGGGCCGCCTGGTGCGGTGGCGAAGCGATGCCCGCGAGCGGACGGTGCCTCAGGATGGGTTCCGTCGTGCCCGTCGCCGCCGGCGCCGCTCCGCGACCGGCAGGTGGACCGGCCGGGGCCGTTGAGGCGGTGACCGTTGACGGGCCGACCGGAGCCGTGCTGGCCGGAGCCGCGGCGTCGTGCGAGCCGTCCACCGCCTGGCGGAAGTCGCGGATGGCCCGTCCGAGCGCCGCCCCGGTCTCGGGCAGCTTCCCGGGCCCGATGACCAGGAGCGCGATCGCGAGGATGATGACGAGGTGAACCGGCGAGAGTGCGCCCATGACGTGCCTGCCTTCCTGCTGCGGATCTGCCTGGAGCTGGGAGCGACCCCGTTGGTTGGGCGGGCGTCACTGGCCGCCAGCCGGGATGCGCGATTCGTGAGATCGTCGAGCGTGGAGGTGTCGATTGAGCCATGGAGAGGGCCCCCCGGGGCCGAACGCCGGCGATGCCGTGCTCGACATCGGGGGTGATGTCGGTGCCGTGATCCTGTACGCGGACGCCGTGTATGCGGAGGCCGAGGTCGAGATCAGCCCGATCGGCTCCGACGCGACGCGGACGCACACGGCGATCCACGAGCGCCTGGTCGACGGACGGAGGGTCTTCGCGGGTCTCTTCCCGGGCCTTCGGGCCGGCGAGTACCGGCTCTGGACCGACGACGCGGGGCTCCCCGACAGGGTCACGGTCGCCGGGGGTGAGGTGAGCGTCGTGGACTGGCGGAAGGGCTGAAGACGGGCAGCGGGAAGACCGGTGGCACGTCCCGGTCCTCCCGCCGTGTCCGGCCACGATCCGCGCCCCGCCGCGTGCCGTCAGGCCCGCCCGTGGCCGGCCCAGCTCACGACGACGGCGTGTCGTAGCCGTCGAGCGGGACGCCGAGGTACGGGAACAAGGAGAGGTATCGGTTCGAGTCCGGGGCGGTGCCGTCCGTGATGAGGGTGACCGCGCCGTCAGGCTTGAACGTGGGATCGACGAGCGGGATCGTCAGGCCGGCCACCGCCCGGAGCTCGATCAGCACCACGTCGTCGAACACCCGCCGGCCGTTCGGGAAGCCGGCCGGGTCCCCTGCGACGAGGCCGATGGGATTGGGCGAGCTCGCCGGTGGGATCGCGAGGTTCAGCCGGAGCTGGTCGGCGAGCGTCGTCCCGGTGAAGTTCTGGAAGGTTCCGACGACGCCCGTCGGGATCCCCGTCATCAGGATCGCGTCGAGGTCGGCGCGCGGCTTCGAGTAGGCCGCCAGGTTCGGGAAGACGCCCGGATAGAGCACGGGCAGCAGCCCGGCGAGCTCCGGGTGGAGGACGTACTTGTTGAACTGGCTGTCGGCCGACGGCGGCTGCGCGTTCCAGTTGTCCTTGTGGGCCATCGGGATGATGACCTCGTTGATGAGCGGGTTGCCCAGGCGCGAGACCTGGACCCACGGTCCGGTCTCGACCTGGTCGTCGCCCACGAGCACACGGGCCTTCTGGCGGCTCGCGGACGTGTAGATCCCGATCACCGAGCTCGCCGCGCTCGCGTCTGTCGGCTTCCGGTGATCGTGGGTCAGCATCGTCTTCGGCAGCTGGATGGCGATCGAGTGGACGTTCGAGGTCTTGAGGGCATCGACTCCCGGAGCCGCCGACAGCCCCCCGAAGTGGAAGTTCTCGAGCGGCCGAAGGTTGCCGAGGTCGAAGATCGAGCCGAGGTCCACGTAGAAGCCGTCACGGCGCTGCCCCGCGAAGACCTTGATGCCGTTGGAGAGCGGGTGGACAGCCGCCTGGGCCAGGGCCGCGTAGTTCGGCGTCGACAGCGGGCCGATGTTGACCGGTGGGCAGAGGAGGTTCTTCCCGATCGTGGTCGAATGGCCGCCCTGGACCCAGGCGACGTCGTATGTCTGGTACCGATTCCAGGTCGTGCCGTCCAGGCTCGTGATTGGCCCGGTGTTGTAGAGGAAGGTCTCCGTGTTCCGCACGTGGGTGGTGAACCGGAACTGGATCGAGATCTCGGGCATGCCGTCGGCGTCGTTGTCGACCTTGATCTCGTAGAGAACGTCGTCGCCGAACTCGTAGAAGTTCGGGCCGCCCGCCGGCGCCTCGAGTGGAACGTAGTTCGCGATCAGGGTCACCGTGTCCGGGGCATCGGGACTGACGAATGCATACAGGTCCGTGCTGTCGGCGACCGGATCCCGGGAGATCGCCGGCGCCTCGCGATGGGACGACATGTCTACTCCTTGCCGACGATCGAACGCGCCGCCGTGAGCAGGCGCCCGACGAGCTGCTGATCCTTGATCACGACCTCGCCCATGCCGGACATCAGCGCGACCTCACCCGACGAGGCATTCCGCACGAGGACCACGAGGTCCTCGCCGAGCGGTGCCAGGTCCGGCACGATCGGCGCCGCCTCCGGCGCCGCGGCTGCCGCGCCAAGGAGCTGCGGCAGCGCGAGACCGCTGCTGGCCGCCAGTCCGGCGGCCACACCGAGCGAGGCCCGGGTGAGGAAGCGGCGCCGGCTCAGGTCGGCACTGGCTGCCTCAGGCGGAGCCGATCGCCCGACCTGGGGACGCAATGAGGCCACCATTCAACCCCCCTTTGTCGTGTCCGCCCGGGGCGACCGACTGCCCCGACATGTCTCGTATGCGCACGACATCCCGCGACGGATCACTCGGTGGCATCCGACCGTCGGACGAAACCGCTGTCCCTCGGCAGCCGTAGCGAGAGCATGAGGTGAGCGTCATCGCCGTCCGGCATCCGACCACGACCGAGGGGATCGACGGTCGGGTCGTCCGCACTGAAGGAGGAACCCGTGTTCATGTCCCGAGCGCGCATCGGTCGCGCCGCCCTCGGCCTGGCAGTCGTTGCGTTGGTCGCCGCGGGCTGCTCGGCCGGCGCGACGACAGCACCGACATCCGCTGTCCTGGCGGCGACCGCGACTCCCGCGGCGCCGTCGTTGCCGGCTGCGTCGGCGATGGCCTCGGCGTCACCGGCCGCATCGGCGATGGCTTCGGCGTCGGCTGCCGCTCCGGCCGCGGGCTATGGCGGTGGCCGGTACGGCAGCGGCGACAACGCGGGATCCAGCTCGCCTGCCGGCGGCGTCGTGGTGAGCGTGGCGACGACCGGCCTCGGCCCGGTCCTCGCCGGCCCGAACGGGCTGACGCTCTACACGCGCAAGGGCGACACCGCCACCTCGTCTACCTGCACCGGTGGCTGCGCCGCCGCCTGGCCGCCGCTGACGGTCGCCGCGGGCGGCAAGGCCACCGCGGGGCCTGGCGTGCATGGGACGCTCGGGACGCTGACGCGCGCGGACGGGACCACGCAGGTCACGTACAACGGCCTGCCACTGTACGGCTGGCAGAGCGACACGAAGCCTGGCGACACTACGGGCCAGGGAGTCGGCGGGTTCTCGATCGCGAAGCCGTAGGCGGCCAGCTCGATCGCGCGAGGGCCCAGGGTCGCGCCCCGCGGGCCTCGCGCGCCACAACCCGGGATATGCCTGCGCACGCACGGGAATCTGCCCGAACAGGCATTGCACGACCGCGTTCGCGCCGCGACCCTGTTGCGTGAAACGGCGGTTGACGAACGCAGGATCAGGATGCGCGAGCGGACAAACGCACCGCAGGACGCCTCGGGAGCCAGGCCCGGTCCGCGCCTGACCGGGTCGACGGTCGCGGAACCGGCTGGGACCGACGCCGGAAGGGCGCCCGCGGGGCCGGTGGGCGAGGGTCGGGGCCTCCAATCACGAAGCCTCGCCGCGCTCCAGCGTTCGGCCGGAAACCAGGCCGTCGCGGCGCTCGTCGCGAGGAACCAGCGGGCACCCGTTCACTCCGCGAGCCCTGTCCAGCGCCAGGCGCCGGGCGGGCACAAGGAGGGGCTGGGAGGCGTCCGGTACGCGGCCAAGGGCGAGATCAAGCTCTGGGAGCGCGACGAGATCTCGAAGTACTTCCAGGAGACGGATTTCGAGGGCTGGTACGTCAACCCCAAGAAGGCGTCGATCACGTACGACGGCTACCTCGACCAATCCGAGGAAGGGTCCGGGACGAGTCGTGGCGGGGTCCAGGTCGGGAGTCTCAAGGACACCGGCCTCAAGTTCGAGGACAAGTTCCGCGAGGAAAAGGGGAGCCTCTTCGGCGTCGAGACCAAGTACGGGCTCAAGGGCGCGTTCGAGCTGACCGGCGGGAAGACCGGGATCTCGGCCACGATGTACGGCCAGTTCGGTCCCGTCTACGCCGAGGGCAAGATCTTCGCGGGGATCAAGCACGACCCGGACAAGCCGCCGGAGCTGAACGTCGGCAACATGACGATCACGGGCGCGGGCGCGGGCGAGACGCGCGAGTTCGCCCTCGGTGACGCGCGCTACAAGTTCGCCGGCAAGATCGGCGTCTCGATCGAATTCGAGCCCAACTGGACGAAGATCGCCTCGACGCTCATCGAGGACGTCCTGCCGGCCGCCGCCGAGGCCGCGGTCGTCGCCGGGCCCCCATTGCTCTTCGCGGCCATCGCGGCGATGGCGATCGTGGAGGCGGGCTCCAAGGGGGAGCTGTACTCGCAGCTGGTCGGGTATGCGCTCGACTCCAGGCGCGCTGCCGCGATCGGCTACCTCACGATGCGCGGGGTCGGCGACAACGTCACCGCGAAGGGCCCGATCTCGACAGCCCTGAAGGCTTCGGCCGAGAGCCAGCTGGCCGTCGCGGCCGCCGCCGCGAACCTGACGGTCGACAGCCTCAAGACGATCCTCAAGGACCAGCCGGCCGACAAGGCCCCGGCCCAGTACGAGGCATGGCGAAGCCAGGCGATCGACGCGCTCGAGGACAAGGCCCGGGACTCCGTCAGGGCATGGCGCAAGGAGCATGCATTTGCGCGCTTCTGGACCGAGTTCCCGGACCAGATGCGCGAGGCGCGAGGCTTCTACATGCCGGTGATGGAGGGTGAGCTCAGCATGAAGGACGTCCAGAACGCTCCAGCCTGAGGACAGGAGACGGCACAGCGCGCGACCGCATGCCGCGCCGCAAGTCACGGGGCCCGGCCGTCGTGCTGGCCAGCCGGCGCGGCCTTGCGTGCGGCGCGGGGACGGCTCGGTCGACTGTTCGGCCTCCGGCTGGCCCGGCCTGAGCCCGCCCCCGAAGCCCCTTCCTCCTCGCAGCACGGAACCCCGGTCCTGTCGACCGGGGTTCCGTCGTCTCGAAGCCGGAAGCGCGCGACCCGCGGTGGGACGCACGTTCCCCACGCCCGGCTAGACGGGCAGTGCCATCGCCCGCGCGCCAGCCTCGGCATGCTCGTCGACCGTGGTGAGCGCGACGGGGAAGTCCCGGAGCGTCGGCCGCATGTCGATCGGGTCGCCATTCGCATAGCAGCGCATCAGGCCCGTGAACAACTGCTGCATCGGGTCCGTCGCCGCCGCCTGTTGCGATGCGAGCGCCTCCGCGGGCACATGCACGGTCTCGAACGGCCGGCCGAGGACGCGCTCGTAGATCTCGACCACCTGGTCCGGGGTCAGCGCCGCCGGCCCGCCGAGCTCGAGGATCGCGTCTCTCGCCGCCGGGTTGTCGAGGCTCCGCACTGCGAACTCGGCGACATCGCCGAGCGCGATCCAGCTGATCGGGTTGTGCCCGTCGCCGTAGATCGTGGCCCTCGCGCTGGCTGCGTCGAAGCCGACCGCCGGGCTGAGCCAGACCTCCATGAAGTAGCTCGGGCGCAGGATCGTGTAGGTCATGCCGCTGAGCTTCAGGTAAGCCTCGACCGTGCGCTTCGCATTGCGGAGCGGGAAGTCGAGGTCGATGTTCCCGGAGAACAACGTGTAGACGAAGTGCTGCACGGCGGCCGCCCTCGCGGCGTCGACCAGGTGCAGGCACCCCTCCAAGTCCGTGATGGTGATGTCGTTGACGCCCGCCTCGTAGGCGAACGGCATCGACGAGACCGTCGAGATGACGGCCGAGACGCCGCGGCAGGCGTCGGCCAGCGACGCGGGGTCGCGCAGGTCACCCTCGACGACCTCGAGGTCGAGCCTTCGCAGCGCCTCTACCTTGGCCGGATCGGACGTGGCTCGCACCATTGCCCGGGCCGGGATTCCCCTGGCGGCGAGGCGGCGGCAGACCTCACCGCCCGCCAGGCCGGTTGCTCCGACGACGAGGATCATGGCTGGCTCCTCTCATTCTGCACGCGTTCAACTCCTCAGGGGAGCAGGTGATCCATGAAGAACTGGCAGCCGACGGTCCAGGTCTGGATGTCCGGACTGAAGCCGCCGCGGTAGATCGGGTGTCGTCCGATGAGCGACACCGCCTTCTCCGAGACGACCGACCCTGCGTACGGAGGTGTGGGCGCTCCGAGCTCCCACCTGGTGATCGCCACGCCGCTGTCATCCAGCCGTGCCCCGTCCGAGGCGACCAGCGACCAGAGGAGGCCCGCTTCGCTGACTGTCTGGAACTGCGGCCAGCCCCAGAGCCACGGCCCCTCATAGGACGGCCAGGCGGGGTTGTACGTGTCCGTGTAGAGGCCGACGGATTCCACGCGGGCCGTGACCGTCTTGCCGTTGGGACCGGTGAAGACGTTGAGCCACTTCTTCGTCAGCGTGTACTGCACCGTGTTGCCGACACGGGGGCCGTCGTACTCCTCGGTCACCCCGCTCGCCTCGGCCTTGACGGCGCCGCAGAACGAGCCGCCCGGCAAGTCGGCGAAGCTCTGCGTGAAGGCGTTGGGCCACGTGTAATGCGTCCACGGCGCGGAACGCGCCGCGGCCGTCGGCACGAGCGCCGCGATGAGCAGGAGCGCGGCAGCGAGCGCCACGAGTTGTCGTCGCATCGAAGAACCTCCTGTGGAGTTGATCGCCGGGCGTTCCTACGGCAGCGGTTGGCCGCGAACGGAGACGTCGAGGGCGATGAGGTTGCAGTTGCCCGTGTTGTATGAACCGTTGAGGATGTAGAGCGTCGAGCGATCGCGACCCGAGACGCCGAACGCCGGCTGGCTCGGGTAGTCCAGCCAGCCGGGATCGCTCGCGACCACCTGGATCCTGCCGGCGCGACCCACCCGGATCAGGGCGCCACCGACGGCCCTGTCCGCGTGGTTCACGGCGATCCACAGGTCGCCCTCCGCGTCGAGGGCGATGCCATCAGAGCCGAGCAGGACCGGGTCCGCGACGACCACCGACGGTCTGCCGGGCGAGCCATCGCGGCGCAGCGGGATCCGGATGACGCTGCCCGTATCGGCGTTGACCGCCAGCAGCGTGTCGCCCCAGAAGGCGATCCCGTTGATGCCTTCCCATCCATCGGGGCTGGCCACGGCGAGGAGCGGGTCCGCGAGCCACGGATTGGTCAGCGTCGCGACCGCGTCCCGCCGCAGATGTGCTCGCCAGATCGCCCCACGCGCGCTGTCCGAGATGTAGAGATCGCCTTCGCGGACCGCCAGCCCATTCGGGAAGCTGCCCGGCGGCAGCGTGACGACGCGTGTCGCCTGCCCGTTCCGATCGATCCGCAGGACCCCGGACGGGACGTTGTCCGTGTCGAAGGTGATCAGACCGGCGTACAGGTTCCCGCTCGGGTCGAATGCGAGGCCGGACAGGATCCCGACGTCGAGATTCGGCCCGACCTGCTTCATCTTCCCGTTCGGCGAGATCTTCCAGACCTGGCCCTGGTTCCAGGTCCCGTCCGTCCAGATCGTCACCGTGGCGAACAGGTTGCCATCGCGATCGAACGCCATGCTCTCCGCGAACGAGTTGAACGCGTAGCCGGTTGGGAACGTCGCGACGACTCGCGGGACGAGCGGCCTGTCGCCGGGCGAGCCTCCCCCGCGGTCCGTCGCCGCGGCATGCCCCGGCAACGTGAAGGCCACCAGCAGGCATGCGGCGGTGGCGAGCGCAGCAAGACGACGTCTCATCGGCCGACCTCCCTCGAGCGAGCGGGTCGGTCTCGCCAGTGGCTCGGCGCGGTCCCGGCGGCCGGGACATGGGCCGCGCGTCGGTGCCATCCCGCTTCGTTCGAGAGGCTGGCCCCCGTGCGTTCCCCGGGCGTTCCTCAGCCCACGGCGACCGGCACGAGCGACGCGGCCCACTCCCCGACCGACGTGAGGTGGACGCCGAACTCGGCCGCCGTCTCCGCCATCTCCATCGGCGAGTCGAACCCGTCCTGCATGGCGAGCATCTGGGCCATGAACGGCGGCATCCCGGGGACGTCGTCGCCCGGTGCCACGCCGCGCTGCGGGATCGGCCGGCCCAGGACGCCCTCGAAGATCCCGACCGCGTCACGGATCGAGATCGGCGCGGGACCGCCGATCGGCAGATAGCGGTTGACCGCGGACGGGCTGTCGAGCGCCGCGAGCGCGAACGCGGCGACGTCGCGGCTGTGCACGAACGAGTGGCGCCGGGCCCCGGAGCCGACATAGACGACCTCGCCGCCGGCCAGGGCCGGTCCCGCGACGACCGCGCCGAGCCACACGTCCATGAACGCGTTGGGGGCGAGGATCGTCCAGGTCATGCCCGACAACCCGAGCGCGCCCTCTGTTGCCGCCTTCGCTGCCATGAACGGATTGGGGTTGTCCGGCGAGGCTCCGAGCGCGGACGTGAACACGAAGTGCCGCACGCCCGCCTCGGCCGCGGCGAGGATCAGGTTCCGGTTGCCGTCCCGGTCCACGCTCTCGATCGTGTCGTCGATGCTGCGCCCGAGCGAGATCGCGGTCGTGATCACCGTATCGACGCGACGACAGGCCAAATCCAGCGACGGGCGCTCCTTGAGGTCGCCGATGACGGGCGTTGCGCCGGCTTCGACGAGGGGTTGGTAGTGCGAGCCGGGCCGGACAAGGATCCGGACCGGCCGGCCCTGCGCCAGCAGACCCCGGGTGATCTGGCCGCCGAGCGAGCCGGTGGAACCGACGACAAGGATCATCTCCGCCATCTCCTTCCGCGGCGGGACAAGGAGCCGCCGCTCCCTCACGCTTCGCGAGTCTCGACGAGCGACCGTTCCCCGGCCGTTCCTGCCGCGCACGTCTTCACCCGGTCTCCAGGTCAGCCCAGCGCTCCACGTCGAGCGCCTCCTCGATCCGGGCGGCGTACCCGGCATGCGGTGACGCAGCCGCAAGGCGCCTCGCCTCGGCAGCCTCGGCGGCGGCTGCCGCGTCGTCGCCGGTGAGCCGCGCGAGATGGGCGAGGTGTGCGTGCGACAGCGCCTGGTTGTGCGGATTCCCGCCGATCGACGCGAGGAGGACGAGCTCGCGGGCGCGCATCGCCCTCGCGCCCTCGTAGCTGCCCAGGGCGTCCTCCATCTCCGCCGCGGCCCACGCCGAGACCGACTCCAGGTAGCGGTCGCCCATCTGGTGGGCGATCTCCAGCGCTCGCTCGAGGTGCAGTCGGGCCCGGGCGGGCGACCCGGACCGAACGAGGGCCGTGCCCAGGTGCGTCCGGACGATCTCGCCGCGAGGATCGCGGAGATCCAGCGCGATCGCGAGCGACTGCTCGAGTCGACGGATGGCCTCATCCGATCGGCGTGCCATCTCGAGCATCATCCCGAGCTGGTCGAGGGCATGCATCGCGCTTCGCCGGTCGTCCGATGGCTCGAGAACCCGCACCGCCTCTTCGAGCTGTTCGATCGACTCGTCCATTCGGTGGAGCCGGCCGAGGTTCCATCCGACGTATCGCCGGATGTTGGCGCGCGGCACTGCCGCCTCCGCCGGGAGCCGGACGAGCGCTTCGTCGAGGATCGCCAGGCAACCCTCGAAGTCGCCGTGCCGGTACGGCAGCCAGCAGTACGCGGTGTAGGCCCCGGCGAGCTCCTCGGGCGTGCGCGCGGCTTCGATCGCCTGCCAGAACGCCGCCCGCGCGGCGTTGTCGTCGCCGGCGTTCATTCGTGCGTTCCCCAGGCTCGCGAACGCGGCGCTGGCATTCAACTGCGACGCGAGGTCCGGCGGGAGCCGTTGCCACGCCACGAGAGATCGCTCCAGCAGGGATGTCGCCGCCGGGTCGAAGAGACGAGTGGCGCGCTCCGCCGCCGCGAAGCCGAATGCGACCGCCACGGGCAGCGCGCCCGACGCCCCGAGGTCGCTCGCCGTGAGCGCGTGCTCCGCGGGCGTGACCGGGTCCACGGAGGCGGCCGCCGCCCGCACGAGCTCGGCCGGCGATCTGCTCCCGACGGAGCCAGCGAGCGCGTTCGCGATCGCGAGATGCGTCCCGGCGCGCCTGGCCGATCCCGCTCCGCCGCGGACGGCCAGCCGATAGAGGGGATGCGCGAAGGCGTACCCGCCGCCACGCTCGACCAGCAGGCCCGACGAAAGCGCCGCATCGAGCGCCGGGACGAGCCCGCCATCCAGGTCGGGCAGCACGGCCTGCAGCGTCGCGAACGCGACCTCGGATCCCAGCTCCGCGGCGGTCCCGACCAACTCGAGCGCCGGCCCGGTGAGCTGGGCCGAACAATTCGCGACGAGGCGCCGGACGGTCTCGGACGTATCCGACAGCGCCGCGCTCGCGCTGTCTGCTGTGGCGACCGCACCGCGCCGGACGCCGCCGGCGATATGGGACTCCGTCGTCACCCACCGCTCGCCCGCGAGCCTGACCGTGCCGCGGTCCCGCCCGGCGCGCATGAGCTCCAGGCAGAAGAGCGGGTTTCCCTCGCTCAGCTCAAACGCGCGGCGCGCCAGCTCCGGCTCGACCGAGGCGCCGCCGAGCTTGCCGACGATCAGGGCCTCCATGTCGGCAGGCGCGAGGGGACCAACCGGAAGGTCGAGCCCGACCCCGCGGCCAAACCGGTCGAGAAGCCGTCGCACCGGCTCCTGCGCCGGCTCGTCGTCCCGACACGTGCCCGCGACGAGGATCGAAGCCGGCGTCGGGTCGGCCACGAGGCGTTCAAGCAGCTCGATCGTGGAGGGATCGAGCCACGGGAGGTCGTCGATCGCGAGAACAAGGGGTCGCTGGCGCGCGAGCTCCTCGATCGCGAGCACGAGCGCCTCCACGAGCGCTGCACGGTTCGCGAACGTGATGGCTCCTGCCAGCCCGAGGCCCGGCGCGATGGCAGCGACGCCGCTTCGTGCCGGCTCCGCCCAGGCCGCAACCTCGGCCGCGGTCAGCCCTTCCGCGAGGCCATGGCGCAGCGGCGCGTACGCGGCTGTGGTGCCAGACTCGACGGCCTGCCACTCCAGGACGCGCCAGTCGGCGGCCCGCGCGTAGCCGATGACCTCCTGGAGAATGCGCGTCTTGCCGATCCCAGTCGGGCCGCGAATGACGAGCGTGGCGAGATGTCCACCCATCACGCGGTCGAGGAGCGGCTCGACCCGTTCGAGCTCGGCGTGGCGAGCCACGAGGCGTGGCAGGGCAACCGCCGGGCTCGGCTCGCTGACGCCGTGCGCTCCACGGCGCGGAACGTCTCCATCGTCTCGGGTGCGGGCTCGGCGTCGAGCAGGTCGTGGAGCGCCCGCCGACAGGCGTCGAACTGGCGCCGGGCGGCGTGGTGCCGGCCTTCCGACGCGAGGAGCTCGATGAGCAGGCGATGCGCGGCCTCGTCGGTCGGGTCCCGATCCAGCAGCTGGTCGGCGATCGCGCGTGCATCGTCGCTCCGTCCGAGCTCTCGGGCTTGCCGCGCGGCGAGGATCGCCACGTGCTCCCACTTCGCCCTGAGGAGCTCCCGGGGTGCGACGAGCCACTCCTCGAAGGCGTCGTCCGGGAGGAGCTCCCGTGGCCCGGACGCGAGGATCACGTCGATCGCCCGCGAGGCCTCCGGGTCCGTTGCGCCTCCGTCATCGCGCGCGGACCCCCCGTCGTGCCGCGCGGACGCCCCGTCGTGCCGCGACGGCGCACCAGCCAGCAGGTCGAACGCGGCCCGCAGCCGGTCCAGGTCCAGGTCGAGCCGGCCCCGCGCGAACCCGACGCGGCCAGGCACTGTGGTCAGCACCGAGGCATCGCCGAGTGCCCTGCCCGCGAAGTGGATCGCCTTGCGGAGGTTCGCGCCGCTCGCGCCCGGCTCGGCGTCGGGCCACAGGGCCTCTGCCGCGGCCTCGCGGGAGAGCGTATGGCCGGGCGTGATGAGCAGCAGCTTCACGAGGCGTTCGGCGGAGACGCGCTGCCAATCGGCGTGCGTCAGGTGGCGCCCGTCCGCCATGACCTCGAACCCGCCGAGGACGCGGGCCTCGATCCTGCAGGAGATGCCCGGCAGCGCTTCGCGCGGCCGGAGCGACGTCCCGACCATGCCTCACAGGGTGGGTGCGCCGGGTCCGCGATGCACGTGCCGAATGGACCGTCGGCCGCCTCAGGCGGAGAACTCACCCGGCGATCTTCGCCCGACCGCTCCCGGTCGCGGAGGCCATCGGCAACGTCGAGCAGCTTCTCGCACGCCCGCACGTCCGGACGACGGGCGAGCGGGAGCGCTTCTGGGGTCGCTACCGTGAGGTCGCCGACGACGCGGTGCCCTCCGGGAACCTCGTGCCCGACTCGCACATCGTGACGCTGATGCTGGAGAACGACGTGCGGACGATCTGGACGCGCGACCGCGACTACCGCCGATTCCCGCGGATCGAGGTCCGCGACCCGTTCGCGGAGACCTGACCCGTCGCCGGTTCCGACGCCGCGCCCTCAGGCGCCGGCGAGACCCCCGGTGACCGGGCGCCGGCCCGCCAGCTCGTCCGCCGCCTCGGACGGCAGCCAGAACCACCGGAGCTGCTCGAAGTCGACCCCCACGTCCAGCGCACCGCCGATCTCGGTTGTGACCGGCGGGGGACTGGCGAGGAGCGTCCGCGCCTCCGCCAGGTAGCCCGCGAGGCGTGACTCGGGCTCGCGGTGGCGGTGCGCGGTGTAGCGCATCACGCCGCCGTCGTAGCGGATCGCCGCGAGCGAGAGCGGCGGCTCCACGACCCCGCCGCGATGTGCCCAGAGGCCCGTCGCGGGGTCGAATCGATACGCGGGCAGGAGGCGCCAGCCGTCGGCTGCCACCAGGTCGACCGCGTCGAGGATGTACTCGAACACGGCCTCGCTGACGAAGTAGTTGAAGTTGACCCGCACCCAGCCGGGCTTGATCCCCTCGCAGCCGCGCGCGATCTCGCGCTCGAACGCGTGGGAATGCTCGAGGTCAATGCCAAGCAGCCGGTGGCCGTACGGTCCGGCGCACGAGCAGCCCCCGCGCGCCTGGATCCCGAAGAGGTCGTTGAGCAGGGCGACCACGTAGTTGTGGTGGAGGTAGCGGGCCGGCCGGTCGCCGCGCCGGTGGCGCACGACGAACGAGACGATCGAGAGCCGCTCCGCGCGCGGATTCCCCAGGATCTCGAGGTTGGGGTTGGCCGACCAGCGGGCGATCGCCCGGTGGATGAAGCCGGCCTCGCGCGCCCGGATCGCCTCGACGCCAACCGCTTCCTTCAACCCGAAGACGAGGCCGGCCCGGATCGATTCGACGATCGCAGGCGTCCCGCCCTCCTCGCGCTGCTCGATGTCGGCGACGTACAGGTGCTCGGACGGGTTGACGTACGCCACCGTCCCGCCGCCGGGCACCGACGGGACGCGGTTCCGGAAGAGAGCCTTGCGGGCGACCAGCAGGCCGGGCGTGCCCGGCCCGCCGATGAACTTGTGCGGCGATACGAAGATCGCATCGAGGCCGTCCCCGGCCATGTCGATCGCCACGTACGGCGCCGCCGCCGCGTAGTCCCAGCACGCAAGCGCCCCGTGCGCGTGGAGCAGCGCGCTGATCCCGCGCACGTCGGAGAGGATCCCCGTCACGTTCGAGGCAGCGGAGAACGAGCCGATCTTGAGCGCGCGGTCCGCGTGGCGCTCCAGCTCCTCGGCGAGGTGGCCGGCGTCGATGCGCCCATCGTGGTCCTCGTGGATCACGACGACGTCGGCCAGGGACTCGCGCCAGGGCAGCTCGTTCGAGTGGTGCTCGTACGGCCCGACGAGGACGAGCGGCCGCTCCGCCGGCGGGATCGTCGCGCGCAGCCGGTAGCGATCGTCGAGGTCGGCCGGGAGACGGACCTGGAGGACGTCGACGAGCCGGTTGATCGCGCCGGTGGAGCCCGAGCCGACGAAGATCACGGCATGCTCGTCGGTGGCGCCGACGGCCCGCCGGATCAGCTCGCGCGCCTCCGCCCGGAAGCGGCTGGTCTGGAGGCCGGTGCCGCTCGACTCCGTGTGCGTGTTCGCGTAGAGCGGCAGGACGGCGTCGCGGAGGTAATCCTCGAGGAAGGTGAGTGAGCGCCCGGACGCCGTGTAGTCGGCATACGTGACGCGCCGGATCCCGAACGGCCCGGCGACTGCCTCGTCGTCGCCGATGACCGAGCGCCGGATCGTCTCGATGAGGGCTTCTGCCGGGTCCATCGCGAGCGATCGTACGCGCTCGAGGGCACGATCGACGGAGGAACGCCAGCCGGGGAGCCGCGCGATCTCGCCGGCAGCGCCGAATGGTCCGGATGGACCGCCGGACAGTCCGCATTGCCCGCGACCGGGACGGCTCACGGTCGGTACGCTTGCCCGAACGACTCATCCGCCGCGAGAAGGGAGCGCCGCGCCGCTCATGAGCCTCCAGATCTCGGATCTCCGGAAGCGCTTCGGCGAGACCCAGGCACTCGACGGGATCAGCTTCTCGGTCGAGCCCGGCCAGGTCTTCGGATTCCTCGGCGCGAACGGGGCCGGCAAGACCACGACGATGCGGATCGTCCTCGACATCCTGCACGCCGACACCGGCACCGTCACCTGGCAGGGCAGGCCGTCGACGGACCTCCCGCGGCGGACCTTCGGCTACCTTCCCGAGGAGCGCGGCCTGTACCCGCGAATGCAGGTGCTCGAGCAGCTCGTCTTCTTCGCCGGTCTCTACGGCGTGCCCCGGAAGACGGCGGCCGCCGAGGTCCGGGGCTGGCTGACGCGGTTCCGGGTGCCCGAGTACGCGGATCGGCGCGCCGAGGAGCTCTCGAAGGGCAACCAGCAGAAGATCCAGTTCATCGCGGCCGTCCTCCACGACCCCGACGTCCTGATCATGGACGAGCCGTTCAGCGGTCTCGACCCGGTCAACGTGGCGCTCCTGAAGGCCGCGTTCCTCGAGATGCGCGAGCGCGGCAAGACCCTGATCTTCTCCACCCACCAGATGGAGACGGTCGAGGAGCTCTGCGACGCGGTCGCGATCATCGACGCGGGCCGCCTCGTCGCGAACGGGCCGACCGTCGACGTCAAGCGATCCAGCGGGAAGCGCGTCGTGCGGCTGGGCGTGGCCGGGGACCCGGAGCTTCCGTGGCTCGCGGAGCTCGACGGCGTCCGCGTCGGCCGATCCGGACGCGACTACAGCGAGATCGAGGTGGTGCCGCCGCGCGACCCCGAGACGATCCTGCACGCCGCCATCGAACGCGGCGAGCGCGTCACGCTGTTCGAGATCGCCGACCCATCACTCGAGCAGGTCTTCGTGGACCTGGTCGGCCGCCACGCGGCACCCGACGAGGAACGCACGCTGGCCCGCGTGCCCGTGAGCGGGAGGGCGTGACGATGCATTTCGGGCTGGCCAACATCGTCACGATCGCCCGCCGCGAGTACCTGGTCCGGGCGCGGACCCGATCGTTCAAGGTGGCGACGGTGTTCCTCGTGCTCGCCGCCGTCCTCGTGACGCTCGCTCCCCTCGCGGTCCGCTGGCTCGACCGCGACTCGACCGCCAAGGTCGGGATCTACACCTCTGCCCCGCTGTCGTTCGACCCGATCGCCCGCCTGAACACCACCCTCAACCTGCCGGCCACCCCGGGCGGCAAGGGTCCGTTCACGTTCAGCACGGTCTCGGACGTCACGGCCGGCCGCGCCGCCGTCGAGAAGGGAGACCTGGCCGCGGTGGTCGACATCGCCCGCGACCCGACCGGCGACCTCGCGTTCACGATCATCTCGAAGGACGGCCCGACGCTCCGAATCCCCACGTTCCTGCGCCAGGGCGCCACGGTTCTCGCCACCACCGACCGCCTGCTGCGCGGCGGCTACCCGGCCGACCAGCTCGCCTCGCTCGGCGTGCCCCCGTCGGTCAGCGTGGTCGGCCCGACGCCCCCCACGCCCGGCGAGCAGCCAAAGGACTTCGCCGGGGAGCTGGGCGGGCCGCTCACCGCCCAGGCGCTCGTCATCTTCCTGTTCATGGCGATCATCCTCTACGGCTCGTGGGTTGCGACGTCCGTGGCCGAGGAGAAGAGCAGCCGGGTGATGGAGATGGTCCTCAACGCCGCGAGCCCGTTCGAGCTCCTTGCGGGCAAGGTCGTCGGGGTCGGCTCGCTGGGCCTGACCCAGTACGTCGCGGCGATCGTGCCGGCGATCATCGCGCTCCTGCTGCAGGACCGGATTGCCTCGATCCTCCTCGGAGAGGCGACGGCGTCGACCGCCCCTGCGGCGTCCGGCCTGACGCCGACCCTCCTCATCGCGTTTGCCGTGCTGTTCGTGCTCGGATTCCTGCTCTACGCGGTCCTGTACGCGGCTGCCGGGTCACTGGTGAGCCGGATGGAGGATGTCAACTCGGTCGTCGCGCCGATGACGATGGTCGGGATGGCCGGCTACCTCATCGCCGTGTACACGTCATCCGGGCTCATCCCGGCAGACGCCGGCTGGGTGGTCGTGCTCTCGTACGTGCCGTTCGTGAGCCCGTACCTCATGCTCGCGCGCTTCGCGTCCGGCGTCGCCGGCCCGCTGGACCTCGCGCTCGCGGCCGCGCTCCTGGTCATCGCGATCGTCGTCTGCCTGTGGGTGGCCGCGCGCATCTACGCCGCGGGCGTCCTCACCTACGGGCAGAAGCCGAGCGCCCGCGCGCTGTTCTCCGCGGCCTTTGCGCACCGGGGGTAGGGCGGCGGCCGGCAGGAACCGCGTCGACCCTTCCTCGGCGGCCGATCGGACCGATCGAGGCGCTGCTGCTCAGTACGGCCGGGTGCGCAGATCCGACGAGAAGTCGACGACGCCGCGCAGCCAGGCGAGCGCCTCGCCCCAGCCCTCGAGCGCCTCGGCGTAGGCGTCGAGGACGCCCGGGGCGCGCAGGTCGAACGGGCCGTCGGTCAGGGTCAGGCGCGTCCCATAGCCGGCGGGCTCCAGGCGCACCGACACCGTCGTCTCCCAGGCCTCGTCCTTCCCCCAGGGCCAGCGGAACTCGAACCGCCGGTCGCTCTCGAGGACGGTGACATCCCACCAGACCCGCTGGTCCGGGAAGACCAGGGTGCTCCGGGTGCCCACCGCCAGCGAGCCCTCGACGCGCTGGGGGAACCAGCGGATCAGCTCCTCCGGAACCGTCCAGCAGCGGTAGACGCGCGAGGGGGGCGCCTGGAAGCGGCGGACCATCCGGACGGTCCGGGGAGCGAGGAGCGGATCACGCTGACCCTCCGACACGCCGCCTTCATTCATGCGATGAGGCTATCACTGCCAGATCTCAGGGCGACAGCCGCACTTCGTCCCCGCCGTCCACGTCGCCTCCAGGATCCGCCGCGCCCTCCAGGTCCGCCGCCATGGCCGCGGGATCAGGCGGGGGCGGGGCCGTGGGCGCACGCCGGCGACGCGGCCTCTTCGGGGAGCTCGCCAGCGCAGGCCACCAGTCGCAGGCGCACAGGCCGCGCGGGCAGCCGGCATGCGGCAGCCGAGGGGTTCGGATCTCGTCTGTGATCCTGTAGATGCGCTCGTTGTCGGCGCGACACGCCGGGCAGCAGGCAGCCCCGACCAGCTCCGCGTCGCGCGAGACCTGGGTGAGCTTCCGGAGGGTCGCCATGACGCCCTCCCGGTACACGGCGACGATCTCGTCGGAGGGCGGCGGGTGGGCCCCGGCCTCGTCATAGAGCGCGCCGGCCTGTCGGCGTCGGATCTGCGCGACCTCGGCCCATCGCTTGTCGCGCCGGGCAGCGCGGACGGCACGTTCGGCCGCGGCGAGGTACAGGCCCCGCGAGGCCCTGACGGACGCGGCGGTCAGCGGCGCGGCCATCAGGCGTCGGCGGCGATCGGCCGGGGCGCCCACGCGCTGCGCGAGCAGGAGCCACGTCCGGCGTTGGCGCGACCACTGCTGTTCGTCGATGTCGTGCTGCCGTTCTGCCTCGAAGACCTCGACGGCAGCTTCCGTCAGGTAGATCGCCCGGCCTTCGACGTGGCGGACGACGATCCGGTTTCGGCAGCGCGGGCAGCGCCGCGTGTGATCGGGCGGCGGGTTGAGCGGGACGCCGCAGCTCGGGCATGCGACCGTCACGACCGGCGGAGGCGCGATCGGGGCAGGAGGCGGTGAGACCGCCTCCACCTGCTGATCGACGGGCGTGTCCGGGCGGTCAAGGCCGAGGAGCCGCCGAAAGAACGCGATCGGAACCACCTCGGTTCGCTGACACCGCCGTCCGGTCGGACGCCGGCTCCGCCGACGGTTCGAACGTGCGCGGGCCTCCCGCGCCGACACCCTCAGGGTACTCCCGAACCATGCCGCTGCGGCCGGGCGGCCTGCGGCCGGGCGGCCTGCGGCCGGGCGGCCTGCGACCCGGCGTCCTGCGACCGGCAAGCGCTCACATCCGCCCCGACCGCCGGGGCCAGCCACGCCGCCCTCGTCGCGAGCGCGGCACGGCCAGATGCGGCTACGATTGGGTCCCGCCTCGACGGTGCCCGTGTCACGCGGCGGCTCGGTGCCGACGCCGGAGCTTCGCACGTACGCCCGTGCCGCCGGGCGACTCACGCCGGGCAGCCCGGTTGCCGCGTCATCGAGACTCAAGGGAGACGGAGTCAAGCCATGACCGATCAGACTCGCCCCGACAACGTGGCGGCCATCGCGGAAGCCGACAGCGATGACGGGATCGTCGATGGCGACGCGGCCACCCACCTCGAGGCGCTGGTCTTCGGGGCGGTCGTGCCCGAACGCCCGAAGGCCGGGGCAGAGGGCCTCCCGATCGAGCTCGTCGGCCAGCATCTCCGCCTCTCGGGCACCGTGATCATCGGATTCCACCGACGCCTGTCCGACTTCGTGAACAACCACGAAGGGCTGATCTCGCTGCGCGACGTCACGATCCTCCGCCGGAACGGCGACCCGACGAAGGTGACCTCACCGAGCCTCTGGGTGAGCCCGGACGAAGTCACGCTGATCGGACAGGCGACGGACGTCGACGAACGCGAGACGGCGGGAGCCGAATTCATGCAGAAGAGGGCCTTCCACCTCATCGTCGTGACTCCCGGTCACACGCTCACCGGCGAGATCCATCTCAACCGTGAAGCGGTGCTCGCGTCCTTCATCGAGTCTCCCAGCCCGATGTGGATCCCGATGACGGATGTCCGAACGCGCTCGCTCGCGGACCGCCGGGTCATCTCGCGGTACGGGTTCGCCCTGATCAACCGACGCCACATCGTCGCGGCCACCGAGCTCCAGCCCGGCATGGTTCGGGGGCGCAGCGTCCTCTAGGGGGGAGCGAAGTCCGCCGGCGGGCGACGCCGGAGAGAGCGAAAGACCCGCGTCGGGTCGCGCCGCGGGGAGCGAAAGACCGCGGCGCGTCGCGGAGGAGCCTGCAGGGCTACCCCTCTGTCGGGGACTCGGCCAGGATCGTCAGCGTGAACACTGCGGCAGTCGCCGCGGACCGCGGGCCGGCCGCGTTCGCCGCGCCCTGCGCCCGGTCGCCGGCATCCCAGTCCTGCGGGACCAGCACCAGGTCGCCGCCATTCGCACGGGCCAGCTCGCGGGCGACATAGAGGCCCAGGCCCGTGCCTTCGGCGCCGGCCTGGGCACCTCGCGCATAGCGGTCGAAGAGACGCCCGCGGTCGGCGGCGGCGATCCCGGGCCCCTGGTCCGCCACCCGCATGAGCAGCGTGCCGCCCGCGACCGCGTGCCCGTCGCCTCTCGCCGACTCGATGCGGCTGCTGCCCGCGCCGGGGACTGCGGTCGTGGCCACCATGATCGGGGTCCCTCCGCCGTACTTCACGGCGTTGTCGAGCAGGCTCCAGATCACCTGGTCCACCTGGTCGGGGTCGGCGTACGCGAGCCACCCGCCCGATCGATCCTCGAGCGTGAACGGAACGCCGGTCGCGCCCAGCGCCTCCCATGCGCGCCGCACCCGTGGCCCCAGCGCGAAGACCTCGGCAACCGGGTGCAGGACACCGGAATCGAGCCGGCTGACGGTCATCAGCTGGCGAACCAGTCGCGACAATCGGTCGCTCTGCTCGGTGATGATCCCAAGGCGTCGATCCGGGACCTCCGCGGCAAGCTGGTCGGCGTAGGCACGGATCCGTGCCAGCGGCGTCTGGAGGTTGTGACTGACGCCGCGCAGGAAGTCGTCCTTCGCCGCGTCCAGCTCGCGCAGCCGGTCGTTCTGGTCGGCCACGCGCGCGAAGAGCTCCGCGTTGCGCAGCCCCACCCCGACGACCGCGGCGAACAGCTCGAGGAGGTCCTGGTCGGCGCGATCCCAGCGCGCGGTGGCGGACGCATGGCCGACGATCGCACCGAGGGGCTCGGCACCGGCGCGGAGGTCCGCCCGGATCGGCAGGGGATCGCCGGGCACCCGCTCCTCGACCGGGATGTCCGACGGGTCGCCCAGCACGATCCGGGCGTCGATCAACCCGAAGGCAAGGCGGGCATCCGCGATCGCGAGGTCCACCAGGCGGTCGGCGCCCTCGCGCGGCGAGTACGTGCCAACCGCGTCGACGACGCGTGCCACCTGGCGGTTCCGCCGCAGGAGGTCGCCCGCCAGCTGACCCTGGCGTTCCGCGAGGCGGCCAAGCTCATCGTCGGCGAGCGCCGGGAGCGGTGTGCTCACATCGCCCGCGACGATCCGGTCCATCGCCGTTGCGAGCGCGCGAAGGGGCGATGTCAGGCTGGCGGCGACGACGAACGCGATCCCGATGCCCAGGATCGCGGCGATCGCGAACGCGGAGAGCAGGATCCGGAAGATGTCGCGGTCGGGATCCGGCTGGCCGGTGACCACGAAGAGCACGCCGACCGCCGCCAGCGGAGCGAGGGCGGCGATGAGCACCGCGAGCATGATCCGGATCCGGAACGGGATCACGTCGTGTCCGCCTCCAGGCGGTAGCCGACGCCGCGGACGGTGATGAGGTGGCGCGGCCGGTTCGCATCGGGCTCGATCTTCTGGCGAAGGCGCCGCATGGTGACCCAGACGTACGAGGAATCGGCGCCGTCGGTGTCGGCCCAGCCGCGCGCCACGAGCGTCTCCGTCGAGACGGTCTTTCCGAGGTTCGCTGCGAGCGCGTAGAGGAGCCTCGACTCGGTCGGGGTCAGCGAGACGTCCGCCCCGTTGACGGTCGCGGCACGGCGCCCGAGCTCGAGCGCGAGGCCCGGTCCGAGCACGATCCGCTGGCCGGGCAGCCGGTCGCCAAGGCGCCTGAGGACGCGGTTGATCCGCGCTCGGAGCTCCGGGTAGTGGTACGGCTTCGTGACGTAGTCCTCGGCCACCTCGTCGAGGAGCTCCGCCTTCGAGTCAGCGGCGTCGATCGCGGTCAGGACGATGATCGGCAGGTCGGCGCGGGCCTTGATCTCGCGGGCGAGGGAGATGCCGTCGAGGCGCGGCATCATCATGTCGAGCAGGACGAGGTCGGGCCACGCGTTCTCGAGCCGGCGCAGCGCCTCCAGGCCGTCGCGGGCGGTTGCCACGTCATAGCCGTCCGCGCGGAGCTGCTCGGCCAGGACGACGAGCAGGTTCGCGTCGTCGTCCACGAGGAGGAGTCGCGCCGGGCGTTCGCGGCCGCCCGGCCCGCCGGGGATCAGCACGCTCGGAGGATAGCCCACGCTCGTGCGTGAGATGCCGGGGTCGGCGTCGGCAGCGCGGCCGGCTCGCCGTCAATCGGCCTTCGGGTCGAAGAAGCGGCAGCGGGGGGCGATCGGACAGCGTTCGCAGGCGGGGCGGCGGGCGTCGCAGGTCCGCCGTCCGTGCTGGATGAGCAGGACGTGGGCGGCGTAGAACTGGTCGGACGCGAGGAGGTGAGCGTAGATCTCGTGCTGCTCGTCGGGGCCGGCCTTCGGCGGGGCAAGCCCGATCCTGCGGCTCACCCGCTCGACGTGCGTGTCGACGGGCATGAGCGGCATCCCGAAGCAGAAGAGCAGGACGATCGACGCGGTCTTGCGACCGATCCCGGGGATCGTCGTCAGCCAGTCCCGGGCTTCGCTCGGCGGAAGCGAGGCGAGGAATCCCAGGTCATGGCCGCCGCTCCGTTCGCGGATCGCGCGCAGAGCCGCCTGGATCCGTGGCCCCTTCTGGTTGGCGAGCCCGCCGATCCGGATCACGTCGATCAGCGCGCCGAGATCCGCACCCTCCACCGCCGACCAGTCAGGAGGCGCGCCTGGAGCGAGCCCGAGTCCACCCCAGCCCTCGGGTGGCGCCTCACTGCCATCAGGCCGGGCGACCCGATGGGCAGTCACCGGCCCATCGGACGGGTAGGTCGCACGGAGTGCCTCGAAGGCGCGCTCGGAGTTCAGGTCGGCCGTGTTCTGGGAGAGGATCGTGAGCACGAGCTCGCTCACGGGATCGAGTCGCTGCGACGGGACGGGGACGCCGTAGAGGTCGCCGAGCCGCTCGATCACGAAGTCCACGAGCCCGGGCCGGCGGCGCCGCAGGCTCCGCGCCCAGGCCACCGCCGGGTCGACGGGGCGGCGCGTGCGCGGTCGCGTGGCCGGTGCCTTTGGGGCGGCGAGACGCACTGACCGCGAGCGTTGGGTCGTGCTCACCAGATGACGTCGACGTCGTATCGCGCGATCGCGGGATCCGAGGTGAGGATCGGGATCCCCTCCACCTGGGCCTGCGCCACCAGGATTCGATCGAATGGATCGCGGTGGATCGCAGGCAGTCGGCCGGCACGGAGCGCGTGCGTCATGACGACGGGCATCGGCGAGAACCCGTACCGCTGAATTCGTTCCGGAACCCATTCCTCCGGATCACCCTCGATCTCGAGGCGCCCTGTGGCGGCCTTGATCGCGATCTCCCAGGCCGATGCGACGCTCACGATCGCATCGGTGGACGAATCGATCAGGAGATCGCGCGCCCGGTCTGAGAGCCGCCTGCCATCCTCCGAGGTCCACCACAGGAAGGCATGCGTGTCGAGGAGCACGCGCACCTCACATGTACTCCTCGAACTCCGGGAGCGGATCGTCGAAGTTGTCGTGGATGACGATCCGATCGTGTCCGGGGACGCGCGGCGGCCGCTCATGCGTGATCGGCGTCAGCTCGGCGATCGGATGCCCGGCCCGGGCGATCACGATCCGCTCGCCGGCCTCGACGCGCGCGAGCAGTCGTGAGAGGTGGGTCTTCGCTTCGTGGACGTTGACGGTCTCGACCATGGCCGCAGGATGACTTAGTCCGTGGACTTAGTCAATCTCAATGTCCGACGTGCGAGGATCCGTGACCGGTGCAGCGAAATCCTCGCCAATGCCGCCCCCGGCATCACTATCTACGTCCTGGCATCGGCGACGGGCGGGCCCCACCGTCGGGCCGCCCGCAAGGGATGTCTCCTACTCGAGCCCTGACAGCCCCTGCCCGATCCCGACAAGCTGCGCGATCCGCTCGCCGCATCGCTCGATGGGAGCTGCGCCCGCGGCCATCGCCTCCTCCATGGATCCGGGACGCTCCGCGATCGGGACAGCGATCGCGCCGACCGCCGCGAGCGCCGCGATCCCCTCGGAATCCACGCCGCCTCCGACCGCGATGCAGCCGACGCCGGCCGTCTCTGCGCGCCGGGCAACGCCCAGCGCAGTCTTGCCGAACGCGGTCTGGCCGTCGATCCGGCCCTCGCCGGTGAGCACGAGGTCCGCCCGCGCCAGGCTCTCGGCGAAGCCCGCCGCGTCCATCACGAGATCGACGCCCGGCACGATCGCGAATTCCGCGAACCGGTCGCGCAGGCAGGCGAGCCCGAACGTGGCGCCGCCGGCGGCTCCGGCTCCGGGCGTGTCGCGCTCGCGGCGACCGGTCGCCGCCTCGAGGGCGTCCGCCCAGCGGCCGAGCGCGGCATCGAGCTCTGCGACCTCTGGCGGGCCGGCGCCCTTCTGCGGGCCGTAGACGGCGGCCGCGCCGCGCGGCCCCAGGAGCGGGTTCGTCACGTCGCAGGCGATCCGCAGGGAGACGTCGCCGAGCCGCCGGTCCAGCTCCTCGAGATGGACGACGACCGCTGGCTCGATCGTCATCGCGAGCCCAAGCGCTGCGAGGATCCCGAGGCCGCCGTCCGTGGTTGCGCTGCCGCCGACGCCCAGGTCGACCCGCCGAACCCCCGAATCGAGGACGGCGCGAAGCACCTCGCCTGTCCCGTACGTGGAGGCGCCCGCGGGATCGCGCTCGGATTGCGGGAGCCTCGAGAGGCCCGACGCCTCGGCAAGCTCCACGACCGCGCGGGTCCCGTCGACGCTGCGGAGCCAGCGGGCGGTGAGCGGCCGGCCCAGCGGGTCGTGGGCCGCGGCGTCCTGCCATGTCCACCCGCCCGCGGCCTCGATGGCGACGAGCGTGCCCTCGCCGCCGTCGGCAAGCGGCGCGAGGATCAGCCGGTCGTCGGGCCGGGCTCGCGCCCAGCCGGCGGCGAGCGCGCGCGCGACCTCGACGGAGGTCAGCGAGCCCTTGAACGAGTCAGGCGCGACGAGGACGGTGAGGGGCCGTGCGGCCGGGCCTCCGCCTGCCCGGCCATCGAGGTCGCGGCCTCGCGCCGCAACGCCCTTCCCGCCCGCACGGCGCTACCCGGGAACCCGCCCTCGAGCTCGCCCCTTCTCGCCGGCACCGCGCTACCCGCCAAGGCGCGCGGCGCGCTTCTCGAGGTACTCCGGGATCCGGATCATCGGCGGGCGCTCGCGGTCGGCGAGCTCGATGACCTCGAGGCCCAGCCGGTCCGCCCCGGAGCGCGGCAGCTTCATCGTCGAGCCCATCTCCGCGAAGAGCCGGGAACGCCCACGCTCCTCGAGCCGCTTCATCACCGCCTGGATGATCACGAAGCTCATCCGCGAGAGTCCCTCGAGCTCCTGGTTGCGGTGGAGGCGGCGCTCCAGGTCCACCTGGCCCAGCGCCGCGAGGCCGCTGCGCTCCGCGACATCGATCAGGTGCCCGATCTCCACGGCGTAGCCGGTGAAGAACGGGATCGACTCGAGCAGGCTGCGGCGCCCCGCATACTCGCCGGCGAGCGGCTGGATGAAGCCCGACAGGTCCGGGTAGAACAGGTTGATCAGCGGGCGCGCGACAAGCTCCGTGACGCGACCCCCGCCGCCTTCACGAAGCACTCCGCCCTCCACGATCGGGCGTTGGTAGTAGCCCTTCACGTACTGGATGCGCGGCTCGACGAGGAGTGGCCCGAGCGTCCCGTACGCCATGCGCGGGTGCCAGTTACGGACATCGGTGTCGCACCAGACGACGATGTCGCCCGATGACTCGAAGAGGCTCTTCCAGAGGGCCTCGCCCTTCCCGCGGTACGAGCCGTAGCGTTCCAGCACGTCCGGGTGCTGCACAACCCGCGCCCCCTCGCGGGCGGCGATCTCGCGCGTCCCATCGTCCGAGGCGGAGTCGATCACGAGCAGCTCGTCCACGAGCGGCACGGCTTCCATCAGCATCATCCGCGCGCGGCGCACGATCGGACCGACAGTGGCCGCCTCGTTGAGTGTCGGTAAGACCAGACTAACCGTAACGCCCTGCTTCTCCTTGAGCGCGACGAGGCGTCGCAGGTCGCGGAACTCGGCGTGGTGGAAGTTCGACTCGGCGAACCAGCGCTCGACTCGCGCGGGGACCGCGCGGGATTGCTCGGCTGCCCGCTCCGCGGCAGCGAGCGACTCAGCCCGGCCGGCCAGCTCCTCGAACGTGGCGGAGTCGATCCGCTCGCCGGTCTTCACCACGATGACGGGGGGCCTGGCGCGGGCGGCGATCGTCTCCGGCAGGATCCCGAACAGGAAGCTGCCGACCGCCGAGCCCTCCGGCGCGGCGGACGCTCCCATGATCACGAGATCCGACTTGTCCGCCTCGCGGAGGATCGCGTTCCGGACGTTGGGCGCCTCGCGGAGGATGCCGTCGGCGTGACCGCGCGCGTGCTGCTTGAGGAAGAGGGCCAGGGCGTGCTCGGCCTGGCTCCGAACGTCGGGTGTCAGGCCCGCCGGGACGACGTGGAGCACGGTGATGTGGGCGCCGTGGCGACGAGCGAGCGCGTCGGCGAAGCCCAGCGCGAGCTCGGCGTGTGGGCCGCCACGGACCGGGACGAGGATCCGTTTGATTTCGGCGATCGGTCGCTGCTTGACGACGGCGATGTCACACGGCGATTCCCGGACCACCGCATCGATCGTTGGGCTGAAGACGGAGGACGATTGTGCCGGTGCGTCGCCGTCGCCCGTCAGCGATCGTGGGGCGGAGCGTCCGCCCCCGGCACGGCCGCCCGGTCGCCCGCCCCAGCCGAAGATGACGAGATCCGCCTCGAGCTCGATGGCGGCCTCCACGATCCCCTGCGCCGCGTGGCGCCCGATCCGGACCACGGGCCGGACCTGGGTTCCCTCCGGCGCGTAGTCGAGCACCTTCTGGAGAAGCCGGCGCGCCTGGCGCGCCTTCGTGGCGCCCTCGGAGAGCGGCATGTCCTCGGGGACCTCCACGATGCCCAGCGCGGTCAGCTCCCCGGCCCGCGGGTCGAGCAGTGCGGCGCCGATCCGGATCAGCTCCTCCGCGGTGGCCGGGTTGGCGACCGGGATCAGGATCCGGCCGGGGAGCGGCGGCCTCGGGGTCACCCGGCGACCTTGCCCGCGACGCCGCCCGCAGCGTCGGCGGCCGGGTTCGCCGTCACGACCGTCTGCCCCGCCACGCGGGCTCCCTCTGCCGCGTTCCAGCGCTCGACGAGATAGGGCTTATGCAGCTCGAAGACCCGGGCCTGGCGCTCCACGCGCTCCTCCGCGTCGTCCTGCCCCAGGTGGCGCGCCTCCACGACGAGGCTCCCGACCCGCCCGAAGTAGAGCGGCACGAGCGCCGCGACGAGCGTCTCGAGCGGCACCACCTTCGCGTGAGCGGCAACGACAAGGTCGTAGACGATGCCCGCCCACAGCTCGTCGGGGAAGCAGTACGGCGCCACCGCCTCGGACATCTCGTCGGTCGAGACCTCCCGGTCAGGACCGCTCTCGCCGCCCAGGCCGAGGCGTCTCGCGGCCGCCTCCGCGAGCTCTCCCGCCACCTCCGAGATCTCGATGGCCGCGGTCGCGTGGTTGGGCGCGAGCATCGCCCGCCAGGTCGGGGCGAGCGTCAGGCGCCCGGCGTCGAACTCCGAGAGCAGCCGCAGCGTGTTGACGTGGAGCGGCGTCGGCTCGACGAGTCGCTCGAAGCCGTAGGCGGGAATCTCGTGGCTGGCGTGGACGTCGAGCCAGGCTTCGGGATGGCGTCCGGCCATGGCGAGGATCGTCCCGACGACCTGGCGGAACATCGGCCCGAGATCCCCCGACGGGTCCTTCGGGTCGTGGATCTTCGCGCCCAGGCGAGCCTCGCAGACGGCGAAGCCGCCGGTGAGCGCGTGGGTCGTCATCCAGATGTCGATCCCGAACCGGCTGACCTCGGGCGTCCAGTCGTCCTGCGCGAGGTAGTGGCGGACGAGGTCGCCGGAGACGCCGAAGTCGCCCCCGATCGGTTGGCGGATCCGCCGGCCGTAGAGCGCCCGCGTGAGCGGGTAGGTGACGGTATTCGTGATCGTGCCGTCGTACTTGTGGCGGGCGTAGAGCGGCGTGACGAAGTCGAAGCCGCCCTTGAGGATCGGGCCCGGAGAGGAGCTCGACCCACTCCGGCCCGATCGAGCGGAGGTCCGAGTCGACCACGACGAGGGCGCGGACCTCGAGCGCGGCCGCGATCTCGAAGATCGTGTGCAGCGCCGCTCCCTTGCCGCCGATCCCGTTCACCTCCGGATACGTCAGGGTCAGGCGCTCCAGGCGGTTCGTGGGCCGCACGAGCAGGATCCGCTCGACGTAGTCGGGCGGCTCCGTCTCGGCGACGACGCGCTGCGTCCCATCGGGTGAACCGGCGTCCGCATTCACGAGCAGCGGCCGCAGGTCGGGGAAGTACTGGACCAGGCCGGCCTGCGCAGCGCGCACGACGTGGCCGATGGTCGCCGCGTTCTTGTAGCTGGGGATGCCGACCATGATGTCGGCGTGTCCCAGGCGCTGCAGCTCGGCCGTGATGGCCGGGGTCAGGAGCGAAGCGGGCACGGACGCACCGTACCACGATGGGCGATCCCGCCAGCGCCGGCCCGGACGGGCGCGGCGGTCTCGGTCGCTTCGGCGTTCGACGCCGGCGCCAGGCCGCGGCCGCGCTCGGCCGTCATGCGCGTCAGTGGCGCGGCATCGCCGTCATGCACCAGTCGTCGTTGGCGCCCCCCGGGACGTAGCGGCTGTTCGCGGCCTTGTAGGCGAGGCCCCCGAACCCGAACGAACGCCAGGTGATGATGAAGGTGCCCGCCGGCTGCCGGACGTACGGAGTCCGTCGTACGAGGTCGCCCTCCGCGAGCACGCTCTCCAGGAGCCGCTTGCGTTCCAGGAGCGGGATCTCGATCAGGGGCTCGCCGTCGAGCGCCACCAGGTCCACGGCGACGAAGGCGATCGGCGCGTCCTCGAGGCTCTCCCGCTCGCGCTCGATCCGGCCGAGGTCGGTCCTGCCGGGACGGCCGCGCCCGCCCAGGAGCTCGGAGCCCTGTCGTCCGAGGAAGAACTGGCTCGTGTGCTCGCTGAACGACGGGATCTCGCTGGTGACGATCGCGCGACCCTCGCTGGCGCGCGTCGCCTGGTCCGTGAGGTAGCCGTCCACGATGGCGCTGTCGGCCCCGAGCGCGGCGAGCAGGGCGTCCGCGATCGAGGCGTGATCCGCCGTCAGGTCCTCGCCGCTCGCGTCGTGGATGGCCGCGCGCGCCGCGGCGATGTCGAGATGGGCGAGCACGCGGACGCCGTCCCAGGCCGGCTCGATCACGGGGTCCGAAACGTCCTTGACGCGGCGATGCCCGAAGGCCTGCGGTCGCCAGGCGCGCCGATCAGCGTCCACGGTCGCGATCATACGCGCCGGACCCGCAGGTCCGGTCGACGAATGCCAGGCCCGAAGGCTGGCCGCGTCGCTGGCCCGCCCGGGCACACGAACGCCCCGGCGGAGGAGGACCGGGGCGTCGCGTTTGCTGAACGGAGCGTGCGCGATGACGCGCTGTGCCGGAGATCGTCCGGCCAGGGCTCAGGCGAGGCGGTGGGCCATCTCCACGCAGGCGACGGTACAGCCGCGCGCGTCGCGGCCAGCGTGGCCGGCGAAATGCCACCAGGTGCGAGCACCGCCGAAGCTGCTGTCGTCGACGGCGTCACGCGTCGTCAGGCGGCAGCCGCACGCCTCGCAGACGATCGTGCCGCTCTCGAGGCGGCTTGCAACGGCCGCCTGCCGCGGGATACGGAAGGGGGAGGCGATGGAGGACTGCAGGTCGAGTGCGCTCATCGGTCGTCCTCAGCTGGGCGATGGCCCGCGGACAGCGGCACGGCCACGCGGCCTGCCGCCGGGGACAGCGTCCCGGGAGGATGAACGTACCTTCGGGTGGGCGATCCGGTCAGTAGCGCCGAAGGCCCGCTTCCGTTTCGATTCGGTTGCGGGGATTCGATTCGGTTGCGGGACGCGGTGCTCTCCCGCCGCAGCGCGCGGATTCGCCGGCGCCCCGTCCGGGCCGGTCCCGGGTCAGGCGCGGTAGCCGTCGGGATGGGCGGCCCTCCACGCCCACGCCGAGCGGACGATCTCGACGATGTCGCGGTGCTGCGCCTGCCAGCCGAGGGTCACGTCCGCCCGGCCGGCATCCGCGACGAGCACCGGCGGATCACCGGCGCGACGCTCGCCGATCGCGTGCGGGATCGGACGACCGACGACGGCCTCGGCCGCGGCGAGCACCTCGCGGACGCTGAAGCCGCCCCCGTTGCCGAGGTTGATCGCGAGCGCCGCCGCGCCAGGGCGGTCTCCGGCGGGGCCATCGCTCACGGCCGTCCGCGGATCGTCGGGGGCGGTGGCCTCGAGCGCGAGCACGTGGGCGCGTGCCAGGTCCTCCACGTGGAGGTAGTCGCGGATGCACGTCCCGTCCGGCGTCGGATAGTCGATGCCGAAGACGGTGAGCGAGGCGCGCCCCTCCGCCGCAGCCAGGACGTTCGGGATGAGGTGGGTCTCCGGGACGTGGACCTCGCCGTTCCGCCCGGATGCCCCGGCGACGTTGAAGTAGCGAAGGCTGACGCTCCGCAGCCCGTACGCCGCCGCGTACCAGCGCAGGGCTCCTTCGAAGGTTCGCTTCGTCTCGCCGTACGGGTTGATCGGGACGAGCGCCGCGTCCTCGCGGATCGGGATGCGCGCCGGCGTCCCGTAGACCGCGGCCGTCGAGCTGAAGACGAGGCGGCGGACGCCCGCGGCCCGGAGCGCCTCGAGGAAGGCGACCCCGCCGGCGACGTTCTCGCGGTAGTAGAGGGCCGGGTCCGCGACGGACTCGCCGACGAGCGAACGCGCCGCGCAATGGAGGACGGCGTCGACCGGCGAGCCCGCTAGCAGCGGCGCGACCACCGTCGCGTCGCCGTAGCTGCCCTGGACCAGCCGCACGCCCGCCGGGAGCGCGTCCCGATGGCCCTTCGAGAGGTCGTCGAGGACGACCACGTCGTGGCCCGCCGCGACGAGCGCCTCGACGGAGACCGAGCCGACGTAGCCGGCGCCGCCGGTGACGAGCACGCGCATCTCAGGATCTCCCGGTGAGCCGGCGCAGGAGGCCGCGCCGTTTCGGCGTCGTGGCGGTGCCGGCGGGCGGGAACGCCTCATCCGGCGGGATCTCGTCTCCGCGCTCGCGCATGACCTCCTCGAGGCGATCGACCATCCGGCCCGCCTGCCCGTTCTCCGGGTCGAGCGCCCGGGCCCGCCGGGCAAATCCAAGGGAGGCGCGATCGTCGCCGCGCTCGAGGGCCACGCGCGCGAGCCCCACGAGCGCGATCGCGTTCGCCGGGTCGTGGGCCAGGGTCTGGGCGTAGATCTGCTCGGCCTGGTCGAGGAGCCCGAGCGCGAGCGCGTTCTCGGCCCGCAGGAGCTGCTCGATCACGCCGGCCCCACGTCGCTCGTCGGGTCGGCGTCCCCGGTGCCCGGCGTCGAGATCGCAGGGGCAACGAGCTCGCGGGCCAGGGTCAGCAGCCGCGAACGGTCGTTGAGCATCGGATCGGCCACGACGATCTCCAGCAGGCGGTCGAGGAGCGCGCCGATCTCCGGGCCGGCCGGGATCGCGAGCGCCGCCATCAGGTCGTCGCCGCCGACGGCGAGGCCCGACAGGTCCAGGGCGACACGTGCCTCCAGCTGTGCGTGACAGCGCGCCCGGAGGGACTCGAGGCCGTCCACATCGCGCGCGAGCCCGCTCCCGACGTTGTCGGCGGCCCGGAGGTCGAGCAGGTCGTCGACGGCCGACGCACCGCAACGCCGGATGAAGCGACGCACGGCCGCATCCGTCCAGGCCGGCTCGTAGACGAACATGTGGTGGCGGACCAGGTTCACGGTGTCCCCGGTCAGGAAGCGCGGTGCATGGAGCCCGGTGAGCCACGCCTCGGCCAGCGCCGCGCCCACGCTGTCGTGGCCCACGAAATGGCCGTCCGCGAGGGTCGCCGGCTTGCCGACGTCGTGGACGAGCGCGGCCAGGCGGAGCAGGGGCGGTTCGCCGGGGCCCGGCGCAGGCGCGGCGTCGACGGTGCGACACGTGTGGTCCCACAAGTCCTCGCCGGACACCTTCCCCTGCGGGATGCCTCGCTGGCGGGCAAGCTCGGGAGCGATGGCCGCCAGGAGGCCGGTCTCCTCGGCAAGCCGAAGCCCGACCGAGGGTACAGGTGCCGCCAGCAGCGTGAGCAGCTCCGCGAGGACCCGTTCGCCGGAGAGGGAGCCCGCGAGCGAGGCGTTCTCCCCGATGGCCGCGAGCGTCCGCACCTCCACCGCGAAGCCGAGCGTCGCAGCGAACCGGACCGCGCGCAGCATCCGCAGGGCATCCTCGCGGAAGCGCGACGCGGGATCGCCGACCGCTCGAAGGATCCCCGCGGCGAGGTCGGCCCGGCCGCCGAACGGGTCGCGGATGGCGTCCAGGGCGTCGCCGGCTGCTGCGCCGGCCGCGGCTCCGGCGTCCGGGCCGACGGCGAGCGCCATCGCGTTCACCGTGAAGTCGCGCCGGGCCAGGTCGTCGTCGAGCCGCTCGCCGAACGCGACGGCATCCGGACGGCGGTGATCCGTGTACGGGCCGTCGTGGCGGTAGGTCGTGACCTCGTAGGTCTCGCCGCCCTCGTCGATCGCGACCGTCCCGAACCGGTTCTCGTAGCGGGCGCCCGGGAGGAGGTCGACGATCCGCTCCGGCCGCGCGTCCGTGGCCAGGTCCCAGTCGGCGGGCTCGACGCCGCGCACGAGGTCGCGCACGCAGCCGCCCACGAGATACGCCTCGTGACCGGCATCGCGGAGGACGCCCGCGATCACGCGGACGGCCGCCGGGATCGGGTCATCGCGGTCGCGAGTCGGATCGGCGGCTGCCGCGGGCTCGAGCGGCGTCAATTCTTCCCGAGGAAGAGGTAGTCGCGCCAGGGCTCGTTTCGGACGTCCGCGAGGAAGGGGGTGAAGATCGAGTAGACGTCGCTGCGTGGCTCGAATGGCTGACGAAGGAGGCGGAAGCGGGCCTCCTCCGGCGTTCGGCCGCCCTTGCGATGGTTGCAGCTCCTGCATGCCGTGGCCAGGTTCTCCCACGAATGAAGCCCGCCGCGGTGGCGCGGGATCACGTGGTCGAGCGTGAGGTCGGTGCCCTGGTGCCCGCAGTACTGACAGGTGTGATGGTCGCGCGCGAAGACCTCGCGACGGCTCAGCTTGACGCGCGGGCGGGGCCGGCGAACCTGGTGCTGGAGGCGGATCACCGATGGCGCGCGATACGCGGCGCGAGGCGTCCGGAACGTCTGGTGGTCGTACTCCACGACCTCCGCCTTGAACCCGAAGACGAGGCGGAATGCCCGGGGCACGTTGCAGACGTTCAGCGGCTCGTAGTTCTGGTTGAGCACGAGCACCACGCCGTCCATGCGGCCCGATCGTAGCAGGAGCGCGCGAGGCGCGAGCCAGGCCTGCGGCGCCGCTCAGACCGTCCCGTTCTCCCGGTCGAAGGGGCGCGCGCCGAGCCCTCGGCGACCACCGATCCGCAGGGGCCCGGTCGGCTCCGGTCACGGGGCTGGTCGCCCGATTCCGGCCAGGTACCGGTCGCCGGGCCTGGTCAGGCGGCCGATCGCCCCATTCCGGTCAGGCGGCCGATCGCCGGACCCGGGTCGCGCACGCTACCAGCCCGCCGCCTGTGTCGCCATCCGATCGCGACGCAGCCAGACCCAGAGCGCCACGAGGAATCGAAGCACCAGGCTGATCCCGTACGACGCGCACCAGACGCAGATCGCGTCGATGACGAAGACCTGGAGGTACGTGAAGTAGGCCTCGAACGTGACGCCCACGAGGCTGAACCCGTAATGCGTCGCGAGGAGCCGACGATCGCCCGTCCTCCACCAGCCGATCGCGGCCACGAGGAGGACCAGGCTGAGGCAGACCCCGAAGACGGCCACGGGAATGCCGTCGATGCGACTGTACGGGGAGGTCGCGACGGTCTCGCAACCCTTGAGGGGGCCGCAGACCGGGACGCCACCGCCAAGCTCGACGACCGACAGGTACGAGGCGACCGCGAGGCCGAAGAGGTCGAGGGCGATGAGGATGAGCGCCGGATGGATCCGGCGGAGACGCGTGAACATGCTCCGAGGGTGGCTCCCACGGCACGGGTTCGTCAAGGGGCCGAAGGGCATGGGGGCCCGGGCCGCGTGGCGTGAGCGGTCGGACGGCCTCGCGACCGGGCCGCGTGGCGTGACGCGGCCGGACGGTCGCGACCGGGCCGATCGGCAACCCGCCGCCTCGCGTACCTCCGGGGGCGTCGGGTCCGGGCCGCTCGAGGCGCTCCGTCCCCTCGCGTGCGGCCCGGATCGTCGCGTGCCGCCGCGCAGCATACGATTCGCGGATGCTCCAGGGTATCGACCATCTCGTCATCGCCGTCGCGGACCCGGACGCCGCCGCGGCGGACGTCGAGGCGGCGCTCGGGCTTGCCGCGACCGGTGGCGGCCGCCACGAGACGGCGGGCACCTTCAACCGGCTGATCTTCCTCGGCGACACCTATGTCGAGCTGATCGGCGTGTGGGACCGCGCGCTGGCTGCCGCGAACCCGATCGGAGCCGCGGCGCTCGCTGCCATCGATGCCGGGACGCCCGGCCTCGTGACCTGGGCGATGGCGTCGGACGGTGCGCGCGAGGATGTCGCGGCCCTCCGCGCGGCTGGCTCGCCGATCGGTGACGCCCTGCCCGGCGAGCGGATCCGCCCGGATGGCAAGGCGGTCCGCTGGCGCGTCGCCACCGCGCCGCCCCTGGCCATCGACCGACCGCCGTTCCTGATCGAGCACGAGCTCGGCGGTCCCGAATGGAGCGATGAGGCACGCCGCGCGCGGGCGCGCTTCGTCCACCCGTTCGGCGGACGCGCTCGGATCGTGGGACTTGAGCTCGCCGTCGCACGCCCCGCGGAGGTCGCGTCGTCCTTCGCGGCGACGGTCGGGGTCGCGTTCGGCCCGGCGCCGGGCGCCGGACCCGGGGAGCTGGAGGCGCTCGTCGGCGACCACTCGATCCGGCTGGTCTCCGCGCCGGGGCTGGGTTCCTGGTCCGCGCCGGGCCCTGGATCAGCGTCCGCGCCGGGGCCACCCGCGGGATCCGGGCTGGAATCCGGATCAAGGTCCAGGCCAGGGTCCGATCCAGGCGCGCGCGTCGGCATCCTCGCGACCGCGGGCGAGCACCTGCTCGTCGACCTCTGCGGAGTCCGGTTCGCGCGCCTCTGAGGCACCGTGACCGACGCCGATCGGCGCGTTCGGCGTCAGCTCTCGGCAGCGACGATCTCGACAGAGTCGCCGGTCGCGACCGGACCTTCGACGATCACGCGCGCATACCAGCGGGAATCTTCCGGGTGGGTCTTCGGGCTGATCCGGGCGATCTGCCGGTCGACGAACCAGTGGGCGATCGTCTGGCACGGCGCCGCGTGCTTGGTGAGCTCGACCACGAGACCGCCGCGGCCGATCGCGAGGCGGTCGCCCGGGGCGAGCGTGGACCAGTCGATCCCCTCCAGGGTGAGATTCTCGCCGTAGGCACCGGGGAACGCCTGGTGGCCGTCCGCGCCGACGCGCGCGAGGGCCTCGACGCAGTAGAGGGAGACTGCCTGCATCTCGCCACCGTGGATCGGCTCCGGCTCGGCGTGCCCGTCACCGTCCAGACCGAGCCGACGGACCTGCGTGGCGGCCACGGGCAGCTTGGGCACGCCGCCCCTCGAGACGTTGACCTGGTGGACGCGACCGGATCGCCGGGGTGCCGGGGAGCTCATGCTCGGGAAGACTACCGGAGTCGTCGGGAGGCGTCCCCGCCAGCTCGACCGCGCGCACCAGGATCGCGTCGAGCATGGCGGCCGTGAGGCGGCCGGTGAACGTGTTCTGCTGGCTCGGGTGGAACGTGCCGAGCAGCGTGACCGGACCGACCGTCACTTCTGCGCCGTGACCGAAGCGTGGCCGCGGACGTGGGCCGGTGCCGCCGATCGCCTCGATCGCTCGAAGCGCCGCGGCCCAGCCGAAGGCGCCGAGCGCCACGATCACCCGCAGGTTGCCCAGCGTCGACAGCTCGCGGTGGAGGAACGGCGCGCACCGATCGCGCTCGATCGGGGTTGGCGCGTTGGCGGGCGGCGCGCACCGAACGGCGGCCGTCACCCAGGCGCCCCTCAAGCCCAGGCCGTCGAAGGCGCGGGTCGACGTGGCCTGGTTCGCCAGTCCCGCCCGGTGCAGCGCGGCGAAGAGGAAGTCGCCCGAGCGATCGCCCGTGAAGACGCGGCCCGTGCGATTCCCCCCGTGCGCGGCCGGGGCCAGCCCGACGAAGACGATCCGTGCCTGTGCGTCCCCCCACCCGGGCACGGGCCGCGCCCAGTACGGCTCGCCACGGTACCGCGCCGGCGGGTTCGCCGCGGCTGCCTCCCGCCACTCCACGAGCCGGGGGCAGGCCCGGCACGCGGAGATCTCCGCCGCGAGCGCGGCGAGCGCGCCGCGCTCGCCGGCGGGGTCGGGCATCCGCGACGCTCGCGCCGGTGGAGCGTCGGCGGGCGGGCGGCCGGGGTCGTCGTGCATCGCTCGATCCTACCGAACGCTCACGAGCGGGAGCGTGGGCGCGGACGACCGAGGCGCGGGATTCGCCGGCGGACGACCGAGCGCGCGGGATTCGACGAAGGCCCGGCCGCCGACCGTGGTGACTCCCGCGATAGCAGCCCCACGAGTGGTAAGCGATCCGCGGGGCCGATCCAGTCCGCGGGTCGCCCGTTTCCACGCTCGGGTTGAAGGGTTGGGAGACCGTCCGAATGGCGAATCCGGGCCGGGGCCCGCTTACCAGCACCCACACGAATATCGCGAGAGAGTCGGCGGGACGGCACGCTCCGTAGCAACCCCACGAATACCGAGCAAGGAGGGCGGGACGCGCGCAGGGAGCGCGGGCCGGCACCGAGCCGCAACCCGCGCCTCGAGCCGGGACGGGGCAACGCTGAGGCCCGACGACCGGCCGCAACCCGCGCCATGAGCCGTGACCCGGGCGCCCGCGCCCCGCACCGCGCGGCCCGAACGGGCTTCCCGGACGCGTCGTCCGGGCGCTCACGGGCCCTCCGCTATAATCGGGCCACGCGCGCGGGCGACGGCGCGACCCAAGGCGGGCATGACCCCCCGGTCGGACGCTCCCGGAACCTCCGCCGACCAGATCAGGGAACGCATTCAGACATGACCGTCGAAACCTCCACCTGGGCCACGAAGAAGGGCCTCGCCCAGATGCTCAAGGGCGGCGTCATCATGGACGTCGTCACGCCCGACCACGCGAAGATCGCGGAGGACGCCGGCGCCGTCGCTGTCATGGCGCTCGAGCGCGTCCCGTCCGACATCCGCGCCACGGGCGGGGTTGCCCGCATGAGCGATCCGGCGATGATCGAGGGGATCATGGCCGCGGTGAGCATCCCGGTCATGGCGAAGGCCCGCATCGGCCACTTCGTCGAGGCCCAGATCCTCGAGGCGCTCGGCGTCGACTACATCGACGAGTCCGAGGTCCTGACGCCCGCCGACGAGGCGAACCACATCGACAAGCACGCCTTCAAGGTGCCGTTCGTATGCGGCTGCCGCGACCTGGGCGAGGCGCTCCGCCGGATCTCCGAGGGCGCGGCGATGGTCCGCACGAAGGGTGAGGCCGGAACGGGCAACATCGTCGAGGCGGTTCGCCACATCCGAACCGTGAACGCGGAGCTGCGGCGGCTGGCCTCGATGCGCGAGGACGAGCTGTTCGTCGCCGCGAAGGAGCTGCGCGCCCCGATCGAGCTCGTTCGCGAGGTCGCGCGCGCAGGCGGCCTGCCGGTGGTCAACTTCGTGGCCGGCGGGATCGCCACCCCCGCGGACGCGGCGCTCGCGATGCAGCTGGGGGCGGACGGCGTGTTCGTGGGCTCGGGCATCTTCAAGAGCGAGGAGCCGGCCCGGATGGCGAACGCGATCGTCCAGGCGACCACCCACTTCGACAACCCGAAGATCCTGGCCGAGGTCTCGAAGGGGCTGGGGGCCGCCATGCGCGGCATCGCGCTGGAGGCGATCCCCGATGCCGAGCGCCTCGCGACCCGGGGCTGGTAGTCGACGATACCGACGCGCGCTCGGCGGACCCGGCCGGTGACCTCGGCCGTCCGGACCCCGTCGCGGCGACCCGCCGGTGATCGACGACCCGTGACCGGAGCCGCGTCGTGAAGATCGGCGTCCTGGCCGTGCAGGGCGCCTTCCGCGAGCACGTCGCGACCCTCGCCGCGATCGGTGTCGAGGGCGTGGAGGTGCGCCTGCCCGCGGACCTCGACGAGGTGGCGGGCCTGATCCTGCCCGGCGGCGAGAGCACGACGATGCGCCGGCTGATCGCCCGGTGGGGCCTCCGCGAGCCGATCCTGGCGCTCGGCCGGTCCGGGGCACCGATCTTCGGCACGTGCGCAGGGATGATCATCCTCTCGACCGAGATCGCCGGTGGCGAGCAGCCCGTGCTCCCGCTCCTCCACGTGGTCGTCGAGCGCAACGCGTTCGGGCGGCAGCTCGATTCCTTCGAGACCCAGCTCTCGGTGCCGGTCCTGGGGGACACGCCGGTCCACGCCATCTTCATCCGGGCCCCGATCATCGAGGAGATCGGGCCCGACGTGGACGTGCTGGCGCGACTCGAGGATGGCCGGATCGTCGCGGTGCGCGAAAAGAACGTGATCGCCACCGCGTTCCACCCGGAGCTGGCCGGGGAGACGCGCTTCCACCGACTGGTTGCGACGATGGCAGCGGAGCACGCGGACCCGGGCGAGGGCAGCGGCCGGCGACATCACCCCACGCGCCGCGGGAGGTCCGAGGCGTGACCGGCCGGCGCCACCACCCCACGCGGCGCACGAAGGCCGACGCATGACCGGCCGGCACCCGACATTCGCGGGTCGCGGAGGCAAGGTCCGCCCGGCGCGCCTGACCGACCTCTCCGCGCTCGGCGAGCTCTCGCGCCTCGCCCAGGCCGATGGAACCGGCGCGCGCTCGCTCGGGCTCCCGCTGGCGGGCCCGCCGATCGGCGTCTTCACGCTGTTCCGGCTCCCTCTGGGTGCGTTCCGACCCAACGACCTGCTGTACGTCCACGAGCTCGAGGGTCATGTCGGCGGGCTGCTGCGCGTGGAGCGCGACAGCGCACGCGACGAATGGACGATCGTGGAGCTCGACGCGGTGGGGTTGGCCGACGCCGGCGACATCCGCTACCGGATGGTGCAGGCCTGCCTGCGCGATGGCACCAAGCGCGGGGCGACCCGCTTCCATGTCGCCTGCGCGGACGTGGACGGGAACGTCGAGCTGTTCATGCAGGCTGGATTCATGCGCTACGGGGACGAGCTGGTCTGCTTCCGGCCCTCGAGCCTGCCGCTCCCCGAACCGTTCACGGAGCAGGAGGCCGGCGAGCTGGGGATTCGCCCGGTCGGTGGGACGGACGCCGTCGCGCTGTTCCGGCTGTACAACGCGGTCACGCCCGCGCCCGTCGCGCGCCTGGAGATCCACCGGATCGCGGACTGGGAGCGCCACGCATCGGGGTCGCTCATGCCGCGCTCCAGCCTCACGCCGATCCTCCGTTTCGCCGACGTCGAGTCGTTCCTGCAGGAGGCCCCGGAGGGTGCTCCGGACCCGACCCAGCTGCAGGGATTCGTGCAGGTGGGCGTGGCGAAGGAGGACCAGCCGCACTACCTGCGCGTCCTGGTGCGGCCCGGCGCCGATGCGACACCGCTCATCCGGTTCGGCCTCGGCGTGATCGGGGCACGGGCCGAGAAACGGGACCACGGCCACGACCACGGGGTCATCTCGCCGATCCGGACGTACGAATCGCCCCTCGAGCACCGCGTGGAGGAGGAAGGCTTCACGAACGTGGCCACCGTCACGCTCCTCATGAAAGAGACGCTCGTCCGCGTCGCCGAGCCGGCCATGGTGCCGGCCATCCGCTGAAGGCGAGGAAATGGCCGACCATCCGACCCGCGAGTTGATCGACGACCTCGACGCGCTCCTCGGCGCGCTGCCCGCGGAGATCGTGGCCGCGATCCATGCCCTGCCGAACCAGACCGCGCTGATCGAGGTCGTGCTGGACCTGGGCCGCGTCCCGGAGGCGCGCTTCCCGGACAGCGAGGTGACGCTCCTCGAGCGCGAGGTGACGGAGGCGGACATCGCGCTCGTCGTCGAGAAGATCGGCTCGTTCGGCGACGACAACCGGGCCGGCATCGAGCGGACGCTCCACCGGATCAGCGCGATCCGCAACCGCGCGGGCAAGATCGTGGGGCTGACCTGCCGGATCGGGCGGGCCGTCTACGGCACGATCGAGATCATCGGCGACTTCGTCGAGTCCGGGAAGTCGATCCTCATCATGGGTCGCCCCGGGATCGGCAAGACCACGATGCTGCGCGAGGCCGCCCGCGTCCTGGCCGACGATCTCGGCAAGCGCGTCGTCGTGGTCGACACTTCGAACGAGATCGCGGGCGACGGCGACATCCCGCACCCGGCCATCGGCAAGGCCCGCCGCATGCAGGTCCGGACGCCGTCGCTCCAGCACGAGGTGATGATCGAGGCGGTCGAGAACCACATGCCGCAGGTCATCGTGATCGACGAGATCGGGACGGAGCTGGAAGCGCTGGCAGCCCGCACGATCGCCGAGCGCGGCGTCCAGCTCATCGGGACGGCTCACGGCAACAACCTCGACAACCTGATGCTGAACCCGACGCTCTCCGACCTGATCGGCGGGATCCAGAGCGTCACGCTCGGCGACGAGGAGGCACGCCGCCGCCGCACGCAGAAGAGCGTCCTCGAGCGCAAGGCGCCGCCGACCTTCGACGTGATCGTGGAGATCCAGGACCGCGAGCGGGTGATGGTCCACGGGGACGTGGGGGAGACGATCGACGCGATGCTGCGCGGCGACCCGGTCGCGCCGGAGCTGCGCTGGAAGGACGAGGGCGGCGTCCATCGGTCCCAGTCGCGGCCACGGCCATCTCCGCGCGAGCAGCTGGGCCGCGAGCGGTTCGCCGGCCTCGTCGGCGCGGGCAGTGGCGGCTGGCGGCAGGAGCCGGGCTGGCGCGGCGACACCACCTACCGGAGCGCGACGTGGGAGGGGGACCGCGGGACGGTCCAGCGCCCGCCCGCCTTCCGCCCGGGCGCGAGCGGCGGCTGGCGCGAGCCACGGGGCGGCCGGTCGGCGGGAGGCGGCGATCGGTCCGTGGCCGGTGCCGACGCCGCCCGGGTGATGCCCGGGGAGCGGATCGCGCACCACGACGACCGCGGGCCGTTCGGCGGCCCCCCGACCGGCGGGGCGCCGCCCGGCGGCGGTCCATCGGCCGACGGCGGTCCGAACGGCCGCCCGGGGAACGGCTCTCAGCCGGAGGGCGCGCCCGGCGCCAGGCCCGCCAGCCGATTCGCGATCACGGACGCGCCGTTCGTCGCGGGCGAGATCGCCGACCGCGGTCCACTGGAGCGGGCGGGCACGGCCGTCGCCGCGGCGGAGGTCCATGCGCGCGAGGCGCGCGAGCTCGACCGCCACCGCGAGTGGCGCGACCAGGCAAGCCGCGCGCTCGAGGCGTTCAAGGCGGAGGAAGGGACCGGGCCGGTCAACGCGGCCGACCTGGCCGCCGACGACGAGGCGCTCGCCGATCGGGCCATCGCCGCCGCTCGCGACGAGGACGGCCCGGCGCTCCACGTCGAGCGCGGCATCCTTCCGACGCTCCGGGTCTTCCCGTTCGGGATCAGCCGGAAGCGCCTGGAGCAGGCGATCCGCGAGCTCCAGCTGCCGGTGATCGTCGCGCGCGACATCGACGAGGCCGACCTCGTGATGACGCTCCGCAGCGAGTACCGCCAGAAGGGCCCGACGATCCGCGACGCGGAGAGCCGGGCGATGCCCGTCTACGTCCTGAAGGCGAACACGACGATCCAGATGCAGGCGAGCCTCACGTCCGTGTTCAGCCTGGAGGTGGATCCGCGCCAGGCCGCGCTCCTCGAGACGGAGGAGGCGATCGGGATGGTCGTCCGCGAGTCCCAGGCCGTGGAGCTGGCGCCGCAGAGCGCCTACATCCGGCGGCTCCAGCACCAGATGGCAGAGCGGGCGAACCTCGTCTCGCGATCGCGCGGGCGCGAGCCGTACCGGCGCGTCCGCCTCTACCCGGACGAGGTCCGCGGCTGGCGGTAGGCGTCAGGGACGGGCCGCGATTCGCGGCGCGGATCGGTGCCGGGTCCAGCGAAACGGTCACGCGCCGCCGCCGGCGGTCCCCGCGCTTGACGCACGGCCGTACGCTCCGCGCGTGCGTGCCGCATCGCCCCTCAGCGACCCCACGACGCCGGCGACGCCCGCCGGGCCTGCCGGGTCGGACGACCGCCCGAACGCTGCGGCCGTGGCGTCCGACGATGCGGCCGCGGGCTCCCCACGCGGCGCGGTCACCACTCCCGTCGTCGTCGCCGCTCCCGGTTCCGCCGCAGACGGCGACGCGATCGTCGCGGCGACCCCGTCGACCGGCCTGACCGAGGCGGAGGCGGCGTCCCGGCGCGCGGCCGGCCGCGGGAACACCGCCCCGCCGGCCACGGGCCGGACGTACGCCCAGATCGTCCGGGAGAACGTCTTCACGTTCATCAACAACGTGATCTTCGTGCTCGGCGTGCTCCTCGTGATCGTCGGCCGGCCGCTCGACGCGCTCGTCTCGCTGGGCGTCATCGGCGTGAACATCGCGGTGAGCGTGGTCCAGGAGGTCCGGGCCAAGCGGACGCTCGACCGGATCGCCCTGCTGACGCGCCCGACGGCGACGCTCGTCCGCGACGGCGTGGAGCGCGCGGTCGGGCCCGAGGAGCTCGTGGTCGGCGACCTCGCTGCGCGTCGGCGCGGGCGACCAGGTCGTCCTCGACGGCAGGCTCACGGTGGGCCGCCTGGAGGCCGACGAATCGCAGCTGACCGGCGAGTCGGACCTCATCCCGAAGCACCCCGGCGACCAGGTCTTCTCCGGCAGCTTCGTCGTCAACGGCGGCGGCAGCTTCGTGGTGACCGCGGTCGGCGCGGACAGCCTGGCCAACCGGATCACGGCCGGCGCCCGCACGTTCCGGCGGGTCCTCACGCCGCTCCAGTCCGAGATCAACCTCGTGATCCGGATCGCGCTCGCGGTCGTCGTCTACCTCGAGATCGTGCTCGTCCTCAACAACGTCCTCAAGCTCGTGGCAGCGGGACGCACGGTCGGCGAGGCCGCGCTCCTCGTCGGCCTCGTGCCGAACGGGCTCTTCGTCTCGATCGCGATCGCGTACGCGCTCGGCGCGGTCCGGATCATCCGCTTCGGGGCGCTGGTCCAGCAGGCGAACGCGATCGAGTCGCTGAGCAACGTCGACGTCCTGTGCCTGGACAAGACCGGCACGCTCACCGCGAACCGGCTCTCCGTCGAGGAGATCGTCGCGCTCGACGGCAGCGAGGACGACCTGCGGGCCCTGCTGGGCGACGTCGTCGCGAGCGCCGCGGTGCGCAACAAGACGGCCGAGGCGATCGCGGCCGCCTGCCCGGGGACCGCCCGTCCGCTCGCCCGCGACGTGCCGTTCTCGTCCGCCCGCAAGTGGAGCGCGGTCGCGTTCGCGCCGGACGCCGCACCGGACGGCGCGCCGGACGGCGAGCCCGGTCGGGCCGGCGTCGTGGCCATGGGCGCCGCGGAGTTCCTTCGGCCCGTCCTCGGACGCGGGATGGAGGATGAGGCGGCGTGGGCCGACCTGCGCGCGCGGATGGATCCGCCTGACGAGCCGCGGGCTGCGCGTCCTGGTCGTCGCGGCGTCACCCGGACGCGGACGCCCTGGCCGGCGACGACGACGCCCCGACGCTCCCGGCCGGGATGCGCGCGCTCGGCCTCGTCGTCCTGCGCGACGAGCTGCGGCCGGACGCCGCGGCGACGCTCGCCCGATTTGCCGCCGCGGGCGTGACGCCGAAGGTCATCTCCGGCGACGACCCGGAGACCGTGGTCGCGCTGGCCCGGCAGGCGGGCCTGGGACCGGAGATCCGCTCGGTCGCCGGGCCGGCGCTCGACGCGCATGGACGACGAGCAGCTGGCCGGCGTTGCGCTCGAGACCACGGTCTTCGGGCGGATCACGCCGTCGCAGAAGGAGCGCCTCGTGGACGCGCTGCGGTCACGCGGCCACTACGTGGCGATGATCGGCGACGGCGTGAACGACGTCCTCTCGCTGAAGAAGGCGAACCTCGGGATCGCGATGCAGAGCGGCAGCCAGGCGGCTCGCGGCGTCGCGGACATCGTCCTGACGAACGACTCGTTCGCCGTCGCTCGCACCGGCGGTGGAGGAGGGCCAGCGGATCCGCAACGGGATGCAGGACATCCTGCGGCTGTTCCTGAGCCGGATCACGACGGTGGGACTCCTCGTCGTCACGTCGCTCGTCATCGGGATCTTCCCGATCGAGCTGCGGAACGGCTCCGTGCTGACGCTCTTCACGGTCGGCATCCCGACGGCGCTGCTCGCGGTCTGGGCGCAGCCGGGAGCCCGGCACTACGACTCGCTGGCGCGAACCCTCGCGAGGTTCGTCGTGCCCGCCGCCGTCCTCTCGAGCCTGGCCGGCCTGGCGGTCCTCTTCGGCGTCATCGTCCTCAGGCTCGGCGGCATCGAGGCGATCACGGGCGTCGAGGCCGAGGATCGGGCGGCGCTCGACGCGGCGATCACGATCGCCCAGTCGGCGCTCACCTCGTTCCTCGTGCTCGCCGGGCTCGCGCTCGTCGTGTTCGTCGAGCCGCCACGTCCCGGTCCTGGCGGTCATCGAGCCGCGGTCGCCCGACTGGCGACCGACGATCCTCGCGGGCGGGCTGGTCGCGATCTACCTGCTCATGCTCTCGTCACACGCCGGGCGCAGCGTCTTCGCCCTCCACGCGCTGGGAATCCCGGAGCTCGGCTTCGTGTTCGTCGTGCTCGCCGGCTGGGCCGTCGCCCTCCACGCGGTCTGGCGCTACCGGGTCGTCGAGCGGTTCCTGGGGATCTGATCCCGGCGTGCGCGTGGCGCCGCGTCGGCGGCCGGGGCGACGAGCGGGCGGCGGGGGCGACGAGCGGGCAGCCGGGGCCGGGCTCCGCCCTCAGGCCGGCTCGACCGGCTGCCGGACCAGGGTCCGGAGCCGCTCGGGCGCCGACCGTCGTGGATCGCCGAGGTACAGCTCGTGGTGGCGACCGCGCGGGCGCAGGCCTGCCGCCGCGATCGCCGCGTGGAGCCGCTCGATCGTCGGTCGCTCCTCGGCGTACGGCCCGAGGTGGAGGACCTGGGCGACGAGGCCCTTCGTCGAATGCCGCGATCCGCAGGTCGGGCGCGTACTCGGCGGCGAGCTTCTCGCGGCCACCGGCCAGGGCGGCCGTCAGCTCGCCCTCGGTGGCCTCGAGCGGGAGCGAGATCAGGAGCGTCCAGCGCCAGGTCCCCCGGTTGGGCCCGAGGATCTCGTCGAGGTCCGTCGACCCGTCGACGGTCCAGTACAGCCCCTCCAGCATCCCGACCCGGCGCACGACGCCACGCTTCTTGAGCGCGAACCGGAGCCCGTAGGCAGTCGCGTACAGGCCGGGCATCCTGGCGGCGAAGTTCGTCTCGCCGACGGGCCCCTCGCCGTCGATCATCACGGCGCGAATCGGCGCGACCTCCAGGAACCGGACGGCGCCGGCCCGGCCCCGGAGCTCGGCGTCGCGATCGGCCGGGTGCTCGAATTCGATGGTCGGTGTCATGGGCGGGCCTCCACGACTGTGACGTTCATCCTGGTTCGTGCCGCGGTGGTTGATGCCAGCTCGCGCGGGGATGGGAACGTCGCCCATACCCTGTCCTCCTGCGGTATGCGGGTTACGGACATATCGATCGCGGCCGATATGTCCGCGACGGGCATCGCGGGGAGGGATCGTGGCGACCCCGTATGCGGCGGGCAGCACCGGCGCGCATACGCTGCTTCCCGACCCACGCCGCTCAGCCGGCCAGCCGAAGCGCCGGGAGGACCTCGGCGCCGAAGACCTCGATGAACTCGGCCTGGTTGCGGCCGACGTTGTGGAGGTGGATCTCGTCGAAGCCCATGTCGATGTAGTGCTGGATGTTCGCGACGTGGACCCCGAGATCCGCCGACATCAGGACCCGGTTGCGGAAATCCTCCGGGCGCACGAGCTTCGCCATCGCCGCGAAGTCCTCGGGATTGCGGACGTCCTGCTTGGGGAAGGGCATCCCTCCGTTCGGCCATTCCCGCATCGCGGCGTCGACCGCCTCGTCCTCGGTGCGCGCCCAGCTGACGTGGATCTGGAGGAGCTTCGGCATGCCGGTCGGATCCTTGCCGGCCTCGCGGGCGCCCTCGTCGAACCTCTCCCAGAGCATCCCGATCTTCTCGTCGGCCGCGCCGACCGTGATCATCCCATCGGCGAAACGGCCGGTCTTCCTCGCGTTGACGGGCCCGGCCGTCGCGACGTAGACCGGGACCGGCGTCTCAGGCCGGGTGTAGAGCCGCAGTGACTCGAGCGTGAAATGCTCCCCGTGGTGCCGGACCACGGCGCCGCTGAAGAGCCGGGTGATGACCTCGATCGCCTCGAAGAGCATCGCCGAGCGGACGCCGATCTCCGGCCACTGCCCGCCGACCACGTGCTCGTTGATCGCCTCGCCGGCGCCGAGCCCCAGCCAGAAGCGCCCCGGGTACATCGCTCCGAGCGTGGCCGCCGCATGCGCGATGACCGCGGGGTGGTAACGGAACCCCGGGCAGGTCACCGCGGTGCCGAAGCGCAGGCTCGTCCGCGTGCCGAGCGCGCCCATGAACGCCCACGCGAACGCGGCCTGTCCCTGCTGCGGCGTCCACGGCTGGATGTGCTCGGAGACCATGAAGCCGGCCGTGAAGCCTGCGCGCTCCGCGGCTGCGCACCAGTCGAGCAGGTCCGTCGGGTGGAACTGCTCCATCATCGCCGCGTAGCCGATCTTCGCCATCCGCCCGGATCTCCCAGCTGCCGTCCGGCCGATCGCCGGGCGCAAGGACCATTCTCCCGCAATGGCGATCGGCAGGGGCGCCGCCCGAGCGTGGCGCCGCCCGAGCGTGGCGCCGCCCGAGCGTGGCGCCGCCCGAGCGTGGCGCCGCCCGAGCGTGGCGCCGGCCGCGAACGTCGGCCGCGGGGTCCCGCACCCGTCGACGTCGGCCGGCCCGGCCGAGCGGTCAGTCGCTCCCGGTCGTCCCGGTGAAGCGCCAGCTCCCGAGGCGGACCGCCGGCACGAGGACGCCGCCGAGGAAGCCCTTGAGCAGGCGCCGCTCGCTGCTGACCGCCTCCACCGCCGCGAGCGCGTCGAGGTAGGACATCGTGTAGCGGAGGTTGCGGACGGGCCCGACGATCTCGCCGCGCTCGACGAGGAACGTCCCGTCGCGGGTCATGCCAGTGATCACGGCAAGCTTCGGGTGGACCGGGTTCGTGTAGTGGAATCGCGTGACGAGGAGCCCGCGCTCGATGCCGCGGACGAGCTCGGCGCGGGGCGTGGTGCCCGCCGCCATCTGCGCGTGGAGCGGGAACGGGCCGTACGGGTTGGGGGCCGGCAGCCCGTGGCCGGTGGAGCGGCGCCCTGCCCGCGCCGCGGTCGCGCTGTCCCAGACCAGGTCCCGGCACCGGCCCGCATCGACGAGCGTGACCGGCTCGCACGCCACGCCCTCGTAGTCGAACGAGGCGGGCAGGCCGGCCGCGTCCCGGGCGTCGTCGCGGATCGTGACGAGGTCGCTCCCGATCCGTTTCCCCGGCTCGTAGAAGGAGCGCCCCTCCTCGACGGCAAGCGCGCTGAATCCGAGGTAGCCGAGCATATCGAGGATGTCGACGACGGCGTACTCGGCGAGCACGACCGGGTACTCGCCGGGCTCGAGCGCCGCCGGCCGCGCCGCGCGCTGCGCGGTCTCGGCGGCCTCCCGTCCCAGGCCGGCCGCGTCGATGGTCGTGGCGTCAACCGCGGCCGCCTCCGCGTAGCCGGTGCCGTTCTCCGGCCCCATCGAAACCGTGATGAGCTGGCTGCTGGTCCGCGCCTCGGCCGCCCGGATCCCGCGCGAGCTGGCGATCGCGACGGTCTCGACCGCCGTGGCGAACGAGCCGAAGGCAGTCACGCCGGCCGCGTCGGCCGCCGCGATGACGGCCCGCACCCCCTCGGCACGCAGCTCCGGGGACGCGCCGGCGGTCCCCTCGGAGAACGCGCTCGCCACGAGATCGATCGGGCCGGGATCGGGCAGGCCCGCCCAGTCCTCTGTCTCCTCGACGAGCTCGCTGATTCGCCCGGCTGACTCGGCCAGCCGCCGGAGCGCAGCCTCGTCGGTACGGCCGGTGGCCGCGACCCCGACCCGCTTCCCGCGGACGAAGCGGAGGCTCACACGGACGCTCGCCTCGGCCACGTTCTGGTGGATCTCCGAGTTCGCGAAGCGCGTCAGCGCGGCGTCCGCGGCGTCGACGAGCACCTCGGCCTCGGTGGCGCCTTCGGCCCCGGCGTGGCGGAGGACGATCTCCGCGATCGCCAGCCGCTCCGCCGGCGTCCCCCCGGTCCGCATCTCGACGGCGCTCACTTCATCACCCCGACCTGGACGTTGCGGAAGCGGGCACCCGAGCATGCGTGCCCCACGTGCCCGGTCTGCGACGGCTCGCCCTTGCCGCAGTTCGGCGTGCCGAGCATCACGTAGCTCGACGCGTCCGCGACCGCGTCGCAGCTCCCCCAGAACTCCGGCGTGATCCCGGTGTAGGTGGCGTTGCGGTAGAGCTGGCCGAGCACCCCGCCCTTGATCTCGTAGGCCATCTCCGTCGCGAACTGGAAGTTGAGGCGCCGGTCGTCGATCGACCAGCTCCGGTTGTGGGCGAGAAGGAGGCCGTCGTCCGTGTCCGCGATGATCTCGTCGAAGCTCATGCCCGGCTTCGGCAGGAGGTTGATGTTCGTCATGCGGATGAGCGGGATCCTGTTCCAGCCATCGGCGCGCATCGCGCCGCCGGACTCCCGGCCGATTCGGGGTGCCGTCTCGCGGCTCGTCAGGTAGCCGGCGAGCAGCCCCGCCCTCACGAGCGGCACGGCCTGCGCCGCCACGCCCTCGTCGTCCCAGCCGAACGTGCCCATCCCGCCCGGCGCGGTCGCGTCGGCGACGATGTCGACGAGCTCCGATCCGTACCGGAAGCCAGCACCGAGCTTGTCGGTCGTCAGGAAGCTCGTCCCGGCGTAGCTCGCCTCGGTGCCGAACACGCGATCCAGCTCCGTCGGGTGGCCGCAGCTCTCGTGGATCTGGAGATAGAGCTGGGACGGGTGCACGACGATCGTCCGGCGCCCCGGCGGCAGCATCGGCGCGGACAGGAGCGAGACCGCCTCGGTTGCCACGCGCTCCGCGTTCGCGGCGAGCCCGAGCCCCCGGATGTACTCGTACCCGGCGCCCTGCCACCCGCCGCCGGAGTCGGGGAAGCTGCGGCGCTGGAGCTCGTCGCCGTCCACCGCGCTCGCCTCGATGCCCGAGCCGACGTGGGTGATCACCTGCTCGGTGAAGCTGCCGTCCGTTGCTGCGAACGTCTTCCACTCGCGCAGCGCGCCGTATGTCGAGTCGGTAAACGCGACGCCGTCGACGCGTCGCATCGCCGCATCCGCGGCGAGCAGGTCGCCGATCTTCTCCTCGAGCGGGACCGCGAACGGATCCTCCGTCAGCGGGGTCTCGAACCTGCCGTGGGCGGGCGGCCGGCCGTCGAGCACAACGGGCCGTCGAAGCGCCGTCGCCGAGGCCCGCGCGATCCGCACCGCCTGGGCCGCGACCCGATCCGCCTCCGCGGATGTGAGGACGTGGCTTGCCGCGAAGCCCCACGCCCCGTCAACGAGGACGCGGACGCCGAATCCCTCGCTCTCGTCCGTGGAGACGCCGGCCAACGTTCCGCTCTTGATGTCGATCGACTCTTCGAGGCGCCGGACGACCCGCACGTCAGCGTAGGCCGCTCCCCGGGCTCGGGCGGTGTCGAGCGCCCGTTCCGTGATCTCGCGCATGTCCCGAACGGTAGCAGGACGGTCGGGGGCGGCGTGGCACTGTGTCATTGGGCAACGAACGTGGCACTGTCGCGTCCGCCGCCGTTGCGATTAGGCAGCTCGGCCGGGCCGGAGCGGGCGCCCGCCGCTGGCGCTTCGGCCGCCCACCGCTGGCGCACCGACCGCCCGCCGCTGGCGCTTCGGCCGCCCACCGCTGGCGCACCGCCGCACGCCGTTGCCGCACCCGCCGCATCGGGCCGCGCGCGGAGGCGCATGATCGAGGGGCCGCCGCGTCGGCAGGCCGGCCGCGCACTGACCGTCCGGACACGACCACGCGGCACAGGGAAGGGATGTGCCTTGATGCGGAAGCTCCGCAATCTCGTGGCGTTCGTCGCGGGGACCGTCACGCTTGGGGGAGCGGCACTGTGGTTCACGGTCCGGCCCTGGTGGCATCGCTGGGGAGTGGATCCCGACGAGGCGGCGAGGCCGCTGCCTGGCGACGACGTCGTCCCGGACGCGCCGATCAGCGACACGCGCGCGATCACGATCGCGGCGCCGCCGTCCGCGGTGTGGCCCTGGCTCGTGCAGATGGGCTTCGGGCGCGGCGGCTGGTACAGCTACGACGTGATGGACATGAAGGGCTCGAGCGCCGACCGGATCCTTCCCGAGCTCCAGGATCTCGCCGTCGGCGACACCGTGCCGACGAGCCCCGGCGGCGGGTTCGAGGTGAAGGCGATCGAGCCGGGGCACGCGCTGGTCCTCTACCTCGACACGCAGCTGGTGCGAGCGCAGGCCGAGGCGGTCAGGTCGGGGGCGTCCGAGGCGGCGCCGGTCAATCTCCAGGCCGGTGGCGCATTCATGGGCATGGCCCAGCCGACCGAGTTCTCGGCCACGTGGTCCTTCGTGGTGGAGCCCCTCGGCGACGACAGGGCCCGGCTGATCGAGCGATTCAGGATCCGGTTCGACGGGGGCGACAGGCCCTGGATGAAGGCCACGCTCCCGCTGATGGGGTTCGGTGTCTTCACGATGGTGCGCCGGCAGCTCCTCGGCATCCGGGACCGGGTCGAGGGTGCCGACCTTCGACCACCCAGGGCCGCGTAGGGGAGCCGGGCGGGATCGTCCGCGGAGCGTGGCCGCCCCGAACGGGGAGTTCGGGCGGTCGCCGCCATCGACACGGGCGGTCGCCGCTCCTCCGTCGCGCGACTAGAGTGACCGCGTGGTCGCAGACGACACCGCTCAGCCCGCCGAACGCGCCCCCCGCGGCGCGCCGGCCGCGCGCCCTCGCCGCGCGGGATCCGCCCGGCTGACGTCGATCGCGCCGGTCAGCGCGCTGGCGATCCTCGCCGCCATCGTCGCCGCTGTTGGCGGCGTTGTCGTCCTGCTCACGCACCCGCCGATGGTGGACCTCGAGATCCCACTCCGGGCAGCCGAGCGCTGGGTCCACGGCGGCGAGCCATACCTCGCGTCGAGCTTCAGCGCTCCGGAAGGCTACGACCTCCCGTTCCTCTACCCGCCACCGGTCCTCCCGTTCCTCGCGCCGCTCCTCGCCCTGCCGCGCGGGGTGGTCGTGGCCGCATGGCTTGCCGCGACGCTGGGGGCGGCGCTCTTCGTGGCGCGCCGGCTCGGGGTTCCGTGGCGCGCGGTCCCGATCGTCCTCTGCTGGGTTCCGTTCTCGGAGGGCCTCGTGGGCGGCAACGCGCAGGTCCTCCTCGTCGCCGCGTTCGTCGCGGTCTTCTTCGACGCGCCAGCCGGCCCGTGGCGACCGACGCCTCGTGATCCGCGCGACGGAGTACGCCCGGCCATCGCGGACGGCGTCCTCGCCGCGATCACGCCGGCGCTCAAGCTCACCCAGCCCCACGCCTGGGCCGCCCTCCTGCGGCGGCGGCCGATGGCGGCGTTGCTCGGGCTCGGCGCAGCCGCCGCGGTCGCGCTGGTCACGCTGCCGCTCGTGGGGGTCGGCGCATGGCAGGCGTGGATCACCCAGCTCGAGCGCGCCGCGGACCCGGCCTGGGCGCTGCGAGGCTCGTCGCTCGTCCAGCTGCTTCCCGGGCTTCTCTCGCCCGCGGCGACCGCGCTCACCGTCGCGCTGGCGATGCTGGCGCCGACTCGACGTCTCGGGGCGACGGCCGGGCTGCTCCTGGTCCTCGGCGCGCCGTCACTCCGATCCTACGGCGTGCTCTTCCTGCTCCCCGCGATGCTTGTCGTGCGGCGGGACGTGGCGCTCGTCGCCGTCATCCTGGTCGGTACCGGCGTCATGGCCGGGATGTGGGCTGGGATCCTGCTCGTGACGTTCGCGTTCGCGGCCCCCGCACGGTTCGAGGGCATCCTCGACGCGATCTCCCGCCGGCGCGGTCGGCCCGCGCCCGCGAGCTGAGGGCAACGGTCGGGGTCAGGCACGCCGGCCCGGCGCGGCGCTGCTTCGGCTCCGTTCTGCGCGGGCCCGCGCCGAGCGATGAACCGGCCATGAGCCGGGGTACACTCCGATCGTGGAGGTGCGCGGGAGGGGTTCGGCAGGCTGGTTCGTGACGCTCGAGGGTCCCGAGGGCAGCGGCAAGTCCACGCAATCCGAGCGGCTCGGCGACGCGGCGGCGGCGGCCGGTCAGGAGGTCGTGCTGGTCCGGGAGCCCGGTGGGACGGCCGCCGGCGAGCGGGTCCGGTCGATCCTCATGGACGCCGGCCCCGTCGGGATCCGCCTGACGCAGCGCACCGACGCGCTGCTGTTCAACGCGGCGCGCGCCCAGCTCCTCGACGAGGTGATCCTCCCGGCACTCCGCCGGGGCGCGCTCGTCATCTCCGACCGCTACGCGGACTCCACGCTCGCCTACCAGGGCGGCGGGGGCGAGCTGCCGCTCGACGAGCTCCGCCCGGTGGTCCGATTTGCCACGGAAGGGCTCCGCCCGGACCGGACGATCCTGTTCGACCTGCCCGTCGGGGTCGGGCTCGCCCGCAAGTCGTCCGCGGAGACCACCCGGTTCGAGGCGCACTTCGACCGCGCGTTCCACGAGCGCGTTCGCGCGGCATACCTCTCGTTCGCGGCTGCCGAGCCGGACCGCTGGGTCGTGATCGACGGAACCGCGCCCCCGGACGACGTGTTCGCGGCGGCCTGGGGCGTGCTCGCCCAGATCCCCGGGCTCGGGCAGCGGCTCGCGGGACGCTGGGCAGTCGTGCCGCCCGGTGATCCGGTCCGGACGGCCGAACGCATTGATCGGTGATGGAGCCGACCGCGCCGTCGCGCGAGCCGTCCAGGTCGATGAGCAGCCCGGTCGACGACGCCGACCGGGCGGTGCTTGCGCGCGTCGCAACCGGCGACCTTGCCGCCCTCGAGGAGCTGTACGACCGCTATCGGACCATGGCGTACTCGCTTGCATTCCGGATCACGGCTGACCCCGCCGCCGCGGAGGACGTCGTCCAGGATGCATTCCTCGGTGTCTGGCGCAACGTCTCGCGGTACGCGGAGGGGCGCGGGACCGTGCGGACATGGTTCCTCTCGATCGTCCATCACCGGGCCGTCGACACGATCCGCCGCCGCCGGCCGGTCTCAGATCTCCCCGATCCCGAGGCGGGCCCGTCCCCGGCGGCGCTCCGGTTTCCCGACGTGTGGACCGAGGTCGCCGGCCGGCTCGACGCGGCGGCGATCCGACGAGCCCTGGCAACGCTCACCGACGTCCAGCGCGAGGTGCTCGAGCTGGGGTACTTCGGCGGCCTCACCCAGCAGGAGATCGCCGAGCGGACGGGCGCGCCGCTGGGCACCGTGAAGAGCCGCGTGCGCCTGGGTCTGCTGGCCCTTCGGGCCGCGCTCGCGTCCGAGGTCCTCCCGGACCCGCCGATCGCGTCGCATCCGGCCGGGGGCGCGGCGTGAGCGACACCGTGCGCGCGCTCACGTGCGACGAGGTCCGGGACCTCGCGGGCGGCTTCGTGCTCGATGCGCTCGAAATGGACGAAGCTGACGCGGTTCGAGCCCACCTCGAGGGATGCGCGGATCCGCACGCCGAGATTGCACTCCTCGCATCCGGCCTCCCGGCGCTCTGGGAGACGGTGCCGATCGTGGAGCCCCCTGCGACCCTCAAGCGACGCCTGCTGGCTGCGGCAGCAGCCGACCGACCGGCCGCCGCGGCGGCCGGACAGGCGACGGCAGCGCCTGCGGCGCAGGCGGCGGTCCCGGCACACGACGGTCGCCCGCCGGAGAACCGGCCGGCCCTCGCGCCGGTCGCGGGAATCGGCCCGGCGACGGCGATGCGCCGGGATCGCATCGCCCCACGCCGGGTGGTCGGGTGGGCAGCCGCGATGGCCGCGGTCCTCGTGATCGCCGCGCTCGGCGCGTGGAACGTGATCCTCCAGGACCAGGTCGGGACGCTCCGCTCGGACCAGGATTCGGTGGCTGCCGTGATCCACGCCGGTGCGATCGCGGGATCCGTCACCGCCGTGCTCACCGCGCCGCAGGCGAGCGGGCCATACGGCCCGAATGGGCTCGCAGCCGTGACACGGAACGGGACCCTCGTCCTCGCGATACGCGACCTGCGGCCCACGACGGGCGCGCAGGTCTACCAGGCGTGGGTCATCGTCCCCGGTTCCGCGCCCGTCCCGACCGGGTCGTTCCGCGTCGGCGAGGCGGGTGTCGGCGCGATCCCTGCCGCGACGGCCCCGGTCCGGGCCGGTGCCGTGGTGGCGATCACGCTCGAATCCGGACCGGGCGCCACGACCCCGACCCTCCCGATCCTCGCCTCGGGGACGACGGCGACGCCCGTAAACTAGGAAGCCGTCGCGGGCCAGGGAGGCCGGCGCTCGAGGCGCCGGCGCGCGCCGCCGGTCAGGCCGTCGTGGGCGCGCTCGCCACGGCGCCGGTCCCGCCGGCGCGCGCCGCCTCCAGCGCGTCGAGCGCGCCCGCCACGATCTCCTCGGGACTTGCGCCGTCGAACGGGAAGCGCGCGATGCCCGCCGATACCGAGATGCTCCGACCGTCGACCGCGGGCAGCTCCCCGATCGCGCGGATCACGCGATCCGCGACGGCCGGCCCGCCGTTCCCCGGTGCGACGACCACGAACTCGTCGCCACCGATGCGTGCGACCGTGTCCACGAGCCGGACCTGCTCCGCGATGACGGCGGCGACCGCCCGCAGCACGTCGTCGCCGGCGGCATGCCCGGCCGCGTTGTTCGTGGCCCGGAACGCATCGACGTCGAAGATCGCAACCGCGACCTCGCTGCCCTGGCGTGCAGCACGCGCCAGCTCGAGCTCGAGGACGCGATCGAACGTGCGTCGGTTCGCGAGCCCGGTCAGCGGGTCGATGTGCGCCAGCCGCTCCATCCACTCCGCGCGCTCGGCCATGCCCGCGGCGAGGTGGGCTCGATCGATCGCGATCGCCGCGAGGTCGGCGAGGGCCACCGCCAGGCCCGGCGTTGGGTCCGTCGCGGTCGTCGTCGCCGGCCAGCCCCGGCGGGCGTTGCCGGGCCCGCCCCGGCAGTCGTCGCCCGGCCCGCCCCGGCGGGCGTCGCCGCGCTCCAGCCCAGCGCAAGCACGCCGACGACATGATCGATCCCGCCGCGCGCGGCGACGAGTGGTGCCGCTTCGAGCCGCGCGAGGCCCAGGCGGTCGACGAGCCCGCGATCGCCGGCCGCGTCGAGCGGGTCCCCGGCACGCGCGTCCACGATGCGGTGCTCGGCAGCGGCGACCGCAAGAGGATCGGCTGAGTCGCCCGCGGATGATTCGACGAGCGCGAGGCCTTCCTCGGTCAGCCCTCGGCTTCCGATCACGCGACGACCCGCCCCTGCGTCATCCGTGGCGATCACCATCGCGAGCGTGGGCCCCAGCCCATCGATCAGGCCTCCCAGGATCACGTCGAGGGTGGCAGCCAGGCCCTCGCCGTGACCGACCGCGCGGATGGCCGTCGCCAGCAGGCCGGCATCACCGGATCGATCGAGCTCGCGCACGAGGCCTCCACGTCTGGGTCGGGCGGCGTCCCGGCCACGCGCGCCGGGATCGCTCGGATGATACGCGTCCCCCATCGGGTCGAACGACCTCGTCGGGCGCGTCCGCGTGACGCGGCGTCCGGTCCTCGGGCACATCAGCCTATCGGCGTCGATGACCCGGGCCTCGCCGGCGTTGACGGCTGCGCGGCTTCGCGACCGGTCTCGCGGGACCGTCGCCGCGGCCGGAAGCGCCCCCCTATACTCGGCCCCGTGAAGCTCGTCGTCGCGATCGTCCACAGCGAGGACGCCGGTCACCTGGTCGACGGGCTTCTCGAGCGCGAGTTCCGGGCCACGCGCCTCCACAGCTCGGGCGGCTTCCTCAAGCAGTCGAATGCGACGGTCATCCTCGGGGTCGAGGATGACCAGGTCGACGCCGCGCTCGCCGTGATCCGCGAGAACTGCCATTCGCGAACGCAGCTCGTCAACCCGATGCCGCCGATCATGGAGCCGGGCGAGTTCTTCCTCCCATACCCGCTCGAAGTCGAGGTTGGCGGCGCGACGGTCTTCGTCCTGCCGGTAGAGCGGGTCGAGCGGATCTGACCGCGCCGGTGAGGACGGCCGCCCGGACGTGTGTGGCCCTCGCGTCTCGCTCACGGCGCACGCGGGGCCGTCGTCCGCAGACGACGCGCACCGGCTGCGCAACGCCGGGGGCACGAGCCGGCTGATTCTCGTGCCTCGGCGCGATCCGGCCAGGCCTGCCGAGGGTCAGGCGCTCGATCCTGGGGCAACGAGCGGGCGCGCGATCCCGCTGGCGCGATCCCGTACGATCCGCCGTATGCGTGATCTCGGCTGCTGGCTCGCGCCACGGGAGCCGCTGGCGCCGGACCTCCTCGAGCCGCCCGCCGCGCTCGAGTCAGCGCTCGTGCGCGCGCCCGTCGCGGGACGCGCGCACGGACCGGGCATGTCGCACCGCGGACGCGACATCCCATGAGCCCGCTCCGGCCCGACCTCGTGGAGTGCTGGATCTTCCGGCTTCCGGCGTCCGGCGGCGTGGATGTGCTGCTGATCCGCCGGTCGGCGAGCCGCATCTTCCCGGGTCTCTGGCAGTGCGTCACCGGCGGGCTCGAGGCCGGGGAGCGCGTCCCGCTCGCCGCCCTCCGCGAGGTCTCCGAGGAGGTCGGCCTCGGGCCCGGCGAGATCGAGGCGTTCTTCGACCTCGACCAGGTCAGCCACTTCTACGACGAGGGAGCGGACGGGGTGGTCGCCGCGGCGGTCTTCGCCGTCCGGGTACGGGCGGACGCGCTCCCGCGCCTTTCGCACGAGCACGACGATGCCCGCTGGATGGACGCCGCGGAGGCCGCACGAATGGCGGTGTGGCCGTCGTATCGCCAGACGATCGAGCGGATCGTGCGTTCGCTCACCGATCCAGCTGCGGCGCCCTGGTTCGAGCTCACGCCGGACGGGCGCAGGCTCGCGCGACCTCCGCGCGAGCCCTGAACCGGGCGCCACCCCGCGGCACGCTCGGGGGACCGCGCCCGCGACTCGCCCGCGACGCGCCCCAGCGCGATTCGATCCGCGGCAACCCGTCCGCGTTCGCGCCGGCGGGAACGGGGTCATGGACCCCCAACCCTGCGGTCCCGGGCCGGACAGGCGGTAGAATGCCCCGCAACCCGCCCGCCACGTGGCGCCCCAGGAGGCCGGAGTTGCTCGACCAGAATCTCCCGTTCGCCCCGGCATCGCGGCGCGCATTCCGCTCGAAGGTCGACTCGATCCGCCCGACGTACGGGTTCGAGGATGTCTCGCTCGCGCCGGGAACCGAGACGGTCGAGCCGAACGACGTTCGCCTGGCCCAGGACTTCTGCGGCATCGCGCTCGCGATCCCCGTGCTCGCGGCAGCGATGGACGCGGTCGTCGACCCGCGGAGCGCCGGGATCCTCGCGGGGCTCGGCGGGCTCGCGTTCCTCAACCTCGAAGGCGTGCAGGCGCGATACGAGGACCCGGCGCCGGTCCTCGAACGGATCGCGAACGCCGCCGACGACGAGATCCAGGCCGTGCTTGCGGAGGCGTATGCGGCGCCGATTCGCGACGAGCTGATCGGCCGCCGGATCGCGGAGATCCACGCCGCCGGATCGAGGGCCGCGGTGTCGGCCACGCCGGCGGCTGCCCGCCGCTTCGGGCCGGCCTGCGCCGATCACGGGGCGGACCTGTTCCTGGTCCAGAGCCAGGTCAGCAGCGCGCGCCACCTCGCGTCCGAGTACGAGCCGCTCAGCCTCGCGGAGTTCACCCGCCTCATGCCGATCCCGGTGGCCGTCGGGAACACGACGAACGCCGCGGCCGCGTTCGCGCTGATGGAGCAGGGCGCGGCGGCGGTCTTCGTGGGCGTCGGGCCCGGTGCCGCCTGCACGACCCGCGAGGTGCTCGGCATCGGCGTGCCGCAGGTGACGGCGGTCAGCGACGTGGCGGCTGCGCGCGACGCCTGGTTCGCGGAGACCGGCCGCTGGATCCCGGTCGTCGCCGACGGCGGGATGAAGAAGGGCGGGGACATCGCGAAGGCGATCGCCGCCGGCGCGGACGCCGTGATGCTCGGCTCGCCGCTCGCCCGAGCCGACGAGGCTCCCGGACACGGGACGAACTGGGGGATGGCCGCCCCGTCGCCCGTGCTGCCCCGTGGCACGCGCATCAGGGTCGGGACCATCGGGCCGATGGAACGGATCCTCTTCGGTCCCTCCCACGTCACGGACGGCACCCAGAACCTGGTGGGGGCCCTCCGCCAGTCGATGGCGGCGCTGGGCGCGCGCACCCTGCGCGAGATGCAGCAGGTCGAGATCGTCTACGCGCCGGCGGTCGTCACCGAGGGCAAGTCCTGGCAGCTCCGCGGCAGGTAGCCGGGCCGGGGCCGGACCGAACGCGCGCGAAGGTTGACCGGTGCCGCGCGATCCGTACGGTGAGCAGCTCGTCGGCTGGGAGAAGGCCGTCGCGATCGAGACGCGCGGCCGCGTCTCGGGCCAGGGCATCGTCGCGGACGTCGGGTTCGTCGACGAGCCGGACGGCTCGCTGCTCGTCGCCGCCGGCGATCCGGGGGCGCACTGGGCCGCAAACCTGCGCGCGGAGCCGCGGTGCGTCGCGCGCATCGGAACGCGTGCGGACGCCTACGTCGCCGAGGAGCTCGACGGCGCCGCGAAGGCACGCGCGATCACCGAGCTGATCCTCAAGTACGGGACGCCGGCCGAGCGGCTGGGATCCGGGCCCGCGTTCCGTCTCCGGCGGGTCGACCCGGCGGGCTGACGTCGCGCTCGACCCGCGGGCTGCCCCGCCGATCGTCCCCGGCACGCCCCGGCGTCGGTCGGTGTTCGCCGACAGACCCACGTGGTTCTCCGCGGGGGCGCGGCTCGCGCCGGCCCGGTCGGCAACCCCGATGCCGTCACGGTCCGTCTGGCCCGGGGGCGGCATGTCCAGCCCCACCCCGGTGACCGCCGCCAACCCGTGTCGCGGGCGGCCGCCCCGTACACTTCGGCCAGGCCCGCGCGGGGCGCAGTGGGTCGAGGGAGGGTCGGCGGTTGGGAGACGCGGCGGAGCACGAGGCTGAGGCGCAGGACTCGCCGGTCGGTGGCGCGCCCATGGCGGATGCGTCGGGGCCGCACGCGCCCCGGCGGGGTCGGGCGACCGGCGCCGACCGTCGTCCGAATCCCGGCGGGCCGACGCCGCGCCGGGACGGCGAGGCTCGAATCGATCCCGACGACCACGAGGCACCCAGGCACAAGCGCGGCAGGACCGTCCATGGCGAGCTCGCCAACGCCGGCCATCGCGTCCTCGCCCCGGACGACGCCGAGGTCGAGGCCTACCTCGAGACCGCCCTCAACGCGCCCGCGCCCGAACGTCCTGCCCTCGACCGCCCCGGCGGAGCCGTCCCGCGCGGCGAGGGCAGCCGGGGCGAGCCGGACACCGTCGTGGTGCTCGACTTCGGCAGCCAGTACGCGCAGCTGATCGCGCGGCGCGTCCGGGAGCTGAACGTCTACTCGGAGCTGCTGCCGTTCGACACCCCGTGGCACGAGATCGCGAGGCGCCGTCCGCGCGCGATCATCCTGTCCGGCGGGCCATCGAGCGTCTACGAGGCCGATGCGCCGCGGCCGGACCCGGCCGTGTGGAGCGCGGGCATCCCGGTCCTGGGGATCTGCTACGGCCTGCACCTCATGGCACGTGAGCTCGGCGGCGACGTCGTGTCCGTCGCGAAGCGCGAGTACGGCCCCGCGACGATCACCTTCGCCGACGACGTCCCGCTGTTCGCCGGGCTCGGCCGCGAGCAGCCGGTGTGGATGAGCCATGGCGACTCGATCGTCTCGCCGCCGCCGGGCTTCCGGGCCACGGCCCGCACGGCGTCGACCCGGTTCGCCGCCATGGGCGACCCGGTCCGCGGGCTGTACGGGATCCAGTTCCATCCCGAGGTCGGGCACACCCCACGCGGCCGCGACGTGCTGCGCAACTTCGTGATGGGGATCGCCGGCGCGCGGCCGACATGGACCCCCGCCAACTTCATCGAATCGACCATCGCCGAGATCCGGTCGCGGGTGGACGCGCAGGCACGCGCGACGGGTGGCGACGGCCTGGTGATCTGCGCGCTCTCCGGCGGCGTGGATTTCGGCGGTCGCCGCGCGCCTGGTGCACCGCGCGGTCGGGGACAGGCTCACGTGCATCTACGTTGACCACGGCCTGATGCGCAAGAAGGAGTCGGAGCTCCTGCGTGCCACGTTCGAGCAGAACCTCGGGATGCGCCTCGTGATGGTCGACGCCCGGACGCGGTTCCTGGCCCGGCTGGCCGGCGTGACCGACCCGGAGTCGAAGCGACGGATCATCGGCGACGAGTTCATCCGGGTCTTCGAGGAGGAGGCCGCCAAGCTCGGCCGGATCGACTTCCTGACCCAGGGCACGCTCTACCCGGACGTCATCGAGTCCACGACGGCCGAGACGAAGGCCGCCCAGAAGATCAAGACGCACCACAACGTGGGCGGCCTGCCCGAGGACCTCCGCTTCACGCTCATCGAGCCGCTCCGCTACCTCTTCAAGGACGAGGTGCGGCTGGTCGGGCTGGAGCTGGGCCTGCCCGAGGCGATGGTCTTCCGGCAGCCATTCCCGGGTCCCGGGCTCGCGATCCGGATCATCGGCGAGGTGACGGCCGAGCGGCTCGACACGTTGCGCGAGGCCGACTGGATCGTGATCGACGAGATCAAGGCTGCCGGCCTCTACCGCAGCCTCTGGCAATTGTTCGCGATCCTGACCCCGGTCCGGAGCGTGGGCGTGATGGGCGACGGACGCACGTACGCCAACGTCGTCGCGATCCGCGCGGTGACGTCCGAGGACGGCATGACGGCCGACTGGGCGAAGCTCCCCTACGACGTGCTGGGGACCATCAGCTCGAGGATCGTGAACGAGGTGCCGGGCGTCAACCGCGTCGTCTACGACATCAGCTCGAAGCCGCCCGCCACCATCGAGTGGGAGTAGGGCTCGCGACCGCCCATCGGGCGAGCGGGACGCGCGCGTCGGTGCGCGGACGCGCCGGATCGGGTCGTGCCGGGCGCTCGCGCCGTGACCGGGTCCGCTAGCATCGGGCCTGCATGACCGACCACGAACCGCCGGAGATCCCGCTCCCGCCGCCCGCCGACCCCGGCGCGCGATGCCCGTGGTGCTCGGCCCCGGTCGCGACCCCGGACGCCGTCACCTGCGGCTCGTGCGGCGCCACGCTCCACGGCGACGCGGAGATCGAGGTCCCGGGCGTGACGGCGATCGACGGCCAGCATGCATTGCATGCCTCCGCGCCGCGCAAGGTCCGACGGACCTTCGGCTCGCTCTTCGTCGGCGGCGACGACGCGATCCCGCCGCCGGCCGCCGCGGAGCTGCCGGCGCTCGCCATGCCCGACGCGGACGTGCGGCGCGAGATGCTACGCATCCGGATGGACGCGGAGCTCGCGGACCTCACCGCCCGCGTGGAGGCCCTGGCCGCCGAGCGCGGCGTGCCGATGCCGGTCGTGCTCGGCGCCGATCCGGCACGGGAGGCGGATGCGGCCGCGGATGCAGATGCCGGCCAGGGCGCGGAACGGGCGCAGGGGCCGGGCGCCGCATCAGAGCCCGGGCAGGCACCCGACCCGGACGGCCCTCGAGAAGTTGACGCGACGCAGCGGGGCGAGGACGCGGGACCCTAGCCCGACCGCGGGGCCCTAGCCCGGCCCGGGTACGCGTCGAAGCGCGGGTATCCTGTCCCGCGATGCCCCGCCTCCCACCACCCGGCCCCTCGTACGTGCGCGAGCACGAGGTCGTGCTCGGTGACCGGCGCGGCCGGGCCGGCATGGACCGTCCGACGGAGATCGAGGGCTGGTGGCTCGCGGTCTTCTGGGTGGCCGATGCCGACGGGATCGTGGCTTGCCGGGCGGCGGCCCCCGCCGCGGGACCGCCGCCGGATCCGCCGCTCGCGCGGCTCGGCCCGCTCCTCTCCGGGGGACTCTCCGGCTTCGTCCTCGAGGATGATGGCCGCCAGCAGATCCGCCTTCGCCTGCCCGTGCCACCGGAGGATCCCGACCATGCCTGGTCGGCACCGCTCGTGGTCCAGGCAGCCATCCGCTGGGAGCCGGCACGGGCTGCGGCGATGACGCCGAACGCCCTGGCGGACGTGGCGCTGGCCGCCTTCCGGCGGGCGGTCGAGGCCCTCCGCCGGCCCTGACCGCCTGTCCGGCCCGGGCCCCATCGGGCGGGCCCGGGCGGGGGCGTACACTCTGCCCGATGCGCGACATGTTCGACGACTTCATGAAGGAGCTGGCGGAGCGCCAGCGCCAGGCCCAGGCAGCCGCACGCGGAGAGCACCCTGCGGCGCCGGGCGACGGGCCCGGGGACGCGGGCCCGGAGGACGACCCGGACTCGACGCAGGCCCACGGCGGGCCTCCCGCCGTCGAGGAGGAGATCGAGACCGATCGGCCGGACCGCGGTCCCTCGGACGGCGCCGACGACGAGCCCCCGTCCCCGCTGCGGCCGCGCCCGCTTGCCGGAGGCCATCGCGGCCCGCCGTCGGGCGCACCTCCCCGTCGTCGCGGCCCCGGTGGGCCGCGGGACGGCGGAGGCCCGCGGCTGCGATCCATGGGTCCGCAGGTCGTCCTGGCTGTCGTCGCGCTGATCCTGCTCAGCGCCATCTTCCTGGTGGGATTCGGGATCCAGCTCGTCACGGATGCCACCTGGTTCAAGAGCGTCGGCTTCGATCCGGTGTTCTGGACGCGAATCGGGGCGCAGGCCGGGCTGTTCGCGCTCGGGCTCGCAATCGCGCTCGTCTTCCTCCTCGTCAACGTCTGGCTCGCCGGTCGTCTCGCGCCCCCGCCGGGCACGGGCGCCGGCGAGCGATTCCGCGCGTTCGTCGACCGGCTGGGCCAGTCCGCCCGCTCGACCGGCGACAGCCCGTTCCGGAACCGGTACGACCCGTTCGGCCAGGCCCGGCGGGGCGGGTTCGGGGGCGGCGACGACGACCGCCCGGGCGGGATCCGGCCGGTTGGTCCCAGCCTGAGCACGGCTGATCTCCCGGACCTCCGGCCGCTCGGCGTGGTGGTCATCGTGATCCTGGCCGTCCTCGTGGCGCTCGGCACGGCGGGCGCTCTGTCGGGGAGCTGGCAGACGGTGGCGCTGTACGCCAACCGGGTCCCGTTCGCGACGGCGGGCGCGGCACCGGTGGTCGATCCCGATCTTCGGCCGGGACATCAGCTTCTACTTCTTCGACCTGCCGTTCCTGCGGCTGCTCCAGGCGACGGCCGGCGGCCTCCTCCTCGCGGCCCTCCTCTTCGCGCTCGCCCGCTACGTCCTCGCGGCGCTCGGCGGAAGCGGGTTCACCACGCCGGTGCGCGTCCACCTCGGGACGCTCGCCGGTCTGTACCTTCTGACGGTCGCGGCGGGCTACCAGCTGGACAAGCTGGAGCTGGTCTACAGCACGAACGGCGTCGCGACCGGCGTCAGCTATACCGATCAGGCGGCCCGCTTCTTCGCCTTCGACGCCCTCACGATCGTGGCCGGCATCGTGGCCGCCCTGCTCGTGGCGGGCGCGTTCACCCGCTGGGTGGCGCCGCTCCTTGCCGGCGTCGCGATCTGGCTGGGCCTGTCGCTGCTCCTCGGCGTCGTCTACCCGGAGGCGATCCAGCGGTTCACGGTCGATCCGAACCAGTACGCCCAGGAGCAGCCGTACGTCGTCAACAACATCGCGATGACGCGCCTGGCATACGCGCTCACGGGCTGGCACGTCCAGAACTACGGCGGCGAGACGCCCCTGACCGCCGCCGCGGTCACGCAGGACGCCTCGACATTCCAGAACGCCCGCCTCTGGGACTACCGGCCCCTCCAGACCACGCTGGAGCAGATCCAGACGGTCCGCCAGTACTACCAGTTCGTGAACGTGGACACGGACCGGTACACGATCAGCGGCAACCTCCGGCAGGTCATGCTGTCGGGCCGCGAGCTGGCGCCCGAGCTGAACCCCCAGGGCGGAAGCTGGGTCAACCAGCGGATCGCCTTCACGCACGGCTACGGCCTGGCCATGGTCCCGGTCAACGAGGTCGACAGCCAGGGCCTGCCCGAGCTGATCATCAAGGACCTGCCCGTGACCGTTTCGGCCGGTGCACCCCCGGTCAGCCAGCCGCGGATCTACTTCGGCGAGCGGCCAAACGACTGGGTCATCGTCGGAGCGCGCCAGGCCGAGTTCGACTACCCGGTTGGAACGTCGAGCACCGGCGCACCGACCTCGCAGGTCGAGACGCGCTGGACGGGGACCAGCGGGATCAAGCTGGACTCCATCCTCACGCGCCTGCTCTTCGCGGCGCGCTTCACCGACCTCAATCTCCTGATCTCCGACCAGGTGACCTCCGACAGCCAGCTGCTCATGTACCGGAGCCTCGGCGAGCGCCTGAACCTCATCGCGCCGTTCCTGGCCTACGACAAGGACCCGTACCTCGTGGTCGACAGCACCGGGCGTCTCGTCTACATCCAGGATGCCTACACGATCTCGGATCGCTTCCCGAACGCCCAGCCGTTCGACGATTCCGTGCTGAGCCAGGGCAGCGGGTTGAGCGGGCAGTCGTTCGACTACCTGCGCAACAGCGTGAAGGTGGTCATGGATGCCTACGACGGCTCCATGACGTTCTACGTCGCGGATCCGACCGACCCGCTCATCCGGGCCTGGGAGGGTGTCTTCCCGACGCTCTTCAAGCCCCTTTCCTCGATGCCGGCTGACCTCCAGGCGCATCTCCGCGTGCCAGAGGACCTGTTCAACGTCCAGACGGAGATGTACGCGAAGTACCACGTGACCGATCCGGCCAACTTCTACCAGGGCAATGACCTCTGGACCGTGCCCCAGAACCAGGCCACGTCGGCAACGGGCCAGCTGCCGCTGGAGGCCTACTACGTCAACATGCGGATGCCAGGCGCGGACAAGACGGAGTTCCTGCTGCTCCAGCCCATGGTCCCCAAGTCCCGGCCGAACATGATCGCGTGGGTCGCGGCGCGGAACGACGCGCCGAACTACGGCGCGGTCGAGGTGTTCAAGTTCCCGCCGGACACGTCGGTCTTCGGGCCGGCGCAGATCGAGGCCCGGATCGACCAGGAGCCGGCGATCAGCTCGCAGCTCACGCTGTGGAACCAGTCCGGCAGCACCGTCGTGCGGGGCAACCTGATCGTGGTCCCGGTCCAGGACTCGATCATCTACCTCGAGCCGATCTACCTGCAGTCCACCGGCTCCGCGATCCCCGAGTTCACGAAGATCGTCGTGGCCAGCCCCACCAAGGTCGTCTGGGGCGACACGCTGAGCGAGGCCCTCAGCTCCCTGCTCTCCGGCACGGGCTCCACGGCGTCGCCCAGCCCGCCGCCCGGCGGTCCGTCGCCATCCCCGGGCGCGAGCCCCGGGCCGAGCGCATCCGCCACGGCGGTCCCGAGCGGGGGCCCCGAGGTGACGCCGCAGCCTGGCGACCTCAAGGCCCTGATCACGTACGCGAACACGCACTTCGAGCTCGCCCAGGCGGCGCTCCGCGCGGGCGACTTCGCAACCTACGGCGCCGAGATCGCGAAGGTCCAGGCGACGCTCCGCCAGCTCGGGCTCGTCGCGATCCCCAGCCCGTCGCCCGCGCCCTGACGGGCAGCGCACCTCGCCCGTGACCGCGCCGCCCGCCGGCGTGCTCGAGGAGCTCGACGGTGGGCAGATCGGTCCGCGTCCTGCCTTGCCCCGCGCGATGGGATGGCCCAGCGCCATGGCCGCGGCGACGCGCCTCGCCGCCGGTCGGCCGCGGTTGTGGGCCTTTGCGCTGCTCGCGTTCCTGGCCCGCGGCGGGCTCGTGGCGCTCGTGCTCCCGATGCTCGTGCTGCCCTCGTTCATCGGCATCGCCAACGCGGTCGGGCCGACGTCCGTGACTGCCGCGGGCCCGACGCCGCGGCTCGTGGCACTCGTCGCGGCATGGTGCGCGATCGCGCTCGGCGCGATCGTCGGCGGGACGCTGGTCGCTGCGGCCGCCGAGGTGGCGCTGCACCGCGCGACGGTCGGGCCGGGCACGGATGCCGGGACGGGGAGGGTTGTCGCGTTCCCGTCGCGGTGGATCGCTGCCGGGTCGCCCGCCGTGGCTGGAGCTCCGTCCGCGCGCGGGATCGTTCGACGGGTCGCGGTGGCCCGGCTCGTCCTCCTCGTGCCGGTTGCCGTCGCGCTCGCCGCCGCCGTCCCCGGCTGGGTCGGGGTCGCCTACCAGGAGCTGCTCCTGCCGTCGAACCTGGCGATCCCGCTGCCGCTCCGGGTGATCGCCGGAGCCCCGATCGCGGCGGTCGTGGTGGTCGCGACATGGCTCCTTGCCGAGATGGTCGGAGGCCTCGCGTCCCGCCGCATCGTCCTCGACGGCAGCACGGTGTCGGGCGCTCTCGGCGCCGCGACAGGCGAGATCGCGCGCGCTCCGGCGACGGTGCTCCTGACCCTGTGTCTCTCGTTCGTGGGGACGCTGCCGCTCCTCGTCCCCGCCACCGTAGTCCTCGGCGTCGCCTGGGATCGCGCCCGCGTCGCCCTCGTCGACGCGACCGATGGCGCGGCTGTCATCGCCTCGACCCTTGTGCTCGTGGCCGCGTGGGCGGCCTGCCTGGGCGTTGCCGCGATGACCGCCGCGTGGCGCTCCGCGCTGTGGACCGCGGAGCTCGCGCGACGCAGCCGGGCCGGCTGAGTCGGCCCGGCCCGGTGCGCCGGGGCTGGACGCCCGTGCGACACTCGGCGTGCACGCACCAGGTGGGATCCTCGCTCGATGGTCGAATCGCGGGAATGTCCGGAATGCGGCGCCGAGGTGCCGATCGGGCGCCTCTCGTGCAGCGCGTGCGGAGCGCTCCTCGCCGCCGTCGACCGCCACCCGGCGGTGGAGCCGTCGACCCGCGGTGGAGCCGCGCCGATCGCGCAGGATGCCCGGACCGACGTCGCGGAGCCGGACGGCCGGCTGGCAACCGACGTGGTGCCCACGCCGACGGAGGTCGCCCCGGCCCCGGCCGCGCCAGGGCGGATCTCGACGGAGGCGCCCGATGCGGCGGCCCGATCAGACCGCGCCGTTGGCTCGCCCGGCGCGGTGCCCGCCGCGGAGCCGCCGATCGCCGCATCCTCCGAAACGTCATCGGCGCCCGCGCCGATGACGGCCGCCGCGCCGCCGGCGACGATCGCCGTTCCCGACGAGGTCGAGCTGCCACGGCCGCCGATGCCCCCGATCCCGGGCGGGTACCTCGCGCCGTCGATGGTGATGCGGAGCGCCCCGATCACGAGCACCGAGCCGTACCTGGGCGCACCGCGGGCGGCCCTCGAGCCGGCGCCCTCGTCCGGGCCGCCGCTCCGCGGGCCTGAACCCCCCTCGCCCGTCGAGCCCGCACCCGGATCGCCGCCCCGGGTCCCGGTGCTCGACCTCCCGTTCGCGATCGCGCCAGGGATCGGGCCGCGGCTCGTGGTGGGCGGCGGGGCCCTGTCGATCCTGGCATTCGTGCTCCCGTGGGCATCGGACGGCGGTGTCGTCATCGGCGCGGCGTTCGGGACCGGCTACTTCTCCGCGTGGGGCCTCGCCGCCGTTGCGAACGTGCTCCCCTTCCTCGTCGCCTGGGTGAGCCTGGTCCTCGCGGTGCTTCCGAACCGCGTGCCGCGGTTCGCCGCGCTCGGCGTGCTGCCACTCCTCCTCGGGGGGATCTTCGCGGGGTTCGGCTGGACGTACCTGATCGCGCCGCTCGGTGCCGGGATCGGGATCTGGGCGCTCGCGGTCGGGGCCGTGCTCCTTGCCGCAGGGGGGATCCTCGTGCTTCGCGGTGAGGATCTGCCCGGATAGTGGCGCGGCATCCGCGCGCGGGTTCCGGATCGCCCACGGCACGCGACCGTCCCGCCAGTCGTCGCGGGGTGGCAGCGCGGCCGCGGACGGCTGGTACACTGCGGCGACGGTGCGAGGCGGACCCAGGCTGCCGCCACCGTCGACGGTCATCCACGTGCGTGTAGAGGCCGCATGAACCTCGACTTCCTCTCGGGAATCGGTGACGCGATCGGGTCGTTCTTCGCGACGCCCATCGTCCAGCTCGGGATCAGGGCGATCGGCGCCTACATCGTCATCGTCTGGCTGGCGGCCGCGTTCTGGGCATTCCGGGACATGCAGCTCCGGTCGGCCAACCCGATCCTGCCCTACCTGGCCGCGGCGTTCGTCATCGGCTTCACGCCGGTCCTCTTCCTGTTCGCGGTGGTGATCTACAAGATCATCCGGCCGCAGGAGCGCATGGGCGAGGCGTACGAGCGCGGCCTGGCCGAGGAGGCACTGCTCGCCGAGATCGACGCGATCGAACACTGCGCCACGTGCGGTCGGAAGGTCCACGAGGAGTGGATCCTGTGTCCCACGTGTCGCACGCGCCTCAAGCGGGTCTGCCCGAACTGCAACCGGCTCGTCGGGTTCGAGTGGTCGCTGTGCGCGTGGTGCGGGCGTGACTTCGACCGCCCGATCGGCGCGATCGGCGCGGTCCCGACACCGGCGCTGCGCGGTGACACGGCGTCGGTCACGCCGGCCGCTTCGCTTGCGCCGGCCGCCCGGGTCCGCGCCCGTCGAGTCACCCCCGCGGCCGGCGCCACGGCGCCGAGCCCGACGCCGCGGCCCTGAACCCGCCCGATCCCGCGACGGGCGGCGCACCCGCGATCCCCGGCCCGGTCCGGCGCGGCACCTTCGATCTCGACGGTCGCGCGGCGCCCGGCCTCTACGCGGCCGGCCTGGGCCTCGCCGGGCTCGGTATGGCCGCGCTGTTCGTGGGGCTCGCGGCCGGTGGCGGCGGCGCGGGACCGTGGCTGTTCGTCGGCGGATTCGGGATCCTCGCGACCGGCCTCGTGTCGGGGGCCGGGGCACAGGGGCTCCAGCGCGCCGCGGACGGCACGGCCGGGTACGCAGGGCCCTCGCCATATCTCGTCTTCCTCGCGGCCTTCACGGCCAGCCTCTTCGTGACGAACGTCATCGCGTTCGTGCTCGATGCCGCGGGCGTGGCGATCACCGACCAGGCCGGAGTGCTGCTTTCCTCGCTGGTCTCGGGCCTCATCTCGGTCGGGCTGATCGGGCCTGCTGGTGGTGGGGCCGGGGGCGCTCGGCTGGCGCGACCTCGGGTTCCGGCGGCCGGCACCTGGCGAGGGCTCGCTGGTCGAGGACGTGGCGTGGGGTGCCGCCCTCGCGATCCCCGCGATCCTCGCGGCCATGTTGCTCGCGGCGTTCCTGATCGCGCTCCTGGGTGCGACCCCGGACCCGACCCTGCCGCCGACCCACGACCCGCTCGGGGCGACGCTGAACCTGGTCGCGGCCGTGGCGGTGGCGCCGTTCTGGGAGGAGCTCTTCTTCCGCGGGTTCACGACGACGGCCTGGGCGCGCACGGCCGGCCCGCGCGCCGCGATCGTCCGGGCGGGGCTCTTCTTCGCCCTGGTCCACGTGATCACGATCCTCGGCAGCGACTTCTCGACCGGCCTCCGCGTCGCCTTCATCGCATTCGCCATCCGGATCCCGGTCGGGCTCCTGCTCGGCTGGGTCTTCATCCGGCGGCGGACGCTCGCCGCTCCGATCGCGCTCCACGCCGTCTACAACGGCATTCCGCTCGTCCTCTTCCTGCTGGCGGGTTCGCGGGTCGCGACGGGATAGGCCGCCCCGCGCCCCGGGCCCCGGGGCGCCCGCCCCGCGCGACGCGCGGTCGTACCCCCGGTTGAGCGCCCGGCAAGGGCGCGTTGAGCGCCCGGTGAGGGCCGGCCGGTAGGCTGCGCCGCGTTCTCGGGTCCGGACGGCGGGGGAATCGGCGGGCTCCGTTGTTCGGGCCCGGGAACACCACGACCCGCTGCCAACGGAGGTGCCTGGTGGTCGACCCCGGATCCGCTTCGACCGTGCCCCGGCCCTCGGGCCGCCGCCTGCGCGAGCTGCCGGCCGACGAACGTCCGCGGGAGCGGCTGGCCCGGCGGGGTCCGGCCGGCCTGTCCGCGGCCGAGCTCATCGCGCTCGTCTGGGGCTCCGGCGCGCGAGGGACCAGCGCGCTCGGCCTCGCGGAGGAGGCGCTGGCCCGCCACGACGGACTCGCCGGCCTCGCCCGCGCCGGCGAGCTGGAGCTGCGCGGCCAACCTGGCGTCGGGATCGCGAAGGCCGCCCAGCTGACCGCGGCGTTCGAGCTGGGCCGCCGCGCCACCGAGGCATGGCCGCACGGACGGTGGACGGTGCGCGCCCCGCGGGACGTGGCGGAGCGGCTGATGCCCGAGATGGGCTCGCTCGAGCGCGAGGAGCTTCGGGTGGTGCTCCTGAACACGAAGAACGTCGTCCTGCGGGTCGTGACGGTCTACCAGGGCAACGTGAGCGCCTCGCTCGTCCGGGTCGGCGAGCTGTTCCGGGACGCGGTCCGGGTCAACGCCGCCGGCGCCATCCTCGTCCACAACCACCCGAGCGGCGACCCAACGCCGAGCCCCGACGACCTCCACCTCACCGCGGAGGCGCTCGCCGCGGGCCGGCTCCTCGACATCGAGCTTCTCGACCACCTCGTCATCGGCCACGCGGCGTTCGTCTCGCTGCGCGATCGCGGCATCTCGTTCGACCGTCCGGGCGCCGGCGGCCTGCGGGCCGCGGCCGGCTGAGGCTCCACCGGCAGAGCCCACGCCCGCAGAGCCAGCCCCGGCAGAGCCACGCCCGCAGACCCCGCCCGCCACGCCGGGGCGCCTCGGCGGGACCAGCCCTCGTGGCGGCGCCCCGGGCGAGGGCGCCCGATGCGCGATGCGAGGGAGCTGGCCGATGGGGCGCTCCTGCGCCGACCCCCGTCGCCGATCGGGACGGACCGTCTGGCGGAACTGCTGCGGGCGGTATACTCCGCGGGCGTCCGTGCCCGGTCGCGCCGCCTCGCGCCGGTCGCGTCCCCATGGCGCCCCGGGCCCGACCCCGAACCGTCTGAGTCCAAGGAAACCCGCCCGCACCATGCTCGACGCGCTCCTCGGCATCTTCTCCCGCGACATCGGGATCGACCTCGGGACGGCCAACACGCTGGTCCACGTCCGCGACCGCGGGATCGTCATCAGCGAGCCGAGCGTGGTCGCGATCGACGCGAAGACCCGGAAGGTCCTCGCGATCGGCGCGGAGGCGAAGCGGATGGTCGGCCGGACCCCGGCCAACATCGTCGCGATCCGGCCGCTCCGCGACGGGGTGATCAGCGACTTCGACGTGACGGAGCAGATGATCAAGTACTTCGTGCACCGGGTGCACGACCGGATCGGCCTCATCCCGCGGCCGCGCATGATCCTCGGCGTCCCGTCCGGTGTCACCGAGGTGGAGAAGCGCGCGGTCCGCGACGCGGCGCTCAACGCGGGCGCCCGCTGGGCGCGCCTCATCGAGGAGCCGATGGCCGCGGCGATCGGTGCCGGCCTGCCGGTATCGGAGCCGACCGGGAGCCTCATCGTCGACATCGGCGGCGGCACGACCGAGGTCGCCGTGATCAGCCTCGGCGGGATCGTCGTGAGCCGGAGCATCCGGATCGGCGGCGACGAGATGGACGTGGATATCGTCAACTTCGCCCGCCGGGAGTACAACCTGCTCCTCGGCGAGCGAACGGCGGAGGACATCAAGATCGCGATCGGGTCGGGCTACCCCGGTGACTGGGACAGCCAGCGCGTGCTGCTCCGCGGGCGCGACCTGCTGACGGGCCTGCCGCGCGGCGTGGAGGTCGGCGCCGACCAGATCCGCGAGGCGATCGAGCCGTCCGTCCAGCAGATCGTCGACACGATCAAGGACACGATCGAGGAGACGCCGCCGGAGCTCGTGGCCGACATCATGGACCAGGGGGTCGTCCTCGCCGGCGGCGGCGCGCTCCTCCTCGGCCTCGATCGGCGCGTCGCGGAGGCCACCCAGATGCCGGTCCACATCGCCGACGACCCGCTGACGTGCGTCGCGCGCGGGACCGGCGTCGTGCTGCAGGAGCTGGACCGCATGAGCCGCGTGCTGGTGGCCGACACGTACGCCCGGCCGCCGCGCTAGGCAGCCGAGGGTCGGCGATCGTGTCGGGCCGCCTCCTGGGCTATGGGCACCGGGCACCACGGGTGGTGCGCCGCCGCCTCGTCGCGTACGGGATCCTGCTCCTCGCCTCGGTGCTCCTCATGGCAACCAGCTCGACGTCCGCGGTCTCGGAGCTCCAGAAGGGACTCGCGTTCGCGCTCTCCCCGGCCCAGGACGCGGTCAACGGGATCGGCGTCCAGGTCCGCTCTGTCATCGGCGCGGTGGCCGAGATCGACCAGCTGCGGCGCGACAACGGCACGCTGAAGGCGGAGAACGATCGGCTCACCGCCGAGAACCTGCGCCTCCAGGCCCTGGGACCCGAGAACGAGCAGCTCTCCACGCTGCTCCAGATCCGTGGCTCGTTCCAGTACTCGACGGTCGCGGCGCGCGTGATCGGCCGCGATGTCGCCGACGTGAGCCACGTCGTCACCATCGACCGCGGGACCCTGGACGGGCTGGCGATCGGCGACGTGGTCGTGGGCCAGGGCGGCGCGCTCGCGGGGCGGATCACCCAGATCGGCTCCCATGCCGCCCGCGTCGTGCTGATCAACGATCCCGCCTCCACCGTGATCGGGGAGGTCGTCTCGAACCGCGCGACCGGCGAGGTCGTGGGCGCCCTGGGCGGGCAGCTCGTGATGGACAAGGTGGATGCGACGCAGCGCATCACCATCGGCGACGAGGTCGTGACGGCCGGGATCACGCTCGGCAGCGGGATCCGGTCGCCCTACCCGAAGGGACTGGTGATCGGCCAGGTGATCGACGTGACACGTGACCCGAACGCGGTCATCCAGACCGCCTACCTGGACCCGGCAATCGACCTCGATCGCCTGGAGGTGGTGCTCGTGATCACGGACTACCAGGGCGGGATCCCCGACGTGACGGACCTGCCGACCGACCAGGTGAACCCGGATGGGACGCTGCCGGGATCCGAGCAGCCGTTCGCGACGCCGGCCCCGACGCCGCGCCCGACGAAGCGCCCCGCCCCGTCGCCGTCGGCGAGCCCGGCGCCATGAAGGGCGTGATCCTCGCCGGTGGCACGGCGACGCGCCTCTTCCCGCTCACGATCGTGACGAACAAGCATCTCCTGCCGATCTACGACCGCCCCATGATCTACTACCCGCTGGAGACGCTGGCCGGGATGGGCATCCGCGAGGTGATGGTGATCGTCGGCGGCAAGAGCGTCGGCGACGTCGTGGAGCTGCTCGGCGACGGCGAGCATTTCGGCCTCAGGCTGACATACCGCTACCAGCGCGGCGCGCTCGGCATCGCGCACGCGATCGGGCTGGCCCGCGACTTCGTCGCAGGCGACGCCTTCTGCTGCGTCCTCGGCGACAACATCCTCCGCGGGCCGGCGCTCGCGGGCGTGGCCCGGGAGTTCGAGGCCGGGCCGTGGGGCGCCGGGACGCTCCTCTACCAGGTGCCCGACCCGGAACGATTCGGCGTGGCCGAGCTGGCTGCCGACGGCAGCGTCGTCGGGTTCGAGGAGAAGCCGGAGCACCCGAAGAGCGACCTCATCCCGATCGGCGTCTACTTCCTGCGGACGGACGCCTTCGGGGTCATCGACCGCCTGGCGCCGTCCGGGCGCGGCGAGCTCGAGATCACCGACGTCCTGAACCACTACATCGCGGCCGGAGGCCTCTTCGCGCCGCGCTTCGAGGGACACTGGGCCGACGCCGGGACCGTCCCCTCGCTCCTGCGTGCCGCCGAGCTGGCCGCCGGCGCGGACCAGGCCGGTGAGCTTCCCGCACCGCCCCAGCGGCCGCTCGCATGAGCGCCATCCCGACTGGCGCCCGCCTCCTCGTGACCGGGGGCGCCGGCTTCATCGGCAGCTGCTACGTCCGCGACGTCCTCGCCCGGCGCGACGGCACCCGGGTCACCGTGCTCGACAAGCTGACCTACGCCGGCAACCGCGCGAACCTCGCCGCGGTCGAGGCCGACGCGGAGCAGGCCGCGCGGTTCACGTTCGTCCGCGGCGACGTCGCCGACCCCGCGGTCGTGGGGCCGCTCGTCGCCGAGGCAGATGCCGTGCTCAACTTCGCCGCGGAGTCCCACGTCGACCGGTCGATCCTCGACCCGGCCGCCTTCCTGCGGACCGGCGTGGAGGGGGTCCACGTGCTGCTGGAGGCCGTGCGCAGGGAATCCGAGCGCGCGGCGTCGGGGCAGCGCCCGCGCCCGCCCCGCTTCCTGCAGGTCTCCACGGACGAGGTCTACGGGTCGGTGGCGACCGGTTTCTCGCGGGAGGGCGACCGGCTGGGGCCGCGCTCGCCGTACGCGGCGGCGAAGGCGGCGGGCGAGCTCCTCGCCTTGAGCTACCACGTCACCTACGGGCTCGACGTCGTCATCACGCGCGGCTCGAACACGTACGGTCCGTACCACCACCCCGAGAAGCTGATCCCGCTCTTCGTCACGAACGCGATCGACGACCGCCCGCTTCCGCTCTACGGCGACGGGATGCAGGTTCGCGACTGGCTGCACGTGGAGGACCACGCCGGCGGCCATCGACCACGTCCTGCGCGCCGGCGCGGCGGGCGAGACCTACAACGTCCCCGGCTCCCACCTCGTCCCCAACCGCGAGGTGATCGCCCTGCTGCTGGAGCTCCTCGGCAAGCCGTGGTCGCTCGTCCGGTTCGTGGAGGACCGGCCGGGCCACGACCGGCGTTACGCCATGGACGGCGCGAAGCTGGCCGCCCTCGGCTGGACGAACCGGATCGCGTTCGCCGACGGCCTTGCCGCGACGATCGACTGGTTCCGGGCCAACGAGGCATGGTGGCGGGCAGCGCGGTCCGGTGAGTGGGATGCCTACTACGCGCGCCAGTACGCCGGCCGGATCGCGAACGCGGCGCCCGGCGGCGTCGCCCCGGGCGACCCCGCGGACGGGATCGGGGCCTGATGCGCGTCGCGGTCACGGGCGCGGGCGGCCGGCTGGGTCGTGCGCTCGTGGCGGCGCTCGAGGAGGCGCCGTTCACGGGAGCGCTCGGGCCGCTGGCCTGGAGCCGCCCGGCCTACGACATCGACGATCCGGGTGCCGCGGCCCGCTGCGTCCGGGAGACGGCGCCGGAGGTCGTCGTGCACACGGCGGCATGGACCGACGTGGACGCCTGCGCGCGCGAGCCGGAACGGGCCATGCGCAGGAACGCGATGGCAGTCGCGGAGCTCGCGGAGGCCTGCGTCGTCGCCGGTGCCGACCTCGTGATCGTCTCCACGAACGAGGTCTTCGACGGGCGGCGGACCGACGGCCGTGGCTACGCCATCGACGACCGGCCGCTTCCGCGCAACTCGTACGGCGCCAGCAAGCTCGCGGGCGAGTCGGCCGCGCAGGCCGCCTTCCTGCGCCACGGGGGCCTCGTCGACGGCCGACGACCGTGGCCGGCCGCGATCCCGGGGGCCGCCGAACCCGATGCCGTGGCGCCTTCAGGGTCGCCGCCGGGCGTCCCGCAGCTCGCGATCGTCCGCACGGCGTGGCTGTATGGCCCACCCGGCAACGACTTCCCGGCCCGGATCCTCGGCGCCGCCGACCGGGCCCGGGCCGCCCGTGAGCCCCTCCGCGTCGTGGGCGACGAGGTCGGCTCGCCGACGTTCGCGCCCGACCTGGCCGAGGCGATCCTCGAGCTGCTGGCCGGGGGGACGTTCGCCGGGATCCATCACGTGGTCAACGCCGGCATGGCGTCGCGGGCCGCCTGGGCGCGCCACGTCCTCGCGGCCGTCGGTGTCGACGTGCCGATCGTCGAGGTTCCGCTCTCGTCCTGGACGCGACCCTCGTCCCCACCGGCCTGGGCCGTCCTGGAGCCGACGCTGCCTCCATCCGGGGAGCACCTTCGCCCGTGGCAGGAGGCGTTCGCCGATTACGTGCCGATCCTCGTCCGCGATCGCGCGGCCGCGGCCCGCCGATGATCCGCCCGTGAGCGATCCGACGGCGAGCGGGGCGGCGTCCGCCATCCGCGGCGTGCGGTGGGGCTCGGTCGCCCGCCACGCCGACGAACGGGGGAGCTTCCGCGAGCTCTGGCGCGCCGGCTGGTTCGCGGGCCCGGCCCCGATCGACGAGTGGACCGCGATCGGGGCACCACTCGCGCGCGGCGTGGCCGCGGGGCGCGTGGCGACCGAGCCTCGCTTCGCACAGGCGAACCTGTCCACGTCGGCCCCGGGCGTCCTGCGCGGGCTCCATCTCCACCGACGCCAGCTCGACTACTGGGTCGTGGCCGACGGTCGCGCGTGGGTCGCGCTCGTCGATGCCCGGCCGCTCCTCGACCGCAGCGGCGACCGGCCGATCGTCGAGACGCGTGTGCTGGCGGCCGACGCGACCGTCACGATCCCGGCCGGGGTCGCGCACGGGTTCCTGGCGCTCGAGCGGCTCTCGCTCGTCTACCTCGTGACGGCCGAGTACGACGCCACCGACGAGCTCGGATTCGCCTGGGACGACCCACTGGCCGCGGTCCCCTGGCCGGTCGTGGCCGGTCGGGCGAACGGCCGCCCGATCCTGTCCGGGCGGGACGCCTCGAACCCGCCGCTCGTGGACCTCGTGGAGCGCCTGCGCGCTGAGTGACCGCGCCAGGTGGCGCGCACCACGAATCCGGGCCGCAGCGGACGGCGACGACGCCGCCGTACCGGCCCCGGCCCCCCGCGTCGAGTAGCCCGATGGTCGGGGGCCGCCGCGCCGACCGGGCGATTGAGCCGGGGTCGCGCACGGGCCAGGGTAGACAGGCTTCCCCACGAGACAGGAGTGTCACGCCGTGCGCCGACCGGTTCCCGTGATCCTCGCCGGCCTGCTTGCCGTCGCCGGCGTCGTCGCGCCGTTCCCCCGCACGTCCGCCGCCGCAGCCTCGTCCGGCCCGAAGGTCGTCCTGATCGTCGGCGCAACCGAGTCGACGACCGCCTCCTACCGCGCGCAGATGGACACGGTCTACGCAGCCGCGACGCAGTACACGTCGAACGTGGTCAAGGTATACAGCCCGAACGCGACCTGGACGGCCGTCAAGGCCGCGATGCAGGGCGCCAGCATCGTCGTCTACATGGGCCACGGGAACGGCTACCCGAGCCCCTATCTCGCCACGCTGTGGCCCGATCGGCAGGACGGGTTCGGGCTCAACGCCACGGCCGGGCAGGGTGACAGCAACAACCGCTACTACGGCGAGGCCTACATCGCCGGCGAGGTGACCCTCGCCCCGAACGCGGTCGTCATCCTGGCCCACCTCTGCTACGCGTCGGGCAACTCCGAGCCCGGCGGGGCCCCGCCGACGACATCGGTCGCGGAGGCGCGGATCGACAACTTCGCGGCCGGCTTCCTCCATGCGGGGGCCCGCGCCGTGATCGCCGACGCGCACGCCGACACCGAGTGGTACGTGGACCAGCTGTTCACGACCCACCAGACCGTGGACCAGCTCTTCCGGACCAAGCCGTGGGGCGCCGGCAACACGTTCACGTTCGCGAGCAGCCGGACGCCCGGGTTCACGGGGTACGCGGATCCCGAGGTCGCCGCACCGCCCAGCAGCTTCTACCGCTCCATGGTCGCGCTGCCGACCCTGCGCACCGACGACGTCACCGGCGCCGCATTCGCCGGTGTCGTGGCCGAACCGGTTGCGCTCGTGGTACCGGGCGCCGCCGAGGTGACCGGGCCCGGGGGCGTCGCCCTCTACCCCGGTCCGAGCCTGGCGCCCGACCCCGCGACCGGCGTGTCCCCGGCCGTGCTGCCGGATGGCACGCGCCTCCGCGTCCTCGCCTCCGCGGCCGCGCCCGGCGGGGGTCTCGCCTACCGGGTCGCGACCGTCGACGGGACCCGGTCGGGCTTCGTGGCACCGGTCGGGCTCACGGCCCGCGACGGGACAACCCCCGTCATCAGCGGCCTGGCTGTTGCCCCCGCCACGTTCAACCCGACCCGCGGGGGAGGCGTCACCGTCTCCGCCACCGCCAGCAAGGCCGTCGACTGGTCGGTCTCGTTCCTCGACTCCGCGGGCACGAGCGTCGCGACCCTCGCCGCCTCCGGTCAGGCGCTGAGCACGTCGTGGGCCGGTCGCGGCGCGACCGGCCAGCCCGCCACGGACGGCGCCTACAGCGTCGTGGTCACGGCAAGCGACGGCTGGGGAAGCCCGCCCGTCACGGCGCGCGCCGCGCTCGTGCTGGACGCCACGCCGCCCGCGCTCGTGCCGAGCGGCCTCCCGGACGCGCCGATCCTCGTCTCGCCGAACGGCGACGGCCTCCATGACACCGCGGCCGTGGCCTTCACCCTCTCGGAGCCCGCGACCGTGGTCGCCGCGATCGGCACCGCCGCAGGCGTGGCGGTTCGCACGATCACGCTGGCGGCCGCGGCGGGCCCCGGCGCGGTCACCTGGGACGGCCGAGGGGACGGCGGGGCGCTCGTGCCGGACGGCCCGTACGTGATGACCCTGGCCGCGAGCGACGCGACAGGCAACGCCAGCCCCGCGATCACGATCCCCCTCGTCGTCGCGACGGCGCGCAGCGGCGTTGCGGCCGCTCCGGCCTGGATCTCGCCCGCGGGCCGCGGCACGGACCCGCGTGTCTCGACCCTGTCGTTCACCCTCGCGCGCCCGGCGAGCGTGACGTGGCAGGTCACGACGGCGGCCGGAGTCCCGGTGCGCACCTGGGACACGGCGGCACCGCTCGATGCGGGTACGCACACGGTGGCCTGGGACGGGCGAGCAGATTCGGGCGCGCTCGCGCCGAGCGGACGCTACCTCTCGCAGGTGACGGTCGCCGACGGGACGACGACCACGACCGAGGCGACGTGGGTCTACAGCGGGGGGATCCGGATCCTGGCCTCGGACACGACGCCGGCCGCCGGACAGACCGTCGCGATCACGATCGTGGCCGTCGAAGCGCTCGGCGCCAACCCGTCCGTCTCGGTCACCCAGCCCGGCCGGGCCCGCGTCACCTATCGGACCACGAAGATCGGGACCGCCACGTACCGCGTCCGGGTCCGATTCGCGACGGGCCCCGCGGGAGCCGTCACGGTCCGTGTCGCCGGCGTCGACCGCTTCGGGCGGGCCGCGATCGCGAGCATCGGCTACCGGTTGCACTGAGCCCCGCCGGTTCCTGCGGCCCCGCCCGTTCCTGCGGCCTCGCCGCGCCGCCTGGACGAGGGCTCGCTCGATGCCCGGCGGATCGGTCGGCCCCGACCCGGACGCTGCCCGGATCGGTCGGCCCCGACCCGGACGCGGCCCGTCGCGTGCCGCCAGGCCCTGCCTGACGCGCGGCGTGTCCGGCACCTGGGTCGGCTCGCCTACACTGGCCGAATGACGGAAGCCGCGTCCCTCACGCCGCCGCGCCCCGCGGCCGCGCCGGCGCCGGCCGCGGCCCGGACCGGGCCGTGGGTCATCGTCCCGACGTACGACGAGGCCGAGAACCTCGACTCGATCGCCGCGGCGATCCTCGCTTCGCTCCCGACCGCCACGCTCCTCGTCGTCGACGACGGGTCGCCGGACGGCACGGGCGACATCGCCGACGGTCTTGCAAGGGCCGACGATCGCGTGCGGGTCCTTCACCGGGCTGCGAAGGCCGGCCTGGGGCGCGCGTACCTTGCCGGGTTCCGCGTCGCGCTCCAGGGCGGTGCGACGGTGGTGCTCCAGATGGACGCCGACTGGTCGCATGACCCGGCCGCGCTGCCCGGGCTGATGGCACCGATCATCGACGGCTCGGCCGACCTCGTGATCGGCTCGCGATACACGCGGGGCGGTGGCGTCGTCGACTGGGGCCTGGCCCGCCGCATGATCAGCCGCGGCGGAAGCCTGTTCGCCCGGCTCGTGCTGGGTCTTCCCGCCCACGACCTGACCGGGGGCTTCAAGGCGTGGCGGGCCGGAACGCTTGCCGCGATCGATCTCGACGGCGTCCATGCGGGCGGCTACGTCTTCCAGATCGAGATGACCTACCGTGCGAGCCGCGCCGGTGCGCGCATCGGCGAGGTCCCGATCACGTTCCGCGATCGCCGCGTCGGTCAGTCCAAGATGAGCCGCCGGATCGTCGTCGAGGCGCTCCTCGTGGTCTGCCAGCTCCGATTCGACGAGCTGCGGGGTCGCGGGCCCCGCCGCTCGCCATGAGGCTGGGCGAGCGCCCCGCCCCCGCGGATCCCGCGGGAACCCGCGTCCTGATCGACGTCCGGCCGCTCCAGGACCCCGAGCGGGCCCCGGTCACGGCCGCCTACCTCCGGCGCCTGCTCGAGGCCTACGCCGCGAGGCCCCTTCCCGGCGAGTCCTTCGTGGCGCTCCTCGACCTGGGCGCCGCCGATCCGACCGCCGAGTTCCCCGGCCTCGTCCTCGCCGGCCGGCGCCGACTCCCGCCGACGCGACTCTTCCGTTCGGGAGCGCTGACGCTCGACCCGTTCTTCGTCCGCGGCGCCGGGCTCGGCGCGGGCCGCGGCGCCGACGTCGTCCGGGGCCGTCGGCGTCGTCGCCCACGCCGTTGCCGGGGCGCTCCCGATCGGCCCGGGCCTGCCGGTCGTCGCGACGCTTCTCGACCTCGCCTCGTGGGAGCTGCCGGAGCAGTACCAGCGGACGCCGGCCGCCCGGTTCGGGCAGCGGCTCCGGGCGCAGCTGCTCCGCGACGCGGCCTGCGTCGTGGTCGGCAGCGAAGCGGTGGCCGCGGCGGCCGTTCGGCTGCTGCGGCTCCGCCCGGCGCGCGTCCGCATCGTGCCGCTCGCCGGCGACGACGCGCTGGGCCCGCTGGACCCCGCCGGCACGCCGGAGGGCGACGCGTCACGGGCACGCCTCGCCGCCGAGCGCGAGCGGTTCGGCCTGCCGGAGCGCTACGTGGTCTACCCGGGCCGCTACGACGCGCGCCAGGACGTCGGCACGCTGCTCGCCGCGCTCGGGCGCCTCGCGGCCGCGGGTCGGCCGGCCCGCCTGGCGCGAGCGGTCACCTGGCCGCCGCGAGTGCTCGTGCTGGGCGCCTCGCCGGACGATCGCGCCTCACTCGCGCGCCAGGCGTACGAGGCCGGCGTCGGCGATGCGCTCGCCTTCGCCCCGGGCCTCACCCCGGAGCGCGCCGCGCTCCTGCGCGCGGGCGCCCGCGCGTCGCTCCACCCGGTCCTCGCGGACGCGACCGCGCTGCCGGTCCTCGACGCGCTCGCGACCGGGACGCCGATTGTCGGGACGGCGGTCGGCGCCGTTCCGGAAGCCGTGGGCCCGGCGGGGCTCCTCGTGCCGCCGCGCGACCCGGATCGGCTCGCCTCGGCCCTGCGCGCGGCCTGGACCGAGGAGCGGGTCCATCACGCGATCGCCGCCGCCGCGGCCGAACGTGCCGCCCCGGGACGACGCACGTGGGCGGACGTGGCCCGTGGTACCCGCGAGGCCTACGCGGCCGCCGTTGTGCGCCCCGCCGAGCCTCGTCCCGGCTAGTCGGGCGCGTGCCCGATTCCGGCCGGGACCTCGACGGCGTGGCTGCCCGCCACGATCCGGACCGGCGTGCCGGGCGGCACGACCTGGATGAACGTCTGGCCGGCGGTGAGGACCACGGGCTTCCCGTCGCTCCCGTAGAACTGCGTCGGGGCGGCGGTCGATGCCTTCTTCCACGTGCCGCGGATCGTCACGCCGTTCGTCGCGATCCAGGCCGGACCCCCGCCGATGTTCTGGGCCTCCAGGCGCTTCTTGTCCGGGTGGCCATCGTTGAGCGGCCCGAAGACGACGGTCATCACGACGACGTTGGCGGGAGCAACCTGGCGTCCGTCACCCGCGTCGACCTGCGGCTGCCCGCCCACGAAGCGGACGTACGTGTTCGTGTCGCGGTCGTACCGGTAGTCGATCTGGTTGGCCGGATACGTGATCGAGAGGCTGGCGCCGGCCGGCCGCTCGGCGAGGGGCGCAGCCGGCCCGAACGTCCAGGCCGGGCCCGTCGCGGGAGCCGTGGCGCCGACGCGGGCGGCGAGCGCCTGCAGATGCTTCCCGTCCGTGTAGACGTTGTGCGGCGGGAAGCGCTGCGTGATCCGCCACAGGTAGGTCCCGCCCCAGCGGAACTCGTCGGCGTCGAAGACGAGCTGGCCCGAGCCCGACGCCGCGAGCGTCGCCATTGCCTGCGGAGAGCCGCCCACGTGGACGTAGAGGGCGCGCCACTCGGCGGCCCACGTGATGAAGTACTCCCGCGAGCTGCGCACCGGCCCGACGGCCGGCGGGTCGCCCTCGCCGAAGACCATCATGTAGCGCGGGATGCCGCCTTCAGCGGGCGCCTGCCAGACGATCGAGGCAGCGTTGAAGCCCGACTGGGGCCGCGCGTCCGCCTGGTCGTCGACCATCACGGCGATCGGATGGCGGGCCGCAAGGGCGGGCGCGACCAGGAGCCCGGTCAGGGGCGCAGGCACGAGGCCGGGCGTGGGGCTCGGCGCGTCGGTCGGGGAAGCGACCGCCGGTGCGCCTCCGGACGCGGAGCTCGGTGGGACGGCACCGCCGGGGGGGGCCGCGAGCGCGGGCGTGGCCGGCGCGCCGCCCTTGACGGGGCCTGACGGTGCCGGCGGGGCGAGGACCACGGCCGCGAGGATGGTCGCGGCCACGACGCCCGTGAGGATCAGGCCGACGGTTCGTCCACGCATGCGGTCGGCAGGATACCCCGCCGGGGTTGCGGCCGCCGCGGTAGGCTGGTCGCGACCGGGCGCATCCGGCGCTGCTCGCGCCCGGCGAGGAGACTCCCATGACCGATGAACCCAGCAATCCCTCCGGGGAGGCCCGGCCGAGGCGCGGCCGAAGGTCCGCACCCGAGGCTCCGGGCGCGGACGCACCGGGACCCGTCGAGGTCCGGGCAGACGCGGCCGAGGCGCCGAACCTCGAGGCGGCGCCCGAGGTGCCCGCGTTGGCCTTGCCCACGACGACCATGCTCGACGCCGTCGAGGTGATGCGCGGTGCCGTCGGCACCATTCGCGCCGGCGACGTCCACGTCCAGAACGGCGTCGTGGGCGGGATCGCCGGGAGGGATGCGTCCGTCGAGATGGGCCTCGTCGGCGGCATCGCCGCGCGCGAGGCCAGCGTGTCCCAGGGCGTGGTCCGCACGGTCCTGGCGCAGGACGTGCGCATCGAGCAGTCGGTCGTCCGGTCGGTCGTGGCGAACCACGTCCAGGTAGGCCCGACCACGGCGATCGGGTTCGTCATCGCGCGCCGGGTCGACGGGAACCCGCGGGTGCTCCTCGACTGGCGCGGGGCCCTCGCCCTCGCCGCGGTCTTCGGTGCGCTGGCGGGGATCCGGCGTCTCTCCCGCCACGGGGCGTGAGGGTCGGTCTCGCCTGTATACTCAGAAACCCGGTCCGCGCGCGAAATCCGTTCGCCCTCGCGCCTGCGCGACCCGACATGAGGCCGCAGACCGCACGTGATCGATCCCTCTGCCCGAATCCACCCGACCGCGGACCTCGAGCGCGATGTTCGCATCGGACCCGGCTCGAGCATCTGGCACCGGGCCCAGGTCCGCACCGGGGCCCGGATCGGCGCGGAGTGCATCGTCGGGCGTGACGCGTTCATCGACGAGGGGGTCACGATCGGCGACCGCGTCAAGATCCAGAACGCGGCGCTCGTCTACCACGGCGTCACGCGTCGAGGACGGCGTCTTCATCGGCCCGAACGCGATCCTCACCAACGATCGCTTCCCGCGCGCGATCACGCGATCGGGCGAGCTCGCCCGCGCCGACGACTGGACGGTCAGCCCGATCCTGTTGCGCACGGGGCTGCTCGATCGGAGCGGGCGCGGTGGTCGTGGCCGGCACGGTGGTCGGCGCGTTCGCGACCGTCGGAGCCGGCGCCGTGGTGACCCGGGACGTCCCGGATCACGCGCTCGTGGCCGGCAACCCGGCGCGCCGCATCGGCTGGGTCTGCTTCTGCGGCCAGCGCCTTCACGCCGCGGGATCCCCGGCTCGCGCGGATATCGCCGGCGACGCCGCGTGCCCGTCCTGCGGCGACCCCATTCCGGATCGACCGGGACTCATGCGTCGCCTGACCGGAGGAAGCCATCCTGTGATCCCGATCTCCCGGCCCGACATCGGTCCGGCCGAGGAGGAGGCCGTCCTCGAGGTCCTCCGTTCCGGCATGCTCGCGATGGGGAAGCGGACCGCCGCCTTCGAGGAGGCGTGGGCCGCCTACTGCGGCGTCCGTCATGCGATCCTGATGACCAACGGCACCGTGGCCCTCGAGGCGATCCTCCATGCGCTCGGCATCGGCCCGGGCGACGAGGTGATCACCGTCTCGTTCAGCTTCAACGCGACCGTGAGCGCGATCCTCCGCGCCGGCGCGACGCCCGTCTTCGTGGACGTCCGCGCGGACGACTTCTGCATCGACCCGGCTGCGGTCGAGGCCGCCATCACGCCCGCGCACGAAGGCGATCCTGCCGGTCCACCTGTACGGCCTGATGGCCGACATGGACCCGATCGTCGAGATCGCGGACCGCCACGGCCTCGCAGATCGTCGAGGACGCCGCGCAGGCCCACGGCGCCACCTACGGCGGGAAGCGAGCCGGCCGGTTCGGCGCCGCCGATGTTCAGCCTCTACGCCACGAAGAACCTGATGACGGGCGAGGGCGGCTTCGCGACGACCGACGACGACGACGTGGCCGATCGCCTGCGCCTCTTCCGCAACCACGGCATGCGCGTGCGCTACCACCACGACGCGCTCGGCACGAACTTCAAGCCCACCGACCTCGCGGCGGCCCTCGGGCTCGCCCAGCTTGGCACGGCTCGACGAGCGTACCGAGCAGCGCCGCCGCAATGCCGCCTTCCTGACCGGGCACCTGGGCGCGGACTACCTGACCCCGACCGAGCCCGCCGGGCGCGACCACGTCTGGCACCAGTACGTCATGCGCTTCCCGGGCGAGCGCCAGCGCGTGATCGACGGCCTGGCGGAGCGCGGCGTCGGGACGCTCATCTACTACCCGGTCCCGATCCACCGCCAGTCCTACCTGCAGGCGTACGTCCCGGGAGCCGCGGACCTCGACCTTCCGGTGACGGACCGACTGTCCGACGAGGTGCTCGCGATCCCGGTCCACCCGCGGCTCTCGGAGGCGGACCTCGAGGCGATCGTCGCCGCGATCCGCGCCGTCGCGACGCCCGGCGCCGGCCGATGATCGCGCCGAGCGTGCGCGGATGAGCACGCCCGCGCCGCTGCGGGTCGCCCTCGCGGGCCTCGGCTCGATGGGCCGCAACCACCTTCGCGTGATCGCGGCCCACCCCGAGATGCCGGCTCGTCGCCGTTGGCGACCCGGATCCCGAGATGCTCGGGGCCGCAACCGCCCAGACCGGCGCGACTGGCTGGAGCGACCCGATCGCGATGGCCGCCGAGGCGGGGATCGACGCGCTCGTGATCGCGGCACCCACGACCGCCCACGTCGCGCTCGCCCTCGCGGCGATCGAGCGGGGCGTTCCCGTCCTCGTCGAGAAGCCCCTGGCGGCCACCCCGGCCGACGCGCTCGGGATCGTGCGCGCGGCGCGGGCGGCCGGCGTCCCGGTCCAGGTCGGTCACGTGGAGCGCTACAACCCCGCGGTCCTCGAGCTCGGCCGGCTGCTCCACGCGCGCTGGCTGACCACGGTCTACTCGATCGCGAGCCGGCGCGCCGGCCCGTTCCCCGCCCGTGTGCGAGACGTCGGGGTGACGGTCGACCTCGCCACGCACGACGTCGACATGCTCTGCTGGATCGCCGGCGAGCGCCCCACCCGGGTGTACGCGGAGCTTGCCAAGCGCAAGCACGCATCCCACGAGGACCTGCTCTTCGGCCTGCTCCACTTCCCGTCCGGCGCCGCCGGGATGCTCGACGTGAACTGGCTCACGCCGGCCAAGCGGCGGCAGCTCGTCGTCGTCGGCGAGGAGGGGATGTTCGAGCTCGACTACCTGACCCAGCGCCTGACCTTCACGCGCTCGGACCTCGCCCACCCCGAGCTCCTCGGCGGCTTCGCGCCGACCTTCGCCGGCGACGTCGCCGAGATCCCGGTGGAGACCCACGAGCCGCTCGCCGCCCAGCTCGACGCGTTCGTCCGAGCCATCCGGACGGGCGAGCGCCCGTACGTGGACGGCGAGGACGGCGCGTGGGCGGTCGTGATGGCGACCGCGCTCCTCGACGCCGCCGCGACCCGCCGCCCGGTGGACCTGCCGCCCGACGGGAAGCTCGGGGCATGAGCATCGTCCGGCGCCCGTCCGTCGGAGCGTCGATGCTCGGCGGGTCGATCCATGGCCCGGTGAACCCGTGTCGGCACGCGGAGGCGCACCTCGTCCACCGCTGGACGGGCGAGGAGGGGACCGCGGGCATCGTCGCGGTCGTCGGCGCCGGCAAGATGGGCCTGCCGCTCGCGGCGCAGTTCGCGACGCACGGCTGGTCGGTCATCGCGGTGGACGTCAACCCCGAGGTCGTCGCGACGATCAACGCCGGCCGCTCCCACGTCGCCGACGAGCCGGGCCTCGCGGACCTGGTCGCGCGAGGTCCACGCCCAGGGTCGGCTGCGCGCGACCCTCGATGCCGCCTCCGCCGCGCGCGATGCCGACGTGGTCGTCCTCATCGTCCCGGTCATGCTCGACGCGGACAGGCGGCCCGATTACCGGTACATGGACGCGGCGGTCGCCTCGATCGCGCCCGGCGTCCACGCCGGGAGCACGGTCATCTTCGAGACGACGCTCCCCATCGGCGATACGCGGAACCGGTTCGCGCCCGCGCTCGAGGCGGTGTCGGGGCTCGTCGCGGACCGCGACTTCTTCGTCGCCTTCTCGCCGGAGCGGCTCTTCTCCGGCGCGGTGCTCGAGAACCTCGCCGTCTACCCCAAGCTCGTCGGCGGGATCGGCCCGGCGTCGACGGACCGCGCCGCGCGCTTCTACGCGAGCGTGCTCGACGCCGAGGTCGTCGCGATGACCTCGTCGGAGGCGGCCGAGTTCTCCAAGCTCGCCGACACGACCTACCGCGACGTGAACATCGCGCTGGCGAACGAGTTCGCCCGGGCCGCCGACCTGCACGGGATCGACGTGCAGGAGGTGATCGCGGCCGCGAACAGCCAGCCGTACAGCCACATCCACCAGCCGGGGATCGGCGTCGGCGGGCACTGCATCCCGGTCTACCCGCACCTGCTCCTCGCGCGCGCGCCCGGGCCTCGCGCTCGTCGAGACGGCGCGCCGCGTCAACGACGGGCAGGTCGACCGGGCGCTCGCGATCCTCGACGCGCTCGTCGGCGGCCTGGCCGGGGCGCCGGTCCTCGTCCTCGGGCATGACGTACCGCGAGGGCGTCAAGGAGCTGGCCTACAGCCGGGCGATGCCCGCTGATCGACGGCCTTGCAGGCGGCCGGGTCGCGCGTCTCCGCCTACGACCCGCTGCTCTCCGACGAGGAGATCCGAGGCGCTCGGCGCCGAGCCGTGGCACTGGGGCGAGCCGGGACCGTTCCGGGCCATCGTGACGCAGACCGCGGACCGGGCCTTCACGGACCTCGACGCAGCCTGGTTCCCCGAGCTGCGGGCGGTCTACGACGGCCGCAACAGCCTCCGCGCGCTGGCCCTTCCCGGCGGACGTCGCCTACGTCGGCGTGGGCGTCCAGGCCTCGACGCGCAGCGCCGCCGGCGGCTAGCCGGCGACCCCCGGCGTCCGACGCCCATGCGCATCGTCAGCGTCGTGGGGACCCGCCCGCAGCTCATCAAGGCCGCCGCGCTCGGCCCTGCCCTCCGCGAGCGCCACGCCGAGGTCTTCATCGACACCGGCCAGCACTGGGACGAGCGGATGGCCGGCGCGTTCTTCGCGGAGCTGGACCTGCCCCGGCCAGACCACAGCCTGGGCGTGGCCGGCGGGGGGCACGCGGACCAGACCGGGCGGATGCTCGAGGCCCTGGGACCCGTCCTCGTCGCCGAGCGGCCCGACGCCGTCCTCGTGTACGGCGACACGAACTCGACGCTCGCCGGCGCCCTCGCGGCGGCGAAGCTCGGCATCCCGGTCGCGCACGTCGAGGCCGGCCTGCGCAGCTTCGACCGGCGGATGCCCGAGGAGATCAACCGGGTCGTCGCCGACCACCTCGCGACCTGGTGCTTCGCGCCGACGCCCACGGCCGTCGTGAACCTCGCCGCCGAGGGGATCGTCAACGGGGTCGTGCAGGTCGGTGACCTCATGCAGGACCTCGCCTCGGATGCCGTCTCCGAGGTGCGCGAACCCGCCGCGCTGGCCGGGATCGGGTTGCGCCTCGGCGTCCGCCTGGCGCCGGGCGGGTACCTGTTCGCGACCGTCCACCGGGCGGAGAACCGCGCGCCGGACGCGCTCGCAGCCTGGGCCGGCATCCTCGCGAGCGCAGCGCGCCCGGACCGGCCGGTCATCCTCGCGCTTCATCCGGGCACCCGGGCCGCGCTCGACGGCGCGGGCATCGTCCTGCCGTCCGGCATCCGGGTCGTCGAGCCGCTCGGCTATCGGACCACGCTCACGCTGCAGCTCCACGCCGCGGCGATCCTCACGGACTCCGGCGGGGTCCAGCGCGAGGCCGCCTGGCTGGGCACGCCGTGCCTGGTCCTCCGGTCAACGCACCGAGTGGCCCGAGGCGGTCGCCGGGTCGGCCGGCCGGATGGAGCTCGTGGGACTCGACGCGACCCGTGCCCTCGCTGCGCTGGAGCGGCTCGCACCCCTGGACCGAGGCGCGGCCGACGCACGGGCCCGTGCCGCGTCGGTCGAGATCGCGCCGTCCGGCGCCGCCTTGGCGATCGTCGCGGCGCTCGCCGCGGCGGAGGCCGCCGGGTGAGCCGCGTCGTCATGTTCGTCCTGAACGACTGCCGGACGGATGCGCGCGTCCTGCGCGAGGCCGGGACGCTGGTCGGCGCCGGCCACGCCGTCACGATCATGGCGCGACCGTCGGATCTCAGCGACCAGCGCATCGATCACGAGCTCCGCAACGGGTTCGAGATCATCAGGGTCCCCGTGCCCCTGCGGTTGCGCCAGCGCGTGCGCTTCGCCGCAGCCCCCTGGCGAAGGTGGCGCCGGGTCACGATGTGGGCGCGAGACCAGCTGAAGGCCGGACCCGTCGGCTGGGTCAAACTCGCCGGGGCCGGCCTCCTCGGAGTGGTTGTACTGCCGATCGCGCTGCTCGTGGCAATCTTGGTCGGGCTGACCTGGCTGGTGCCCGGGTCGGCCCGGGCCCGGAGCGGCATCGACTGGCTGGTGCGATGGCGGACCTCGACCGAAGAGTGGAACCGCGCTGCGGCCGCCGTCGCGCCGGACGCCGACGTCTTCCACGCCCATGACCTCAACGCGCTGCACGCCGCGGTCCTCGCGCGGGCCCGGACGGGCGGGTCCCTCGTGTACGACAGCCACGAGATCTTCCTTGAATCGGGCTCCCACGCAACACGGCCGGGCTGGGCGCGCGCCATCTTCCGCCGGCGTGAGGCGACCTGGGTCGGCGAGGCGGACGCGCTGGTCACCGTGAACGACGCGCTGGCCCGGGAGCTCGGCGCGCGATACGGGCCGCGCCGGGTCGTCGTGGTCCATAACTGTCCGCCGCGGCCGACCATCGTCGCGGACGGCCCCGGACCGTTGCGGGCGGCGCTTGGGGTCGGGGCGGACGCTCGGGTCGCCCTCTATCACGGGGGCTTTTCGAGGCATCGCGGCCTCGAGGAGCTCGCGGCCGCGGCCGCCCTGCCGGTCCTCGGGGAGACGCACGTCGTCTTCCTCGGCTACGGCTCGCAGGCCGCCGAGCTCCGGGCGCTCGCAGCCGCGTCGCCTGTGGCCGAGCGGGTCCACGTCCTCCCGGCCGTGTCGCCGGACGTGCTCGAAGACTGGGTGCGGGACGCGGACGTGGCGGTCATGCCCATCCAGGACTCGACCCTGAATCACCGCCTCTCCACCCCCAACAAGCTCTTCGAGGCGCTCGCCGCAGGCGTCCCGATCGTCGCCTCCGACCTGCCCGAGCTGCGCCGCATCGTGATGGAGGATCCGGCCGGGCCGCTCGGCGTGCTGTGCGACCCGACCGACCCGGCATCGATCGCCGCGGCGATCGCGGATCTGCTCGGGCGGCCGCCCGACGAGCGGGCGGCGCTGCGCGAGCGCTGCCTCGCGGCCGCCCGGGATCGGTGGAACTGGGAGACGGAGTCCGCGCGGCTCGTCGACCTCTACGCGGACCTCGCCGCATCCTGCGAATGACCGGACCCGCCATGTCGCCCGGGTCGGTCGACGGCACGGCGCGGATTGCAGCCGGGGACCCGGCGACGCCGATCGTGCCGCAGCGGGCCGTCCTCGTCCTCTCGACGCCGGAGGGCCACGACTCGCGCAGCCTCCGGATCGCGACCACCCTGGCGGGCAGGGGCCACGAGGTCACGATCCTGGCCCGCCGCGCCCCGGACACCGCTCCGTCCGAGGTGTCGCCCGACGGGGTTCGCATCCTGGGCGTCGGGGCGCCGGCGGATGCCCGGGCCGGGCGTCCGCTCCACGGCGCTCGGCAGCTCCCCGGCGAGCTGGAGCGCCTCTCCGGGATCGGCCGCGCGATGCGGCGCCAGTCCCGGGAGGCCGCCGCGGTCGACCCGGGCGCCGACGTCTATCACGGGATGGCGTTCCAGGGGATCCCGATCGCGCTCGCGCTCGGACGACGGTCAGGCGGCCGCGTCCTCTACGACGCACGGGACCTCTACCCGGAGTCGGGCAACCTGGCCCGGATGCCGGCGCCCGTCCGGACGCTCGCCGGCATCGTGGAGCGGCGATGGGCGCGCCGGTCCGACGCGATCGTCACGGTCAACGACGAGCTGGCGGCCATCCTCGCCGGCCGATTCGGCCGCCCGCTCCCGTCCGTCGTCATGAACTGCTCCCCGGCGTGGACCCCGCCGATGGTCCAGGATCGGCGCTTCCATGCGCTCCTCGGGCTCGCGCCGGAGACGCGGGTCGTCCTCTACCACGGCGGGTTCCTGCCGAGCCGCGGCATCGAGGTGCTCGCGGCGGCGGTCCTGCGTCTTCGCGGGGTCGCGCTCGTCGCGATGGGCGACGGCCCGCTGCGGCCCGCGATCGAGAAGCTGGCGAGCGAACCGCGCGCCGACGGACGGGTCCACCTGCTGCCGCCCGTGCCGCCGGCGGATCTCCTCGCCTGGATCGCCGCAGCCGACGTGGGCGCGATGGTCAACCAGCCCGTCTCGCGGAACGAGCGCATCTCCACGCCGAACAAGCTCTTCGAGTGCCTGGCGGCCGGCGTTCCGGTCGTGTCGTCGGACTTCCCCGGGCGGCGCCGGATCGTGATCGACGATCCGGACGGCCCGCTCGGCGCCGTGTGCGATCCGACGGATCCCGGCGCGATCGCCGCCGCGCTCCGGGAGGTGCTCGATCGGCCGGCCGACGCGACGGCGGAGCTGCGCCGGCGCGTCCTCGCGGCCGCGCACGCTCGCTGGACGTGGGAGCGGCAGGCCGCCACGCTCCTGGATGTCTACGGGCGCCTGACCGGCAGGCCGTGGTAAGGGCGGCCAGCTATGGGGCCGGCGTGGCCGACGCGGAGGGCTGCGGCAGAGGGGACGCCGCGGGCAGCGGCGAGGGGGACAAGCCGCCGTTGAGCACGCTCAGTGCGTCGAGCGCCGACTGGACCAGCTGCAGCTCCTGGTCGTAAGCCGCGGTGTTGCCGTTGGCCTGGTCTGCCCTGGCTGCCGCGAAGTGGTCGTTTGCGTAGCGGATGAGGCCGGCGACGTTGGTTGGGAGTCCGGCGGGCGGGCCCGGCGACGGGCTGGCGGCCGGGCCCGTGCCCGTCCCGGTGCCGGTTGCGGTCGCCTGGCCGCCGGTCCCGGCGCCGCTGACCACGGCCTGCAACGCCTCCTTGAGCGTGTCGCCCCAGCCGACCGTCTGCGACGACGCGACCACCACCTTGGTCAGCTGCGGGAACGCCGAGCTCTTGGACTGGAGGTAGATCGGCTCGAGGTACACGAATGACGTGCCGACCGGGATCACCAGCATCCGTCCGCGGATCACCTGCGAGCCGCTCTGGTTCCACAGGCTGATCTGGGCGCTGATCACCGGGTCCTGGTCGATGCGCGCCTCGATCTGCGTCGGGCCCTGGATGGTGGTGTTGGCGGGGAGCTCGTAGGTGACCACCTGTCCCCTCGCCGCGCCGTCGTTGCGGGCCGCCACCCAGGCGATCATGTTCGGCCGGGAGGCCGGCACCATGGGCTGGACCAGCACGAACTCCGGCTGGCTCTGGTCCGGCAGGCGCATCTCGATGTAGTACGCCTGGGGAGGCAGGACCTGGGTCCCGCCGGTGGTCACGGTCGGCACCGTCCAGAGGTTGTCGCTCTTGTAGAAGCTGGCCGCGTCCGTGACGTGGTAGGCGGCGTACATCTGGGTCTGGGCGTTGAACATCGCCTCGGGCGTGCGGAGGTGCGCCGCGAGACCGGCCGGCATGGCCGCGAGCGGCTCGAACATGTCCGGGAAGACGCCTTCCCAGGCGCGGATCAGCGGGTCGGCGGTGTCAGCGACGTAGAAGTGAGTGGACCCGTCGTAGGCGTCGACGGTGATCTTCACGCTGTTCCGGATGTAGTTGTAGGTCGTGCCGAGGGTGGCGTTGTTGACCGCGGTCGCGTCGGGCACGCCGCTTGTTGTCGTGTACGCGTCCTGGACATACACGAGGTGACCGTCGGGCGCGATCACCATGTACGGGTTCGCGTCGAAGGCGAGGAATGGCGCGAGCGTGCCGAGGCGATCCGCGAGGCTGCGATGCAGCAGGAGCTTCGTCTGCGCGGTCACCTGGTCGCTGATCGCCAGGTTCAGGTCGCCCAGGTTCCAGGCCCAGAAGAGGCGAGCGGCCGGCGAATCCAGCGGCAGGCCCGCGCTTCCGGTGAACCGCGTGTCGACGTCGCTGCCGTTCCCGGTGCTGGACGGGTAGTCGAACTCGTTGCTCTTCGCGTCGACGAGGACCCAGGTGGACGGGCGCTGTCCGAAATAGATGCGCGGTTGCGTCACGACCGGCGCTCCGGGCGACTGGGTGACCGGCAGGTTCTGGATGATCAGGTGCGGCAGACCGTTCGGGTCGACCGCGTTGACGGGCACCATGGCCAGGCCGTAGCCGTGGGTGTAGAGGACATGGCTCGCGATCCAGGACGGGCTGGCCTGGCTGTTGGCGAGGGCCATCTCCCGCGCCGAGAGCATCACCTCGGTGGGCTGGCCGTTGATGACGTAGCGATCGATGTTGACCGACGTGAACGTGTAGTACTGGCGCACGGTCTGGAGCTGGTCGAGCGTCGCGGCCAGCGGGCTGGCATCCCACAGCCTGGCGTTGTCGAAGGTTGCCTGGTCATTGCCCACGTCGGCGGCGGTCAGGCTCGACCTGCCGACGTCCGACGCCAGCGTCCACGTGTCGAGCGCGAAGCCGCGCCGGGTCAGGTCGATGTTGTTGGCGATGTACGGCGCCTCGGCCAGGTTCTGGCTGGGCGTCACGATGAGCTTCTGGTAGGCGAACGGGAGGACCGCTCCGGCCACCAGAAGCGCCAGGTACCAGGTGCCGCCCACGAGGACGGCGCGGCGCGCGAGCGGGGCGCGGTTCAGGACGGCCAGGACCACGAGCCCGACCGCGGCGATGGCCGTGGATGCCGTGGTGACCATCGCCAGGGGGAGCCGTACTCCCGCGTCGGCGGCGGTGACCCCCGCGACGAAGCCGTTCTGCGCGAACGCAAGATCGTAGCGGCCCAGCCACTGCATGGCCGCGACGGCGGCAAGCAGCAGGCCGCCGAGCACCGCGAGGTGCAGCATGGGGCCGCGGTCGGTCACGTGCGCTCCGCGCACCGCGGCCATGCCGTACGCGACACCCGCTACGAGGAGGCTGGAAAGGAACAGGCCGGCGGCAACCGTGGCCACCAGGTGCAGGAACGGCAGCGTGAACATCCACCAGCCCAGGTCGTATCCGAAGATCGGGTCGGCGACCGGGGCACCCGACGTCGCGTACGGCACCTGGTGCAACCACAACGCGACGGTCTGCCAGGTGCCGGTCAGGAGCAGGCCGAACAGGAGCGCGAGCGCGAGCGCGACGACGACGAGTCCGCGGCGGATCGACCGGCGGGGCAGGTTGGCCGTGGCGGCCAGCCAGGCGGCGCCTCGAACGTCCATGCGGCGGTTGCGCAGCCCGATCCTCACCGCCGCATCGTCCGGGTCGTGGCTCAGGCGCCAGGCCAGGACAAGGTTGACAAGCAGGACGACCGAGCCGCCGACCAGGCCTGCGAGGAAGAGGGCGAGAGCGTAGGTGAACTGGACCGCCCAGACGCTGCCGAACCCGACGTTCTGGAACCACAGGTAGTTCGCGATGGGGCCGGTCAGCGAACTCAGGAGCAGCCAGGCCACGGCGACCACGATGAGCACGCGCACTGCCATCCGGACCATCCGCCGGACGCTCCAGCGGGCCGGACCTTTCCGCCCGCTGCCCTTTCCGGTGCCTCGGGCGAGAGCATCCTGGCCATGGCTCACCAGCCAGTCGCCGAGGCCCTCGAAGCGGGCGTCGTCCGGTGGTCGCTCTGATCCCATGTCGCGCTGCTGCGCTCCTCTCCGGGCACGAGGTCGTGACTGCGAGTCGAGGTGATCGAGGTGCCCCACGGGGCCGATCCACGGTGCGTCCGGCTGGGTCGGGCTCACGGAGCCCGGAGCGCATGCCCGCACTGCCCATGCTACCGTTTCGGCTGCCGATGATACCTCCTGTCCGGGCGGTCCCCGATGCTCGCCCAGCTGCAGCCGACCGACCCCTCGGCTTTCGAGAGCTGTTCAGGCGTCTCGACTTCGTCCGCCTGGTCACACGCGGGTCCGTTGACCTCAGGACTCGCGGGCGCCTGCTTCAGCACCTGGTCGAGACCGACCTCAAGCGAACCCACGCCGACACGGTGGTCGGTCAGCTCTGGTGGCTGATCGACCCCTTCTTCTCGATGGCCATCTACTCGATCCTGGTCACGGTGGTCTTCCAGCGGTCGATCGCCGACGCGCCGCTCTTCCTCTTCGCGGCGATCCTGCCGTGGCAGTGGTTCCAGACCTCGCTGATGGATGCCGCAACCTCGGTGACGGGGCGGGGCAGCCTGATCCGACAGATCCAGTTCCCGAAACTCGTGCTGCCCGCCGCCTCCACCGTCGCGGGGACGCTCACCTTCTGCTTCGGCCTGCTCTCGCTGGCGCTCCTCTACGTCCTGTATCCCGGCCGCCTGAGCCTGTGGCTCCTGACCATCCCCGTCATCGCCGCCGTGCAGTTCGTCTTCACACTGGCGCTCGCGATCCTGTTCTCCGCCCTCAACACCTTCTACCGCGACGTGCAGAACCTCCTGCGCCACGCCACGCGCATCTGGTTCTACATGTCGCCCGCGATCTACGCGGCCAGCGACCTGAAGGGGAGCGCCTTCAGCTACGTCCTCGCGCTGAACCCGTTCACCTACATCCTGACCTCGTACCGCAACGTGGCCTACTACAACCGCCCACCCGATTTCGTGGCCCTTGCCGTCGTGCTCGCGCTCTCGCTCATCCTCTTGGCGCTCTCGATCTGGGTGTTCAAGCGGCTCGAAACCGGCTTCGCGAAGATCCTCTGATGGCACCTTCGCCGTACGCGGTGGACGTCCGGGACCTGGGCATCCGCTACAACCTCAACCTGACCCGCCGCACCACGCTGAAGGGGTCGCTCGCCGAATGGGTCGGCCGCAAGCAGCAGGTCGGCCGACACTTCTGGGCCCTCCGTCACGTCAACTTCAGGATCGAGCACGGGGAATCGCTCGGGATCCTCGGGCCGAACGGTGCGGGCAAGAGCACGCTCCTGCTGGCGCTCGCCGGGATCCTCGCGCCGGACGAGGGATCGGTCACGATGAGCGGGCGCGTCTCCTCCCTGCTGACCCTGGGGGCGGGGTTCGAGATGGAGATCTCCGGTCGCGAGAACATCTTCCTCATCGGCGGCTTCATGGGCATCCGCCACCGGGTGATGCTGGAGCTGAGCCCGTCGATCATCGAGTTCGCCGGCGTCGGCGCCTTCATCGACGCGCCCGTTCGGACCTACTCCAGCGGCATGCGGGCGCGCCTCGGCTTCGCCATCGCCACGGCGATCGCGCCCGACATCCTCCTGCTCGACGAGGTTCTGGGCACGGGCGACGAGGAGTTCCGCGGCCGGAGCCAGCAGCGCATCCGGGGGATGATCGCGCACGCGAAGGCCATCGTCCTGGTCACCCACGATCTTTCGACCGTGACCGAGTTCTGCAACCGCGCGATCCTGATGGAGTTCGGGCAGGTGCTCTTCGAGGGCAGCCCGCAGGACACGGTCGACTTCTACCGGCAGCGCGTCCAGGAGCGCAAGCGAAAACTGGCGGAGGCGGCGCCCCAGCCGCTTGCCCCGGTGCCTCCTCCGGCCATCCTGTCCCCTCCGACGGTGCTGCCCCCCCCGGCCCTGCTGGACCAGCCCGCGTCGTAGCGCCCGGGTCGCCACCGCCCGTCCCGCGGAGCCGTTGATTCTCGCGCGGGTCAACCGCGTCCGGCGAGGATCACCGCCCCGGTCTCACGGCCGGCCGGCGGCGTCCCATGCATCGGCGAGCCAGCGGAGCCCGCCCGGCGCAAGGTCGTCGCGCGCGCCGGGAGCGCTCGCGACGACCACGACATCGTCCGCACCCACGGCCACGACGATGGCCCGACCCTCGACGCTGCCGGCCGCGACCTCGCGCCAGGCCGTGAGCACCGCATCGCGCTCGGCGGCAGTTCGCATGCGGGACCGCTCGTGCGGAAGGCGCCGCCGCAGGAGGGTCCGGCGCGGGTGCAGGCACGCGCTCATGAGTCGCTCCACGGCGGTTCGGCCCGGGTCCGGCGGACCACCCAGTGCCGCGCGGCGGCTGGCGTAGGTGGCGTCGCGGTCGATCTCGATCCACCGGGCGCCCGGGGGGAGCGCGCCGACCTTCTCGACGAGCTCGACCGACGTCACGATCGTGAGCCTGCTCGCAAGCGACGCGGGGAGCGCGGCGAAACGACGAGCTACGACTGCCCGGAGCAGCCCGACAACCAGGACGGGCGGCAGCTGCGCCGGAGGCTCCGGCCGCGTCCGCGGCTCGTGCGTGCTCCCGGCCCGTCGACCGGTGCCGGGCGCTCCGTCGGCGGTCGGCGGCGTGGCCGAGGCCCCGCTGCTGGCGCGGCTTCCGGCCGGCGGCAGCTCGGCCGCGGCGTCACGCGCGTGGTCCAGGATCGCGGCGATCGCCGCCGTCGTCGGGAACCGGGCGGTGACCGTTGCCCGCATTGCGGCGGGGTCGCAATCCGTGAGGCGGGATCGAAGCCGCAGGATCGCATCGGCGAGTGCCGCCGCGTCGTCGCCATCGGCGAGCTCTGCTCCGATGTCCTGGCCCGCGAGCACCTCCTCGACGCCGCCGGACCGCATTGCCACGACCGGCAGGCCGCTCGCCAGCGCCTCCGCGGCGACCATGCCGAACGTCTCGAACGGGCTGGGATGAACGAAGAGCGCAGCCCGGCGCATCGCGGCGGCGACACCCGCGCGGTCCGAGGGCGGATCGAAGGCAACGGCACCGGCCAGGCCGACCTCCTCCGCGAGGTCGAGCCAGCGGCCCTCCGTCGCGGGGTCAGGCGCGCGGCCGATGAGACGGAGGTGGAGACCCGGCCGTCGTTCGCGGGCGAGAGCGACCGCCCGGAGGAGCACGTCCATGCCCTTGCGCTCGCGGCGAGCCCCCACCCACAACAGCTCGTCCGCGTCGCGATCCTCGGCCGGCCCGAGCGGGAACTCGTCGAACCGGATGATGTTCGGAACCACGTGGATCGTGCCCGACGCCAGATTGAGCGGTGCCTCGAGCCGGGACGCGAGCGCCCGGCTGACCGCCACCATCCGGCGGCCGGTACCAAGGAGCTCCCGGTACGCCCGCCGCGCGTCTTCTTCCTCCTCGAGCGCCCCGGAGGCGGTCGACGCATGCTCGGTGACGACGAGGGGCACGCCGAGCGCCGTCGCGACGGCCGCTGCAGCCGCCCCGTCCGGGATGCCAACGTGGGCGTGGATCATGTCGAACGGCCACCTCGCTGCGAGCGCGGTGGCGAAGGGAACGAGGAGCGCGCGGTGGGCCTGGATCGCCGCCATGGCCGGGAGACGTCCGCCCGGATGGATTGCGGGGATCCGCGCCACGGGCACGCCGGCACCCCAGGTGCTCGGCGTTGAGAGCGCCGCCGGTTCCACGACGGCTCGTGCCCAGGCCTCGACCGCCCGCCGACCTGCCGAGTCTGTGCCGACGTCACGCGCCCGCAGGTCGGCGTTCTCCCAGGACGCGACGACCACATCGATCCCGGCGGCCCGCAGCGCGACGACCTCGTCACTGACGAAGCTGCCGCTGCCTGGATCGTCGTGGGAGGGATACCAGCGGGCGACGATCAGGACGCGGCGCGGCCAGGCACCGCCCGGGGACGCGGGCGAGATCGAGGAGGCGAGTGGCTCCGAGCTGGTCATGCGCGTCGACAACGTATCACCTGCGTTCCGCCCGGCCGTCGTGCCGTCGACGACTTGCTACGATGGGGCGCGTGCTCATCGGGCCATCGTCGGGTCCGTCACCGCAGGGTCCGCGGACCACCTGGAGGGCCGACCATCGCTGACTGGTCCGCGCGCCCGCGCCGGCTGCGCGGCGTGGCAATGCTGGCGCACGCCTACTACGAGGAGGACTCGCGGGTGCGCCGCGAGGCCGAGGCACTGGTCCGCGCCGGGCACCCGGTCGAGGTCTTCGCGCTGCGCAGGCCCGGCGACCCATCCGAAGGCGTGCTCGACGGCGTCGTGATTCATCGCCTCGACGTTCGACGCCACCAGGGCGCCGGCATCACGGTCTACCTGCGCGAATACCTCGACTTCCTGGCCCGCGCGACGATCGCCCTGGCCCGCGTCCACCGCGCCCGTCGGTTCGGCCTCGTCCACGTCGACACGCTGCCCGACTTCCTGGTGTTCGCGGCGATGCCCCTGAAGCTCGCCGGGGTTCCCGTGCTGCTCGACCTGCACGAGGCGATGCCCGAGTTCTTCCGGGCCCGCTTCCCCCGGCGGGCGCCGCCACTGGCCCACCGCCTGCTGCGCCTCCAGGAGCGCGCCTCGATCGCCGCGGCCGACGCCGTCGTGACGGTCAACGATGCGCTTGGCGACCGGCTCGTCGCGCTCGGAACCCCCGCCGCGAAGGTGACGGTGATCCTCAACACGCCCGACATCACGCTGTTCGATCCAGCCGCGCACGAGGCGCGGGCGTTCATGGCGGACGGGGTGCTCCGCCTTGTCTACGCGGGCGCGCTCACCCCCACGTACGAGATCGACGTGGCGATCGAGGCCGTCGCCGCGATGGCCCGGGCGAGGCCGGCGCTGCCCGTGGTCCTGGACGTCTACGGCCGCGGCGACGCCGAATCGACGCTGCGCGCCACGGCCGCCGACCTCGGGATCGCCGACCGAGTCCGGTTCCACGGCAGGATCGCGCTCGAGGCGGTGCCGGCTGCGATCGCCGCGGCCGACATCGGCCTCGCTCCCACGCGGCGCACGCAGTTCACCGACTTCAGCCTGTCGACGAAGCTCTTCGAATACGCCGCCATGCGGAAGCCGGCCGTCGCGTCGGCGCTCCCGACCGTCGCGCGCTACTTCGGGCCCGACACGATCGCGACGTACCAGCCGGGAGACGCGGCCAGCCTGGCGCGCGTCCTGGTCGGGCTCGTGGACGACCCGAAGGAGCGGGAGACGCGGGTCGCTGCCAGCGCGGCGCGGGCCTGCGAGCTCGGCTGGGACGGCGAGGCGCGGCGATACTGCGCGCTCGTGGAGCGCCTCATCGAAGAGGGCTGACGGACTCCGGACCGGCCGCGCGCGACCCGACCGGCAGCGGCGCCCCGACCTGCGACAGCGACCCGACCGGCAGCAGCGCCCCGACGTTGCGGACAGCAGGTCCGACTGGCAGCGGCGCCCCGACGTTCCGACACCGGTTCGACTGGCCGCCGCGCCCCGACGTTCCACACCGGTCCGACCGGCCGCCGCGCCCGTGCCCGCGACACGGTCGGACGTGGCGGCGCGTCGGCGGGCACCTGGGCCGGGGCCCACCGTCGGTACGGCGCCACGGACCCGGCAAGCACGAGCGGGACCGGAAGCCACCGGACGACAGTTCGGGAACTGGCCGTCGATCAGACGGCTGACGACCGACCCTCAGGTGATCCGGCGGGCATGCATGGCGCGGCGGCTCAAGGGCGGCGCTCGACCTGGAATGCCGCGCGAGCATCGCCGACGGAGCCTCGCGGCGTGGCCATGTCCCTGGCGGCGGCCGGGCGGCGCGCGCTCGCCTCGGCCCGATCCGGCACGACCCACGGCGCCACGGCGGCCAGCAGCAGGGCGAAGTTGCCAACCAGGACGACCGGCGAGCAGTAGATCACGACGAGGATCGTGATCAGGAACGAGCGCCGCGCCCGCCGGCGCGTCGCGTAGACCAGGGCCAGTCCCACGAGCGTCACGGCCATCGTCCCGAGGTTCGCCAGGTGCGGATCCAGGCCCAGCCGGGCGTGGAGGATCCAGGCGATGCTCAGCGACGAGGGGCTGACCCCGGCGCTGAGCGTCAGCCGCGCGAACGCCACGTTGGCGTCGAAGCCCGCGCCGACGAGGCCGACGATCCCGAGGGCGGCGACGGTCGCGGCGAAGGCCTTCACGGCCGGCCAGTCCCGGCGCACCACGAGCCACCAGGCGAGCGCGAACGGGCCCAGCTTCAGCATCGCGGCGAGCCCCGCCGCGGCCCCCGCCAGCCACGGGCGGCCCCGGCTCGACGCCCACCAGGTAAGGACGCACAGGCCGGTGATGAAGCCGTTGAGGTTGCCCGAGAGCGCCGCGATCGAGATCGGCGATTGGTAGCCAAGGTAGCGGTAGCGGACCGCGAGCACCCACGCGATCGGCAGCCCGAGCGCGAGGATCACGAGGAGGCCGCCGAGCGTCACGCGGCGCCCGATGAGGGCGAACCAGACCGCCAGGATGACCACGAGCGCGAGGTCGACCGCCCACCAGATCGTCATCGACGCGTCGCCGAGCGCCGCGAGCGGGCGCCAGAGCACCGCGCTCAGCGGGGGCGACAGGATCGGGGCGGGGAAGAGGGCGGGATAGCCGGGCACGGGCCGGTCGGTCGCCAGCAGCGGTCCGTAGAGGCCGTGCCCCGCGTTGAGGCGCTGGCCCGCGGCGAAGTAGTTGGACGTGTCGCTGCCGAGGTCGGTCGGGTGGAGGAGACCGGGCAGCTGGACCCTCGCGGTGACGTACAGCTCACCGAGGATCATCAGGATCAGGGCAACGCGGACGAGCGCCACCACCCAGGGCGGGAGCGTGAACGGGAGACGGACGGCGCCGGCCGCAGCGTCCGTCGGTCGTGCCTCCCGCGATTCCGGGCGGCCCGACGCGGTCACGGTCCGGCCACCTGCAGCAGGAAGGTCCCATCGGCCGGGTCGGAGAGGAGCGGGACGAGCCGCACGCCCTCCACGGTGCCCGGCGCGGACAGGCGGAACGCGGCCGTGGTCGTCGACGGTGCCGATGGGTCGACATCGACGAGGATCAGCTCGCCGGCGGCAGGCGTGCCCGCCGCCCACGCGGCCGGGTCGCGGAAGGACCCGACCTGGCCGAGCGGCCGATCGAGCTCGACGGCGACCCGGGGCCGGATGGCAACGGGCACGACCACGAGCGCGGCCGGCGCGCCCGTCCCCGCCGCCGCCGCGCCCCCGCCCGACCCCGACTCCGCCGGGCCGGCGAGGGCCGTCCGGATCCGGGGCATCGCCCGGTCCGCGGTTCGCGCCGCGTGGCGCGCCGACGCGATCGTCGCCCGGGTGGCCGGGTCGAGCGGGCCGATGGCCGGCGCGAACGCGACCGCGAGCGCCGCCGCGAGCAGGCTCATGGCTGCGATGGACACGATCGACCGATCGCGGGCCGACCTCGCGTCCAGGGCAGGGAGCCGCCGGAGGAGCGGATCGAGATCCGGGACCCGGACGGCGCTCAGCCCGATGGCGGCGGCGAAGATCAGGGCAACCGCGATCGGCACCAGGTACCGGGCATCGACGAACGTGTGGCGCGCCGCGAGCAGCAGCAGGAAGGCGGCCATGCCGGGCCCGAGCGCCAGCACGCCAGCGAGGATCGACCACCGTGCGCGGACCGCCAGGACCACGGCGCCGACGACGGCGAGGATCGTCACCGCCGCCTGCCCCGCGGCAAGGGCGGCAAGCTCGCGGGCGACCGCGCCGAGATCGGGGAGCCGGCCCGCGCTCTCCGCCGTCGCGGAGTAGCTCGCGGCGACCGACGCCCAGAAGAACGGGTCTCCGGTGAGCAGGATGTCGTGCAGGCACATGACGGGCAGGGCCAGGAGCCCGATCGACAGCCGCCATGCCCCCGCCGGGAGCGGTCGTCTCCACCGGGCGGGTCCGAAGCGCAGGACCGCGAGCACGGTGATGGCGAGCCCGATCACGAGGAAGGTCTCGAGCCGCGCGAGCGCCGCGAGCCCGAGCGCCGCCCCGGCGACCCCCCAGCGCGGCCGCGGCCCTGTCACGGCAAGGCCGGCGACGATCCAGAGCAGCAGCGCCCACACGCTGCCGAGCGCCCAGGAGGTCTCGAGCAGCAGGCGCGGCGAGAGGACCAGGCTCACGCCGGCGAACACGGCCGCGACCAGCCCACCGAGCCGCCAGGCGAGCACCGCGGCGGACGCCACACAGAGCCCCCATGCGCCGAGGGCGGCGACCGAGATGGCGCGCCAGTCGCCAGTCGCCGAGTAGAGCAGCCCGTAGATGACGGTGAGGAGCGGCTTCGGGGTGGTGGTGAGCGCCTCCTCGAGGTGGCGCCCGCTCACGATCCGATCGAAGTGGAGGACCGCGGCCGCCGTGTCGAAGGCGAGCGGTGCCGCGATCCACGGGCAAATCGTCGCGGCGGCCACCGCGAAGGCGGCGATGAAGACTGCGGCGAGCACGGCAAGGACAGCACGACGGTCGCGCGCAGCTGGCATTCCGCGGAGTATACGAGCGGTGCTCCGCCGCGCTCCGCCCCTGGATGGGCCGTCGCGAGCGTGCCCGCCGCCGGGCGCGCGGGAGACCCCCGGCGCCAGTCCGGGTATCATCGCCCCGCCCAAGGACCATCGCCGGATCCGGGATGCCCGACCCTCTCCGGCCGTGGTCCGGCGCGGGCGGCGAGGCCACGACGTCGGATGACCGCAGGAGGTTGCAGCGCGCGATGCGGCGAAGGCTGGGGGCGCTCGTCCTCGTGGCGGTGGCCGTGATTGCCGTCGTGTTCGTGGTCAAGGCGGGGTCACCCGGGGGTCCTGCGGACCGCGCCCCGTCCGCGGCCCCGGCGTCCCCGGCGACGGCCGTGCGCGGCACCGCGTCGCCCGGCCTCGCCCCGACCCCGGCGGCTCCCACCCCGTCCGCGAGCGGCGCGCCCTCCCCGGGCGGCGCGCCATCCGGCTCGCCGGGCGAGGAGCCGATCGACAACCTCGAGGGGATCGACGGGCGCGTCCCGATCGCGCTGCCCGGCCGGATCGAGGTCTACGCGGGCGCGGTGTCGATCACGCCAGGACAGCAGCTCGCGCTCCACGTCTCCACGATGGCTGCCGGGTACACGTTCGTCGTCGAGCGTCTCGATGCGACGCTGCCCTCGGGTGGCCAGGTCGTCGCGCGATCGGCCTCCCGGGACGGCCATGACTACCGGTCGCTCGGCACGTTCAATTCCCTGCAACGGACGGCGCGCGCCAACTGGCCCGTCACCGACACGATCGAGACGCCCGGCTGGGTTCCCGGCGTCTACATCGTCACCGCGCACGACACGAAGGGGACGACCGGCCAGGCGATCGTCGTGGTCAGGACGCCGGTGCTCGCGGCCGGCCAGCCCACGTTCGTCTTCCCGGCGTTGACCTACCAGGCCTACAACCTGTGGGGCGGCGCCAACCTCTACGCGTATGCGGCGCCGCGCGCGGTCCGGGTCAGCTTCGAGCGGCCCTACGCGCTCGAGGGGGGCCTGGGCTTCTGGGGCAAGGGCGACGACCGCATCCTCCGCTGGCTGCAGCTGCGCGGCCTGCCCCTCCAGTTCACGACGGACTACGACCTGTCGCTCGATCCCCCGGCCGTGGCGCCCCGGCTCCTCGTCATCCCCCGCCATGCCGAATACGTGACGGCGGCGCTGCGTGACTGGGTGGAGCAGCACGTCAACACCGACGGCGACATGAACGTGCTCAACCTCGGGGCGAACGGCTTCTACTGGCAGGTTCGCCTGGCCGCGCCGCGCACCCCGGGCGCGCCGCGTGACGTCGTCTGCTACCGGAGCGCGGCCGGCGATCCGTATGCCGCCGACGATCCGGCGCTCGCCACGACGCGTTGGAGGGAGGCGCCGCTGAACCGGCCGGAGGGAGTGGTCTTCGGGGCCCAGTACATCGCCGTCGTCGGCAACGGCTACACGCGGTATGACCTCACCGTCACCGACCGGATGCCGGCCGAGCTCCTCGCTGGAACAGGCTGGCAGGCCGGGACGCAGATCCACGGCCTGCTGCAGGGTGAGGCCGACCTCGCCTACCCGGCCTCGGGCGGGATCGCGATCATGGACGGGCATGCGGCCCTCGCGACCGGCGCGCCCCTCGCGACGAGCGTGACGATCCGCACCTCGCCCGCCGGCGCGCGCGTCTTCAGCGCGGGCACCTTCGCGTGGGCCGACGGCCTCGAACCCGCGCGGGTCGCCCTTGGCGTGAGCGCCGCGAGCTTCGATCAATTCAACCGCAACGTCCTGGCCTGGCTCGGGTTCCCGCCTCGCTCGTGAGCGACGGCGGGCCCGGCCCGCGGCCGGCGCCGGGGCCGACAAGGGGCCAGGCCGGGCACGCAGCCGGTATGCTCGCCCCGATGCAGCAGCCCCCGCCGGCATACGACCCTCGCGCGTACTGGGCACGGCTCCACCGGGAGGGGAGCCTCCGGTCCGTCGGGCAGTCCGGCCTCCCGGTCGATCTCAACGTGTGGCTGTACCGGGTGCTCGAACGGAACCTGCGCGCCTTCCTGCGGAGGAATCGGCTGCTGGCTCCGCCGCCGGGGCGCGTCTTCGAGGTCGGAATTGGGACCGGATACTGGACCCCGTTCTGGTACGGCCTCGGTGCGGAGCGCGTCGACGGCTGCGACCTCGCCGAGGAGGCGGTCGCCCGGCTTCGCGAGCGCTTCCCGGAATCGACGTTCACGCCCGGGGACATCGTCGACGAAGGCGTGATCCCGGCCGACGGCTCGTACGACCTTGTCACCGTCTTCAACGTCCTCCTCCACGTCATCGACGAGGACCGGTTTGCCCGGGCGGCGGCCCACGTCGCGGCCGCGGTCCGACCCGGCGGCCACCTCCTTCTCGTGGAGCCGGCCCTCTTTCTGGAGACGTCGGTCCGCCCGCTCCGCGAAGGTGCGAGCTCAACCGCACGCCCGCTCGCCCGCTACCGCGAGGCGCTGGAAGCGGCAGGGCTCGAGCTCGTTGCCGCGGAGGCGAGCACGGCGGTCGCCAACAACCCGATCGAGCACGGGCTCCCGCACATCGGGCGCTTCACCTGGTCCTGGCGTACGGCCGTCCGGCAGGCGCGAAAGGGCCCCCGTCGGGCCCGGCTCGCCGGCCGTGTCCTCTCGCTCGTCGACCGTGTCGTCATGCGCTCCGGGGCCGCGCCATCCGGCAAGATCCTCCTGTTCCGGAGGCCGGCCGCCCATCCCTGAAACCCGCGCACGGCGCGGTCGCGGGGAGCGTCCGGGCCCGGCCTCGACTTCTCCCGCCGCCCGGTGCGGTACGATGCCGCGGACCCCATCGCTGCGCGCGGCCGCTCGTCGCGCGCCCAACCAGAGAGCTTCCACGACCCATGACCTTCCGCGCTCGCCCCACCACGAAGCCGACGACCCGCCGCCGCGGCAGTCACGCCGACGACGGACGCCGGAACCTCTACATGAACATCGGCTTCGGCCTCATCGTGGTCGTCGCCGTCCTGCTCCTCGTTGGGGCGGGGGCGGCGAGCTGGATCGGCGACCACCTCGCGCCGGTGGCGCGGGTGAACGGCGCCTCGATCACCAAGGACCAGCTGCGCGACCGGGTGAAGATCGAGACGTTCCGGCTCAACGACCTCGAGTCGCGTACACGTGAGGCCGTGCAGGCCAACCACATCTCCGCCGCCCAGGGCCAGCAGGTGATCCAGTACGTCTCGCAGCAGCTTCAGCAGGTCACGACCGCGGCGCTCGAGGACGAGATCGACACGGAGCTCATCCTCCAGCTCGCCGCCAAGCGCGGCGACACGGCCACCGACGCCGACATCTCGGCCCAGGTCACGACCGACGCAACCACCACGGAGAGCCGGCACGCGTTCCAGATCGCGATCGCCCCCGTCATCAGCACCGGCGCGACGGTGGCGACCGACGCGCAGGTGGCGGCAGCGCAGGCGAAAGCCCAGGGCCTCCTCGCCGACCTCAAGGCCGGCAAGACGTGGGAGGACGTCGTGAAGGAGTCCGGCGACGCCACGGCGGCGACGAACAACGGCGACCTCCTCTTCATCGACAAGGGGAGCACGACACCCGACACGGCATTCGTCGACGCGATCTTCGCCCTCGCGGCGCCCGGCTACACGGACGTGATCAAGGGCAGCGACGGGACGTTCCGGATCGGCCGGCTCACCGAGATCTCCGCCGCCCAGGTGGACCCGAACTTCTCCCAGCGGCTCGCCGATGCTGGCGTCAGCATGGACGCGTACAGGCGAGTCGACCGCGCGGTCGTCCTCAAGAACAAGGTCGAGGCGCAGGTGATCGCCGAGGTCGTCTCGGCTCCCTCGCAGCAGCGCGAGGTCTCGGTGATCGTCCTGGAGAACAACAGCGGCCAGGCCGTGCCGCCGGGCGGCGTGCTCGTCAAGCACATCCTCTACTCGCCGAACAACGACCCGAACGGGGCGGCGGCGCTCAAGGCGGACGACCCGGCCTGGGCCAAGGCCAAGCAGCAGGCCGACGACGCGTACGCCCAGCTCAAGGCCGGCACGGTGACCTTCGCCGCCCTGGCCGCGACGAGCGCCGACACGGGGTCGGGCGCCGCGAACGGGTACCTGCCCTACTTCTCCAAGACCGACACGAGCACGTCGCTCGACCCGGCGTTCGCGGCCGCGATCTACGCCCCGGGCCTGACGCCCGGCGAGCTGCTCCCGCCCGTCAAGTCCGCCTTCGGCTGGCACGTCATCGAGTTCGTCTCCGCGGACGACCCGCTGACGCGGGCCAGCCAGATCGAGGCCGACGCGGCGAAGCCGGGGGCCGACTTCGCGAAGCTCGCCGAGGACAACTCGATCGACCCGTCCGCCACCAAGGGCGGCGACATCGGCTGGGTCGCGAAGTACCAGCTCGCGTCCGACCAGGAAGCCGCGATCGACGCCCTCTCGGCGGGACAGGTCAGCGGGCCGGTCGTCGGGAGCGACGGGATCCGCATCTTCAAGGTCACGAACGTGCAGGACCGCCTGCCCGACGCGACCCAGGCGGACACCCTGAAGACCGACGCCTTCAACAACTGGTACGCGAGCGTCAAGGCGGACCCGAAGCAGACCACGATCGAGCGGCTGGTCACCACGTCGTCCCCCGGAGCCTGACGGCCCGGCGATGCTGGACGCGCTCCTCGCCGAGGCGCGCCTGCGCTGGGGGATGGACCCGGCCGACGGCGTTGCGGTTGTTCCGGCGGAGCAGCTCGTGGGCCTTCCGCTGGAGCCCACGCGCCCCGTCATGATCGTGCCCATCGCCGTCCTCCGGGCTCTCCGGCCGGCCGCGCCCCCGCAAGCGCTTCCCGGCCGCCACGGGCACGGCGCCGAGGACCCGATCGCGGTCATCCGGCGGCTCTACCCGGCGGACCATCCGGTGGGCCGCTTCGGGTCATCGGACGGGACCACGGTCGGCGCGCTGGCACCGCGCGACCTCGAGCGGCCCATCTACCTCGCCCCGGTCGCGCCGGAGGCCTCGTTCGCCTCGCCCTGGGCGATGCCCTGGATCTCGAACCGGCTCCGCGCCCCGAACGGCTGCCCATGGGACCGCGAGCAGACCCACGAATCCCTGCGCAACCACCTGCTGGAGGAGGCGTACGAGGTCTACGACGCGCTCGCGGACGGGGCGACGCCGGCGCTCGCGGGCGAGCTCGGTGACCTGTGGCTGCAGGTGGTGCTCCACGCGCAGCTGGCCGCGGAGGCTGGCGTCTTCGATCTGGCCGACGTGCAGGCGGCGATCGCGAGCAAGATCGTGCGCCGCCATCCCCACGTGTTCGGGGACGCCGATGCCCGGACGGCGACGGACGTGAACCGCCAATGGGAGCGGATCAAGCAGGCCGAGCGCGCCGCGGAAGCGTCGGCCGGGAACGAGGCATCGGCGCCGAAGAGCGCCCTCGAGGGGATCAGCAGGTCCCTGCCCGCGCTGGCGGCGAGCCAGGAGATGCAGGAACGGGCCGCGCACATCGGCTACGACTGGCCCAGCGTCGCGGGGGTCCTCACGAAGGTCGACGAGGAGCTGGCGGAGCTCGCGGAGGCCCGCACTGCCGCCGAGCGCGCCGAGGAGGTCGGCGACCTCCTCATGGTGCTCGTGAACCTGGCGCGGCATCATGGCGTCGACGCGGAGGCCGCGCTGCGCGGCGCGAACGGCAAGTTCCGGCGGCGCTTCGGGATCGTGGAGCGTCTCGCGGCGGCACGGGACGTGGCGCTGCGGGACCTCTCGTTCGCGGAGCTCGACGAGCTCTGGGACCAGGCCAAGGCCGAGCTGGCCGCACAGGGTGAGCCGGCCAAGGCCGGCGACGATCCGGCCAAGGCCGGCGAGGAGGCGGGATCATGACGATCGGGAACCGCGCGCCGGCCGTGCGCCCCTCGGGGCGACGGCCCGACGAGCTGCGCGCGGTCAGCCTCACGCTGGGGATCCAGAAGTGGGCCGAAGGGTCGTGCAGGATCCGTGTCGGCGACACCGAGGTCCTTTGCGCGGCCACGATCGAGGATCGCGTCCCGCCCCACCTTCGGGGCAAGGGCAGCGGCTGGGTCACCGCGGAGTACGCGATGCTGCCCCGGGCGACCGCGGAGCGGACCCAGCGGGAGTCGACCGCGGGGCGGGTCGGCGGCCGGACGCACGAGATCCAGCGCCTGATCGGGCGATCGCTGCGCGGGGTCGTGGATCTCTCTCGGCTCGGCGAGCGCACGGTCACCGTCGACTGCGACGTCCTCCAGGCGGATGGCGGGACCCGCACGGCAAGCATCACCGGCGGGTATGTCGCCCTCGCAGCCGCGCTGATCACGTTCGGGATGGAGCGCCTGCTCGTCGGCAAGGTCGCGGCCGTCAGCGTGGGGATGGTGAGCGGGGCGAACCTCCTGGATCTCGACTACGCGGAGGACCACGTCGCGCAGGTGGACTTCAATGTGGTCGGGACCGACGCCGGCCGCTACGTGGAGCTGCAGGGGACCGCCGAGGGGCGTGCCTTCTCGCGCGAGGAGCTCGACGCCCTGCTCGACCTCGCGAAGATCGGGCTGGCCCAGCTCTTCGAGGCGCAGGCCGCCGCCATCGCCACCGTCAGGCGGTGACCTCCGCGCCGCGAATCCTCGTCGCGACGCGCTCCCGCCACAAGCTGGGCGAGCTGCGCGATCTCCTCCGGCCCTCCCGGGCGATCCTCGTCGCGCTCGATGACATCGGGATCGCCGATGAGGCTGAGGAGACGGGCGCGTCCTTCGCGGCGAACGCGGCGCTCAAGGCCCGCTTCTACGCCCGGCGCTCCGGCCTGCCGACGCTGGCCGACGATTCCGGCCTGGAGGTGGATGCGCTCGGTGGCGGCCCCGGAGTCCGCACGCGCCGCTATGCCGGCGAGGACGCCACCGACGAGCAGAACAACGCCAAGCTCCTCGCCGCACTTGCCGGACTCCCGCCGGAGAGGCGCGGGGCGCGGTACCGGTGCGTCCTTGCGCTTGCCCTCCCGGTCCGCGCCGGCCCGCGCGGCGGCCTGCCCGTCGTCCTGGCCCGCGGCACGTTCTCCGGGCGCATCGCCGACGCGCCGCGGGGCTCCAACGGCTTCGGCTACGACCCGATCTTCGAGCCCGCATCCGAGCGGCCCGGCGGCGCGACCGTCGGCGAGTGGCCACCGGAGCGCAAGCAGGCGGTCTCACACCGCGCCCGCGCGGCGCGCCGGATGGCCCCGATCCTCGAGCGCCTCGGGTTCTGAAGGCGCGCCCGGGAGCAGGGAGCCGCTCCCGGGGAGCGGGGAGCCGCTCCCCGGGCGCGCTGAGGCGCGCCTCCCGGGGTGCCGGCACTCGCGTTCGCCGCCGGTTTCCTCGTCTTCCGCGCCGCGAACCAGGCACTCCGGGTGCCGCCCCCCGCGGCGGCATTCCCCGACCTGCTGCCGCCGGCCTACCTCCTCGCGGGACTCGGCGTCGCGGCGCTCCTCTGGTGGCGGTGGCAGACGAGCGGGATGCGCCGGGCGGCGGGGACGGTCATCGCGCAGGCCTGAGCGTCGCTCGGTGCCGCCCGCTCGCTCCGGGGCGGGACGCAGCGCATCCCGCACGTTCCCATGCCGCGCCAGGCGCCCCTGTCATCGAGACGAACGCCCCGGCGTGCCCACCGCTATCCTTCTCGGGTACGCGGCAGACGCCCGGGAGCGTTCCCTTCAGCCGAGAGGCGTCCGCACCCCGAGCCTCGAGCCCCGGCCGGCCCGTGCCGGCGATCCCGGAGACCTGGATGACCGACTCCAGACCGATCGACATGCGTGGTCCTGGTCAAGCAGGTGCCGGACACCCACAACATCACCGGCGACGTGATGACCAGGGACGGCACGATGAACCGCGGCGCCCTGCCGGCCATCTTCAACCCCGAGGACCTCAACGCCCTGGAGATGGCGCTCGCAGATCAGGGACCGGCACGGCGGGACGGTCACCGTGATCACCATGGGCCCGCCCAAGGCCGCCAACATCCTGCGCGAGTCGCTCTGCCGCGGCGCCGACAAGGTCGATCCTGCTGACCGACCGCAGGTTCGCCGGCGCCGACACGCTGGCCACCTCGGTCGCCCTCCAGCAGGCGATCGAGAAGCTCGGGACCTACGACCTGGTCCTGGCCGGCCGCCAGGCCATCGACGGCGACACCGCCCAGGTGGGCCCGCAGACGGCGGAGAAGCTGGGCATCCCGCAGATCACCTACGCGGAGGCCGTCCTGGAGATCGCCGACGGCCGGATCACCGCCCAGCGCGCCCTCGACTCCGGCTCGGAGATCGTCCGCTGCACGCTGCCGTGCCTGCTGACGGTGGTCGGCTCGGCCAACACGCCGCGCCCGCCCTCGGTCCGCCGCCGGATCGCGCGCAAGCTGGCCGCGACCGCCAGGCGAGTACGCCGCGCTCCGGACGCAGTGGCCCGAGTTCGAGCCCGCCGGCGCGCTCGAGGCGTACCTGGCGCCCACGACCTCAAGATCCCGGTCTGGACGGCGGACGACATCGGCGCCGCCGCCGGAGAGCATCGGCCTGGCCGGCTCGCCGACCCAGGTCCACAAGGTCAACTTCGTGGTCCTGGAGAGCACCGAGAGCAAGACCATCCAGCCGACCCCGGAGGCCATCGCCGCGATGGTGGCGGAGCTGGTCCACGAATACATCGTCGGGTAGGCGGCCATGACCGAGCAGAAGAGCATCTGGGTCTTCATCGAGCAGACCGACGGCCGGATCGCCGACGTCAGCCTCGAGCTGATCGGCAAGGCCCGCGAGCTGGCCGACCAGCTGGGCTACGAGGTGGTCGGCCTGCTGTGCGGGCACGACGTGGACGAGCTGGCCCAGGACGTCATCCGCCACGGCGCCGACCGCGTCCTCGCTGGCCGACCACCCGGAGCTCGCGCACTACCGCACGCTCCCCTACGCCCGGGTCGCGATCACCGAGGCCCGCCGCCGCCAGCCGGAGATCTTCCTCTTCGGCGGCACGCCCAACGGCCGCGACCTCGCGCCGCGCGTCGCCAGCGCCCTGCGCTGCGGCCTGACCGCCGACTGCACCGACCTGCAGATCGGCGACTACGACGTCAAGCGCGAGGACCGGACGTACAAGGACCTGCTCTACCAGATCCGGCCCGCCTTCGGCGGCAACCTCATCGCCACGATCGTCAACCCGAGCACGCCGGCCCCAGATGGCCACGGTCCGCGAGGGCGTCATGCGCATGCCGGCCGCCGACGCGAGCCGGGCCGGCGTCGTCGAGCCGGTGACCCCCGCGTTCGAGCCGGGCGACTTCGCCCTCGAGGTCCTGAGCCGCCAGGTCCGCGACTCGACCGTCAAGCTCAAGGACGCGCCGGTCATCGTCGCCGGCGGCGCCGGCGTCGGACGCCGAGGAGTTCGCCCTGCTGCGCGAGCTGGCCAACCTGCTCGGCGGCGAGGTCGGCGCCTCGCGCGCGGCCGTCGACGCGGGCTTGATCGGCCGCGAGCACCAGGTCGGCCAGACCGGCACCACCGTCCGGCCCCGGCTCTACATCGCCGCGGGCATCTCGGGCGCGATCCAGCACCGGGCCGGCATGGACCAGTCGTCCAAGATCATCGCCATCAACACCGACCCGACCGCGCCGATGTTCCAGATCGCGCACTACCGGATCGTCGGCGACGTCGGCGAGGTGCTGCCGCTGATCATCAAGGCCCTGCGCGAGCGCTCCATGGAGCAGCGAGACGCCGAATGAGCGAGAACTTCTTCCTCGACAACCCGGACCTGCAGTTCCGCCTCGCAGCAGCTCGACCTCCGCGAGGTCCTGGAGCTCAAGGAGAAGGGCTACGCCGAGTCCGACGTCTACCCGACCGCCCCGCGCAACTACGCCGACGCGCAAGGACAACTACCGCATCGTGCTCGAGGTCCTCGGCGAGATCTGCGGCGAGCGCGTCGCGCCCCGGGCCGCCGAGGCGGACGAGGAGGGCGCCCACTTCGGCCGACGGCGAGGTCACCTACGCCGCGGCCACCCTGGACGCCATCGAGGCGCTCCGCCAGGCCGAGCTCTTCGGCGCCATGCTGCCGCGCGAGTACGGCGGCCTGAACCTGCCCGAGTCGGTCTACCAGATGATGGTCGAGATCGTCGCCCGGGCCGAGAGCGGCCTGATGACCGTCTACGGCCTCCAGGAGATCGCCTCGACGATCGACGAGTACGGCGACCCGGAGACCAAGGCGCGGGTCCTGCCGCGCTTCGCGCGCGGCGAGGTCTCCGGGGCGATGGTCCTCACCGAGGCCGACGCCGGCTCGGACCTGGGCGCCGTCGCGACCCGGGCCACCCTCGACGAGGCGACCGGCCAGTGGCACCTCAACGGCGTCAAGCGCTTCATCACCAACGGCCTGGCGGACGTGTCGCTCGTCCTGGCCCGCAGCGAGGAAGGCTCGACGGACGCCCGCGGCCTCTCGATGTTCCTGGTCGAGCGCGACGAGACCGTCAAGATCCGGCGCATCGAGAACAAGATGGGCATCCACGCCTCGCCGACGTGCGAGATCCAGTACACGAACACGCCGGCCATCCTGGTCGGCAAGCGCCGCTTCGGGCTGATGCGCTACGCCATGAGACCTGATGAACGGCGCCCGCCTCGCCGTCGCCGCCCAGGCCCTCGGCATCGCCGAGGCCGCCTACCGCGAGGCCGACCAGTACTCCCGCGAGCGCATCCAGTTCGGCAAGCCGATCCGCGCCCTGCCGGCCGTCGCGCCGGCTGCTGCTCTCCATGAAGGTCGACCTGGAGGCCACCCGCGCCCTCCTCGCCGAGACCGGGCGCTGGGTGGACCTCTGGAAGGTCTACGAGCAGGCGCTGGCCGACGGCGGCGCGGACGCCGACCCGGCGATCCGCGCCCGGCACAAGCAGGCCCAGGCCCTGGCCGAGACGCTGACCCCGATGGTCAAGTACTGCGCCACCGAGATGGGCAACCGGGTCTGCTACCAGGCGATGCAGGTCCACGGCGGCGTGGGCTACATGCGCGAGTTCAACATCGAGCGGCTCTTCCGCGACGTCCGCATCACGAACATCTACGAGGGCACGAGCCAGCTCCAGGTCGTCGCGGCCATCGGCAAGCTGCTCAACCGCTCGCTCGATCCGCTGCTCGCCGAGTGGCAGGCAGCCGAGTACCCGGCCGACATGGCCGCCGAGAAGGCGATCCTCGACGAGCTGACCGGCCTCCTCGACCGCGCCGTCGACGCGCTCAAGGCGCAGCCCGAGCGCGACCGCGTCGACTACTACGCCGGTCGACCTGGTCGAGATGGCGATCTGGGTCGTCGGCGGCTGGCTGCTGCTGCGCGACACGACGGTGGCGGAGGTCAAGAAGCCGATCGCGCGGACGTACGTGGCGTCGCTCGCACCGAGGATCCGGGCCGCCGCCGAGGTGGTCCTCGCCGCCAACCCGGTGCCGCTCGACGCGATCCCGCTCCTGCTCCAGTAACCGGCGCCCGCGGCTCCGATCGGATGCCGTGACGCGGCGCAGGGCCAGTGCGACCGGCCCGGGCGACCCCGGGCAACGGCGTCGCCGTGCCTGGTTCCCTTCAGTCGAGCCGCTCGAGCATCACCTGCCACGGCTCGATGATCGCCGTGGCCGTCCCGTGCGTGGCCATGGATCCCATCAGCTCGGCGGCCGCGCTCGCCTCGAGGGCGAAGAGGACCGGGCGATCGCCCACGTTTCCCCAGATCAGCCAGTCGGCGCCGTCGGTGGCCGCGACCTCCTCGACCGAGGCGATGAGCGACGTCGGCGCCAGCCCCGGCAGCGAACGCGACCGGCGGTGGCCCGACGCCGGCGCGGCCTGGACGTGGGCCGGCTCGGAGCACGGCCCGGCAGGCGTGATCTGCCCGGGAATGTCGAGCGGGGACGGTTGAGCGAGCTTCTGGGCGCGTTGCATGTCGATCACTCCCGGGACCCGTGATGGCCGCGTCATCCCCCGCGGCCGAGGATGGCCGTCCGCCCGGACCGCGGCCAGAGACGTTTGTCACGAAGTGGCGCCGCCTGTGCGGGTCACGCGGCGCGGGCTCGCGTCGCCGGCGCCGGGTCTCGAAACGGCTCCCCGGATGACGGGTCGCCCGGCTCCGCGGTCCATTCCTGCGGCCGGTGGTTGGCGGTCGGCAAACCGGGTCGAGGGTTTCCTCTCGGCGGGTCGCGCAACGCCATGGTGACGCTGCGAGCCGGGCTCGGCATCATGTCGCGGGCCTCGTCCCGGCCAGGTGACGGCTCCGGCCGCGGAGCCTCGGGATGCGGCCGAAGGAGGCTCCGATGGACCCGGCCGTGACCCCCGCCCGGACGGGCGCCGCGCTCGCGCGGGCCGCCGAGATCGCGCAGGAGTTCATTGCCGGTCTCCCGACCCGGCCCGTCAACGCCACCGCGCCGATCGCGGAGATCCGCGCGCGCTTCGGTGGCCCGCTGCCCGAGACGGGCGATGATCCGGTCGCGGTCGTCGAAGCGCTCGCTGCGAACGTCGCAGGCGCCCTCGTCGCGAGCGCCGGGCCACGCTACTTCGGGTTCGTCATCGGCGGCGGCCTCCCGGCGGCACTGGCCGCGGACTGGCTGACGAGCGCCTGGGACCAGAACGCGGTGGTGTACGTCAGTGGTCCGGCCGCCGCCGTCGCCGAGGAGGTCGCCGGCGCATGGCTTGCCGAGCTGTTCGGCCTTCCCGCCGGCGTCAGCGTCGGCTTCGCGACCGGCGCGACGATGGCGACCTTCACCGGCCTCGCCGCCGGGCGCCATGCCCTCCTGTCACGCGCAGGGTGGGACGTCGAGCGGCAGGGGCTGTTCGGGGCGCCGGAGATCCCGGTGGTCGTGAGCGACGAGTCGCACGTCACGGTCTTCGCGGCCCTCCAGATGCTGGGCCTGGGGCGCGAGCGTGTCGTCCGTGTCGCCACGGACGACCAGGGGCGGATGCGTCCGGATGGGCTGGCAGCGGCGCTCGCGGCGCTCGATCGCCCGGCCCTCGTCAGCGCGCAGGCGGGCAACGTCAACACCGGCGCGTTCGACCCGCTGCCGCCGATCGTTGAGGCGGTCCGAGCGAACGGGGGATGGCTGCACGTGGACGGCGCCTTCGGGCTGTGGGCCGCCGCCGATCCGTCGCGACGGCACCTCGTCGACGGGGTCGGGCTGGCCGACTCCTGGACGACCGACGCCCACAAGTGGCTCAACGTCCCTTACGACTCCGGCCTGTCATTCGTCGCTGACCCGGCCGCGCACCACGCGGCGATGTCCCTCGGGGCGGCTTACTACGTCGAGACCACTGGCGCCGAGCGCGACCCGTACAGCTGGGTGCCGGAGTCGTCGCGTCGCGCCCGCGGGTTCGCGATCTGGGCCGCGCTCCGATCGCTCGGCCGCAGCGGGCTCGCGGAGCTGATCGGCCGGACCTCGGACCTTGCGCGACAGTTCGCGGCGGGGCTCGACGGCGGGCCGGGCACACGCGTGCTCAACGACGTGGTGCTGAACCAGGTGCTCGTCCGGTTCGACGACCCGTCGGGCGACGTCGCGCTCGGCGACGCGCGCACCGACGCGATCATCGCCGGGATCCAGGCCGACGGCACGCTCTGGCTCGGGGGCACGCGCTGGCATGGAGTGCTGGCGATGCGCATCTCCGTCTCTGGCTGGGCGACCACGGAGGCCGACGTGGAGGCGTCGATCGCGGTGATCCGCCGCGTTGCGAGCAGCGTCCCGCACGGGTGAGGCGGCGTCGTGTCGATCGCCCTCGGGCGATCGGTTCCGGTGCCGCCCCCGGCTGACCCCCCGTCGTGGCCCGTTTCAGCGGCATGCGCGATCAGCCCGAGGCCCAGGCGCTGTACGCTAGTCATCAAGCGGCGTGTCGCGAAGCACATGCGTTTCGCGAGCACGAAACCAGTCGGGGTGTAGCGCAGCGGTAGCGCACGTGCTTTGGGAGCCGCTGGGGCCTATGCGGCCTAGGGTCGGGGGCCCTGAGCACGATCGGTCGAGCGGCGAAGGCACCGATTATTGTGCGGTTCGCGGACGACGTCATCAGAGCGGGTTGCAGCGCTCGGCCACGGCGACGTCAATTCCGCTTCGGCTCGTCGCACCCGCCGTGAACAGGCGCGCGCGGGCCGCCGATGCGCCGACCTAGTTTACGAACTCATCTGGGCTATAACGGGAGTAGGGCCGCGGCGACGCCTCCCAAGGAGCTGAGCTACACGAGGAGGTCTTCCAGAGATGACAAGACGCGGTCCGCGGATGCAACGTCCGCCTCCCCCGTGAGCTGGGGCACTGCATAGACGCGCATTCCGGCAGCCCGCGCCGCGGTTACCCCTGGTTCCGAGTCTTCAAGTGCAAGGGCCTCCGACGGTTCGACACCCAGAGCCGAGCAAGCTCGGAGGTACACGTCAGGCGAGGGCTTCGCCCACTCGACCTGCTCGGCCGAGACGATGACGTCGAAGGCGTTGGCAAGGCCAGCGGCCGCGAGAGCGAGAAGCACGATCTCGCGGTCGTCGTTTGAAGCGATCCCAATCGGGACACCCGCCTTCGCGAGGGCGCTGACGAGCTCGACCGCCCCCGGCAGTGGCTCGACACGCTCATCCAACGCGCCTCGAAGCCGATCGATCAGTTCCGCCCGAAGCGTTGGGCCCGATGACTTCCGAAAGACCGATCCGGCGCACGAAATAGGCGATCGAGGCGTCGATCGTCTGGCCAACGGTCGCGAGATGGTCGTCAGCGGTGTACTCGGCGCCATGGTCGGCCAGCAGCGCTGACTCTTCCCCGAACCAAAGGCTTTCCGTATCGACGAGCAAGCCGTCTAGATCAAAGACGACGGCGCGAATCCCCTTCGGCAGCTGCACTGCTCGGGTCACGACCGCGATTCTCGCACGCCCGCAATCGCCGCCTCGGCCCAAGCGTTCATCGAACATCGGCGGGAATGGTCGTGCCTCGGCGCCACTCTGAGACGCGCTGACATTGATCTCAACAATGCCGCCACCGATACGGAGGTTCATAGAGCTCGGGGGAGCGAAATTGAAGTGGCACGGCGTTTATTGTCGGGTCGCGGCCGGCCCCTAGGGCAGCTCAGCCAGTGACGGTCTCCGGTGCAACAATCTGGCCGACCCGAACGGCTCCTGAACATGCTAGCAATAATGGTCGCGAACGCGGCCGCGTCGATCCCCGCGTCCACATCTCGTGGCTGCGATCTGGAACTCGGCGGCTAAGTGCAGCTACTCGAACTGAGGACATGTCTTCGCCACGCCCGGGGACGGGATCGACGTCGGCGAAGCGAGTGTGCGGCAGTATCCGACACGGAGGCGCAACGGTGGATAGGACGACGAATGCCCTAGAGGCGGAAGCCGTGGCTAGCAAGGGCCGGCGGCCACCTACCCGGAGCGCGATTCCTCGTGCGTCCACGGCGCTTGACCCATACCAGACGGCCTCCGAGCAGTTACTGGCCGCCGGCAGGCTTGCCCTGATGGGAGGCGGCGTCGCGGGCCACGCGTCGTTTACCGTCCACCACGGCGAAGGCGCGGTGGTAACGGACACGGACGGCCGGGAGTACATCGACTGCACGTCCCAGGCCTGGTCGCTCGGAATTGGGTACGCACACCCTCGCGTCGCGGCCGCGGTAGCCGAACAGGTGTACCGGTATACCCACATTCGGACCGGTTTCGAAACAGTGCCGAAGCTCCTTCTTGCTGGACGGCTGGCCAAGATGGCGCGCCGGCGACCTAAACCGCGTCGCCTTCACCTTGTCCGGGTCGGACGCAATAGAGGGCGCGATGAAGATCGCGATGCGCAATCGGGACGGCGCCGCGACATTCATGAGCCTCTGGGAGGGCTATCACGGGCGCACGTTCGGAACCATGGCCGTGAGCTGGCCGCACCCGAACAGCATCTTCGGCCGATGGATGGGGCCGGTTGTCCGGGTGCCTGGGCCCTACGTCTATCGCAATCCGTTTGGCGAATCAATGACCGCGGAGGAGTGCGTCGACGCCTGTATCCACTACACCCGGCAAGCGATCCTCCACGCGATCGACGGCCCGATCGCTGCTCTGATCATGGAGCCGTTCCAGGGCAATGGCGGGATGATCGAGGTCCCGTCGTCGTACCGGAAGATCCGGGAGCTGTGCGACGAGTTTGGCCTCATCCTCATTCGGGATGAGATCCAAACCGGATTCGGGAGGATGGGAACGTGGTTCGCCGCTGATCTGTACGACGTTGTGCCCGACATCATGGTCATTGGCAAGGGGCTCGGGGGTGGGTTCCCGATCTCGGCAATTCTCGTCTCGGACAGACTTGCTGGCTTCAAGCCAGGGGATCACTCCTTCACCCATGCCCACTTCCCACCTTCAATGGTCGCGGCGCTAGCAACTATTGACGCGATGGAGGACGAGGGCATGTTGGCGAAATGCCTCCACATGGGTCGTTACTTCACGACCCGACTCCTCCAGATGAAGGACGCGCACCCCCTTATCGGGGACGTACGCGGGCCTGGCCTCATGATCGCGGTCGAACTCGTCCGCGACCGAGTGACGAAGGAGCCTGCTCGGCGCGAAGCCGCCTGGGTCGTCGAACAAGGGATGAAACGGGGCGTCATTTACGGCGAATCGAAGTATCTCGGACTCGGAAACATCGTGAAGATCAAGCCGCCATTCGTCATCAGCGAGGAACGAGGCCGATCGCGTGCTTGCCGCCCTCGAAAGCCTGATTGGTGAGCTCGAGGCTCACGGGCTCCCGGACTCGACTCGGTGAATGCGTCGAGCCCGGCTCGACGCATTCTTGGGTCGGCACTCAACGAGAATGCGCCCTTGCGACGCCGCTTCGGGTCAATCCCTGTTGTTGAATGGGTCCGAGCTCCACGCAGGGCATCCTGAGCGTCGCCCGTCGCGGCCGGCGACGGGCGACGGACCGAGCTCTTCCATGTCATCGCCCTTTGACCAATACCAAGCCCGATGGGATCCCGGCAACGTTGGCCGCGAGCACGTCCGACCAGTTGGTCAAGGGTGCCCACGGCCGATCGCCCAGCCCCTGCATCACCGTAACTAGCGGCTTGGGCTCCCAGGACAGCCACTGCCGCAACAGAAAGCGAGACTGGAGCGCACGGTCGTCGACCGGGTTCGCATGCTCGATAACAAGCATCATGTTCTTGTATATGAACATCCATGGTGCTAGAGTTCGGGCGTGCAGGAGCCCATGACTGCCACCGACCGCCGCGAACTATTGCTAGCCCTCGTGATGGAGCTCGGCTACGCTTCGGTTAAATCCCTATCCGAGCGGACCCGTGTTTCCGCGGCCACGATCCGACGCGATCTGACCTGGCTGCATGGCGAGGGGCTCTTGTCGAGAACGCACGGTGGCGCTGCGGCGAGCACCGGCAATCGAGAGCACCCTTTCGGCGAACGTGCCAGCGTCGCGCTGCCTCAGAAACGTGCGATCGGCCGCGCCGCCGCATCGCTCGTACGAGACGGTGAGACGGTGATGATTGATGGGGGCACGACGACCCTGGAAATCGCGCGCCAGCTGTCCGGCCGGTCGTCCCTCAAGATCATCACGCACTCACTCCGTGCACTCCAGGCCCTGGTGCATTCCCCAAAGATCACCGTCTTCTCACCCGGCGGGACCCTAAAGCATCGAGAGCTGGCCCTCGTTGGCCCAACCACTGAGGCAGCGATCGGGCGCCGGCGTGCCGCAATTGCCTTCATCGGGGCGGCGGGCTTTGTTGTCGGGGACAGCGCGACGGACCATGACGAACTCGAGGTATCGGTAAAGCAGGCGATGATGGCCTCGTCTGAACGGACCTATCTCGTGTGCGAATTCCGAAAGCTCGGAATCGCCGCACCGGTCGTGATCGCCCCGCTCGCGGCATTCACCGGGATCGTTATCGACGACGGCGTTCCGCCGTCTACGCGACAAGCACTCCGCGATGCCGGTTTCGAGGTCGTCGTGGCAAAGCCGACGACCCAACTTCCGGTGGGCGGGAACCAGACCGCGTCAGGTGAGGATTACCGTGTCGGGTCCTGAACGCGTCTGGGAGCCGCGCCAGCGCGTGCCCCTTCTGCGCGGCACTCCCCCGAGAGCCCTGATGGTGGCGATCGATCACGGGCTATTCGTAGGGCCTGTTGCGGGCGCTGCGATTGTGCGCGATGCACTCGGTGGAGCCCTGAGGGCCAGGCCCGACGCCATCGAGCTGTCGCCTGGGATCATGCATCGTGAGCACAAGGTCGTGCGAAGCGCCGGACTGTCGCTGGTCTATCGGTTGGACACCACGAACGTATGGCGCGAGGACCCGCTGCGCCCTTCCCCGGGCTACTGGGCTCCGATCGGCAGCGTCGACGATGCCGCGGCGCTCGGCGCCGACGTCGCCGTCGCGTTCCTCCTTGGAGGCTGGGCGGATGACTCGACCGAGCGCGACAACATCAAGCAGCTCGCGATCTGGGCGCGCGAATGCCGGTCCGCGGGTTTGCCGCTGATGCTAGAACCGCTTCCGATCTCGGGCAAGGTTGAGTCACGGAACGAAAGTCGCATCGTGCGGACGCTCGCCAGGATGGCGGTCGAGATCGGCTGCAGCTGTCTCAAGCTCGACTTCGACGGTGACCTCGACACCTTCGGCGAGCTTATTGCCGATGTAAATGTTCCCGTCCTCGTACACGGGCGCCCAGGAACCGACGACGCGGAGGCTTATCTGGCGTCCATGGCGGCTGCACTTCGAGCGGGAGCGGCCGGTCTAGTGGTGGGCCGGACTGTGTTGGCGAAGCCGAATGTTGAAACGGCGGTCCGAACTAATACGCGCCTCATTCATGGCGATATGTGGGAGCCGGTTCATGCTTGAAACGCTCGCACGCCCAGGAGACGCGGCCTACTGGGCGGCACACGATGGGCCTCTACCAAACATCGTTGTTCAGCCACCGGGCCCGCGTTCGGTCGAGCTCCACGGTCGGGCCTCCAAGTACATCAAGGGCTACTCGTCGCAGGTCAGACTGTTCCCAGTTGTCTTCGCGTCCGGGCATGGCTCAACCTTGCGCCGAACATGATGGGAATACCTACATCGACTTCTCTTCCGGCATCTACGTCGCAGGTTTAGGGCATTGCCATCCGAAGGTGACAGGAGGCCGTTCAGCAAGCCGCGGCAACGCTTATGAACGCTCACGACTTCACGACGCCATGGAAGGTGGAACTCGTCGAAGAGCTGGCTGGCGTGGCGATGGGGGACCTCAACGGTATCCAGCTCTATGACTCAGGTACAGCCGCCGTCGAGGCCGTTGTGCATCTGCCGTGCCGCCACTGGGAAGTCGGAGTTCATCTCCTTTCATCGAGATTTCCATGGCAAGACACTTGGGGCTGTGAGCCTGGGGCGTCTCGACTCCTCGCAAGGAGTGCGTGCACCCGGTTTCTTCCTGGCTCCGCGGCCGGACTCATACCGCCCACCATTCGACTGTACCGATGACGAGCAGGTTGCCTGGACGATCAACTGAATTCGACAGTTCATTCGCGAGGAAACCTCGGGACGACTCGCGGCGATTGTCCTCGAGCCCATCCAGGGCTGGGCCGGAACCATTGTCCCTCCGGATGGGTTCATCCCAGCCCTGCGGGCTCTTTGCGATGAGCTCGGCGTGCTTCTGTTTGCGGACGAGATCCTCACCGGCATGGGACGGACTGGCCGGTGGTTTGCAATGCAGCACTGGGATACGACTCCGGACGTCATGACGCTTGGGAAGCAGTTCGGCAACGGTTTTCCTGTCACGGCGGTACTCGTGAGCGATCGCTACAAGTCGGCGGTCGAGACGATTTCGGCGTCCACCTCCTACGGCGGGAACCCAATGGCATGTGCGGCGGCTCTTGCATCGATCCGCGTGATCCGTGAGGAGCAACTCGTGGACAAGACGGATTGGCTCGGCGGGATCCTGCTGGAGCGGATGCGCCAGATCAAGGCGCGTCATCCAATCGTGGGCGATGTCCGAGGTAAAGGCCTGCTGCTCGGGCTGGAACTCGTGAAGGATCGGAGCACCAAGGAGCCCTTTGATGAGGCTGGTCGCGAGGTCTATCAGCGGGCGTTCCGCAAGGGCGTCGCTTGGATCCCAGCAGGCCACATCCTTCGGCTCTCGCCTCCAATGATCATCGACGAGTCGGTGGCGATGACCGCGCTGGAGATTATCGAGGAGTCAATCGACGACCGCCGCCGAGCGGCTCAAGGTGCTGCAATCGCTGGATACGCTCGGCGCGGGCTTCGCGCTGGCGAGCCACGACCTCGACATCAGAGAGGCGCCGGTAATCTGCTCGGCGAGGAGCAGTCGGGCCATATCCGGGAAGTCGGCTACGAGCTCTACCAGTCGATGCTGGAGGAAGCCGTCGCCGCGCTCAGGGGTGGCGACGGTGGTCGAGGACCAGTGGTCGCCGCGCATCAATCTCGGCACCTCGGTGCTGATCCCCGAGGAATACGTGCCCGACCTGCAAGTGCGGCTCGGGCTCTATCGCCGGCTGTCGGGCGTCGAGAGCCATGACGCCATCGAGGCCTTCGCCGCCGAGCTGATCGACCGCTTCGGTCCGTTGCCGCAGGAGGTGCGCCATCTGCTCGACATCGTCGAGATCAAGGGACTGTGCCGCCAGGCGGGCATCGAGCAGATCGACGCCGGGCCGAAGGGCGCGGTGCATCGCCTTCCGCAACAAGAGCTTCGCCAATCCCGAAGGGCTGATCGCCTTCATCCGCGAGGAGGGCAAGCGGGTGAAGCTCCAGCCCGACCACCGGCTGATCTATTACGCCAATTGGGAGACGCCCGAGGAGCGGCTTGCCGGCGCGCGCGATCTGCTGAAGCGCCTGGTCAAGATCGCCGGTGCCGTGAAGCGGGCGGCCTGAGGACCTGCTGCAGGATCTGTTCGCGCAGCACGCGCGCCGTCGGCGTCGCGCGGGATTTGCTTCACCACCAGCAGTCTTGTCGGGGAATTTGTAGGGCGCGACCTGCCGCGTCCACCAGGAACTGGTGCAGCGCCTCGAGCGAGATCGGCTCGCCCGGCTTGCGGCACGACGGCGGCGAAGATGCGGTCGCCGACGATCGGATCGGACAGCACGAAGCAGGCGGCATCGAGAAAGCCGGGGAAGCTCTGATAAAGCTCGTCGAGCTCGCTCGCGGCGAGCGCCACACCGCCATGATGCAACAGCTCCGGATCGCGCTTGATCCGCAAGCAGGCCGCCATCCCGCCTCGATCTCGGCGCGCAGCCCGGTCGCGACGAAGCCGTCGGCATCGCGGGCGAGCGGGCCCTGGCGCGCCGCGCGGCACGACCGGCCCGCGCAGCAGGATCTCGCCGTCCCGAGCTCGCTTCGGCGGTCGCGTCCGAGCCTGCGTCTCGACGAACACGGCGCCCTCGTCGTCCTCGACGACATTGACCGGCCGACGGGAGCGGGAGAGGCCTGCGCGTCTCGCGGCGCAGCACCACGCTCGCGAGATCGCCGAGCGGATAGAGGTCGAACAGCAGCGGCGCCGCGCCGGGACAGCGGCGGCGGCTCGGCTTGCTCGGGCGTCGACCACACCGCGCCGAGCCGCCGCAAGCGGCATTACGGCTGGTGCAGCACGCCGTCCTTGGCAAGCTCGGCCAGGATCGGCGCCGGCAGCGCCGTCACCGTCGCGCCGCTGGCGAGCAGCTGCTGCGACGAACGCGTCATAGTCGAACGGCTGGTGCTGGACCAGCGTGGCGCCGCTGATCAGCCACGCCATCAGCCCGAGCGACAGCCCGACCGGTCCGGTCAACGGATAGGGGTTGAGGATCACGTCGCGGGTGTCGAGGTCGAGCGCCAGCACCGTCATCGCGCCTTGCGCCAGCAGCTCGTCCTCGCGGCGCACCACCGGCAGGAACGGCACGCCGGCGCGCGCGGTGAAGGTGATCAGCGCCGGCCCCTCGCGCGTCGGCGTCTCGATCGGAGGCGCTGAGCCGCGCCCGTCCGCGATCGCCTCGTCGAGCGAGACGACGCCGTCGGGAAGATCGCGGCCGAAGCCGAGCACGAAGCGCACCGAGAGATGCGCTGCGGCGATCCGCACAGGCTCTCGGCGTGGCTCTCGCCGGCGAAGGACGAGACGCCGATCAGCGCCTTGGGCGTCGATCGGCTCGCAAACTTTGCCGATCTCGTGCCCGCGCCACAGCATCGGCACGGCGGCGACCGTCGAGCCCGGCGCGCCAGGCGGCGAGCAGCGTCAGCGGCGCCAGCGCGAGATTGGGAAGCTGCACGGCGATGCCTGTCGCCGGGCATCGAGGCCGAGCTCGATGAAGAACGAGGCGAGCGCATCGACGGCCGCGTCCGCCTCGCGATAGGTGAAGGAGCGCGGATGCCCAAGCCGAGCGCCGCGAGCATTGGACGGATCGGACAGGGCGGTGACGCCGGGCGCTGGCTGGCGCGGCGCCGCAACAGTCCGTCGACCGTGAGCGGCGGGGCCGCTCCTCGTTCCTCTCGATCTTCTTCGGCCGGGGAGCGTGCTCATGGCGATCAGGTCGGTCGCGCCTTGGCCGGGCGGCGGCCGGTCGGCGCGAGCCACCAGGAGTCGATCTGGTAGCCGTAAAGCGGCGTCGTCTCGGGCCGCTTCAGGTCGTTCCAATGCGCGACCCATTGGCGCGGCAAATGGAACAGCGGGATGACATAGTCGCCCGACAGCAGCACGCGGTCGAGCGCGCGCGCCGCGGAGACGAAGGCGTCGCCGTCCTCCGCCTTGAGCAGCGCCTCGATCATGGCGTCGACCGCCCGCGCTCTTGACGCCCGGATAGTTGAACGAGCCTTCCGTCACCGCAGCCTCGCTCCCCCACCGAAACGACTGCTCATTCCCCGGCGACAGCGACACCGGCCAGAAATACTGGATCATGTCGAAGTCGTAGGTCTGCTTGCGCCGCTGATATTGGGCCGAATCAACTTGACGGATTCGCGCCTCGATTCCTACCTGTTTCAACGCCCGCGCATAGGTGAGCAGGAGCCGCTCCTGGGCCCGCGTGGCGGCGAGAATCTCGAATTCGAAGGGCTCTCCGGTCGCCACATTGACGAGCTTGCCGCCGGTCAGCCGATAGCCCGCCTGCTTCGAGCAGCTGTAGCGCTTCGCGCCGCCCCTCACGGTTCTCGCCGGTGCCGTCGCTCACCGGAAAGGCGAAGCTGCCATCCATGATCGAGGGCTTGACCTGCATCCGCGAAGGGCGCGAGCAGCGCGCGCTCGGCCGCGTCGGCCGGGTGGCCATGCGATGACAGGTCCGAGCGCGCGAAATAGCTTTCCGTGCGCGCATATTGGCCGTGATAGAGCGTGCGGTTCACCCATTCGAAATCGAACAGCTTGATCAGCGCCTCGCGCACGCGCGGATCGGCGAACAGCGGGCGTCGCGTGTTGAACACGAGCGCCGACATGCCGGCCGGCGTCTCGAGCGGCAGCTCCTCCTTGACCGCGCGTCCGTCGCGGAGCGCGCGGGAAGTCGTAGCCTTCCGTCCAGCGCGTCGGGTCGTCCTCGTTGCGCAAGCGGACCAGGCCCGACTTGAAAGCCTCGAACATGCGAGCCGCGCGTCGCGATAATAGTCGAAGCGGATCTCATCGAAATTGTAGAGCCCGCGATTGACCGGGAAGATCGCGGCCCCAATAATTCGGATCGCGCTTGAAGGTGATGCTCTTGCCGGGATCGACCTTGGCGATGGTGTAGGGACCGCTGCCGATCGGCGGCGACGAGCGTCGTCTTCTCGAACTGCTCGGGATCGATGAGATGCTGCGGCAAGATCGGCATCAAGCCCGATGATCAGCGGCATCTCGCGGTCGCCGCTCTGCATCGAAGGTGAATTGCACCTTGCGCTCGCCGGTCTGCTCGACCTTGGCGACCTTCTTGTAATAGGAGCGGTGATTGGGACGGCCATGATCGCGCAACAGCGCGAGCGAGAAGATCACGTCGTCGACGGTGATCGGCGCTGCCATCGGAGAATTTCGCCTCTGGCCGCAGGGTGAACTCGACGAAGCTGCGGTCGGCCGGCGTTTCGACGCTCTCGGCGATCAGACCGTAAAGCGTGAAGGGCTCGTCATTGGCGCGCGCGAGCAGGCTCTCGTAGATATAGTCGCGCACGCCGTCGGCCGGGGTTGCCCTTGACGATCAGCGGATTGAGGCTGTCGAACGAGCCTTGCACGCCGAAGATCACGCGGCCGCCCTTGCGGCGCGTCGGGATTGACGTAGGGAAAGTGGGTGAAGTCCTTTGGCCTCGCGCGGCTCGCCATGCATCGCGAGCCCATGTTGCGGCTCTGCCAGAGCGCCGCCGGCAGGAGCACGAGGAGGCTCAAAACGAGCGTTGAAATAGGGGCTTTCAACGGCGCGCGCGCGTGGCTATAGATGCTTTCCGCATTGCAGCATGGAGTTAAGGGTAACATCGCCGGGAACGCAATTGGCGCTATAATCGCAGGCAGGTGGAAGAGGTAGGCCACGCCGGGGGTGGCGAAAGTCTCCGCGCGCAAGGCTCTCAGCCACGTCTACGCCTCATTTCGGGTATTGACCCTATCAGCACGGGACGCGGGGCATGGGGTCATACGGCAAGACCTGAATCAGCCCGCGAAAAGAGGAAAGGTCGATTAATGATCTGGTCCAGGGATCGTTGGAACATGCTGAGCCGCAATGCGGCTCGATTCGATGCTTGGCGCGGCGCCGGCGCGCTCGCCTTGGCGCTGGTCGCGCCTTAGGCGATTGCCCAACAGGCGGTGCGCGCAAGCGCCGGCCGTGCCCAAAACCTCGCAAGCTCCCGAGAACCCGTCGCCGGCGCCCCTGCGCCGCTGGCGCTCCCGCCGTCGCCGCCGGGCCTGCCGGCGATGCCGCGGCCGTCCGAGGACGCTTGGGTCAAGCTCTGCATGAAGAGTGAGCAGACCCAGAACAAGGAAATCTGCCTCATCAATCACGAAGGCCTCGAGCCCAATACCGGCATGGTGCTGATCGCCGCCGCCGTGCGCAAGGTCGAGGGCGAGGAGAAGCAGCAGCTGCTCGTCAGGGTGCCGACCGCTTACGCCCTGGTGATGCCGGCCGGCGTGCAGATCAAGATCGATGAGCAACAGCCGATTCAATTGCAATACACGATCTGCTTCCCCACCAGCTGCCAGGTGCAGCTCGAGCTGACCAAGGAAATGTTCGACAGCATGCGCAAGGGCAAGCAGATGGTCGTCGCCGCGATGAACATCCAGCAGAAGACGATGGGCTTTCCCGTGCCGCTGACCGGCTTCGCCAAGGCCTATGACGGTGCGCCGGTCGACAGCGTGAAATACGAAGAGTCGCGCCGCCAGCTGATGGAGATGTTCCGCAAGCGCCAGGCCGATCTCGCCGCCAAGGCGGCCAAGGCGAGCGGCCGGACGCGACCGGCGCCGCCCGGCAGGCCGCCGCGTCAGCCGCCGGCAACGCCCACCGCGCCGCAGAAGAGCCGCTGCCGCAACGCCGTAAGCTGCACGCGGCAGAGCTTCCAGAGATCAAGAAAGGCCGCCCCGGTTCTCCGGGGCGGCCTTTCGCTTGCCGATCGGGCGCAGCGCTGTCAGTGCTCTTGCAGGAAGCGAAAGCGGAAGATGCCGTCCTTCAGATCCTCGAACAGCTCGGCCACTTGCGGGTGGCGCAGCGGCTCGTCGGACGCATCGGGCACGAGGTTCTGCTCCGACACATAGGCGATGTACTCGGTGTCGGCGTTCTCGGCGAGCAGATGATAGAAGGGCTGATCCTTGTTGGGTCGGACGTCCTTGGGGATGGAGCGATACCACTCCTCGGTATTGCAGAAGGTCGGGTCGACGTCGAAGATCACGCCACGGAACGGATAGACCCGGTGGCGAACCACCTGGCCGATCTGGAATTTGGCGCTACGGACGGTGACATGGACGAGTTCCCTATACCGAGTCTTCTCACGATAAGAGCGAAGCCGGCGGTGCTGTCAACGGCAGTTGCCGAACCTAAGACCAGCGCCGGTTTGACCACATGAATTGCTCAGGTGTCTCGCGGATCCAGATCTCGAAATGACGCTGGATCGCCGCGGTGATCGAACGGATATCCTCGGCCTGATTGCTGGTGCGCGGAATTCTGAGCTCATTGACGTTGACGTCGAAACAGGCGCGGTTGCCGATCCGGATGCAGCGGCCGATCCAGATGCGCGCGCCGACCCGCCGCGCGATCATGGCGGCGATCGGCATGCTCTTGGCGGGATGGCCGAAGAACGGCACCTCGATGCCTTGCGCGTCGTAGAGATCGGAGATGAAGCCGAGCCGTCCGCCCTGGCGCACATAGTCCATGATCAGCCGCGCGGTCTTCTGCGTTTCGTCCTGGCCGGCGGCGCGGCCGCGGCCGAACAGACCGCCCGGATAGAGGTCCTCGCGCTGCGCCCGCAGATAGCGGTCGACATAAGGATTCTTCACCTGCCGGTAGACGCCGGCCGGGCGCACGCCGGCGAGCATCACCGGCCACATGCCGAGCTCCCAATTGCCCATATGCATGGTGACGATCAGCACCGGGCCCATCTTGTTCTTGTAGCGGGTGATCCAGTGTCCGTTGGTGACGTGCAGCCGATCGGGCTGCTTCAGGATGCGGTCGATGTTCATGGTCTCGACCATGACCCGGCCGAGATTCTCCCACGCGGCGCGCGCGATGCGTTCGCGCTCCTCTGGCGTCTTGTCGGGAAAGGCGCGCTCGAGATTGGCCAGCGCGCGCTTGTGCCGGCGGTTAAGCGGCGCGAAAAGCGCCAGCTTTGGCCGAGATGGAGCCGGCGAGATCGACCGGGACCAGACGCACGATGCCGATCAGGAAGCGCAGGCCCAGATATTCGAGCCGGTAGCGCAGATCGAGCAGGAACGAGATGTCGGAGCTTTTGGCCACCAGGCGCGCTCCTTGTTGCTGGCGTCGCGTATGGCTTCGAGGTGAGGGAAGCCCACGTCGTGGCAAATGCGCGTCCCGCCACGTCAAGCCTGGCCGGCGCCGCATCAGGCTCGGCAGCTCGGTCGGCGGCGAGAGCCCGACGCGCATGACGGCGCGGCGCAACGGGCGGCAGCGACTTCAGCCCATGCAGCACGATGCCGCGCGCCGCCTGCAACGGCGACGAGGTCAGCAGCGCGCGGCTCAGGAGATCGACGCCGATCGTGCGCGTCATGACGTCGAGCCGCCGCGCGCCGCGTATAAGCCTCCAGCACGTCGTCGCCGCCGGGATCGCGCGCCGCGGCCAGCGCTTCGGCGACGCAATCGGCGAGAGCGGCGGCGTCGCGGAAGCCGAGATTGAGCCCCTGCGCGCCGATCGGCGGAAGAATATGCGCGGCCTCGCCGACGAGCACGGTGCGGTTCGCGGCGAGCCGATCGGCGCTGAGCCCGGCCACGGGGAGAAACTGCGCGGGCCCACACTCTCGATCTGACCGAGCAGCCCGCCGAGCCGCTCGCTCAAGCGCATCGCCGAAGCTCTCGTCGTCGCGTTCCATCGAGCGGCGATCTCCGCCGTCGAGCCGACCCAGATCAGGCTCGAGCGCGCGGGTCTGGCAGCGGCACGGTGGTGACCGATCCGCTCTCGTGATGCAGCTCGGTCGACACGCCGTCATGGTGCGCGAATGGCGGAAGCTGGTGGCGATCGCGCCCTGGTCGTAGCGCCACTCGCGTCGACGTCGATGCCGGCGCCTCGCGGCAGATCGAGCGCCTGCCGTCGGCGCCGACCACGAGCGCGCGTCGACCGCGGTGCCGTCGGCGCAATCGAGCACGCGCCTTGGCGCCATCGAGCGCGACGCGCGCGACGCTCGCCGGGATGATGGTGGCGAGCTTCTTGCGCTCGGGCATAGAGCGCCTCGACCAGAGCGGTGTTGGCGATGTTGTAGCCGAAGGCGGCAAGGCCGAGCTCGCTCGCCTTGAACTCGATGTCCGGCGCGCGGATGCAGGCTGCGCGAGGCGTCGATGATGCGGATCGCTTTGAGCGGCGCGGCGTCCGCGGCAAGCTTCTCGAACACCCCGAGCGACTTCAGCAGATCGACCGAGCTCGTCAGCAGCGCCGCAGTCCGCGTTTCGCTGGAAGGTCCGCTCGGTTTTGCCGGCGGCGGTCCAATCAAAGCGACCTCGGCCCCGACATGGGCGAGCGCGAGCGCGGCGGCGATGCCGGCAGGACCTGCCCCGACCACGGCGGCATCGCAGGCAAGCGCAGCACCGGAGGCGTCGATTCTCTCGCTCATTCCGAACCTTAATGCCTCTCAGCTGCACCGCCACCGTAGCGCGGGTGCACGGCGTTAGCCATTGAGCCAATCCCCGCATGACAATCACCGCGGCTCGCGCGAGCCCAATGTTTCGGAATGTGTCAAATGTGCCACAGAGAAAAGCGGTTCTAACAACCTGGGGAACAAAGAAATACAGCGACATTGCCAATCACGACCAAACTGCTAGGGTTTACGCAACGAAAACGGGGGACAAAGCGTCATGATTCGGGGACTGGGGATACATTCGCGCCTGCTCATTGCCGCCGGCGTCACACTATTCGCTGGCGCGCTATCGCATGCGCCCGCCGCACGCGCCGCCGATCTCGGCGGCGATTGCTGCGCCGACCTCGAGGAGCGAGTTGCGGAGCTCGAGGCCACCACTGTCCGCAAGGGCAACAAGAAAGTCTCGGTCACTTTGTACGGCAAGCTCAACAAGGCCGTGCTGTTCTGGGACGACGGCGCCGAGAAGAACACCTACACCGTCGACAACAACTACGAATTCCTCGCGCTTCGGCCTCAAGGGCTCGGTCAAGATCAAGGGCGATTGGTCGGCTGGCTATCGAATCGAGGCCGAAACCTTATCCGCGTCCTCCAACGCGGTGAACCAGCTCGACGACGACGACGGAACGCGGTCTGGCGGCGTGCTCGGCAACGAGTCGCGGCTGCTTCTGCTGCGTCACTCCTACATGTATCTCGACAACAAGCAGTTGGGTCAGGTGCGCTGGGGTCTCACCGCGACACCGATCTACAACGTCACCAAGGATACCAACGTCACCGAGCTCGAAGACACGATGCATTCCGACAATCGGATGAGCCAGGGCTTCTTCCTGCGTCCGAAGGGCGGCAACACCGAGAAGGATCTCTCGACCCTCAAATGGTCCGACATTTCCCGGTGCTATGGCTCGAGCAACGCCTTCGTCTGCTCGACGCGCCGGAACGGCGTTGCTTATTGGACGCCGAAATGGTCGGGTTTCAGCGCCTCGTGGGGTGTGTTCGAAGACGACATGTGGGGCGGCGCGCTTCGCTACAAAAAGGAGTGGGGCGAGAACTGGGAAGTCGGCGCGGGCTTCGGCTACGAGAAATACCGCGACGAGAACATCCAGAATTCAGGCGGCGGCCTCGCCGGCTTCAAGCGCGACATCGACGAGTGGGCCGGTTCCGCGTCGATCAAGCACAAGCCGACCGGTCTGTTCTTCTTCGGCGCCTTCAGCAATTCGCAGAACAACGACTTCGAACCGTGAGCACGCCGGCGTGTTCGACGGCAAGAGCTCGCCCGACATGAGCGCCTACGACCTTCAGATCGGCATCCAGCGCAAATTCATCGAGCTCGGTGACTCATCGTTCTTCGGCGGCTTCAGCAATATCAACGACGGTATCGGCGGCGCCGGCGGCGCGACCCGCAAACTTGCGGCTGGCACCTTCGAGAACGTGAATGTCGTCACCGAGATCACCGGGGCCGACGTCAGCCGCTGGTATCTCGGTTACGATCAGGCGATCGATGCTGCCGGCACGCTCCATCTCTACGCCGTCTATCAGCACCTCGATGCCGACGTTGACCTGATCGACTCGAAACTTGCCAACGTCTCGGCGCCACTGGACAATTTCCAGCTGTTCTACACCGGCGCCCGTCTCGACTTTTAGCGAGCTGACCTCCTTTCCCTGGGGAGAGCAGCAGAGGGCCGCCCTTAGGGGCGGCCCTTCGATTCTCAGCGATCGATTCTCCCGCCTGACCCGAGATCGCGCCCGTTCGACCGCGAACCTGCCCAGCGCGCTCCGATTTTCGCCGGTCTGCGAGCGCAACCGCCACCTGCGCTCACTTCTCGCGCAGTCTCAAGAGCTTAAGCTCGCTCTCAGCCGCCAAAGCCGCGTCAGCCTCGCCGGTGCTAGCTGTTGCCCTTCGGCAACAGAACCGCGCAAAAGCCGACCTGTCTTTTGGCTGTCATGAGAACGTCATTGCTCGCCAAATAAAACGCTAGGGACGGCCGATGTGCTCGAAAGCGCAAGGCTTGGGCGCATGAGGTGTGAGAGGCGGGGGAAGTCTCTAGCGACTGAACAAGGTTCCAAAACAACACCGTTAACAGTGGAGAGGGGTCATGATCGGGGGATTTCGGGGGACTGCTAGCCGGCTGGCGCTTGCCGCGTTGCTGGGCGCCGTAGGCACGGTGGTCTTCGTACAGAAGCCAGCTAGAGCGGCCGATCTCGGCGGCGATTGCTGCGCCGATCTCGAGGAGCGGGTCGCCGAGCTCGAGGCGACGACCGTCCGCAAAGGCAACAAGAAGGTCTCGGTCACGCGTCTACGGCAAGATGAACCGGCCGTGTTGTTCTGGGACGACGGCGCCGAGCAGAATGCCTACTCGGTCGACAACTCATACGAGATCGAGCCGCTTCGGGCTTCAAGGGCTCTGCCAAGATCACCGGCGATTGGTCGGCGGGCTATCAGATCGAGGCTGAGATCAGGTCTGCTTCCTCGGAGGCGGTGAATCAGATCGACGACGACAACGGCACGCGTTCCGGCGGCACACTCGGCAACGAGGCTCGCCTCCTGCTGCTGCGTCATTCCTACATGTATCTCGACAACAAGAAGTTCGGCAAGGTTCGCTGGGGCCTGACCAACACGCCGAAGGACGACATCACCAAGGATACCGACGTCACCGATCTCCAAGACACGATGACCTCGGACAACCACATGAACCGCGGCTTCTTCTTGCGGCCGAAGGGCTTCGACACCGAGGTCGGCGGCGCCGGTCAGCTCAAGTGGCAGGCGATCTCGCAATGCTACAGCACCTCCTCGGCATTCGACTGCTCGACCCGCCGCAACGGCGTTGCCTATGGTCGCCCCGAATTGGGAGGGCTTCACCCTTCTTGGGGCTGGGCCGAGGACGACATCTGGGGCGGCGCTCTCCGCTACAAGAAGGAGTGGGGCGAGAACTGGGAAGTCGGCGCCGGCATCGCCTACGAGAAATCGCGCGACGAGAATCAGCAGAACTCGGGCGGCGGTCTCAACGGCTTCAAGCGCGACATCGACGAGTGGGCGGGCATGGGCTCGATCAAGCACAAGCCGACCGGCCTGTTCGCCTTCTCAGCCTTCAGCTTCTCCGACAGCAACGACAGCAACCGGCACAACGCCGGTGTGTTCGACCGGCAAGAGTTCGCCCGACATGAATGCGTGGGACGTTCGTATCGGTATCCAGCGCAAGATGGGCGAGCTCGGAGCTTGGGCGACACCTCGTTCTTCGGCGGCTATCTCGAGATCAACGACGGCATCGGCGGCGCCGTGCGGACCGACGCGGGCTTGCAAGGCCGGCACCTTCCCCGATCTCTCCGTCGCCACTGAGATCACCGGCGCGGAGGTCACTCGCTGGTATCTCGGCTTCGATCAGTCGATCGACTCCGCCGCGATGCATCTCTACGCGGTCTATCAGCACCTCGACCCCTCGGTCGACCTGATCAACAGCAAGCCCAGAAGAGCGTCAGCGAGCCGTTGGACGATTTCGACCTCTTCTACACGGGCGCGAGGATGTATTTCTAAGCGAAAGCTCCCCCTTCCCAGGAGCTGAGCGGGGCCGCCCTTGGGCGGCCCTTTTTCTTTGCCCGCGCACCTGCGAATTCGTCGCCTGTGGCGCTGCGGCCACAAGCATCGCCAATCGCGCGGAAATCGCCAAACTTAACAGCGCATTAACCGCGGCCCGGACAGGCTTGCGCGGCCTTTGGCGCAAGCGCATCCTCGACCCCAGCGGAGATTTTTCGATGCTAAGGCATCTCGTCATTGCCGGGTTGATCGCCGCGCTTTTCGCAAGCGCCGCCCCCGCGTTTGCCTTCCAGGAGACGCCTGTGCCGCCGCCCGATCCCGCGACGCCGGCACCTCAAGCCAAGCCGCGCCGCTCCAGCTCGGCACGCCAGGCGTCAGCGCCGATCAGAAGACCGACAGTGGCGGCGTCAAGATGTTCGGCTACTCGGATCCTGCCCAAGCTCGACTTCGGGCTCGAGCTGCTCTATGGCGGCGACGATAAGCAATTGCAGATCCAGCAGGGACCGAGCTTCGACGAGAACCAGGACGTGACCGTGCTGGGGAAGGTCAAGCGTCACTTCTAGATCATGATGCGGACCAGCGAGCTCGGCACGTCGCTCACGCGCAGGGGCAGGGGACCGACCCAAGCCAATTGTCGATGATCAGACTGATCGGCGCCGTATCGGTGCATGTGCTCACCGCCTCGGGCGCGGTGCTTGCGCTTTCTT